>JBJBEO010000001.1:0-2581549 GCA_047284725.1 Synechococcus sp. | reverse complement strand
ACCGCCAGCGGCATTGATCTCATCGATCGCCATTTTCTCGGTATCCACAAGGGTGGACTCCGAGATGGCCATGGTGCCGGTGAGGGAGTGAAGGATGCCCACCTTCACGGTGTCGTCGTACTGAACATCGGCAGCTTGGTCACCACTGCCACAGGCCGTGACACTGACGCCCAGGGACGTCGCCGCCAGGCTGATCAGGATGCGTTTTGACAACGATTGAGACATGGTGTGTTGACAGCGATAACTGCTGCGCTAAGCGCAATTTGACAGTCCCAGCCAGCGGCATCCCTGCAAGTAGCACTCGTTACGGAACAGCAATCAAGGCGCCTTATTCATACCTGAAGCCGTGACATTTGGTAGTTGTTGCAACACAAACTCCACCACCCGATCGAGACCTTCGCCGCTGTGGAGATTGGTGAAACACCAAGGGCAGTCGCCACGCATGCGCAGAGTGTCGCGCTCCATCACCGCTAGATCCGCCCCCACGAGAGGAGCCAGATCGATCTTGTTGATCACCAACAGATCCGAGCGTGTGATCCCTGGACCTCCCTTACGGGGGATCTTGTCGCCGGCAGCGACATCAATTACATAGATGCAGAGATCCACCAACTCCGGACTGAAGCTGGCGGCCAGATTGTCGCCACCGCTTTCCACCAGCACCAGATCGAGGCCTGGGAACTGCGCTTCCAGATCAGCCACTGCCGCCCTGTTGATCGAGCAATCCTCACGAATCGCCGTATGCGGACACCCACCGGTCTCCACGCCACGGATGCGTGCCGGCTCCAGAGCCCCAGCCCGCGTCAGGAACTGGGCATCTTCCTGGGTGTAAATGTCATTGGTGACCACCGCCAGTTGCAACTGCTCCCGCAGCCGCCGGCAGAGCGCCTCCACCAGAGCGGTTTTGCCGGAACCCACAGGCCCGGCAATGCCAAGGCGCAACTTGCTACCCATCAGCTTCGGAACAAACGGGAATACAACTCAGCATGGGACAACTGCGCCAAGGAGGCCCCCACACCTGCTGACCACAACTGACATGGATCACTCGCACAAAGCCGGGCGGCTTCAGCGGCGATGCAAGGCAACAGGCGTTGTTGCATCACCTGCGCCCGCGTGGGGCCCAAGGGCAACAGTCGCACCGCCGCACTGAGCTGATTGGCAACCCAGCCGTAGAGATACCCCTCAACCATCTCCAACTCCGGCACCTGCAATGACAGTGCCGCCCAAGCCCAGGCAGCCGGCCAGGCCAGGGGAAGTGGATGCGGCAGGGAATAACCCATATCGGCCAACAACTGCAGAAGAGAGCCCCCCATCTGGCGCTGCTGGGCACGCATCTCCGCCGCTTCACGGCTCGCCAACAGCCAACCATCCAGATGCAGCACGCGCCCCCGCGCCTTCTCGTCGGAGCGGGTGGCCCAGGCATTCAGGTCAACGATCAGCTCCGTGAGAGCGGCAGCCTCCAACCGCAAGGCACCGCGCTCCAGCTCAGCCCTCAACCACTGCTCGAGGCCGGACTCATCCTTCAGGGCCCCAGCCTGAATCAGAGCTTCCAACCCTTCCGAATAACTGAAGGCTCCCACCGGCAAGGCAGGACTCACCAGTTGCAGCAATGCCAGGGAGCTCATCGCGCGGAAGGGCCGTGGGAGTGGGCAGGGGAAGCACCATGGGCATGGCTGTGGCCACCTCCATAGGCACCACCTTCGGGGACGAACGGCCGTTCACAGACAGTGACGTGCAAACCACGGCTCCGCAGCATGGCCTCCAGAACCGAATCCTCCAGCAGGAGCAACTCCTCGTCGTGCAGCTCCAAGGCCACATGGCGGTTGCCAAGGTGATAGGCCGCTTGCAGCAACGCCAGGGTGGACTCAGCCTGCACCCGCAACAGCGGCTCCGGTGCCGCCAGCACTTCCACCTGCCAACGCCGTGCTCCATCCCACAAGAGATCACCAGGCTGGAGGGCACCATCCCTTGGCAACTGAAGGAGCAGAGCTCGTCCGCAGCAGCTGCGGCGACGACCACGCAAGACCGTGCGTTCTTCCGCCGTTAAGGGCAACTGCAGGCAGCACTGTGGCCTCAGATCACCAACGGCCACTCCCGCCTGGCGATGCTCCAGCACGATCACGCTGTCGTCCAAGTCTGCTCCGCTTCCTCCCTGAGCCTGCCCAGACCCCAGGCCACGTTTGGTATCGGCTGCTACAAGTGATCGCCGCCTGGGCGCCGAGCCTGCTGAGATGCAACGCCTCGATTCCTGGCACGGCAGCTGCGACCTGAGGTTTGAACAGCGCCAGGTTGCGCAAGCTGAAGATCGCAGCGTCCACCAGGGTGGCTGCACGGCGCCATTCAAGTTGCTGCGCGCCGAACAGGGCGACAACGGCCGCTGCGAACTGCCGATCCTGCATACCGCTGGCGGACTGGTGGGCGGCGATCAACTCAGCATCAACCTCAACCTGGAGACCGGCAGCCGCAGCCTGATCACCAGCGTGGCTGCCCAGAAGGTGTATGGCTCGATCGGCCGCAGCCACCTATATCCCAAAGGCCAATGGGCACGCCAACAGGTGAACTGCGCGCTGGCAGGCGGCAGCGATCTGGAGTGGCTTCCCCAGGAACTGGTGCTCTACGCCGATGCGCTCTTCGAGCAGCACCTCACGGTGCAGCTGCCCCACGATGCCTCGTTTCTCAGCGCTGAAATCGTGCGGCTGGGCCGCACCGCCGCCGGAGAGACCCTGCAGCAGGGCCGTTGGCGTTCAGCCCTGAGCATTCAGCGCCACGGTGAAGACCGTCGCCAACCTGACCAATGGGAGCTGGTGGACAGGCTGGAGCTGGGGGGTGAGGCCTTGGCCGACCAACACGGCCTGCATCAACAGCCCGTGTTCGGCTCGATGGTGTGGGCCGCACCGATGGCCCTGGACCACGACACCATGACGCAGTTGCTGGAGCTGGTCCGCCAGGACCGGCAGGGATTGATTGGAACGCTGCGATGCAGTGCCCTTGATCAGGGTCTGGTCGCCCGCTATATCGGCCCATCCAGCCGTGATGCCCGCTTCTGGTTCAGTCGCATCTGGGCTCACACCCGCGCCGTTCGCGGCTTGAGTGCACCACGGATCCCGCGGGTCTGGCCTCTGCAAGAAGAGCCCTTACAGCGACCAGCGTTCACCACGAACACGCACGTGGCCCCAGCGAAGACACACTGAAGACGACCGATCCAGCCCATGCATCTCAGTCCCCAGGAAAAAGACAAACTGCTGATCGTCACCGCAGCCTTGCTGGCGGAACGGCGACTCAACCGCGGCCTGAAGCTCAACCACCCGGAGGCAGTGGCCTGGCTCAGCTTCCTGGTGCTCGAAGGCGCCAGAGATGGCAAAAGCGTGGCGGAGCTGATGCAGGAGGGCAGCACCTGGCTGAACCGCAATCAAGTGATGGACGGCATTCCAGAACTGGTGCACGAGGTGCAGATCGAAGCGGTCTTCCCCGACGGCACCAAGCTCGTCACCCTGCATGACCCGATCCGCTGAGGCTCACCTGATGGCATCCCTGATCCCGGGCGAACTGCTGCCCGAACCCGGCGAACTCGAACTCAATGCCGGCCGACCCATCACCACTCTCCATGTGGCCAACCGCGGCGATCGCCCTGTGCAGGTGGGCTCCCACTTCCACTTCGCCGAAGCCAATGCAGCGCTGCAGTTCGACCGCACCGCCGCGCGCGGCCAGCGGCTCGACATCCCCGCCGGCACTGCAATTCGCTTCGAACCCGGCGACAGCCGCGACGTGAACCTGATCCCATTCGCGGGTGCGCGTCGGGTGATCGGCTTCAACGGCCAGATCAACGGACCCCTCGACGCCTGACCCATGCCCTACCGCATCTCCCGTCAGGCCTACGCCGAAACCTACGGACCCACCACCGGCGACAGGGTTCGTCTGGCCGACACCGATCTGATTCTCGAAGTCGAAAAGGACTACACCGTCTACGGCGACGAGGTGAAGTTCGGCGGCGGCAAGGTGATCCGCGACGGCATGGGCCAGTCCCAGACCCCTCGAGCCGAGGGTGCCGTCGACACGGTGATCACCAATGCCCTGATCCTCGACTGGTGGGGCATCGTCAAGGCCGATGTGGGGCTCAGGGACGGCCGCATCATCGGCATCGGCAAAGCCGGCAACCCCGATACCCAGGAAGGGGTGACCATCGTGGTGGGCCCAGGCACGGAAGCCATCGCCGGAGAAGGTCACATCCTCACGGCCGGTGGCATCGACACCCACATCCACTTCATCTGCCCCCAGCAGATCGAAACGGCCCTGGCCAGCGGCGTCACCACCCTGATGGGGGGCGGCACCGGACCAGCCACCGGCACCAATGCCACCACCTGCACCCCCGGCGCCTTCCACATCGGGCGGATGCTCCAGGCCGCCGAAGGCCTGCCGGTGAACCTGGGCTTCTTCGGCAAAGGCAACGCCAGCACCCCGGAAGCACTGGAAGAACAGGTGCGCGCCGGCGCCTGCGGCCTGAAGCTGCATGAAGACTGGGGCACCACGCCGGCCACGATCGATGCTTGCCTGTCGGTGGCCGACCGGATGGATGTGCAGGTCTGCATCCACACCGACACCTTGAATGAAGCCGGCTTCGTGGAAGACACGATCGCCGCGATCAAAGGCCGCACCATCCACACCTTCCACACCGAAGGGGCCGGCGGTGGACACGCGCCAGACATCATCAAGATCTGCGGTGAAGCCAACGTGCTGCCCAGCAGCACCAACCCCACCCGGCCCTACACCCGCAACACGCTCGAGGAGCACCTCGACATGCTGATGGTGTGCCACCACCTCGACCCGAAGATCCCCGAGGACGTGGCCTTCGCCGAATCGCGGATCCGGCGCGAAACGATCGCCGCCGAAGACATCCTTCACGACCTGGGCGCCTTCTCAATCATCGCCAGCGACTCCCAGGCCATGGGCCGCGTAGGCGAGGTGATCACCCGCACCTTCCAGACCGCCCACAAGATGAAGGTGCAGCGCGGTGCCCTGCCGGAAGACTCCGCTCGCAACGACAACCACCGGCTGAAGCGCTACATCGCCAAGGTGACGATCAATCCGGCATTGGCCCACGGCATCAGCACCGAGGTGGGATCGATCGAAACCGGCAAGCTCGCCGATCTCGTGCTGTGGAAGCCGGGCTTCTTCGGCATTCGTCCCGAACTGGTGATCAAGGGTGGCTCGATCGTCTGGGCCCAGATGGGCGACGCCAACGCCTCGATTCCCACCCCCGGGCCGGTGCATGGCCGGCCGATGTTCGGCGCCTACGGCAAGGCCCTCGCCCCGAGCTGCCTCACCTTCGTGAGCGAAGCAGCCATGGACGCCGACATCCAACGGCAGCTGGGACTGGAACGCACCTGCATGGCCGTCAAGGACACCCGCAGCGTCGGCAAGAGCGCCCTCAAGCTGAATGCAGCGCTGCCCAAAGTGAGCGTGGACCCACAGACCTATGAGGTGTTTGCCGACGGTGAACTGCTCAACTGCGAGCCCGCCAAAGTACTGCCCCTGGCCCAGCGCTATCTGCTGCTGTGACCCAGAGGCTCCTGGTGGTTCAACACGTGGACCGGGAGGGTCCAGGAGTGATCGCCGCCCTCGCCCGGGAACGAGGGATGGCCATTCACACCATTCGCCCCGATCGCGGTGATCCCTTCCCCGATCCCGCCACCTGCGCGAGCACAGTCGCCCTGGTGCTGGGTGGCCCCATGGGGGTGAATGAACGCCACAAGCCCGGCATGACCTGGCTGAACAGCGAGCTCAGTTGGATCCGCAGCTGGCACGAACAGCGCAGACCCATGCTGGGGATCTGCCTTGGAGCCCAGCTGCTGGCGGTGGCGGTTGGCGGGCGAGTGGAGCCCCTTCAGGTGGGGGAGCCCCAACAACCGCTCAAAGAAGTGGGCTTTGGCGCCATCCATTGGTGGATGCCACCTGAGCATGAGCCGTTGCTGCAAGGATTGAATCCGAGCGAAGCCGTTCTGCACTGGCACGGTGATCGGGCGCGACTGCCCGCAGAAGCCACCCTGCTGGGCTCCTCCCTGCACTGCCCCGAGCAGGTGTTCCGCATCGGACAGCACGCGATCGGCGTGCAGTGTCACTGGGAACTCAGCAGCGAATCCCTGGAACGGTGGATCCAGGAAGACCACGGCTATGTGGTGGGTGCATTAGGGAGTGAAGGCCCGTCTCAACTGCGCAGCCATTGGCAGCGACTCGAGCCGGAGATCCAACAACAAGGCAGAACATTCTTCACCAACGTGTTTGATCTGTTCGATCAACAATTGGTTGATTGACATGAACCTGGCATCCGTTGAAGTCTTAGGCCACGAGCCGATTCAGCACCGGCGCTTCCGATAACTGATCGCGCCATTGCTGGGCCCAGAGATCCTGACTGCGCTCATAGACCTGCATCAGTTCGGCCACGGCAGCATCACGAAAATCAACGCGTAAATCGAGCAAAGGGAATGCCGCTTCGCCACTGATCTGGAGAGCGGCCGATGTTGCGCTCGGCAAGCGCTGATCACCGCCAGCGGCTTCTCCTGCCTGAAGGGCATGCATCAAACGCCGCCCCAGTTTCCAGGTGGCGTCACTGTCAAAAAAGGCCTGCTCCATGACCGTCAAAACCTGTTCGCCAACCAGATAATTGCCCGCCACGGATACGTTTTGATGATGGCGATGACCAGCCCAGCCACCACAATCGGTGCCGGTCCAACAGGCCGTGCGTCCCTGGAGATCAATCAAATGAAACTGCCGGCGGTCGCGGTGGGGATCGTCAGCCAGAAGACTCTGAAGCACGACCTCCGCATCCGCACGCTGTTCAAGACGCTCGAGGCCACAGATGCCCAGATAAGGATTGGTGTGGGCTTGCGTCGCCACGGCACCGACCCCAGAACGAATATGGGGGACCGTTGAGCCAACTGCGAGGTGGCAGGTGGCGACTGCCACACCGAATCGGCCGTTACTCGGGTCTCTGGCAACGATCGAGAAGGTCATCCCAACCCACGATCCAGCCTCAGGAGGGCTTCCAGAAGCACGGCCGTGCCTGCCCAGCACTGCTCATCGCTGGTGTATTCAGCGGCCGAATGACTCAGGCCACCCCGACTGGGAACGAAAATCATCCCCATCGGCCAGCGTCGGCCCAGCTCTTGGGCGTCATGGCTGGCACGGCTGGGAAGCCTGCTGTTGCTGAAACCAAGATCCTGAGCCACCTGCTCAAGGGTCTCGATAACCCTGGAATCGGCGGGCGTGGGGTCAACCGAAAACTGGGGTTCGAGCTCGATGGTGCAGCCAGACGCTTCACCAATCCCTTCGAGGCGCTCCATCAGGGTGGTGACAAGTTCATCCAACACAGCTGGATCAAGATCGCGTAGATCCACGGTGAGGGTCACAGAACCGGGAACAACGTTGGCGGCATTGGGCCAGACATCGAGCTTGCCGACCGTGGCCACAGGATCGCCGGGATGATCAGCGGCCATCGCCTGCACCGCCAAGACCACCTGGGCAGCCGTGGCCAGAGCGTCCTGACGCATCGCCATGGGAGTGGTTCCAGCGTGATTGGCCTGTCCGTTCACATGGATACTGAACCGCCGCTGACCAACAATCCCCTGCACGACGCCAATAACGTCACCGCGGTGCTCCAGCACAGCACCCTGTTCCACATGCAGCTCAAGGAAAGCGGCCATGGCCCGATCCCTGCGGGCAGCCGATGCCAGGGAAGGCCAGTGGCCCCCGATGCGCTCGAGATTCACAGCAATGGGCTCCCCATTACTGGTGGCATAGGCCTGAGGATCGGCTGACGCGGTGCCGGCCATCCCTTTGCAACCCACCATCGTCGACTCTTCATCAGCGAAAGCGATCACTTCAAGGGGGTGACGCAGTCGCAGGTTCTGATCACCAAGAGAGCGCACCGCCTCAAGGCCGGCCAGCACTCCCAACACGCCATCGAAACGACCACCCGTCGGCACGGTGTCGAGATGGGAGCCGGTCACCAGCGAAGGCAAGTGCGGCTGAAGACCCTCCAATCGACCGATCAAGTTGCCAGCGGGATCCACCCGCACCTCCATCCCGGCTTCACGCATCCACAGGGCCACCTGCTCGCGGCCTTCCACATCGGCGGCGCTGAACCCGCGGCGACAAACCGCTCCGTCGGCCTGACGGCCGATGGAGGCCATGCGATCAAGGGTTCCGATCAAACGACCACGATCAGGGGCCGTGGCCAAGCAGCCAATCTGATCGGCTGGAACAGAAACCTGATGACGGCTGGACAGCAACTGAGGCAAGGGTCGTGACCTTTCCTTCAAAGGGAAATTCACTCTCGCTGGAGCCAGAAGAAACGCCTGTCGTCAATGCAACGGTTTCAACCTGATCAAAGAATTCAGGCCGTCACGGGCACCCGCCAGCCGAGACGCTCGGCTTCCGCCTGGGCCTGCGCCGGCACATCCGCGGCCACGAACATGCGATGCAGCATCTGAACGCCGAGCAGGTGGTTGATCACGGCGTCCATCTGCACACGATCAGCGTCGGTGGTGGCTGGATCATCGTGACGCGCAAACAGGGCACCCACTCCCTCCTTGCTGAGCAAGCCGGCGTCATCGATCGCCTGGTGGCTGAGGTAGTCATCCGCCAACTGCTTCATCTGAGCCCACTTCTCCGGTTCGGTGTGGGCCGGAGGCGCCATGAAGGCAAATTTCTCACGCTTGTAGAGCACCTCAGGGAGAAGCCCGGCCATGGCCTCACGCAGGACGTACTTCTCCGTTTTTCCCTTGATCCGCAACTCCGGCGGCACCTGAACCGCCGCTGCTGCGAGATGGTGATCGAGGAATGCGGGCCGCGCCTCCATGGAGTTGGCCATGTCAACCCTGTCCCCACCCCAGGTGAGGATCTGGCCTTCCAACATCGTCTTGATCCAGACGTATTGCGCCTTATCCAAAGCGTGGCGACCATCGAGCTGATCAGGGTCCAGCTGAGCCGCGATCGCCTGACCGGGGGAATAGCCAACGAGCGCCTGGCGATGTTCATCGGCCAGCAAGGCGGGCACCAATGGAGCACATGCCAGCCAGGGCTGCAAACAACTGGGGGTGAACCCCACCACGGCATCGAGGTCGGGGTCATCCACCTGATCGGCGGCCAGCATCGCGCCCTGCACCAGGGAGTTCGATTGCTGCAGCAGGGTTTCCCAGGCCTGGCGTTCCCCTTCGGGGAGGTCATCCAAACCGTGCAGGAACATGTCGCGCCGGAAAGCGGGATAACCACCAAACAGCTCGTCAGAGCCTTCACCGGTCATCACCACCTTGTAGTCAACGCTGTTGACATGGCGGCTCATCAGAAATTTCGCCACCGCCAGCGTGTTGTAGATCGTCCGTTCGGCATGCCAGAGCGTGCGCTCCATGTGTCCATACAACTCACGCCCTGAAAGGCGCATCAGATCCTGCTCAGCTCCGGTGGCATCGGCCATCTCCCGGGCGATCGGCGATTCGTCGTAGCGGGCATCATCGAAACCGATGGTGAAGGCCTTCACCGGCGACTGACTCACCGCAGACGCCAAACCAAGGATTGAACAACTGTCGATGCCACCGGAGAGGTAACACCCCACCGGCACATCCGCCACCATCCGCAACTCAACCGCCTCCAGGAGGGCAGCCCGTACAGCCGTGATGTGATCGGCCTCCGTGAGGCTGCGATCCCGCTCGTGTTTTCGCGGGAAATTCACATCCCAGTAGGTCCACTCGGACACCTCAAGCCGGCCATCCGTCCGCTGCACCTTGAGCACATGCCCGGGCTTCACCTGATGGACCCCAGCAAACGCGGTTGTGCCGGGGACCATCGTTTGCATCAACTGATGAAAAAGGCCCTCCGAGGTGAAACGTCGTTCCACTGCCGGATGGGCAAACAGCACCTTGAGCTCAGAGCCAAACACCAGGCCCTGGGGCGTCATCGCCCAGTACTGGGGCTTGATGCCGAAGCGATCGCGCACGAGATACAAGCAGTCCTGGGCTCGATCAAACAGGGCAAAAGCAAATTCCCCGCGCAGCAGCGGCAGGGTCGCCTCAAGCCCCTGGCGCTGATAGAGACGCAACAGAATCTCTGAATCACTTTTGGAACTGAACCGCACCCCCTGGGCCGTGAGGTCGGCGCGAATGCGCTGAAAGTCGTAAAACTCACCGTTATGGGCCATCAGCACCTGACCGTCATCGGTGAGGAAGGGCTGACGGGCTCGCGACTCGTTCAGATCGATGATTGAGAGGCGCGCATGACAGAAACCCACGCCCGCCTCATCAAGGGTTTCGACCCCGAACCCATCCGGGCCGCGATGGGACTGAATCGCCGCCATGTTGACCAGCAGCTGCGGGTCAACCGCCTGTTGCTGGTCAGCATTGAAGACGCCACCGATTCCACACATAAGCCCGACTCAGACGACATCCATGACCCGTTCGGCCCGATCCACCATGCAAGTGAGCAGGGCCATTCGCAGAAACACCGCACCCCGGGCCTGACTGAAATACCAGTTCTGGGGGGTGTCATCCATGCAGGTGCTCAACTCCGCCCCCCGCGCCAGCGGATGCAGAACAATCGATCCTGGTTTGTAGGGAAGATCCTTGGTGAGCCTGAACTGGTCACCATGCACTTCAAAGCTGTCACCCACCCAGGCGATGGCATTGATGTAGGTGACGTCGAGATCGGGAAGTTCCGCCAGCAGATCGGTGCTGATGCGCAACTTCAAGCCCGCCTCACGCAACTCCTCACGCTGACCGGGATCAAATAACGACTCTTCAGGATTGGCTTCCGAGGCGTGGATCACCACCACTTCCTCCACCATCTGCGGAAACTTGGCCAGAATCCGCAGCAGTGATCGCACCGTGCGCATCCGAGCTGGCACTCCGATCACACCGATGCGAATCCGTTGCTCCGGAGCCACCTGCTGCTCCACGAGAGCTGGGCGCCACTTCAGGATCGTGAACAGATCCGCCATCGCCTGGGTGGGATGTTCATCGATGCCATTGCCGGCGTTGATGATCGGAATCCGCAACGTCTGCGACATCGCATACACAGCATCGGCATCGCCGTCACGCAGCACGACGCAATCGCCGTAGTTGTTGAACATATGGGCGATATCTTCTAGCGACTCGCCCTTCGCAATGCCTGTGGTGGCACGGTCTGTGATGTTGATCGAGCTGCCACCGAGCCGATGCCAGGCACTATCGAAGGACAGACGCGTGCGCGTGCTGGGCTCGTAGAACGCATTGATCAGGATCTTGCCCCGCAGCGGAACGCTATGGGTGATGTAACGCCCTGGGTTGCTTTCGTACTTCGCCGCCAATCGAAACAACTGCAACAGCGTTTGCGGTCGAAACGTCTGAATCGAGACCACGTGCTGGCCGACCAGATCCAACAGCGGTTCCGCGTCTTCCTCAATCGTGGTCAGCAGGGTCTGCGGATGCGTTCTGCCGTACACGTCAGGGCCTAGTGGAGCAAAACGCAATTGCTCGTCATCCAAGTCGAGGACGGCCGGCTGAGTTACCAAAACAGACCTCCAGGCTTGCGTACCGACACTCCGAAAAACCGCATAAGCAACCGGAGGCTTGTTTCACCCTGTAGCAACGAGTGCCCATCAGGCCAGAAAAACGCCGCTTTCTTCGAAGTGAACGGCCAATCTCGTAACAACTGCTACTGAATAGTCCCGGCGTGCCTGCTTCACCACACCCGGCCCTTACGCCACTCCACCCACCAGATCACCAGCAACACCACCACGGATGCCACCAACGCCACTTGACTGCCCGCAAGCACGATCGTGAACCAGGTGGCATCGATCAAGGTCGCCAGCATCGGCATCACAACGTTCATGCCTCCTCCTTCAATAAAACGAAATCAAACCGTTCAGGCCAGCACTGGCTACCCACCACCATCACCAGCGCCGATACCGCAGCCGAAAACACCGCCGCGCAGTACGGAGCGATCAGCCCATAGGCCGTCAACCCCACGGCACTACCGCTGAGCATCGCGACAATCGCTGCTCGACGGTTGGCCGTGCGCCAATACAGCCCACACGCCACAGGCCACACGGTGGATGCCACGAGCGCACCGGTGAAGAACAACACGGAAGCGAGGGAATCCAGCCGCGGCCAGGAGAGCGCCAAGGTCACCACAGCCAGGCCCACCACCAGCAGCCTCGCTGCCTGCTTGAGCTGGGCATCGCTGGCCTGGGGGCGCAACAAGCGGAAGTAGACATCCTCCGCGAGCAGATCAGCGGTGGACGCGAGCAGGGAGTCCAAGGTGGAGGTCAACGAGGCGAACACCACGACAAACACCAGTGCGGCCCCACCGGCACCAAGCAGATCCGCCGCCATCACCGGAAACACCATGTTGACCTGATCCAGCTGCAGATTCCGGGCCAATGCGACCAGCCCGATGGAGCCCGTCACCATCGGCACGCTCATCCAGGCCAGACCACCCAGCACGAATGACGCCATCACCACCGAACGACGGGACGCAAACACGCGCGACCACCAGATGTTGTTGTGAAACACCTCGCCCATCGAGAACAGAGCTGAGTTCCAGGCGATCAGGAGCCCCGCAGGCAGCAACAGGTCGAGGCGATCGGGATGCTCGCGGCTCAAGGCGGCATGGACCTCGGGCATCGGGAACTGCTGAAACGCCAGCACCGCCACCACGGCCAGGAGCACCATGATCAACAGGGATTGGATGAAGTCGGTGCCGATCACAGCCCGCATCCCGCCGAACAAGGTGTAAAGGGTTGCCACACCAAGCACAACCACCATTCCCACGTGGTAGTCAAACCCCGACAACGCTTGGAGCAACAAGCCTGCGCCCATGGCCTGAGTCATCAGGAAACCCAGGGTGTAAACCGCCGTGATCAGCATGAACACCGACCAGGCCAGCCGGCCGTAGCGAAGGCGAATGAAATCGCCGCTGGTGCGGCCAAAGGGCATCAGTTGCTTGATCCGCAGCGCCAAAGGCGCAAACAGGATCAGCCCCAAACCTGCCAGGGCATAGCTGAACATGCCCCAGAGACCGGTTTTGTACCCGAATTCAGGCGCCAGAAGGGTGGTGTTCCCGGTCACCCAGGAGGCCATCAAGGTGGCGGTGCTGAGGGCTAAACCGATGTTGCGACCAGCCAGCATGTAGTCATCGGCATCGCCTTTGCCCCGACGGCCCCAGGCGATCCCCAATGCGATCCAGAGCACGGCGAACACCACCACCAGGGCCCAGGCGACACCAGGCTGGAGAAACGGTGCAGCGCTAGCGGACATGGCTTGAATCCCGGTGCTGCCAGTACAGATGACCGCGCACGATCATCGCCACGGTTGCCCCTGTGACCACTGCCCCCATGGCAAAGATCAAGCGCGCCCACATCAGTTCACTCACTGAACCTGCCTCAGTGACTTGCAGACACCTAAGCAAATGCGGGCCGAACCCCCAAGCACTCACCGATACAAGCGGTGTCTACAGATACCAAAACAGCAGTGATGCACTGCGATGTGAGCGAAATTGCGGAATGTGTAGCAACTGAAACCAGGAGTGGGTTCATCCGACCGATTGGATGCATCGGGCATCAGAACAAAGGATGTTTTCCAACTACAGGCCCACGGCCGGCTACGACGAATATTTCTGCCAAGACAACGCTGCTCCGAGGCCATCGTTGCAGCCGCTGCTCTCATCCCTGGGCCAGATGGGGATCATCGAACTGAACCGCAACCACGCTGCAGCCAGCCATTTACTCAAGCGTCTGGGCGCCACCTTTCGCCTCAATGGCGGTGATCTGCACAGTGGCGAACGGATCCTGCCGTTCGATCCCCTGCCCCGGCTGATCGGCAGCCAGGAATGGGAGCGACTGGAACGCGGACTGCTGCAACGGTTGGAAGCAATCGATTGTTTTCTGGTCGACGTTTACAGCGGACAACAGATCCTGCGGGATGGAGTCATTCCCAGGGAAGACGTGGAGAGCTCCTCAGGCTGGCGGCCTGAGATGCAGGGCGTGCAGGTCCCCCTCAACCGCTGGTGCCAAATCTCCGGACTCGACCTGATCCGCGATGGCGAAGGCACCTGGCGTGTGCTGGAGGACAACCTGCGTTGCCCTTCTGGTGTTGCCTATTTCCTGGAAAACCGCCAGGTGATGAAGCGGTTGTTCCCAAGCCTGTTCGAAGGTCGCACGGTGCAACCGATCGATGCCTACCCCTGCCACCTGCTGCGCACCCTGCAGGACATGGCTCCCTGGAGTGATGCCCCACGGGTGGTCCTGCTGACACCAGGCGTGTACAACAGCGCCTATTTCGAACACAGCTACCTGGCCCAACAGATGGGCATTCCCCTGGTGGAGGGGCGCGATCTGATCTGCGACAACGGCCGGGTCTGGATGCGCACCACCAATGGCCTCCAAGGCGTGGATGTGATCTATCGGCGCATCGATGACGACTTCCTCGACCCGACGGTGTTCCGTGGTGATTCGATGCTTGGGGTGGCTGGTCTGATCGACGTGATGCGCCAGGGTCGCATCGCCATCGCCAATGCACCGGGCACCGGGGTTGCCGACGACAAGCTGATCTATGCCCATGTGCCGGCCATGATCCGCTACTACCTCAACGAAGAGCCGATCATCGAGAACGTCCCCACCTATCTGTGCTCACGGGAACGCGACCGCACGTTCGTCTTGGCCAACCTCGAACACCTGGTGGTGAAATCCGTTGCCGAAGCCGGCGGCTACGGGATGCTGATCGGCCCCCAGGCCAGCCGCTCTGAAATCGCCCATTTCGACGCACAGATCCGAGCCAACCCGCGCAACTTCATCGCGCAACCCACCCTGCAACTCTCCACCGTTCCCTCCCTGAGCGACGGTGAGCTGTATCCCTGCCATGTGGATCTGCGGCCCTATGTGCTGCGGGGTCGCAACAGTTGGGTCAGTCCGGGAGGCCTCACCCGGGTGGCGCTCAAACGGGGATCACTGGTGGTGAACTCCTCCCAGGGGGGTGGCTGCAAAGACACCTGGATCGTGGATGAGCAACAGGTGGTGGCAGAGCGCAACCGGGAGGCTGTGCCGTGCTGAGCCGCGTTGCCGATTCGCTCTATTGGATCCATCGCTATCTGGAACGGGCTGAAAACATTTCCCGGTTTCTGGAAGTGAGTGAAGCGATGGCCCTCGACTGCCCACCAGGCAGTGCCGAACCATGGCTGCCTCTCGTTGACGCCACCGCTGATCGTCAACGGTTCGATCAGGCCTATCCAGCCGGCACACCTGGGGATGTGCTGAGGTTTCTGCTCCACGACCGTGACAACCCGAACAGCATCGTCAGCTGCATCGCCATCGCCCGCGAAAACGCACGCCAGATCCGAGACGTGATCACCAGCGAAATGTGGGAGCAACTGAATGATCTGCATTGGAGTCTCCAGACTGGCGAAGCGATCTGGAGCGAACCGGTGCAGGAGCAACTGCGCATCATTCGGCGGGGATGCCAGATGGTGTACGGCATCACGGATGCCACCCTGAGCCGCGATGTGAGCTGGTTGTTCAGTCAGCTGGGTCGTCTGATCGAAAGGGCCGACAAAACGTCGCGCATCCTTGACATGAAGTACTTCCTGCTGTTGCCGAGCCCGGATGACGTCGGAGGCGTGCTCGACGAGCTGCAGTGGATCACGGTCCTGCGCACGGCCGGTGCTTATCAGATGTATCGCCAAAGCCAGCAGCAGGCGATCACGCCGGCCTCCGTTGCCGACTTCCTGTTGCTGGATCCCATCTTCCCTCGGTCGGTGCGCTTCTGCCTGCAAGGCATCAACGGCACGCTGGCACAACTTCAGCAACAGCCTGTGCAGGGGCCTCCCGATGACCTCGATTGTCTGCGCGGTCAATTGCTGGCCCGCTGGAGTTACGTACGGATCGACACCCTGATCAGCACAGGGCTGCACGAAGCGATTGACCAACTGCAAGTGGATCTCAACCGGCTCCACGGCCTCATTCACGACCGCTACTTCACCTCGCCCGAGGCAACAGCGACGCCCTCCGGTCCCTCCAACACACCCCTATGCGTGCCCACATCGTTCACCGCCTGACGTATCGCTACGACACCCCGGTGACCCTGGGGGACCACCGCCTTTGCCTCAAGCCACGGGGACAGGGGTTTCAACGGTTGCTCAACCACACCCTTTTGGTCCTGCCGGAACCAAGCCAACAACGGGAACTCCTGGCAGCCAGCGGTGACGAAATTCTCAGACTCAGGTTTTGCGGCAGCACCGACCGTCTCTGCTTTGAAGCCAACAGTTGGGTGGAAACCCGTGAAGCTCCTGCTCTGGACACCTGCTTCAACGGCATTGAGCCGCCTCTGCCCTATCCCCGGGGCCACCTCAACCAGGATCTCCTCGGCGCTTTGGAGGGATGGCTCCCCAATGGCCAACACGAACCGTCTGCCATCGAGCTCACCCAGGAGGCACTGATGGGGAGCGACCAACAGACCCTGGCCTTCCTCCACCAACTGATCGATCTGATTCAAGACCGTGTGAAATACACCCAGCGCCACGTTGGTCCCGCCTGGCCAGCGGGTCGAACGCTGAGGGAAAGGATCGGCTCCTGCCGGGATCTGGCGATGCTGATGGTCACCTGCTGCCGCGTCGTAGGACTGCCGGCGCGGTTTGTGAGCGGCTACCAACTACTCGATCCTGCTCCGGAGCACTACGACCTTCATGCCTGGGCTGAGGTGTACCTGCCAGGGGCAGGGTGGCGGGGGTTCGACCCCAGTGCAGGCCGTGAAGTGAATGAACGCTATGTGGTGCTCGCCACCTCCTCCAACCCTGATCTCACGGCAGCCGTGAGCGGCAGTTTCAGCGGACCGGCCAACGCCCGCAGCACATTGGATTGGTGCATCAGCGTGACCGAGGAAGGTTCCAACCAAACCACCCTGGAGCCACAGCTTCAGGCGGCCTGAAGAATGGGCTCCACACCATGGAGCAATGGTTTGGGAGCGTCGATCGAGGTAGCCGCCATCAACGCCGGAATGCGTGCACTGTTGTAGACACGGAATTCACGCACAAGGGAAACTCCCGCCTCGCGCACGGCCTGGTTCAGCACCACGGAACCCTCAGGATCAGAAATAGAGCGATGAAATGTGCCAGGGGGAATCCGCAGGATGTCTCCTCCGCTTTCAAGACGAACGATGTGAAACGGCTCATCCCAGGAGAGATTGACCAGATAAAAGGTGCGGCCTCCACCAGCTGCAAGCAGATTGTCTTCCTGGTGGGGATGCAGATAGAACTGCCAGGCACCCGTCTCAGCATCATCCGGTGGGCTGACCGCGGGGCCGGAATGAATCACTAAATCACGAGCGTTGGAGCTGGCAACAGTGACATCAAAAAACCGCACCGACGGCGTATCGCGGAAGCGTTCGTAGGAAAGAAGTTCGTACACGGTGCAGGTCGCCTCGCAACTGAACTTCTGTAGAGGATTCAGCCCTGCTCGCCGGTGCTGAATGCAACCAAACCTCGTCCAACTCAACCGCCTAAATAAGCCATTTCGGCATGGGCAGCATCAGCTCCCAACTGGGTGCGCAGCTCGCTGAAACGATCATCGCGCCGCTGCCAAAGCCCCCTGAGAGCGTCCGTCAGCGCCGGCTGATCCAGCACCGGCGTCAACCAGGTCTTCAGATCCACCCCTTCTGCAGCAAATAAACAGGTGAACGCCTGACCATCGGCAGTGACTCGCAACCGGTTGCAATCCCCGCAGAACGGCTCAGTGATCGAGGCAATCACCCCGACAACGCCTCCGCCGTCGCGGTAACGCCAACGCTGCGCCGTGGCGTGGCGGCCACGGCCCTGTGGTTCAAGCGGCCAGAACGACTGAAGCCGCGCCACCATCTCAGCGGCTGACAACACCTGGTCTGCAGTCCAGCCATTGCGGTTGCCCACATCCATGTATTCGATCAGCCGCAACTCCAAGCCCTGCTGTCGTGCCAAGGTCGCCAGGGGAATCAATTGATCGTCATTGACGCCCTTCTGAATCACGCTGTTGAGTTTCAGCTCACCCCTGGCTGGATCGAAGCCAGCCTGGCGGGCCGCCTCAATCCCTCGCATCACTTGATCAAACAGCCGTTCCCCCGCCGCGGCTCCGCCCTGCAGGCCAGCCATCCGAGCCACACAAGCAGGCTGCACAGCATCAAGGCTGATGGTGAGTCGATTCACCCCGAGCTGCCGGAGCCGCTGCGCCCGCTGCGCTGAAAGCAGCACGCCATTGGTGGTGAGAGCGATCTGCTGAAGAGCGTGAAATGCACCGGAGCCATCACCACGGTCGAGAGCGATCGCTTCGAGCAAAGGCCATAAACGATCACTCAAAAACGGTTCCCCACCCGTGAGCCGAAGCACATGAGCGCCCAACGCACAGGCGGCTCGCACCACCGCCAACTGAGCATCAAGACTGAGCAAGCCGGCCGGTTCGTTGACATCCGGACAGCAATAAGGGCAGGCCAGATTGCAGCGGGCGGTGAGCGAAAGACGCAGGACGCCGAGAGGTCGCTCCCGGCGATCGGTGACAGAGCCAGCAGTCATGCCCTCAACGCTGCCAGATCGCATGGCGCATTCACATTCCGCAGCGCCGGCTCTGGAAGACGAACGCTCTGATAAGGGATCTGAGCCAACCAGGACAACCAACGCCGATTCCCCTCCCCCAACTGCTGATGGAGGGATGGGGTGAAGGGCACGCCGGATGGGTAGATCCCCAACAGCGGTTGCAACCGCTGGCCATCGTGGGCCACTGCAGCGCAGTGGGGATCCTGCTGCCAGGCATGGATCAGTTGCTGCAGCACCGCCGACGACAGCATCGGCATATCCACGGGTGCCACGAGCAAGGGATGCCCACCCCCCGGATGCAACACCTTGGCCAGCGCCCGCAAGGGCCCACCAAAAGGAGGCGGCTCCACCATCACGTCCACCTGAGGCCACCCCTGCAACAGTCGGCTGTGTTCCCCATGCCGGCTTACCACCAGCACCGGCAACGGCACCGCGATGAGCTGATCCACCAACGCCGTTAACCAAACACCACCCCGGGGGTGAGGCAACAGCGCCTTGTCACGTCCCATCCGCTCACTGGCGCCGCCACTGAGAACACAAGCCTGAAGACCGGGAAAGGCCATCAGAGAGCAAACACCATGCTTCAAGGGTGAACACTTTCCTGAATCATTCCACAGCCTTGTAACTATCACTACAGACGGCAAAATCAATGCCCTCAATGGAGACCTCCAGCCGCAGGAATGCGCTGCTTTGGTAACAAACGCAACCCAGCAAGTGCAGGCACTGATCTTCACTAATCAAGTTGACGGCCTTTGTTCAGCACCGTCTTTTCTTCCTCGGCACCCTTGTTTTGAAGCCTGAGGGCCAAACCTTTCCCTGTCATGCTTGGCGATCTTTGGTCGTTCCAAGGGAGATATCGAACCCTTCATCTCACTTGGATCGCTTTTTTCCTGACGTTTGTCGTCTGGTTCAATCTGGCCCCTCTGGCCACAACCGTGAGAGCAGATCTCGGCCTTGATCTTGGTCAGATCCGCACTGTGGCCATTTGCAATGTGGCCCTCACCATTCCAGCCCGCGTACTGATCGGCATGCTGCTCGACAAGTTCGGGCCTCGTATCACCTATTCGTCGATTCTGGTCTTCTCGGCGATTCCCTGCCTGCTGTTTGCTGCCGCCCAGGATTTCAACCAGCTGGTGGTGGCTCGCCTGCTGCTGTCCATCGTGGGTGCCGGCTTCGTGATCGGCATCCGCATGGTGGCGGAATGGTTCCCTCCCAAGGAAATCGGTCTGGCAGAAGGCATCTACGGCGGCTGGGGCAATTTCGGCTCTGCCTTCTCGGCCCTCACCATGGTGCTGCTGGCTGGGTTCCTCTCCTTCTCCGGCGGTTTCACCCTACCCACGGGTGACGTTCTCAACTGGCGCGGCGCCATTGCCTTGAGCGGCATCATCTCCGCTGCCTACGGCATCTTCTACTTCTTCAACGTCACCGACACGCCCCCCGGCAAGGTGTATCAGAAGCCAGCGAAATCGGCTGGCCTTGAAGTCACCTCCATGCGGGATTTCTGGGGCCTGCTGGGCATGAATGTGCCCTTCGCCGCCATCCTGTGTGTGCTCTGCTGGCGCCTGCAGAAAGTCGGCTTCCTCAATGCCGGCACCTATCCCCTGGCCCTGGCTGCCGTTGCTGTGTGGTTTGCCTTCCAGACCTGGGGGATCGTCCGCACCAACCGCGATCTGATCCTGGGTAACAAGGTGTATCCCAAGGAGGATCGCTACGAGTTCCGCCAGGTGGCGATTCTGGAGCTCACCTACATCGTCAATTTCGGCTCCGAACTGGCTGTGGTGTCGATGCTGCCCGCCTTCTTCGAAACCACCTTCGATCTGCCGAAGGCAACCGCTGGCCTGCTGGCTTCCTGCTTTGCCTTCGTGAACTTGATCGCGCGCCCTGCAGGCGGCCTGATCTCCGACAAGGTCGGCAGCCGCAAGAACACCATGGGCTTCCTCACCGCCGGGCTCGGCTTCGGCTATTTGGTGATGAGCATGATCAAACCCGGCACCTTCTCCGGCACCACCGGCATCATCGTGGCCGTGGTGATCACCATGCTCGCCTCCTTCTTTGTGCAGTCCGGTGAAGGCGCAACCTTCGCTCTGGTCCCCCTGGTGAAGCGCCGCGTCACCGGTCAGGTGGCAGGTCTGGTGGGCGCCTACGGCAACGTCGGTGCCGTGGCTTACCTGACGATCTTCAGTCTCCTGCCGATGTGGATGGGCGGCGGCAGCGATCCTTCTCCCGAAGTGATCGCCGCCTCCAACAGCGCCTTCTTCCAGATCCTCGGTGTTGCGGGTCTTGTGGTGGCCTTCTTCTGCTTCTTCTTCCTCAAGGAGCCGAAGGGATCCTTCGCAGAGCTGCATGAGGGCGAAAGCCCGGCTGTGGCGATCCAAGACGAGCGCCTGCCTGCGATGGCTGGTCGCTGATCTCCACCCTTCCTCCTCAACGCCGAAAGGCACCCGCACGACCCGGGACCGATGTCCCGGGTCTTTTCAGTTCTGTACCCCGATGCCCACACCGACACCTTCCGTGCGCAGCCAGTGCCCCTACTGCGGTGTGGGCTGCGGGCTTGAATTGCTTCCTCCGGCCCAACCCGGCCAGGCAGTGAAAAAAGACGAAGACGGCAACCCGATGTGGACGGCGCGCGGCGATCGCAGCCACCCCTCCAGTCAGGGCCAGGTGTGCATCAAAGGGGCCACCGTGGGCGAAACCTTGGCCCGCGGACGACTGCATAAACCGCTGTATCGCTCCAGCCTCGATCAAGACTTTCAACCGGTCAGCTGGGACACAGCGCTACAGACGATCACCGATCAGATCCAGACCACCCTGGCCACCAAAGGGGCCAACGCCATCGCCATGTATGGCTCTGGCCAGTTCCACACCGAGGACTATTACCTCGCCCAAAAACTGCTGAAAGGAGCTCTCGGCACCAACAACTTCGATGCCAATTCCCGCCTCTGCATGAGCTCGGCGGTGGCTGGCTACACCCGCAGCCTGGGTTCCGATGGCCCTCCGGCCTGCTACGACGACATTGATCACTGCAGCGTGGCGGTGCTGATCGGCACCAACACAGCCGAATGCCATCCGGTGCTGTTTCAGCGCCTGATCAAACGCAAAAAACGCAACCCCGGCAGCGTCACGATCGTGGTGATCGATCCGCGCCACACCGACACCGCCAAAGCCGCCGACATCCATCTGCCGATTGCACCGGGCACCGATCTGGCCCTGCTGCATGGGATTGCCCACCTGGTGCTTCGCGAGAACGGCCAGGACGTGGCCTTTATCGACGATCACACCGAGAACTACAAACCCTTCTTCGATGTGGTGGCCCGCTGGACCCCCCGCAAGGTGGCGCGCTTCTGTGGCATCCCTGAAAAACGCTTGCGGGAGGTGGCCGAGCTCTTCCACCGCAACCAACGGGTGTTGAGCCTCTGGTCGATGGGTGTGAACCAACGCCGCGAAGGCACCGCCGTGGTGCAGGGCCTGATCAACCTGCACCTGCTCACGGGCCAGATCGGTAAAGAAGGTGCCGGCCCCTTCTCCCTCACCGGCCAACCGAATGCGATGGGGGGCAGAGAAGCAGGTGGCTTGGCCCATCTCCTGCCCGGCTACCGGCTGGTCACCAATGACCAGCACCGCGGTGAGGTGGAGCAGGCCTGGGGGTTCCCCCAGGGGCAGATCGCTTCAACCCCTGGGCTCGGGGCCTGGCAACAGGTGGAGGCGATGGAGCGAGGTGAACTCGACCTCTGGTGGGTGGCCGCCACCAACCCGCTGGTGAGCATGCCCGAACTCGACCGCGTCAAAGCGGCGATGCAGAACTGCGCCCTGGTGGTGGTGAGTGAGGCCTATGCCGACTCGGAAACCTCCCACTACGCCCATTTGCTGTTGCCGGCATCGCAATGGAGCGAAAAGGCTGGTGCCATGACCAATTCCGAGCGCCGGGTCACGTATTGCCCGGCCTATCGACCGCGCCATGGGCAAAGTCGGCCCGACTGGGAGGTCTTCGCCGAAGTGGGCCAGCGTCTTGGATTCGAACAACACTTCAGCTACGACTCGGCAGCGGAGGTGTACGCCGAATTCACCCAGCTCACCCGTGGGCGGGTGTGTGACGTGTCGGGCCTCAGCCATGACCTGCTGCGCGAATCGGGCCCACAGCAATGGCCCTTCCCCCACGGCAGCGAACCCAGCCAAGAGGCCAAGCGCCTCTACTGCGACCATCAGTTCCCAACCCCCAGCGGCAAAGCCCGCTTCAGCACTGACCTTCCCCAGGGCTTAGCGGAACCCCCCTGCGACACCTACCCGCTCGTGCTCACCGTGGGGCGGTATCTGGGGCAATGGCACACGATGACGCGCACCGGCAAGGTGAAACGGCTGCAGACCATGCATCCAGAACCGCTGCTGGAGATTCATCCTGAGGATGCCCAGGGCTTGCAGATCAAGGACGGAGCCTTGACGGCCGTGAGCTCACGGCGGGGACACCTCACGGCACGGGCGAAGATCACCGACCGGATCCGCAAGGGCAGCCTGTTTTTGCCCATGCACTGGGGCTTCACCCAGGAACAAGCCTGCGAAGTGAACGCCCTGATGCATGACCAGGCCTGCCCGGTATCCAAACAACCAGAACTCAAGGCCTGCGCTGTGATTGCGGCCCCCGCGGTATCTGCCATCAAACCGCCTGAACAGGTGAGCAACCGATTGGTGAAACTGCGGCGCTGGTTCAGCCCAGCAGCTCAGTGAAGGCCACCTCCAGGTTGTGGTGGTCATGGCCGGGCCGGGCCAGTTTGCACAACGCAAACCGGTCCAACTCCGACAAACGAACCCAGGCCTCAATGCTGAGCGCCACACCACGCTGATCCGCTGCTGCGGCAATCGCCAGCGGCACCTGATCCACGCACTGCCAAGGTTCATCCTCCGCAGGCGGCAAATCCTTGGCCACCCCATCCGCCATCCCGACCGTGAGATCACGGAGGTGCTGACGAAACCCAGCCCACTCGGTCGGGGCATCGGACCAATCCACCAGTTGCTGACGCTGCTGCTGCTCGAGGGCCATCCAGTGATTGAGCTTCAGCTTGATGCCGACCAAATCCAATTTGCGGCGCACGCAAAGGGGGATACAACGCCAGTTACCAATGAAATCCTGCTCAAAAGAGAAACAGTGACTTGAGCAATCACTCCGCGAATCCATGCCGTTCAGGGCCATTTGGTGTCAATGATGACAACAAGAAAAAGCGTGTCCAAGGATGTTTGTGGCGATACATAAAACACCGTGCGATTCGCAATTTCCCTCGGGATGCTTCTGGGAATGACCCATGGCTGGGTGATGGCCGAGAGCCCTGAGCCAGCAGGCAACGCGTTCATCAATTCGGCTAAAGCCGTGTATTTCGATACCAATCAGCCCCTGTTCGGTAGCAATTCATACAGCGAGCTCCCATACTGAAATTCGGTTGTGACTTTCAGTCGTGTTCAGCAGCACCGCTGTCCGTGTCGGACGGAGCCCACTCACCATTGCCGCAGGCTTTCTCGGCGCTTTCGTCGTGGGCTCTCTGGCCGTGCAACTCATCCGAACCCAGGGCGTTGCCGTCACTCCTGAAGTCAAGGGTGTTGAGCCCGTGATCGCCAGTCCGGCCACCCTCTGGGCCGATCTCGGGGCACGGGATCTTGAAGCGACCCCCATCCAAAATCCCACCCCTGCAGCACCGGTGTCTTCCGCTGCCAGCGTCAAGCCTGTCGTGGGTTCGGAAGCCACCCTCTGGGCACCCCTCGGCGAGCGCTGAATCCCCAAGGCGAAGGCCCCTCCACACGACAGATGGTGACTAGCGTCCGCAAAGCCTGCAGACGTGGGGTGGAGGCATGAACCGACGATCGTTTCTGTTGGGTAGCGGCTTGACCGCTGCCGGGCTGATCAGCTCCGGCTTGGGCGAGTCGGCGAAAGCCGAAGCGGCTCCGATCACTGATCTCGCGAACTTAACAATCCCTGCTGACGAGAACCCCAGGTCGTGCCGACCTGAGGATCCACTCGCCACCCTGATGGACGGGAACAAGCGCTTCGTGACTGCCTGGGAAAGAAAGAATCAAGCCACCACCATGGCCGCCAGAGCAGAAGCGATGGCAGGGCTTTGGCAACACGACTGTTTCCTCTCAGCTGACGTTCTCTCCACAGGTCAGGCTCCCTGGGCAGGGATCCTCAGCTGTGCCGATTCGCGCGTCTCACCGGAATGGGTGTTCGATGCAGCCCCCTCCGATCTGTTCGTTGTCCGCAGTGCAGGCAACACCGCATTCGATGACGCCATCGCCTCGATGGAGTTCACGGTGTCTGCGCTGAACACACCCCTGATCATGGTGATGGGCCACAGCGGCTGCGGCGCCGTGAAAGCAGCACGGAATGACGCGCCTCTGACCCCTCTGCTGGAACAACTGGTCACGCCGATCCGCTCCAGCCTCACCCCAGGGGAAGACCTGGAAGCGGCGGTGAAAGGCAACGCGCGTTACACCGCCCAGCAACTCCCCCAACGCAGCACTGTTCTTGCAGATGCCGTGAAAAAGGGCCAACTCAAGATCGTGGCGAGCTATTTCGACATTCATTCAGGCACCGTCACCCTGCTCTGATCTGCCAGGCTGATTTCAACTGTGACCACCATCCACAGATGGGTGAGACCCTCAGTCACCTCAATCAAGACGGAGAGGTGCACATGGTGGAGGTGGGCGACCGCCCAGCCACCAAACGTGAAGCCATCGCTCAGGGCTGCATCCGCATGGATGCAGCCACCCTTGGCTTGATCGAGCGGGGCGAAACCCCGAAAGGGGATGTGTTGGCGGTCGCCCGCGTGGCGGCGATCCAAGCCGCCAAGCGCACCTGGGAGCTGATCCCCCTTTGTCACCCCCTACCCCTCAGCGGCATGGAGGTGACCATCAAACCGGATGGGCAGCTGCCAGGGCTCACCATCACCTGTTGCTGCCGCACCACCAACCAGACCGGCGTGGAAATGGAAGCGATGACCGCCGTGTCGGTAGGACTACTGACCCTTTACGACATGCTCAAAGCCGTCGACCCAGGCATGACCCTCAGCGAGATTCGATTGGTGCGCAAAGCAGGGGGGCGCAACGGTGTCTGGACCCGCTGAACCCTATGGCCGCGAGGGTCTCCCCCTCGATCAGGCCCGCCAACGGCTGCTGAATGCGCTGCCATCCAGCCTGCAACGCGGTGAAGAGACCCTGCCCCTCGCCGATTGCCTGGGCCGCGTCAACTGCAGCATCGTCAAAGCCACAGCCGCAGTGCCGGGGTTTCGCGCCTCGGTCATGGATGGCTACGCCCTGGGGCAGGCCCATCAACCCCAAGTGGGGGATCAGTGGAACCTCAAAGGCCGGTCCGCAGCCGGCAGCCCCTTCCCTGGAACCCTGAATCCGGGCGAGGCAATCCGCATTCTCACCGGAGCCCCCTTACCTCCCGGTGCCGACTGGGTTCTGCCGCAAGAACTGGTGGAGGCCTCCTCCGAAGCCATCACCCTGGCGCGAGACGCCTCGCCATCACCCTGGATCCGACCTGCCGATGAAGAGTGCCGCAGCGGCGACAGCCTGCTGCCCGCTGGGGTACGCCTCAGGGCTGCCGATCTCGGTCGCCTGGCCGGGTGCGGTGTTTCCAGACTCACCGTGAGCCCAAAACCACGCATTGGTCTGTTGGTGAGCGGCGATGAATTGATCCCTCCCGGGGAACGACGACCGGAAGGAGCGATCTGGGAAAGCAACAGCACCCTGCTGGAGGCGATGTTGCAGCAACTCGGCTACAGCATCCAGCACAAACGCGTCGCACCCGATCAACCGGAGGCATTGCGGCACGCCTTGCGCGACCTCGCGACTCTCTGCGATGTGGTGGTGACCACGGGGGGCGTCTCCGCCGGCGACAGCGACTGGATCCGCCCTCTGGTGGCTGAACTCGGGGAAGTGAACTTCTGGAAGCTGTTCCTGAAGCCGGGTCGCCCCTTCGCCTTTGGCTGGATCGGCGACCACGTGCCCTTTTTCGGGTTACCGGGCAATCCTGTGGCGGCAGCGATCACCGCGCTGCAACTGCTATGGCCGGCGCTGCAACGCCTTGAAGGGCAGCAAACCCCCGAGTTGTTTCCCCGCATCCAGGTGGAGCTGGGGGATCTCTACAAACGGCGACCGGGACGACCGGAGCTGGCCCGTGCCCGACTGGAGATCACCAGTGATGGCCGCTTACGCGCCCGCATCGACGGGTCACAAGCGTCATCGCGCATCGGTTCCCTCCAGGGCGCCGACCTGCTGCTGGAGATTCCCGCTGACGCAGGACCACTGGAGGCCGGAAGCCAGCTCTGGGCTCAGCTGCTGCGCCGCAGCCTGTTCTGAACCTGCCCTAAAGCGGCGTATTGGCCTCCACCCAGGTGCCTTGCCCCCCGCGCCATTCCCGTTTCCAGAACGGGGCGTCGTGTTTCAGCGCTTCCAGCACCGCAGCACAACAGCGTTGAGCCACACCGCGTCGATCCGCCGTGACAGCAACGAGCACGATCGGTTCGCCAGGAGGGAGCTTGCCAACCCGGTGCAGCACCAACACGCGATCAGCTCCATGCTGCTGGCGCAACCGCTCGGCGTCATCGCGAATCCGTTGCTCACACATGCCCGGGTAATGAACCAATTCCAGAGCGTCGAGCCCATTGCCCCGTTGATCCTCCGGACGCACCCGACCGAGGAACACAGCGCTTGCAGCAGCTTCTGGCAACCAATCCGCCAAAACCGACCAGGGGTTGAAGGGCTGCGGGTGAATCACCACCTCCACAAAGGCTCCCCCGCTCCCCTGCACCTGCCGCTGTATCGCCATCTCAACCACCGGTGAATGGGGGCAGAAAGGCCAGTTCATCCCCTGCAACCACAGACGATTGCGGATCCACCAGCACTTGATTCACCGCCACCCGCAACGAATCCGACCAAGGCCCCAGACCCAAGGACGACCACAGATCCAGGGCTGAAGTGGTGCCCGCCGATGGCAAGGGCAGCCGTCGCTCTTCCCAGCCCGCCTGATCACGAAGAGCCGCAAACAACAACACCTTCACGGAGCCCCCATCGTTCTGCGCCATCCCCAACTCCAGCAGGTCCAGGTTGGTTTTAGCGTCCACCCCAGCCACAACCGCCGGCCCTGACCCTTCGAATCGCCCTGCTCACGGTGTCGGATCGCCGCACCCTCGCCGATGATCCCAGCGGTGACTGCCTCCAGGATCAACTCCAACAGGCCGGTCATGCCTTGGCGGAACGCAGCATCTGTCCGGATGACCGCTACCGGGTGCGGGCGGTAGTGAGCCAGTGGATCGCCTCAGACAGCGTCGATGTGGTGATCACCAGCGGCGGAACAGGACTGACCGGCAGGGATGGAACCCCCGAAGCCATCCAGCCGCTGCTGGACAAACACATCGAAGGCTTTGGAGAACTCTTCCGGGTGCTGTCCTTCGAGACCATCGGCACCAGCACCCTGCAGAGCCGCTGCCTGGCCGGCGTTGCCAACGGCACGATTGTGTTTGTGCTGCCTGGATCTCTGGATGCGGTTCAAACCGCCTGGGCACGCTTGATTCAGGCTCAGCTGAATGCCGACACCCGTCCCTGCAACCTGGCGCAACTGATGCCACGGCTGCGGGAGCCAGCAGACAAACCAGCCAATCCCTAAAACGGGATGGGCATGGTGACAGGAGCCGGTTGGGGGGAGCAGGCCGAGATGCGCTGATTCACCACCTCACCCACCACCACGATGGAAGGGGAAGCAAAAGCCTGGGCCCGTGCCTCCTCCGCGACCGACGTCAGGGTGGAAGTGAGGCAACGCTGACCCTCCACGGTGCCCTGCTGAATCAACGCCACAGGAGTCTCTGCCGCTAATCCACCCGCCATCAGCTCGTCAGCAATGCGCGGGAGATTGTGCAAGCCCATGTAAATCACCAGACCATCGCTCGCGGTGGCCAGAGCACGCCAGTTCACCGAAGGGCGACGCTTATCGATCTCCTCATGACCGGTCACGAACGTGACGGATGAGCCGGCCCGGCGATGGGTCACAGGGATACCGGCGTAAGCAGGGGCCGCAATGCCTGAAGTCACACCCGGCACCACCTCCACGGCAACACCCCGGGCCGTGAGGTGAGCAGCTTCTTCTCCACCGCGACCAAACAGAAAAGGGTCCCCTCCCTTGAGACGCACCACACAGGAATGGCGCTGAGCGAGCTCCACCAACACCGCATTCGTGCTCGGCTGGGGCACCGAATGGTGACCGCGACGCTTGCCCACGAAATGACGCTCACAGCCTTCTGGCACCAGATCGAGCACCTCTTTCGGCACCAGCGAGTCGTAGACCAGGGCGTCGCAGCATTCCAGCAGCCGATGGGCCTTCAGGGTGAGCAACTCAGGATCTCCGGGTCCTGCTCCCACCAGATACACGGTTCGTGCAGCTGTGCCCTCAGATGCAACAAGGTCCGCAGAGGAATCAGTCACGGGAGGAGAGAAAGAAGGGAAATCAGACCGGAACGCAGCTGTGCATCGTCCAGCAGCGAGGGCAATCCACCAGCCTGCCGCAACGCCTCCGCCATGCGGTTTGGAGCGAGGGCCAGAGGAAGGGGACAGGCGGAAGGATGCTGCCTGGCGTGCACCTCCCAGGTATCAGCAGACACCAAACCGCATCCCAGCTGGGCTCCCAACAACGACAGATAGCGGCTGGCCAATCCAGGCCGCAAAGGGTGGTGCACCACCACCACCCTTTGCCCATCAGCCTTGCCAGCCTCGATCCAGCCCCGCAACAAATCCCACCATTGGGGCCAGGCCCCGAGAAAAGGCACCATGGTGACCTCGGCCCCTGCGCGGCGCATCCGCTCGCGAATCTGCGGCAGATCCGATCGGGCATGGCTGCCCGGCAACAACAGCAAGGGCATCAACCAATAGCGCCTGCCCGGTTGGGTCGGAGGGGGCTCTGCCGTGAGCGCTTCCAGCTCCACCGGCCCCTGGCGCTGTGCGGCCAGCTCCTGCGCAAAATCCACCAAGCAACCAGGAATTTCTCCACCACTGCGCCCATGCACCACCAGGCGCAAAACCGTTGGGGAATGAACGACGGAAGCGTCCACGCCCCGTGGCGATGGACACAAAAAAGCGGGCTTCCGTAACAACCGCCACGGATGCTGGGCCCCCTGAGCTGATGAAGTCTGTGAATCATTAGCCATATCGATCTGCATCATGACGAGTCAGCGTCGCCGCCCGGAGCAAACCCAACGCCGTCTGGCCATCCAAGCCAGCTCGAGACGCAGCCGCGCATCCAGTGCCAGCACAAGTGGGCGCCGTGAGGAACACTGGGAGCGTGAGAGCTATCGCGACGACAACAGCCTTGAAGAGCCCGTCAGACCATCCTTCAGATCCGATTACGACGACGAGCACCACGCTGACCACTTCCAAACCAGCAGATACGAGATCGAACACGCGCAGCACATCAAGCACAGCGGCTTCGGCGACCACGACGACCGCTATCGGGACCAACGGATGGACGACAGCCGCCGCTTCAGCAATGCGTACGACAGCCATGACGCCCACGACAGCCATTGGGACGAGCGGATGGACAACCGTCGTTATTCCAACGATGCCGATGACAGCTATCGCCAACCAGACGCCTGGAATTCGCGTGAGCCCTACGGCCAAAGCCGCGGACGCTCCGAACTTGACCAAGACCTGGAAGCGATGGGCAAGGTGTGGTCAATGATTCGCCAGGGAGCCGTTCGCATGCTGGGCGAAGTCGGACGCCAGTACTGAGCGCAGCCTGAGCTCCCGCATTGGGTTGCCAATGCAGATTGCCGCAACTTTGCATGTATCAACAGGCACCAAATTCGAGTCAAAGTCCATCGATTTTGGTTCCATCTGTTACCGAAATGCACCACGGCTGATCGCTAGAGAACCCCTACCAGCGCTCTCGGATGTTGAGGTGCTGCAGACACTGAAACGGGCCGCCCCGATCCACCTCACTTCCAATCTTTATCCCCTTTACCCCCTTCACCTTTACCCCCTTCACCATGACCAGCAGCGCTCTCTCACGCCCTTATCTGGAAGGCAAAAAGCTCAACAAAATTGAGCAGAACAAAGCCAATAAAGATGGCCTGCTTGTCGGCAGCGAGATCGACAAATTTGCCGAAATGGGCTGGGAGCAGGTGGACGAAACGGATCTGCAACTGCGACTGAAGTGGTACGGGATGTTCTGGCGACCCAAGACGCCTGGCAAGTTCATGCTGCGCTTGCGCGTTCCCAACGGCATTCTCAGCGCCCAGCAACTGCGCGTTGTGGGTTCCATCGTTGAGCGCTACGGCGAAAACGGTAGCTGCGATATCACCACCCGCCAGAACCTGCAGCTGCGCGGCGTGCTGCTCAATGATCTTCCAGAAATCCTCAAGCGCCTCAAAGAAGCTGGATTAAGCACGATTCAGTCGGGCTTTGACAACCCACGCAACGTCACCGGCAACCCTCTTGCTGGCATCGATCCCCAGGAGATCGTTGACACCCGTCCTTACACCCGTGAACTGAACAACTTCCTGACCAACAACGAAGAAGGGAACTCCGAATATTCCAATCTGCCGCGCAAGTGGAACACCGCTGTTGCAGGGGCCAAGGACAACTTCCTGCTCCACAACGACATCATCTTCCACCCCGTTGAAAACAACGGTGAGCTGGGCTTCGGGGTCTGGATCGGCGGCGTCCTGTCATCGCAGATGAATGCCTACGCCTTGCCCCTCAATGCCTGGGTCAAGCCTGATGAACTCTGTAAAATCACCGACGCGGTGATTCGCCCTTGGCGGGACAACGGAGAGCGTGACAAGCGCCCCAAGGGACGCTTCCGGATGTACCTCGATCAGGTGGGCCTTGAGGCCTTCCGCTCGATGGTGGAGGAGATCTTCGGTCCGCTGACCCCAGACCCCGGCTCGGTCTTCGACGAAACCCCCCGTTCCCACTACGGCATTCATGCCCAGAAACAGGAGGGGCTCCACTACGCCGGATTGCACGTTCCCGTCGGGCGGCTCACTGCTGAGGATCTTCAAGACCTCGCCACCGCAAGCCTCAATTACGGAAACGGCGAGGTGCGCCTCACCGAAGATCAAAACGTGATCCTGGTGGGCTTGCCCAACGACAAACTTGAGGCCCTCCAGAGCGATGCACTCCTCCAACGCTTCCCGTTGGAACCCGGTGCTGTCTCCGCTGGCACCGTCTCCTGCACAGGCAGCTCCTATTGCCATTTCGCCTTGGTGAACACCAAAGACCAGGCAGCGGACATCGCCAAAAAACTCGATGCGGAACTGGAACTGCCCGAAGAGCTGAAGATCCACTGGACCGGCTGCCCCAACAGCTGCGGCCAGGCCTATATGGGCGCCATCGGCCTCACTGGAACCAAAGCCAAAAACAAAGACGGCGTGATGGGTGAGGGCTACACCCTCACCGTGGGCGGCTCTCAGGGCGCCGACCCCCAGATCGGTGAACTGCATCAAAAAGCCGTTCCCGCGGAAGACATTCATGGCGTGTTGAAGCAACTCCTGATCGAGAAGTACGGCGCAAAACCCCGCAGCTGAATCCGCCTTCCACGGCCGTGGCGCTTTCTTTTGAAGCCATGGCTGTTTTGGCTCGCCGTTCAGCGCTCTCCCCTCCCCTCACCCCACAGGATCCATGTCTCAAAACCGCGATCTGTTTTCCCGCTTCGTCAATTGGTTTAGTGCAAGCGGCAGTGAAAAGACTCCGATTGTTCGTCCCGCCAATCAGCGCGATGTGTTCTCCAAATTGATGAACAAAATCAGCGGCTGATCGCTGGATCAAAAGGCGAGAACAACACGTCTTCCCCTCCTCAAACTCTTTCTCACCTCGACATGAGCGTTTCTGCCTCACAGATGGACTACGTCCTACCCAATGAGCTCGTCGACGGCATGATTGCCGCCGGCGGCAAAAAAGCCACCGTCAGCGTTAAAAATCTCCTGCTGCGTGGGTTCTATTCCGGCGCGATTCTCGGCCTTGCCGTGATCCTCGCTCTCACCGTGGGATTGACCGTCAAAGCTCCCTTTGTGGGCTCCCTACTTTTCCCCTTCGGCTTCGCCAGCATCGTGCTGTTCGGCATGGAGCTGGTCACCGGCAACTTTGCCCTGCTCCCCATGGCCACCTGGGCCGGAAAAAGCACCTGGGGTGCCACCTTCCGCAACTGGGCTTGGGTTTGGCTCGGCAACTGGATCGGCACCGCTGTGGTGGCCGTGATCATGGCCATCAGCCTCACCAACGGCTTCAATGTTGAGCCTCTATCTGCTGCTGCTGCCGCAGCGGCGACCAAAGCAGCTGCAGTTGCCGGTGATGCAACCGTCATCAAAGCCAGCATGTGGCAGCAGGTTGCTCAGAAAATCATCGACCTCAACATCGCCAACGTCGTCAAGAAGTACCAGGACCTTGGCTCCATGGGCTTTTTCCTCGCATTTCTGCGCGGAGTTGTTGCCAACTGGCTGGTGTGCCTGGGCGTGACCATGGCACTCGTGAGCAAGAGCGTGCCTGGCAAAATCCTGGCTTGCTGGCTGCCGATTACCGCCTTCCAAACGATGGGCATGGAGCACATCGTGGTGAACCAGTTCCTGCACACCATGGGCCCGATTCTGGGTTCCGGCGTGAGCCCTCTTCAAGTGATTTTCTGGAACTGGCTGCCTGTCACCCTGGGCAACATTGTGGGCGGCATGGTCTTCATCGGCATGCTCTTCTACAGCACCCACCGCACCAAAGTTGAGAACGTGCTGCCGACCGAGCACGATGACAAGCTGGAGCGTGAACTGGCTGCCGAACTCGGTGCCCGCTGATCAGGATTCCGTGCACAGCGATGTCCATGAAGCCGCTCTCTGGGAGCGGCTTTCCAAATCATCACGACGAGCTCCTCTGGAGCCCGAATGGCTGGGGGAGGTTTACTCTCCCAGCCTTTCTCTTGGGCTGCGTCGGGCCCTCGCCGAGAAAATCGGCATGTTGGCCGAAACGGGTTGGCCCCTCGTGCAGGAGCTGATCGCTTGCCACGGCGTGCAAGACGAATTGATCCTGGCCGCAGGGCTCACCCATCAACCGGAAAGCCGGGATTGGCTGCTTCAGCGGCTTGATGAGATCGACAGCGAATTGGATGCCGACCAAGCCCTGGTGGTGCTGCAGGCATTGGCCTGTTGGGGAGGGGAACTCCCGCTGGGATTGATCCAACACACCTTGAGCTTGCCGGGTCTGCAACTTCGGCTCGCAGGTCTGCAGTTGCTCAGCTTCCACGCTTACCAACTCAACGACACCACGTTGTTGCAACTCTGCGAACCACTGCTCAACGACTTTCGAGACCCCGTGGCGCTCGCGGCAATCCGGCTGCTGCAACGCCGGGATGGAGCTGAGGTCAGTGAACGCCTCGCGCAATTGAGTGGCACAGGGTCCGACACCGTGGCCGCTGCTGCTCTGCGCGCCCTGGGTTGCATCGCCACCCCAAGCAGTCAGAGCTGGCTACTGGAATTAAGCCAAAACCTTCCAGTCGGAGAACGCAGGCAGCTGGCTTGCAAGCAATTGCAGCAGCAATACCGCACCTGAGCAAGCATGAAAAAAGCCCGGGAATCCCGGGCTGCAATGCTCCCCCTTGTCGTCAGACCATCACCATTTTTTGTAAGGAAGGAATTTTCCGCACATGGTGATTTTCACGCGATCACCCTTTGGATCTTCGACCTTGTCAACATCCAGGGTGAAATCGATGGCGCTCATGATGCCATCACCGAATTTCTCCTGGATCACATCCTTGAGCGGCATGCCATACACCTGCATGATCTCGTAGAAGCGATAGATCAGTGGATCCGTCGGGATCACTGGCTCAAGGCTTCCCTTGGTGGGATACTCCTGCAACGCCGCAGTGATGGCAGGATCGAGCGACAGCAAGGAAGCCAGCTTGTCTGCTTCTTCAGGAGACGCGGTGGCCTGACCATAAAACAGTGAGGCAATCCAGACTTCATCCAGACCCAGAGCAGTCTCAAGATCAGCAAAACTCAGCCCTTTCGCCTTCTTCGCAGCCATCAGTGAAGCAGTCACAGTGGCCTGGGAAGGCGCAGCCAACGAAGACGTCAACGTGGAAGCAGTCATAAAACCTGATTGCGGAATCTCGACCGCAAAGCTCCCTCGCAGGAGCCTTGAACGGCCTATCAACCTTTGCTGCAAGCCCAGCCTCAAAATGAAATACTTGCTACCAAAACCCAGAAAACTTGCAATCGATTTTGCAGCAATCGCGACAGCAAGGATGACGCAATGGTGCGGAAATAAATTTACTTTGAATTAATCCCATGTTCAAACGTTTGGCTGAACGCGTCAACCGTGGATTCACACTGTCCACCGCCACCAATCACGCCACACCGGCGTTCCCCAATCTGATCATCGAGCGCCTCTACTACGCCGAAGGTCGCCATCACCCTGATCATCCACGCCATGGCAGTCAGGCAGGCCTGGGCTGCTGGTAGCAACTGCTACTTCCAGGCCGTCGCGCGACCTTGGAGGATTACCTCTATTCGGTGGTCACCTGTCGTGCTGCAAACCAAGCCAGCTGAGCGTTCCTCGCGGGAACGCTTCAAGGAGCTGCTGCGCAAGGTTGGCAGTGGTGAGCACACCAGCACAGGGCTGAGCCGTGCCGAAGCCGATGAAGCTTTCGAGCTCATGCTCACCGGCGAAGCCTCCGACGCCCAGATCGGAGCGTTTCTGATCGCCCATCGAATCCGTCGACCTGAGCCGCAGGAACTGACCGGCATGGTGGATACCTATCGGCGTCTTGGACCCCGACTCACCAGTGCCCCTGAGCAGGCGCGACCGATCTGTTTCGGCATGCCCTTCGACGGCCGCAAGCGCACAGCGCCGCTCTATCCGTTGACAACGCTGGTTCTGCTCAGTGTTGGTCAACCGGTGGTGCTCCAGGCGGGGGGCCGGATGCCGGTGAAATACGGCATCACAGCCGCTGAACTGTTTGAAGCCCTCGGCCTGCAGCTCGCTGATCTTCCCCTTGAAGCCGTGCAATCAGGCTTCAACAGCCATGGCCTGGCCCTGGTGCATCAACCCACCCATTTCCCGTTGGCCGAGCACCTCATTCCCCATCGTGATGACCTGGGCAAACGCCCACCGATCGCCAGTGCGGAACTGCTCTGGACCGCCCATGACGGCGACCATCTGCTGGTGAGCGGTTTCGTGCATCCCCCGACGGAAAGCCGAGCCTGGGAGGCCCTGATCCTGGCTGGAGAACACGATGTCATCACCGTGAAGGGTCAGGAAGGTGGCACGGATCTACCGATTAGCCGCGCCTGCATCACCGCACGACTGCGACGAGGCCGAGCCGCCGAACGACTGATCCTGCATCCCCGTGACCATGCCTGCTTCGGCGGCGACCAGGAATGGACTGACCTGGCGCAGTGGACGCAGCAGGCGCATGAAGCCCTGGAGAACCGTGGCCCGCTGGCCTCAGCCCTGCGCTGGAACGCTGGCGTCTACCTGTGGATGGCTGGAGCAAGCACAAGCCTGGAAGCAGGCCTTCACCAGGCTGCAGATCTCCTCAGCCAGGGACGTGGCCTGGCCGTGCTCGAACAGCTGATCCAGTGGAGAGCATCAGTGGGCGGGTGACCGATCACCACAGCGGACACGCCCTCCACAGCTGAACCACCAGCGCTCTCGCCCACTCCCAGGCGATTGCTACGTTTCCGACAAAGGGTTCCCGCCCTCCTCAACTGCTCTGATGGCCGTTCGTTCCCTGGATCCCGAGCTGTACATCAACAGGGAACTGAGCTGGATTGCCTTCAACCAACGGGTGTTGGCCCAGGCCCTCGACCAACGCACGCCTCTGTTGGAACAGGCGAAATTCAGCGCGATCTTCAGCAACAACCTCGATGAATTTTTCATGGTGAGGGTGGCCTCACTGAAATCTCAGGTGGAGGCCGGGATCAGCCGCACCAGTGCCGACGGCCGCACACCGCAACAGCAGCTGAAGGCCATTCGCACCGCCCTGATCCCGCTGCTGGAACAGCAGCAGCGGCATTACCGGAGCCATCTCAAGACGGAGCTTCACAAGCACGACGTTCAACTCCTCGATTACGCCCAGCTGAACGAGCGCCAGCGGCTGTGGATCGACAACTTCTTCCTCACCGCCATCTTCCCGGTGCTGACGCCCTTGGCAGTGGACCCGGCCCACCCCTTCCCCTTTGTCAGCAACCTCAGCCTCAATGTGGCGGCTCTTGTGGTCGATCCCGACAGCGGTCAACGGCTGCTGGCTCGGGTGAAGGTGCCGCAGAAAATCCTGCCGCGCTTCGTGGCGATGCCCACCGACTTGGGCGATACGGAGGCTGAACCGGTTCACACCGCGGTCCCCCTGGAGCAGGTGGTGGCCTTCAACCTCAGCCTTCTGTTTCCAGGGATGACCGTGGAGGGCCACTACTTTTTTCGCGTCACCCGGGATGCGGACCTGGAGCTGCGAGACCTGGAAGCCGACGATCTGATGATCGCGATTGAGCAGGGCCTTCACAAACGCCGGATGGGGGGAGAAGTGGTGCGACTTGAGGTGGCCAACGAAATGCCGGATGACGTGGTCGAGATGTTGATGGATGGCATGTCAGTGGCGGAAGACGACCTCTATCGCATTGATGGTCCACTCGGTCTCGACGATCTGTTCAGTTTGCTGGCGCTCCCGCTCGACGCGCTCAAAGACGAACCACTCAACAGCTACACAGCCAAATCACTCACCCGAACCCAACGCAGCAAGCTGGACGACGGCTCGATCAAGGAAGAGGAGTTCCAAAGCATCTTCTCGGTGATCCGACGGGGCGATGTGCTGCTGCACCATCCCTACGACCTGTTCTCCACCTCCGTGGAGGAATTCATCAACCAGGCAGCCGATGACCCGCAGGTGATGGGCATCAAGATGACGCTCTACCGCACATCGAAGGACTCCCCGATCATCGCGGCCCTGATCCGTGCAGCCGAAAACGGCAAACAGGTGATGGCACTGGTGGAGCTGAAAGCCCGTTTCGATGAAGACAACAACATCCAGTGGGCCAAGCACCTGGAAAGTTCAGGCGTGCATGTGGTCTATGGCGTGATCGGACTCAAGACCCATACGAAGATTGTTCTGGTGGTGCGGAAAGAGAAACAACGACTCCGCAGCTATGTGCACATCGGCACAGGCAACTACAACTCCAAAACATCGAAGCTCTATACCGATATCGGCCTGCTGTCGGCTGAGCCAGAACTGGGGCAAGACCTGGTGGAACTGTTCAATTACCTCACCGGTTTCTCCAAGCAGCAGAGCTTCCGCAAATTGCTGGTGGCACCGGTCACCCTGCGCAAAGGCATGGAAGACCTGATCCGACGGGAGATGAAGCATGCGAAGCAAGGCCTCGGGGGCCATATCCGAGCCAAGATGAATTCACTGGTGGATCCAGCGATCGTTGCGCTCCTGTATGAAGCGTCCCAGGCAGGGGTCACCATCGACCTGGTGATTCGGGGCATGTGCTGCCTGTATCCGGGCAGGGAAGGACTGAGCGAAACCATCACAGTGGTGAGCATTATTGGGCGCTATCTCGAGCACTCACGCATCTTCTGGTTCGCCAACAATGGAGAACCGGAGGTCTTCATCGGCAGCGCCGACTGGATGCCACGCAATCTCGACCGCAGGGTGGAAGCCCTCAGCCCCGTGGAAGAGCCGGCCTTGCGTCAGCAACTGGAGAGACTGCTCGAGCTGTACCTCCAAGACAACAGTGGCGCCTGGGACATGAACAGTGACGGCAGCTTCAGCCAACGCAAACCCGGCCGCCACAGCCTCCATGCCCAGTCCGCCCTCAGCGAGCTCTGGCGACAAGGACTACCCGCGCCCACCACCAACAGCAAACCCGAGCCCAGCCAGATCAGCTGAACGTGATCATTGCTACTTCACAATCACAAGAAGCGATCAAGACAAACCGAAAACAAAGCAAAAATTACAGCTAATTCGCGCCGCATGAGCACAAAAACCCAGGAAGAATTTGTTCGTGAAATTTTCAGAATCAAGGGCAACAGCTGGCTCAGCGGGTGCTAAGTTGCGCCCAAATCTAATTTCAGGAGGCCAGGGTGATGGGGATCCCTCTGGAATCCACGGATGATGCCCAACGCATCACTCCGTCGGAGCCTGTGTTGCCGAACGCCAACCGTGTTCGCAACACTGCTGAGTCACGTCGTGCTTCACAAGCGGCACGTCAGATCAAACAGGGTGGACGACTCTCCACCGACTCCATTGCCTACTACCTCAGCAGTATCGGAAGGATTCCGCTCCTCACAGCGGCCGAAGAAATTGAGCTTGCCCACCATGTGCAGGCGATGAAACAACTTCTGGAGACGCCTGAAGACGAGCGCAGCCCGCGGGATCGCCACAAGATCCGCATGGGCAAACGCGCCCGTGACCGGATGATGGCGGCCAACCTTCGCCTTGTGGTGAGTGTTGCCAAGAAGTATCAGAACCAGGGCCTGGAACTGCTCGATCTGGTGCAGGAAGGGGCCATCGGCCTGGAACGCGCCGTGGACAAGTTCGATCCGGCGATGGGCTACAAATTTTCCACCTATGCCTACTGGTGGATCCGCCAGGGCATGACCCGAGCGATTGACAACAGCGCACGCACCATCCGCCTGCCCATTCACATCAGCGAAAAACTCTCCAAGATGCGTCGCATCTCCAGGGAGCTCTCGCACCGCTTCGGTCGTCAACCGAACCGTCTCGAACTGGCCAATGCCATGGGCATCGAACCCCGAGACCTGGAAGACCTGATTTCCCAGAGTGCTCCTTGCGCCTCGCTGGATGCTCACGCCCGTGGCGAAGAAGATCGCAGCACCCTGGGTGAACTGATTCCCGACCCCAACGGCAACGAGCCGATGGAGGGCATGGACCGCAGCATCCAGAAGGAGCACCTGGGCGGCTGGCTCTCGCAGTTGAACGAACGGGAACAGAAGATCCTGCGGCTGCGCTTCGGCCTCGATGGCGAAGAACCCCTCACCCTTGCGGAGATTGGTCGCCAGATCAATGTCTCGCGCGAGCGGGTGCGCCAGCTGGAAGCCAAGGCCATCCTCAAGCTGCGCACGATGACGAACCATCAGCAGGCGGCCTGACATTCTTCAGGCCTTCTCTGCTCTCTCTGCCTTGCCTCCCCTGGTCGGCATCGGTGTGATCACCGCATGGATCGGTAGCGTGCTGATCGCGGCGGTGCTCGCCCGCAGCCGCTGGCCAGAGCAGCGGGAACTGAGCCGCAAGATCGTGCACATCGGCAGCGGCATGGTGCTCCCCCTGGCGTGGCACTTTGCAATTCCTGTGGGATGGGCCGTACCCATTGCCGGGGCGATCACCGTGGTGGCCTTGATCAACCACCGCTGGCGATTGCTGCCAGCCGTTGAGGATGTGGATCGCCGAAGTTATGGCACGGTCGCGTATGGATTGGCCATCACAATCCTGCTGGTGCTGTTCTGGCCAGAGCATCCGCAGGCCGCCTGTGCTGGCTTGCTGGTGATGGCTGCCGCCGATGGACTGGCTGGACTGATCGGCCGAGCCGTGCCATCAGCCAGATGGCAGATCTGGGGGCAGACAAAATCAATCGCGGGAACCCTCACCATGGCCGTGGTCAGCCTTGGAGTTCTAGTTGGTTTGAGCCTGTTCAGCCCTCACCATCCGGATGCCACAGGCTTGCTGCTGATCAGTCTGCTGGCGGTGGGACTGGAACAGGTGAGCCGCTGGGGCATCGACAATCTCACGGTGCCTCTGGCTGTCGGCCTGAGCTGGCAATGGTTGAGCACGTAGGCCAAATCTCAGCGGTTCATTCTCACAATGGCCACAATGACTATTAATAGGGTCGAGGACCCTCATCAGCATGAGGACAAACTTATTTAGCGAACATCAAATTAGGCTACGAGCATAATATTATTCACATCTGACTGTTCAATGCCGATCAATCTTATAATGGCGTCAGTGGAGTTATCAAACCCATTGAATTGATCATTGACAGCCAAATAAATCGATTGATTGTCACCACTCACAGAAAATGCAACAATATCGTTTGCTTGAAAAGCCGAAGATGTCAGCAAACGCCCTAGATCACGATTCTTGAGGCTTCGCGCATCACCTACATATCTTCCATCGCCCCTCCAGTCTGCGGCTTGATTTGCAGAAGTAAAATCCAACTTATCTGAACTGAGCTCAAGCCCAGTAATGCTGTCAGTGCTTGGATTCCTGCCACCGCCAACAAGCGCGTCAGTCAGATTATTCAACGTAAACAAATCGACGCTATTTTCTACTCCCAACAACTCATCTCTGTCAGCGGTGAATTCAATAACATTACCAGGAGCCGGGAGAGAAATTGTCACTGATTCGGATGTCACACTCTCCTCGTATCCTTCACCATCTAAGTATCTGACTACAACAGTAATCTCTTTACCTAAATCTAAATAATCTTCAGAAACCAATAGATCTGGATTACCCTCAGAACCTGGAACATACGTTTTTACTTCAGTACCGCTGACATACCACTTGTATTCAAGATACTTGGTAAATCCATCTGGATCCCCAATCACTTCAGGCGCGACTAGTGTTGAACCAACGACTGGATCTCCACCGATGGCTGTCAGAGACCCGGGCCCACCATTACTGGGATCATTCACCTGCTCAAAACCCATAAAATCAATGGAAAGTTCAGAAAGATCTGGCGTGCTATTGCCATTGGATGGAGATCGGTCAGTGTCAACAGCTCTTACATACACTGTTCCCGACAGGGAAAGGCCTTCTTGTGTATAGGTGGTCAAAGAGGATGAATTGACTCGGATAGCCGAGAAATCGATCCATCCACCAGAAAGATCCGTTGAATAAGAGAACTGGATCTCATCTTGATCGAAACCATCAAGCGATGCAGTAACCGTGAAGGAAGTTGCTGAATTAAGCCCTGAAAATTCCCAAACGCGATCTAAGACACTGCCGTTTTTTGGCTTTCTCCCTCCAGTGACCGGCTGAATCTCCTCTCTAAGCACTGCGCTAATTCCATCACCTTTGACAAAAGTTCCTTCAACACTGGTATTTTCAATGTAATTACCGAAATCACCATCTACTCGCTCAGCATCTAGAGCGGTGACCACTTCGCTCATAGGATTAACAGTAATGGTCACTTCGGCAGAGCTGCTGAGTAGACCATCAGACACGATATAAGTGAATGAATCATCACCCGTAAAACCCGAATTGGGAGTGTACACAACTTCTCCATTGCTAATGGATACCGACCCATTTAACGGCTCTGAGGTGCTCATCAGCTCTAATGCATCACCATCTACATCCTCATCGTTGGCAAGAACATTGACGATGACCGGAGTTTCTTGTTCTGTTGTGGCTGTGTCATTATTGGCAACAGGATCGTCATTGACAGCGAGCACATTAATCTGAACAGTTGCAGTGTCGAAGCCACCGTTACCATCACTGACTTGATACGTGAATTGATCTGTACCAAAAAAATTCAAGACTGGGGTATACTCAAGCTCATTAGTGACCTGATTGAGAACAACTTGCCCCCCCTGCAATGAATTCGTGTCAAAGCTTGAAATCACGAGGATATCGGCATCTGGATCGCTATCATTCAACAAAACATCAATGCTAACCGATGTATCTTCCTGTATCTGCACATCATCATTGCTTGCTGTTGGTGATTGATTAGGAGTCGCTGGTTCTAAAGCAATATCAAATTGATAACTCTGGTATGTGTCAAACACACCAGACGTCCCAAAGATTTTTACGTAATAATTGCCGGCAAGAGCAAAATCACTGCTCCAAGCATCCTGAAAACCAAGCGACCCATTGTCAACTTCTACAATTAGATTTTGGCTGGAGTCATAAACATTAAAGCCAAGATTGTTCTGACTCGAGGCGTCATAGAAAAACTCATCACCTCCTTGAGGTGATTGTCGATAGCTAGGCCCAGTAGGCGTCAGCGTGAGAGATAGTATAGAGGCTTGGCTGATACCGAAATAAAAATAATCAACATCAGAGGCATTATGAATCGAGTAAAAACTGACCTCATCAGGCTCAACGCGCATATCAATGGAATCAAAACCAATGCTCAAGCTGGAACTCGCCAGGCCAAGATCGTATGCTGTTGAAAAACTGTTATTTCCTGCACCTTGCTCAAGGGCATCACCATACCGACTCTGCACAGCCGAGATGTCATCGTATTGAACGCCATCAAAGCTTGTATTAATGAATGGCTCCATGAGAAAACTGGAATCAGAGCTTTCTGTATGGGAAATTCCTAAGCCATGGAGAGCTTCATGTTGGATCATATTCCTAAAAGCCAGTGAATTTGAACCCGTGCTTGTGAAATATCCTTGACCTTCAAGCTCTGAAGTATCTATAACCATATCACCGTAATCGGGAAAATAATTGTAAGCTAAAATCCCACCAGCGCCGTCTATTGTTATACCGCCAATGCGAATATCCGCCCTTACTCCATCCACCCCGGTATTATTAGTGCCACCTATGGATGCGCCATCGTCATAGTCGACATAAACATAATTAACGCCACTGATCGATGATATTCGGTCAAATGATTGCTGGAATAAAGACAGCCAAATCTCCTCGCTTCCATAGAGTGCGGTCAGTTTTGCCTGAAGATTGCTCCCTCCCGTCTCTTGTCCTTCGCCTGGATAGGCTGCAAAAATTGTTGTGCCATCCAGAACAATGCTCCAGGTCAGCGTGATACTTTCGCCTTCACTCCAGGACTGCTGCTGAGATGTGCTGCTAAAAGAGTAGTCAGTTGCTGCGTTGTATGCATCAAGCTCGGCTACTTTTTTGCCATTTCCTACATCAACAAACGGCGGAATCTTATCATCAGCTTGACCTGGCCTGTTATCGAAATGACTCGTTGTAGCTACTTGGCCGCAACAATACGAACAACTACAAAGAGTAGGGTAAGATAAATCTACAATCTCACTATTTACAGCAAAATTAGACCGAGATTGAGCATTGCTGGGATTAACGAACTGACCGTCGAGAGTGTCGAGAAGATGATTCTTTTTCTTTGAACCAAAGAAGCCAAGATCTAAAAGCGCAGACATGATTTACTGATCTATTTTGTCTATTTTATACCATTTCAGCTCTTCAGCCAGACTTTGCTGACCAAATCTTTGAACTTGGACGCAGCAGATGAGTGGTCTGAGAGCGCAATCAAAATAGTCAGCGATGAATCACGCATTGCATGCAACGGGATTCGACAGGTCAGTCGACGCGCTGCGCCCTTTGAAGCAGGGGAATGACGAGAGATCCAACTAGCTCCGCAGCATTCGCTCCCAATGGGCTATGATCTCAAAAACCCAGTCATTGCAACGGCTTTAGCCGAGTGTTGATACGCAAAATATCAACCCAAACATCAACCAAGAGACCTGAGCGATAACCACAAACCAACATAAGCTGCACCGCCAGACAGACGGTGCAGCCCTATCGATGGCTTAAGGGGTGCTCTCGCTCCGACAACGATGACGACACGTCCTAACGCTTGATTTGGAAGAGATCAGGCCTAAGGCTTTGGGCTTGTCCTGACGGCAGCTATACCTCCGACATTCCCCCCAGACGACATGCACGCCACCATCCGTCAATACGAGGTGACCGGTGATCCGCACGCTTTAAGTCAGGCTATTCAGGAGAGCTTCGTCCCTCAGATCCAAGGGTTGCCCGGGTACGTCTCTTACATGTGGATCGATCCCAATGAGGAGGGGCGCCGCATGCTGTCGGTGAGTGTGTTTGATACGCCAGAGCATGCCGAGGCCTCAAATACGGTCGCGAAGGCTTGGGTGGCAGCCCATCCACAGTTCGAACTGGTACTCATCAACGTTGAGCTCGGCCCAGTCGTCGCTCAGGGCTAAGGGTCGCTTGTAGCTCAGGTAACGCCAATGCCTCGCCAAGCACTTCCGACGACTCCGGGAGCATGATCAGCGCAGAGATCAGGATATTCTCACGATTTACTTTGCAAAATATCAGCAGACACCAGCCTGTTGGGCCTGAAAATATAAATTGATTTTTCAATATTTAATGCGCCCTGACAATTTTCGAGCAAACATTCCAGACTCTATTACCGGCGAAAATTTTGAGCTTTTCACTGACGTAACGGAAGGCATCAAGGAACAAATCACAGACGTTTTCGCCCCGGCTGAAGGGATGTTTCCAGGTATGGGTTCAGGGACTGGAAACATTCTTGACATTCTCGACAATCAAATTGGTTCCGTTGGAGACACGCTCTTTGGTGTTAATGAAGACAATTCTTCACCTGGCAATCCCACAGTCATCCTTTGATTACTGATAAGGATTAGATGTAAAAGCCGGGAGTCCCTCCCGGCTTTTTTAATGCCAACTCGTCGGCGAGATTATCAACCCTGGCGGTCAAGACCCTTAACAGAGAGCCGCTTGAAGGCCGTATCTACCTTCTTAACGAGTCCCAAACTAACTCCGCAGCATTCGCTCCCAATGGCGACGCCAGTCCCCCTGACTTCCCAGGCCAGCCACCAGCACCTGGTCATCGGGAAGACGCTGCAGCCCTGCCTGCCACCGAACAATCTGATCAGCACGCTCCATCCAGGTCTGCATCACCTGCTGCTGAAGAGCCTCTTGATCCCAATGCTGCTGCCCAGCCACGCCTTGACTCCACAGCAGCAACGCATCGAGCTGGAGGGGACGAAAGCCGCGCAGGCACAGCCCCGTGGTCTGCTCCAGCTCAAACAGACGCAGTGAGTCTGCAAAACCAAAAAAATGGAGGAACATCAAGAACCAAGGCTCCATGCGCTCTGTGCACAATTTAGTGATCACAAACGCGGGCGAAGTTCATCACGAACGAATCAACAACAAGCCTTACATCGAGGCACTAATTAAAAACAAAGCTGGCACTCGGAGGACGAGAGTGCCAGCTCATGCGGCAGTGCGCGAGGCGGCCACCGCCGCCGCCAGCTGATCCAACAGATCCGCCGTGGTGTCGAAACTGATGCAGGCATCGGTCACGCTCTGGCCATAGGTCATCGCTGTGCGGTCAGCACTGAGCTTCTGATTGCCTTCCACCAGATGGCTCTCGAGCATCACCCCCATCACATGCGTTGACCCCTGGCGCACCTGGTCGGCAATGGCCTGCAGCACCTCACGTTGACGGCGATAGTCCTTGTTGGAATTGCCATGGCTGCAATCCACCATCAGACGATCCGGCAGACCGGCCTTGCTGAGCTCAGCCGCGGCCGAGGCAATCGCTTCCGGGTGATAGTTCGTGCCCCTGTTGCCACCCCGCAGCACCAGATGGCCATAGGGATTGCCAGTGGTGCTCACGATCGACGCCTGACCGCCCTGATTGATCCCAAGAAAATGGTGCGGCTTCGACGCAGCCTGCATCGCATTGATGGCGATGGTGGCACTGCCATCGGTGCTGTTCTTGTAGCCGATCGGCATCGACAGGCCGGACGCCATCTCGCGGTGGGTCTGGCTCTCGGTGGTGCGGGCACCGATGGCGGTCCAGCTGATCAGATCAGCGATGTACTGGGGCACCACGGGATCCAGCAATTCCGTGGCGGTGGGCATCCCCTCCCGGGCCAGATCGAGCAGCAACCCCCTCGACAGACGCAGTCCGGTGTTGATGTCGTACGAACCATCGAGATGGGGGTCATTGATCAGGCCCTTCCAACCAACGGTGGTGCGTGGCTTCTCGAAATACACCCGCATCACCACTTCCAGCTCCCCACGGTGACGGTCCCTCAGGGGGGCCAGCCGTCGGGCGTACTCCCGCGCGGCATCCACGTCGTGGACCGAACACGGCCCGACGATCACCAGCAGTCGACGGTCATCCCCACTGAGAATGTCCTGGATGCGCAGGCGGGCATCCGACACCGTCTGGGCAGCGCCGACTTCCAGGGGAAGATCGCCGTGGAGCAGTTGAGGAGCCAGCAAAGGGCGGGTGTCCACCACATGGAGATCGGAAGTGGTGGTCATACCCCTGGCCGAGAAAATCCCAGGTTACGTATGCCTCTGGATGCATTCATCACCAGGAGCGGACCCGTCAGGAAGAAGAATGGATGCAACGACCACTGTCCGAGGACCCATCCCGATGCTGAGTGCCTACCGCGCAAGCGCCGCTGAACGGACCGCCCAGGGGATCCCTCCCCTGCCGCTGACTGCCGAACAGACCCAGGCACTCACCGAACTGCTGCAAGCCCCTCCCGCTGGCGAGGAACAGGAGCTGCTGCATCTGCTCAGTGAACGGATTCCCCCTGGTGTGGACGAAGCCGCCTACGTCAAAGCCACCTGGCTCAGCGCCGTCGCCCAGGGCACGGCCAGCAGCCCCCTGGTGTCACCCCTCGACGCCGTTCGTCTGCTCGGAACCATGGTGGGCGGCTACAACGTCGCAGCCCTGATCGAGCTGCTGCAGCACAGCGATTCCGCCCTGGCCGGTTGTGCCGCCGAAGGCCTGAGCCGCACCCTGCTCGTCTACGACGCCTACAACGAAGTGATGGAGCTGGCCGCCAGCAACCGCTTCGCTCAACAGGTGGTCGACAGCTGGGCAGCCGGTGAATGGTTCACCAGCAAGCCCGAACTGGCCAAGGAGATCACCGTCACCGTGTTCAAGGTGGATGGAGAGACCAACACAGACGATCTGTCCCCTGCCACCCACGCCACCACCCGGCCGGACATCCCCCTGCACGCTCTGGCGATGCTGGAGACCCGTGACCCGGAAGGACTGACCACCCTGGCTGCGCTCAAACAGAAAGGTCACCCCGTGGCCTATGTGGGCGATGTGGTCGGAACGGGGAGTTCCCGTAAATCAGCGATCAACTCAGTGCTGTGGCACACGGGCAACGACATTCCCCACGTGCCCAACAAGCGTGCTGGCGGCGTGATTCTGGGCGGCAAGATCGCCCCCATCTTTTTCAACACCGCCGAAGACTCCGGCGCCCTGCCGATCGAATGCGATGTCACCCAGCTCAACACGGGTGATGTGATCACGATCCGCCCCCATGCCGGCACGATTGAACGCGCGGCTGGTGAAGCCGCGGCCGGCGAGATCGTGGCGCGGTTTGCGTTGAAACCGAGCACCATCAGCGACGAAGTGCGCGCCGGTGGCCGCATCCCCCTGATGATCGGCCGTGCCCTCACCGACAAGGTGCGCAATCAGCTGGGGTTGCCCGCCTCCGATCTGTTCATCCGTCCGTCCGCTCCGGCCGACACCGGCAAGGGCTTCACCCTGGCCCAGAAGATGGTGGGCAAAGCCTGTGGTCTGCCCGGAGTCAGACCCGGCACCAGCTGCGAGCCTCTGATGACCACCGTGGGCTCCCAGGACACCACCGGGCCGATGACCCGCGATGAGATGAAGGAGCTGGCCTGCCTGGGCTTCTCCTCCGATCTGGTGATGCAGAGCTTCTGCCACACGGCGGCCTACCCCAAGCCGGTCGACCTGCAGACCCAGAAAGACCTGCCCGACTTCTTCGCCCAGCGCGGCGGTGTGGCCCTCCGCCCCGGAGACGGCATCATCCACAGCTGGCTCAACCGCATGCTGCTGCCCGACACGGTGGGCACCGGTGGTGACAGCCACACCCGCTTCCCCCTCGGCATCTCCTTCCCGGGGGGCTCCGGTGTGGTGGCCTTCGCCGCCGCCATCGGCGCCATGCCCCTCGACATGCCGGAATCGGTGCTGGTGCGCTTCAGCGGCTCTCTGCAGCCGGGCGTCACCCTGCGCGATGTGGTGAATGCCATCCCCTGGGTCGCCATCCAGCGCGGGCTGCTCACCGTGGAGAAGGCCAACAAGAAGAACCTCTTCAACGGCCGGATCATGGAGATCGAAGGTCTCCCCGACCTGAAGCTGGAACAGGCCTTCGAACTCACCGATGCCAGCGCCGAGCGCTCCTGTGCGGGCTGCACGATCAAGCTCTCGGAAGACACCGTGAGCGAATACCTGCGCAGCAACGTGGCCCTGCTCAAGAACATGATCGCCCGGGGCTACAGCGACGCCCGCACCCTCGCCCGTCGGATCAAGGCGATGGAGGCCTGGTTGGCCAACCCTCAGCTGCTCAGCGCCGACAGCGACGCCGAATACGCCGAGGTGCTGGAGATCAACCTGGATGAGCTCACCGAACCCGTGGTGGCCTGCCCCAACGATCCCGACAACGTCAAGCTGCTGAGCGAGGTGTCTGGCGACCCGGTGCAGGAAGTGTTCATCGGCTCCTGCATGACCAACATCGGCCACTACCGTGCCGCCGCCAAAGTCCTGGAAGGGGCTGGTGAGAACAAGGCGAGGTTGTGGGTCTGCCCCCCCACGCGCATGGATGAGGACATGCTCAAGCAGGAGGGCTATTACGCCACCTTCGAGGCCGCCGGCTCCCGGATGGAGATGCCCGGTTGCTCGCTTTGCATGGGCAATCAGGCTCGCGTCGACGACAACACCACGGTGTTCTCCACCAGCACCCGCAACTTCAACAACCGCCTCGGCAAAGGGGCCCAGGTGTATCTGGGAAGCGCCGAACTGGCCGCCGTGTGTGCCCAACTGGGCCGGATCCCCACCGCGGATGAGTACCGCAGCATTGCCGCCGCGAAAATCGATCCCCTCTCCGATGAGCTGTACCGCTATCTGAACTTCGACCAGATCTCCGGCTTCGAGGACGAGGGCCGGGTCGTGAGCGCCGACGACGAAGCGAAAGTGCTGGCGGGGGCCTGATTCCCCACCGGCCCTGCGTGGTCGAGCTCAACCTATGGTCGTCCTCAGCGAACTGAAACAACGCCGCCATCAGCTCGGCTCCAGCCGCAGCATCCGCCGTCTGCTGGAGCGGCGCTGGTGGGTGGTGGTTCTCGCCCTGATGTTCACCGGCCTGGGGGCGGCGCTCACCGGCGTGCTGTTCAAGGCGGGTCTGAAACTGCTGGGGGGCTGGCGACTCGACTTACTGGCGGAGTTTCCCGCCTGGGCCGTGCTGCCCAGCCTGGGGGCAGGCGGCGGTCTGATCTCAGGGCTGCTGGTGTCACGGCTGGCACCGGCGGCCGGCGGCTCCGGCATCACCCACATCATGGGATTCCTCAAACACCGGGCGGTGCCGATGGGCCTGCAGGTGGGCCTGGTGAAACTGGTGGCCGGCATCGTGGCCATCGGCAGTGGCTTTCCCCTGGGTCCTGAGGGCCCGGCGGTGCAGATGGGCGGATCGGTGGCCTGGCAGATGGCCCGCTGGCTCAAGGCACCGGTGGCCTTCCGTCGCGTGATCGTGGCCGCGGGCGGCGGTGCCGGCATCGCCGCCGTGTTCAGCGCCCCGATCGGTGGCTTCATCTACGCGGTAGAGGAATTGCTGCACTCGGCCAGGCCTGTGGTGCTGCTCCTGGTGATCGTCACCACCTTCTGGGCCGATGCCTGGGCCGATGTGCTCGGCCTGGTGGGCATCAGTCCGGCCACCGGGGGGCTCGATGCCACCCAGGGGTTCCAGCTGGAGCGGCAATACACCCCCTCGGTCAGTTTTCTGCCGATCGACCTGGGCTACCTGATCGCCCTGGGCATGGTGGTGGGGGTGCTGGCGGAGTTCTATTGCCGCTATGTGCTGGCGATGCAGCGCAAAGGTGATGCCTGGTTTGGGGATCGCCTCGTGCTGCGCATGGTGCTCAGCGGCGGGGTGCTGGGGGCCGTGTACGCCTTCCTGCCCGAAGCCTTCCACAACCTCGACGGCCTCAAGGATCTGATCGCCGCGCGCGAAGTCGACATCCCGATGGCCCTGGGCACATTCGTGGTGCTGTTCTTCAGCACCGGGCTGGCGGCCGCATCCGGGGCACCGGGGGGGCTGTTCTTCCCGATGCTCACCCTGGGGGGCGCCATTGGCCTGGCGTGCGGCATCTGGGTGGAGGCGCTCACCGGCCATGTGCCCAGCACCTACGTGTTCGCCGGCATGGGGGCCTTTGTGGCCAGCTGCTCACGCACACCGATCACGGCCATGTTCCTGGCCTTTGCGCTCACGAAGGATCTGCTCATCCTCAAGCCGATCCTGGTGGCCTGCCTGGCCAGCTTCCTGGTGGCCCGGTTGTTTGATGAACGCTCGATCTACGAACGTCAGCTGGGCATGGAGCTGGCGGACGAAGACCGCCTCGAAGCCAAGCGGGAGCGCCGAGGCGGCATTCACCACGCCTGGATGGGATCGGTGCGGCGGCGGGCCTTCACGCCACCGCCTCCCCCCAAACCCACACCCCCCAGCGCCTCACCTCCCGACGCCCCACGGCCCGACACCCCACTACCCGACACCCCACCGACGCGAGACAGTCTCTGAACAACGAAACCCTGCTGTTTGATCCGGCTGTGCCGGAGCCCGGTGCCCTGCGCACGGTGCTGGCGTTTCCCAGCACCTACACCGTTGGCATCACCAGCCTTGGCTACCAACTCGTCTGGGCCACCCTGGCGATGCGCCCGGATCTCGACGTGCGCCGTCTGTTCACCGACCAGAGCGACCCGCCGCATCGGTCGTGCGATCTGTTCGGCCTCTCCCTGAGCTGGGAACTGGACGGCCCCGTGCTGCTCGATCTGCTGGACCAGCAGCGCATTCCGATCTGGAGCCACGAGCGCACCGACGAGCACCCGATCGTGTTCGGCGGCGGACCCGTGCTCACCGCCAACCCCGAACCACTGGCGCCGTTCTTCGATGTGGTGCTGCTGGGGGATGGCGAGGATCTGCTGCCGGCCTTCATCGACGCCCTCCAGGCCGTGAAGGACCGACCACGCCAGGAGCGCCTGACCCATCTGGCCCAGGTGCCAGGCCTCTACGTGCCCGACCTGCACGCCCCCCGGTACGACGCCGGAGGAACGCTGCTGGGGGTGGAGCCGGTGGATCCGGCCCTGCCAGCTCGGATCGCGAAACAGACCTGGCGGGGCAACAGCCTCAGCCACTCCACCGTGATCACCCCCGACGCCGCCTGGCCCGACATCCACATGGTGGAGGTGGTGCGCAGCTGCCCGGAACTCTGCCGCTTCTGTCTGGCCAGCTACCTCACCCTGCCGTTCCGCACCCCATCGCTCGACGACGGCCTCATCCCGGCCGTGGAGAAAGGGCTGACGGCCACCAAACGCCTGGGCCTGCTCGGGGCCTCCGTGACCCAGCACCCCCAGTTCAACGACCTGCTGCGTTGGCTGGGCCACGACCGGTTTGATGACCTGCGCGTCAGCGTCAGCTCCGTGCGGGCCGCCACCGTTACCCCAGAGCTGGCCGCCGTGCTGGCCGCCCGGGGCAGCAAATCCCTCACGATCGCGATTGAAAGCGGCAGCGAGCGGATGCGCCGAGTGGTGAACAAGAAGCTGAGCGGAGAGGAGATCGAAGCAGCCGCCAGCCATGCCAAACAAGGGGGTCTGAAAGCGCTGAAGCTCTACGGAATGGTGGGGCTGCCCTGCGAAAACGACGACGACGTCGAAACCACCGCCGCCCTGCTGCTGCACCTCAAGAAAGCCACACCAGGCCTGCGTTTCACCCTTGGGGTGAGCACCTTTGTGCCCAAGGCCCACACCCCGTTCCAGTGGCAAGGCGTCAGACCGGAGGCGGAGAAACGACTGAAGCTGCTGGCCAAACGGCTCAAGCCCAAAGGCATCGACCTGCGACCGGAAAGCTATGGCTGGAGTGTGATCCAGGCCCTGCTCTCCCGCAGCGACAGGCGACTGGCTCCCGTGATCGCAGCGGTCCGCGGCTCCCAGGACAGCCTGGGGGGGTGGAAAAAGGCCTACCGGGCGGCCCGCGCCGGTGAGTTGCCCGATGCGCGCAGCGCCGGTGTGAGCCTGCCGCTCCCACCGAGCTGGGACAGCGTCGTGCACGACGCCTGGAACCCATCGGCAGCGCTGCCCTGGGACCATCTCGATGGCCCCCTCAGCCGAGAACGACTGCTTGAGCACCGGCAGGATGCCCTCAGCCAGGGGTGAGGGTCAACGTCTGCTCCTGTCGGTGATGGTCGCGGATGCGGCTGCGCAACCCCGCCAGCAACACCCAACCGGCGATGTTGAGCCGGCTATCAAAAAACGGCATGTCCGTGCCATGCAGCACGACAAGGATCAGCACAGCGGCCCACCAGGCCCGATCGAACAGGCCGATGCGGCCGCAACGCAGGCTCACCACCAGCAGGGCCAGCACCACACCCACCACCGCCACCGCCACCGGCAGCCCATGGCCCACGGCCAGTTCCAACGGCAGATTGTGGGAATGGCCATGCCACTGACCGGTCCGCAGGGGATAGAGCACGGAGAAAGCGGCAGCCCCCCAACCCAGCCAGGGCCGCTCCGCAATCAGATCAAGGGCGACGCCCCACTGGCTCAACCGGGTGGAGGCCAACGCCCGTTCGGAGGCATAACGACTGTCGCTGAGGCGCGACCACACCGACTCCGGCACCAGGGCCCTGGCTGGGTCCTGCAACAGAGGCGGAACCCCCGGCACCACGGCCAGCACCACTGGCACCAACGCAAGGGCCAGCAAGGGCAACAGCCAGGGCCAACTCACCGGCCCCAGCACCAGAGGCACCGCCAGCACCAGCGCCCCCCAGCCGTTGCGGGAGTCGGTGAGCACGAGGGCCGTCACCAAAGTGACCGCCAACACCAGCACCACCAGCCGACGGATCCTGGGCAGACCGGGCTGCACCAACGCCGCAAGGCTGAAGGGCCACACCAGAGCCAACCAGGCGGCGGCGATGTTGGCGTAATCAAACAGGCCCGACAAACGGCCCTCGGGCTCGCCGCCAGGCGCCACGAACCAGATCACCAAACCTCCCAGCAACTGCCAGGGCCCCTGCCAGCCGCCCCACAGCTGACCCAGACCGGTCACCACCACCGGAACGGTGCCTGCCACCAACCAGAGGGCCGAGCGGCGACGGGCAGCGGCATCCGCCAGATAGGGCTGAAACCCCCAGAACCCCCAGAAAAACGGCAGCCAGTTGGCCAGTCCGGCCCAGGCCAGATCGGTGCGGGTGGCGGTCCAACACCCGATCAGCATCAAGCCGCCGGCCGCCAGCAGAGGCCAGTTCCAGGGGTCCTGCCAATAGGCGCCTTGCCGCCGCAGGCTGCCCAGAATCAACGCGGGAAACAGCAGCAGGCTGGCAAGGAGCACGGTTGAGGGCAGCAGCAGCAAGCCGAGCTGGAACAGCAGCCAACCCACGGGCGAAGCCGCCTGCGGACAACCAGCCCGGAGGCGCTGGTTCACAACGGCGAGGACGCCAGGCACACGCATCAGAGCAACGACCCATGCAAACACCAGACAACGCACCAACCCAGCCGCGCCCGCATGCCGTCGCCCCGATCAGGCGAACACTGCCGTTCGACCGCGATACACCATCACCTGACGGCGAAGGTGCAAACGGACCGCCCTTGCCAGGGCCAACCGCTCCGTATCCCGGCCTTTACGGATCAGATCCTCCACCTCATCGCGGTGACCGACGTGCGCCGTGGTCTGCTCGATGATCGGACCATCATCGAGGTCTTCGGTGACGTAATGAGCCGTGGCTCCAATCAACTTCACCCCCCGCTCCCAGGCGCGGTGATAGGGCTGCGCTCCTTTGAACGCCGGCAGAAACGAGTGGTGGATGTTGATCACGGTGGGGAAACGGCTGAGGAAATCAGCACTGAGCACCTGCATGTACTTGGCCAGAACCACCAGTTCAATGCCGTGCTCCTCGAGCAGCGCCAACATGCGGCGTTCCGCCTCCGGCTTGGTGGCTGCCGTCACCGGCACGCAGGCAAAGGCCACCCCGAACTCCGCACACAGCGGTTCCAGATCGGGGTGGTTGGCCACCACCAGAGGCACCTGCATCGGCAGCTCACCACTGCGGGCACGCCAGAGCAGATCCAGCAGGCAATGGCTCTGCTTGCTGGCAAAGATCGCCACCGGCGACAAGGCATCTGAAAAATGCAGCTGGGCTTCTCCCCCCAGCCGCTCAGCCAGGGCATGGGCCGCCGGGGCGATCGCTGGCCGCGGCAGCCCGAAACCCTGCTGCTCCCACTCCAGGCGGCTCAGAAACAACCCAGCACCCGCGTCGGTGTGGTGGTCGGCATGGCGGATGTTGCCGCCGTTGGCTGCCACCCAACCCGCCAGCTCGCTCACCAACCCAGGCCGGTCAGGGCAGATCAACTGCAGGATGACGGAAGGCGACGTCACAAGCCGAACGCATGAACAACCATTCTCGCGACCGCGCTGGGGGCCGACCAACCCGGGTAAAGTCGCGGCCATTCTCCTTCTCTGCTCCGTGATACTCAGAGCCCTGCGTCGCCTAGCCTCGTTCTGCCTCTGTGCCTGCCTCTGCCTCAGCCTTGTGGCCTGCGGAGACGGTGCCAACGCCAAGGCTGCCACCATCAGCCCCGATGACATGGCCGTGATCCGGCGCAATGCCACTGAATTCAAGGCGGCTCAGGATCGCCTGCCTGAACTGGCCAAGCTGGTGAATGCCCGTGACTGGACCTTCACCCGCAACCTGATCCACGGCCCCATGCAGGAGGTGGGTCGCGAAATGCTTTACATCAACCAGCGTCTGCTGCCGGGCGATCGCGCCGAGGCCAACCAGCTGGCCACCAGCCTGAAAGATGGCCTGGCCAACCTTGACGAAGCGGCCCGTCTCCAAGATGGCGCGCGTCTACAGAAGGGCTATGTGTCGGTGGCAACGGGCTTTGCCAACTACGCCCGGGTGATTCCTGAGCAAGCGCTCAACTGAGCGGTGTCGATCTGAACCCTTCGATTGCGGTTCTGGGTGCGGGTGCCATCGGTGCCGGCACCGCCTGGTGGCTTGCCCGAGCAGGTCACAGGGTGACCCTGATCGATCCGGCCCTGGCCCGCGATCCCAGCCGACACAGCGGGGTTGCCCTGACAGGCACCACAGCCTCCCTTGGGATCCTGATGGGCCAGGTGTTCCGCCGTTCCAGCGGCCGCGCCTGGCGGCTGCGGCGACGCAGCATGGAACTGTGGCCCCTGTGGTCGGAACTGCTCAGCACAGCGGAAGAACCGCTGATCCTGCACACACCGCTGGTTCAGCTCGCCGCCTCCGAGCAGGAAGCCGACCTGCAGCAACGCCTGGCTGAGGCCCGCAGCGATCTCGGACTGGCGTTTCGTTCGGCCCGTTCCCTGGCAAGCGACCATCCCGACTGGCCCGCAGCGCGTCATGGCGGACTGCTGTCACAGCGCGATGGCCGGGTGGATCCCCTCGTTCTGCAGCAGGCCCTGCGCCGCAAACTCGCCCAACGTGACGTGGCCCTGAGGGCAACCCAGGCGTTCCGACTGGGACGACACCAGCAGCGTTGGCGGCTGGACCTGAAGGATGGCAGCAGACTGGAGACCGACCAGGTGGTGATCTGCACCGGCCTTGCCAGTCAACAGCTCCTCGCCCCCCTTGGTCACGCACGCCCCCTGGAACCGGTGCTGGGTCAGGTGCTGCAACTGCGCCTCAACGACCCAGCGGCCCTCAACAGCCAATGGCCTGCCGTGCTGGTCAGCCATGGCGTGAACCTGGTGCGGCAGGGCCGCGATCAACTCTGGCTGGGGGCCACCCTTGAACCGGGTAGCGCACCAGACCATGGGGCCACCCTGGTGATGCGGCGTCTGGAAGGGGATGCGCCCGAATGGCTGCGGCAAGCCAGTGTGGTGGATCAGTGGCATGGACTTCGGGCCCGGCCGAGCGGTCGTCCCGCACCTCTGCTGGAAGTGTTGGAGCCGGGACTGATCCTGGCCAGCGGCCATTACCGCAATGGCGTGCTGCTGGCCCCTGCCACCGCCGAATGGGTGACTGATCAGATCCCCCAGCCCGGCATCGGCAGCACAATGCTTACGAAGCCTTAAGCCATTCTTTAAAGAGCAGGGCAGGCTCGTCGCTAAATCTGGGTGATCTGAATGTGACCCACTCACATGTCTCGCTCACTCCTGCTCCGCACTGCCGCCGCCGTCGCCGGCATCGGTGCAGCCGTCAGCCTGGTGTCCTGCTCCTCTGGCAGTGAAGGCGACAAGCTCACAGGTCGGCTCTCAGCCGCCGGCGCCTCCTTCCCCGCCGCGATCTACCAACGCTGGTTCCAGGATCTCGCCCCCCAGGGCCTGAATGTGAACTACCAGTCGGTGGGCTCCGGCGCCGGCGTGCGGCAATTCACCGCTGGCACCGTCGACTTCGGCGCCTCTGATAAGCCCATGAAGCCCGAGGCGATCGCCAAGGTGGATCGCGGCGTGGTGCAGATCCCGATGACAGCCGGCGCCATTGCCGTCGCTTACAACAACCCCGGTTGTGAGCTCACGCTCAGCCAAGACCAGTTGGCCGGGATTTTCCTCGGCCAAATCAAGAATTTCAACGAACTGGGTTGCGGTGACCAAGCCATCCGGGTGGTGCATCGTTCCGACGGTTCCGGCACCACCTACAACTTCACCCAGCACCTGGCTGCCATCAGCCCCGAGTGGAAGACCAGCGTCGGCAGTGACAAATCCGTGAAGTGGCCCACCGGTGTCGGTGCCAAAGGGAACGAAGGTGTGGCTGCACAGCTCAGCCAGATTGAAGGCGGCATCGGCTATGTGGAACTGGCCTACGTGAAGGGTGAGCTTCAGGCTGCTTCCCTGCAGAACGCATCTGGGCAACAGGTGAAACCCACCAATGCCACCGCCAGTGAAGCCCTGGGCTCCATTGACCTCGGCCCCGACCTGATCGGCAGCAACCCCAACCCCAAGGGGGGCTATCCCATCGTCACCTTCACCTGGGTGCTGGCCTACAAAACCGGCAATGACGACAAGAAACCGTTGCTGAAGAAAACCTTCGACTACATGCTCTCCGAGGAGGCCCAGTCGAAAGCACCTGAGCTCGGATACGTCTCCCTCCCCCCCGAAGTGGTCAGCAAAGCCAAGGCCGCGGCGAACAGCATCAGCGAGTGATCCCACAGGGGATCCTCAGACAGGGGGCCTCACGCCCCCTTTTTTTGCGCCAGGAACACCCACCGCGCAGTCGATCAACCGATGGGGAGGCGCGGCCCCAACAGCACCCGACAGGACCAACTCAGAGAGTCTTAAGACACGCTCACCATTCACTCACCGCACCAATCGCGGCATTATTGCCGCGGTTTTTTAATGGGAAGCATTGCACCGCTAAAGCGTGCAAAAACGACCCCTGGCCTGCATACATACCTCCATACCCCCTGATTCTCCTCATGAAACATCCAACCCAATCAAGATTGATGTTCCTCTTTGTTTCCCAGTAAAGCACTGCTTCTGACAAGCATTTTTTCTCATCAAAAAACCCCGCCTGACAGACAGGCGGGGCAGACGATCCAACGGATCAGAGTCTGGAAGGCTTACTTCGATTCAGTGAATTCGGCGTCGATCACGTCATCACCGGCATCACCGCCGGAAGCCGAACCAGCAGCTCCGGCATCAGCACCAGGGGCAGCGCCCTCAGCACCGGCCTGCTGGTACACGGAAGCACCCAGGGCATAGAGCTCCTGCTGCAGTTCCTCCAGCTGGGCCTTCATCGCCTCGAAGTCGTCCTTCTCAACGGCCTCCTTGAGCTTGACGCGCTTGTCCTCCACCTTCGCCTTGGCGTCGGCATCAACCTTGTCGCCCAGCTCACCCAGCTGCTTCTCGGCCTGATAGACGAGGGTCTCGGCCTGGTTCTTGACGTCGATCCGCTCGCGCTTCTCCTTGTCGGCGCTGGCGTTGGCCTCGGCATCCTTCACCATCTTCTCCACCTCGCTGTCGCTAAGGGTGGAAGCGCCGGTGATCGAGATGCTCTGCTCCTTGCCGCTGCCCTTGTCCTTGGCGGTGACACTCAGGATGCCGTTGGCGTCGATATCGAAGGTGACTTCGATCTGGGGCACGCCGCGGGGAGCAGGGGGAATGCCATCGAGGCGGAAGGTTCCGAGCGACTTGTTGTCGGAGGCCATCTCGCGCTCACCCTGGAGCACGTGGATCTCCACGTTGGTCTGACCATCCACCGCGGTGGAGTAGGTCTCCGACTTCTTGGTGGGAACCGTGGTGTTGCGGTTGATCATCTTGGTCATCACACCGCCGAGGGTCTCCACACCCAGGGAGAGGGGGGTGACGTCGAGCAACAGGATGTCCTTCACCTCACCGGCGAGCACACCACCCTGGATGGCGGCACCCACGGCCACCACCTCATCGGGGTTCACAGTCTGGTTGGGGTCCTTGCCGGTGATCCGTTTCACCAGCTCGAGCACCGCGGGGATGCGGGTGGAACCACCCACCATCACGATCTCGTCGAGCTCGGAGGAGGAGAGCTTGGCGTCCTTGAGGGCCTGCTCCACGGGCGTGGCGCAGCGGTCGATCAGCTTGGAGGCGAGCTCTTCGAACTTGGCCCGGGTGAGGGTGAGGTCGAGGTGCTTCGGACCTTCCGGCGTAGCCGTGATGAACGGCAGGTTGATCTCACTCTGGGTGGCGTTGGAGAGCTCGACCTTGGCTTTTTCAGCCGCTTCGGTGAGGCGCTGTAGCGCCTGCTTGTCCTGACGCAGGTCGATACCTTCGTTCGACTTGAAGGTGTCGGCCAGGTGATCGACGATCACCTTGTCGAAATCGTCACCACCGAGGTGGGTGTCGCCGGCGGTGGAGAGCACCTCGAACACGCCGTCGCCCACTTCCAGCACGGACACGTCGAAGGTGCCGCCGCCCAGGTCGAAGACCAGGATGCGCTCGTTGCTCTTCTTGTCGAGGCCGTAGGCCAGGGCCGCCGCGGTGGGCTCGTTGATGATGCGCAGCACCTCAAGACCGGCGATCTTGCCGGCGTCCTTGGTGGCCTGACGCTGGGAGTCGTTGAAGTAGGCGGGAACGGTGATCACCGCCTGGGTCACGGTCTCACCCAGGTATTTGCCGGCGTCTTCCGCCAGCTTGCGCAGCACCTGGGCTGACACCTCTTCAGGGGCGAACTGCTTTTCGAGAACCGGGCACTTCACTTTCACGTTGGAGCCGGCTTTCTCAACGCCGTAGCTCACTTCCTTCGATTCTTCGTTCACCTCATCGACCCGACGGCCGATGAAACGCTTGACCGAATAAAACGTGTTGTCGGGATTCATCACCGCCTGGCGCTTGGCGATCTGACCCACCAGCTGATCCTGGTTCTTGGTGTACGCCACCACCGAGGGGGTGGTACGGAATCCTTCGGCGTTGGCGATCACAGTGGGCTTGCCACCCTCCATCACCGAAACGCAGCTGTTTGTGGTGCCGAGGTCAATGCCTACAACCTTGCCCATGGGATCCCACCTCCTCGTCGAAATGTCGTCTTGAACTTCTGCATCTTCACCAGAGCCATGGCCCCAAGACGAGGTGTGGTTCCCGAACAGGTCAGCAGTCAGGCTGGGGGACCTGAGCCCGCAGCAGTCCATGACCAGCCCCGGCACGATCGGCGCCAGCACCGGCCTGGTGGGCCTCCTGGGTGATCCCGTGCATCACTCACTGTCGCCGGCCATGCACAACGCCGCCCTCCAGGTAATGGGGCTCGACTGGGTGTTTCTGGCCCTGCCCACGCCGGCGGACCAGCTGGGAACCGTCGTACGGGGCCTGGAGGCCATCGGTTGCCGCGGCCTCAACGTGACGATCCCCCACAAACAGAGCGTGGCCGGGCTCTGCCGTGAGCTCAGTCCCCTGGCTCAGCGCCTGGGAGCCGTGAACGTGCTCGTACCCCGAAACGATGGCGGTTGGTTCGGCACCAACACCGACGTGGAAGGGTTCTACCGGCCACTGCAGGAGGCCGAACCCAACTGGAGCCAACGCCGCGCCCTGGTGCTCGGCGGCGGCGGCAGTGCCAGAGCGGTGGTGGCCGGCCTCACCGAACTGGGATGCGCCCGCATCCAGATCGCCGCACGCCGGCAACAGGTGTTGGATGCGGTGATGGCCGCCTGCGGCCGCTGGTCGCCCCAGCTGGAGACCCTGCTGTGGAACAGCGACCAGGCCCTGGCGGCGGCACTCGACCACTGCGATGTGGTGGTGAACACCACGCCGGTGGGCATGGCCTCTCCGGACAACCCTGCAGCGGCAGACGCCAGCCCCCTCAACCCAGAACAGATCCGCCGGCTCCAACCCGGCAGTTGGGTGTACGACATCATCTACACCCCGCGGCCCACACGACTGCTGCAACAGGCAGCCGACCATGGCTGTCGAACGCTGGACGGCCTCGAAATGCTGGTGCAGCAAGGGGCCGCCGCCCTGCGGTTGTGGACCGAGCGAAGCGATGTTCCGGTTACAGCGATGCGATCCGCTGCCCTGGAGCATCTCAACACCTAGCGTCGGCGCAATCCAGGCCTGCTGTTCCCGTGACGATCCCCGTGTGGCAACGCCTGTTGGGCGTGCTGGTGTATGTGCTCCCCTGGAGTGACGCCATCCCCTTTGGCGGCCATCTGATGGGTCAATTCCCCTGGCTTCAGTGGCTCACCCTGCCGGCGTTGCCGCTGGTGCTCCTCGAACGCGGCATTCCCTTCGGGAATCTGCTGGTGTTCTTCGTGCTCTTCCTCGCCGTGGCGCGCAACCCGAACGTGCCCTACTTCCTGCGCTTCAACACCCTGCAGGCCATTCTGATCGACATTGTTGTCGTGCTACTGGGCTACGGCTTTCAGCTGCTGATCGCCCCCCTCGGCAACGGACTGATCCTGCACACCCTGGGAAGCACGGTGCTGCTGGCGGTTCTTGCCATCGTGATTTTCGCCCTGATCGAGTGTCTGGGCGGCCGGGAGCCGGATCTACCGGGCATCAGCCAGGCCGTACGCATGCAGCTCTACTGAGCTGTCAACCCCCCAGGCGATAACATGATCGATCCGTCGCTCACTTCGGTGAGCCTTGAGTCCCTGTCGGATCGATCCCCAATGACCCAGACGCCTTACTACGAGACCATGTACATCCTCCGTCCGGACATTCCGGAAGAGGAAGTTGAGTCCCATCTCACCAAGTACCGCGACATCCTCGTTGAGGCTGGCGCCGAGGTGCTCGATAACCAGATGCGCGGCAAGCGTCGCCTGGCGTACGCGATCAACAAGAACAAGGAAGGCATCTACGTGCAGCTGAGCCACAACGGCGACGGCCAGCAGGTGGCTGTGCTGGAGAAGGCCATGCGCCTCAGCGAAGACGTGATGCGCTACCTCACCGTGAAGCAGGAAGGACCTCTGCCCGAGCCCCGCGTGATGCCCGGCAGCGCGCCTGCCGCCGCCGCACAGGACCAGGCTGAGCCCGCCGGAACCCCCGCCTGATTGATCGCCTGACCAAGCATTGATGGCTCCATGGCCGGGCGATACCGTCTGGCCATGGACTTTTTTTTTGATGACCATCAGGCGCCATCACCGCTCTGGGCTGCTGTAGACAGGAAGGACAAGCCATCCCATGGAAGTCCAGTTACCGCAGAGCCCGTCATGGACCTTGACGACACCATCTACGACAACAGCGCTGCGCAGGCTGAGCTGATCCGTCTCCGCGCCCGAGTCGAAGAACTCGAAGCCAGCGTGGCTGAGTATGAAAGCCTCCTGGCCGATCTGCCCGATCTGTTCGAGCGCAAGTTCCAGCAACGGCTGGAACCACTGCTGGAGCGCTATCGCCTCCTGGCCCAGGCGCAGGAGTTGCTCGAACCGGCCCGCGAACCCCTGCAACGGCCTGCCTTGCGTTGGAACTGGCCTCTGATGCGCCGGCTCGGAACGCAGGACGACCACGACGCATCCAATAAAGCCGCCTGACGGCGGCAGCTGGTGCGGCAGCAAGCCAGAGGAGAATCCGCTGGCTGCATCAGCGGCGATGGGTTGCAGCCCAGAGACGGGTCGGAAGACCCCACACGTAGATGAAGCCCTCAGCGGCACGGTGATCGAATTGATCCTCACTGCCGTAGGAGGCCATGGCCGGCACATAGAGGCTGCTGCCGGTGGAGGCCCGGCCGGTGACCGTGGCGGTGCCCTTGTGGAGGCGCAGGCGAACGACGCCGTTCACGTGCTGCTGCGTGCGGTCCATGAAGCCGTCGAGGGCATCCTTGAGGGGGCCGAACCAGAGCCCCTGGTACACCAGGTCGGCCCACTGCATCTCCAGCTGACGCTTGCTGCGCAGCACATCGGCAGCGAGGGTGAGGCTTTCCAGCTCCTGGTGGGCCTGAATCAGCAGCAGCAGACCAGGCGTTTCGTAGATCTCGCGGCTCTTGATCCCCACCACCCGGTTCTCGATCATGTCGAGACGGCCGATGCCATGGGTTCCCGCGAGACGGTTGGCCTCGCGGATCAGGGCCACCGGATCCAGACGCTGACCGTTGATGGCGACGGGATTCCCGGCCTCAAAACTGATCTCGATCTCGTCAGGGGCATCAGGGGTGTCGGCCACCGACCGGGTCATGGCGAACACCTCCTCAGGCGGCGCCACCATCGGATCCTCCAGGGGACCCGCCTCGATGCTGCGACCGAGCAGGTTGAGGTCGATCGAATACGGCGACTTCTTGCTCACCGGCGCAGGAATCCCGCAGCGCTCGCCGTAGGCGATCGTTTCCTCACGGCTCATCCCCCACTCGCGCGCAGGGGTAAGCACCTTCAGATCCGGCGCCAGGGCAGCAATGGCCACATCGAAGCGAACCTGGTCGTTGCCCTTTCCGGTGCATCCATGGGCCACGGCATCGGCACCCACCTCGCGGGCCACCTCCACGAGGCGACGGGCGATCAGCGGGCGTGCCAGAGCGGTGGAGAGGGGATAGCGCCCTTCATACAGAGCATTGGCCCGAATGGCCGGAAACGCGAACTCCTCGATGAAAGGCTGAATCAGGTCGCCCACCAGCGACTGGCTGGCCCCGGCTTCCAGGGCCTTCAAGCGGATCGGCTCGAGCTCATCCCCCTGACCGAGATCGGCCGCGAAGGTGATCACCTCGTCGACGCCCCATTCCTGCTTGAGATAGGGAATACAGACGCTGGTATCCACTCCACCGGAATAGGCGAGCACGACCTTCTTCGCACGGCCCATCAACGGGACTCCTGTTCACAATCGTCTGATTCTCCCTCCCCGCCGGTCAGCCCCACCAACAACCAGGCCAGCACCAGCCCCGACGGGGCAAACACCAGCAGAGCCACAACGGTGGCATCAATGGCGGGATCCCCGGGGTGCTGAGCACCCCAGGCGCGCAGACAGACGCTGATCAGAAGAGCCAATCCCCAGACCAGCAGCAACATCAGAGATTTGCTACCCAAACCGCTCCGGCTCCCGATCGGTGTGATTGCCGTCCACTATGCTGATTGATTGGACTGATTGGACTTTGTCCTCGGCGATGAGCAGCGCACTCGACAGCATCAACCCAGCCCTGACCCGTTACGGGCGCAAGGAGCCGGCACCGGTGCTGCCCCTGCGCGAAGAGCCCGATCTGCTCAGCTGGCTTGAAACCAGTGGACGCCTGGTGGAAGACGAGGAATCCTCGTCCAGCGATGTGAGCACGGTGGAAGAGGAGGAACTGTCGGCGCTGATGGGCGAGAAAGAGGACTACAACAAGGACGACGAGCAAGAAGAAGGCTGGGAAGACTGAGTCGTGCCGGATCGCTGCGCTGGCCCCCGGCAGGCCTGACGGTCGACTGACCCTTCCCAGCGATGGGGAACCGGCGGTTCCCCTATCGTCCGGGCGCCTCGAGGCCAAACCGTGCGTGAACCCAAGGATCCGTCCCAACCGCAGGACGGTCGCTGGCCAGCGGCAGTGCTGGCCAGTGTGGTGTTCGCCTCTGCCTTCGGCTTCGACGCCCAACAGCACAGCAGCCTGCTCAGCCTGCCACTGCTGGCCACCACACTGCTGGCAAGCCTGATCGCCGGGCTGGGCATCCCCAGGCTGCGGGCCCTGAAGATGGGTCAGGTGATTCGGGAAGACGGACCCCAGGCCCATCTGAGCAAAGGGGGCACCCCCACCATGGGTGGTCTGCTGGTGGTGCCGGTGGGTGTGATCATCGGTGCTCTGGTGAGCATTGGCGACGGCCAGGACATGCGCTTGCTGGCTGTTGCTGCCGTAACCCTGGCGTTCATGTGGATCGGCGGTCTCGATGACTGGCGCAGCCTGACGCGACAGACCAACACAGGCCTCACACCACAGGGAAAACTGCTGCTCCAGGCCGGGGTGGCCGCCCTGTTTCTGACCGTTTCCGGATGGCAGGGGTGGATCTCCACCACCGTGGCTCTCCCCTTCGCCTGGCAGATCCACCTCGGCTGGTTGATCTGGCCCTTGGGTCTGTTCGTGTTTCTGGCGGAGAGCAACGCCACCAACCTCACCGATGGCCTGGATGGCCTGGCATCCGGCTGCGCCGCTCTGGTCTTCACCGGTCTGGGGCTGCAGTTGCTGTTGCGCGGCAACAGCGGCGACCCCGTACTGGCGGGGTTCTGCATGGCGATGGCCGGAGCCTGGATCGGCTTTCTGATCCACAACCGCAATCCTGCCAAGGTGTTCATGGGCGACACGGGGTCGCTGGCCATGGGCGCTGCTCTCACGGCGGTGGCTCTGCTCAGCAACAGTCTCTGGCCGCTGCTGGTGATGGGCGGGGTGTTTCTGGCGGAGTCGCTCTCCGTGATCCTGCAGGTGTGGGTGTTCAAGGCCACCAAAGATCCCGACACCGGCCAGGGCCATCGCGTGCTGCGCATGGCGCCCCTGCACCACCACTTCGAACTGGGAGGCATGGCCGAGCAGCAGGTGGTACACGGGTTCTGGCTCACAACCGCAGGCCTGGTGGTGCTGGGCCTCCTGCTGCGCCCAACCGCATGAGGCACATCAACGCGTCAATCGCGTCACAGTCTCGTTACGGGTCTCCATAAACCGCCAACCAAGCAGGATTGGTTAGCAACCAGCACCACCACCCCGCTGTCACGGCCATGGCCTATTTCACCTGGAAAGAAGCTGGTCTCACCAGCGACTGCGCAAGCCTCGAAGCCATGGCTGCTCGCTTCGAAGAAGCGGCAAGCCTGATGCGTCGGATGGCCAAGGAAGGGTTCCAGCTGGAACGCAGCAATCAGCAACAACGCATCACCCACCCCACTCCGGCGGTGTTCGATGCCTGGGGATTCGTGAACGAGGAATCACCCGAGCGACAGCTCACTCTGATTCCCGATCCTTCCGATCCGCCCCATCAGGGGTGAACGATCACTGACGACGCACAGCACCGACAATCCACACCACCACAAAAGCCAGCGACGACACCCCGAGATAAATCAATGCCCACTTCTGCAACGTGGCGATCTCCCAGCCGAACAGCAGACCATTGGCAGCATCACCGGCCGTGGAAAAAGCAAACAGCGAGGCCATGCCCGGCGAAACGCGAAGATCACACCATGCTGATGCCTCACCGTCCATGACCATGTTCCCCAAAACCGTGATGCTGCTGGGCAGCGGCGAACTGGGTAAGGAAGTGGTGATCGCCGCCCAGCGCCTGGGCTGCAGGGTGATCGCCTGCGATCGCTATGCGAATGCTCCCGCCATGCAGGTGGCGGATCAGGCGGAAGTGATTGCTATGACGGATGCCTCCGCCTTGCAGGCGATGGTGCGGAGGCACAAGCCCGATGTCGTGATCCCTGAAATCGAAGCCCTGGCGGTGGATGCACTTCAGGCCCTGGAGGATGACGGCATCCAGGTCATCCCCACCGCCCGCGCCACAGCGGTGACGATGAATCGCGACCGCATCCGCGACCTCGCCGCCGATGAGCTCGGCCTGCGCACAGCCCGCTTCGCCTACGCCACCAACCTGGAAGAACTGAAGGCCGCGACCGCTCCGCTCGGCTTTCCTGTTGTGGTCAAACCGGTGATGAGTTCCTCCGGCAAGGGCCAGAGCGTAGTGCACAGTGCCGATGAGCTCGAAAGCGCCTGGCAGACAGCCGTGTCCGGAGCCCGGGGCAGCGGTGACCGGGTGATCGTGGAGGAATTCCTGCGGTTCGAGCTGGAGATCACCCTGCTCACGATTCGCCAGACGGATGGCACCACCCTGTTCTGTCCGCCGATCGGCCATGAACAAAGCGGCGGCGACTATCAGTGCAGCTGGCAGCCCGCCGCCCTCAGTGCCACCCAGCTGGAGCAAGCCCAGGCCATGGCCCGCACCGTGACCGACAACCTTGGAGGCGTCGGCCTCTTCGGTGTGGAATTCTTCCTCTGCGGCGACGAGGTGGTGTTCTCCGAGCTCTCACCCAGGCCCCACGACACAGGTCTGGTGACCCTGGCCAGCCAGAACCTGAGTGAGTTCGAACTGCACCTGCGGGCGGTGCTCGGCCTGCCCATCCCGACGATTCAATGCCAGGCCCCCTCGGCAAGCCGTGTGATCCTGGCCGATCGAGCCATGACCAGCGTCACCTTCTCAGGAGTCGCAGCAGCTCTGAGCGAACCAGACAGCCAGGTGTTGCTCTTCGGCAAACCGGATGCCCGCCCCGGCCGGCGCATGGGCGTCGCCCTCAGCTGTGGAACAGACGTGGCGAACGCACGGGACAAAGCCGATCGGGCCGCCTCCTGCATTGAGGTGCTGCCGGGCTGAGCCCCATCAACGACGCTTTTGGAAGCGGTAGTGCTGGATGCCCTCCAGAACCCCCGACATCGACTGGCGACTGGCAAAGAACACGCGCGGTTGCTGGCGAAAGCCATCAAGGCTGGGATCATGCTCCGCCAGAACCACCGTGGCGGGCAATCCCTGCACCAGCTCGCCATCCCCGTGTTCGCTGGCGACCACAAGAATCCGGTCAAGGGGAAGACCCCAACGCAGGGAGAGGTAACGAATCGCCTCACTGCGAGACGCACCGATCGGCGTCACATCCAGGAACCAATGGCAGCGCAGAGAAGGCCGAGCCGCCTGTTGGCGCTGACGCAGACGCTGGCGCACCAACGACAGGATCTGATCCTCCGACTGCCGCAGCAGATAACTGACCTTGAACTCGCCTTGGTGGTCGGCCTCCTGCAACCTCAGGTGGGAGCCAAGCCCGAGCAGGGACTCTTCCACCCGGGCGCGATTCCAGTCCACCGCGATGGTGCGTGACCACTCGGCGTCAGGAGTCTCGTCTTGGCCGTAGACAATTTCCGTGCCCGCCCGGGTGATCCACACACCGGGGTCAGGCAAGTGCAGGTCTGCAAAACGATGGCGGGCAGCCGCCAAGGAACGACCCGTCAGGATCCCCAGGGTGCTGGGGCGACCGGAGCGTGACTCTTGCTCCAGGTGATCACGCAGGGCATCGAAACCAACCCCCGCAGGACTGTCGAGACTGTGATCCAGATCGAGCAGAAGCAGACGATCTCCCAAAGGCGTCGATACAGGGGCCACGCTCAGGTCCGCAGCACCGGTCAGCACCCGCTCACGACTGCGCAACTTGCGCTGCATCAGCGACAGATAGGAGCAAATGTGCGCATCCCAACTGAAATGACGGCTCACCGCCTCAATGCCGTTGTCGCTCCAGCGCTGCCAACGCACAGGGTCTGACCCAGCCTGTTCGAGACCGTCCTGCACGGCTTCGAGATCGGTGACGTCCACGAGCAGACCGTTGTCACAACGGGAGAGGATGTCGCGCGGACCGCCATCGTCAGTGGCCACCATCGGCAGACCGCAGGCAGCCGCCTCCAACAGGGTGAGACCAAACGGTTCGGTGAGGGCTGGATTCACAAACAACCCCTGCCGCTGGGCTGCCCAGCGATAGATGGCAGGAATCTGATCGCGACGATGCTGCTTCGGGTAAGCCACCTGGCCGTAGAGGTCGTAGCGATCCACCAGATCGAACACCTGCTGGAACACCTCCCGCTGCGGCTTCTCCAATTGGCGAGGATCCTCACGGCAGCCGAGCACCAACACCAGGTTGTGGCGTTCCCGCAAAACCGGTGAGCGACCAAAGGCCTCCACCAGGGCAGGAATGTTCTTGCGCCGCACCGCCCGGGAAATCGCGAGCAGGGGTGGAAGATCTGGCTTGCGCAGGAAAGGGTCCAGGAGGAGATCCACCTCCTGACGTTCCAGGCTGGTGGCCTGGGGATGGAAACGACGGGCATCCACGCCGGGCGGCACCACTTCCGCCCGATCCGGATGAAACCGTCCGTAGCGGGAATACTGCTGATCAGCTTCCTGGCGGGTACTGGTGATCACCAGGTCGGCATGCACCAGTGCCAGTTCCTCAGCATCGATGCGTCGGCTGATCGAGAACGTCTGCTCGATCTGATCGTGGTCACCACCAGCCGCCAGGAGACGGCGTAACTTTTCCCGGCCCAGAGAATGGCCGGTGAACACCAGTGGAATCCCCAGGCGACGGCTGACCAACGCCCCCACATAACCGGCATCGGCATAATGGGCATGGATCCAATCGGGTCGGTGCTGGGGATTCTGAAGCCTCGCCACCAGCTGGTCGGCCAGGTCATCGAGATAGGGCCAGAGCTGCTCCTTGCGCAGATAACGTCGGGGGCCAAACGGCAAACGCACAATCGAAGCACCGGGGGCAATCACCTCCTCAGCTCTGGCGTAATCAAGCGACACGCGCCGGTCATGGATCAGGCGTGTGACCACCTCCACGCGCGCAACCTCTGGTCGAGCGGCCAAACCCCTCGCCAGTTCCAGCACATACAACGTCTGACCACCGGTATCGGCATCCCGGCCCAACTCCAGATCGTGCGACCGGAACAAACCATGGAGGTGGAGATGCAACAACTTGAAGCCCATACGCACCTCCGATGCCCAACGCGTCAGACCGAATGGCCTTGTCAAGGATTAGGAGAATCCCAGTGGAAAAACGTGAAAAAAAGCTGAGATTTCAGCCAGCAAACGGCGACGGGAGATCACAAAACGGCTCCAGCACAAGGGTCAGCGGGCCTCCATCCCATCCTGTGGTGATCCGATTTGATAAGCGAATGCAAACGTTGCAGCCTTGCAGAATCGCTGAGGCGGACTTAATGGCATGACTCAAAGCTGAGGGGTGACATCCACCAGCGGAATGCGGACGCTGCCCCAACGTCCTCCGTTGAAACGCAGAGCGGCCTCGGGCTGCAGTGTCTGGTTGATCCAGGCTTCGATCAGTGGAGCCAGCACAGGCGGCTCAAGACCGGCAGGTCCACGCAGGTTGAAATGTCCACCACCGGAGGCAAGCACCAACCGATGCCCGTTCGCGAGCGATGAGCTGCGACGCAGAGGTGTGATCGCCTCAGGCCCAGAAGGCACCAGCCAATCGCGATTTCCACTCACCAGCAACACCGGAGCCGTCAGCTCATGGCCGCTGCCGGCATCAAACAGCAGACGCAGAGGTGGACTCACCGCCACCGCCACACGGATGCGGGGATCGGACATCGCGGTGTCGGACGCTGACTGCAACCAGCTGCACTGAAGCACCCAGCTGAGATTGCGTTCAGGGTCGCGAAGGTCCTGACAACGAGCCATCAACTTGGTATCGGTGGTGCGGAGACCGGCCACTTGAAGCGTGGTGGTCGCACCCCAGGAATGCCCCACCATGGCCACCGCCTCGGTGTTGAGCTGAGCTCCGGGCAACAACTCACCGCCTGCCACCCCGTCAAGAAGAGCCGTTACATCCTGTGGTCGACGCCGCAATTCATCGGCCGGTGGCGGGGGCAGCTCGCCACTCAACATCGCCTGCTGCTGGGCAAGATCACTACCTTGGTGCAAGGGCAGCAGCACGGTGTAACCGCGCGAGGCCAACCATTGGGCCCAGGCTTCAAAACTGGCCGGTTCGTCCCAGAGACCGTGGGAAATCACCACCACATGCCCATTGGCCTCTTGCAACGGTTGGAAACTCACGATCTCAAGGGGATGAGACCGATGGGCCACCACCAGTGTTGCCTCACGTCGCCGCCAGCCGCCAGCCGCCTGCACGGCAGCCCACAACTCAGGCGCAGGCGCAGGCTGAGATTGAGCGGCCTGAATCAGCTGCTTGGCCTGAGCCTGATGACGACTGAGTCGATTGGCATAAAACATCAGGGCCTGCAGGTCGATCGAGGCGGTGCTTCCTGGGAGACGCCGCAGGACGCCGAGCAAGTGGGGCTGGCCCTCGCTGTAGGCCAGCTGCAAGGCAGTTGTGAGATCACGGCCATTGAGAGGCGCGGCGACCCCATCCACCTGGATCAACCCAGATGCAGCCAGCAAGGCCTGCTCAAACAGGGGCTGACCGGCTGACTGATCCAGGAAACCCTTGGTCACCTGCGGCAAAGGCGCCGTGAGCACCTGCTCCAGAACTTTCGTCACCGCCCCCTCTCCGGCACGGTCGAGCTCCGCCAGATCAGGATTGACCTGGAGGAGATCGCGAGCAGTCTCTGCATCACCGAGTTCGAGGGTGATGTCGCTTTCCAGAAGCGGCAGACGCATCCGCAACGCCTCAAGCGCAGCGGAGCGAACGGGAGCCAGCATTAGGAGCCCCCCACTGAATGCCGTCAAAGCAAGAATCCGAAGACAGCGGCGGGCGATCGTGGTCACACAGTTACCGGGCAACTCTGAGCTGATCTTGCTCGAAAACCGCCTCGGAAGCGCAGCAAAGAATACCTGCTGAAAGCACCGACCAGCTCAACGGCTCAAGATCCCGACTGGACTTTCTCAATCACAATATCGTCGACGGACGGGGAATCACACGCCTAAGAAGACGGAAGTAGTGGCAAGCTTGATTTGAAGCAAAAGACATAGACTTAGATCAGATAGGTTGAAACAAAGACTGTATTACGGCCATTAAGCCTGCTCTCATAAAGAGCTTTATCCACTTTGGCAATCAAAGAAGAAGTGGAATCGATCACATGATTGAATCTCGCAACACCAATATTGCAACTGATTGAAAAGCGGCGATCTTGTTCACCAATTTCCAAACCATTCACAAGTTCGCAGAGTTTCTTAGCCAATGCTCATCACCCTTGTTGACGTGCTGACCCACGACTAAAACCGCAAATTCATCACCACCAATACGGAAAAATTTATCGTTTAGGCGCAGATGGCTTTTGACACATTCAGCTACAGCTTTCAGGGCAGCATCGCCAATTTGATGACCGCAGGAATCATTTATCTGTTTAATATGATCAACGTCACACAACAAGCAACTAAGTTGAGTGTTCTGGCGTTTAGCGTTTTCGCATTCAACGGCGATCCACTGATCAAATGCGCGCCGATTGAAGACATCCGTCAACCGATCAGTAATCGACTCCAACTCAAGCTCTTTCCTCGTCACCTGCAGCCTTTCATTGATATCTGCCAAATCTTCTGTAATCAGTCTGTTCGTATTGACATGACTCGCAATCGCTTGGCCAATTACTTTTATTTCATTCAATTGCGCAGACTTGTCGACGAAAACATGGTCGGCAATGGGAGAAGCGCTTGAAATCTCCCTTGGAGCAGTTAACTGAACATGACTTGAAACAGTCGCAAACTGAGCACTAAGCCATGATGAAATATAGCGACTTAATCCATAACCGGCGAAGGAAGTCAAAAACAGTGGCAAAAGCAGATAGGAACTATTTTGCTGTATTTGTAGGATACCTTCACGACTGGGCTCCTGTTTCGAAACGACTAGATTTGGCATGGCCAAAGATTCAAAATACCACTTACCATTCACACACTCCTTAATACCAGATGAACTATTATTTGCCAGAAGAATGCTTAGGCACTGATTTTTAGACGACGAAATGACAGAGGCTTTTTCCAGATCATCACCGACTGGAATGCAGGATGCTGACCTTTTCTGGTCGCGCGCTGTAACAATGCTTAGAGGCTCGAGATTACGACGCTCTAATGGTTCAGCTCTGTCATCTGAACTAACTACAAGTCTCGCTATGTCGGCGAATCGAACAATTTGACCATGCACAATGTCTGATAGGATAAAAAATTGGATATTGTTGAGATCAACAACGAAGATGCAAGAATTGACCCGAGAATGGAGCCAACGATCAAGACCTTAATTGACACCTTGCTTGTACATTTAAGTCGATAGATGGAAGCAACGAGAAAGATGATGGAAACAATACACGTGTTTAAAATGCCATTTATTACTTGATTGAGATAGACAGTCAGCGACGATACAAGGTTGAGGCTTAGTATATTAAAGTAAAAAATAAAATTAAGTAGTACGCCCACCGTGAGCCAAAAGACAATATCAAGCCTAATAATTTTATGATCCAGAAAAGAAGAGGGCGATCTTTTTCTGGTCAATTGCCAAAGGGAAAAAGCTTCAGAAGTAAAATTAATACTCGCATAGGGATGTCCCCTGAACTGCAACGTTGGCAGACTAACAATCGAGGCCATTGGGATCGACCACCAGCTACCTCACACAAGGATCGAAGCAACAGGTGCAATCGAACCAAACAAAAGGGCGACGCTAAAGAAAAGGGGGATGGGATAAAGATTGATCAGAAAACCAAGGGCTGCAAGACCACCCATCCAGATAACTTTATTACCTTGAAGCAGAAGTCGATCTGCCACAACATCAAATACAGCTAGGATTAAATCATAGAAACAACATATTTTAGTCGGCAATCTTATAAAAAGGAAAAACTATGATCCGATGATTATTGCCTCAGAAAGTCCTTAGAAAATTATTAGCCAATGATACATTGATGGACGAGAGACCAAGACACAAGCAAGCCAGGATTCCCATAAAGCCCTGAGAATAGGGTGATATTTTGTACTATTTATAATCAAGCAGTTCGAAGCTATACCGACAAAATATGATTTAAAGAGATGATTGCTGATGCTTGCGTTTGAATCAACAACGCACAGGCCTTTGTAGGCATGCATCGCATTACAAAAACCAAAGTATCAATGACAAGCCAAATAATAAATCGCTATGAATCGATGCAAAAAAAGGGATGAGCTTAGGTCTATCACGCATCTCAAGACCATCAGCACCTCAACGTCCCAATGCCACGCCCCAACCGATCGTTTAACATGGAATTAGTCAAGTCAAGCCTTGGCTATGAACGACTTCTCGAATAAAGGTCATAGATCAACGACAATCAATCTCTTATCAATTTCTCCTTAAACTCTAAGAAAAATACAAACAATGGTCAATTGGATCAACTAAAAAATACGGCAATAAAATTGGCAATTTTAATTTACTCTAAAAGATTCATTGTTCTAATCGTTAGAACCGCATACAATTAAGGAAGAGAGGTTGTTGACATGATTTCCACACCCAGAAAAAACACAATAGATAGTTTTTATGGAGATTTGCTCGCGCTTCCATCCGATCCAATCTTCCTTTTCAAACTGAATGGTCAAATAACCTACACAAACCAAGCCGCAAAAGAAATACTGATAAGCAACCAATGCGACGATCAAGAGATTAATCTCTTTGAAACCATCAAAGAATTAAGATCCGTCTATGAAGATTTTAGATACAGCGACAAACTGCCAAAGCTTTACGAAATAAATACTACGCCGCTGATTGAAAAAAAATGGATTGTTAGGTTTTTCCTAACGCATACAGGGCTAGGGATAGCACTACTGGAGAATCAGAGCAATCATTCACGCAAAAATATAGGGTTAGAAAATGCCATTCAGTTCTTCAAATCAGCTCTTGATGATATTGCTGACTGCTGTCTCATTACATTAGCAGAGCCGCTCGACACGCCTGGACCGCTAATTATCTATGCAAATAAAGCGTCAATCAGTGCCACTGGTTACTCGAATCAAGAGTTAATGGGCATGAGTCCGAGATTGTTCCAGAGTGAAGACTCTGATGTAACGACACTTAAAGATTTTGGAAGCAGTTTAAGGCTATGGAGAGAGTCAAGCATGGAGATTCTTAACCGGAAAAAAGATAATTCCAAACATTGGGTTGAACTGAAAGCGTCCCCTTCAGCCATGAATGGAGATCTCTTTACGCATTGGATCTCAATTCAACGAGACACATCGCAGAGAGTGGAAAATGAACAAAATCTATCAATATACGCAGCGACTGATTCGCTAACGGGGTTGGCTAATCGACGATGCTTTATTAAAGAACTGGCACTACTTTCAGGCATAGAAAACACCAATTTTGCACTTTACTATTGCGATATCGACAACTTTAAACTTCTCAACGACGGCTTTGGCCACGAACATGGCGACTATTTTTTGAAAGAAGTAGCCAACTATCTCAAGGCCTCTGTAAGAGATGGAGATTTAATTGCCAGGATAGGAGGAGATGAATTTGCTATTCTTGCAAAACGCATTAATGACAATATATCAGTCCTAGAGATTTCAAGGCGACTCAATGAAAGCCTCAATCAATTATCGACTCTACATCCTCAAGCATTAGTCTCTAAAGTGTCCGTGAGCATTGGAGTTGCAATTAAGCATCAGGGTGAGACCAGTTCAGCAGAAGATTTCTTACAGAAAGCAGATCGTGCAATGTACTATGCAAAGTCAAACCAGAAAGGGAGTTGTGCATTTTATGATGATTATCTTGAAAAAATTTCAACAAGAGCAAATTACATCAAGAAGCTTATCAGGAAAAGATTGAGCAATGGAAAGCTGATTGTCGCCTATCAACCACTTATTAATTTATCGAATGGAGAAGTCCATGGAGCAGAAGCACTTGTAAGGATGGCAGAGGAAAGCAATGGTGAAACGATCATGCCAGCTGAATTCATTCCAATCGCTGAAAATACTGGTGATATAGGTAATATTGAGAGCTATTGTATAAACAATGTACTCTCCGTACTCAAGAAAACTCAAGACACAGGCTTGAAACGGAAAATATCGGTCAACATAAGTCCTGCACACCTTAAGAATACTGATATCAGCAAATTGATATTGAGGCTAAATAAGCAGCATAATTGTGACCTTTCAGACCTTGTTGTTGAGATCACAGAGACAGTCGTACTAAAAAGGTCTGATCTTATACTTTCAAGGCTTAACAATATAAAAAAACTTGGTGTGAAAATTGCACTTGATGATTTTGGTACCGGTTACTCCAGTATTGAATGGTTGCTAGGCGGGCTCGTTGATAGTGTCAAACTCGATGTTGAATTTACAAAACTAATGGTGACGGATAAAAAAGCAAGAGTTGTTGTTAAATGTCTAGCACAGACCTGCAAAGAGCTAGGAATCCAAGTTCTTGCTGAGGGCATCGAAACAACTTTACAGCGAAGCATCCTCGAAAACATAGGCTACAAAATTGGACAAGGGTACTTATTTGGGAAAGCTCAACAACCAAGCTTTCTTTACTGACGTTAATTGAATTTCTTTACAGGACAAAGACCCAACAGTCAAAAAAGCAAGCGCCGCGCCAAGGACTAGTAACGATTGAAATAATTGTTACTCCCTATATTAACGCTTTCAAGACCTCTATAGCCTCATAACTTAAGCTTTGATGAAGCAGAAAATAAGATCTAGAAATGTACTCATAATGGTGATATAGATCCCACTACCTTCCATGCGACTCCTAAGGCCTTCATGGCCGACAAATCATCTGCGTTGGCAGCTGATTTTAAACGGACTGGTGTTTTTAGCTTATATATTTTTATATTCGATTGGAAATAAATTATCGATTGACGGTAGTTATTCATTATTTAATCCTTCGGCGGGTTTAGCTCTTGCAGCAACAATACGCTATTCAAATACTGTTCTCGGCTCCATAGGGCTGGCATCTGTCGTTTGTCAGATGTTATGGCCTCAAACTCTGTACACGATAGATGCAGGCTTTACTGGAATTCTTTTGACGAGCCTATGTGTTGTTTTAGCTGCAAAGATAGGGGCGGAGGTTTGCAATCCTAATCACCATCAAGACTGGGAACCAGTCAATTCAGATCTAGTTATACGATTTATATTATTTGGATGCTTTGCAGGCTCCTTATTTTTTCTTCTGCCCCAACTACTTACATTATTATTTAACTCGACAACAGAGATCAATTTACTAACATCCATGGTGGTTATATGGGGAGCCAATAGTTCAGGAGCAATCTGTTTAGCCCCAGTATTCCTCAAAATTTTCAAAACAAAGTATACAGAACTTTTTCATCTCCCATGGAAAGGAATCCTATCCCCCATGATAATTGCACTGATTGGACTTTACCTTTTTCACCAACAATATATCACAAACAGTGATCTTTTAAGATCTAGAGATCAAGGCTTCTTGGAAGATGTTTCTGTCCAGTTAAAAAATAAGACTGAGAATCAAGAACAGGTCGTTCTTTCAACAATTGCCCTTAGACGTGCATCCAGTTACGTTTCACCAGACGAATTTAATCAGTTTACCCATCCACTATTAAATCAAAATCCTGAGATTAGGGCACTAGAATGGGCACCTATTATAAATCTTAAGGACAGGAAAGAGTTTGTCAATAGAGTCAGAGATGAGACAGGTATCAGTGATTTCGACATTATGCAAATGTCTCCAAATGGGTCAACACTTGTCGCAGGTATTCGTGATGTTTACGCACCAGTCACCTATTTGAATCCAACCATAGGAAATGAAAATGCACTTGGCTTGGATTTGATGTCTGACGCAGTCAGGAAAAAAACACTGGAGGAAGCGGTTCGTAGTCAACGAGCTACCCTTACACCTCCAATCAACCTTGTTCAAGACGCTGAAAAAGACAGTATTGCTTCATTAATGATCATTCCTAGCTTTAACGAGCAGAGAAAATTAGAGGGATTTGCCGTTGGTGTTTATGACGTTGAAGCGTTACTAAGTACAGAGCTTAATAATGAGAATAATAGAGAATGGTCTTTTGAAATTAGTGACACAACGTTACCTGGCATGTCCACACGTCTAGCAAGTTTTGGTAATCTCATGTGTAATCAGAACGATTACGTTCTAGAACCTGTTTCCATCAATATCATGGGGCGTAGGCTTTCACTTAACGGTTGCAGAGATGACTCAATTCTCGCAGGTACGAAATTTAATTTAATCCAAATCCTTGGATTTAATGCAGCTGTAGCCAGTTCTCAAGTGTTGTTCTTAACAATGACGAATGAAGAGAATGATGCAAAATACAAAGCTACGCATGATGAATTAACAAAGCTATTAAACAGGAGAGGATTCAATGAAAAAATCAAAGAACTTGAATTGTCTAATCAACGCAACAGTAAGATATTGACCCACTCACTCCTTTTTATTGATTTAGATGGCTTTAAAACTATTAATGATAATATGGGACATGAGATGGGAGACAAAATACTGGAAATGGTTGCAGCGTCAATTAAGCAAACTATTAGAGAGACTGATATAGCTGCAAGGTTTGGAGGTGATGAATTTTGTGTTTTATTCACGCAATGCAGTGCTGAAAGCTGCAATAATCTAGCAAAACAATTAATAGATAAAATTAATGAACTAAGTATTCATCTTGATCATCCAGAATCTCGCATTGGCGCAAGTATAGGAATTTCTGAAATCTACTCGACAAATACTAACGGTCTGCAAGAAGCTCTTTCTCGCGCTGACAAAGCGTGTTACAAGTCAAAAAGCCAAGTTGGAAGTATGATTAGTATTTATGGGACCTAAGCAAGTCGATACATTAATTCTTAGGCTCAGATTTAGACGAAATAACTGTCTCAAGTTGCATATAGTCTTCAACATAATTTGCTGGAATGGGCTGTGGGATCTGTACATTTTCCAATAAAAATGCAGAATTAGGCTTTTCGGCAAAACCTAGCATTACAGACTTGACCAGCTCTTGCTCATGAATTGGAATTAATCTATGAACAGAAAAAGGATGAGGCACATATTGTTTAGTTCGCTTTAGTATTTTCAGATTAAGCTTTTGTTGTACCTCTTCTTTTTCCAAAGTACGAAATATCATTCCGCCAACCGCTTCCTTATCCTTACCGACTGCTGAGTAAACATTAGTGTGAGTTCTTACGTAAATTGGATGTATTTTGATCTTCAGTTTTCGAAATTCTTGCTGCACGAGAATTGATGCCCCAAAAGCATTAGGCGCTGGAAGATATAAATCTTTTCCCTCTGCATCGTGGATCGTCTCTATTTTTGAATCGGGATGAACAATAATGACGCCCGAAAGTAGGGAGCTTCCGTTTTTAACTAGAGGAACGTAATGATCTTTTGTCATAACTTGATGAATTGGATTTATATAGGCATAATCGTATTTGCCATTAAGAATCTGTGCCTCAAACGAGGGTATTGATCTCTCAGCATAAATTTGAAAGCATAGGTTAGTGTTGTTTCCGAGTTCACTTAATAGAGGGCCCCATTTTGTCCATATTGTCTTTGCAGTGAATTGCGGAACGATGCCAATTTTTCGTACTTGTGCCTGCCGTGATTGATCACCAAAGCAGTCTGGTTTTGAGAAGTTTTGATGACGCATAATTGTTGACTGTTGCCGACCAACTTCGCAACCTAAGAGCGCGGTGATACTGATTGTCATAGCAACAAGTTTGGTGCTAAAAAACCCAATATTTTTTTTCATGATCTAAGCCTTAATCCCAAGCCCTCTTAACTCTAAAGATTGCAATGGATGGTTAGCACTAGCTATGTCACCAACTGATGCAATAACTTTGGCCTTGCATAGATTTCTTAAATTAAATATTTTAAAGGCAAATACGAAGGTCTTTTATGGCCTTGTGCAGCTTAATTCTATTAAAAATTACATAAATACTGTAGGCTGTTTCTTATGTCAATCCAATACTGCAATTATTTTAGATAGAAATAACTCAATCGTGCTGAGCCACAAGCCACTTTCTTTTTGGATCAATAACATATAAAATAAAGCGCAAATCCAAAAATTATTAGCTAATCAATATTTGATCATTGACAAATTTTTGGGCTATAGCAAATCCATCACTAAACATGATGATTAGATGTTATCAATGGCAGTAAACCTAAGGTGTATATCCTCTATGTCGCCAAGTGTTAAACCACTCATAATAGCTTGTAACACTAGGGCCAACGCAGCCATCATCTGCATGCTAAGAAGCTTCTGCAATATTGAAAAGCAAAGTATACAGCCGCATAAAAAACCTATCCTGGATTTTGCTCATGTAAATGAGAGATCATTGGCGTACATAATTATCAAAGTCACGAATTAAATTCTCGTCAATTCTTCGAATTATGTTCTATTTCACCTATGTGAACTTGATCACGCCCGTTGCGCTTAGCGTTCAGCATTGCTAGATCAGCAGCGATCAATGCCTGGCGAAAATCAATATCGTGGTTAACCACAATAATTCCAGCACTTACTGTGACAGTTTTAAGCTCGGAGTGGACTTGATTCCAGTTAAAATCCTTGATCACAGCAAGAATTTTTGTAGCCAATTGAAATAACAAGGCTTCGGCTTCACGACCATCCTTATTCAAGCCCACCATTAACAAGAATTCCTCGCCACCCCAACGAGACACTAGGTCTTCAGTCCGAGTCACTTGCTGAATGGTAGATGCAAGGGCCGCAAGGACGGCATCACCAATATCATGCCCTAGTGTATCATTGATAAACTTAAAATGATCAACATCTAGCATAATAATCCCGCTATTTTGATGATTAAAGCGCTGACGCAAATTCTCGAAACCTCGTCTATTGAGTAATTGAGTAAGCGAATCAGTCATTGCAGTATGGCCAAGTACCACATTGCTTGCAGTCAACTTAGAGACTTGGGCTTTTAAGCTAAGAATAGAAGACAAAAGATAGCTAAAAACCAAATAAAATCCGGCCAGACTGACACTAAGGCGCCAGTCACGGAAAGGAGTTAAGCGTAATAAGATTTGATTGCTGAACAGTATGGGTGAAACGATAAAGCATATAGTAACAAGCAAAATAGTTCGCCTTTCGATGCTTAAAAGATTAAGACATGCAAGTAATAGTGGCATATACAACAATCCACTAACAACATTAATGTATAACGTGTCCGGATTTGGAGACATCCAGATCGCCAACCAACGAAAACAAACCCAAAGTGCCAAAAACCGACTTATCTTGCGTGAGAGAGATAGATGATCGGCAGCAGGAAATTTCCATCTAAGTCGCCAGATGCCATAACAAACTGCCACCACAAGCAACGATAACCGTTCCCAAATCCCCGCATCAACCACATGCTGAGAAGTCACAACCATCACAAAATGAACAGACGCCGCAACTAAGCAGAAAAGACCAACAAACTGATCACCGAGAAGTTCCGGTGAAGAGTCGTCAACTGACGGAATAAAAAAACTCCGCACGTTAGTGAAAATTTCTCTCGACTTTTGATGGATCGTCACGCTTTATAGAGTTTTACTCAAACATTCTTTGCCAAGGCTAGCAAAATATAAGATATTCAGCAAAAGCGAGCCATTAGCCAAATATAGCACCTGTAATATGAATCAAACATTAACTAAATGAACCATAGGTCTTGAACAGAGGCAGATAGAAGTGAACTCTCACTCCAATACGTTTGGCAAGGTGGAAGTGATCTCGACTGAGATCTGGAGCAACACCCATTAGGGGGGAAATGGATAAATTACCAAGCAGCGATCGCCCCCCTCGTGGATAAAAAGGAATCGGATCTTCTGAACTGAAGCGATTGATGGAGTCCAAGTGACCGGCAGACAAGACTCACGCGGACCAGGGCGTTCAGTGGGACGGACAGCCAATAAGAACCAAAACAAAGACAGAAGCCTTTGTGACCTGGAGACAGAAGCAGGATATTGAGCCATCAACAAAGTCAAAGAGCCTCAACACCAGCCGCACTGGGCGACCAAAACGAAGCATTTCAGGCAATTCGAGTGATGGTGCCGGTGAGGCGAAGGCAAGAGGATCTCAAGGCCGATGAGAGCTGGTTGTCTCCATAGGTGCTCCATGGTGAAAGACCGGACTGCACAAGGACGAATCAATCGATCTCACCTGGGATGGAGTGCAGTTGCAAGCAGGGAATCTGCTGATCAAAAGACACCCAGATGGTCTCAAAGCAACTTGGTTGCGATGAAAGCTTGATAGAAAGAGAGAAATTGGCACTAAAGGAGATTAAGGAGTTAAACAAGAGGAAGCCTTCAGTCTGTGATGGATTTTCGTTCAGCAGCGATCATGATTCAGATTCTCAATTTGATGGCGATTGCAGATGGAAACGTTGCACCGGAAGAAGAAGAGCTACTAGATGACCTCAGTCAACGTTACTTGAAAGATGCCTCGATTCCCTCATGGGCTGTTGAGTTCAATCACCCAGACCACATCGAAAAGCTCGTGACTGAACTCCATGAAGACCACAGATTGCTCACAGCCAAGCTTGCCTATATGGTCATTGCTTCATCACGGGAAGATTACCAGTTTTCAGTGAACCACGATGAGCGACTTGCATTCGATCGCTTATGCAACGCACTGGAAATCGATGACAACAGCCGAGCTCAACTGATTGATGAGGCCAAACGAGATCTCCTCAAGCGACCAAGTCTTTGGGAAATTCTATATTCCAATCTTCCTTCTGGATTCATCAACGGGAACGCCAATGGTCCATTCTAATCAGCCAATATTAATACTTGAATGACAGAGAAGCATCCGTTAGGGGTGCATCCTGCCTGGAAACTGGCAGTCTTGTAAAACTTATTTTCCGATCAGAGTAGAGATCACAACACAGCCAAGACCGCTAAAAATCTCAAAGATCATTGAGCAGTCGCTGAAGCAGACCAAGGTGGTCAAACAGTAACCATTGGCTATGATTCCAACAATCACTGGTCGCTGACTTGAAGGACCTAGAGCTACCTGAATTCATTGAAAGAACAGGAGAAGTCTGGCTATCTTGCATGCTGTTCATGATTCAAGGTGACGTTTCAAAAATCACCGGAGACCATGCATTCACAGCCCTCAAAGTAAGCCTTGGCGTCATCGCTACGTACATTGCGCCAAAAAGATTTTAAGAGTCAATCGATTCTGGAAAACAATTGTTTTACTGGCAGTGATCACTGCAGTGGTCGATTACTTGGTTCACCCATCACACTTTGGTGAAGCTTGGTCCGAAGCCGTCTTAACAGGGCTTGGAGCAAGCGGATTCGCCACAGTCGGCCATTACATTGCCAATCGACATTCCATTCATCCGAGACGAGGACAAAGAAAAAGTCAGGAATGAATGATCTCAATGCCTATCCCCGGTTTTCTCGCCCACTCAAACCGAATACGGAAAGGCAGGCGATGGCACAAGAGATCACATCCAAGCAATCCCTGACGCCCAGCCCTTCTCCCTAAGCCCTCAGATCCCCTGAAAAGCCCCTGCCCTGTTACGCAGCAGCAGCCTCCAGAGCCTCAGGTGGATGCTGCTCCAGCACCTTGGCCAAGTAGCGACCGGTATGGCTGGTGGGATGCTGAGCCACGTCTTCCGGAGTCCCGCAGACCACAATCTCTCCGCCCTTATCGCCTCCCTCCGGACCCAGGTCGATCAACCAGTCTGAACAGCGAATCACATCCAGGTTGTGCTCGATGCAGATGATCGAATTGCCCTTATCCACCAACCGCTGCATCACATCCATCAACTTGTGCACGTCATAAAAGCTCAAGCCAGTGGTGGGCTCATCGATCAGATAGAGCGTCTTGCCCGTTGCCCGGCGCGAAAGTTCTGTAGCCAGCTTCACCCGTTGCGCTTCGCCACCCGACAACGTGGGGGCTGGCTGGCCAAGCTTGACGTAGCCAAGGCCTACATCCACCAGCGTGCGTAAGCGATCGGCTGCCTGGGGAATGGCTGAGAACACATCTGCCGCCTGCTCCACCGTCATCTCGAGCACATCGGCGATGGTGTGGCCCTTGTAGGTCACCTGCAAGGTCTCACGATTGAAACGAGCTCCCTTACAGACGTCGCACTGCACGTAGACGTCGGGGAGGAAATTCATCTCGATCACGTTCACACCCTGACCGCGGCAAGCCTCGCAGCGCCCCCCTTTGACGTTGAAGCTGAACTGACCCACCTGATAACCACGGGCCTTCGCCTCCACAGTGGCGGCAAACACCTGACGGATCGGATCGAAGGCACCGGTGTAGGTGGCCGGATTGGATCGGGGTGTGCGACCAATCGGTGACTGATCGATCACGATCACCTTGTCGATTGACTTGAGGCCACGCAGCTCGCCAAGGCCAGCAGGGAACGGCACTTTGTGACCCAATCCATTCTCGAGAGCGGGATGGAGCAGTTCATTCACCAACGTGCTCTTGCCACTGCCGCTCACGCCGGTGACCGACACCAAGCGTCCGAGGGGAAACTCCACACTCACGTCGCAGAGGTTGTTGCGAGAGCAGTTGAGCAACTTGATGCTGCGACTGCCGGCGCTGCGTCGTTCCGGTGGCGTTGGAATCGAGCGCCGACCGCTGAGATAAGCACCCGTCAGCGACGCTTCTGCGTTCAACAAGGTGTTGAGGTCGCCCTCCGCAACGATGTGACCTCCGTGGACACCCGCGCCGGGGCCGATATCAACCAGATGATCGGCTGCCCGAATGGTGTCTTCATCGTGCTCCACCACCACCAGGGTGTTGCCGAGATCGCGGAGGCGCTCGAGCGTGGCCAACAGGCGGTCGTTATCGCGCTGATGCAAGCCGATGCTCGGTTCATCCAACACATAGAGAACACCTGTGAGACCGGCACCGATCTGCGTGGCAAGGCGAATGCGCTGAGCTTCACCGCCCGACAGCGTCATCGCCGGACGATCAAGGCTGAGGTAATCAAGGCCAACGTCGAGGAGGAAACGCAGACGCATGCGAATCTCCCGCAGCACCAGGTCCCCGATCTGAATCTGACGGGGGGTGAGCAACGGTTCACACCCTTCTGATGCCCCTACGCCCATCAACTGTTCGATGCGCTCCAGGGTCTGCCCCACACTCACCGCTGTGAGCTCCGTGATCCGGAACGGACCGATCCGCACAGCCAGAGCCTCAGCTCGCAGTCGTTGCCCAGCACAGCTGGCACAGGGCACTAACTCGAGATATTTCTCCAGCTTCTGGCGCATGGCCTCCCCACTGGCATCCCGCAACTGCCGCTGCAGGATGGGAAGAATGCCCTCGAAAGGACGGGTGTAACCGGCGCTTTTTCGGTAGCGGCTGTCGGCCTGGATCAGGATCGGCTCACGGCTGCCATTGAGGAGGATGTCTTTCTGTTCATCGGTGAGATCCTGCCAAGGCGTTTTGATCTCAAAACCGAAGGCTTCCCCGACTGAATACAGCAACGAGAAGTAGTAGGAATTATCTTTCTCCGCCCAGGGAGCCACTGCGGCGTACACCGGCAGGGAAGGATCGGGGACAGCCCTCTCAGCGGTGAACTTGCGTAGATGGCCAATGCCGTGGCAATCGTCACAGGCTCCGTAAGGGCTGTTGAACGAAAACAAACGCGGTGACAGTTCCTCAATCACCGACCCATGTTCCGGGCAGGCGAAGTTCTCGGAATACAAGCGCTCCCGATCCAATCCCTCGGGCAACTGCTCCTCTTTTTTGGGCACAACCTCCACAATCGCCAGCCCATCACCGCGCTTGAGGGCAGTGCGCAACGAATCGGTGAGGCGCTCCTGAATCCCCTCGCGTGCCACCAGACGATCCACCACAACTTCAATGTTGTGGAGGTGGTTCTTATCCAGCTCAATGTTGTCGGCGAGCTCGCGCACTTCACCGTTCACCCGCACGCGGGCAAAGCCCTCAGCCGCCAGACCACTGATCAATTTGGCATGGGTGCCCTTCTTGCCCCGCACCACAGGAGCAAGCAGCTGATAACGGGTGCCCTCAGGCAACGTGAGAATCTGATCGACCATTTCATCAATGGTCTGAGGCCGGATGGCCCGGTCGCACTGAGGGCAGTGGGGCTCACCAGCACGGCCAAAGAGAAGGCGTAAGTAGTCCTGGATTTCGGTGACCGTGCCCACCGTGGAACGGGGGTTGTGGCTGGTGGATTTCTGATCGATCGAAATCGCCGGTGACAGCCCCTCGATGGCATCCACGTCAGGCTTATCCACCTGGCCAAGGAACTGACGGGCGTAAGCCGACAGGCTTTCGACGTAACGACGTTGACCCTCGGCAAAAATTGTGTCGAAGGCCAGGGAGCTCTTACCGCTGCCGCTCACCCCCGTGAACACCACCATCTTGTTGCGGGGGATGGTGACATCAACATTCTTGAGGTTGTGCTGGCGAGCGCCGCGCACACGGATCACGTCCTCCAGAGAGCCACCGCTGAGGTTGACAGGCTCCTGACGGGACACGTCCTTCGTCTTGGCGGCGGCAGGACGCATGCAACGCAGATCAGCAGCGAGAAAGTCTACGGAGAGAAAGCCCCTAACCGTTCAAGCCACACGTTGATCAAGAAGACTGGCGGCATAAGCACGGGCTTCACCCAACGCTCCCCCTGCGAGTTCGGCCAACTCCTGCTCGCGGGCCTGAGTGTCCCGCAGCTGGGACACTCGCGAGCGGGTCTGCCCGTCCACCACGGTCTTGCTCACTCGGAAATGATGATCGGCAGCGGCCGCCACCAGCGGCTGGTGCGTGACGCAAAACACCTGACGTTGACGAGCCATGGTGCGCAGCAGATCGGCCATGGCTCCGCTGACCCGCCCACTGACGCCGGAGTCGATTTCATCAAAAAGCAGTGAGCTCGATCCATCCACGCCGGCCAGACAGGTCTTCAACGCCAGCAAAAACCGCGACATCTCACCCCCGGAGGCCACCTCCGCAAGGGGAGCCAGCGGCTGGCCTGGGTTGGCGGAAAAAAGAAAACTGACCGCATCAGCTCCATGATCACTGGGATCACAGGGGGTGATCGCCACCTGAAACCGAACATTGGCCAACCCCATCGGACGCAGATGATCGAGCAGGGTCTGCTCCAACTGATGGGCCACCTGCTCGCGCACTGCGGTCAGGGTCTGATTGGCCTGGTCACGGGCACCACAAGCCTCGGCCTCAGCAGCGGTCAACTGCTCCAGAGCCTCAGCAGCCCCGCCCTCCACCATCTGCTCATGCAACTGATCCCGCAGATCGCATAGAGCGGCCAGATCCTGGCCATGGCGACGTTCAAGGCGCTTGAGCAAAGCCAGTCTGTCTTGCAGTTCACTCAAACGAGCGGGATCGCTCTCAAGGCTTGCGCCGTACACCTCCAGGTCTCGGATCAGGTCTCGTAGACCAGCCTCCAGGTCGAGACAGCGGTCATTCAGAGGTTGAAGGGACCCGTCCAGCTGCTGCATGTGCTGCAGCTCATGGCAACAGGCCAAGAGGTGATCAATCGCTGAAGGAGCCTGGTCCGCACCGTCCTGAAGACGACCGATCAACTGAGCCAGACCCTCCTGCAGACGGACCCCATGCACGAGACGGTCTTGCTCCGCCGTCAGCAAACGCAGTTCATCGGGGTCATCCAGAGCAGCGGCATCCAGCTCCGCCAGCAAAGCCTGCCGTTCCTCCAGTTGCTCCTGGAGCTGATCCGCCTGATGCTGGGCCTGCAGCAGGAGCGAAGCCGCCTCACGCCATTGCAACCAGCAGGTGCGCACCTGCACCAGGGCTGCCTCGAGGGATGCCCCCCCCAGATGATCCAGCCAGCGTCGTTGCTGACCAGGGCGTGCCAGCTGCTGGGTCTGGCCCTGAACGGTGAGGTCGATCAGCAACGGTCGCAAGGCCAGCACCTGCTGACGGTTGACGGCAATGCCGTTGATGCGAAACCGACTGGAAAGACGATCCTCTTGGCGACGCCATTCCCGACTCACCACCAAGTCATCAGCATCCTCATCATCCAAACCACAGCTGAGATCGTGCTGACGCAACCAGGCGACGACCGATGCAGTGGGAGAGAAGCGAGCTTCGATGCCGGCCCGAGACTCAGCCGACCGCACCAGACGCGTCGCCGCCATGCCCTGCAAGCCACCAAGCACGGCATCCAGCGCATCCAGCAGAAGTGATTTGCCAGCGCCTGTTTCACCGGTGAGCACCGTGAAGCCAGGCTGAAAATCCAGCTCCAGGCTGTCGATCAGAGCGATGTTGTGAAGTTGCAGACCGGACAGCACGGCAGCACCCGGTGATCAAGGTGACCGTAGCGGCTGCACAGCTCGTTTAGAAGGGGGTGATTGGCAGCACGGCAGTGATCGAACAGGAACTGGGTGATTTCATCGAAGCCTCTGGTCTGCTCAGCTACGACCCGGCTGCCATCACTCGCATCTACGCAGGCCACCCGCAACGCCTGTTGCGGCGGCTATGGCAGACCCTGGTGCCGATAGGGCTCCTGCTGATCGGGCTCGCCGTCGACTGGTTACTGGGCCTGTTGAACAATCCGGATCGAGCCCGGAGTCGAGCCCGCGAATGCGCAGAACTTCTCGTTGATCTGGGTCCCGCCTTCATCAAAGCGGGACAAGCCCTGTCGACCCGGCCCGACATCGTGCCGCCGGTGCTGCTGGAAGAACTCTCGCAATTGCAGGATCAACTGCCCGGATTCGACAGCACCCTGGCGATGGCGTGCATCGAAGACGACCTCGGCGCCCCCGTGGACGAGATCTACGAAAGCCTCGATCGCGAACCGATCTCCGCAGCCTCCCTTGGACAGGTGCACCGGGGAGTCCTCAAAGGCGGGCAAGCCGTGGCCGTGAAGGTGCAGAGGCCCGGCCTGCGCGAGCAGATCACGCTCGACCTCTACATCGTGCGCAACATCGCCGCATGGCTCAACAGCAACATCGGCCTGATCCGCAGCGATCTGGTGGCCCTGATTGATGAGCTGGGCAGCCGCGTCTTCGAGGAGATGGACTATCTCAACGAGGCCAGCAACGCCGAAACCTTTCGCGACCTCCACCGCCACAACCCCCGCATCGCCGTTCCTGCCATCTACCGAGAAGCCACCAGCCGGCGTGTGCTGACCATGGAATGGATCAACGGGGTCAAGCTCACCAATCTCGAGGCGGTTCGGGCGATGGGCATCGATCCCGACGACATGGTGGAAGTGGGCGTGAGTTGCAGCCTGCAACAGCTGCTCGAACACGGTTTCTTCCATGCCGATCCCCATCCCGGCAACCTGCTGGCCCTGGAGGACGGACGACTCTGCTACCTCGATTTCGGCATGATGAGCGAGGTGAGCAGGGAATCCCGCACAGGTCTCATCCAAGCGGTGGTGCATCTGGTCAACCGCAACTTCGGCAAGCTCTCCAAAGATTTCGTCACCCTCGGCTTCCTGGCCGAGGATGTCGATCTCGCGCCGATTGTGCCGGCCTTCGAATCCGTGTTCAGTCAGGCCCTCGAGATGGGGGTCAACCGCATGGATTTCAAAAGCGTCACCGACGATATGTCGGGGGTGATGTACAAATTTCCCTTCCGCGTGCCGCCCTATTACGCCCTGATCATTCGCTCACTGGTGACGCTGGAAGGCATCGCCTTGAGCGTGGATCCCGATTTCAAGATCCTGGGAGCCGCCTATCCCTATTTCGCCCAGCGCTTGATGGAGGATCCCGATCCGCAATTGCGCGAAAGCCTCAAGGAAATGCTGTTCGAAGGAGAGGCATTCCGCTGGACACGACTTGAAAACCTGGTCGCCAGCGCCGCCAGCCAAGCTGAACTGGATCTCGACACCCTGCTCGACCAGGTTCTCAACTTCCTGTTTTCAGCCAACGGAGGCATGCTGCGCGGCCAACTGGTGGAGGCGGTCGTGGATCGAGTGGATGCTCTGGGGTGGCTCACCGTGCAACGCCTTGGTCGTCAGCTGCCCCGGGCACTGCAACCAGCCTTGATCACCAATGCCGATCCGTTGGCCTATCAACAGGACAGCATGCTCGATCTGGAACCGATCCGGCAGCTCTTGGCGGTGCTGCAGCAACTGCCAGGGTTCAGCCCTGATCTGGTGCTCAAACGTCTGCCTCGTCTCATCCAGGAGCCGACGGCCCGACGCATGGGTGCCCAGGTGGCGAAGGGCCTGGCCGAACGAGGAGTTGTCCGCCTGGTGAAGGTGGCAGCCGGAATCCCTGCCTAAATTCCGTTGACAACACAGTATCGGGGCTGTCTGCAGTGATCCGTTCGAAAGGTCGCCGGCTCCGCTTGCTGGCCATGGCCGCCGGGATGGGCATGGCCATCACTGGACTGGGAGTGGTGAGCAGTCGTCCCGCTCAAGCCGCCAAGGATGTGGCCCTTGTGAGTGGAGCCTTCCGGCGCTCCTTGTCCGTTGACGATCTCGCCTACCTCGCCGAAACCGGCAAACCACGCGGCCTGATGGTGGATCTGCTGCGGTTCAGCAATCAGGATCCTGCCAATGTGGCGAAACTGCTCAACCAGGAACTGAAGCTGCCGCTGGTGCTCACCAGTCGTTTGATGTCAACCCGCATCGGCGATGTGATCATCCGCCGCGTCGCTCGCATCATCTATCCCTTGATGGTTCCCTCACCTGATGTGAGCGTTCCAGCCATCCGAGCCGGAGTGATCAATGGGCTTCAGATCGATGACGGGGGCCTCACCGCCATCAAATTCCTGCAGGCCTATCCGGCAGACGTGATGGAAGTGAACATTCCCGCACTGATGGCTGTGGTGGACAAAGCCCAGTCGATTTCCGGCCTGGTGCAGTTCTTTTCGGAGTCGCCCCTCGACGGTCTGAAGGACGCCCAGCCCTGAGACCTAGATTCCACCGGTCCTTTGCCATTCGCCGGTGTCTCTGCTCCAGAACCTCCGCAGGCGCCTGACCACCGGACCTGTCATGCAGGACTGGCCAGGCCTGATCGAGGCCTACCGGAGCTGGTTGCCGGTTTCGGATGCCACGCCCGTGATCACCCTCAGAGAGGGTGCAACACCGCTGATCCCCGTTCCCGCCGTGGCGGAACGGATCGGCAAGGGCGTGAAGGTGTATGTGAAATACGACGGGCTGAACCCCACCGGCTCCTTCAAGGACCGGGGCATGACCATGGCCATCAGCAAGGCGAAGGAGGCCGGCTGTGAAGCTGTGATCTGCGCCAGCACCGGCAACACATCCGCCGCCGCCGCGGCCTACGCCCGTCGTGCCGGGATGCGGGCCTTCGTGCTGATCCCCGATGGCTATGTCGCCCAGGGCAAACTGGCCCAGGCCCTGGTTTACGGCGCAGAAGTACTGGCCATCCGCGGCAACTTCGACCGAGCTCTCGACATCGTGCGTGAAGCAGCTGAGACCTATCCGGTCACGCTGGTGAACTCGGTGAATCCCTACCGCCTGCAAGGTCAAAAAACGGCAGCCTTCGAAGTGATCGATGCCCTTGGAGACGCCCCTGACTGGCTCTGCATCCCCATGGGGAATGCCGGCAACATCACCGCCTACTGGATGGGCTTTCAGGAGTACCACCAAGCCGGCCGCAGTCGCACCCTGCCACGAATGATGGGGTTCCAGGCCAGCGGTTCCGCACCTTTGGTGAACAACACCACCGTGGAGGATCCGAACACGATTGCCACAGCCATCCGCATCGGCAATCCTGTGAACCGGGACAAGGCCCTGGCAGCCAGGGAAGGAAGCAACGGCGCCTTCCTCGACGTGACCGATGCCGAAATCATTGAGGCCTACAAGTTGCTCGGAGCCGAAGAAGGCATCTTCTGTGAACCAGCCAGCGCAGCGTCTGTCGCCGGTCTGCTCAAACGCAAAGACGAAGTTCCCGCTGGCGCCACGGTGGTGTGCGTGCTCACCGGCAATGGGCTCAAGGATCCCGACTGCGCCATCCAGAACAACGACGCTGCATTCCACACTGACCTGAATCCCGATCTGGGAACTGTTGCCAAGGTGATGGGTTTCTGACACCGCTTGCTGGTGCGCGTTGACCACCTCCGCTCAGCGGGGGTTTTTTCTTGGCGCAACACCCCCTGAATCAAACCTCCATCCGCCATCCAGCCGACAAAGTGCCTGCGGAAGACCTCGTACAACAGGGGGAACAGATGGTGGAAAACGTCCGCCAACCCCACCGCCAACCATGGGCAAAGTTTCCCCCAGGCTGTGGAAGCTGTGAAATCAGAACATTTCTCCGCATCGACAAGACGACAATCCCCAACCCTGTGAAAGTCAGTCCTGGTGTCAGTGCTGGGGTTGGCGTTGATTTCCACGGTTTCCCCAGCACCGACTACGACTGTTTTGTTTGGTTTTAAAAAACATCAAACCCGTTAGACGGATCCGAGCCTGGAACGGACTTGGGTCGTTGCACATCTCCCCAGCCTGTGAAACCGTGGGGAGCCTTCAGGACCCATGGTCGGCACGTTGACCCCATGAAACTGGTCTGTTCCCAGTCGGAGCTGAACGCAGCCCTGCAGCTCGTCAGCCGAGCGGTGGCATCCCGCCCGACCCATCCCGTGCTGGCCAATGTGCTGCTGACGGCCGATGCCGGCACCGGTCGCCTCAGCCTCACCGGATTTGATCTCAACCTCGGCATCCAGACCTCCTTGGCTGCATCGGTTGAAGCCAGTGGTGCCGTGACGCTCCCTGCACGGTTGCTGGGCGAGATTGTCTCTCGCCTGTCGGCGGATTCACCGATCACCCTGGCCACGGATGAAGCCGGAGAACAGGTTGATCTCACCAGCCTCAGCGGCAGCTACCAGATGCGGGCGATGCCTGCTGATGAATTTCCAGACCTTCCCTTGGTGGAGAACGGTGCTGCTCTGCGGGTGGATGCGACGGCCCTGGTTCAAGCTCTGCGCGGCACGTTATTCGCCAGCAGTGGCGATGAGGCCAAGCAGCTGTTGACAGGCGTTCATCTTCGCTTTCAGGGGCGCAATCTCGAAGCGGCCTCCACCGATGGTCACCGCCTGGCGGTGTTGGCGGTCACCGATGCGTTGAAAGACGATCCCACCACTGCTGCTGCCGGTGAATCGATGGCTCAGGATGACGGGGTTTTGGCCGTGACCTTGCCAGCCCGTTCGTTGCGGGAGGTCGAACGTCTGATTGCCGGTTGGAAAGGGGACGATCCCGTCACCCTTTTTTATGACCGGGGCCAGGTGGTGGTGCTCGCCGCTGATCAGATGGTCACCAGCCGGACCTTGGAGGGCACGTACCCCAATTACCGACAGCTCATTCCCGATGGCTTCTCACGCACGATTGAGCTGGAGCGTCGGCCCTTCATGGCGGCCCTTGAGCGGGTGGCGGTCCTGGCGGATCAGCACAACAATGTGGTGAGGATCAGCACTGATCCCACAGCAGGACTGTTGCAGATCAGCGCTGATGCTCAGGATGTGGGAAGCGGATCGGAATCATTGCCGGCCAGCCTCAATGGTGATGCTGTGCAGATCGCTTTCAATGTGCGTTACGTCCTCGATGGATTGAAGGCCATGGAGGGAGAGCGAATCGCTCTGCGGTGCAATGCTCCCACCACACCGGCGATCATCACGCCGGCGGATGATCGCACTGGGTTCACCTATCTGGTGATGCCCGTTCAGATTCGCAACTGATTCCCCTCAACGACGAACACCGTGGCGCTTCCGGATCAGATCCTGCTCAGTGATCTGCTGCACCACCATGTGCGTTGCGATCAGGGACTCGACCATGGCCCTGGGGTGATGGCCTGGATGCATCCTCCTGTTCACCGTCTGCTGGGCTGGGTCAGTCGTCCCTCGGCCTTACGAAACAGCAGGGATGTGTGGCGCTTGGATCAATGGCGCGGCCTGTCGGATCAGGAGGTGTTTGCCAAAGGTCCGCCGGCTGCAGCCGATGCACTCACCCTCGATCGCTTGCCCACCCTGATGGAGGCCGACCTGGTGGATCGCCATGGTGAGCGACTGGGCCAGATCGCTGATCTCGCCTTTGTTCCAGCCACCGGTGCCATCCTTCATTACCTGGTGTCACGCAGCGACCCTCGCTTGCCCGGTAGTAGCCGCTGGCGCCTCACCCCGGATCGAATCGTTGATCAGCAGCCTGGTTTGGTGAGCACGGCTTTGTCGTCCCTCGACGATCTGCCGCTGGCGCGCGCCAGTGTTCGCCAGGACTTGCTGCGTCGTTCCCGGGGATGGCGCGATCAGATCCAGCAGATGGGGGATCGGGCTGGAGAGCGCCTGGAAGGTTGGTTGGAAGAGCCCCCCTGGGATGGCGGATGGGTCGATGGTGATGGTCCCAGGCAGGAGCCTGAGCGCGACTGGGATGAGCCGCCTCGCCACACGCAGCCCCTGGATCAAAACCCTCAAGATTTGGATGACCCTCTCGATGGCTGGGATGAGCCCGCATGGGACCAAGAGCCGCTGGAGCGTTCAGAGCCTCGCCCCAGCCGTGGTGAAACGTTTTCAAGGCGTGATCTCGATGGTCAGCAGGATTTCGATCCCGACCCCTGGGTCTGAGACCGCTGTCGGCAACACTGGGAGAAGCTGTTCTCGCTCTCCGTGGCCCAGTCCCTTGAATCGGCACAGCCGTTTGATGTGGCCGACGCTCTCCGCCAGGAGGGACTGACGGACGACGACTACAAGGAGATTCAGCGTCGACTGGGACGCGATCCCAATCGAGCTGAGCTCGGCATGTTTGGGGTGATGTGGTCGGAGCATTGCTGCTACCGCAACTCACGCCCGTTGCTGAGTGGATTTCCCACCGAAGGTCCGCGCATCCTTGTCGGGCCCGGTGAAAATGCCGGTGTGGTGGATCTGGGCGAAGGCCATCGCCTGGCGTTCAAGATCGAGAGCCATAACCATCCGTCCGCTGTGGAACCCTTCCAGGGGGCGGCCACGGGGGTGGGAGGAATCCTGCGCGACATCTTCACCATGGGCGCCCGTCCGATCGCCCTGCTCAATGCTCTTCGCTTCGGCCCCCTGGAGGACCCTGCCACCCGTGGACTGGTTGAGGGTGTGGTGGCAGGCATCTCCCATTACGGCAATTGCGTTGGGGTGCCCACCGTGGGCGGAGAGGTGGCGTTTGATGCCTCCTACAGCGGCAACCCCCTGGTCAATGCCATGGCCCTTGGCCTGATGGAAACGGATGACATCGTCAAATCCGGTGCCTCGGGCGTGGGCAATCCAGTGGTGTATGTGGGAAGTACCACTGGCCGCGATGGCATGGGTGGCGCCAGCTTTGCTAGTGCTGAACTCAGCGCTGCGTCCCTGGATGACCGACCTGCGGTGCAGGTGGGTGATCCCTTCCTCGAGAAAGGATTGATCGAAGCCTGTCTGGAGGCGTTCCAGAGCGGTGATGTGGTGGCTGCTCAAGACATGGGTGCTGCAGGTCTCACCTGCAGCTGTTCTGAGATGGCTGCCAAGGGGGATGTGGGCGTCGAGCTCGACCTTGACCGTGTGCCAGCTCGCGAGCATGGCATGACGGCGTATGAGTACCTGCTCTCTGAATCCCAGGAGCGCATGCTGTTTGTTGTGCGCGCAGGTCGTGAGGAGCCTTTGATGGAGCGGTTCCGGCGCTGGGGTCTGCAGGCCGCTGTGGTTGGGCGTGTGCTTGAGGAGCCTGTGGTGCGGGTCTTGCAGCACGGCAAGGTCGCAGCTGAAGTGCCGTCACGGGCGCTGGCGGAAGACACCCCGATCAATCACCACACGTTGATCAGTGAACCCCCTGCCGATATCCAGCAGCACTGGACCTGGCAGGAGAGCGATCTCCCTGCTGCTGTCGCCGGCCATGACTGGGGTGAGGATCTTCTCAAGCTCCTCGACGATCCCACCATTGCCAGCAAGCGTTGGGTGTATCGCCAGTACGACCAGCAGGTGTTGGCTAACACTGTGATTCCTGCCGGAGGCGCCGATGCTGCAGTGGTGCGGTTGCGCTCCCAGCAAGGCACTGCATCGTTGCAGTCCACCGTTCGTGGGGTGGCGGCAACAGTCGATTGCCCCAACCGTTGGGTGGCCCTTGATCCGGAACGTGGTGCGATGGCGGCTGTGGCGGAAGCGTCCCGCAACCTCAGCTGTGTGGGTGCTGAACCTCTAGCGGTCACCGACAACCTCAATTTCGCATCCCCGGAGACCGATCGCGGTTACTGGCAGCTCGCCCTTGCCTGCCGTGGTCTCTCTGAGGCTTGCCGTGGCCTCAACACGCCTGTGACTGGAGGCAATGTTTCTCTCTACAACGAGACCCGAAGCGATGACGGTGTCCTGACGCCGATCCACCCCACGCCGGTTGTGGGCATGGTGGGGATGGTGGCCGACATCAACAACGTGTGCGGTCTGGCTTGGCGCCAGGCCGGAGATGCTGTTGTGCTTCTGGGGGCGTCCGCTGATCAGGCCGATGACGATCGTGTGGGTCTGGCGGGCAGCAGCTATCAAGGGGTTCTGCATGGTCTCCTGACCGGCCGGCCGCCACGGGTGGATCTGGCGCTTGAGGCCCGGGTACAAGCCACGGTGCGCCAGGCCATCGATCAGGGGCTGTTGGCGTCCGCCCACGACTGCAGCGATGGCGGTCTGGCTGTGGCCTTGGCGGAGTCGTGTCTGGCGTCCGGCCAGGGGGCTGAGATCAGCCTGCCGCCGTCATCGGCACGGGTCGAGCGCCGTCTGTTCGCGGAAGGGGGCGCTCGCATCGTCGTGTCGGTGAAAGCTGAGCGTCATGCTGAGTGGGAGGCTCTGTTGGCTTCAGCGGCAGTGCCGGTGCAAGTCCTGGGCGCGGTGGCTGACCATCACCAGCTCAACGTGGTGATCGACGGTCAGACCAGCTTGGCGGTGGCCGTCGATGCACTGGCATCCAGCTTTGAGCAGGCGTTGCCTCGACGCCTTGAGGAGGTGTGAGCTGACCCTGGAGCGCGATGCGCAATCATGAAGGAAGTCTGAAGTCGAGGCGCCCTGTGCAGCAGCCCATTGCAGAGCGCCCTGATCGGATGGAAGAGGCCTGCGGTGTGTATGCCGTGTTGGCTGAAGGTCAGCCCGTTGCCAATCTCACCTACTTCGGCCTGTATTCGCTGCAGCACCGTGGTCAGGAGTCCGCAGGCATCGCCGTCTTCAACCAGGGCAAGGTGCGTCTGCACAAAGACATGGGTCTGGTGAGCCAGGTGTTCGACCAGGACGTGTTGGCGCGCATGCCGGGCTACCTGGCCATTGGCCACAATCGATACTCCACCACCGGGAGCAGCAAGGCCTGCAACGCCCAGCCCGTGGTGCTGATGACGCGCCTTGGGCCTTTTGCTTTCGCCCACAACGGCAATCTTGTCAATGCGGCTGAGTTGCGCGAAACGCTCGATGATGGGCACACTGAGTTCACATCCACAACGGATTCGGAGCTGATCGCTTTTGCGATTCAGCAGGCGGTCAACCGTGGTCTGGATTGGAAGCCGGCCCTCAAGGAAGCCGCCACCCTCTGCCGTGGAGCCTTCAGTCTGGTGATTGGCACTACCACGGAGCTCTATGCCCTGCGGGACAGCTTTGGGATTCGCCCTTTGGTGTTTGGTCGTTTCGGTGAGGCCGATCAGGGTTACTGGGTCGTGAGCAGTGAAACCTGCGGCCTCGACATCATCGGAGCTTCCTTTGAAGGGGATGTGCAGCCGGGTGAGCTGATTACCTTTCGATTGGGAGAGACCAAGCCGGAGCGGGAGCAGTGGGCTGATCCCACAACACGCATGTGCGTGTTCGAAATGATTTATTTCGCGCGTCCTGACAGCCGCTTCTTTGGAGAATCTCTCTACAGTTATCGCCAGCGCATCGGCCAGATCCTGGCTCGTGAATCCGGCGTTGAGGCGGATCTGGTGATCGGTGTGCCGGATTCCGGTATTCCTGCAGCCATCGGTTTCTCCCAGGCCAGCGGCATCACCTTCGCTGATGGTTTGATCAAGAACCGCTATGTGGGCCGCACCTTCATTCAGCCCACCCAGGCCATGCGTGAGGCGGGCATCCGCGTGAAGCTCAATCCACTGCCGGATGTGTTGGCGGGCAAGCGCGTGGTGGTCATCGATGACTCGATCGTGCGTGGCACCACCAGTCGCAAGCTGGTGCAGGCTCTTCGCGATGCCGGTGCCACTGAGGTGCACATGCGCATCAGCTCACCGCCGGTGACCCATCCCTGCTTCTACGGCATTGATACCGACACCCAGGATCAGTTGATTGCGGCCCGACTGACGGTGAAGCAAATCGAGGAGCATCTCAAGGTCGATACCCTCGCCTACCTGAGCAAAGAGGGCATGGTGGAAGCTGCGCAAGCCAGCTCCGACCAGTTCTGCACAGCTTGTTTTGACGGTGCCTATCCGATTCCGATGGATGAATCCCTGCGGTCGAGCAAATTGATGTTGGAGCCTTCAGGCGTCGCTGCCGGTCAGCGCTGAGGCATCAGCTCAGTAGAGGAATCAGTTCGCTCAGGTGTTCATCACCCTTGAGCGGCACCTGGGTTGGTTGCGAGAGATCGTTGCTGATGGTGTTGCTCAGCAGCCGGCCATGGCGGCCTTTGCTGCTCACCACTCCCACCAATTCAGCGCTTGCGCTGACTGTCACCACTCGATCGGGATCATTGCCGGTGCCATCCAGGTTGAGCGCCATGTCTCCGAGATCGCCCCGTCTGCAGAGCCTCAGGCTCGCCAGATCGAGCTTCACGAGGGCACCGTTACGGCTGCCGATCAGCACGGTGCCGCGGTTGGTGTCGCCGTTCCCTGTTCCACCATCCTCGCCAGTGTGGGCTGGGTTGCTGATCGCTCCCACCAGGGTTTCTCCCGGTAGGACTCGCATCGTCATCGGACCCTGAGCGAGTTTGCCCATCAGTGGAAGAGCGGCTTCGTTGACGGGAAGACAGAGAACGCGGCCGATGTCGCTGATCAGGGCGACGGTTCCTTTGTCTTCACAGATCACGGCATTGAGCAGCGAAACCCCGTCTTTGAGTTTGACGATCGTGGCGGCTCTCCCGGATAACTCCTGCATGTCCTGCAGGGGCAGTCGTTTGAAACGGCCGTCACTGCTCAGCAGGCCAAGGGAGAGTTGGCCGTTGGCATGAGCGTCATCGCTCTCCGGCAGCTGAAGCAGGCTCACAAGTGGATCCCCCTGCAGGGCCGATGGCAGAAACCGTTCGATGCTTCCCGGTTGTTGCCCTGCGAATTCCCAGCGCACCAGGGCCACCCGACCGGAGGCGGTGACCGCCAGCAAGCGAGGTGCTGGTTTGATGGGCAGGATCAAGCGTGCCGGCGACGGTTCATCCCCCAGGGCCACAGCCTCGTTGAGATGGAGACGCCCCAGGAGCTGGGGACTGACCACCTTCACCTGACCATCCCGTTGAATCAGCAATCGACCTTCAGCAGGCAACGCTCCAAGGGCCTGACGCCGTTGCAGCTCGGCATTGGGGCGCTGGCTGGCTGCTTTTTCAGCAAGGAGGTGGTCGCCACCCTCGATCAGGCGGGTACGGCGAGGTGTGGCGAAGCGCTTCTTCAGTTGCTTCAGCTCGTGCACCATCGCGTCGAGCAGCTGATCCCGTTCCCGCAGCAGGATTTGAAGGCGTTCCCGTTCCCGGCGAAGGTCATCGGCTTCAGACCGCAGACTTTCCTGCTCCAGGCCTGTGAGTCGGCGAAGCGGCATCGACAGCACTGCATCGGCCTGACGTTCGGTCAGATCGAGGTGCACCATCAGACTGGCTCGGGCTGAGGCAGCGTCCCTGGCTTCCTGAATCATCGTGATCACGCGCTGGAGAGAATCCAGGGCTTTGATCAGACCTTCCACCACCTCAAGCCGGTCTTCGGTCTTGCGCAACGCATGGGTGGTGCGCCGAATCAGGGTCAGTTCCCGATAGTCGAGGAAGGTCTGCAGCAATTGCCGCAGGGAGAGCTGCTGGGGCTGACCATCCACCAGCGCCAGAAGAATGGCGCCGAAATTGCTCTGCAGGGATGTGCGGCGTTGGAGATCAGCCAGCACCTTCTCAGGTTCGGCATCCCGGCGCAGCTCCACCACCACGCGCATGCCTTCGCGATCGCTTTCGTCACGGATATCGGCGATGCCGCCGATCTTGCCGTCGTTGACTTGATCGGCCAGCTTTTCGATCCAGCCCGCTTTGCTCAGCTGATAGGGAAGTTCTGTGATCACCACAGCACCCCGTTTGTGGCGGCCTTTGCCTGGTTGGATTTCTTCGATGTGAGCGACACCCCGCATCGGAATGCTGCCGCGACCGCGCAGATAGGTGTCGCGCACTCCAGTTCCCAGCAGAACCTCGCCACCGGTTGGGAAATCGGGACCTGGAATCAGGCTGAATAATTTTTCGTCGCTGAGGTCCGGTTTGCGTACCAGAGCGATCAGACCATCGACCACTTCCCCCAGGTTGTGGGGAGGAATGCTGGTCGCCATGCCCACAGCGATGCCCGTGCATCCATTCAGCAATAAAAACGGCAGTTGTGCCGGCAGCACCGTCGGTTCCTGCTGCGAGCCGTCGAAATTGGGAGCGAAATCGACCGTGTCATCACCGATTTCATCCAGCAGACCCTGATGGGCGATCGGTGCCAGACGCGTTTCGGTGTAACGCATGGCTGCCGGTGGATCATCGTCGACTGAGCCGAAGTTGCCGTGGCCGTCGAGGAGTGGGTTGCGGCTCGAAAAGGTCTGCACAAGACGCACCAGAGCGTCGTACACGGCTTGGTCGCCGTGCGGGTGATATTTGCCGAGAACATCGCCCACAACACGGGCGCACTTTCTGTAGGGACGATCCGGGGTCAGCCCCAGTTCGTGCATTGCATAAAGGATGCGTCGCTGGACGGGTTTGAGGCCGTCACGGGCATCCGGAAGGGCTCGTCCCACGATCACGCTCATCGCGTACTCGAGGTAGGAGCGCTGCATCTCTTGATGCAGGGCGATCGGTTGAACGCGCTCCTCGGCCATCCGCGTCTGGAGTTACTGAGGGCAGACGGGGGCCAGCCTACAGATTTCTTTCGGTTTGACCAGCCCTTGCTTTATGGAGTGGTGCTTTGATCGGCATTGGCCTCCGCCCGATCGACGGCTTCTCTCAGAGCGGGATTGCCGAGCAGTTTGCGGGTAGCCAGCCGCAATTTCACTCCCCAGAGCTGATCTTTCTGATGGCTCGGCAACACGTAGTTCGGGTCTTTTTTCAGCGCTTGGCGCGCCAGGTTGAGCGCGTCTTCATCGCCTGGGTTGCGCGTGTTGAGAGCTGAGGCAAGGGCGAGCATCGGCTCGGCATTGCGTTCGATCGCCAGCACCCTCTGCCAGCGTTGAATCGCTTCATTGGTGTTGCCCATCTCGAACAACACGATGCACTGGTTGTTGAGCGCTTCCCAGAACGTGGGCTTGAGAGCCGTGGCTTTTTCGAAGGCACCAAGGGCGGCCTTGAACTGGCTCTGCATCACCCGGGCGTTGCCGAGATCGAAGTAGGCACTGGCATTCTTCGGATCGAGCTGGAGTCCGCGATCAAGCAGGGGGATTGCATCGGCGGGGCGCCTGTCCCGCAAGGCCAGGGAGGCTTCCGCAAACCAGAGCCCGGCGTTGTCGGGATCAAGTTTTTTGGCCCGGGCCAAGGAGTTGGCTGCTGGTTTGAGTTGTTGGCTGCGCAGCTGGGCCTCGGCCAGCACGGCCCAAAGGCGTTCGTCATTGGGCTGGAGCCGCACGGCCAGGGACGCCAGGCGTGCGGCTTCCTCGGGTTGTCCAAGGCTGAGCAGCTGGGCTGCAGTGCGACCGATGCCGATGGCTGATCCTTCCAGCTCCTTGGCACTGGGTACATACACGTTGGGCACGAACGCCTGGGCCGGCACCGTGATCACGGTGGTTGCTATCGACAGCAGAAGGGCAGTGCACCACGAACGCCGACGTCTCTCCATCACTCCGATCCTTTTGGCCTCAGGCTAGGCGCACTGTTCGGGTCTGCTGCTGCTGCATTCCGCCGCCACATCCATGGTTTGATCCGCCGAAGCGCCGATCCCCGCAATTTGTCTGCCCAGGTGGCGTCGTCCCAGGCCAGGGCCTTCTCCGGAGTCAAATCCAGCATCCAGGGCCGCGGTTGCAGATCCGGATCGTCACTGCTGGGAAGAGGTCCCTGATTCCAGGGACACACGTCCTGGCATATGTCGCAACCGGCGACCCAAGGCCCCATGGCTGCTGCCATGGCAGGTGGCAGGGTCTCCTCCCTGTTTTCGATCGTGTGAAAGGCCAGGCAGCGACGGGCATCCACCACGAATGGTTCGCGAATCGCGTCTGTCGGGCAGGCTTCGATGCAGCGAGTGCAGCGTCCGCACAGCGCTGCTGCGGGAGGGTCTGGCTGGAGCTCTTCGGTGGTGATCAGATGACCGATCACCATCCACGAGCCCCGCGTCGGGTGGATCAGGTTGCTGTGCTTGCCGATCCAGCCCAGGCCAGCTTCCTCTGCCCAGGCCTTGTCAAGCAAAGGGTCAGCATCCACGCAGGCGCGCCAGTGGCTGCCGGGCCGCTGTTCCTCGAGCCAGCGGCCAAGTCGTTTCAGGCGCTGCGTCACCACTCGGTGGTAGTCCCTGCCCCAGCCGTAGCGGGCAATGGCTAAATGGTTTGGCTGTCGGGTGACGGCAACGTGGTAATTCAGACCAACGGCCAGAAGGCTGCGGGCTCCCTCCACCAGTAGGGCCGCGTCCTTGCGGCGGGGCGCGGCCATCCAGCGCATCTCCGCCTGATGCCCTGCCTCCAGCCAGCGTTCCAGCGCGGCTGTGCGGCACTGAAGCCTGGCGCTACCGGGCAGCCGAGCGACGCCCACCGGGTCGAATCCTTGGGCCTTCGCCTTCAGTTTCAGCGCTTGGGTGAGCTGTTGTTGAGCCTCTGGATGCTCCACGGAACTGACCGTAAAATTGGGCATCTTTTGGCAGTTTGCCGTGTCTTCGTCAGCCTCGGGCTCATCGTCATCGCTTCGTTTGGCCCCTGTGCTGCGTTGGCTCGGTCTCACGTTGGTGGTGCTGCTGGCGCTGCAGTTGGTGGTGTTTCTCGGTGCAGCTGACTGGAATGATTCCGCGTTTCAGCAGGTGTTGATCGACCGTTTGGTTGATCAGGCGCCGATGGGGCTGGTGGGTCTCTTGTTGATGTTGATCGGTTCCCGTCTTGATCAACCCACAGTGACGCGGACTCCGATCCGTTGGGTGGTTTGTGGCCTGTCGTCGTTACTGGCTGTCGCCATGATCGCTGTTGTGCCAATGGCAGTGGCCAGTAATCAGGCCATTGAGACCAAGGCCAACGAGACCATTGCTGAAGTGAATAAGCAGCTTGAGGAAGCCCGCCAACAAACAACGGATGAGGCTTTTGCTCTGCAATGGGGTGAGCAACTTGCTCAAGCTGGACGGCTGGTTGCTGGAGCCTCTGATGAAGAGAAAATCAAGGCCGCTCAGGAGCTTTTCAAGCAGCAACTACCTGAGATGGAAGCTGCTGCTGAGAAACAAATTTCAGAGGTGGAGATTCAACGAGATCGGGCTCTCCTGAAAGGCACTTTTGGGGGCACCTTCAGTGCTGTGGTGATGGCTGTGGCCTTCGTGCTTCTAGCCCTCGCGGCAGTTCTGTAGAGCGTCGTTTGCTGACCGCTCGTTAGGTTGGATTCATCACGAAGGCTCCAAGCCCTGGTCGTTCCTTGGTGCAGTCCAACCCCAGACCTGATCTGCCGCTCGGCGCCAGACTTCAGCAGGATCTCAAAAATGACTTGATCGCCGGCCTCTTGGTGGTGATCCCCCTCGCTACCACCATCTGGTTGGCGACCATTGTCAGTCGGTTTGTTCTGGCGTTTTTGACGTCGATCCCGAAGCAGTTCAATCCGTTCATCACCCTCAATCCACTTCTTCAGGATCTGATCAACCTGGCGCTTGGATTGACTGTGCCCTTGCTGGGCATTCTTTTGATCGGGCTGATGGCCCGCAACATTGTTGGACGCTGGTTGCTGGAGTTCGGTGAGGGCACGCTCCAGCGCATTCCTCTGGCCGGATCGGTTTACAAGACCCTCAAGCAGCTGTTGGAGACCTTCCTGCGCGACAACACCACCCGTTTTCGTCGCGTCGTCTTGGTCGAGTACCCGCGGGAGGGTCTGTTCAGCGTTGGCTTTGTCACGGGTGAGGTGGGGCCTTCTTTGCAAGCCGATCTTCAAGAGCCCCTGTTGAGTGTGTTCATTCCCACGGCACCAAACCCCACAACGGGTTGGTACACACTTGTTCCAGAGTCATCAGTTCGTGAGTTGGACATTTCCGTTGAAGATGCATTCCGCACGATCATTTCTGCTGGCATCGTCAATCCAGACGAGCGTGAAGCGCCCGTGAACCGCAGTTTCTCCAGTTTGATTTCGCAGCTGCGAGCATCGGTGTCTCCCTCGTCAACCACGTCAGGGGTCTGACCTCTCCCTCGTTCCTTTCTCGTTACTGCCATGCAGTCCCGTTCCCTAGCCCGTGAGCTGGCACTGCTGGTGCTGGGTCAGCTTTCTGATCGTGAGGCTCAGATTGCCGTCGATCTCCCCCTCGATTCGGTGTTGCAGAAAGCGCTGGAGTCGCTGCAGCAGCATTGGCGGGAATCATTGGATGCCAGCGCAGCTGACTTGGAGAAAGCGCAGCAGCATCTTCTCGACAGTGAGCTGGAGGATGGTGGCGATGGTCGTTCGCCTGTCGTGCGAGAGCACCTGCAAGCGTCACTCACCATTGCTGAGCGGGTGCTGAACGGTTTGTCCAGCAGCCTTGAACTTCCTCGTCTCCTTGCTCTGGCTGATCAGGAGACGGTGCGCCATGGCGCGATGCGTCGGGTCACGCTTGTGTATGAGCAGCGCAGCAGCATTGATGCCCGTTTGGATGGGGTGATGGAAGGTTGGCGACTGACCCGTCTCCCTCGCATTGATCGGGACATTCTTCGACTGGCTGTGGTGGATCTCACCAGCCTCAAGACCCCTTCAGCCGTGGCCTGCAACGAGGCGGTGGAGCTGGCCAATCGTTACAGCGATGAACAGGGGCGTCGCATGATCAATGGTGTTCTGCGCCGTTTGCAGGATGCTTCACCCTCCTCTGGGTCCTGATTCGTTTCAACTGACGCTTCAATTCGATGGTTTTCGACTGGTTTCAGCGCCGAACCTCTGAGCAACCTGTGGCTCCTGCCCAAGACAGCAGGACGGAAGGTGCTGATCAGCAGCCAGCCAGCGACAGTGAGTCGCCGCAGCCTGAGCCAGCGGAGCCTCCACAGGCAGCTGAACCAGTCAGTGACTCGACGGCGTCAGCTGCCCAGTCTTCTTCCACTCCTGCCTCTCAGGAACCAAGCCCTTCCGGGACTTCTGAAACGCCATCAGCTCAGTCCAATGCCGTCGATGACGATCCTCTGGAGTGGGCTCGTCAGGCCTACGCCCGTCTGAAGGCGCAACAGGCTCAGGAGGCCGCAGCCAAAGCGGTCCAGGAGGATCAGTCCCCGCCCCCTGCTCCAGCTCCTCAGCCAACACCAACCCCATCCGTTTCGACGCAGACAGCCCCGCAGAACACGGTTCAGTCGGAGATAGCTCCGTCCACCTCAGCTGCTGCGCCGGTCGAGCCACCACAACCTCCTGCTCCAGGTCTGTCGTTGCTTGAGCAGGCTGCAGCGCAGCGGCAAGAACGTCGAGAGGAGCTGGAGGCGAGAGCCACAACATCGGCCGCGGCAGCTCCGGCTGCCATTCCAGATGCCTCCCAGCCAACGTCAGCGTCTGAGCGGGCTGATCAGCCTCAGCTGGGCGACTTCGACGACACCTTCACCTGGTCGGCAGAGGTGTTGGCTGCGCAGGGCCGCCAGGTCGATCAGGTTTCTCTTGAGGAGATCGACTGGCTTGGCCGGCTCCGTCAGGGCCTGGAGAAAACCCGTCAGGGTTTTGTGACCGGTTTGCTCGACAGCCTTGGGGATGATCCGCTCACTCCAGAGGTGGTGGACGATCTGGAGGCGTTGCTGTTACGTGCCGATGCCGGTGTTCAGGCCACCGATCAGGTGATGGAGTCGCTGCGTCAGCGCTTGAATGAAGAGGTGGTGGATCCCAGCGAGGGAATCCGGTTCCTCAAAGAGCAGCTTCGGTCTCTGTTGGATCAACCGATCAAAGCCAGCGGTGTTGAGCTGTTGGCCCCCGAGCGGGGGCGCCTCAACATCTGGTTGATGGTCGGTGTGAATGGCGTTGGCAAGACCACCACGCTTGGCAAGTTGGCCAACCTGGCCGTGCGCAGTGGTTACAGCGCCATGATCGCGGCCGCCGACACCTTCAGGGCCGCTGCGGTCCGGCAGGTGGAGGTCTGGGGTGAGCGCAGTGATGTGCCAGTGGTAGCCAATCCCACTGCGAATGCTGATCCGGCTGCTGTGGTGTTTGATGCGATCGGAGCAGCACGCTCCAAGGACACCGACTTGTTGCTGGTGGATACCGCAGGTCGCTTGCAGACCAAGCACAATCTGATGGAGGAGCTCCAGAAGATCCGGCGCATTGTTGATCGACTGGCCCCGGAATCCAAGGTGGAATCGTTGTTGGTGCTGGACGCCAGCCAGGGTCAGAACGGCTTGAAGCAAGCCATGGCTTTCGCGAAGGCTGCTGATCTCACCGGAGTTGTGATCACCAAACTCGATGGCACAGCCCGTGGCGGTGTGGCCTTGGCAGTTTCTTCCGAGGCTGGACTCCCGATTCGTTTCATCGGAGCTGGAGAAGGGATTCGCGATTTGCGACCCTTCAATAGCTTTGAGTTTGTCGAAGCATTGTTGGCAGTCCGCTAAAAACCGTCGCTAACTTGCAATCACTGCCATGGATGGCCGTGAGCAGCAAGTCGACCCGTCGCCATTCCAAGCCGCATCAGCGCAATGCGGCTCAGCCGATGTCGGCCACGGCGTCGTTGCGTCAGTTATTCGACAGCTTTTCGAAGGAGCAGCGCTCCAGCCAAGACCTCTTGGCATCCCTGGCCTTTGCGTTACGCAGCTTCACCAATCTGCACCGTTTCCTTGAACTGGTGCCTGTGGTGGCCTCGCGTCTGGTGGGAGTGGATGGCGCCCTGTTAGTGCCGTTCACCGATGAGGGGAGGATCTGGCGCGATCAATTGCAGATGTTGCCTGATCACCGATCCACGGAGTTGCTCAGACAGATCGCTGCGTTTGAGCCCGGGATGGCTGAGGGGTTTGGAACGGATGAGCACCAGGTGATGGCTCTCGACCATCTTGTCCAACGCCACCTCGGCCGGGCTGGTTTGTTTGCTACTTCTCTGGTGGCTCGTGGTCGGCAGCGGGGTCGTCTGTATTTGTTCAGCAGTTCGGGCCCGCTGGCCTGGAGTGACGTCCACCGTCGTCATGGGCAGTTGGTCGCCGATCTCACTGGTGTGGCGGTGGAGCATGACCTCATGCTTCAGGAGGCACGTCGTCATGAGCGTGTCGATCGCCAGCTCAGCATCGGTGCTGAGATCCAGGCGCAGCTGTTACCGGTGCGTTGTCCGTTGATTGAGGGGGTCGAGCTGGCGGCTCGATGTCGTCCTGCTTTTCAGGTGGGGGGTGATTACTACGACTTCATCCCAACCCGCCCGGAATTGACGGGGCGACGCCGGGAACGGGGGCGTTGGGCTCTGGTGATGGGGGATGTGATGGGTAAGGGCGTGCCCGCCGGGCTGCTGATGACCATGCTGCGCGGCATGTTGCGTGCAGAGGTGCTCAGTGGTCTGCCGCCTGATCGGATTCTCCACGACCTCAACCAACTGGCTCAGGAGGACCTGGCTCAGTCCCATCGGTTCGTCACCCTTTTCTATTCCGATTTCGACCCCCGCACACGCCGGTTGCGTTATGCCAACGCTGCCCACAATCCACCGTTGATCTGGCGGGCCCAGCAACGCATGATCAGCCGGTTGGATGCCCCTGGACTGCTGATCGGTTTGCAGCCCGAAGCGGAATACGGCTGCGGTGAAGTGGTGCTCGAGCCTGGTGATGTGCTGCTGTACTACACCGATGGCGTTACGGAGGCGTCGGGCATCACTGGTGACCGTTTCGATGAAGAGCGTTTGATTCGTTCCCTCGAGGCTGCTTGTCGCTCCGGTACCGGTTCTCAGGGAATTCTTGATCAGTTATTTGTGCGTTTGGATCGCTTCGTCGGGATGGATCGTCAGCTTGAGGATGATGCGTCGATGGTGGTGCTCAAGGTGCCGGAGGAGGTGATGCTGCCGTCAGTGCCTCGTCACGGCCCCTGATGGGTGGGCAGGCTGTGTTCCCATGGCCTGACAAGCTGACTGCACGCTGCGCTTGATGTGGGTATGGCTGGGGGAGTGACGGGCGGAGGCTCTGCCACCTGGAGCGATCGCTTTGATCAGGGCCTTCACCCTGCGATTGAGCGTTTCAATGCGTCCATCGGTTTCGATATCAATCTGCTGCAGGAGGATCTCGATGGGTCGATCGCCCATGCCCGCATGCTGGCGGAGTGCGGCGTGATCAGTACGGAGGAAGCGACTCAGCTCTGTGAGGGCCTGCAGACGATTCGCACGCAGGCCGCCGCCGGCAGCTTTCGTCCCGGTTTGGAGGATGAAGATGTGCACTTCGCTGTGGAAAGGCGGCTGATCGCTTTGCTCGGCCCCGTGGGCAAGAAGTTGCATACCGGGCGCAGTCGCAATGATCAGGTCGGAACGGATCTGCGGCTGTGGTTGCGTCGTCGTCTCGATGAGCTCGATGGGGGAGTTCAGCGTTTTCAGAGAGCCTTGCTGAACCAGGCGCTCGACCAACGCACCACCTTGATCCCTGGATACACCCATTTGCAGCGTGCCCAGCCAGTGTGTCTCGCCCATCACCTGCTCGCTTACGTGGAGATGCTGGAACGGGATCGCCAGCGCTTCCGGGACGTTCGGGGTCGGGTGAACGTGTCGCCTCTGGGAGCAGCAGCGCTGGCGGGTACACCGGTGCCGATCGATCGGCGCAGCACGGCCGCGGCCCTGGGCTTCGATGCCATCTATGCCAACAGTTTGGATGCTGTCAGTGATCGGGATTTTGCTGTTGAGTTCTCTTCGGCGGCGTCCCTGGTGATGGTGCACCTCAGCCGTCTGGCGGAGGAAGTGATTTTCTGGGCGAGTGAGGAATGTGGCTTTGTGCGTCTCAGCGACCGCTGTGCCACCGGCAGCAGTCTGATGCCGCAGAAAAAGAATCCCGATGTTCCCGAGTTGGTGCGCGGTAAATGCGGCCGGGTGTTCGGCCACCTGCAGGGCTTGTTGACGATGATCAAAGGATTACCCCTCGCCTACAACAAAGACTTCCAGGAAGACAAGGAAGCCCTGTTTGATGTGGTGCGCACAACAGCTGATTGTCTGGAGGCGATGGCGATCCTGATGGAGGAAGGGCTGGAATTCCGTCCGGAACGTTTGGAGCGGGCTGTGACGTCTGATTTCTCCAATGCCACTGATGTGGCCGATTACCTCGTGGCTCGAGGCGTGCCGTTTCGTGAGGCCTATCAACTGGTGGGTGCTGTGGTCAAACGCTGCCTTCAGGACGGCGTTCTTCTGCTCGATCTCAGTTTGGAGCAGTGGCAAACCTTTCATCCGGTGTTTGAAGCAGATCTGTTTGCAGCTCTGGCGCCCCGTCAGGTGGTGGCTGCCCGGGTCAGTGAGGGGGGGACAGGCTTTGTGCGCGTTGAGGAACAGTTGAAGCTCTGGCAGCAGAGACTGGCCTGAACCCGAATCAAACGAAGTGGAAATGTCTGAACGGGTCTACGCTGAGGTAGCCAAAGGCAATTGATTCCTTACCGGAGCATGAACCGTTGGCAGGTCAGGTCCCATCGGCCCATTTCATCAACGGTCCATCAGGAAAGTGAGCATTTTTGTTGGCAATCTGCCCTTCAGGGCAGAGCAGGAAGACATCATTGAATTGTTTGCCGCCCATGGCGAGGTCACGAATTGTGCCCTGCCTCTTGAGCGGGATACGGGTCGTAAACGTGGTTTCGCCTTCATTGAAATGGCTGATGATGCCAGCGAAACCGCTGCCATCGATGCGCTTCAAGGCGTGGAATTGATGGGTCGTCCGTTGCGCATCAACAAAGCTGAGCCCCGCGGCAGTGCACCCCGTCGTGGTGGTGGCGGTGGTTACGGCGGTGGCCGTGGCGGCTATGGCGGTGGTGGCGGTTATCGCGGTGGTTCCGATGGTGGCGGCTACGGCGGTGGCTCCGGTGCTCGCGGTTGGGAAGATCGCAGTTACGGCGGTGGAAACAGCTACGGCGGCGGCGGATCTGATTCTGGTGGTACTTACGACGACGGCCGCAGTCGTCGCCGGCGTGGAGGTGCCTCCTCCAGTGATGGCGAATCTGGTTTTGGCGGGTACGGAGGCGCCGAAGGCTGATCGCTGCTGATCAGAGCCCGGCATCGCGCAGTTGCCGGGCTGCTTCTTCCAGCACGCCAATGTCGGCTCCGGGACGTTGGGCTTTCAGTCCGACGTTGCGGCGCCAATGCCGTGCGCCAGGAACTCCTTCCACCAGTTGAACCAGGTGGCGACAGAGATCCCAGAGACGCCCTCCACGGTCGAGATGAGCTTGGGCATGGGGAATCAGACCAAGCACAACCCCCGATGCGCAGACCTGGCGGTGGCGTTCGCCGTAGATCAATTGATCCATGCTTCCCCAACGAAGCGGGTGGGCATAGGCGGCTCGGCCCACCATGGCTCCATCGCAGCCTTTGAGGGCTTCGACGCAGTGCTCGGGTGTGTCGAGCCCCCCGTTCAGCTCAATCATCAGTTCCGGTCGCCGTTGTTTCAGGGCGAGCACCCGTTCATGTTGCAGGGGCGGGATCGTGCGGTTCTGTTTCGGGTCGAGACCCTCCAGCCAGGCTTTGCGCGCATGCACGGAAAAGCGGGAAGCACCCGCTGCCGCAACCCGGTCCACAAACGCCTGGAGAAGGTCGTCGCTGTCGTAGTGATCGATCCCCACGCGATGTTTCACGGTGACCGGTAATGCTGAGGCGGCACCCATCGCTTCCACACAGTGGGCGACGGTGTCGGGTTCGGCCATCAGACAGGCGCCGAAGTTGCCGGCTTTGACGCGAGGGCTGGGACAACCCACATTGAGATTGATTTCGTCGTAGCCCCAGTCCGCGGCCATGCGTGCTGCTTCCGCCAGCAGTCTGGGGTCATCGCCTCCCACCTGCAGGGCGATCGGATGCTCCACAGGATCGAAATCGAGCAGGCGTTCCCGTCGGTTGGTGTGATGCAGAGCCTGAGCCACCACCATTTCGGAGTAGAGCAGGGCCCTCGTGCTGATCTGCCGCATCATCACCCGGAAGTGCCGATCCGTGCAGTCGAGCATCGGGGCGACGCTGAAGCGCCAGGCGGGCTCCTGCGGATCAGGCGTTGGACCATCCATGTCTCCATTCTTCCCTTGTCGCTGATCGGGGTTCCTAGAACAGAGGGGTTGATACCTGCATGTTCGAACCGATGGCTTCGTCTCTCCAGCACTGGTTGCTCAGTCGTCGTTCCTTGCTGGTGGCGACTTTGACGGGAGCCGTGGGTGTCTTCAGAGCCCCTGCGCTGGCACTGGCCGCCTCCAAGGCCAACGACAGCGCCTGGGATCTCAGCGATACGGAGTGGAAACGTCGCCTGTCTCCCGAGGCCTATCGCGTGTTGCGTCAGGAGGGTACGGAGCCGCCTTTCACCAGTCCTTTGAATGGGGAAAAGCGACCCGGCACGTTTCATTGCGCTGGGTGTGACCTGCCGTTGTTTGCTTCAGAGGCCAAGTTTGACAGCGGCACCGGCTGGCCCAGTTTCTGGAAGGGTTTGTCGGGCGCGATCGCCACGAAGATAGATTTCAAGCTGATCATTCCCCGCACCGAATACCACTGCAGTCGCTGCGGTGGTCATCAGGGCCATGTCTTCAATGACGGTCCCAAGCCCACCGGAAAGCGTTTCTGTAACAACGGTGTCGCCCTTCGATTCCAGCCCAAGTCATGACCTGATTGTGGTCGGCGGTGGTCCAGCCGGCTTCATGGCTGCAATCACCGCCGCGGAGCAGGGCTGTCGCCGGGTGCTTGTGCTTGAGGCCACTCCGGAGCCCCTGACCAAGGTGCGCATCAGTGGTGGTGGTCGTTGCAATGTCACCCATGCCTGTTGGGATCCAAGGGAGTTGGTGGGGCACTATCCGCGCGGCACTCGGCCGCTGCGCGGCCCTTTCAGTCGTTTTGCCTGTGGTGATGCGGTGGGTTGGTTTTCGGACCATGGTCTGGAGCTGGTGCAGGAAGCGGATGGGCGGATGTTTCCGGAGGCCAACCGCTCTGAGGCAGTGATTGATTGCCTGCTCAAGGCGGCGCGTGCCGTGGGTGTGGAGTGGGCATGCCGTGCTCCAGTGCGCAGAGTCGAGCCCACGGCGACCGGTTTTGATGTGCACGGCGTTGCTGGGCAGGTCTGGCAGGGCCAGCGGTTGTTGTTGGCCACCGGTGGTCACCCCAGCGGTCGTCGTTTTGCCGATCAGCTCGGCCATGGCGTCACGCGGCCGTTGCCGTCGTTATTCACCTTGACTTTGCAGGCGCCTGCCGTCACCGACTGCAGCGGGATAGCCGTTGACAACGTCAGTCTGGAGTTGAAGTGTGATCGGCAGAGGTTTGAGCAGACCGGTCGGGTGTTGATCACCCATTGGGGCCTGAGTGGACCAGCGACCTTGCGGTTGACTGCGTTTGCGGCACGGGCGCTTCATGGTCATGGCTATCGCGGTTCACTGCTGGTGCGCTGGCTTGGGGGTATGAGCCCAGATCGTGTTGCGGAAGAGCTGCAGCAGTTGCGCCGTCAGCAGTCGCGTCGAACACTCGCTACAGCCCGTCCTCTGCCTGAGCGTCTGCCCCGCCGGCTTTGGTTGTCTCTTCTCCACCAGGTGGGAGCCGATCCCCAGCGGCGCTGGGCGGATTGTCCAGGCCCCTGGGAACGGGCCTTGGTGCAGGCCCTCACCGCCAGCACCTATCCGATTTCTGGCCGTGGGCCCTTCGGCGAGGAATTCGTCACCGCTGGTGGGGTTGACCTGGGTGAGATCAACCTTGCCACCATGGCCAGCCGCAAGGTGGCGGGGGTGTATTTCGCTGGTGAGTTGATCGACGTTGATGGAGTGACAGGCGGGTTCAACTTTCAGCACTGTTGGAGCAGTGGCTGGCTTGCCGGTCAGGCGATTGCTGCTTCCCTGGCCTGATTGCCATTTATTTGATCTGGTCGAAGACAGTAAACATCGGCAGGTACATGGCCAGAAGAATGGAGCCGACGATAAATCCCACCACTACAATCATTGCCGGTTCAAGCATTGAAGTCAGTGCTTTGACCGTTGCGGCGACTTCATCTTCGTAAAAATCTGCGACTTTGCTGAGCATTTTATCCAGCTCTCCGGTCTCTTCTCCGATGGCCAGCATGTTGAGGGCCATGTCCGGCAATACTTTCTGGCGGATCAGAGCATCACTGAGAAGTATTCCATCCTGTACGAGGGCACGCGATTCAAGGATGGTGTCGGATATGATTGAATTGCCTGCCGTTTCACTTGAGATTTCCAGTGACAAAAGGATCGGTACACCGGCTCGGGTGAGAGAGCTGAAAATTCTGCAGAATTGTGCAGTGGCCGTTTTCATGATCAGATCCCCGAACAATGGCAGCTTCAGCATCAGGCGATCGATCACTCTGCGACCTTTTTTGGTGGCGTAGTAGCGGCTGATCAACCAGACCGCCAGAACAATTGAGCCTGCTAGCAAAAGTGAAGCGGATGAGCGCAGCCAGCCGCTCAGATTGACCATCATCTGGGTAAAGACAGGCAGTTCTGCTCCTAGTTCCTTGAAAATATCGGCAAAGATCGGGATTAGAAAGATGGTCATCCCCAGAAATACGAGGATGGCGATCACCATGACCGCCACGGGATAACCCATGGCACCTTTGATCTGGTTCTGCAAGCGGGCGGTGTCCTCAAGCAGCTTGGCCAGTCGTTTCAGCGATTCGTCGAGCACGCCACCGGTTTCACCGGCTTCCACCATGGCAATGCTCAGGGTGTCAAAGACCTTTGGCCATTTGCGCATGGATGCACCCATGGCTGAGCCTTGGTTCACATCGAGGCCGATCTGAGTCAAAGCCCGCTTGAACATCGGCAACTTTTGTTGGCTGGCCATCAGATCCAAGCTGCGGACGATTGGGACGCCTGCATCGACCAGGGTTGAAAGCTTGCTGGCGAAGATCGCTTTGTCCTTGACTCCAGGTTTCTTTTCGAAGGCCTTTCCCAGATCAAGGGAGAGGAGCCCTTGTACACCTCCTTCTTTGGTTGATTGTTGACCAGCGCCTCGGGCTCCACCTGCGTCATCCACTTTCATGGTGGTGGCTTTGATGCCCCTGCGCCGCAGCATTTTGCGCGCTGCGGCCAGATCCGGAGCCTGCACCCGCATGGTGCGATCGCTGCCGGTATTGGTTTGGTAGCTGGCAATGAATGAGGGCATATTGTTACTCTCCCTCAGTTTTCAACAAGAAGTCGTTCGAGTTCGCCCGGTTTCCCGGCCTTGGCCATTGCTTCTGATGAGCTGATCGCTCCTTCCTGCAGTAAGTCGGCTAAGGCACGTTCCAGGGTCTGCATCCCGAGATCACCTCCGGTTTGCAATTGAGAGTAAAGCTGTGCCGTTTTTCCTTCTCGGATCAGGTTGGCAATTGCTGGAGTGTTGATCAGAATTTCCTGAGCCATCACCCGTCCGAACTGACCGGGCTGTGGGTTATTGCGACGGCACAGTGTCTGCGAGAACACCGCCACCAGACTTCCCGACAGCTGCACCCTGATCTGGGTCTGTTGACTGGGGGGGAAGACATCAACCATCCGATCGACTGTCTGGGCGGCTGAACTGGTGTGAAGTGTGCCGAACACGAGATGGCCTGTTTCGGCAGCGGTGATGGCTAACTGAATGGTTTCAAGATCACGCATCTCTCCCACGAGGATGACGTCAGGATCTTCTCTAAGCGCAGCTCTCAATGCGTTTGAAAAACTGCGTGTGTCGTCGTTGACCTGCCTTTGGTGGATAAGGCTTTTATTGCTTTTGTAGGTAAATTCGATGGGATCTTCGATTGTCAGGATGTGCTCATTTCTGGTTTGATTGATGTGTTCAAGAAGGGCTGCCAAGGTGGTCGTTTTCCCTGATCCGGTGGGGCCCGTGACGAGAACCAAGCCCCTTGGTCTTTCGCATGTATCCACAACGACCTGCGGTAAATTCAGTGTTGTGATGCTTGGAATATGGCTGCCAAGTGCGCGTAAGCATGCTCCATATGTACCTCGTTGCCGATAAACGTTCACGCGAAATCGGGCGATACCTTTAAGGCCATACGCACAATCGAGTTCCCATGTTTGTTCCAGCGTTTTACGTTGGCTGTTGTTGAGCATTGAGAAGATCAGTCGATTGCATCCTTCCTCCGTGAGCGCCTCGTCTGTCATTGGTTCCAAATTGCCGCTGAAGCGTCCATACGGAGGAGTTCCCGCAGACAAATGAAGGTCGCTCCCGTTCTTGGAAACCAGCTGTTCCATCAGGTCTTCAATCATGAGTGTCATGGAAGGTCCCTCACTGACGGGGGGTGAGACAGTAAGGACATTCCAGCCAGGTATCGTCCATTCCGCCACCACATTGTTGACAATTGACGGTGCTCAGCGCCCTGGCCCGTCGTTCTGATTCCAATCCTGAGTCGGTCAGAATCATGCGTCCCACTTCCTCCAGTGTTGTCTGTCCGTCTCGGACGAGGTCGAGGCTGTAGCCGAGCAAGGTTTTCATATTGGATTCCAGAGCCAGGCGGCGCACCACGTCGGTGGTTGCGCCATCGGCGACCGCGGCTGCCAATTCTTCATTCATGCGCAACACTTCGTAGACCCCCACGCGTCCCTTGTATCCACTGCCTCTGCATCGAGGGCAGGGCTCGCCATATCCACTGTCATGGTGAGCACGATAGAAACGCACGTTGGTTTCTTTGTTGGCAACCAGTCCGAACCGGCCCAGTTCTGCGGCATCGGGTTGGTAACTCTCACGGCATTGTGTGCAGACCCGTCGCAGCAGACGCTGCGAGACGATGCCGATTAAAGAGGCGCTCACCATGAAGGGCTCCACCCCCATCTCCCCGAGACGGGCGATGGCGCTGGGGGCATCGTTGCAGTGCAGCGTCGTGAGCACAAGGTGACCGGTCAGGGCCGCCTCGATGGCTGTTTTGGCGGTTTCAAGATCGCGGGTTTCCCCCACCAGCAGCACATCAGGGTCCTGGCGCATGAACGCTCTCAGGGCCGTGCTGAAGTCGAATCCTTTTTCCCGATTCACCTGGCACTGGGTGATGCCAGGCAGGGTGTATTCAATCGGGTCCTCCACGGTGGAGATGTTGATGCCGGGGTCATTCCGTTCTGCCAGAAGGGAATAGAGGGTTGTGGATTTGCCCGATCCGGTTGGTCCCGTCACCAGGATCATGCCGAAGGGTTTGGAACCCATCGAGCGAACCAACTCGAGCGCTTTGGGGCTACCGATCAATTTGTCGAGACCAAGCTGCGTGGAGGAGCTGTCGAGCAGCCTGAGCACGATTTTTTCGCCGAAGCGGCTTGGCAGGCTGCTCACCCTGAAATCCACGAGCCGTTCCCGGAAGCGGCGGCGGATGCGTCCGTCCTGGGCCTGGCGTCGCTCTGCGATGTCGAGGTCGGCCATGATCTTGAAACGTGATGTCACTGCTGGCACCAGGCGGGCCGGAAGGGGCTCGCTGTAGCTCTGCAGTACACCGTCTTGGCGGAAGCGAATCCGCAGGCCGTTTTGCTGCGGTTCCACGTGAATATCGCTGGCCCCCAGCTGCAGGGATTGCAGCAGGATCCGATTCACCACATTCACCACAGGTGAGGCGTTGGTGTCGCGGAACGTCTTCTCGAGGTCTTCGTGGGCCGCGGCCTGGCGTTCCTGTTCCTCCGGGTCTTCTTCGAGCACACCCGTGCTGTTGAAAGATGACAGCAGGGACTCAAGATCGTCTGGCTCGTCTGCATCATCTCCCACGTCGGCGCCCTCGTAGGACTCGAAGCTGTTGTCGCCGCTGAACGTTTCCTGATCGGTGTCGTTCCACTCCTGGTTGATCGCTTCCTGCTCTTCAAGAGCTGTCAGGACCGTGATCAGCCGCGGGTGCTGATCAGGTCGCAGCCCCTTCGACTCCAGTGTTTTGACGAGTTGCTCTCTCCTGGCTGCATCGGTCGTGTCAGGAACCGCCTGTTGCAACAGCAGTTCCAGAACTAAACGCTGAGGCTGACTCACGGGCACTTGGCAGGGGATGCAGGAAGGGGAGGTGCGGGCTTCCGCCGCTTGTGGGAGGTGAACTTCACCTATCAACATGTATAGGTGTGAATCTGCAACTGGTCAGCATGAGCGGCGATCCTTCTTCTTCTGCTTCTTCAGCCCATGAGTCCGCCGCTGTCGACTCCAGTCAGGGGCTTGGGGCTGCGGCAGACGCAGACAGCCTTGAGACGCTGGTGGAAGCGGTAGGGGGGTCGGGTGCTGAGGATGCCGTCGAAGAAGGCAACGCCAATGAAGTCAGGCTTGAGCTGCTTGAGCGTGAGCACAGCAGCCTGAGGGAAGAGCACGAAACCCTCCGCAGCCAGTACGTGCGCATCGCAGCAGACTTTGACAATTTCCGCAAGCGTCAGAGTCGGGATCAAGACGACCTCAAGCTGCAGCTCACCTGCAGCACTCTCAGCGAAATCCTGCCGGTGGTCGATAACTTCGAGCGTGCTCGTCAGCAACTCAATCCCGAAGGTGAAGAAGCCCAGGCTCTACACCGCAGTTATCAGGGTCTCTATAAGCAACTGGTGGACGTGCTCAAGCAACTTGGTGTTGCGCCGATGCGCGTGGAGGGTCAGGAGTTTGATCCGACCCTCCACGAAGCGGTTTTGCGCGAACCCAGTGAGGAGCACCACGAGGATGTGGTGATTGAAGAGCTGCAGCGGGGTTATCACCTCAACGGCCGGGTCCTTCGCCATGCCATGGTCAAGGTGTCGATGGGGCCCGGCCCCCAGGGGGCTGCTGCGGCCCCATCGGGAGCCGACAGCGCTGATCCTGGCGAAATTGCCGCAGAGGCCATGGAGGGAGAACCCAACCATGAGGAGGGCTGAGCCCCCCCGGGTTGGCCCTTAGGGTGTTGAACGCGATGACGAGCTGATGGCCGATTATTACGACCTTCTCGGCGTCAGTCGTGACGCCGATGCTGACACGCTTAAACGCGCCTACAGGCGCCTCGCTCGCCAGTATCACCCAGATATCAACAAGGATCCTGGGGCAGAGGATCGGTTCAAGGAAATCGGTCGCGCCTATGAGGTTCTCAGCGATCCTCAGACCAAAGCTCGTTACGACCAGTTCGGTGAGGCTGGCTTGGGAGGCGCTGCCGGTATGCCCGATATGGGCGACATGGGCGGCTTTTCTGATCTCTTTGAAACCTTCTTCAGTGGTTTCGGCGGTGCAGGAGGCGCAGGCAGTGCCGGGCGCCAGCGTCGTCGAGGTCCCCAGCAGGGGGACGATCTCCGCTTTGATCTGACGATCGATTTTGATCAAGCCGTCTTCGGCCAGGAGCGGGAAATTCGTATTCCTCATCTGGAGACCTGCACCACCTGCAACGGCAGTGGTGCCAAATCAGGCAGTGGTCCCACCACGTGCTCCACCTGCGGTGGCGTGGGCCAGGTGCGGCGAGCGACGCGTACGCCCTTCGGTAACTTCACTCAGGTGGCGGAATGCCCCAGTTGTGATGGAAGTGGTCAGGTGATCGCCGATCCCTGTACAGCCTGTGGAGGACAGGGGGTGAACCAGGTGCGCAAGAAGCTGCGCATCAACATCCCGGCCGGTGTCGATTCAGGCACGCGACTCCGCGTGGCTGGTGAAGGCAATGCTGGCCTCAGGGGTGGTCCGTCCGGCGACCTTTACGTGTTCCTCACCGTTAAATCCCATCCCACCCTTCGCAGGGATGGTCTCACCGTTCTTTCGGATGTGAAGGTGAGTTATCTGCAGGCGATCCTCGGTGACACCATTGAGGTGGAGACCGTCGACGGTCCCACCACATTGGAGATTCCCGCAGGCACGCAGCCCAATGCTGTTCTCACTCTGGAGAACAAGGGCATACCAAAGCTCGGTAATCCTGTGGCACGCGGCAATCAACGCATCAACGTGGCTGTTCAGCTCCCCACCCGGCTCAACGACGAGGAGCGCACCTTGCTGGAGCAATTGGCTGGCCATCATTCCGCCCGCGGCGAGCAGCATCATCACCACAAGAGTGGATTGTTTGCTCGTCTGTTTGGTCAGGGTTGAGGGTGAGATCCCCAACGTCTGATCAGCATCTTGATCTTCGCGGCACTCCCTGTCCGGTGAATTTCATTCGCTGTCGCCTCACGCTCGAGTCGATGGCACCTGGGCAGATCCTCACGGTGCTCTTGGATCGTGGGGAGCCGGAAGCCATGGTGTTGCCCGGTTTGGAGCAGGACGGTCATCAGGTATGCGTTGAGGCGGGTGAAGATGCCTGGATTTCCCTGAAGGTGACCTGCGGAGGTGGCTGACCTTCGAGCCAGGGGCATGGTGGTGGCTCTTCAGGCCAACTACCTCGAGGTTGAGTTGGATCCTCCTCATCAGGCCAAACGGTTCCTCTGCACGCGGCGAACCCGTCTCAACCACCGCGGAGCGGCCGTGCATGTGGGGGATCGGGTGTGGGTGGAGGCGATGGATCATCGGCAGGGCCGTGCCGTGGTTGCTGATGTTGAACCGAGGCACAGCTGGCTTTCCCGTCCGCCTGTGGCCAATGTCACCGCCGTTGTGGTGGCTTTTGCGATGGAGCAGCCCACGTTTGATCCTGATCAGGCCAGTCGTTTTTTGCTCACTGCCGAGCAGACCGGTCTGGCTGTGAGGGTGTTGCTCACGAAGTGTGATCTGCTGCCCTCCGAGGAGCGGCGGGCTCTGGTGCAGCGACTGGAGGGCTGGGGTTATGCCCCGCTGGCCGTGTCATCAGCGACTGGTGAAGGGATGGAGCCCCTCAGAGCTCTGCTCCAGGGGGAAGCCCTCTCGGTGCTCTGTGGCCCCTCTGGCGTGGGAAAGAGCTCGCTCCTCAACCATCTCCTGCCCCAGTTGTCATTGCGGGTGGGTGCCGTGTCTGGTCGCCTACAGAAGGGACGTCACACCACTCGGCATGTGGAGCTCCACCCCCTTGGGCCCGATGCGCGTGTAGCTGACACTCCGGGATTTAACCGTCCGGATCTCCCCGCTGAGGTGTACAACCTGGAGGTGTTGTTTCCCGAGCTCCGTCGGCAGCTTGATCCCCATCCCTGCCGTTTCCGAGATTGCCTTCACCGCGATGAGCCCGGTTGCGGTGTCAGCCGTGATTGGGAGCGGTACGGGATTTACCGGCGTGCCGTAGAGGAGCTCCTGGGGCTCAGCCGCCCATGCCGGGGAGGTTGAGATCGAGTCCCCCAGTGAGCTCCTGCATGCGTTCCTTCATGGTGCCGGTGGAGCGTTCATAGGCCGATTGCAGGGCAGCCAGGGTGGCCGCCTCGCAGGCGTCCTGGCCTTCGGCGAGCAGAGACGGATCCAGTTTGACCCGCAGGGGCTGTTGGTTGCCTGACAGCCAGATGCTGGCGCGGCCGTCGTCGCTGCTCCCCTCGATCTCCATGGCATCAAGCTCTTCCTGCAGTTTTTGAGCGTCCTGCTGAATCTGCTGAGCTTTGCGGAACGCTTCAGTGAGTTGTCCGAAATTGGGAAGTCCGAACCCTGCCATGATGCCTTGAGGAGAACGGGCAGGTTAAGCGTTTTCTGCCAGACCTTCGACGGGAAAGCCAAGGCGTTTGACCTCTGGGTGCAGGTTGATGCCATGGCTGTGCCGTACTTCGTCCTGCAACAGGGCGATGAGGTTGACGATGTCAGTGGCGGTGGCCTTGCCGGTGTTGACGATGAAATTGGCGTGCACTGGGGAGACTTCTGCACCACCAATGCAACGGCCCTTCAAACCCAGAGCTTCGATTAACTGTCCAGCCTTGTGAGGTTCAGGGTTGCGAAACACGCTGCCACAGCTCGGCCATTGGTACGGCTGGCTGGTGGTGCGATGGGTGAGGTTGCCGCTGGTGATGCGGCTGAGTTCGGCAGGATCATGGCCTGGCTCAAGCTGGAAGCGAGCGGAGATCACGATGAGGTTGCTGTCCTGCAGGCAGCTATGCCTGTAGGAAAAGTCGAGCTCGGCGTTGGTGAGCGTACGTTCCGTTGCGGACGTTCCCTCCCCTCCTGACGGGTCGATGACAGTCACCGAGATCAGGCGTTCGGCTGTGCAGCCCCCCTGGGCTCCGGCATTCATGACGGCAGCTCCGCCCACCGTGCCAGGAATTCCCACGGCCCATTCCAGCCCGAGCAGTCCAGCCCGTGCGGCCTGTCGGGCCAGGGTGGGAATCGGTTCGCCCGCCAGGGCTTCAACCACTCCGTTGTTGCGGTCGAGCTCGACGCCTTGGAGTTTGCGCAGGCAGAGGGTGAGACCTGGCAGGCCCGCATCACTGATCAGCAGGTTGGAGCCTGCTCCAATCACTCGCCAGGGGAGGTGGTGTTGCTGGGCCCAGGCAATCAGATCATTCAGTTGATCGAGCTGAGTGGGTTCTGCGAGCCATTCGGCTGGTCCGCCGACCCGCCAGGTGGTGTAGTCGGCCAGGGACACCTGAGGTCTGAGCAGTGATGGGTCGAGATCAGCCATCAGGCTGCCAGCGAAGACGTTGGGGATGTCGTTTTTGTTTCTTCCTGCGGGCAGAGACGGTTCCAAAGACTGTTCACATCCCCGGCTCCCATCGCGAGCACCAGATCATCAGGTTTGCTGTGTTCCTGCACCAGGGCCGCGAGTTGGTCCATGCTGTCAGCCACCATCACATTGCGATCGGGAGCGAGGCGTTGCAGGGCTTCTGCCAGTGTGTGGCTGCTGATGCCGCTGATCGGGGCTTCACCGGCGGAATAAATCGGTGCCACCAGCACCGTTTGAGCAGTGCTCAGAGCTTTGGCGAAGTCGTCGAGGAATTCCTGCGTGCGGCTGTAGCGATGGGGTTGAAACACCACCATCAAGCGCTGGGGGGCTTTGGGCAGAGGGCTGCGTCCGCTGGTCACCATCAGTTCAGCCATCTCAAGTGTGGCGCGCACTTCACTGGGGTGATGGGCGTAGTCGTCCACGATCTGACGGCCCTGCCAGGTTCCCCGGTAGTCGAAGCGTCGACCGGGTGGACGCAGTTGGCTCAGGCCATGCTGCAAACGCTCGAAGGGCACACCTTCTATGCGGCAGGCGGCAATGGCGGCGGTGGCATTGCTGAGATTGTGCAGGCCCGGCATCGGTAGGGAGATGCGCCCCATCAGAACACCGTTTTCGTAAAAGTCAGCTTCGGTGCGGTCACCGTCCAAGGCCACCGGCAGACTGGCATAGGTCACTCCTTCCGGATTGCTCACCGACCACCAGGCACTGGCGTCAAAGTGCTCCCTGAGGATTGGATCGTCGTGGTTGGCGAGCAGCATCTGGCAACCCGCCCCGAAGCGTTGCAGGGTGGCGATCAGGTCGTCGAGCCCGGCGTAGTGATCGGTGTGGTCGAGTTCGAGGTTGGTGATCACCCCCAGGTGTGCCGAAAACTTGACCAGGGACCCATCCGATTCGTCGGCTTCGGCCACCAGCAGTCGCCCATTGCCAGCATGGCCATTGCTGCCGTAGCAAGGCACAACTCCTCCGATCACGGCTGTGGGGTCTTCTCCGACCGCCTCCAGCAGTGTGGTGATCACGGTGCTGGTGGTGGTTTTGCCGTGACTGCCGGCGACGGCGATCGCGGGCTGATCGTCGATCAGGGCTGCCAGCACATCGGAACGATGCAGCACCTCGAGATTGTGCGCTTTGGCGGCTACCAGCTCGGGGTTGTGTTCAGGAATGGCTGTACTCACCACCACCTGGGGCAGAAGACCGTCGCGTGTCACGAGTTGGTCGATCGTTGCAGCCACCTGCTCAGGGAACACCGAGATACCCAACTGGCTCAATTGCTCAACGATCGGCGACGGCCTCGGCTCAGAGCCTGAAACCTGATGGCCGCGCTTGGCCAGGATCTTGGCCAGCGCTGACATGCCGATGCCGCCGATGCCAATGAAGTGGATGGGTTTCTGGTGGCTGAGCGGACTGGCCAAGGGGTTGAACTGTGGGCCTGAAAGATAGGTCAGCTCTGGGATGCGAGCGTGCCATCGACACGCTTTTCATCAGTTCATCCTGACTGGGAGCTATGGCGGCATCCGTCTCCCGCGTCATGGATGCTTTGCGGAGAGGATTTGACGCTTCGGGAAGAGAGTAAAGCCCAATTTCTGTATGATCTGCGGCCAAACCCCGTTGCGGTAGATCCGCTGTTGTTATGACCCTGCGCGTTGCGATCAATGGATTCGGCCGGATCGGTCGCAATGTGATGCGGGGTTGGATCAGTCGTGGTGCTGACACAGGCATCGAGATCGTGGGCGTGAACGCCACCTCCGATCCCAAGACGAGTGCTCACCTGCTGACCTACGACTCAATCCTGGGCAAGCTCGACCCCAGCGTGAAGATTGAGACCACTGACGACTCGATGATCGTCAATGGCAAGGAAGTCAAGTTCTTCTCCGACCGCAACCCCCTCAACTGCCCATGGAAAGAGTGGGGTGTTGATCTGGTGCTCGAGTCCACCGGTGTGTTCAACACTGATGAGAAGGCCAGCATGCACATCCAGGCCGGTGCCAAGAAGGTGATTCTCACCGCCCCTGGCAAAGGTCCGAAGGTCGGAACCTTCGTAGTGGGCGTGAATGAAGATCAGTACCGCCACGAGGACTGGGACATCCTCAGCAACGCCAGCTGCACCACCAACTGCCTGGCTCCGCTGGTGAAGGTGATCGATCAGTCGATCGGGATCAATCGGGGTCTGATGACCACCATTCACAGCTACACCGGTGACCAGCGCATCCTGGATAACAACCACCGAGACCTGCGTCGCGCCCGCGCCGCCGCCGTGAACATGGTTCCCACCTCCACGGGTGCTGCTCAGGCCGTAGCACTGGTTTACCCCGCGGTGAAGGGCAAATTCACCGGTATCGCCATGCGCGTTCCAACCCCGAATGTGTCTGCGGTTGACCTGGTGTTCGAGTCCTCCCGCGCCTCGTCAGTCGATGAAATCAAGTCGATCATCAGGGCAGCTGCTGATGGTCCGATGAACAAGATCATCAAGTACGGCGATCTTCCTCTCGTTTCCAGCGACTACGCCGGCACCAATCAGTCCACCATTTTTGATGCTGATCTCACCCTCTCGATGGGTGACAACTTCTTCAAGATTGTGGCTTGGTACGACAACGAGTGGGGTTACAGCCAGCGTGTGGTTGATCTGGCTGAAGTTGTTGCCAGCAACTGGAAGTGAGTCTTCACAGCCCCTTTGCAAGGGCTTGATGGTTTGATCGCCCCCTTCCGTGATCCGGAAGGGGTTTTTTATGGAGCGGTGAAATGCTGAAATTCATCACCGCTGCTGAGTTCTGAGCCGTTCTGCCAACACACGGATGGCTTTCCACTGATCACGTTTCCGATGCAGCGGCTTTCGGGCACGTCGTTGAGAAAGGCCCTCGCCCAGGAGTCCGGCAGGCTGAGCACCAGCTCAAAATCTTCGCCGCCGTTCAGGCACCAGTCCGCAGGCAAGGATCCGCTGGGCCACAGAGCGTGCACCGGGAGTGCGGTCGGGTCGAGAAGGATCCGACAGTCGCTGGCCTCACTGAGCAGCCTTAGGGCCTGTTGCAGACCATCGCTGCTGTCTGTGCCGCCGGCCCTCCAGGGCAAGCCTTCTGGCTTGCAGCCGATCAGCTGATGCAGGGCCTCGAGCCGCGGTTCAGGACGCTGATGGCACTGGATCGCAGTTTGCGCAAGTTCATGGGGCAGAGTCAGCGTCTCGATGGCCGGATCTTTCTTGAGCAGCGCGAGACCAAGACGGCTCAGTCCATGGGGTCCGCTCACGACGATTGTGTCGCCCGGTCTGGCCTGGTTGCGCAGCAGTCGCAGGGGGCCGAGCCTGCCGATGGCCGTGACTGCCAGAATGCGTTGACGACCACCCGAACAATCGCCACCCAGGAGCACGCCCCCGAAGCGATTGAGGGCTGCACTGAGACCCTGATACACACCTTCCACCCAGCTCCAGGGTGTGTCGCCGGGCGCCACCAGTCCAATCGTGACGCCCACCACCGTGCCGGAGCCGCTGCCCGCCAGGTCCGAAAGGTTCATCGCCGCTGCCCGCCAGCCCACATCCTCCGGGCTTGTGGTGGTATCGCTGAAGTGAACACCCTCCACCAGCACGTCGGTGTTGATCAGGTTTGGAGACGGTGTTGCCGGCAAGGTGGCGGTGTCATCGTCGAGCTGTCCTGCTGGCGCGAATCGTGCCAGCCTCCTGAGCAGCTCGGCCTCCCCGAGTGACTGCAGAGTGTCAGTCACATCAACTCCGTCAGGCGTGAGCTTGGAGGCGATCGCCGCCCTCCAACACCTTGATGGTCACGATGCGGTCGTCGACGCCAAGTTCCTCGAGCACGTCGAAGCCATCCACGACATAACCGAAAGCAGCGTTGCGGCCATCCACAAGGTTGAGGCCGGCGGGAGTCAGCTCGGCCTCGTAGAGAAACATGAAGAACTGAGAGGAACCGTCGCCCAGATCCTGGTCAGAGTGGGCCCATCCCAAGGTGCCGAGGGTGGCGAAAGGAAGGGTGGGAGTGGCTTTGTAAAGACCGACGTCTTCGAAGGTCTGGTTGTAGAAGGTCTCCTCTTCGCCGGGTACACGGATCTCCAGGGGCACATGGCGCTCCTGTTTCGTTCGGGGGTCGATGTAACCGATGTCCGGGCCTTCAGGATCGCCGGTCTGGAGGATGTAGAAATCTTCGGCGCGAATGAATGGCAGTCCGTCGTAGAAACCCTTCAGGCTCAGATCGATGAACGCACCGGCCGTCAGTGGTGCGTTGTAGCCATCCACCACGGCGGTGAGATCGCCTTGAGTCGTGCTGATCGCGACGGTGGCGCGTCCTTCCAGTCTTGGCAGGGCGTCGAATTCAACGGGGATGGCAGGGATTGTGTCGTCGGTGAGAAGGGCTTCAAGATCGCCGATCCTGGCCAGCGTGTTGCGCCGCATCTGAATGAACTCGGCTTTGTCCTGGTCTTCCACCTCGATCTGCATGGCGCTGATTCCCTCCGTCACGGCATCCAGAAGAGAATTCGCCTGAGCTTGTTCCGCGGCCGGCATGGCGTTGAGGATTGTGTTGCGGCTGTTGGTGAGCAGGGCCTGGCTGCGATTCACGGAGCGGCCCAGAGCGCTCCAGCGTTTAGCCCGTAGATCATCACTGGTGCCTTCCAGTCGATGTTGGAGATCGCGCAAATCCTCCTGTTCAAAGGGGAGCGCATCGCGCAGGATCGCAGCAGGATCCTTGACAGCATTGCCCTGGGGCAGGCCGGCGTGGGCCGGTTTGGCTGCGAGGAAGCCGAGCGATGCGATCAGTGCGACCAGCAGAGCGGCAAGACGCTGATGGGCCATGGGGAAGCCAGGTGCTGGCTGGACTTTGGCACAGCCCTATGATCCCCTGAACCGTCCAGCCGGAATGATCTCCAGCAACGACTTTCGCACCGGCACCAGCATCGAACTCGACGGTGCCGTCTGGCGTGTTGTCGAATTTCTGCACGTGAAACCCGGTAAGGGCTCCGCGTTCGTTCGCACCAAGCTCAAGGCTGTGCAGAGCGGCAACGTGGTGGAGAAGACCTTCCGCGCTGGCGAGATGGTTCCCCAGGCCATCCTCGAGAAGACGACGCTTCAGCACACCTACATGGAAGGTGAGGACTACGTCTTCATGGATATGTCCACCTATGAGGAAACCCGGCTGACCGCGAAGCAGATCGGTGACAGTCGCAAATACCTCAAGGAAGGGATGGAGGTGAGTGTCGTGTCTTGGAATGAAAGGCCGTTGGAAGTGGAATTGCCCAATTCGGTGGTGCTTGAGATCACCCAGACCGACCCGGGTGTCAAGGGCGATACCGCCACAGGCGGCACGAAGCCCGCCATCCTGGAGACCGGTGCCCAGGTGATGGTTCCTCTGTTTCTCTCCATTGGAGAGAAAATCAAGGTGGACACCCGCAATGATTCCTATCTGGGCCGGGAGAACGGATGACCATGCAGCTTGATCACGATCAACTCCATCGGCTGTTGGAGGTGCTTTCCGACAGCGATATTCAGGAATTCCGGCTCGAAGGGGACGATTTCCGACTTGAAGTCAGACGGAATCTGCCCGCTGTAGCCGTTGCTGCGGCGCCTGTGGCGGCTGTGGCACCCGCTCCGGCAGCGCTAGAGGTGTCTCACCAGGCGGCTGCCCCCAGCACTCCGCCTCCGGCTGTTCCCGCTTCTCGTTCGGATCTGGTCGATGTCACCGCTCCGATGGTGGGCACCTTCTATCGGGCTCCTGCCCCTGGTGAGGCGCCCTTTGTTGAGGTGGGAACCCGGATTGGCGTCGGCCAGACGGTGTGCATTCTCGAAGCCATGAAGCTGATGAACGAACTCGAGGCTGAAGCCGCTGGCGAAGTGGTCGAAATCCTCGTGGACAACGGCACCCCGGTGGAATTTGGCCAAGTGCTGATGCGAGTTAAACCCGGCTGAGCTCCCAGGCGGCCCTGATGGCAGCCACCATGCTTGCCGGTCGGGCGATGGCTTGACCGGCGATGTCAAATCCTGTGCCGTGGTCCGGGGATGTGCGTAGAAAAGGCAGTCCAAGAGTGGTGTTCACGGCCTGATCAAAAGCCAGCAGTTTCACTGGAATCAGTCCCTGGTCGTGATAAAGCGCCAGAAAACCATCAGGGCTGGTGTTGGTTGCGCCTTCGTTCCAGGCTTGGGCAGCGGTCAACCAGCAGGTGTCTGGTGGTAGTGGACCGGTGAGGACAACATCGGGATTGGCAATCGACCACTCCTCCAGGGCTGCTTCGATCCAGCTGCATTCTTCTTGGCCCAGTTGGCCATTTTCTCCTGCATGGGGATTCAGACCGGCCACATGCAGGCGCGGTTGCTGGCGGAAACGCCGGCAGAACTGCGCCAGGGTGTTCAGTTTGCTGTGGATAGTTTCTGGTGTGAGGGTCTTGGGCACCGCTGCCAAGGGGATGTGGGTTGTGGCGAGCAGTGTGTTCAACCGCCATCCGGTGTGGGGTGAAAGGGCAGTGAACAGCATCGAGGCCTGGCGACCGCCTCCCAGTTCGGCCAGTCGTTCCGTTTGTCCTGGATAGGTGTGGCCCGCGGCATGCCAGATGTGTTTTGCAATCGGTGCGGTGACCAGGGCCCTGGCCTGGCCTTGGAGGGCCAAGGTGGTGGCGCGGGTGAGCCATTGGAAGCTGGCAGCACCGCCGGCGGCTGATGGTCTGCCGGGGTGTACGGGTTCATTGAGAGGCAGGTCGTTAATGGCCAGGCTCGCCGGGTCGGCGAGGGGGACGGCACTGTTCGGTAAGAGTTGCCGATAGGTCTGTTCCAGGGTGCGCCGGCAGCCCACCAGCAACGGTTCCAGTCCGACCGGGCAGCGTGGGTCGGCCAGGGCTTTGAGGGTGACTTCCATGCCGATCCCTGCGGGATCGCCGAGGGCAATCACCAAACGCTGATTAACGTCAGTGGATTCAGCGGGGATGATCATGCTGCGTTGGTTGCTTCTGGGCGTGCTGACCGTTGGGCTGGGATTGGGGTTCAGTAACGGCTGGCTTGAGGTGCAATGGCTGCGTTTACTCCAGGATGCCGGCATCGATGTGGGCGATCAGGATCAGCCGATGCGTCTTCACGAACATCCCTTTCTCAAGCCTCCCTCGAAGGCTTCTCCCCAGGGGCGCTGAAACCTTCCCGTTTCCAGCAATCGTGCATGCCGCTGCGGAAGTCAGGATGGAGAAGCTGATAGCCCAGCGTCTGGCACAGCAAACGGTTGCTCACGCGGCGGTTTTCAGCCCAGAACGAGCGGGCCATCGGGCTCATCGACGCGATGGCGTCGGCATAGGCGCGGCGGGGTGGCAGACGTTGACCCAGCAGTTCGGCGGCATAGGCCTGCACGTCCGCCGCCGGCGCCGGCAGGTCGTCGCACACGTTGACAACGGTGGGATGTTGGCCTTTGGAGGCTCGATCGATCAGATGCAGGCAGGCCCCGGCAATGTCGTCGACATGGACGCGAGAGAACACCTGACCAGGCTTGTCGATCGGTTTGACGTCCCCCCGCAGGATGGCCCGTAGGGGTGATCGTCCCGGGCCATAGATCCCTGGCAGTCGGATGATCTGAACCGGCAGCCCGCTGTTGAGCCAGGTCTGTTCACACTCCAAACGGCGTTTGCTGCGTTCCTGGGTGGGGTTGGGCGCATCTCTTTCGCTGACCCATCCGCCCCGGCGATCGCCATAGACCCCTGTGGTGGAGAGATAGCCCACCCATTGCAATTGCATCGCGCTGAGTTGATTTCCAAGGCAGCGCAGCACGGGATCCTCTCCACTGCGTTCCGGCCCAATTGTGCTCACCACATGGGTGACGCCGTTCAGCTGATCGGGGGTGGGAATTCTCCCGAGCTGGCTGTCGAAGCGCAGCACTGGGTGTGATGTTGTGCTGTTGGGATCGCTGTCGCTGTCGCTGTCCGGCAAGCGGCGGGTGGTCAGGACCCGGGCCCCTTGCTGGCTGGCCAGGGCGGCAATCCGCTGTCCACTGAAGCCGCTTCCCAGCACCAGAAGAGTGGCGCGCTCGGGCCAGGACTGCCCATGGTTGACAAGCGCTCCTGACATCAGTACAAGTGTATTAGTTCATTGTTTGGCCATGGCTGACGCATCTCTTTCCCTGGTCTCTCCATCCGGCTCCATGGTGCCGCGCCGTCAGGGCTTGCGCCCCCCTCAATGTGCAGCTGCTCTGATGGCGGCTGCTCTTGTGACGGGTGCGTTCGTGCTTGCGCCCGAGCAGCCTGGCCAGCAAGCGTCGATCTGCGAACGCCATCATTCAGCGGCTGCTTGCAGCGTATGGTGAGAGTGAAGGGTCAGGCTGCTTGCCATGACCAGTCGGTGTCGTGTGGATCTGTCTCCAGAGGTGATGGATGCTGTCGATCGGCTGTCTCGGGATTGAGGTCGGGTTGAACCCATTGAAGTAGCCGCATCGCCAGGCGGAGGTCTCCATCCATCCAGGCGCGAATTGCCATGGCGCGGCGCGGATCATAGAAACGCTGTCGCCGATACCAATCGAAAACGTCAGCATCGGATTTGCTTCCGTTACAGGAGAGGCAGGCTGGCACGCAGTTTTCTGTAGTACTTAACCCACCTCGACACTGGGGTTGAAGATGATCAATGGATTCGGATGGTTTTCCACAATAAATACAACTTTTCCCCGTGCGGGAATGGAGTGATTGTCGCCATCTTCGAACGCGCAACTTGGGACAAAGTTCATCGAGGAAAACCGCATCCCTGTTATGCATCCGAGTATCTCGGTTAAATGCATTGTGCCCGTACTTGACCGGTAGTCAATGTGTCGAACGCTGCATTTTTGCTGTTTGATGCTGTTGGTCTGTCACGAAGAATTGTGTTTGCTTGTCGGCGTTGCTCCGCGCTCTAAAATTTTTCCTGCTGGTTTTTACGCTACGGCGTCCTCAAACTCCCGTTGCTATCTCGGGCTGTCCTCGGCCGGATTGGTGCAGGTGGTGCATCCGTTTGATGCAGTGACCCATGCTCAGATCGGCAAGGTGCGTCCGCGTGGAACCTGGAGAGGGGTGCTCAAGGGGTGGGAATTTCCGCTGGCCGCGGCTCAGGTGCTGCAGGAGCGACTTGGATCCCGCTTCCCGGTGAAGGCCGATCTGGCCCGGTGGATCGATTGGCATCGTCATCCTTTGCCTCCTCTGCCGGAACACCGCCATCTGGTGCAGTTGGCGGATCTTGAGACGACCTTGCCTGATGGTCGACAGCCCTTGCCTCATCAGCGCTCGGGAGTGCGGTGGCTGTTGGCCCGTCGTGGTGCCCTCCTGGCCGATGAAATGGGTCTTGGCAAGACGCTCACGGCGCTGTTGGCGGCCAGGGCTCTGATGCGCGCCATGCCGTTGCGCCTGATGGTGGTGGCCCCTGTCGGACTGCACGGTCACTGGCGACGGGAGGCGGAGAGCCTTGATTTGCCCTTGAGTCTGTTGAGTTGGGCCCGTCTACCTGACGACCTTCCTTCCTCCGGCACGCTGCTGGTGGTGGATGAAGCCCATTACGGACAGTCGATGGCTGCCCAGCGCACGCAGTCGCTCTTGCGTTTAGCGCGGCATCCCCGCCTGAGGGCGATCTGGTTGCTCACCGGCACACCGATGAAAAATGGCCGCCCTGATCAGCTTTATCCCCTTCTGGCGGCCATTGATCACCCCATTGCCCGTGACCAACGGGCTTTCGAGGAGTTGTTTTGTCAAGGTCACTGGCGTGAGGAAGGGGGGCGCAGACGATGGCAGGCGAAGGGTGCCACGCAGTTGGAGGAGTTGCGCCGCCTGACCCGCCCGTTGGTGTTGCATCGCCGCAAGCAGCAGGTGCTGGCCTTACCTCCTAAACAGCGCTGCGTTCATCCCATTGCCTTAGAAGAGGCGGAAGCCCGTGGCCTTGACCACCGTGTGGCCCAGGTGGTCGATGACTACCGCCGCAGGGTGCGGGAGGGTCTCGTGCGATCGGATGCTGAGGCGTTTGCCTTACTGACGGCCCTGCGAAGGATCGGTGCGGAGTTCAAGTTGCCCTTTGCTGTGCAGCTCCTGAACGACTTGCGCCAAAGGGCCCAGCCCGTGGTGCTCTTCAGTGGTTTCGTTGCGCCGTTGCAGCTGTTGCATCAGCGCCTCGGCGGTGAACTGTTGACCGGTCGTCTCAAGTCGACTGAGCGTCAGGCTGTTGTGGATCGTTTCCAGTCGGGGCAGAGCGATTTATTGCTGGCCACGTATGGCGCCGGTGGGCTCGGTTTCACCTTGCACCGCGCCCGGCAGGTGGTGTTGCTCGAGCGTCCATGGACTCCCGGGGATGTGGATCAGGCAGAGGATCGATGCCATCGCTTGGGGATGGATGGTGGCCTCACCAGTCATTGGTTGCAACTGGGTCTGGCCGATCAACTCGTCGATGGTCTGGTTGCGAGCAAAGCGCGCCAGATTGAGGTCCTGCTGGGTCAGCGACGTTTGAATCTTGAACGTCAGCCTTTGCCCGCCCTGCTCGCCCGCTGCTTGCAAGACGTCTGACGAACGCTGAGTTCGTGACTCACCATCGGGTCAGCGGTTTTGCCTTGGCGTTTCACAAGGATTAGAGCTTTGTCCACATCGAGACAAGCCCGTTCAAGCTGGCCCATCAGGGTGTGAAGCAGAGAACGATCCGTGAGCGGAACTGGATCACCGCGATGGGCAGCCACCACTTGATCGCATCGGCGGAGAGCTTGATCCAGTTGATTCAGATCCAGTTCTTCAAGACAGGCCTGAGGAGTCAGTTCTGCTTCGCTCAGGGCACTGGTCGGGGCAGAACGGCTGCGGCAACTTACCCCTGTCAACAGCACTCCTGCGATCAGCACAGACGCGAAGACGTGTTTGGGGTTAGTAGCCGTAACGCTGATCACCATATGACGTGGAAGAAGTGGATTGGGTAGAGCTGCCCACAGGGCGATTTTCGGGAAGTGATCCCTTCAGTTTTCCTGGTCTGAACAGATCACCGAGGTAGCGTCCGCATTCGGGATAGGTGCCTGGATCATTCACGACCGCTTCAGTGATCATCACCGCAGCATGTTCTGGGGAGGTTTTGAAGACTCCACTTTTCTGGCGTTTGATCAGGGCGTAAGACGCTTCCCAGCTCACGGCATGGTCGTTGCCGTTGGTGCGCATGAAGCAGTAGACCTGTGCCCCTTTATTGGGGGTGGAGTCAGCGTGGGCAACGGCAGGCTGCAGGCTGCCAAGGGACAGCCCTGCCAGGCCCAGGTAGACGACAGAGAGAACACGGTTCCTGGCCATGGCTGGACGAAGGGATCGATCTGCGCCAACGTATCGATTCACCTGTTGATGTCCAGAGGCGGTAAGCCGCAAAATCACGAATCCCCGAGCCCGAGGGGTGCGAGAAGTTTCACCACGAGGGGAAGCACCAGCAGCACCGTGATCAGGCGTACGGCATGCAGGGCTGCTACGGCTGCTCCAACACCGAAATCACTGCCGACCAGGCTCATGCCACTGATGCCGCCTGGGGCAGCACCAAGCAGGGCAACAACAGGATCGATGCCTAAAAGACGGCTGCTCCAGAGTCCAATGGCGATTCCCGTCATCACCAGAGTGAGGGTGATCAAGATGGCAGGCCGCCACAACTGTTGCAATTGCTCCAGGGAGCTACGGGTCAGGCTGGTGCCGATCACCACACCAATGCCAATTTCCAGGGCTGTGCGCGTGCCTTCGGGCCACTGGGCGATCTCGACGCGACCGCTCATGCTCACGATGCCTGCTCCAAGCAGTGCTCCAGCCAGGGGGGCAGCAGGGATGCCCGTGCGCAAGGCCAGAAGCCCAGTCGTTGATCCTGCCAGCACATAGATCAGAAGCGTTGCCAGGGGGGGCATGGAAGTCCCGATCTGAGAAGGCTTTCAGTCTGATCCCAAATGTGTTGTTATCGGCGCACTGCCTTCGCTAATTATCGGCCATGACCCAGTCCGTGTCTTTTCGGATCACACGCACGGCAGAGGATGTTGCTCATGCGATCAATGCCTTGTCACAGCGCCTGGTGAAGCTTGAGCAGCGACTGGAAAGCCTTGAGCTCCAGGTCAAGCAGCAGCAGGCCACATCAGAGATGCCAGCGGCAGACTTGGCTCGTCTTGACGATGTGGATCGTCTCTTGATGGATTGTCAGTCTCTGTTGCAGTCGACTGTTGCGACTGAATCCAACCCAGCCGAAGCCGGCTTGGAGGCTTTTCCGCCCACCGAGGAGGGGAATTCTCAGGACTTTGAGGCGGCGTAAAGGCGCTGTCGATGTCAAAATGAAAAGAAAGTGACCGATGGCTTTTCCTCAGACAGGTGCATGTGGCAATCGCAGCTTGGAGCCATTCCATGCGATGGCCTCTTCAGGCAAGGGTTTGGTTGAGGGTGACCATCGGTTGGAGAAACTGGAATTTGCCCTTGCTGTTGCCATCACGCGTGGCGATCATCACAGGGTTGAAGTCCTGCGGGAGCAGATCGATGCTTTGGGGGGAAATTTCGAAGAACCAGGCACTTAACGCAACGTTCCGTATATTCACTTTGTAGGTGCTGCGATCGTTGCGTTAGGCTTACCGTAATTAGAGATTAATTGTGACGTCAATACTTGCAAGACCTACAGGATCTCCCCCTGCTGCAGCCAAACAGAAGCAGAGTTACAGAGATCAGGCAGCTAAATATTTTTCATTGGCTAAGCAGGCTGCTGAAGAGGGGCAGGTTGACCAATCCGCAGGCTTTATTCTTCGTGCTCTTGATCAAGAGCGTCGAGCCGGTGATGTTGGCCCACAGGTCATGCAGTTGATCAAACCACGCCATTAAGGGTTGGTTGACCTCATTCACTTAAGTAAGCGGGTGACCGGACTCGAACCGGCGACGTTCAGCTTGGGAAGCTGACATTCTACCACTGAATTACACCCGCATTGCGGCAGTTTATGACACTGCCGCAGCTTGTGGTGTTGGAGATCGCAGCCTGTTGCTTTAGGAGGCGAGTGCCGCAGCAGTGGCCGCTACGCCGGCACCCATGGTGGTTTTGTGGAGACCGAGAGAGTGCAATGTTGACTCGATCGCAGCGACCGCGGTCAGCACATCGCGATCGCAGACAAAGCCCAAGTGGCCAATGCGGAAGACCTTGCCTTTGAGGTGATCCTGGCCGCCAGCAAGAAGTATGTCAAAACGTTCTTTGACAGCTTTCCGCAGTTGTTCCGCATCGATGCCATCTGGAGCAACGGCTGTGATGGCAGGACTGCCGTAGCCCTCGGCGGCGTAGAGGGGAAGACCCATGGCTTTCATGCCTGCTTGTGCTGCGGCGCGATGGCGGCCGTGGCGCGTGAAGATTGCTTCCAGTCCTTCGGCCTGCATCATGTCCAGCGCTGTTTCAAGAGCGAAGTAGAGATTCACCGCCGGGGTGAAGGGATTGCTGTTCTTGGCTGCGGTTTTTCGGTATGGGCCCAGATCTAAATAAAATTTGGGTAGATCCGAACGTTCGTAGGCCTGCCAGGCCCGCTCACTCATCGCGACGAAGCTGAGACCAGGGGGCATCATGTAGCCCTTCTGTGAGCCCGATGCCACCACATCCAAACCCCAGGCATCCATTGGCACGTTGCTTGCGCCGAGGCTGGTGACACAGTCAGCAATGGTGAGAGCGGTGCCATGGGCTCGCACATGACCGCTGATCGTTTCGAGGTCGTTGATCACTCCTGTGGACGTTTCGGAGTGGGTGAGGATCACAGCCCGAATTTCTTTGGCGGTGTCGGCTTCCAGGGCGGTGCGGAAGGCCTCTGGATCAAGGGGCTGGCCCCATTCAGCCTTGATCACCTCCACGTCGAGTCCGTAGGCCCGGGCCACTTTCACCCAGCGCTCGCCGAACTTGCCGTTGTCGCCACAGAGCACTTTGTCCCCCCGGCTGAGGGTGTTGATGATTCCCGCTTCCATCGCGGCCGTGCCGCTTCCGGTAATCACCAGCACATCATTGCTGGTCTGGTGGAGCCAGCGCAGTTGCTCGGTGGTGCGTTTCACCACATCCTGGAACTCACCGCTGCGGTGGCCGATGGGGTGGCGGCCCATGGCCTTCAGCACCGACTCGGGCACGGGGGTGGGACCCGGGATCATCAGCGTGAGCTTGTCCTGCACGGCCTCAGAAATGCCAATCCATCATCTTAAAAAATGGTCTTGAACCTCCGATTGCCAGCCGGCCGTCATGCCTGAGGCCGCTCCCTCTCCATCGTCTTCTCCGGCTGGTTTGATTTTGCCGATGTGGGTCGCTGCGGCGGCGCGGGCAGCCACACAGCAGCTTGCCGGTGAACAAGTTGCTTTGGAGCAGACCCTGCTCTTGCCAGACAGTGAGACAACGCAGCTGGTGTCGGTGCGGTCGGTGTCGCTGCTCGAGGGTGGTGCCCAGGCTTTGGCCATCAGCATTTGCGATCCAGGCTCGGGTTTGGATCTCACCCGGGGACTGGAGGTGTGGGTTCAGGTGTCTTGGTCTGCAAAGGCGGATCCCTGGCTCACCCTGCTGCCTGGTGAGGGAGTCGGCCGCTTTGAAGACGGCGGAGGGATGTGTCTCTCTGCTTTTGCGCGGACGCTGCTGGAGTGCAACCTGCGCCCTCTGGTGCCCCAAGGCCGGGGGTTGGTGGTGGAGGTGGTGCTACCGCGGGGGAGGTTGTTGGCAGAACGCACCAGCAATTCCGCTTTTGGAGTGGTGGAAGGTCTTGCTTTGATTGGGACGCAGGCCCTGGTGCAGGCCAGTGCATCGCCTGATCAACTGCAGGCAAGCCTCGATCAGGTGCGGCAGGAGGCCAATGCACGGACTTTCAACGGACGGATGACGTTCGTGATCGGTGAGAACGGTTTGGATCTGGCGGGCCAATTGGGTTTGACAGCTGTAGGGCCTGTGATCAAAACCGGCAACTGGATTGGCCCGTCGCTGGTGGCAGCGGCGGAGGCGGGCGTTGAAGACTTGCTGTTGCTGGGTTACCAGGGAAAGCTGGTCAAGTTGGCTGGTGGCATTTTCCACACCCATCACCATCTGGCCGATGGACGTTCCGAGGTTCTTGTGGCCCTGGCTGTGGATCTTGCCTTGCCTCAGCCCCAGTTGCAGCAACTGCGAACCGCTGCCTCGGTGGAGGCGGCGTTGACCGATCTTGAAGCCCATGATCCAGTCAAAGCCGATGCCTTGCGGCAGGCCATGGCGACAGCCGTCGAGCGGCGCGGTCGGGACTATTTGCAGCGTTATGGCGATTGGCCCTTGCGGTTGGGAGCCGTGTTGTTTGATCGCTCTCGTCAGCGCCGCTGGGCAGGACCTGCAGGGGTGGCTGTGCTGCAGCAGTGGGGAGTGACCCTCCAAGCCCCTTCTCTACGCTGATGGATTGATGGTCGTTTGCCCCCGACCCCCTTCGTAGCGATGACTCAAATGCAGCCTGACGGCCCGCGTAAGCCGGCGATCGTCATTCTCGATTTCGGCTCGCAGTATTCGGAGCTGATCGCGCGAAGGGTGCGGGAGACGGAGGTGTTCTCTCTGGTGTTGGGCTACAGCACGTCCGCTGCAGAGCTGCGCGAAATGGCCCCGGCGGGAATCATCCTCAGCGGTGGCCCCAGTTCTGTGTACGCCGAGGGTGCTCCTCTTTGCGATCCGGAGATCTGGAACCTGGGCATTCCGGTGCTTGGTGTCTGTTACGGCATGCAGCTGATGGTGCAGCAGCTGGGGGGAGTTGTGGAGGCCGCCACGGGCAAGGCGGAATACGGCAAGGCGCCACTGATCGTGGACGACCCCACTGATTTGCTCACCAATGTCGACAGCGGTTCCACGATGTGGATGAGCCACGGCGACTCCGTGAAGGCGCTTCCTGAGGGGTTTGTGCGCTTGGCCCACACCGCCAATACCCCCGAGGCTGCGGTGGCTGACCATCAGCGCCGCTTGTACGGCGTGCAGTTCCATCCCGAAGTGGTGCATTCCACCTGCGGAATGGCTTTGATCCGCAACTTTGTCTACCACGTCTGTACTTGTGAGCCCGACTGGACCACGGATGCCTTCATTGAGGAGGCGGTGGCGCTGGTGCGTGAGCAGGTCGGTGACAAACGCGTGTTACTTGCCCTGTCGGGTGGTGTGGATTCGTCCACCCTTGCTTTCCTGTTGAAGAAAGCCATTGGGGATCAACTCACCTGCATGTTCATCGATCAGGGCTTTATGCGAAAAGGTGAGCCCGAATTTTTGATGGACTTTTTCGACCGCAAATTCAACATCCATGTTGAATACATCAATGCTCGCAAGCGCTTTCTCGAAAAGCTAAGTGGTGTGACCGATCCCGAGAAGAAGCGCAAGATCATCGGTACTGAGTTCATTCGTGTATTTGAAGAGGAGAGCAAGCGCCTCGGCCCCTTTGATTACCTCGCTCAGGGCACCCTCTATCCCGATGTGATTGAGAGCGCCGGCACCAACGTGGATCCCAAAACCGGTGAGCGGGTGGCCGTGAAGATCAAGAGCCACCACAACGTGGGTGGTCTACCGAAGGATCTCCAGTTCAAGCTGGTGGAGCCCCTGCGCAAATTGTTCAAAGACGAGGTGCGCAAGGTGGGCCGTAATCTGGGTTTGCCGGAAGAGATCGTGCGACGTCACCCCTTTCCAGGCCCTGGTCTGGCCATTCGCATTCTCGGTGAGGTCACCGACGAGAAGCTGGATTGTCTGCGTGATGCCGATCTGATCGTGCGTGAAGAGGTGAAGGAAGCGGGTCTCTATCACGACATTTGGCAGGCCTTTGCAGTCCTGTTGCCTGTGCGTTCCGTGGGTGTCATGGGCGACAAGCGCACCTATGCCTGGCCGATCGTGCTTCGCTGCGTCTCGAGCGAGGATGGAATGACCGCCGACTGGTCGCGTCTGCCAGCTGATCTGCTTGAAAAGATCTCCAATCGCATTGTCAATGAGGTGCAGGGGGTCAATCGAGTGGTGCTCGATATCACCAGCAAGCCCCCTGGAACGATCGAGTGGGAATAAGTCAGGGGGCTGGTGGGCGGTCGACTGCGCCGATACCCTGAGCGCCCAGCTCGAATTTCCTGTGACCGCTGCCCAAGAGCAGACTCAGCAGCTGCAGCGACGCCTGCAGCAAGACAGCATCCTGCTGGGTGGGAAGACGATCTATATCAACCCCTTCCTCTACTGGCGTCGTTTCGACAGCAACACCGATCGCTGGTTGCGTGAACCCGGTCAGCTCACCGAGGAGCAGATCCTGAACAACCGCTGTCGATTCTATCCAGAGCTGGCCTGGGATCTGCTCGATGACGACGCCCGTCAGATCAAGGACGGTGCCGTGGAGATGTTCCTCAAGAGTCTGGAGTTGATCAGCACCTTCCATCCGGAGCTCACCTCCGGTCAGCTGCTGGAGGTGGAGCGCAAGATGGCGATCACCAAGAAGCGTTCCTTTGAGCGTTGGGTGGAGAAATCATTCCGCCGCCGCTTTAAGCAGGAGTCGCGGGAGCGCCGCCGTTTTGCAAGAGATCGGTTTCTGCGGGGCTGGCGCGAATGGCTGAGTCTCGAGACCACCCACCAGGCGATTGTTCCCATCCTGGCTTTGGTTGTGCTCAGCGGTGTTTCTGGCTGGGCTTTTGGAGCCCGTCAAGCCGCTTGTCCCACGGTGGTGCTGCCATCAGAGCAGACTGGAATTCGTTGAGACTTCGGTTCGATGGCCGAGCAAAATCCTTTTGAGGCCTTTCGACTCACTTTGATGCAAGACGTGTTGCCTGTGGGTCTCGCGATGGCAGACAGGGTGCGTCAGGGAGGCGCTGCCAAGGTGGTGGAAAGCTTCACGGGTTCGGCTGATCCTTTCTCGGATCTACGTGATGAAGGCCAGGCCTCCGCCAGAGTTGTGCGCGAACGCTTGGATCAGGTCAGCCCTGGCCTTGGGAATCCTGTCATCGAAGTGACGGTCGACGTGGATCCTGAACCCGCTCAGTCACCTCCACTCCAGACGACCTCTGACGACGGCGAGTCGTTGCATCAGGTTCTTGCCAGGATTGAAAGCAGACTGGATCAGCTCCAGCAATCTCTCGCTTCCTGAGCAGTCGCTTCACCCTATGGCTCGTTCCAGCTACACCGGTCGTGAGGGCTACCGCCACAGCGGTCTTAAGCAGCAGCCTTTGATTCTGATCAGTGTGGTGCTGATTTTTTGTGGTGCGATGCTGGCACGGCTCACCTGGCTGCAGGTGATCGAGGGCGCTCACTTCCGTGAGCAGGCTGACGAAAATCGCATCCGTCTGGTGCCGCGATCGCCCATCCGCGGGCGCTTGCTCGACCGTGATGGTCGGGTCTTGGCTTCCAGCAAACTCACGTATTCCCTTTACCTCGAGCCACGGTTGGTCGACGATGCCACCTGGCCCGTCTTGCGGGATCATCTGACCCGCTTGTTGAATCTGAAGCCGGAGGACTTAGATCAGCGCCGTAACAGGGGCGTTGATCGCGATGGTTACCGCATCACGCTTGCTTCGGAGCTCACGCCAGAACAGGTGTTGCGCTTCCGTGAGCAGGCATTGGATCTGAAGGGTGCCCAGGTGGATGTGGACATCCTCCGTTTTTACCCCCATGGAACTTTGGCGGCCCACGCTTTGGGTTATTCGCAGCCGATCACGGAAAACGAATACAAGCAGCTGGTCGAGAAGGGTTACAAGATTCGTGATCGCATCGGCCGCACTGGTGTTGAAGCGGCCTACGAATCTCATCTGCGCGGGAAATGGGGTGGGCAGATGCTGGAGGTGAATGCCATGGGCGAGGTGCAGCGATACCTCGGTGATCGCCCTTCTGTGGCCGGCAAAGATCTCACCCTCACGCTCGACCTCGATCTTCAGCGGGCGGCAGAGCAGGCCCTGGCTGACAAGCAGGGAGGGTCCATCGTGGCGATGGATCCGCGCACCGGCGGCATTCTTGCTCTGGCCAGCAAACCCACCTATGACCCTAATTTCTTCTCGAAGCTGGTCACCACTCAGAAGGAATACGACCAACTCTTTTCAAATCCGCGCAAGCCGTTGTTCAGCAGGGCATTGAACGCTTACGACCCAGGCAGCACCTGGAAAGCGGTGACAGCGATGGCCGGGATGGAGTCGGGCAAGTTTCCGGCGGACGTGAAGTTGCCAACGGCGGCCTGCATCACCTATGGCGGTCACTGCTTCCCTGACCACAACGGTGCTGGATTTGGCACCATCGGTTATGCCGATGCGTTGCGTTTTTCCAGCAACACCTTTTTCTATCAAATCGGCGTGGGTTCAGGTTCCCGTGCTCTGAAGAAGGCCGCCACCGCTCTTGGCTTTGCTGGCAAAAGCGGCATTGAGATCGGCTGGGAGGAAAGTGTGGGATTGGTTGGCGATGAAGATTGGGCCGCGGCTGGTCGCGGTTGGAGCAAGCCCGGCACCACTCCCTGGATCCCAGAAGACATGGCCAGCGCTTCCATTGGTCAGTCGGTGGTACAGATCACGCCTCTGCAGTTGGCTCGGGCTTACAGCGTGTTTGCCAATGGCGGCTGGCTGGTGACGCCGCACCTCGCCGACCAGGGTCTGGATTGGACGGCACCAGATCGTCGCAGCCGCGTGGCGATCAAGCCGAGCACGCTCAAGAAAATCCGGGAAGGCCTGCGCAAAGTGGTGTCTGATGGCACTGGCTATGGCCTCAATGGCCCCGGGATCCCTCCGGCAGCCGGTAAGACCGGAACAGCTGAAGACAGCACAGGTGGCCCTGACCACGCCTGGTTTGCCAGCTATGCCCCTTATCCGGAAGGGGAGATTGTGATTGTGGCCTTTGCAGAGAACACTCCCGGTGGGGGCTCAGTCCATGCTCTACCCATGGCTAAGAAGGTGATGGAGACGTGGAACCGCAAGCGTGAGAAGCGCTGAGCTTCATGCCACTGCGCTGAGGGTTGGTTGAAGGACCTGGCGGTAGTAACCGCGCAATTGTTCCGTGGCGCCGGCCCAGCCCCAGCGTTCAGCCTCGCGGCGGGCTTCGGTGCGAAGGCTCTGGCGATCCTGGTCATTGCCCAGCAGGCGACGGGTGGCTTCAATGAGACTGGAGGCACCACCATCGCAGCCGTCCGGTTCGTAGAGACAACCATTGATGCCGTCGCTGATGATGTCGGGGATACCGCCCCTGTTAGCACCTACCACCGGGCATCCGGCGGCCATTGCCTCCAGCAGAACCAGGCCCAGGGTTTCCGTGCTGGACGGGAAAAGGAATGCATCACCACTGGCGTAGGCGCTCGCCAGCTCTTCTCCAGCTAGGTAGCCCACAAAGGTGGTAGCGGTGCCTTCGAAATGCTTCTCGAGCTGCTGGCGGTGAGGGCCATCCCCGACCAGGGCCAGCCGGGTATGCGGCAGGGCTTCCAGCACTGGTCGAATGCGTTCGATCTGCTTCTCAGCTGACAGACGGCCGACATAGAGCAGCAGAGATCCGAGGTCGTCGTGGCTTCCCAGCAGCCGTTGGCGCATGTCATCACTACGGAGCTCCGGACGGAAGAGGTCCGTATCCACACCGCGTTGCCACAGGTCAGTGTGCTGGATCCCTTTTTCGCTGAGCTCTTGCACCATCGCCGTGGAGGTGCAGAGGTTGAGCACGGCCTGATTATGAGCGGCTTTGAGCAGTTCCCAGAGCAGGGGCTCGAGCATGCCCATCCCGTAGTGCTCAAGGTATTTGGGTAGATGGGTGTGGTAGCTGGCCACCAGTGGAATGCCCTTGGTTTTGGCCAGCCAGATGCCTCCAAGGCCCAACACAGCCGGATTGACCACATGAATGAGGTCAGGCTGGAAGGCGTCAATGGCGTCCGATACAGCCGGCCGCGGCAGGGCCAGCTTCAGTTCCGGATAGAGGGGCAGCGGCATGGCTGGTACGCCGACCAGCTTGGCTCCCATGTAGTCGTCGGGGCAGCCTTCTGGGCAGAAGACCATCACTTCATCACCGGCGTCCACCAGATGCTTCACCGTTTTGGTGAGTCGGGTGACGATGCCGTCGACCTTGGGGAGGAAGGTTTCGGTGAAAAAAGCGATTTTCACGGGAACGACGGCGACGGCAGGGTGATACTGATCAGGACGCTGTGCCGATGGCCTGGGCCTGGGTTTTCGTCCAGGCGGAGGTGCACAGGATGCGATTGCGATCGCACCGGTCGGCGTAGCGGGTGGCGATCTCCACCACTTCCTTCAGCAGACCATCATCGAGCGTGGTCGGGTTGAGACCGAGTTCGAGGAAGCAACGGTTGTCCACGATCAGGTCGTTCTCCACCGCTTCATTGCGGGGATTCGGCAGGTTGTTCACCTGGGCGCCGGTGAGGGCAGCCACCTTCTTGGCCAGTTCACCCACCTGATGGCTTTCGGTCATCTGGTTGAAGATCTTCACTCGCTCACCCTTCTCAGGGGGGTTTTCCAGAGCCAGTTGCACGCACTTCACCGAATCACGGATATGGATGAAGGCTCGGGTCTGGCCGCCGGTGCCGTGCACGGTGAGGGGATAGCCGATCGCCGCCTGCATCAGAAAGCGGTTCAGCACGGTGCCGTAGTCACCGTCGTAATCGAAACGGTTGGTCAGACGGGGATCACGATCCGTGGCGTCGGTGTTGGTGCCCCAGACGATCCCCTGGTGGAGATCGGTGATGCGCACCTGATCGTTTTTGTTGTAGTAAAGGAAAAGGAGCTGATCCAGCGTCTTGGTCATGTGATAGACACTGCCGGGGCTGGCGGGATGAAGAATCTCCTCTTCAAAGCGGGAGCCGTCCGGCTGCGGCACCTCCACCTTCAGGTAGCCCTCGGGAATGGTGGCGCCGCGGTGGGAGCCATAGCCGTACACACCCATGGTGCCGAGATGCACCACATGGATGTTCTGACCACTCTCAACGATGGCAGCCAGCAGATTGTGGGTGCCGTTGACGTTGTTGTCGACGGTGTAGCGCTTGGTGGCGCTGCTCTTCATGGAGTAGGGAGCTGCGCGCTGCTCGGCGAAGTGCACCACGGAGTCAGGCTTCTCTTCGATCAGCAGATCGAGCAGGCGCTGGTATTCATGGGCAATGTCCATGTGCAGGAAGCGCATGGGCTTGCCGTCGGTTTCTTCCCAGGCCTTCAGACGCTCACCAATGCTCACGATCGGAGTCAGGGACTCCACTTCGAGGTCGATGTCGATCTTGCGGCGACTGAGGTTGTCGACGATCAAGACGTCATGACCCTGGTCAGCCAGATTCACTGCACAGGGCCAGCCACAGAAGCCGTCACCGCCGAGAACGAGAACCTTCACCTCTAACTCCTGCCGAAGCGTTCCGACCGCTAATCAGACGCAAGCTACTACAGGGTTTTCAGCTGATCAGCACCGTCACCGCCATCAGGGCGATCACCAGCACGCCGCCCGCGACGATCAGCAGCTGAGAGCTCTTGCTGCGGCTGGTTTGAGCATCCATCACTTCCATGCGCGGTTCTTTGGCAAAAGCGTTCAGCCGTCCGCCATCCTCTTCGGTGACTTGCATGGAATTGATGCATCTGGAGCGGACCTTATGGGCATCCCTGCGCTCTGGGGCGATTTCGCCACGCTCCTTTACGGCTTAGCCGTTCACGCGATTGGTAATCGGTGAGCTGGGAGAGGCGTCCTGGCGCAGCGGTAGGCGGCCCGCCAGATGAGCTTGCCGGCCTGCCCGAACGGCCAGACCCATGGCTTCTGCCATGGCTGGGGGGTCACCGGCCATGGCGATGGCGCTGTTGACCAATACGGCTGCGGCGCCCATCTCCAGGGCTTGGGCCGCTTCGCTGGGAACGCCGATCCCAGCATCGATCACCACGGGCACCTTGGAGTTCTCAATGATGAGGCGAATATTGGCGTCGTTGCGCAATCCTTGGCCTGACCCGATTGGTGAGCCCAAGGGCATCACCGTGGCGCAGCCCACCTCTTCCAGGCGTTTCGCCAGCAGTGGGTCAGCATTGATGTACGGCAGAACAGTGAAGCCTTCCTTCACCAGTTGCTCCGCTGCCTCCAGGGTGCCGATGGGATCCGGAAGCAGATGGCGGCTGTCTGGAATCACCTCCAATTTCACGAAGGTGTTGTCGTGCTGACCAGCCAGTTTTGCCAGTTCCCTCCCCAGCCGGGCGACTCTCACCGCTTCTTCGGCTGTGGCACACCCGGCGGTGTTGGGCAGCATCCAGATGCGCGACCAGTCGATCGCTTCCATCAGGCCTTCATGGCCTGCGGCCACGGTTTGTACCCGACGCACCGCCACGGTCACCATGTCGCAGCCGGAGCGCTCCAGGCTTTGTTGCATGGCAGCCAAGCTGGGGTACTTGCCGGTGCCGGTGAAGAGGCGGCAGTTGAAGTGACGCCCAGCGATCAGTAGGGCATCCGATTCAACACTGCTGGCATTGGAGGCTGGAGACGAATCCGTGGACATGCTGAAGATGCAGGAAATGGTGTGAGAACCGATGGAGAAATAAACACGACCAAGGGAATGGCCCTACCTTGAGTCGATCATCCTTGTTTGCTCATGCCTGTTCCACCCGTTGTGGACCTGCCGATTCAAAGTCCGATCCCCTTCGAAAGTCAGATGCAGTTCGATAGCTCCAAGCTATCAATACCTTTGATGTTGGAAGGTGCTGTGGAAAGCTTTGATCCGGTGCTTCGTGCTGAGGATCTGGCTGCGACTCTCCCCCGTCAATGGTGCGGAACCTATCTTTCTTTCACCGGTGGTCCATCTGAAGATGTCCTGCTGACATTGGCGAGCGTGACGCCCATGGGGCAAATGTTGGATGTGCGTGGTGATATGCGCATTGGCGAAATCACAACCCCTGTTCAAGGAAATTTCAATGCCAAGTCTGATCAGCTTGATTTGCTTCCGTTGTCCAATGATTTGACCGCCGATCTTGAGTCCGGTGGCGATTTCGTGGGTTTACAGGGTTTCTCCCTCTCAGGTTGGCAAGCTCCTCGCTTGACTCACCGCGGTGGCAGATTGCAACTGTCCCCTTTTCCATGCGTTGCGGAAGTTGAGGTTCTAGAATCCGTTCCCATTCGTGGGCTTTGGTGAGGACGTCAGCGCGCCTGAGCTGAGTTGGCGTTCCAGCCGTTTCAGGCGCTTCGTGGCTGTGGAGTTCGAAGGCTCCAACTTCAACACTTCGCGATACAGACCGGCGGCTTCTTCCGGTTGGAGAAGGCGTTCGCGGGCAAACGCCAGGTTATTAAGGGCGACGGGATAGTCGGCTTTGGCATTGATGGCCGCCCGATAATGCTTCACCGCCCCATCAAAGTCCTTCTGGGCGGCCAGGGCAAACCCCAAAGCGTTTTCGACCAAAGCTTTGGCTTCATCAGGTTCGCCTGACATGCGTTTGAGCGCTTGGCGCAAATTGGCAGTGGCCTGGGGGTACAGCCGCTTTCGTAGTTGAACCGATGCCAATTCATAGAGCTGGCCAGCATCCTTCGAGGATGCTGCTCCGCTCTGCTCCATTTCGATGAGACTGAGCTCATCACGGCGCACACGCAAAAGCTGGCGACCGACCACAACAGCCACGATCGCCAGCAATCCGATCAGACCCAAGAGATAGGTCTCTGGCAAGAGGCGATCCATCAGTTGAAATGCCTCATGTCAGACGTTGCAGGATCAGCCTTTGGCTGCGGTCACCACGTTGGCAAAGCTACCTGGATCGGTCACTGCCAGCTGGGCCAGCATCTTGCGATTCAGGCGCACATCGGCCTTCTTCAGCCCGCCGATTAAACGGCTGTAGCTGATTCCGTTCAGACGGGCAGCGGCATTGATGCGAGCAATCCAGAGACGACGGAAGTCCCGTTTGCGACGACGACGGTCGCGATAGGCGTTGCACAGAGCCTTCATCACCCGCTGGTTGGCGGTGCGGAAGAGGGTGCCGTTGCTGCCACGGAAGCCACGGGCAAGGCGCAGGATTTTGTTGCGGCGCTTGCGGGCAACATTGCCTCTTTTAACGCGGGCCATGAATCAGAAAATCAGATAAGTGGAGAGATCAATCGAGTGGCGACGAGCGAGCCCAGACTCGATCAGGCGTAGGGCATCATCAGGGCCACCCGATCCTCATCGGTGCGGTCCACGACGGCCTTGGTGCCCAGATGGCGCTTCAGCTTGGGGCTCTTGTGATCGAGCAGGTGATTGCGGAAGGCACGACGACGCATGAATTTGCCAGTGCCGGTTGCCTTGAACCGCTTCGCGGCTGCTTTGCGGGTCTTGAGCTTGGGCATGTCTCTGGCAGCGCGTGGCACGAACGACAACAATACGCCCTCACCTTCCCCTGAGCCAATGAAGCGGAACCATGACGGCCTGTGTTTGGGGTGGTTGGCTCCCTCGCTTGTGTTGTGCTCCGTCATCACTGTGGGCTGCCGGGCTCAGGAGATTGAGCTGGCAACTCCTGCGCTGCCTCAGATCCCTACGCACCGAGCGGTTCCGCAACCGCCCTCGGTTTCCGCGGATCAGTTGTGGGTGGCTTTGGAGGATCACCTTGGTCGGGGAACGAGTCGGGAACGCCCTGCCTCTGCCTTGCTGTTGCGCAGTGCCGGTGTTGTGCCTCTGACGCTGCGGCCGCTCGATCCTGACGTTGGAGACCCCCTTTTGGTTGAAGCTGGCTCCATCAGCATCAGTTGGCAGCTGGTGCCTTTGGCGCAGCCGGTGAAGGTGTCGCGTCTGGTGGCAGGGCCCTACGCAAGCTTCGAATCAGCGGATCAGGTGGCGCAGCGATGGCGACAGCAAGGAGTGAAAGCTTTAGTGGCCCATCCGGGTGAGTGGGAGGTTTGGGCACCAGAGACCGCTATGCCACTGAAGGGTGTCAGCAGCCGTCCCTGGCGCCAGACGGTCACTAGCGCGGTGCGTCCCGTGGTGGTGATCGGTGGCAAGGAGCATGTGTTGCGTGGACCGCTCCAACTCGAGGCTCCCGATGGGTTGCGTTGGAATGGTGGGGTGATGCAAGGCCCATTTCGGCTTCAGCCCGATGCTTACGGCAGTTGGACGCTGCTGGAGCAGGTGCCTCTGGAGCGTTACCTCGAAGGGGTCGTTCCCCATGAGATCGGGGCCGGCTCGCCCGCGGCGGCCCTTCAGGCCCAGGCAATCCTGGCCCGCACCTGGGCTTTGGCCAACAGCCACCGCTTCGACATTGACGGTTACCACCTCTGCAGCGACACCCAGTGCCAGGTGTACAGCGATCCCCGTCAAGCCAGCCCTGCCGTGCGCCAAGCGATCCAGGCCACCGCTGGTCAGGTGTTGCAGTGGCAGGGTCAACCGATCAGCGCGGTCTACCACGCATCCAATGGAGGCGTGATGGCGTCCGCGCCGGAAGCCTGGGCGATGGCGCCGGCGTCCTATCTGAAAGCGAAGCCCGATGGCGATCAGGGCTGGCAGCAGAGTGTGGTGATGCCCCTGACGGATCCGCAGGAGGTGCGTCGCTTGGTGCAGGGGGGCGGCGGGGCCTATGGCGCTGGTCATCCATTGTTCCGCTGGAGCCGCACATACACCTCCTTTCAGTTGCAGAAGGCTCTTGCAGGACGTTCGATCGGTCAGGTTGACGATGTCTCGGTGGAGAAGCGAGGGCCAAGTGGCAGGGTTCTGACCCTGCGCATCAGTGGGAATGGCCCTGGTGCTCCGGTGGACCTGCAGTTGGATGCCATCCGCCGCACGTTGCGTCGTCTGCCAAGCACCCTGTTCAGCCTTGAGTCGGCTGGGGCAGGGGTGTGGCGCTTCCAGGGCGGTGGCTTTGGCCATGGCGCCGGCTTGTCCCAGGCTGGTGCCATCGATTTGGCCCGCCGTGGTTGGCCTGTGCAGCGGATCCTCCAGCACTATTACCCCGGCGCTTCCCTGGCACCGCTGTCTCCATCCATTAAGGCCCCTTAGAGTCGCCACATTCCAGGATGGTCGATGGCACACGCCGCAGGGACGGGAGATCACCGACGCGGTAAGTCAGCCCTGTTCCTTGTGGCTTGTGGTGCTGCCGGTGCTGCCCCCCATTGGCTAGACCCTCTGCGCAGCCTGATGCCGGCGGTGACACTGGCTTTGCTGCTGGGGGGGTACGGCCTTCGAACGGTTCTGCGCAGTCGCGATCTGGCGACAGCACCTGGGGAGGAGGCCTTGAAAGCAGATATCCCTGTGGATCTACCCGCTGTGGATGTGGTTGTGGCTGCTCGGGATGAAGAAGCGGTCGTGGCGCGCTTGCTGGCGCGCCTCATGGCGTTGCGATACCCCAAGGAGCGGCTAGCGCTCTGGGTTGTGGATGACGGCAGCGAAGACCGTACGGGTCCGCTCCTTGATGAGCTGCAGCAGCAGCATCCTCAGTTGCAGGTGATTCATCGCAAGCGTGGCGCTGGTGGGGGAAAATCAGGGGCGCTCAACACCGTCCTGCAGCAGCTCAAGGGTGAGTGGATGTTGGTGCTCGATGCCGATGCCCAGTTGCAGAACGACGTTCTCGAGCGGCTGTTGCCCTTTGCGATTCGTGGGCGTTGGGCCGCTGTGCAGTTGCGTAAGGCGGTGACCAATGCCCACGAGGGTTGGCTCACCAGGGTGCAGGCGATGGAAATGGCGCTGGATGCATTGCTGCAGCAGGGTCGCCTTATGGGTGCCGGCGTGATGGAACTGCGCGGTAACGGTGAGTTGCTGCAGCGCAGTCGCTTGCAGGCCTGTGGTGGTTTCAACGAAGACACGGTCACCGACGACCTTGATCTCAGTTTTCGCTTGCTGACCGAAGGAGCTCCGGTGGGATTGCTTTGGGACCCTCCGGTGCAGGAAGAAGCGGTTGAGTCCCTCTCGGCTCTGTGGAAGCAGCGTCAACGCTGGGCTGAAGGTGGGTTGCAGCGCTTTTTTGATTACTGGCCCAAGCTCGCGTCAGGAGCGCTTACAGGCGGTCAACGTCTTGATCTGGCCTGTTTCTTCCTGTTGCAGTACGTGCTGCCGCTCCTGTCGTTTGCTGATCTGATCACCAGCCTTGTGTTGCGGACGATGCCGGTGTACTGGCCGCTTTCATTCGTGGCCTTCAGCGTCTCTGGTCTGGCCTATTGGCGAGGTTGTCGACGCTCCAGTGAGGGCCCTGACTTGCCGCAGGCTGGATTTGTCAATCTGTTGCTCGGGATTATTTATCTGGGTCACTGGTTTGTGGTGATCCCTTGGGTGACTTTGAAGATGGCGTTGTTCCCGAAACGACTGGTGTGGGCCAAGACCAGCCATCGGGGTGAACCAGTGGGTTGAAGAACCCTCCCGACAGGAAACCCACGTGTGCATCGATTGGATTGTCCCAAAAGAATTTCGATCACCAATCAGCCCATGACATGTGCTTGATGAGGAATTCGAGGGACTGCACAGTCAGGGCTTTGTTGGATGGTTCTGACGTCAGTCGGAGACATCCAGGTCCACCACTTGTCCATTGAAGAACTCGGTAAACCGTTTCACCTTGTCGTCAATGGGCGAGGGCATTGGCTGGGAGGCTTGAACCGACTTGGTTTGGGCTGGTTGGGTGAAGACCGCCTCTGCGGGCCTGATCGCTGGCCCTGGGGTGGCCAGGACGGGTGGCATGGCAGCTGCTGTTGTTTGTGCTGCTGGAGAGGGCATCGCTGCTGGTTCAGCGGGTTCGTGACTGGAAGCGCTCTTCTGGGATGGCGTTGGGGATGTTGATGAAGCTGGGGTGATCGTGCCGTTGTGGCTTTCCAGAACAAGCTGGCGGTGACCGCCGCAGGCGCGGGCGATTGCTTGTTCCAGCAGGGTGGCGCGGCTCTGCACCATGCCCATCCAGTTACCGGCGACTTGCACCACGGCCCGATGTGGATCCAGGCGTACTAACTGGGCCTGTTGGGAGAGCAGCATGCGGGTGGAGGGCAGTTCAAGGCTGCCGAGAATTTGCTGCCACAGCTCAGGCAGGGTGGTGCTGGGGGTCGCTGCTTTGTCATCCGCAGAGTCCCCGCTCGTGAGGGGCAGCGTGACTTCGGAGGATGGAGTGGTGGAGCTGCCGGTCGCTGTGTTGGTGGTTGTCGTTTTGGGGTGGGGGGGCTGTGCAGGAGATTCAGCGGTTGCCTGAGGCTGCGTGAGGTCTGAAACCGTCGCCGGCAAGGCCACAGGTGTGGTCGCTACTGCGGTTGAGGCCGGCGGCGCGGAAGGGGTTTGTGCGGCTGCTGTTTTAAGCGGAGCTGCATTCGTTGGTGCAGTCTCTGCCAGCAAGCCCATCAGCAGCACCTCCAGCCAGAGGCGGGGTTGCACGCTCAGGCGCAGTTGCTGTTCGCCGCCCCGCAGGTGGACCTGCCATTGCAGCAAACGCTGGCGGCCGATGCGTTGGGCCAGCGCCGGCAATTGATCGCGGAACTGAGGCGACACACTGGTGAGCTCGGGCCGGTCGGGGGCCGCTGCCATCAGCACGAGATCCCGCAAGATGCCGGCTAGTCCCTGCAGCACAGCGCCTGGATCGCGGCCGCGATCGAGAAGGCTGCGGCTCGATTCCACAAGCTGCAAGGGATCGCTGCTGGCCAACGCTTCGGCCAATGCAATCAGGTCTTGCTCCGGCACCGCGCCGAGGAGATCCCACACCGCATCGGCTTCGATCGGTGCCGGCAGAAGGCTGAGCTGATCGAGCAGGCTCTCCGCATCGCGCAGGCCCCCCTGGGCCCGTTGGGCCACTACGTGCACTGCTTCCGGTTGGATCGGAATCGTTTCCTCTTCCGCGATCCAGGTGAGGTGGGCCTCGAGGGCATCAAGGGGGATGCGGCGGAAATCAAACCGCTGGCAGCGGCTGAGGATGGTGGGCAGCACCCGCTGGGGGTCGGTGGTGGCCAGCACGAACACCACCCGCGGTGGTGGTTCCTCCAGGGTTTTGAGCAGGGCGTTGAAGGCTGCGGTGGAGAGCATGTGGCATTCGTCCACCACATACACCTTCCAGCGCGCCTGCACCGGTGCAAAGCGTGAGCGCTCGATCAGGTCGCGGATGTTGTCGACGCCGGTGTTGGAGGCGGCATCGATTTCGATCACATCCAGGGCCGTGCCGGCGGCGATCGTGGTGCAGAGCTCGCAGCTGCCGCAGGGTTCGGGCGTGGGCCCCTCGCTGCTCAGGCAGTTCAGCGAACGAGCCAGGATGCGGGCGCTTGAGGTCTTGCCGGTTCCACGGGGCCCACTGAACAGGTAGGCCGGTGCAATCCGGTCGCTGCGCAGTGCGTGAGCCAGGGTGGCCGCAATCGCGTCCTGTCCCACCAGCTGATCAAAGCGTTGGGGTCTGTATTTGTGATGCAGCGGCTGGTAGGCCTGGCTCATGCGACCCGGGTGATGCGGCGAGACTACTCAGGTTTGCGGGCTGGAGGCAGCACAGGGGGCTGTGCCAGCAGTGCATCGATCTGGTGTTTTAGCTCTTCCACTGCTGCTAGTTGGTCAGCCAGGCTCTGGCCGCTGAGCAGCAGGCGCTGATTGCTGTTGTCTCCGGCTTGTTGCAGCAGGGTGTCGAGTTTGCGAAGTAGTTTCAGGCGCAGCTGGTCGAGTTTCACCACGCCGTCCCGAGCCAGCTGGCGGGTGTGGTCGTCGAGCAGCCCCCGTTGCACCAGTAATTCCAGCCCGGCCATGAGGGTTGAGGGCATCAGGTTGCTCCAGCTGCGGGCTTTGTCCACTACTGATTGCACCTGGTTGCTGTGATGACGCCCGGTTTTGCACCAGGTGGCGAAGTGTTCGCAGTTGTTGAAGAGCAGGTTGTAGTTCTGTTCTCCGATGCGGCTCATCGCCCGCCGCAGGGTTACCCCCTGAGGGGAGCACTCCGTGTGCGGCACCACGCTCAACGGTTGGCTCTGGCTGAAATCGTCCAGAGAACTGCGCAGGATTTCGCGGCCTTCCAGATAGTGGGCGACGGTGCCGTCACCCAGGTCAATGCCGTGGTGGAGAAACAGGCCGTGCTGCCGAGGCACCTGCAGATGGTCGGCGGCGGCCATGGCCTCAAGCGGTTTCCTGCTGGCGGTCGCTTCCGGGCAGAGGCAGCACCTTGCCGCCCGTGTGTTCCTCCACCATCGACTGAGTCACCGTGAAGGTCTTCACGTTCTTACGGGAAGGCAGGTCGTACATCAGATCGAGCATCAGCTCCTCAACGATGCCTCGCAGCGCCCGAGCACCGGTTTTGCGCCGGTGGGCTTCTTTTGCAATCGCTTCCACCGCCTCGTTGTCGAAATCGAGCTGGACGTTGTCCATGCTCAACAGGGTGCGGAACTGTTTCACCAGAGCATCACGGGGCTCGGTGAGGATGGATTGAAGCGCCAGCTCATCAAGTGGTTCAAGCACGGCACTCACAGGCATGCGACCGATGAACTCCGGAATGAGGCCATAACGCACCAGATCGTCCGGCTCCAAGTGGCGCAGCACCTGGGCGGCCTGCAGGTCGCGGCTTGCCTTGTGACGTCCTCGGCCGTCGCTGCTGGGCACAAAGCCAATGGCATTGCGGCCCATGCGCTTCTGCACAACATCATCGAGACCGACAAATGCTCCGCCGCAGATGAACAGGATCTGGCTGGTGTCGATCTGAATGCAATCTTGATAAGGATGTTTGCGTCCCCCCTGGGGCGGCACGTTGGCCACGGTGCCTTCGAGCATCTTCAGCAACGCCTGCTGCACCCCTTCACCGGAGACATCTCTGGTGATGGAGGGATTTTCGCTCTTACGGGCGATCTTGTCGATTTCGTCGATGTAGATGATGCCGCGCTGGGCCTGCTCCACATCCATGTCGGCTTTCTGCAGGAGTCGCAGCAGGATGTTTTCCACGTCTTCGCCGACGTAGCCTGCCTCCGTCAGGGTCGTGGCATCGGCCACGGCGAACGGTACATCCAGCATTTCCGCCAGGGTCTGGGCCAGGAGAGTTTTGCCGCAGCCGGTAGGCCCGATCAGCAGGATGTTGCTCTTGTGCAGCCGCGTGGCGGTCTGCTCCGTTTCGCCTTGGCCATCTCCCTGCCAGGCAAGTCGCTTGTAGTGGTTGTAAACCGCCACCGAGAGCACCTTCTTGGCTGCGTTCTGGCCCACCACCTGATGGTCAAGGAACGCTTTGATCTCCTGTGGTTTGGGAATGCTCGCCAGGGTTGGCGCTGGCTTGCTGCTCTTCCGTGTGCCCTGGGAGGCCTGCTTGCGTCCGGGCTCAGCACCGTGGCGCGGGTTCCCCTGGGCGTCGATCAGTTCCTCGTCAAGGATTTCGTTGCAAAGATCGATGCACTCATCGCAGATGTACACGCCAGGGCCGGCGATCAGCTTGCGCACCTGCTCCTGCGACTTTCCGCAGAAGGAGCACTTCAGATGGGCATCAAATTTGGCCATCGGGCGCTCGTTAGTTCAAACAGGCAGAAACGGACCTCACGTGAAGGGATGGCCCGACTCCAAGGATCGTCGCGGATCAAGGCGATGTCAGCCTTCCGTAACGATTCCTCCGTCTGCAGGGCTGTCCACCACCCGGTCGATCAATCCGTATTCAACCGCTTCTGCCGGGGAAAGGAAGTAGTCGCGGTCGGTGTCTTCAGCAATTTTTTCTAGGGGCTGGCCAGTGTGCTCGGCCATCAGCCCATTGAGGGTGTCCTTGAGGAAGAGGATCTCCTGGGCTTGGATCTCGATATCGACCGCCTGGCCCTGGGCGCCGCCAAGGGGCTGGTGGATCATGATCCGCGCGCTCGGAAGGGCGAGGCGTTTCCCCTTGGTGCCACCGGAGAGGAGGAAGGCACCCATGGAGGCCGCAAGGCCGTAGCAGATTGTGACCACATCAGGGGCCACCTGCTGCATGGTGTCGTAGATCGCCAGGCCCGCCGTCACCGAGCCGCCGGGAGAGTTGACATAAATCTGAATGTCCTTTTCTGGATCTTCCGCTTCAAGGAACAGAAGCTGTGCCACCAGGGCATCTGCCACCTGATCGTCGATGCCGGTGCCCAGAAAAATGATCCGCTCACGCAACAGGCGTGAATAGATATCGAAGGCCCGCTCGCCTCGGCCCGACTGCTCCACGACCGTGGGCAGCACACCCGGGGCCGCGGATGGCATCACAGCTGTGGGGCGGATGCCAGTCCAGCGGTTCTGGATCGGGTGTGAGCTGCGAGCGTCGATCACGCGGCGAACAGAAAGGGTTGATGTGCATGCAATCTATGGGGCCTGATCAGGCCTCGGCGTCCTTCTTGGACTTTTCAGCTTTCTCCTTGGTGGTTTTCTTTGCTGCAGGCTTCTTCTCCGCTTTGGCTTCGTCAGATTCGGCAGCCTTTTCGGCCACGGTGCTGTTCTCCTCCAGCCAGCCGAGAAGCTTGTCGCGCAGGAGGTCATCAATCACGGCATCGCGCAGGCGCTGGGGATCGATATCACGCTCACCGGCGAGCTGTTTCTTCACCTCCTTCACCTTCGCGTCGATGTCGCCGTCTTCCACTTCGAGGCCCTCGGCTTCGGCCAGGGCGGAGAGGGCCAGGCTGCGGCGCAGGCGTTCTTCGGCTTCTGGGCGGGACGACTCCATCAGGTTGCGCACCAGATCAGGTGTGAACAGGGATTTCACGTCCATGCCCTGCTGGGCGAACTGACCGGCTGTTTGCTCCACCAGGTTGCGCACTTCCTGTTGCACAAGGCTTTCGGGGAGTTCCACCTCGAGCTGCTCTACCAGGGCTGCAATCAGGGCGTCGTGGCGGTTGCTTTGTTGGCGCCGTTCGGCGTCGTCCTTGAGGCGCTCCTCCAGGTCCGCGCGTAGTTCGGCCATTGTGTCCTTATCGCTTGCCTGCTTGGCGAAGGCGTCGTCGAGTTCAGGCAGCTCGCGAGTTTTGAGGTCTTTGAGGTTGATCACAAAGCTGGCTTTGCGTCCGCGGGCGTCCTCTTTGGGGTAGTCCTCGGGGAACTGGCACTCAACGGTTTTCTCTTCCCCAATGGCCATTCCCACGACCCCTTCCACGAAGCCGGGGATCATGCGGCCGTCTTCCAGCTCAACCTCCATGGAATCGGCGCTGCCGCCTTCGATGGCGCTGCCGTCATCGCTGTAGGTGCCTGCGAACCCCACCACGGCCACATCGCCATTGGCGGCGGCACGGTTCTCCACGGGCACCAGGGTGGCCAGCTGGCGACGGGATTGTTCGATCATCTCGTCGACCTTGGCGGGGTCGTAGCTGACGCTCTCGGCTTCCGCTTTCAGGCCTTTGGTCAGCTTGAGCTTGGGTACCGGAGCCACATCTGTTTCCAGCACCAGGGTGAGCTCCTTGCCGGGATCGAATGCATCCAGCAGCTTGTCGAAGCCATCGGCGAGGTCTGGCTGGCCGAGGACCTCGATCTTTTCCTGTTCGATCGCTTCGCGCCAAACGCCATCCACCATCGATTCGAGAGCGGTCGCACGGATGCGCATGGGGCCGATCTGTTGCATCAACACAGCCCTGGGCACTTTGCCCTTACGGAAGCCTGGGAGGTTGATGGTGCGGCTCAGACGCGTCACAGCTGCTTCGTAGCTCTCTTTGCAGCGCTCCGCAGGCACTGCCACTTCAACCGCCATCCGGCTGCCGGGGCGGGCGGTGGTCTTGACCTTCAACGAAGCGGCGCTCATCAGAACTTGTACGGGCAGCCAGCCACTTTATGAAAGAGCCATCACAGGCTTCGCAACGTATTGTGGTTGAAGCGTTTTCTCAGGTGCTTCGCCAGCTCCGCGTCGCGATCACCTTCACTTTCTAGACAACGTCTGCATTCGTTACTCAGCTTCAGCGACACACGTTTGTCCATTCCCTCCCCGTCCCAGGCCCGCTCTCTTCCTTCCCAACCCCTCACCGTTGCTGTTCTCGGTGCGAGCGGTGCGGTGGGCCAGGAGCTTTTGAAATTGCTTGACGAGCGGCAATTTCCTGTTGGTGAGCTGCGCTTGCTTGCCTCCGCTCGCTCCGCCGGTCAAAGGCAGGCCTGGAAGGGGAAACAGCTCACCGTTCAGGAAGTGAGTGCTGACGCGTTTGCCGGTGTGGATCTGGTGTTGGCTACCGCTGGTGGTTCGGTTTCGAAGCAGTGGCGTCAGACGATTACGGCTGCTGGTGCCGTGATGGTGGATAACTCCAGCGCCTTCCGGATGGAAGACGGGGTGCCTTTGGTGGTGCCCGAGGTCAATCCTGATGCGGCGTTTGCGCACCAGGGCGTGATTGCCAATCCCAACTGCACAACGATCCTGCTCACCCTGGCGCTGGCCCCCCTTGCCGCCAAACGGCCAATGCGTCGCGTGGTGGTGAGCACCTATCAATCCGCCAGTGGCGCCGGCGCCCGTGCCATGGAGGAACTGCGCGACCTCAGCCAAGTGGTGCTGAATGGCGGTACACCGCAAAGCGAGATCCTTCCCCACTCCCTGGCCTTCAATCTGTTCCTCCACAACTCTCCATTGCAGTCCAACAGCTATTGCGAGGAAGAGATGAAGATGGTGAATGAAACCCGCAAGATCATGGATCTACCAGATCTGCGCTTCAGTGCGACTTGCGTGCGTGTGCCGGTGTTGCGAGCCCATTCCGAAGCGGTGAATGTGGAGTTCGAAGAACCGTTTCCCGTGGAGGAGGCCCGCTCTCTTCTTGCGAATGCCCCTGGCGTCGAGTTGATCGATCGTTGCGACGAGAACCGCTTCCCCATGCCCACCGATGTCACCGGTCGGGATCCCGTGGCGGTGGGTCGGATCCGTCAAGACATCAGCGAGCCGAACGCACTCGAGTTCTGGCTTTGCGGGGATCAGATTCGAAAAGGTGCGGCGCTGAATGCGATCCAGATCGCCGAATTGCTGATTGCTTCCTGATCTTGATGAGCTCATCCGCCCAGTTATCACCCACGCCCTTCGGCCGTGTGCTCACGGCCATGGTCACACCATTCGCTGCTGACGGCAGCGTTGATCTGGTGCTGGCGGCCCGGCTTGCTGAGCATCTGGCCCAAGACGGTTCCGACGGCATCGTCGTGTGTGGCACCACCGGTGAGTCGCCCACTCTCAGTTGGGATGAGCAGGTGCAGCTTCTTGCTGCGGTGCGTGAAGCGGTGGCGCCGGGTGTGAAGGTGTTGGCCGGTACCGGCAGCAACAGCACCGCCGAAGCGGTGGCTGCGACCCGGGAGGCCGCTGCCGCCGGAGCGGATGGTGCGCTTGTGGTGGTTCCCTACTACAACAAGCCACCGCAATCGGGCCTGGAAGCTCACTTCCGTGCTGTGGCAGAAGCAGCTCCCAGCCTTCCGTTAATGCTTTACAACATTCCGGGTCGTACCGGCTGTTGCCTGGCTCCCTCCACAGTTGCGCGACTGATGGATTGCCCCAATGTGGTGAGCATCAAGGCCGCCAGTGGCACCACCGAAGAGGTCAGTCAGTTGCGATTGGCCTGCGGTCCGCGCTTGGCGATCTACAGCGGCGACGATGCGCTCACCTTGCCGATGCTTGCGGTCGGCGCTGTGGGTGTGGTGAGCGTGGCCAGCCATGTGGCGGGCCCGCAGATGCGTTCAATGATTGAGGCGTTCTTCACCGGACGCCACGCTGATGCCCTTGCCTTGCACGAGATGTTGCTTCCGCTCTGCAAGGCCCTGTTCGCCACGACCAATCCGATTCCTGTGAAAGCTGCTCTTGAACTCAGTGGCTGGTCCGTCGGAGCTCCCCGTCTTCCTTTACTACCGCTTGAGCCTTCCATGCGCGACACCCTTTCCCAAACCCTGGCCGCCTTGCGTCAAACCTGACGCCACGGCTGACCAAAGGCGTTGCGAGGCAAGCGGCTTCGCTGCCAGCGCCCGATCTGATTGTTCACTTAACGACGCGATTCCATGACCCCGATCTCATCTGTCAACCGTTCACGCCAAGGTCAAGCCGGTCACGAGCCCTGCCTGCGGGTGATTCCCCTTGGCGGTCTGCATGAGATCGGCAAGAACACCTGTGTGTTCGAGTACGGCGACGACTTGATGTTGGTGGATGCCGGCCTGGCGTTTCCCAGCGATGGCATGCATGGCGTCAACGTTGTGCTCCCGGACACCAGCTTCCTGCGCGAAAACCAGAAGCGCATCCGAGGCATGATCGTCACCCACGGCCATGAAGATCACATCGGTGGCATTGCCCACCACCTCAAGCACTTCAACATTCCCGTGATCTATGGGCCCCGGTTGGCTCTGTCGATGCTGACCGGAAAGATGGACGAAGCCGGTGTGACGGATCGGACCACTCTCCAGACGGTGGGACCGCGCGACGTCGTGAAGGTGGGTCAGCACTTCTCTGTGGAGTTCATCCGCAACACCCACTCGATGGCCGACAGCTTTTCGCTGGCCATCACCACACCAGTGGGTACGGTGATCTTCACCGGTGATTTCAAGTTTGACCACACGCCTGTGGATGGTGAGCATTTTGATATCGCCCGTCTGGCCCACCACGGTGAGCAGGGGGTGCTTTGCCTCTTCAGTGACTCAACCAATGCCGAGGTGCCGGGCTTCTGTCCGCCAGAGCGTTCCGTGTTCCCCAACCTCGATCGCCACATGGCCGAGGCTGAGGGCCGGGTGATCATCACCACCTTTGCCAGCTCGATTCACCGTGTGGCGATGATTCTTGAGTTGGCGCTCAAGAATGGTCGCAAGGTGGGCCTTCTTGGTCGGTCCATGCTGAATGTGATCGCCAAGGCCCGTGAGCTTGGCTACATGCGGGCTCCGGACGATCTGTTCGTGCCGATCAAGCAGATCAATGACCTTCCGGATCGCGAAACGCTGTTGCTGATGACGGGCAGCCAAGGCGAGCCTCTAGCTGCCCTGAGCCGTATTTCACGCGGAGAGCATCCGCAGGTCAAAGTGAAAACCAGCGACACGATTATCTTTTCCGCCAGTCCCATTCCTGGCAACACCATCTCCGTGGTCAACACGATCGACCGGCTGATGATGCTCGGGGCCAAGGTCGTTTATGGCAAAGGTGAGGGTATTCACGTGTCTGGTCACGGCTTCCAGGAAGATCAGAAGTTGATGCTGGCCCTCACCAAGCCGCGCTTCTTCGTGCCTGTGCATGGTGAGCACCGCATGCTTGTGCAGCACGCCCGCACGGGGCACTCGATGGGTGTGCCGGAAGACAACACCCTGATCATCGACAACGGTGATGTGGTGGAGCTCACAGCCGAGTCGATCCGCAAGGGCGATCCTGTGAAGGCCGGCATCGAACTTTTGGACCAGTCCCGCAATGGCATCGTCGACGCGCGCGTGCTCAAGGAGCGACAGCAGTTGGCTGAGGATGGCGTGGTCACGATCCTCGCGGCCATCAGTACCGATGGCGCCATGGTGGCGCCGCCTCGGGTGAACCTACGCGGCGTGGTTACCACCGCCGATGCCCGCAAGATGTCGCTCTGGACAGAGCGTGAGATCAAGTGGGTCCTCGAAAACCGGTGGAAACAACTCACCCGCAATACGGGTGGCAATGCACCGGAAGTCGACTGGATGGGTGTGCAGCGTGAGGTGGAAGTCGGCCTGAGCAGGCGGATGCGCCGTGAGCTCCAGGTAGAGCCTCTGATCCTTTGCCTGGTGCAGCCTGCCCCTGGTGGCACTCCCGTTTACAAAGGCCGTGCCGATGCTGAGCCCGATGATCGTCCGGCTCCTCGCGGCCGTGGTGGTCGCGGTGGTGGCCGCCACGGTCATGGTGGTCGTCGCGATCGGGATCAGGCTCCAGCCCGCGTTGTGGTGACCACCCCTGGAGCTGGAGCCGCTGCTGCCGCGTCTGCGGCCGCCTCGAAGGCTGCACCTGTAGCGAATTCGAAGTCTGCTGCGGATCCATCCCAGGTGGTGAGCAGAAGCCAGCCTGAGCCTGAGCCGGAAATGCCCGCCGGTCGCACCCGTCGTCGCCGTTCAGCGGCTGCCTGAACCCGTCTTCCAGGTGGTTGATCAAAAGCACCGCTTTCGGGCGGTGCTTTTGTTTGATTGGCGGCATCAACACCTGGACATTCGCTTCGAGGAGCCATGACCAGAACGTTGTTCAGATCTGACGCAATGAGTCAGTCTTACTGCGGAATGTATTAAGCAGGAGCTGAAGGTAGCTGACGCTGCGCAGTTTGATGTTGGCCGTGAGGGACATCCCCACCTGAAGGGGGAGCGAAGTGCCGTTCTTCAATTTGAGCTGCTGCGCATCGAGCTTGATTGTGGCGGGGAAGCGATATTCATCCCGGCCCTTCTGGGCATCAGGGGCCAGGGCATCTGATCCCACCGATGACACACTCCCTTCCAACACGCCGAAATCTGTGGCAGGGAAGGAATCAATGCTGATCTCAGCGTTTTGCCCTTTTCGAACAAAGCCGATTTTGCTGCTGGGGATTTCCACATCCGCTTCCAGCGTGTTGAACGGCACCACTTTTAGGGCGGCTTGTGTTGACTGATCCTGAGAGACGAAGCCAGGGTTGGTCAGCTTGAGATCAAACACGATGCCATCGACGGGCGCACGCAGTAGCTGGTTCCGATTGGTCACCTTCACTTCCGTGCGATTGGCTTCAAGCTGTGCCTGTTCACTGCGTAGGCCGGCCAGCTCGGCGTTGAGCTGCTCCACTTGCTGATCGATCTGGGCGATCTGACGGCGCCCATCGAGCTCTTCTTTGGTGATCTGCCCCTTCAACTCAGCAACGCGGTTTCGTTGCTGCAGATATTGGATATCGGCAGCAGCTCCTTCCTGGGCGAGTCCAGCCAGGCGATCCAGAATCTGCTGTTCGAGGGCCAGGTTGGCGCGGGTGGTGTCCAGCTGTGCGTTGTTGAGGTCAACCGTGCGTCGGCGTTCCAGTTGCTTGAGCGTGAGTTGTTCCTGCTTTTGGCTGATCTGGCTTCTTTTTTCAGCGACGCTTTTTTCCAGGGACTTGAGTTGCTCGCCACTGCTTTCCTGATCGAGTTTGATCAGCACCTGGCCTTTGCTGACGCGATCACCATTCTTCACGAGGATCTCCTCCACCACGCCACCGGTGGGAACACGGAGTTCTTTCACGTTGCCCACGGGTTCAAGTTTGCCCTGTGCCACCACCACTTCTTCCGTGCGGGCAATGGCGAGCCAGCCGATGCCGAAGGCGGTGGTGCCGATCAGGCCCCAGGTCACCGCCTTCAACCAGACACGATCCTGCTGCAGAACGCTGTTGTTGCCCTTCAGAGAACCTGCTCTCTGCTCAAGTTGATCCTGCGCTTTGCGGATCAGACCCCCAACGGGGTTGTGCGCGAGTTTGCCCATCTCAGTTGGCCTCCTGTTGGCGGTAGAGCGCGTAGTACCGGCCACGTTTGGCCATCAGTTCGTCGTGGTTGCCCACTTCGGCAACGACCCCTGCATGCATCACCACGATCAGGTCAGCTCGGCGCACTGTGGCTAACCGGTGGGTGATGAAGAACAGTGTGCAATCTCCTAACCCATGTACCAGGTTGTTGCACATCCGGCGTTCGGTCTCGTAGTCGAGGGCACTGGTGGCCTCGTCCATCACCAGCAATTTGGGGTTGCTCAGCAGGGTGCGGGCGATGGCGATGCGTTGACGTTGGCCACCGCTCAAGGCTGAACCCCTCTCTCCCACGGGTGTGCTGTAGCCACTGGGGAGATTCATGATGAAGTCGTGGGCGTCTGCCAACTTGGCGGCCGTCACGATCTGGTCACTGCCCACATCTGGCTGGGTGAGAGCAATGTTCTCGCTCACCGTGCCTGAAAAGAGCAGAGGATCCTGGGGCACGATGCCGATCTGGCGCCGTAGTGAGTACAGCTCTACTTTGTCGATGTCGTAACCATCGATCAGGATCCGACCCTCCTGTGGGGCATAAAGCCGCGGCAGCAGCTTCATCAACGTGCTCTTGCCGCTGCCGCTCTGGCCCACGATGCCCACGAAGGTGCCGGGTTGGATCTTGAGATTCACGTCCTTCAGCACCGGTGGTGCATCAGGCCGGAAACGGAAGCTGACGTTTTCGAAGTGGACGGCACCGTCGATCGGAGGGAGCGGCACCTTCGCTTTGTCCACATCGTTGGACTCCTGCGGTGTGTCGATCACATCGGCCAGACGCTCGAAACTCACCTTCAACTCTTGAATGTTTTGCCAGATTGAAGACAGCCTGAGCAGCGGTTGGGTCACATAGCCGGAGATGATGCGGAAGGCGATCAGCTGACCGAGGGTGAGATCTCCATTGAGTACCAGGGTGGCACCCACCCACAGCACCATCAGCTGTGAGAGCTTCTGCATGACCTGGGAGGTCTGACTCAGCACGGTGCCACTGATCGTTTTTTCAAACGAGCGGTTGATGTAGCTCTCGTAGAGCTCCTGCCAGGAGAAACGACTCACCATTTCCACGTTCTGGCTTTTCACGGTTTGGATGCCGGTGAGCACTTCCACCAAATGGCTTTGCGTTTTGGCGTTGGCTTCCGCTGCTTGGCGGTACTGACGCCGGAACAGGGGGGCTCCGATCAGCGTCAGAACCACCTGAATCGGCAGCACGATCAGGGCGATCAACGTGAGCAGCCAGCTGTAGAAAACCATCACAACGACGTAAATCACCGAGAAGGCGGCATCGAGCAGGGTGGTGAGGGCCTGGCCCGTGAGGAAGTTGCGGATTTTCTCCAATTCGCCGATGCGGGAGCCCAGCTCCCCCACCGGTCGCTTGTCGAAATAGCCCAGGGGCAGGCGCAGGAGATGGTCGATCACCTCAGCTCCGAGACGTTGGTCGATTCGATTGGTGGTTTCTGAGAACAGGAAGGTTTTGAGGCTGCCCAAGATGCCTTCCAGCAAGGTGACCACCACCAGGGCAATGCCCAGCACCTGCAGGGTGTCGAGACTGCGCTGGGTGATCACCTTGTCGATGATCACCTGAATCAGCAATGGGTTGGCAAGGCTGAACAGCTGCACCACGAAGCTCGCCACCAGAACCTGAATCAGCACACCTTTGTGGCGTTTCAGAGCAGGCCAGAACCAGGAGGCCCCGAAGGTCTCATTCGGGGTGGTGTTGGTGCGGTCGAGCAGCAGGAGATCGATTCCTTCCGAAAAGGTGTCGTCCAGCTGGTCAGGCTTGAGGTGAATGATGCCGTCGCGGGGAGAGGCCAGGGTCAGGCCGTTCTGGTTGCTGCGGGCCACCAACGCAAAGCTTTCGCCCCAGGGAATCAGCGTTGGTGTTTGCAGCCGGGTGCCCATGCCTGCCCCCACCCTGGCTCCGGAGACATGCAGCCCCAGGCCTGCTGCAATCTGGCCGCAGAGTCGGAGGTCAGGTGTTTGACCCCGACGACTCGTCTCGCGCAGCACTTTCTCGATGGCGTCACGGCGCACGGGCAGTTTCATCAGCTGCGCCAGCATCTGGAAGCAGGCGAGGGTTTCCTGAAGGACGCCTTCAGCGCGGATCAGCCGCAGTTGATCGAGCACATCCCCATTCGGGTCGAAGCGACTGACGGGCGTCGGTCCTGCTGGCAGGGTGGTGAGATTGCCGGGTTGGTCACTCTCTGAGACATCGCGCTTGATGGCGTCTGTTGCGCTCAGTTCGGATGCCCTGGATGGGATGTCGCTGAGGATCTCCTCCACCAGAGCCTTGGGCAGACTGATCATCCGGGCTGGGAAGGGATTGCTCTCAGGTGGGAGCGAAGTCGCCGTCACCGCTGTGCCAGGGGTGCTGCCGTTCCATGCCGAGACGAGAAACACCTGGCGTCCGTCGGCATCAGCTGTGTGCAGAGCATCAGCATCCAAGGCAACCCGTTGGGCTTCGCGCAGGCTTGTCTGCAGCATCCGCAGCGATGTGCTGCTTGCGTGGGCCTTGCTTTGTTGCAGATCCTGCAGGAGGGCAATCACCTCTTGGCCCCAGAGTTGGCTGTCGCACCAATGCTTGAAACTGCGGTCGTTTTGATAGAGCTCAGCCCACAGCTCATCCTTGATGGCCGCGGCCTTGAGGGCGTCGCTGGCAATGAGGTTTTCGCAGCTGCGCCCACAGAGCAGGCTGGCTGCACCCAGGACGGCGCCAGGACCGAATTTGCCAAGGGAGACCAGGCGACCCAAATCGTTACCCACGAGGCGGGCCTGCCCTTCCAGCAGGATCAGGATCCGGCCTGGGATGACGCTGGATTCGACCAGTTGTTGGCCGAGATCAAAGGAGAGCAGTTCAACGCCATCGAGCAATCGCGTTTTGGATGCTTCGCTCAGGCCTTGAAAGGCTTCGTGCTGCAGCAATGGATCAACGGTGGACTGGCTCATGATCAGTTCGAACCGTTATCAGTGTTGATGGAGAGGGCCTGAATGCAGCGCCGTGTCTTGTCTTTTAACCATTCCTGCAGCAACTCCATGCTCATCTGAGCTGCCATTCCTTCGTCAAAGCTCGCCTGAGCGAAGCGCTCGAGTCTGGTCACCAACCACCAACGGTCGATGCGGAACGGCTCGAGCAACATCCCCGGTTTGGCGGCCCGAAGTTTTTCCGACAGGGTCGGATGGGCCTGGTTGAGTGGTACAGGTCCGATCACTCCGTTGGTGTTGCGCTCCATCCCCTGGGAGTAGAGGCCGGCCAGATCGCTGAAGTTGGCTTCGCCGTGGGCAATGCGTAGATAAAGCTCCTGGGCCTGGGACGCGCTCTGAAGACGCAGCAGGCTGTACACCACGCGATCGAGCCGTCCCTTTTCGGCGAGAAAGCGAGCTTCGGCTTTCGCTCCGAATTGCTCTTGCGCAACGCGCGCCAAACGGGCTGGACGCAACAGCTTGTCGTAGAAGGCGGCTTCAGTGAGTCCGCTGGCTCCGATCTGGGTGCCGAGCGCATCGGGAGAGGCGATGTTGTTTTTGCGCAGGTGGTCGCTGATGGCGGCCTGACGCTGCTCATCAGTGAGGCTGACCTGGCTGGTCACCTCGGTGATCAACATTCGTTCCACCAGTGACTCCAAAAGCCCATGGCTCTTGAGCAATTGGAGGCCTTCCGAAGACAGAATCAACCCCAAATCAGGAAGTGTGGGCTCCAGCACTATGAGTTGCCGTTGACTGCAGATTAGAGAGTGTTTCTGTAAATAATCCTTCAGCTCAACCTTTGTTGGATGTGATGGTGCGTCGCAGCAACCAGGGGCTGAGGTCGAGGGGCTCAACTGCCATCGCAGGCTGCTCCGATGGCAAGTCTTCAACGCCTGCCTGTGGTGCTGCTTCCGGTGCTGGGGTGTGAGCCTCGTCTGGTTCAACGCTTGTGAGGGTCACGACGTTGTTGAGCGGTGGAGTTCCATCGTCGTCAGTGGGATCGGCGTCAGTCGTTGTCGCTGATGATGCGACTGCAACGTCGCTGGCGTCGACAACCTGGACTTCCGTCGTTGCTGATTCAATCAACGTGGCTGCAGACGACTCAGGGGAATCGACGGGGGCATCAGCGATGGACTCGTTGTCGTCCCCGTCGCTGGCTGACTGCGCCTCACTCTGCAGCCAAGGGGCGGCTGAATCATGTGTTGCTGGGACGGGGGTTGTGGTGCCGCTGACGCTGCTGAGGAACGGATCTTGAATCAGGCCCTGATCCAGCGTTGGCACCGCATCCATTCCTGAGTTGTTGTCCCGTGCACTGGTGGGTGGTGCACTGATCATCGATGCGCCATCCACCTCTTCTGAGCTGCCACCGGAGACGGGATCATTAGAGAGGCCTTGATCCGCCAAGGCTCTGCAGCGCTCCACACCTTGTTGCGCTAGATCCCTCAGGGTGTCAGGGGGGCGGCTGGCCAGTACGAGCTGGTAGTGCTCTTCAGCGGTGTTGGGCTGATGGAGTCCGTGGAAATAGATGTGGCCGAGCAAGAGAGCCACGAAGGCCCTCCAGGCCAGACAGGCCTCCTCTTCGGCGCCGCTGCTTGTGGTGATGTCGAGACGGCTTAACAAGGCGCTGGCGATCGCTTCGGCCTGGTCGAAGTCCCCCTCGCCGTAGGCCTGTTCAGCCGCGAGGTACTCCTGCTGAACATCCCCTTCCACAACGGTTCATGCGTGCTCTTTCAGTTTTACTGCGTTCTTGGTCCAGTGGAGGCGCCAGCCTCGGCCTAAATCCCGTCCGCCCGGTGCCGCATTCGGCGCGATTGCGCTGGTCAGGTCTTCCAGCTGCCTGGCGTTGAGCACTGGTGCTCCCCGGTTCTGAAGCCATCGGGCCAGTAATGATCGACGCAGATCGATCGCCATGGCTGAGAGTCGGCGGCGATCAAGCCCATTGTCGTTTTGAAGGCTGTCCAGGCTGAGGTCCAGTAGTGCGCTTTGGGTGTTTTGTACCTGTGACAAACGCTCAGACAGCTGGGCCATCCTCTGGTCGCAGCCGGGATGAAGGCTTTCCAGAACTGGCATCACGTCATGGCGGATGCGGTTGCGGCTGAAGTGCAGGTCGTTGTTGCTGGGATCCAGCCAGATCGGCAGGTTCAGATCCCCGCATATCGAGGCTGTTTCTGCTCGGCTGAAGCCAAGGAGAGGTCGCACCACCAACAACGTGGGGTGGTTCGGTTCTCCGAGAGGACGTTCGCGGCGCAGGCTGCCAAGGCCGGCCAGATCGGTGCCACGGGCCATCTGCAGCAGCAATGTCTCCGCTTTGTCGGTGGCCGTGTGTGCGCAGACCACACGCCGGCATGGCTGTTGCAGGGCACTCAGCCCAAGATTGATGGCGTGTTGGCCGAGTTGGCGGTAACGCCACCGACGGGCTGTGGCTTCGCTCGTGGCCTCCCCCCGTTCAGCGCGGCTGATCTGGAGTGAAAGTGCTTGCTGGTTGCACCATGCCTGCAGGCCTTTGGCTATGGCTGCTGATTCGTCATGCCAGCCGTGATCGCCATGCCAGAGATGGAGCTCCCAGTGGTGCAGCCGCTGCAGGCCCATCAACAGGGCGGTGAGGGCCATGGAGTCTTGACCGCCGGAGAGGGCGAGGAGCAGGGGTGCCCCTTGCGGAAGCCAGTGCGGATGCCGCAGAAGCTCGCGATGGAGTCGGTCGTGCCATGCCGACCAGCAGTGGCGCAGGGCTGGATCGGCTTGGGGATCCATGCGATGGGAGGATTAATGGATATGACTCTGGCCTGATGACCCGCCTCGCCCAGTTGCCCACCTCTCTGCGTCAGCGCCTTGAGCAGCGCTCGGCTCTGAAGGTGATTGCCGGTCTGATGAATTTCGATGCCGCCTCCGTGTCGAGGGTGGCCCGTGCCGCTGGCCATGGCGGTGCAGATCTGCTGGATGTGGCCTGTGACCCCGAGCTGGTTGCCCTGGCAATCCGCGAATCCGGTGGCCTTCCTGTGTGTGTGTCGGCGGTGGAGCCTGCGCTCTTTCCCGCAGCTGTGGCCGCGGGTGCCGTGATGGTGGAAATCGGCAACTTCGATGCCTTCTACCCCCAGGGCCGCATTTTTGATGCTGCCGAAGTGCTTGCCCTCACCCGCCAAACTCGGACGCTGCTGCCAGAGGTGGTGCTGAGCGTCACCGTGCCTCACCTCCTGCCCATGGACGAGCAAGAGCAGCTGGCGGTGGCGTTGGTTGAAGCCGGAGCTGATCTGATTCAGACCGAAGGCGGCACCAGCGCCAAGCCCTTCAGCCCTGGCAGCCTTGGTCTGATCGAAAAGGCAGCACCCACCTTGGCTGCAGCTCACAGCATCAGTTCTGCTCTTGAACAGGCTGCATCGGCGGTGCCCGTGCTCTGTGCGTCCGGTCTGTCGGCGGTCACCCTGCCCATGGCGATCGCGGCTGGTGCTTCCGGCGTTGGCGTGGGTTCTGCGGTGAATCGTCTTGGTGATGAACTGGCGATGGTTGCTGTCGTGCGAAGTCTGAGAGAGGCTCTGGCCACCGCTGCGGTGCGCGTCCAGCGCTGAGGCTTCGCAGTCGATGTCTGCAATCAGGCAGTCGCAGGGCGTGACATGGTCACGCCTTTTTTTTGGCCGTTGTGGCCGGCACGCGCGTGCAAGCCTCGGCAGCATTCATCCAAGCCGGCCCCATAAGCTGAGTTTCTGGCCGCGCTGGACGTGACGTGAATCCCCAGTACGACCTCACTGCTCCTTACATCCCGCAGGGTGATCAACCCACCGCCATCGCCCAGTTGGTGGAGGGCGTCACCAGCGGCGAGCCTTATCAGACTCTGCTGGGTGCCACGGGCACGGGCAAGACCTTCACGATGGCGAATGTGATCGCCAAAACAGGACGTCCGGCCCTGGTTCTTGCCCATAACAAAACCCTGGCGGCTCAGCTCTGTAATGAGTTGCGGGAATTCTTCCCCAATAACGCTGTCGAATATTTCATCTCCTATTACGACTATTACCAGCCGGAGGCTTACGTACCCGTTAGCGATACCTACATCGCGAAAACAGCATCGATCAACGAAGAAATCGATATGCTCCGCCACTCTGCGACTCGCTCGCTGTTTGAGCGCCGAGATGTGATCGTCGTTGCGTCGATCAGCTGCATTTACGGCCTTGGAATTCCCAGTGAATATCTCAAGGCCTCGGTGAAATTTGAGGTTGGAGAAAGCCTAGATTTGCGGGGTTCTCTGCGGGAACTGGTTAACAATCAATACAGCCGCAATGACACCGACATCACGCGAGGCCGTTTCCGGGTTCGCGGCGATGTGCTTGAAATCGGTCCCGCCTACGAAGACCGTTTGGTAAGGGTTGAACTGTTTGGTGACGAAGTGGAGGCGATCCGATATGTCGATCCCACCACCGGCGAGATCCTTCAGAGCATGGAGGCGATCAATATCTATCCGGCCAAGCACTTCGTGACGCCCAAGGAGCGGCTCAATACCGCCATCAAAGACATCCGTTCCGAACTGAAAGAACGGCTTCACGTCCTCAATGCAGAGGGCAAGTTGCTGGAGGCTCAGCGTCTCGAGCAGCGCACCACCTATGACCTTGAGATGCTCGGACAGGTGGGCTACTGCAATGGCGTTGAGAACTACGCCCGTCACCTGGCCGGCCGTGAGCCCGGTTCAGCGCCTGAGTGTCTGATTGATTACTTCCCGGACGACTGGCTGCTGATCGTGGACGAGAGCCATGTCACCTGTTCTCAGTTGCAGGCGATGTACAACGGCGATCAGGCTCGCAAGAAGGTGTTGATCGACCATGGATTCCGCCTGCCCAGCGCCGCCGACAACCGGCCGCTGAAGGGGGAGGAATTTTGGACCAAGGCGCGTCAGACGGTGTTTGTCAGCGCGACTCCTGGCAACTGGGAGATGGAGGTGAGCGATGGCCAGGTGGCGGAGCAGGTGATTCGCCCCACCGGCGTGCTCGATCCGATTGTTGAGGTGCGGCCCACCACAGGTCAGGTGGATGACCTGCTCGGCGAGATCCGTACGCGGGCCAAGAAACAGGAGCGGGTTCTGGTGACCACCCTCACCAAGCGCATGGCGGAAGACCTCACCGATTATCTGGCGGAAAATGAGGTGCGGGTGCGCTATCTGCACTCTGAGATTCATTCGATCGAGCGCATCGAGATCATCCAAGATCTGCGGATGGGTGAGTACGACGTGCTGGTGGGTGTGAACCTGCTGCGGGAAGGTCTCGACCTGCCTGAGGTGTCGTTGGTGGCGATCCTTGATGCGGATAAGGAGGGCTTCCTGCGGGCCGAACGCTCTCTGATCCAGACCATCGGTCGAGCGGCGCGCCATGTGGACGGGGTTGCGCTGTTGTATGCCGACAACATGACCGACTCGATGGCCAAGGCGATTGAAGAGACCGAACGTCGCCGCAGGATCCAACAGGCCTACAACGAAAAGCACGGCATCGTGCCCACGGCCGCAGGCAAAAAGGCCAGCAACTCGATTCTCTCCTTTCTTGAGTTGTCGCGGAAGCTCAAGACCGATGGTCCCGATGCCGATCTGGTGAAGGTGGCCGGTAAAGCGGTGCAAGCGATTGAAGACGACACTGACGGCATGGCTCTCGATGCGTTGCCTGAGTTGATTGATCAGCTGGAGCTGCGCATGAAGGATGCCGCCAAGAAGCTTGATTTCGAGGAGGCGGCCAACCTTCGGGACCGGATCAAACAGCTACGTCAGAAACTGGTGGGTCAGAGCTGATCCGTCCTCTTGATTGCCTTGTCTTGACTTCGTCGTTCGGCGCTGCTGCCACCACCTACGACGCTGCGGCCCTTCCCCAGCGGCTGGCGGCGATGCGGCTGGTGTCGGAGACTTGGCGGTTGATCAGCGCGACTTGTGGATCCGATGGCAGCGAGCTCCCGGTTGGAGTGATTGATCTGGGCTGTGGCACCGGTGTGGTCGCAGCGGCCTGGCTGGACCAGCTGGAGGCACAGCATCAACGTCCCCCTCGGCAGCTACTGCTGGTGGATCAGGCGCCAGAGATGGTGGAGCGGGCCATGCAGCGCTTGCAGGCCCGGCAGGCCCTGCTCCAGTCCGCGGTCAAGGGAGTGGTGGTGGATGGCTTCGCGGATGCGGCGATTGAGTCGTTGGAGCCCCTCGTGGTGGATGCACCCCTGGTGCTGTTGTCGAACTACGCATTGCAGTGGAGCACCGCGCCCCTGGAGGTGCTGAAGACCGTCTGGGCACGCTTGCTGCGGCCAGGTGATTGGTTGGCTGTAGCCGTGCCGGATGCCCGCAGTTTTGCGGTGCTCCGCGCTGCTCTGGCCACGGCCGACCTCCCCTCCCATCTGCTGGCCCCACCTACCTCAGATCAACTGATCGGTGCGGCCTCACGGAGCATCTTGTCCGATTGCTTTGAGTGGGTGGCCAGTGGCTCTTTTCCCAACGGGGTTCCGGTGGCGTCGGCCCTCGACTATTTGCGTCATTTCACACGCATCGGTGTTCGTTCGGCTCGCTCCCGGTATTCCCACAGGGAGCTGGCGAGGCTGTGTCGCTGTTTGGACGCGCAGCTCAGCGCCGGGGCGTCTGAGCTGGATTACCACTCCACGTGGATGGTGCTGCGACGGCTAGGACAACCGCAGGCCTGATCCGGCCCTCAGACTTCCAGCGGTGATTCGGTGCCCTCGGCCTGGTGGATGGTGCTGCCACCCAGACCAAAGCCATCATGCACCGCTTTCAGGGCTGCAATGCCGTCGGTTTCGGCCACCACGCAGCTGGTGCGGATCTCGCTGGTGGCGATCATCTCGATGTTGAGGCCAGCATCGGCGAGATAGCGGAACATGCGCCCTGCCGTGCCAGCAGTCGCTGGCATGCCGGCACCAACGGCGCTCACTCGGGCGATGGCGGGTCCGTCTTCCAGCTGGGCCCCGGGCCACTGGGCCAGCAGCGGTGCCAGAGCCTGATCAGCTCGGCTGCGGTCGTTCCGTTTCAGGGTGAAGCTGATGTCGCGGCTGCCGTCGGCATGCTCCCGTTCCGACTGCATGATCGCGTCGAGACTGATGCCTGCATCCGCCAGCGTGGTGCAGAGGGTGGCCGCGGTACCGGGCTTGTTGGGCACATGGCGCACGCTCATCTGGGCCTGGTCACGGTCGAGAGCGATGCCTCGCACCTCTGGTTCGCCTTCGCCGGAAGCCGGCGGGTTGAGGTGCACTTGATGGTCATCCAATTCGAAGGCCTGGCTCACGGCCCGTAGGGCTTTGCCACCGAATTCCGCATCGATCACGCAGCTCACCTTCACTTCACTGGTAGCGATCAAACGCAGGTTGATGCCCGCCCGCGAGAGGGTGTCGAACAGGCTGGCAGCAATGCCAGGGCGCCCCATGATGCCGGCGCCGCTGATGCTCAGCTTGCTCATGCCGCCTTCGGCCACCAGGTGACCGCCCCAGCGATCCAGCAGTCCGGTACAAATGCCGCGGGCTTTGGTGAGATCGGCTTCCGCAACGGTGAAGGTGATGTCGTTGCTGCTGCCTTCATGGGTGGCCTGGATGATCAGATCAACATTCACTCCATCGGCGGAGAGGGCCTCGAACAGCTCTGCCGCGACCCCGGGCTGGTCGGGAACGTGAGACAGCGCCAGCACGGCCTGATGCTCCACTAGGTCGGTACCGTCCACCGGCCGCCCCAGTTCAAGACCCTCCCGGCCGATGGGCCTGGCGCTGCGACTGGTGAGGGTGGTGCCGGGTTCTTCGCTCCAGCTGGAACGCACCACCAAGGTGACGCCGTAGTTGCGGGCGATCTCCACGGCCCGGGGGTGCAGCACGGCCGCACCGAGGCTGGCCAGCTCGAGCATTTCATTGCAACTCACCTGCTGCATCAACTGGGCATCCGCCACCTTGCGGGGGTCGGTGGTGAGCACGCCAGGTACATCGGTGTAAATCTCACAGGCATCGGCGTTGAGGGCTGCTGCCAGGGCCACAGCGGAGGTGTCGGATCCACCCCGTCCGAGGGTGGTGATTTCGGCCGTGCCGCCGCTGCTCTGGCTGGTGCCCTGGAAGCCAGCGACCACCACCACCTGCCCCTCATCGAGGCGGTTCCGCAGGCGATCAGTGCGCACTTCCAGGATGCGGGCTCTGCCGTGGGCCGATTCCGTCACGATCCCCACCTGGGGACCGGTCATCGACACCGCTGGAATGCCTAAGGCGTTGAGGGCCATCGACAACAGAGCGATCGACACCTGCTCGCCAGTGGCGAGCAGCATGTCCATCTCCCGCTGGGGTGGGTTGCTGCTGATGGCCCGCGCCTTGCCGGTGAGCTCATCGGTGGTGTGGCCCATCGCCGACACCACGATCACCAGGTCGTGCCCCTCTTCCTTGCTGGCGGCAATGCGACGGGCCACCGCCTGGATGCGCTCCACATCAGCGACGGAGGTGCCGCCGAATTTCTGCACCAGCAGGGCCATGCCGCCGTTTCGATACCGCTGGAGATTGTCTCACTGGGCTTCCCCGAGTGGCCTCCCACCGAGCAGCCCGTCCCGGAAGGCTGCCCCCGGCTGGGCTCCGCGCTTGAGGGCGGCCTCCACCTCGAGCAGGCGGCTCAGCAGCTTGAGGCAGCGCGTGGGAGGCCTTCCTTGCAGTTGCTTGCGCATCACGTAGATCCGTTTGGGGTTGCCGATGCCCGCCGCCTTGGCGATCACGGCCACGTCCCGTTCTCCTTGCTGGTCCATCAGGCTCACCCACAGCCAACCGCGGATTTGCCCTGTGAGCGTGGCAACGATCCGGAGTGCCGGTTCTCCTGCATCCATCAGCGCATCGAGGCGGCTGATCGCATCCCCGATCTGGCCTTCCAGCAGTGCGTCGCCCACCTGCAGGGCATTGGCGGCCTGACCCTCGATCAGGGTCAGCACCGCTTCGGCGGTGATCCCTGTCCGACCGCGGCTGGCGGCATGCAGGGCGAGTTTCTGCAATTCCGCGCTGAGGCGGGCACTGTCATTGCCGATCGCATCGATCAGGGCATCGACAGCAGCGGACTCGATCTCAAGGCCGAGATCGCTGGCGGTGCGTTCCACCAGTTGACGTTGTCCGGCTCCATCCCACACCGCCGGCAGCTGAAAGTTTTGTTCGGCAGCAAGCTTTGCCTTAATGCGTTTCTGCAGGGCTTTGGTGGTGCGCAGGCGCCCATCCGGTTTGGAGGGGTTGCAAAGCACCAGATGGCTGTTGGCTGGAATGAGTTCAAGGGCCGCATCGAACCGATCCGCCAGGTCGCTTGGGCAGGCGTTGCAGAAGGGTGAGCGCTGGAGCAACACCAGTCGATCGCCACCACCGAACGGTGGCGTGCGTGCTTCCTCGAGAGCCTGAAGGGCCTGGTTGCTTTCGGAGCCGTCCAGTCGGCTGAGATTGATGCTGCTCCAGGTGGGATCCACCACCGCTTCGATCAACCTGGTGATGGCCCGTTCGACGGCAGCACTGTCATCACCCCAGATCAGGTGCACGGGCATGGCAGACCGACCACGGTGGATGCTGAAGTCTGCCCCCTGCCGCCAACCCCTGTGACCCGCGAGGTTGTCAGTGACCATCCGATCTTTACCGAGAGCATCCGCCGCATCCGTTTGCTCCTGGGGGAGACCGGTCTCGATCCCTTGCAGCAACAGGTCTTGGAGCGCTTGGTGCACAGCAGTGGTGATCCTTCTCTGGTGCCGCTGCTTCGCTTCAGTGCCGGGGCCTGCGATCAGGGACTCACGGCGCTTCAGGCTGGAGCGGTGATCCTTACCGATACGGCGATGGCGGCCGCGGCGGTGGCGCCGATGGCTCGGCGCACCGGGGGGAATGGGGTGTGTTCCTTGCTCGATTGGGCGCCGGAGCAGTCACCTCCCGGCTCCACCCGCTCGGCTGCTGCCATGCAACGTTGCTGGGGAGCGCTCATCGATCGCGCCCAGAGCCAAGGGGTGCCGCCCCCGGTGGTGCTGGTCGGGAGTGCTCCCACGGCCCTGGAGGTGCTTCTTGACCTGGTGGAGGCTGGTGCCATGGCTCCGAGCCTTGTCATTGGCATGCCGGTGGGATTTGTGGGTGTGCCGGAAAGTAAACGCCGGCTGGCGACCACGACGCTGGCGCAGATCCGGCTCGAAGGAACCCGAGGTGGTGCGGGGCTGGTCGCTGCGGCCTGCAATGCCCTGTTGCGGGCGGCCACGCTTTAGTCCTGCCTCAGGCCGCCAGGCGATCCAACACCTGTTGGGCACGCTGCACCACTGGCGAGGGGACGCCAGCGAGTCGGGCGGCCTCAATGCCATAGCTGCGACTGGCACCGCCAGGGGCGACTCGGTGCAGAAACAGCAGGTCGTCGCCGGTTTCCTCCACCAGCACCTGGAAGTTCGCCACATTGGGGCGCTGGTCCGCCAGGGCGTTGAGCTCGTGATAGTGGGTAGCGAACACGGTGCGGGCTTGGAGGTCGCTGGCGAGGTGTTCGCTGACGGCCCAGGCGATTGAGAGGCCGTCAAAGGTGGCGGTTCCCCGACCGATTTCATCCAGCAACACCAGGGATCGATCACTGGCGTGGTGAAGGATGTTGGCGGTTTCCGCCATTTCCACCATGAAGGTGGACTGGCCTGCCGCCAGGTCGTCGACGGCACCGACCCGGGTGAAGATCCGATCAGCGACACCGATCTTGGCGGCGGTGGCTGGTACCCAACCTCCCACCTGGGCGAGCAGTTGAATCAGGCCGATTTGACGCAGATAGCAGCTCTTGCCACTGGCGTTCGGACCGGTCAGCACCACCAGGTCGGTCTCAGCGCCGAGCTGCACGTCATTGGGGGTGAACGGTTCCTCCACAAGCAGCTGCTCCACCACCGGATGACGACCCCCTTCCACGCAGAGGTGGCGGCTGTCGTTGATCTCCGGGGCGCACCAGCGTTCGGTGGCTGCCACATCCGCCAGGCTGCCGAGGGCATCCAGGCCGGCCACCGCTCTGGCGGCCCGTCGGATCGCTTCGGCCTGCTCGCCCACTTGCTCACGCAGCTGACAGAACAGCTCGTATTCCCGTTGAGCCGCCCGTGCTCTGAGCTGAAAAATCGTGCCTTCGCGGGCCTTCAGGTCTGGGGTGATGAAACGCTCTTCGTTGGCCAGGGTTTGGCGTCGGATCCAGTGGTCGGGCACAGCGGTGGATTTGGCCCGGCTCACGGAGAGGAAGTAGCCGAAGGTGCGGTGGTACTGCAGGCGCAGATTGCTGTTGCCGCTCAGTTGGCGTTCGCGCTGTTCCTGTTCGGCAAGCCAGCTGTCTTGGTCATCAAGTTGGTTGCGAAGTCCATCGAGCAGCGGATCGACGCCGTCATGGATCAGGCCCCCTTCGCTGAGGCTGAGGGGGGGGCTGTCGAGCAGCTGGTGGCGCACCTGGCCGGCCATCTCCTGCAGAGCAGGAGATGGGTTCAGAAGATCCTGCAGCCAGTCCGGGCCCTCGTTGAATCGGCCGCTGATCAGCGAGGCCAGTTGGGGCAGGCGTTCCAGGCCATCGGCGATCGCCACCAGATCGCGGGCTCCAGCCTGTCCGGCTCCCGCGCGTCCCGCCAGCCGTTCCAGGTCGCCCATGGGCCGCAGCAGACGCCGGAGCGCCTGGCGCAGGGGACGGCTCTGCACCAGACAGCTCACGGCGACCTGCCGTTGGCGGATGGTCCCGGGCTGCATCAGAGGAGCCTCCAGCCAGCAGCGCAGACATCGACCGCCCATGGCGGTGAGGGTGCGGTCGATGGCCCAGAGCAGGGAACCCTGGAACTGTCCATCCCGTTGGGTGGTGGTCAGTTCCAGGTTGCGGCGGGTCTGGGCATCCAGCACCAGAGCATCACCGCTGAAGCGCAGCTTCGGTCGCTCCAGAGGGGGAGCGTTGAGGCCGTCGTCTTCGAGGGGGCGGGTGTCTTGCAGGTAGGCCAGCAGGCCGCCGGCGGCCCGCAGCGCCAGGGGGTGGGCCTGGAGCCCCAGGCCATCGATGCTGCCCAGCCGGTAGTGGGTCAGCAGTGCCTGTTCGGCTTCCGGCCGACTGAAGGGGGTGCTGGCCATGGCCGTGAGCTGCAGGTGGTCCGGGCACCAGGCCGGCCTGGTGCCGGCGTTCACCTGTTGGCTCGGGTCAGGGCCCGGCCCCCAGATCACTTCGGCCGCCTCCAGCCGCGCCAGCTCCTGATGCAGACTGCCGCTGCCTTCCTGTTGTTGCAGCACCAGCTCGCCTGTGCTCACATCAGCGCTGGCCAGGCCCCAGCGAAACGGTTGTTTGCCCTGGGCCGGCTCCACCATCACGGCAGCCAGCCAGTTGTTGCGGCGGGCACTGAGCATGCCCTCCTCCAGCACAGTGCCCGGTGTCAGCACGCGGGTGATGTCGCGTTTGAGCAGGGTTCCCTTGGCGCTCCCTTTGGCTGGAGCCGCCTCCAGTTGGTCGCAGAGCGCCACGCTGCGCCCTTTTCGAATCAGATCAGCGCAATAGCGCTCCGCCGCATGGTGAGGAATGCCGGCCATGGGCACCCGACCGATGGCCTTGCCCCCCTCCTTGCCGGTGAGGGTCAGTTCCAGCAGACGGGAGAGCTCGATCGCGTCTTCGAAAAAGCACTCGAAGAAATCGCCGAGGCGATAGAGCAGCACCCGCTCGGGGTGGGCCGCCTTGAGTTCCACGTAATGGCGCAGCATCGGCGTCAGCTGGGCCGGATCCACCAGGCCGTGATGGCTCCAGGCGGGCAGGTCGTCCTCGGTGTCAGCGTTGCGGTTCTGGTCTGATGGGTTGCTCTCCTCGGAAGAGTTGTCCTGTTCGGGATGACCTCCAGTTTTGGAGCGATTCCGGGGGCGGGCGGCCGCATCGGCCGCGAGGGTGTCGTCGTTGAGCTCGGCATCCGATGCAGCAGTGCCTCCGCTACTCGTGGCGCTGCTGGAGACGTTGCTGCTGCTTCCTGAGGCGGCAACGTCCGGCTCACCGAACAGATTGCCCTGCAGGGCCAGGTCCATTTGAGGCACGGAGGGCGCTGGCGGGGGGACGATCGTAAGGGGCTCGTTGCGCGAGCTTCACCACAAGCTGTAAAGGTTGCCGGGGCCTTGTCCGGATCCTTCGGCCCCAACGTGTGAGAATTCCCACCACCGACCTGGCGTCGACTGAATCCATGCAGATCCTCAACACCCTCACCGTTCTGGCCCTGGTGGTGATGTCGTTTGCCCTGATTGTGGCTGTGCCTGTGCTGTACGCCTCCAGTGAGGACAGCGGCCGCTCCAATCGTTTGATCCTTCTTGGCGGCATCGCTTGGGTTGCCTTGGTGCTGCTCAACTGGGGTGTCAGCTTTTTCGTGGTCTGAACCTCTCCCAGATCGTCGATTGTTCCGCGCTGTCTGACCTGATTCCATGGTGATCTCCCCCGAGTGGGAGCATTAGGTCAGTGTCAGCTGGTGTCATGGCCACGTTTGAAGGGCGTTTTACTGATGCGCAGGGTTTGCGTATCGGGGTGGTTGTGGCTCGTTTTAACGATCTGGTCACCAGCAAGCTGTTGAGTGGCTGTCTGGATTGCCTCTCGCGACACGGCGTCGATGCCTCCGCGACCAGTGCTCAGTTGGATGTGGCCTGGGTGCCGGGATCGTTTGAGTTGCCGCTGGTGGCCCAAACCATGGCTCGCACCGGTCGCTATGACGTGCTGATCACGCTGGGTGCAGTGATTCGTGGTGACACTCCTCACTTCGACGTGGTGGTGGCAGAAGCAAGTAAAGGCGTGGCCTCGGTTTCGCGGGACACTGGTGTTCCTGTGATTTTCGGCGTGCTGACGACCGACACGATGCAGCAGGCTCTTGAACGGGCGGGGATTAAGAACAACCTGGGCTGGAGTTACGGCCTCGAGGCCCTCGAGATGGGCTCCTTGATGAAAGCGATCGGTTGATTGACTGAGGGCACCCCGTTAGTGCATGCTTTCCTGGTCGCGAGGGACACATCCTCACGGCCGACTTGCGGATGTAGCTCAGTGGTAGAGCATCTCCTTGCCAAGGAGAGGGTCGAGAGTTCGAATCTCTTCATCCGCTTTCTTATTGCTTCCTGATCAGCAGTTGCTGAGGAACAGCGTCAAAAAAGCCGAGTTGTTTGTAGAAACCGGCACTATTTGTGGTCATCAGATAAACCCGTTCCACATTGCGAATCGAAGGAGCTGCCAGCAAAGCTTCCACCACGCGGCGGCCCAGTCCCTTGCCTTGCAGGTCGCCTGCTACCACGATGTCCCAGAGCACGGCACGGTGAATGCCATCGCTGTGGGCGCGGCCGAACCCCACTAAACGTTTTCCCCGCCAGAGGCTCACCACCACAGTGCTGCCCGCCAGCATGCGCTTGAGGTCGCTGTTGCTGCGGTTCTCAGCCCAGAACGCATGTTTCTGGAATAAACGACGCAGCTTGAGCAGGCTGCGGCTGGGCCGGTACCCCGGGCCCAGGCCTAACCAGCGCATTCCGGGGGCTCCCCGGGCGTGTTCAACCAGGCGGATGCGTGCCATGGCAATGAGGCTCGGTCTTCATCATCCTTCCCTGCGTTCCCTCGGGGGCATGGGTCGTCATCTCGGAGACTTGGAGCAGCATCGAGTGGTGCTGGCTCGGTCGGATCGAGTCGTTTTGATTGGCCGTGCGTCGGTTGCGCCGATCTGGCAGGACGTTTGCCTGTTCTCAGTAGGCTGGCCTCCAGATGATCCGCTGCTTCCATGCTCAAGCTCCTGCTGGGTGACCCCAATGCCCGCAAGCTGAAGCGTTACCAGCCGATCGTGTCGGACATCAATCTGCTGGAGGAGGAGATTGCTCCTCTCAGCGACGACGACCTGCGCCGTCGCACCGCCGACTTCCGCCAGCGTCTTGAGAAGGCAGGTCCGCTGGAGAAACAGAGACCCTTGCTCGACGAACTGCTGCCAGAAGCATTTGCCGTGGTGCGTGAAGCCGGCAAACGCGTCCTCGGCATGCGCCATTTCGACGTGCAGATGATCGGCGGCATGGTGCTGCACGAGGGGCAGATCGCCGAAATGAAAACGGGTGAGGGCAAAACCCTTGTTGCCACTCTGCCCAGTTACCTCAACGCTCTTACTGGTCGCGGCGTGCACGTGGTCACCGTCAACGACTATCTCGCGCGCAGGGATGCCGAGTGGATGGGTCAGGTGCACCGTTTCCTGGGGTTGTCGGTGGGTCTGATCCAGCAGGACATGGATCCCGCCACCCGTCGTCGCAACTACGGTTGCGACATCACCTACGCCACCAATTCGGAGCTGGGGTTTGATTACCTCCGCGACAACATGGCGAACGACATCAGCGAGGTCGTGCAGCGGGAGTTCCAGTACTGCGTGATCGATGAGGTGGATTCGATCCTGATCGATGAGGCCCGCACCCCACTGATCATTTCTGGTCAGGTGGAGCGCCCGCAGGAGAAGTATCAGCAGGCATCCGAGGTGGCTGAGACTCTGGAGCGGGCCGCTGAGATGGGCAAAGACGGCATTGATCCTGAAGGGGACTACGAGGTGGATGAAAAGCAGCGCAGCTGCACCCTCACGGATGACGGCTTTGCGAAGGCTGAGAAGCTGCTCGGTGTCTCGGATCTCTACGACCCCCAGGATCCCTGGGCCCACTACATCACCAATGCCCTCAAGGCCAAGGAACTGTTCGTGCGCGATGTGAATTACATCGTTCGCGATGGTGAGGCTGTGATCGTGGATGAGTTCACTGGTCGGGTGATGCCCGGTCGCCGCTGGAGTGATGGTCAGCACCAGGCCATCGAAGCCAAGGAAAGCCTGCCAATCCAGCCTGAAACCCAGACACTGGCCTCAATCACTTATCAGAACTTCTTCCTGCTGTATCCACGTCTTGCCGGTATGACCGGTACGGCTAAAACCGAGGAGGTGGAATTCGAGAAGACCTACAAGCTCGAAACCACGATTGTTCCCACCAACCGGGTCCGGGCGCGCCGTGACCTGGCTGATCAGGTGTACAAGACTGAAACGGCCAAGTGGCGCGCAGTGGCCAAGGAGACCGCCGATATTCACCGCGACGGGCGTCCGGTGTTGGTGGGCACCACCAGCGTCGAGAAGAGCGAATTGCTCAGCACCTTGCTGGCGGAGGAGTCGATCCCCCACAACCTGCTCAACGCCAAGCCCGAAAATGTGGAGCGGGAAGCTGAGATCGTCGCCCAGGCGGGTCGCTCCGGTGCGGTCACCATTGCGACCAACATGGCCGGTCGCGGGACCGACATCATCTTGGGTGGCAACAGCGATTACATGGCGCGTCTCAAGTTGCGTGAGGTGCTGCTGCCGCGTCTCGTCAAGCCAGAGGAGGGTCATCGTCCTCCCGTTCCCCTACAACGGAGTGGCGAAGCTTCCGGGTTTGCCGCCAAAGCGGCGCCGTCGTCGGGTCCCCATGGGGCGGCTCCCAGCGAAGCCCGGGCAATCGGCAGCCTTTATCCCTGTCAGCTCAGCGAGGACACCGATCAATCCCTGGCGGATCTGGCGCGTGATCTTGTGAAGACCTGGGGCGACCGGGCCCTCTCTGTGATTGAGCTGGAAGACAGGATTGCCACTGCAGCCGAGAAGGCTCCAACCGAGGATGCCCAGATTGGTTCTCTGCGAGCTGCGATTGCTCGCGTCAGGGCTGAATACGACGTGGTGGTGAAGCAGGAGGAGGCGCGTGTGCGGGAAGCGGGGGGCCTGCATGTGATCGGTACGGAACGGCACGAATCCCGCCGCGTCGACAATCAGCTGCGCGGCCGTGCTGGGCGCCAGGGAGATCCGGGATCCACGCGCTTCTTCCTTTCGCTGGGCGACAACCTTCTGCGCATCTTCGGTGGTGATCGCGTTGCCGGCTTGATGAATGCTTTCCGCGTTGAGGAAGACATGCCGATCGAGTCGGGCATGCTCACCCGCTCTCTGGAGGGTGCTCAGAAAAAGGTGGAGACGTACTACTACGACATCCGCAAGCAGGTGTTCGAGTACGACGAAGTGATGAACAACCAGCGTCGTGCGGTGTATTCCGAGCGCCGCCGCGTGCTGGAAGGCCGCGAGCTGAAGAAGCAGGTGATCGGCTACGGCGAACGCACCATGAACGAGATCGTCGAGGCCTATGTGAATCCCGATCTGCCCCCGGAAGAGTGGGATCTCGGTCAGCTGGTGAGCAAGGTCAAGGAGTTTGTGTATCTCCTCGATGATCTAGAGCCAGAGCAGCTCAACGGCCTCTCGATGGATGACCTCAAGGCTTTCCTGCAGGAGCAGCTGCGCAATGCCTATGACCTCAAGGAGGGTCAGATCGAGCAGGACCGTCCTGGCCTGATGCGTGAGGCCGAGCGCTTCTTCATCCTTCAGCAGATCGACACGCTCTGGCGGGAGCATTTGCAGGCGATGGATGCCCTGCGTGAATCGGTGGGCCTGCGTGGCTATGGCCAGAAAGACCCTTTGATCGAATACAAGAACGAGGGTTACGACATGTTCCTCGAGATGATGACCAACATGCGCCGCAACGTGATCTATTCGATGTTCATGTTCCAGCCAGCGCCATCTGCTGCACAGCAGACCACCAACGTCTAAAGACGCTTCGGTGCCTCAGCAGGCTCATTCCCCCAGAAACTCAAGGATCTCCCGGTCCTTGAGGCTCTGGGCTTTTCCAGCTTTCACGTCACTGATCGGACGGCCTGCGGCCACCGATTTCAGACAGGTTTGCAGCATGCTCACTTGATTTTCGAGCTGATCGATCCGTTCCATCAGGTTGCGGATCACGTTCGCTTCCGCATCCGGTAGGGCGGAGTGGGCCAGGGGATTGATGCGTACGCCGCTTTGATGAATCACCCTGCCTGGGATGCCCACCACCGTGGAATCGGCCTCCACGTCGCGCACCACCACCGATCCGGCGCCGATGCGGGTGTTGGTGCCAATTTTCAGGGCCCCCAGCACCTTGGCGCCGGCCCCCACCACCACGTTGCTGTCCAGAGTGGGATGGCGTTTGCCGCTCTCCTTGCCCGTTCCCCCAAGGGTGACACCCTGATACAGCAGGCAGTGGTCACCCACCTCAGCGGTTTCGCCGATCACGACTCCCATGCCGTGGTCGATGAACACGCCGTTGCCGATGCGGGCGCCCGGATGGATCTCAATCCCCGTGATGCCGCGGCTGAGTTGGCTCAGGAGCCGTGCGGGCAGCTTCAGTGGCAAGCGTGAATGCCAGAGCCGGTGGCTCAGGCGATGCACCGTGATCGCCTGAAACCCTGGGTAGCAGAGCAGAATTTCCAGGGGCCCGCGCGCGGCTGGATCCCGATCACGGATGAGGGCCAGGTCGGCTCGGATCTGTTTGAACATGGCCCTGCCGCTACGCACGCGCTCCTGGTGCAGGCATCATCACTCGGCGCCGGTGCCGGGTGTGGGGGTGAGGACGCGGATTGGGTAGCTTCAGTTGGTCTGCAGGCCGATTTCCTTGCGAAGCAGTTCGATCGTGTCGCCGCTCAGATAGCTTTCGGCGCAATGCACCTGGGGCATGCGCATCAGTTGTGAGCGGTTCTGACGCAGGCTTTGCTCCACCAGCGGCAAGCTGGGTCGATCGCAAAGCACATGGCTGGAGGCACGCAGCAGCGCCAGTAGGCGGCTCCCCACATCGGGGGTCGCGGTCATCAGCAACAGCTCATTGCCGCGCATGCTGTGCAGAATCACTTCGGCCGCCCGCAGGATGCCTGGACTGATGCTGACCAGGCCCACGCAACTGCCCGCCCGCAGCTCCTTCAGCAGGTTGAGTTCTTCGCGGAAATCGTTGAGGTCGACGGCAACGGCCCTGACGCCATGCCGTTTGGCGAGTTCCTCGATTGGCTGAAGGAAGTAGCGGCTGGTGACCACCGTGCCGTTGCTGGCGCTTTCCAGCACACTTTCGAGCTCTTCCATCGGCACCACTTCGACAGGCACGTCGAGGCAGGGTTCCAGTTCTTCTGAGATCAGCATCGAAGCACCGATGTCTTCTCTCGGGGTGCTGACAAGCACCCTGGCGCCACAGCGGAGGCGCCAGTCGATTTCGCGGGTGAGGAGCTCGCGGGTTTGCTGCAAGGTGCAGCCGGCATTGAGCAGGCCGTCAACACACTTGCGCACTTCGCGATCAAGGTCGGTGACGCCGCGGTTGCGGATGTGCACCGGAGTTCGCACTTCGCGCGGTTTTTGCTGGTCCCGCACGTAGATGCCTGAGCCAGCCATCGCTTCAACCACACCATCGGTTTCCAGCTGGCGATACACCTTGCTGATGGTGTTGCGATGGAGGCCGGTCTGCATGGCCAGTTGGCGTGTGCTCGGCAAGCGGTGACCCGGAGGGTAATGACGTGCCGCGATGGCGAAACAGATTTGGTTGTAGAGCTGGGTCGACGCCGGAATGTCGCTTTCCTGCTGAATGTGGAATCGCACGCCGGTGGACCGGATCGAATTGCGGCCACCTTAAGAAGTGATCGTCCTGGTGACAATTGATTGGGTGGTCCGTGTCCCTATGCCAATTGTTTCGCAGCCTTTATTCCCGTCCTCCTGGCGAAGCCTTGAGGGGCCGGAGGTGCCTCTGCGCTGCTGGTGGGCACCAGCGTTTGGGACGAGACGGTGCCAGGAGCGGGCCGTTCTCGTGTTGCCAGAGGTCTTCGGTGTCAACGCCTGGGTGCGTGGCGTTGCGGATCGCATCGCCGCCGCCGGCGTTTCGGCCTTGGCTATGCCCCTCTTCGCGCGTACGGCACCCCAGTTAGACCTTGCATACGACCAAGCGTCCCTGCTGGAAGGGCGCCGTCACAAGGATCAGACCCAGACGACATCGATACTCGCGGATGTTGTCGCTGCAGCCGGCTGGTTGCAGGGCCAGGGTTGTCAGCGTCTCACTGTGGTGGGCTTTTGCTTTGGAGGCCATGCCGCGCTGCTGGCGGCAACGTTGCCTGAGGTTCACAGCAGCATCAATTTTTACGGCGCGGGCATTTGCCAGGGCAGGCCAGGCGGCGGGGAACCAAGTCTGACTCTTTTGCCCGAGGTCGACGGCCGACTCATCTGTGTCTGCGGCACGGCGGATCTGCTCATCCCACCTGAGGATCAGCGTCAGATTGCTCAGTCCCTTCTGAAAGCTGATCCCACGGCATCACGCCTTCGGTATGTGGCCATGGATGGTGCAGACCATGGCTTCATGTGTGATGCCCGCGCGAGTTATCACCCAGCCGCAGCATTACAGGGCTGGGAGCTTCTGATGCGTGAGGTGCTTCAGGCCTGAGGGTTTGGCTTGCCGGCTGCCCTGGCGGCTCGAGGGGGAGCTGTGATGGTGCGCACCGCTTTGACCACGGGTTGTTCGTCGTCTTTGTCCTTCTTCACCAGAGGTGTTTTGCGCGGGGTGAGGAACATGATCATGTTTCGACCCTCCCGTTTGGGAGCCTGCTGAATCTCAGCCTGCTCCTCAAGATCCTTCGCCATGCGGCGCAGAAGCACTTCGGCCAAGGCTGTGTGTTGAATTTCCCGACCTCGGAAAATCACAGTGCACTTGACTTTATCGCCGGCTTTGAGGAAGCGCTGTGCCTGTCCGATTCGAACGTCGTAGTCGTGGCGATCGATCTTGTAGCGCATCTTGACCTCCTTGACTTCGGTCTGATGCGATTTTTTCTTGGCTTCCTTAGCCTTCTTTTCCTGTTCAAATTTGAATTTGCCGTAATCCATGATCCGGCAGACCGGGGGATCGGCTTTCTCGCTCACGAGCACCAGATCCAGCTCGCGCTCTTTGGCAACTGACAGTGCATCTTCCCTATCGATCACACCAAGCTGGGTGCCGTCAGCGTCAACAACACGAAGCTGTGGATAGTTGATGCGTTCGTTGATGTTGGGGAGCTCCCGGACGGGAGCGCGTCGATCAAAACGGGGACGTGGAGGCATTCAGGGTGTTGAGGGAACCAGGAAAGGACGGCTGCTCCGCTGGAGCAAGCGCGACCACTTCTCTTCTCACACTAGACCTCCCTTGATCAGTGTCATCGCATCGTTGAGAGGTTCCCCACCACGGAGCCAGTGTGGTTGATGTTGACGGCGGAACCAGGTGCGTTGTCGTTTGGCGAATTGCTGGGTACGTCGGGTGGTCACCGCGATGGCGTCTTCACGGCTGAGTTGGCCGTCGAGTTCCCGGAGCGCTTCTGCATAACCGATGGTCTGCAGCAGAGGCAGCTCCTTTCCATAGCGCTGGCGCAGCTGGTCGGTCTCCTCCACCAGTCCATCGCGATACAGCTGATTGGTGCGCTGCACGATGCGCTGGCGCAGATTCTCGGGGTCGAGCCCCAGTTCCAGCACCCGCCATGGCGGTGGTTCGGCCCCTTGCTGGGAGCTGATTGTGCGTCCCGAGGCATAGAGCACCTCAAGGGCGCGCTGGGTGCGCACGGCGTCGGCCGGGGCGATGCGTGCGGCTGCGACTGGATCCGCTTGAGACAGCAGGGGATGGCAGATCGCCTGGCCAAGCTCCTCCAGCTGTGCGCGCAGCTGTGGTTGTGGCGGCACGGCCGGAGGTCGAAGGCCGCCTGTGAGGGCTTTGAGGTACAACCCGCTGCCCCCCACAAGCAGTGCCATGCCTCTCGTCTGGATGGACTGATTCACGGCTTGCATGGCCGCGCTCTTGAATTCCTGCAGCGTCAGCGGGTGATCGGGTGAGCGCAGATCCAGCAGGTGATGGATGGCCTCCGCTTGTTGCGATGCCGTGGGTTTGGCGGTGCCCACGTTCATCTCGCGGTAGAGCTGCCTGGAATCCACATTGATCACGTCCAGTTGCAACGCTTTGGCAAGGGCGATGCCCAGGGCGGTTTTGCCGCTGGCGGTGGGACCGAGAAGCACCACCACCAGAGGGCGTTCGTCGTCTGTTGATGAGCCGCTGGAGCTGGGGTTGACGACGCTGCTGGCTGCCATGGTCTGAATGCAGGGGGTGCACCCCCACGAAAAATGACGTCTCAGAGGCCTCTGCAAGCGTCTCTGTTGCGCCGGTGGTAAATTCAGCCTGACAGGAGGCCTGGCAGACCACGCACGCATGAGCGACGCCTCAAAGGTTCAAGCTGCTTACGGCGCCGAGCAGATTCAGGTCCTGGAGGGACTTGAGCCGGTTCGCAAGCGTCCTGGCATGTACATCGGCTCCACGGGGCCGCGTGGCCTGCATCACCTCGTCTATGAGGTTGTCGACAACTCCGTTGATGAGGCCCTGGCGGGCCACTGCAACGAGATTCTTGTTGTGCTCGGTGAGGACGGATCGGCGTCGGTGACCGACAACGGTCGGGGCATTCCCACCGACGTGCACCCCCGCACCGGCAAGAGCGCGCTGGAAACCGTGCTCACGGTGTTGCACGCCGGCGGCAAATTCGGATCCGGTGGCTACAAGGTGTCGGGTGGCCTGCACGGTGTCGGCGTGTCGGTGGTGAACGCCCTCAGTGAATGGGTGGAGGTCACGGTTCGTCGTCAAGGCCAGGTCCATCGCCAGCGCTTCGAGCGCGGAGCGGCTGTGGGGGGACTGCGCTCTGAGGATCAGTCCGCTGAGGAAGGTGGTCGCACCGGCACCAGTGTGTGTTTCAAGCCCGATCTTGAGATCTTCACTGTCGGCATCGTTTTTGATTACGCGACCCTTGCCGCCCGTCTGCGCGAATTGGCGTATCTGAACGGTGGCGTGCGCATCGTGTTCCGCGACGAGCGCGAAGCCGCCCGCACCTCTGAAGGTGAAGCGCACGAAGAGGTCTATTTCTACGAAGGCGGTATCAAGGAATACGTCGCCTACATGAATGCGGAGAAGGAGCCTCTCCATCCCGAGATCATTTATGTGAATGCCGAAAAGGATGGGGTCTCCGTTGAAGCTGCACTGCAGTGGTGTGTGGATGCCTATTCCGACAGCATCCTCGGTTTTGCGAACAACATCCGCACCGTGGATGGTGGCACTCATATTGAGGGCCTGAAGACAGTTCTCACTCGCACGCTCAACACCTTTGCGCGCAAGCGTGGTAAGCGTAAGGAGTCCGACTCCAACCTTGCTGGCGAGAACATCCGGGAGGGTCTCACTGCCGTGCTCTCGGTGAAAGTGCCTGAGCCTGAATTCGAGGGTCAGACCAAGACCAAGCTCGGCAACACGGAAGTCAGAGGCATTGTCGACAGCCTCGTGGGAGAAGCCCTGAGCCAGTACCTGGAATTCAATCCGGGTGTCATCGACATGATCCTGGAGAAGGCGATTCAGGCTTTCAATGCTGCTGAAGCCGCCCGCAGGGCCCGCGAGCTGGTGCGGCGCAAAAGCGTGCTTGAAAGTTCAACCCTTCCTGGAAAACTGGCCGATTGCAGTTCTCGGGATCCTTCCGAATCCGAGATCTACATCGTGGAGGGCGATTCCGCTGGTGGCTCAGCCAAGCAGGGCCGTGATCGGCGCTTCCAGGCCATCCTTCCCCTGCGCGGCAAGATCCTCAATATCGAAAAAACCGACGACGCCAAGATTTACAAAAACACCGAGATTCAGGCTCTGATCACGGCCCTCGGTCTGGGTATCAAGGGTGAAGATTTTGATCAGAAGAATCTTCGTTATCACCGCGTCGTGATCATGACCGATGCCGACGTGGACGGTGCTCATATCCGTACATTGCTGCTCACCTTTTTCTATCGCTATCAGAAGGAATTGGTTGAAGGTGGTTATATCTACATTGCCTGTCCGCCCCTTTACAAAGTGGAACGGGGCAAGAACCACACCTATTGCTACAACGAGCACGATCTCCAGACAACACTGGCGGCCTTCCCGGAAAAAGCGAACTACAATATTCAGCGCTTCAAAGGTCTGGGTGAAATGATGCCGGCCCAGCTGTGGGAAACCACGATGGACCCCACCACGCGCACGATGAAGCGTGTGGAGATTGAAGATGCGTTGGAGGCCGATCGTATTTTCACGATTCTGATGGGCGACAAGGTGGCGCCGAGACGGGAATTCATTGAAACCCACAGTGCTGACCTCGATATGACCAACCTCGATATCTGATGCGGTATTCGGTGGCCACCGCGATGCGTTGGAGTTGGCTCCTTGCTGTGGCCCTGCTCGCTCCGGCTGCACTGCCCGCCGGTGGGGCAGAGCGTCGTCAGCCGGAAGTGCGACGCCGTGATGGCGGCGGCCCATTGCTCAGTGCTGGCGATGAGTGTCTTCACGCTTCCCCCTCTGTCAGTGCCCCGTCGCTTCGACGTCTTGACCTCGGCACGCCACTCAGGGTGCTGCGACGCTGGCGTTGCGCGAATGGCCACGAGTGGCTTCAAGTTCAGGTGGCCTCATGCCCAGGAACTGATCAGGCTGGTCAGCCCCAGCGCGGCTGGCTGAATGGCTGACCTGTTCAGCGTTTCGAGGCAGGTTGTGCTGGTGGGGCTGGGGGCTGTGCCTGGCGCTTGGTTGCGATTGCGCGTTGTCAATCATTTTGAGCCTGTCGTCCCCCGCAAGCACTGGGGCACCTTGGCCGTGAATCTGATCGCTGCCTTCGGGCTTGGCCTTGTGTTGGGGCTAAATAGCAGTGCTCCCGTCGAGCCCTCACCAGGCAGCAATGGCTTGATTCTTCTGATCGGTACAGGGTTTTTCGGCAGCCTCAGCACGTTTTCCACCTTCGCCGTGGAGCTGCTGAACTGTCTTCGCGCTCAGCAGTGGCTTGAAGCGTCGGTGCTGGCGGTTGGGTCGGTGCTGGGAGGGTTCCTGTTGGCTGCTGTCGGCTATGCCCTCGGAGTGGCCTGAGCGTGACGTCCCCCTCCCGCTCCCTGCGTCATGACCTGCAGGAGATGCTGCTGGTGGCATTGGGCGCTGTACCCGGCGCCGTGATGCGTTGGCAGCTCGGTGTTCACCTCAGTGACAAGGATCTGATCGCCAACGTGGCTGGGGCCCTTGTGCTGGGACTGCTGGCGGGTCTGCCGGCACGTCCTCGCCGTCAGTTGTTGCTGGGAATCGGTTTCTGTGGATCGCTCACCACGTTCAGCAGCTGGATGGTGAATTGCGTGGCAATGGTGGTTGGCGGGCAATGGGTGGCCGCGTTTGGGTTGGTCGGGCTCACTCTCGGCCTGGGATTGGGTGCAGCGGCGGTGGGATTCGTGGTGGGGCAGGCCCTCAGGCCCCACCCCCCACCGACGTAATCCCGGCTGGATCAGGCTGCAAGCGCCGCTTCAATCGCTGTTTTCAGTTCGGTGGATTCGGGCTCAACGCCACTCTTGAAGCGGGCAAGCACCGTGCCGTCTTTGCCCACAAGAAACTTCTCGAAGTTCCAGGCCACGTCGCCGGCCGGTTCGGTTTTGTTGAGGGTGGTGTAGGGCTCTGTGGTGCTACCAGTGGCGTGCACCTTGTCAAACAGCTCGAAGCTGGCGCCATAGGTGGTGGAACAGAAGCTCTTGATCTCTTCCAGGGTGCCCGGTTCCTGGGCACCAAAGTCGTTGCAGGGAAAGCCCAGTACCTTGAGTCCTTGGCCGCCATAGCTCTGATTGAGGGCCTCAAGGCCGGCGTATTGCTTGGTGAAGCCGCAGCGGCTTGCCACATTCACGATGAGCAGCACGTTGCCGGCATAGTCGCCGAGGCTTCTGTCGCTGCCATCTGCACTGCGCACCGTTACGCCACTAACGCTCTGGGCCATGTTGTCCAATCGAGAGCGCAGACCTTAGCCGGGAACGGCCGGCTGCAGGCATGGGCCATACACTGAGCAGGCCCAGACCACAGGCCGATGGACGAGGCAACCGGGCTGGTCGCGTCCGTGGTGACCCAGCAGCTTGAAACCATGCTGGAGGCTGGCAATTACGACGCCGTCAAGCTGCTGCTGGAACCTGTGCAGCCGGTGGATATTGCTGAAGCCATCGGCACTTTGCCGCGCACGCTCCAGGCCCTCGCCTTCCGTCTGCTGAACAAGGACGAGGCGATTGAGGTCTATGAGTACCTCGATCCCGCCGTGCAGCAAAGCCTGCTCGAGCGTCTGCGTTCGGGTGAGGTGCTGGAAATTGTCGAAGAGATGGCACCGGATGACCGGGTTCAGCTCTTTGATGAATTACCGGCCAAGGTCGTGCGCCGTCTGCTGGCGGAGCTGAGTCCGGCGGAGCGCCGTGTCACGGCTCAGTTGCTCGGCTACGAGGCCGAAACCGCTGGTCGTCTGATGACGACGGAATTCATTGACCTCAAGGAATTTCACAGTGCGGCCCAGGCCCTCACGATCGTGCGTCGCCGGGCTCGTGACACAGAAACGATCTACAGCCTGTACGTCACTGATGGACAGCGTCATCTCACCGGCATCCTGTCGCTGCGTGACCTGGTCACAGCCGACCCGGAGGATCACGTCGGTGATGTGATGACCCGGGATGTGGTGAGTGTTCGCACTGACACCGATCAGGAGGAGGTGGCCCGGGCGATTCAGCGCTACGACTTCCTGGCGGTGCCGGTGGTCGATCGGGAGCAGCGGCTGGTGGGCATCGTCACCGTGGATGACGTCATCGACGTGATCGAGCAGGAGGCCACTCGCGACATCTACGCCGCCGGTGCTGTGCAAGCGGGTGATGAAGACGACTATTTCCAGAGCAACCTGTTCACGGTGGCCCGCCGGAGAGTGGTGTGGCTGGCGGTGCTGGTGGTGGCGAATGGCTTCACCACCGAAGTGATCGCTGGCAATGACGACGTGCTCAAGCAGGTGGTGGTGCTGGCAGCCTTCATCCCGCTGCTCATCGGTACCGGTGGCAATGTTGGTGCCCAGAGCTCCACGGTGGTGATCCGAGGCTTGAGCACTCAGCGGATTCAGTCACTGGGGCCTTTCAGCGCCATTGCGCGTGAGGCGTTGGCCGGCGCCCTGCTCGGTTTGTTGATGCTGGTGCTGGTGGTGCCGTTTGCCTGGTGGCGTGGTGGCATGGATGGTGCGCTGGTGGGCACGGCCGTTGGGATCAGCCTGATGGCGATCACCACCCTGGCGGCTACGGCCGGTGCCGCACTCCCGTTGCTCTTCAATCGCATGGGATTGGATCCAGCCTTGATGTCGGCTCCCTTCATCACCACGGCCACAGACGTGGCAGGGGTGTTCATCTATCTGCGCACCGCCACCTGGTTGCTGCACCAAGGGCACCATCTCGCCTCACTGGCGGACTAGGGATTTTTACTTAATTTCCCGGTTCCGAGCATTCCTGAGAGCCTGTTTACACTTCTTTAGGAGTAGGCTTTACATAACGCAAAGGAGCGCCATGGTCGTCGCCACTGCTGTTGCTGCAGCCCCGTCTTCCCCCGTGAAGAATCGTCGTCCCCATGCTGGTCGGAACGGGGTTGCCGACGTTGATCTGGTGCGTTCGTACCTGCGTGACATCGGCCGCGTGCCACTGCTGAGCCATCAGCAGGAGATCACGCTGGGCCGACAGGTGCAGGAGCTGATGGAGCTGGAGTCGCTGGAGTCGGAGTTGAAGGATCAGCTGGGCGGAGAGTCGGTGCCTGCAGCGGAGCTGGCGAAGAAGGCGGGTCTGAGCGGTGTGCAGCTGAAGCGGAAGCTGCAGGCGGGCCGCCGGGCGAAGGAGCGGATGGTGGCGGCCAATCTGAGGTTGGTGGTGAGCGTCGCGAAGAAATACACCAAGCGGAATATGGAGCTGCTGGATCTGATCCAGGAGGGAACGATCGGTCTGGTGCGTGGTGTGGAGAAGTTTGATCCGACCCGCGGATACAAGTTCAGTACGTATGCGTACTGGTGGATCCGTCAGGGGATCACGAGGGCGATCGCCGAGAAGAGCCGAACGATTCGTCTGCCGATTCACATCACGGAGATGCTGAACAAGCTGAAGAAAGGTCAGCGTGAGTTGAGCCAGGAGCTGGGGCGTACGCCGACGGTGACGGAGCTGGCGGAGTTTGTGGAGCTGCCCGAGGAGGAGGTGAAGGATCTGATGTGCCGCGCCCGTCAGCCGGTGAGTTTGGAGATGAAGGTGGGAGATGGTGATGACACGGAACTGCTGGAACTGTTGTCGGGGGATGGCGAACTGCCGAGTGAGCAGGTGGAGGGCGAGTGCCTGAAGGGAGACCTGCGGGATCTGCTGGAGCAACTGCCGGATCTCCAGCGGAAGGTGCTGCGGATGCGCTACGGGATGAATGGAGAGGACCCGATGAGCCTCACCGGTATCGGTCGGATCATTGGAATCAGCCGTGATCGTGTCCGCAATCTCGAGCGTGACGGTCTGGCGGGACTGCGCCGCCTCAGTCACCAGGTTGAGGCTTACGTTGCCTGCTGAATTGAAGTCATTGCTTCAGTGCACCTTGTCAGGGCCTGAAGCAACAGTGGATTGACGAGATCGGGAGCTTCATCGTGGGGGCAGTGCCCTTTGCCGCTAATCACGTGCAGTGATCGGATGGCCGTCATGGTGTCAGCCCAGCGTTCGGCTTCAGCCACCGGTTCCCAGGGATCGTCGCCTCCCCAGATCAGGTCGATCGGAATCGAAAGGGTCTGGATGAGATCCGGTGCCAGGTAGTCGTCGAAGAGATTGATGAAACCCCGGAAAGCTTCTGCAGATCCTTCCCTCTGCGTCGGATCATGCAGGAGTCGCACCAGCTCATCGTCGATGTTGTCGCCACTGGGGTAGGCCTGCCTGAGCACACTGCGGATTACCGCAGGGCGGGCCGCATTTCGGAACAACGCTGTGCTCAGCCACCGCTGACTCACGAGAGTCTTGAGCCATGGCCGGAGCCAGGCCATCCAGGCGGGTTGTGTGGCGAGCTGTTTGTCATCCATCAGCCGCTGGGCGCAGTCGATCAGCACCAGGCCTTTGCAGGGGCTTGACCCTTGATCCGCTTGCAGCAACTGGGCTGCACGCAGGGCGACTACTGCGCCGATGGAATTCCCCACCAGGAGGACTGGCCGTTGCACGCGCTCGCGGCAGAAGCTGGCCACCTGGTGACCCCAGAGATCGAATCCGTAGCGCAGACCGTCGCCGCGTTCGCCGGCCAGCAGGGCCCGGGGTTGGCTGCTGGTGCCGAAGCCGATCAGATCGAGGGCATAGGTGGGGGTGTGCGGGCTGAGGGCGGGAGCGGTGTGCCGCCAGTGGTTGGTGTTGGCCCCGAAGCCGTGAATCAGCACCACCGCAGGGGTGCCGGATGGTTTCGATGCTCCGGGGTCTCCCTGCCGGCACCAGCCAACCTCAAGCGCCAGGCCCCCGGGTTCGCGCCAGGTCCAGCGTTGATCAGTCTGCATGGTCGAGGCTGCCCTGGTCTTGGCTGTTGAACCACCGTGTTTCAAGGGCTTTGATCGTTATGTAGAAGGGGGGAACCACGCCCAGTGACAACACCGTTGCCACCACCAGGCCACCGAAGATCACGCTACCCAGCGCCTGCTGGCTCTGTGCCCCGGCACCGTTGGCGACCACCAGGGGAAGGAAGCCGGCCAGTGCGGCAATTGCCGTCATCAGGATCGGTCGCAGACGCGATTCGGCTGACGCCATCACGGCCTCTTGGGCCGTCATCCCTTCGCTCAGGTGCTGTTCTGCCACTTCGACGATCAGGATGCCGTTTTTGGCTGCGAGCCCGATCAGGGTGACCAGTCCCACCTGGGCGTAGATGTTGAGGTCGATCGAGCGCAGGGCCAGAAAGGCCAGGGCTCCGAGCATCGCCAGGGGCACGGTCATCAGAATAATCACCGGCGTGATGTAGCTCTCGTATTGGGCCGACAGCACCAGGTACACCACCAGAACCCCGAAGCCGAACACCAGCAGGCTGGCGTTGCCGGCAGACAGCTGCAGCGCCGCCAGCCCGGTGAAGGCAGAGCCGATGTTGTTGAAGTTCTGGGCGTCAAACAGACGCTGGATGGCACTGAGGGCCTCACCGGAACTGGTGCCCGCGGCCTGGGCGCCCTGCACCAGCACGGTGCGATCCAGGTTGTAGTGACTGATCACCGGCGGTGCACTGCTCAGACTGTTCCGGGCGAATTGCGACACCTGCACCAGGGAGCCGTCGCGCGCGCGCACGTAGTAGCTGAGGATGTCGTCGATCCGACTGCGCTGTTCGGCGCTGGATTGCACGTACACGTTGCGCACCTGCCCGGCCTCATAGGTCAGTCCCGTGTACTTGCTGCCCGCCAGGGTGGCGATGGTGGTCATCGCCTCCTGATAGTCGACATCGAGCGCTTCCATCAGCTCGCGGTTGATCGAGAGGCCAACGGCAGGCGCACTGGGAATGAACTGGGTGTACAGGGAGGCGAAGTCGCCACTGCTGCGGCCCTTGCTGATCAGCGTTTGCGCCAGCTGATTGAGCTGGTTGAAGCTGTAGGCCCCGTTGCTGTGATCGTTGAACTGGAAATAGAAGCCCCCCTGGGCCGAGAAGCCGGGAACGGCCGGGGGCTGCCCCACCTTGGCGAATCCCTCACTGAGCGTCGTCAGTTTGGCGTTGAGGCGCTTGGCGATCGCAAACGAGCTGTTGGTGGAACCCTTGCGTTCCTCCAGAGGTTTCAGGCCGATCAGGATCGTGCCCTGGTCAGGACTGGAGCCATTGAAGCCGTAGCCGCTGATGATCGAGGCTTCGCCCACGTCGGGCTCTTCCTGGATGATCGCCGCGATCGTTTTGGCCATGGCTTCACTCGCGCTCAGCGAGGCTCCGTTCTGGAGTTGATAGATCCCGGCCAGATAGCCCTGGTCCTCCTCGGGGATGAAACCGGAGGGCACGCTGGTGAAAGCGAGTGCGGTGATCACCAGGCCCGATCCCAGGCCCACCATCACCCACCGACGGGCCTGGATCAGGGTCTGCACCAGACGGACGTACCGCGTCTGCAGCTGGGCGAAGAAAGCGTTGAAACGGTTGAAGATCAGCGGCAGGTTGGCGCCGGCCAGGGCGCCGACCACCACACCGAGCACGTAGGTCCAGCTGCCGAAGGCTGCGGCGCTGAAGCGGCCGAAGGCCAGTCCCACGACCACGCCGGCCGCGATCCAGATCGGGCCGCGGGGTTCCTTGGCAGGGTCGCTGCGCAGCAGCAGGCCCGAGAGCATCGGGGAGAACGTCAGGGCGTTGAACGCCGAAATCGCGATCGAGAAGGCGATCGTGAGGGCGAACTGGCGGTAGATGATGCCGATTCCGCCCGGATAGAAGGCCACGGGAACGAACACCGCCATCAGCACTAGGGCGGTGGCCACCAGGGCACCGAACAGTTCACCCATGCAGGCCAGGGCTGCCGCTCGCGGCCGCATTCCGGCTTCGATGTTTGTCGAGACCGCCTCAATCACCACGATGGCGTCGTCGACCACCAGCCCCGTGGCCAGCACCAGGCCCAGCAGGGTGAGCTGATTGATTGAAAAGCCGAACACCTTGATGAAGGCGAAGGTGCCGATCAGGGAGATCGGAATCGCCAGGCTCGGAACGATGGTGGCGCGCCAGTTCTGCAGAAACAGAAACAGGATCAGCAGCACCAGCACGATCGCCAGTCCCAGGGCATCGACGACACCCTCAACCGACGACTCGATGAACTGACCGATGTTGTAAATCTGATTCACCGTGACCCCGGGGGGCACGGTGGCGGCAAAGGCGTCGATCAGGGCCATCGAGGCATTGGAGACATCCAGCGCATTGCTGTCCGGTGTCTGGAACACCGCCACCGTGATGATCGGGTGGCCGTCGGTGTCGATCGCCGACGTTGTGTAGTTGTTGAATCCGTACTGCACATCACCCACATCGCGCAGTCTCAGCAGGCTTCCTTCCGGCGTGCGCCCCACGATCAGATTGCGGAAGTCGTTGAGACTGGTGAGGTTGCCGTTGTTCTCGACCAGCACCGGATAGGTGTAGAGCTGATCGCCTGATGCAGGCGGGCCTCCCACCAGTCCGCCGATGGCGGTGCTGTTCTGGGACTGCACCGCTGTCACTACATCCGTGGCGGTGAGCTGGTTCGCGGCCAGTCGGGCCGGATCCACCTGGAGCCAGAAGGCGGGGTTGGAACCTCCGAGGATGTTGACGTTGGCGACCCCCGGGACTCGTCCCAACTGGTAGTAGAGATTTTCGTAGACGAGGCCGTTGAGATAGGCGGCATCGAATTGACCCTCCGTGGAGGACACCTGATAAGCCAGCAGGATCGAGGGTGTGCTCTGCTTCACGGAGACACCGGTGGCGGACACCTGGGAAGGCAGCTGCGGCATCGCCAGCGACACGCGGTTCTGCACGTTCACCTGATCGATGCCGATGTCGGTCGTGTCGTCGAAGTAGACCGAGATGATGCTCTGGCCTTCCATGTTGCTGGTGGAGGCGATGTAATTCGCGCCCGGAACGCCGTTGATCTGCTGCTCCAGCGGGTTGGTGACGGCCTGTTCGGTCACCAGGGAGTTGGCCCCGCCGTAACTGGCGGTCACCTGAATCAGCGGCGGCGCGATGTTGGGGAGGCTGGCGATCGGCAGGGTTGGGATCGCCAGCACACCGATCAGCACAATCAGAATGCTGCAAACGGTCGTAAGGACCGGTCGTTTGATGAACCTGTCGGAGAACGCCACCGGCTCAGTTGCCTCCTCCGGCCGGCCGCACCGGCGTGCCGTTCCGCAGCAGTGCCGTGTTGCTCGACACCACGACATCCCCGGCCTTCAGGCCGCTGTTGACGGCGTAGACATTGTTCTGAAGAGGTCCGAGGTCAACAGCCCGCTCCACAGCGATCGGTGTGGTGTTGGGCAGCTGCTCCAGCTTCTGTTTGGTTGTCTCGGGAATGGTGGTTGAGGCCTTGATCTGGTTCAGCACGTTCTTCAGGGGCACAACGAGGAAGACAAAAGGTTGTTCCGCCTGCATGAACACCGCCTGCACCGGCACCGCCAGGCGCTCGCTCGTGCCGGTGATGATTTCACTCTTGACGTACTGACCGGTTTTGAGCGTTCCAGTGAGATTGGGGAAGGTCGCCTTCACCATCACGGTGTTGGGGGCGTTGGTTGTACCCGGTGTACCGAAATAGGGGGCGATGAAACTCACGGATCCACTGCCGCTGATGGGAGGGTCGGTTTGGGAGGTCACAGTCACGGGCTGTCCAGTCCGCACGGATCCAGCCTGGGAGGCGGGGATCTGCATCAGGGTCCAGAGCGTGGCGTTGTTGACGATTCCCGTGATCGCCTGCCCGGTGGTCACATAGTCGCCAAGCTTCACGGTGTCCAGGCTGCCGATCACTCCATCGATCGGAGAGCGCACGGTTTTGTACCCGAGGGTTGCTGCAGAGGCGACGGCCTGGTCCTGTGAGGCAATGGCCTGGGTGCGGTAGCGATCTCGCTCCTTCGCTGAAGTCGCCCCTTGCGAGTAGAGAAACTCATAGCGCTCGGCATTCAGCCGATCCGTGTGGGCCTGCGCCTTCGCTGCATTCAGAGCCGCGCGCTGCTGCACGTCATCCAGCACCAGGATGGTGTCGCCAGCGTTGACCCGTTGGCCTTCACGGGCCACAATCTTGATCACCCTGCCGTCGCTTTCCGGCTTGATGGCCACATTGCTGGTGGATTCGAGAACGCTGATTGTCTCGATCGTCGGCTGAAATGTTCGTAAGTCAACTTTGGCTGTGTTGACCGAAGGAAAAGCGGTTGCTTGGGGCGTTCGGGCGCAACTGCTGATGGCGAGCGTGATGGGAAGCAGGGAAAGCCCCAGACCACGTTGGAACAGCATTCTCTTTTTTGTCATCTTAGATCAAATACTCTGGTTTGCAGATGGCTGCTGCTGTGTTGGCCCCCTTGCGATTGAAACGTTGCGATTGAAAAGCCCACGTTCGATGCGTGCTGGCCGCGACGACTGCTTGAATGAGGGGAACTGTTGATCAGGAGTTGGTATTTTGTTGCGTGTTGCGTAAATACTTGTCGGCAAATTGAGTGGCTGAGATTGGCTTTTCGAATAGGTATCCTTGAAATAAATCGCAGCCTAGATCGCGTAGGTGATGAAATTGCTCCAGGCTTTCGACACCTTCTGCCACCAGCTCCATGTTCAAATCTTTGGCCAGATGGGTCACGGCTTTGACGAGACTGCTGTCGATGTCGCTTATGACAACATTCTTGGTGAATTCCTTGTCGAGCTTGATCTGATCCGCGGGAAAACCCCGGAGGCGCTCCAATGAGGCAAAGCCCGCTCCGAAGTCATCGATTGAGATTTTGAAGCCCATGCTGGACAGGCTGCGAAGCTCATCAAGGGCATCACTTTGAGTACTGAGTGTTGTTGTTTCAGTGATTTCGAATTTGAAATTTTCTGGAGATAGCTTCTTGTCCGCTAGGCAGGATGACACAATCTGTGTGATTTTCCCGTTTTCGCCGACGGTTTCATTGTCAAGTTGAGTTGTGGATAAATTGATTGAAATGATGGGTATTTTGCAGCCCTCTTGATTCCATTGTCTGACTTGTTCAAAGGCTGTTTTGACGACCCAGCTCCCGATTGCAGGCATCAATCCATTCTGCTCTGCAATGGGGATAAAGATATTTGGCGAAATAGATTGATTGTCAGAGGTTGTGAGCCGCAAGAGTGCTTCTGCACCATACAGGGCTTTGTCTTTGGTGAATATGGGTTGATAGCAGAGACGGAAAGCATTGTTCTTGAGGGCATGTTCTAGTTCCTTGCTCAATGAATTTTGCCGAGATTTTTTGGTGTCTTGCTGATGAGCCAAACTCGTTTTTGTGTTGGCTTGCTGTGTTTTCAGGTCAATCAGTGTGACCTGATTTCGCCCCTTTTGCTTGGCATTCAGCATGGCAAGATCCGCGGTTTCGATAATTTTCTGATGGCTGATCTTGCTTTTTGGATCGGTGACGGCAATTCCAATGCTGATGCTGACAGGGACAACGGTTTTGTCGAGAGGAATCGTGGTGTTGCAGGCATTCAGGATTTTTTCGGCAACATTCTGTGCATTGCTGGTCGAGCCAATGTTATTGAGACTAACGATAAATTCATCTCCGCCCATGCGGATCAGCGTGTCGTTGTTGCGGAGACTTTTCCGCATGCATTTGCTGACTTTCGTCAGTGCCTTATCGCCGATCGCGTGCCCATAAGAGTTGTTGATTTGACTGAGGTGGTCAAGATCAATGAAAAGGAGTGCGTTGATTTGTTCGAGGTCTTCTGACTCGTTGAGCTGTCTTTCCAGAATGTCCAGACCTGAGCCACGATTGATGCAGCCTGTGAGGCTGTCATGTGACGCTTGCCAAGCATGCTCTGCAAGAAGTTTTTTGCGTTTGCTGTTGATGAAACTGGAGAAGAAGCTCAGCGGTGTAATAATCAGACCAAAAATGATCAGTGATCCAATCCCCAGTGGCAGTAAATGCCCCCTGGTTGCATTTTGGAAAATAATCGGAGGTACATGGCTCACCAGTTTCCAGCGATTGTCGGCGGTATTGATGCCATCAATGCCTGCATTGAGCTGAATGGTTTTCCACTGCCATGAGCCTGAATGGTTTTTGAATGACCCTTCGGGTGTTTGATTGATCAGCTCCGCAACTTGCTTGGTTTCTTGGTTTGAAGTGCTGAGCGTGGGATGATTCTGATCGTGTCCATCATGAATTGTGAGTGAGTCATAACGTGTCAGTCCATTGTTATCCAGGATCAGAAAGCAGCGTGGTTTTTTGTAAGGCAATTCGCTGCTGGGAGGATTCAAAATTTTTGCAATGGAAAGGGATAATTCCAGCCCTGTCGCTTGCTGATGGCTTGCGTCTGCATGGACCGGTTGAAAGATGGTGAGGCGTGACTGGTCTTGATCACGACTGTTTTGTCCTGTTTGGGTGTTGGTTTCTTCCCTGCGCAGCAGTTGTCCAGTGCGACTGATCGGGCTTTCTCGCCAGGCAAGGCTTAAATAGCTTCTTTGTGAATCAATGAAGTTTTTAAGATAGTCTTCATGTTGTTGATAAATCTCGAATGGGGTGATTGTGTTCGGGTGCTTATCCTTAAACAGTGTGCTGTTGACAAATTTCAGGTCTCCGTGGGCATTCTCGACTTCGGCAACAAGAAGTCCTTGATTAACGAGCAACTTTGAGGTCTGCTGCGAGATGATTCGTTGATTGGTGAGATGGCTGAAATAATTGCCAATCGCTATTGTGAAGACACTGATAATTGCTGCAGAGGAGGCAAAGGTTGCGGCTGTTCGCCTGCTGCTGAGCCATATCAGGACGTTCTGACGTGCAGTTGTTATGTATCTTTTGACATCTGATGAGCCCATCGGATTATTGTTCGCTGTGGGCACGTCTACTTAATCAATTTTATTGATGGACCCGCTGGGCTTTCTTGGTCTTAAAGAATATTTATGGCTTTTGTAAAATCGGATAAGGGTTTGTTTCTAGGCGATGCTTGATGTGCTCCTTTTTTTGTCCTGGTCTGAATGGTTCGGTCTTGGGCTCAGTCATTGCCTTGTCTGAGGTTCATGCCTCATGTGAGGCTTTCAATGCTCTTGTGGATTGCCTCGTAACAGGCCTGCAATTCCTGGTCGCTGATGCAGAGCGGTGGCAGCAGATACACCACATTGCCGAGAGGACGGATGTAGACCCCTTGCTCCAGGCATCGTTTCTGTAAGTCTCGGCCAATTGGGTTGAGGTAATTCGTGCTGCCGTTGTCTATTTCAAAGGCGGCCATGGTGCCCAGACAGCGAACCTCTTTCACTGTCTGCAGGTCTGCAATGGGCTCGAGATGTTTGGTGTGGCGTGCTTCGAATTCGGTGAAGCGTGTGGGGTTCCGTTCCAGCAACGTGAGACTCGCCAGCGCTGCAGTGCAGCCAAGGGGATTGGCGGTGAAACTATGGCCATGGAAGAACGTTTTGACAGGTTCTTCGCTGATGAAGCCTTGGTAGAGCCGCTCGCTTGCCATCGTGACCCCCATGGGCAGGAAGCCACCCGTCAGCCCTTTGGATAGCGCCATCAGATCGGGTTGCAGGCCGGCCTGCTGACAGGCGAACAGTGAGCCTGTGCGACCGAATCCCGTCATCACTTCGTCAGCGATCAGCAGGCCTCCGTTGGCGTGAACGCGCTCCTGCACGGCTCGCAGAAAGTCGGGCCGCACCATGCGCATCCCCGATGCTCCCTGGATCAGGGGTTCAAGGATCACCGCCGCTGTTGGCGTGGCCAGTGCTGCGTCAAGCTCACGCAGTGCTTTGGTTTCCTTCTCCTCCACGTTTGGATCGCCCCAGTGCGTGTGGGGCCAGCTCACGCGGGCCACATCGAACAGGAGTTCGTCATAGGGCGCGGTGAAGATTGATCGATCACCAAGGGCCATCGCACCGAATGTGTCGCCGTGATAAGCACCTTCGAATGCGATCAGACGCCGCCGATCACTGCCCTGATTACGCCACCACTGCCAGGCGATTTTCAGGGCCACTTCCACCGCCGTGGACCCGTTATCGGAAAAGAAGAGTCGTTCGAGCTTGGTGCGTTCCGCCAGTCGGTCGGCGAGTTGCTCAGCGGGCGTGTGGTTGAAGTTGGCGAAGATCACCTGCTCCAGGGTGAGGGCCTGGCGCCCGATCGCTTCGGCGATGCTGGCTTCGGCGTGGCCGTGCAGAGTCACCCACCAGCTGCTGATCGCATCGATCAGCACCCGCCCATCCTTCAGATGCAGGGACGCGCCTTTGGCACTGGCCACATGAAGGGGTTCCGGGTGCAGTGCCACCTGGGTGGTGGGGTGCCAGAGATGGGGGTGCCAGGACATCACGATGGCCTGAAGAGACCTGATCAGATTTGCAGACAGAGCGCCGTCTCTCCAGCGCCGCTGATGCTGATCATGATCGGCGCATCTCCCTGATCAGAGGGGAGGTGGCTCGGCTCGAAGACCATGGGCTTCAACGGTGTGCGACGTGAGACTTCGCCAGGCTTGCTTGTGGCGTCGACAGCCTCAGTGAATTCTCACCACGGGATGTTTGATCTTGAAATTTCCTGAGAGTGTCGACTGCTGATCAAGGAGTCTCTAGCGTGAGAAGTGAGATTGCGTGCGACATGTTGTTTCGAATCAAGCGCTTCTCCCCAACAATTTGGACGTTGTTGGCACTGTGTCTGCCGCTCGTGGCCTGTAATCCTTGGCCATCCGGGCGATTAAAAATTTCGCTTTCGGAGTGGCCTGGTTACGAATTTATCAACCTGGCAGTAGCGAAGGGTTTCATTTCTAATGCCGAAATTGTCTCGCTCACTGATCAGTCTGAGGTGGTAAGAGCTTATCTGCGAGGGGAGCTTGATGTTGTTCAGCTCACAACTGTTGATGTTCTTGATATTTGCTCGAAGCGGCCTGCTCAGTGCCCTGTCATTGTCTTGGTCTTGAATGAATCGCTTGGGGGGGATCAGATTATGTCCCTGAAGTTGGGTGGGATTGATGAACTTGCTGGTGCAAAGGTTGCTGTTGCGCCAAACTCATTTGGACCCTATGTCTTGCATAAGGCCTTGGAGACAAGCGACTTGACAATCGACGATCTCAGCATTGTGCCGATGCTGGTTTCTGAGATGCCAGAGGCGATTTTCAGCGACGTTGTTGATGCTGCCGTCTTGTATCCCCCGAATAGTGAGCAAATACGGGCCTACGGCGGCAGAACAATCTTCGACAGCTCAAAAATTCCTGGCCAGATTCTGGATGTTCTGGCCGTGTCTCCATCCGTTTATGCGTCGCGTAAGAAGGATATTTCTTTGATTGTGGCTGGCTGGTTCAAGGCGCATGCGTATGCATCCAATGCTGCTTCTTCTGCTATTCCTATCATGGCTTCAAGCCAAGGTTTGACACCCGACGAATTTAAAGACGCATTGTCTGGGATGTTCTTTGCTTTGCAGGTGGATCATCAGCGCAAGATGCTGGCGCCTCGAGGTGAACTTTCTGAGAATGTTGATTCCGTATCGCAATTGATGAGGGGCTTGAATTTGCATCGAGACAAGGCGCCGTCCCCGCAGATTTCTGCTGACTTTTTGCCATGAGCGCATTGCCTCTCAGCCTCAGGCATCGTTGGCGACAGTTTCGAGATTCGTCCAATAATGCGGGGCGTCTTGTTGTTTACATTCAGCTCATTACGATCATTATCATTGTTTCTTCACTGGCATTGATTGAAGGGGTCTCGTGGTTTGCGACTCAGGGCTTGAGGCAGCAGCTCGGTGGCGTTCTTGAACAAGAAGATCATATTGCTCATCTGACGACAAAATTGGCAGAAATTTCTCGTTCAAAGGAGGAATTTCTTCTTGCTTCTGGGGATGTCAAGATCCCGGCTCGAGAGATGATCGCTGATTTGAATAAACAGCTCCAGCTTCTTTCAACTGAATTTTACTTCAGCTCTGCCAGGCGACTAGACGATCGTCTGCCGCTGCCAGTCACCAAGGAATTTGATTCGGCCCATCTGCGCATCTTGCGTGCAGAACGGGTTGTGTCTGCACTGCTACGAACCAATCGTGAACTGACTCGTGCTGACGGCCTTGCCTTGCTTCAGCAATACCCATTGGCAGACTTGCGTAGTGTGCAACAAAATCTTCTGTCTTCCCATTTAAGTCTCAATCAGCTGTCCATTGATGTTGAGAAAGAATTGGATCAGGCTGAGGTTTTTTATGAGCAGATTCTGATTCTGGCTCTGATTCTCGCTTCTTTGGTGGCGATGGCCTCCTCTTCTCTTGTGTATCGGAGAACAATTGTGAGGCCACTCGAATCGATCTCCATTATTGCCACCAGTGTGCCCGCTTTTGATGTCGAATCCGGCACCACCGAAAGTGTTGCCGCACTTCAAAATGCTGTCAAAAGGCTTGATCAGTCGACTCGTGGGTCTACTGAAATCCAGTCGCTGAGAAAAGCGATGGTCTCCCTTCTCGACCGTTTGATTGCTGCTTGTGAAATGCTTAATGATCTTTCGATGACGGATCCCCTTTGCCAGATCGGGAATCGTCGGGCTCTCAAGCTGTATGGCACAAAAACCTGGCAGCAGGCAGCACGGGCAAAGTGTCCAGTTGGAGTTTTGGTCATTGATGTTGATCACTTTAAGCAGTACAATGATGGTTACGGTCATGCAAAAGGAGATCACGTCCTGCGTGATTTGGCGAAGGCCTTTTCCCGGCAATTACGGCGGCCTTTGGATGATGTCTACCGCTATGGCGGAGAGGAATTCGTGCTCGTGATGTATGACCTCTCTGCTGAAAAGTTTGTGGATCTCTGCGAGCAAATACGTGTTTCTGTTGAGTCTCTTTCGATCGACCATCGCTATGTCGCGTCTGGCCTGATCACAATCAGTGGCGGAGGTTATTACGCCCCCAATACTCGTTCGATGTCAATGGATTCTGCGATTCAGTCTGCTGATCATGAGCTCTATCGCTCCAAGAAGCTTGGTAGAAATCGAGTTTCCATTGATGACAGTGGGATCAGGTAGGCTCAATACAGTATTTGATTGGCGATCGGTCGTGTGGTGCATTGCTCGTTCTGAACGCCTTTTCGCCGGCTCACCGGCTCATTGTGTTGTTTATTTCGCCATACTGTTCATCTATTTCTCCGTCATGGACTGATCGACTGACGCTTTGACTTCAAAAGATCTGCTGCCTTTGATTGATAGCGTGGACTGCGTGCTCCTTGGTAAGGAGCAGCAGGTGCGGCTGGCGTTCAGTTGCTTGCTGGCCGGCGGCCACCTGCTCCTGGAAGATCGCCCCGGTACGGGGAAATCCACCCTTGCGGAGGCGCTGGCGCGTGCCTTCGGACTTCAGTTCAAACGTGTCAGCTTTACCAGTGATCTGCTGCCTGCGGATCTCACCGGAATCAACGTCTTCAATGCCGGGGAGGCCTCTTTTCGCTTTCAGCCCGGACCCTTGTTCACCCAGGTCTTGCTGGCCGATGAGATCAACCGGGCCAGTCCGCGGACCCAGAGCGCTCTTCTCGAGGCGATGGCGGCGAGTCGCGTGAGTGTGGACGGCACAAGCCATGATCTGCCCAGGCCTTTCTTTGTGATTGCCACCCAGAACAGCCTCGATCAGGTCGGCACGAGTGCACTGCCTGAGGCGCAGTTGGATCGTTTCCTCATGCGTCTGCGCCTCGGATTCCCTGATCGCACCACAGAGCGGCAGCTCTTGCGTGGTGGTTCCAACCAGGTGGCTGGGGTGGTTTCGTCTCTTGATCGTGCTGCGCTGCAGAAGTTGCAGGCGCACTGCCGCACGCTGCATTGCTCACCCGCGTTGATCGATTACGTCCTGGATGTTGTGCATGCCAGTCGTCAGAGGCCGGGTGGTCTGTCTCCCCGGGCCAGTCAGGGTCTGCTCGCCGCTGCGCAGGCGTGGGCGTTGCTGGCCGGGCGTGATCATGTTGTGATCGACGATGTTCAGGCTGTCTTCCCTGCGGTGGCGGAGCATCGCCTTGATGCTGGTTGTGTGTCCGGATCAGGCACTCCGCTGAGCACCGCTCTCCTGCGCTCTGTCAATGCCCTCCGCTGAGTTCACGCTGGGGCTGCGCAGTCTTTACATCATCCCCAGTCGGTTTGGTGCGTTGTGGCTGGCGGCATCGGGTCTATTGCTGCTGGTGGCGATCCAGACCGGCAGTAACAGCACTCTGCTCCTTGGATTTGTCTTGCTGGCGGTGATGTTTCTGGCGATGCATCTCACCCACGACAGCCTTCAGGGGTTGCAACTGCGGTGCGGCCAGCCAGGACCGGCGTTCGCCGGTGAAACGGCGATGTATCCGGTGTTGCTTGAGAGTCAGCAGCGGCGCCCCCGCCTTCAATGTCGGCTGCGGGGTGAGCCGATGGTGGTCTGTGATCGGATCCCTGTTGGTGTGACCAGGGTCGTGCTGCCCTGGTCACCCTCTCAGCGGGGATGGCAACAGCCTCCACAACTTCAGATTGAAACGATCGCACCTCTGGGGCTGTTCATCTGTTGGAGTCGATGGCTTCCGGAGGCGCCTCAGTTGATCTGGCCTCGCCGTCGATCGGGACCGGTGGGTGAATCGAAGCCAGCGGCGGCGCGTGACGGGTTGGAGGAATGGCATGACCTGCGCCCCATGCGGGAGGGAGAGCGCCTGGCCATGATCGATTGGCGTGGTGCCGCCAAAGGTCAACCGTTGCAGGCCAAGCTGTTTTCAGACCCGGTTGAGCCTGAAACGATGCTCGAACCCGCCCCTGGGGTTCCCACGGAGCAGGCCTTGGAGCATCTGGCCGATCGGATCTGGCGCCTGCATCACCGTGGTGAGTGTTATGGGCTTCGCTTGGCGTCCATCAACCTGGCGGCAGCCAAGGGGGTGCGTCACCGCGATGCCTGTCTGGAGGCGCTGGCCACCGCATGAAACGTCTGTTGGCTGGATCGTCGCTCGCCTGGTGGGCATTGGTGCCGCTGTTGCTGCAGTGTCTGGCTCTGAACGGCTCTGCGGCGCTCACCTGGCCCACATGGGCATTGGTGGGCTGTGTCCTGTTCAAATTGCGCGAGTGCCGCCGACCCTTTGATCGTCGTTTGGTGGTTTTGCTGCAGGTGCTGTCGGCTGGATTGCTCGCGGCCCAGCTCCAGGGTTTGTTGGCCACGGTGCTGCAGGCGGTGTCGGTGCTTCTGGCCTTGGGGGGCTTGCTCGCCCATGAGCTGGGTGGTCTGGTGTCGCTCCGAGGTCTTCTTGGCCGCAGCCTGCAACTGCTGCTGGCGGCCCTGCCCCTGGCCTTGGTGTTGTTTCTGTTTGTGCCACGGATTCCTCCTTTGTGGACGGTGGATCTGGGCCCAAGCCGCGGTGCGGTGACCGGCCTTTCACCAGATCTGGATCCGCTCGGCATCGTGGCTTTGGCGCAAGTGAACGGCTCAGCGGCCCGCGTGATGGTCGCTGAGGGCGATCTGCCTCGAGAGGGTTATTGGCGGGTGCTGGTGCATGACCAGTTTGATGGTCGTCGCTGGAAGCACCGCGAGCCGACGACGTCTTTGCGGCCTGCCCCGTCGTTGGTGTCTGACGTGGCCCCGAACCAATGGTGGTCGGTGGAACCGTCCGCGATTCGGTCGGTGCCCTGGGATGGTGCGGCCCTGCCGACGGCCGCAGATCAGTGGATCACGCCTGAAGGGGAGTTGTTGGTGGGGGGCTCGTCCCGCCAGCGACGTTCCTATCGGCTCCAGGCCGGGGGGGGGCAACAGACTTGGCAGCAGCGCTCGCCCTTGCCAAACGATCTGCAGTTGCCGCGCCGGGGACTCTCACGTCTGCGCCGTCTGGCGGCACCGTGGCGTGAGCTTCCGACAAGCGATGCGCGTTTGCGCGCAGCGGAGACCTGGTTCCGCAGCCAGCCTTTTCGCTACAGCCTTCAACCCGGTGGCATCAATGATCTCGATGCCTTTTTGTTCGATCGTCAGCTGGGCTTTTGTGGGCATTACGCCGGCGCGTTGGCGGCATTGATGCGCGCTGCGGATGTGCCATCGCGCGTGGTGAGTGGTTACCAAGGCGGCCGGCGGGTGGATCCCCTCAGCGGTAGCGCATACCTCGATTTGCGACAGAGCGATGCCCACGCCTGGGTCGAGGTTTGGCTGGACGGGGCGGGCTGGCAGCGCGTCGATCCCACCACCTGGATCAACAGCGACAGCGGTGGCACGCGCTCCGAGGTCACGACCGCAGCAGGATCGGTGGTGGCTGGGACGGGTTCGCAGTCAGTTCGCTGGTGGCAGTGGCTGCAATGGCAGTGGTGGGGCCTCGATCTGGCCTGGACCCGTTGGTGGCTCAGTTTTGATCAGTCCAGCCAGCAAGCATGGTTGCGTTCCTTGTTTGGTGAGCAGCAGCGCTGGTGGGGATTGATGGCGCTGGCCATTGCGGTGCCGGCGGTATGGCTCGGGTGGTGGCTGCTGCGTGGTGCATGGCCGTTGCGGTTTGCAGCGCTGCTCCCCTTCAGCCCATGGCTGGAGCAGCCACTGCAACGATCCCTGCGCTCGCTTGCGCGACTTGGTGTGGAGCCGGAGCAAGGTGAAACCTTCCCCCAGCTTTGCCGGAGAGCTGCTGCCATGCATCCCGATCGGGCTGAGCCGCTTCTGGCCATGGCCGATCACCAGCAGTTGTTGCTTCATGCCTCGCTCTCGCCTCACCAGAGGCGCAGTCATTTGCGGCAGTGGCGTTTGCTGCGGCGTTCCCTTGAGGGTTGAGCCTGAGCGTCCACCTGCCGCTTGCCCAGGTCAGTGCTTCTCGATTTTGCCGATCAGCCAGGCGCTGAAGGCCAGCATCAACACGCCTGCGCAATACATCAGCAATTCGCTGACTGTGCTGACTTCAAAGCTCACCATTAATTTGAAAGCGGTCACGATCAGGGCGACCACGATTACCTTGGTGAGCTTTTGCTTGAGGCCGTCGAGAGACTCGATGCTCAGCAGATTGCGTCGAACGGCGGAGGTATCCTGTTGGCGGGGATCGATGTCGGAGATCACCAACTCGTAGATGCCGTAGCCGAAGATCAGCAGTGCAATCCCGATCAGGTAGTAGTCGATGCCGCCCACCACTTTGCCGATCAGCAGGGTGCTGCTGGTGTGGCTGAACTGGCCTTGGATCACCTGCCTGAGCACGCTCAATTCGGCATACGTACCAATCACGAAGCAGCTCACGCTGCCCAGCAAGCTCATCACCACGGGGATCAGTGTGATAAGCCGGAAATGCCAGATCAATCGTTCGAAGCTGCGTTCCAGTCGGCTGGGTTTGGTGCGTTCTGTTGAGGGCATGGCGCTCGGCGTTTTTGCTTGTCAGCTGCAGTGGCCTGGTGGCTGTTGTGCTGGAGAGGGCTCTGGGGGAGTCGTGGGTTCACAGCTTCTATCCATCGTTAAAGGATGACTGTGACTCGCTGAACACACTGATTCGAGCTGTCCGGTCCTTACGCGGTCCTTGATTCCGCAGATCTCCGAAGACTCCATCGAATGCCTGGGTGACCAGTACACAGGGTTGCTCTGCCTGATGGCGACAGGAGTTCACCTCCTGATGGTGATCTCCGGCTTCGTAGGAGGCAACCGGCGCGAACTCTGGGAGCTCGTCTTGCTGGTTGTCACCTCAATTGCTTATCTGCTGTGGAGGTTCGGTCGTGGGTCACCGGCGGCACACCTGAGTCGGTCACGCCTGATTTGCAACATCCTGAGTTTGCTGGCTTGTCTCCGCTGGTTGGCGATCTGGGCTGTCCCTGACCCCGAAACGGCATTCATCAATGTGGTGAGTGGATTGCTTTATCTACCGCTGCTGCTGGGCTGCTTGATTCTGCTGGGTGAAAGTCGAGCCAGTATTCATGGTCTGATTGGTTTTTTTCTCACTCACGCCGCTGTTGCTGGGTCAACAGGCCGTCATCCTCGATCCCCTGACGGCAATGCTTAACCGACGTGGTTTGCGACTGAAACGGCGCCAGATCAGTGCTCAATGCAGTGGTCTGATCCTGCTGAATATCGATTTTTTCAAAGCGATCAACGACACGCTTGGCCATCTGATCGGCGATCAGGTTCTGATCCAGATTGCGGCAACGTTGAAATCTCGGTTACGGGCTCGTGACCTGATCTGCCGCTGGGGCGGAGAAGAGTTTCTGATCATGGTGGAACTGGTGGACCACGAGACACAGGCAGAGGCCAACCTCAATCAGCTGGCTGCTGCTCTCCTCCAGGCGGTGCGAGACATCAACTGGGACGCCATCAGTCCGGATCTGAAAAGGGTGACTATCAGTGCCGGTACAGCGATGCCTGCTCGTCATTGTTGGTGGCACCACCGCTGGCGTGACGCGTGGTTTGTCCGGCTTTGCAGAGCACTGCGCTCATGCGTCCATCGGCCGTATACGTGAGTTGACCAAGCGGCTTCTCTCCCCAGATGGGAATGTTCTCAGCCGTCTCTGGATGGCGAATGCAGAGGCTTTCTAAACACCAGCTGCCCACAATTGATGCCGTGTGTTGTTCTGTGCTGTCACCGGTTAGCGGTGGAAAAGGGCTGTGCGCGATGAGGTCGCTGAGTCCCAGTTCCTGTCGCCACTCTTTCAGTGGTCGATTCCATCCTTCTTCCCAACGCTGGGCGAGGAGCGATGGCGCTTGGGCCCCGATGCTGAGGCCGTAGGCGACTGCGATGCCGAGATCCACTCTGTTGGGATCGTTCTGGCTCTGGGCCATCTCCGGTTCACTGACGCGATGGATCAGGTCGGCGCTGATCAACAGAGCGATTCCTGGCCAGCGCAGTTGCTCGGTGGTCAGTCCGTTGGCTGCTGCTTCACCTGCAATCGTGATCGGTAGTCCGGCAATCACGTGCCAAATGTCATGGGTTTGGCGAATTCGGCGTTGGAGGTAGGTGTCGTCACATGACACCGAAGCATTCAGTTCGGGATCAGGCAGTTGGGTGAGGCCTTGTGATGCCATGAACGTCCCATACACATGTCCTAGAGAGCCGACAGGCATGGATTGAAGCTCTGGGATTGAGGGCCAATGGCCCCAGTATTTTTCTTGAATGAGATCTCTGATGGCCGGATTGGCTTTGAGGCGATTACGGGCAGCCTGGGCCACTTCGGTTCTATAGCTGGCATTGAGAAGATCAAATGTGTGATCAAGATCCTCGGGATTCCTGCACAGCTTTGCCAGGTCCACAGCCAAGCGTTTGAGTAGCTGTTTGCTGTCTGCAGACATCGAAAGATCTTGGTTTCAAGGGCGGTGAGCCTATCCAGGGACGTGGCTGGTTCAGCAACGAGGGTGCTTGCAGTGAGCCCAGCCCTGAGGGGATCAATCATTCCTCGCACGGCTGCTTTGCTCCATCGATCACGATGGCGGCAGGCTGATGCGATTGTGCAGATCAATTCGAGATGGAACGGTGCTTGCCCTCTGTGCCGGATCCCATGCGTTGGAGTCGCCAATGCTTGGGCTTGTCGGGAAAGTGTCTGGGCAGTGATCAGGCCTGGGTGGCTGCCTGATGGGTCAACGAAGCATCGCCGAACACCGCGACGTCAGCGCGCTAGCGCCTGAGCTCAGTCAATCCCTGTTGGCCTGGTGGGAGGTGCATGGCCGCAAGGATCCTGCGCTGAAGCCTTGGATGTTCACCAAGGACGGCAGGTGGCCGGCGCCACACGAGCAGCTCAATGTCCTGGAGTGCTGGATCGCCGAGGTGATGTTGCAGCAGACCCAGTTGCAGGTGGTGCTTCCTTACTGGCGACGCTGGATGGAGAGGTTCCCGACGCTGGAAACCTTGGCTGGTGCTGAGGAGCAGGCGGTGCTGTTGTGCTGGCAGGGCCTCGGCTACTACTCCCGGGCGCGGCGGTTGCATGCTTCATCCCGTGTGCTTCTGCAGCAGGTTGCACGATGCACCCCAGAGCAGTGGCCGCGGCAGGAGGACACATGGCTGGCGTTGCCCGGTATCGGCCGCAGCACTGCGGGCGGCATTCTTTCGTCGGCCTTCAACAGCCCACTGGCGATCCTCGATGGCAATGTGCGACGGGTTCTGGCTCGCCTGATGGCCCATGCCCGCCCACCGATGCGTGATCAGGCCCTGTTCTGGAGCTGGAGTGAGGCGTTGATGAACGCGAAACCAGCGCGCGCCAGGGATCTCAATCAGGCGTTGATGGATCTCGGTGCCACCGTCTGCACACCCCACACGCCCTACTGTTCCTGTTGCCCCTGGCAGAGCCGCTGTGCTGCCTACGCTGGCGGCACTCCTGACCGCTACCCCTTGAAAGAGACTCCCCGCGATCTGCCCTTTCAGGTGATTGGTGTGGGGGTTGTGCTCAACCAGGCTGGCGAGGTGCTGATTGATCAACGATTAAACGAAGGACTTCTTGGGGGGATGTGGGAATTTCCCGGAGGCAAGCAGGAACCCGGCGAGCTGATTGAAGCCACCATTCGCCGCGAGTTGCGGGAGGAGCTGGCGATCGAGGTGGAGGTCGGGAAGCCACTGATCACGATGGAGCATGCCTACAGCCATAAAAAGCTTCGGTTTGTGGTGCATCTCTGCCAATGGCTCTCTGGCGACCCCCAGCCACTGGCCAGTCAGTGCGTGCGTTGGGTCCGCCCTCAGGATCTTCGTGGTTATCCATTCCCTGCCGCCAATGGCCGGATGATTGCAGCCCTCATGGATCACCTCGGTCTTCCTTCCCTGGCTGAGTGAGCGGTGTTGCCAACACGCGCCTGTTGATCCACGGCCACCCGAGCAGTCTTTTTGAATGTGTCGCAGACACAGGATTGGTCAGGAGACAGCGCTCGAAGCACGTTGCTCAATGCCCAACCTCCATACTCCCTGGATGGCATGTGGCTCGCTTCAGACAATCTCTGCTGAGGTGGGAGTGAAGCGTTCTGCTAGCACTTCCATCCCTGCCCGATAGAGGCTCAAGGAAACTTCCGCCAGGGTGTTGAGAACATCCAGATGAGGATTGATCTCACAGATTTCCCAGCAACACACCCGTGGGTCTGTCAGCAGGGTTTTGATCAGCAGCATGGCTTCATGGGCCCAGAGCCCTTCAGGAACAGGAGTTCCCGTTCCTTTGCAGATGGTTGAGTCCAGGGCATCCACATCCAGGCTCACGTAGATCAGGTCCACCTCAGAGAGATAAGACAGGCATAGTTTGGCCACATGTGTGGCCCCATCGCGTCGAATGTCTGCGGTGCCGATCACGGGAATCGCATGCTTGGCAAGCGTGATGTCTTCAGCACTTTCTGTGTCTCGAACGCCGACATAAATCAGGTCATGCAGGAGATGGCTGGTGATTGGGAGCCATGCAGTTGCTGGAGGTTGTTCCAGAGCGAGCGTGTGGTCGCGTCGGGATCATTGATCGCTTCCGGCAGGTTGTCATGACGCGAGGCAATCGCCAGCGGCATTCCGTGCATGTTTCCGGAGGGTGTGGTGAAGGGTGAATGAATGTCGGCGTGCGCATCGATCCAGATCACACCAAGTCGTTGCTGGGGATGAGCACGCCGAATACCTGCGATGGTGGAAGCCGCCGTGGAATGGTCTCCAGCCAATACCAGCGGGAAGCTGCCCTGTTCAAGGGTTGTGGCAACAAGGCCGGCTGCATCGTGCATCACCTTGGTGATGGTTTCGATATGACGAGCGTGGGGTGTGTTGATGGTCGTGCCGAGGTCATCACGACTGGTAGAAGCACGAATTCCAGTGCGAATCTCTTCGATCAGGCTCTCGCTCAGTTGCAGCAGATCGCTGTGCCGTTGAACGGTGTTTTTGAGAAGTTCTATGCCTGAGTTCGCACCCGGGATGCCTGCTCCAAGGTCGCAGTCCACCTCCACCAGTGTCACGCCTTTCAGTTGTGCGGCGCTTCGGACCTGGATCAATTTTTTTTTTCAGACGTTTGAGATCAGCCAGGGAACAGCCCAGCTCCATCGACTCGTCCAGCAGATCGAGAAATTCGTTGATACTGATCTGTCCATCTCCATCGCGGTCAAGTTGTGCCGCGAGCCGCTGTGCGTCGTTGGCAGAACTGTCTGGAAAGAGCATGCGCAGCATCCAGGAGAGTTCCTCTCGGCAAAGCCAGCCATTGCGGTCTGCATCGAGCAGATCAAAGAGGTCTCTCAGTACTTGCTGTGTGCCCAGCTCGGGTTGGTGTCGTGCCCAAGCCAAAAAATCATCACGATTGATGGTGCGTTGGTCTCGGATCAGTCGCCTGAGGGCGTCTGCTTCCGCCCGCGTAATGATGGGGGCCATCGCGGTCAGCACGTGCTCGACTTCAGTCGCTGTGATCGACCCATCACCATTGATGTCAAACAGCGCATAAAGCGAGGAGAGCTCGCTCGTCAGCAGAGGCTTGCTTGTCATGGGGATGGAGCTTTAGAGCTGCGTGATTGATGAACGATCGGTGATTAGGCGTGTTGGTTGCCTTTTGGCCCTTCTGGCGCACTCTCATGCTTTGACTAGCATGGATTTCTCATGCTGTATGTGCATGCAATTCAAGGGAAGCCTGATGGCCTTGCAGGTGCTCGTCGAGCGGCTTGGTGTTCCCTGCCATTGGCAGCATCATGGACCTTTCGAAATGGCAGTGTTTGAAGATGGCGTCAGCAATCTCAAGCTCAATTGGTGGCCTGAGACTGGTGAATTGAGACTGGTGGGAGATCCGGAAGTTCGTGATGATCTCGCCAGGCGTCTTGCGGAACTGCTTGATGAACAGGCTGCGGGCAGCTCTTAGCTTCTGGTTGATTGATTGGGCCTGACTCGTTGTGGTGTTGTGCCAATGCGTGTGGGGTGAAAAGAGTGATCAACGATGCACCTTTGTCTGTCGTTTCCCCTGGTTTTTTCTGCTGAGCTCAAGGTTCGAGACATGGGCTGTTGATGGTTGGCATTTGGCTGGCGAGATTCAGGGTCGCCCGGTCGCGGTGGCTGAGGTTTTCTTGAAGTTGATGGCTTGAGTGGTTTGCGCAGTTGGCAGTTCTGATGCCGTCGGCCACGCTGCAGACAGTTGATCCCGGCTGATGGCCATGCGTGCAGGCGCTGCTCCTCAGGTGCTCTGCCTGGGTGAGGCTCTGGTGGATCGGTTGGGCCCCCTCGGTGGTGATCCCGCAACCGCTGCTCCGGGGGATTGCGACGATCGGCTTGGTGGGGCCCCGGCGAATGTTGCCTGTGCCCTGGCGCGGCTGGGTACGCCAGTGGCCTTCATCGGCCGCCTGGGCCAGGATTCCATCGGCGATAGTTTCAGGGAGCTCCTCGCTGATCGTGGGGTCGATCTGCAAGGACTGCAGCTCGACCGGCTACGCCCCAGTCGGGTGGTGTTGGTGCGTCGTGATGCCGCTGGTGAGCGGCTGTTTCAGGGGTTTGCCGGCGATGGGGGGAAGGGCTTTGCTGATCAGTGGCTGAATCGCCGTCAGTTGTCTCTGGCCTGGCCGGGTCTGGTGGCGTCGGCGCGTTGGTTGGTGGTGGGCACGATTCCCTTGGCGACCCCTGACTCGGCTGAGGCCTTGCACTGGGCCATGGAGCAGGTGGATCAGTCGGTCCTCCATCTCGCCCTTGATGTCAACTGGCGACCCACCTTCTGGGATCCCCGCTCGGATCCCCTCTCTGGCCCAACCCCAGAGGTGCTGGCCACAATGGCTCCCCTCCTTGACCGGGCAGCGTTGATCAAGGTGGCGCGGGAGGAAGCGATCTGGTTGTTCAACAATGACTCGCCTGAGGTCATCAGCAGGAGCCTGCCTGCTGCCCCGGATGTGGTGGTCACCGATGGCGGCAATCCGGTGCGGTGGTGCATTGCTGGCCACGGGGGGTCCATGCCCGTGTTGGTACCACCAAGGGTGGTGGACACGACAGGGGCTGGCGATGCGTTCACGGCGGGTTTGTTGCACCAGCTTCTAACGCTGGTCCCCAGCGGCGGAGAGCCTTTCGAGCTGTCTGCCACGGTGGTGGAAGAGGTGGTTCGCTTTGCTGCGGCCTGTGGAGCATTGGTGTGCACCGATGCGGGAGGCATTGATCCACAGCCCACGGCAGACGATGTTGACCGTTTTCTCTGTCAGAGCCAGATCGAGGCTTCGATGGTTGAGTGACCACCTCATTCCTTCCGTGATTCTTGAACAAATCATGGTTGTGTGGGCATTCGTGAAAATATTGCCGCTTTTGGTGATGGTGTTGGCATCATTTTGAAAGAGGCTTTATTTCGTTGTCGAAGAATCAGGGTGAAAGTTCAGGGAATCTTGACGTTGTTTCTCCCCTGAAAACGCGTTTTCTGGCGCGTTTAATTACGGTTAATTTTGCGGCTCTTGTGGTCGCAATTGTTGTTTCACTGGCGTGCCTGCACCAGATCGGCTTGGCTTATACGCGGCTTCAGGCAGAGCACTTGATGGATTCAATGCTCGCGGTGAGGGAGTACACCTCTCGAAAAATCAATCCATTAATTGCTCCGGTCAATGCAGAATCGCCGGATGTCTTCTTGCCTGAAGCTGTGCCAAGTTATTCTTCGACTAAGGTGTTTGAGTACCTTCGTTTGAAGGACGATTACAAGGGGTATTCCTATCGAGAGGCGGCTTTGAATCCGACGAATCCTGTGGATCGTGCTTCCGAGGCTGAGGCACAAGTGATTCGTCGATTTATCAAAAACCCTGAATCGACGCGTAGCGCAGGCTATTTGGACAAGGGCGGCATAAAGAATATTTTTTATGTTGCTCAGCCCATCAAGATTACAAAGCAAAGCTGTCTTGCTTGTCACTCAGTCCCTGAGAGAGCTCCGCGCAGCCAGGTTGCAAGCTATGGCGATCAAAATGGCTTTGGTTGGGAGATGGGCGATATTGTTGGTGCTCAAATTGTTGCCATTGAGCTTTCCGCCCATCCATTGGCTGTTGCCTGGCAGAGCTCGATGTTGCTGTTGCTGCAGATCTTCCTTTTAATCGTTGCAACGGTTGCATCCTATTGGCTGTTCAGAAATCTCATCGTGCAGCCGCTGGCGCGATTGGGTGGATTTCTTGAAAGCGAGCGATGTCTCGATGGTGCCGTTGTGCCCCCGGGTGCTGAAAGAGACGATGAGATAGGGCTTCTGGCGAGGGGGATCGATTACTTGAGGCGCAGGGGATTTAGAAAATACTATTAATCGTTCAAATTCAGTTGTCGCCGCAGGGCTTAAATCAGGGCATAGGTAATAAATGCAATCTGGAAAATGCCAAATGTTACTGGCAAGATGATTTCCATGGTTCTTTCGATGGTGGGGATTCCCTTCACTTTTGACTTGCTCACGCTGCGGTGGATGATGTATGCGATCAAAACCTCCGCGATCATGAAGCCAAACAGGACAATTGTATAGGTGTCGCCAAGTGTGAAGTAAGGCACGCGAGGCACGTTGCTGGTGATCACAAGCTGATAAGCAAGGGTTGTAAAGAGAAGGCCTGAGATGAAGCCGAGTCGATCGGCGATTTCGTGAATCGGAATCGCCAGGAAAAAGATGCTTGTAAAGCCCAGGAGGGCCAGGGGGATAAATATTTTATATAAATAATATCCGTATTTGCGTGACACGTTGATGCGAGCTTCGAGCCTTGAGTACTCGAGGCTCCCTTTTTCGGGATCGTCGTGGTCATTTAATTGATAGTTGAGTCCCCTGATGGTCCATTCGGGTAGACGTGTTGATTTGCCGAGGCTCACAACGTCTCCCAGTGAAATCAGCTTGACGACTGTTCTTGGCCATGAGAACGATTGAAGCTGAATCAAGAGTGCTTGATTGTCGAATGGGAACTTGTTCAGGCTGAAGTCTGATCCCAGATTTTCTTGCAGTCGTCTTGCGTATTCAATGCTTCCATTGCTGTGCAATGTGATGGATTGTGTCTGATAAAAAGACTCGCCAACTTTGTTTGAAAACTCTACTTGTGGAAACCAGTGATTGTTCAGCCAGTCTTCGGCTGCGCCCCCATACAACACCTTGTAGTCGTTGGCATTGGTTTGTTCGGTCGTTGCGCGTGCGTCACACCAGGTTGTCGTCAGGAGGCCATCAAGGATGAATTGGTTGCGCGTATCGGAGATCTCCGGGATTTCGTTGACGTGAAGGCTGATGCCAACGGGAATCGGCAGTTTGCTGTTGGTGGGTCGAGGGGGCTGTAACGCAGAGGGCGCTAGCTCACTGCGGCTGATGCATGGAGAGTTCTTTTGATGTAATTCCCATAGATTGCCTATTCTGTTGGCTTGCCCAGGTATTTTTTCGGCGAGGCTGGATGGGACTGTCAGGCTCGTTGTGGCGATGAATGTTGTCAGAACCAAGAACAAAATCGTGCGAAGCTTTCTCCGGGTCATGGTGTTGATTGGCTTCTGATTGGGCTGGTTTTTAAGTTGTATTTTATGAGGAATTGGCGTGGCTGGTTTGGGCGTGTGTCGCCCCGCTGGAGTGCGTGCGGTCCTCGATCAGATCAGGGGTGCTTGTCTGCCCTGCATGGGTGTCTGCAGAGTCGCGATCCGTCCTTGATCGGAGGGGAGATGCTCCAGCCTCAGGTTCCAGGCATCCGTCAGTTTCAGGCTCAGGCGTTCCGGCCACTCGACCACGAGCAGGGCATTCACGGTTTTGGCTTCCTCTTCCTCCTGCAGGAAAAGATCATCGGCGGCTTCGGGACGTTCCAGCCGATAGAGGTCGAGATGCACCAACGCGGGTTCTCCCTCGGGGTAATGCTGTGCCAGGGCAAAGGTGGGGCTGGTGATCGGCTCATGGATGTCCATGGCCTGGGCAAGGCCTTGCACCAGCGACGTTTTGCCTGCCCCCAGCTCGCCTCTCAGTAACAGCACGGCTCCTGCAGGCAGTCGCCTGGCCAGGGTTTGCCCAAGTCGATGGGTGGCCGCCAGGTTCTCGAGTACCCAACGGCTCTCTGTAGATTGGCCTCCTGGCGAGCCCGAAGCCTCGGCGACTCTGCAGAGATTTCCGTTCACGTTCTCCCCAGGGAGCTTTATTCATCATGGTGGCAACACCCACGGCAACGACCGGCCTGCAGGTCGCCGCTGACTATGTCGTCGCGGACGTCAGTCAGGCCGACTTCGGCCGCAAGGAGCTGGATATCGCCGAGACTGAGATGCCCGGTCTGATGGCGCTCCGTACCAAATACGGCACCGACAAACCCCTGAAGGGGGCCCGCATCGCCGGCTCCTTGCACATGACGATTCAGACCGCCGTTCTGATCGAAACCTTGGTGGAGCTTGGTGCTGAAGTGCGCTGGGCCTCCTGCAACATCTTTTCCACCCAGGATCACGCTGCTGCAGCGATGGCAGCCCGTGGCATCCCCGTGTTCGCCGTCAAGGGCGAAACCCTTGAGGAGTACTGGGACTACACCCACCGAATTCTCGAATGGGGTGATGGTGGGTCTCCCAACATGATCCTTGATGACGGCGGCGATGCCACCGGTCTGGTGATGCTGGGCAGCAAGGCCGAGCAGGACATCAGCGTGCTCAACAACCCCGGCAACGAAGAGGAGACCTTCCTGTTCGCATCGATCAGAAAGAAGCTGGCTCAGGATCCAACTTTTTACAGCCGCACCAAGGCTCAGATTCAGGGTGTGACCGAGGAGACCACCACCGGAGTGGCCCGCCTCTACAAGATGCAGAAGAGCGGCGAACTTCCTTTCCCTGCGATCAACGTCAACGACTCCGTCACCAAGAGCAAGTTCGACAACCTCTACGGCTGCCGTGAGTCGCTGGTGGACAGCATCAAGCGTGCCACCGACGTCATGGTGGCTGGCAAGCAGGCCCTGGTGATCGGCTACGGCGATGTGGGCAAGGGGTCAGCCCAGTCGCTCCGAGGTCTCGGTGCCACCGTCTGCATTGCGGAAGTGGATCCCATCTGCGCCCTGCAGGCCGCCATGGAGGGTTACCGCGTGGTGCGTCTGGACGATGTGGTCGAGGAGATGGACATCTTTGTGACCGCCACCGGCAACTTCCAGGTGATCCGCAATGAGCACCTTGAGAAGATGAAGGACGAAGCGATCGTCTGCAACATCGGGCACTTCGATAACGAGATCGATGTCGCCTCCCTCAAGAACTACCAGTGGGAGAACATCAAGCCTCAGGTCGATCACATCACCCTGCCCAGCGGCAACAAGATCATCCTGTTGGCGGAAGGTCGTCTGGTGAACCTGGGTTGCGCCACCGGCCACCCCAGCTTCGTGATGAGCAACTCCTTCACCAATCAGGTGCTGGCTCAGATCGAGTTGTTCACCAAGGGCAACGAGTACGGCAAAGAGGTGTATGTGTTGCCGAAGCACCTCGACGAGATGGTGGCCCGCCTGCACCTCGGACGCATCGGTGCCAAGCTCACCGAGCTCAGCCAGCAACAGGCCGATTACATCAACGTGCCGGTGGAAGGTCCCTTCAAGCCCGATCACTACCGTTACTGATCATGTCCTGATCGGCTCGTAGGGCTCTGTTCATGCGCGCTCGAGGATGGCCAGGTCGCTGAGCGGCCTGGCTTTTTGTAGGCCTGTGAAACACTGACGACTCCCTTACGGCTCTCCATGGGACTGTCGGAACTGATCACCCAGCTGCCCGAGTTGATCAAGGACGCGGTGGCAGTGAATCCCCTGGCCGGATATGGCGCCATCTTTGCGGCCATGTTCCTGGAGAATCTCTTCCCACCGATCCCTTCTGAGCTGATCATGCCCCTGGGGGGGTTTCTGGTGCATCAGGGCCAGCTGCAGTTTGTTCCAGTCGTGCTGGCCGGCCTGCTGGGCACGGTGCTCGGTGCCCTCCCCTGGTATGGCATCGGGCGGGTGATCAATGAAGAACGCATTGAACAGTGGCTTGAGCGCCATGGCCGCTGGATCGGCATCAGCCCGGCCGAGTTGGGCCGTAGCCGCAGCTGGTTCAATCGGTTCGGTACGGCGTTGGTGTTCTGGGGGCGTCTGGTGCCGGGCATTCGCACCCTGATTTCTGTTCCTGCGGGCATCGAAATGATGCCGATGCTCCCCTTTTTGATCTGGACCACGGCCGGCAGCCTGATCTGGACGTTGCTTCTCACCCTGGCTGGCCTGCTGCTGGGTGAGAGCTACAGCAGTGTGGAGATCTGGATCGATCCGGTTTCGAAGGCCATCAAGGTCGTGCTCGGGATTGCCTTGGTTGCTGGCAGCCTTTGGCTGGGTCTGCGGATCTGGCGCCGTCGCCAGTCCGCAGACTGAGACGTCAGAACGGCACTTCTTCGTCGCTGGGGCTGCCGCCCCCACCGCCGAAGCCACCACCGGCTTCGTTGTCTCGCTTGGAGCCCAGGAGCTCCAGACGGTCGACACGAACCACAGGTTTGGTCCGTTCCTCGCCGCTGTTGCGGTCAGTCCAGCGGTCAAGCTTGAAGCTGCCGATGATGCCCAGCAGGGATCCTTTCTTGACGTAGTCGGCGGCCACCTGCGCCTGTTTACCCCAGATTTCCAGGTTGAACCAATCCGGCTCGTCGTCGCGGCTGCGGCGGTTCACGGCCATGGTGAGATTGGCCACCATGCTGCCGGATTCGAAGTAACGAACTTCGGGGTCGCGGCCTGCTCGGCCTACCAGGGTGACGGAATTGACGCCCATGGATTTCCTCCTCTGCGTTGATCAATGATGCGCCACGGCTTTCGTGGCTGCTTTTAAGGAGTTCCACCCTCCTGTCCGGATGTCTCAAAACGGTCCCAGAAAGGTGTTGCCAACACCCCTATGATTCGCCGATCTGAGCCTTCATCCGTGCTTTTTCGGCGTTTCCAGCTGTCCCGCGACATCGGCATCGACCTGGGCACGGCCAACACTCTGATTTACGTATCCGGTCGCGGCATCGTGCTTCAGGAGCCTTCGGTGGTTGCCCTCGACCTTGAGCGGAATCTGCCCCTCGCTGTGGGAGATGAAGCCAAGTTGATGCTTGGTCGTACTCCAGGCAACATCAAAGCTGTGCGCCCTCTGCGCGATGGCGTCATCGCCGATTTTGATGCAGCAGAGCAGATGCTCAAGACCTTCATTCAGAAGGGTAATGAAGGCCGCGGCATCGTCGCCCCTCGATTGGTGGTGGGGATTCCCAGCGGGGTCACCGGTGTTGAGCGCCGCGCCGTGCGGGAAGCGGGTCTGGCCGGTGCACGGGAAGTGCATCTGATCGACGAGCCGGTGGCCGCTGCCATCGGTGCCGGTCTGCCTGTGACCGAACCCGTGGGGACCATGATTGTGGACATCGGTGGTGGCACGACGGAAGTGGCGGTGCTCAGCCTGGGTGGAACCGTGTTGAGTGAGTCCGTTCGTGTGGCGGGTGATGAGATCAGTGATGCGATCGGCGTGTATCTCAAGAAGGTGCACAACCTGGTGGTGGGTGAGCGCACCGCAGAGGAGATCAAGATCCGCATCGGTTCCGCTTTTCCTGACAACGAGTTTGATCAGACGGTGATGGATGTCCGCGGTCTGCACCTGCTGTCCGGATTGCCTCGCACCATTCAGCTCCAGGCTGGTGATCTGCGTGAGGCCATCGCCGAACCCCTCAACGTCATCGTTGAGGCCGTCAAGCGCACCCTCGAGCGCACGCCGCCTGAACTCGCCGCCGACATCGTTGATCGCGGCATCATGCTGGCCGGCGGTGGTGCCCTTGTGCGTGGCATCAGTGATCTGATCAGCCACGAGACCGGCATCTTCACTCACATCGCCGAGGATCCACTGCTCTGTGTTGTCAACGGCTGCGGTCAGGTCCTCGAGGATTACAAACGTCTGCAGCGTGTGCTCGATACCCCTGAATACGTCCGCAATACCGTGACGGCCTGATCCGATGGGCTCCTCCCAGTGGCCGGCAGGGCCCCGTTGGCGGGGGGGGCGCAGCGTCTGGCCGTGGCTTGGTCTGCTGGCATTGCTGGCTCTTGTGCGCTGGAGCAAAGGTGCGGGTTTTTTGGATGCCTACGCCTTGCTCAGCCGCCCCTTCTGGCCTGGATCAGCCCAGAACGAATGGTTGCAGTCGGCTGCAACGCTGGAGAACAAAGCTCAGTTGGAGCTGCTTCAGCAAGACAACAAGCGGCTGAGGCAGTTGCTCGAGCTCAAACAGGGTTCGAGCGATGGCCAGGTGCCAGCAGCGGTGATTTCACGCAACTCCGCGGCTTGGTGGCAGCAACTTGAGTTGGGCCAGGGTTCTGTTGCCGGCTTGGCTCCAGGAGATGCCGTGATCGGCCCCGGCGGTCTGATCGGCAGGATTCAAAGCGTCACGCCCTCCACAGCGCGGGTGAAGTTGCTGACAGCTCCCGGTAGTCAGATCGGCGTCTGGGTCCCTCGCACCCGCCAGCACGCCCTGTTGGTGGGGGTGGGTACCGCTCGACCGCAGCTGCGTTTTATCGATAAAGACATCGATGCTCGGCCTGGGGATCTGGTCAGCACGTCCCCTGCCAGCACCCTGTTGCCCCCCAATCTGCCGGTGGCGGTGATCCAGACCCTCGACAGCCGTGCCGTGCCTGCGCCGGAAGGCTTTGTGCAATTGATCGCTGCTCCTGAAGCGGTCGACTGGGTTCAAGTGCAGACCCGCTGATGGCTCGCTTGCATACCCAGCCGATCTGTGTCGCTTCCGCGTTGTTGGTGCCGCTGCTGAGCCTGGCTCAGCCCCCCTGGTTGACCCTGTCGGGTGTGGCCCCGAACTGGGCGGTTTTGTGGCTGCTCCCCTGGGCGTTGGTGGATGGACCGGTGTCGGGATCAATCGCGGGTGCAGCCCTTGCTTTGGTGCAGGATGGGCTGGGGGGTGATGGGCTGACGTTGTTGCCGGCCCTGACGGTGCTGGGCTGGTGGTTTGGTCGGTTGGGACGCAGGGGGCTGCCGATTCAGCGCAGCCTCAATCTTGGTCTGCTGGCTTGGATCGGGGCGATGGTGGTGGGCGTCAGCCTGTGGTTGCAGGTGCGGCTGGTGCAGGGGCTCGATGATTCCGTCCTGCAGCACTGGGCTTGGCATCTCTGCCTGACGCAGGCCTTGATCACAGGTCTGCTGGCGCCGATGATCGTTTCTTGGCAGCTGCTGGTGTGGCGCCGCCGCTCACCCGCATGACCAGGGATTTCCGTTTCAAACCTCGCTGGCGTCCGCGCCGCTCGCTCACGGCGCTTGTGCTGGCTGGTTGCACCCTGATGGCGGCCGGCTGTCGCCCTCAACCTCGCAGTGATCAGCCCCTGCAGCTCTGGACCCTGCAGTTGGCACCGAAGTTCAACGGTTACATGGGTGGGGTGATCGATGCCTGGCAGGGGAAGCATCCACAGGCATCGGTCCGGTGGACCGATCTGCCATGGGGTTCGGTGGAGCGCAAGTTGCTGGCGGCCGTGTTCGCTCGCACGGCTCCCGATGTGGTGAATCTCAACCCCCCCTTTGCCGCCAATCTCGCCAGCAAGGGAGGCCTCACTGATCTGACGCCGCTGTTGCCAGAGGGGGCTGCAGCACGCTATTTGCCATCGGTTTGGCAGGCAGGCCACGACCCTCAGGCGGGTCAGATCGCTGTGCCCTGGTATCTCACCGTTCGCTTGAGCCTGGTGAATCAGGACCTCGTGCGCCAGGCGGGTCTGCAGGGGCCGCCGCAGCGCTGGGAGGAGGTACCTGCCTTTGCCCGTGCGATCCGTGCCAAAACCGGGCGTTATGCCCTCTTTGTCACTGTGGTGCCAGACGACTCGGCGGAGTTGCTGGAGTCGTTGGTGCAGATGGGGGTGACCCTTCTTGATGAGCATCAACGGGCCGGTTTCACCACGCCGGAGGGACGCCGAGCCTTTGCTTTCTGGGTGGATCTTTACCGTCAGGGTCTGCTCCCCAGGGAAGTGGTGAGTCAGGGGCAGAGCAGGGCTGTGGAGTTATTCCAGAGTGGTGATCTTGCGCTGTTGGCCAAGGGGCCGGAGTTCCTGCGCAGTATCCAGACCAATGCGCCCCAGGTGGCTGCAGCCACCTGGGCCTATGGCCCCCTCACCGGTGCGGATGGCACCGCCAATGTGGCTTTGATGACACTGGCAGTGCCGCGCCAGAGCGCCCGGCCCCGGGAGGCCTTGGCCCTGGCGCTCTTTCTCACCAATGGTCAGAATCAAGCTCGCTTTGTGCAGGAGGCGTCGGTGTTGCCGTCATCCCTGGAAGCCCTTGATCGGGTTCGGTCCCGGCTGGAGGAAGAGCGTCCGGTTGATGCCTCATCGCGTCAGATTCATGAGGCGCGACTGTTGTCGCTCTCCACCCTGGAACGTTCCCGGGTACTGGTGCCTTCCACGCCTGGGATCAAGCGGTTGCAGAGCATCATCTACACCCAGTTGCAGCGGGCGATGCTCGGCCAGATCAGCAGTGATCAGGCCGTCAATGAGGCTGCGCTCCAATGGAATCGCTATGCGGAAGGCCGCTGGCCCAATCCTTAAGAGAAGCCAAAGCATGGAGCACAGGCCGCGCCCTTCCACGGGGTTTTCCTTCGCTGAGCGGTAAGGTTGCGTTTCTTCAACTTCGCGGTCGCATGCCCGACATCGGGTCACCCAGCCCGAATAGCAGCGAAGGCCGGGATGTTGCGCCTCCCGACTCGCCCAAGGCCACAATCCTGGTGGTCGATGACGAGCCTGCGGTTCGACGTGTGCTTGTGATGCGGCTGCAGTTGGCTGGATATCGGGTGATCTGCGCTGAAGACGGCGAGCAGGCCTTGGAGGAATTCCATCGCGAGTCACCGGATCTTGTGGTGCTCGATGTGATGCTTCCCAAGATGGATGGCTTTGCTGTCTGTCGCCGGCTGCGGGCTGAATCCTGTGTCCCGATCATCTTCTTATCGGCGTTGGAAGCAATCTCCGAGCGGGTGGCTGGCCTCGATCTGGGTGCTGACGACTATCTGCCCAAGCCCTTCAGTCCCAAGGAACTGGAAGCACGGATCGCGTCCATCCTGCGTCGGGTCGGTCGGGGGTCGGCAACTGCCGAGCCCCGCGAGATTCCGGTGGGCCAGGGCGTGCTCCGGGTGGGAGATCTGGTGGTCGACACCAATCGTCGTCAGGTGACCCGGGGAACAGAGCGCATCTCCCTCACCTACACCGAATTCAGCCTTCTGGAACTCCTGTTCCGCGAACCCGGAAGGGTGGTGCCCAGAGCTGAGATTCTTGAGCAACTCTGGGGTTACCCCCCGCGCCGTGCTGCTGATTTGCGTGTCGTGGATGTTTACGTCGCTCGCTTGCGCGGCAAGCTCGAGCCCGATCCTCGTAATCCCGAGTTGATTCTGACGGTGCGGGGCATTGGTTATGCCTCCCAGCGCACGGGTGATCTTCCCCAGGCGGCAGCCAACGGGTAAGCCGTCGGGCAGGATGGCGCCCACTGATTGCATTGCTGTGTCCGAGCTGCGCGACACCCGACTAGAGAAGGCAAAGGCCCTTGAGGCGCTGGGACAGGGCCCCTATGCCTTGGGCTTCGAACCAAGCGATCGCATGGAGGCCTTGCAGGTCACCCATGCTGACCTGCCCAACGGTGAAGAGCGTGATCTGACTGTGTCTGTGGCGGGCCGCGTGATGACCCGCAGGGTCATGGGCAAGCTCGCGTTCTTCACCCTCGCTGATGAGACCGGAACGATTCAGCTGTTTCTGGAGAAAGCCGGCCTCGAGGCCCAGCAGGAGGGCTGGTTCAAGCAGATCACGTCGCTTGTCGATGCTGGTGACTGGATCGGCGTTAGCGGCAGCTTGCGCCGAACTGACCGCGGCGAACTGTCGGTGAAGGTGAGCGACTGGCGCATGCTCAGCAAGTCGTTGCAGCCGCTGCCTGACAAGTGGCATGGCCTGGCGGATGTGGAGAAGCGCTACCGCCAGCGTTATCTCGATCTGATCGTGTCCCCGGACACCCGTGAAACATTCCGGCGCAGAGCGTTGCTGGTGAGTGGCATTCGCCGCTGGCTGGATCAGCGCGATTTTCTCGAGATCGAGACGCCTGTTCTCCAGAGTGAGCCTGGCGGTGCCGATGCCCGACCCTTCGACACCCATCACAACACCCTCGATCTGCCCCTCACCCTTCGGATCGCCACCGAACTGCACCTGAAGCGATTGGTGGTTGGTGGTTTCGAGCGGGTGTACGAACTCGGTCGCATCTTTCGCAATGAGGGGGTCAGCACACGGCATAACCCTGAATTCACAACGGTGGAGGTCTATCAGGCCCATACCGATTATTTCGGGATGATGGATCTCACCGAACAGATGGTGAGTGCTGTCTGTGAGGAGGTATGTGGCAGCACCAAGATCACCTATCAGGGCACGGAGATCGATCTGACGCCCCCCTGGCGACGGGCCACGATGCACGAGCTGGTGCAGGATGCCACGGGTCTTGATTTCAACAGCTTCAGCAGCCGTGACGAGGCTGCTGAAGCCATGGCGGCGAAGGGACTGCACGCTCCGGAACTGGCAGATTCCGTCGGTCGCCTTCTGAACGAGGCGTTTGAGCAGGCGGTGGAATCAACCTTGATCCAGCCCACATTTGTCATCGATTATCCGGTGGAGATTTCGCCACTGGCGCGGCCCCATCGCAGCAAGCCTGGACTGGTGGAGCGCTTTGAACTGTTCATCGTCGGCCGTGAGCACGCCAATGCCTTCAGTGAGCTCATTGACCCGGTGGATCAGCGTCAACGTTTGGAAGCTCAGCAGCAGCGCAAGGCCGCTGGGGACCTCGAAGCGCATGGTGTGGATGAGGATTTCATCCAAGCCCTGGAGGTGGGGATGCCGCCCACCGGTGGACTCGGGATCGGCATCGATCGCCTGGTGATGTTGCTGACTGACAGCCCCTCGATCCGTGATGTGATTGCCTTCCCGCTTCTGCGTCCGGAGGTCCGTCATGACAGCGGCCCCCCTCAACATGGATAATTAGGTCTCCTGGACTAGTTCCCTTCCCATGAGTGGTGAGCGCGTAGGTTTCCGCTTCAAGCACGCCGATGCGGTGGTCAAGCGCAATCCCCAGGGGCGTTCGCGCCGGGGTTGGGTGATGGAGCCGGTCGAGCAGACCACCAGCCGTGGCACCAAAATGCCTGCCTATCGCATCCGCTGGAGGGATAGTGAGCGTCCCGAAATTGTGCTGCAGCACATGCTGATCGCTGACCCCGATCCAACCCCTCCGCCCGAAAACGTCAGTCTCGAGCCCCCAGCTCCCAAGGCTTGACACTGGCCTGGATCAGCTGAGGCCGTGTTGTCGTCTCAGTTCGTCAAGCTCTTGTTGTGCTTCAAACAAAGCCCAGTCCTGCTCGAGGTTTCGACTGGGACTGGGCCTCGTATTTGAAGTCATGAGTTGGTCGAGCTGCTCTTCCACAGTCTGAAAAGTCGCGCCGAGAGCATTGAGCTCGGTCCAGAGGTCTCGCCCTTGGTTCATCAGTGCCTGAATGTGCTGATCGGCCCGCTTCGCCAGTTCCTGGGCTCCAGCTGTGCGAGCTCGATCGCTGCGGGCGGTCCAGTTCCGCACCTCTTCGGCGAGGTTGAGCAGTTGCCGGCGGAGATCGTGGGCTTGGTGCTGCAGTTGGAGCCGCTGCTGCTCCAGGCTGCGCTGCCGATCCTGCAGGTGCTGGTCCCTGAGGAGGATGTCCTGATGGGGATTGGCCTTGAGAAAGGCATCCAGGCGTTGTTCGAGGCTGCGCTCGAGCTCGTCGAGCCAGCTCATGGCTGGCCTGGGCTGGTGATGACCGGTTTTTCGATTTCCTCCTGCAAGGGTGTGATCGCTGCTTCCCGCGACCGCAGCATCAGCTGGGTGAGCCGGGCGACAGCTCCTTCTCCCATCTCCAGCTGGCCGATGCGTTCAAACGCTGCCATGTACACCGTCTCGAGTTCTTCGATCAGCAGCTCCCGTTGTTCCTTGATCGTTTGACGCCGTGCTTCGAGCCCCATGCTGGTGTTCCCGTTTCCGTCAGTCTGCCGGTTCCAGCAGGTGTAGAGAGAGGCTGTCGTCCGGGTCATGCCAGCGTTGGACCCATCGCCAACCCGCGGCGGCCACCAGCTCCTGTGCCATGGCAGGGCTGTATTTGATGCTGTACTCCGTCACCAACGGCTCGCCCTCCTCGAAGTCCCAACGTTGTTGATCAATGGTCACGGTCTGGTGGCCATGACTGACCAGGGCCATTTCCACCTGGCTGTGATCGGCTTGCCACTGGGCTTGATAACGGAATGAGTCTGGATTGAAAGTCGCTGAAAGATCGCGATTCAGCCGGTGCAAGAGATTACGGGCAAAGGCCGCTGAAACGCCGGCAGCATCGTCGTAGGCCGCCTCCATTGTGGCGCCAGGCTTGGGATGGTCGAGTCCCAGCAAGAGTGGCCCGCCGTCCAAAAGGTGCCGGAAGCGGCATAGCAGTCCCACCGCCTCGGTGCGACTGAAATTTCCGAGAGAACTGCCGGGGAAGAAGCCCAGCTTGCGTTGGCCGTTCAGAAGGGGATGGGCCGGCAACCGCTCCAGTTGGCTGTGGTCGCAGCAGACTCCCAGCATTGGTATCTGGGGATAATCCTGCTGCAGGGTCTGGATCGCCTGGCGGAGGTGTTCGGTACTGATGTCCAGGGGCACGTAGGCGGCTGGCTGTAGCGCGGAGAGCAACGGTCCGACCTTGCGGGCGCTGCCGGCGCCGAACTCAACGATCACTCCCGCGCCTAAGGCCGCGGCGATGGATGTCGCCTGGCTGTTCAGAAGGGCGATCTCTGTTCGGGTGAGGGTGTATTCCGGTTGCTCGCAGATCTGATCGAACAACCGTGATCCATCGGTGTCGTAAAGAAACCAGGCCGGCAGCTGTTTCGGCTGGCGGGTGAGGCCTTCTCGCACCAGACGTCGCATGTCAGCGGCGGGGGGATGCAGATCGATCAGGTCGGCAGCAGTCGGCGTTGAGGGCGTGCGGGTCATCGGGCCAGACGGATTCCGGCCGCCATCCAGCGGCAGGCGGGGGCGAAGAAATTGCGATAAGTGGGCCGGCTATGGCCTGCCGGCGTCAGGTGACTGCTGCCGCGCAGCACAAATTGCGAGGTCATGAATTTGCCGTTGTATTCCCCCACGGCACCGGTCGCACACTGAAATCCTGGATAGGGACGATAGGGGCTGGCGGTCCATTGCCACAGAACGCTGTGGGCCTCTTCGAGAGCGGAGCCGTGGTGCTGCGCAGCCACTTCCCATTCCGCTTCGCTGGGAAGCCGATGCCCAGCCCAGCGTGCATAGGCATCGGCTTCAAACCAGCTGATGTGGCGCACCGGCTGGTGCGAATCCAGGGGTTGGCGTCCTGCCAGGCTGAATTCCCATGCCCAGGGGGCATCGGCGGCCTCTCGGCGCCAGTAGCGGGGGGCCTGCCAGCCCTGCTGCTGGCTCATGGCCCAGCCCTCGCTCATCCACAGGTCGGGACGGCGATAGCCCCCATCGTCGATGAAGCGCTGATAGTCGCTGTTGCGCACCAGCTGACTGGCGATGGCGAAGGGTTCCAGCCAGACGCGATGGCGGGGGCCTTCGTTGTCGAAGTGAAAGCCGCCGTCGCTGACGGCACCGATCTCCACCAAGCCGCCGGTGTGCTGGAGCCACTGTTGTGGTCGCGGTGCGGTTGGTGCCGCCACGGGCCAGTTATCGCAGTAGCTCGGTTCCAGCGGTTGGCGGCTGAAGCCATCGAGCAGATCCATCAACAGCAGTTCCTGATGCTGCTGTTCGTGGTGCAGGCCCAGCTCGATCAACGGACTCCAGCGCGGATTGTCCTCCTGTTGAAGAAGGGTGGCCAGCGACTCCGTCACCCGATGACGCCAGTCAGAAACTTCCGCCATCGGCGGACGGCTGAGCAGTCCCCGTTCGGGCCGGGGTTGCCGTGGGCCAACGGTCTCGTAATAGGAATTGAACAGATAGCCCCAGCGTGGATCGGCGCTGCGGTGGTCAGGTTGGAACGGCTTCAGCACAAAGGTTTCGAAAAACCAGGTGGTGTGCGCCAGGTGCCACTTCGGTGGGCTGGCATCCGCCATGCCCTGCAGGCAGAGGTCTTCTGGCTCCAGCGGTTCGATCAGGGATTCGCTGGTTTCTCGCACTGTCCGCAGCCGTTGCAGCAGGGTGCTGGGAGGCATGGCTCCAGGAGTGCTCAGATTCAGGCTAGGGAGGTCCTGAGGCCATTGCAGACACCGTCTGTCACACCCTGATGGCAGGGCAGGAGGCCTGGGCCTGATGGCGCCCTTAGCATCAGCCCACAGCTGGGGAGGCGATGGTGATCGGGTCTGTGCTCGCGGAGCGCTACCGCATCGATCAGTCGTTGGATCCGTCTCAGACGGCGGATGCAGCATCGCCCCAGGGTTTGCTTTGGCGTGGTTCGGACCTGCTGGCATCCGAGGCTCCCGTTGCGTTGCGGCAGCTGGCAAGCCCCACCGCTCAGGCTCGTTTTCGCTCCTTGTGGCCGGCGATGCAGGCGGTGCTCCACCCCCAGATTCCCCGTTTCGGAGGGCTGCTTGACCAGGGGGAGACGCTCTGGTTGGTGCGGGAATGGCAGCAGGGCACTCCTTTGGATCAGATCCAGCAGCAACGGATGGAGCGCCAGTTGGTGTTTGGCAGTGGTGAAGTGCTGCTGTTGTTGCGGCAGCTTCTGCCCGCCCTGGCGGTCCTTCATGCCAAGGGGTTGGTGCATGGTGATCTCAACCCCGGCAACCTGCTCCGCAGGGATCAGGACGGTCTTCCTGTGTTGATTGATTTCGGCCTGCTACAGCGCCAGGGTGAGCAGCCGATCAAGGGGGCGACAGCTGGATTTGCGCCGCAGGCCCAGGGCCGCGGCGAGCCGGCAGCGGCATGGATGGATCTGCATGGGCTCGGGGTGACAGCCCTGGTGCTGCTGACGGGTCGCCGGCCTGAAGCGTTGCTGGATGGCCAGGCTGCCTCCTGGGTCGTGCCCGAGAGCCTGGAGCTCGAGCCCCCGTTTCGGCAGGCTTTGGTTCGTTTGCTCAGTGAGCAGTCCGGCGAGCGGTTTGATGTCGCGGTTGAGGCCTTGAAAGCCCTCCAGTCGGTGGTGATGCCTGAGAGCACGGGGCCGATCGCTCGTGCGGAACGCACCCTAGTGGTGGCTCCAGCCGTTCAGGACTTGGAGGCCGTGGATCCGTCTCAGCCGGCTCAGGCTTCACCGGATCTGCCCCAGATGGAGCGGGCTGGTGCTGCCGCAGAGGATGGATCTGGAGGCGTGATGGGGGCGGCCTCAAGCGAGCGTCGCGCCCTCCCGCGCGGGCAGCAGCGGCAGCAGGCGGCCGAAGGTCGCTTGTGGCCGATGGTGGGAGCGCTGCTGGTGTCGGCTGTCGTCGGCACGGCAATCGGATGGTTCCTGATCACTCGCGGCAGTCAGCCGGGAGGGGCGCCATCCACTGATCGTGATGTGATTGGCAGGGTCCCCCAGTCCAGTCTCCCGGCGGAGGAAGTGGATCAGCGGAAGCAACTGCTGAGTCGTTTGAGGGCTCTTCAGATCGACCGCAGCTGGTTCCTCAGCTTGGTGGACGACAGCCTGCTGGCGCAGTATCCGGAACGCAACGGTCGATTGCCGAGCGATTCCTTGGTTGATGCGCCGCTACGCCAGGCCTGGAATGAGCTCGCGGAGGAATGGCTTGTCCGGGTGGAACAGTTGCCTCCGGCATTACGAGGCCGACTCGGTCGCCTTACTGCTGCTGATTGGAGCAAGCAGCGGGATGTGCTCACCCGTCAGGGGGTGGACGGCAGGGTGGTCGAGCAACTCGTCACCGCGTCGGCCCAGAACCTGTTGCCTGGAGTCGCAGCGGGTGCCAAGCCACCGGAGCCCTATCGACAGCTCTGGTATGCAGCAGCCATGCGCAGTCTTGATGACGTGCGGATTGAGTCAGTGACGGCCCGGCCCATGGAGCCCACCGTGTTGTCCAGTCGGGTGAAGGCGGGTGGTGCGCGTTTGATTTCTATTGACGTGCCGAAGGGCCGCCGTCTGGTGCTCGGTATCAATGGCACTCCGTTGATGCAGATGACGGTGTTTGGCGGTGACGGCACCGTGGTGGCGGAACGAGGACCCCTGCGGGTGGTGACGCTCTCCGCTGACGCGGGCTCGCCGGTGCAGGTGCTGGTCACCAATGAAGGGGTTTCCTCAGGGGTGCTGACCCTCTCCTGTCGGGCTGATCGACCTCCTGCCATGCCTTTGCCGGCGGTGGATCCCAACCCCATTCCAGATCCGGCAACAGGCTTTTCGGGTGCTGATGATGACTTGTCTGATCCACCGGGTCCTCGCCCCGTTGGGGTGCCAGACCGTTCGCCGCTCTCACCGCCTCCACCCGAGCCGCCGCCTCCATGATCCATGGGGTGTGTTGGTCAGACTGCTTTCTCAGCCCCAAGCAACGACGCAGGGTGGAGGCGAGGACTCGTGTTGATTTAGTAACGCTCCAGTGCCGACCTGGTTTCTTTCTTGGTTTGCTTCTCCTTCTCGGCCGCCCGTTTGTCATGCAGCTTTCGGCCTTTGCCGAGGCCGATGGTGAGCTTGATCCATGACCCCTTGAGGTGAAGATTGAGGGGGATCAGAGTCAGGCCCTTCTGGTCGAGGTGGATGCGCAGTTTGTCGATCTCCTTGCGGTGGGCGAGCAGCCGTCGCACCCGCAGCGGGTCGTGGTTGAAGTAGCTGCCAGCGTGGCGATGGGGTGAGATGTGCACGTTGTGCAGTTGCATCTGGCCATTGCGGATCAGGCAGAACCCGTCCCGCAGGTTGGTCTGTCCCGCTCGCACCGACTTCACCTCGGTGCCCAGCAGCTCGATCCCGGTTTCCAGGGTTTCGAGGATTTCGTATTGGTGGCGAGCAAAGCGATTGTCCGCCAGGATCCGCGGCTTGTCCTTGGCGTCCTTTCCGCTGTTTCCCCTGCGGCCCGGACCTTTCGCCATGACGCTGCACTGCTGCCGCTGTTGCTCACGAGCCTAGTGGGGATCAGGTTCCCATCCTCGTTGCGCCCTCGGTACGCTCATCCCATGGCAATCGAGTCTTCCGCAGCAAGACCCAAGCGCGTGCGGCGGCCCGGCGAAGCGCCATCGCCGTTGCTCTCGCCTGAGGCAACACCCCAGGAAAGCTCCCCTGCTCGGGACGACGGGCTACGGCCGAAACGCCTGAAGGATTACATCGGCCAGCGTGAGTTGAAACAGGTGCTCGGCATCGCCGTGCAGGCGGCTTCGGCTCGCGGTGATGCTCTCGACCATGTGCTGCTCTACGGCCCCCCCGGGCTCGGTAAGACCACCATGGCCCTGGTGCTCGCCGAGGAGCTGGGGGTGAGTTGCCGCATCACCAGTGCTCCGGCGCTGGAGCGCCCTCGCGACATCGTCGGCCTGTTGGTGAATCTCCAGCCCAGGGAGCTGCTGTTCATCGATGAGATCCATCGGCTCACACGGGTGGCAGAGGAGTTGCTCTATCCGGCGATGGAAGATCGCCGTTTGGATCTCACCGTGGGCAAGGGCAGTACGGCACGCACCCGCACCCTCGATCTACCACCTTTCACATTGGTCGGAGCGACGACCCGTGCTGGATCGCTCAGTTCACCCCTCCGGGATCGCTTCGGACTGATCCAGCGTTTGGAGTTTTACGGCCAGGAAGATCTCGAAGCGATTGTGGAGCGGGCAGCCGGCCTGCTTGGTCTCCAGCTCTCGCCTCAGGGCTGCACGGAGATCGCCCGCCGCTGCCGTGGGACTCCCCGAATTGCCAATCGACTGTTGCGGCGTGTCCGCGATGTCGCCAGTGTCCGCGCTGCGGCACCAAGCGACACGGTGTCCTCTCGCGACGCCATTCCGCCGATTGATGCTGTTTTGGTGGACGAGGCCCTCAGCCTCCATCGCGTTGATGGGCGGGGGTTGGATGCCAGTGACCGTCGCTTGCTCGAGCTGTTGCTGCAGTCGCACGGTGGTGGTCCCGTGGGGCTCGACACTCTGGCGGCTGCCCTCGGCGAAGATTCCACCACGTTGGAAACGGTGGTGGAGCCTTACCTGCTTCAGCTGGGCTTTCTGCAGCGCACCCCCCGCGGGCGGGTGGTGACGGTGGCGGGCCGGCGTCATCTCGGTTGGCCAGAGGAGGGGGAGTCCATCTCCCAGGGGTCCGCAGCATGAAGTGCTTGGTTAGCGTTGGGTTGGCGTTGGTGATGGCTTGGGGTCTGGCCTTGGCAGCTCCGCTGCCTGCTCAAGCATGTCCCCTGGGACCTCTTGCCACGGCCGGCATGGATCAAGCACTGTTTGAGCAGGCGTTGAGGGCAAGTCGCAACGGTGAGGCGGAGCAAGCCCTGCCACTCTGGGATCGTTTCCTGGCTCAGCACCCCAGTGATGCGGCAGCGCTGAGCAATCGCGGCAACGTCCGGCTGGTCCTGGGGGATGCCGATGGGGCCATTGCCGATCAGACCAGGGCGATAGAGCTCTCACCCGACGAGATTGATCCCCATCTCAACCGGGGAACTGCTGAAGAAGCGTTGAAGCAGTGGGATGCAGCCGCTGCCGATTACCGCTGGATCCTGGAGCAAGATCCCCAGGAGGCCTCAGCCCTCTACAACCTCGGAAACGTGCGGGGGTCGCAGGATGCCTGGACTGACGCCGCTGACCTCTACGGTCAGGCCTCCATGGCGCGGCCGGGTTTTGCCATGGCACGCTCCAGTGAAGCTCTGGCTCACTATCAGCTCAATCACTTGGCGCTGGCGGAGCGGCAGTTGCGCAACATCATTCGCCGCTATCCGATGTTTGCCGATGCCCGTGCCAGCCTCAGTGCCTTGCTGTGGCGCCAAGGGCAGCGGGGTGAGGCGGAAAGTCACTGGGCTGCTGCATCGGGTCTCGACCCTCGGTATGGTCAAGCCGACTGGTTGCTGGAAGTGCGTCGCTGGCCCCCTGGCCCCACCGCTGATCTGATGGCTTTTCTGAAGTTGGAGACGCCATGAACGACGTCCTCAGCACCCTTTGGCACCAAGCTCTCACCCAGCAGCTGCCCGAGTTGCTTGAGTTGCGTCGTCATCTGCATGCTCACCCCGAACTGAGCGGCGAAGAACACCAGACTGCCGCGCTTGTGGCAGGAGATCTGCGGGCTCACGGGTGGAGCGTGCGCGAGGGTGTTGGGCGAACCGGCGTTGTGGCGGAGCTCGGTCAGCGCGAAGGCCCTCGCATTGGTTTGCGCGTTGACATGGATGCTCTGCCTGTGGAGGAGCGCACCGACCTGCCCTATGCCTCCCGTCGATTGGGGGTGATGCATGCCTGTGGGCATGACCTGCACACCTGCATCGGCCTTGGGGTGGCTCGGATGCTGGCGGTGCATCAGGCGCGGCAAGCGCTTCCCTGCGGCGTGCGGTTGCTGTTCCAACCGGCGGAGGAGTTGGCCCAGGGGGCACGCTGGATGCGTGATGACGGTGCGCTTGAGGGGTTGTCCGCCCTCTATGGGGTGCATGCGTTCCCCAGCATTCCAGTCGGCTCGATCGGCGTGCGCAGCGGCAGCCTCACTGCTGCCGCTGGTGAACTGGAAATCAGTGTGATTGGGGAAGGGGGCCACGGTGCCAGACCGCACCAGTCCGTGGATGCCATCTGGATTGCGGCGCGCGTGGTCACCGGCCTGCAGGAGGCGATCAGCCGGCGGTTGGATGCGCTTCACCCAGTGGTGCTCAGTTTTGGCAGGGTCGAGGGAGGTAAGGCGTTCAATGTCATTGCCGATCGGGTGCGCTTGCTGGGCACGTTGCGCTGTTTGGATGCCGATCTCCACAGCCGTCTTCCCGCTTGGATTGAGGAGACCGTGCAGGCGATTTGCGCCAGTTTCGGGGCGACGGCCAGAGTCAGTTACCGCTGTATTGCCCCACCGGTCCAAAACGACGTCCACCTCACCGAGCTGCTCGAGCGCTGTGCTGTCGAGCAGCTCGGACGGGCGCAGGTGCTGCGACTGGATCAGCCGTCACTGGGAGCGGAAGACTTCGCTGAGTTGGTGCAAGATCTCCCTGGCAGCATGTTCCGCCTCGGGGTCGCGGGTCCGGAGGGCTGTGCGCCCCTGCACAACGGTCGCTTTCGACCGGAGGAGGGCAGTCTGGAGGTCGGTATTCGGGTGCTCACTGCAGCACTGTTGGCCTGGAGCGCTGAACTCCAGCCATGAGACCGCACCAACCACGCTCGGGTCATGTGTGGTTGTCGCTGGCAGCGCCTCTCTTGGTGGTGCTGGGGTTGGTGGCCATGATTCAGAGACAAGGCAACGACCAACTCCAGGCTCTGCCTGCCATCCTGGTGGGCATCGGTCTGGTGATCAGTGCCGTGGTGGGCCGTCGACGTCGCCGACACCGGCTGTTGATGGCCCTGCGCAACAGTCGCACCGACCGCCCCGAGTCTGATACCGCGCAATGACCTCCAGTTCAACACCCCAGCCCCTGCCTGATCCAGAGGCTTTGAGGGAGGCGATTGGTTCGGGGGATCCGATGCGGGCTCTGCCTTCGTTGGCCCGCTTGCGTGAGTTTCCGGAGAGCGCCAACGCTGCTGTGGTGGTGCCCTTGCTGATTCTCGGTACGGAGCAGTCCGCCTTTGTGGTGCGTTCGTTGAGCTGCAGCGGCCTGGGCATGCGCCGCACTCAGCAGGGCTGGGATGTGCTGGAACGTTTGGTGGCTGCCGATGAGGATGCCAACGTCAGGGCTGAGGCAGCCAACGCCCTGGCGAGCTATGGCGTTGAACGCTCATGGCCGCTGTTGCGGCAGCGGTTTGTGGCGGATGACGCTTGGCTACTCCGTTGCAGCATCCTCTCGGCGTTCGCTGAGCAGCCTGAGATCGATCCTGCCTGGCTCTTGGATCTGGCCGAGCTTGCGATCGTGGATGGCGATGGCACCGTCAGGGTTGGTGGTGCTGAGATCCTCGGCCGGCTCGTGCATGATCGCGTCCCCCAGGCTTCCACTGCACGGGAGTTGCTGCAGGGGCTGCAACAGGACAGTGATCACCGCGTGGTGGCTGCGGCGCTGAACGGGCTGCAGTGCTGACCCTGCAGCGCTTGCTAGGTTTCCATCACCACTAGGGGTGCCGGATCTGTTGTTTCAACAGCCTGGCTGAGATCACACCCTCCGCACCTGATCCGGGTCATGCCGGCGCAGGGAAGTGACCAAGCGTGATCCAAGGCCTGCCTGCCCCTGGGCGTCCCATCGCTCTTGTCTCATGCGTGCTTCCTGGGTGTCGGCTCGAAAGGGTCAGGCCAATGTGTCCCAGATGCATTACGCCCGTCAGGGCCTGATTACTGAGGAAATGGCCCATGTGGCCAAGCGCGAGAACCTGCCTGAGTCGCTGATCATGGAGGAGGTGGCTCGGGGACGGATGATCATCCCCGCCAACATCAACCACGCCAATCTGGAGCCGATGGCGATCGGCATTGCCAGCAAGTGCAAGGTGAACGCCAACATCGGTGCATCGCCCAATGCGTCCGATGCAGCTGAGGAAGTCAAGAAGCTGCAGCTGGCCGTCAAATATGGCGCCGACACCGTGATGGATCTCTCCACCGGTGGCGTCAATCTGGATGAGGTGCGTACAGCGATCATTAATGCTTCCCCCGTGCCCATCGGCACGGTGCCCGTCTACCAGGCCCTTGAGAGCGTGCATGGCTCAATTGAGCGCCTCTCGGAAGACGACTTCCTGCACATCATCGAGAAGCACTGCCAGCAGGGCGTCGATTACCAAACCATCCACGCCGGCCTGTTGATTGAACACTTGCCCAAGGTGAAGGGCCGTATCACCGGCATTGTGAGCCGGGGTGGCGGCATCCTGGCCCAGTGGATGCTCTATCACCACAAGCAGAACCCGCTCTACACGCGCTTCGACGACATCTGCGAGATCTTCAAGCGCTACGACTGCACCTTCTCTCTGGGAGACTCCCTGCGCCCGGGCTGTCAGCACGATGCGTCTGACGCTGCCCAGTTGGCCGAATTGCACACCCTCGGTGAACTGACCCGTCGCGCCTGGAAGCACGACGTGCAGGTGATGGTGGAAGGTCCGGGTCACGTGCCCCTCGATCAGATCGAGTTCAACGTGAAGAAGCAGATGGAGGAGTGCAGCGAGGCACCCTTCTATGTGCTCGGTCCTCTTGTCACCGATATTGCCCCTGGTTACGACCACATCACCTCTGCCATTGGTGCGGCCATGGCCGGTTGGCACGGCACGGCGATGCTCTGCTACGTGACCCCCAAGGAGCACCTCGGTCTGCCCAATGCGGACGACGTGCGTGAAGGCTTGATTGCATACAAGATCGCGGCTCATGCGGCCGATATCGCCCGTCATCGTCCCGGTGCACGCGACCGCGACGATGAGCTCAGCCGTGCCCGTTACAACTTCGACTGGAACAAGCAGTTCGAGTTGTCGCTGGATCCCGAGCGAGCCAAGGAGTATCACGACGAAACCCTGCCGGCTGACATCTACAAGCAGGCCGAGTTCTGCTCCATGTGCGGACCCAAGCACTGCCCGATGCAGACCAAGATCACTGATGCCGATCTTGAAGGCCTCGAGGATGTGCTCAAGGCCCAGGGTGCCGCTGAGCTCACTGCGGTGAAGCAGGATAAGGCCTGATCCTTCAGGCCCTAGGGCTCTTCATTTCGAACGTCTTCAACCCCGGTGGGGACACCGGGGTTTTTTGATGGCGAGGGCTGCACTGATGGTTGTTGTGTCTTGCTCATGGGGTCTCGTGCGATCCGCGCGAGACCGTCTTTTTATTGGATGAGGCTTAGAGCGCTGTCAGTGTTCCCGTGAACCCTTGGCAGCATTCCGCCGGAACAGGCTTGCAAGTATTAAAAAAGCCCTCCTGAAGGAGGGCTGAAGCATTGAACGGAGCGCAGTTGCTTGGGTGGGCTCAGCCGAGCAGAGCCTTCGACTTGGCCACCACGTTCTCCACAGTGAAGCCGAACTTCTCCATGCAGGTACCGCCGGGGGCTGAAGCACCGAAGCGGTTCATGGTGACGGTGTCGCCATCAAGGCCGACGAAACGATGCCAGCCGAAGGCTTCTGCGGCTTCCACCACGATGCGCTTGCGCACGGAGGAAGGCAGCACCTGCTCCTTGTAGGCATCGCTCTGCTCGTCGAAGAGTTCGACACAGGGCATCGACACCACGCGCACCTTCTTGCCTTCAGCGGTGAGCTGCTTGGAAGCCTGCACGCACAGGTCGAGTTCGGAGCCGGTGCCGATCAGGATCAGTTCAGGTGTCCCTTCACAGTCTTCGAGCACATACCCACCAAAGGCCACCTTCTCGATCGAGGAATTGGCTTGGTTGGCCATGTTCTGCCGGCTGAGGCAGAGGGAGCTGGGGCGCTTGCGGTTTTCAACAGCGATCTTGTAGGCACCACTGGTTTCGTTGCCGTCGCCAGGCCGGAACACCAGCATGTTGGGGATTGCCCGCAGCGAGGGGATGGTTTCGATCGGCTGGTGGGTGGGACCGTCCTCGCCCACACCGATGGAGTCGTGGGTGAGCACGTAGATCACACCAAGCTCACTCAGAGCGGACAGGCGCATGGAGCCGCGCATGTAATCGGCGAAGACTAGGAAGGTGCCGCCGTAGGGGATCAGACCGCTGTTGTGGTAGGCGATGCCGTTGAGGATCGCAGCCATGGCGTGCTCGCGCACACCGAAGTGCAGGTAGCGCTTGTCGCGGCTGTCGGGTTGGAAGGAGCCGGTCTCGCCCTTGATGTCGGTGTAGTTGGAGTGGGTGAGGTCGGCGGAGCCGCCGATGAGTTCAGGCAGGTTGGGACCCAGAGCACCCAGACAGATCTGGGAGTGCTTACGGGTGGCCAGGCCACCATCTTCAGGGGTGTAGGTGGGGAGATCCTTGTCCCAGCCCTGGGGCAGTTCCCCGCGCAGCATGCGCTCGAACACGGCAGCCTCAGCGGGGTACTGGGTGCGGTAGGTCGCAAGGGTCTGGTTCCACTCGGCCTCCAGGCTGGCGCCGCGCTCAATGGCCTGACGGAACTGGTCGTAGGCCTCCTGGGGCACTTCGAAGGGGCCGTAGCTCCAGTTCAGCTGCTGACGGGTCAGGGCGGTTTCGTCTTCACCCAGGGGTGCGCCGTGCACGCCTGCCGTATCGCTCTTGTTCGGAGAGCCGAAGCCGATGGTGGTGGTGACTTTGATGATTGAAGGCTTGTCGGTGACAGCCTTGGCCGCTTCGATTGCCTTGGCGATGGCATTCACATCAGTGTTGCCATCGGCCACATGCTGAACGTGCCAGCCGTAGGCTTCGTAGCGCTTCAGCACATCCTCGGTGAAGGACACATCGGTGCGTCCGTCGATGGTGATGCTGTTGTCGTCATAAAGAGCGATCAGCTTGCCCAGCTTGAGGTGGCCAGCCAGGGAGGCCGCTTCCGACGCAACGCCTTCCTGGTTGCAGCCATCACCCATTACCACGTAGGTGTAGTGGTCAACAATGGTGGCGTCGGGTTTGTTGAACTTGGCGGCGAGATGGGCCTCAGCAATGGCAAGCCCGACCGCATTGGAGATGCCGGCACCGAGAGGACCGGTGGTGACTTCGACCCCCGGGGTCTCGAAGGTTTCAGGGTGACCAGGGGTCTTGGAGCCCCACTGGCGGAAATTTTGGATGTCTTCGATCGACACCGAGTCGTACCCGGTGAGGTGCAGCAGTGCGTACAGCAGCATGCAGCCATGGCCGGCTGAGAGCACAAAGCGGTCGCGGTTGAACCACTTGGGGTTTTTGGGGTTGTGCTTCAGGAACTTGTCCCACAGTGCATAGCCCATCGGGGCGCAGCCCATCGGCAGGCCGGGATGACCGCTCTTGGATTTGTTGATGGCGTCAACGGCCAGCATGCGGATGCTGTTGACGCAGAGCGTGTCGATGGATGCGGGCGCGGCGACCATGGCGTTGGGGGGTAAAAACAGTTAAGAGTGTCGACAGTCTGAAACAACGAGGTCAGCGGCCATGGAAGGCACGCTGACTGCTGCCGGTTCAGGCCATGCGACGGAAGGCGAGGCAGACGTTGTGGCCGCCGAAGCCGAAGGAGTTGGAGAGCACGGTGCCCACTTTCAGCTCACGGGCCTGATTGGGCACGACATCCAGATCACAGTCAGGATCGGGATTGCTGTGGTTGATGGTGGGGGGGACCACGCCGTTCTGCAAGGCCAGAACACAGGCCACGGCTTCAATGCCGCCGGAGCCGCCCAGCAGGTGACCGGTCATCGACTTGGTGGAACTTACCGCAATCTCCAAGGCCCTGGTGCCCAGAGCGCTCTTGATGGCAGAGGTTTCGTTCTTGTCGTTGGCGGGCGTGCTGGTGCCGTGGGCGTTGACATAGTCGACGCTGTCGGCACTGATCTGGCCGTCCTCGAGGGCGAGCCGGATGGCAGCGGCGCCGCCCACGCCCCCTGGTGTGGGAGCGGTGATGTGGTGGGCGTCGCAGGTGGTGCCGTAACCGACCACTTCAGCCAGGATCGTTGCTCCACGGGATTCCGCGTGGGACAGGGTCTCGAGCACGAGCACCCCGGCGCCTTCGCCGATCACGAATCCATCCCGTTCCTTATCGAAGGGACGGCTTGCTGTGGCGGGATCGTCGTTCCTGAACGACAGGGCCTTGGCACTCGCGAAACCTGCCACGCCGAGTGGAGTGATGGCGGATTCAGCCCCACCGCACACCATCACATCGGCTTTGCCGAGTTGAAGCAGCCTGAAGGCATCACCAATGGCATTGGAGCCTGCGGCGCAGGCGGTGGCCACGGCGGAACTCGGACCTTTGGCGCCGAGGGCGATCGCCGCCAGGCCTGTGGCCATGTTGGGGATCATCATCGGCACCGTGAACGGGCTCACGCGACCAGGGCCCTTGCCTTCCAGAACGTGGGCTTGGGTCTCCATGGTGAGCAGGCCGCCAACACCCGATCCGATGCTCACGCCGATGCGATCAGCGTTGGCCTCATTGATCTCGAGCCTGGCATCGGCCACAGCCTGTTTGGCAGCGACCACGCCGAACTTGCAGAAACGATCCCAGCGTTTTGCTTCCTTGGCCTCCAAGAAGCCAGTGGGGTCAAAGTCCTTGACCTCTGCAGCAAAGCGACAGGCATGGGCTGAGGCGTCGAACAGGGTGATTCCTGCCACGCCGTTACGGCCTGTGCTGAGACCGTCCCAGTAGTCCGAAACGGTATTTCCTATTGGTGTCACCGCGCCGAGGCCGGTGACCACGACGCGTTGAAGACCCTCCACCATGCCGATCCTCAGGCCTGCTTGTCTTCGATGTACTTGACGGCGTCACCCACGGTGGTGATGCCTTCAGCGGCCTCATCGGGGATTTCGATGTCGAAGGCCTCTTCCAGGGCCATCACCAGTTCAACAGTGTCGAGCGAGTCAGCACCCAGATCGTTCTGGAAGTTGGACTCCGGCTTGACCTCGCCGGCATCAACGCTGAGCTGCTCCGCCACGATCGAACGGACTTTTTCGAGGATCGCTTCCTGGGACATATCCGTGAAGACGGGACGACGCATCCTACGGGCTTGACCTGGAATCGCTCGCGCTTGAGGGGCGACAGTCGTTAATAACGGTGACGGCCACGCCGCGAGCGCGGTTCTTCGCCGCCCATGGCGGGTACCTTGATGCCAAGCCATTTGTTCAGGACCGGACGCATGTCCCACGCCGTCAAGATCTACGACACCTGCATCGGCTGCACTCAGTGCGTGCGTGCCTGCCCTCTCGACGTGCTCGAGATGGTTCCTTGGGATGGTTGCAAGGCTGGTCAGATCGCTTCTTCCCCTCGCACCGAAGACTGCGTGGGCTGCAAGCGCTGTGAAACCGCTTGCCCCACCGATTTCCTCAGCATCCGTGTCTATCTCGGAGACGAGACGAGCCGCAGCATGGGATTGGCGTACTGATTTCAACGTTTAAGCCATAAGCTCAGCCCGGCATGCGCCGGGCTTTTTTTATATGTGCGGAATCGTCGCGGTGATCGGCTCGAGGGAAGCCTCACCCCTTCTTCTTGAAGGACTGCGTCAACTCGAATATCGCGGCTACGACTCGGCCGGTGTCGCCACGGTTGAAGGGGGATCACTTCACTGTGTGAGAGCCAAGGGAAAGCTTGTCAATCTCACCGCCCGCGTTGAGCAGGAGGGGGCCCCTGGTTTCTGCGGCATTGGTCATACCCGCTGGGCAACCCATGGCAAGCCGGAAGAGCACAATGCCCACCCTCATCGCAATGGATGCGGACGAGTGGCCGTGGTGCAGAACGGCATCATCGAGAACCATCGCACTCTTCGGGATGCCCTGACAGCGAAGGGTGTGGTGTTCCAGTCGGAAACCGACACCGAGGTGATCCCGCACCTTGTGGGAGCAGAGCTCGACAGGCGTGTGGGCGCTGGTGCTCAGCCCACGGCTGCCTTGCTGCTGGAGGCGGTGCAAACGGTGCTGCCTGAACTGGAGGGTGCCTATGCCCTCGCCGTGCTCTGGGCGGACGTCCCGGGTGCCCTAGTGGTTGCTCGTCGTGCAGCTCCCTTGCTGATCGGTTTGGGGGAGGGCGAGTTCATCTGCGCCAGCGATACGCCGGCGCTGGCGGGGTTCACTCGCACGATCCTGCCCATGGAAGACGGCGAGGTGGCCCTGCTCAGTCCCCTCGGGATCGAGCTCTACGACGAGCTCGGTGAACGTCAGCAGCGCACCCCCACCGTGCTCAGCAACCAGGAGGGGGTCGCTGATAAGCGCGATTTCCGTCATTTCATGCTCAAGGAGATCCATGAGCAACCCGAAACCGCAGCGCTCTGGGTTGCACGTCATCTGCCCGCGGGGCTGACGGCAGGGAATCCGGTGGCGTTGCCGTTTGAGGAGAGCTTTTACGACGGGGTGGAGCGCATCCAGATCCTGGCCTGCGGCACTAGCCGCCATGCGGCCCAGGTGGGGGCCTATCTGCTGGAGCAGTTTGCAGGTCTTCCCGCCAGCGTGTTTTATGCCAGTGAGTTCCGTTATGCGCCGCCACCGTTGGCGCCCAACACACTCACCATTGGCGTGACTCAGTCGGGCGAAACGGCCGACACCCTTGCGGCCCTCGCGATGGAAGCCGATCGCCGCCAGGCCCATGGCGATCCAGCCTTTCTCAGCCGTCAGCTGGGAATCACCAACCGGCCTGAGAGCTCCCTCGCCCGCCAGGTTGACGCCATTCTCGACATTGGTGCCGGCATTGAGGTGGGTGTGGCCGCCACCAAAACGTTCCTGGGGCAACTGTTGGCTTTTTACGGGTTGACCCTGGCCTTTGCCGCCCGCCGCGGGTCTCGCTCGGATGCTGAGATTGCCGCATTGGTGGAAGAGTTGCGCCAGTTACCCGGCCATTTGACCGCTCTTGTGGAGGAGCATGACCACTGCTCTGCTGAACTGGCCCACCGGTTTGCCGAGACCCAGGACGTGATCTTCCTGGGCAGGGGCATCAATTACCCCATCGCCCTGGAAGGGGCGTTGAAGCTGAAGGAGATCAGCTACATCCACGCTGAGGGTTACCCGGCGGGTGAGATGAAGCATGGCCCGATCGCTTTGCTCGATGCCCGCGTGCCCGTGGTGTCGATCGCGGTGCCCGGGGTCGTGTTCGAGAAGGTGCTCAGCAATGCCCAGGAAGCCAAAGCGCGCGACGCGCGCTTGATTGGCGTGGCCACCCATGGGCCGGATACAGAGCTGTTTGACGATCTGCTGCCGGTGCCTGAAGTGAGTGAATGGCTCAGCCCCCTGCTCACAGTGGTGCCCATGCAGCTGCTCAGCTATCACATCGCTGCCCATCGCGGCCTGGACGTGGACCAACCCCGCAACCTGGCCAAGAGCGTCACGGTCGAGTGACGCTCCTGCCAGCGATCTGTCGTTTCAGGCGGCCTGTCTGAGCTGATCACTGCGCCCATACACATCGTCAAAGCGCACGATGTCGTCTTCGCCGAGGTACTCACCGCTTTGCACCTCGATCATCTCCACGGGGATGCGACCAGGATTGCTGAGGCGGTGGTGGCAGCCCATCGGGATATAGGTGCTCTGGTTTTCACCCACCAGTTGCTCCTCGCTGTCCCTTTCCACCAGGGCGGTACCGCGTACCACCACCCAGTGCTCAGCGCGGTGATGGTGCATCTGCAGTGAAAGGCTTGCACCTGGCTTGACGGAGATGCGCTTCACCTGCCAGCGGCTGCCTTCCATCACACCGGTGTAGTGGCCCCAGGGCCTGTAGATCTTGCGATGGGCTTTGCCTTCGGGGCTGCCATCAGCCTCGAGTTGGGCCACCACTTGCTTGACTTTCTGGGCCTGTTCGCGATCGGCGATCAGCACGGCGTCGTCGGTCTCCACCACCACCAGGTTGTCGATGCCCAACCCCACCACCAGTCGGTGTTCGCTGCGTAGATAGCAATTGCTGCTGCCTTCGCTGATCACTCTGCCGCGCAGCACATTGCCGTCACTGTCTTTGTCGGAGGTGTCCCAGAGAGCACTCCAGCTGCCCACATCACTCCAGCCGGCATCCAGGGGAAGCACAGCGCCCAGCTGGGTTTGCTCCATCACGGCCACGTCGATGGCCACGTTGGGGCAGCGCCCAAAGGCGCTCTTGTCGAGGCGACGGAAGTCGAGGTCGGCAGCGTCCTGTTCCAGGGCTGCTCGGCAGCAACTCACCACCTCCGGTGCCAGCCGTTCCAGTTCCGCCAGCATGGCGCTGGCGCGGAACAGGAACATGCCGCTGTTCCAGGTGAAGCGACCGGTGGCCAGGAAGCCTTCGGCTGTGGCCCGATCCGGCTTTTCCACAAAGCGGGCGATCGGTGTGGGTCTGAGGGTGCCGGCCTGGAGGGGCGCGGTGGCTTCGATATAGCCGTAGCCGGTTTCCGGGGTGGTGGGCACGATCCCAAAGGTCACCAATTGGCCGGCCTCAGCCGCGGCGCGGCCCGCCTCCACCGTGGTTCGGAACTGGGCGCCATCGCGGATCACATGGTCGGCGGCCAGCACCAGCAGCAGCGGGTCGTCTCCACAGGAGGTGGCTTGGAGGGCCGCAATGGCCACCGCCGGAGCGGTATTGCGGCCCATGGGCTCCAGCAGAATGGCGCTCGGCTTGATGCCGATCTGGCGCATCTGTTCAGCCACGATGAAGCGGTGATCGTCGTTGCAGATCACCAGCGGATCCGCCAGGCCCTCCAGGCCCTCCAGTCGCTGCTGGGTCTGTTGCAGCAGCGTGTCGTCACCACTGCCGCCTAAAGCCCAGTACTGCTTGGGGTAACTGGCGCGGGAGAGGGGCCAGAGGCGGGTGCCCGTGCCGCCGCAGAGAATCACTGGAATCAGGGGCGTGCTCACCGAAGCCTTGGCGCTGGTTGGGCTGATCCTGCCCCACTGCGCAGGCCCTGTCAGCCCTGGTGGGTCACAGCTCCAGCAGGCCCGGAGGCGGGGTGAGCAGCATCCAGCCGTCGTTCACATGCACCTCCGGCACGATCGCCTCCACGAACGGCACCATCAAGGTGCGGCCGTCGGGAGTTTTGATTTCAAGCAGCTCGTTGCCGCCGCTGATCAGATCACTCACCGTGCCGATCAAGTCGCCCTTCGGGCTTAATCGGGCTTCCAGGCCAACGAGATCCAGCAGGTGGAATTCCCCCTCTTCCAGTTCGGGACGGTCGTCGGCCGGCACCATCAAGGTCTGGCCGATCAAGGCTTCAGCTGCTTCGCGATTGTCGATCCCCGCCAAGCGCACCACAAACACGTTTTTCCCCGGGAGCTGACGGCCGCTTTTCAGGTCCACCTCCTTGGGGGCCGAATCTCGTGCTTTGAGCCAGCGGCTCCCGGGTTCGGTGAACCGCTCCGGGAATTCACTGGCGGGGTTGATGCGCAGCTCGCCCTTCAGGCCCTGAACGCCCACCACCTTGCCCACTGGCAACCAGTCGTCGGTGGAATCAGACGACGATGAGGAAACCGTGCCGATGCCGGCCATGGTTGCAACAAGGCAGACGTCTGTTGATCATGCCGCCACGCGATACTGGGTGAACGATTGCCCCTCTGCCATGGCTGCCGCTGCTCCGATTCTCCCCGGTGCCACGGTGAAGGTGGTGGACGCGACATCCATTTACAACGGCTACACCGGCTTCGTGCAACGCATCAGTGGCGAGAAGGCTGCGGTGCTGTTCGAAGGCGGCAACTGGGACAAGCTGATCACCCTGCGCCTGCGCGATCTACAGCCCGCTTGATCATTTGCGGCTGATGGGGGTCCATGGCATCCGAGCTCGCCTGGCGCGGGTGGTGCTTGAGTCCGACACCTCTGCAGGTCGGCTTTACAACCTGGTGGTTTTCGGCGCCATCCTGTTCAGCGTTGTGGCGTTGCTGTTTGAGCCGGCTCCTGGCATTGCCGGCTTGGTTCAGCCGGTCTGGGTTGACTGGATTGATCGCGTTGCGTTGTTGGTGTTCGCCGCGGACTATCTCCTGCATTGGATTGTCAGTCCGCGGCCACTGGCCTATGCCCGCAGCTTCACCGGGCTGATCGATCTGGCGGCGGTGCTGTTTTTTGCGGTGCCCCAGCTCGACAGTGGTCTGCTGCTCTGGATCTTTAAGTTCGGCCGCATTTTGCGGGTGTTCAAGCTGCTGCGTTTTCTCGATGAGGCACGGGCCCTTGGGGCTGCCCTGAAGGCCAGTGCTCGGCGCATCACCGTGTTCGTTCTTTTTGTCCTGATCCTGCAGGTGGTGCTGGGCTACGTGATGGTGGTGGTGGAGAGCTTCCATCCTGAAAGCCAGTTTCGCAGCGTGGCCCAAGGGGTCTACTGGGCGATTGTCACGATGACAACCGTCGGTTACGGCGACATTGTTCCTCAGACAGCGCTGGGCCGCATCCTGGCGGCACTGGTGATGCTGCTGGGCTTCGGGATTATCGCCATTCCCACGGGGATCGTCACTGTGGAAGGGTTGCGTCGGGCCGGGGTGAGGGGGGGGCTGCGGACGTTGCGGTGCCCAGGCTGTGGCCAGCCCACCCACCGCAGCCGGGCTCGGTTCTGCGACCGCTGCGGGACAGCCCTGCCCGATCAGCCTCGCATGCCGTCTCCTTCCAGTTCCTGAAGTGCCGCTTGAGCGGCCTTCTGTTCCGCATCACGGCGGGATCCACCCCAGCCTTCCGCCCTCTGCTGGCCCTGCAGCTCCACCCGGCAGTGAAAACGGCGCGGATCACCATGGCGTTGGCTGGTTTCCTTGCTGCGATAAGTCGGCAGGCCGAGCTGTCGAGCCTGGCTCCATTCCTGCAGTGCTGATTTGGCGTTGCCTTTGTGGGGGTCGGCCAGCACAGCTGCACTGGTGCGCTGCCAGTGGGGGGTGAGCCAGGTGTGCACTGGTGTCAAACAGTTCCAGCTCTGGTAAAGAGCGCCGATCAAGGCTTCGCTGGCTTCGGCCCGCAGCGTTGCCTGACCAGCGGCATCACCCTTGGCTTTGGCTCCGATCACCAACATGGCCTCGATCCCGATCTGCTCGCCGAGCTGCGCCAGCCAACGGTCACTCACCAGTTGAGCCCGCAGGGCAGATCGTTCGCCAACGGGGAGCTGGGGATAGTGCTGTTCGATGAACTCACTGGCTGCCAGTCTCAGCACCGCATCGCCGAGAAATTCCAGACGTTCGTGATGGAGACTCAGGCCCGCCGATGTGTGGGTGAGGGCTTCATCGAGGAGGGCCAGGGTGCGTGGCTGGTCGGGGCTTTCGGCTGTATTCAGGCCCAGTGCCTGGCAGAAGCAGCGCAGTTGATCGCTGCGTGACGGGGCGGAGGTGGAAGCAGGATCGATGGGCACAGATCAGTGCTGGGTGGAGCCCGAAAAGACGTGGGCGCGAATGAGGGTGAAAGCAGGACGTAAGCCGGGTTCTGTTCTCCCTTCCGCAGAAGGGGGGTGATCATCTATCTGGGATCGCCGTTGCCGACGACCTCGAGCGGCGCACTTGAGTGGAACGGGGTAGATGGCCAACCGTCGTTCCTCGGCCTTGCTCCCAGCCGGGGTTTACCGAGCCAGCACCTCTCGATGCTGCTGGTGCGCTCTTACCGCACCTTTGCACCCTTGCCTGTGCCGGTGAACCGGCCATCGGCGGTGTGTTTCTGTGGCACTCTCCTCACGGTCACCCGCACTGGGCGTTACCCAGCAAGCCTGGCCATCGGGGAGCCCGGACTTTCCTCAACCAGGCCCATCGCTGCCATGAAGGCAGCGATGCCCTGATCGCGACCACCTCGCCTGCTTTCAAACCCCATAATGGCTTGCGATGGGGCTGTAGCTCAGCTGGATAGAGCAACGGTTTCCTAAACCGTAGGTCGTGGGTTCGAGTCCCGCCAGCCCCGTTCTGTTCAACTTCGGTTCCCGTAGTCGCCGCTACATCTAGGGGGGTGGCGTGTCAGCACTCTGTCGCTAGCGTTGTCACAGTGAATCCGGTGCCATGACCCAGCTTCACGATCTGCGCCTTCGTCTCCTTGTGCAGCAGGAGAGTGAACGCATTGCCGACTCCCAGCCCGCTGACCTGGATCTTTCGGTGGTGCAGGCCCGTTGTCTCTGCTGGCTGGCGCTGCTTGCCGAAGCCCACGAAGACCAGGCCAGTGATGCTGAGCGTCGTGGTGATACCGAGCAGGCCATGGGTTGGTTCGCCGATTCGATGCGTTTGCGGGATGTGATTCAAGTGGTGTCATCGATTGAGATTCCTCTCCCCGGCATGGCAGGCCTTGCTGATGGCGAAGACGGTGACGGGCCGCTCGAACCCCCATCCGATGGGGGCGGTTTTTCGGGTGAACCACCTCTAGCTGCTTAATCAGATGTCATAATGGGCATTGACCTTGAGGGTGTGACGTGCCTGAAGAGCCCTGTCAATGCCCTGACTGCCAGCGGTTTTACCGCGAGCATGATCGCTTGATCCGCGAGTGTCCCACCCTCCGCCAACAGCAGGAGCTGAGTTGGGCTGCCTTGCAGGCATTCCGCACGCTTTCGGGCCGGGTGCTTGAGGATCTGCAGAAGCAGCATGGTGCTCCTTCGGCGGATGCTCAGGCCCATGCCACCCCAGTGGGCGCCACTGAGGAGCCTGTTGATGCATTGCATCAGGCCATGGCTGATCTTGAAAACATCAACGCCCATCTCTTCTCAATCGAAGCCTTGATGGAGCGCATTTTTGATGTTCGGGTGCCTGAAGCGATTGAGCAGAAATTCCGTGAATTGGCCGGTGAGTTAGCCCCCGATCCTCTGAATGCCGATCGCTTGCGCCTGAACCGACTGCTGCATCAAACACCCGATCTGCCAGATCGCGGTTGATCGTTCATGAGCTGATTGGCTTCAATGACCGCGCTGGCACAGTCTGGCGATCATAGTTTCTTCATCGGCAGGCACCACGGTGATCTCCAGTCCCGGCAGCCACGAGAGCGCTGCCACCAGTTCGTTGTGCAGTGCATGATCGTGCTCGCCGATGCCTCCGGTGAGAGCAAGTACGTCCACGCCTGCAAGGCTCGAGGCCATCGATCCGATCAGCTGCAGCAGGCGGTGGCGGAAGACGGCCAGGGCTAATCCAGCCCCTTGATGCCCAGCTTCGGCTTGCTGTCGGATGTCGCGCATATCACCGCTAAGCCCGGAAAGCCCCTTCAGGCCACTGTGTTGTTGGAGCTGGTCGCTGATGCTGTTGGCATCCATGCCCTGGCGCATCAGTGCCAGCAGCACGCCAGGATCCACACTGCCACTGCGGCTTGCCATCACCAGCCCCTCTAACGGGGTGTAGCCCATTGTGGTGTCGATGCAGACGCCGCCTTTGATGGCGGCGAGCGAGGCACCAGCGCCGAGATGGGCACTGATCAAGCGCAGTTGGTCGGGATCATGGCCTTTGAATTGCCAGAGCTCCTGCACCGTTTCACTCACGTGTTGGTGGTTGAGGCCATGGAACCCGTAGCGGCGAAACCCCTGCTCACGCAGCGCTTCGCTGAGGGCATACGTGCGGGCTGCCTCTGGCAGGCTGCTATGGAAGGCGGTATCGAAGCATGCCCATTGCGGCAGCTCCGGTGCCCACTGACGGACCCATGCGATCCCTTGCAGGGCTGGTGGATTGTGCAAGGGAGCAAGCGGCGTGAGGGCTTGCAGGTGTTGTTCCACCTCCGCTGTGATCAGTGTGGGTGCAGTGAAGGTTTCGCCGCCATGCACCACCCGGTGCCCGACCCGTCGGATTGCGGCGCGTTGGTGTTGAAGCGCCGTCATCAGCCATTGCTCCAACGCCTGGTCGATTGCAGCGCCTGGAGGCAGGCTCCGCCCTTGACTCCAAAGCGTCTTGCCGTCTGCATCGATCACGGCGGCCTTGAGGCTGGAGCTGCCGAGGTTGATCACCAGAGTGAGATCGTCGATCACGGCAGCGTTCGTTCACGCACAGACACGGCACTGACGTGGTGCCTCAGCGGGCGGCACAGGTGATGTCGACCCTGAGTGGATCCACTTTCCAGATTTGATCGCAGTATTCCTGGATCGATCGGTCGGAGGAAAAGAAGCCGCTGCGGGCTGAATTCAGCACCGACATGCGGTTCCAGCGGATGCGATCGCTCCAGGCCTGGCTGACGGAATCCTGGGCCCGCAGATAGTCGGCGAAATCGGCCATCACAAAGAAGGGGTCGCTGCCGGTGAGGTTGTCGAGCAGGGGGCGGAACAGATCCACATCGCCGTTGCTGAAGTGGCCTGATTCGATCAGGTGCACCGCTTCCGCCAGCTCCGGGGTCGACTGCACCACGTCCCAGGGGCAGTAACCGCTGCGCTTCAGAGCAGCAATCTCTTCCACGGTTTTGCCGAAGAGGAAGAAGTTGTCTCCTCCCACCCGCTCGCGGATTTCCACATTGGCGCCATCCAGGGTGCCGATGGTGAGAGCGCCATTCATGGCGAACTTCATGTTGCCGGTGCCGGAGGCTTCCTTGCCGGCGGTGGAGATCTGCTCCGAGAGGTCAGAGCCTGGATACACCTGTTCGCCCAGTTTCACGGTGTAATTGGGCAGGAACACCACCCGCAGGCGGCCGTCCATGTCGGGGTCGGCATTCACCGTTTCGGCGATGCCGTTGATGAAGCGGATGATCAGCTTGGCCATGTAATAGCCGGGCGCTGCCTTGCCGCCGAAGATCACCGTGCGCGGCGCCATGCCGGCATCAAGGCCGTTCTTGATGCGCAGGTATTGCGTGACGATCTGCAGGGCATTCAAGTGCTGGCGCTTGTATTCATGGATTCGCTTCACCTGCACGTCAAAGAGGCTGGCCGGATCCACCAGCACATTGGTGTGGCGATGGATGTAGTTGGCGAGCTTTCGCTTCACCGTGAGTTTGGTGTTGCCCCATTGCTCTAGGAAGCCGTTGTCGTGCTGAAAGGCCTCCAGCCTCTTGAGGTTCTCCATGTTGGAGATCCATTCGTTCCCCACCCGCTCGTCGAGCAGGGTTGAGAGTTCGGGGTTGGCCAGGGCCACCCAGCGGCGGGGGGTGACGCCATTGGTGACGTTGGTGAACTTCTCCGGCCAGAGGGCCGCGAATTCAGGCAGCAGCTGGGTGCGCACGAGGTCGGAGTGCAGTGCCGCCACACCATTCACATGGTGGGCGCCGATGGTGGCCAGATGGGCCATGCGCACGGCTTTGTTGCCCTCTTCATCGATGATCGAGAGCTTGCGAAGGATCACGTCGTTGCCAGGGAAGCGCAGGCGTACCTGCTGCAGGAAACGGCGGTTGATCTCATAGATCAGCTCCAGGTGGCGGGGCAGCAGGTTGGCAAAGAGATGCAGGTCCCACTTCTCCAGGGCTTCCGGCAGCAGGGTGTGGTTGGTGTAGGCCACCGATTGGGTGGTGATCTTCCAGGCGGTCTCCCAGGCGAGGTGACGGTCGTCCAGCAGCAGGCGCATCAGTTCCGCCACGGCAATGGCGGGGTGGGTGTCGTTGAGCTGAACCGTCCAGAAGTCGGCGAATCGCTCCACCGGCAGGCCGCGATGGTCAAGGCTGCGCAGCATGTCCTGCAGAGAGCAGCTCACAAAGAAGTGCTGCTGCTTCAGGCGCAGGCGGCGACCTTCATCGGTGCCATCGTTTGGATAAAGCACCTTGGAGAGGGTTTCGCTGCCCACCTTCTCCTCCACAGCGCCGTAGTAGTCGCCGATGTTGAAGGCATAGAAGTCGAAGCTTTCGGTGGCATCCGCCCGCCACAAGCGCAGTCGATCGCAGGTGTTCACCCGATAGCCCAGGACCGGGACGTCGTGGGGCACCCCGATGGCATGCTCACCAGGAATCCAGCGGGACCGGTAGTTCCCCTTGTCGTCGAGATAGCTCTCGGTGCGGCCACCGAAGCCCACGAAACAGGCCTCGTCAGGCTGGGGCAGTTCCCAAGGCCAGCCACCCTTCAGCCACTTGTCGGTGACCTCCACCTGCCAGCCATCGCGAATCAGCTGGTCGAAGATGCCGAACTCATAGCGGATGCCGTACCCGGTGGCCGGTACCTCGAGGCTGGCGAGGGATTCCATGTAGCAAGCAGCCAGGCGGCCCAGGCCACCGTTGCCCAGACCGGGCTCCTCTTCCACGTCGAGAATCTGTTGCAATGACTCCACGCCAAAGCGGCGGACGGCCTGTTCCGCCTCCTTCTGAATGCCGAGGTTGAGCAGGTTGTTGTTCAGCTGCGGACCAATCAGGAATTCAGCCGAGAGGTAGGCCACCGTTTTCTGCGGCCGGGCGCGGATCGCTTCCAGGCTGGCCAGATAGCGGGCCATCAGTCGGTCGCGCACCGCGTAACTCAGGGCCATGTAGAGGTCATGGAGGCTGGCGGTCGGGGCCAGTTTCCCGAGGGTGAAGAACAGGTGCTCGGTCATGCCGTCGAACACGGCATCCGCATCGAGGCCGGAGCGCTCCGCATCTGCCAGGCAGCCGGGGGTGGGGAGACTCAGGTCGAGGGGCTTGGAGGTGGTCATGGCGGCGGAGATATGACGGTGTTCAGATGAATCAACCCAAGTGTGGATGGCTTGAACCCCGAACAGGTCATCGCGTGCAGGAACTGTGACCGAGGCTCCAGTGCCAGTTGCTGATTTCCGGTGCATCCGTGCCGTGCTCGTAGGCATAGGCGCGGTGGCGGAAGATCTCGTCCTTCATCTGTTCTTTCACGTGGGCGGCCCGTGATCCGAGGCTCGGTACCCGGTTGATGACATCGATCACCAGATTGAAGCGATCGATCTGGTTCACGATCGCCAGCTCCAGTGGTGTGTTGATGTTGCCTTGCTCCTTGTAACCCCGCACATGAATGTTGGCGTGGTTGGGGCGGTTGTAGGTGAGGCGGTGAATGAGCCAGGGGTAGCCGTGGAAGTTGAAAATCACCGGTCTGTCGGGGGTGAACAGGCTGGTGAAGTCGCAGTCGCTCATGCCGTGGGGATGGTCTTTGGGATTGGCCATCGCAAACAGCTTCACGACATTCACGTAGCGCACCTTCAGCTGGGGAATGCGCTCCCGCAGGATTTCGATCGCCGCCAGGCATTCCTTGGTGGGAATGTCACCAGCGGATGCCAGCACCACATCCGGTTCGTCCGGTTCCGGACCGCAATCGTCGTTGCAGGCCCATGCCCAGATGCTGGCCCCTTTCGCCACATGGCGGCGGGCTTCTTCGAGGCCTAGGTACTGCAGATGCTTCTGCTTGTCCGACACGATGATGTTGGCCACATTCGTTTCGGTGAGGGCCTGCTCCGCGACCGCCAGCAGGCAGTTGGCATCCGCCGGCAGATAGACGCGGGTGATGCTGCCCTTTTTGTTGCCGGCCAGATCCATGAAGCCGGGATCCTGATGGGTGAAGCCGTTGTGGTCTTGTCGCCACACGGTGGATGAGATCAGACAGTTCCAGGGGCCAATCGGTGCGCGCCAGGAGATCTCCTCACAGTGCTCCAGCCATTTGCAGTGCTGGTTGTACATCGAGGCGATCACGTGCGCGAAGGCCTCGTAGGTGTGGAAGAAGGCGTTGCGGCCGGTGAGCAGATAGCCATCCATCATTCCCACCAGTGTGTGCTCTGAGAGCATCTCCACCACGGCACCGTCGCGGGCCAGTTCACTGCCATTGAGGTCCTCGGGCAGGTACTCCGCCATCCACACCTTTTTGCTGGCTTCATAGACCGCCTGCAGTCGATTCGAGGCGGTTTCATCCGGTCCGAACAGGCGATAGGCGTGGGGGTTGCGGCGGATCAGGTCGCGGATCAGCTGGCCCAGCGGCACGGTGTTTTCGGTTTCGCTGGCGCCCGGGCTTGGCACTGGTACCGCGTAGTCATTCAGGTCTGGGAACACCAGTGCCTTGCGCAGCACACCGCCGTTGGTGTGGGGATTGGACCCCATGCGACGGTCTCCCTTGGGCGCAAGGGCGCGGATCTCCTCCTTGACCGCCCCGTTGCTCTCAAACAGCTCCCAGGGCCTGTAGCTCTTCAGCCAGTCCTCGAGCACCTGCAGGTGGGCGGGGTTGGTCTTCACGTCCCCAACCGGAACCTGATGGGAGCGCCAGAAATTCTCCAGCTTTTTGCCGTCGACCTCCGCTGGGCCCGTCCACCCTTTTGGTGACCTGAGCACGATCATCGGCCAGCGAGGGCGGTGTGCATCGCCGCTGCGGCGGGCGTCTGTCTGAATGGTGCGGATCGTCAGTACAGCCTGCTCCATGGCCTGGGCCATCTGGCTGTGCATGGCCATCGGTTCGCAACCCTCCACAAACAGCGGCTCCCAGCCGTAGCCACGCATCAAGCTGGTGAGTTCTTCAGGGGGAATTCGGCTGAGAATCGAGGGGTTGGCGATTTTGTAGCCGTTGAGGTGCAGCACGGGCAGCACCGCACCGTCGTGGATGGGATTGAGGAATTTGTTGATATGCCAGCTGGTGGCCAGGGGACCGGTTTCGGCTTCGCCGTCGCCGATGCAGGCGATCGTGATCAACTCGGGGTTGTCGAATACAGCGCCGCAGGCGTGGGAGAGCACATAGCCCAGTTCACCGCCTTCATGGATCGAGCCCGGAGTTTCAGCTGTGCAGTGGCTGCCGATGTGCCCCGGGAAGGAGAACATCTTGAAAAATTTGCGCAGCCCTTCAGCATCCAGCGACTTGTCGGGATACCGCTCGCTGTAGCTGCCATCGATGTACACCGGTCCGCGCATGCCTGGGGCCCCATGCCCCGGTCCTGACATGTAGATCATGTCGAGGTCATACTTGTTGATCAGTCGGTTGGCGTGGGTCCAGATGAAGGCCTGACCAGGGCTGGAGCCCCAGTGGCCCAGCAGGCGGTTTTTGATGTGCTCGGGCCGTAGAGGTTCCCGCAGCAGCGGATTGGCCTGCAGATAGATCATGCCCACGGCCAGGTAGTTGGCCGTGCGCCAGTACGCATCAAGTTGTTGCAGCTCCTCTTCAAGGGGCCGTTCCACTTCGGGCAGAGACGATTGAGCGGGCATGGTGGTCATCGCGCGCGCGGCCCCGAGAGCTGGTCCAGTGCGCGGAACGTAGCCATGGTTCGGGGGCTTGTCCTTGCTTCAGGTGAGCAGTTGCGCGAGAAGATGTCCCCTAAGGTCCGAAGCGTTCTGGAGCGATCCCGTTGATGTTCATCCCGCCGGAGCTGGCCGAGCTTCCGCCAATGCTGAGTGAACTCAGCAGCCACGACCTGGAGGTGGCGGAAACGCTGATCGGCGTCCTTCGCTTCATGCTGATCTTCGTGGCGGCCCGTACCCTCGCCGAGGTGTTGGTGCGCTTCGAGCTGCCCACGATTCTTGGGGAACTCCTTGCTGGCGTGCTGATTGGTGCCTCGGGCCTGCATCTTCTGGTGCCGCCGGAGACCCAGGTGCAGCTATCCGGAGTCTTCTCTGAGGTGGTGTCCGGCCTTTCGCATGTGCCGGTGGAGGAGATTCCAACCCTCTACAACGAGAGCTTCGGCGCCCTGCAGGCGGTGGCCACGCTGGGGCTTTACTCCCTGCTCTTCTCAGTAGGGCTCGAAAGTGAACTGGAGGAACTGATGGCGGTGGGGGCTCAGGCCTTCAGCGTCGCTGTGGTGGGTGTAGTGCTGCCTTTCGCCCTCGGCACCCTTGGCCTGATGGCGATCTTCCACGTCGATGCGATCCCAGCCATCTTTGCGGGCGCCTCGATGACGGCCACCAGCATCGGCATCACCGCCAGCGTGTTCAGTGAGCTGGGTTACCTGCGCACCCGTGAGGGCCAGATCGTGATCGGCGCCGCCGTGCTCGACGACATCCTCGGCATCGTCATCCTGGCCATCGTCGTCTCCCTGGCAGCCGGCGGCAGCCTGGAAATTGGGCCCATCGTTCAGCTGGTGGTGGCAGCGGTGCTGTTCGTGGTGGTGGCCCTGTTGTTGAGCCAGAAGGCGTCTCCTGCCTTCGACTGGGTGATTGATCAGCTCAAGGCCCCCGGCGCCAAGCTGATCGGCTCCTATCTGCTTCTGGCCGTCAGCTGTTTTGTGGCTTCAGCCATCGGACTGGAAGCCGCCCTTGGGGCTTTCGCCGCCGGCTTGATCGCCAGCACGTCCAAACATCGCCACGAGATTCAGGCGGCGGTCACCCCCATCGTTGATCTGTTTGCCACCGTTTTCTTCGTGTTGGTGGGCGCCGGCATGGACCTCTCAGTGATCAATCCCTCCGACCCCGGGGCCAGTGCCGCCCTGGTGGTGGCTGCTTTCCTGTTTGTGGTGGCGATCATCGGCAAGGTGGCTGCCGGCTGGGCCATCTTCAGCAAGGAAAAGACCAACAACCTGGTTGTGGGTCTGGGAATGATGCCCCGCGGCGAGGTCGGTTTGATTTTCCTGGGTCTCGGAACCGCCTCCGGGTTGCTCACCCCTGGACTCGAAGCGGCGATTTTGCTGATGGTGATCGGCACCACCTTTCTGGCGCCGGTGCTGTTGCGCATCGTCCTCAAAGACAAACCCCCTGAGGACGGCAATCAAGTCCCCGACCAACTCGCAGCGGATCCCCTGGCGGGGGCCTCCTGAATCAGTCGTCTTTCCCGGCATTGGCGAGGACGAGCAAAACACTCCAGCCCACCGCCACAACGCCAAGGCTGGAGCCCCAACCAGGCGCCAGGCTCCAGCTCAGCAGCAGCTGCACCAACAGGCCGACGGCCAGGGCCAGCAGCAAACTGCTGGTGATCAGCACGATCTGCTGCCAACGGTCACTGAGGGGGCCGTTGGTCAGGCTGGTTTCAAAGCGCGACAGCGGACCGCTCAGGGGCACATACAACGCCAACGCCCAGAACAGGGCACCGCGCAGGGTGGTCGGATCGTTGAGGGGGCCATAGCCCAGGGCGAACGCGTCCACGGAACAGCAGCCGGCAGGGCTCCTTAGCATCACTGCCCAAGGCGAGACCTGTCGTGACCCTTGCTCCAGAAGCAGCTCCGGAAGCGCGAGTACAACAGGCCCAGGATCTGGTGAGCCAGCGGTTGCCAAGGACCCGCTGTGAGCCCTGGCAGTTTCAGGCTCACCCAGTGCACTGCCTGAGCTGCGGCCCCGGTGAGGAGACAGCGGACGCCGCAGCTGCCGTGACGAAGCCAGCCCTGCTGCTGGTGCATGGCTTTGGCGCCTCCACCGATCACTGGCGCCACAACATCCCAGTCCTCGCGCGAACCCACGAGGTGCACGCCCTGGATCTGCTTGGTTTCGGTCGCAGTGCCAAGCCGGCGGGGCTCACCTATGGCGGTGTCCTGTGGCGCGACCAGCTCAGTGCCTACATCCGCGAGCGCATCGGCCGCCCCACGGTGATCGCCGGTAATTCCCTCGGTGGGTTTGCCGCCCTCGCCGCCGGTGCCGCTCTTGGCAGCGATTGTGCCGGTGTGGTGCTTCTCAATGCCGCCGGCCCCTTCAGTGACGAGCAACGCCAACCCCAGGGCTGGGGAGCGATTGCCCGTCAGACCATCGGCATGGCGTTGCTGAAAAGCCCTGTGCTGCAGCGCCTGTTGTTTGAGAACATGCGACGGCCAGCTTCGATCCGTCGAACCCTGCGTCAGGTGTACATCGATGCCACCAACGTGGACGAGGAACTCGTGGAAGCGATTCGATTGCCGTCCTGTGATCCGGGTGCCTTTGGCGTCTTTCGCACCGTTTTCGACATTCCCAGAGGACAGCCCCTGGATGAATTGTTTGCAGAGCTGAGCGCTCCTCTGCTGTTGCTGTGGGGGATCCGTGATCCCTGGATCAATGCCGCTGGCCGGCGCGCCAGTTTCCAGCGCCATGCCCCGCAGGCCACCACGGAAGTGGTGCTTGAGGCGGGGCACTGTCCCCACGATGAAGTGCCCGCGCAGGTGAATGCGGCCCTGCTCGAGTGGTTGCAGCAGTTGCCGGTCGTGGCTCCACACTTGAGTGCAGCAGGTTGATGGCCATGACACTCACCCAGCAATCCGCGCCCTATTCCCACTGGGAATTTGTGCATCCCACCAGTGGTGATCGTCTGCGCATCGTGCCTGAGCGCGGCGGTCTGGTCACCCAGTGGTGCTGCGATGGCCGGGAGATGCTCTATTTCGACCAGGAGCGCTACGCCGACTCCTCCAAAAGCATCCGTGGTGGCATTCCGGTGCTGTTCCCTATTTGCGGCAACCTCCCCGGCGATGTGTTGCCGGTGAACGGCGTCGACCACACCCTCAAGCAGCATGGGTTCGCTCGCGATCTGCCTTGGCAGTTGCAATTGCTCGGGGATCAGAGCGGTATTCAGTTGCGCCTCAGCGACACCCCTCAGAGCCGGGAGGCTTTTCCTTTTCCCTTCCGGCTCAGCATGGAGGTGAGGTCTCGGTCGCAGGCCCTCGAGATCGTCACCACCGTGGAGCACTGCGGCGATGGTGCCGGCCTGATGCCGTTCAGTTTCGGCTTGCATCCTTACTTCAACGTCCGTGATCTCAGCCGCGCGCGGCTGGAGGGGCTGGCCACCCGATGCTTCAACCACTTGGACATGGCTGAGGCCGACACAGCAACGCAGCTGGGAGCCTTGCCCCAAGGGGTGGATTTCCTCAGTCGTCCTTCGGGGCCGGTGACCCTGGTGGATGAGCTGGCCGGCACTCGCTTGCAGTTGCAGCATTCGCCACCGATGGACCTCACTGTGGTGTGGACCGAACCGCCCCGCCGCATGGTTTGTCTCGAGCCCTGGACCGGTCCCCGCCAGGCATTGGTGAGTGGTGATCGCAAGCTGGAACTGGCGGCCGGCGAAAGCCTCAAGCTGCGTTGTGTCTATCAACTCAGCCAGGTGTGAAGGGATCAGCCACCCCCGGCAGGCGGCCGCGGCAGAGTTGCTGACGGGGGTCGAACTGGCGTTTCACCGCTTCAATCAGCGGTCGTGACGGTGCATCCAGCCAGGCCGCCAGGGCGGTAGAGGATGGTGCTGAGGGTTGCACCAGCAGGGTGAGCTGACCTCCCAGGCTCTGAACGCGCCGCCGCAGGGCCTCGAGTTGGTAGGCAGGAAGAGGCGAGGTGCTCCAGCCATCGCCACAACCGCTCCCTGCCGCCAGGTGCCAGTGCCAGTCGTGCAGCATCTGGCTTTCAGGGCTCAGCAACAGGGGGGCGACCTGGGTCGGTGGCAGGCTGAGGCGCACCAGCCAGGCGGGAGTGTCCGGCTGGGGAGGTGTTGGCTGGATCGCCATGGGGATGGCTGGTGGCAGAGGACCATCCCAGGGGTGTCGTTCCGCGCTCAGTTGGTGGAGTCCGGCAAGGTCCTCGAGGCGGTTCAGCTGGTCGTCCACGGCCACATCGCTGACGCTGGCAATACCCACCTGCACATCGACCGGTTGATCGGGGTGGCTCTTCCACTGCAGCAGTTCGGGGGTGAGGCTGCTGGCCACCACTGCTGCACGCCAGGCTTCGAGCTGGGGCAGATCACCGTGGAGTTGCAGCAGCGCTCGGGCCGGCCGGATCGGTTGCACGCGCAAGGTGAGCTCGCTGATCAGGGCCAAGCTGCCCCAGCTGCCACAGAGCAGGCGCATCAGGTCGTAGCCAGCCACGTTTTTCACCACCCGGCCTCCGGCATGGGCCTCAACACCGTCGCTGCGGATCAGGCCGATACCGATGATCTGATCGCGCACTCCCAGATGGCGTTGACGCAGGCTTCCTGACAGTCCCCGTGCCACCAGACCCCCCACCGTGCCCGTCGAGGTCGGCTGGCTGGGATTGGTTCCCCAGGGCCAGTCGATCGGGAGCCATTGGTTGTGCTCCGCCAGCACGGTCTGAAGCTCGCATAACGGCAAACCGGCCTGCACCGTGATGGTGAGGTCGTCGATGGCGTGGTCGACCACGGCCTTGCAGTGGCGCAGACTGAGCAGTGGTGCCGGCTGGAGCGCGGCTCCCCAGCCGAGGCGGCTGCCCAAGCCGGAGGGGATCCATGGGCTTGCGCTGGCGTGCAGAGCGCGCACCACGTCTTGCGCTGCGGCCAGGTCCTCGGGCGCAATGATCTTCAGTGAGCTGGTGTTGGCGACGGAGGTGTCGATAACCGTGGGTTCTGCCGAGAATGATGGTGCCACGGGCATTGCTCCCATGACTCGCCGAGTGCACCGATTGGTCTACGGATTGCTTCTGCTTCCTCTGGGGATCTGCGGGCAGTCCGTTTGGGCTCAGAGGGCTGAACCACCGTTGCCCCAAGCCAGTGGCGACTTTTTAAGCAGTCAGACCCAGGGCAATCGCGGCCTTTACGAAGTGCGCCATTGGCTGTTGATTGAGCCTGATCCAGAGGGAACCCACTGCCGGTCTCTGGCGACCCATCAACCGATTGCGCGGCTTCGTTACGGGGATCTGGTGGTCACCGACACCCCGGAGCATGGTCTTCAGCAGGCGGTGGTGGTGGTGAATGGTCGCCCCTGGCTGCGCGTGCGGCTGCCGGGCTGGCGTCTGTTGGATGTTGCTCAGCGCAGTCAATCCTCAGTTGCATGTCTGGTGCGGGCCAATGCAGGATTTATCGCTCCAGTGAATGGGTCTGATCTGATTGAGATCGAGGAGCGCGCGAGGCGGCGTCCACGGTGAAGGTGGTGGTGATTGATGACGACCCCACCGGGTCGCAAACGGTTCACAGCTGTCCGTTGCTGCTGCGCTGGGACCAGGAGACGTTGCGCCAGGGCCTTCGCCACCCCTCGCCCTTGCTGTTCGTGCTGGCGAATACCCGGGCGTTGTCGCCGCCTGAGGCCACCGAACGCAATCGCGACATTGTGGAGGCCCTCGCTGCGGCGATGGCTGCGGAAAAGGTTCGCCCTGACCAGGTGCAGTTGGTCAGCCGTGGCGACTCCACCCTGCGGGGCCATGGCGTGCTGGAACCCCAGGTGCTGGCCGAGGCCTGGCAGGCACGCTTTGAACCGGTGGATGCCACGTTGCATGTGCCTGCGTTCCTGCCGGGGGGGCGCACCACCGTGAACGGAGTGCATCTCCTGCACGGGGACCCCGTTCACACCACCGCCTTCGCCCAGGACCGTTTGTTTGGCTACAGCACCAGTGATCTGGCGGCTTGGCTGGAGGAGAAAAGCGGGGGCGCGATTGCGCAGGAGTCGGTGACGCGGCTGGGATGGGTGCTGTTGGACCGGGCTGCTGAAGGGCGCAGGGGTGGTGACCCGGAAGGTCTCACGGACCTGCTCCACTGGCTTGAGGCGCTCGAGGGCAATCAACCCGTGGTGGTGGATGCCACTCGCATCGAGCAACTGGAGGCTCTTGGGGCCGCCCTCCATCAGCTGCAGGGCCGCAAACGCTTCCTGTTCCGCTCCGCCGCCAGCCTGCTCAATGGCCTGGTGGACGGTGGACCCCGACCGCTGGGGGGCCCACCTCTGGATGCTGCTGGGTTGGTGGGTTTGCGGCGACGCGCCGAGACAGCAGTTTTGCCTGGTCTGGTGGTGGTGGGATCCCATGTGCCCCTGGCCGATCAGCAGCTGGAGCAGCTCTTGGCTCAGCCCGGGTGCGAGGGCCTGGAGTTGCCGGTGGGCCGTCTGGCCCGGGTGTGGGAGGGGGCGCATCAGGATTGGCTCCTGCCGGATCTGGAGGCGGAGTGGAGAACCCGATTGGCGCAGATGATTGCGGCTGGCGTGACTCCCGTGTTGTTCACCAGTCGTGGGGAACTGAGTTTCGGGGAGGCGCAGGCGGCGTCGTCACGTCGCCTGCGCTTCGGCCTCGAACTGGCTCGGTTGATGGGGCGTCTTGTGGCGGCACTGGCACCGCAGCTGGGCTACGTGATCAGCAAAGGCGGCATCACCACCGGCACCCTTCTGGCGGAGGGGCTGGGGCTCGAGGCGGTGCAGCTCGAGGGTCAGCTCCTGCCTGGATTGTCGATGGTGCGGCCACTGCAGGCGCCAGAGCCAGGGACCTCTGGTGATGCTTGTCAGGGACGTGGAGTCACAGGTTTGCCCGTGATCACCTTCCCCGGCAACCTCGGGGAGGCAGACACCCTCACCGAGGCCTGGCGGCTGATGGAGACGCCCGGCGGTTGCCCTGCCTAGAACACGCTGCTCAAAGCAAGCCGGCTGAGGCGGCCAACAGTTGCATCGGATGCGACACGTTCGGGCCGTCATCGCTGAGATGGCGACGAAGTTGCAGGGTGCAGCCGATGTTGGCGCTGGCCACCAGTGCAGCGCCGGTGTTGGTGAGGTCGTTGGCCTTGATTTCGCCCAGGGCGGCAGCCTCATCGGGTTGCACCAGGTTGTAGATGCCGGCACTGCCGCAGCACACGCCCGCCTCCGTTGCTTCGCGGAGCTGCACATGGGGAATGGCCTGCAGCAGCTGCCGGGGCTGGGCGCTGATGCCTTGGCCATGGATCATGTGGCAGGCATCGTGATACGCCACAGCGACAGGCCGTTCTTGGCTGGCCCTGGTGCCGTCGGTGTGGTGCAAGGGCTGCAGTGCGCTGAGGAATGTCTCCGACAGGCCGCGGTTGCTGAGGAATTCGTGCACGTCCTCCACTGGGCAGGGAAATCCGCTGGCGCCCGGCTCCAGGAGCTCTCCATAGGCCTTGAGGGTGTGGCCGCAGCCGGAGGCGGCCACGAGCACGGCATCAAGAGGCTGCGGATCGGGGATGGCCTGGAAGCTGGCCACCAAGGCGCTGGCCAAGTCACGGGTGTGGTCCAGTTGTCCCTGGTGATGACTGACAGCGCCGCAGCAGCCCTGGTTGGCGGGGATCACCACCTCGAAGCCGTTGGCCTGCAGAACCGCCACCGTGGCGGCATTGACAGCGGGATCAAAGCAGCGTTGAACGCAGCCGAGCACGAGACCAACCCGACCCCGGGGCGTGCCTTCGGCGGGGTTGATGAGGGGGAAACGATCGGCGAAGCCCTCGGGGGCCAGGGGCGGCAGCAGCGCCTCCATGGCTTGAAGTTGTGGGCCCAGCAGCTTGAGCAGCCCACTGCGCCGTGCCAGCTGTTGCAATGGGCTGCCGGCATACAGCCGCAGGGGGGTCAGCAGGGCTCGCAGCCGTCGGGGATAGGGAAGAACCTGCAGTAACAGTTGCCGAAAGCTGCTCTGCCAGCTGCTGCGCAGTTCGGGTTGGTTGAGTGTTGGCCGTGTGGCTTCGATCAGTTGGTCGTAGCGCACGCCTGAGGGGCAAGCGCTGACGCAGGCGAAACAGCCCAGGCAGCTGTCGAAATGGGATGCCACCGTGGCATCGAGCTCCAGCTCACCAGCGTCGATTGCTTTGAGGGCATGAATCCGGCCGCGGGGGGAATCCATCTCTGTGCCCAACACCCTGTAGCTGGCGCAGGTGGGCAGGCAGAAGCCGCAGTGCACGCACGGATCGGTGCTGCTGCTGGGTAACCCCGGCAAGTGTTTGGCCTCAGTGGCTGGAGATTCTCTGCTCTGACGCATGACAAAAGTCTGCCGTGAACGACCTAAAGCCGGCGCGAAGGCCGGGTTTGGGCACAGGTTGTCTCTGTGTCAGAAGCGTTCGATGATCGCTTCTGCGAAACCGCTGCAGCTGACCGGATCCACCTTTGGCTCCATCAGACGGGCCAGGTCATAAGTGACCTGCTTGTCGGCGATGGCGGCACTGAGCCCCTTGGTGACCAGATCGGCGGCGTCCTGCCAGCCCAGGAACTCGAGCATCATCACGCCACTGAGGATCACCGATCCAGGGTTGATGCGGTCGAGGCCGGCGTGCTTCGGCGCCGTGCCGTGGGTGGCTTCGAAAATCGCAGCGGTTTCTCCGATGTTGGCCCCCGGAGCCATGCCCAGACCCCCCACCATGGCGGCGGCGGCATCGGAGATGTAGTCGCCGTTGAGGTTGAGGGTGGCGAGGATCGAATACTCCTGGGGCCGGGTCTGGATTTGCTGGAAGATGCTGTCGGCGATGCGGTCGTCCACCAACACCATCTCCTTCCATTGGCCGTTGCCGTGGCTGGCGCCGATGGTGTCGACCACGGCCTGCACCTCGGTGTCGATCGCCCCTTTCTTTTCCGGGGTGAGACTGTCGTAGCCCGGTTCGATCATGCGGGCATTGGCTTGCACGCTCAGGTTTGGATCCTTTTCGAGGTTGCCGAGGATCCAGCTCTCCCTTTCGGTGATGCAGACATCGCGGAATTCAGTGGTGGCCAGCTCATAGCCCCAGTCACGGAAGGCCCCTTCCGTGAACTTCATGATGTTGCCCTTGTGCACCAGGGTCACGTGGCGCTTGTCACCCTGAAGGCGAAGGGCGTGCTGGATCGCCTTGCGGATGTGCCGCTGGCTGCCGTTTTTGCTCACCGGCTTGATGCCGATGCCGGAGCCTTCAGGAATCTGACGCTTGCCCAGCTTGCCGTTGGCGGGAATCACCACTTCATTGAGGTGTTTGCGCAGTTCCTGACCGACGGCGTCATCGGCTTCCCACTCCACTCCCATGTAGATGTCTTCGGTGTTCTCCCGGTAGACGATCACGTCCAGATCCTGGGGACGTTTATGGGGGCTGGGGGTTCCTGCGTAATACCTGCAGGGGCGCACGCAGGAATACAGATCAAAGATCTGGCGCAGGGCCACGTTCAACGAACGGATGCCGCCACCCACGGGGGTGGTGAGGGGACCTTTGATCGCGACCCCATAGGTACGGATTGCCTCGAGGGTGTCTTCCGGCAGGTACTGATAGGTCCCGTAGAGATCACAGGCTTCATCGCCCGCGTACACCTTGAACCATTCGATCCGCTTCTCGCCGCCATAGGCTTTGGCGATGGCAGCGTCGAGCACTTTCTGCGTTGCAGGCCAGATATCCACGCCGGTGCCATCGCCGCGGATGAAAGGAATGATCGGGTCGTTGGCCACCACTGGCTGGCCGTTCTCGAAGCCAATCGGGGTGCCCTGGATGGGGGCGGTGAGCTTCTCAAACTGAGCCATGGGAGAGGAGGGCCGACCGGCGGAACTGCGTACGGCTGAGCCTATGACTCGGGCGGTGATCCCTACAGTTTGGATTGGTCCAGCTCCGCAACCCATGGCACAACCTCCAGGCGTCTGGGTCGTGGCTGCTTGTTTCAACGAGCAGGCTGTGATCACCCATTTCATCGAGCGGGTGCTGGTGGTGCCTGGGGTGGAGCGCCTGGTCTTGATTGACGATGGCTCAAGCGATGGCACTGTGGATCAGATCCGTGCCTGGCAGAAGCGGCACGAAGAGGAGGGACGCTCTGCGCCTGTCACCCTGTTGGAGCTCACCAGAAACTTCGGTAAGGAATCGGCGATGCTGGCCGGCCTGGATTACGTGCGCGGCCACTGTCCGGCAGCCGTTCTGATCGATTCCGATCTCCAGCATCCGCCTGAGCTGATTGAAGCCATGGTCTGGCGATGGCGTGAGGGGGCTGAGGTGGTCACCGCTGTGCGCGATGACAGGGATCAGGAATCCCGCCTCAAGGTGGCCAGTGCTTCGTGGTTTTATCGGGTCTTCAACAAGCTGGTGGATTCGATTCAGCTCAAGGAGGGAGCAGGCGATTTCCGCTTGTTGGATGCGCCGGTGATCGAGGCGCTGACTCGGTTGCGCGAGTCGAGTCGTTTTTCCAAAGGATTACTGCCGTGGACTGGATATCGCAGTGTGGAACTCCCTTATCAGCGGGTGGGTCGCAGCGCTGGTTCGTCCTCCTGGAGCCCCCTGGCGTTGTGGAGTTATGCCCTCGACGGCATCTTTTCCTTCTCAGTGCTGCCACTAAAGGTGTGGAGCGTGATCGGGGTGGTGGTGTCGCTGCTGAGCCTGATTTATGCCTTGGTGATCGTGCTCGACACGTTGTTCACCGGGGTGGATGCGCCTGGTTTTGCCACGTTGATCGTCGCGATCCTGTTTCTGGGTGGCATTCAGCTAATTGGCATCGGTGTGTTGGGGGAATACATCGGCCGGATTTACGTGGAGGCCAAAGGGAGGCCGCACTATTTCATTCGGGCCATCTACTCCAATCGTGACACCAAGCGTTGAACCGCGTTCCATTCCTTCTGGCGCCATGGTGAGACGGCAAAGGGTTGAGATCTGCCAAAACCCGAATCCACAAGATTGGTTGTGAGGGGAGCCCCCGGGTGGATCAGAAGCTGAGCTCGAGCCCAGTCAGGTGACTCAGCTCTGATGGACTTGCTGCAAAGTGCCCGCCAGCAGGCCTTTAGAGGTTGATCTGCCATCTGGCCGGTGAATAGCACGCCGGCAAAGCCGCTGTTACTGCTGATGCCCTGACGGCGCTGAGCTTTTGCGGCGCGCGTGCTCAGGATCTGCAGCACGAACCATTTGAGCAGACCTGCGCTGCGAATGGCTTGCCACCAGGCTTGCAAGGGCAGTCCGGTGGGCAGTGGTTCGGCAGTACTGCGCATCCAGATGATTTGATGCTGCTGCGCCAGGGCCATCAGGGTGCTGTGGACAACCGGTACTAAATGGATGTGCTGGTGGCCATCCAGGCTGATCGGTCCTGGTCCATGCAGTTGACGGAAGCGGTTGAGTTGGGCTTCCACTTCCCGACGCAATTGTTGGGAGATTCGTTGTCGGCGGGGGTTGTTCTGCGGCAGGAGTGAGAGCAGCAGCCATTGCCCGAAGGAGAGGTGCAAGTGGCCCTGGTGGTTGACCAGTGCGGGGATGGTGTTCGGAGCAGCACACGCTTGACCTTCAGTGAGGCAGAGGTGGAGACACAGCTGCAGATGGGGGCGTTGTGCTTCCAGCGAGGGCCAGCGGCTCAGGGCTTCTGCAACAGCGGGTCCGTTCACCAACAGGCTGGCGCCATCGAGTTGGCCTGATTCGATCAGCTCAAGAATGGCGGTGTTGGTGGCGTCACTCAATCCCAGGTCATCGGCATGGAGGCGTGGACGCTGTCCAGATTGCCGTCTTCGCTGACTAAAGCGGGCTGCCCGCGACCAGATCAAGGCGTTGAGCACCGTTGGCGTGAACACAAAGATGCTGTCCAGCACCATTGTCGCTGCCTTTGATCCGATCAGGTCTGCCAGGGCTGCAGCTGGCAGGGCGATGGGAAGAAGGCCGCACACGGTGAGATTGACGACGTATTGAAGGACCAGCCAGCGGCGGGCGAAGTGGGTTCCTCCGGTCTCCGGTCGAAAGGTGAAACGTGCATGGCCCAGATAGCCGGTCACCGAGGCAGCAAGAAACGCCAGGGGGTTGGCCAGCCAGGTGGGGAGAACGAAGCGCAGTGCAACGAGCACTCCGTAATGCACGGCAGCGGCACCAATCCCCACAAGGCTGTACAGGCCCAGGCGGGTGCTGATCGAGCGCCAAGCCATGGTGCGAAGTCTCAGGATTTGAATACCTTGGTCGCAACCGTAACGGCCGCTGGCGATTTGGGCCGACAGCCTTCATCCTGAATTCCATCGGCACCCCAGGCGTGAACGCAGCTGAAGCCATTCACAGCGTGCCCCAGGCCCAGGCCCTGGCCTCCTCGGTGACGCTGGTGCGCCAGCATTTTCCTGCCGCCAAACCCAATCTGCGCCCCTGGCGGGACGATCCTCAAACGCGGCAGTGGACGGAAGAGGAAACCCTCGACCTCGCCTTTCACTTCCCTGGGTGGAGTCCGCGGCTGCAATGTCGAAGCCTTTTGTTGCAGCTACGTCTTCAGGTGGATCCACGGGAAGAGCGCTCTCCACTGCTGGGAGTGTTGATGCGTGGCATGACCTACGACGGTGAGCGGTGGCGGTTGGCGACAGTTGGGGACTGGCAGCCCAGTGGTTCCCATCTGCCTCAGCCGGATCAGGTGCTGCGCTTGCAGCAGATCTGCCGTGATCTTCACACCGTGTTCTCCGTGGTCTCGTAACCCTTCGCAAACCAAAGGGCTTCTGGCGGGGAATGGCTTTTAAGGTCTTGTTCTGTGCCACAAGGTCTGTTCCATGTCTGTCGCTTTGGCTGCCCAGCTCCGTGAAGGCACCAAGAAGTCGCACACCATGGCCGAGAACACCGGCTTTGTGAGCTGCTTCCTCAAAGGTGTTGTCGATAAGTCCAGCTATCGCAAGTTGGTGGCAGACCTCTATTTCGTCTACACAGCCATGGAGGAAGAGATCGCCAAGCTTGGTAACCACCCTGTGGTGGGCCCGGTGGGCATGAAGGAGCTCAATCGCAGTGAAGCGCTTGAGCAGGATCTCACTTACTACTTCGGCGCCAACTGGAAACAGGAGATCAAGCCATCCCCGTCTGCAGCGGCTTATGTGGAGCGAATTCATGCTGTGGCCAAAGAATCCCCTGAATTGCTGGTAGGCCATCACTACACCCGTTACCTCGGCGATCTTTCGGGTGGTCAGATCCTGAAGAACATTGCTCAGAAGGCGATGAATATGGATGGAGATGACGGATTGCGTTTTTACGTGTTTGACGACATCGCTGATGAAAAGGCCTTCAAAACCACGTATCGCTCAACCATGGATGAGTTGCCCATCGATCAGGCCATGGCCGATCGCATCGTCGAAGAGGCGAATCATGCCTTCCACCTGAACATGAACATGTTCAAAGAGCTTGAGGGCAACCTCGTGGCTGCGATCGGCAAGGTGTTGTTTGGTTTCCTTACCCGTCGTCAGCGGGCTGGCAGCACGGAGGCTGCCGCTGCTTGATGAAGCGATTGCGTTGCATGGTTCGGTGGCTCTGAGCTGATGCCATCTGCTCCCGGGGCGTCCCCACAACTGAACAATCCCATCAGGGTTCTGGTGCCTGGCACCGGAACCCGTTTTCGTTGTGGTGGCTTGAGCGTTGCGTTGCAGACGGCACGCTTGTTGTCTCCATTGCGGCCTACGCAGGTGGTTACCTACCGCCAGCGGGAGCTGGAGCATCCGTTCTTGGACGACCTGCTGGCGCAGGAGCAGGTCCCTGGCGATGCGCTCTGGCTGGTGAGTTGGGGGTTTCATGTCCCCCAGCTGCTTCGTCGTCTGCGAGGACGTGCTGTGGTCTACCAGGCCCACAGCACTGGTTATGGCTTTGATCTTCCTCCGGGCGTGCCTGTGCTGGCGGTCAGTCGCAATACCCTCGGCTATTGGGGGGATCGGGCACCGCGTAATCCTTTGTTTCTGGTGCCAAATGCACTGGAGTCTCAATGGTTGGAGAGCGGTGAGCGTGGGGCTTCGATGGACTCACGGCCCATTGATGTCTTGGTGCAACAGCGCAAGAGCAGTGCCTATGTGCTCAATCAGTTGGTGCCAGCCCTGAGGGCTCGTGGGCTGCGCGTCGAGGTACAAAACGGCTGGGTGGATGACTTGGTGGGGTTGTTCAACAGCGCCAGGGTTTACCTCTACGACTCTGCGGACCATTGGCGTTCCGTGGCTGTCAGCGAAGGCTTCGGTTTGCCTCCTCTCGAAGCGATGGCCTGCAGTTGTGTGGTCTTCAGCAGCCTCAATCACGCTTTGGCGGACACCTTGACGCCCGGAGAGTTTGGTCACCAACTGGGATGTGGCAGCCTTGCCTACGACGTGGAGCGGATTGTGGCGGCAGCCATCGCACCGCATCAGTGGCTCCCGCCCGTCGCACAACTGGAGCCCTGGTTGCAGCAGTTCAGTGAAGGGGCGTTGCAGGCGCGTTGGCAGAGGGTGTTGAGGGAGCTGGATCAGTTGATGCCCTCGCTGTTGCTGGAACCTCCCCTGCGGGCAATGCCGTTGTGGCAGTTGCGCTGGGGCCGCGTTCGACGAGCATTTGTCCGGGTGGTCAATCGGTTGCCTGGCTGGCCTGTGGCTGGGAAACCCTGAGGGAGCGGGCGGTCTATGGTCACTTCAGATTTGGATTGTCCTTGCTTGCGCAGGGTTGATCTCTGACGGTCTTCATGCCTTTGCAAAGTCAGACCTGGAGCAATCTCAGTCAGCTGCTTCGAGAGTTGCCCCGCAGGCGGGTGCGTCTGCTGGTTTTCGTGTTGATTGCATCCCTGTTCCAGGGATTGCTGGATGTCTTTCTCGTGGCCTTGCTGGCCCGTCTTGTGGGCCTGTTGGCTGGGGCCAAGGTTGATGATTATTTGCCAGGAATTCGTGTTTTTGGTGGTGATTTTCTCGATCAGTCTGGATGGTTGGTCGCTCTTCTGATTGGCTCGTTTTGGTTGGCGTCTGGTATTCGCTTCGGTGTGGCCCTGATGCAAAGCCTCCTCAGTGCTGAGGTGTGGAATGATCTGGTCAATAAGGTGTATGACAACCTCATGCGACAAAAGTATGAGTTTTTTATTCGTCAACGCACTGCCAATCTGTCTGAAAAATTTAATCGTATTTTAAATAGTGTTTCGACGGGTGTGATCAGTCCGATCATCCTTATCTCGGGAAATGTGGTGTCTGTGGCATCGCTTTTGGTTGGGGTGGTTTTGGTTTTGGGGCTTAAGGCTTTGGCTGTATTTGGTCTGATGCTGTTGGCCTATGTGCTCGCTTCAAAGTTGATCACGCCTTATTTGCGATTGTCGACCAAGCAGCGTATTCGCTATGGGCGACGAATCAACTTGTTGTTGATGGAGTCGCTGCGCTCCATGCGCGAAGTTCAGTTATATTCTGCGGAAAATTATTTTGTCTCACGGTTTTCTCGAGACGGTGTGATTGCCAAGCGATATGACCGCGTTGGTCGCTTGCTGCCCGATGTGCCACGACTGGTGATTGAGCCTGCTGGAATCACGATTTTGTTCGCTGTTGGTATCGGTCCGGCCTTGCTGAGCCGTGATCCCGAGCAGATCAGAAGCGCTATTCCTGCTCTGTCGGCAGTGCTTGTCGCTCTACTTCGTATCTCAGGCCCTCTGCAATCGATGTTTCGCAGCATTAACCGGTTGCGCGGTGGTTTGCCGGAAATCGCCGATGCGCTCGAGCTGCTCAGTCTGAAGCCAGAGCGCTATTTGCTTGCCTCCGATGGAGTGCCGACGGCAGAAGGGGTGATGCCGCGACGGTTTATTCAGCTGAAGGATGTTTCTTTTGCCTACAGCCAAGATGGAAAGTCGGTGATCGATCATGTCAATCTGTCAATCCCGATCGGATCTCGGATTGCTTTGGTGGGTCGTACGGGTAGCGGTAAAACAACACTTGCCCACCTTTTGTTGGGCCTTTTTCAGCCCACCTCCGGCGAGCTGATGCTCGATGGCATTGAAGTGAGTGATCAGGAGGTTCCTGCCTGGCAAGCCAACTGCGCGTTTGTGCCACAGACAATTCGCCTGATGGATGGAAGTATTCGAGACAACGTTGCCTTTGGATGTGATCCCGCAGATATTGATGATGATCAGGTTTGGTCTGCACTGGAGGCTGCCCAGTTCGAAGAGTACGTCGCAGGTATGACCTATGGCCTCTACACCATGATTGGTGAAAATGGCATTAAGTTATCGGGTGGACAACGGCAGCGACTGTCGTTGGCAAGGGCCTTTTTCCGTGGCGCCAAGGTGTTGGTGTTGGATGAGGCCACCAGTGCTTTGGATAATAAAACTGAGCATGATGTGATGCAGGCTCTCGACATCGTTGGCCGCCGCTGTACAACGATTGTGATCGCTCATCGTCTCTCCACTGTGAAAAAATGCGACCTGATTTATGAGATGGCTAACGGCAAGATTATTGCCAGCGGTGATTTTCAACAGTTGCAGGAGCGCTCGCCCACGTTCCGAGAGATGGCCCTGATCGAGGGTGACTGAGGGCGCGATGGCTGATTTTGTTGTTCTCGCCACTGCGGATTGGGACCATCCGCTCTGGACCAACAAACAGCACACGGCGCTGACCCTGGCCGCGGCCGGGCATCGAGTGCTCTATGTCGAGTCCCTCGGGATTCGTCCGCCGCGGGTGGGTGCTGCCGATCGCACCCGCATTGTTCGGCGTCTGCGCCGGTTGCTGCAACTCCCCCGCCAACGGCGTGAACGGCTATGGGTGTGGTCACCCCCTGTGTTGCCAGGTGGCCACAGCGGAATAGCTCTCCAGCTCAATCGCCAACTTCTCAATGGAGGGCTCGAATTTGCCTGCCGTTGGCTGGGGTTCAGCAATCCGATCCTCTGGACCTACAACCCTCTCACCACGCTCTATCTCGACCCAGGTGATTTCTCGGGAAGTGTTTATCACTGTGTGGATCGCATCCAGGACCAGCCTGGAATGCCGGTGGAGCGGATTGAGGCGAACGAACGCAGCTTGTCGGAAGCCGCGGATGTGGTGTTCGCCACGTCCCCTGAGTTGCAAAGTCATCATCAGCGATGGAATTCCCATACGTTTTTGTTTGGCAATGTGGCTGATCATCAGCACTTCAGCCGGGCTCGACATGGTGATCGACCATTGCCATGTCCAGCGGCGATGGACCCGTTGTCTCGCCCCCGGTTGTTGTTCATGGGTGCCATCGACGCTTACAAGCTTGATCTCTCCCTGTTATGTCGGCTTGCTCATCGGCATCCCGATTGGGAATTTGTGCTGATTGGTCCCGTTGGTGAGTGTGATCCTTCAACGGACGTGAATGCCTTGGCGGCCTGTACGAATGTGATCCTGATCGGGCCTGTGGCTTACGCGGATCTGCCCGCTTGGTTGGCCCATGCCGATTTGGCTTTGTTGCCGTTGCAGCTGAACGGCTACACCCGGCATATGTTCCCGATGAAGTTCTTTGAGTACCTGTCGGCGGGTCTGCCCGTGGTGGCAACAGCGATTCCTTCTTTGGAGCCCCATGGCGATGTGGCTTGGTTGTGTGCACCGGAGGCCGATGCTTTCGGGCGGGCCATCGCCGCAGCGCTAAAGGGTCAAGGCCCACAACTCCAGCAACGTCTGGCAAGGGCGGCGACGCAGACCTATGCAGCTAGAACCGATGCAATGTTGCGGGTGTTGCACCAGTGTGGATTGCTAACGATCGCCGATATCTCAGCTGAGGCGGATGGAAGGCGTCATAGGTCACCAACGGTGGTCTTCTACATCGACAGCTTGAAGTTGGGAGGTGCAGAACGGGTCACGCTCAGTTGGGCTTCCTGGTTGCAGCAGTTGGGATGGGACTCGGTTGTGTTGACCCGAAAGCCCGCAAGTTGGGACTTTTACCCCATTCCCACTGGGGTTCGTCGCGCGGTGGAACCTCTTGATCCTGCCTGGATGCGCTGGCTCGGTCCCTGCGCTTTTCCTTTGCGGGTGCTGCGGCTGCAGCGTTGGCTTCGTCGGCACAACGTCGCGCTCACGTTTGGTGTGACTTCCCTGCCGGCGATCAAGATGCTTTGGGCTTCGCGGTTGGCAGCAGTCCCCTGTGTGGTGTCAGAGCGCAATGATCCTGCCTCCAAGCCCATCGGTCTGCTGTGGGCCGTTTTGCGCCGGTTGAGTTATCCGTGGGCTGCTTTGCATCTTGTACAGACCAAAGCGGTCGGCTCCTGGTTGGAACGTCATCTCGGTGCGAAGCCTCAGCTGCTGATGCCCAACCCAGTGCAGTGGCCTTTGCCACGGTTTGCGCCATGCCTGGATCCCCAGTCATGGTTAGCGGCGGCAGGCGTTTGTCCGACGGACCCGGTGGTTCTTGCAGTGGGCACGAAATCGCATCAAAAAGGGTTTGATCGCTTAGTGCGTTGGTGGATCCCCTTGGCGTTGCGGGATCTTCACCTCCAGCTGGTGATCGTGGGCCTCGACCAACAGCCATACCATGGTTGCGACCAACTGGGGGCTCTCCAAGGCTTGCTGTGGCAGCATCCCGAGTTGCAGGCTCGGCTGCATTTCCCTGGGCGTGTCGGCAACATGGCCGATTGGTATGCACGTAGTCAGCTCTTTGTGTTGTCTTCTCGTTACGAGGGCTTCCCCAACGTGTTGCTCGAGGCGATGGCTGCTGGTTGCTGCTGTGTTGCCGTCGATTGTCCGCATGGGCCCGCTGACTTGATCACCGATGGGGAGAACGGTCGTTTGATCTCAGACCACGCCCCCGATGCGGAGTGGGTCAGCTGTCTGGGGCGTTTGCTGGCGCATCCAGCGGAACGGTCACGGTTGGCGGAGCAAGCGCTTGCAGTGAGGGAACGATACGCACCGGAACGCCTCAGGGAACGCTTGATCGCTGCGCTCCGTCGCGTTGGTGTTTCCGTGCCGACCCAAGCCTCAGCTGAGGGAGGCCTCAATGGCTAACTCTCCTCGCTCTCAACGCCGTCTGCTTGTGTTTGCGCCGACCCGGCGAGCTGCATCTGAAACATTTGTCCGTGCCAATCTGGCGGGGTTGCCCTTCGAGGTGCACGCCTATTTCGGCGACGAGTGCCCATGGCGGCAACCCCTTCGCTGCGCTTACGGCATGGCGGTGTGGATGAGCAAGGTGTTGACCCGTCTGGGTTGGTTGCGCTTAGCCGGATGGCCTGCCGCGTTCGTTGCTGAGGTGCTGATCCGCCGGCATCAGCCCGATCTCGTTATGGCGGAATTCGGATTCCATGCCGTAAGGGTGATGAATGCTGCTGCAGTCACCGGTGTGCCTCTTGTCGTGCATTTCCGGGGATCCGATTTATCTGCCCGCGGCAAAGTGGGAGTGTTGAAAGAGCGCTATCGCCGTCTGCTTCGCTTGGCTGATGGCGTGATCTGCAAGTCGAAGCCAATGGCGCAAGCGCTTGAGCAACTTGGGGCCGACTCATCACGCTTGCTCATTAGTGCGTCAGGGGCCAATGCGGCTCTGTTCCATGGCAGTGCTCCCTTGCAGGCGGCGCCGGTGTTTCTGGCAGTTGGTCGTTTTGTGCCGAAAAAAGGCCCACTGCATACGATTCGAGCTTTTCAGAAGCAACCCGTCGGAGAGTTATGGATGGTGGGTGAGGGCCCATTACTTCCAGAGGCCCGTGCCCTCGTGCAGCACCATGGCCTTCAGAATCGCGTTCGCTTTTTCGGGGCATTAGCCCAGGAGCAAGTGGCGGACCTGATGAGGGAGGTGCGGGTGTTTGTGCAGCATTCCATGGTGGCTGCTGATGGCGACAGCGAAGGCAATCCTGTGTCCGTGATGGAGGCCCAGCTGAGCGGTTTGCCCGTCGTGTCCACTCGCCATGGTGGAATTCCGGAGGTGGTGATTGATCAACAGACAGGATGTCTTGTCGAAGAAGGCGATGTCTCCGGGATGGCTGTGGCGATGGAGCACTTAATGTCAGATCCGGCTTTGGCGGAGAGGTTCGGAGCTGCAGGGCGGAGCCGAATTCTGGCGAGGTTCACGCTGGGTCATCATCTCGATGACCTCACCCGATTTCTGACGTCGGTGATGAATGACCGTCCGCTGAGGAAGCGTGCATGAGTTCTCCGTCCTTCCGCTTGTTGTTGATCCGAGGGCTTGGTCATAGCGGCACAACCATCCTGGATCTCGCTCTTGGGGCACACCCACAGATGATTGGGCTTGGAGAAGCCGTGCGGGTCCTGCAGAAGCCTGCACGCGGTGAGAGTCAGCGGGGGCCTGCTCAGTTGCGAGGAGCTCTACGACATGAAAGGCTTTGCACTTGTGGCCAGGTGGCGGCTCAATGCCCCGTTTGGGGCCCAGTCCTGGACTGGCTTCCCGCCCATGATGAAGAGCCTCTGCAAGTGAAGTTGGGCTATTTGTTGGAGAGTTTGCGTCGCAGCAAGTCGACAGATTCTTGGTCGTCCCCTTGGGTGGTTGAGTCTTTTCAGGATGACTTCGTGCTGCCGTTGCTTGAGGACTCGGCAGTGGAGGTGCGAGTGATTCATCTCACCAGGGATGTTCGCAGCTGGGTCCATTCCCGTTCACGGGAGGGTCGTAAAAAGGGAGCATGGTTACCTGGGCTTCGTCCTCTGCTGCGCTGGTGGCGCCTCAGTGCTCGACATGAGAGGCTGCTTCGGAGGTCTGGTAAGCCAGTGTTTCAGCTTGGCTATGAAGAGTTGGCCCTAGATCCTGAGCAGGCCCTTCGGAGAGTTTGCGTTTGGCTAGGGCTGGAGTTCCATGACGAGATGCTGCAACCGTTGCTTTATTCCAGTAGTCATATTTTGTCCGGTAACCGCATGCGGTTTGATTCCAGCAAGGGGCGCGCTATTCGCTACGACGCTGCATGGATGGGTGCTTCATCGGGTGTCGCACAACTGGCGTTGTTGTTTCCATTGTTGTCGAAGTTGAATCAAAGGCTGGTGTATTCAGCGTCGCGTCAGCGATGACGATAGATTTTTCCCTGGCTCAGTGAGGGGTCAAAGTCATAAATCAGGTCGTATGAGCTGAGGTCAATGTTGTATTTTTTGAGCTTTTTGCCTGAGTCGATGTTGAGGAAATAATCCCCAGTGTTGGGCTGGTACGTTTTGCCTTTGTTGATGCCAGCAACGATGCGTGTTTCTTTTGTGTCTGGGTCGATGTAGATTAAGCGATCAAACTGCAGTGAACGTAGGTAGTCAGAGTGTTTGAACCAGGACTTGGAGAAGATGAGGTTGACGGGCTCGCCTTTTTCCTTGGTGGTTTGAGCGAGGCGGATGGTCTCTTGCAGAGTGGCCTGCCAAGAATGTTGGGTTGAGCGCATGTCGCTCACTTGATGGAAGAAAGAGGTTGGAGAGGTGTGTTCCAATCCCAGGATGACGGCGCTGCATCCTGCTCCGACTAGGGCGGGTTTCGCCTTGGGCCACCGTTGCTTGAGACGCGGTAGGGCCCAGGAGCCCCAAACCATGAGAATGTCGAGGGTGGCGACGAGCAGGATCGGCAGCGCCATGTAGCTGCTGCTCTGATAGCCCACTAAGGCAAACAATGATGCCCCGTAGGCGATGGCGCCTGCGTTGAGGCAGTCGAGCAGGTTGGCTTTGGATTGTCGGCGCAGAACCTTGAAGAGTCTTGTAAGGCTGTAGGCGACGACGACGCATGTGCGCAGATCAGGCACGAAAAGGGAGAAGCCCAGGCCGGCGTCGTAGCGGTCAACATCGGCGGCGATTCCTGGCAGGTAGCTCAGCCAGGTGAAGGCTGCAAAGAAGCAGAGCATTAACGAGCACAGGCCAATCTCTAGGCGGTACGCCTGCAGCCATTGCTGGCAGGAGACCTGCTTCCAGCTGGGATAGTGCTTGTGCATGCCGAGAGATCCCAGCAGGATTGTGGCGATAGCTGGCACCGAAAAGAGAAGAAAGCCAATGTCTTTCGTGAAACAGCCGATCAACGCCAGCAAAAGCACGATCAGGGCACAGTTGTCTTCTTGTGAGCGTTGAAAACTTAAATAAGCCAGGCTGAATAGCGCCAGGCTGAGGGTGAGAATGCGCTCGCTGTAGATGAATTGAAAGTAGTTGTACGCGGCAGATGGCGTGAACATAAATATCAAGCATGCGATTAAGCTGATCCCTGGTATTGATGATTTGGCTTGTATACGTTGTACTAATTTGATGCCCGCAAGGAGTGTGATCATGAGCTCAAGGGCGCTGGCAAGTGCCCAGATCTTGGGGTAAGGGGTTAGCCAGCTCAAGATGTGGAGATCTTGATGAGAGAGCGGAAAGAAGCGGAAGTCATTGCGGCCTCTTACTTCGGAGATGAACGACCAGCGGATGGAGAAATTGTTGATGAGTTGATCGGTGTGGATGTCGTCATACCAAGTGACAATTTCTTTGTAAAACCAACTGGCTTGATTCACCATCATCAGGCAGTATGCGGCCAAAAGAATGGTCGTGATTGGGTGGCGCTTGACCCACACGACGATCTGCCTTGTGAGCGCGATGGCGTCGAGCTGAGGTTTGGTTCTGCTGCTCTTCCATGCTGCGATCACGAGAAGAGCGACGGCTGTGATCCAGAGGATGATGAAGAGACCATGGCCAACTTCGTTGTAGGTGTGTAAATCAAATGCCGGGCTGTTGCCGGTTTGGTTCAGTGTGCGCACGATTTGGCCGAGAAGCAGGCCGATTGTGAGAAGAATGGCGCTTGATAGAGCAATGCTTTGAGACCAAGCTTTCCAGGCAGCTGCCGTTGCCGAGGATGCAGGAGTCACTTGCTGGTCACGGTTACGGTCTGCGTCCATAGTGTTAACGGCGTTTGATGTATATGTGACCGTTGCTGACGTTGGGGCTGAATTTGTAAATCTGCTCAAAGTTTGTTGTGTTAATTCCGTACTCTTCGATTCTGCGCTTGCCTGTGTCGAGGTCTAGAAAAAAGTCGCCAGGCTCTGGAGTGTAAGAACCGCCTTTGTCTTTGCCATCGATGATGCGGTAAGTGATAGAATCTTCGTTGAGATAGATTAGGCGGTCGTAGTGTAATCTTTTTAAGTGGTTAAATCGCCGAAACCATGACTTGGAGATGATTACATTGACTTCGTTCCCTTGTCTTTTGGCGTCGCGCAGCACCAACGCAGATTGGTTGAATGTGGCTCGCCACGATCGATGCGTGCGCATGATGTTTTTGACGCGCGTGTAGGCGTTGCCGGGAAATTGAAGTTCCACGTAGATCACGGCTGCACTGCTGAGCAGGCCAGCTGCTGTGATGGTTTTGTGGTTGACCTTGTTCTTCAGCCAATGCCGTGGCCCCATGCACCAGAGCGCCAGGATGTCGATCACTGCGATCAAGTGCATCGGCAGGGCCATGTAGTTGGTTGAGCTGTAGCCGACAAGCCAATACAACGCGCCCACATAGCTCAAGGCTGCAAGGTTGGCCCCGTCCAGCGGAGTGAACCTGCTCTTTCTTATGCCGATTTGGAATGCTCTTAGGCTGATATAAGCTGTGAGCATGGCCAAGCGCGCATCGGGCTCAAATTGGGTCATGGTTAAGTTGGCGTCGTAGCGCTGCTCGCCGGCGATGATGCTGGGTAGATAGGTGAGATAAAGAAAAGACGTAATAAAAAACAGTGCGAGACCGACAATGCGTAACTCAAATTGATAATGATTGGTCCAGCAGCGCCAGTTCTTGAGCGACAACTTTGGGCTGGGGTCGTCTGTGGTTTGCAATTGATTGCTGATCAGTGTTGCAATGGCAGGAACGATAAACAAAATGATGGCCGTATCTTTGCAGAATGTCCCAAGCAGGGCGGCGCCAAGGGCTGTGTTGGCGGCTTTGGCTGAGTTGTTAGTTTTATAATCGATATAGTTCCAAAGAAAGACGGCGAATAGCAGGGTTAGCATTCGCTCGCTGTAGATGAACTGCATGTAGCTGAAGGCGCTCGGTGCAGTGGCGATGTAGAGAAGGCTGAACATCAGCAGCAACTCTCTTGCCTCCGGCATGTGCATCGTGCGTTTGATGATGCGCACTCCGATGGCAATGGTGGCAATCAGTTCGATTGCATTGAAGATCATCCAGATTTTTACGTAGGGTGTGAACCAGCTGAGGATCTGTAAGTCTGCAAACGCAATGGGGTAAAAGCGAAAGTCATTGCGTGTGAGCGTCTCGCTGATGAGGTTTGGCCGAAGCGAAAAGTTGTTTAGTAGGTTGTCTGCATAGATATCGTCATACCAGCCAATAATTTCTTTGTAGAACCAGCTCGCTTCATGAATCAGAAAGGCTGAGGTCGCAGCCAGTACTAGGCATGCCATTGGTTGCAGCTTGATCTGGTGCCAGAGATCAAGCGCCGCACGGGTCTTTTCTCTGCGGTTGGGGTCCAATGCTTTGGTTTGTTGGCCGCTGTGCACACTTTGGGATTGCTCGTACCAGAGTGCCGCTAAGAGTGCGATGACGAGGGCCAGCCAAATGCCGTGACTGATCAGGTTGTAATTCAGCAGGACTGCGGATTGTTGTATTGATTCTGTCGTGGTCCACTGACTGGATTGCAGCCTCATCCAATGGCCGAGGCCCAGGGCGATGGCCGATAGACCCACTAACGTTGACGCGGCCCAGAGCAACTGCCGGCTGTGGCGTGTGAGTGAACCTGGTTGTGCCTGTTGCAAGGGGTAGGGCCTACTGAATGGTGAGGACTGGCATCGATTTGACGACATCGTCGATGGCCTTCACCTGGGTGAGGAAGGCCTCCAGATGTTCCAGGGCCAGTGCGCTGGGTCCGTCGCACCGGGCTTGCGCTGGGTTGGGGTGGGATTCAAGAAACAGACCAGCCAGACCAATGGCCATGCCGGCCCGGGCCAGATCCACCACCTGACTTCGGCGCCCCCCGGAGGCGGCACCACCGGGATCGCGGCATTGGAGTGCGTGGGTGACATCAAAAATGAGCGGCCGGTCGTTGCAGCTGCGCTTCATCACCCCGAAGCCGAGCATGTCGACCACAAGGTTGTCGTAACCGAAGTTGCTGCCCCGTTCGCAGATCAGCAGTTGTTCGTTGCCGCACTCGCGAAATTTTTCCACCACGTTCGCCATCTGGGATGGGCTGAGGAACTGGGGCTTCTTGATGTTGATCACCGCCCCGGTGTGAGCCATCGCTTCCACCAGATCGGTCTGGCGGGCCAGGAAGGCCGGAAGTTGGATGATGTCGCACACGTCGGCGGCCGGTGCTGCCTCTTCCGGGCTGTGCACGTCGGTGATCACCGGAATGCCGTGGGTGTCTTTCACTGCCTGGAGAATCTGGAGGCCGTCTTCCAGGCCAGGGCCCCGATAGGAGTGGATCGATGAGCGGTTGGCCTTGTCGTAGGAGGCCTTGAACACCAGGGGAATGCCGAGGTTCTGGCACACCGCCTTGTAGTGACCAGCGACTTTAACGGCGAAGTCACGCGACTCCAGCACGTTGACCCCGCCGATCAAGACGAACGGTGCGTCGTTGGCGAAATGGATGTCGCCCAGCGCGACGCGGCGTGCGGCCATCGGATGCAGCTCAGATAAAACGAAGCCTAGAGCTGGCTCTGGGGCCGCTTTAATCTCGCCTCACAGCCGAGATGTAGACGAATGGCCGTCGCTCCAATCCCGATTTTCATCGGATACGACCCGCGGGAGCGGGCGGCCACCAACGTGTTGATCGACAGCCTTTATCAACACAGCTCTGTGCCCCTGGCGATCACGCCGTTGGTGACGCCCCAGTTGGAGGCCCAGGGGTTGTATCGGCGCGAGCGTGATCCGAAACAAAGCACAGCTTTCTCCTTTACGCGCTTTCTGGTACCGCACCTGATGGACTATCAGGGCTGGGCCTTGTTTATGGACTGCGACATGCTCTGCCGCTCCGACATCAAGGCGCTGTGGGATCAGCGCGATGACCGTTACGGCGCTATGTGCGTGCAACATGAGCATGTCCCTGGCGAGACGGTGAAATTCCTTGGAGAAGTGCAGAGCGCCTATCCCAAGAAAAACTGGAGTTCGCTGATGCTGCTCAACTGCAGCCGCTGCGCCAAGCTCACTGTCGATTACGTCAACACCGCCACGGGTTTGGAGCTGCATCGTTTCCACTGGCTGGAGGGCGACCATGAGATCGGCGCCATCCAGGCTGGCTGGAATCACCTGGTGGATGTGCAGGCCCCGCCTGAGACGCAGGAGGCCTCACCGATGTTGCATTGGACGCTCGGTGGGCCATGGTTCCGGGAGCAGCGCACCATGGGTGGCCCCTTGGCGGCGGAATGGTTTTCCGCCCGCGATGACGCCATGAAGCTGTGGGACTGATGACGATTCAGCGGTCTGTTGTGGCGGTGCCGGCCCGCCTGGCGTCCTCTCGTCTGCCAGACAAGGTGCTGGCGGAGATTGGCGGTAAGCCGATGATTCAGCGGGTGCTGGAGCAATGCGCCAAGGCCCAGGGGCCGGCGGCAGTGGTGTTGTGCACCGACAGTTCCCGTTTGCAGCAGTTGGCAGAGGGTTGGGGTTTCCCGGTGCTGATGACCTCGGAGACCTGCAGTTCTGGCAGTGAACGGATTGCCTCGGTGGCCGATCAGCTGGTGGCCCGCGCCTGGGGTGAGTCTGCGGATGGCTGGGATGCAGGTGCCCGTGAGCAGCGCCTGGCCAGCACGGCGGTGATCAACGTGCAGGGAGACCAGCCATTCCTTGAGCCGGATGTGGTCACCGCGATGGTGGATGAATTCGGACGGCGTGATCCAGTGCCAGCGGTGGTGACACCGGTGTATCGCCTGTCGCCCGACACCATCCACAATCCCGCAGTGGTGAAGACGCTGCTGGCCCATGACGGGCGGGCGCTCTATTTTTCGCGCTCCGCCATTCCCCATGTGCGAGATGTGGATCCAGCCCACTGGCACGAGCACACGGACTACTGGGGCCATGTGGGCATGTATGGCTTCCGCGGGGATGTGCTCGCGGCCTGGGATCAACTGCCCGCGTCTCCTCTGGAGGATCTGGAACGGCTGGAGCAGTTGCGCCTGATTGAGGCGGGTCACACGATTGCCACCTTCGAGGTGGAGGGCACCTCGCTATCGGTGGACACCGCGGAGCAGTTGGAGCAAGCCCGGCAGCTGGCGGCTCAGGGCTGAGGCCTCACTCTTTGCACCAGCGGCTGGCGGTGGGCCAGAGCTGATCGAAGCAGAGATGGGGCAACACCTGACGGGCACACACAAGATCGCTGGCCTGCATTCGCCCCATCTCTGCTAGGAGGTCATCGGGGATGACGTTGGAGGTGGCGCTTTCATTCACCTTCTCGCCCCAGGCGGGTTCTTGGTAAGGGATGTGCAGATAGGTGCAGAGGTCGGCGTAGGTGGTGGTGGTAAAGAGTGTTTCGAACAGGCCGATGAAGCAGTTCTCCAAACCAAAGGACTGATCAAGGGCGTTCAGGGTTTGGCTGTAGTCACTGCGCAGGCCGCGTCCCTTGGCGATCCGCATCCGGAGGGTCTCTATTTCCGTGGCCGCATCCCGTAAGCCTTGTTTGCGGAGTTTCATGCGCTGGCTGGAGATGATGCGCTCGATCGGATCGCGCATCAGAAACACGGGCTTCACAGGGATGCCACGCTTCGCAAAGCTGGTCTTGATCTCTCTCAGGGTGTCGACGTCGAGGAGGGCATAGGAAGGGGTGATATCGCCCGTTAGGCGGATTTGAGTTCCCCTGAGATGGGGGCGCGTCAACAGCCAGGCGAAATAGTCGGTGTAGCGTTCTGGGTGATGAATGAACCACTGTCGCAGCCAAGTACGGGGCTGAAACCAGGTGCGGGGGTGCCGCGGTTTGATGTTGAACTGCCTGAAGCGGGACAACGCTTCAATCGTGCGGGCGTCATGGACGTGGTACTCCTTCAAGCAGCCAAAGTCGGTATCTCGGCGGATGTTGAGTTGCTGGTGTAGCCAAGAGGTGCCAGCTTTCTGGGCCCCGACTCCCAGCAGGAACACACCCGGTTGGGTTTGGGTTGGGGGCGAGTCAGTCATTACGGTCTCTCCAGCCGTTGTTGCTCAGCTCCTTCCAGAGACCTCGGGCCTTGAGGATGTGTTCCGCCAGTTCGCGCACGGCGCCTTGGCCTCCGTCTCGGCTGAGCACCACATCGGCTTGACGGCGCACCACAAGACAGGCATCCGCGGGCGCTAAGAGGAGCCCCACCTGATTGCGGACTGCTAGGTCGTTGAGGTCGTCGCCGATGAAGGCAGTCGTGGCTGTTGTGGCGCCCAGTTGCCGTTGCAGTGTATGCAGCGCAGCGGGCTTGTCTTTGATGCCCACAAGACAGTGCTGGATGCCGAGTTGCCTGGCCCGCACCTCGGTGGCTCCCCCCTTGCCTCCGCTCAGAAAGGCCAGCTCCAGCCCCGCCTGTTGGAGTAGGCGGAGACCGAGGCCATCGCGGACGTCAAAGCGTTTCAGCAGCAGTCCGTTGGGGTCGAACCACAGGCCTCCATCGGTGAGCACGCCATCCACATCCAGCACTAAAAGCTTGATGCGGCGCAGTTGAGCTCGCTGCCGTCGCCATTGCAGAGAGCGAAACAGGCCTTTCATCAAGCCAGTCCTGCTTGCACCAGGTCATGAAGCCTCAGTAGGCCTTGGAGCTGGCCTTCGCCATTCACCACCGGCAGCACGGAAATCGGTTTGCGTTGGTTGTGTTCCATGCGCTGAATCGCGTCCACGGCCATCAGCTCGATCGTCACGGTGATGGGATCGGAGGTCATCAGGTCACTGGCCTGCAGGTCTGCCCAGATGTCGCTGCGGTGGTTCCGCAGGGCGCGGCGCAGGTCACCATCGGTGATTAACCCCAATAAGCGGCCTGGGGACTGGGGATCTTCGACCCAGCCACTGCCGATGGCCCCTTGGGTGAGTTGGCTGATCACCTCCGCAAGAGGTGTGGTCGGCTTGAGGGCGGGCAATTGCGTGGCGGGGACCATCAGGTCGGCCACGGTCATGGTGAGCTGCTTGCCCAGGGAGCCGGCCGGGTGATTGATGGCGAAATCGGCGGGAGAGATGCCGCGCCGTTCCATCCAGACGGCCGCCAGGGCATCGCCGATGGCCATCGCTACCGCCGTGCTGGCAGTGGGGGCGAGGTTCAGCGGGCAAACTTCCCTGTCGACGGAAGCTTCGAGGACCACATCACTGCCATGGGCCAGGGAGGATTCAGCCCGACCCACCAGGGCGATGCGCGCTGTGCCCCGGCGTTTGAGGTGGGGCAGAACCTCCAACAACTCTGAGGTTTCGCCACTGTTGGAGAGCAACAGGCAGACGTCATCGGGAGCGACCACCCCCAGATCCCCATGCAAGGCATCGAGGGGATTGAGATACAGGGCCATCAGGCCGATGGAGGAGAACGTGGCGGCGATCTTGCGAGCCACAATGCCGCTCTTGCCCACTCCGGTGATGACCAACTTGGCCTTGCGATCGGCGCAGCGTTCCAGCAGGGCTAGGGCTCCTTCCACTTCATCGCTGCTCAAGCGATCGGCTGCAGCGGCGATGGCGGCTGCTTCCTCCTGCAGGCAGCGGGTGAGGGCAGACAACAACAGAGACACCGACTGCGTCGATTCTGGGGCCTCAAGGGTGATGCAACCGCATGGTTCATGCCCCTTCCGTGCCTGGGTCAGCCGTGCAGAATGTGCTGGTTGCCGTTGCTCGAACGGCATTCGTCGTTGCCTTGTGTCGATGCCTGCGCGTGTCATGACCAGCCTTTGGCGACGATTGATTCATGGCCTCAAGGCAATTAATCGCTTTCGGTTGTGGCTGTGGGAAACGCCTCCCTTTTACGAATTGCGCGGCAGGTCGTTCCAACTCAAGGAGCGTTTGACGGGTTATCCCGCTCTGCATCAGGCCTTTTTAAGGCGCACAGGGTATGAGCTCGATCTGAACAATCCTCGGACCTTTCATCATAAAATTACAGCCCTCAAGATTCGTCGTTCCCCACGAATTTTTGTTCGGGCTGTTGATAAGATTTTGGCGAAAGATCTTGCGTTGGAGTGGGCTGATCAAAGTGGCTTCGATTTGGGAGTTGCCAGAACGCTTGCTGTTGTGACGGATGTGAATCAAATCCCTTGGAATTCATTGCCCGAGCGTTTTCTGATCAAGGCGAGTCATCGCTCTGGTGCGAATCACTTTGTTGATCAAAGGGAGGCGGTGGATCGTGATGCTTTGCGTTTGAAGTGCAGGCAATGGCTTGATTACCCCTATGGGGTTTATAAGCATGAGTGGGCGTATTGGCCTGTGCCAAGACGTCTGCTAATTGAGGAGTTGATTGAGCCCGATGGTGGTGGGGGGGTGGTTGATTATAAATTTCATATGAGTCGAGGCCGTTGCCTCATGATTCAGGTTAACCAAGGCTTTCAGTCGCAAGAACGTTCCGTGGCGATCTTTCGTCCTCCCTGGTGTTATCAAGATGTGACGTGGGTCTACCCCCAGCCCTTGGTGCCCCCATTGCCTCCGGATAACCTGGATCAGATGATGGAAATGGCAGTTGCCTTCTCCCGAGAGTTCCCATATTTACGTGTTGATCTTTATAGCTTTGTCCAGGATGTTCCTCGAATTTTCTTTGGAGAATTTACTTTTTTCCCAGGGAGCGGAAGTGAGTCGGTTGAGCCGTTGTCGTTTGATGAGGCGATGGGCGAAATGGTGAAGATCTGATGGCCAGTCTGTGGGCGAGCCAATCGCAGCGCCTGGGTTATCAGGTGCAGTACTGGGCTTGTCGCCTGTCATGGGGTTGGTGTTGCCGGAAGCGATGGTTCTATCGCTTGTTTGAAACAAGCCTCAGACTTCACTGCTACCCACGAGCCACGGTGCTGGCTGATTTGGCTGCCAGGCGATTTCCTGGCACTGCTGATGTGCAATCGATGCAGTGCACGCTCGCGTTTCGTTCCGGCAACCTAGACAAGGGCTTTGAGCTGCTGGCGTCTCGCTTGCAAGTTGGTGACTATCGGGCCGTCGAGAGACTGTTGTTTCGAACGGGCTCAAGGCCGCAGGACGAACAGGCTCGTCTCAAGGTGCTGGGCCAATTGTGTCGATTGCCCGATCTGCTGGAGAGTCATCGTTGTTATGCCTTGATTGCGCAGAGTTATTTGGTGTTGAAGCTCGCGGAAAGGTCTTTAGCGCTGACGCTGCTCGAGCAGGTTCATCCACTTGTCAAGACGCTGTCTGCCGATGCAACGGTGTACGGCTGTGGTGAGTCGAATCGGCGCAATCGGGCCAAATTGTTGATTTCTCTCTGTACAACGACTTATCACTTGGCCTTGATGGTCGGGGATGACGTGGCTCTTGCCTGGGTGTGGGACGAAGTGATGGCAGTGGCTTCAAGGTTGCGGTATGCCGAGCTCGATGCCGATGCTTGTCTGCGTATGTCGAGCAACTTGTCGCGGTGCTTAACCGTGGGCGCTTTGCTGCCTGCCGACAATCCTGCTGCTTTGCTGATGCGCAGCCTCGAGGCGGTCAAGGGTGTTGATGCGTCGATTCGTCGTTATTGCCTGACTCCATCAGGTGAAGGGGTCTCCAAAACGCAGGAGAATCACCTGGCGCTGATGGCGCAGTTGGAGAAGAACCTTCTCAAGCTCAGGAGTGATACGCCGATGGATCGGGAGACCGGGGTTAGGCGACTGTCGCAATTGCTGAATCATTCTTCCGCTAGGGAGTTGAATGCAGTGATCGCTGAGCGATTGCAGCAGTGCCACGGGGTGCACTCTTAATGGTGCCGTCGTTGCCACTCCACTCTGATCTGGTGATCGTGTTGCCCCATCTGGGACCAGGGGGTGCTCAAAAAGTGGCCTTGATGGTTGCCGAGCACTTCCTTCGCGATGGGTTGGAGGTTGTGGTTGTCACGTTGTTGCCCGATAAGCCTCTTGCCCATTCGTTGCCGGATGGCCTGCTTTGGATTGATCTAGGACCGCACGTGGCTGCCACGTGGAGCAACCGAGCTGTGCGGTCCAGGGCCAGTCGTTTTTTATTTGCCTGGAGTCGTCGTTTGCTGGCGTGGTTGGCGCTCGCGGCAGGCTGGCAAGCGTTGCGTCGCTTGAAGCGGGGTGAGGCCCTTGTACTGGTGCAATGGCTGGTGACCAGCGTGTCTGGCGTGCAGGCGACCTTGTTACGGGATCTTCTGCGGGATGGACAGCCCTTGCGGGTGTTGTCTCTGCTGACGCGCACCAACCTGTTGTGTTGTCAGGCGTTGTGGGCTTTACCCGGTCACTTGGTGGTGTCGGAGCGCAATGATCCTCGTTTGCAGCGGCAACCTTTTCCCTGGCCTCGTTTGCAGGGATGGCTGTGGCAGCGGGCCGATGTGGTGACGGCGAACACGGTTGGCGTTTTGGAAGGGCTGAAGCGTTGCCACCCCCAACAGGCGGAAGCAATGCGTCTGCTTCCCAATCCATTGCGGTTGGGTGCACCCACCTCTCGCGCTTCCGCTGATGCCTCGGGTGTGAGCTCGCCTTCTTTCCTGGCTGTGTGCCGTTTGGTGCCGCAGAAGGGTATTGATCTGTTGGTGCGGGCCTATGCCCAGCTGCCTGAATCAATTCGCTCGGTGTGGCCTTTGCAGATTGTTGGCGATGGTCCGGAACTGAACGATCTGGAAGCGTTGGTGGTTTCTCTTGGCGTGAAGAATCAGGTGCGCTTTCTGGGTTTTCAGCCTCAGCCTCAACGCTTTTATGGTCAGGATTCAGTTTTTGTGTTGCCTTCCCGGTTTGAGGGGATGCCGAATGCACTGCTGGAAGCGATGGCTGCCGGTCTGGCAGTCATCGTCAGCGATGCTTCTCCAGGGCCGCTGGAGGTCGTGAGGCATGCAGAGAGTGGGTGGGTGGTCCCCACTGAGCAGGTCAACTCTCTGGCTGAGGCGATGCAGCACTTGGCAGAGGACCAGGCATTGCGCAGCCAATTGGGATTGGTAGCCGCTCGATTGATGGACGCCCACTCTTGGGATGTCCTTGATGGCACCTGGCGAGAGGCGTTAATGCTCCGTCGGTGAGCTTCATTGCGGCCTGTGAGGCGGAACGTTGGCTTCTAGGGTTTTTTGTCGTTCGAGGTTTGGCACCTTGCGGAAAGCGCTCACGGTTCTGGTCAAGTTGGCGACAGCCTGTGGTGGTGAGCGTCTGGCCCAGCGCCTCCTGATCATTTTGGTGGCCTTAACGAAGAGATGGACTGATCTGCATCGCGAGGTGGCGCGCCTTTGTGCCAAGCGCCGATGGTTTGATGCCACGATCAAGCTTGGTGAGCAGGCTCTTTCTTCATCGCCAGGTGATCAACAGCTGCGCTTGATCGTGGCTGACTCCTGCTATGCCAGTGCCCGCTATGCCCAAGCCCTGCAGCATGCCCAGGCCCTGATCGAGCGATCGCCCTCGTCCTTTGATGGCTATCACATTGCCTGCGAAAGTTTGCAGCTTTTAGGTAGACCAGCTGATGCTATCGCCATTTTGGACAAGGGTTGCCGACAATGTCTGAAAGGTGATCAACTCATTGGAACGGTGCGATCACGTCACGTCCATCGCCATCTGCAGGCGTATCTCAAACGGGATCAGGTTCCTCTTTATGGGCTCTGGAGTGAAGCGATTCTCCATGGTGATGATGCGAGGGGCCTGGATGATGCTGTTGATCCGGTGGTCAGCCCGTTGTTCCGGCCACAGCCGATTCAGTATTGGAGTCAAGGCACACCACCTCATGATGTTGTGGCGATCACAGAGCAGTGGAACACACTCTTCGGAAGGCTTGGCCTGAACGCTGTACAGGTTTTCAATCGTGATCAGGCTCTTGCGTGGATTGTCAAGTGCAACCCTGATTTTCAAATTCCGTTTGAAACTGCACCTCATTACGCTGCCGAATCGGATGTTTTTCGTCTGGCTTATGCTTCGTGCAACGACATGATTTGGCTTGACAGCGACGTCATACCCGTCGCCACGTCTCAGCGCGTGCTTGCCTTGGCCCTGCAGCATGATGCAAGTTTGCTGTATCTCAAGAAGAGAGTCCCCTATTTGCAAAGTAGTTTTTTCGTGTCGAGGCGGAGCTGTCCGTTTTTTGCCGAGATGGCGAATGATTTAAGGGGTTTTGATTACACTGATGCTCGATTCGATTCTGTTGGGCGACTGCAATTAATCCATGATTGCTCCTTTGGTCCGGCTTCTTACAATTCGGCGTTGGAGCGTTTGTGTGCGCGATCTCCTCTGCAGCAATTGGATCATTCTGGGCTGCCGTTGTTGCAGAGGGTGCTGTTCCAAGATTTTTCGCTCTCCTTTTTTCGTGGTAACTGGATGGTCAGGGGTGGGCCAATGTCTTATAAGTCCTCGGCGGATAACTGGAAGGTGTGGGCAAGATCTTGAGGCCTTCTGGGATTTCCTGGTTGAGCGTCTTTGTCTTAAATGATGAGAATATGCTTTTGGCTGGTTTGGTTGGCGACTCCTCTTTTGGGGCGACGGGAGGGATAGTTGTGTTCCTGAACGCGTCATGATTGTTTGTGCGTTTTTGATATCTGCATTGCTGGCTGATTCGTCAGGTTGTTCTCATGGTTGATGATCTCTATGATGGTCGTGTCAATCAGGTCGAGCCGTGCTGAAACGAGTTTTCCGTAAGATTTCATCGGTTCGCTCCGGCCAAGCGGCGCTGTTTTCGTTGTCACCCAATGCTGATGGGGCCAAAAAAATTATTTATTATTCAACTGGTCGTTGGAGCTTGGGTTTTGTCTGGCGAGGATTAGTGTCTTCGCAGGCTTTATGTGCTTTGCCAGGTCGCCCTGAGGTTGTAGCCTGCGATTCGATTGTCGAGCTCAAGAGGCTTTTTTCTTCCTCGAATGCCTTCGTGTTTGTGATGTCTGGTGCCCGTATTGGGGAGGTGCTACGCGTAGGAGTGCCCCCTCAAAGGATTGTTTATTATGCTCCTCATGTGGAGGTTAATAAGGTTGTGCCGAGGGTTAAAGAGCTTCACGCGATTTTGACGCAAAGTTTGTTTGAGCATAATTTGTTTTTGTCCAAGGGCGTTGAAGGGCACAGAGTCCACCATTTTCCTGCCGGGGTGAACCGATCCATTTTTTGGCCGCCTCGATTGATTTCGGAGTCTGATTGCAAGATCGATGTGCTTTTTGCTGGGTCGAGTTATTCGTTGCGCCAGGTCGGTGAACGTTTTCGTAAAGGTTATGTGTTGCAGCTTGATCTTCTTCGACGTCTTTCTGAGTGTGGCTTGAGAGTTGCTGTCGTTGGTCCAGGTTGGAGTGATGAGAGGGAGTTGATTCCTTCGCAAGTGCAAGTTTTGGATCCCCCCTACTCGGATTATCCGGATTTGATGCGTTCAGCTCGTTTGTTGTGCTCTGTTGCTGTACAAGAGGGCGGGCCTTTGTCGTTTCCTGAGGCGATCGCTTGTGGTTGTTCCACGCTATCGATGATGACGGGATTTTCACTGGAATTTACACCTGGTTCTGAAGGGGTCTGGCATATGCGGATGGGGGCCAGTGCCGATGAGTGGTTGATGAAGATATGTGCAATCCTTTCCAAAGAGAGGCCATCTTCTTGGCCCTTGGATGGGGCGCGTGAGGCATTCTTGCGTTCTGCTGATTATGAGCAATTAGGGCGCCAGCTTGTTTCGGTCTGCTTCCCAGGCGCTGGTGTTGCCTCCTCTTGATGAGTCGATACAGGCAATGATGTGTTCTGCTTTGGGTTGGTCATTCTTGATTTTCTTGCTCCTTGAGTTCTTTAGATTTCCACCTGCATTGTTGTTGTTCGCTGGTATGGGAGGTGTTGGCGCTTGGCGGCCGTCTTCGTGAGTCGTGCGATTGCCTAACCAGGATTTGACGTGCCGTTTAGGGTGCGAAGATAGTTTGTGTCTTGCGCAAATCTGTAGAGCTGCGAATGATGCTTGAGGCAGATTATTTGCAGTCCTGTTCCTTTCGTGCCTGAGTCGGTGGACCTACTCGGCGTACCTCGCGATCTCCTCGCCAACCTGCAGGCAGCCGCTGGTGACTGTGGCGTCAAGCGGTTGGCCCTCGTTGGGGGTGCAGTGAGGGATGCCTTGCTTCATCACGTTCATCGTGATCCATGGCGGGGTTTGCCAGATCTCGATCTGGTTGTTGAGGGCAGCAGTGAAGCGCTGGCAACCACGTTGCGGGAGCGTTTGGGTCTCGAGCGGGTGCCGGAATTGCGGGTGCACGGCAGCTTCGGCACCGTTGAATTGGTGCTTGATGGGTTCATGGTCGATGTGGCCCAAGCCCGGAAGGAGCACTATCCGTCTCCAGGGCAGAACCCCTTGGTTGAGCCTGGTTGCTTTCAAGACGACCTTGTTCGTCGTGATTTCACTATTAATGCCATGGCCCTGGTGCTTCATCCCAATGGCATGAAACCCCAGCTGCTAGATCTCCATGGTGGTCAGCAGGACCTTGCGCTGCGTCGGTTGAACTTCCTGCATGCGGGAAGCGTGCAGGACGATCCCACTCGGGTGATCAGGGGAGCTCGTTATGCGGCTCGACTGGGATTTGCAATGGCCCCGCAGGCTTTGGATCAGTTGCAGACCACCGTGGCGGCTTGGCCTTGGGCTTGGAGCCCCGGGGATTCCCTCGATGCAGTGCCCCCTGCTCTGGGCACCCGGCTGCGGATGGAGCTCGAGTTGCTGTTTGCCCGTGAACCCTGGTCTCAGGCACTCACCCATCTGCAGGCCTGGGGTGCCATGCCTCTGCTCGATGCACAGCTACAAAACGATGCGCGGTTGAAGCGTCGCTTGCGGCGTGCGGAGCGGTTGCAACTGCCATTGCTCTGCGCGCTGGTCGCTGCTTCGGCCTCGCCCCAGGTTTTAGCCCAGCGTTTGCAGCTGCCCCTGCAGCAGCAGCGCTGGATCGATCAACGCATGGCTTTTCAAGCTTGGTTGATCAAGGAGGTCTTACCCCACCCCTGGCAGGTGTGGTCTGCAGCCCATTGGACCGCAGTGCTGGAGGCTGAGGCCTGGAGCGCAGAGGTCATTGCGCTGGACATTGCCTTGTTCAGCCCTTGCTGGCGACCGCTGCTCCGCTGGTGGGGGCGATGGCGGCATGTGGTGGCTCCTGTGACGGCTCGGCAGCTCTTGTCACAGGGGATGCAACCTGGTCCTGCAGTCGGGAAGGCTCTACGGGACGCGCGGCTGAGGGCTTTGGAGGGTGTGCGATGAAAGGGTTGCACTGGTTAGTGCTGCTTTGTTGTGCAGCGTTTGCCTTACGAGCGCTTGCGTTGATCGATGCCACCGGTTTGTGGAGCGATGAGCTCTACACGGTGGGGAAGAGCTTTCAGCCCAGTTTTGCGGCGTTGCTTGCGATGCTCCGCCAAGACACCCATCCGCCGCTGTATTACAGCTTGGTTTGGCTTTGGGGGCATTGGCTGCCACCCACCGCAGTCGGTTTGCGGTTGTTGTCTTGGCTGTTTTACGTGGCTGGTGGGCTGATGATCACGCTTCAGGCGGGTGCTCTGGCTCTCGAACGGCCAAAGCGGGCGATGGGCCTCGCTGCTTTGCTGACATTGTGTTCCCCCTACACGGTGCGTTTTGCCATTGAGGGCAAGGGCTATGCCCTGTTGGTGTTGGTGGTGGCTGCGGCCTGGTGGTTCCGGAGACGGCAGCAACGCTGGGCTTACGGAGGCATCGTCGCCCTCGCTGCTCTTACTCACTATTACGGCCTGTTCCTGTTCTCAGCTGCGTTGGTTTGGGATGCATGTCGCGGTCGACGTGGCTTGGCGTTGTCGGCGGCCTTCGGCTTGGTTCCGGCTGCGCTGTGGATGGTGTTGGCATCGGCCTATCTGCTGCGCAGCGGCACCGGTGCATGGATCGGGCCTCCTGATTTCGCTCTCCTCGAAGACACTCTGGCGCGTGCGTTGGGGCTCTGGCCACTCCCCAAGTTGGCCGTGCTTGGGCTCGGTGGCTGGGCCATCGTGCACTGGTGCTCGGCTCCCTCGTCTGCGCCCACGAACGTCCCACGAAGGAAGTTGTCGTCCTGTGCTCTGGCCGATCACAGTGGCTTGCTGCCCTCGTTGGTGATGGTGTTTGCGGTGGTGGGGATCTCCTACTGGAAGCCAATGGCCTTCAGCCGCTATTTCGTGGTGCTGCTGCCTGCCTTGATCCCCTGGCTTGCTGTGCAAGGGGCTGCACTGTCGTTGACGCGCATCGGGCAGCGAATGGCCGCATTGCTGTTGCTGTTGTTGGTGATCAGTTGGTGGTGGCATGCTTTTGCAGAGCTTGACCCTGGTATCCGAGGACTGGCCTCCCGGGAGGGGGATCAGTTCCAGTTGGTGAGTCGATCGCTGGCAGCGGAGCCTTACCGTTTTTCGCGCCGTGAGCGTTTGCTCAACCTCAGCGATCGCACGGAGGTGGCAGCTGGTCGGATGCACTCTCCGCCGTCTATCTGGGGTGATGCCGCTGCTCTCGACCGGTTGTTACGTCAGGCTGATCCACCCTCTTTGCTCTGGTTGGCCGACAGCGGTGATTTGGAGGGCGTCAGGCCTCGCGTGAAGCCGATGCTGCGCCGGGTGAAAGCGGTTGGTTATCACTGCGAACAACGGTTGCCCGATGCGCCCTATGCCCAGGTCTGGCGTTGTGAACGTCGGTCATCGTGAGGCGACGCCCGCGTTGCCGGTGTGGCCGATTCATCTGCATTAGGGACTCTGGGCCTGTTGACTGCACATGAACACTCGGTGATTCCCTGCGGGAATTTTTAGCCCATCCAGCCGTTTGTGTCTTCACCCGAGTGGGTGTCGCATCCGTGCAGTCTTTGCAGGTGGTTGAAGAGCGATAGCCTCACCCCCATGAGCTTTCTTGCAGGTCTCAACGACGCCCAGCGACGGGCAGTGGATCATCACGAGGGGCCGCTCTTGGTGGTGGCTGGAGCCGGCAGCGGCAAGACGCGCGCGCTCACCCATCGCATCGCTCACCTGATTGGAGAGCATGGTGCTGATCCAGCCCAGATCCTGGCGGTGACGTTCACCAATAAGGCTGCTCGCGAGATGAAGGAGCGGCTGGAGCTGTTGCTGGCCCAGCGCTTGGCCCAGAGTCAGTACGGCCAGCCCTGGAGCACCTTGCCAGCGGTGGAGCAGCGTCAGTTGCGTTCTAGGATATACCGGGACGTGACCAAGGAGCTTTGGATCGGTACCTTCCATGCGCTGTTTGCGCGCATGCTCCGCTTTGACATCGACAAGTTCAAAGACGCGGAGGGCCTCACCTGGACCAAGCAGTTCTCCATCTACGACGAGGCCGACGCCCAGAGCCTGGTGAAGGAGATCGTCACCCAGGAGCTGCAGCTTGATCCCAAGCGGTTCGATCCCAAGAAGACGCGTTGGGCGATCAGCAATGCCAAGAACCAGGGCTGGTTGCCGGATCAGCTGGAGGCCAATGCCGAGGGTCAGCGGGGCAAGCTCACCGCTGATGTGTATCGCCGCTACCGCAAAGCGTTGGCGGCTAACAACGCCCTCGATTTCGACGATCTGCTGCTGTTGCCGGTGCAGTTGCTGCAGCAGAACGAGCAGGTTCGCGGCTATTGGCACCGCCGTTTTGCCCATGTGCTGGTGGACGAATACCAAGACACCAATCGCACCCAGTACGAGCTGATCAAGCTCCTTGTGACTGATGGGGTGGATCCTGAGCGTTACGACAACTGGCAGGGGCGGTCGGTCTTTGTGGTGGGTGACGCCGATCAGAGCATCTACAGCTTCCGGGCTGCTGACTTCACGATCCTGATGGGTTTCCAGGACGATTTCGGTGACCAAGCGCCGGATGACAGCACCCGCACGATGGTGAAGCTGGAGGAGAACTATCGCTCCACCGCCACGATTCTCGAGGCGGCCAATGCTCTGATCGCCAACAACAGTGAGCGGATCGACAAGGTGCTGCGGCCCACGCGCGGTGAAGGGGAGCTGATTTCCCTCACCCGTTGCGATGACGAAATCGCCGAGGCAGAAGCGGTGGTGCATCGGCTGCGGATGATGGAGGCGGCGAACCCCGAGCTCACCTGGGGAGATATGGCGGTGCTGTATCGGACCAATGCCCAGTCGCGGGCGATCGAGGAATCGCTGGTGCGCTGGCGCATTCCTTACGTGGTGGTGGGCGGTCTGCGTTTCTACGACCGCCGCGAGATCAAGGATCTTCTTGCCTATTTGCGCCTGCTGATCAACCCTGCCGACACGGTCAGCCTGTTGCGGGTGATCAATGTGCCGAAGCGTGGGATCGGCAAAACCACCATTCAGCGTCTTACGGATGCGGCCACTCAGCTGGGGATTCCCCTCTGGGATGTGGTCAGTGACCCCGAAGCGGTGCGATCCCTTGGGGGGCGCTCCGCGAAGGGATTGCTGCAGTTCTGCGATCTGCTCAACGATCTCAAGCAGTGCATCCACGACACACCGCCGTCGGAACTGATTCAGCAGGTGATGGAAAAGAGCGGCTACGTCAGTGAGTTGATCGCTGATGGCTCCGATGAGGCGGAGGAACGACGCCGCAACCTGCAGGAACTGGTGAATGCAGCTCTGCAATATCAGGAGGAAAATGAGGAAGGCGACCTCGAGGGTTTCCTGGCCTCGGCGGCCCTGGCCAGCGATGCCGACAGCAAAGACACGGCGGCTGATCGCATCACCTTGATGACGCTCCATAGCAGCAAAGGACTGGAATTCCCCGTGGTGTGTCTGGTGGGAATGGAGCAGGGGCTGTTCCCCAGCTATCGATCCCTTGACGACCCAGCTTCGTTGGAGGAAGAACGCCGCCTCTGTTACGTGGGCATCACCCGGGCCAAGGAGCGGCTGTTCCTTTCCCATGCCAGTGAGCGGCGCCTCTGGGGAGGGATGCGTGAGCCGGCGGTGCCGAGTGTGTTCCTTTCAGAGCTGCCGGAGGCCCTGGTGCAGGGGGACATCCCTCGCAGCGGCGGGGCGGCGATCCGGCGGGACCAGCGGCTGGAGCGATTGACACGGGTGGATCGGCGCAAACCGGGCAGTCCTCCTGCCAATGCGGTGCGTCGCCGTCAGGTTGGCCCGGCTCCTGGTAAGAGCTGGGCGGTCGGTGACCAGGTGAGTCACGCGAGCTTTGGCGTTGGCGAGATCACCCACACCTTCGGAAGCGGCGAGAAGGTCTCGATCGCTGTGAAGTTCCCAGGGATGGGGCCGAAAATTCTTGATCCACGTCTGGCACCGATTCAAGCTGTTGATGGATGAGGTGAGGCGTCTTCGCCGCCTCATGCAGCCGGTGATGACCTGGTTGGTCGCGAGGAGGGGGTGTTTCTGCAGTTGATGGGTGCAACCAGGAGGTGCCGAATGTTCAAGCGCTGTCCTTGCGAATGAAGGACTTGACGTTGCCTGTCATCGGTGCCTAACGGTGCCGATGGCCGTCCATCCTTGGGAGAGCAAGATGTCGGCGGCTGCCTGTGAGCAGCTCACCAGGAGTGGGCCGCAGGTTTGCGGGTCAATCAGAAGTTCCAGGTGGATGGTGTCAGCCGCGGTTCCTGATTTCAGCTCACTCGTTTTCAGTTTGACCGAGTGCTCCAGGCTGGACCAGGCCTTTCGGTTGGCCGGTGCAGCAGTGCTGGTCAAGCCTTGTTCCAGCAAGTGGTGCACCCCGTGATAAGCAGGAATTTTGTCGATCTCCAGTTCCACTTGGATGGTGTCACTGGCATCCACCATTTCGTTGAGATGCCCCAGCAGGCCAAAGCCGGTGATGTCGGTGCAGGCATGGATGCTGTCAGGTGCCTTTGCGTTGGCTTCTCGCAGCTCGTGGAGACGTGGATGTTGACTCTTGGTCAGTTCGTCCAAGGCTTGATCTAGCCATGGCCCCGGGCAGCGTCCCTGCATGGCCGCGGCAAACAACACCCCTGTTCCGATGCTCCGGCTGAGCAACAATCGATCCCCACTGCGCAAGGGCCCTTTGCCCCAGGCTGGTTGTTGAGAGGGGGTGGATCCGAACACGCTCAGGCTCACCTGCAGGTCGAGGCCGACCGGTTGGTTGCTCGCTTGCCTCGACTCCATGGTGTGGCCGCCAAGGAGGGCGGCATTTTGTTGCTCAAGTGCTGATCGAATGCCTGCCAGGGTTTGGCTCATCAGCTGAATCTGGCTGGCCTGGTCGGTGGCCGGCAGCGTCAGAAGCGCCAGGGCGCTGGAGACGTCCGCTCCACTGGCCCAGAGGTCGGAGCAGGCGTGCAATGTTGTGAGCCGGCCATTCAGCCAGGGGTCTGACAGCAGAGCCGGAAAACCATCCACAGAGGTGAGTTGTGTGGTTCCATCGCGATGGATGGCGATGGGCTGGGCATCTGCGGGGTCACTGCCCAGGCTGGGTACACCAGCCAGTTGCAGCGCTTGCTTGAGGGGAGAGGCGCCCAGCTTGGCTGCGCAGCCCCGGCAAGCCATGGTGTTCGTTGTATCGCTCTGGCCACGCATCTCGCTCGCAGCCTCTGTGAGGCGTTGAAAGCTTTGGATGAAACGGCGATCCAGCCATTGCTTCCAGCGCCAGAGCCAGGGATGTGGGCCAATCAGAATGGTGCCGATCTTGGCCCAGGCGGTGTTCCGTCGGTTGGGATTGTGGGTGCCGACTAATTGCAGGGCGCATTGTTGAGGTGTCCAGCGTTTGAGTGCCTGGCCTTCGAGTGTTCGCTTCAGGTTGGTGGCCAGGACGGGAGCGGCTCGCACGGCGTAAACCCCTGATGCGGGTCTGGGATGCTCATGGATCGAGGCACAGTCGCCTGAGGCGAAGAGCCAAGGATGATCGAGCGATTGCAGCGTTGATTCGGTGAGAACGCGACCCTGGAAATCACATCTCAGACCTGTTTTGTGCAGCCAGCTTGGGGCTTCAGATCCTGTGCATAGCAATGTATCGGTGCCATCAGGGGCTGGTGTTTTCGTGACGGTGACATCAATGGCTGAAAGGGCTTTGATGAAGCGTTCGTTGAGTTGATGAGCACCGCAGTGCAGAACAAGGGGTCGTTTGGGCCACCGACGACGCAACGCAAATACCACCTCAGTCGCAGCGAATCCTGCACCGACTACGTGAAAGACGGATTGGTCACGGTTGCGGTCTAGGTCTTGTTGGCGTAGGGCTTGTAGAGCTTCTCCTAGGGGTTTGATTGGGATTGAGGCATTGAAGTGTTGCTTGGGTACAATCGCTCCTAGGTTGAGGCTGAGGACGTCAAAAGCAATCGCAGGGCGATTGCTGAGCAGAAGCAATTTGTTGCTCAGATCGATGGATCTAGCATCCGATTGGATGAAATGTACGCCGGCTCGATCGGCAAGGCTGCGCATATTGATGGAGGTATCTGCCAGAGGGAGTTGCCCCGAGAGATGGGATGGAATGAATCCTGAATAGAGGGTGCTGCTGCTTGCGCTTACCAGTGTGATCAAGCTTTTGGGTCGCGAATGCGGTCGCATCAGCCATTGCTTGAGCAGCAGGGCATGGGTGTGGCCTCCCCCGGCTAAAACAAGATGGGGTTGGTTAGAAGCCGATGCTTGCGCCAAAATTCCACCTATATTGATCGAATTCTTCTCTGAGCTCCTTGCTGTCAGCAAAGCTGATACCCCAAGTTAGGCGTATTGGAATGCCACCTGTGAGATTGAGTGATGCAGATAATGTAGTCGCTGTGCCGTTGTATTCCGTGAAAATCCCAAAGTATTCGTTGAAAACGAGGGCTACGGTCCCAATTGGTCCCCAGCAGAGATCGCTGTCTCTTTGAAAGTTCGGCTCAGGCCGGGTTTGAACGTTGTTGATGCAAGCAAATCGTAGAGGGTTGTCGTATTGAAATGCGCCCGTTCCCACTCCGCCGTTGGCAATCAGGAGTGGATAGTCATTGCCTTGATTTCCTAGCCACCAGCCTTTTGTTGCCATTAAATAAATGTTCCGTCCGGTATCGGTCTGGTCGTCCCATTGAATGAGCTGCTCGGCTCCGAAGGCAATGCCACCGGTGTCGCCCATCGCGCGAGCGATGCGGAAGCCTGTCGACATGCCATCGGTGATGTCTGTGTTTCCACCAGCGACGTTGGGGTTGTTTTGCAGGCTGCGGAAAGAGTAATTCAGTCCCACGCTCCAATTCTTGGTTTGGAGAATGTTGGCGTGCACGATTCCTTCGCCATCACCTATGCCAAAGTCTAAGAAGTTGTCATCTTCTTGTTGGCGCCTGTTAATTGCTTGCACCGTGGCATCACCGAACCATCGACGATTCCAACGCAAACCGTTTGGGACTCGCCAACCGATGTCAGGACCCACTAAGCCATCGCCGTAGGCGATGGAACGGTTGAGCGTTTGCAGAGGAGGCGGTGGCGGGGGGCCAGACAACATGCGTTGCGGCATTGCTGATTCCTGAGCGATCACCTCTGCGGGAGGGGTTTCTTGTGCGTTGGCTGAAGAGCCTTGGCTTGCTTCTGCAAGGGTATTGCTGGGTGAAGGCGAGAGCGGGGTGTCTCTGTCGGGGATCACCTCCCAAACCACCGCGGTGTTGGGAGGTGACTCACTTGCCATCGATTTGGTTTCCGGCACTGGGGTCCAGACGATCGCGTTGTTTTCATCTGCTGTTCTGCTGTCTTCGCTTGGGACCGGTGTCCAGACGATCGGTTGAGGTGGCACCGGGTCGTTGCTCGAGCCACCGGGCTTGCGCACCAGGATCTCGTCTTGCTGTGCCTTTTGTTCACTAACCGGCTCCCACACCACCTGAGCGTGCAATGGTGTTGACAGACCAAGAGCTGTGTGAGCGAGGCCGATGGCCAGCAAGGGCCTGCATAGGTTCTTGTGCAGAGTTTCCAAGTTCATCAAGCCTTTCCCCTATAGCCCTGGGGATTGGCGGATTGCCAGGCCCAGCCGTCGCGGCAGATGTCCGCGAGGGTGCGTGTTGCTTTCCAGCCGAGCACCTCTTCGGCGCGTTTGGGACAGGCCTCGAGCTTTGGCACGTCACCAGGACGGCGCGCGACGATTTCGTAGGGGATGGTGATGCCTGTTGCGGCTTCGAATCCTTGGACTACGTCGAGCACACTCAGGCCCTTAGCGCTGCCGAGGTTCAGGGTTTGGGAATAAGGGGCTTTGATCTGAAGAAGGTGTTCCACCGCAGCGGTATGGGCTTCGGCGAGATCTATGACGTGTAGATAATCGCGGATGCCTGTGCCATCGGGAGTGGGGTAGTCGTCTCCGTACACTTTCAGGTGTGCATGTCGCCCTGCTGCTATCTGGGTGATGAAGGGGAAGAGGTTGTTGGGGATGCCTAGGGGGTCTTCTCCTATGCGACCTGAAGGATGGGCCCCTACGGGATTGAAGTAACGCAAGGCCGATACGCGCCAATCTCCTTTGGCGGCTAAGGCACTGAGCATCTGCTCTACTGCCAGTTTTGTTTGGGCGTAGGGGTGAATGGGGTTGGTGGGGGTGGTTTCGGTCAGAGGGAAGGTGTCGGGTTCGCCGTAGACGGTGCTGGTGCTGCTGAACACTAAAGTCCTGCAAGCATGAGCATCCATTGCTGTAAGCAGGACTCGGGAGCCGCAGACATTCACATCCCAGTAGCGCAGAGGATCGGCGACGGATTCACCGACGGCCTTGACGCCGGCGAAGTGGATGACAGCGTCGATCGGGTGGTTGGTGGCTTTGGCTTCTGTGAACAGCACCTCCAGCAAGGAGGCATCGCGGACGTCACCGCGAATCAGCATTAGCTGCTCGCTGCCGAGGGGCACATCTGCCAGTTCCGCGACTCGCTCCAAGGCGATGGGTGAGCTATTGGAGAAGTCGTCGAGCACCAGAAGGAAATGGCCAGCCTCCAGTAAAACAACGCAGGTGTGGCTGCCGATGAAGCCGGCACCGCCGGTGATGAGCAGACGGGCCATGTCGGGTCTCAGGCCTCGAGGCTGGTGTCGAGCAGAACCCAACCGGCTACTGGTGTCCCTTGAAGAGCTAGCTGCTCCCGCAGTTGGCGCAGTTGTTCTCGCTTGGCGGCACCTGGGGCTGTCAACAGCAGCTGGGTGCTGCAGGCGCGGGTGACTAGCAAATCACGGCTAATCAGCAGCTCCCGTTGAGGCCCAAGCGCCTGACGCAAGCTGGCCGAGAAGGCGTCGAGGTCGGCAGGCGCGATCGTTCCCACCGGAATCAGGGCCAGGGAACTGCCACCGGCGAGGGGGCCATCGGCCAGGAGTTGAATCGGCGCACGCCAGGCCTCGATCGGCCGCCCGTCGTCATGGCAGGGAAGACGCTCGAGCAAAGGGCCAGGCAAATGTCGAGATAGTTCATCGCTGTTGAACACGAGGCCGCTGCGGCGATCGGTGATAAGCGCGCCGCCGCTGCCCAACATCAGACCGGCAAGCATTCCGAGGGCAATGGTGGGTCCGCGACGGGGACTGACTGGTTTGTTGAGTAAAGTTGGGGTGGAGATCAGCTCCCAGGGGCTGGCGTCACGGGCCTTCTCCAGCTGGAACTGTTTAAGCTGGTTCTGCAGGGTTACCAGGGTGGCCTCATCGCGCAGAGCCTGCTGGGTGAGCTCACGGTGACGGCTCACCACATTCTTGGGTCGATCGAGGGCCTGGAGGTTGGCTTTGGCTAGGTCTAGTTCGCCTTTGAGCAAAGCAATTGTCTGCTGGTTGATGTAGCGCACCAGGGTGTTGCGTTCGCGCTGCAGTCTCTTCACCAGAGGATCATTGTCTTTCAAGCGCGAACGGTGCTCAGCCAGGCGTGTTTCCACCGCGGTGAGCTGGTCGAAAGTGGATGATTTGTCGGTGAGAGAGGCTAGCTGGGAGGCGAAATAGAGAGAGCCGGCACCTGCTTTTGTGGCTTCCTGGATTTGCACTTCCAGGGCCTTGACCTTTTGTTGGGCACTAGTGCGGGCCGCTTCGATGCTGCCACCAGCTGTGCCCACCTTGGATCCAGATCCTTCGCTTACACCTGCACCGGCCACATTGCCGGCGAGGGGCAGGCCATCGAGCAGGCCGAGGCCGTTGGCGTAGCCAAAGTCGAGGGCGGCGCGGGAGCTGGCCTCGGCCTGGGGCTTGGTCACAGCTATCTGAGCTTTCAGATAGGCGATCACATTAGAAAGCTCACGGGCACGGCCGCGGTTGGAATAACTTTGGTAAGCCTCCGAGATCATCCGGGTGATCGGTAGCACCAGCTGCTCGTCGGTGTCGCGAAATTCAACGTTGAGCACGGAAGTGCCCTTCTCCTCGTTGGCCGTGATTGCCGATTTGGCCCAATCTTGAAACCGCATCGCTTTGGCTTGTTCAGGGGGCTTGCGCGACGCCACAGCATCGAAGACGGGCCTCAGCACCGACGGGCTTTTGAGAATCTGCACCTCGGTGGCGATCGAATCGCTGCCGCTGGCGCCTGCGAGGCCGGCGATAGCTGCTAGCCCAGGGTTCTGGGAAAGCAGGGAGGCTGCTCCACTTCCCTTTTCATTAGACAACACGATCTGGAACTCACCCTGATACACAGGTTTGGCGGTGAGTAGGTAAAGACCTGAGAGTAGAAGACCAATGGTGCCGCCGCCGGCGATCCAGTGCCAACGGCGGGCGAATGCGCCGGCCACCTGGCCGAGATCAATTTCTTCGTCGGCCTGCAACTTGTTGGGTAGCATTGGCTGATCGGTGGAAGCTGTTGTCATCACTTGAACAGGTTGTACACCGAATAGATGCCAACGGCGGGTCCGGTGATCTCATTGAGAACGTTAATAGTGGCGGAGAGGGGCGAATCATTGACTCGCACCACATCACCTGCCATAAGGATCGGATTCTTGTAAGAACCTGCTGGATTACCGCCACCTACGAAGAACTTGCGCTTATCGGTGGTGCCGTCGCGATTGAAGCGCATGAACTCAACCTGTCCACGCAACAACTTCTGGCCTCCGGCGGCGGCTAGGGCTTGATCGAGAGAAGCCCCTTGGGGTAACACCTTGGAACCTGGATCGCGAACACGACCTGTCACATACACCTGAAGGAAGTCGGGGCTGAGATTGGTCTGGCCCGCCTTGATGATTTGCTCGCGCAACTCCACTGGGGAGCGAGCGACCACGACGGTGTCACCATCAAACAAACGAATGTTCTGGGATTCGTTGCCCTCGGTGATCAGAGAGAGGAAATCGAGGGTTGTGCGCATCTTCCCGCCACCGCTGCTGAGCGGGCGTTTGCGGGTAACGGACACCTCATTCAGCTTGGAGAAAGGGGTCACACCACCGGCGCTGCGCAGAGCATCGAAAACGGTTGGAAGGCGTAGCCCGCGATTGACTACAACACCACCGATGGTCGGACCTGCCTCGGTTGCCGGATTGCTGCTGCCCGAGCTCAGGCTTGTGACGCTGACCTGGCCGGTGGCGAGGTTGACTGATCCAGGCTTGGCGGCGGAACCGACGCTTTCAGCTCCAATAGCAGCCTGCTGCCCCGACAGGTAGTAATACCCTGGGCGGGCTACCTCACCGCCGATGTAAACTCTAATTGGCCTGAAGGCAGCAGGGCTAACGAATACCTGCGGATCACGAACGTAGGCGCTGAACTGTTGAGTCAGGAAGTACCGCAACTCCTCGACGGTAAGCCCTTCCACGACAAGAGACCGGAGCCGTGGCAAATAGAGGGTTCCGTCTGGACCTATCGTGAAGACACCCGAGTATTCAGGCACGTCTAGTAACTCAATAACTAAGGCGTCGCCAGGACCGAGAATGTAACCGTCTCCCATCGTGGGATCGGCTTGCTGAGTTGCCGGAGCCTGGATTTGTAATGAGTGGATTGAAGCTTTCGAGCTCTGAGGGGCTATCAAGCCCTGAGCTGTCGCTACGGATGGCTGCAGGAAAATGCCAAGCCCTAGCAGGGCGGAGAGGCGAGGTCGTCGATATCTGGAGCTAGGTGAATCCTGGTTCATAAAGCAAATTTTATGCTCATGCTTCCGACAGCCAGGCCTGGCAATGGACGGACCGCCTTCCGGTTCGGGAAGCCGTTGTGATGTTTCCCAGGCTAATATTATTCTTTTATGCATTTAATTTTTGCATTTTCGGGGTGGGCGCATATTGGTTCCTAGACAGCCGCTTATCTGTGCTCTATGCAGATGTTTCCTTTTCCTCCCGTGTATTGCAGAAAGCTTTTTCAGAGGAATGGATGCTACAGGTTCGCATGACCGAAGTCAGAATATATCTATCGTTTTAACTTCGCTCCTGTACTATCGCAACCAATATTACTATGCGATTGGCCTGCTATTTGGGATTGATAAGTTTCACTGCCCATCCCCCCGTTGAAGTATCAGCCCTCCTCGCTTTCTCATAAATCCTCTATTGGTAAAGAGAGCATGTGAGAATTGAAAGATTTTTTGATTCCAAATGGTTGCGACTTGATCTACTTCAATCCTAATTGTTACTAGCTGTTGGCGCCTCACTCCTGCCTTTAGCGATATGGCGAACGTTTGGCTCGCCTACTTTCTTCACTCGAGCTTTTGCAACGCTGGATTTGCTGTTGCCGTCTGTTTGGCCAGTTCTTTTCCCACTCTATACTTTTAGTTGCCAATAAAAATGCATCACTCGAAATGTGAAGAGTATTGCACCTTACATACTTACGTTCCCCAATGGCTTGTGGGTGTTGATTCTCTTGGACTTTGCTCGACTATTGCGCCTGCCTATGCCACCTTGTCGCAGTTGGCCGTTGCTATGGCTGTTGTTAATGGGCCTCAGCGTCTCTGTTCACTTCGTTTTGAGCAACATCTTGCTTAATTTGCACAGCAAGCTTAAAAACTTCCTTATCCCTGTGGCTCTGTATTGCACCAATGATGCTGGATGCTGGGGTTCACCTTATGAACTCACTGTGTCTTGCCAATAGCCAAAGTGACTAGGTAATTGTTGATGACTATCCGAATCCTTGGAGTCTTTCGATCAATGGGGTATTGATTTAGTAACCGCAGATATTGAAACAGCGAGTTTAAGCGATTGATCAAATTTATTCTGGATGTCTTCGCTGAGTTTTACCAAGTTTCGTCAGATTGTAGATGTTCTGCAGCTGAGCGGTATTCCCATTATTCAGATCCCCTTCATCGAGGAGATCATAAGGCTCCGCTCACGCATCGATGTGCTGTAAGTGATTCAGGTAGAGAAATTTCTATGTCGTGATCCAGTACCGACGGATTCTTGTCTACTTGGCCTGGAATTACTAGGACCTTTATCTGCGTCACCGTTGCGGTTCGCTTTACCGGTTCGGAACTTTGTCGTTAAATCCTTGCTTTTAAGCCGCGTAGGCTGGCTTCGTAGGAAATCAGCGAACCTAGCCTCTATTTCATTAAGTAAGGGTTTGTTCCGCTGTTCGCGGGAGTGGAGGTTTGCCTGCGCTTGGCAGTACTGCTGACGCGTCTTTGGGGGATTGTTGCTTCAGTGAATATGAAGTGAATGTTGTATTCCATAATGTTGGGTATAGCATGTTCCATTGGCCAAGCAAATCTTTTGGCATTTTTGGTAAGAATATTTTGAACATACCTATTGTATTTAATTAGACAATCACTGTGGACTTGTTTGCTTGTTTTCATTTTAATCGATTAAGACGTGCGGTTTACCAACATGTTGGGGCTAGTAAAGGTTAGGCTGAGCTAGTGGTTGAGTAGCAACCTTCAGACTTCACTCTATTTGTGATGGTGAGTTTTGCTAATGTCCTTGCGCCTTCTGGATCTGTCGTTCCTCTGTTCCGCAATAGATTACAGCTAGTGGACAAATAATGTTGACTTACAAGGAGATCATTCTTTATTGCATGATGCTTTGGTAGGTTACCTGTTCTTCTTGGGTCTGAGACAGCTGGTTTGAATATAATTTCTTGCTGAGCATATGGTGTACAAGTGACCTTTCTTTAAGAACCGAAGTAATTCCCACGGTTCTATCCAACTTGTTTGCACTGGGATAAGATCCGGCGAAAAGCTGTATGAAGTGCTATTAATTGATTTTTTTGTTGCATTGAAGGTTTATGTAATAAAATACAGGGTAAAATAGTATTGCCTCTATTGCGATCAACTATCTCTAAAGCTTCATAAGTTAGCAATTGCTCTTGAGCCTCAAGATTCACTCACTGTGTCTTTATGGTCTCAAATACGGAAAGAATGAAAAGTACATAATGCCCACATAAAAAGTATAGATCAAGCCAAAATATAGCAAACATTTAGCATAGTCTTTGCGCCAGCTTGCTAGAGGTGTCTGCGCCTGCGCTTGTCAAATAACAACTTTGCATGTCATTAACTGATATCATCAAAGTAAAGCTTCTCGCCGCGTCCCAGAGTCCCCGACTCGGTTTCAGCAAGTTACTCTGCGCTTTGTATGGATATTGAGAATCTTCGCCTTGCAAAGTCGCCAAAAGTTTCAAATCATTTAAACCCTTAACCACTACTGTTGAATTTTTTTGCTGGGGATTGAAGCACAGTGTCAAAGTATGGGCTTGCGATACTGCAGTGCTGCTGACACGCGCTGGCCCCCATATGCTAAAATTAATGTTATCTAAGTTTTTAGCAATGTTAGAAAATTCTGTGATTTTGATAACGGGCGGAACTGGATCATTTGGTAACGCTTTTGTCCCTTTAACTTTAGAAAAGTATAATCCAAGAAAAGTAATTATATTTTCTCGCGACGAGATGAAACAATGGGAAATGGCAAAAAAATACAACAATGATGATCGCGTAAGGTTTTTTATTGGTGATGTTAGAGATAAAAGCCGTTTGTACAGAGCTCTTCATGGTGTCGATTATGTAGTACATGCGGCCGCAACTAAGATTGTCCCTATCGCAGAATACAATCCTTTTGAATGCATTAAAACAAATATTGACGGTGCCATGAATTTGATCGATGCTGCCATTGATCAAGGGGTTAAAAAAATAGTAGCTTTATCTACTGATAAAGCCAGCAGCCCAGTTAATTTATATGGCGCAACTAAACTAGCCTCTGATAAGTTATTTGTAGCTAGTAATTCCTCCTACGCTTTAGGGCACCAAACACAGTTTGCCGTTGTTAGATATGGAAATGTAATGGGTTCAAGAGGCTCAGTAATTCCTTATTTCTTGTCCTTACCTAGCTCTAAAAAGACACCAATTACTGATCCAGGCATGACGAGGTTTATGATTACTCTCGAGCAGGGCGTTAATTTGGTATGGCATGCATTTGATGATATGATGGGAGGAGAAATATATGTTAAGAAGATACCGTCTATGAATATATTAGATATTGCCAAAGCAGTACGTCCGAACTCGGACTACGAAATAGTTGGCATCAGACCCGGAGAAAAGCTTCATGAACAAATGATTGGATGCGAAGACTCTTTGTCTACCTTTGAATATGATAATTACTTTAAGATTCTACCACAAATAAATAACTGGAACGAATGCCCGTCAAGAATAAAAAACGGAACTCTTGTTGACCCAAATTTTTGTTATTCTAGTAATACTAATAGAAATTGGATGACATCGGAGACTCTCTCTGCCTGGATTTCGAATAATTATTCTCACTAAACTGGTTTAAACATGAAGCTTAACACCTATGGGTCTCAAGATCTTGACGAAAGAGATATCGAACAAGTTATTAATGTTCTTAATTCAGACTTTTTGACTCAAGGACCAATGGTTCCATCCTTTGAGTCGGCAATTTGCCAGATTACTGGTTCTAGTTTCGGCATTGCAGTTAATAGTGCTACAAGTGCGCTTCATATTGCATGCCTATCTTTAGGATTAACAAATGATGATATAGTGTGGACCTCACCTAACTCCTTTGTTTCAAGTGCTAATTGTGCATTGATGTGTGGAGCCAAAGTTGACTTTGTAGATATCAATCCAGAGACTTATAATATTTGCACAGATTCTCTGAGACAAAAACTGTTAAAAGCAAAACTAGCTAATAAACTTCCAAAAATTCTAATACCAGTTCATTTTGCTGGCGCTTCTTGTGACATGTATGAGATTTATAAACTTTCTAAGGAGTATGGTTTTAAAATTATTGAAGATGCTTCTCATGCTGTTGGCGCAATTTATCGAGATACTCTTGTTGGCTCGTGCAAATTCTCGGACATAACTGTTTTTAGCTTTCACCCTGTAAAAATGATTACTACTGGTGAAGGAGGAGTGGCCTTGACTAATAGTAAAACCCTATACGAAAAAATGAAACTTTTGCGTTCACATGGAGTCACGCGAGAAAACTCTACTGAGAGTACCCTTGAGTTATGGGAATACCAACAAATATGTCTAGGTTTTAATTATAGAATGACTGACATTCAAGCATCTCTCGGGATAACGCAACTGCATAAGTTGGAATATTTCTTAAAGCGCAGGAAAGATCTTGTTGATAATTATTTCCAGATCTTGGCAGATCTGCCTATTTGCCTGCCACAACGATCACAACTTAAAACATCCTCTTGGCATTTATTTGTTATTCAGCTTTCTGATAATGATATAGAGCGTAAATCGGCAATCTTTCAGCACCTTAAATCTCTTAATATAGGCGTGAACGTTCATTATCAGCCCATCCATACACAGCCTTTCTACAAAAATCTCGACAAGTATGATTTACTTGATAAATCTGAAAAATATTACGCCAAAGCTTTGACTTTACCTCTGCATACTAAGCTCAGTAACGATGATCAACTGACTGTTCGCGATACTCTCAAGAACGCGTTGTTACAATTATGATTATTATTCCAGCAAAGCACTCATCATCAAGATTAAAGTCCAAAAACTTTATTCCCTTCTATAAGCATCTGTCATTATTTCAAATCGCTGTCATTCGTGCATTACATGCAACTACCGAAGATATACATATATCCTCGGAAAATAAACCCGAGGTAAATAGACAGCTTGATTATTTGAGTAGGTACACAAATCTAGGTAAAGTTCATGTTCGAGAAAGGCCTGCGTTATTAGCAAAAGATCCATCAACAATTATTGATGTACTTATTGATGTACTTATTTCGCCAATAAAATATAATGATGATGTTGTCACATGCATTCTGCCTACGTCTCCATTTAGCAGTATTGAGTCCATACAAAATATACAAAATCTGGCTTTTAATAGTAATCTAGACCGCATAATAAGCGTTTCTCCATCCTCCAAGCCTCCTTTTAATGCTTGGTCATCTGCAGAAAATATTGATGCTAATTGCATTATTAGACTTTCGCATACCTTTGCGGATAGTCCCTACAAAAACATTAAATCGACTGAATGCCCTCAAACTTATTTCTCAAATGGTTGTGTTTCTACTTTCTTGATTCATTCCTTATTAAATAAATCACCAGCAGATTTTTCAATTGGTGGCTTCTTGATGAATAATATTGCGTCTATTGATATTGATCATGAATATGAGTTTAAACTTGCTCAATCTGGATTCCAAACTCTCTCAGACGATCTTTACATCATCGATAAATTTTTGGATTAGCACATGTCGTATAACATTCGCACGGTTGCAAAACTTTTCCAAATCGCAGAGTTTCCCAGAAAGAATAAGTATTTTCCACTCTACATATTATCCAATCTTTTAATTGCTTCACTAGAAATTATTGGTATAGCCTCAATTGGAGCAATTTTAACACAATTCTCTGCCAATTCTAGTAATGTCAATTTTTACTTTTTTAGCTTTGAGACAAAGTTCCAAGCCTCAATATTCATTATCTTATTTTGGGTTTTGCGCGCAGCTATTCTTTCAGTAAGTTATCGATTTAATTTTCATTATTTAGAGTGTCTAAAATCTGGCCTTCAAAAAGCACTGCTCACTAAATCTTTTCAGTCCACTTCTCGCAGCAGTTCCAAAGAGTCTGGTCGCTTGTTTTCAGCTCTTACAAACGAAGTGCAAATGATTACTGGTCAAATATTCATGCCATTTGCCAATATTCTGTCGGAATTCCTGCTCTTACTACTATTTATCCTGATTTTTGTATTCATCGAGCCACTTTCTATTTTAGTTTCACTATTAATATTGTTGGCTGGATATACCATTATTCAGTTTGTGTTTACACCTTTTAGTAAATCTTTTGGCAGAAAAAGACTTGCTTATGAAAAAGAGTGGACAGAATCTATAAATAACTTGTTTTCACTCAGAAAAGAAGCTTCTGCTTTTAATGTTATAGATATCGCAAAATATTTCTTGATTGACAAACTTACAGCTTCTAATAAGGCTGACGGAAAATTTCTATCACTAAAGCCAATTTCTAGATCTTTCTTAGAGGCGTTCGGTGCTTTTTCACTTTTAGCAATTGCTATTTTATTGTCGACTACCTCGAATTCTGAAAACGTAGCGTTTATAACATTGAGCTTGCTGCGACTTCTCCCATCTTTAAACAAATTGTCCATAGCTAACCAGTCTTTTAAATTTGCTGAGCCAGTAGCTCTTAAACAAATTGAGTCAATCTGTTCATCAGCAGACCAGTTGCGAGGCTCTTATAGACCATACGACATCATATGTTCAGAAACACTTCAATGTTATGCAACAGAAAATACTAAACCCAGCCGAATAGAATTTGATCTGACTAATCCAGGACTATACGTAATAATGGGCGCTTCTGGTCTTGGGAAATCTACTTTCTTAGATAATTTGTCCTCCTCTATGTCTGAGCTTTTCTATAACAATATAGAAACCAAGCCAAATAGTATCAGTTACTCTATGCAGGACAGCTTCATCCTTGATTCCAATGTTGAAGATAACATAAAGTTTTTCAGGGGCCTTGATTCCGATTACATAGAGGAAGGTTTATCTATACTAAAAAGTTGGGGTTTTCCCGATGATTTGTTCAATAGAAACCTGAATGCTTCAAATTTCTCAGGTGGTGAAAAAAAACGTATTTCTGTAGTACGATCACTTGTTGGCATTCAAGAAGTAGTTTTACTTGATGAGCCAACTTCTGGATTAGACATTACAGCAGCCACTAAAGTTATCCGGACAATTGTAGAGAAATCAAGCAATAAGTTGATTATTGTTGTAACTCATGAACAGCTTTTTGCAGCATATTCTAGTAATGTAATTACTTTGACCAAATAAATAATGCAGATGGTCACTTTAGGGTATAGTTTTTGAAAATTAGATTTTTCTTCTTGAATCCTCGGCTGGAGAAATAAAGCCTTTATCCGCATTAATAACAGATGCAATGTTAAGAAAAACATATTTTCACCATTATTCACGCATTACTCACTCTTAGATTTTAATCCATACTCATGTTCTCAAACTGAAGATTACTTCTCAATCATATATTGTGAATTAAAAACTAGTTCCTGTAACTTCTTCCCACTCTAAAAATTCTGATTTGATCCTAGAGTTAGGCAATTACTTTTATGACACTGACTTCTATATGGCATGGATAGTCGATTAGTTGAATAGCAATCCTCTGCCTGGGATTTCTGCGATTAAATTCCTATGACATTGATCTAAGCGCATTACTCGAATCCGTGAAAGTCTCTCTCACTGAGATAACACTTTTTTCTTAGGTATATCCATTGATAGATTCACATGTGCAAAGATTCATTACTCTTACCACGCTGTTAATTTTTTGTTTCTTCTGGATCTTCCGTGTTGGCATCGCTAAATTCCCTAAGCTGCTGATATACTCACTAGTGAGATTATTATTAAATTTAATGCCGTAGCGGCAAATTTCTTACCTACAACCAGTGATCTTTCCAAGTTTCTCCAATGGCTCCCGTTTAAAAAATTGCCCTCAAGCTTTCAATTAACTTACTTTGATCAAATGACTTATTTGGCAATCGGCCTTGAAAAATACTTTTCAAATAACTTCTACAAGTCACCCTTCTTGCCACAGAATTGCTCTACATATTATATCTCTAATCCCAGATCTCTGTTCATTAAGGTAGTAGGTTATATTTTTAGCAAAAAAAAATTTGCAAGCTCCCTATTTAGTTTATTCACTGCTTTTATACAATTCGAATATAGATGCAGAAAGCATGCTTTTTTGAAAGGCAGTATTACTCAGTATTTTAGTATGCTGCTTGCTTATCTTTATGTGGGCTATCTCTTCTCCCTCAAATTTAATGCAAATTCTTGCCTTGAATCAAAAGTAGTATTAATACCCGCTCTGTATACGCCTTATGGATTAATCATAGCCGATTTTTGCAGGAAATATGATTTAGCTTTCGCGGATATGCAGCATGGCGACTGTAATTCAAATATCTTTTATTCAAAGCAGTTTATTCAAAAGCTCAATTCGTTTTTTAATTCTCCGACTAAATTTTATGTTAGGACTAAAAATAGATTTTCCCATTTCTTAGACCTCGTTTATTATTGTGATGTAGAAGTTATCTATGAACCTTTGCCTAGGCTTAAGCAGCTTATCAGCAAGCAAGATTCTTTATTAGTCTGCTTGCCGTACACTCCCAATGAGCAAAAATATCTTCTCAAAGTCTTAGCAGAATTAAGCCTAAAAAATAATTCAAGCAAATTAGTTATTAGGCCACATCCCCGTGTTTTAGATGACAAAAATACACTTCATTTGCTAACTAAATATGGCTTGTCTATTGACACCTCAAGCATGATTGATTTTAGTCGAGTTTGTTATCGCAAGTATTTTACTTTTCAGTCATCTATTATTTTTTCTATTCCCGCCCCACCTCAAGACATTGTGGTTTTTAGAGATGTGGATGAGCAGCGATCTGTATCTGTCAATTACTTTGAAAGCGTTCAAGAAGCTAGCCGCTTTGGTTGCACTATTGAGCTGCCGCAAACTGCCTACGATTCGATTGCTCGATTCTTAAGTTAGATTACAATTGCCACTTTTCAGGCAATGCACATCGATATCTAGTTTAGATTTTTTTTATTATTTATTCAATTCTGTGAACGATCAAGAAAATTTTTGGAGCGGCGATTTTGGTGATGAATATACGGTACGCAATTCTCGAAATGACCAAGCCCAAGCAAACTTGTTCTTTTGGTCTAGATTAATATCTAGGACTGGTAATCTAGATAGCGTACTCGAGTTTGGATGCAACAGAGGTTTAAACCTTGATGCTATTAAAACTCTGACGCCAAGCACCGTTACCACCGGTATTGAAATTAATACTAAAGCAGCACAAATTGCTTCTTCTAATCATAATGTATTGAATCAATCTCTTTCTGATTCTTTCCCTCTTTCAACATCAGCGGAACTCACATTTACATGCGGCGTACTTATTCATATTAATCCAGAAATGCTTCCCGTTGTATATGATAAGTTGTATTGTTGCTCTTCAAAATATATACTTATCAAAGAGTATTTTTCTACCCAACCCCAAGAAATTAATTATCGTGGTCACGAGTCTCGCTTATGGAAAAGAGACTTTGCTGCTGAGTTTATGCAAGATCGACCCATAAGGTTGGTTGATTATGGCTTCTGTTGGAGATTTGATCCTGTATCTCCCCAAGATGATTTAAACTGGTTCTTATTCGAAAAAATCAACTAACTATGTCCGTCCTGCCTGTCTTAGAAGTAACAAAGTCAGATCTTGCTATCATGGCTGACTTTGGCTTGACATGCTCCGGTGATATTAAGCGTGCATTGTTGCTTATCGAAGTTGCATCCGAAATTGGTGTCAATGCCGTTAAATTCCAGGCTTTAGATCCATTAGAACTTTTAGGTGACAGATCAGTCGAGTATACCTATCCAACATATTCTGGTTCCAAAGTTACCGAGAATATGTGCAAAATGTTCTCCCGCTTAACCTTTTCATGCGAAGAGTGGCATAAAATTAAGCGCCATTGTGATCATCATAGTGTTGATTTGGTTGTTACATGCCATGTTGAATCTTTAATTCCGCTAATTAATTCATTGGATCTTAGTTGCAACAAAATTTGCACTTGGAGTTTGAATCATTTTCGTATGATTCAGGGGCTTGCAAAAAATAAAAAGCCGTTGATCCTTGATAGCGGCACTATTGATATTAATGAGCTAAATACTTTAAGAGATTTTTATATTAATTCAGGTGGCTCAGACGTTTTTGTTCTTTTCGATTTACACACTAATCAAGTAGATCAGATGAATATGAGTGCAATGAAAGAATTACATCTTAATGGCTACCAATTTGGATATACTCCGCAAGGAAGAGATAATTCCTATGACTTCATGTCGATTGGGCTTGGAGCGTCTATGTTAGAAAAGCGCCTCACGCTTTCTCGAACTACACACCAGAATGGTCATTGGAAATCTCTAGAACCTAGTGAATTTTATGATTGGATGCAAGAAGTGAAAAAGTGTCATAGGGCGCTTGGCCAACCTGTGCTCACTGCATCTGATTCAGATCTTTCTGATTCACTCAAATATTATAAGTCAGCATACCTTGCACAGCCTGTTCAATGTGGGCAAATAATCGATTCAAGTCACTTTCAATTCCTTAGGCCTGGTACTGGGATTTCCTCAAAAGACATCATATTCAATTATTTAGGCAAGCCCTATTCTAGGGATTATATTAAAGGCGAAATGTTCGTTGATGAATGTTGATTTTCTATCTGGTAAGAATATAGTTTTTCGCTTGGATTGCAGTCCCTCTTTAGGGATGGGCCATTTATTTAGGTCTTTGCCTTTGGCAATCACTATGCTTGATTGCAAGGCAAATGTTACTTTTTTGATTTCTCCAGAATCTATCCCTTATCTTGCTCCATATATTAAGAATATACGTATCGACTTTGTCTCGACATGTGACTCTCTTTTTGCATGTGATGTTCTTTTCGTTGACCACTATTCTCCTGGTAATATCTTAGATTATGCACTCTTCAGATCCTCTGTAAATGTTATTATTCATGATCTCTTGACATCACTGCCACCAGGTTATGATATTTTAATAAATCCTAGCGCATTGGCCCCTAAGTCACCGCCTAAAAGTTGCTATTTTGGCCCTTCTTTTACACAGTTGTCAGGGTCATATTCTCAACATCGTGCCAAGTGGACTCGCTCCCTTTCAGACTCAAAAATCCTTATATCCTTTGGATCTACTGACCCCTTTGGCCTGACTAATTTATTGTTAGCAGCTCTTAATGACATTCCCTGTTCAAATAAATATACTTACATAGTACCTCTTCTCTCTTCAGCCCCTCATCTATCCTCTCTGCAATCCCAGATTTATGAGCAAGATCTTAATATTCAACTTTTTGTCGATCAGTCCGATCTATCTCCTATGTATCTAACCTCCTATGCGTGTATAGGTGCTTCAGGAAGCTCCTCGTGGGAGCGCGCCTGTATTGGGTTACCTAGTGCACAATTACCTATCATTGACAATCAACTTCAGGTCCATACCACCCTCAATAGACTAGGAATGATATATTCATTACAAGACTCACTATCAATTGGTCGTTCATTCGACAGAGTTAAGCTTATTGAGCTTTTTCAAAGACTGGAAGATGTCAACTGGGTAAATCTGCTTTCTCAAAGAGCCTCTTCTATGGTTGATGGTTTGGGCTGCAAACGAATCGCTTCTATAGCTTCCAACTTCCTATCTCAAAAATGAATTACATTCTTCTTGGCAACAAAAACCATTCTTTCTTAACTTTCTATTCTTCTTATAAAGAACTTAAGTCGCCTTCACTTCATTTTCCCTTTGACAACTACGAACTTGTCTTTGACATCGATGACGTCCCTGAAGGTGCCACTGTTTTCTGTGTTTCATATCCACATATCATATCATTATCCGTCCTCTCAAGGTTTAAACATTGCATTGTAATTCATGCGAGTGATTTGCCCGATGGTAAAGGATGGTCTCCCCATGTTTGGCAAATTTTAGAAGGTAAGACATCAATAGTGATGTCAGCTATTTCTGCTGATGTTGAACTAGATTGTGGCCCGATCTGGGCCAAGGTTTTAATGCATATTCCTGATAATGCACTTCATAATGAAATCTCCCAGATTATGTTTGATAACCATCTTAAGCTGTTTGAGATTGTCTCCAATAAGATAAACAATAATATAATCCCATTGCCTCAGGATGATAGACCTTCTAGTTTTTATAAAAGAAGGAGGCCGGAGGATTCATATGTTGATATAGAATCTACCATAAATGACATATTTGACTTGCTTCGAGTCTCAGATCCGCACCATTACCCTGTACACTTTAGACACAGAAACCAAACCTTCAAACTTCAAATCTCAAAATATGAAACCAATTAATATCCTTGAAACTTCGATCGGTGGCCCTGCAGATCCTCCTTACGTTGTAGCTGAAATATCCGGCAATCACAATGGATCATTGGACCGGATGCTGTATCTAATCAAGCTTGCTCACGATAATGGGGCTGATGCAATAAAAATCCAATCTTATGAGCCACAGTCTCTAACCTTGGATTCCTCCCAGTCGGATTTCTGTATTAAATCAGGTCTATGGAGTGGAGAAACACTTTATTCATTGTATAAAAAAGCGTGTACTCCATTTTCTTGGCATAAGCAGATTTTTGAGTTTGCCAAAGCAAACAACATAACTCTTTTCTCTTCGCCATTTGATCTTGAGTCTGTCGACTTATTAGAATCCTTTAATTGCCCTGCATATAAAATAGCTTCTTTTGAGATTGTTGATTATGAACTCTTAAAAAGGGTTGCTAGAACTAACAAACCTATCATTGTTTCTACTGGTATGGCCTCTATTGGTGAGATAAGCGATGCTTTATCGGTTCTCCACAGCTCAGGAGCCACTAAAATTATCTTGTTGAAATGTACTAGTGCTTATCCGGCTTCCCCTTCTGATATGAATCTTATGTCATTACCTAACTTACAACAAACATTTCAAACTCTTGTAGGTTTAAGCGACCACACAATTGACAATACCTCAGCGATTGTCAGTGTGGCTTTAGGCGCGTGTTTTATTGAAAAACATTTTACTGATTCTCGTGACCTAGGCGGTGTTGATTCTGATTTCAGCATCGAGCCTCAGCAACTTAGAGCCTTGAAGGCCTCTACTATCAATGCTATGTCATCCTTGGGAAATGTTTCATACGGCACTTCTAAAGCTGAAAAAAGTAACTCTATTTTTAAAAGATCTTTGTACTTCACTGAAGATATCAAACAAGGTGGGGTTATCTCATCATCCAATATGAGAGCAATCAGGCCAGGCTTCGGTCTCCATCCTAGATTTTATCAGGAGTTACTAGGTAAAAAGGTCTCCAGGGATATCCAACGTGGTGAACGAGTTTCATGGGATTGCCTCTCTTGATTAAATGTCTAGTTTATATTTACTTAGCTCACTTCTTTTCATAACTGCCTCCTTCCTAGGTTCTCGTCTATTCCTTATAACGATTCCATTTTTCTGCTATGCCGGTGTTGCTACTTACATATATCACCCGCTAAACACCAATATTAAAGGTTATGAGTATATTATTAAGAGTGCAATAGGATTTTTTGCCGGTGCTGGATCCGTTGAGCCTGGTTACACTTTCATTGTCTTTTTTTTAAAGTCTCTTGTGGATAACATCCACTTTATTTATGTCTGTCTTGATGCAATTGTTATTTGGATAATAGCATACGCCTATAGAGTGATTTCTGCGTCTTATTTTCGACCAGTATCTTACGTCCCTCTTGCTACAATTATTGCCTCTTACTTTCCAATTCTTTTTGTTTTCCAACAGAGAAGCGGGACTGCTCTTGGCATTGTTTTGCTTGCATTCGCATTCTATGATAATATCATCCTAACACTTTCATTGCTATTCTTTTCTGTTTCCATTCACATACAATCTTTGTCAGCAATTTTGTTTTACCCAATTGCTCTCAATCTGAAGCATCTTCTATTTTTCAAATTACGCATCCCACGAAAGCTTAGTTACCGTCAGGTGTCAGTTTTAATTGTATTAATCTTTATCCTTATTCCTATTCTGGGTATATCTATTTCGTTCTTTAAGGTCTTTGCTTTGACACAGGGAACTCGTTATATGGGACTTGCAAAGTATCAAGGATTACGTTTCACTGGGTTCATTACATTGGCATTATGCCTCGTGCCTTTGCTACGTTCGCTAATACGATCTAGATCTAATTTTTTAAATAACCTAAGGCCTGCTCGTTTTGATACAATTCTTGTCGCTACCTTTATTTGTTCTCTTATTATTAATATTATTTTTTCATCCAATCTTCACTTTGCCACCCGCTTTTCCCGGCCTTTTGAGTTTATTTTACTCACACTTTCTCTTTCTCACTATATGAGTCTATTGGCGAATAATTTCAGCAGGTATATCTTGGCTGTAGCTGCGTTTTCTTTCCTTTATTTCTCCTGGGTTTACTAAATGATTGCTATTTTTGGCGATTCTCACATCCGCTCACTCTCCTATATATCTAAAGATTCTACTTTTTATCTGGGTCGAGGTAGAGACTTCCGTCAACTTAGTTTTTTTGCTATATTCAACTTATTTCTACGTATTTTTATTCTCAATTTATTTATTTGCTCTTATGATTGCAAGATTGTCTCTTTTTCAGAGCCCTTTTTTCGCGATCTTAAATCTGTATCTAATTCCGAGCGCGAACGCAGGCTATCTTTATTTTTTAACCGACTTCATTTGCTATTCAATATTCTTAAAATGGCAAATTGCAAGCCTACCCATTTTTTGCTTCCTCACTCTCCGGATTTTACAATCAACAGTCTCGTCGTTAGTTGCTTGCCTAGATTTACGTCCCTATTGCAATATCATTCCATATCACCCTTATTTATGGGGGACATTATGTTTGACTGCAATGGTACTCTTGCAATCAAATATTTAGGTTTCGAGTTTACTAATCCTTCTAACTATGATAAGGTTCATATAGGGCCTTACCTTGGAAAAAGTATTTCTGAAAACTTTCAGCTCCACCCTAACTCTGAAGATTTTTTAACTGCCTCTCATATAAGCGATGCTATTCTTTTATCGCTTATTTTTAAATACTTTTTCAGATGGAACCCACTCTTCACTTGTTACAGATATCAAACGTTATTATTAAAGTTATTGCGCCTCAAGTCTTCTCTCTTTGGAATTTGTAAATGAAGAACTCCACCCAAGCCGCTCATTCTCTTATTGCTAATGGGTATTGCTATCTTCCCAAGCTAATAGGTGAGCACTTTCTTCATCATCTTAGGCAAGAAGCCGATTACATTATAAATGCCCATCCCTATCGATATGATAATTCTCACGATCAAGCCGTTCGAATTGGCCAGATCCAGAGGCCTCGTGTCCTATTAAATGTAAATAAGTTTCTTTATACCACTCGCTTCTTTTTTAATCCCTTTTTTCTCAAAACTATTTCAAAAGCCTTCAATGTATCCCCATTTCACATTGCGTTTAACCGTCAGCTTATTTCACAGCAAACCTTTCCATCGAACAATCCCCCCAGCAATGTTCTTCATTGGGACAGGCTCCGTTCTATAAAAACATGGGTGTATCTTACAGAGACACCCTATGATGCTGGCCCAATTAAAATCATACCTAATACCCATATAACGAATAAAATGACTAGAGTTTTATCTCTAGAATCATTGAATCGTACAGGTGGTTTATACGACTCTATAGATAATAGATCAACCATCTTGTCTGACGAAAATTCCGAATCATATCTCCCGAGATCGTTCTCAGCAGGAGATGTTTTGATGTTTGACACTGATGTTTCTCATGGTGCTCGTAAAGTAAGCGAAGGTTATAGTAGATTTATATACCGCGCCTATTCATCCCTCAATTCCGACTTACGGCTTCGATCTGCCTGTCTCAAGAATGTTCAATATGAAAATTAAGGTAGTCGTTGTATACAGAGTCGCTCAATTTTGGAGAATCCCTCTATTTGAGGACCTCTCCCGCGACCCTCAAATAGACTTTACTCTTATCCATTTTCAAGACTTTGTAGGCACTAAAGTTATCTCGGGTGATACTTCTTCTGTCAATAGCCTTTGCCTACCTTCTCTTAATATCACTCTTTCCTTTATGGGACGGAAAGCTTATATACCTCTCTCTTTTGATTTATTTCATACCCTGCAGCAACTCTCTCCTGATGTTGTGGTCTGCGAAGGTGCATCTAATCTGTTCATGAATCTTGTCTCCTTCTCGTATTGTAAGATTTATCGCAAGAAATTAATTCAATGGAGTCTAGGCTCATTGCCTACTCGTAGCGCTTTGTCGAAATTTTTGTTATATCCATTTTCATTTGTGGAGCGTTTATCTGATGCTGCCTTGGTGTACAGTAATCGCGGTATTGACCATTTTAAAAAGTTAGGGATTTCAAGCACCAAAATCTATTGTGCCGTTAATACAGTCGACAATCGTTGCATTTCTGAAGTGCCCTACCATCCTAACCCTTCCTGCTTCAATTTAATATATGTTGGGGCTATGACTGCCGCGAAAAAGCCTCATATTCTTTTGCGCGCATTTAGTTCGCTTTTGCCACTCATAAGTAATAATTCCGATTATTTTCGTTCCGCTCATCTTACTTATGTGGGTGATGGTGAACTATATTCGTATCTTCAGGATTTGTCTACAGATCTTGGTATCAATCAGCATGTCACCTTTTTAGGTCGTCAGTCAGGAGATGCGCTCTCGAGGGTATTTACTGGTCAAGACCTGTTAGTCATGCCTGGTCTTGGCGGCTTAGTTGTATCCGAGGCCATCGCTCATGGTATTCCTGTACTTGCTTCTATAGGTGATGGGTCAGAAGCTGATTGGTTAAAGAATGGCTGTGGAGTAGTGAATACTATGTCTAATACTCAAGATATTCTTGATGCCCTTCTTGATCTTGCTCAATCGGCTCCTGCCTCACTTCTTCAAATGCATTCTCTTTGCTCTCTAAGTACATCTGAGCATGGTTATTATTCCTATTATGCTAATATTAAAAATTGCCTCCTTGAGGTTGCTCGGGGTGCCGAATGATTTCATTTATTGATGTTGCTCGGTCTCTATTTCTCTCACTTCGTCCCCTTGTTTCAATTAAGCGTTCAAAGATTTGTAGGCACTTCGTCGTCTCATCTAGATACAGCACGAGCATTGGTCCTAATTGCTTCGTAGGCAGACATTTCTACTCATCAGTGCCGCTACTGGTTCAACCAAATGTCATGATTGCTGCATTCGTTGTTTGTGTTGGTGGTGATCATTCTCTTGAAATTGTCGACGGTGCGGATATTATCGACAGTCCTCGTCCCACTGCTAAGCCAGTGGTAATTTCGCGTGGTGCTTGGGTAGGTGCCTCATCAACCATTTTGCACGGTGTGACTATTGGTGTTGGGGCTGTCGTAGGTGCAGGATCTGTTGTCACAAAGGATGTTCCCGACTATGCTATCGTAGCCGGTAATCCGGCTAAGCTTTTAAGGTATAGAGTGAATAATCCTAAGTCGTATTTGAATTAGCTTTGTGAAGCAAATTATCCAACTTCTTTCCACAGGAGAGACCGAAATCTGGGATGTACCTTCGCCTTCTCTAAGCTCTAATTCCCTATTAATAAGATCAAATAGTTCCCTGGTTTCTGCGGGCACCGAAAAAATGCTCGTTGATTTTGGTAGGTCGAATCTGATTCAGAAGGCTCGTCAGCAGCCGGATAAGGTTCAGCAGGTGTTCGATAAAGCCCGTTCTGATGGACTTTTGTCAACCGTTGACTCTGTACGTAGTAAGTTAGATCAACCGCTTCCTCTTGGTTATTGCAATGTTGGAACAGTGGTAGAAGTTGGATCCAACGTCACTGGTTTTAAAGTTGGTGATCGAGTTGTCTCCAATGGTAGCCACGCTGAATTTGTAGCTGTTCCTCAAAATCTTTGTGCAGTAATTCCTGACTCTGTTAGTGATGAAAATGCAACATTTGTAGTTTTAGCATCTATTGGCCTTCAAGGAATCCGTCTTGCTAATCCTACTCTTGGGGAGACGTTTTTAGTCAGTGGTCTTGGATTGATTGGCCTATTGACAGCACAATTGCTTGTTTCGCATGGCTGTCGCGTTTTAGGTCTTGATCCAGATCCAACTAAGTGTGCTCTCGCTGAGCAACTTGGTGTTACAGCTTTTCACCTTTCAGAAAATGTAGATCCTGTCGCATGGTGTTCTCAGCTCACTGATGGTGTTGGTGTCGATGGTGTATTGATTACTGCTGCCACTTCGTCGAGCGATCCAGTCCATGTTGCGGCTCAAGCCTGTCGCCAACGTGGTCGCATCGTTTTGGTCGGCGTAACAGGATTAGATCTTCGCCGTGATCTTTTTTACAAAAAAGAACTTTCTTTTCAAGTTAGTTGTTCGTACGGGCCTGGTCGTTACGACGCTGCTTACGAGCAACTTGGTCGTGATTACCCCATCGGTTTTGTTCGCTGGACAGAACAGCGCAATTTTCAAGCTGTTCTCCATGTATTGCAGACGGGTGCTCTTCGCACAGATTTGCTCATATCTCACCGTTTTCTCTTTGAGGAGGCTGCCGATGCTTACGAGCTGCTAACCAGTTCCGCGCCGTCGCTCGGCATCTTGCTTAAATATGCCGATAATTCCGGCCTCTCCCAGTGTACGAGTCTTCTTTCTGTTAAGCACTCTGTTGATCATAGTTCTGCCTCTCCTTGCCAACCCGCGTTGGGAGTAATCGGAGCTGGTAATTATGCCAGCCGTATGCTTATCCCTGCTTTTGCAAAGGTCGGTGCTTCTTTTCATAGTCTTGCTGCCTCTAGCGGCATCGGCCCCGTCCACGTTGGCCGCAAATATGGTTTTAATCATGTAACCACTGATGTTCTCGCTGCGTTGGAAGACCCTGGGTCCAATTCAGTTGTTATTGCTACTCGTCACGACAGTCATGCATCACTTGTGGTTCAGGCCCTGGATGCCGGCAAGCATGTATTTGTAGAGAAACCCCTTTGTCTAACCTTCGAACAGCTTGATGCCATACAAGCAGCACATACTGGAGAGCAATTATTAATGGTTGGTTTCAACCGACGATTCGCTCCGCTGTCGATAGATCTTCAGCTACAGCTCCAGCGTTTCAGTGGTCCCAAGTCTTTTGTGTATACGTGTAATGCCGGTTCCATTCCTGACGACCATTGGACTCAAGACCCTGTTCTTGGAGGAGGTCGTCTCATTGGTGAGGCTTGCCACTTTGTCGATCTACTTCGCTATCTTGCTGCCAGCCCTATCGAAGATTTGCAACTTCTCAGCGCTGCTGATAGCAAGCCTTGTCCCGATACCTTCTCCTTAACCCTGCGGTTTGCAGATGGCTCAATTGGCACTGTTCACTATTTCGCTAATGGCAGTAAGGCTTTTCCTAAGGAGCGTTTGGAAGTGTTTGCCTCCGGTAAAGTGCTCCGCCTCGATAATTACCGTAAACTTGAGGCTTGGGGTATCACTGGCTTCAGAAAGCGTCGGCTTCTTGCCCAAGACAAAGGGCAAATAAACTGTTGTAAAGCCTTTATACAAGCCATTCAATCGGGTGGTCCAGCACCTATCCCTGCTTCAGAGTTGTTTGAAGTTCAGCGCTGGCTTTTGGAGGCCGTGAACCAATGAGTACTTGTTGTGTAGTTGGTCTTGGTTATATAGGCCTTCCCACAGCGGCCGTCTTGGCTCGTGCTGGTCATCGGGTAATTGGCGTCGATGTGAATGTGCAGGTTGTAAGCACTGTTAATGAGGGTCGCATTCACATTGTGGAGCCTGACCTAGAACAGGCAGTTGCAAGTGCCGTTGCCTCCGGTTCTCTCTCTGCACAGCTCACACCAGCTCCAGCTGATGTGTTTTTGATCGCCGTACCGACCCCTTTCAGGAGCAGTGTCGATGGTGTCCCACAGCCCAACATTGATTATGTGCTCTCCGCCGCCCGTGCAATTGCTCCGGTTCTTTGTCCTGGCAATCTCATTTTGCTGGAATCCACTTCTCCTGTTGGTACGACTGAGAAGTTAGCTCAAGTAATTGCCCAAGCAAGCAATGTAAGTGGTGACGAGATTCATATCGCCTATTGTCCTGAGCGTGTCCTTCCCGGGCGTATCCTCCATGAACTTGTCAGTAATGATCGTGTGATCGGTGGTCTCACCACAGCTTCTACTAAAGCCGGTCAGGTTTTTTATGCCAGTTTCTGCAAAGGGGAATTGCTTTCCACGACTGCCCGCACTGCTGAGCTTGTGAAGCTCACGGAGAACAGCTTTCGGGATGTAAATATTGCTTTTGCTAATGAGCTTTCACTGGTTTGTAATCACCTTGATATCAACGTGCGTGAGCTCATCAGTCTGGCCAATCATCACCCCCGAGTGAATGTACTCCAGCCTGGTTGTGGTGTGGGCGGTCACTGCATTGCCGTGGACCCTTGGTTCATTGCTTCTGCCGCACCCCACTGCACCTCTTTGATCCAAAATGCCCGTCGAGTTAACGACGGCAAGAGTCGTTGGGTCATTGATCAGGTTCAGGCTCGTGCCGCCACTCTTGAAGATGAGCTTGGTCGTCCTGCCCGCATTGGCTGCTTAGGTTTGGCATTTAAGCCGGATGTCGACGATTTGCGTGAATCCCCTGCTCTGCATATCACTACCGAACTCTTAGTGGCCGGTTTAGATGTTCTTGCTTGTGAACCCAATTTGTCTGACCATCCCACCATCAAGCTTCACTCCCTTGATCAAGTTTTGACGCAAGCTGATTTATTGGTCTTCCTCGTGGCTCATAGCCCTTTCAAGGGGCTTGAAATCAGTAACCATGAGGTTTTTGATCTGTGTGGTGTTACAGATCAGGGGTGAAATTGCTCTCTCTGTTACGCACCAGCAAAAGGCTGGGCTGGCGTAATTGTGCTTCGGTAGCCAAACATCGTGTCGCTTTGCATAGCGGCCTCCACCACTTAGCTTCCCCTATCGAACCCTGTCCCGTACCCGAGCCACTGAGGGGATCTCGGGAGCAAGATAACCTCCCTTCATATTCATGGTTTCTGGCTTCACGTGAGGCTTGTCTTTCAGTTGCTGATGCTCTGCTTATTGGCCGAGCTACCTGGTTCAGCCATGAAATCCATGAGATTGGCTCACCACCGGATTGGTTTTTAGACCCTGCCTCCGGCCTGCGCTTCCCTGATAGCAGCCAGCATTGGAGCCGTTGCAGACCCTTCTCCGGTGCAGATATTAAACGCTGTTGGGAGCTCTCCCGCTGGGGTTGGGCACCACTATTCGCGCGCGCTTGGCTTTTCAGTGGCGACAGTTACTACCGGGATGGATTGAATGCCTGGAGTCAGAGTTGGTGTGAGGCCAATCCTGTAAATGGTGGTTCCAACTGGCTTTGCGGTCAGGAATGTTCAATACGGCTGCTGCATGCACTTCAGGCTTGGCATTTGAGCGACGCCCCAGGGTATGTCCCCACCTGTAATCCCGAGCGAGCCGCCTTCGTTTCTGCTCATTTGACTCGTATTTCTGCAACGGTTCACTACGCACAATCTCAGGAAAACAATCACTGGTCGTCTGAAGCCGCAGCTCTGTTCATAGGTGGAAGTTGGCTTGCAGCCAATTCCAGTTTGTATGCTTCATCTGGTCGCCAGTGGGCTAAAGCCGGCCGTCTCTCTTTAGAGCAGAGTGTTGGCCGACTCGTTATGGCGGATGGCTCATTTTCTCAGCATTCGCTTACTTACCACCGCTTGCTACTTGATACGCTTTCTCAGGCTGTTCTTTGGTGTCGATGGCTTGATCTTGATCCTTTCTCTGAGAGATTTTTTAGTCATTGCCTTGCTGCTACTTCTTGGCTTACTTCTATGGTCGATCCCATTAGTGGCGATGGACCCAACCTCGGCAACAACGACGGAGCCTTTTGCTACACCCTTCACAGCCAGGATTACCGCGACTTCCGCCCCACCATTCAGTTAGCTTCCGTGCTTTTTCGAGGATACCCAGTCTTTCAGGATGGGCCTTGGGATGAACCGCTCCATTGGTTAGGGCTTTCTGTTAGTCGTTCCCTAGATTCTGCTCTGGGGACCACCTCATCGAATGTAATAACTATGTTTAAAGATGGTGGTTATGCAACCTTGCGGCCTTCCGTCAGTTGTTGGGCCCTGCTCCGCCTCCCTACCTACCGTTTCAGGCCTGCACATGCCGATCCGCTTCACTTTGATCTTTGGCATCGTGGCGTCAACCTCCTGCGTGATGGTGGTAGTTATGCATACAATGCTTCTTCCGATGATCTTGCCATCTTTCCTGGTATTACAACTCATAATACCGTTCATTTTGATGGTGCCGAGCCCATGCTTCGTCTCGGCCGCTTCCTCTGGGGTGATTGGGTGAAGCTTGAAGCTTCACCTCAGGTGGAAGTTCTCTCAATTAACGCTGCCTACCGCTGTCCATTTGGCCGCCATCAACGTCAAGTGATGGTTGATGCAACGGGAAAGGCTTGGACTATTACTGACACCTGTTCAGCCTTCCGGACTCAAGCGTTGCTGCGTTGGCGTCTTTGTCCTGGAGAATGGAGCTTAGATGGTTCCACTCTTATCAGTTCAATGGCGACTCTGCAAGTTCAATGTGATCAGCCCATTGTCCGGCTGGAGTTGATATCTGGCTGGGAATCTCAATACTATGGTGCCAAAACTCCTTTGCCTGTTCTCGAAGTAGCTGTTGAGCATGCTCCTGCAGTCTTCATTACTTCCATTCTCCTTCCTTCCTGATATCAACTGCGCGTGAAGGTTCTTTATTACCACCAGTATTTCTCTACGCCTGCAGGTGCTGCCGGCACCCGCTCTTACGCTCTAGCCCGTTCTCTAGTGGAGGCTGGTAATCAGGTTCAGATGGTGTGCCTTCGAGATGCCCGCACCAAGACCGGCTTGGACGGGCCCTTTCGACATGGCAATCGCAGAGGTCTGGTGGATGGGATTGAGGTCATCGAGTTCGACCTTCACTACTCGAATTACGCAGGTTTGCTGGAGAGGGCCATGGTGTTTTTTCGCTATAGCTGGCAGAGCCTACTGCTAGTGCTTCGGTCTGATGCGGATCTTGTTTTTGCGACCACCACTCCTCTCACAGCTGGTATTCCCGGTATTGTCGCCCGTTGGTTGAGAGGGACACCATTTGTCTTCGAGGTGCGCGATCTCTGGCCCGAGCTTCCCCGTGCAATGGGAGTGCTGCGTAACCCATTCGTGCTCTCGGCCCTTTCTGCTCTTGAATGGCTTAGTTATCACTCGGCAGATGCCTGCATTGGCTTAGCCCCGGGGATCTGTGAGGGTATTGCCGAACGTGGCGTGCTCCCTTCGCGTATTACGAACATACCAAATGCTTGTGATCTTGATCTCTTTCACCCCCTCCCGTCTGGTGAAATCAAGCAGCCGGAGAAAATTGCCGGTCTTTCCTTGGATCCTGGTTCTCTTGTAGTGGCCTTTACTGGTGCTCATGGAATTTGTAATGGACTAGACGCTGTTCTCGACACTGCATCTGTATTGAAATATTGGGGGCGTCTTGATATACATTTTTTGTTCATTGGTGATGGTCGATGTAAACCTTCTTTGGTTCAACGTGTAGATGATGAAGTGCTTACTAGTTGCCATTTTATGCCCCCGATTCCAAAGTCAGAACTCGCCGGTATTCTTGCTAAGTCTGTACATGCTGGTCTGATGGTTCTTGAGGATGTACCGGCTTTTTATAGAGGTACGTCTCCTAATAAGTTCTTTGATTATTTGTCCTGTGGTTTGCCCGTCATCAATAATTATCCTGGTTGGCTTTCAGAAATAATTCGCGAAGAGAAAGTTGGTCTTACTGTTCCACCACGAAGTCCTGAGGATTTTGCACGAGCTTTGATTTCAATCGCTGATGATCCACCTCTTAGGGCTTCGTTAGGTTCAAATGCCCGTGCTTTGGCCGAGAGTAGCTTTTCAAGGGAGCTATTGTCCCAACGTTGGTGTAAAGTCTTGGAAGATACTGCCTTTAAGTATCGAGCGCGTATGATTCGTTTTGGATTTGGTGTTAGATGATGCTTGTTTACGTTTTTACGTTCCTTTTTTGATCTAATTTATGGTTTTTTGCTATCCTTCTTGTTTTTGTTTTTCTTTGCTGCGGGCTAAGCCTGGTTATAACGTATTCCTCTCTAATTGGTTTTGATTGTATGAGTGTTTTGGTTTTCGCTCCTCATGCTGATGATGAGGTTCTGGGGGTTGGTGGAACTATTGCCCGGCATGTTGCTGATGGTGACAATGTCATCCTCTCGGTTCTTACTGGAAGTGGTGATGGCGACCATCCAATTTGGCCTAACTCACTTTGGGACAAGATTCGTGATGAATGTTTGAATTCCTCGGAGATATTGGGGATTCACGATGTGATCTTTGAAAACCTACCGGCGGCATGTCTCGACTTTACTGCTAGCTGGAAAATAAATAAAGTTGTCGAAAATATTCTGCGTAGAGTGCAGCCATCTGTTGTCTACGTTCCTTTTTTCTATGATCTGCATAAAGATCACTCTGCTATAGCTTACGGGGCTCACGTGGCAACACGCTCATATTTGAAATCTGCATCTTCGATTCGTAAAATCTTGGCATATGAAACACTTTCGGAGACTCATGTTGTTCCACCGTATCCAATAAATGCTTTTCTTCCCAATGTTTTTGTGAATATAGAATCTACGATAGATTTAAAGATTGAGGCTATGAAGGCCTATGGCAGTCAGCTGCAACCCGACGGCTTGCCGCGTTCCTTAGCTACTATTCGTGCACTTGCCACCTTGAGGGGTTCCAATATTGCAACCTCTGCCGCTGAAGCTTTCATGTTGATAGGTGACTATTCTCGATGAGTACTTATCTGTTGTTTAAGAGATTTTGTGATTTTGCCTTTGCTTTGTCGCTTGTTATTCTTTTTGTGCCACTATTTTTAATTGTTGCAATAGGAATAAAGTGCTCTTCTAAAGGTCCTTTGTTTTTTTGTCAACAGAGAGTCGGATTCGGGGGGCGTTTGTTTTCGATACTCAAATTCAGAACCATGCACGTAGATTTTTTCCGTCCAGTTTCTCAAACTTCGAATTGGGGAGATGGTGTATTTCCATTTGGTGGACTCTTAAGGCGTTTCAAAATTGATGAACTACCTCAGATTTTAAATATAATTATCGGGGATATGAGCTTTGTCGGCCCTAGACCCTGCCTTCTTGAGACTTTTAATTCAATGCCTCGGTGGGCGAAGATTCGTACGGAGATGCGTCCTGGGTTGACTGGTTTTGCTCAAGTAAATGGTAATACCACTCTTTCGTGGGAGCAAAGGTGGAACTACGATGTCGAATATATTGACAATGCGGGGTTTTTGTTTGATCTAATGATTATTTTTCAAACTCTAGCTGTAGTTGTTTTTGGTGAGAAAAGTATTACTCCTGAATTATGAAAATTGCAGTCATTGGTGGTGTTCGTTCAACAGGTGTTGTTGTTCGAAAGCTTTGTGAACATGGTTTTAAGGATGTCATTGTTTTTGGTTATCAGCCTCAAAATACTTCCAATGTAAGTGGTTGGGTTGATCTTTCCTTGGTCGCCAAAGAGTCGGGATTTATTTACCAATCATTTGTAAGGGTTGATGAATGCACACAGTCTCTTAGAGACTTTGGGCCTGATCGGGTTTTTGCGGTTGGTCTATCGCAAATAATCCCGATAGCTATGTTGACCATACCTCCTGACGGTTTTGTGGGATTTCACCCTACTAACTTGCCTCTAGGTCGTGGCAGGGCTCCATTGGCTTGGTTGATTCTTGAGCAAAATGATGGAGCTGCTTCATTCTTCATTATGCAAGAGGGCGTTGACGATGGACCAATCTTAGTTCAAGTGCCTTTTAGTGTTGACTTTTCTGATGATGCGTCCTCCGTAGAAAAAAAGCTGTTGAATGCAGAGGCCATCGCGCTAGATGATTTGTTGCCAAGGCTCGCAGATGGCTCAGTTGAGTTACGTCCTCAGGATCATAATTCTGCTACCTATTATGGTAAGCGCTCCCCTGATGATGGATGGATAAACTGGCATAACACAGCTGTTGATTTATTGACTCATATTCGTGCTTCGTGCTCTCCCCACCCTGGCGCATTCACCTTTGATGTGGACGAAAAAATTGTCATTACACGTGCAAATCTTACTTTTTCTGAATCTATAAAAGGAGTTGTTGGGCGAATCCTTGAAGTGTCTGACACTGGTGAATTTCTGATCCAGTGCGGTGATGGCTGTTTATGGATTCTTGAATGGTCTGCTTCCCCAGAATGGCTCCCAAGGGTTGGACGAAAGCTCGGCTTTTATGCAGAGTGTGAGATTATTTCACTGCGTTCTCAGATTTCTTCTTTGCAGGCCAGAGTAAGTGATTTGGAAGCTTTGATTCTAAAGTCTTTGGAGTAGATTAAAACACACCTAATATATATCCTTTCGTTATATTTTCTGTTTTCGATTTTTGTATCGTTGTTTGCCCTGCTCGTTGTCTTGTTGGTATTTGATTGCGATAGGTTTGAGACGGTTTTATTTTGCAGTGGGTTCTCCGAACGCTGAGTTGTCTTGTTTAAAAGTTTTGTGTTGCTTACTGCTTGACATTGCGTTTCTCTCATGGTGCTGTTCGGTCTTGTTGGTGTTTTGGGGGCAGGTGAATCCTTTTGATCTGTCCCTTTCTTCCTGCTTGCAGTCTTTTTATTTTGACCAGAGAGATTATAGTACCCAACTTTTTGCTACCAGTCTGCTCGTCAGAGCTTTGCTGGATTCCTTTTATTATTGGCGCGAGTGGCTTGGGAGTGATTTTGGCAGTGTTTTTGAATGACATCGGCGCCATATGAGCCGTCTTCTAATTCTGGGAGCAGGTGGACACGCCAAGGTTGTAGCGGAAACCGCTCTCGTCAGTGGATTTGCTTCCAGTCTTGCTTTTCTAGACGATCGCTTTACCGCCATGGATCCATTGCCGCCGGTAATTGATTGGCCTGTCATTGGCCCTCTTGCGTTGTCCCTGCAGTCATGTACCGCCTCTCAATTTGACGCGGCTGTAGTGGCCATCGGTCATGCCTCTACTCGTATTGACTGGATTCAGCGGCTACAGCGAGCCGGTTATCACTTGCCCACGCTGCTGCACCCCACCGCGTGGGTCTCGCCGTCTGCCCAGCTTGGACCAGCCTCTGTGGTCTTTGCTCAGGTGGCTGTACAAGCTCAGGTCTGTATTGGTACTGGCGTGATCCTAAATACCGGTTGTAGCGTCGATCACGACGCCCAACTCGCTGATGGCGTTCATCTTTGCCCAGGTTCTCGCCTGGCCGGTGAGGTGCGAGTTGGTGCCCGCAGCTGGATCGGCATCGGTGCTTCGGTGATCCAGAAGGTGTGCATTGGCTCCGATGTCATCGTGGGTGCTGGTGCTGCTGTTATTCGTGATCTTCCCAGTAGCGTCACATCTGTCGGCGTGCCGGCGCGTGTTGTGTCTTCAAGCTGAATAGTCTTCTGCAGCCGTGTCCCTTATTAACTCTTGGCCTTATTTCGATAGCGATCAAGTTGATTCGGTCGCGCATGTTCTTACTTCCGGCAAGGTGAATACCTGGACGGGAGAAGAAACAAAGGCTTTTGAGCACGAGTTTGCTGAGTGGTGTGGCAGCAGTCAGGCGATCGCCATGGCCAATGGCTCTCTGGCTCTTTCCGCTGCCTATCTAGCTATCGGCATAGGCCAGGGTGATGAGCTGATCACCACTCCGCGTACCTTCATCGCCACCGCTTCCAGCGCCGTGCTTCTTGGTGCGAAGCCGATTTTTGCCGATGTCGATGCCGATTCCGGCGCCATCACAGCTGCCACCATCGCCCCGCTGATCACCACCCGCACCAAGGCCATCTCCGTGGTGCATTTGGGTGGCTGGCCCGCCGACATGCCGGCCATCTGTGATCTCGCCCGCACCCATGGCATCGCCGTGATTGAAGACTGCGCTCAGGCCCATGGCGCCCGTATCAACGGTCAATCAGTGGGCAGCTTCGGCGATTTGGCCGCCTGGAGCTTCTGTCAGGACAAGATCATGACCACCGCTGGAGAGGGCGGCATGGTGAACACCTCTCGCTCTGAACTCTGGGATTCCATGTGGGCCTTCAAGGATCACGGAAAAACTCATGAGGCGGTCTTCGAGCGCGAGCATCCACCCGGCTTTCGTTGGCTGCACGAACGTTTCGGCTCCAATTTCCGCCTCACTGAGTTGCAAAGCGCAATCGGTCGAATCCAGCTCCAGCGCTTGCCGGAGTGGACCGCTACTCGCACTCGCAATGCTCTCTTGCTCGCTCAGGCCCTGGGGGATTTGCCCTCCGTGCGTGTGCCCCTGCCACCAGAGCACTTCACCCACGCCTGGTACAAGTTCTATGCCTTTGTGCAGCCCGAAGCGCTGGCTGATGGTTGGAGCCGTGACCGTATCCTTACGGAGATCGCCGCACTTGGATATCCCGCTCTCGCCGGCAGTTGCAGCGAGATCTACCTGGAGAGGTGCTTCCAGGAGGCTGGGCTCGCCCCCGCTGAGCGCCTGCCTGTGGCCCGCAATCTTGGCGAGACAAGTCTGATGTTTTTAGTTCATCCAACCATTACCAATGAGCAGATGTCTGCTTACACGGAAGTGGTTCGTTCAGTGGTGCAAAGAGCTTGTCGATGAGTTCAACCTCTGCTGCGGCGATCAACCCTCTGCTGCGTGTCTCACCTTTGTTACGCAGACTCCTTCTGATTGCCGTTGATGCACTTCTGCTGCCCCTGGCGGTGTGGCTGAGCTTCTGGTTGCGCTTGGCCCATCCCTTCCACCCCAACTTCATGGCCGTTGGTGGTTGGTTGTTACTTGCCGTGATTGCCGTGGGCCTGCCCTTGTATGCAATGACAGCGCAATACAAGGGACTCACCCGCTATGTCGGTAGTGCAGCGCTCTATCGCCTTGCAGGACGCAACGGCCTTCTAGTGCTGGTGCTGGCCGGCACAGGTGTGATGTTGCGGCTGCCGATGCCGCCCCGCAGCAGTTGGATCTTGCTTTGGTTGTTGCTCACCGGTTTGACGGGCGCTGTGCGCTTTGCCCTGCGCGATGTCTTACTCAGTTTGCGTTCTACGCAGCACAAGCAACAGATGCGTGTCGCGATCTATGGCGCTGGTGAAGCCGGCGCCCAGTTGGCGGCGGCCCTTCGGCTCGCCGGCAACCACAAGATCGTTACTTTCCTGGACGACAATCCTTCTTATTGGAGCCGTTCGATCAACGGAGTCGCGATCCAGCCACCTCAGGTGTTGAAGGATCTCAAGGGCTCCGTCGATGGCGTGCTTCTGGCCATTCCATCCCTCGCCCGCAGTGAACGGCGCCGCATCGTGGACGACCTTCAGCGCCGTGGCATTGCCGTGTTGCAGGTGCCCTCGGTGGATGACCTCACCTCCGGCCGCGCCAGCATCGATTCTCTGCGGCCGATCGTGATCGAGGATCTGCTCGGCAGAGATGCTGTGCCCGCTGACCCCAAGCTGCTCGGCCCAGGCATTCGCGCAGCCGTCGTCTGCGTCACCGGTGCTGGCGGATCGATTGGCTCCGAGCTCTGCCGCCAGATCCTGGCGTTATCACCAGCCAAGCTGATTCTGCTGGAGAGCAGTGAACCGGCGCTCTATGCCGTCGAGCAGCAGCTTCGTTCCCTGTTGCCGGAGGGTGGCGCGATTGAGCCTGTGCTGGGTACGGCCACCGATTACCAATTGCTCAAACACTTGTTTGCGGATCAGGCTGTGGAGCTCGTGTTCCATGCCGCCGCCTACAAGCATGTGCCTTTGGTGGAGGCCAATCCCCTGGCGGGACTGGCCAATAACGTCGGTTCCACCCACCATGTGTGCCGCGCTGCCGTATTTACCGGCGTTCGCGAGGTGGTCTTGATTTCCACCGACAAAGCCGTGCGCCCCACCAACGTGATGGGTGCGTCCAAGCGCTTGGCCGAATTGGTGCTGCAGGCCCACGCCGCTGAGGCCAGCAACACCCGTTTTGCCATGGTGCGCTTTGGCAACGTGCTCGGCTCTTCCGGTTCGGTGGTGCCCTTGTTCCGACGCCAGATCGCGGCAGGAGGGCCGATCACCCTCACCCACCCCAAGATAATCCGCTATTTCATGACGATCCGGGAGGCGGCCTCCTTGGTGTTGCAGGCGTCTGTTCTCGCCCAGGGCGGGGATGTGTTCCTGCTCGATATGGGCGAGCCGGTGCTGATCAAAGACCTGGCCGAGCAGATGGTGCGTCTCAGTGGCCTCTCCTTGCGCGATGCCAAGAACCCCGGCGGCGAGATTGAGATCGTCTGCACTGGACTGCGTCCTGGCGAGAAGCTTTTCGAGGAGTTGTTGATCGATGCCGAATCCCAGCCCACAGCGCATCCGTTGATCTACCGGGCCCAGGAACGCGCACTCCCCCCCGCGCAGCTCTGGCCCCAATTGGAAGCACTGGAAGCAGCGATTGCGGCGCAGGATCTGCCGGCAGCGATGGAGCTGTTGGCGGCTCTGGTGCCGGAGTGGCAAAGGAAAGAGCCCAGTCAGTCAGGCGGGCGTCGTGCTTGATCACAAGGCGTGTTGCTGGTTGGACATCCGCTGCAGTGCATGTCTCTTGCTTAGTCGGTGAGATTTCCTGCAGGTTGGCTCTTCGAGGGAAGCCGTGTTGGATTCCCCGGAAACGCACCTAGGTTGATGTTTGATGCTTGACGTGCACGACCCGGACCTTGATGACGATCACTTCGGCCGTCTGCAGAGTTCAGACGCCATCAGCCAAGCCCGTGCGCTCGTTAAAGCAATCCGTCTGGCACTGGCCAGCCCTTGATCAGGTTTTGAAGGACGACCGGGTCTGGGCACAGCAGCAGACGCGGCGTTTGCCAAGCCTTGAGAACGTTGGCATGTTCGGGAGTGATCTGCTCGTGCTGACCCCAGCTGAGCTCGAGCAACGCTTGACCGACGGCTCTCGCATGGCGATGGAGCTCAGGCGTGACCTGCGCTGGCTGCTCTGACCGATCGATGGCTTATCTGCTCAGCAAGCTGCTGCCGCTCGCTCTCCTGCCCCTTGGGTTCAGTCTGATCCTGCTGTTCATCGGCTTGATCGGCCGCTGGCGCTGGCCGGTGATCACCGCCCTGCTGCTGCTCTGGTTCTTCTCTCTGGGCCTGGTGAGCCAGCGCCTGTGGCAATGGTTGGAGGCCCCCTGGCAACGCCGCCTGGCGACAGAGGCGCCGCTGGCCGACGCCATTGTGGTGCTCAGTGGCGGTCGTCACCCCGCCCCCGGTGCCGCCCGCGTCAGCGAGTGGGAGGATCCCGACCGCTTTCTGGCTGGGCTCGATCTCTACCGCGCCGGTAAGGCGCCGCGCCTGCTGTTCACCGGTGGCGCCAGCCCGTTCCGCCCCGGCCAGCCGCCGGAAGGCCAGCGTTATCTCGAGGAAGCAGCGCAGCTTGGTATTCCGCCAGTGGCGATGGCCAGTACCCCGCCTGTGGTGAACACGGCTGAAGAAGCGATCGCGATTCGCCGTCTCCTAGGTCGCCAGACATCGACAACGACCGCCTCACCCCCGCGCATTTTGCTGGTCACCAGTGCCTTCCACATGCGCCGTGCCCAGCGCCTGTTTGAACGTCAGGGCCTGCAGGTGCGTCCCTTCCCGGTGGATTTCCAGACCCGGGGCCGCTGGGCCGGCCCCCTCTGGCGCGACCCCAGCCAGTGGCTGCCGTCGGCGCAGGCACTGGATTCCAGTTCCCGTGCCCTGCGCGAGCTGCTGGGCAGGCTGGTGTATCGCACCTGGTGATCCCTGCTTAACGTCAGTCAATCAACCATGCCGCCGATGCCTGCCGGTCCGATCCGCAACCTGGTCACCGGTGGTGCTGGCTTTCTCGGTTCTCACCTCGTCGATCGCTTGATGGAGGCCGGGGAAGAGGTGCTCTGTCTCGACAACACCTTCACGGGCCGCAAGGCCAACGTGCGTCAGTGGTGGGATCACCCTCGCTTTGAGTTCATTCGCCACGATGTCACGGAGCCGATCAAGCTCGAGGTGGATCGCATCTGGCACCTCGCCTGCCCCGCCTCTCCGATTCACTACCAGACCAATCCAGTCAAAACCGCTAAAACCAGCTTCCTGGGCACCTACAACATGCTTGGCCTGGCCCGCCGCGTGAGGGCCCGCCTGCTGCTCGCCTCCACCAGTGAGGTGTATGGCGATCCCGAGCTCCACCCCCAGCCCGAGGGCTACCGCGGCTGCGTCAACCCGATCGGCATTCGCGCCTGTTACGACGAGGGCAAGCGCATCGCCGAAACCCTCTGTTTCGACTACCAGCGCATGCATGGCAGCGAGATCCGCATTGCTCGCATCTTCAACACCTACGGCCCGCGTATGCTTGCCGACGATGGCCGCGTGGTCAGCAACTTCATTGTGCAGGCCCTGCGCGGTGAACCACTCACCCTCTACGGCGATGGCAGCCAGAGCCGTTCCTTCTGTTATGTCGATGATCTGATCGAAGGCTTGATCCGGTTGATGAATGGCGATGCCACCGGTCCCGTCAACCTTGGCAATCCCAGTGAATTCACGATTCGACGGCTGGCCGACCAGGTGCGTGCCCGCATCAACCCCGAGTTGCCCCTGATCGAGAAGCCTCTGCCTGCGGATGACCCCCGCCAACGCCAACCCGACATTGCTCTGGCCCAGAGCGTTCTGGGCTGGCGGCCCCAGGTAAGCCTGGAGCAGGGCCTCGAGCCCACCATCGCCTGGTTTCAGGAGCTGCTGGGCTGACCTGGCTGGGTCCACAGCACCTGGCCCACCTTCTCGAGATGGTCCAGCAACCCCTTGTGCTCAATCTGATGGCGCAGCTGCAGGTCGATGGGCCAGGGCAGCAGCAGATCATCGAGAGCACCGCCGAGTTCCAGCAGCTCCCCCAGCTCCATGTCCGGGGCATCGAGGCAGAGGTCAAGATCTGACCCTGGTCGATGCCGGCCCAGTGCTCGGGAGCCATAGAGCACCACCCGGCGCACGCTGGGATTGCGTTGAATCAGTTTCAGCACCTGGGCGCTGTCCGCATCGGGGATGCCTGGGATGATCACAGCTTGTCGGCCCTGCGTCGCAATTCCTGTTGGAGGTTTGTCAGTTCTTGCGCGTAACGCTCGCTGATCAGTGCGGCGATCTCATGGGCCAGCGCGGGGTTGTAGGTACGGCTGGTGAGATTGCGGCTGCGGATCATCGCCATCCAGGTGGCTTCCGTCCCCGCTGGCAACAGCTCGCGAACCACCGCATCCCGGGAGCCGCTGATGCCGCTCACCCCTTGATCCACGAGGAAGTCTTTGAGCAACAACCAGCTGAGCTCGTGGGTGAATTCAAACGCCTGAATCAATCCTTGTTCTTCCAGTTCACTCAAGGGCCGCTCGTCTGCCAGTGAGAGGGCCCGGGCCAAGGTTCCCAGCGCCCGTTCGTAGTTGTCCAGGCGCTGCAGCCAGCGCACATCCGCTGCGGCCATGGGCCCTTGATCACGGTCCGCAGGCCAGGGGGACACAAAGACCCCGCCCACCCCCACCCGGCAGACTGGCGCCACTGAAGCGGGAAGGGTGTGAGTCAGCTGCAGAGCCTGCGCGGCATGGTCGATTTGCTGCCGGAACAGACCCGGCGGTGGCAGGCGGTGGAGGCCGTGGCCCGTGAGCATTTCCGCCGGGCCGGGATCGAGGAGATCCGCACACCGCTGCTGGAGGTCACTGAACTCTTCGCGCGGGGCATCGGCGAAGGCACTGATGTGGTGGGCAAGGAGATGTATTCCTTTCTCGACCGCGGTGAGCGTTCCTGCACCCTGCGGCCGGAAGGCACCGCCTCCGCCGTGCGGGCAGCGGTGCAGCACGGCTTGCTCAGTCAGGGAGCCCAAAAGCTCTGGTATGCCGGCCCGATGTTTCGCTATGAGCGGCCCCAGGCGGGGCGTCAGCGCCAGTTTCACCAGATCGGAGTGGAGTGCCTGGGGGTGAGCAGTGCCCGCAGTGATGTGGAGGTGATGGCCCTGGCCTGGGATCTCCTGGCGGATCTGGGGGTCCAGGGGCTGGAGCTGGAGATCAACAGCCTTGGCACCCCAGACGATCGCCTTCGCTACCGCGAGCAACTGGTGGCTTGGCTGCAGCAGCGGGCCGATCAGCTCGACCCCGATTCCCAGCAGCGCCTGGCCACCAACCCCCTGCGCATCCTCGACAGCAAGAACAAAACCACCCAGGCGCTGTTGGCGGATGCCCCCACCCTGCTGGAAGCTCTTTGTGAGGAGAGTGCCGCTCGCTTTGCGGAGGTGCAGACCCTGTTGCGTCAGCTGGCGATTCCCTTTCAGGTGAACACCCGTCTGGTGCGCGGCCTCGATTACTACGGTCACACCGCCTTTGAGATCACCAGCGACCAGCTCGGTGCTCAGGCCACCGTCTGCGGCGGTGGTCGTTACGACGGCCTGGTGAAGCAGTTGGGCGGCCCGGCAACACCGGCCATCGGCTGGGCCCTGGGGATGGAGCGCCTTCTGCTGGTGCTGGAGGCGGCGGCCAACGCTGATCCCGAGGGGGCTGCGGCCCGGCTCACCGCGCAGCAGCCCCCCACGGTGTATCTGATCAACCGGGGCGAACTGGCGGAGGCCGCAGCTCTCGGCTTGGCCCGCCATCTGCGACAAGCCGGCGTGCCGGTGGAGCTGGATGGCTCCGGGGCAGCCTTCGGCAAACAGTTCAAGCGCGCCGACCGTTGTGGGGCTCCCTGGGCGCTGGTGATCGGGGATCAGGAGGCGGAACAGGGCCACGTGCGCCTGAAATCGCTGCGCGACGAAGCGGACGAGCAGACCCTGGCCCTGGATGCCATCCCCGCCTTGCTTGAGGCCTTGGGCTAATCGCTTGGAGAACTGCCGGTAACCTGGCGGCACCCCTCTGGGCACGCTGGATCTGCCGATGACACTGTCTTCCGCCCCAACCTCTGCAGCGGGTGCTGTGCGCCGCATCTGTTGCATCGGGGCCGGCTATGTGGGCGGGCCGACCATGGCGGTGATCGCCGATCGCTGCCCCGACCTTCAGGTCACGGTGGTGGACCTTAATGAGCAGCGCATCGCCGCCTGGAACGACAGCGATCTCGGCAAGCTGCCAGTGTATGAGCCCGGTTTGGATGCGGTGCTGGGCCGGGCCCGTGGCCGCAACCTCAGTTTCTCCACGGCGGTGGATGAGGCGATTGCTGCTGCCGACATGGTGTTCATCTCGGTGAACACCCCCACCAAAACCAAAGGCTTGGGTGCAGGCCAGGCCAGTGATCTGCGCTGGGTGGAGGCCTGTGCTCGCCAGGTGGCCAAGGTGGCGACGGGTCACACGATCGTGGTGGAGAAAAGCACCCTTCCGGTGCGCACCGCTCAGACGATCAAGGACATCCTGGCGGCGGCCGAGGCGCCGGGCTCCACACGTCGCAGCTTCGCGGTGCTCTCGAACCCCGAGTTTCTGGCAGAAGGGACGGCGATCCCCGATCTGGAAGCCCCGGATCGGGTGTTGATCGGCGGCGAAGACCAGGCCTCCATGGATGCGCTGGCGTCGGTGTATGCCCATTGGGTGCCGGAGGAGCGGATCCTCCGCACCAATCTCTGGAGCAGTGAGCTGTCCAAGCTCACCGCCAATGCTTTTCTGGCCCAGCGCATCAGCTCGATCAATTCGATTGCGGCGTTCTGTGAGGCCACCGGTGCGGATGTGCGCGAGGTGGCGCGGGCGATCGGCACCGACAGCCGCATCGGTCCCAAATTTCTCCAAGCAGGCCCTGGGTTTGGTGGCAGCTGTTTCCAGAAAGACATCCTCAATCTCGTGTATCTCTGCCGCCATTTCGGCCTGCCTGAAGTGGCCGATTACTGGGAGAGCGTGGTGGCGCTCAACACCTGGCAGCAGCACCGCATTGCCAGGTTGGTGGTGCAGAAGCTGTTCGGCACCGTCACGGGGAAGCGCCTGGCGGTGCTGGGGTTTGCCTTCAAGGCCGACACCAACGACACCCGTGAAGCACCGGCGATTCGGATCTGCCGCGATCTGCTCGAAGAAGGGGCCCAGCTCTCAATCCATGATCCGAAGGTGGATGGGGCTCAGATCGCCCGTGACCTTCAGCGGCCCGTCAGTGCGGGGCCGGTTGCGGAGGCGGAGCCTACCAGGGCGGCCCTCAGTGGCGAGGGCGCCTGGTGGCAGGGGGAGGATGTGGAGAGCACCGTGGCCGGCGCCGATGCGGTGCTGATCCTGACGGAATGGAAGCAGTATCGCCACTTGGACTGGTCGGCCCTGGCGGCTCGGATGCGGCATCCGGCATGGATTTTTGATGCCCGTTCGGTGGTTGATCCCGCTGCGGTGGCGGCTGCTGGTCTGAAGTTGTGGCGCGTGGGTGATGGTGGAGTGGAGGCCGACGTCTGATGCCTGCTGTGAGCTCCCGTCCGATTCTGGTCACCGGTGCTGCCGGATTCATCGGTTCTGCCTTGTGCCAGCGCCTGCTTAAGCGGGGCGATCGTGTGATCGGCGTCGACAATCTCAACACCTACTACGACCCAGCCCTGAAGCAGGCGCGCCTCGAGGTGATTGAGGCCATGGCCCCTGCCGGTGCCTGGCGTTTTGAGCGGATGGCCCTGGAAGAGGGGGAAACCCTGCTGGCGCTGTTTTCTGCCGAACGGCCCCGGGTGGTTGTGAACCTGGCTGCCCAGGCCGGCGTGCGTTACTCGCTGGACAATCCTGCGGCCTACATCCAGAGCAATCTGGTGGGGTTCGGGCACATCCTTGAGGGCTGCCGGCACCATGGGGTGGAAAACCTGGTGTATGCCTCCAGCAGCTCGGTGTATGGCGGCAACCGCAACCTGCCGTTTGACGAGCGTCAACCGGTGAATCACCCGGTGAGCCTGTATGCCGCAAGCAAAAAGGCGAATGAATTGATGGCTCACACCTACAGCCATCTGTATGGTCTACCGGCGACCGGTCTGCGCTTTTTCACGGTGTATGGCCCCTGGGGCCGACCCGATATGGCTCCGATGTTGTTCGCCAAAGCGATCCTGGCCGGGAAGCCGATTCGGGTGTTTAACCACGGCAAGATGCAGCGCGATTTCACCTACATCGATGACATCGTGGAGGGGGTGCTGCGCTGCGGCGACAAGCCGGCCACGGCGAATCCCGACTTTGACCCCCTCGCTCCGGATCCGGCTACGGCTGCGGCCCCTCATCGTGTTTTCAATATCGGCAACAGTCAGCCCACTCCGTTGATGCGCTTCATTGAGGTGATGGAGCAGGCCCTGGGCCGCGAAGCCATCAAGGACTTCCAGCCCATGCAGCCCGGCGATGTGGTGGCCACCGCGGCCAATACGTCGGCTCTGGAGGCTTGGGTGGGCTTCAAGCCTTCCACCCCGATTGAGACAGGCGTGCAGCGTTTCGCTGACTGGTATCGCGCCTTCTACGGCGTTGGATCAGCGGTTGGGCAATCGACTTCGCAGGTTCAGTCGTAAAAGCGGCGTCCGTCAGCCCGTTTGAGTTGGGTGCGCCGGGCTGCACGCTGGGTGAATTCACTCACCGTGGGGTTGGCGGCCGTGGGATCTACATGGGCGACCTGTTCCCATAGATCCCTTGGTGCCCAGCGCACGCTGTGTTCGACCCGGTCATGTTTGGTGATGTGGCACCAACGGCTCTGGCCGCACAGGGGGCAGAACAGCTCCTCAAGCCACTCATCGCTGAGCACTAATACGGGATAGGCATTGATCACCAGCTGAGCGCGTTTGGCTGACATGCCGCGCTGCTGCAGTTGCTCGGGCTGGAGCAGGTGTAAGTAGTACTTTTTGCCGTTGCCTTCGATGCGTTGCTCGGGGTGCCTTGGACAGAACAGGGCCCGTAGCTTGGGTCGGCGATTGCGTCGCGGGCGTGGTGTCTGCGTGGCTTCATTGGCAGCAGCTTGGCTCTCCTGCATTCATCCAAGTGCTGACCACGAGAATTTTAAGGTTCTCTCGGTTCCTCGACATACCACGCAAGGAGATCAGCCAGTGGATTGATGTGCCTTCCGTATGGCACTAAAAAAAGCCCTCTGGACAAGGCCAGGGGGCTTTTTCTCAGAGGATGATTCCTCAATCAGGCGGAACCGACGCCGGTGTAGGAGCCGTAGAAGAACAGGCCCACCACAAACAGCACGGCCATGCCACCTGCAGTGGCGACGAGCCAGAGGGGGAGAGTGCCTTCGGTCCAGCGGGAACGCCAGGCCACTGCGGGACGTCCGTCAGGAAGACGATCAGGAATACGACCGTCGGGAAGATTGGATTTCTTGCCGCTCATGAATCAGTTCCTCAGTTGAAGAAGTAGCTGGAGAACAGAATTCCGCAGGTGGAGACGAACAGGATTCCCAGGTAAAGACTGGTTCTGTTCAGCTCAACCGGAAGGCTGTTTGGATTTGGATTGCGCTCCATGGTGGTTCAGCAGGTGGATGGATCAGCGACGGATGAACTGCATGGCAGCCAGGGCACCCAGGAAGAACACCGTGGGCACGCCCAGGGTGTGCAAAGCAAGCCAGCGCACCGTGAAAATCGGATAGTTGCGCGGCGTGGATGTGGAGGGGGTTTGTGTCATGACTTATTTCAGGCGAACATCGAGTTGATCCTTGCCCTCATAGCGCTGGCTCACCACAGGAGCTTTGCTTTCGGAGGCCTGGAAGTAGGCATCCGGACGAGGTGTGCCAAAGGCGTCGTAGGCAAGGCCAGTGGACACAAACAGGAAGCCTGCAAGGAAAATCGCAGGCAGGGTCACAGCGTGGATCACCCAATAGCGGATGCTGGTGATGATCTCGAAAAACGGGCGTTCCCCGGTGGAGCCGGCTGCCATGGCTTCGGGCGTATCAGCTCGGTGATCCTAAAGGGCGGTGATCAGTTCCCGCGTCACCGGAAGGTTCTTGGTTACAGAGCGTTGTGGGGGGTTGGCGTCAACGCCGCCAACCCGAACGAGGCCTGGGCTCAGCCCACGTTGCGCAGCAGGATGCCGCGCTCGCCGAGCAGGAAGGCTTTGCCGTCGGTGAGCTCAAAGCGCGTGAAGTTGCTGGGTTGTTCCGCGCCCACCGGGTCGCGCTGCCAGCTGTCGCCACCGTCGCGGCTCACCAGCAGCGTGCCGTTGCCGCCGGCGGCCCAGAGAGCGCCATCGTCAGTCCAGGCCAGGTCGAGATAGCCATAGCCATTGGTGATCGGCACGATCGGCTTGCTCCAGCTCTCGTTGTTCGAGGCATCGTCGTTGAGGCGGATCTGGGCGCCGCGGGCGAGCATCCACAGACGGCCGTCGGGCTGATAGCCGATGCTCTGAAGACGTTGGCTGCTGACGCGCTGGTGCACCTGCCACACGGACTGGCCTGGATCCCAGCTGGCGTAGAAATTGCCCAGGCTGCTCACGCTCACGTAGCGCCCGTCATCGCTGCGGCGTAGATCGCGCACGGCACCGGCGGCATCGCTGACCTTGGCATCCCAGCTGCCGCCACCATCCGATGTGCGGTACACGGCGCCGACGTTCGTGGCGAGTTCAGCGCTGTCGCGACCGAGGGCGGTGATCAGGTAGGGCTCGCCTGGCAATTTGGTGTCGAGGAAGAGGCGGGTCCAGTTGCTGCCGCCGTCGGTGGTGTGCATCAGCAGGCCGGGTTGACCAGCGATCCAGCCGTCATCGCCATCGAAATCAATGCTGATCAACCGGAAGTTCTCTTCTTCCGGCAGATCAAGGCTGCGCTCGTCCCAGCTTGCCCCTCCATCCATGGTTTCCAGAATCATGCGATTGCTGCCCACCAGAAAGCCGTGGTTGGCATCCGTGAAGGCCACATCCAGGGGATTGGCCTCAGTCTTCAGATCAATCGCTTGCCAGGGGCTGGTTTCGGCAGCGGCGAGGCGCGTGGCCACACAACCGCCGAGGCCGAGACCTAGGCAAGCCACCAGCAACAGGTGAAAGAAGGGGTTAAGCAGGCGCTTCATGGGTGTCGTTGAGGGAGTAGCCGTGTCCAGCCAGGACGGTTAGCGAAGGGAGTACAGAGAGAGGAAAAAGGCGAAGCCGAGAGCGAGGCTGCCGAAGATCAAGACGTTCTTCTGGCCAGGAGTGAGCCGGTTCACGCCGAGGCCAAAGTCGAGATTTTCCTCAAAGCCGCTCGCTTTGGTCACTGGGCCGATGTCGCGGAACGCACCCACCCGGCTTCGGCACACCGGGCATCGGAAGCTGACGGCGTCGAGATCGTCGAAGGGGGTGTTGGGCTCGATGCCTAGTTTTTTGACGCCTTCTGCCGGGTCATACACGTATCCACAGCTGCGGCATTCGAACCGGTGGGTGCGGGGATCGCTGTCCAGTTCAGACGCTGCTTCGGAGTTGATGCCCTCGGTGGCCACCGACGCGTTGGTCGTGTCGCTGCGTTGATCAGTCTCTCCTGCCGCAGGGTTGGTCGTTTCGGATCCAGAAATCTCGTCGCTCACCGTGGCTTGGACTAGTGGAGCAACTCTATCGGGGGCGTCAGATGGTGGTGGTGAATGCCAGACTGACCCACAGGTCAGGCTGATTCATGTTTGCTCTGCCGGGTTACGACGCCTTCCTCGGCTTCCTGCTGATCGCAGCAGCGGTGCCGGTGCTGGCGTTGGTCACCAACAAGCTTCTGTCGCCCCGCAGTCAGCAGGGTGAGAGGGAGATCACCTATGAATCAGGCATGGAGCCCATCGGCGGTGCCTGGATTCAATTCAATATCCGTTACTACATGTTTGCCCTGGTCTTCGTCATCTTCGATGTGGAGACCGTGTTTCTGTATCCCTGGGCGGTGGCGTTCCACCGTCTTGGTTTGCTGGCCTTTATTGAGGCTTTGATCTTCATCGCCATCCTTGTGGTGGCGCTGGCCTATGCCTGGCGCAAAGGCGCCCTCGAGTGGAGCTGAGCTGATGCCTGAATCAACGACCCCATCGATTGCAGCTGTTCGTGATCTGCGCGCCGCCAGTTGTGGTCCTGTGGCAGGTGCCGCCGAAGGTGCTCCAGCTGTCACCACGGATCTCAGTGAGAACGTCATTCTCACCAGCCTTGATGACCTCCATAACTGGGCTCGTCTGAGCAGCCTCTGGCCTCTTCTCTACGGCACGGCCTGCTGCTTCATCGAATTCGCGGCCCTGATTGGATCACGGTTCGACTTTGACCGTTTTGGTCTGGTTCCACGCAGTTCGCCCCGGCAGGCTGATCTCCTGATCGTTGCGGGCACCGTGACCATGAAGATGGCTCCAGCTCTGGTGCGTCTCTACGAGCAGATGCCTGAGCCCAAATACGTGATCGCCATGGGTGCTTGCACCATCACCGGTGGCATGTTCAGTGCCGACTCCACCACGGCGGTGCGCGGCGTCGACAAGCTCATCCCTGTGGATCTCTACCTCCCTGGGTGCCCACCGCGCCCTGAAGCGATCTTTGATGCCGTGATCAAATTGCGCAAGAAGGTGGCGAATGAGTCGGTGAGTGATCGCCGACAGCTGCAGCAGACGCATCGCTATTACACGGTGAAGCATGGGATGAAGCCTGTGGATCCCATGGTCACCGGTGCTTATCTGCAGGCCGAGACTCAGATCGCAGCCTTGCAGGCTGGTGCCGGTCTGCCGATGCCAGCCCTGTCCACACCTGCGGAAGCTCCCGCTGAAGCCTCCTCCGAACCATCCGCCTCCTGAGGGCATTCGCCATGAGTGAAACCCCGAACGCGTCCGCATCCAATCTCGCTGAGGAGAGCCAGCTACCGGCTGCTCCCGAGCGTGGTCCCGTCAGTGTGTGGTTGCAGCAGCAGGGCTTCGATCACGAGATCCTGCCTGCCGACCACCTTGGCGTGGAAACCATTGGCATTGAGCCGATGTTCCTTCCGGTCATCGCTGCAGCTTTGAAAGCCCACGGCTTCGATTACCTCCAGTGCCAGGGCGGCTACGACGAAGGCCCTGGCCAGCGGTTGGTCTGCTTCTATCACCTGGTGGCCATGGCGGAAGTGGCTGAAGGTGGTGGTGATCAGGTGCGTGAAGTGCGCCTCAAAGTGTTCCTCTCGCGGGACGGCGAGCCCCATGTGCCGACCCTCTATGGACTGTTCCGCGGGGCTGATTGGCAGGAGCGTGAAACCTTCGACATGTTTGGCATTCGCTTCGATGGACATCCCCATCCCAAGCGGTTATTGATGCCGGAAGACTGGAAAGGCTGGCCTTTGCGCAAGGACTATGTGCAGCCAGACTTCTACGAAATGCAGGATGCTTACTGACGTTTTAACGTTTGATCCTTTTCTGTTTCTGGCGGCTGGGGAGTTTTAGAGCGTTCTCAGCTAGCTAGGGATTGTTTGTCGGCTTTGTGTTTCCGGTAGAAGCGCATCACCCCGAGCGCCAGGCTTCGGGGATCGTGGCGCAGCGTCGCCGTCGGTCTGCTTCCTTGCAGCGGAGCTTCCATCACGTCATAGCCCTCCCTTGCCAGATCCTGGCGATTGCACCGCACGGGTTCGGCGCCCCGGGAGCGGTAATGGGCGATCAGTGCTGAATCGGGCAGTTGCTCCTGTGCCAGCACTGCGGTGAAGAGGCGTTGACCCACACCGAGACTGGCCAGTTGAGATTCAATCGCCCGCAGGTGGCCGCTCACGTCGAGTCCATCGGTCTCGCCCGGCTGGGTCATCAGGTTGCAGATGTAGAGCCGCGGTGCGCGGCTCCGCTGGATGGCCGTCACCAGCTCGGGAACCAGCAGATTCGGCAGGAGGGAGGTGTAGAGGCTGCCGGGGCCGAGCAGGATAAGGTCGGCATTGGCAATCGCTTCCAGGGCTCTGGGCAGAGCTGGTGGTTGCTCCGGCAGGCAGCCCAGACGCACGATCGGGCTGGGGGCATGGCCGATGGCGGATTCACCCTCGATGCGCTGACCGTTCTCCAGTTCGGCCCAGAGGCGTACATCCGCTGTGGTGGCAGGAACCACCTGACCTTGGACCGCCAGGACTCGGCTGGAGGCGGTGATCGCCGTTTCAAGATTGCCGGTGATGGCTGTGAGCGCCGAGAGGAACAGGTTGCCGAAACTGTGACCTTCCAGGCCGGTCCCCGAGGAGAAGCGGTATTGGAACAAGCGTGTGAGCAGTGGCTCTTCGGTGGAGAGGGCCGCCAGGCAGTTGCGGATGTCGCCGGGCGGTTGCACGCCGAGTTCCCGGCGCAGGACGCCACTGCTGCCACCGTCATCGGCGACGGTCACGATCGCTGTGATGTTGGAGCTGTAGCGCTTCAGGCCGCTGAGCAGAGTGGAGAGGCCCGTTCCCCCGCCGATGGCCACAATGCTGGGCCCGCGGTTGAGCCGGCTTTTGGCCCGCAGGGCATCGACGAGCACCGTGTCTTTTTCTGGTGCCAGGGCCTGTTGAATCGAGCCAAAGCTGCGGCTCTGGCCCCAAAGAAGCAATCCGATGCCGATCAGGGCCAGCAACGGACCGGTGATCCCGCGAGGCAGCACCCTTGTGATCCAGCTCAGGGATTCCTGAATGGCCCAGAGCGTCCAGTAAATCGGTTGGAGATCGGCCCAGACAGCAGCGCCGAGCAAGGCCAGGACGAGGCCGATGCCCGACGTGAGCAACCAGCGCTTGACCACCAGACCTGGTTGAAGCCAGCGAACAGCACGGCGTGAGCGGTCGACCAGATCCCGCTGTCGCTCCGCTTGGAGTTCCCGCATGGCTTGCCGCCTGCGTCCCGGTTGGCTCCTCCGCCTTGATCGTGGGTTGGTCGAGCTCAACCTGTGGATTGTTGTGATGCGATGGCCGAACTGTACGGAAGTTGGCTCGATTCAACACCTTTGTTGTCAGGTCCCGCAGGTTCGGTGTCCAAGCCTCACTCCGAGATTGGCCTGTTGCGTTCGCTCACGGCGCCTGCGTGGGGTGGGGCGGCCAAAAAAAACCGGCTCCCCCAATGAGCCGGCCAGGGTCTCCAATGTCGACGCGTGTTCTTGGCCCTCCCGTTGAACACTGTTGTTCTAGCCAAAGTGTTCGCCTCGATACATGAGTGAACTTGCGCATTGACGCAAGACTGCGGTGATCCAGCCTCCAGGACGGTCTGTTCGGCCTCCCAGCCGATCCCTCTCGCAGGCTCCTGGGTGGGTCGCTGATCAACCCATCGACGGTTGTCCTCTTGTCTTGCTTCATCGCTATCACCAGTCTCTCTGTGTCTTTGGGGTTGACCTTCTGTGACGACAACCCGATTGTTGGCTTGCGATTGTTGGCTTGGTTTGAGGAGATTGTGACGTGATCACTGACTCGAAAGCTTTGAGGATGTCCCAGTCGACTATTGGCTCACTAGGAAATGGTTTATTCAATCACGATCAAGGATGCAGGTCAGTCTCGGGTCTATGAGACGTTTGACTACTTGCATGATGCTCAGATGGCTTTTGAGGATGCGATGGAAACGCTTGAGCCGTCGGGGTATGAGTCCATTCAGCTGCTTGGCAAGAGGGGGGATGTGATTGAAACCCATATTTTTTAGGGATGTTGGTTACCTCTGGTCTTCAATGCGTTAAGGATTCCTCAAGTTCCTGAAAGCAAGTGGGGAAATGGCATGAGATTGCAGAGGTCTGCCTTGCCCCATCGTCTGCGGAGGCGCAGATCGGCAAGCGGGCGCAGCCCGTCCTCGATGCCAAACGCTTCATTTGGAGCCATGGCAGCAGCCTGAGAGGCTGCTGCTGGCGCATGTTCAGAAAATTTTGCTTGGTAGAATTTTCTGTGAAGTCTCTTGCTTGGCAATGAAGCGTAACGGACAGTCGAGGCTTGGGATTGCATCCCTGAGTCTCGCAATCTTCAATATATTGATTACATTTATTATCTTCTTGATTGCTGGTGTTTGGGAGGCGAGTGCTCCTGGTGGGGTTGATGAGGATTCGGCTGCCGCGATCGTCCTGGGACTGTCTCTTTTTGCCTGTATTGGGATCAATCTGGTATCCATGGGGCTTGGAATTGCTGGAATTATCCAGAAGCAAAGGGAGCGAATCTGCGCTTTCATTGGAACTTCGCTGGCAACGGCTTCCTTTGTGATTACGGTCGCTTTGCTTGCGGTTGGAATGATGCTTGATGCATGACAAAGCCGGGCTTTGGCGCATGCTCCGTCATCCCAGCCCTGCAGTCCGGTGCCAATTCAAGGACAACCCAGAAGGGGGTGGATCGGATTCGATCGCCTGTCTGCATGCATGTCGGCCGATTCGGCACCGTGTTGCTGAACCATGCAGGATGGACACCAATCAGAGCAGTGGTGTTGGTGTGCACAGCCTGAAGGCTCCATCGGCTCCGTCCTTCCGCACTCCGGTGGTGGAGATGCGTCATCTCACGATGCAGTGGGGTGCCAGGCCGGTTCTCGACCGCGTCTGTCTCACGATGCAGCCTGGACAGCGACTGGCGGTGGTCGGGCCCTCAGGAGCCGGTAAGTCCACGGTGCTGCGCTTGCTGGCTGGTCTTCAGCTCCCAAGTGCTGGTGAGCTTCGGCTGTTTGGTGAGCCCCAGCCCTATTTGCGACTCGACCAGCGCCATCCCAAGGATGTGCGGCTCGTGTTTCAGAACCCGGCTCTTCTGGCATCGCTCACCGTTGAGGAAAACGTGGGCTTTCTGTTGATGCGTCTCGGCCGCCTCAGGCCTCGACAGATCCGTGAGCGGGTGATGGCCTGCCTGGAGGCTGTGGGTCTCCACGATGTGGCGGATAAGTATCCGGGGCAACTCAGTGGTGGCATGCAAAAGCGTGTCAGCTTTGCCCGCGCCTTGATTGACGATCCCGATCGCGAGGCTGAAGCCATGCCCCTGATGCTCTACGACGAGCCCACGGCGGGTCTGGATCCGGTGGCTTGCACGCGCATCGAAGATCTGATTGTCAAAACCACCACCGTGGCGCAGGGTTGTTCCGTGGTGGTGAGCCATGTGCACAGCACGATTGAACGCACCGCTGAGAGGGTGGTGTTGCTGTATGGCGGCAGGTTTCAGTGGGATGGCTCGATCGAGGAGTACCGCAACACCGACAACCCTTATGTCCAGCAGTTCAGGGCCGGTAACCTGCACGGACCGATGCAACCCACCGATCATTGATGGCCATGCGCCGCAGCGTCAGAGAAGCGATTGTCGGGTTCTCCATCGTGGGGGCTCTGGTGGGATTCGCCGGCACGATGCTGTGGCTGCGCGGAGTACGACTTGGCTCGGAGGCCTGGACCGTCACGGCTGAATTTGCTGACGCGAGTGGGTTGGCGGAGCGTTCTCCCGTCACGTATCGGGGCATCGTGGTTGGTGTGGTGCAAAGGGTTACGGTCACGCCTGCCTCGGTGCAGGCCGTGCTGGAAATCAATGCAGACGACTTGCGCCTGCCGATGCCGGTCACGGCAGCGGTGGGAACCGGTTCATTGCTGGGAGGTGACGCTCAGGTGAATTTGGTCAGTGCCGGTCATGCCGGCATGGTCAGCGCCTCCACCCCGGGGCCGAAGTCCGATCGATGTGCACCGGCCAAAGTGCTCTGCGCCGGTGCCAAGATCCGCGGCCAGGAAGCCGCCAGCCTGGATACCGTCACTGCCACGATGCAGCGTCTGCTGACAGAAGCAGAAGAGCTGAAGTTGGTGTCAAGCCTGGTGAACTCCTCAAAGGAGTTTGATGCTGTCGCTAAGGAGGCCAGAACGGTGTTGGCTCAGCTGGGAGATGAGCTGGAGCGGGCGACGCCCACGATCACCAACCTGAACGTTGCCACAGCAGAGGCGGCCGAAGCAGCCCGCCATATCAAGAATCTGTCCGGTGCGCTCGACAATCCCCAGACGGTGAATGATCTCAAGCAGACCGTTTCGAATGCCCGCTCGCTCACCCAACGCTTTGATGCCGTGGGTGGAGATCTTGAACAGCTCACCGATGACCCCGCCTTCATGAAGGCGGTGCGTGATGTGGCCATTGGCCTCGGTGCGTTGTTCCAGGAGTTGTATCCCGCCCAGACCAGCCAACCCTGAGACCGCTCAGCCGGCTGCGCGGCGGTGGGTGTGGATTGCACTCTGATGGCCGTTTAGGTCACTGTGTTGATCGCATCCATTGCAATGGCGGCAATGGCCTGGTCGCTGGCCTTGGGCAGCTGGACATACTTCCCACCAGCGGCTTCGGCGAGATCCTTGCCCATGCCACTGCCGATGAATTTGCGTTCGGTGTCGATCACCAGCAGCTTGATGCCAAGCAAGCGGTAGCGGGAGGCCACATCCAGGACCTCTTGTTTGAGATCGGGCTTGTCCTCACCTTCCAGTTCGGGCTGTCCCAGCGATGTGCTCAGGGGGACGTTGCCGCGACCATCGGTGATGGCCACCACGACCACCTGGCTCAGATCGCCTGTGGCGAGAGCATTGGCACCCACGCGAGCGGCCTGGGTCAGGCCATGGGCCAGCGGTGAACCACCACCGCAGGGCATGGATTCCAGTCGGCGCCGGGCGGCGGTGATCGAGCGGGTGGGGGGTAGCAAGACGTCGGCCTGGTCGCCACGGAAGGGAATCAGCGCCACCTCATCGCGGTTTTCGTAGGCCTCGGTGAGCAATCGGATCACGGCACCTTTAGCGCTTTGCATCCGGTTCAGTGCCATGGAGCCGCTGGCGTCCACCAGAAAGATCACCAGAGCACCCGACTGGCGTTGCAGCAGCTTGGCGCGCAGATCCGATTCCTCCACGATCACCGTTTTCCCCGGTTGACGTGCTCGGCGAGCCTTCTGGTACGGCGCGGCGGCGCGCAGAGTGGCGTCGACGGCGATGCGGCGCACGGGTCCACGGGGCAGGATCGGTTTCACGTATCGGCCGCGGCTGTCGCTCAGCACCATCGAACGGCTGCCGCTGTTGCCGCTCTTGGCTTTGGCGGATGAGAACAGCAGCAGGTCGGGGTCGATCGCCACCGCTTCCGGATCAAGCATGAACTCCTCCGGCACGGAAGGAGGAGCCTGATCCTCAGGGGACTCGTCGTCGTTGTTGCCGTCGTCGTTGTCTTGATCGCTGGTGTCGTCCGGCGTGTCGTCAGCGTCATCCCCTGATCCCTCCGGTGGTTCCGGTGGTGGCGGTTGATCGTCAGGGTTGTCATCGCCGGAGGGCGGCGGCGGGGGTGGGGTTTGGTCCTGCGGTGGCGGCGGCTCCATCTGCTCGTCCTGGGGAGGCAACTGCAACGCTCGGGGAGCAATGACCAGGCGCACGGCCACCTGGAGATCGTCGGCCTCCACGCGGTCGCGGCCGCTGAGGGCGGCGTGGGCCTTGGCAACCCGCACCGCGTACAGCTCGGAGCGATGCCCTTCCACACCGCCGCGGACGGCCTCGGTCACCAGGTAGGCCACCTGCTTACCGCTGATCTGCACATCCGGCAGCCATTGGCGTGCCAGCAGCAGTTGGGTGGCAAGGGCTTCGGTCTCTTCCCCCCACTGGTCAGCAAAGCTACGACTGCATTGGCCATGGGAGAGCACCGCTTCGGTGATCTCCACCCGTTGTTCGGTGCTGACCAGTTGGTCGGCGGAGAGGGCGATGGCGAAGCGATCGAGCAGGTGATCGCGGACGGCTCCCTCCTCAGGGTTGTAGGTGGCGATCAGCAGGGGCCGGCAGGGATGCGAAAGGCTGAGGCCTTCACGTTCCACCTGGTTGTCGCCACTGCCCACGGCTGCCAGCATCAGGTTGATGATGCCGTCGTCGAGCAGGTTGAGCTCGTCCACATACAGCACTCCACGGTGGGCTTCGGCGAGCAACCCCGGTTGGAACACGGCACTGCCGCTGGCGAGGGAGGCGGCCACATCCACCGCTCCCACGAGGCGGTCTTCGGTGATGCCCAGTGGCACCTGCACGAACGGGGCGGGCAACACCCTGGTGGGCAGCTGCGCTTGCAGGTCCTCTCCAGGGGCATCACTTGCGAGTGCGGAGAGGCGTTGGCGGACCACGTCGTCCCAGTCTTCAGGGCATTGGGGGTCAAGATTGCGGCCGGCGGTGCCGTCGATGTCGAGTACGTCGATCGGAGGCAGCAGGGCGTGCAATCCGCGGGCCAGCACTGATTTACCTGTGCCGCGTCCGCCGGCGATGATCACCCCGCCAAGGCCTGGATCCACCGCCGCCAGCAGCAGGGCGAGCTTGAGCGTGCCATGACCGGTGATGGCAGCAAGGGGGAAGGCGCGGCTGGCCTGGTCTTGAGCGGCCGAGTTGCGCATGCCGCTGGCTGGAGTTCCGCTGGCCACCATCGATGTGTTACGCCCTGTTCGTGGGCGCCATTCTCCCTGATGCACAGCGGTGGGTGCTGAATCAGGCTTGGGCAGTGCTTGCAATGCGCGGATGCCCGCCACCCGTTTGGCCCTTGCCCTCGGCGCCAACCTGCCAAGTCCTGCGGGTGGCCCACGTCAGACGCTGGTGGCGGTGCGGCCGCGGCTGGAGGCTCTGTTAGCTGCTTGGGCGGATGCTGGCTTTGATGGCATCACGGGAGCGGGTGATGGCCGCGATCCAGGGGTCAGATACGCCTGGTCGCCCCTGTTCGACACTGCACCCGTTGGCGGTCCGCCAGATCAGCCGGGTTATTGCAATGCCGTGGTGCTGGCGACGGGTGACTTTGGAGCCCCTGGCGCCGACCGCTCGCTGGCGTTGCTGGAGCAGCTGCATGGTCTGGAACGTCAGTGGGGTCGTGATCGGGCTCACGAACAGCGCTGGGGACCGCGCACGTTGGATCTTGATGTCCTTTTCTGGGAGGCGTTGCGTCTTGAGCATCCCCGCCTGGTGCTGCCCCATCCCCGCTTGCACCTGCGCACGTTTGTGCTGGAGCCCTTGTTGGCCGCTATGAGGACGTCGTCGGCGTGGGCAGCATGATCACCTCATCGGCCTGGGCCAGCAGGTCTGGATCGTGACTGCTGACCAGGACCAGTCGCTGCTGAGCCCGTTCGTGGATCACCGCCCGCACCTCGGCCGCGGCATTGGCATCCAGAAATGCCGTGGGTTCATCGAGCACTTCCACCGGCCGATCTCGCAGCCAGGCGCGCAGCAGCCCGAGCCGGTGGATCTCGCCCCCTGAGAAAGGATCCTGTGCCAGGACCATTGGCGCCTCCAGACCACCTTGTCGTTCCATCAGATGGGCCAGGCCCAGACGCTGAAGCCAGGCGGTGATGGTGCCTGGAGGTGCAACGCCTCCCAGGAGGAGGTTGTCGCGCAGGCTGGCTTCGAACAGCACGGCATTTTGGGGAGCGTAGGCAACCCATTGGTGCAGCTGCTGTGCCCCGTTCAGGCCGGAGCAGGTCCAGTGATCAGCGCCGCAGCGGATGCTCCAGTGGCTGGGATCTTCCTCGAGCAGACCGCACAGCCGATCGAGGCAACTGGTCTTGCCGCTGCCGGAGGGGCCGGTGATCGCCACGAGATGGTTTGAGGTCAGTGTGACCGTGTCGGGCTGCGCTGCTTGGTCGTTGGTGCTGTGCCAGACGAGCTGGCTCCAGGCCGTGGTGTTTAGGCTTGGTGCGGCTGTAGCCGGCAGGGCATCGCCCCGGGGCTGGGCATGGTGCGCCTGCAGTTGATGGCGTCTGTTGCGCAGGGCTTCATAGCCGGGAAGGTTGCCTAGGCACAGGCGCCGGGCCTGCACCACACGACTCAGCGAGGCCCCGGCGCGATAGGCCAGCACCAAGGTGGTGGTCAGCACGTCAGCCGTGAGGCGATCACTCTGCAGCACCATCCACAGGCCGGCAATGGCCACCACCAGGGTGTCGCGCCAGGCGTTGTAGCCAGCTCGGCGGCGAACGCGCTCACGCAGTAACCAGCGGCCTTCGGCGGTTTCCTCGGCAAACCGCTTCAGCAGCCAGGGTTCAGCGGCTGCAGCTCGCACGGCTTTGAGGCCATGCAGACCATCCCCAACCGTGCGCTGCAGGGCTGCATTCAGCCGGCTCTGGATGCGACCCAGGCTCCAGCTGCCTGAGCGCTGCATCAGGGCGGCCGTGGCGGTGGCGACCAGGGCCAGCAACAGCGGCCATGCTGCGATCCTCCCTACCACCAGCACGCTGCCGAGATAGATCGTCATCGCCAACAGAGCCTGACCCATGCGCACCGCCTGATCCAGCCCGAGGGCGGTGCGGTTGATGTCGACCATCAGCAGGGCAAGCAAATCGCCTCGACCGATGCGCTCGAGCTGGGCGGATGAGGCGGCGAAGACCCGATGGAGCAGCTGTTGCCGCAGCCGGTCGGTGAAACCTGAGCGCAGTCGTTCGCGGCCGATGTCGACCCGGGCCTGGATCAGCCCCCGCATCAGGATCAGGGCAACCAGCAGTCCGAGGCTGGCGCTGAGAGGCAGCCTGTTCAGCAGCGGGAATGGTGACGCTGTCTCTCGGCCGGTTCCCAGCAGCAGACTCACGGCGAGCCCGAGTCCGGCGATGTCCAGCAGGCTGCTGATGGCGCTGAGCAGGCTGAGCAGCGCCAGATGGCGCCAGCCGGCTTCTTTGGCCAGGGCTCTGAGCAGCTGGATTTGTTGTTGGCGGGGGAGAAGCCGCGGCGGTGGCGACGTCAGCGGTGATGCCTTCAAGGGAGCAGCCGGCGAGCGGAACAATCCTGCCCTTCACCCGCCATGCTGGGCCCCATCGCTGCCTTGCGCGCCATGGCTCCTCTGCCGTCCCCCGAGCCGTCTCAGTTGTTGGAGACCCTCGAGTGCATGGATGTGCGCAAGATTCGTTTCGAGCGCAACCGCCTGAAGCTGCCCATGGGGGTCGAGGGCACCTTCGGCATCATTCGCCATCCCGGCGCCTCCCTGGCGGTGCCGATCACCGACGACGGCCAAGTGGTGTTGCTGCGTCAGTACCGCTTTGCCGTGCAGGCCCGGTTGCTCGAATTCCCAGCAGGCACTCTCGAAGAGGGTGAAGATCCGCTTGAGTCGATGCAACGTGAGCTGGGTGAAGAGGCGGGCTACAGCGCCGCTCGCTGGGATGGGCTGGGGCCGATGCTTCCCTGCCCCGGCTACTCCGATGAAGTGATTCATTGCTTCCTGGCCCGGGAGCTCACCCCGCTTGAGAACCCACCGGCCGGCGACGAGGACGAAGACCTCGAGGTGGTGCAGATGAGTCCTGCCGACCTTGATGCCCGTCTGGCGTCTGGTGACGAGTGGCTGGATGGCAAGAGCGTGACGGCTTGGTTCCGTGCCAAGCAGCTGCTTGGTCTCTGAAGGGCCCCTTCACTCGCATTTTTGTCTTGTAATTCCCTGCGTGATGGCACCCGCTCGCACTCTCTTCTGGCATCGCCGCGACCTGCGCCTGGCTGATAACACCGGTTTGCAGTCTGCTGTTGCCCTCGGTCCGGCTGTGACGGGGGTGTACGTGCTCGATCCGGCGATCATCACGCCTCCAGAGCATCTGCCGCCGATGGCGCCGGCTCGGTTGTGGTTTCTGGTGGAGAGCGTGCTCGAACTGCAGCAGCGCTGGCGTCAGGCCGGCAGCCGTTTGCTGGTGGTGGCAGGTGACCCCGTGGCGGTGTTGCCGCAGTTGGCGTCGCTGCTGGAGGTGCCTGCGGTGGTGTGGAGTCGTGATGTTGAGCCCCATGCCCGCGAGCGCGATCGGGCGGTGGCCAAGGCCTTGCAGTCCGATGGCCGCAGGGTGTTGGTGGATTGGGATCAGCTTCTGGTGGCCCCCGAACGGCTGAAAACCGGTGCTGGCGATCCTTACCGGGTGTACGGCCCATTTCTGCGCAATTGGCGCGGACAGGTGGAACGCAGTGCGCCGAACACCGTTGACGCTCCGGGCGGCTTGCTGGACCTGGAGGCTGCAGCGCTTGAAGCCATCAGCAGCGGTGAAGGTGCCCTGGGTGGCCTCTGCGTTGAGGGCCAGCGCGAACTGGAACGCCTGCAGGCTGAGCATGGTTTCCGTGGCACCGAGCGTTGCCCGTGCCGGCCTGGGGAGGCCGCGGCGGCCGAGCAGTTGGCCACCTTTGTGGACGGTCCACTTTTGGCCTATGAGCCCGACCGCAATTTCCCTGGCGTGGTGGGCACCTCTTACCTCAGTGCTGCCCTGAGTGTGGGCACGTTGAGCCCACGTCAGGCCTGGTGTGCTGCCCAGGCAATGAAAGCGATCACACGCAGCGATGAGCAGTGCCAGGCGATCACGGTGTGGGAACAGGAGCTGGGCTGGCGCGAGTTTTATCAGCAGGCGCTGTTTCATTTCCCCGAGCTGGCGGACGGGCCATACCGCGAGCAGTGGCGCCGCTTCCCCTGGGAGAACAACGAAGACTGGTTTGTTGCCTGGAAACACGGTCAGACCGGCATGCCGATCATTGATGCCGCGATGCGCCAGCTGAACGAAACCGGTTGGATGCACAACCGTTGCCGCATGATCGTGGCGTCGTATTTGGTGAAGGATCTGATCTGCGACTGGCGCTGGGGAGAGCGCGCCTTCATGCAACTGGAAGTGGATGGAGATCTGGCTGCGAACAATGGTGGCTGGCAGTGGAGCGCCAGTAGCGGAATGGACCCCAAGCCCCTGAGGATTTTCAACCCTGCCACCCAGGCCTCGAAATTTGATGCCGAAGCTGAGTACATCCGCTGCTGGGTGACGGAGTTGCGCCATGTCACCACAAGGGATCTGCTCAGTGGAGAGATTCCTGCGTTGGAGCGGCGTGGTTACCCCGAACCGCTGGTGAATCACAAAATTCAGCAGGCGCGTTTCAAGGCCCTCTACGCCACCATCCGTTCCTGAGCGTTGGGAGCGAGCAAGGCTGTCAGCACGTCAATGACGCGTTCCTGTTGTTTGCTCGTGAGTTCCGGGAAGATCGGCAGACTGAGCACTTCGCTGCAGAGTTGTTCCGTGATCGGGAGGCGCTCAGGTGATGGAGACAGGTCGGCGTAGGCCGGCTGGCGATGAATCGGAATCGGGTAGTAAATGATCGTGTTCACACCCTGGTCTTGAAGGCTCTGCTTGAGCCAGTCGCGGCATCGGCTGCTGGGCAAACCAAACTCGCTGGGAGTGTCAGGGCAGCTGCCCGAGCAGCTGGCTTGCTCGTTTGCACAGCGCTGCACGCGCACCACAAACTGATTCCAGCCATGCCCCACTGCGGTTTCAGAGCCCGGGTCAGGCAGAAGAAGTCCCGGCAGATTTCCTAGCGCTTCGAGATAACGGGCTGCAATGGCCTTGCGTCGTTCAACCCAGCCATTGAGGCGAGGCAGCTTCACGTTGAGAACCGCTGCCTGCAGGGAATCAAGTCGGCTGTTGTAGCCCAGCTCGGTGTGCAGATAGCGCCTTGGCATGCCATGCACAGCTAGCTCCCGCATGCTCTGCGCGAGAGCCTCGTCGTGACAGGTGACGGCACCGCCATCGCCGGCTCCCCCGAGATTTTTAGTGGGGAAGAAGCTGAAGCAGCCCACATCCCCCCAGCTGCCCACAGCTTTGCCGCTCCAACGGGCTCCAGTGGCCTGGGCGCAGTCTTCCACCACCTTGAGGTCATGGCGCCTGGCGATCGCCATCACGGCGTCCATATCCACCGGGCGACCGAACAGGTGCACGGGGATCAGCGCTTTGGTGCTCGGAGTGATCGCCGCTTCGATCAGCGTGAGATCGATCAGATAGGTGGCGGGATCCACATCCACAAACACCGGCGTGGCCCCGACGGCACTGATCGCTTCGGCGGTGGCGAAAAAACTGAAGGAGGCGGTGATCACGTCATCGCCGGGCCCAATGCCGAGCCCGCGCAGGGCCAGGATCAGAGCATCGGTGCCGCTGTTGCAGCCCACGGCATGGGGGCAATCGACACTGGCTGCAAACGTCTGCTCAAAGCGCTGGATGTCGGATCCACCGATGTACTGACCGCTGCGCAGCACCCGCAGGACGGCATCTTCCAGCTCAGGTCCCAGATCGGTGAGCTGCTGACTGAGACTGAAGGGTGGCACCTGCATGCGACAAACCTTAAGCCGTCCCTTCAAACCACTGCGGTTCCTGGCCTGGATGCCATTTGATGTTGCAACCGATCGAGGCCTGCTGGTGAGCACTGACGGCGAGGTCTGTCAGCACGGCATCGAGGGCGGTGCGCAGGTCCACTCCCGTGACGGGCTGGCCATTGCCCGGTCGGCTGCTGTCCAGCTGGCCGCGGTAACGCAGGGTCTGTGTTCCTGCGCTTTGATCATGGGCGAATAAATAGAACTCCGGGGTGCAGGCGGCCTGGAGTGCCTTGGCCAGGGTCTGCTCCTGGTCGAGCAGGTAGGGAAAGCGCCAGCCTCGCCGCTCAGCCTGAGCCGCGAGTGCTTCGGGGCCGTCCTGGGGATGGGTGATCCAACTGTTGCTGGCTACCCCCAGCAGGGTGACCCGGTCGCCGTAGTCGTGGTCGAGGCTGCTCAGTTCCGATTCAATGTGCTTCACGAACGGGCAATGGCTGCACAGCAGCATCAGCAGCACAGGCTGTTGCGGCAGCGAGCTGCTGTCGATGGCTCCACCCTGGCCCGTCCCTTTCGCCACAGGCAGGTGAAACGGCGGCAGCTCGCTGGCCAACGGAAGCATGGTGGACGGTGTCAGAACCATGAAAGGACAGCGATTTGTTCACAGGATGGGCTCAACCGTTGGCGTTGCGCTGTGGCCCACCCGAGCATCAGCTTGCCGTGTTGTCCGCCGGTCCTGATGGCTGGCGTTCTGCTGGTCCTCAGCGGTTGCGGTGGTTCGCCCGATCCAGAGCGCATCAGCTGGAGGGTGTTCCCCTTGCAGCGTCGTCAGCTCCACGACGGTCTGGCGGTGGTGAATCAACCCGATGGCTATGGCCTGCACATCTATCTGGAAACCGACACCAGTGATCCGCAGCGTTGTCAGCCCAGGTGGATCCCCGATCCAGCCCGCCTGTTCAACGGCAACGGCAGCCATCCTTTTTCGTCCGGTGTGGCGACGCGTGAGGAGTTTTTTGCTGCGGTGGCCCGCGACGACGTGCGGAAGGGGCTGGAGCAAGAGCTCAAGGCCCTTTGTGCTGCCCGTGCACCACAGGCCACGTGGACCTGGGTGGCTCCTCCGGGTCAGCCGTCAGAAGTTGAGCCTGTGCGCCTGCCAGCAGTGGAGGAGCGGCATTTGTTGACGGATCCAGGGGCCGAGCAGGCGCGTCAGGAGGAACTGCTTGAGAATCCTTCCCAGACCACGGATTCCGCCTCGCGCCAGTAGCGACTGAAGCGCCCCAGCCGGGGTGGACGGGGAAGGGCGACAAAGGGGTCCGGCTCCAGCAGTTCAAGCGGGTAGCGCTCCTGGATGGCGGCGGCGATGCGCTGGAGGCGGGGATCCACCGGCCCACTGCTGATCACACCATCAGCGTTGTGGCGCTGGACGAAGGCGATCACTTCCGCCGCCACATCTCCATGTCGCAGGGTGAGGGGCAGGTCAAGGGCGCTTTCGTACAGGAAGCCGAGGCGTTTGCGGCTGATCTGGGCATCGTCAATCCAGCTGGCATCGAAGACAAATAGCGCCGGAGTGTGAGGCCAGGCCAGAAGGGCTGGGTTGCGGGGGCCAAGGGCTTCCTCATGCACCCACAGGATCGGACGTTGGAACGACATCGTGCGTTGTCAGCGTTTGGGGCGGGCTGTGGCGGCGGATCCGGCAGGCCTGGCCATGGCTGCGTTGCCTCCACTGCGCTTGTTGTTGAAGCGGGCATTGACGCGGCGGTTGCGGTTGTCTGTCCCATCGCGGATGGCGACCTGGGGGACGAATAGCTGGGTTTCCAGTTGTTCGTAGCTACCTGCAAACGGGCAATCGTCAGAGCGGTGGCAGTCGTTGCAGTAGCGGCTTTGGCTGAAGCGTTCGAGGTTGTCGCGGTTGAAGAGATAAGGCTTGTGGCTGAAGCTGCTGGCCACCCACTGCCAGCTGAGGTGATTGCTGGCGGGATCGCCATCGAGCAAGTGCTCCAGGAACCAATCGGCACCCGCTTTCCAGTGAACGCGTCGCCAGTGCACGACATAGGCCGCCATCCACATGCGGGCGTGGTTGTGCAGCCATCCGGTTTCCACCAGTTCCTGCTGGAAACCATCCATGCAGGCCAGACCGGTGCTGCCGGTGCGGATGTCGTCGGGGAGGACCCGGGCGTATGAGTCCGGTGCATGGCCGGTTTTCAGGTCTTCCTGGCTGTCGTTGATGGCGTCGCCAAGGTCACCCCACATCCGTTGCCAGAAATCTCGCCAACCCAACTCGTTGATCAGCTTGGTGCCGTCATCCCGGCCTTGGTGGCGCTTCCGAAGCTGACTGAACACCGCATCGCGCACTTCCGCCAGGGTCAGGACGCCGTGGCGGATCCAGGGGGAGAGACCTGTGACGGCGCCATTCAGGTGGTTGCGGCTGCGTCCGTAACGTCTGGCATCAAGGCCTTGAAGCTGCCGTGCTGCGGCTGCACGTCCGCCGCGGATCGGACTGAGGCTTCCCGTCGCGGCAGGAAAGAGCTGGCTCAATCGCTGATCGAGGGCCTCGCGATTCACAAAATCCCGCGGCAGATCCTCAGGCTCCGATGACCAGGCCAGGGGCGGGGGGACGGGCTGTTGGGTCACTGATCAGTGGAGCTCGTCTGTCATTGCCACTCTGTCGTTTGACCAGCACAAGTGCGAATCAGCGCGGCGTGGGGGAGAATCACCCGAATTGTTACCCCGCGGGAACGGCTCGATGCTTCTCGATCTCACTGGAAAGAAGATCCTCGTCACCGGCATTGCCAACAACCGCTCGATCGCCTGGGGAATCGCCCAGCAACTCAAGGCTGCCGGGGCCGAACTCGGCATCACCTATCTCCCCGACGACAAGGGGCGTTTCGAAGCGAAGGTGCGGGAACTCACCGCCCCCCTCGAGCCCAGCCTGTTTCTGCCCCTGAACGTGCAGGATGCCCCCCAGATGGAATCGGTGTTCGCGCAAATCAAGGAGAAGTGGGGGGTGCTCGATGGCCTGGTGCATTGCCTGGCCTTTGCCGGTAAGGAAGAGCTGATTGGTGATTACAGCGCCACCACCGCTGAGGGTTTCTCCCGCGCCCTGGAGATCAGTGCGTATTCCTTGGCACCGTTGTGTGCCCATGCCAAGCCCCTTTTCAGTGAGAAGGCCGGCGTGGTGACCCTCACCTATCTCGGCGCTGAACGCGCCATCCCCAATTACAACGTCATGGGTGTGGCCAAAGCCGCTCTGGAAGCGTCTGTGCGCTACCTGGCCGCAGAGCTGGGCCCTGACAAGCAGGTGCGGGTCAATGCCATCAGCGCTGGCCCGATCCGCACCCTCGCCAGCTCGGCCATCGGCGGCATTCTCGACATGATCCACAACGTGGAGGAGAAGGCTCCTCTGCGCCGCACGGTCACCCAGACCGAGGTGGGTGGTACCGCAGCCTTCCTGCTCAGTGATCTCGCCAGTGGCATCTCTGGTCAGACGATTTATGTGGATTCCGGTTACTGCATCAACGGCATGTGATCGCCGTCGCAGTTCCCCGCTGGTTGTGAGGCGTCCGTTCGGCATGATCGGTCTGTAGTGACTGAGTCAGCGCTTCGGGCGCCAGTAACCCATGCGCACAGGTGAAGTGCATCGCATCACCGGCGAAACCGATGTGCGCGTCACGTTGGTGCTTGATGGCACAGGCCAGTGCAAGGCCGACACAGGTGTGCCTTTTCTGGATCACATGCTGCACCAGATCAGCAGCCACGGGTTGATCGATCTTGAGATCGCGGCCACCGGTGATACTCACATCGATGATCACCACACCAATGAGGACGTGGGCATTGCTGTGGGTCAGGCTTTGTCGCAGGCCTTGGGCGATCGCCGCGGCATCCATCGCTTCGGACACTTTGTGGCGCCCCTGGATGAGGCGTTGGTGCAGGTGGCGCTTGATTGCTCCGGGCGTCCCCATCTCAGTTTCGGCTTGCAGATTCCCGCCCAGAAGATCGGCCGCTATGACACCGAGTTGGTGAAGGAGTTTTTTGTGGCCGTGGCCAATAACTCAGGCCTCACCCTGCACATTCGCCAGCTCGATGGGGTGAACTCTCACCACATCGTGGAGGCGTCGTTCAAGGCCTTTGCTCGGGCCCTGCGGATGGCCACCGAGATCGATCCCCGCCGGGCCGGATCGGTGCCCAGCAGCAAAGGATTGCTGGAGCAGGCCGGCAGCTGAGTTGCCCCATTGCCGCCGCGCTTCATACTCCGTTACGAGAGGATGGCTGCGCTGCTGCTGCGTTCACTGTGACTGTTGCTTCCGCTCCCGCTCGTTTCAACCGGGATGACTGGGCCAGCGCCTTCCGCAACGTGGACCAGGAGCTCACCGCTGTGGCGCTGACACCGGTCCGAGGCACTGTGCCGGACGAGTTGAAGGGCACCTTGTATCGCAATGGCCCTGGTCGCCTGGAACGCGGCGGCCAACGGGTGCATCACCCCTTTGACGGCGATGGGATGGTGACAGCGGTGCGTTTCAGCGAGGAGGGCGTGAGCCTCACCAACCGGTTTGTGCGCACCGAGGGCTGGCAGGCCGAAGAAGCTGCTGGCAAGGTGCTCTACCGGGGTGTGTTCGGCAGCCAGAAGCCCGGCGGGCTGTTCGCGAATGCCTTTGATCTTCGGTTGAAGAACATCGCCAACACCGGTGTGGTGCAACTCGGTGATGAGCTGCTGGCCCTGTGGGAAGCCGCTGAACCCCATGCACTGGATCCCCAGACGCTGCACACCCACGGCATCAGCCTGTTGGGGGGAGTGCTCAAAAAAGGCGAGGCCTTCAGTGCGCATCCACGTTTCGATCCTGGCCATCATGATCGCCCTCGCATGGTCAATTTCGGAGTCCAAACGGGTCCTCGCAGCACGATTCGGCTCATGGAGTTCGCGACGGAATCGGATGCGTCGGCCGGAATTCAGGCCGGTGATCTGCTCAGTGAGCGCAGCGACACGTTTTCCGGCTTTGCGTTTCTCCACGATTTCGCCATCACGCCCAACTGGGCGGTGTTTCTTCAGAACGCGATTGATTTCAACCCCCTGCCCTTCGTGCTTGGTCAGAAGGGTGCAGCCCAATGCCTGCGCTCGAAACGGGCAGGGCAGGCGAAGTTCTGGTTGATTCCTCGCGATTCGGGCGCTCTTGCCGGCCAGGCCCCTCGCGTCATCAACGCCCCCGATGGCTTTGTCTTTCACCATCTCAACGCCTGGGAGCAGGAGGGTGACGTGGTGGTGGAGAGCATCTACTACAGCGACTTCCCCTCGATTGGTCCGGATGAGGATTTCGCTTCGGTCGATTTTGATCTGATCCCCGAGGGACTGCTGGAGCAGTGCCGCATCAATCTGGAGAGCGGTGAGGTCACGACCCATCGCTTCAGCGAACGTTGTTGCGAATTCGCCATGGTCAACCCAGAGAAGGAAGGCCTCCCCTGCCGTTATGCCTGGATGGCTGCAGCAGCCCGTGAGCAGGGCAACGATCCGCTCCAGGTGGTGAAAAAACTGGATCTGATCAGCGGTGAGCGTCAGGTTTGGAGTGCCGGCTGCAGTGGTTTTGTGAGCGAGCCGTTGATGGTGCCCCGGCCTGGTGCGGTGGCGGAAGACGATGGTTGGGTGCTGGAGCTGGTTTGGAATGGGGCCCGTCAGGGATCGGATCTTGTGATCCTTCGTGCGGATGATCTCAGTGAACAAGCGGTGTTCGAATTACCGCTGGCGATTCCCCATGGCCTGCATGGGAGCTGGGTGCCCAGTCATGCTTCGACACCGGTTGGTCACCGTTGAGCAATCGTCGGTGGCCTGGTGCCTTCAGCATGGAGGTCACTTGAAGGTGTCCCCATGACGATCCAAGTTTCGTCTCGCCTGCTCCATTCGGGTGGGCATGGAGCGGCGGCTCTGTTGGTGCTTCCCTTCGCTGTCGCTGCAATGGGCCTGAATGCTGCGCCCTTGCGGGCTGCGGAGCGCACTTGTCAGGGCACCCTGATGCAGATCAAAGTGCATCAAACAGGCACCACCCGCAGTGAGCGTTTTCGTTTCTCCCTCGGACTTGCGGCGGAGGCCAGCACCAAAGCACAGGCCATGGCTCTGCTCAATCAAAGACTTGATCAGGCCCGCCAGCAGTTGAAGCCCCTGGCCCTTGGCAGGCTCACCATTCCTGCACCGCGCACCTACAGCATCGGCGGCGGTCAGGCGGGTCCCCGTCGAGAGAAGGCCAGCACCAGCATCCGAGGGGAGGTGAGTCGGGCGAACTACGACGCCTTGATTCAACGCGCAGGTCGGCTCCCTGGCGTTCGCTTGCAGGGCATGAGTTCTCTCTCCTCCGAGGCAGGCCAGGCGACGCTGCAAACCCAGCTGATGAAGCAGGCCCTCGACGAGGGGCGACGCCAGGCCGAGGCCATGGCCAGTGCTCTGGGCTTGCGGCGCGCCGCGCTGCTACGGATCGATCAACGCGGGGCGGGGTACCGACCGATGCCCCTGGCTTCGGTCGACCGCGCCGAGCGTTTCAACCCTGGTGAGGCACCGAGGCCCCGTCAGTCCATTGGCCTCGATCTCGACTACTGCCTCGAGTGACCACGACCATCACGTGCCGATTGAAAATCTTCAAGCAGTTGGCGCAGTTGGGGTTCGAGTGCGGCGAAGGCGCGGCCACGGTGGCCGTGCTGGCGTTTGCGCTCTTTGGTCATCTCGGCGAAGGTCTCGCCCGTGCCCTCCACCTCGAAAATTGGGTCATAACCAAAGCCATCCTCGCCCCGGGCTGCAGTGGTGATCACCCCAGGGCAACGCCCTTCCACCTCCGCCAGCACTGCGCCATCCGGCGTTGCCACACAGAGTGCTGCGCTGAAATGGGCCTGGCGATGAGTTGTTTCGCCCAGTTCGTGCAACAGCCTGGTGATGCGGGCCTGATCGGAATCCGCGTAGCGGGCTGAAAACACCCCCGGAGCACCGTTGAGGGCGTCGACGCAGAGACCGGAATCGTCCGCCAGCGCCCAATGACCGGTGGCTTTGGCCACCGCCAGGGCCTTGATTCGGGCGTTGTCACTGAAGGTGAGCCCTGTTTCATCCACGTCCATGCCCGCAGGCTGAGGTTCGAGGCTGACGGGCAGGTGGGCCAGAAGCCCTGCGAATTCACGGATTTTCCCAGCGTTGCCGCTGGCAATCACGAGGGTACGAGAGCGCATGCAGGCCAATGGATAGACAAACGGCGAAAGGGCAGAGGCGTCACGCCGGCGGCGGTGTCTCTGGCGACGGATCTGAGGGTCGGGTTCTGTTGTTGGGGTGAGACAGGTGGTTGAGACGGGTTATTTAGACGGACGTCGCGAAGGCCTGGGCCCAGGCGAGCACGGCAGTCACCCGTTCAGGGTCTGGGCCCTCGCAGTAAAGGCGGAGCAAGGGTTCAGTCCCGGAGAAGCGGAGCATCAGCCAGTGGCTGGGCCCCATGCGCAGTTTGACGCCGTCGGTGGTGATCACGTCTGTGACCGCAGCGCCGGCCACCTCCATGGGGGGCGTCTTGGCCAGCAACGCTTCCAGGCGGTGGCGGGTGGCCATGTTGGCCAGACGCAGGTCGACCCGGTCGTAGTGGCTGGCGCCACCACAGCGCTGCTGCAGGGCGGAGACCCGTGCGCCAAGGGGTTGTCCTCCTTCCACCAGGGCTTCGAGCACCAGCAGAGCCGCAAACAGGGCATCCCGCTCCGGTAGGTGCATGCCAAAGCCCACGCCTCCAGATTCTTCGCCGCCGATCAACACAGTGCCGCTCAGCATTTCCGCAGCGATGTATTTGAATCCCACTGGCAGCTCCAGCACCTCGCGGCCGAGGTCTTCGGCGACGAGGCGCATCAGGTCGGAACCGCTCACCGTTTTCACCACAGATCCCGGCTGGGCGCGTGCCCGAGCCAGGTGATCGATCAGGAGCGGCATCAACTGCTGTGTGCTGCAGAACTGTCCGTACTCGTCCACGGCGGCGATGCGGTCGCCGTCGCCGTCGAACACCAGGCCGACGGCAGGTTGGCCAAGGGCGGTGGAGGCTTTCACCTTGGCAATCAGCTCCTGGAGGTAGGGTGCCAGTGGTTCGGGTGGATTGCCGCCGAACAGGGGATCGCGGTGGCATCGGATTTCCTGGATCGGACCTTCGTTCCCTCCCAGGAGATCGGCCATGCAGCCGGCCGCTGAGCCGTGCATGGGATCCACGATCACCGTGAGCCCCATCTGTTCAAGGCCTCGGCGCAGCCCATCGAGATCGAGTTTGTTGCGCAGGCCGGTCAGGTGCTCCGCACGAGCGTCAAAGCAATCGGTGTCGCCCTGGATCGGACTGGTGACGCCGCCAGCTGCCAGTCGACTTTCCACTGCGGCGGTGAAGTCGCCCTCCACAGATCCACCGAAGGGGCCTTTGATTTTGAGGCCAAGCCATTCCGGGGGGTTGTGGCTTGCCGTGATCACCAGGGCCCCGAGGGCCTGGCGTTCCACCACAGCCCAGCTGCAGGCAGGGGTGGGTACGGCCGTGCTGGTCAGAAGAGGTTGAAGGCCGCAGCCGCGGACAGCCGCGGCGATCGCGGCCGCTAGCTCCGGTGCCAGGAAACGGTGGTCGTAGCCGATCACCACAGTTCTGCTGGTGTTGCCGGCTGGGGCTCGGTGGGCCAGTTCCTGCGCCGAGGCGGCTGCGGCTGTGAGCAGGCGCTCGACGGTGATGTCCACTCCGAGGATTCCGCGCCAGCCGTCAGTGCCGAATGTGATCGGAGAGGCAGCCAGAGGCAGAGGAGCTGAAGCCATGGACTGCAGGCGCCGGGCCGGAGATCATCTCTGGATTTAGCAGGCGGCCGCCGTAACGTCGGTCAATGGGTGACACCCCTTTCGCTGACAAGCCCCTCACCGATCGTCTGCTGCGCAGCTGGGTGCGTTGCCGTCGGCGGGCATGGCTTGATGTGCATGCTGATCCGGGTGGGCGTGTCTACACCGCCCACCGCACCCTCCAGCTCGATGATCAGCAGCGCAGTTTTGTGGCGTTGCTGCCCCAAAAGCCGGCAGCCGGGCAAAGCGGGCTTGAGGCCGGCGCCCCTGGGGTCGTTGGCGTGCGCTTGAAGGGTGAAGGGCCGGATGGACTGTTGCTGGAGGCCCATCCGCCGCTGTTGCAGAGGGTGCCAGGACAAAGTCGCTGGGGACCGTTTGCCTATCGCCCTGTCTTGGCTCGTCAGGGACGGCGTCTGACTCGGGAGCATCGCCTTCCCCTTGCCATGGCGGGGAGGTTGCTGGCCGAGCTGCAGCAAGCATCGGTGCCGGATGCCCTCGCTGTGGCAAGAGCAGGTCGTCGCCTGGAGAAGGAGCGCTTGCCGCTCAATGCCGCCTTGCAGACGCAGTTGGATGAGGCCTTGCAGAAGTTGGCTGGTGATCTCAGGCGGGAGCAGCCTCCTGCTCTGGCAGCGGATCGTCGTAAGTGCATCCTCTGCAGTTGGCGTGGTGAGTGCAATGCCGTGGCTGCGGCTGAAGGTCACCTCAGTGAAGTGAGCGGGATCGGTGCCAAACGCCGTGAGATGTTGCAGGAGCTCGGGGTGCGAGGCCTGCGACAGCTGGCGGGAGCGGATCCGACGCACTTGGCGACCCAGTTGGCGCGCTACGGCGAACAGCATGCAGCCGTGGCCTCTCCGTTGGTGGCCCAGGCCCTGGCCCAACGGGATGGTCGGGTGGAACGGTTGGAGGTTTCGGCTGCGATTCCGGAACTGATGGCAGCACCAGGTGTGCTGCTGTACGACATTGAGTCCGATCCCGATGCCCGCGACGACTTCTTGCATGGTTTCGTTTGTCTCCCACGGGATGACCAGGGTGGCTGGGATCTGAGCCAAGCCCGTTACCACCCATTCCTGGTGTTGCAGGAGCACGGTGAACGGCGGTGCTGGCAGCGGTTGAGGGGTTTGTTGGCCCGTTACGCCAATTGGCCTGTGCTGCATTACGGCGAAACGGAGTCGTTGGCCCTGTGCCGAATGGCGCAGCGGCAGGGCTCCGGTGCGCGCGAGCGTGAGCGGCTGAAGCGGCGCCTGGTGGATGTGCATGCCCGCATCCGCAGCCACTGGCGCCTGCCGTTGAACAGTTATGGATTGAAGTCTGTGGCGGCCTGGCGTGGATTTGAGTGGCGCCAGCGGAGCGTTGATGGTGCCAGGGCCCTGCTCTGGTGGCGGCAGTGGCGTGGCTCCGGAGCCTCAGATCGTGGCCATCAGCAAACCCTTCGATGGATTTTTACTTACAACGAAGATGATTGTCTGGCGACCTGGGCTGTGGCCGCATGGTTGCTCGAGCAAGACAAGAAGCCTTGACCACTACCGCTGACGTCAACCTGGTGACATCAGCTGATTGGTGCCAATGAAAAAGGGGCCTGAGGCCCCTGTTTTGTCCTGTGTGGCTGAGGCTCATCTGGATGACAATCAGCCACCGATGCTTGGTTGCACCATCAAGTAGATGAACCAGAAGAAGCCGATGCAGGGAACCAAGCTGATGAACAGCCACACCCATTCTTTGCCGGAGTCGCGCAAGCGGCGCACGCACACAGCCAAGGAGGGGAAGATGGTAGCGATGGCATAAATCCAGTAGAGGACTTCGGTGCCGGCGGCGACAGCGGAGGCAACCGCAGCAAGAACGCCAGAAACAATGGCGTTGACTAAGACAAACCACCAATATTCAGCCCTGGTGGCTTTGCCCGAATAGTTGAACGATTTCTGCCAAGCGGAGCTGAACGCTTCGATCGGGTTCATGAACGTGTCGGTCGATACCAAATCAGTCTGTTGGTATTTGGTTGATTTGCTCCCTCAAGACTTGAGGTTTCTGAGGAAACTTATTGACCGCTGTCTCCGTCTGTGACGGTGCTGAAGCAGGGCGGATTGTGCAAGGCGAGCTCGCGACCATCCTCAAGTTGAAGGACCTTGTTCTCAACAGCCTGACGGCGCACCAGGGCAAGACCGATGGTGGGCTGGACGCTGTGTTGTCCGTTCCCATGGAGAACTGAGGTGATCACGCCGGCGCGGTCGCCTTCGTGCAGAAGCCGTTGCCCTGGGGTGGGGCTGGTGTGTGGGGCAGCGCTGGATTCAGCCGACAGTTGCCAGCAGCGCAGATGCTGTTTGACGCCATCGCGTGTCGCCACCTTGGCCAAGGTCTCTTGCCCCAAGTAACAGCCTTTCTCCAGGCTGATCCAGTCGCTCAGGCCCAATTCGAGTGGGTTGGTGTCACCGTTCAACTCATTGCGGCTGAAGGGCAGTCCCTGGCTGATGCGCCAGTGTTCGAAGGCGGCATCATCAATTCTGGCGATGCCAGTCCATTCCGCTGGGATGGCATCGGCCCAGATCACATCGTTGTCCCAAGTCAGCACCTGGTGCACCGGTGTTAGCCGCTGAATCCGTCGTTGTTGCGTCAGGGGTGCCAGACGCACGTGGTCGGCGGGAAAGACCACGCGATCGAAGCCCGTGGCCACTGCCTCGGCATCTCCTTGGAGCACGAGTACATCGGCACCTTCGTTCTCCAGTCGCACTTCCAGCAGGGCCTTCACCCGGCCGGTGGCCGTGAGCCAGCAGCTGCGTATGAGCCTGCCGTCGCTGGACTTTTTGATGTCTGCCGTGGTTTGCCCGTGCAGAAACTCACGGGTGCCCTTGCCGCGAAGACGCAGGCAGGGAAAGTCGGCATCCCAGAGCCCGACCTGATCTGTCGTTGTCACGCCGCAAGCTCCTGGGCCCGTGCCGCCACTTCGCTGAGGCGGAACAAACTCACCAATTCGAGGCCGGCCGCATCCATCGCTTCCTGGCCGCCCTCTTCGCGGTCGACGATCGTGACAACCCGTTTCACGGTGTAGCCGGCCTGTTTCAACTGGTTCACCGCTTTGATCGATGACCCGCCAGTGGTGACAACGTCTTCGAGAACGGTGACGCGCGCTCCTGCTGGTGGCAGAGGACCCTCGAGCCAGGCACCCGTGCCGTGGCCCTTGGCCTGTTTGCGCACGATCAGGGCATCGAGATCCCGTCCAGCCTGGGCGGCGGCCATGGCGACACCGCTCACCAGAGGATCAGCCCCCAGGGTGAGACCGCCCACGGCGATGGCATCGGCTTCCACCAGAGCCAGCATGGCCGGGCTCAGCAGGGCCAGGCCACTGCCGCTCAGTGCCACCGGTTTGCAATTGACGTAGTGGTCGCTGCTGCGACCTGAGGCGAGGGTGAAGGTGCCATGGCGATAGCACTCAGTCGCCAGGCGATTGAGGAGGGTGTCGCGGCTCATAAGGGGGACTGGTGCAACGCGGATCTTCTGCCTAGTTTGCGCTGAGTTGGGTTTGGGATTGTGTCGTCTCGTTGTTCTGTCGCTGTCATGGTGTCGCTGCTGGGTGCTGCGGTGGTTCCATCTCAAACGGCAGCCAGGCCAGTGGTCTGCACCACAAGCCTTGAAGCTCCTGTGACTTCCTCCGCCGTTGCTCCTGCTGCGCCCATGGAGGTCACCCGTTGCGGTCCGGTGGAACGAACGGACGCAATGGTGGAGCGGCGTTTCTTCACCTGGACGGCACCGTTTGAACGGGGAGTTGATGTGGTCCACCAGGTGACTGATCTGTTGGGCATCGCGGTGGCAGGGCCTGAAGGAAATCGGTTCATGGGCTTTGGCTTCCCCGATCAGACGATCATCTGGGATGGCTCCGCCCTCGAGAACACCACCAATGCCTTGATCGAAGAGCAGAGCAAGCCAACCCCGTGGCGCACGGTGGATATCTCCAGCGGTTTTGACAGCAGCCTGGCCAGTGAACCGGTTGTGGTTGAGGAGGTGGTGGAGGATGTGCCATTGATGGAAACGTTTGGCACTCCTGTGCGTGGCTTGTGGTAAATCCTGTTGCGGAGGGGGTCTAGCAATCTGGTGAATGCAGCGAACTCATAATTCGCCTAAGGCGAGTTCGATCCTCGCGACCCCCATTCACCCCCGCTGATGCGCATCCTGCTGCTGCTGGTTCTGTTGGCACTGCCGGCATTCTTCGCGGCCGTTGAGGTGTCGTTGCTCCGCCTGAGGACCAGTCGTGTGCGGGTTCTGGATGAGCAGGCGGTCACCGGGGCGGATGCGGTGCATCGATTGCAGCGGCGTATGCGTCGAGCCCTGCTGATGTGTCAGCTGGGGTCCACCCTGTCGCTTGTGGCACTCGGGTGGGCCGGCAGTGGCTTTGCCCGCGACTGGTGGACGCAGCCGATGGGAGCAACCCGGTGGTGGACGCTCGGTTGGTTCCTGCTGCTTGCCTTGCTCGCCACGCTGTTGGCAGGGATGCTGCCTCGGGCCTGGGTCCTCAGCAGCCCTGAGCGCGCCGCTCTGACGTTGGCACCGGTGCTGGAGTCGGCGATGCGGGTGTTGCGTCCTCTTCTGTCGTTGCTGGAGGCGGCGGCATCGTTGCTGCTCAAGCTGCTGGGTCTGCCCGCGCGTTGGGATTCCCTTGGCTCACCTCTCACGGCTGGCGAGTTGGAAACCTTGATCGAATCGGGTGGTGTGACAGGGCTGCGGCCCGATGAACGCAACATTCTCGAGGGGGTCTTTGCCCTGCGTGATACCCAGGTGAGGGAGGTGATGGTGCCTCGCTCTGGAATGGTGACCCTGCCGGTCGAGGTCAAATTCGCTGAGCTCATGGAAACGGTGCATCGAACCCGTCACGCCCGCTTCCCTGTGATTGGTCAGTCCCTTGACGATGTGCGTGGGGTGCTCGATCTCCGCTCCCTTGCTGAGCCCATTGCTGCAGGCCGTCTTGAGGAAAACTCTCCTCTTGAGCCCTACCTGCTGCCTGCTGAGCGGGTTCTGGAGACCAGCACCCTGGCCGAGCTGCTGGCCTTGATCCGCAACGGTCATCCGCTCCTGCTGGTGGTGGATGAGCACGGTGGCACGGAGGGTTTGGTCACAGCTGCCGATCTCACCAGTGAAATCGTCGGGGAGGAGCCTGAACAAGACTCCGCGATTCCCGATCTGCAGCCGTTGGAGGGGACTCCCGGCAGCTGGCTGGTGGCAGGTGACCTGGAAATCTTTGAGCTCAATCGCCAGCTTGGTCTCGACTTGCCCGAGGCCACGGATCACCACACCCTGGCGGGCTTCCTGCTGGAGCGTTTGCAGCACATCCCATCCGAGGGGGAAGCGCTGCGCCAGAACGGCCTTCAGTTCGAGATCATGGTGATGGATGGTCCGCGGATCGGCAGGGTGCTGCTGGTGCGTCCGGATGGGCTGGCTCCTGGCGATGAGGATCACAATCCTGAGACGTCTGACGCTTAGTTGACGCTGACCTGGAGGGCGATCACTGATAATCAGGCCCGATCCCGCACGCCTTCCGATGACCGAACCGATGGTGCCGGTGAAGGTGGGTGTGATCGGCATCGGCAACATGGGGTGGCATCACGCCCGGGTGCTGAGCCTTCTGAAAGACGCAGAGCTCGTGGGTGTGGCGGATCCGGATACCGACCGCGGCAAGCTCGCGACTGAGCAGTTCGATTGCCGTTGGTTCGCTGATTACCGCGACATGCTCCCTGAGGTGGAGGCGGTCTGTATCGCCGTGCCGACGCTGTTGCACCATGCGGTCGGTCTGGCGTGTCTCGAGGCGGGCCTTCATGTCTTGATTGAAAAGCCGATCGCGGCCAGCCAGGAGGAGGCTTCAGCGTTGATTGCAGCCGCCAGCCGGAATGGTCGGCTGCTGCAGGTTGGCCACATTGAACGCTTCAATCCCGCCTTCCGTGAGCTCATCAAGGTGGTGGCCAATGAGGAGGTTGTGGTGTTGGAGGCTCGCCGCCATAGCCCCCATGCCGATCGGGCGAACGACGTTTCGGTGGTGCTCGATCTGATGATTCACGACCTCGATCTTGTACTCGAACTTGCCCAGGCGCCGGTTGTCAGCCTCGCTGCCGCCGGTGGCTGCAGTGCCGATGGGCCGATCGATTACGTCAATGCCACCCTCGGTTTCGCCAATGGGGTAGTGGCCAGTCTCACGGCCAGCAAGATGAGCCACCGTAAGATCCGCAGCCTCAGCGCCCATTGCCGTTCCAGTCTTGTCGAGACGGACTTCCTCAATCACAACCTGCATATTCATCGCCGGGCCCATGAGTGGTACTCCGCTGACCACGGTGAGTTGCTCTATCGCAATGACGGGTTCATTGAGGAGGTGAGCACCACGTCGATCGAGCCGCTCTATGCCGAGCTCGAACATTTCTTGCAGTGTGTTCGAGGCCGTGAAATTCCTGCAGTGGATGGTCTCCAGGCTTCACGAGCCCTCAAGCTGGCTGATCTGATCGAACATGCGGTCGAGCATCCAGGAATCTGTTTGCCTCTGACGGAACCGATCTGATCAAGCGTCCTGCATCACACCAGCCCTTCCTGCTTTGCCAGTTCCCGTAAGGCTGCAATCTGCCAGCGGCGGCATTGCCCCGGGGATGACCGATAGAACTGATCCCAGGCCTTGGCTTTGTGTTCGGGGTAATCGCTCGCGTCCTGGTCGGGGTGGGTCAGGCGCCAACCCACTCGCACAGCGTGGCCGATCACCACATCCAGGGCGAGGTCGTCATCGAAGTGCACCTCCGGGTTGGCGGCGGTGAAAGCCATCAGCGAAAGCAGGCACTCGCTGCAGAGTTGGCGGTACTCCGGGGCCTCGATGCGTCCAAGCAGGTGTTCCACCTGAATGGCGAAATTGCGCTCGCCAGAGGTCTTCTCCAGCAGTAATGCGCTGGTGAGTCGATTACGCCGTTCGAGTTTGTCCCCAATCACCAGGCCGCGGCAATGGTGGAGCAGTGACCAGATGCCCGCGTGAAAGTCTTTCGGGACCCGTTGCAGTGATCCCAGCCTGATCCGGTGCTGCAGCCAGTCGCCACCACTGGGTTGCTGCTCCAGAGGTTCTGGGATGGCCCATTGCACCGTGCCTCGCAGATGCAGCTGTTCATTGCGTTGCAGGGAGGCGCGAGCATGCTCCAGGTCGGCGAGTACCCCCCGTAGCCGTAGGCCGATGGCATGGGGAGGTTCGCTGCAGAGAGCCTCAAAGCCTTCGTCTTGGCTGCAGCAGCGTTCAGTCGCGAGCTCGGACGTGAGCAGCAGCAGCAACTGTCCCAGCTGCAGGGTGAGGGTGCCGCGCAGCAACTTTGGTTGACGCCTGGCGAGGCCATCAAGGGCAAGGAGCAGTTCCTGTTGCAGGCTGCTTTCGCGGGCATCGACACCGCAGGTGCGGCGCATCAGTGCTGCAATGGTTCCGCTTCCCAACGGACGGTTCAGGATCGAGTCGGCGCTGTAGTTGCGCCCCACCACCACGCTTTTCTGGCGGGCAAGCAAGTCGATCAGAGCATCTTCCAGTTGCGGGTGCACCATCGCGAGGACGCCTGCGCACCGCCGCACCACGTTCCAGTCCTGCTGCTGCAGACCACGTCGGTAGATCTCCCCCACCAGCGTGCGTAACTCCACTTCAGTGTTGTCGGGGCCGGTGAGCAGCGCCGAACTGCCCAGACGCCGTTGCAGCAGTTCCAGCACTTCGGCCTGTTCCCGCAGCGAGGCACTGCTCCAGAGGCGTTCGCACAGCTCCTCTGGAGAGATGTCATCCAGCTCCTGCTCCTGGGCGGCAGTGAGATCACCAAGGTCGGTGGACTCTTGCAGCAGGTTGGCAAGGTTGGTGCTGGTGTCTTCCTCACCGTTCGTGGCCATGCTGTCCATCGACGCTGCCGGCAGGTCCACCCACTGCCCTTGGATCGCCAGGTCTTCCAGGCGGCCGCACTGCACGGCGACGTCATCAATGACGCCGCTGCACAGTTGCTCCGCAAGGGCCAGCACTGTCTCCGGTGCACGAGCAAACACGGTTTCGGGAATGGGGATCAGCAGCAGGGGGGCACCGGCCCCGCGCCAGTGTCGTTGAAGCAGGTGCAGTTCGTTGAGCACCGTTTCCACCAGTTGGCTGGGGTCATCGGTCAGATAAAACGTGTCGTCTTCCAGCACCGATGGAGGGAAGGCCAGCTGCATCTCCCCTTGGCGGTAGAAGCGTGCCGTCACTGCTGATTCCGTTCGCACCGGGGGATGGCCGCTGAGGCCGAGCCCGGCATTGGCTCCGATGGGCCGCAGCCGTTGTTTGAGGGCGTGGGATGGATGCACCTTCACGGGTCCGGTTGCTGCTTCCGTGACGGGCACACCGCGCTCTCTGAGGACCTGGGCGTGGGATGGATTGCTGGGCACGATGGCGACCAGCACTTGATCAGCGCCCAGCCCTGCAGGAAGGCGACGGCTGCAGGGATCGAGATCTTCAGGTAGGAGGAGGCCCGCCAGAAGCATCTCGCCCAGCCAGGCCAGGCTCTGGGTCCAGAGCAGAGGAATGTTGTCGTTGGCTTCGCGTTTCTGGCTGCCGGGCAGGGTGCGTTCCGCCTCAAGAGCTGCTTCTGGCACCACGTAGAGCTCTGGGTACAGACGCTCACCGTGGTCAGTCACGGCCAGGGATTGAAGCCGCTCTTGCCATTGGCGGGCCTCCTCCCACCGTTCTTCGCAACAGGCTGTGACCAGTTCGTAGGCAAGAAAGAGGGGCCATTCCGATTCGATTCTTTCAAAGCTGGCCAGCTCGTCCCGTTCGTAATGCAGCCGGCTGACGTCTTCCACCACGGTCTGGTGACCATCGCGGAGAAAGCGCTTGTAGCCGTAGCGGCCGCCAAGATCGCGGCGGATTCGCTCGCAGGTGCGCTCTACCAGCTGGGGGTCTTCGATGGCCCAGGCGGGGTACCCCACCACTGAAAGACAAGCGCTGTCGGCTTCCTTGCTCGCAGATTCCCGCGGCAGCAGTCCCTGCAGGGCCCGGCGGAGGCGAACCAATGATCCCTGGGGGATCTGCACCAGGAGACTGCCATCACCATGGCTGCCGAAGAGGTCGAGGCCGTCGAGTGCCTCCAGTGCAGCCTTGGCCATGCCGATGGAGCTGGCATTCCTTTCGGGCAGGCCGTGGTTTCCTTTGTCGCCGCGTTCCCAGATGCCGTAATCGGGGATGCGATAGGCCCTGGCGATGTAATAGACGAGGTTCTGAACGAAGTCCGCTTCATGGCGACTGCGTACCACCGTGATGCCACCTCGGGTGAGCTGCGCGAGCTGGAGAAGAAACAGGGAGGTGGCATCAAGTTGTAGATGCCCCCAGCCGTTGTCAGGCACCACTGTGTTCCCGGTGCCCGTGTCGTATTTGGCGTGGAGGGCATCAAGGGGGTGAAGGGTGGTCTTGAATCGCTCCACTTTGTGGGCCTGGCGCATCATGGCGTTGAGCAGCCCCCGCATCAGCGCCAGGACCCGTTGCTCGAGCTCCCATGCCCTTGCCGTGGTGTGTCCCTCCAGACGGCGATGGGCCATGGCCAGACCCCACACGCACTGGATGGAATAGACGCAGTCCCGCACCCAGGCATCGCCGTAGTTGCCATGCACCGTGTGCGCTGTGCTCGCTGGTAAGAGGCCGGTAATGGGATGCTGCCGGCTCAGAACCACGCGCTCGATCGATGCATCGAGGCGTTGCAGCAAGGCTTCGCGTTCGTGTCGCTGATCGAGATCGGCGGCGATGGGCTGCGACAGAACCATGACCTCCAGGCCGACCGGATCTAAATTCTCCCCTGTTGCCTGAACGCGGATGGACGCGGTTATGACCGATCCGTGTGATCAACAGCGTTGTCATGTGCTTGGGGTTGGGGTGGATGCCTGCCGTGACGTGATGGCAGCAGCCATTGGCCTCCATGCGCGCGGTGGTGGGCAGATCGTCACGCTCAATGCCGAGATGACGATGACGGCCAGGGCTGAAGCCTCACTCGGTGAGGCGATCGCTGCCGCTGAGCTGGTGATCCCCGATGGCGCCGGTGTGGTCTGGGCGTTGTCGCGTCAGGGAGTGCGTGTGCGCCGAAGCCCCGGCATCGAGCTGGCCCATGGCCTGCTGCGCTACGCGGAACACCATGGCTGGACCGTGGCGCTGATTGGTGCTGCTCCCGAGGTGATGGAACGGCTGCAACAACGGCTGGCCACCGAGATGCCTGACCTTCGCTTAGTGCTTTCAGCCCATGGCTACCAGGCCCCTGAGGCCTGGCCTGCGTTGGAAGCGAAGCTCAAGTCGGAAGCCCCAGATCTGGTGTTGCTGGCTCTTGGCGTTCCTCGTCAGGAAACTTGGGCGCTGAGGGTGCGTCAGGGGCAACGTGGACTTTGGATGGGTGTTGGTGGCAGCTTTGATGTGTGGGCTGGTGTGAAGCAACGCGCACCGCAATGCATGAGTCGATTCCATGTGGAATGGCTCTATCGGCTTGTGAAGGAGCCCAGCCGTTGGCGCCGCATGCTTTCCCTGCCAGCGTTTGCCTGGGCAGTGTTGCGCAGGGGCTAAACCATCAAAACAATGGAAACAAAATTACTCCTAGAACTAACTGGGATCAGCGATCAACTGGACCACAACACTGTGACCCAATGCTGTGGCTGATTGATCACAGCTGTTCAGGAATCCGGAATGGAGAGAGGAACTGCGGCTCAACGAAAGCCGACAGAGGCTTGCCACACGAAAGCGAGCAGGAGGAACAGAACAGGAATGATCGGCAGGATGTCAACCAGAGGACCGAAGGCTTGATAGGCCTCGGGCAGTTGGGCCAGCAGATCGAGTGTGGTGGCGGCCATCCCGGCGATGTTGAGGGTTCGTTGTGCGGACGCTACCACGTGTGATGCGCCGGCGACTGCGGATCCCAGGGAGCGAAATCCTCTGAAAAACAGCCGTCTTGGATTGCCTTGCCCATGGCTGTTGTGAACCGGATCAGGTGGGTGAGGTTGTGCAGGCTGAGCAGGGTGAGGCCCAGAAGCTCTTCGCTGCGGATGAGGTGGTGGAGATAGGCGCGGGTATGGCCTTTGCAGGCCACGCAGTGGCAGCTGGAGTCGAGCGGGGTGTGGTCGTGGCGGAAGCGCGCATTGCGCAGATTCCAGCGTTCACCATCCACCAAGGCGGTTCCATGCCGCCCGAGCCGTGTCGGCAGCACACAGTCGAAGAGATCGATGCCGTTGGCGACAGCAACAGCCATCTCCCGCAAGGTGCCGATGCCCATCAGGTAACGAGGCCTGTCACTGGGCAGCAGTGGGGTCACCTGTCGCACGATCCGGTGCATCTCCTCCACAGGCTCCCCCACGCTCACGCCGCCGATGGCGATGCCGGGTAGATCGAATGCAGCGATGGTCCGTGCGCTGTGCTCACGCAGATGGGGATAACAGCCTCCCTGCACAATGCCGAACAAGGCCTGGTCGGCTTTGCGATGGGCTGTTGCGCAGCGCCCCAGCCAGGCATGGGTTCGTCTGCAGGCCTCTTCAACGTCGTTTTCAGTGGCTGGGTAGGGAGGGCACTGGTCGAAGGCCATGGCCACATCGGCACCAAGGGCCATCTGGATCTCCATCGACCGTTCCGGTGTCAGCAGGATGCGACTGCCATCGCGGGGATTGCGGAAATCCACCCCGTGGTCATCGATGCGGTTGAGATCCGCAAGACTGAACACCTGAAACCCACCGGAGTCAGTGAGCATCGGGCCGTTCCACCCCATAAAGCGGTGTAGTCCACCGGCATCGGCCACCACCTGTTCACCAGGTTGCAGATGCAGGTGATAGGTGTTGGAGAGCACCATCTGTGCTCCCGTGTCCGCCAGTTGCCCGGTGCTCACCCCTTTCACGGTGCCGAGGGTGCCCACCGGCATGAACCGCGGCGTGTTGACCGGGCCATGGGGGGTGTGAAAACAGCCGCAGCGTGCCTTGGTGTTGCGGCACTGGGAGTCGATCTGAAAACGGAACACGGTCGAAACCAGGGCCATCCTTGACCCTACGGTGAACAGGACACGTGCCTTGGAGTCTGCTGCCTCTGTGATGGCCGTCGTTACTGCTTGGCTTCGCGATCTCGCGGGCGCCTGGGTGTTCTATTCCGTGTTGCCTGCCTGGCCCGGACTACGGCCGCGTTTCCAGAGAATCGCTCGTTTTGCTCCTTGGATTGGGGTCGCCATCGCGATGGTGCAGGTGTGTCTGTGGCTGGTGTTGCTGCCGCTTGGCTGGCCTCCCTCTGCGGTTGTTTTGCTGCTGCTCACTGTTGGCGTGTGGATCACCGGAGGTCTGCACATTGATGGTGTGATGGACACTGCAGATGGCCTGGCGGCTGGTCCGGCGCGTTGCTTGGAGGCGATGGAAGACAGTCGGGTGGGCGCCAGTGGTGTTCAGGCCCTTGCCACGGTCTTAATGCTGCAATTTGCAGCTCTCTGGTGTCTGGCTGCGCAGGATGTGGCCCTTGTTCCTATTGCATTGGTTTCGGCAGCGTTCTGGGGTCGGTGCGCACCCTTGTGGGCTTTGCTCCGCTTTCCCTACCTCAAAGTGGATGGCACAGCGGCGTTTCATCGTTCTGGTGCCAAAGGGCTGCGGGAGTGGTTCCCAGCACTGTTGCTTGTGCTTGCTGCGCTCGTGGTTGCCGTTGTCTGCCAGCGCCTGTTGCCCTGGGTTGTCATCACCACCACCGGATTGATCATCAGCGCTGGAACGGCTGAATACTTCGGTCGTCGACTTGGGGGCCATACGGGTGACAGCTATGGCGCCGTGGTGGTGTGGAGCGAGGCGCTCATTCTTGTGTTGCTTGCGGCGCTGCTGCCTCCACTGGCTTCGGTGGCAGTCTGAGGATGAAGGCATTGCCTTCTCCCGGTAGATCAGGGCTCACGGCTGCTGGGCTTGCGGCCAGGTCAAGGCTCCCCCCGCGTTCTTCTGCCAGCTGCCGGGCGAGAGCGAGGCCCAGGCCACTGCCGCTGCGTTCTCGGCTGCTGCTGCCCCTGACCCCTCGTTCAAAGATGCGTTCACGCTCTTCATTGGGGATCGCTGTGCCCCCATCCCAGAGACACAGTCCATCGTTGAGCAGGTGCAGGCCGAGAGGTGAACCTGAGGGGCTGTAGCGAAACGCGTTCTCCATCAGGTTGGCAAGGATTTCAGCGATGACGCCATCGCCGGCAGGGCGTGGTTCCTGCATCCACGTGGGCCAGGTGGTGGGTCCATGCCAGGTTCGTCCCTGCAGAGCAGCGGTTGCGTTGGCTCGCTCCACCAGTGGTTTCAGCAGCTTGGCGAAGCTCAGCTGGGGTTGGTCGGGGAGGACGGGGGGCAGCAGCAATGGAGAGGCTCCACGGCTGCCGAGCTGGGCCTCGGCGTGCCCGATTCTGTCGAGAGCTGCGATATAGCGATTGAGTTGTCCTTGTTCTTGCAGCAGGTTTTCCACCAGCTCACGGTGGTTGCTGTCGGGGCCGAGCCGTCGCAGCAGCAGCTGGGCATAGGTGCGCAGAGCCGCCAGAGGGTTGCGCAGCTGATGCACCATCAGGTTGATCTGCTGTTGTTGTTGGACAAGCTGCTCGTGCAGGCGGCTGCGTTCAAGGTCAAGGCTGAGGCAGGTCGCCAACGCCCCTGCAGTGACATGGAGACGTTGATCCAGATCGTCGCTCCAGTCCGCATCGCTGTGGGTTTCCGCGCGCAGGGCACCCAACAGCAACGTGTCATGTTGCAGGGGGTACCAGCGCCGTTCAGAGACGGGGGTACGTAGCGATGGATCGGCTTCGGCAGGGGGCAGAGGGGCGAAGGCCTCCGGCCATTGCTCCACCATCACCAGGCTGGTGGACGCCCCCTGATCCCCTTGGGCGATGTAGAGCACCAGGTGTTGCAGAACACCTGTTCCGCCAAGGCTGTGAAGCTGTTGTTGCGCCAGTTGCAGGAAGGGATCCGACAGCTGCATGGCCTGAGAGGAGTGCCTTTTGATACAGACGAGGAGAGGTGACGCGATCCCCGGGGCTTGAAAAATTGGGAAAAAGTCTTAAGATGTGATGAACGACATCAAGCCACTCGCCCCTAAGCGGTGATTTGGCGACATCGTCAATTCCCTTGGGTTGCACTTTTTGCTCCATCAAGGCTACAGCAGAGGTTGATCGCAATCGCTGTTGAAGAGTTCGGCTTCTGTCGAGCTGTCGATGGTTCGCTTTCCAAACGATTCAGGCGTTCCTGAACACTTTGGTCGTGCTGAAGTCCGGACAGTGATGTCCAACCTGCCCTTCTATTTGCCCTTCACTTGAAAGGCAACTTTTTTATGTCTAAAAAGCGTAAGCGGATCAGCCGCCGTCGGCTTGCCGGCCAGCGCGTTCTCGCCCACGTCCAGACGTTTCACCTGGAAACCGGAGAGCACAAGCCCGTCACTGCCGCTCGACGTTACATCGCTGAGGGATGCATCACCCCACCTGCTCTTTTGCGCGTACGTCGCAACGAGCACACCACTGATCATTTCTTCTGGGGTGAAAAGGGTCTGTTCAGTGCCCAATACGCTGAAGAAAACCATTTCCTTTTTCCCTCCCTCCGCGCCATTGTCGACAAGGTCGGCGAAGAGGTGATGTTCGAAGGCCTCGAGCTCGCCTCCGACGACTGGGAAGAAATGGAGGAGTACGAATACGCCTTTGTTTGATCGCACAACGATCGAGGGCACTCGTCTTCATTCAGCTTTCGTCTCTGGTTGAACCCAGCCAGAGATAGAGAGCTTTTTTGATGCTTGGAACGATGACGTCCGGGATGGTGTGGCCACCGGCAAACTGGTCCAGATGGACGGGGTTCTTGCCATCCTCAAGACGTCGGCGCAGTTCATCGGATGCGCTGCTGGGCACCACGTCGTCTTGCTGGCCGTGGATCAACAGCACCGGTGGTCTTGTTGCCGGTGCTGTCCAGCCCGGATGGGGGTAACCACTGCAGGCAATCAAGCCGGCGAGGGGAAGGTCGCAACCGCTGGCCAGAGCCATGGCTGCTCCTTGGGAAAAGCCAAGCACCACGGTTGATTGGAGAGGAATGCCGTCTTCGGCTAACTTCATCAGCCGGCTTTTCAGCTGCTGCTGAGCAGCGGGAACAGCCTGCCAGTCGGGCGGGAACAGGCCATACCACTGGCGACCGATGCCCTGGGGATGACGTTCAGGGGCCTGGAGGGAGACCAGGTCCAGCGGGGTGCGTATGTCTCGCGCCAGCCTGTCACCAAGCATCAGCAAATCATCAGCGTCGGCACCCCAGCCATGGAGCAGCACCAGCCGCGCCTGGGCATTGGGGTGGGGCTGGAGACGGAGGGTGGCGGGAGGCACCGTGGTCATCAGAAGGGATGGAGGATTGCTGCGTAGGTTGGCTCAGGACTGATTACGCCTTGATCCCATGGCTCCGTACGCCCTGCTGAGCGTTTCCGACAAAACGGGCTTGGTGCCACTGGCGGAAGCCTTGCATCGCCGGCATGGCTATCAGTTGCTGTCGAGTGGTGGCACGGCCAAGGTCCTGCAGGACGCTGGTTTGCCGGTGACCAAGGTGGCGGAGCACACCGGTGCCCCTGAGATCCTCGGGGGACGGGTCAAAACGCTGCACCCCCGCGTGCATGGCGGCATCCTGGCCAAGCGAGCTGATGCTGCCCACCGCCAAGACCTTGAACAGCAGCAGATCCCTTTGATCGATCTGGTCGTGGTGAACCTCTATCCCTTCCGGGAAACGGTGGCCCGTCCCGATGTCACCTGGGAGAAGGCGATCGAAAACATCGACATCGGTGGTCCTGCCATGGTGCGTGCTGCGGCCAAGAATCACGCTGATGTTGCTGTTCTCACGAGTCCCGATCAGTACGAGAGGGTCCTGACTGCGCTCGATGCTGCTGGTGGTGGTGGAGTGCCTGCTGATCTGCGCCGACAGCTTGCCCTGGAGGCGTTCCAGCACACCGCTGCCTACGACACAGCGATCAGCACTTGGATGGCCGGGCAAGTGGAGGTTGATCAGGCCCCATGGCTTGAAGCTGTTCCTCTGCGTCAGACCCTGCGTTATGGAGAGAATCCTCACCAGAGCGCCCGTTGGTACAGCCATCCAAGCCAGGGTTGGGGTGGTGCCGAGCAGCTTCAGGGCAAGGAGTTGAGCACCAACAACCTGCTTGATCTTGAGGCGGCCCTCGCAACGGTGAGGGAATTCGGTTTCGGCACGGAGGGTTGCCACCCTGCCCAGCAGCCGGCTGCTGTGGTGGTGAAGCACACCAATCCCTGCGGTGTGGCCGTTGGTGATGGCGTGGCTCATGCTCTCACCCGTGCGTTGGATGCCGATCGTGTCAGTGCCTTTGGAGGCATCGTCGCCATCAACGGCGAGGTGGATGTGGCTGCGGCCCGCGAACTCACGGGTCTCTTTCTTGAATGTGTCGTGGCCCCTGGCTTCTCTGCCGAAGCACGTGAACTGCTGGCGGCCAAGGCCAATCTGCGGCTGCTCCAATTGCCTGCGTTCGCGATTGATGCTTCAGGTCACGACCATGTGCGAAGCATTCTTGGTGGCCTGTTGGTGCAGGATCTCGATGATCAACCGATCGATCCTTCCAACTGGACGGTGGCAACCCAGCGAGTGCCTTCGGAGCAGGAACGGGCCGATCTGCAGTTCGCTTGGCAATTGGTGCGTCATGTGCGGTCCAACGCGATCGTGGTGGCGCGGGATGGCCAGAGTCTCGGGGTGGGGGCTGGTCAGATGAACCGTGTCGGTTCCGCCCGTCTGGCGCTCGAGGCGGCAGGTGATCAGGTGAAGGGGGCCGTGCTGGCCAGCGATGGTTTCTTTCCCTTCGACGACACGGTGCGCCTTGCCGCGAGCTATGGCATCTCGGCGGTGATCCATCCCGGCGGGAGCATGCGAGATGCCGACTCGATCAAGGCTTGTGATGAGCTGGGGCTGGCGATGATGCTCACCGGCCGGCGCCATTTCCTGCACTGAACGACTGCAGGGGGCGATGCAGTTCTAGCCTCCTCCTGCGCAACGTCTGTTTCGATGCCGGCCACCCTTCCATTCAGCCTCAACTTTGTTCATCCACTGATGATGTGGTCGCTGCTGGCAGCAGGTGGCTATGCGATGTTCCTTGGTATTAAGGCTAAGAAAGTCCGTACCGGCACCCCTGAGCAACGCAAGGCTCTGATCCCTGGCAAGTTCGCCCAGCGCCATTACCTCTGGGGTAGCGGCCTGCTGGCACTGATGGTGTTCGGCACCCTTGGCGGCATGGCGGTCACCTACCTCAACAACGGCAAATTGTTTGTTGGTCCGCATCTGCTGGTGGGCCTTGCCATGACCGGCATGATCGCTGCGGCAGCTGCACTCTCCCCCTTGATGCAGCAAGGCAATCTCATTGCTCGCAAGGCGCATGTGGGCCTCAACATGGGCACGATGACGCTGTTTCTCTGGCAGGCCGTCAGCGGCATGGAGATCGTCAACAAGATCTGGACCAATCGCTGACGGCCTGATGTCCTGAAGCTTTTGCTTCTGCTTCCTCTGGGCGGCGTTGCGTTTAGAACGCCGCCCTTTTGCGTGGGGGGCACACCAAACCGTGGGTGGCATGGAAATCCTCCTGCACCTTCCAGGTGAGCCGCCGCGAGATTTGCCGCACGATCTGACGCAGCAGATGATCACCACTGGATTGCACCAGTCCGTCGGGAAGCATGGTGATTACTTTCGGAAGCTTGATCCAGACGGAGAGATCCAGATCCCAGCTCACCATCGTGCTGTGCTGGGGCCCATCGCTGCGTTGTCCCTGCTGGGCAGCGGCTGGATCAGCGCCTTGTTCGAGGAGAAGAGACGCCTGGAAGTCAACGTCGTAGAGGGCATTCATGCTCGTGCTGCTGCCTGGAACAGGCACCGTGGCGATCGTGTAGCTGCCCTGCTGTTGTGGAAGCAGACGCAGGCCAATGGTGGGTTCCACTTCAAAGCCGAAATTGCCGAAGCGACCAAGACTGAGGGCATAGGCCTGGGGGTCGAGCACCTCGACGTCCATCGGTTTGGCGCAGCGCCGAAACCAGCCGTCATGGCGATCGAGGTATGCACTCACCTGTTCGACAGGGGCCAGCATCTCCATGGCATCAGAGAAGTGGCTGCTGTAGCAACGCACTTGGGGATCACCACTTTGGCGCAGGGTTTCGGCTGGATGTCTCGTCAAGAGCAGCACGGAATGGTGGTCCCTCTCCGGGGACGGCCCCCGCATATGGACCAATGTAAAGCCGGCTGGGGCTCAGCTCTCGCTCAGAGCGATCAGTCGCTGGATCACATGCTCCACCACGCGATCGGGGGTTGAAGCTCCGGAGGTGATTCCGACCGTCACAGGACCACTGGGTAGGAAATCGGTCTCGCAGGTCAGCTCCTGGCCAAGGGGCTTGTGCTCGATGCTGTTGTCGGCGCCGATGCGCTCCGGCGTATCGATATGGAAGGAGCGGATGCCGCGGCTGACGGCAATTTCCTGAAGGTGCGTGGTGTTGGAGGAGTTGTAACCGCCAATCACCACCATGAGGTCGAGGGGTTCGTCCACGAGGGAGAACATGGCGTCCTGGCGTTCCTGCGTGGCATCGCAGATGGTGTTGAAGGCCAGGAAATGCTCGTTGAGGGCACTGGGACCGTATTTGGTCAGCATCATGCGCTCAAACAGCCTGCCGATTTCTTCGGTTTCGCTCTTGAGCATCGTGGTCTGGTTCGCCACGCCTAAACGCTCAAGGTCGCGGTCGGGATCGAATCCCTGGGAGCAGGCGTTGGCGAAGTGAGCCATAAACCCTTCGCGGTTGCCATGACCCAGGATGTAATCAGCCACCATCTGGGCCTCGTTGAGATCGAGAACCACCAGGTAGGTGCCGGCAAAGGAGCTCGTGGCAAGGGTCTCCTCATGCTTCACCTTGCCGTGAATGATCGAGGTGAAGGTGTGCTTTTTATGCTTTTCCACCGTCGTCCAGACCTTGGAGACCCAGGGGCAGGTGGTGTCCACGATGTGGCAACCGCGTTCATTCAGCAGCTGCATCTCCTGCACCGTGGCGCCGAAGGCAGGCAGGATCACGACATCGCCTGATCCAACGCCGGAGAAATCCTTTACGCCCTGATCAACAGCGATGAATTCCACATCCATCTCACGGAGATGATCATTCACCGAGGGGTTGTGGATGATTTCATTGGTGATCCAGATCCGCTCCTCGGGATAATGCTTCCGGGTTTCGTAGGCCATGGCCACGGCCCGTTCAACCCCCCAGCAGAAGCCGAAGGCCTCTGCCAGTCGGACGTTGAGCCTGCCGTGACTGAGTCTGTAGTGGTTGTCCCGGATGGACCCGATCAGGCTGCTCTGGTAGGCCTGCTCCAGGCTGCCGGCCACTTCTTCGGCCCGGCCGAAGCCGCGTCGGTTGTAGCGATCGGAATGGTGCAGCGAACGCTTAAAGGCGTGGGTATCCATATCTGCCAAAACAGTGCAACGACTCTATGGGCAGCCCTTGCGGGCTGACGTGGTGATATCCCAGCTACTGGCGGGTGGCTATGAAAAAAGTCCGGCCAGCAGGCCGGACTTTGACGAGGGGGAACAGATTGAATGCGTTCCCCTCTCAACCAACACTTCAGTCAGCTGTTGGTGGTGGCGAAATCGGGGTAAGCCTCCATGCCGTGCTCACCGATGTCGAGACCTTCGATCTCTTCCTGCTCAGAGACACGGATGCCGCCGAACAGAGCACCGATGATCGTCCAGGCGATGAAGCAGGTCACCAGGGTCCAGATGGCGTAGGCCGCGCAGCCGACAGCCTGGACGCCGAGCTGAGAGATGCCTCCGCCGTTGAACAGGCCGATGCCGGTTGCACCGTCAACGCCCCACAGGCCAACAACCAGCGTTCCCCACACACCGCACACGCCGTGAACGGAGAAAGCGCCGACAGGATCATCGATGCCTGAGTTGTCAAGGGCTGCGACCGAGAACACCACGATGATGCCGCCGATCAGGCCAGCCACCCAGGAGCCAACCATGGTCATGTTGCCGCAACCTGCTGTGATGCTCACCAGGCCGGCAAGGATGCCGTTGATGATCATGGTGAGGTCAGGCTTGCCCGAAGTGATCGTGGAGATCACGGTGGCACCGATGGCACCGCCAGCTGCAGCCAGGGTGGTGGTCACGGCCACGTAGGCAACCGTTTCGTCCATCCCAAGCACAGAACCTGGGTTGAAGCCGTACCAGCCGATCCAGAGGATCAGTGCACCAAGGGTGGCGATGCCCATGTTGTGGCCGGGAATAGCCTGAGGCTTGCCGTTGACGAACTTGCCGATACGGGGGCCGAGCAGCATGGCGCCGACAAGGCCAGCCCAGGCGCCCACGGAGTGAACGATGGAAGAACCAGCGAAGTCGATGAAACCAAGTTGTGCCAACCAGCCGTCTCCGTTCCATTGCCAGGAACCGGAGATGGGGTAGATGAAGGCCGTGAGCACCAGAGCGAAGATCACGAACTCGCCGAACTTGACGCGCTCAGCGACAAGGCCGGAAACGATCGTTGCAGCGGTTCCGGCGAAAGCAGCCTGGAACAGGAAATCAACGGAGGGAACGAGGGATCCGTCCGTCACCATCTCTGGGGTGACAGCGGGATCGAAGAACAGGCCGAATGCGCCGCCTTTGCCGTAATAAAGGATTCCTTCCCAGAAGGCATTGCCATACATCAGCGAAAAGCCGATGAACCAATAGGCAGTCACCGCCAGGGCGAACACGAACAGGTTCTTGGCCAGAATATTGACCGCATTCTTCTGGCGACACATTCCGGCTTCCACCATGGCAAAGCCGGCGTTCATGAAGATCACCAGAATGGTTGCCACCAGCAACCACAGGTTGTTGGCGAGGAACGCTGCGTTGAGATCAGGAAGATCAGCAGCGTGAGCCGAAAGGTTGAAGATGCCGAGTCCAAGGAGGGCTACGGGCACGCACGCAAGCCAGGTGAGCGAGCGATTGGTGCGAAAACCGCGAATGCTGCGCAGGAGAAGCATCGGACCTTCAAGAAGACTGACTTCTTGAAGCCGCTTGCCCCCCCCCGCAGGCGAGTGCAGAGCAGATGTCATGAAAGAGAAGCAGGGCTGCTGAGTCCGGTGGAAATGTCCACCGATCCAATTCAAAGTGCATCGTCATGAACACCTTTCATGTGCCTGTTGATACCAAATTCACCCTGCTCTAAGGACTGGGACGTCGTTTGGTAGCGGTTGATGCACTCAGGTCGCATCCTGCGTCGCGTTGAGCTTCACAGGCCTCAGCCCACGCCATTGGATCTGATCGATTCCAAAGTCGAAGCAGCAAGGCACCACGTCGACGCCAGCCGCCAGCGCTTCACGGAACAGTTCGCCATAGCGTGGATCGGCGCTGTCTCCTGGGGCGAAGCCCGTGACATCCGGCCGGCTCAGGCAGGGCACCAGCACAGCCCGGGCTTCAGGAAGCACATCCATCAGCTCTTGCAGGTGCTTCTGCCCGCGTTCAGTCACGGTGTCAGGGAAGAGCGCCAGCGATCCATCGGTCCAGGTTGTGTTTTTCACCTCCACGTAGATCGGGCGCTGATCCTGGGCTGTGTCGACGGGTTGGAGCAGCAGGTCGATGCGGCTCCGCTTGTTCTTGCCATAGGCGACTTCGGCTCGGATTGAGCCGATGTCGCCGAGCCGTTCCTGGAGGCAGCCGGCTTCGATGGCGGCGCGGATCAGACGGTTTGGCAGCGCGGTATTGATGCCCACCCAGCAGGGCTGACCATCGGTACCAGGCACTTCGGCCTGCTCCCAGGTCCAGGCCAGCTTGCGCTTGGGTGAAGGTGCATGGCGCAATCGCACCCGCTGCCCCGGTTGCAGCACGCCGGTCATGGGCCCTGTGTTGGCGCAGTGGGCTGTCACCTCGGTGCCGTCGCTCAGGCGAACATCGGCGAGGAAGCGTTTGTACCGCTTGAGCAGGACCCCTTCCTGCAGGGGCTCAAACTGGAGCAGGGACTGACCGTGCATGGGTGCGCAGCAACCGGTGCGGGAGATGGTGGCCATGGTGGCCCCTCGGCCATGCCGCTCTGCGGTGCTGGGCCGAGAATGCCGGCCAGTTCCGTTCCTGAAAACGCCCACCACATGGCGAGATCCCTGAAGCGCATCGCTCTGGTGGTGACCTATGGCACCTTGCTCAGCAAAGCGGGGGGCCTGCTGCGGCAGTTGGTGATCGCCGCAGCTTTTGGTGTGGGTGCGGCCTATGACGCCTACAACTACGCCTATGTGCTGCCGGGTTTTCTGCTGATCCTTCTGGGTGGGATCAACGGGCCTTTTCACAGTGCCATGGTCAGTGTGCTCAGTCGTCGTCCGCGCGAAGAGGGGGCCCACATCCTTGCCAGCCTCAACACGATGGTCAGTGCGGGCTTACTGCTCGCGACGCTGGTGCTGATCGTGGCGGCGGATCCGCTCATCACCCTTGTGGGCCCTGGTCTGAGCCCGGAGCTGCATCACAACGCGGTGCTGCAGCTGCAGGTGATGGCGCCGATGGCTTTGCTGGCGGGGCTGATCGGCCTTGGCTTTGGATCGCTGAATGCCGCTGATGAATTCTGGATTCCGGCCATTTCCCCCTTGATGTCAAGCCTGGCGTTGATCCTGGGCGTGGGATTGCTCTGGTGGCAGCTCGGGACGTCGATCGCTTTGCCGCAGTTTGCGATCCGCGGTGGAGTGGTGTTGGCGCTCGCCACCCTCGTGGGCGCACTGTTGCAGTGGTTGCTGCAATTGCCGGCTCTGATCAAGCAGGGACTGGCACGCCTGCAGTTCGTATGGGACTGGCGACATCCTGGTGTTCAGGAGGTGTGGAAGGTGATGGGGCCGGCGACTCTGTCGTCGGGAATGCTGCAGATCAACGTCTTCACGGATCTCTTCTTTGCATCAGGGCTGTTGGGGGCGGCCGCCGGTCTCGGCTACGCCAACCTGCTGGTGCAGACCCCACTGGGGCTGATCTCCAATGCCCTGCTGGTGCCGCTTTTGCCCACGTTCGCAAGGCTGACGGCACCGGAGGATCGCCCTGCGCTGGTCGCACGGATTCGTCAAGGGTTGATGCTCTCAACCGCCAGCATGCTGCCGCTGGGAGCGCTGTTCGTGGCCTTGGGTGGTCCGATCGTGGCTCTCGTCTATGAGCGCGGCGCTTTTGACGCGCAGGCGGTGCAGTTGGTGACAGGACTGCTCATGGCCTATGGCGTTGGAATGCCGGCCTATCTGGGTCGTGATGTGCTGGTGAGGGTGTTCTACGCGCTTGGCGATGCCACCACCCCCTTCCGTCTCTCGGTGGCCGGGATCGGCATGAATGTGGTGTTCGATTGGATGTTGGTGGGTGGACCAACCCCCTGGGGACCTCAATTGCCTTTCAACCTTGGTGCGCCGGGATTGGTGCTGGCCACGGTGGCGATCAATCTGATCACCTGCACCGCCCTCCTGCTGGCATTGCAATGGAAGTTGCGGGCTCTGCCGCTGCAACAGTGGTCAATCGATGGCCTTCGCCTGCTTCTGGCAGCAGCCCTCTCGGGTGTTGCCGCTTGGGGGGTCAGCACTCTGATCGCCTGGCCCCTCGATCTGACCGGACGTCTGTTCCAGGTGGGTCTATCGGCGGCGTCTGGCCTTCTGGTCTTTGCGACGGTTGGCCAGGCCCTGGGTGTGCAAGAGGTGCGAGAGATCACGAGGACGCTCACCAGGCGTTTCAGTCGTCGCTGAGACAGACGTTGCGGTCTTCTCTCACCTGAATCGGAAGCTCCAGCTGCTGTTTCCCCACGACCTGGGGGCCCTGCACGGAAAGGATGCGGGCTTCGATTCCGAATTCCTTGAAGGCGTTCTCCAGTTCCTGGATCAGGGCCTTCTCCACCTGAGCCTCGGCATCCACCACTTTGCCGATCAGGCGCTCGCCAAGGCGGCCGATGCGTTGCCGCATCACCTCTCGAGCATTGGTGACCTCGATGATCAGCACGGGAGCTCCAGGGTTGGCAGCACCTTATCGGCAGTGCTGCTCGAGCATCTCTTCGAGATCACGAAGCTGAACAGACGGAATCAGGCGTGCCAGCGGCAGTTTGGTGCTGCCTCCACCCAGGGAGACTTGCAGCGACTCGAGAGCCTTGCGTGCTGCGATGGTTGCGCCTTGATCAAGACGGGCACTGCATTCGATGGCCAGTGCCTCGGCGAGGCCCGCGTCGCCGAGGTAGAGATGCCATCCGCCGACCTGAATGAACAGTCGGTCGCTGATTGCGTTGGTGAGCTCGCGCAGATCGGAGGCATCCAGGCTCATGACGTTGGTTTGCTGGTGTCTGAAGGGGAAAGGGGTGTTTGTCTCTCGTCTGTGGAGGGGCGCTGCGCCAGCACTCTGATCAGTTGGCCCAGGAGGAGAACGAGCCAGGTTTCCGTCAGCCAGTTCAGATGCGTCCAGGGATGACGCATGCCCTGAACGAACCACAGGCCGCTGTTCACGGCGGCGAACACGCCGGCGTGGAGCGTCACGTTCACGATCCGATTGAAGTGGCGGTAAATCGGATCGTCGGGATTGGCTGGGCCGTACCAGCGGATTGGCATGGAGCAGGGCCTGTACAGCCTTCTGATTGTGGCGCTCGGCTTGGCCTTTCGCCTGCAGCGATGAGCAAACCCCGGGGGAATCATCGAGATGGTTGACGAGGGGTGCCTCGATGAGGTCAGATGGTTTGGCCCAAGCGCTTGTAGCTCAGCGGATTAGAGCATCTGACTACGGATCAGAGGGTCGGGAGTTCGAATCTCTCCAGGCGCGCTTGCAACACTGCCTTCCCGGGCAGTTTTTTTTTGTCTGATTGGGTGGTGGGAAGTCATTTCCTACGATTCGTCAACAGCAGGCCTCCTTCAATGTCAGACCGCGCTTCAGCACCGATCAACGCCCCATTGGTGGATGCCGACCCCGCGATCGCGGCTCTGATCGACCAGGAGCAGAACCGACAGGAAACACACCTGGAGCTGATTGCTTCAGAGAACTTCGCGTCCCGCGCTGTGATGCAGGCCCAGGGGTCTGTGCTCACCAACAAATATGCCGAGGGTCTTCCCCATAAGCGCTACTACGGCGGCTGCGAACACGTGGATGCCATCGAAGAGCTGGCGATCGAGCGGGCCAAGCAGCTTTTCGGCGCGGCCTGGGCCAACGTGCAGCCTCACAGCGGCGCTCAAGCCAATTTTGCGGTCTTCCTGGCATTGCTTCAGCCAGGCGACACGATCATGGGAATGGATCTCAGTCACGGTGGTCATCTCACCCACGGATCTCCTGTGAACGTGAGCGGGAAATGGTTCAACGTTGTGCAGTACGGCGTTGACCAGGCCACCCAGCGCCTGGACATGGACGCCATCCGCACGCTGGCCCTGGAACACAAGCCCAAGCTGATCATCTGCGGTTACTCCGCCTACCCCCGCACGATTGATTTCGCCGCTTTCCGGGCCATTGCTGATGAGGTGGGAGCCTTCCTTCTTGCCGACATGGCCCATATCGCTGGTTTGGTCGCCTCTGGTGTGCATCCCAGCCCGGTTCCCCATTGCGATGTGGTCACCACCACGACCCATAAAACGCTGCGCGGTCCCCGTGGTGGTTTGATCCTCTGCCGCGATGCAGAGTTCGCCAAGCGCTTCGATAAGGCCGTTTTCCCAGGCACGCAGGGTGGCCCCCTTGAACACGTGATCGCTGCCAAGGCCGTGGCTTTTGGTGAAGCCCTCCAGGAGGATTTCAAGAGCTACAGCCGCCAGGTGGTGGCCAATGCCCAGGCGCTGGCACAACAGATTCAGGCCCGTGGCATCGATGTGGTGAGCGGCGGCACCGATAACCATGTTGTGCTGCTGGATCTGCGTGGCATCGGTATGACCGGCAAGGTGGCTGATCTGCTGGTGAGTGACGTGAATATCACCGCCAACAAGAACACCGTGCCGTTCGATCCTGAGTCGCCATTTGTGACCAGTGGATTGCGCCTCGGCACCGCTGCCCTCACCACACGCGGTTTTGATGCGCAGGCTTTCACTGAGGTTGCGGATGTGATCGCTGATCGTCTGCTCAACCCAGAAGACGACGCCATGCAGGCACGTTGCAAGGAGCGGGTGCTCGATCTCTGCCGTCGCTTCCCCCTGTATGCGGTCGGCTCCACTGTGCCGGCGCTTGTCTGACTGGCCCAGCAGGGGCTGGAACGGCTTCGACGACTTGCCTAGATTATTGGTGCCTCACCTCTGAAGGTGTTCCCTCTGCGGAGTCGTCGTTGAGCCTCGCGAGCAGCCCCCTCGCCGTTGCCGTGATCACGCTCATGATCTCGGCAGTTATCACCACGGTTGTGGTGCCGATGGTGCGGCGGTTGGGTTTAACACTCGGCCTGACCGATCAACCCGATTCACGCAAGCAGCATTCCACGCCGATGGTTCGCCTCGGTGGTGTTGGCATGGTGTTGGGTTTCTGCACAGCTCTTGCACTGACCTGGGCAATCGGGGGGTTTGGTTTGCTGGCCCCGGATCGAGATCAATTGATCTGGACCACGCTGGCCGGATCCCTCTGTTTTTTTCTGATTGGCCTGGCGGACGATCTGTTCGCCCTCTCGCCCTGGCCCCGACTGGCTGGGCAGATTGCCGTCTCCATCGTTGTGTGGACACAGGGTGTGCAGATCGGCGCGATTGATCTGCCCTGGCTTGGTGATTCGGCCTCGGTGATTGTGTTGCCAAGGTTGCTCAGTCTCGCCGCCACTGTGATCTGGCTGGTGGGCATCACCAATGCCATCAACTGGCTGGATGGTTTGGATGGATTGGCGGCTGGCGTCGCAGGCATCGCTGCCGTCGGCCTTTTGTCGGTCAGCTTTTCGTTGAATCAAGCAGCGGCAGGGTTGCTGGCAGCGGCCTTGGCTGGATGCTGTTTCGGCTTTCTTCGCCATAACTTCAATCCGGCACGCATCTTCATGGGAGATGGCGGTTCCTACTTTCTCGGTTTCAGCTTGGCCGCGGTCAGCATCGTCGGACCTGCCAAGGGGCTCACCACCGTCAGCTTGTTGTTGCCTCTGCTGATTCTGTCCTTGCCGCTAGCCGATATGTCGGCAGTGATCATGGGCCGCCTCAGTGATGGCCATTCCCCCTTCTATCCCGATCGCCGCCACCTGCATCATCGGCTTCTGCGGGCGGGTTTCAGTCACCGTCGCACAGTCCTTTTGATCTATGTGTTCACCCAATGGTTAGCTGCCTTGGCGATGGTGGTGGCCAACGTCGAGTTGCGTTTCCTCTGGTTGGCCCTGGCGACGGCCATTCTTGTGGCTGCTGTGGTGATGCTGCGTCGACGCCAGATTGAAGACACTGCGCGCAAAGCCGCTCGCCGCCGCACCAGGGCCGAGCACCATGCTTCCGAGCCTTACGAACAACAACCCTGTTCCAACCGCCATGGCTGAGCCCCCGTTTGCCAAGGGGGTTGAGTTGCTCTGTGTCGGCACCGAGCTGTTGTTGGGCAACATCCTCAATGGCAATGCCCGCTGGCTGGGTGAGCAGCTCGCTGGCCTCGCACTGCCCCACTACAGACAGTCGGTGCTCGGTGACAATCGCGACCGGCTCATCTGGTTTGTGCGCGAAGCGGCGTGCCGTTGCTCAGTGCTGATCACCACCGGTGGTTTGGGCCCAACACCGGATGACCTCACGACAGAGGCGATTGCAGCAGCATTCGAGGTGCCTCTGGAGGAGCGCCCTGAGGTGTGGGCTGACATCACTGCCAAGGCTCGAAGCAGGGGGCGAGATCCCTCCCCAAGCACCCGAAGGCAGGCGTTGCTTCCCCTCGGGGCAACGGTGCTGCCGAATCCCACAGGCACGGCCCCCGGGATGATCTGGTCGCCCAAGGAGGGCTTCACGGTGCTGACATTCCCTGGGGTGCCGAGCGAAATGCGTGCGATGTGGAAAGCCACGGCTGTGCCCTGGTTTCAGCAGTCCGGCCTGATGCAGGGTGTGTTGACCAGTCGCAAACTGCATTTCTGGGGCATCGGTGAATCGACACTCGCGGAGCAGATCGATGATCTGCTGATGGGTTCCAATCCCACCGTGGCGCCCTATGCAGGCGGTGGTGAGGTGATGCTGCGCCTCACTGCCAGGGCTGACACCGAGGCAGAAGGGCAACTGATGCTGGCCCCTTTGGAGCAGGAGTTGCGACGACGCACGGGCCGTCGCTGTTTCGGAACGGATGACGACACCCTGGCGTCCGTGGTGCTCGACTTGTTGCGTCAACGGGGCCAGACCGTGGCAGTGGCTGAATCCTGTACGGGTGGAGGTCTGGGGGCTGCGTTGACCGCCGTACCTGGCTCTTCCGATGTGGTGCTCGGCGGCGTGATCGCCTATTCCAACGCCATCAAACAGTCGATGTTGGGGGTGCCGGCTGATCTGCTCGATTGCCACGGTGCCGTCAGTGGTCCCGTGGCGCAGGCGATGGCCGAGGGGGTGCGGCGTTGCACGGGTGCCGATTGGGGAGTGGCGATCACCGGCATCGCCGGCCCTGGTGGTGGCAGTCCTGAGAAACCCGTCGGTCTGGTGCATCTTGCCGTTTCGGGTCCGAAGAGCAGCAGCAGCAGTCCTTGTCGGTTTGGTCATACTCGCGGTCGCGACTGGGTTCGTCGTCTCAGTGCTGGTGAAGCCCTCGATCGTCTGCGTCTGCAGCTCCTGCCGCAGGCCTGATCAGACCTGCGGCAACGCTCTAGGGTGATTCGCTGATAACAGCGCCGGAATGAGCAGCGGCACGCTTTACGACAAAGTCTGGGAACTGCACCGTGTGGCAGATCTTCCCGGTGGTTCCACCCAGTTGTTGATCGGTCTGCATCTGATCCATGAGGTCACCAGCCCGCAGGCGTTTGCCGCCCTCGATGACAAGGGCCTGTCCGTGCGCTGCCCTGAGCGCACTGTGGCGACGGTTGATCACATCGTCCCCACCACAAGCCAGGCCAGGCCTTTTGCTGATCCTCTTGCGGAGGAGATGCTCAGCACCCTGGAGCGCAATTGCCAGCGCCATGGCATCACCCTGCATGGTCTTGGCAGTGGTCGACAGGGGATTGTGCATGTGATTGCCCCTGAACTCGGTCTCACCCAGCCGGGCATGACCGTTGCTTGCGGTGATTCCCACACCTCCACCCATGGTGCCTTCGGTGCCATTGCGTTCGGAATTGGCACCAGCCAGGTGCGTGATGTGCTTGCCAGCCAGAGCCTGGCCATGAACAAGCTCAAGGTGCGCCGGTTGTGGTTCGAGAATCAGCTTTCTCCAGGTGTCTTCGCCAAAGACCTGATCCTGCATGTGATCCGCACCCTTGGCGTCAAGGCAGGTGTGGGCCATGCCTATGAATTTGCAGGTCCGGCGATTGAGGTGCTCTCCATGGAGGAGCGCATGACCCTCTGCAACATGGCCATCGAAGGCGGCGCCCGTTGCGGTTACGTCAATCCCGATCAGGTCACCTTCGACTATCTCGCCGGCCGAGCCGAAGCCCCCCAGGCGGAGGCGTGGGTTCGTGCTGTGAACTGGTGGCGATCGCTGGCCTCGGATGCTGACGCCAGCTTCGATGATGAAATCCGTTTTGATGCGGCAGCCATCGCCCCCACCGTGACGTGGGGGATCACACCTGGTCAGGGCATTGGTGTCGATGAAAGGGTGCCCACGCCCGATCAAATGGATCCGGCCGATCGCCCCATCGCGGAAGAGGCTTACCGCTACATGGATCTGGCTCCCGGTTCTGCCATTGCCGGGGTGCCTGTCGATGTGTGTTTCATCGGCAGCTGCACCAACGGACGCCTCAGTGACCTTCAGGCTGCGGCGGATGTGGCCCGAGGTCGCCATGTGGCGAAAGGGATCAAGGCCTTTGTGGTGCCTGGCTCGGAACAGGTGGCGCGCGCCGCTGAAGCGGAAGGCCTCGACCAAGTGTTCAGAGACGCCGGGTTTGAATGGCGGGAGCCGGGTTGTTCGATGTGTCTGGCCATGAACCCTGATCGCCTGGAAGGTCGTCAGATCAGTGCCAGTTCCAGCAATCGGAATTTCAAGGGGCGTCAGGGATCAGCCAGCGGACGCACCCTGTTGATGAGTCCGGCGATGGTGGCCGCTGCTGCGGTGCGTGGAGCAGTGGTCGACGTGCGTAGCTTGGCTGCCGCTGAAGGCTGAGTGTCTCCGCTTCGCGTTTCTTCTGTCTCGACTGTTCTCCTCCTTCAGCCATGACCCAGACCGGTTCATTCCCTCACGGCGCGATCTCCAGCGTTAGCGGTCGAGCGTTCGCCCTTCGCGGTGACGACATCGACACCGACCGGATCATTCCGGCTCGTTTCCTCAAGTGCGTCAGTTTTGATGCCCTCGGCGACCAGGTATTTGCCGATGATCGCAAGGAGTTGGACGGTGCCCATCCTTTCGATCAGCCGGATCACGCTGGTTCCTCGATTCTGGTCGTGAACGGCAATTTCGGTTGCGGCTCAAGCCGTGAACATGCGCCCCAAGCGCTGATGCGTTGGGGAATCCGCGCCTTGGTGGGAGTGAGCTTCGCCGAGATCTTCCACGGAAACTGTCTGGCTCTCGGCATTCCATGCGCGACGGCGACTCCTGACCAGATCCTCCAGTTGCAGGACGCCGTGGCGGCGGATTCAGCCGCGGCCTGGACCCTGGACCTTGAGGCATTGCAGTTCCGCGGTGAACCAGGTGCTTGGAGTGTGGGGTTGGATGCTGGTGCCCTCGATATGTTGCGCAGCGGCCGCTGGGATGCCACGTCTCAGTTGGTCGCTCGCGGTGCTGAGCTGACACGGACCATGGCGATGCTTCCTTACCTCAACGGTTTCTGAGGCCTCAGTGTTGAGCAGGGGCTGCGGACACTTGTCTGAGTGTCTATGAAGGAGAGAGAGGTGTTGGGGCCATGGACTGTTGTCGTGTGTCTTGGGTGTCCTGGTTGGGTGTGATCGCACTCGGGTGTTCTGTTGTTGGCCCTGTTCGAGGAGGCCAGCGGATTCCTGTTGAACAGGTCCCGGCCGTGCAGTTGCAGGCCACAGGTGCTTGCGCAGGCTGTGACCTGCGGGGTGTGGATCTTCGCGGTGCCCATCTGATCGGCGTCGACCTGCGTGACGCCGATCTGCGTGGGGCTCAATTGCAGGAGGCCAATCTTGAAGGGGCTGATCTCAGTGGTGCCCGTCTTGGCGGCGCCAATCTGCAACGGGCCGTACTGAGCAATGCTGAACTTACTGGAACGGATCTACGCCGTGCCGACCTGCGTGAGGCGGTGGTAATCAATGCGCTTGCCCCCGGGGTTCTCACCGAAGGAATGCAGTACGCCGGCTCGGATCTCACCGGTAGCCATTTGATTTACGGTGGCGGTCCGGACTGACAACTGCGTCCGAGCTGAGAATTCGATGGTCAGAAGGGCCGTTCACCCATTCCGTTGTTCAGAGTCGTCGGTGAGTAGGGCACGAAGGGAACTCCCGTGCCGGTGAAATTGAAGTCGTTGAGTCTGAAGCGGAAACCGCCAATGCCTTCATAGGGGTTGTAGTAGAAGCCGAAGTCGTAGGACCGTCGTTGCCAGCGCAATTCAAGATTCGAGTTGATCACACTGCCGTAGAAACTCGAATTGGGGTTCGCGTTCACCGCGACGCCTGCACTGATCACCAGCGGGCCTGCAAGCTGTTGGGTGAGACCTACGCCCACGGTGCCGAGATCGATCGCTTGATCGAAGTCGAAGGGGCTGGAGCCCTGCTTGAGCGTTCCGCCTGCGATCACCGAGAGCTGGGTGTAGTCGAGGAAGGGTTTGCTGAAGGTGCCCAGTGTGAGGGTTGGCCCTCCACTGAGGGAGATGGTGTTCTGTCGGGTCCCATTGCCATAGGCGGCCAGCAGTGTGTTGATATTGCTGTCCAGGCGTAGCCCCGGCACGATGGCGACAGGGGAATAGCGGTAGGCAGCTTCTGGGGTGAGCGCTGCTGATTGACCTCGCCACAGCGGGTAACTGCTGTTCAAGGATCCATAGAAATTGGCCCGCCAGAGGTCAGCCAGGTTGTCGCTTTCGAAACGTTCCGCTTGATAGTTGCCGACACCGAACCTCCAGAGGTAGGTATTGCTCAATTGGCCCCAGTTCCAGTTGCCTTTCTGCTCAGCGAACCCTCCAAAGGCTGAATACACGTCGGTCTGGCCAAGCGAGCCATTCCAGGTGCGGTAGCGATAGGCGCCGAACAGTCGGGTTTTGATGTTGCCCAGCCAAGGCATGGTGAATCCATTCTTCAGTTCACCCCAGTAACGGCTGGCGTTGGCAATGTTGGTTGGTTCGAGGCTGCTGATGTCGGCATTCAGTGATGTCTTCCATCCCCAGACCTGGCCGGAGAGTTCAGCCTCCAGACCGAACGCGTCTGCAGCACTGATCGGTTGTGTCACCGTGCCACTGTCGACTGCACTGCCAGGGGCGACATAGCTCTTGGTTTCCCCGTCGATCGCGCGTTGCACCAAGACCTGTGGTTGCAGGTCGAGTTGGAAATTGCTCGACAGCCGGATCGGCTTCAGTGTGCGACCAATAAAGAAGCCGTCGCGGTCCTCGTTGTCGATGCCGAGCACCCAGCGATTTTCCACTTCTTCTTGTTTCTGAATGCGCTGGCTGCGACTGACGCTGATCGGCAGACGCTCTTCCACGATCAGCCTGTTGCGCTTGGCCTTGATGAGCAGGTCGCCGTTGGCCTCTTGCACCGCGACCACACCTTCGGCGTCGATACGGGTCTGGGCAGGAGTAAAGGGGTCATTGGTGAAGCCCATGCGTTCAGCTGACCAGCCCTCCGGAGTGATCTCAATCCGCGAGGCCTGGACACGCCACCGGCTGATTTCGCCTGTGACGAGTTGGGTTTTGCCGAGAGCGTTGAGCTGACTGGGCTTCATGCCGCCATAGTCATTTTCTTCCCTGATGGTTTGTTCACGGGTGTCCTGCTGCCGTCGGGTCCCTGCAGCGACTCCGACGCGCCGCTCAATCGTGAGGGTCTGCTGGAACTGGATGCTGCCGATTCTCTGGTCGATCGCAGCGATGGCACGGTCACGAAGGGCTTCCTGTTCGGCTGGGGAAAGGCTGGACTCGCTGGTTTGGGCGATTGACTCGGATGGACCAGATGGGGAGGCTGTGGCTGGGCGTTGGCCATCCCCAAACGTGACTGAATCCAATTCCTCGCTGAGGCTCTTGGCAGTTCTGCGCTGGGCGCGGTCTGGGTCCGGGCAGCCCAGCGGCGGGGGCATTGCGGCTTGCCGTTCAGGGGCCTGATCTCTCCCCCAGCGATAACGAGCCCCGATGAGGTAGGCATTGCTTCCCTCTCGCACACCGCTGTAGGTGCCAAAAGCCCCGGAGCGGTGGTGAATACGACCCACCAGTGAGAGCTGCTTTGAAACAGCTGCTTCCAGTTCAAAGCCCAGATAGTTGAGCAGCTGTGCGTAGTTTTCGCGATAGGTGCGTTCGTAGTTGCTGTTGTCGGTGAAATAGCTCACCCCTTCCACGACGCCGAAGCTGAGCCATGGCTGCAACCAGAGGCGAGCACCCAGACCGACGATGCCTTCGCCGAAGCTCTGGGAAGGGGTGTCGGCAAAGGGAACGGACTGGTTGAATTCACCGCCAGCCTGTTGATAGGCATGGTGCGCAAGGAGATTGCCTTCGATTTCAATAGCGAGTGGACCTGCTTTCCAGATCCGTTTCTGCAAGGTCACTCCACCGAGATATTCAGGGCGCATCCGCCCGTTGAACAAAAACGTGTCTCCGAAGTTGGAGTCAATGCTTTGTCCGCCCCAGACCGTTGCTGCCCACGGATGGGGATGCCATTCGGGCACTGGTGGAAGGACCGGTGGACAGGCCATGGACTGATGTTCAGTCGACTCGGCATGGACCTCAGTGGGCACAAGCCAGTCCGGGCCTGCTGTTTGTGTCTGGTCCCAGAAGCTGGTCGCATCAGCATTCAGGCTGATGCGACCAGCCGTGGTGCTTTCGAGATCGATCTGTTGAGCTGTGGGAAAACCGAGATCAGAACTCTCCAGGCTCGGCAGCGCTTGGCTGCTGTCACGGAGGGATGGCCCTCGAACGTCACTGCCGGGATTCAGGTCAATCGCTGCACTGTCGAGATCCAGAACGCCATAGACGTCTTCCAAGACGCCTTCGTTGTGGATCAGGCTGAAGCGAAGACTGCTGGCCTGGAAATACTGAGATCCCCGACGGAAGCGAACACTGCCTCTGGCGGCCAGGGTGTTGAACTCGGTGTCAAATTCAATTCTGTCGGCCTGCAGCAGACCGCCATTGATACGGGCGCTGACATTGCCGGAGGCAACGACCAGATCCAGATCGCCGTCGTAGTACTGACGATCGGCCTGAAGCTGGATCGCCAGGGGCGCTTGACCTTTGCTTTGTTCCTGCGTGGTTGATCCATCACCTCCCAATGGGGCGGCATGGGCACCTTTGTCGTGGAGCATGTGAATCATGCTCATGCTCACCACAACTCCAGCCAAGACAACCGACTGGCATTCGCTCAGGTCAGGGCGCTGAAGTTTGGCGAAACGACCCGGCAAGCGAACTCTCCTGAGGCCGCTGATCTTGCCATGGTGTGAATGCTGAATCGATCAGGTGCTGACCAGTGCTTGGCGTGACCAACAGCACTGGTCAGCAAGGCGAATTCAGTCTTCCAGATCCTTGCGGCTTGGGGTGCGACTGGGATCGCTAGCCAGGAAGCCGAACACGAAGATCCCGAGGAAGAAGAAGACGACCGAGTAAACGGAGATCTTGAGGGCAAGCATGGAGACCGACCGGCGTCTGGGACAGCGGCATCATCCTATGGGGCAATGTTGGGAAGACACGATGCAGAACCGTCTTCAGGCCCAGCGATCGGAGTGGATTGAAACGTTTCGCAGTCGCACGCATCTGGACTTATTGCCGCGATGGCAGGTGCTGGAAGCCCCGGAGCGAGGGTTGGCGCTGCACGATCGATGGGGGCAGATTCACCGCCCTGACTGGGCTGCACGCGGGTTGCTGACCTGGCCGCGGGGTGGGATCTGGCGGCGCCTGACCCTCCATCTGCCCTGCCCTGAGCCGTGGCGGCTGATTGGTGGAGGCCGTGAGCGTCTGGTGCTGAGTTGGTGGGCGGATCAGGTGCGCCTCTGGGTCGATGGGGTGTTGGTGCATGAGGGTGATCTGTTTGATACCCGCTGCCGTTGGCCCCTGCCTGCGTCGTGGCAGCAGGGTCAACCGCTTGATTGCCTGCTGGAGCTGCGCAGCCCGTGTCATGACGATGGAGCCTTGATCACCAGTGCGGTGGTGCGAGAACCGCTGTGCCCCGGTGATGACCCTCAACGGTTGCTGTTGCCAGACGCTCTTGATCTGGCGCTCCCATCCGTTGATGATCTGCCGGACTCGTGGTTGGTGCTGGATCCACTCTCCGTCGAGGCCAGAGAGAGCGTGGAGGCCTTCTTGGCGGCACGTTCAAGCCCTCAAGGTCGCGTGCATTGGGTTGGTCATGCCCATTTGGATCTGGCCTGGCTGTGGCCAGTGGCCGACACATGGCAGGCGGCAGAACGAACCTTCCGCTCGGTTCTCGATTTGATGGATCGTTTCCCTGAGTTGCGTTTCGCGCACTCCACCCCGGCTCTTTATGAATGGATGGAGCAGTTCCGGCCGGCGCTGTGGCAACGAATCAGTGCCGCCAGCGCAGAGGGGCGCTGGGAACCGATCAATGGCCCATGGGTGGAAACCGATTGCGTGTTGGTGAGCACAGCGTCGCTGTGGCAGCAATTTGGTCTCGGTCAGGGCTACAGCCGTCGTGCCTTCCCCGAGTGGAGTCATGCGTTGGCCTGGCTGCCCGACAGTTTCGGGTTCGGGGCGGGGGTCCCAGCGGTGGCGGCGGCAGAGGGGGTGCGTTGGTTCTGTACTCACAAGCTGGCCTGGAACGCCTCGGCACCCTTCCCCCATCGCCTCTTTCGCTGGCGCAGTCGTGGTGGTGCTGAGGTGATGGCGCTGATGTTGCCTCCCATCGGCACGGATGCGGATCCGAGAGCGATGCAGGCGGAGCAACGGAGCTTTCGGCAGCGCACGGGCCTCGATCAGGCGTTATGGACGCCAGGAGTCGGTGATCACGGTGGTGGCCCGACGGCGGAAATGCTCGAGCAGTTGCAGCTCTGGCAGGGGCATCCTCAGGTGGTGCCGCGCCAGTCCACAACGGTGCGCGCTTATCTCGCCTCACTGGAATCCGCCGCCTCTGATCTGCCGGTGTGGCGCGATGAGCTGTATCTCGATCTGCATCGGGGCTGTGCCACCAGTCGCCCAGATCAGAAGCGACACAACCGCAGCCTTGAGCGACTGCTGCGGGAGGCTGATCTGACGGCGGCGCTGTTGTGCCTGCGCCGGGAGGTGCTGCCAGAGGCGGTGGCCGATTGGCGGCCTTTGCTGTTTCAACAATTTCACGACATCCTGCCTGGCACGTCGATTCCGGAGGTGTTTGATCAGGCGGAGCCGCAGTGGAGGCAGGGGCGTCGCCAGGCGGCGAGCCTGCGGGATCAGGCCTTGCAGCAGCTGCTCGGTTCGATGGATGCGGCGGATCACTGGTGCTTTGTGGGCCTCCAGCCTCTCGCCCATTGGTCGCCTTTGCTGCGATTGCCAGCGGGGCAGTGGTGGGCCGCCGGCCAGTGCTTACCCACCCAGTCCGCCCCTTCCGGTGGTGTCTGGGTGCAGCTGCCCCAGCACGCGGGGGTGATGGCATGGCCGCTTGAGCGCAAGGTTGATGCGGAGCCCAACGCTGTCTTGCCTCCGGTGCGTAGGTCTGTGCAGGTGGAGAGGACCGCAGACGGCGTACGGCTTTCCAACGGCCATCTCACGGCGGATCTGGGGGCTGATGGGCTGCGTCAACTCTGGAATTCGGATGGGGTTTCGCAACTACAAGGGGCGATGGCTCTGCGCCGGTTCCGAGATCAGGGCGAGTTCTGGGATGCCTGGGATCTGGCGGCCGACTACCGCGACCATCCTTTGCCCGTTTCCTGGGATCCTGCGGGCTATGAGCTTGTGGAGAGCGGCCCTTTGCTGGCTCGAGTGTGTTTGCGGGCTCGTGCCGGCGCCAGCCGACTTCGTCTTGATTGCCAGCTGCGCGCCGATACGCCTTGGTTGGAACTGGTCTGCAGCGTGGAGTGGCGGCAGACCCATGAGGTGCTTCGCTTGGAGCTGCCCCTTGCCCAGCCTGCTGTGCGTGTGGCAGCCGACACAAGCGGTGGGGTGATTGAACGACCGGTGCGGACGTTCACCCCTGGGGAGAAGGTGCGCTGGGAAGTCCCTGTGATCTCCTGGTGTGCCAGCACTGCTGCAGCTCCAGGGGCTGGTTTGGCACTGTTGCTTGATGGCCCTCAGGGGGTGGATGCCGATGAAGCACGCCTGGGGGTTTCGCTCTTGCGCGGCCCCACCTGGCCTGATCCCAAGGCTGACCGCGGTTGGCATCGTCACCGCCTGGCCCTGATGCCGATTCCTGAGGGATGGTGCCGAGCCGGAGTGCCCCAGGCAGCTCTTGGCTTTCGCGAGTCCGGGTGGTTCAGGCCCGCATCCCTGCAGGAACCCACTCAGCTGATGCCACCGCTTCCTGTCGGACTGGTGCCAGTGGCGGTCAAGGCCCTTGAAACGCAACAGGCTGGATCGGGAAGCGACCAGTGCCTGCGCATGCGCTTGCTCAATCCAGGTGCACGCCGCCAGATCTGGCGGCCCCAGGGATGGCATCTACGGCGTTGTGGGGGGGAGCTGGTTGAGGCCATTACCTTCAGGCCAGGTGAGCTCACTGAGGTTGAGCTTGTCTCTGACGCGGACCGGACTCAGTCGTCGTGATCATCAAACGGATCGTCGAGCTGTTTGGAGGGAGGCCCAAAGGCGGTGTACACGCCGAACCCGGTTAGGCCCAGCAGCACAGCAAGCACGGCGATCGCAACAGACAGGGCTGGTGAGGAACTTTCCATCACATCTCTCGACAGGTTCGACCTGATCAAGGTCAGGACCACTACAGTATCCAGACTGAACCTCACCCGAGACCCAAGCGCCGCTATGGCTCAACGCACTCGTCTGGGAGATCTCCTCCGTCCCCTGAACTCTGAGTACGGCAAGGTAGTGCCTGGATGGGGGACCACTCCAGTGATGGGCATCTTCATGGTGCTGTTTCTGGTCTTCCTGCTTGTGATTCTTCAGCTGTACAACAAGTCGCTCATCCTTGAGGGCATCAACGTCAACTGGAACGGCCTCGGCTGAACTTGATTCATGAACGTTTTCGGGATCGGCCTTCCAGAGATGGCCGTCATTGGCGCTGTGGCCCTTCTGGTGTTTGGGCCGAAGCGACTTCCCGAACTTGGTCGAACGCTCGGTAAAACGCTGAAGGGATTCCAGTCCGCTTCCAAGGAATTCGAGCGCGAGATCAACAAGGCTATGGCTGATCCTCAGCTTGAGGACGTTTCAACTTCTGCACCGCCAGCTGCTCAGACTGCGGTTCAGGATCCATCTGACTCGACTGGATCGAATGACCAGCCAGCCCAGACGACGACGGAAGGTTGATGCAAACCGGTGATCTCCGCCTGGTGGTGGGGCTCGGCAACCCTGGTCAACGCTATGCCGGTACCCGTCACAACGTCGGCTTCATGGCCCTCGAATTGCTTGCCAGGCGCGAAGGCGTGCGCTTCAAGTCGATGGCCAAGCTTCAAGCTGAGTTGGCTGAGGTGGGCTTCGGTCGTGATCGATTGCGGCTGCTCATGCCCCAGACCTACATGAATGAGAGCGGTCGCTCCATTCGTGCTGCCTTGGATTGGTTTGATGTTTCGGCAGACCAATTGCTGGTGTTGGTCGATGACATGGACTTGCCGCTTGGGCGTCTGCGGCTGCGGGCCAAGGGAAGTGCAGGTGGCCACAATGGCTTGAAGAGCACGATCCAGCATCTCGGTACCCAGGAGTTCCCCCGGCTGCGGATTGGGATCGGAGCCCCGGGACGGTCTGCGGAAGAGCGAAAAGCTCGCACTGTGTCCCATGTGCTCGGCAGTTTCAATGCTTCCGAGCAACCGCTGCTGAAGGACGTCCTCGATGAGGTGCTTCGTGGTCTGGAGCTGATTCAGCGTCAAGGCCTTGAGCGAGCCGGCAATCGTCTCAACGGGTTCCAACTGGAATCGGTTGACAAGGCATGACGCCCTTGCCGTCAACCACTGCTCACCTGCGGGTGTTGCGCCAGAGCTTCCATGACAAGTGTGTGGAAGGCGAAGTGAGCGCCGGTGGGTTTGCCTGGCAATTCAGCTGGGCCTTTGATCGGGGTGAGTTGATGGTGGAACCGTCGTTGGGCCGCGCTCTGATTCAAGACGCCTTGTTGCGGTTTCTGGTGAAGGCCGACTATCACCTGGAGGCGGGAGGCGATTACACCTTCACTGTGCGGGCTCGGTTCTGAGCCCCGGTCCCTGACTGGGTGGGGATGGACAATGCAAACGCCTGCCGAGGTGATCTTCCAGCAGCACCAGGGCTGCGATGCCATCGAGTTCGCAGGGTGGTAGTCGCAGTCCCTCCGGCAGAAGCCTGCGCCATCCCCGCGGGGGCCAGATCTGCCAGTAGCGCTCGCGCGCCCGCAATGTGGTGCCGGCTTCATTCACCTCCACCAACGGGGCAAGGTGTGCGATCTGCGCTTGCCACTGCTTGCTGGAGGTGCCGTTGCCAATCACCAGTTCACGCAACGGTGCGTGGACATGCCACTGCGTCAGTTGGTCACAGAGTTGATCGGCGGGGATCACCAGCACATCGATCACTTCATTTGTGATGGGATCCGCCAGCACGAGTCCGCATTTGCTGCGGCCTGGATCGATCGCCGCGATCGATTGGCTTGGCTCAATCACGGCGATCGACAGAACGTGGTTGAGGAATGTCGCCGATGGGTTGGACCCTGATCACCACCGGCTCTGCCGTATCACTGGCCTCGATGGCGATGACCTTGAGGGCAACGCGGGAGGGGGAGCGTCTCAGCAAAGTTGTCCCCAGTTGATTGAGGTCGTTGGCGTCAAATTGGAGGCCCTGGACGAGAGACCCTCGGCGCTGGGCCTCCGCCAAGGCGGAGGCCAGCAGAAGGTTGAGGCGATTCCGTATGGCCTCAGGGCTGATTTCCTCTCGCTCCACGGCCGTGGTTGCCAGCACAGCATCACGTTGCACCACGGTGGTGTTGGGCCTTGCCTCCGGAAAGGCGTACACCACTTTTTCGCCGAGCAGAACATTGGCGGCGGAGCGGATATTCACAACCCAGGTGCCTGGCTTTTGGATCGTGGCTTCGAGGCGTTCGATGTCATTGCGTGGCACCAGAAGGATTTGTCGGTCTGGCTTCTCTTCTGGCAGCACGCGTTGGTAGGCCTGCAGATTGGCTTCCTGCAGCAACTTGTCGATCACCTGTTTCGCCTGTCCCGGATTGTCGAGGCGAAGGGTGGCTGTCGCCAGGGGTTGGCCGCTGCTCAACACCACGCTGCCCAAGCGCAGAGCCAGCCGTTGTTGCTCGAGTTCGCGTAATTCGTTCTCACCGGCGCTGATACGTGCTCGCACATCGGCCAGCTCCTTTTCTGTGCGCTGGATTTCAGCGTCACGGGCCTGCACATCCCGGCTCAGTCGCTGCCTCTCTGCCTCGAGGCCTTGGCGTTGTTGCTGGAGGGGAACAAGGGCCTTGCGCAACGCATCCACTTTGGCCTGGGCTGCTGTGAAATCTTGACGGGCTCGTTGTCGTTCCGATTGGGCTTGCTCCAGTTCCAGGGCAACCTTGGCCTGGGCTGCACGGCTGCGTTCCAGCTCGTTGCGGCTCGACTTCAATTTCGCTTGCAGCGTATTGAGCTCGAACAGGCCGACGCGCAGTTGTCGGCTCACCAGCAGCATCAGTCCCAGCGACAGGGCTGAGATCAGGCTTCCGGTGAGCACCGTAATCACGACTGCCGTGTTGCGGGGCCTGAGGCCGAGAAGGCTGAGACGGGCCTTGCCGACACGCGTACCCAAGCGATCACCCAAGGGAGCAAGGACGCCCCCGAGCACCAGCAGAATGAGAATGAGAAGCCAGCCGGTCAACGGTCCCTAGTGGTCGGTGAATGTCCGGGCCAACCTCTCTGCATTGTCGCCTGAGACAGTGTCAGCTGAATTTTTTGGCCAGAGCAATCGGATCGAGCACCGTGATTTTTTTGCGATCGATCTCCACTAGCCCCGAATTGCGCAAATCCCCGAGCAGGCGGGTGATCGTCACTCGGGTCGAACCGATCGCTTCAGCGATGGCTTGATGGGATAGGCGGAGATCGATGGTGATGCCGCGATCATCGGGAACGCCGAAGTCCCTGCAAAGCACCAGAAGGAAGCTCACCAGCCGTGACGACATGTCGCGGTGGGTGAGGGTTTCAATCATGGTTTCGGTTTGCAGGATCCGGCTCGAGAGGCCTTGAAGCAGCAGCAGGCCAACGCCGGAATCGGCTTCGATGGCTTGGCGTACCGACGCTGCAGGCGCCGTGAGCATCTCCACGCGTGTGAAGGCCACGGAGTGATAGAAGCGGTCGGATCGATGACCTGTGAGCAGCGAGAGAACGCCGAAAAGGCTGTTCTCGCGCAGGAGCGCCACAGTGATCTCCTCGCCGGACTCATACACACGAGACAGACGCACGGCACCTCGTCGGATCAGGTACACCCTTTCTGCGGGATCACCAGGGAAAAAGATGGTTTTGCCGCGTTCCACCATTTCGGTGGTGGCACCCTCCAGATTGCGAAGCACATCCAGCAGGGTGCGGGCTTTCTGATCTGGCGCGGCTTGGCTGAAAGCCGCTTTGGGAGGAGAGACGGTACGGCTGAAGCCGTGCATGACTCCAGACATGAAGGCTCTACTGCAGTTCGAAGGACGCTAAGGATCCCCCCTGGTCTCCCATGTAGCAACGGGTACCGAATTCAGCGATTGCTTAGGGCCAGCCGCTGGGCGGCCATCAACTGACGCAGGCCTGGTTCGGTCAGATCGAGTAGCCCATTCAGTTCGGTGCGGCTGAAGGCGGCACCTTCAGCGGTTCCCTGAATCTCCAGGAGGTGGTTGTTGCTGTCCATCACCACATTCAGATCGACATCCGCTTGACTGTCTTCGCTGTAGTCAAGGTCGAGCAGGGGAACGCCCTGCACGATCCCGACGGAGACCGCGGCCACCTGCTGAAGAACGGGTTGCCGTTCGACGCAGCCTTGCGTCAGCAGGGTGTTGCAGGCGTGCTGCAGGGCCACCCAGGCGCCTGTGATGGAGGCGGTGCGGGTGCCTGCATCAGCCTGAATCACATCGCAGTCGATGAGCAGGGTGTTTTCGCCGAGCGCTTCCATGTCAATGCTCGCCCGCAGGCTGCGGCCAATCAGACGTTGGATCTCCTGGGTTCGACCGGAGAGTTTGAGCAGTTCCCGGCGTTGGCGTTCGGGGGTTGAGCCGGGGAGCAGTCGGTATTCGGCGCTCAGCCAACCCTTGCCCTGGCCCTTGCGCCAGCGAGGGACACCCTCTTCGTGACACACGCTGCAGAGCACTGTGGTGCGTCCTGCGCGCACGATCAGGGAGCTGATGGCAAAGCCCATGGGGTCCCATTCGATCGAGAAAGGCCGCAGCGTCGATGCGTCCCTGCCGTCATGGCGGTCTTTCGTGGCCTCTGGGAAGGAAGGGGTCGACATCGGTCAGGGGTGATTCGGTTGCGATGGCTTGAGCCTGCCAGGGGATGCGATGTCGTTGCTGCTGGGTTGTGGAGAACCCTGGGTAAGCGTTGACACCGTTCCGCCGGGCCGTGACACCAGGGATAGTGTCAAAAGGCTTGTGAACTTGAACGGCGGCGCTAGGTTTGAATCCAGCGGGCCCGACCCGGACGCGACGAGATTTTGATGACAGCCAGCTTCAGCACCAGCCATCGTCCCGGTGAGACCTCCCTGGCGGATCACCGGACCTTGGAGCGTGCGGGCTTGCACCCATTGCCTCAGCTCACACCTCCACCCCCCCTGTATCTGGTGTCGCCCGAGGGGCACCTCCAGGTGCATACGGCTTCGTATCGCGGCAGCTTTTCCACGGTGATGAGTCAGGCGCTTCGTGCTGCGGGTCTTGGCAGTCACGTGATGGTGGTGCAATTCCTCAAGGGTGGTGTGGCGCAAGGGCCGGATCGGCGTCTCACGCTCTGCGGTCGGCTGCAGTGGCTGCGCCCTGATGTGGCCTGCTGTCTCTCCGACGCTGCTTCAGGTCAGGACGTCACGACCAGGGATGCCGTCATGGCCTTGTGGAGCGTGTGTCGAGCCCATCTGCTCAGTGGTGATCTTGACCAGTTGGTGCTCGATGAACTCGGTTTGGCTGTCGCCTTGGGTTATCTCGATGAGCAGGAGGTGCGAAGCACGCTTGAGCAGCGCCCTGGCTCGATGGATGTGATCATCACGGGCCCATCTATTCCAGACTCCGTGATGGAGATGGCCGATCAGGTCACTGAATTGCGTCGAGGCTTCTGATGCTCAAGAACGATCGCTGGATCACCGAGCAGGCCGCCCTGGGGATGCTTGAGCCCTTCCAGGTTGGCCTCGTGCGGCACCTGGAACCGGATCAAAGGCAACGGCCTGTGCTCAGTTTTGGTTGCTCTTCGTATGGCTATGACCTGCGCCTGTCATCGCAGGAGTTTCTGATCTTCAAGCACGTGCCTGGCACGGTGATGAACCCCAAACGGTTCAACCCCGCCAACCTCGAACCAACGGAACTTCACCACGATGAGGATGGCGACTACTTCATTCTTCCGGCCCATTCCTACGGACTGGGTGTGGCGCTTGAAAAGATGAAGGTGCCGCCGAACATCACTGTGATCTGCCTGGGCAAGAGCACCTATGCCCGCCTGGGCATCATCGTGAACACCACGCCGGCTGAGGCCAGCTGGGAAGGACATCTGACTTTGGAATTCAGCAACAGCTCAGGCGCAGATTGCCGTATCTATGCCAATGAAGGGATTTGCCAGCTCTTGTTCTTTGAAGGTGACCCCTGCGCCACCACCTACAGCGATCGGCAAGGCAAATACCAGCACCAGCCTGAGCGCGTGACCTTGGCGAAGGTTTGAGTCGCTCATGCTGATCACCAAGCTTGCGTCCTCAGGGCGCCAGTCGTGCTCTGTGCAATCTGGTTTTTTCGTACCAACCAGCGAACTCCGGAGCCCAGGCCTCAAGGTGTGGCCAGAGCAAATCGCATAATTCCCTGATCTCTTGCTGGGCATCGAGCTTGGCCCGCAGATCCATGAAGTGGAGGAAAGCCCGCAGGCTGAAGCTCACGACGAAGTGCTGGCGGTAATCAAAGGGGAGTATGCCGCGAGCGTGCTCTTCGGCGAAGCCAGCCTGAAGCAGATAGCGGTACCGGTCCGCAGCCTGCTGGCAGAGCTGTAGGTCTTGATCGCGAAGGCTGTCGGTGTAGGCGTATTTCTTACCTTGGCGATCGCTGTAGGTGCCGACAGGGCGGAGATAGAACACCTCCTCGAGTGGCAGCTCACCGTTGGCGGCCTTGCAGATGCGATCGCCGGTGTAGCGCATGGACTGCACATCGAAGCTCACCCCGACTCGGTGGGTGCGGGCCTGCTGCATCACCGAGTGGGGAAACCAGCCGACGTTCAGCACGATCTGAGCATGTTCCAGCGGTCCGTAATGGCCTCTCTCACCAGCCAGGAGGCGCTTGACGCAGATTTCGCCTGCACGGGTTTCATCGGGCCATTGCTCGCGATCCCCGGCAACGAAGCCCTCGCTGTAATCCTGATGCATGCCGGCATACACGCATTGCTGCGGGTTGGGGGTGGCGGCGATCAGGTCGACCCGAAAGCGGGGATCCATGGCAGGGGGTGGTTTGGTATTGGAGTGATGACGGGATGATCATGCCTGTTTTCGTCAGCCATGGCTGCGCGGACTGGCACTGGTGGCCGAGGCTGTTGCAATCGCGTCCGCAGCTTCAAGGCTGCTGATGCTGCCGATGCCGGCGAATTGGGGCAGGGGGGTGTTGTTGATCAGAGCAGTACTCAGCGCCGCCAGTTGGGGTGCGGTTCGCAGGCCAAGGGAGCGCCCCCGCATCTGACCTGTTGCGCTGAAGAGATTCAGCTGGGGGATGCCGTTGACGTCGTAGCGGTCGATCAGGTCTTGCCACTGGGGGTTGTCGATATTGACCAACACCACGTCCATCCGGCCGTTGGTGCGCCGTTCGGTGTCGAGCATCGCTGGGGCCATTTCCCGGCAGGCCTCACACCAGTCGGCGTAAAACTCGAGCATTGTTGGTGTGTTGTTGCTCAGAGCCACTTCGGGTTGGAGCGATCGACGGGCGAGTTGATCCATCGGTGATTCCGTCGACATGCCATTGCGGAGAAGGAACAGCACCACCGCCAACACCACTGCACTGACCAGAAGCAAGGCCTTCTGAACGACGTTCAAGCTGGCTGACACTGGCTTTCCGGTCATGCCGTCAAAGCAAAACTGATTCTCACTTTGGCAGGCCTTTCAGGCTGCTGTTGCTAGCTTTTTTCTCTCGGGCTGCTGCCGATGCCGCTGCTGCGGTTTCTCCTCTTGCCGTTCAGGGCGCCCCTTGTGCTGCTCCTCTTCGCTGTGGCCACGGTGATGGGCAATCACTGGACGGTGTTTCAGGCCGAGTTGATGCAGAACAAAGGCCTTGACCCTCATCTCTACTGGGCCGTGGAGGTTGTCCAGGCCCTGGTGGTGGTGATCATTTGCACCATGCCTGACCTGTTGCTGCGGCAGATTTCAATGGTGATGGCCTCCAGTCGGGTGTTCAGCCTGGTGGTCACTCTCCTGCTGGTGATCACCGGCGGTCTCTACCTTTTACAGCTCAAGCTGTTGGCAGATGTGTTGATCCTCGCGTCGGCCGTGCTGCTGGCCCGTCTGGATCTCACGCGCATTCGGGTCGTCCCCTCTCCTGCGGTGATGGCCTTCTGGATGAGTGCGATTGTGCTCTCTGGAATTTGGTTGGGTCACAGTCTCCCCAGCCCTTTCTGGTCGTGGGCGACGCCGGCGTCAGTCAGTCTTTGACTGTCTGTTCTGTCTGTGTCGCGCCATCGGCACAGTGGTCTTGCCCCAGTTGCAGATAAGCCCAGAGGTTGCCGAGCACTTTTTTGGTGTAGATCCGGGTTTCCGGATAAGGAATGCGTTCTGCCCAGAGCTCGCTGTCGTGTTCCAGTTCATCGCTGAGCCAGTCAGCTACGGCTCCCGGCCCCGCGTTGTAACTCGCCACCGTGAGCCATGGATTGCCAGCCCACTGTTCCAGCAGGTGGTGGAGGTAGCGGGCTCCCAGACGGGCGTTGGTTGCCGCATCTTTGAGATCCCCTGGCTCAACCTGGCCTCCGGCCATCTCTGCAGCGGTGGCAGGCATCAGTTGCATCAGCCCTTGTGCCCCCACCGGAGAGCGAACGCCGGTGGAATAACGTGACTCCTGTTTGGCGATGGCCCGCAGCAGGGCTTCGTGCACGCGCTCGTTGGTGGCGGCGGCATCAAAGGCCGGTTCGAACGGCAGGGGGTGTAGCCAGCGGTGCAGGGTGAGTTGGCTGTTGCAGTCTTGGTTGATCAGGCGCAGGCTGGCACGCCAGAGTGCATCCAGCCCACCCCAGCGATCGCCCATGGCAAGCCGCAGGCGAGCGCCTGTCATGGTGTCGCTGCGCTGAGCAGCGCTGGCATCACGTTCCGATTGGCCCCGGCTTTGCCAGCTCTCCCAGGCGGCTTGCGTCATGCCCAGGCGCCAGAGCAGGTCCACAAAGGAATTGCCGCTGCCGAGGGGTTGCCACGGCTGGGCGGATGAGATTGCAGAGGTGGCTGACGCGTTGGTCTCCATCAGCCTCGGGACGTTGAGTCTTGTGCCGGCACGCTGTCGAAGGCCAGTGCCCATTGGACTCTCCCCTAGGCGAACGGTGGCCCGCCATGTGTAATAACCAGGGGGATGCTGTTGCAGCAGGGTTGTCCACTGATGCATCGCATCGTTGCTGCGGCCCTGTTTGACCTGACTGAATCCCAGCCAGAAACGCTGGCGAGCGGCGAGGGGTTCCGGCAGGGTGGCTGGATCCAGTGCCAGGAGCCAGGCTTCAGCTTGGTTCCAGCGCCTGGCGAGCAGATCAGAACGGGCCAGATCCCACTGCAGCTGCCAGCTGGCGGGATGCTGGGGCCATTGCTCAAACACGCTGGCGGCTGGCCTGCTCCCGAGTCTCACCTCGGCAGCAGCGACATCGGCTGAATGACGCCGCAGGGACGGTGGCAGTTGAGCCAGCAGGCTGGCATCGGGTTGCAGGGGTTCGCTCAGCAGGCGAGCCGCTTCCAGACGCTCGGTGCTGGGAATTGCGTCCTCGTCCTCGGTCTCTGCATCGGCCTCATAGCGGGCCATGGCCACCAGGAGCTGTTCGCCCTGTCTTCGTTGATCCGTGGTGCCTCGCACCAGGGCTCGGCCAATGCTCAGGGCAGTGGCTGGTTGTGGTGTGGCGCCCTGTAAACAAGCCAGGCCGCTGGCACCATCACCCAGGTCAGCCAGGGCTCGGGCCAAGATCTGCCGCTGGCCAGCAGCCTGGTCAGTTGGCTCGGTGCCACTGGCCTGGCAGGCGGCGCGGATCACGGATTCGGCGCCGGGGTGCCCCGGACCGTTCTGGGCCAGATGCAGCGCGTTTCCTGTGTGCACCGCCCGTTCCAGGGCCGCAGGGTGGGCAGGGAAACGCGTCAGCAGCGCGGCGTTGAGGCTCGGCTCTTCAGCGCTGAGGTGATACGCCGCATCGGCACTCAGCGGGTTGCCTGGGAAGCGTGTCCAGAGCTGCTGCCAACGGGACCTGCTGAGTTCGCTTTGCCCCAGCTGGTCTGCGGTGTTGGCCTGTTGCAGCAGCACGGCTGCCGCCACGGGGGTTGTGCCCCATCCCTGTCCGTGCAGAAGCTGTTGGCGGCGCGATGGTGATTCGCGATCCAAGGCCGCCAGGAGCAGTGCGGCCTCGCGCCGCTGGGCCGGATCCCATGACCATCGGTAGTGACGCCAGAGCCGCGATGGCGCTGTTGCTGGTGTGAGCTGGCTCTGCAGGCGGCTCTGCAGGCTTTGGCCGCCGAGGATCAGCCCCAGGCTTCCGGCCACGCAGGCCGTGAGTAACAGCAATCCGCGGGGTTGATGCTCAGGCAATCCGCCAAGGGGAACTGCTGTCATTCTGTTGTCCATCACCGGGCGCTGGCATGGCGAGACCGAAGCAGGAGCCCCGTCCGGGCCAGGTTCAGCGTCGCCGTTGCGGCCTGGCTTGGCTTCTGGTGTTGCTGCTCTGGGGTGGTCGATGGATCTGGCCTTTGTTGTGGCTTCCGGGTTGGGTGGTGCTGCTGGTGGGCGCTTGGGCGGTGTTGGAGCTGGTGGTGCTGCTGCTGTTCCCAAGGCGCTGGCGTTGAGCAGACAGGCCTCGATCCACCGTTTGGGGTGGCGCCTTGGCAGGCCGACTAATCTCCAGCTCTCTTGTCCGCAGCTCGATGGTTGACCACGTCACGCCGCCTCTGGGTGTGCCCCACCATCCTTCCCAGGCTGCTTTTGGCACTGATGGCGTACGCGGTCGTGTCGGCTCGGTGATCACGCCTGCCCTGGCGTTACAGGTTGGCTACTGGTGCGGCCGGGTGTTCCCACGCCAGGGCCCCGTGTTGATTGGTATGGATTCCCGCAGCAGTGGCGCCATGGTGGTGGCGGCCTTAACGGCTGGCCTCACGGCCGCTGGCCGAGAGGTCTGGACCCTTGGTTTGTGCGCCACACCGGCCGTTCCTCAGTTGATTCGCCATTGCGGTGCCGCGGGGGGGCTGATGGTGTCAGCCAGCCATAACCCACCCCATGACAACGGCATCAAGGTGTTTGGTGCGGATGGCAACAAGGTGCGGCCAGAGCTGCAGCGGGCGATCGAAGCCGGTCTGCGGGGCGAGACCGATGGCTCTTCATCGACTGCAGGTATGGATGCGGCCTGTGCGCCATCCCATCACCGCCCTGAGCTGCTGCAGCACTATCGCGATGCATTGCTGGACAGTGTTTCCGGAGATGGGCTGGCGGGAGTAAAGGTGGTCCTGGATCTCTGCTGGGGATCGGCCACAGCCCTGGGAGCTGAGGTGTTCCAGGCCCTGGGAGCCGATCTCACCGTTCTGCATGGAGACGCCGATGGTCGTCTCATCAATGTGGGTTGTGGTTCCACCCATCTCGACCCTTTGCGCGAGGCGGTGACCCGCAGCGGAGCTGCCATGGGCTTTGCCTTTGATGGCGATGCCGATCGGATGCTGGCGGTCGATGGTCAGGGCCGCGTGGTCGATGGAGACCATGTGCTCTTCCTCTGGGGTTCGGCACTGCAGGATCAAGGCGCGTTGCCGGATCAGCGTCTTGTGGCCACGGTGATGTCAAACCTTGGCTTCGAACGGGCCTGGCAGGCCCGTGGTGGGGTGTTGGAGCGAACGGCCGTGGGCGATCAGCATGTGCATGCGGCGATGGTGACCAGCGGTGCTGCGTTGGGTGGAGAGCAGTCGGGCCACATCCTGTCGTCGGCCCATGGCCTGGCCGGGGATGGGGTGCTCACGGCTCTGCAGATCGCCACCCTCTGCCATCAGCGCCGGCTCAGCCTTGATGCCTGGCGTGATCAGAGCTTCCAGTCGTATCCCCAGAAGCTGGTGAATGTCACCGTGCCGGACAAGCACCGTCGCACGGGGTGGGAGACCTGTGCTCCTTTAACCGATGCCGTGTCGGCTGCCGAGGAGTCGATGGCGGGCAGCGGCAGGGTGTTGGTCCGGGCCAGCGGCACCGAGCCGCTCCTGCGGGTGATGGTGGAGGCGGCAGAGCAGAGGGATGTTGACCACTGGAGCCATCACCTGGCCCAGCTGGCTGATCAGCACCTCAACGCTTGAGTGGTCATTGCTCGACCTCTCAGGCACTGACCAGTGCCTGGGCGAGGTGCAGGGCGCCATCACAGGCATCGGCGTCACCCGGTTGCCACCGCCAGGTCTGCAGGCGTTGATCGAGAGACCGTTCCACCAAGTTCCGGAATGTGGGCAGATGGGTCATCGCGCCCCCATGGCCGCTGATGGCAGGTGCGGTCAGGTCCAGCGGTGTGGCCACGGCGACCACCGCTGCCGCCAGGCAGGCTGCGGAGTGTTCAAGCACGGCCATGGCCTGGAGGTCTCCTGTTGCGGCTGACGCTTCCACCAAGGGGGCGAGACGGGCCAGATCCGCCACGGTGAGGTGGGTGCCTGCCGCCAGGGCCTTGATCGCTGCGGCACTGCTGCAGTCGAGTGCTGTCCAGAGGGCTTGTCTCAAGCCAGTCTCTGGCACTCGGCCATCGGCCATGCGCAGGCTGAGCTGCAGTCCGTGCAGGCCGATGTCATAGGCAGAGCCGCCTCCATCAAGCCGCCAGCCCCAGCCGCCGCAGCGATGTTCATGCCCCCCCTCATTGCGGCCGAGACAGATCATTCCCGTGCCGCTGATCAACACGATCCCGGCAGCCGTAGGGAAGGCGGCATGCAGGGCGGTGCGTTCATCACCAGTCACCAGCACACGCTGCTCGTTCAGCTGCAGGGTTTGGCTCAGCAGCCTCTGACCCCGCTGTTGAAGAGACGTTCCCTGTTCAATTCCGCTGGCACCGACCACGGCGGCGTCGAGCCTGGAGTCCTGGGGGAGTTCCGCTGCTGTCAAAGCCGCTTGCAGGCTTGACAGCACGGCATTGCAGAAGCGCCCATCCCCGTTGGCGGCCTCGAGATGGCACACTCCGCTTCCTTCCCCTTCTCCAACGGTGGTGGGGCGCCACGCTTCCGATTGGGAAGCCGATTCCGATGCTGTCTGAAGCAGGCGTTGCAGGCGGCATCGCGTGTGGGTCTGGCCTGCATCGAATCCAGCGATCAGCACGGCGTTCCTTCGCGGGGCGGCCTTGCATCGTTGTGATGCTGCTCGATGACCTCCAGGGGTTGGGCCAGGGAGGCAAGGCAGAACAGACCGACCAGCTGTACCTCAGGCCTGAAAAAAATCGTGTCGGTGGCTCCCTGCACCACGAGGCCGGCGATGGCGGCGACGCAGGCCAGGCGAGGTAAGGCCAGCAGTCCCTCTCCCTTGAGTCCTGCTAGGCCGCGTTTCAGGCTGCTCCAGGCCAGTCCGATAGTGGCGATCAGGCCAGGAAAACCTGTTTCGACAAGGATTTCCAGGGGGACCGAGTAGGCGCTGAGCGCATTGAAGCGGGGTTGCTGGTAAAGCGGGTAGATGCTGTTGAAGGCGGCATTCCCGGGGCCGATGCCTAGCCAGGGGCGGTCATGCACCATGGCCAGCGATGCCATCCACACGTTGATGCGGAAATTGTTGGAGCTATCGCCCCGACCTGCGACCAGGCTGGCAACGCGGGTGCGAATGGGTTCCACCTGTGTGGCGGCCACAGCGATCAGCGCTACCGCGACCACCAAAAGGGCCATGGGAAGGAGCCTTCGCCAGAGAGGAGGCCAATGGCGGATGCTGCGCACCAGCACCAGGAGAACCACCACCCCGATGGCGGCCAGCATTCCGAGCCAGCCGCCACGGCTGTAGCTGAACAGGGTGGATGCGGCGGCCATGATTAGTGTCGACCCGGCAAACAGACGTTGTCCCAAACCGCGCCAGCGCAGCATGGCCACCAAGGCCAGCGGCAGTAACGGCACGAGGTAGCCCGCCAGCAGATTGGGATTGCCAAGGGGGCCATAAATCCTGATGGTGCCATCGGCCACGGAGTTGGGGTCGGCCCAGCCTGCGAGCTCTTCTGTGGGGCCATAGAGCTGTCGCAAGGCCAGCATGCTGCTGAGGAGTCCGCCGCTCAGCAACGCCGCGACGAGTCGATCCCACCACGCGGGGTGTTGGCGCAGGAGCTGACTGAGCAGGGCATAGACCCCGAGGTAGCTCAGCAATTTGATCAGTCCCTTGGCCGCGGCGATCGGCACCGGCGAACATCCAGTGGCGATCAAGGCGATCGCGAGATACAGCATCAGCCAGGAGTTGATGCTGCCGATTTTCCCTGGAGGTGTGATCAGGGCCCAGAGCAGCCAGAGGGCTCCGCAGGCCGTCACGATGAGGGCCAATCCCGTGCGACTGATCACGGGCAGGGTGGAAAGCAAGGCCATCAGCACCAGGCCAGCGACGGCCTGCAGCCGTTGTTGCTGGGCGTCTGTAGCACTCAGCCAACCCTGCCAGCGCAACAGAAGTGGCACAGCCATCGCATCAGCCATCGGCGTGCTCCCTTACGGAGATGGAGTGTTCTCCGCTGGATTATCGATCTGTTCCCAGGATCGTTCGAGATCTGAAACGCTTGGCAGTGGTTTGATGTTGCGTTGAAACAGCACTCGGTACACGGGCAGGTTTTGCTCCAGCACATACCGTTCCCGCTCTGTGGGCACTGGCAGGGGATTGGGGCCTCGCCAGGGCCTGGAATCACCTTGTGGCCTGTCGAAGCAACCACTGAGCTCGGTGAGGCCCACCATCGGTTCGATCAGTTCCAGCACATCGCTCTGCATGAACAGTTCGCGTCCAGGTTGCAGTGCGGCGGCAATCGCCAGCAGCAGGCTTGGTTGCAGCACTCGTCGCTTTTGGTGCCGTTTCTTGAACCAGGGATCGGGGAATTGAATCGATACCCGCTGCAGGCGATCGGGTGGCAGTGCTTCCATCCAGCCCTGCAGGCTCACATTGGCGTTGCAGAACAGGAAATGGAGGTTGTGCATGGCCTGGCTGTCGCGCTCGCGTTGGGCGGCTGCCACCAGGGGCCTGCGAATTTCCACTCCCAGGTGGTTCCATGTCGGTTGCACGTCTGCCAGTCCGAGCAGGAACTGTCCTCGCGCTGAGCCGATGTCGAGGTGAATCGGGCGGCCGGGATCGTCGAACAGAGCCTCAGGGGCAGGCAGCTCCAATGGCAGCTGGAAAAACCGACTGAGGGGATTGACGTGCTGGCGCAAGGTCAGGCAGCGGGTGGTGGATCAGCCTCCGACATTGCCAGGGGGGCATGACGCAGCAGTCCCCAGGAGGCGGTGTAACCGTGCAGGTAGGTGCTGCCGGCGAGGGGGCCCACTTCACCGTTGCAGAAAGCACCGGCCATCGGCAGGTCGCCAAGCACTGCCCGGGCGATGTCGACATCGCCATCTTCACTGCCATAAAGGCCAGTGCCTCTCCCCAAACAGGCGAACAGCAGGGCGGCCAAGGGCGCACTGTCGCACCGCTCGCGGGCCTCGCAGAGCAGCTGACGCGCTTCCTGGCGGGAGGCTTCGGCTTCACGAAGGTGAAATTGCACGTTCTGGCCAACCCGGATGCGTTCAGCGACCGCCACAGCGCCGTTGCGGGGATCGACGCCGATCAGGTTGCGCACCAGAAAAGCGCTGCTGGGCATCGGGCTACCGCTGGCACCCATCGGCAGGGAACGTCGTTCGATGCCTAGAAACAAGGAGTCTTTGACAAGCTCCCGCTCGTCCTCGTCGAGATCGGCAAGCACTCTCTGCAGACAGGCCACGGGAGTGTCTCGGCGCTCGTCGTGGCTGAGTTCCAGCACCACATTGCGTTCGGCCTGCTCGATGGCGAACACCGGTCCGATCGGTTTACAGCCTTGGGCGACGGCTGGCTCCAGGGTCCAGTCGCCGCCCAAGGCGATGCCTACAGCGCCATTACACACTGATTTGCCTTGCAGCAGCGATCCATGCAGTGCGGAATGGGGAGCCGCAATCCCCCCCAGGCATGGGGCCATGGGGAAGGCATAGTCGAGACCGCTGATCAGGTCATTCATGCCGCTGCTGGTGGGGTCGATCAACACCACGAGCGAACGCAGTGGGCTGGGGTCGAGCCCCAACCACTGATGCCAGTGTTCGTTGGAGCCATCCAGGTCGGGGAGGGTGTCTGTATCGACGGCGAAGGTCTGCAGCACGGCACCTGGCATATTGAGCAACGTCACGCTCAGAGCTGGTGTTTGCTCGAGTTCGTGGGCTTTGCCGTCCTGTCCGGTTCCCACCACACCGCCAGCGATGCAGCCCAGCCAGTGTTCAGCCTTGAGACGTTCCTGCAGTTGAGGCAATAGGCGCGGCAGGTCACTGGCGAAGTGGCTGGAGACAAACACCAAGGCCAGATCAGCAGCGGCTGCACCGAGTTCCTGGCTGACCTCTCTGACGGCGGTGTCGAGAGATGTCTGGCGAGACAGCGCCATCCGACAGCGAGCCTGGGCCTGGCGCGACCGAAACCAATGTCGTGGAGAAAACACCCCCATGGCTGGACCTTACCAACCCTGCCGAGCTGGCCGTGTGCGTCGATAATGACGCCGACTTGAACCTCGCCGGTGCCCGATCTTCCCTACCGCAGCCTGGTGTGGCTGACCTATCGCCTTGGGGCCACCTTTGCCCTGGGTCTGCCCCTGGTGCTGTTGATCTGGTCGTCTGTGCGGCGTCAGCCGGTGATCACTCGCCTGCTTTCGATTTACTGGAAGGTCGCCAGTTTGTTGGTGATCACTCTGCTGCTGCTCACCGATCAGCGCCCCCTCGGGTTTGTGACGGCGCTCTTAGCACCGGTGCTCATGACCTTGAGTGTTTGGTTCTGGGTGGATCTCAACGAGGAACTGGCTGATAGCCCCCTGCGCAATCCCCTCTCCCTCACTGTGCGGCTCTGGCGCTGGGCTCTCAGTGGATTCTCCGTGCTTGCCACTGCCATGGCAGTGAGCAGTCTCTCCTGCGTGATGGCCGTGCAGGGAGCCGATTGCAAGGCCTGGTTGGAAGCACCCCAAGGCTTGCATGTGGTGCTGGAACGGGTGTTCGACTTCCTTTTTGGCGGCGATTGGAATGAGGGAGTGGCGGCGTTTTTCGGCTACGTGATGCTCGTGGCTTATTTGGTGGGTTTGCTGCAGTGGTTGTTGATGCGTTTGCCTCGCCAGGGACGGGTGGCCGGTGACTTCTGACGCGTTGCTGGCTCTCGAGGTGATCAGCCGTGACCATCCAGGCCGGGTGGTGCGGTTGAAGGGATCGGTGCCAGTGCATGGTGCAGAACCTGAGCCGTTGGAACTGCTGATCTTTCGTGGCTTCACCAGTTGCACAACCCATCCCACCGCCTTTGACCCTGATCGGAGCGTGCTCCCAGAAGGAGCACAAATCGAGCAGGCCTGCCTCCTGGAAGGCCCTTACGATCCCGTGACCGAGACCGTGCTGGTGGGGCCGGTTCCTGTTGAACAGTTGCTGAATGCGGCCGCCTGGATCTGACTCCTGCTGCGCTTCCTTTAACGCCGATCCAGTACTGCGATGCACCGGCCGCACAGATCTGGATGCTCTGCATGGTGGCCGATGTCGCTTTCGTAGTGCCAGCAGCGTTCACACTTCTGACCACGGGAGCGGGCCACCTCGATCAGAGCCAGTTCTCCGTCGTCGCTCGCAAGAACTTCAGCCCAGGGCTCGCCGCCGAGTTGGAGCTGGGATACCAGTAGCCAATCGTGCAGGCCGTCGACATCGGCTTGTCCGTGCTCCTGGAGCCAGGTGATGGCGGCCGCCAGTTCGCTTTGGCGCACATCAATACGCACGGCGGCCTCCAGGGACGCTCCGAGCTCACGGCGGCCGCGGCAGTCCTCAAGCACGCGGTTCACTGCGCTGCGCAGGTCGCGCAGGTGCTGCATCGGTGCATTCAGGCTGTCGTTGCGCCAGCTGCTTGGCACGGTGGGCCAGCCACGACGGAAGACGGAGTCCTCCTTGACCGGATAGGGAAGGTTCTGCCAGATGTCTTCCGCCATGTGGCAGAGCACGGGCGCGATTGCTCCGGCCAACCGTTCGATGATCAGGGCCATCACCGTCTGGCAACTGCGCCGACGCTTGTCGTTGGGAGCGCTGACATAGAGCCGGTCTTTGGCGATGTCGAGATAGAAGTTGGAGAGGTCGCTGACGCAGTAGTTCTGCAGGAGCTGGAAGAAGCGGAAGAACTCGTAGCTCTCAAAGGCTTCTGAAATGCTGTCGAGCACCGTGGCTGTGCGTTGCAGCATCCAGCGATCGAGCACCGGTAGTTTCTGGATGGCGATGGCATCACAGGCAGGATCGAAGTCGTGCAGGTTGCCCAGCAGGTAACGGGAGGTGTTGCGGACCTTGCGATAGACGTCGGCCAGCTGGCGCAGGATGCCTGCACCGATCGGCACGTCGGCGGAGTAGTCAACCGAACTCACCCAAAGGCGCAGCACATCGGCGCCATAGGGCGGTTCCTGTTTTTGGTTCTTGCCGCCTTCGATGATCACCATCGGATCCACGACGTTGCCGAGGGATTTGCTCATCTTGCGGCCCTTCTCATCCAAGGCGAAGCCATGGGTGAGCACGGTGCGGTAGGGAGCATGGCCATTCACCGCCACGGAGGTGAGAAGGGAGCTCTGGAACCAGCCACGGTGCTGATCCGATCCCTCGAGGTAGAGATCGGCTGGATAGCTCAACCCCTCCCGCTCGCAGGCGATGGCGGCCCAGCTGGAGCCAGAGTCGAACCACACATCCATGGTGTCGGTGCCTTTGCGCCATTGGTCGGCTTCCGCCTGATGGCTTGGGGGGAGCAGATCGCGCTCCTGTTTCTCCCACCACACGTCGGCCCCGTGCTCGGCGATCAGCGCTTGGATGTGCGCGATCGAGTCGGCATTGAGCAGGACTTCACCGCTGCTGCGGTGATAAAAAACGGGAATTGGCACGCCCCAGGTTCGCTGGCGTGAGATGCACCAGTCGCCACGCTCCGCCACCATTGATTCGATGCGGTTGCGCCCGGACGCGGGCAACCACTCCACTTGGTCGATGGCGTCGAGGGCATCGGCGCGGAATCCCTCGACGGAGGCGAACCATTGTTCTGTGGCCCGGAAGATCGTTGGCTTCTTGGTGCGCCAGTCGTAGGGGTAGCGGTGGCCGTAGCTCTCGTGCTTCAGCAGAGCATCCGCTTCCTCCAGCGCTTCAACAATGCTGGGGTTGGCATCCTTGAGCACATTGAGGCCGGCAAAGGGCCCCGCTTCGTTGGTGAGGGTGCCGGCCTCGTCCACCGGGCAAAGCACGGGTAAACCGTGTTTGCGGCCGGTGTTGAAGTCATCAACGCCATGGCCTGGGGCCGTGTGCACCAGGCCGGTTCCCGACTCTGTGGTGATGTAGTCACCGCCCACCACAACGGGGCTTTCTCTCTCCAGCAGCGGATGGCGATAGTGCAGGCCAGCGAGCGCTGCCCCTTTCACAACGGCTTTGCGCTCGAGCGATCGTTCGAACTTATGGGCGAGCGCATCCTGAAGTTCGGCCGCCACGATCAGCAGTTGTCCTTCTGCATCAGCAACGATGGCGTAGTCGAGTCGATCGTTGACCGAGACCGCCAGGTTGGCTGGCAGGGTCCAGGGGGTCGTGGTCCAGATCGCCACCTTGAGGGTGTTGCCAAGGGCCGCTCCATCTGCAGGCAGCTCCAGCCCCTGCATGCTGAGGGCTTCGCGCAGCGGCTGCGGCAGAGAAATCGCCGGGAAGGCCACGTACACGCTTGGACTGGTGTGACTATCGGGATATTCCAGTTCGGCTTCTGCCAGGGCTGTTCGGGAGCTGGGGCTCCAGTGCACTGGCTTCAGGCCTCGGTAGATGTGCCCCTTGAGAGCCATGGTGCCGAACACCTCGATCTGGGCGGCTTCGTACTCCTTGTGAAGGGTCAGGTAGGGATTCTCCCAATCGGCCCAGATTCCCCAGCGCTTGAATCCAGCCATCTGCCCATCCACCTGTTTGCGGGCATAGGCAGCAGCTTTTTTCCTCAACTTCACCGGGGTCAGCGCCTTGCGCTGCTCCTGATCCATGCCCTGAAGCACTTTCAGCTCGATCGGCAGGCCATGGCAGTCCCAACCGGGTATGTAGTGCACCCGTCGGCCTTGCATCACCCGATGCTTGTTGATGATGTCCTTCAGTACCTTGTTGAGGGCATGGCCCATGTGCAGGGCGCCGTTGGCGTAAGGAGGCCCGTCGTGGAGGGTGAAGGGTGCTCCGCTGTTCTCCTGGCCGAGGCGCTGATCGATGCCTTGCTCTTTCCAGAACGCCTGCAGCTGCGGCTCTCGCTTGGTGGCGTTGGCGCGCATGCCGAAGCCCGTTTGCAGCAGGTTGAGGGTCTCCTTGTAGGAAGGACGCTCCTCTTTGGCAGGACCACTCCCCTGGGTCGAGCTTTTCTGAGACCGGCTCTCCTCAGACACAGGTGGCGCTGCAGCAACCGGGATTATCAGTCCTGGCCGGTGCCTGTCGGAGGAGCAGTATCCGGATTGTCAGTCGCTTGGGGTTCGCGGGATGGTGACATTGGCTGCTGCAGGGGCGCTTCAGCTGTCTCTGCAGGGGTGGACTCTGCAGCTGGTCCCTCTGCTGGCTCTGCCTCGGATCGTGTTGGGATTGCAGGTGCTTCGGGCCTGACCCAGCGTTTGCCGGATCGGCTCGCGCCTTCCCTGACAGGTGGGGTCTGGGCCGGAGCTTTCAAGCTGGCCATCACGCTGCCGGTACTGCTGCTCAGGCTGGCCAAGGCTGTGATCAGTTGTTGCAGGCTGCTGGTCCAGCGCTCACGGGAGCCCAGTCGTTGCTGTTCGTCGAGGCTGAGCTGTTGCCAGCGCGCCTGGGCGACTTCACTGCCGAGACGCCCAATGACAAGGGCACCACAGGCGACGGCAAGCATCGGGGCGCCGCGTAGTCTGTCGTTGCTGGTGACCAGCACCAGACCTAACAGCAGCACCACCGCACCCCAGACCCCATCACGGGGACGACTCAGTTCAGTGGCCAGGAGGGGAAGGAGCAGCACCGCCAAGCCCACCAGCAGGCAGAGATCTCCGGTGAGGGTTGCCAGCATGCAAGCGGTCGCCAGGGTCCCTTCATTCTGGGCAAATGCCTAAAGTCTTGCTTCTGCCCACCTGGCGGAATTGGTAGACGCGCTGGTTTTAGGTACCAGTGGCTTCGGTCGTGGGGGTTCAAGTCCCCCGGTGGGCATAGCACTTTCACTAGGGTCAAGTGCCTGTGACATGTTGAGAAGGCTGCGTCTTCCGATGACCTCTGCACCCGCTGCTGCCGTCACTGCCCCTTCCGCAGGACAGCGGTTGCGTTCCGTTCCGAAGGAGTTTCTTGATCCCCCAAGCCCCTGGAATCCCACGGTGGGGTTGTTTTTGGGCGGCTATGCCCTGGCGGTGATCACGATCTGGGGCTGGTTTGTGGGCGGTTGGGATCTGCGAGTGCTCCTGGCTACTGGTTTTCTGGCTCTGCATCTGGAGGGCACGGTTGTGCACGACGCGTGCCACAAGGCAGCCCATCCCGTTCCCTGGATCAACCAAGCCATGGGTCATGGCTCCGCGCTCCTGCTGGGCTTCAGTTTTCCCGTGTTTACCAGGGTGCACCTGCAGCATCATTCCCACGTGAATGATCCGAAGAACGATCCCGACCACATCGTGAGCACCTTCGGTCCGCTGTGGTTGATCGCTCCTCGGTTTTTCTATCACGAGTTCTTTTTCTTCCGGCGGAAGCTCTGGAAGCGCTGGGAGCTGCTGCAGTGGGGGTTGGAACGCGCTCTGTTCGTCACCGTGGTGGTGGCGGCTGTGCGTTTCGATTTCCTGCCTTTCATTTTCAACTGCTGGTTCGCTCCGGCCCTGATGGTGGGGGTCACCCTTGGCCTGTTCTTCGATTACCTGCCGCACCGACCGTTTCTGTCACGCAATCGCTGGCAGAACGCCCGCATTTATCCAGGGCGCACCATGAATTGGTTGATCATGGGGCAGAACTACCACCTCGTTCATCACCTCTGGCCTTCGATTCCGTGGTTTGAGTACAAACCCGCCTATGAAGCCACCAAACCGTTGCTTGATGCCAAAGGCTCACCACAGCGACTGGGGCTGTTTGAGACCGGCTCAGATCTGGTCAATTTTCTCTACGACATCTTCCTGGGGGTTCGCAGCCACAAGCCCCACGGAAGCAAGATGCGCCGCTTGGCGCGTGTGATGCCGAGCGCTCGCATGCGTCGGGGCTGGATGGGATTGCTTCAGCGCACAGCCGTGACCCCAAGGCGTCGACCTCACTGAACACACCTTTCCATCGCAATGCTGCGATGGAAAGGTGGCCTGGTCGTGCGTCTGGTTCATTCGGCCATGATTTTGGGAACACGGAAGAAGTCGCCCTCCCGCTGAGGTGCTTGATCGAGCAGGTCTTCACGCACGTCGGTTGGCACCACCGTGTCGGCGCGAGTGACGTTCACCACTTCGACGGCACGGGTGGTGGGAGGCACGCCTTCAGTGTCGACCGCTTGCAGCTGATCGACGTAATCCAGAATCCTTTCCAGCTGGCCTGTGTAAGTGGCAATGGTGTCTTCCTGCAGGTCGAGGCGGGCCAGCTTGGCCACCTTGCGCACGTCGTCGGCGTTGATCTTGCTCATGCGGCGGCGAGGAACGTTGCCAGATCATCGCGCAACGCCGACGCCGCCATGCTGAGGAACTGAGCTCCGTGTTCCGCTTTGGCGAGAAAGGGATCGGAGCCCATGCGGCCATCAGGATGGCGGCGCCGGAAATCCGCCGGGCCATGGATGGCACCGCATGGAGCTGGCTCTGGCAGTGGGCGCTGCTTCTCGACCAAGCACCCGTGCAAATGCAGGGTGAGAGCGATCTCGCTGGGGGTGGCATGCTGGCCTTCGCGGTCGCCGTATAGCTCGCGGGCCTGCTTCATCACTGGCCCCGCCATGAACCAGTTTGACAATCTGCAGCGCAGCTGCGGAGCAACGGCCAGTCCGCGGCTGCTGGCAGTGCCATAGGCCTGAGCGAAGGCGGCTTTGGTGGTGGCGATGTTGCCGCCATGGCCGTTCACCACAAAGATCCGCTCGAAACCATGGGTGGCCAGGGACAGAACCAGATCATGCAGCACTGCCAGCAGCGTGCTCGGCTGCAGACTCATGGTGCCGGCGAAACCGAGATGATGTTCGGCCATACCGAAGGCCTGGGCAGGCGTCACCAGCACGCCACTTTGACGGCCGAGCTCGAGGGCCACGGCTTCTGCGGTGATGGCATCGGTGCCGATGGCCCCGGTGGGGCCATGTTGTTCGGTGGAGCCAAGCGGAATGATCACGCCTTTGCATTGCTCAAGGTAGTCATCCACCTCAGGCCAGCTGCGCAGGGCGAGGCGTATGGCATCGGTGCTTGCAGCAGCTCCGGGCAGGGTTGAGGGCATGCCGAGCGAGTCGTTGTCTTGATGATCGCTCAGCTTTGGTCGGGCTGCGGATCAGTGGGCGGTGCCGTTGCCGTCGTAGTTGTCGGTGTTGTAGTAACCGCCCCGTGTTCCGAAATAGAGGGTGGCCAGCACAAACAGGCCGCAGCCGAACAGCAGCACGGTGCCGAGATTGAAGCCGGAGAGGGCGGCGTCCATGGAATGAAGGGCTGATGGCATCAAGCTTGCCAAGGCAGGAGCGTTTAGCCCGACTTGGTCGGCTGATCGTCACTGTTCGTGCTGCTGCGTGGCGACTGGACGTTGCGATCAGCCGATCTCGGCGCCCTCGCCTGGCACCTCCAGGTAGCGCCTCAGCCAGGCAGTGAGCCAAATGAACGGCAGGGTGTCGGCTAGGGCGGCCAGTGCTTTGAACAGATAACCGCTGGCGATGAAGGCCCCCAGTTGGGGCAACACGGGCTCGTCGGCGCGGACCGGCAGCACATGGGCGGCGTAATGGCTGATCAGCACCACCGCACTGGTGTCGACCAGTTGGCTCACCAAGGTGGAGCCGTTGTTGCGCAGCCACAGCGCCTGACCGTCGGTGCGTTGTTTCCAGAAATGGAAGAGCCTGACATCCACAAACTGGGCAGTGAGGTAGGCCGCCATGGAGGCACCCACCGACCCAAAGGCGAGCCGTTGGATCTCAAAAAAGGTGGAATCCGGAGCACCACTCAGGCCCGGCATCAGGCCCCCGAGCCAGAGAATCAGCACCACCCAGCCATTCAGCAGCAGCCCTACCCACACAACCTGGGTCGCCCGTTCCTCCCCCCAGAGTTCGCTGATCAGGTCTGTGCAGAGAAACGTGATCGGATAGGGAAGGGCACCGACAGCGACCACTATCGGCCAGGAGCCGATGCTCCCGAGTTGCAGAAAGCGCGTCAGGCCAAGGATGTTGAGCATCCCCAAAGTGCCGAGAAACAACCCCGCCAACACAAGGAAGGCCAGGTCGCGCCGTGCCTGAATGTGACTGGGTGTCTGGGCTGCAGGCATCGTCGACTCCGATCCGTGGCTGGCTCAGCAGGGTTGATAGTGACTGAAGGATTGGTAGTCCTGCCGCCATCTGGTCTGCGATGGTTGCTGGATGAAACGACTGGTGCTCACATGCCAGCCAGAAAGGTGTTGTGTCGTTGATGGCATGAGCCGTTCCAGCACGGTCGACTCAATGAAGGTCTGCAAAGGCCGACTGCCCGGTCCGAGCAGTTCGCTGCGCACTGCATGCTCCAACAAGCTGATGCGGAGCAGCATCGGTTGGCGAAAGGAATTGCGGATCGCCATGTCCTTGGTGGTGTAGGAGATGGCGGCGTCTTCCCCAAGGGGGTAGAAGCGCTCTTCGCCGTAGGCATCGATGCTGTGATTGTGGCGCTCAAGGATGCGACAGCCTGCGTGAAGAAAGAGTTGATAGAGGTTGGTCGCAATCAGGCAAAGGCCTCCGCCTGTGTCTCTGAGCACTTCGCCTCGAACGAACACCGGTCCAGCGCGGTAGCCAGCAGATTCCGTTGGTTCGCCGAGCTGCTGGGAGAGGCTGAAGCTGGTGCCTGGAAGGATCAGCCGGTTGTTGAGAGCGCTGATGGCCAGTTGCAGGTTGTGGCGCCGATTGGCGCAGATGGTGGCATCGCCTCGTTGAGGAACAGGTGTGCTGATGCTTTGCCACAGGCCAGCGTGGGCCGTGAAGGCTTCTGCAGTCTTCGTATCCAGCTGCCACTGTCTGAGCTGCCGCTTGCTGGGGTAGCGGCGCCAATGGGCCATCGCTTGGCAACCTGCCCGCCGCAGTTGCCGTTTCAGAGGAGGGGGGAGTTGCCGCAGCATGGTGGTGAACCAGCCACGTCCAGCCAAGCAGATTGTGCGTATCGGTGTCGTTTCCCAGGCTGCCGGCCGAGGGTCAGCAGCCTGGGCCAGAACTCCACGCGACCGGAGGCGAACTGAAGGGAGAAACAATGCCTGAGCGCTTTCCCATCAAGAAAGCACTGTTCCTGTTCGAGAAAATGGATGTCAGCGCTTTTCTCGGTGGAGTCCCATGGCCCGCGTTGGGAGTGTTTGTGTCAACAGGGTTTGATTGGCTCCGCGAGATTGTTGACTCCTCCGTGGCTTGCTCCATCGATGTTGGGAAGCCTCCAATCGCTGCCCCACGCCTTCTTCTGCCGCCCTGCAGAGGTCGTTGCCCCTGAGTTGATTGGCTGCAGGTTGGTGAAACGCCAAACAGACGGCAGCCTGCTTTGGGGCGTGATTGTGGAAACGGAGGCGTATTCGCAGGATGACCCCGCGTGCCACGGCTATCGCCGCCGTTCACCGCAGAACGAAACCCTGTTTGGTGAGCCAGGGCGGTTTTATGTGTATGTGAGCTACGGCATTCACCACTGCGTGAATGTGGTCACCCACAAGGCTGATTGGGCCAATGGTGTGCTGCTCCGGGCTGCTGCCTTGTCAGGTGAGTCCGAGCGTGTGGCGGCTGGCCCCGGATTGCTGGCCCGACGTTTTGGGATTGACCGCCTCCATGACAGAGCTTCCGTGTGTGGTGAGAATGAGTTGTGGCTGGCGCCGCGGCCAGCTGCCCTCGAGCAACCCGCGCTTGTGACCACCACTCGGATCGGAATTACGCAGGGCCAGGAGCTGCCCTGGCGTTGGTATCTCCAGGCCAGCCGTAGCGTCAGCAAGCGGGCCAAAGGAGATCGCCTCCCAGCGCGCGACGGCTGCTGGAGCCCGGATGGAGGTGAGCTGCCATGAGCACCTGGAGCCATCGCCACATCCTCGATCTGGCCAGCTTTTCCCGCGACGATTACGCGATGGTGCTGGAGTTGGCCCATCGCTTCGGCTCGATGCCCCTCACCGGTGCTCGCAAATTGCCGGCGCTGCAAGGGCGGCTTGTCGCCACCTTGTTTTTTGAGCCCAGCACCCGTACCCGCAGCAGTTTTGAGTTGGCGGCCAAACGGTTGTCGGCTGATGTTCAGAGTTTTTCGCCTGGCAGCAGCTCCCTGAGCAAGGGGGAATCTCTTCTGGATACCGCACGCACCTACGTCGCCATGGGGGCCGACATGTTGGTGGTGCGGCACCAGAACACCAGTGTTCCCCAGCAATTAGCGGAAGCCCTCGAGGCCTCCGGCGAACGCACCATGGTGCTCAATGGAGGTGATGGCTTGCACAGCCACCCCAGTCAGGGGTTGCTGGACCTCTACACCCTGGTGCGCTATTTCGACCCTGAGCACGCTTCGATCGATGCCCTGCAGGGCAAGCGGTTGCTGATCGTGGGCGACATCCTCCATTCCCGTGTGGCTCGCTCCAACCTCTGGGCTCTCACCGCCTGCGGCGTGGATGTTGTGCTCTGTGGGCCTCCGAGTTTGGTGCCAGACGCATTTGCGGCCTTTGTGCAGGCGCCTCCGCCGGGCCAGATGTCGGATCCTGTCTCCTGTCGTGGTCGCGTCAGCGTCGTCCGTGACCTGGATGATGCTCTTGGAGATGTCGATGCGGTGATGACACTCCGTTTGCAGAAGGAGCGCATGAGCCAGCACCTGCTTACCGATCTCGCTCGCTATCACCGCGATTTCGGGCTCAGCCATCAGCGGCTTCAGCGTTGTCGAGGCCTGGTGCCGGTGTTGCATCCCGGTCCGGTGAACCGTGGTGTGGAGATGAGCGGTGCCTTGTTGGATGACACCGCCTGCTGTTTGGTGGAGGAGCAGGTGCGCAACGGCGTGCCGGTGCGCATGGCCCTGCTTTATTTGATGGCAGCGGTGGAATCACCTGCAGAACCTTCGCTCAGTGCTTCGGTCTGATCCCTTTGGCCTGACATCTGATTCGAGTAGTAGTCCATCGCTGCCTTCAGGGCAGCATCCGGCGCCGCGATCGAAGGTCTGGATCCGGTTTGCATGGGGAAGGGGGCATCGGGGGCATCGAGTCCGATGTGCTGACTTGGCATCCCGGTGAGCAGCATCGAGGCTCGTTTTTGTGAGATCACGGCAAACATCCACTTCATCAGCAAGCTCCAGCGGCTCTCCCGCTCAGGCATGAAGGCCAGGTGGGCCATGGCCCAGAGCAGCCAACCAACGCTGCCGCTGAACTTGAGTCCGCGTAGATCGGCGACCGCATCCACCCTGTCGAGCACAGCCATGCTGCCGAAGTCGAACCACTTGAACCTGGGGCGGCGGCTGCCGCTGACAAGCGCAGCGATGTCTTTGCCCACAAAACCTCCGGCCTGGGTGGCAGGTCCAGCCATGCCCGGCAAAGGTTCGCCGCTGCTGGTGTGGCGATAGCAGCAAAGATCCCCCACCACGCGGATTTCGGGATGTCCCTTGATCGTGAAATCCGCTTCCACCACCACCCTGTTGGCGCGATCCAGCTCGCAGTCGATCGATTCCGCCAGCTGTTTCCCCAGGTGGGAAGGGCGCACACCCGCTGTCCAGATCACAGTGGCGGCCTGGATGCGGCGGTCACCATCGGGGGTACTCATCGTCACTTCGCCTGGCTGCATCGTTTGCACCCTGGCATTGAATTGCATTTCCACCCCCAGCTTCTCCAGGCTGGCCTGGGCAGCGGTGGAGAGCGTTGCTGGCATGGCCTTCAACAGGCGTTCGCCTGGATCCACCAACACAATCCTGGTTTTGGCGGGATCCAATTGTTTGAAGTCACGCCGCATGGCGTTGCGCATCAGTTCCGACACGGCACCGGCCATTTCGCAGCCGGTGGGGCCGCCGCCCACGATCACGACGGTCTGCAGAAACTCTCGTGCGGCTGGATCTGGAGATTGTTCCGCCTGTTCGATCGCCATCAGCAGCCGACGACGAATCTCCTCTGCATGCTCGAGAATCTTCATCGGTGGTGCGAAGGTGCGCCATTGCTCATGCCCAAAGAACGTGCTGCCGGAGCCTGTGGCCAGCACGAGATGGTCGTAGCTGTAGGCCTTGCCGTTGAACACGATCTGCCGGTTGTCGGCATGCACCTGCGTCACCTCCCCCAGCAGAACCTGCACATTGCGTTGCTTTCCCACCAGCTGCCGCAGCGGCGTGGCGACATCGCCTCGTGACACCAGGCCTGTGGCCACCTGATAAAGGAGTGGCTGAAACAGGTTGAAGTTGCGCTTGTCGATCAGGGTGATGCGCACGTTGGCGTGGGCCAGAGCTTTGCAAGCCCGCACCCCTGAGAACCCTCCCCCCACAATCACCACGTGGGGGGCATGACGCAGATGCTCTTCCGGAGGCTCCAGTTCAAGGAAGAAATGCTCTGCGGCCATGGCTGCATCTCGCAACGGTCCCTACTCGAAGGGTATGGACGTTCTTTCGTGGTGGCCGCGTTGGCTTGAAACTGCCGATTTGATTCCGATTCAGGCTCGATTCAATGCGCTTCGTGCACTCCAGTCCTGCCGTGATGCGCGTGCCTTGGCTGCCTTACAGCATCTTGAAACCCTCCAGCAGCAGGCCGTAGATCAAGCCGATGCGAACCATATCGAGGAGTTGCAGGCCAAGCTTCATGTCTGGCCGCTGGGGCCAAGGCCGTCGTAGCCGCACCAGCAGTTCCCACAGCATCACCGTGAGCAGTGCTGCGACGGGATCCATCAATCCGCTCGCACCAGCGATCGATCCCACTGAGCTGCCGATCAAAAAGCTGGAAAGAACCGCAATCACCAGGAGGGACGCCCTGCGCCAGGGGTTGGTGGCCCAACGGTTCAGTCCCCCCCACCAATCACCCAGGCTCAACTGAAGTCTCGTGGCCTGATAACGGTGCGTCATCGTCTCGACTCAGCAGGTGATGGTGTCGCTGGTCGCTGAAAGAAAAAGAGGCAGGGTTTGCAGCCGACGATCCCCATCACCCGACCCGGTGCCCTGCCAGCCCTTGTATACACCATTTCTGGTGTTTCTGCAGTGAATCTCTGCTACGGGTAGTGCTCTGAGACAACCAATCAGACCTGGTCGTTTCGATCCAATCCGTTGGATGCCTCTACAAAACCGTGCCCCTCGCCACTTGGCAAGGGGGGCTGCGGAACTACTTGGCTTCAGCCTTGGCCTTGCGGGACCCTTTGCCTTCGAGCAGCTCCAGGAGTGCCTCCATCTGAGCCATCACTCCTCGGACTTCACCGGCTTCCGGCAGGAGACCATCTTCCATCACGCCCTGATGCATTTCCCGCAGTTCTTGACGGATGTAGCGCAGATGGCTGACCACCTGTTCGCGCTTTGACTGCGACATGGAGGAGCAAACACAATTGTCCTCCCTTTTACCGCATGGTCTGCCCGTGGGGCTGTCGTCTGCAGTTCAGACTGCCCGCCAGTGCCACCAGCCCGAAGGTGATCAGCGCACTTGGGCGCGCCAGAACGCTGAGCCCGACGAGGCCTCCCAGGGCGGTGAGCATGGGTAGGCGCGGCTTGCGTGTGACGTCAAGAACGGATCTTGGGTTTCGAGGCCTACCCATGGGAATCAACGTTGGCTGAATTGTGCTTTTGCTGCGGTGTAGAAGGACTCCTCGATACACTCCAGACCCGATTCCTGGGCCATCGCTTCGATGCGTCTGCGAACCGCTGGTCGCACAAAAAAAGGCACTTCCTTCAGGGCCGTTTCCGCCTCGCTCGTCCACTTCACGTGACGATGACCTGCGCACTTGTATGGAGAATAGGGGACTCGAACCCCTGACCTCTGCGGTGCGATCGCAGCGCTCTACCAGCTGAGCTAATTCCCCAACCGCCGAAACCTAGCGCCAGAGCCCAGGCAGAATGCGAGCGACTGCGGCAATGAGGCCCCATGGTCAGTCCGGCCATCACTCCCGAGCAACTCGAGAGTTTCGATGAAGCATCCGTGGCCGTGTTGGCACAGCGTCTTGAAGACGACGACTACCCCACGCCATTTGCCGGTCTTGGGGACTGGCACCTGCTGAGAGCCTTGGCCATTCATCGTCCTGAGCTGACCAGGCCCTACGTGCACCTGATCGATCAGGAACCGTTTGATGAGGATTGATTCGGCTTCGCTTCAGGGGCGTCGCATTCTTGTGGCTGCTAGCGGCAGCATCGCCGCTGTGAAGACGCCGTTGCTTGTGAGTGCCCTGGTCAAGGCCGGGGCAGAGGTTCGCTGCGTCGTGTCCCCCAGCGCTGCACAGTTGGTGAGCGTTGTGGCTTTGGCCAGTCTCAGCCGTCATCACTGCTTTCAGGACGCAGACCAGTGGGATCCCGCTCAATCACGGCCGCTGCATATCGCATTGGCTGAATGGGCTGAGTTGGTAATCGTGGCCCCCCTCAGTGCCAGCACCCTGGCGCGCTGGACCCAGGGGCTGTCGGAGGGACTGCTCGCCAGTGTGCTTCTGGCCTGTGAAGTGCCAGTCGTGGCGGCTGCCGCGATGAACACGGCGATGTGGGCTCACCCAGCGGTGCGGCGTAATTGGGCGTTGCTCGCCGAAGACCATCGGGTGCTTCGTCTGGGGCCGGAGGCAGGACTGTTGGCCTGTGATCGCATCGGAGACGGCCGCATGGCATCGCCGGAGTTGATCCAGTTGGCGGCCCAAAGCGCTTTTCAGAGCTGCTCTGACGATGCGTCCCTGCCCTTCGACTGGCACGGGCGTCGTTTGCTCGTGTCGGCCGGCCCCACCCAGGAAGCCCTCGACCCCGCCAGGCTGCTCACCAACCGCAGTAGCGGCAGGATGGGCGTCTGCATTGCTCAAGCGGCGCGCTTTCGCGGTGCTCAGGTGGAGCTTGTGCATGGCCCTTTGCAGCTACCAGCCGCGTGGCTTGAAGGACTCAATTGCCATCCTGTGGAAGAGGCTGCTGCCATGGAGGAGCGTTTGATGGCGTTGCAGCCTGAGATGAACGCCGTGGTGATGGCGGCAGCAGTCGCTGACCTTCGTCGCCGTGGTGGTGCCAGCGTCGAAAAAGCGGCGAAGGAGCAGTTCCATCGCAGCCTTGCCGAAGATCTGGAACCGGTGCCGGATCTGCTGGTGGCGCTCCATGCAGGTCGTCCCCCGGGTCAGCACCTACTTGGCTTCGCAGCCCTCAGTGGATCCGATGACGCAATCCGTACCAGCGGTTTCGAGAAGCTGCGCCGCAAGGGATGTGACTTGTTGCTGGCGAATCCGATCGATCGTCCCGGGCAGGGATTCGGAGAGGGCAACAACGGGGGGTGGTTGCTCCGATCCGATGGCAGTGCCGAGGAGCTGCCTGTGATGAGCAAGCTGGGACTGGCTCACCAGCTTCTGGATCAACTCATCAACCTCGACCTGATGGGAGACGCCAGCTTCAGGCCGCCAGATCAGCGGGTGGTTGATCGAGCATGGCGATGAAGGTCTTGAGTTGCAGGCGAGGGATGTAGGGCCAGCCGCCGCTGCGTTCCATGGTTTGCAACAGGCTGAAGAGCCGCTGACGGTTTTCCGGCAGGCTGCTTCGGAAAGCGCCGTCTTGAATGCTGCGATGCAGGGCTTCGATGCTGCGCAACAGCGCGAGCAGTGCTTCGGGATTGCCTTCCAGTTCTTCGGCCAGGGCGCCAAGGCCGTCGAGCAGTTGCGTCAGTCGTTCCTGGTTGGCGTCAGCAAAGATTTCGTTTTCGGAACTGGAGGCAGACAACGCGACGGGTTGTTGAGAGCTGCAAAAGGGTAGCTGGAACTCGCGTTTGCCCCCTGTAGGATCCGCCCTATCGGTGGATACCGTCATCGTTCGGCCCTTCGGCTTCCCTTCATGAGCATCCGTCCCCTGCTGGCCCTGGTGCTGGCTTTCTGTCTCACCGTGGTGACCGCCTGTAGCGGTGGCGCCGATGCGGTGGAACGTTCCAACATCACCTACGACGACATTCGCAACACCGGCAAAGCCAATGATTGTCCTGTTCTTGCCGAGTCCGCTCGAGGCTCCATCAGCCTGACTCCTGGCGGCTCCTATGAGCTCAAGGACATCTGCATGCATCCCACCCGGGTGTTTGTGAAGGGTGAGCCTGCGAACAAGCGCCAGGAAGCGCAATTCGTGGAGGGCAAGATTCTCACGCGCTTCACCTCAAGTCTGGATGAGGTCTACGGAGACCTTGACGTGAGCAGCGATGGCCTCAGCTTCAAAGAGCAGGGTGGCATCGACTTCCAACCCATCACCGTTCTGGTTCCTGGCGGTGAGGAGTTCCCCTTCACGTTCTCGAGCAAGAGTCTCAGCGCGACTGCAGAAGGCTCGGCCATCTCTACAAGCACCGATTTCGAAGGCACCTACCGCACCCCCAGCTACCGCACCAGCAACTTCATTGATCCCAAGGGCCGTGCCCTGACGACCGGTGTTCAGTACGCCCAGGGGCTGATCGCTCTCGGTGGTGACGATGATGGCCTTGAGAAGGACAACACCAAGCGTTACATCGATGGCGTCGGCCAGATGAGCCTCTCCATCACCAAAGTGGATCCTGAAACCGGTGAATTTGCTGGTGTGTTCTCTGCCATTCAGCCTTCCGACTCCGATATGGGTGGCCGTGAGGTGGTCGACGTCAAGATCAGTGGTGAGCTCTACGGTCGTCTTGAAGAAGGCTGATTGCACCCTTCTTCAACGCATCGATCGACGTTGAGGGGGCCCAAGGGCCCCTTTTTTGTTGTCATCTGGGAGAATCTGCCGTCTGATCCCAACCGAAGACTCGTCATGACTGTCACCTCCGCACCGAATGGCGTGATCGCTCCCTACGGCGGCACCCTCGTGGACCTGATGGTCCCGGCGGCGGAGCAGGCAGCTGTCAAGGCTTCCGCCACCAAGACCCTGGAGTGCTCCGATCGCAATGCCTGCGATGTGGAATTGCTGGTGGTGGGGGGCTTTTCCCCCGAGCGGGGCTTCATGCATCAGGCCGATTACGACTCCGTCGTGGCGGGCCATCGCACCACATCCGGTTATCTCTTCGGGCTGCCGATCGTGATGGACACCGATCGCGACGATGTCGTCGTTGGTGACAAGGTGCTCCTCACCTACAAAGGTCAGGACCTGGCGGTGCTCACGGTCGAAAACAAATGGGAGCCCGACAAGGTGGTTGAGGCCAAGGGCTGCTACGGCACCACGTCGATCGAGCATCCCGCTGTGCGCATGATCACCATGGAGCGCAAGCGTTATTACCTCGGCGGTTTGGTGCAGGGGCTTGCCTTGCCCAAGCGTGTCTTCCCTTGCAAGACCCCCGCTGAGGTGCGTGCCGGTCTGCCGGCTGGCGAAGACGTGGTGGCCTTCCAGTGCCGCAACCCCATTCATCGTGCCCACTACGAACTGTTCACCCGTGCCCTGCATGCCCAGAACGTGAGCAAGAACGCTGTGGTGTTGGTGCATCCCACCTGCGGCCCTACCCAGCAGGACGACATCCCCGGCACTGTTCGCTTCCAGACCTATGAGCGTCTGGCCGATGAGGTGAACAATGACCGGATCCGCTGGGCCTATCTGCCCTACGCCATGCATATGGCAGGGCCGCGGGAGGCTCTTCAGCACATGATCATTCGCCGCAATTACGGCTGCACCCACTTCATCATTGGCCGCGACATGGCCGGCTGTAAGTCGTCTCTCAGTGGCGACGACTTCTACGGTCCTTACGACGCGCAGAACTTCGCCAAGGAGTGCGCTGTCGAGCTGTCGATGGAGACGGTGCCTTCTCTCAATCTCGTGTACACCGAGGAAGAGGGCTATGTCACCGCCGAGCATGCCGAGACCCGCGGTCTGCACGTCAAGAAGCTGAGTGGTACCCAATTCCGCAAGATGCTGCGCAGTGGCGAGGAAATTCCTGAGTGGTTTGCCTTCAGGAGCGTGGTGGACGTGCTCCGCGCCGCGTGATCCCTGAGGATCTCGTTTAACATTCCTTCATCAGAAGCACGAGAACCTTGAACAAGCGTTGGCGCAACGTCGGGCTTTATGTCCTGCTTGTGGTCGTGGTGATCGCGGTCGGTACTGCATTCCTTGACCGGCCCGATCCTGCTACAGCAGCTCGCACCCTCCGTTACAGCGACTTCGTCGAAGCGGTGCAAGACGATCAAGTCAGCCGCGTCACCATTTCTCCCGATCGTGGCTCTGCCGTGATCGTGGAGAACGATGGTCGCCGGGCCGAGGTCAACCTTGCGCCTGACAAAGATCTGCTCAAGTTGCTCACCGACCACAACGTCGACATCGCTGTGCAGCCCACCCGTCAGCCGGGTGCTTGGCAGCAGGCGGCAGGCAGCCTGGTCTTCCCTCTCTTGCTTCTGGGTGGATTGTTCTTCCTGTTCCGTCGCTCCCAGGGCGGTGGTGGTGGCAATCCCGCTATGAATTTCGGCAAGAGCAAAGCGCGGGTTCAGATGGAGCCCTCCACACAAGTCACCTTTGGTGATGTCGCCGGCATTGAGGGCGCCAAGCTTGAACTCACCGAAGTCGTCGACTTCCTCAAAAATCCCGACCGTTTCACTGCCGTTGGCGCCAAGATCCCCAAAGGCTGTCTGCTGGTCGGGCCTCCCGGTACCGGCAAGACGCTCTTAGCCAAGGCTGTGGCCGGCGAAGCCGGCGTTCCTTTCTTCTCGATCTCAGGTTCTGAATTTGTTGAGATGTTTGTCGGTGTGGGCGCCAGCCGGGTCCGCGACTTGTTCGAACAGGCCAAGAAAAATGCCCCCTGCATCGTGTTCATCGATGAAATCGATGCGGTGGGTCGGCAGCGCGGGGCAGGCCTCGGAGGTGGCAACGATGAACGGGAGCAAACCCTCAATCAGCTGCTCACGGAGATGGACGGCTTTGAAGGCAACACCGGCATCATCATCATTGCTGCCACGAACCGTCCCGATGTCTTGGATGCGGCCTTGATGCGCCCCGGTCGTTTCGACCGTCAGGTCACTGTCGATCGCCCCGATTACGCCGGACGCCTGCAGATTCTCGGGGTGCATGCCCGCAGCAAAACTCTGTCCAAAGACGTTGACCTCGACAAAGTGGCCCGTCGTACACCCGGTTACACCGGAGCCGACCTTGCCAATCTGCTCAACGAGGCAGCCATCCTGGCCGCCCGTCGCCAGCTCACGGAAGTGAGTAATGATGAAATCAGTGATGCCATTGAGCGCATCATGGTGGGTCCTGAGAAGAAGGATCGAGTCATGACCGAACGTCGCAAGCGTTTGGTGGCTTATCACGAGGCTGGCCATGCCCTTGTCGGGGCCGTGATGCCTGATTACGACGCGGTTCAGAAGATCTCGATCATTCCCCGTGGCAACGCTGGTGGACTCACCTTCTTTACCCCTAGTGAAGAGCGGATGGAATCCGGTCTCTACTCCCGCACGTATCTGCAGAGCCAGATGGCGGTTGCCTTGGGTGGCCGTGTCGCTGAAGAGATCATCTATGGCGAAGACGAGGTCACAACGGGTGCGTCCAACGACCTGCAGCAGGTGGCCCAAGTGGCCCGACAGATGGTGACGCGTTTCGGCATGAGCGACACCCTTGGCCCCGTGGCCCTGGGGCGGGCGCAAGGGGGCATGTTCCTTGGCCGCGACATTGCCGCCGAACGTGATTTTTCGGAAGACACGGCCGCCACGATCGACTCAGAGGTCTCTCAGTTGGTGGATGCCGCCTACAAGCGTGCCACCCAGGTTCTTGTGGACAATCGTTCTGTTCTCGACGAACTCGCTGAGATGTTGGTTGAGCGTGAAACAGTTGATTCCGAAGAACTGCAAGAGTTGTTGATTCGTCGCGACGTTCGCGTTGCCGAATACGTCTGAGTCTTCAACTGCTGATTTCGGCCGTTGGCGTGAGCGCCAGCGGCAGCTGATTGCATCGTTGGCCGAACACCCGCTTTTGGTGGTGCTTCGTCCAACCTCCTCTGATTGGTCATCCCAGAGGGTTCAGCAGGCGCCCATCTCGGGACTGATCGATCAACTGTCCAAAGCAGGCGTTCGGCACATCGAAATTGCCTGGTCAGGACATCCCCGCTGGACTGATCTGGTGGATTCGCTGCTTGAGCGCTATCCCGGTGTGAACTTTGGAGCCGCCTCTGTGCTCGATGCCGGGGGTCTTGATTCCGTCAGCGACCTTGGCATGGCCTATGCCATGTCTCCTTGTCTGGATCCTTCGCTGATCAGTCGAGCGCGCTCCCACGGCCTGGTTTTGGTGCCTGGTGTGTTTTCGCCGTCCGAAGTGCGTCAGGCAGCGACGTTGGGTTGTGAGATCGTCAAGCTCTTTCCTGCGGGGAGCCTCGGCGTGGATTACCTCCGCCAGTTGTCGGTTCCACTGGCGCCTTTGCCCCGCATGATTGCTGCTGGTGGGCTGACGGCGGCCGACCTCGACCCATGGCTTGCAGCCGGCTATCACGCCCTCGCTCTCGGGCGTGGCGTGATAGCCGGCTGCAACCTTGATCACGACCTGCTGAAGTGGTTGGATTGAGACTCAAGTGCTACATATGAGATAGGTGATTGATTTGTGATGTCTCAGTTGTCGATCAAGCTGTCCGATAAGGCCGATGCCTTGATCGCTCAGCTGCAAAAGGAGATCTTCAATCGTCGCCGCAAAAAAGTCACGGCCGCTGGTGTTGTCGAAACCTTGGTGGAAAGTGGCGCTCGATCGCAATCGGATAAACGTTTTGCCACCTCCTGGGTCAATCTGATTCAAGACATCGAAAAGGCCGCCAAGTTGGCCAATGCCCATGGCAGTAAACCCTCGGCTTTGAGCGATGCCGAATGGGCCATGGTGTTGAGCCATCGTCAACGCACGACGACAGCTGTCAAGACCTCATCCAAGCGCCAGTCGAAAGCCAAGACATTTACAGCTGCCGCAAAAGCTGCGCCCAAGAAGGCGTCGCCGAAACAAGCAACGGTGGCAAAATCTTCTTCAGTGAAGGCAGGTAAGGCGGTCACCAAGACGGCGAAGAGTACGAAGACGTCGTCGGCTTCGGTGCGTCAAGCAACCAGGAAGAGTGCTGCTGGCACTGCCAATCCTGCGGGCACAACGAAGCCTCGTCCTGCTAAGCGGGCACGCAAAACCACAGCTGGCAGTGGTGCCACTTCGGTGGCGAAGCGTATGGCGAAGGCCGCTGGACGCCTCAGTGGTGCCGGTGCCCTCTCCAGCGGCTGAATCAGCAGCGTCGCCCAATGGGGAACGTCATGCCAGCAGGCTGCACTGACCCTGTTGGCGCAAGAGGTGATCAGCCAAGACCAGATTCACCATCGCTTCCACCATCGGTACGGCCCTGGGCAGAACACAGGGGTCGTGCCTGCCCTTGGCGGCCAGGGTGGTGGCTTCGCCAGCAGCGTTGATGGTTTGCTGCTCTTTGCGGATGGTGGCGGTTGGTTTGAAGGCCACGCGGATCACGATGGATTCGCCATTACTGATCCCTCCCTGGATTCCCCCCGAGTTGTTGGTGGCTGTCCGCAGACGACCGTCGTTGCTGGGCAGAAAGGCGTCGTTATGTTCGCTTCCCTTCAGCAGGGTGCCAGCAAAGCCTGAGCCAATTTCGAAGCCTTTGGTGGCGGGCAGTGACATCACCGCTTTGGCAAGGTCGGCTTCCAGCTTGTCGAACACAGGCATGCCAAGGCCGACGGGTGGTTGTCTGACCACGCACTCGATCACGCCGCCGCAGGAATCTCCTTCACGTCCAATCGTCTCAATGCGTTCGATCATCCGCTCGGCCATGGGCTGATCGGGGCAACGAACGATATTGGCTTCAACGGCCTCCGCTTTGACAGTTGCTGGGTCGATGTGGGCCTCCAAATCATGGATGCGCTTCACCCAGGCGATCACTTCGGTGCCAGCCACCTTGCTCAGAAGCTGTCGGGCGACAGCGCCGGCGGCGACGCGGCCGATCGTCTCGCGAGCGGATGCTCGGCCGCCCCCGCTGCGGGCCTGGATGCCGTACTTCGCCTGATAGGTGGCATCGGCGTGGGAGGGGCGAAAGGCCACCTCCATTTCCTTGTAGTCATTGGGGCGTTGGTCCTTGTTGCGCACCACCATCGCGATCGGCGTGCCCAGGGTGACTCCATCCAACAGCCCGCTCAGAATCTCCACCTGGTCCGCTTCCTTGCGCGGCGTGGTGATCTTGCTCTGGCCAGGCTTGCGGCGGTCGAGTTCCGCCTGGATGCCGGCAAGATCGAGGGGCAGCCGCGGCGGGCAGCCGTCCACGATCACACCGACGCCACCGCCGTGGGATTCGCCGAATGTGCTGATGCGGAACAGATCGCCGAAGCTGCTGCCCATGCTTCTCTCCAGTTAGCAAGAGCGTAATGACTCGTGCGTCAGCTCAGGTCCTCCAAGACCCCAGCTGGCCACTGCTCCTTGGGCACATCGCGCAGCAGTTCAAAATCGTCGAACTCGAACCCGGGTCCAACGCTGCAACTCACCAGGCTGTAGGGCCCTTCAGCTCTGGCGGCTTGCCAGACATTGGCAGGAATCACGGCCACAGGGTTTTGAAGGGACAAGACCTGCTGGTCTGCGTGTCCGTTTCGCAGCGACCAGAGACTGAGGCAAGCCCCCTGAAGATGCGTCCAGATTTCGTCGGCATGGCGGACGCGATGCCATCGACTGCATTGATCGCCATGGAGGAGGTAGAGAATCGTGGTGATCGCGGTGCGTTCGCTTCCGTCGCTGCGTATCACCGTCGTGTCACTGCGGTGCACTTCGCGGTACCAGCCGCCTTCGGGATGCGGTTGCAGCTCCCATTCCCGGATCATTGCTTCGATCACGATCTGGGCGTTGTGGGGGGATTGTCCGGGTGTCTGCGTTGCGCTCATGTGCTCTCCCGTTCTTCCACTCTTGTAGCGGCTTTGTCTTCACCTTGATGCCACGGGATGCCTCTTGGCATGGCCCTGACTATGAGATGAATAGGAGTGTTTCGGACGCTGATGGAATCAGCTGCGGCATCGGTGCATGCGCCGTCCAGCCGGGGTGATGCTCTCGGTAACCGTCTCAAGGAACTGCACCGTCACCTGCTCGAGCGCTCTCCGCGGATTGATCGCATTGCCTGCGCGCTCTATGACGCCGGTGATGATCTGCTGAAGACGTTCGTCGACAGCACCCGTTCGGGTGAACCCATCTCCGGCCATGAGTTTTGTTTGTCGGAGAGTGAGTCACTCCGCACCATGGCGTGCACAGGTGAGCCGAGGGTTCTCGACGCGATCTAGGAGGTGGTGAAGCCCGTGAACCGCCATTCCCGCTGGTTGCTTGATCAGGGTTACCAGTCGTCGTTCACGGTTCCGTTGTTTGAAGGCAGAGAATTCATCGGCGTTCTCTTCTACGACTCCTGTTCTTTAGCGGCGTTCACGCCTCGGGTGCAGAAAGACCTGTCGGTTTTCTCGATGTTGATGGGCATGACCATCAGTCGAGACATGAGTCTGGTGCGTTCCATGGCATCGTCGGCCCATGTCGTCCGGGAGTTTGCCAAGCATCTCCAGCGCGACTGTGCTCTGACCGATGAATACATCGAGCATCTTTATCTGTTTGCGCCCTTGCACGACATCGGCAAGATCGGCATTCCTGACCGGATCATCCTCAGGCCAGGCCCGTCGACGCCAGCCGAACGGGCGGTGATGGGAACCCACGTGAACAAAGGGTTCGTTGTACTGCAACGCATGCTCGGTGATTTTCAACTTGATCAACTGCCGGATGCTGACGTCATGCTCAATGTGGTGTCGGCCCATCACGACTGTCTCGATGGCTCCGGTTACCCCAATCGTTTGTCCGGAGATGCCGTGCCGTTAGAGGCGCGCATCATTGCGGTCGCCGATGTCTTCGATGCCCTGACGAGGCGATGGCTGAATTGAGGCGACTGGTCGCGACTGGAAAGCTGGACCATCGCTGCGTTGATGCCATCGAAGCCCATGCCGATGAGGTCATTGCGATTCGCGATCGTTTCAACGACACCCTGGCGGCTGCTCCGCTGGCGGATCCCCATGGGACCACAACACCAAAGCCCCCGCCTCGCAGTGAGGGTTGTCTGGTTCAGCTGCGCTGAGCCGTTGGCTGGATTGCAACCTCAGCCGTTTCCAATCAGGTGACCCTGACCAATGAACCGATGGTGAGGGCCAGTGGCGCCGGAGCGTTGCTCATTCCTTGGAAGGTTTCCTCAACACTTGCTGTGGTGGAAGCGCAGCGCATCTGCCTGGCTGCTGCTGATGCGCCCTGCCTCCTCCAAGACTTCGCTGATGCTGTCAAGGGTGAGTACCGCCTTAAGATTCAGGCCTGCATCAGCGAGGCGTTGTTTCGCCTGTGTGTCATGGCGACCGCCATGGTCAAGGAACACCACCACGTCGTTGACCGTGAGGCCTGAGTTGGTGAGCTTGGCGATCCCCTCCAGCACACTGCCACCGGTGATCAGGATGTCGTCCACGACCGCCACCGTTTCCCCTTCATTGAATTCACCCTCTACCAGACGTCTGGTGCCATGCGCCTTCACCTCTTTGCGCGGGTAAATCAGGGGCTTGTGCAATTGCAGGGAGAGTCCGGTTGCCGTTGGGAGAGACCCATAGGGAATGCCGGCGATCCGGTCGAACCGCAGTGTCTGCAGCACTTCGGCATAACAATCCAGGACACGCCGGAACAAGGCCGGGTCCGAAATGATCTGGCGAAGATCCACGTAGTAATTGAAGATGGCGCCACTCGCCTGCTTGAACTCACCAAAAAGCAGGCAACGGATGTCGAACAGGTCGACCACCAGATCCCTGAGCTCTTGCGAAAGGCCTGGCTGCATCGGTTCTGAAGGCTGCCCATGGGGCCAGATCCGGCATTGCTCTGATCGCACTGCCAGCGTTTCGCGGTGCGTGCTCATGTGCTGTTCGCGCATGGTGTTGATGCGGTGCTTCAGAGCTGCGGTCTGTGTGTGGATGTCGTCGTCATTGAGCAGGCTCTGGGGCAAGGGCAACAGCAGGCCATCGCCCGCTGCATTGAGGCCCCTCGCGAGGAGCGATTGCAGGTTTCCTTCTTCCCCCCAGAGCGAGCGGAGCATCACAAACCGTTCCGGTGCTGCCTGGCGCACCCGTGCGAGAACGCTGGGGTCACTGGTGCCGACTTCCAACAACAATTGATCAGGCGTTCCCCAGCGCTGACTTTCCCGTACCACCTGCAAGTACAGGGGATGCTCTTCATTGGGAAAGTGCTGCAGGCTTCTTGCTGCTGGATTGGAACTGTGGCAATTGATCAGCACGCCTTTGCCCGGATAAAGCAGAAAGGGAGCGGCGATATCTTGGCCTGCCAGGGGATTGAGGGTGACAGCGTCGGCATGCAGGGTTTTGAACAGATAGGCAGCGATGGCACTGGAGCTGTTCAGATCCCCATGCTTGAGATCAATGATGAGAGGAAGATCGTCGGGCAGAAGTTCACGCACTTCGAGCATCAGCTCCACACCTGCTGAACCCATGGCCTGATAAAAACCGAGACTTGGCTTGTACGCGCAGACGTGGTCTGCGGTGGCTTCGATCACCGATTTGCACCATGCCCTTGCCTGACTCAGCAAGGAGCTCCCTCCAAGGCCCTTCGAGAGGGCCCAGCGGTGAAGCATCTCCGGATTGGGATCCAGGCCGGTCACGAGCAAGGACTGACGGCTCACCATGGCCTCAGTGAGAGAGGTGAAGAAACTCATCGCTCTGCCTTCAGTCTGAACATCCTGCCTTGCGTTTCAAGCGAAGAACGCATGGAGGTTTTTCGCCTTTCCCACGATCAATCTCCAGACGAGGGCCGAGGGGCAAAGCGTTTGTGAACACGCTAGTCGTTGCGTTCCCTCTTGGTTTTTTTCGCAGATTTGAAGTCATACATCAGTTGATCCGCGCGATGCCAGAGGTCCATGAGGGTTTGATTCCGTTGGGAGTAGGCAATCCCGATCGACGTGCTGATCCCTTGTTCGTTGAAGGTGGTTTCAAGACGCTTCAGGAGTTGTTCCTCGCCATCCTCTGTTGGTTCACAGAAGAGAACGGTGAATTCATCGCCACCGACCCTTGCGGCGATGTCCTCGCTGCGAATCATTGCTTTCAGGGTCTTGCCCGCACGCTTGAGAAGCAAATCGCCAGCCGCATGCCCCAATGAATCATTGATTGCTTTGAACCCATCAAGGTCGATTACGGCGATGGCATAGCTCCGATTGTGTCGCTGCAGGATGTTGTTTTCTTGATCCAGACGTTCGTCCCACTCGCGACGATTCGGAAGTTCCGTCAGGCTGTCGGTTCTGCTCTGTCTGCGGAGTTCTTCACTGATCTTCGCTTCCTTGATCAGTGCAGTTCGACTCATCATCACTCCAACCCCAGAGCTCATCAACCCGATAATGAAAATCAGTCCGGCGATGCGTTTGGGTAGGCGATCAAGGAGGCTGTAATCCACCCATGCTTCATAGATGATTTCCATGCCATTGGCTGTGAGGAGAACGATCTGGTGAAGACCTGTCTCAGACGCTTGTTGTCTTTGTATTGGATCAGGAGGATTCGTCAGGTAGTGGATATGTTCATCGCTCACATGCTTCACGTTGTCCATCGAATATGTGGATAAAGATGTTTCAATCTTCAGCCAGGCTTTTTCGTCAGGGAGCCAGCTTGACATCAGGGATTGATTTTCATTCATTGCGAATGAATTGATCATCTTTGTGAGATCAATGATGGCAAATCGTCCTGTGTCGTTTTCGTCGAGAGCGATGCCTTCATCGGACAGAGTTGCCAGTGCGATCTGCTGCTGTTCTCTAGGGATGGAAAACAGCGCGACTGGTAGTGCCCTCCCTTCGCCGTTCTTTTGAACTCCATGTAAGGTGCAAGCGCTTTCTGGTACCGAATGACGAAGTTTGTGCGCGGCTTCGTTGCGCTCAGGCTCGGTGGTCGGAGATGCTTTGCCGTGCCCTCTGTGAACAGCCTGTTGTTGGGGGATGCGTGTGACGTTGCGCTTGAGCTCTGACGCTGGGGGTGAGGTCCACCTGATGCCATCGGCTGTGTAGTTGCCTGTTCCCAGCGTCCATGCAGGTAGATCTCGCTTTGGATCGGTGCGGTTCAGCGATGATTCCAGTAACTCAAAGGTCAGCGAATGCAACGAACCACAGGCAGCTGAAACCCGCTCCTTGGCCAGGAGTGACGCAGTGAATTCCAGTTGCTCGTGCAGAAACAGGTAGGTGAGTGAAGTGGCTCCAATGGTGAGCGATGCTCCGATTCCACCCAGGACAAAACAGAGCCTGGTGCAGCCGGTCTTCTGGAATATTTTCGATCGTCGAAGTTCTTTGCTCACGCGCAAATCAGCCGATCACGATGACCACCGTCGCAACGGCAATGGCTAAGGCGAAGACCGAGAGGATTGGACAGTCGCGAACAAAGCGAAAGACCGAGGTTGTCTTTTGAATGCCGAGAGCATTCAAGGCGCGATCCCATGCACCCCTGATCCTGGGACAGATTTTCGTCATTGTTTCGTTTCTGATCCCATTGCAAGTTAAGAGCCTCTTTAAGACTTGCCAGTCACATCGACACACAATGCTGCACTTGTGCATCACTGCATGAGCAGCAGGCAAGCGCTGGCCAGCAATTTCCTAGGTGTTGAGATAACAAAAAGCCCCCACCAGACGGCGGGGGCTTTGCGATTCAACCGCAGCTGAATCTCTTTGAGACTTCAGCCTCAGCCGATGGCAGGAGCCTGCAGAGCCACAGGAGTGGACTCGGCAGCAGCCAGGTCGAGGGGGAAGTTGTGAGCGTTGCGCTCGTGCATCACTTCCATGCCGAGGTTGGCGCGGTTCAGCACATCAGCCCAGGTGTTCAGGACGCGGCCCTGACCATCAAGGATGGACTGGTTGAAGTTGAAACCGTTCAGGTTGAAGGCCATGGTGCTGACGCCCAGGGCAGTGAACCAGATGCCAACGACAGGCCAGGCAGCCAGGAAGAAGTGAAGGCTGCGGCTGTTGTTGAAGGAAGCGTATTGGAAGATCAGGCGACCGAAGTAACCGTGGGCAGCCACGATGTTATAGGTCTCTTCCTCTTGGCCGAACTTGTAGCCGTAGTTCGGGGACTCGCTCTCGGTGGTTTCACGCACCAGGGAGGAGGTCACCAGGGAGCCATGCATGGCGGAGAACAGGCTGCCGCCGAAAACACCAGCCACACCCAGCATGTGGAAGGGGTGCATCAGGATGTTGTGCTCGGCCTGGAACACCAGCATGAAGTTGAAGGTGCCGGAGATGCCCAGGGGCATGCCGTCAGAGAAGGAACCCTGACCGAAGGGGTAGACCAGGAACACTGCAGAAGCAGCAGCCACAGGTGCGCTGTAGGCAACGCAGATCCAGGGGCGCATGCCGAGGCGGTAGGAGAGTTCCCACTCGCGACCCATGTAGCAGAAGATGCCGATCAGGAAGTGGAAGACAACCAGCTGGTAGGGACCGCCGTTGTACAGCCACTCATCGAGAGAAGCCGCTTCCCAGATGGGATAGAAGTGCAGGCCGATGGCGTTGGAGGAAGGAACAACAGCACCGGAGATGATGTTGTTGCCATAAATCAGAGAGCCAGCAACGGGCTCACGGATGCCGTCGATGTCGACGGGGGGTGCTGCGATGAACGCAACGATGAAGCAGGTGGTGGCGGCCAGCAGGGTGGGGATCATCAGCACACCGAACCAGCCCACATAGAGGCGGTTGTTGGTGGAGGTGACCCACTCGCAGAACTGCTGCCAGCCAGTGGCGCCGGAGCGCTGCTGAATGGTGGTGGTCATGAGAACGGAAAAGAAGGTCTCCGAAGAGACGGTTACGGAAGGGCAGGAATGCCCTGCCAAAGCCATTGTAACGGAAGATTGAGCGCTGTAACGCTTCCGCAATCATTTCCTCGTCAGGCCGCGGCCCCGCCTGCTGCAACGGGTCTTGCCTCGTCCAGGGTCGAGGCGCTGCCCTTGGCTGATGATTGTTAGCGTCGAGTCCCACTTGAAGCGCTGCTGAGACGCCGATCAGAGTTCCCATGGCTTTCGCACCGCTTCCCTCCGATCAGCCGCCGACGCAGTCCTTGCCAGATCCGTCCGAAGGCGAGCGTGTGCTGCTGATCCGGCTGCCGTGCAATCCGATTTTTCCGATCGGTCCGATTTATCTGGCCGATCATCTCCACAAGTGTTTCCCCTCCCTTCCGCAGCGGGTGCTGGATCTGGCGGCCCTGCCTGTGCTCGATGTCGAGCGGGTGCTCCAGACGGTGGTGGATCAGTTCCGCCCCACTCTGCTGGTGTTTTCCTGGCGGGACATTCAGATCTATGCACCGGTGGATGGCCGGGGCGGCAACCCTCTTCAGAATTCCTTCGAGGTCTTCTACGCCAGCAATCCCTTGAAACGGCTGCGTGGTGCCCTGGGCGGTCTTCGCCTGATGACCAGCCACTACGGCGAGCTCTTCCGCAATCAGCGCCTCGTCAAGCTGGGTCTGCGCTGGGCGCGCCGCCATCAACCAGACGCCAGGGCTGTTCTCGGTGGCGGGGCGGTGAGTGTGTTTTATGAACAGCTGGGCCGATCGCTCCCCAAAGGCACGATCGTCTCGGTCGGCGAGGGAGAGCCCCTGCTGGAGAAGCTGCTCAGCGGTCGGTCTCTGGCCTCGGAACGCTGTTTTGTTGCGGGGGAGCCACCCCGTGCCGGGCTGATTCATGAGCAACCCGAGAGTCGACCTAAGACGGCCTGCGATTACGACTACATTGCCTCGATCTGGCCACAACTCGACTGGTATCTCGAGGGCGGCGACTTCTACGTGGGCGTGCAGACCAAGCGCGGTTGTCCCCACAACTGCTGCTACTGCGTCTACACCGTGGTCGAGGGCAAGCAGGTGCGCCTCAACCCGGTGGATGAGGTGGTGAAGGAAATGCGCCAGCTTTATGACCGCGGTGTGCGTGGTTTCTGGTTCACCGATGCCCAGTTCATTCCCGCGCGCCGCTACATCGAGGATGCCAAGCAGCTGCTGCGCGCGATCAAGGCGGAGGGTCTCGAAGGCATCCGCTGGGCTGCCTACATCCGGGCTGACAACCTTGATCCTGAACTGGCTCGGCTCATGGTTGAAACCGGCATGAGCTACTTCGAGATCGGGATCACCTCCGGGTCCCAGGAACTCGTGCGCAAAATGCGCATGGGCTACAACCTCCGCACCGTGCTCGAGAGCTGCCGCATGCTGGCTGATGCGGGTTTTCGCGATCACGTGTCGGTGAATTACTCCTTCAATGTCATCGATGAGAGGCCGGAAACGATCCGCCAGACCGTCGCCTATCACAGGGAGATGGAGCGGATCTTCGGTGAGGATCGGGTGGAGCCGGCCATTTTCTTCATCGGCTTGCAACCCCACACCCATCTCGAGCAATACGGCTTCGATCAGGGATTGATCAGGCCGGGCTACAACCCAATGAGCATGATGCCCTGGACGGCTCGCAAGCTTCTTTGGAATCCGGAGCCGATGGGCAGCACCTTTGGCAGGGTTTGCTTAGAGGCGTTCGATCGTGACCCCAGCAACTTCGGGTGCACCGTGATGGATCTTCTGGAGCGGGAGTACGGCAAAGCGCCGCTCAATGAAGCACTCCGTGCACCTGTTCAGGGACGTGCTGCTCTAGCCAATGCCGTGAGCTGAACTGTTACGAGGGAGCCCATCGCCACAATGCCGACGAAGCCCCCAAGAGGGTTGTCGCCAGGCCCGGTTAACCACAACGGTGACTGAGGTGACCATTGCAGGAGTCCCGACTGGAGGGCAAACCAGCCGCCAACCAATCCGCCATGGAGGCCAACGCAGCCCCAGAGAGAGCCTTGGTCCAACTGGCGCCGTGTCGCCAGGGCCATGCCCAGGAGAAACAAGCCCACCAGTAAGCCGACCATGGGCCAGACCCCCAGGTCGAAGCGGGTATGCACAAGGCTGAAGATCGCCGCCTGTGCCGGTACTGCCCTCTTGGTTCCAATCAGCAGGTTGAGTTCACCCCAGAGCCAGCCGCGGAAGAGCAGCTCCTCGGCTAATCCAACCCCAAAGCAGAGCAGGAATGCATTGATCAGTCTGGGAACGGGGAGGTCTCCTAGCCAGTAGGCCCAGTTGCCTCCCAAACTGATCAAGCTGATGAAGACAAGAAGAGCTGTTGCCCAGCTCAAGCCCCGCAGCAACCCTTGACGTCGTTGTGGACTGCCGCTGGCTCGGTTGAGGCCCAGCTGTCTCCAGGGATGGCGAGTGGTCCAGCGAATCCTGACCCAGCTGGGAAGAACAATGAAGAACAGCAACAGGCTGATGGCTGTACCGAGCAGGTCGCGGCTGGCGGTGGGCAGGGCTGGCATCAGGTACGCCACCGGTTGCATCACCAGCCAACCCAGTCCGTAGAGCACTGGGATCAGAGTGATGGTGGGGATCCAGCGCCGGCGTTGGCTGAGCCAGCTGGTCCAAGCCGGGTGAAAACGAGGGCTGCTCAGCTCTCTGGCTCCAGCGTGCTGATCAGTCCCTTGGCCTTGAGGGTTTCGCAATAGAACTCCGCTGGCTCGAGGTCGCACACAATCACGAGACCGACTCCTGTGTTGTGGGCTTCCAGCATCACAGCCATGGCATCCTGCTCACTCAACTGTGGAACGACCTGCTGAAGGGTCACGACCACGTACTCCATGGAGTTGACGGGGTCGTTGTGCAGGAGCACTTTGTAGCGCGGAGAAGGCTTGCGTACTCGCTCTTCCTGTTTCTCGAGCACGGCTGCGCCACCAGCGCCCGGACTTGTGGTGTTCACCGCCATCGTGCGCTCGTGTGCCTCGGCCCCAATGTAGGTGGAGGCTTTCTTGCAATGACCGACGAAGTCAGGCCGTCATGGGGATGAACGGCTGACTTCGCGGGATTGGGTTGGTCCTTAGAGGCTGCGGATGCGTCGCATGGCTTCGTCCACGTTGGCGCGGCTGTTGAAGGCCGACAGGCGGAAATAGCCCTCGCCGGCAGCTCCGAAGCCGCTGCCAGGGGTGCCCACCACATGGGCCTTGTTGAGAAGGTGGTCGAAGAAGCCCCAGGAGTCCATTCCAGTGGGGGTTTTCAACCACACGTAGGGAGCGTGTTCGCCGCCATGCACCTCGATCCCGGCGGCACTGAGTTCGCGGCGAATGATGGAGGCGTTCTCCATGTAGAAGCTCACCAGGGCTTTGATCTCCTTTTGGCCCTGTGGGGAGTACACCGCTTCGGCTCCGCGCTGAATGATATAGCTCACGCCGTTGAACTTGGTGCTCTGACGGCGGTTCCACAGCCCCCACAGCTCCACGTCGGATCCGTCTTCAGCTTTCCCTTTCAGTCCCTTCGGCACCACGGTGAGAGCGCAGCGGGTGCCTGTGAAGCCGGCGTTCTTGGAGAACGAGCGGAATTCAATGGCGCACTCGCGTGCACCCTCGATCTCATAAATCGAGTGGGGTAGTTCAGGGTCCTGGATGAAGGCCTCGTAGGCGGCGTCGAACAGGATCAGCGCGTTGTGGGATCTGGCGTAATCCACCCAGGCCTTGAGTTGGACCTTGGTGGCCACTGCCCCGGTGGGGTTGTTGGGGAAGCACAGGTAGATCAGATCCACAGGCTCGCTGGGAATCTTGGCGCTGAAGCCGTTATCGGCACTGATGGGCAGATAACTGAGTCCGTCGTAGCGACCGTTGTCACCGGCTTCGCCAGTGCGGCCTGCCATCACATTGCTGTCGACATACACGGGGTACACCGGATCGGTGACGGCGATGCGATTGCCGCTGCCGAGGATGTCGAGGATGTTGCTGCTGTCGCACTTCGAACCGTCGGAGACGAAGATCTCCTCGGCGCTGATGTCACAGCCACGAACCTGGAAATCGTGCTTGGCGATGGCTTCACGTAGCCAGGCATAGCCCTGTTCAGGCCCATAGCCGTGAAAGCCGGCGTTGGTCCCCATTTCATCCACGGCCGCCTTCATCGCGTCGCGGCAGGCCAAAGGCAGGGGCTCGGTGACATCGCCAATGCCCAGACGGATCAGGGCTGCCTCGGGGTTCGCCTCGCTGAAGGCCTTCACCCGCCTCGCAATCTCTGGGAAAAGGTATCCGGCCTTGAGTTTGAGGTAATTGCTGTTGACCTGAACCACGGAAGAGAAGGATGTCTTGCCCGGCATCCTGCTACGCGACGCGACGCAGCGTCGGCTCACGCTCGATCCATACGATGGAATCACTGCCCTGCTGGCCATGACCGTCGCGTCCCCGAGTCTCGAGCCGGTTGATTTCGACAGCCTGGTGAATGCCAGCATCAATCGACCTGCCCGTTACATGGGCCACGAACTGGGGGTGGAGCCCCGTGATTGGTCGGCCGCCCGCGTGCGCTGGGCCCTCACCTATCCCGAGATCTACGAGGTGGGTTCCAGCAATCTGGGGCACATCATTCTCTATTCAATTCTCAACGCAGTTCCCGGTCAGCTTTGTGATCGGGCCTATCTGCCGGCTGAAGATCTGGCGTCACGTTTGAGGGATCTGCAGCAACCGCTGTTTGCGGTTGAAAGCCGCCGTCCATTGCCTGCTTTCGACATCCTCGGCTTCAGCCTCAGTTATGAGCTCGGCGCCACCAACATTCTCGAGATGCTGGACCTGGCAGCGGTGCCCCTGCGCGCTGCCGATCGAGGCGATTTCCCACTAGGCGATCCCTCTGCACCACCGCTGATTTTTGCCGGTGGACCAACGGCCACCAGCAACCCCGAGCCCTACGCGGCTTTCTTCGATTTCATTGCCCTTGGGGATGGGGAAGAGCTGCTGCCGGAGATCGGTCTGGTGGTGGGGGAGGCCAAGGCCGCCGGTTGGTTGCGTTCACGTCTGCTGCGCGACCTGGCTCAGGTGCCGGGCGTGTACGTCCCTTCTCTGTACGCGCCTGGGGCGGATGGCGTCACGGTGGAGCCGTTGCATCCAGAGCTGCCAGCTCGTCCCCTTCGGCGCGTCGCCACCCCCATGCCCCACTACGCCATGGGACTGGTGCCCCACGTTGAAACGGTGCACGACCGGCTCACGGTGGAGATCCGACGGGGCTGTACCCGTGGCTGCCGTTTCTGTCAGCCGGGGATGCTCACCCGGCCCGCTCGAGATGTTGAACCGGAGGCTGTGATCGAGGCGGTCGAGACCGGTATGCAGCAAACCGGGTACAGCGACTTTTCACTACTTTCCCTCAGCTGCAGCGACTATCTGGCCCTTCCGGCGGTGGGTGTAGAGCTGCGCAATCGTCTGGCCGCCCAGAACGTGACCCTGCAACTTCCCAGCCAGCGGGTGGACCGTTTCGACGATGACATCGCCCACATCCTTGGCGGTGGCCGTCAGGCCGGCCTTACGTTTGCGCCTGAAGCTGGCACCCAGCGCCTGCGCGACATCGTCAACAAGGGCCTCACCGACGACGACCTGCTCAACGGCATCCGCACCGCGATGCAGAACGGTTACCGCAAGGTGAAGCTCTACTTCATGATCGGCCTGCCAGGCGAGACCGACGCCGATGTGCTCGGCATCGTCGATACCTGCGTGATGTTGCAGCAACGCTGTCGTGACCTTGGGCGGTTGGCGCTCAACATCACGATCAGCAATTTCACGCCCAAGCCCCACACACCCTTCCAATGGCACAGCGTGTCGACGGCGGAATTGATCCGCCGTCAGGGCTTGCTTCGTGAGGCCACGCGTCGTTTTCGCGGCATGCGTTTCAACTTCACCGACGTGCGGCTGTCGGCGATGGAGGATTTCGTCGGGCGGAGTGATCGCCGTCTGGCCTCTGTGATCGAGGCTGCCTGGCGCGCTGGAGCGGGGATGGACGCCTGGTTTGAGGCGCTCGATCGCACCTACACCGCCTGGACCGATGCGATCAGTGCTGCGGGCCTGGAGGGGCGTTACCGCGAGCTGGAGCTCGGTGGCTGGGGCGCTGCCAATGCTTTGACTCCGGAGGATTTGGGCCAGTTCTGTGCTCAGCCCCTTCCCTGGGATCACATCGACACGGGCATCGACAAAACCTGGTTGGCGGAAGATCTGCAGCGGGCGCTGGCGGCGGCCGTGGTGCCGGATTGTTCGTTTGATGGCTGCAGCAGCTGCGGAGTGTGTGGCCCCGATCTGGGTCACAACGTCGTAGTGCCCCCGCCGCCGATCCCAACTCAGGTGCCCGCTCAGACACCCCCCAGTGAACGGGTGTGCAGGCTGCGCTTTCAGTTCAGCAAAACCGGGGCCATGGCGTTGCTAAGCCACCTTGATGTGGTGCGCATGCTGGAGCGTGCCCTTCGCCGAACCGGCCTGCCGGTGAGCTTCACCGGGGGCTTCCATCCGCTGCCGCGCCTGCAGCTGGCGTTGGCCCTGCCCCTCGGTGTGGAAGCCCATGGCGAATGGATGGATCTGGAATTTCTCGAGGAGGTTAAGCCCGAGCAGGTGATGCAGCAGTGGCAGGAGACACTGCCGCCCGGTTTCCGTCTGCTCTCGGCCCACGCCGTGCCTGTCTCCGATCCCAGTCTGTCGCAACGGCTTGCATCGGCGCACTGGCAGTTCAGCTTGCATCCTGCAGCGGATTCAGAGTCAGCGTCGCCGGAGGATTTTGCTGCTGATGTCGTTAAAGGGTGCAGGGCTCTGCTGGCTGGAGACCAGTTGATCTGGAATGACACCGACAAAAAAGGGCGGCCCCGTCAGCGCGATTGCAAGCCCTTTTTGCTTGATCTCAAGCCCATGGATCGCAATCCGTTCGGTCCAGCAGGGCGCAGAAGCAGTGAGCGTGCTGAAGAAAGCTCTGTGTCGAATGGCGGCGTTGCGTTGAGGCTCCACGCTGCCATCGATGCCATGGGGCGGAGTCTGAAACCGACGCAGATTCAGCACTGGCTCAGTGAACAGATGGGAACGGAGTTGCGGTTGGAGCAGGTGCAGCGCCGCGCCCTGTTGCTGGAGGATGCCAATGCGCCAGTGCTAAATTGAATTCAAGACGAATGGTTTTGGGCACTAGTGCCACCACCGCGTCCCGACCTTTCACTCCCAGATCCTGAGGAACGAGAGGCCACATGCCTCCGGCTCCCGGCCGTCAGCGCCGGTCCCGAGTGTTATCAGAGGAGTTCCATCTCCGCTCTATTCCAAGGCTTCGGCCCCAATCATGTTTCCCCGATCGCTAGGCCAGCGGCCTGTTGATCGGTTTTATGTCCATAGAGACGAACCCCGCACGTTTCCATGCCCAAGCAGATCGTCATCGCCGAGCAGCTGCGCATCGCAGCGGTGCTCTCTGATGAACGGGTTGATGAACTGATCGTGGCCCAGGGCCGCTACCAGATCGGCGACGTTTATCTCGGCACGGTGGAAAACGTGCTGCCAGGCATTGATGCCGCATTCGTCAACATCGGCGAAAGTGAAAAAAATGGGTTTATTCATGTCACGGACCTCGGTCCGCTCCGCCTGAAAAAAGGGTCAGCAGGCATCACCGAGTTGCTGGAACCACGCCAGAAGGTGCTGGTGCAAGTGATGAAGGAGCCCACCGGCACAAAGGGCCCGCGCTTGACAGGCAATCTGGCTTTACCCGGGCGTTACCTGGTGCTTCAGCCCAGTGGTCAAGGCGTGAACATCTCACGTCGGATCTCGGCTGAAGGCGAGCGCAATCGCCTCAGGGCCCTTGGCGTACTGGTGAAACCGCCCGGCGCTGGTCTGCTCATCCGCACCGAAGCGGAAGGGGTGAGTGAAGATCTCCTGATCGATGATCTCGAGGGCCTGTTACGCCAGTGGGAGGCGATTCAGAAGGCGGCTGATGCGGCGGTGCCCCCCGTGCTGCTCAACCGGGATGAAGACTTCATTCACCGCATCCTCCGAGACCAGGCCGGCCCAGAGCTGATGCGCGTGGTGGTGGATGATTACGCCGCCGTTGACAGGGTGCACAGCTTTCTCGGTCAAGGCGACAGCCATGTGCTGGTTGAGGCCTACAGCGAACCTTCGGAGTTGTTGGAGCATTTCAAGGTCAATGCGGCCATACGGGATGCCCTCAAGCCACGCGTTGATTTGCCTTCCGGTGGGTACGTGATCATTGAGCCCACCGAGGCGCTGACGGTGATCGATGTGAACTCCGGCTCGTTCACGCGATCGGCGAATGCCCGCGAAACAGTCCTCTGGACCAACTGTGAGGCGGCCGTTGAGATTGCCCGTCAGCTCAAGCTTCGCAACATCGGCGGCGTCATCATTGTCGACTTCATCGACATGGACTCCCGCCGCGACCAGCTGCAGCTGCTGGAGCACTTCACTGCAGCCATCCGTGATGACGCGGCCCGCCCCCAGATTGCCCAGCTGTCGGAACTCGGGCTGGTGGAGCTCACCCGCAAGCGACAAGGTCAAAACATCTACGAGTTGTTCGGCCGGGCCTGTCCCAGTTGTGTAGGCATGGGACATGTGGCCGTTCTGCCGGGTCAGGACCAGCTTCAACCCCTGGCGATGGCCACCGGTCTTGTGCGTTCTGCTGCCTCGGCTCGGGCTGAAGTGGCTGTTCCCGGTGAAGCAGGAGGCCGCCGCCGCCGTGGCGGTGGTCGCTCACGGCCTGCCGCTGGTGCCGCTTCCACCCACGATGAGTCGAGCGACCTTTCGGTCACGACCGCTGACCAGACGGATGTTTCAGCAGCCGTCGCTTCTGCCGAAGCCTCTAACCGCCGTCAAGAGCCTGAACTGGTTGCGGTGCCGATGACCGACGAGCAGGAGCACGTGTTCGGTTGGCTTGGCCTCAGCCCTGCTTTGCTTCTCGACACGCCTCCGGAAGCCGACAACTTGATGGTGCGAGTGGTGCGTCCTGGCGACAACGAGGAAGCGGTGCTCGAGGAAGCGCGTCATCAGTTGGCTGCCAGCTCCAACCGCCGCCGCCGCCGCGGTGGACGTGGTGGCGGTCGGGGTGCGGCGAGAGGCAATGCTTCGGTCGAGACCAGCACGAAGCCTTCATCGGCTGAGTCCGACAGCGCCTCGACTCCGCTGCTTGTGGAGATCACGCCGTTGGAAGCCACCTTGCCCGCTGTAGAGACGGCCGCATCCGCGGAGACAGGCTCTGTGCCTGCCTCGACCCCTGTTGCCTCCGAAGCGGAAGCCGTCGACAACGATCAGGAACCACGCCGTCGCCGTCGCCGTTCTTCAGCGGCCGTCGCCGACTAGTGCCGCATCGCCTTGGCACAGCAGCAGGCGGTTGTTGAAGGAGGGCAGCACTTTCTGCAGGCCGGAATTGATGAGGTGGGTCGCGGCTGCTGGTTTGGACCCGTCTTCGCCGGCGTGGTGGTGCTTTCCGATGACGCTGCATGCGCTCTGCGTCAGGAGGGCCTCACCGACAGCAAAGCGCTGACACCCAGGCGTCGGGCCCGGTTGGTGCCGTTGATTGAGCAAGCTGCGGAGGCCTGGGCGCTGGGCCAAGCCTCCGCCAGAGAAGTCGATGGTCATGGCATCAGATGTGCCACCGAGTTCGCCATGTTGAGGGCGTTGCAGCGCTTGCCATCCAGACCGGATCTGCTGTTGGTGGACGGGGTTCTTCCTCTGCGTTTGTGGCCCCATCCCCAGGAGACGATTGTGCGGGGCGACAGCAGCAGTGCTGCCATTGCTGCCGCCAGTGTGCTGGCGAAGGAAGCGCGAGATGCTCTCATTCGCCGCCTCGCGCAGCAGTTTCCTGATTACGGGCTTGAGCGGCATGCCGGTTATGGCACAGCGATTCACCGCCAGGCCTTGCTCACGCATGGACCCACGCGTTTGCATCGGCGCTCCTTCCTGAAAAAGGTGTTGCCTCAGCAGGCCTTGGCTTCACCGTTTTGAGGGCTGGTCTGAGACCCATCGCACCATTGCTGGAAATCTCCCACCAATTGGCGGCCGACGCGACCTTTGATGGTCAGCAGGATGCCGTTGAGGATTGATTCGCCAGTGCTTTCGAGCACTTTGCGCGGGATCAGTCGCAGCAAGGGTGGTTGGCTCACCTGAACGCCGAGGGTGGCCAGTCCCTTCAGGCCGGTGTTGCTGGCTTCCAGGACCGACTCCAGCGTCAGTTCAAAATCATCCACCATGCCGAGCCCTTCGAGCTGGGCATCAATCGCTCGCATGATCAGGGTTTGACCTTCCAGCCTCACGTTCAGTGACACGACAGGTTTGACCTGGAGCTGAAACACCTGAATCGTGGTCACGGTGTAGCGGTAGTGACCGGGTTCGATCAGGGTCAGCTGATCAGAGTCGAGCAGTGCCTTCACGACACGGTCTTGCTCATGCAGATAGGCAGGCAGCCGATCGATGTCGGTCTGCACCGGCAGATCCAGTTGCTGGCTGGCGCTGAAGGCCAGAGGCATGGGCGTTTGTTGACGCGCCATGATCTTATCGAGTGTTTGGTCGCCGACCGATGCCGATTTCCGTGGCCTTTCTTGGTCCTGAGGGCACCTATGGCGAAAAGGCTGCCAGGGCATTGATCCAGCTTGAGGGCCATGGAGACGCGACATTCGTGCCCTGCGTGGGTCTGCGTTCAGTGGTGGAGCATGTGGCGGACGGTCGTTGTGAGGCAGCCGTGGTGCCCGTGGAGAACTCTGTGGAGGGAGGGGTCACCGCAAGCCTGGATGCGCTCTGGTCGAATCCTGAGCTCTGCATCCGTCGCGCGCTCGTGCTGCCAATCCGCCATGCGTTACTGAGCTCAGGACCTCTTGAGGAGATCTCTGAAGTGCTGTCGCATCCCCAGGCGCTGGCCCAGTGCAGCGGTTGGTTATCCCGCCATCTTCCCAACGCCTTGCAGCTGGCAACCACCTCAACAGCCGAGGCGGCCCGCATGGTGAAGGGCAGCCGTTTCCGTGCTGCGATCGCCAGTCGGGCACTCCAGCAGGGTGATCTGCAGCAGCTTGCCTATCCCATCAACGATGCAGCTGGAAACTGCACTCGCTTTCTGTGCCTTCAACGCGGCGAACGACGGTCGGAGGGAGATGTGGCCAGCCTCGCCTTTTCCTTGCATCGCAATGCCCCGGGGGCTCTGCTGGAGGCTCTCGCTGCTGTGGCCGACCTGGGCTTGAACATGAGTCGGATTGAATCGCGTCCTTCGAAACGGGAGCTGGGGGAATACGTGTTTTTTGTGGATGTGGAATTGCCAGGCGGCGGTGGAACTCAGCTGCAGCGGCTGACAGAACGGCTTGCTCCTTTGTGTGAACACCTCGCTCAGTTCGGGGCTTATCCAAGCAGTGAGCTTCCCGAGGACGAATGCGCACCCTGATCGTTCACTCCTGGGGGACTGACCAGGGTGTCAGGTTCTCCGGTTGAAGCTGCTCCCAGCGTTCAAAGGGTTGGACGACCCATGGATTGCCAGGTAGCTCCATGGCCCACAGTGTTGGTTTGATGCTGCTGCAGGCTTTGAGCCAGAGCACGGCTGTCTGCACGGTCGTGATGCCGGGCAGCTCGTATAGCCAGCGTTGTGAGGCTGCAAGGGTGGCCCCGCTGTCGGCGAGGTCGTCCACCAGCAGCACCCTGGGCCCAAGATTGTCACAGGTGTGGGCCAGTTGCTGCCCCAACCTCAGTTCTCCCTGATCGCGCTGAGAGGAGTCGCTGTAACTGCTGGCGGCCATCACCACCAGTGGTCGCTGAAACAGGCGTGAGAGTGTGTCCCCAACCCTCAGCCCGCCTCGAGAGAGGGCCACGATCTGGTCGAATGCGTGGCCGTTGTGGTGCAACTGCAGAGCCAAGTGCTCAATCAGCCGATGGTATTGATGCCAAGTCACAATGAGCTCCCCACGGCAGGGGTCAGAGCACGGATCAACGTGCCGATCGGATTCTTCTGCTGCGGTCATCTCTGCGGCGGACATCACGACTGCGGGTAGCAGTGGGTGGGATCAGGTCGATGGCTGGCTGGTGCGAAACACCCCGAACTGCATGAGTCCCGTGGCAAAGGCCCAATGCATAAGCAGCAGCGTCGGTGTTTCGCGCATCCCTTGCAGCACGGCGGATGGCCCGAGTTGCAGCACAGCGCCTGGACGCCTGACGCCTTCGACGATGGAGTCGATCCAGGATGGAAGGGTGGCCGTGGTCCAGTCGTCCACGTCGATGCCCCCACGTTGATGCGGACTTCCCTCAAGATTGTGATGGAATCCCTTGATGCTGGAAAACTCCGGGTGGGCCCATTGCGTCAGCAATTGGTGCATCACCCAACGTTCGGTTCGGTTCATGTCCCCATCGCTGGGATCACGACGATTCCAGTCGGCCACCGCCAGGCGTCCTCTCGGCTTGAGCACACGCAGAAGTTCATCGGCGTAACGCTGCTTGTCGGGCATGTGGGGCCCTGCCTCGACACTCCAGACCGCATCAAACTGCTGGTCATTCAGTTTTAAATCAAGGGCATCCATCACATCGAAGCGGCAGCTGAGGCTCTCCGGTGTGAGCTCAGTGGCGCGTTGCACCTGGGCTGGGCTGATGCTGATTCCCAGCACATCGAAGCCATAGTCCTTGGCAAGGATGCGTGCACTACCACCGATGCCGCAGCCCACATCGAGAACTTTTGACCCACTCGGAAGTCGGTCAAGGCCGCTCCAATGCACGAGTGCATGCACAAAGTCAGCCTTTGCATCACGAAAGTCTCTCCTTCGTGGTGGGTCTCCGTAGTGCCCTAAATGGACATGCTCACCCCAAAGGTTTTCCAGCAGGCGGTCTTCCGTCCAGGCGTCATAGGCATCGGCCACACTCTCACTGGAGTGATAGGCGCGGTTGCGTTGCGACCACACCAGCACTGCGCCAATGGCAGCGGCGGGTAGACCAATGGTCAGCCCCAGAACCAAGGAGGCGCTCATCAGTCGACGTTGGCGAGGGTGTCGCGCAGCACAGTTCGAGCGGCCAACTGCCTTCTGGTCTCATCCAACATGGCGAATTCCCGGTTCAGACGTTCCTGGGTGTCTGTGAGTTCAAGCAGTTCCTGTTGCTGTTCAGCCACAGGCCCGCCGAGATGGGCTCCAATCCAGAACGACAGTTCTCTGGGCAGATCGGGGAGATCGTCGGGCAGGGCGCCGGGCGAGCCCGTTAATTTGCTCGTCAGTTCAACGACGTCGCGCAAGGCCTGATCAACACTGGTGGAAAGCTCTCTGAGCCCGGTCTGGTCATCGACAGGCTCGTCTTCAATCCAGCTCACCATGGCGGTGCGATAGGGCGTCTCTCGCACCACATCCAGCACCCGGAAGCGCTGTTGCCCAAGCGTGACGATATTGCTGCGTCCGTCGTCAGCGGTTTGATGTTGCAAGACTTCTGCGCAACAGCCAACCGATGCCATCGACTGGGTTTGAGGATCCCAGCGCACGACGCCGAAGCGTCGATCATCCTCCAGAACACTCTGCAGCATCATTCGGTAGCGCGACTCGAAGATGTGGAGCGGAAGAACGTCCCTGGGGAACAGCACAACATCCGGCAGAGGAAAGAGGGGCAACTCTCTGACGGACAGGTCAGCCACGCAGAACCGATATCAAGGAAAACTATCCTAGGCAGCTGACCAAATCGACGGGTGTGATCAGAGCTTCACTTCGATGTCAACACCACTGGGAAGATCCAGCTTCATCAGTGCATCGATCGTCTTCGCAGAGGGACCGTAGATATCGATGAGACGACGGTGGGTGCGGGTCTCAAAGTGCTCGCGGGAATCTTTGTCCACGTGAGGTGAGCGCAGGACGCAATAGATCTTGCGCTTGGTGGGGAGAGGAATCGGACCGATCGCCGTCGCGGCTGTGTTATCGGCCGTTTCAATGATTTTGTCGCAAGACAGATCCAGCATGCGGCGATCAAACGCCTTCAGGCGGATGCGGATCTTCTGCTGAGCAATCGCGGTGGACATAGGAAACGCAGAACGTGTCCGGTGAGGGACAGAAAGGGTGAATTGTCGAGGTTCAAAATGTGCGCTGAACTCTGCTCAGCAGCACCACAAAACTGTAGGGGATGGGGGAGCTTGAGAGCCCCCCATCCGCTTCATCAAGCGACCGTGATCACTCGATGATCTTGGACACCACGCCAGCACCGATGGTGCGGCCGCCTTCGCGAATGGCGAAGCGCATGCCTTGCTCGATGGCGACGGGGCAGATCAGCTCGCCCGTCATCTTGATGTTGTCACCAGGCATCACCATTTCGACGTTGGAGCCGTCTTCAGCGGTGAAGGCAGTGATCTGGCCAGTCACGTCCGTTGTACGGATGTAGAACTGCGGGCGGTAGCCAGCGAAGAAGGGGGTGTGGCGGCCACCTTCTTCCTTCTTGAGCACGTACACCTGACCCTCGAACTTGGTGTGAGGGGTGATGGAGCCGGGCTTCACGAGCACCATGCCGCGCTCGATGTCTTCCTTCTGGATGCCGCGCAGCAGCAGGCCGACGTTGTCGCCAGCCATGCCCTGGTCGAGCAGCTTGCGGAACATTTCCACACCGGTAACGGTGGTTTTGCGGGTGTCCTTGATGCCGACGATTTCGATCTCTTCGCCGACTTTGACGACACCACGCTCAATCCGACCCGTGGCAACGGTGCCACGACCGGTGATGGAGAAGACGTCCTCGACAGCCATCAGGAAAGGCTTGTCGATCTCACGCTCAGGCTCAGGGATGTTGGCATCCACGGCGGCCATCAGTTCTTCGATCTTGGCTTCCCACTCCGCTTCGCCTTCGATGGCCTTCAGGCCAGAGACCTGCACCACGGGGATGTCGTCGCCGGGGAAGTCGTAGCTGGAGAGCAGTTCGCGGATCTCTAGCTCCACCAGTTCGATGATCTCTTCGTCATCCACCATGTCGCACTTGTTCAGTGCGACCACCAAAGCGGGCACGCCCACTTGCTTGGCCAAGAGGATGTGCTCCTTGGTCTGGGCCATGGGGCCGTCGGTGGCGGCACACACGAGGATGGCGCCATCCATCTGAGCGGCACCGGTGATCATGTTCTTCACGTAGTCCGCGTGACCAGGACAGTCGACGTGGGCGTAGTGACGTGAGTCGGTTTCGTACTCGACGTGAGCGGTATTGATGGTGATGCCGCGCTCGCGCTCCTCAGGAGCACCGTCAATATCGGCATAATTCTGAACTTGGGCCTGGCCCTTCTTGGCGAGCACGTTGGTGATCGCAGCGGTGAGGGTGGTTTTGCCGTGGTCAACGTGACCAATGGTGCCGATGTTGACGTGGGGCTTGTTCCTTTCGAACTTCTCGCGTGCCATTGTTGTTAAAGAATCGGGGGTGAATTTGAGGGTGGGTAGAGATCAGGAATTGCCCTGATTCTTGGAGATGATGGCCTCGGCCACATTGCGAGGAACATCCTCGTAGTGGCTGAATTCCATCGAGAAAATACCCCGACCCTGGGTCATGGATCGGAGCTCGGTGGCGTAGCCGAACATCTCGGCCAAGGGCACCTTGGCCGAGACTTTTGACGTGCCATCGTCAATTGCCTGACCTTCAACCTGTCCTCGACGGGAGGACAGGTCACCGATGATCGAGCCGAGGAAGTCCTCGGGAACTTCGACCTCGACCTTCATCATCGGCTCAAGAAGTACAGGATTGCACTTCTTGACCGCATCTTTGAAAGCCATGGAGCCGGCGATCTTAAACGCCATCTCCGAAGAGTCCACGTCGTGATAGGACCCATCCACCATGGTGACTTTGATGTCGATCATGGGGAATCCGGCGATCACGCCGGATTCGCAGGTTTCCTTCATGCCCATCTCAGAGGGCTTGATGAATTCCTTAGGAACGACGCCGCCAACAATTTTGTTGACGAATTCAAAGCCTGACTCAGGTTCGCCCGGCTCCATTTCGATCACCACATGGCCGTATTGGCCTTTACCACCGGTCTGGCGCGAGAACTTGCCTTCGCCCTTGGAGGAAGCGCGAATCGTTTCGCGGTACGAGACCTGAGGTGCGCCGATGTTGGCTTCCACCTTGAATTCACGCAGCATGCGATCCACCAAGATTTCGAGGTGGAGTTCGCCCATACCGGCGATCACCGTCTGGCCTGTTTCCGCATCGGTGTTCACACGGAAGGTGGGGTCTTCTTCGGCCAGGGCCACCAAAGCCTTGGACAGCTTTTCCATGTCACCTTTGGTCTTGGGTTCCACAGCCACGGAAATCACAGGCTCCGGAACAAACAGGGTCTCCAGAACGATCGGATCGTCTGAGGCGCAGAGCGTGTCACCGGTGGTGGTGGCTTTCAGACCCAGAACGGCACCCAGATCGCCTGCCCGCAGGGCGTCGACTTCTTCGCGATCGTCGGCTTTGAGCACAACGAGACGGGAGATGCGCTCTTTCTCGCCTTTGGTGGAGTTGAGCACATAGCTGCCCTTCTCCAGGACGCCGGAGTACATCCGGACAAAGGTGAGTTTTCCGTAGGGGTCGGCCATGACTTTGAAGGCCAAAGCACTGAAGGGAGCGTTGTCGTCGGAGGGACGAACAGCTTCCTTGCCATCAGGCAGAACACCCTGGATGGGTGGGACATCCACAGGGGCAGGCAGATAGTCGACGACGGCATCGAGGACCAGCTGCACACCTTTGTTCTTGAAGGCGGAGCCACACAGCATCGGGACCAGGCCATGCTTCAGCACGCCCTCACGAACGCCTTTCTTGAGCTCTTCAACGCTGAGCTCACCTTCTTCGAGGAACTTCTCGATCAAGGCCTCGTCGGTTTCAGCAACGGCTTCCATCAGCACGTTGCGCCATTCCTCGACCTGATCCTTCATGTCGGCGGGCACATCGGTGACTTCGATGTCCTGACCGAGGTCGTCCTTGTAGATGTGTGCCTTGTTCTCGACCAGGTCGATGATGCCGCTGAGTTCTCCTTCAGCACCGATCGGCAGCTGAATGGGAACAGCATTGGCCTTGAGGCGATCCTTGATCTGGCCGTGAACCTTGAGGAAGTCCGCACCGGTGCGGTCCATCTTGTTCACGAACACCATCCGCGGTACTGAATAGCGATCGGCTTGGCGCCAGACCGTCTCGGACTGGGGCTGCACGCCACCCACAGCGCAGAAGACGGCGATCACCCCATCAAGCACGCGCATGGAGCGCTCCACCTCGATGGTGAAGTCGACGTGACCAGGGGTATCAATGATGTTGATCCGGTGGTCCTTCCAGCTGGTGGAAATCGCGGCCGCCGTGATGGTGATGCCACGCTCGCGCTCCTGTGCCATCCAGTCGGTGACGGCTGCACCATCGTGCACCTCACCAATTTTGTGAACCACACCCGAATAAAACAGGATGCGTTCGGTTGTGGTGGTTTTGCCCGCGTCAATGTGGGCGGCGATACCAATATTTCTGACGCGTTCCAGGGGAAAGGCGCGAGCCACAGAAAACTCCGGGGTGGGGCGTAAAAAGGCGGTGGTGATCCTACAGGTTCGTCTCGGAGTGTTAAGGGTCCCGAGGCGGTGCTGGATCAGTAGCGGTAGTGGGCGAAGGCTTTGTTGGCTTCAGCCATCTTGTGGGTCTCTTCGCGCTTGCGAACGGCGTTGCCAGCTTCGTTGGCAGCATCCATCAGCTCGCCAGCAAGCTTCTGAGCCATGCTGCGGCCATTACGGGAGCGGGAGAAGCTCACCAGCCAACGCAGTGCCATGGCCGTGCCTCGCTCCTGGCGCACTTCCATGGGGACCTGGTAGGTGGCTCCACCAACCCGGCGAGCACGCACTTCCACCAAAGGGGTGGCGTTCTTCACAGCGGTTTCAAACAGCTCAACAGGATCACCGCCGGTACGCTCGCCGATTAAGCCGAAAGCGTCGGAGAGGATCCGTTGCGCAGTGGACTTTTTCCCATGCTTCATCAAACGGGCCACCATCATCGTGGCGAGGCGATTGTTGAACTGGGGATCGGGAAGGATCGGGCGCTTGACGGCGGCGTTACGGCGTGACATGAACTGTCAGTGGATGGGAACGAAGATAAAGACTGCGGTTCGATGAATGAAGGGGATCAAAAGTTCCCCTTTATTCATCACTCCTTGGGCGCTTTGGCGCCGTACTTGGAACGTGACTGGCGACGATCTTTCACACCAGCGGTATCGAGCGTGCCGCGGATGATGTGGTAGCGCACACCAGGCAGGTCTTTCACACGACCGCCGCGGATCAGCACCACGGAGTGTTCCTGGAGATTGTGACCAATACCACCGATGTATGCAGTCACCTCAAAACCGGAGGTCAGGCGCACACGCGCCACCTTGCGGAGAGCCGAGTTCGGTTTCTTGGGAGTTGAGGTGTACACGCGGGTGCACACGCCGCGGCGCTCTGGGCAGGAACGCAGAGCTGGCGATTTGGTTTTCGCCTTGGAGCTCTGGCGCTCGTTACGGATCAGTTGTTGGATGGTTGGCATCGACGGTCGGTTTGCGGCCGGAGACCCGACCTGGTTCGACAATCCACCACAATACCGGGTCGCCTGACCCTCTCCTCAAAGCCTGCTGAAAGCGCTGCCGCAGGCGCAGCTGCGGATGTCTCGGTCTGCAGAGATCAGGAAACCACCACCGCTGAGATCGCTGCGGTAGTCCAGGCAAAGACCAGTCAGGTTTGCCAGCTGGGCCGCCGGTGCATGCAGCGTGATTCCGTCTCCCCGCGCCACAGGGATCCCTCCCATGGTCCCAGGTTGAAGGCGGATCGCATGGGTTTCGCAGCTGCCTGGCACCAGATCGAGAAACATCTGCCCGGGGGTTCCCGCAACAGCGGCCTGTCGGCCTAATTCCGCAGCGGCGGAAGGCGTGATCTGAAGGTTGGTGCCCATCAACGCCACAACACGGGAATGCATATCACTTTGGCACCAACCCCAGGGCGTTCTGAATTCTGGGCGCCATCCCTCGGCCTGTCATCACCAAGCGGTTCGCCACCACAAACGACGTGGAGCTTCCACCATCAAGGTTGAGGGCGTCAGTGATGCCCAGTTGGCGGAGGGCAAGGCTGGTCTCCAGCAAGGTGGGATCGCTGCTTGTGCCTTCCAGAGTCATCAGCCACATCCGTTTCTGGTCTTGGGCGACCACCGTGCGAGGAGCGGACAGTGAGAGGAACCCTGCACTGAACCCTTCGGAACGGCCGTTCAGCACAACGCTCCCGTTTCGAAGCAGAAGAGGGCCACCACCGATGACCTGGTCTTCGTTGCCGAGGGGGTCTGAGCTGCTGGTTTGAATCCTCACCCGTTGGCCAGGCCGCGCTGGCAGGGGAGCGCCAGCGCGAGCGACGACCAGATCTCCCTTGATGGGGATCGGAACACCGCGACTGAGGGTGGCCTGGTCGTGGACCGAACGCACCTGCCCATCAATCACGGTGATGGCCTTTTCCTGACCACTGAGGGCTCTGTAGGTCCTGCCCCAGGCACGGTCATAGCGGCTGAGCCCTCGTTGGACATAGCCGCTGTTGAGGTGACCAAGTCCCCAGCGTTGTCCACCATCCACCACCAGCTCTTGGCGAAGCTGCAAACGGCCGAATCGAAGTCTCTCACTGCCACTCCAGCCGATGGCACCTCGATTGAGGATGGGCCCGGATAACCAGGTGCCATCACGTTTCACTGCCCCCAGAGGTAGTTGACGGACCCGATTGAAGAAGCCGCCATTCACAGCAAAGAGAGCACCTTCCGGTTGGGCGAATTGCGTGAGAAAACGCAGTCCCTGTTGGCCGCTGCTGGGTGCCAGGGGGCGCAGGTTGAGTTGGTGGCTGCGGGGGTCGGTACCGACGCGATAGATCAGGAGTGGCTTGACCCCCACCTTGACCACACGCTTGTCAAGCACCAGTCCCCGGCGCGTCAGCGCTTGAACGGCCGGATTGAGCAGGGATGCGGCCAGGGGATCCTGGCTTGATGATGCGTTGCTATTGGAGCCGTTGCGGAGGCCATCGAGCACAATCCGCCAAGGGCTGGCAAGGGTGAGGGTGCTGAGGCTGCTGGCCTGGCCAAGCAGGGTGAGGTTCTGTTGTTGCCGCTGCGGTCGAAGCCCCATCAATCGCAGCTGACCGTCCTGGGCTGGGGTGGTCGTGAGACCGATCACCAGATCATTGCCCTGGCGTTGCAAGAGGGCAGGACCGCTGAGGTCCAGGACAAGGCGGTTGGCTGTGCTGCCTTTGCCCCGCCGCAGTCGAATCAGTCGCGGAGCAGGCAGGTTGACGGCGAGCGAGTCTCCTGAACGCTCGAGGCGGACGCCGATGTCACGCAACCACCCGCTGATCTCGAGAGAGACTTCATCGTCGATGCTGCGTTGTTGAAAGCTGCTCAGGAGTGCCTTCTTGCCGTACCACTCCAGTTGCTCGCCTGATCGAGTGGGGCTGCGCTGAATGCCAAATCTGCCGGTGAGGGTGTCGAGCGGCAACCACAGCTGTTCAGGGTCGCGACGGCTGATCCCTATCCATAGCCAGCCACTTTTGATAACGCTTCCGGCCAGGCGCAGGTTTGACCCCTTCGTGGGTTGAGCGGCACGAATCTCCGAGATCGGAGCCGGTGGAGGCGGCGGCGAAACCATGCAGTGGACGCTAGCTGGATTTCAAGGGCGCACCACGGCTCCTTAGGATCATCAATCGCGTCAGCGCTTCCGCGGGGTGCAAGCGACTGCGGCTGACGACCGATTCGATCGAAAGACATGACCCAACTTCCCGCCTCCGTCTGGCCCCACTGCGATACCAGCGCTCCTGAAGCCATTGCAGGTGAGAGAGATGCTTGCGGCGTTGGTTTTCTTGCCCATCTGAATGGCGAGGCCAGTCATTGGGTGCTTCAGCAAGCCCTGCGCGGGTTGGGCTGCATGGAGCACCGTGGTGGTTGTGGTGGTGATGGAGATTCCGGTGACGGGGCTGGGGTGCTGTGTCAGATCCCTTGGGACTACCTCAAGGCGGTTTGGCCTGAGGCGGGTGCTGCGAAGGGCCTCGGCATGCTTTTTCTGCCGAAGGATGAAACGCGCCGGGAACAGGCGCGACGCTTCTGCGAGGAGGAGGCCGTCGCTCTTGGTCTGAGCCCATTGGGCTGGCGTGGTGTTCCCGTCAATCCAGCCGTTCTGGGCCCGCTCGCGCGTGAGACGGCCCCGGTGATTGAACAGTGGCTCCTCGCCGGCAGTTGTGATGACGATGCCTTCGAAGGGCTGCTGCTGCGATTGCGTCGGCGCATCGGCGCCCGTGCCCGAGAGGTGTTTGGCGCCGGAGGCATTCATGACCTCTATGTCGCCTCCCTCAGCAGTCGCACCGTTGTTTACAAGGGCATGGTGCGCTCTGAAGTGTTGGCGCAGTACTACGCCGACCTTCAGGACCCTCGTTTTGCAGTGAGTTTTGCGGTGTACCACCGCCGCTTCAGCACCAATACGCTGCCCCGTTGGCCTCTGGCTCAGCCGATGCGTCTTCTGGGGCACAACGGCGAAATCAACACCCTCCTTGGCAACCTCAACTGGGCGAAGGCTTCGGAAGCCAGCCTTGAAAATGTCTGGGGGGAGGCGGCCGATGAATTGATTCCGGTCGTGAATCCAGCGTTCAGCGATTCCGCCAACCTTGATGCCATGTTGGAGCTGATGGTGCGCAGTGGTCGGTCGATCACCGACAGCCTGATCACCCTCGTTCCGGAGGCCTTCCGCAACCAGCCTGATCTGGATCGTCGTCCGGACGTGACGGCGATGTATGAATTCAACGCGGGCATTCAGGAGCCTTGGGATGGGCCTGCTCTGCTGGTCTTTGCTGATGGCAAGAGGGTCGGCGCCACCTTGGATCGCAATGGTCTGCGTCCAGCCCGTTGGTGTACCACCGCGGACGGCTTTGTGATCATGGGCTCGGAGACCGGCGTGGTCGATCTCAGTGGCAAGACCGTGGTTCAGAAAGGCCGTCTGGGCCCCGGTCAGATGCTGGCCGTGGATCTTGAAGGTGGTCAGCTCCTCGACAATTGGTCGGTCAAGGAAGATGCTGCCCGTCGCTTCCCTTACGCCGACTGGCTCCATCAGCACCGCCGCCGCGTTGCCCCTCAGCCTTGGAGCCAGGAACGACAGATCGGCGAACTGGATCTCTTACGCCTCCAGACGGCGATGGGTTTCACCGCCGAAGACTTTGATCTGATCATCGAAGATATGGCGGCCCTTGGCAAAGAGCCGACCTACTGCATGGGGGACGACATCCCCCTGGCCGTCCTCTCTGACAAGCCGCACCTGCTGTACGACTACTTCAAACAGCGATTCGCGCAGGTCACGAATCCACCGATTGATCCCCTGCGGGAGAAATTGGTGATGAGCCTTGAGATGCACCTTGGCGAGCGTCGTCCGGCCTTAAGGCCCCAGGCCGAGGCGGCTGCGGTGATTCATCTCGAGAGCCCGGTGCTGAATGAAGCCGAGCTCGGAGAGATCGGTCAGCAGGGTTTGCCGGTGCAGACTCTCTCCACGCAGGTGGCCGTGGAAGCTTGCACCGGCAGCCTCAAATCCGCCCTCGATGCCCTGTGCAACGCGGCTGAACAGGCGGTTCGTTCAGGAGCCCAGGTGTTGGTGCTGTCCGACCGTGTCGATGCCATGGGAGCAGCGGCCCCGCTCAATGCCACCACCGTCGCGATGCCGGCGCTGCTGGCCGTGGGTGCCGTGCACCACCACTTGCTGCGTCAGAAGCTGCGCTTGCAGTGTTCTCTGGTGGTCGACACGGCGCAGTGCTGGAGCACGCATCATCTGGCCTGTTTAATCGGCTATGGCGCCAGTGCTGTTTGTCCTTGGCTCACCTGGGAGACCACGCGGCACTGGCTCGACCACCCCAAGACCCAGAAGCGAATCGAGCAGGGCAAGCTGCCTGCGCTTGATGCCAATCAGGTGCAGGCGAACGTGCGTGATTCGCTCGAAAACGGTCTGCGCAAAATTCTTTCCAAAATCGGCATCTCGCTTCTGGCCAGTTACCACGGTGCCCAGATTTTCGAGGCGATCGGCCTGGGGGCTGATGTCATCGACACCGCTTTTGCCGGTACCACCAGTCGTGTCGCCGGCATGACCTTGGCGGAACTGGCCAATGAGACCCTCTCGATGCATGCCAAGGCGTTCCCCGAACTCAACCGCAGCAAGCTCGAGTTCATGGGGTTCGTGCAGTACCGCAGTGGTGCCGAGTACCACCGCAACAACCCTGAGTTGTCAAAGGCGTTGCACAAGGCGGTGGCGCAAGGCCCCGGTTACGACCACTTCTCCACGTATCAAGCCCTGCTGTCGAACCGTCCGGTGATGGCCCTGCGTGATCTGCTTGAGTTCAAGCTGGCGCCTACCCCGCTTCCACTCGATCAGGTGGAGAGTGTGGAGAGCATCTGCACGCGTTTCTGCACCGGTGGGATGAGCCTCGGAGCGTTGTCTCGGGAAGCCCACGAGGTGCTGGCGGTGGCGATGAACCGTATCGGTGGCAAGAGCAACAGTGGCGAGGGCGGAGAAGATCCCGCCCGCTTCCAGGTTCTGAAGGATGTTGATGCCGAGGGACGCTCCGCGGCCTTCCCGAGCATCGGAGGTCTCCGCAATGGCGACACCGCCTGCTCGGCCATCAAACAGATCGCATCTGGTCGCTTTGGAGTGACCGCTGAATATCTGCGCAGCGGTAAGCAGCTGGAAATCAAGGTGGCTCAAGGGGCCAAGCCTGGAGAAGGAGGTCAGCTGCCCGGGCCGAAGGTGGACAAGTACATCGCCTGGCTGCGGAACAGCAAGCCTGGTGTGGCCCTGATTTCACCGCCTCCCCATCACGACATCTATTCGATCGAAGATCTCGCCCAGCTAATCCATGATTTGCATCAGGTGCACCCTGCAGCACCGGTGAGTGTGAAGTTGGTGGCTGAGATCGGCATCGGCACCATCGCGGCTGGCGTGGCGAAGGCCAATGCTGATGTGATTCAGATTTCCGGTCATGACGGCGGAACCGGGGCCTCTCCCCTGAGTTCCATCAAGCACGCCGGGGGGCCCTGGGAGCTGGGGCTCACCGAAGTGCACCGCTCGCTGCTCGAGAATGGTTTGCGCGACCGCGTGTTGCTCCGTGCTGATGGCGGTCTCAAGACCGGCTGGGATGTGGTGATCGCCGCTCTGCTGGGAGCGGAGGAATACGGTTTTGGTTCGATTGCGATGATCGCTGAGGGTTGTGTGATGGCCCGCGTTTGCCATACCAACAACTGCCCTGTGGGGGTGGCGACCCAGAAGGAGAACCTCCGCAAGCGTTTCACCGGTGTCCCCGAGCACGTGGTGAATTTCTTCTGGTACGTGGCTGAGGAGGTGCGTCAGCTCATGAGTCTCCTCGGGGTTGCCCGTCTGGAGGAGTTGATCGGTCGCACCGAATTGCTTCAGCCCCGTTCTGTGGCCTTGGCCAAGACCCAATGTGTTGATCTATCGAGCCTGCTGGCACCGATCAAGGGTTCTGAAGACCGATCCTGGCTGACCCACAGCGCTGAGGCCCATGGCAATGGTCCAATTCTTGAAGACCAGCTCCTCGCCGATGCCAACGTCATGGCGGCGATCGAGGGTCATGCTTCGCTGACCCGCACGGTGGAGATCATTAACACCGATCGCAGTGTGTGCGCCCGCCTCGCGGGTGAGATCGCTGAGCGCCATGGCAACCGAGGCTTCAACGGCCAGCTTGACCTCACCTTCCGGGGTGCTGCCGGCCAGAGCTTCGGGGCCTTCCTGGTGCAGGGCATGAACGTGCGCCTCGAGGGTGAAGCCAACGACTATGTGGGGAAAGGCATGAACAGCGGTCGCATCACGCTGGTGCCCTCCGACTCGACGGCGAACCCCGGCGACCAGGTGATTCTTGGGAATACCTGTCTCTACGGTGCCACAGGAGGAGAGCTGTTTGCCCATGGCCGCGCCGGTGAGCGATTCGGCGTTCGCAACAGTGGTGCTCGGACGGTTGTGGAAGGAGCCGGTGATCATTGCTGTGAATACATGACAGGCGGTGTGGTGGTGGTGCTCGGCAGCACCGGCCGCAATGTCGGTGCCGGTATGACCGGCGGTGTCACCTTCTTGCTGGATGATCACGATCGGGTGAGTCCACGCGTGAATCCGGAGATCGTCGAGGTGTGCACGATCACCACAGCCCAGCAGGAATCCATGCTGAAGACGTTGTTGCAGGCGCATTTGACAGCGACCGGCAGTGAAAAGGCCGCGGCTCTGCTGGCCGACTGGTCTGCGGCGAAGGCTCGTTTCAAGGTGCTGGTTCCCCCCAGTGAGCGAGAGGCCATGGGGCTGGAGGAGCGGGCGGCGGTTGCCGCCTGATTGAGGCGCCTTCGTGCCCTGGTTCATCAAGCAGGAAACCTTTACCGCTGCGATGAGGGCTTTGCCTTCAGAACAGCGGCAGGCCCATTGCGCTGATCACCGGCGCTGGGTTGAGAGGCAACACGAATCGGGCCTGAGAGTTGCCAGCGGTTTTCTTGTCGATGCTGATCAAAAGCCAGGTGGTGGAGGCTTTCTGGTGTTCGAGGCTGAGAGCTACCTCGCAGCGGAGGCCTTGATTCGTCAAGATCCGATGATTGCCCGCGGCTTGGTCGACTGGAGCCTGCATGCCTGGAGGCCCGTCTTCGGCGACCTGCAGGTCTGATGCCTAGCGAGGGTGGGCCTGCATCAGGCGCTGCACCTCTCCAGCGTGATAACTGCTGCGGGTCAGGGGCGAACTCACCACCTGGAGGAAGCCAAGATCCTGCTGGCCTTCCTGGCGATACTGATCGAACTGCTCAGGGGTGACGAATCGGTCGACAGGCAGGTGTTTCGGACCTGGGGACAGGTACTGGCCGATGGTGACGATGTCGACATGATGCTCACGGAGGTCGTGCAGCACCTCGATCACCTCGGCATCGCTTTCACCTAAGCCCACCATCAGCCCTGATTTGGTGTAAACACTTGGCCAGCCGTCGCGCACCCGCTTGAGAAGCTCCAGAGACCGTTCATACACTCCCTGCGGTCGTGCTTGGCGGTACAGCCTGGGGACGGTCTCAATGTTGTGGTTGAGCACGTGTGGCGCCGCCTCCATCACGGTGGCCAGCGCATCCCAGTTGCCGCAGAAGTCTGGGATGAGCAGTTCGATCGTGGTGAGGGGAGAGCGTTGTTTCACCTGCTCGATGCAGGCCACAAACTGAGAGGCACCGCCGTCGTCAAGGTCATCCCTGTTCACGGATGTGATCACCACATGGTTGAGGCCCATCCGTGCCACGGCTTCCCCAAGCCGCTCGGGCTCCGTGGGATCGAGCGTGCGCACGCTCTTGTCGAAGTCGATATCGCAGTAAGGGCAGGCTCTTGTGCAGCCCGGCCCCATGATCAGAAAAGTGGCTGTACCTCCGGCGAAGCACTCGCCGATGTTGGGACAGCTGGCCTCCTGGCAGACGGTGTTCAGCTTGAGGTCGACGAGCATGTCGGCCACGGCGCCGATGCGCTCCCTTTGCGGCGCCTTAACACGCAGCCAGTCAGGTTTTTGCAGGGACGTCATCGATTAAAGTCTACCGATCGGGATGTAGCGCAGCTTGGTAGCGCACTTCGTTCGGGACGAAGGGGCCGCAGGTTCGAATCCTGTCATCCCGACTCAATCTCCATCAAGATTCTCTGTTGCTGCTGCGTTGCAGTGCCCCGTTTGTGGGCACGTGATCGCTTGAAAGATTGCCTGGCACCAGCGACAAGGGGACTGGCCCAGTGCCCAAACAGGGGGATGGGTTTTGGTTTTCAGCCATGGCGTGCATCGCTGAAGCGAATGCTTTGTCCTGTTGATGTCGCCACAATGGTGATTGATCCTGTGGATCACTTGGATGCTCGCCAGGCAGGGATCATGGTGCTATGTCTTCATTGATTGGCAGTGGTTGGATAGTGCGGGCACCCTGGAAAAGAAGCTTATTCATTGCTGGCATTGGCTTTTGGAAAAGCCCACTGGAAACTGTCCTTCGATTTTTATATGTGTCGGTCATCTGAAAAGTGTGGGTCAAACCATGAGAGTTTTTGACGGGCAAATGATTGAAGAGACGGAAATGTTCTGCCTGTTTTAGGCAGAATGCCATGCCCACTCCTGCGATTTCCTTCCAGCTTCCAATGGCTGGTTGACGTCAGTCGATGGTGCGCAATGAGGAGTTCTTCGCCTCATTGTGTTGCGGCTCTTGTGAGGTAGATCATCCGATTGTGACTGGATTTCTTCATGCTCTTGGCACATCAATGTTGTGATTGCCGGGTAGTTCTAGGATTTAGTGGATGGCAGCATGAGAGTTTTTGTCTTCAGCATGATCCTTGGACCGCGATCGGTTTCTAGGCACTTATTGGGTATGGAAAGACCATGTCCGGTGGCTCTATTGATCGAGGAGTGGACCCAGAATGGATCGAAGAATCGCACATATTTTTTCTCTTATACACAACAGTTATTGCATCATTCTTTTCGGAAGATGAATTAATCGATCAGGATTGTCCTTTGCTTGATGCCTTTTCCCCCTTGAATCAAGGTTGCTGAAGAAAATACAGCCCGGAGGGTAGGTCGGTTGGCTTGATCGGTACGCAATGCAATCAATCGATGAGCGCTGCGCTGTTAGTCTCCTAAGGATATGAAGAGACGAGCAAGCTCCCTGCTTGTCCTTGTCTTTTGCGTCAATCGTTACTAGCATAAAGAGAGCATCTAGGCTCCAGTGCGCGCTAAACGAGTTCTCAATATTTTTCTGGCTGCTTCAATTCTTTTGGGATTGCTTTTGCCTTTACTGTTTACGACTGGTCTTCGTGATGCAGCGAAAACCAGAATGAAAAATGAGGCAGTAGAGATTGCTTCTTTGGTCGACAATATCAGGGCCTATTATTCACAAAATATCGTCTCTAATGTTCAAGAGGGTGAGGGAAAAGTTGTGCTTTCTGAGCGCTACCATGACTTCAAGGGCGGGATTCCAATTCCTGCAACGCTTTCCATCGAGTTGGGCGCTATTTTTGATGCCACACACTCAGATGGAAGAATCAATTATGCCTTTACGTCTAAATATCCTTTTAATAACCGTAAAGAGGAAAGAGCTCTCGATGCTTTTCAGCAAGACTCCATTCAAGTTTTTGAAAAGGATCCAACGCTTCGATTTTACGAAAAGTACAGTCAAATAGGTCAAGACGAAATTTTCAGGCTTGCAACGCCTGTGAGAATGAAAGAGTCGTGTGTCACCTGTCATAATGCTCATCCTGATTCTCCCAAGAAAAATTGGAAGGTTGGTGATCTTCGAGGTATACAAGAGGTGAGCGTTAAGAGCTTGGAGTCTTTAGAGGTTGAATATATGAATCCAATTTACTACACGGCCTTGATGTCATCAGTTGTTGGCATTGTAGGTTTATTCTATTCGCGCAATGTATACATCAAAAACAATAATATTATAAGAAACTTGAAGCATAGCCTTGATGATGAAATTAAAAACATCTCTGATGTCACAAAAATATTGGACGATTCCGAGATTTTCAAAGAAGCTATTGAGAGATCATCCGTTGGTATCACGATATCTGATATGACGGCCGATGGCCAACCTACAATCTACGCCAACCAGGCTTTTACTGAGCTCACTGGTTACACCCGTGAGTTTGTATTGGGAAAAAATTGTAGATTTTTGCAAGGTCCTGACACTGAAGTATCTATTAAGGCGGAAATCAAGGATGCCATTGCCAAAGGAAAAAGGTTCCAGTGCGTCATAACTAACTACCGATCCGACGGAACTCAATTCAAAAACAATCTTGTGTTAATTCCGATCTTTTCTAATTCAAGTAGAACGAAGCTCTCCTATTATTTGGCCAATCAATCTTTAGCTGACTCGTGAACCAATGAGGAGGCCTACCAAGCGTAGAATTCAAAAGCAATCAAAGATCTTCTTTGCGTGTTCAACACTGTTTATAAGTTTGCTTGCGGCTATATATCAAACCATGGATGCATTTGAATCTGAAGTTAAAGATCAAAATTCAAAGGCCAATGAGTATGTAAGTCTTGTGGAAAGTCACCTGGATTCAGGCCATTCACTCTCCTCTTTGGCTTCGCACATAGATGCCCATATTTTGCTGGCAAAACGTGACAAGAAATTGTTATTTAGTGATCATACATCAATCATTGTCGCTGATGCTGACGGTACAATTGTTTATTCGTCGGTCCCTTTATGGCTCAATCAACCAATTTACTCCCAATCATTGCTGGTTCCTCAGCTAAGCAATGCACAGTTTCGAAGGCTTGCCTCTTGTTTTGAGGCTCGTCGATGCACACAGGCTGAATTAAATAATCATAACAAGCTTGGAAAGTTCGTCACTTTTTCTCGAGAGATTGTGCCGAGGCAAATGCTAAGACAAGGCCAAAGCAAGCCTGATAGATACACGCTTGCCTACACGTATTCAATGAGCGGATTTTACGATGGTTTGTCTAATCAATTCTTCCTTGAGTTTGCCATCGCTGTTGTAGCACTATTCTTTGCTTACCTCCCAATTTATCTGTTTTTCAACTATAAGATTCTCCCTTCTCTTTTTACAGGTCTTCAAACTGACGGCTTGACTCAACTTATGGATCGAAAGCTTTTCGTTGAGATTTGCAAGTTAAAGCTTTTACGGGCTCAAGAAGCGAGTGACCATTTTTGTCTTTGTATTTTAGATATTGACGACTTCAAGAGAATCAATGACACCTATGGCCATGGTGTTGGAGATGTTGTTCTCTCCGAGGTTGGTGCTATCATTAAAAGTAATACAAGGGATTATTTTGATTGCTCATCGCGCTATGGCGGAGAGGAATTTGCCATCTTATATAGAGCGACTGCTAAGGATGCGGTTAATTTGCTGAATCGTTTAAGGCATCAGATTGAGATGTACCACTTTAATAAGAGCGATCAGCCAGTCCGTATCACGATTAGTGCCGGTTTTTCGAGTACGTCTAAGTCAGGTTACAGTCTCGAGGTGCTGATGCGCAGCGCTGATGAGTTCTTGTATAAAAGTAAGTTCAAAGGTAAAAACAAGGTCACTGGTGCTTGATGCTAAAATGATTTATTCTCTAGATTGGCTTGCGTCTTATTGCGAGAGTCAAGAAATTGACTATACGAGCCTAGCTTTTGCAGAAGATTGCCTGATTAGTCAAGATTTCAATATCAATTATATCTATATTCATTACAGGTTGCTCGGTCGCTTGGGTGAAGGGAAAACTGAGTCCGAAGCAAGTGTTCGGAAAAAAGCCAATTTCCTGCGTTTGTTGATAGGAGTTCTTCCTAAGAGAAGTAAGTTTTATGATATTAATGGTTCTGATTTTTTGGTCTTAATCCAACAGCTGAGGGATATTGGACCCGTCAATACTTCAAGGCTCCTTGAGGACCTTGTAGATTCCTCGTTAGAGTGTATCAAAATTAATTCAAATCGCGATCTCACCTCCTCGGGCGATGATCTTGGTTCTGGTGGCTCAGATATCTTGCTTAAGCTTGATGTTCTTGGGCTTTATGATGCGGATCTGGCGAGATTTCCATCCAATCCGATTTTACTGATGGACGCGCTCTTGAGTAGTGATCAAGAGTTTAAAAAAGATTTTGGCCATCGCTATCTTGTTTCTTCTTTCAGTGCTCAAGGAATTCATTCCTTGATAGAGCCTGATGTCGAAGCCGACTTTGAAAAAATATTCATTGATCAGTTGTCTCGTTCCCTTGTTGAGCCCCATTACCAGCCGATCGTCAATTTGCAAACGAATCAGATTGTCGGTTTTGAGGTGTTAGCGCGCATCAAGGCTAATGGCGTTTTGCACTCTCCAAATAGGTTTCTGCCGGTCTTTCAGAAGTACGCGTTGGTTGAGACGTTTGATCTTACCGTTCTCGAAAGAGGAGTCTCTGATCTGCTTGTAATGAAAAACTCCATTAATTTAAAACATTTTGTTTTCAGTATTAATATTTCCGGAGCAACGTTTAACTCGCCTGTGGCAAGGGAGAAAATCATTGATTCAGTTTCTCGAGTCGCTTCGACGTGTCCTGATATATCGTTTCAATTTGAAATTCTTGAGCAAGAGGTGACAATTTCCAATGCAGACATGGATGAATTTATTGCACGGCTTAAAGGCTTGGGGGCTGTCGTTGCCATTGACGATTTTGGGATCGGTTATTCCTCTTTGAAGCGTCTCTTGGAAACCGATATTAATACGGTTAAACTGGATCGTTTTTTTGTCGCTTTTGCGGGTGAGCTTGATGCTCAGAAGGAGCTGATTCTGAAGGGTATTGTTGCGTCGCTGGTTCAAAGCGGTATGAAGGTTGTTGCAGAGGGGATCGAGACATCGGCTCAGCTGTCATTCGCCAAAGACATGGGTGTTCTCTTAGCTCAAGGCTTTTATTTTTATCGCCCTCTGTCCTTTGAGGCCGTTTTGGGATTGTTTTCTACTCAAAAATCCTTGGCGGATCCGATCAATCAGAAAGGACAAGAGACGTCTTTCTGGTCATTGCACCCAGGTCGAATTGTTCATCGCATGATCAGAAAGTTGACGCGTTGAGGTGATTCGTTGGAGTTTGCATCTATCGCTTGACCGGCTCACGCATTGTGTGATGCTTCTGGCTTGACTCTGCTGAGATCGGTGATGTCTGGATCCGTCCCACTTGGTTTGATCAATGATGACGAGTTGTTGGTCGGAGCTTCAGGGCCTGATCATCCCAGGCTGGCGCCTGGATATCCCCGAGGGGTGACCATCTTTCCGTCTTTGACATAAGTGGTGCTGTTCCCGATCAGTACCACGGTGAGCATGTCGACATCAGACGGATTCAGGCTCTCCAGTGTTGTGTGTTTGATCGTTTCTTCCCTCCGTCCCAATTGTCTGGCCAGCACCACAGGAGTGGCGGCTTGGCGTTCGTTTCGCAGTAGCTCCACAGCTCGGGCCAGTTGCCAGTCGCGTCCTTTGGAGCGCGGGTTGTAAAGGGCCACCACGAAGTCACCAGCTGCTGCAGCTTGCAGCCGCTGTTCAATCACCTCCCAGGGCGTCAGCCGGTCACTCAGGCTCACAGTGCAGAAATCGTGCATCAGTGGAGCCCCAGCTCTGGCCGCTGCTAGCTGCAAAGCTGAGATGCCGGGATGCACATGGAAGAGCGGTCGGCAGTGTTCCGCTTGTTGGAGCCAGAGTTCAAGAGCCAGTCCCGCCATGGCGTAAATGCCGCTGTCGCCCGACGACACCAAAGCCACTTTGGTGCCTTGTTGGGCCAGCCGCAGCGCTTCGGCGCAGCGTTCCCATTCCATCGTGAGCTGTCCATCGACACGGGCCTGGTCAGCGCGGCGCAGGGGTTCGAGTAGATCGAGGTAGAGCCCGTAGCCCACCCAGGCCACGCATCGACTGAGGGCCTGACGGGCATCGGGGGTGAGAAGGGCCAGGTCGCCCGGCCCACTTCCAATCAGGTGCAGTTCGCCGTGCTGGGCTGCGCTCGGCAGAGGGGATTCAGCGATGGCCACAGTGGCGGCCCCCCGTTCGTGTTTTCCTTCGGAACGCTCGATGCGCTTGGGAACCCGTAACCGGCCTTCCGCGCCCGAGGCAAGCAGTGCCGCTGCTTCGGCCACTGACGCTGTTCCCATTTCTGCTGCCACCACGCTGGAGGGGGTGGGAACATCCACGCTGGCCAGGCTGGCAGCGTCGTGCAACCGCAGCGGCCAGCCCTCCTGTTTGGCCAGGGCCAGCAAGGCCGGTTCGTCGCCTTTGCGGTCGATTGTGCTCAGCCCCGCCACGGCCTCTTTGGCGAGTCCGGCTTCGTGGAGAGCTGTGGCAATGGCCCGTTCAATCAGCTGGAGGCTTGTGTCGCGTTCGCATCCGATGCCCAGCCACAGCACCGGGGGGTGCCAGCAACAGGTCGTGGTGGGGCTTGGATTGCGCTCAGCGGTGATGGTCAGTCGAGTCGGTGTCTGTGCTGTATCGGGACGGTTGCCTGAATCCGCCAGCACAAGGGCTTTGGCGGCTGTGCTCTGTTGCCAGAGCTGCGTTCCGCAATCCTGTGTCAGTTGCAGAGCATGACCTTGGGCCTGGGAGACCATCAGTTGTTTCCAGGCCTCTGCGTTGCCGCTTGCCTTCCATCCCCAATCGCAGCCAAAGGCGTCGAGGGCAAGCCGCTTCTGGCTGGCACAGTCGCCGGTGAAAACCGCTCGGCCTCCCAGGTTCGCCGCAAGTTGATGCGCCAGGGCTTCCGCTCCGGCCTGATGTCCGCCCAGCAGGGGGACCACCAGATGTCCATCAGCGTCGAGCACCAGGACGGCCGGGTCGGTGCGCTTCGACCGCATCAAGGGGGCAATCAGACGGGTGACGGCCCCGAGGGCCCCCACCACCAGCACAGTCCCCTCCCAGTGCTCTCGCAGGAGATCCGATGCAGAGCCTCGCAGCAGCGTGACGTCGGTGGCAGCAGCTGTCTCCGCTGCCTTGGTGGTGAGTGCAATGGTCTGCGCCAGGCCAGCGGTCTGCAGGCGTTGAAGCAGTGGAAGCGCATTGCTGGACAGCCCGAGGGCAAAACACGGGCGTTGAGCCACAGCGGTAGAGACAGACAACAGGGACAAGGGTGCGGCGGTCTGAACGTTGGTGCTGGCTGATCAGCGCTTGGGCCCCTCAGGCTTCAGCAGTTCCCGGGCCGATCCTCTCAGGCTGGTGGTCGGGGTGAGCCGTTCCTCGCCATTCAAAAGGGGTGCTGGGGTCTTGGCTTGGGATTCGGGCGCTTCTGGTGGGGTTGGTTGTGCTTGCTCAGGCTCGTGGAGCCCTGTGCCGTTGGTGGGAGCGTTGCCGTTGTGGTCAGCTTCGTCACCGTTGGTGCTGTTGGTGCTGTTGGTGCTGTTGGTGCTGTTGGTGCTGTTGGTGATGTCGGTGGGGGCTGCGTTGTTGCCTTTATGCCCGATGCCAAGGTCGGTCTCCGTGTCCTCGGTGGTTGGAGGAACCGCTGCCACGGGTGAGGAGGGCTCTGGTGGGCTCGCATCAGCGCCGACGACGTCGGTGGCTGGCTTGGCTGATGGCTGAGATTCGCCCAGGAGGCGGGAGATCTTGGCCTCACTGAGCTGTGCCTGCAGCCAGATGGGGCGGGATGCAGGCCTTGGGGGCAACGCCCTGAGTTGGTTGTTGAAGGCGGGATTGATGGGGTCGCCTAAGCCATCGAGCAGTTCCATCTGCACGAGACTCGGCTTCATTGTGCTCGGTTGGTTGGAGCCCCCTTGACGGAGCCAAATCGCCTCCTGGCGATCCACGAGGAAGCTGTCGCCATTCAGGGTGAGTCGAAGTCGCCAGCGCCCGTCGCCATCGCGAAGGTTCTGGAGAGGGGCGTTCCACACCATCCAGTCGAGCAGTAGCGGCTCGTGGCTCCCGAGCTCAGCGGGGCTGACCATCACCAGCCAGGGGTCATCGCGTTCCGGTTGGGTGCCTTTCAGCGCCTGTAGCTGATGCAGGCGCCACTGCTGGCTGGCTCCAGGGCTTTTCACCGCTTCTCCCCATGGGTAAGCGGCATACGCTGTGAAGCGATGGCTGCCTGGGGAAAGGGCCGGCAGCGGAATCTCAAGGGTGGCCGTGCCATCGACGGTCGTGCTGGAGTCGGTGAACCGCAGCGGAGGCTGATCATCGATCTGGAGCGCCAGATGGGGGCCAAGGCCTAGGTCGTCATCGGCCACCAGGGGCCAATCCTTGATCGACACCGTCAGGCTGGTGTCGGAGGGGCCGAGGATGCTGCCGTCGTTCGGGCTTTGCAATTGCACCAAGGGCTGGCGGCGAGCAAGACCGTTGCGCAGTTGCTGCACGCCTCCAGGGGCTGCCACTTCTTGAAGTCGTCCGTTTGGTCCTTCCACAGCCACGGCGCTGTTGTTGCCAGAGGTGGCACGAGTCCCCCATGGCAGGCCAGGGAGATCCAGGGCTTGGCTGGGCGCGGCACCGAACCAAAGGATCAGCACACCGATCAAGGCGGCGATGGCATGGCGTCTCGCCAGGGGGGGCATGGAGACGGAGAGCGGATTGAGGCCATTCTGAACAACCCATCAACCTCGCCACCAGATTGGAGTATTTGTATTATTTAGTTGGCGAAAATAGAGATTTTGTTGATAGCAAATTTTTCAAAATGTCCCTTCCGGGCTGTTAGTCGGCCTCTCGCAGACTGCCTGTCCTGACTGGGGCGCCGATGGATTGAACCTTTGTAACTCACTGGGGCTTTGGGTCGCTTTCCGCCTCTATGCTTCCGCCAGCGGTCCCCTCTTTGGGGCCCAATGCTCCAGTGAGAGTCAGGGGTTTCGGCTTCTGAAAACCACTGGCGCCCGGGTCGGCGACGCTTTGCGGAGCTGTGCCCGGGGCCCCGATGAACCCTGTTCGTCGGAGGGGTGGCCCACCACCTCGATCCCGTCCCTCGAGGAACGACTCGATGACCATCAGCCCACCAGAGCGTGGGAGCACCGCGAAGAGCCAGGTCGAAAAGGTCGACAATCCAGCGACCTTTGAACTGTTCGGCAAGCCCGGACATTTCGACCGAGCTCTCGCGAAAGGTCCCAAAACCACCACCTGGGTTTGGAACCTCCACGCCAACGCTCACGATTTCGACAGCCACACGAGCGACCTTGAGGAGGTCTCTCGGAAGATCTTCAGTGCTCACTTCGGCCATCTGGCCGTGATCTTCATCTGGCTGAGCGGTGCCTTCTTCCATGGAGCCCGCTTCTCCAACTTCTCCGGCTGGCTCGCCGATCCCACCCACGTGAAGCCCAGTGCTCAGGTGGTGTGGCCCGTCTTCGGCCAGGAGATCCTCAACGGTGACATGGGTGCCGGCCATCAAGGCATTCAGATCACCTCCGGCCTCTTCCACATGTGGCGCGCCTGGGGCATCACCAACGAAACGCAGCTGATGGCTCTGGCCATCGGCGCTCTGGTGATGGCCGGCCTGATGCTCAATGCAGGCGTTTTCCACTACCACAAGGCAGCTCCGAAGCTTGAGTGGTTCCAGAACGTTGAGTCGATGCTCAACCACCACCTGGCCGGACTGTTCGGCCTGGGGTCCCTCTCCTGGGCTGGCCACCTGCTGCACGTGTCTCTGCCCACCACCAAGTTGATGGATGCCATCGACGCCGGCCAGCCGCTGGTGCTCAATGGCAAGACCATCGCTTCCGTGGCAGACATTCCCCTGCCCCATGAATTCTTCAACCAGGATCTGCTCGCGCAGCTGTATCCCGGTTTCGGTGCCGGCATCGGCGCCTTCTTCTCAGGGGACTGGGCTGCTTACAGCGACTTCCTCACCTTCAAGGGTGGGTTGAATCCTGTGACCGGCAGCATGTGGATGACCGACATCGCGCATCACCACCTGGCGATCGCCGTGATGTTCATCTTCGCGGGCCACATGTACCGCACCAACTGGGGCATCGGTCACTCCATCAAGGAGATCCTTGAAGGCCAGAAGGGTGATCCTCTTCTGTTCCCTGCCTCCAAAGGTCATGACGGCCTGTTCGAGTTCATGACCACCAGCTGGCACGCCCAGTTGGCCGTGAACCTGGCCCTCGGCGGTTCCGTGAGCATCGTGGTTGCTCAGCACATGTACGCGATGCCTCCGTATCCGTACATGGCGATCGACTATCCGACCCAGATCGGTCTGTTCACCCACCACATGTGGATCGGTGGATTCCTGATCGTTGGTGCTGCAGCGCACGCTGCCATCGCCATGATCCGTGACTACGACCCCGCCAAGCATGTCGACAACGTGCTCGACCGGGTGCTCAAGGCTCGCGATGCAATCATCAGCCACCTCAACTGGGTTTGCATCTGGCTCGGAGCTCACAGCTTCGGCCTCTACATCCACAACGACACCATGCGTGCCCTGGGACGTCCCCAGGACATGTTCAGTGACTCGGCGATCTCCATTCAGCCGATCTTTGCCCAGTGGATCCAGGGCATCCACGCTGCTGCTGCCGGCAGCACCGCTCCCAACACCCTCGCCGGTGTGAGCGAAGTGTTCAACGGGTCCGTCGTGGCCGTCGGTGGCAAGGTCGCCGCTGCCCCGATCCCCCTGGGCACTGCGGACTTCATGGTCCACCACATCCACGCCTTCACGATTCACGTGACGGTGCTGATCCTGCTGAAGGGTGTGCTTTACGCCCGTAACTCTCGGCTTGTGCCCGACAAGGCCAACCTCGGCTTCCGCTTCCCCTGCGATGGCCCCGGTCGTGGCGGCACCTGCCAGGTTTCAGCTTGGGACCACGTGTTCCTGGGTCTGTTCTGGATGTACAACTCCCTCTCCGTCGTGATCTTCCACTTCTCCTGGAAGATGCAGAGCGATGTGTGGGGAACGGTGAATGCTGACGGTTCCGTTCAGCACATCACCAATGGCAACTTTGCCAACAGCGCCATCACCATCAATGGCTGGCTGCGTGACTTCCTGTGGGCCCAGGCCGCACAGGTGATCAACAGCTATGGCTCCAACACCAGCGCCTACGGCCTGATGTTCCTTGGTGCCCACTTCGTCTGGGCCTTCAGCCTGATGTTCCTGTTCAGCGGCCGTGGCTACTGGCAGGAGCTGATCGAGTCCATCGTCTGGGCTCACAACAAGCTGAAGGTGGCTCCCGCCATCCAGCCCCGTGCGCTGTCCATCACCCAGGGCCGTGCCGTGGGTGTCGCTCACTACCTCCTGGGCGGCATCGCGACCACGTGGGCCTTCTTCCACGCCCACATTCTTGTGGTCGGCTGACCTCTCCTGACCTTTCCCTCTAATGGCAACGAAATTTCCTTCGTTCAGCCAGGGTCTGGCACAGGACCCGACAACCCGCCGCATCTGGTACGGGATCGCCACGGCTCACGACTTCGAGAGCCATGACGGAATGACGGAGGAGAAGCTTTATCAAAAGCTCTTCTCCACTCATTTCGGTCACCTCGCGATCATCGGCCTCTGGGTTTCGGGAAACCTGTTCCACATCGCCTGGCAGGGCAACTTCGAGCAGTGGGTCGCCGACCCCCTGCACGTTCGCCCGATCGCTCACGCAATCTGGGATCCCCACTTCGGTCAAGGCGCTATCGACGCCTTCACTCAGGCGGGTGCTTCCTCCCCTGTGAACATCGCCTATTCAGGCCTGTATCACTGGTTCTACACAATCGGCATGACCACCAATGCCGAGCTGTATCAGGGATCCATCTTCATGATGATCCTGTCGGCTTGGGCACTGTTTGCCGGTTGGCTTCACCTTCAGCCCAAGTTCCGTCCTTCCCTGGCATGGTTCAAAAACGCTGAATCACGCCTCAACCACCACCTCGCCGTTCTCTTCGGCTTCAGCTCGATCGCTTGGGCCGGTCACCTGGTTCACGTGGCCATCCCTGAATCCCGCGGTCAGCACGTTGGTTGGGACAACTTTCTGAATGTTCTGCCCCACCCTGCAGGTCTTCAGCCCTTCTTCACCGGTAACTGGGGTGTGTATGCCCAGAACCCTGACTCCACAGGTCAGATTTTTGGCACCGCCGAAGGTTCTGGCACCGCGATCCTCACCTTCCTGGGTGGCTTCCACCCCCAGACCGAAGCTCTGTGGCTCACCGACATCGCCCATCACCATCTGGCCATCGGTTGCCTCTTCGTGATCGCTGGTCACATGTACCGCACCAATTTTGGTATCGGTCACTCCATCCGCGAGATCCTCGAAGCCCACAACCCACCCAAGGGCACCCCTGGTGACCTTGGTGCTGGTCACAAGGGTCTCTACGACACCCTCAACAACAGCCTGCACTTCCAGCTGGGTCTTGCCCTCGCCTGCCTTGGCGTTGTCACCAGCCTGGTCGCTCAGCACATGTACGCCATGCCGTCGTACGCCTTCATTGCGAAGGACTACACGACTCAGGCAGCGCTGTACACCCATCACCAGTACATCGCCATCGCCCTGATGTGCGGTGCCTTTGCTCACGGTGCGATCTTCTTCATCCGTGACTACGACCCCGAAGCCAACAAGGACAACGTCCTGGCTCGGATGCTCGAGCACAAGGAAGCGATCATCAGCCACTTGAGCTGGGTCTCCCTCTTCCTCGGATTCCATACCCTCGGCCTCTACGTCCACAACGACGTGGTTGTTGCCTTCGGTACTCCCGAGAAGCAGATCCTGGTTGAACCTGTGTTCGCCCAGTTCGTGCAGGCCGCCTCTGGTAAGGCCATGTACGGCATGGACGTGTTCCTTTCCAATGCGTCTAGTTCTGCAAGCCTTGCTTCCCAGAACATCCCTGGTGAGCATTACTGGCTCGATGCCATCAACGGCAACACCGATGTGTTCCTGCCGATCGGCCCTGGTGACTTCCTCGTGCACCACGCCATCGCCCTCGGACTGCACACCACCACCCTGATTCTGGTCAAGGGTGCTCTGGATGCCCGTGGCTCCAAGCTGATGCCCGATAAGAAGGACTTCGGTTACTCCTTCCCCTGCGACGGCCCTGGCCGTGGCGGCACCTGTGACATCTCTGCCTGGGACGCCTTCTATCTGGCTGTCTTCTGGGCCCTGAACACGGTGGGTTGGCTGACCTTCTACTGGCACTGGAAGCACCTCGCCATCTGGCAGGGCAACGTTGCTCAGTTCAACGAATCCAGCACCTACCTGATGGGTTGGTTCCGTGATTACCTCTGGCTCAACAGCTCGCAGTTGATCAACGGCTACAACCCCTTCGGCAGCAACAACCTGGCCGTCTGGTCCTGGATGTTCCTGTTCGGTCACCTGGTCTGGGCAACCGGCTTCATGTTCCTCATTTCCTGGCGTGGCTACTGGCAGGAGCTCATCGAGACCATCGTGTGGGCTCACCAGCGCAGCCCCATCGCCAACATGATGGGATGGCGTGACAAGCCTGTGGCTCTCTCCATTGTTCAGGCTCGTGTTGTGGGTCTTGCACACTTCTCGGTTGGCTACGTGCTCACGTATGCGGCCTTCCTGATCGCCTCCACCTCAGGCAAGTTCGGCTAGGACAACGTTCAGGCCGTTCGATTCGTCAAGAGTCGTTCCTCCCCCCGTCCGATCAACGGACGGGGGTTTTTTATGGCGATGGATGGCCGCTGGTCGTTGACTGCTTCAGATCAGGGGGGATGGATTCAGGGATCGAGGCTGAGAGTGTTCAGTGTGCCGCCGCTTTTGCTGAAGGCGATGTCGAGCGTGCGCAGATAGGTGTGCAGTCCTGCATCCTGAATCGGCAGAACGTAGGCATCGGCACCGGACTCGTTGTGGTGGGAGTGCCAGTAGCCGGGGGGCGTTACAAACGCAGCCCCCGCGACCCAGTCCTCACGATGGCCGTTGCGGATCAGTCCGTTCTCGTCGAGCTCGGTGCCGATCATGGTGTAACAGCCAGGGCTGCAGGCCACAGCAAAATCAAGGGCGATTGACTGATGACGGTGCGGTCGCTGGATCTGACCGGCAGGCAGGATTCCGAGCATCGCCCAGAGTGTGTGGGTGACGGTGCGGGTCTGGGGGAAGGCATTGTTCCCCAGCAGCACGCTCACCCGATTGGCATTGGCGCCACGGGGATTGCTGGCGATTGCCGCCAGTTCCGCCCGGGCATCGCGGTGGCTGTAAAAACAGGGTTCAAACACCGGCTTGACGGTGCTGACACCGAGGTAACGCAGCAGGGGAGCATCATGCACCCAGTACAAGCCTGCAAGTCCTTCACTGCTGTGAACGGCGTCACCGCCCGCAGGCACCACGAAGGTGTCGCCCTCGCACCAATGGAATGTTCGTCTACAGACCGTGCTCTGGCCCGAGCCTCGCGCAACGAAGAACAGCTGGCTTGTGGCGTCGGCACTGGTGCGCAGGCTTCCGGCATCAAGACGGATGAAGTTCGCGCAGAGTGAAGGACCTGTCGCCGGACCCTCGCATTGCAGCTCAGCACTCAGGTCAAGCGGGTGCACCTTGCAACCCTGTCCATCAAAGAAATCCGCCGAGAAGCTGCGGTAAGGAATCCGGCTGATCAGACCTTTCTGAAGCGGATTGGCAGCGGATCCGTAGTCAAAGAACTGAGCCTGTTCGCTGCTGTGAGAAGTCGGAGTAGGCGTAAGGGTCATGGCTCAGGCCGTTGGTAACCGTGCGACGCGTGAGATCGGATCGACACCTTAGGGGGGCGACTGTTGCAGCCTGTGTTCAGAGATCACCCTTTCCCGGTCTGTTGTGCTTGCGGCTCGAAGGCGCTTTTCAGCAGCAGATACATGCCTGGAACCAGGAACAGTGACAGCAGGGTGGAGATCAGCAGTCCGCTGAACACCACGGTGCCGATACTGATGCGGCTGGCTGATCCACTGCCGCTGGCGAGCAGAAGTGGCAGGAATCCCGCCAGAGATGTGACCGCCGTCAGCAGAATCGGCCGCATCCGATTCACGGCCGCCGCGCGAATCGCTGCCGCGCGCTCCATTCCCTGGGCCACCCGTTGATTGGCAAATTCCACAATCAGGATTCCGTTCTTCGCCGCCAGGCTCACCAGCACCAGTAGGCCCATCTGTCCGTAGACATCCAGGGGCAGCCCCCTGAGCTTCAGACCGATCACCGCTCCCAGAAGGGCGAGGGGCACGGTCAGCAGAATGATCAGAGGATCCAGGAAACTCTCGTACAGGCCCGCCAGAAGCAGATACACCACGATCAGGCCAAGGCTGAACAGAATCCATGACATCCGTTCGGCCCGTGTCTCCTCCTTGGCCAGTCCTGTGAAGCTCAGTCCCAGATTGGTCCCTGTCTCGTCTCTGGCCATTGACTCCAGGCGGTCGATCGCTTGCCCTGTGCTGACGCCGTCGGCCGTGATGGCTGTGATGCTGATCGATCGATCCTGGTTGTAGTGGGCGATGCTGCTGGCCCCTTCCGCCCTGGAGACCCGGATCACATTGCTGATGCTCACCAGTTCTCCCTGACGATTGCGCACCATCAGGCTGGTGAGGTCGGAGGGTTCAGAGCGTTCGCTGCCCTCCAGCTGCACGTAGATCGTTCGAATCCGGCCCCCCTCGAACGTGTCATCGATGTATCGCCCGCCGATGGCGGTGCCGATGTCCCGTAGGGTCCGCTCCAGAGGAAGGTCGAGTGCCGCCATCTGATCCCGATCGATGTCAAGCTTCCAGCGAGGTGAGGTGGCATCGAACCGTGTGCCCACGCGTTCGAACAGACCTGTTGACTGGGCTGCCTGGATGAAGCGCTGTGCCTGCTGCTCAAACTCCTCGAGGCTCAGCTGTCCTCCACTGCGATCGAGCAGCTGCATCTGCAGTCCCGATTCACTGCTGAAGCCTCGCACGGTGGCCGGTGTCGTGACGATCACCCTGGCGTCATTGATCCTGTCGCGAAGGGTTGCGTTCAGGCGGTCCTTCACCGCTTCGCTGCTCTGGCCAGGTCCTCGCCGTTCCCGTTGAGGGTTCAGGCGCAGATAGAACGATCCGGTGTTTTCACCGCTCTGTCCAAACGAACTCCCCGCGTAGAAATTGCCTGTGCGCACCAGGGATTCCTCAGCGACGGTCTTCCGGATCGCTTCCATCACGGCTTCGGTACGTTCCAGACTGGCGCCATCCGCGAGCGTGAAATAACCACGCACCTGGCCCTGGTCTTCATCGGGGATGAAGGCCGTTGGCATCACCGCAAGGCTGAGCCCTGTGATCACAAGACCACTCAGCAGCAACGCCAGCATCAGGCGTTGTTTGCGAAGCCAGATCGTGAGGATCACGTTGTATCGGGCCTGCAGTATTCCCATTCCCTTGCGCAGTCCTTCACTCAGGCGTCGCACTGGACCGGGCAGACGTCCACCACCGGGGCCCAGCACCCTGGCGCAGGCCATCGGCGTGAAGGTGAGTGCGTTGAACGTGGAGAAGAGAATCGCGCCACTGATCGCCAGGGCGATCGGTTCGTACAACCGACCGATGGAACCGGGAATCAGCAGGACGGGGACAAACACCGCCGCAAGGACCAGAGAGGTGGCGACCACAGCCCCACCAAGCTCGACCATGGCGTTTTCGGCAGCGCTCTGCGGGTCAGCCCCTTTCTCGATCCGCCCTGCAATATCTTCGCTCACCACGATCGCGTCATCCACCACGATGCCGGTGGCCATGACCAGGCCAAACAAGATCAGGCTGTTGATGTTGGAGCCACTGAGCTTGACCAGGCTCAGGCTGCCGATCAGGGCTACGGGAACGGCAAGACCCGGGATCAATGCCAGCCTCCACCGGCCCAGAAACAGCAACAGCACAACCAGCACCAACACCACGGCATCCCGCAGGGTGGCGGTCGTGCGATCGAGGTTGGCCTGGACGGTGTCTGCCACATCCACGATCTCCTGCATGGCGAGTCCAGGCGGGAAGCTGGTTTCCAGTTGCTTCAACGCCTGGTTGACAGCGCGGCTCACGGCCAGGGCATTGGCGCCATCGCGCTGGTAGATCCCAACCGCCACCGTGCGTTCGCCCTGAAGGTTCAGGGCGCTGCTGCCGTAACTGGTCTTGCCCAGCTCCACGCGGCCCACATCGCTGAGCCTGATCAACCCACCGCTGCTGGTGCGGCTGACGATCATGGCTTCGAAGTCGCGTCGGCTCCGCAGTCGACCTTCTGCCTCCACCGGCAGGCTGAACACCTGACCGGGTCTGGCCGGTGCTTCACCGAGCCGGCCGATCGCGGCCAGAACATTCTGTTCACCCAGGGCGCTGACCACATCGTTCGTGGTCAGCCCGAACTGTTCCAGCTTCTGAGGATCGAGCCACAGCCGGAAGGCCAGATCGCTGCTCCCGAAGATTCGGATATCGCCGACACCCGGAGTGCTCCGCAAGGCGTTGCGGAGGTTCTGGTCAAGCCAGCCGCCGATGAATGTCGGTGCATACAGATTCTGAGGGGCGCTGAATCCCAGGATCAGCAGAATGTCATCGGAGGAGCGACGAACCGTGAGCCCCTGGCGGCTGACCGCCTGCGGCAGTCGGCGTGTGGCCAGGTTCACTTCGTTCTGCACCTTGATGGCATTGATCTCTGGATCGCCGTCCTCGAAGCGCAGGCTGATGCTTGCCCCGCCTTGACGACTGTTGGAGCTCATGCTCTCCAGGCCCTCGAGCCCGCTGAGTTGCTGCTCCAGAATGGAGGTCACGCTCTGTTCGATCACTTCCGGGCCGGCGGCCGGGAACGTGGCACGCACGCTGACCCGTGTCGGTGCCAGCTGCGGCAGATCCTCCAGCCCAAGTCCTGCCAGTGAGACGAGGCCGGCCAGCAGCACAAGCAGGCTGCAGACCACAGTGAAGACAGGGCGGCGCAGAAATGGACGCGAGATCGATCGCACCGTCGGTGACTGAGACCGAGACAATGATCAGATCCTGACAGTGAAAAGCCCCCGGTGCGTGATGGCACCAGGGGCGGAATCCTTGAAGAGCTCTGAGGTCAGCGGTCCAGGACGTTGTTTAGACCACCGTCCTTTCAGTTCGATTCAGCTGACGCTCCAAACTCCGGCAGCCACTTTGACAAGATCCTGAACGTGCAGCGTGTCGCAGAGCAGCCAGGCAAAGACGGCACCACCGCAACCGCCGAGCCAGAAACCGCTGGTGAACTCAGACCAGCCGTTGCGGGTGAACAGGTCAGCGGGAGGGTTCTCCACAGTGACGTCTGACGGGGGAACGTGCGGCTGCTTGCCAGGCTGGTTGTACAGAAGGAACAGGAGGGTCAGGAGATGCACGGCGCCGATGGCGGCGAGCAGGCCTGCTGTGGCGGAGTACTCGGTGTTCCGGAGAGGGCCGCAGATGGTGTAGGGGCCATAGAGCAGGTAGCCGAAGGCAGCACCTGTTTCGATTCCCCGGAAGTTGGGTGAAATCCCTTGGCGGTAGAAGGGCAGGTTGTTGATCAGCCACTTCATGAAATACCCGCTGTTCACGGGAGTGGCGAGGTTGCCGACGCAGGGATCGGAGGGAGGGGTGACTGTCATGGAAGTGTGATGGCTTGGATCAGAGGTTTCTCTTCAGATGCGAGTGCGAGCGCTTATTCGGCAGCGGTGATCGCACGACCAACCAGAACAATGAAGACTGCCGGGAACACGATTCCGATCATCGGCACGAACATCACAGGCAGCCAAGCTGCTGCAAAATCTCCAGTCATGATCAAGCCCAGGGTGTCGATGGGATTTTAGAGTCGCCTTGCTGGGCTTACCCTTTCACGGGATTCCCGGCGACATAAAAGTTCAATCCAGCTGGTCCGATCTCGGGCCAATGTCGTGATGTCCCAGGCTTATATCGGTGGTGCGGCAGCTGTGGTGCTCACGGCTGTGCTCGTTGCGGTCAGTCGCCGGCCCGGCAAGACCGTTCTGCGCAGCATCGATGTCTCGCGTGTTGTCGCCTTGAATCGAGCCCAGGTGGAGCTGGTGCAGCAAGCGGTGGCAGCTGTGGAGGCGAGCAGAGAGTCCGATGGGGCATGGACTCCTCCTGCGACCACGGCGGAACGCCTCTCGCTCGAGCGCTGCCTGCGCCAGGCCATGCGCTCAGGTCCCGATCAGCGTCTTGAGGCCGTGATCGTTGCGGGGGAATGGGGGCATCGGTCTGTGCTCGACCTGCTTCGCCGCGGGTTGCGGGATTCAGACAGCCGTGTTGTCGAAGCTGCAGCGTCGGCGCTCGAGAATCGCCGTGGTGCGACGTGCCCCCCGGCTCCTCAGGTCGCGCGACCGCCACGCAACGTGGCCCGGATGCGGTAAATCGGCCGATCCTGACTTTCGTGATAGGTGCGGATCAGCAGTTCTCCGAGCAGTCCGAAGCAGAACAGCTGAATGCCGGCCAGGCCAAGGACCACGGCCAGGGTCAGAAGGGGGCGGTTTCCGATCTCCGCGCCTCCAAGCTTGATGGCCAGGAGGTAGGTGCTGGTCAGCAGACTGCCAGCAATCGCCAGCAGCCCTCCGAACCCGAACACATACATCGGCCGGGTCAGGAAGCGTTTCATGAACCAGACCGTGAGCAGATCCATCAGCACGCGGAAGGTGCGGTCGATGCCGTACTTGCTTTGGCCGTATTGCCTTGCCCGGTGGTTCACCTGCACTTCGGTGATCCGAGCGCCCTCGATGAACGCAAGTGCTGGCAGGAAGCGATGCAGTTCTCCGTAGAGCCGCATATCCGCCAGTACCTCCTTTCGATAGGCCTTCAGAGAGCAGCCATAGTCGTGGAGGCGAACGCCTGTGACCCTGCCGATGAGCCGGTTGGCGATTCTGGAGGGGAGCTTGCGTTGCAGCGCCGCATCCTGGCGTTGATGGCGCCAACCACTGACAAGGTCATAGCCCTCTCGCAGGGTTGAAAGCAGCAGAGGAATGTCGGCGGGGTCGTTCTGCAGATCGCCATCGAGGCTCACAATCACCTCACCTCCGGCCACATCAAATCCAGCCGCCATCGCTGCCGTCTGGCCATAGTTTTTGCGCAGCAGCACGCCCACCAGTTCAGGCACGTCGATACTCAGTCGTTCGAGGACCTCGGCGGTGCGGTCGCTGGACCCGTCATTCACCAAGACCAGCTCGAACCGTTCTCCGGTCGGTCGCAGGGCCTTCAGCAGCTGTTCCACCAATTCCGGCAGGCTCTCCTCCTCGTTGTAGAGGGGGACCACCACCGAAAGATCAAGTGTGGAGGCGGGGGTGGGGACCATCCCATCGTTGGATCAGTGAGGGCAACTTAGGCCCACAGAGACTGATCACTCCAGGGTGGTGCCGTCATGGCAGCGCTCGACCCTGCCCGCTCCCCGTAATTCTGATCGGTAATGACAGGCGACCGGATGCTGGTCACGGGGGTGGATGCTGTCGCTGCCGATGCCGTTGCGACCATGCTCCCGGCCGGAGCTGTGCCAGTAGATGCCCCCTTCTTGATGGATGGCCACATGGGTACACCGTTTCGCGGTGCCGAAGAACAGCAGATCTCCCGGTCGCAGCAGGCTGTCATTGCCTGGGTAGACCCCGACAGGCCTGCAGAACCGCTCCTGCTGGTAGGCATCGCGTGGGATCCAGATCCCCTGGCTGGCAAAGGCGGTTTGCACCAGTCCCGAGCAGTCGAGATTCGGCCCCAGGCTTCCTCCCCAGAGGTAGGTGTTGTCTTGTGCGGCCGCCGCCGCCACCCAGTCCAGCACCCCTGGCAGTCGAGCCGTGATGCTTGCGCTGTCCAGCAGCCGGGGTCTCCAATGGGGGCTGGCGGTGGCATGGCCGATCACATCCGCCACGTCCAGCCAGCATGGGTAGCCGTCTTCCTGCAGGCGAACGTGCACGCGGCCTTGGTCAAGGGGGCTCAGCACTTCAAAGCGACGGCCTGTCGCTGCTTGGGTAGCCAGCCCCGTGCCCGTGACCCTCGCGTATCCGTTGACGGCAGTGGAGAGGGCCCAGACGCTGCCAGGTTGCAGGAGTTCCGGAGAGAGAGGTGTGCCTAGGGTCGGCATTGCTCGATGCCAGTGCCATGGCGTTCTACCGCCCCGACCAGGTCATGCAGGAGTATCTGGCGCTTCAGCTCAGGCGTCTGGCGGCGCAAGGGCGGGAGGGGCTGCTGGAGCGCATCGCCATCACCTGGGTTCGCTACGACCAGCCCGATCCGGTTGCTGGACAAGGGTGGGGGGCTGCCTGGGCTGAGCAGCGTTTGATGTATCCCGCCAGCGTGGTGAAGCTTTTTTATGCCGTGGCTGTGGAGGCCTGGCTGCAACGGGATCTGCTTCCTGAGGGGGAGGAACTGCGCCGGGCCTTGCGCGACATGATCGCCGATTCAGGGAACGACGCCACCGCCCTGCTGGTGGATCTGCTGACGGGCACAACAAGTGGTCCCACCCTGCAGGGTGAGGCTTGGTTGTTGTGGCAGCGGCAACGCCGGCTGGTGAATGACTGGCTGCAGACCCTTGGCTGGCCCGAACTGGCCGCAGTGAACTGCTGTCAGAAAACCTGGGGTGAAGGTCCCTATGGCAGGGAACGCGATTTTTACGGAGCGGACCTTGACAACCGCAACGCCCTGAGCACGGCGGCCACAGCGCGGCTCCTTGAAGCTGTGATGACCGATGCGGTGCTCTCCCCCCCTGCCTGCAAACGCCTGCGTGATCTGTTGGATCGCTCGCTGGATGCTGAACAGCGCTCTGCTGATCCTGAGAATCAGGTGGATGGATTTCTGGGTGCTGGTTTGCCCGAGGGCAGCAGGCTGTGGAGCAAGGCTGGGTGGATGAGTCAAGCCCGGCATGATGCCGCCTGGTGGCTTCCGCAGGAACGGCATCCCATGTTGCTGGTGGCATTCACGGAAGGGCCTGTCTGCGCTGCCGATGAAGCGTTGCTTCCCGAGCTGGCCAGTCAGCTGGCCGCCTTCCAGGCTTGATGGGACGGTCATCCCAGGGATACGTGTTCTTACCGATGCAACAGAGCCTCCAAGTCGCTTACAGCGAAGACATCCCCAGTGAGGCCGCTCCAACTGGTTCGACACAAGGAGGCCTCAAGGGCAAGGGGTGGCATCAACCACCCCTTTTTCATGCCTGTTGAATCAAGACAGCGGTGCAGGGCAGGTCAGGGTTTGGGGGTGTGCTTCGACTCGTTGCGGGGCGTTCCGATGCTCTTTTCCAGTGCGTCCACCCTGTGGATCAGCACTTCAAAGGCGTGCACAAACTCCCGGTCATCACATTCGAGTCGTTCGATCCGCTCGATGAGCTCGGTGGTTGTTTCCTCCGGCAGTGGCATCGCGGCGGGAGGTATGGAATGACCATGGCCCTGGAGAATCGCACCTTGCGTGCTCACATACAGCTCAACCAGCTGATCAAGCACCTGACGATGCTGCACTCCCTTGGCCCGGCAGAGTTCCTTGAAGCGTTGGCGGGATGGTGTGAGAAACAACGGACTGGGGAATCAACAGGATTCCCGCGAAGAAACACGTGGGAATGGTTACTCACAAGGCACAGAATTGGCGCAAGCCGTTGCTGAACGACATGCAGCCAATCCAAGCGAGGTTTGGGAAGACCTCAGCACTCGGTGAATTCAACGGAGAGGGAGGGATTCGAACCCTCGACAGAAGTTGCCTCCTGTAACTCCTTAGCAGGGAGCCGCTTTCAACCACTCAGCCACCTCTCCAGCGGCACGCCCACCTTACCAACCAGCAGGCCCAGTCGGCCTCGCCATCGGTCAAACAGGACCTGCCTTCAGACCGTCACCCTGGGCAAGCGATGCTTGAAACCGCAAAGCACTTCCCATGGGATCGAATCACTCAGATCGCTCCAGTCACGGGGGCTGATAATTCGCTCTCCGTCGCGACCGAGCAGGGTGACGACATCACCGGCTTCCACGTGGGGGTGATCCGTGACATCAAGGATGAGCTGGTCCATGGTGATCGCCCCCACTTGAGGCAGTACCTGGCTGTTGTGCAGGGCGCTGATCTTGCCTGAGAGGCAGCGGCTGACGCCGTCGGCATACCCAATGCCGACAACTGCCAGACGGCTAGGACGTTCGGTAACAAAACGATGGCCGTAGCTGACGCCGACACCGGCGGCGACGTCGCGGATCAAGGTCACGCGTGCTTTGACGTGCATCGCCGGTTCGAGCTTGACCTTGGCGTCCAGATGGGAGCTGGGGCTGTGGCCGTAAAGGGCTAGGCCGACTCGCACCAGATCGTGATGCAGGCATCGGTCGCGGAGTGTTCCCGCGGAATTGGCGAGATGGTGCAGGGCACGGCTTGGCGGCAAACAGCGCAGTACATCGTCGAAACGTTGTTGCTGCAGGCGTGTCACCCGTTCTCCATCCCCATTCGCGTCCCCATCGGCCAGAGCAAGGTGGCTGTAGATACCGCTCAGCTCCAGCTGGTCAAGCTGGCTGATGGCTTCGCTCAATCTGGGGGCATCCTCCCAGGCACAGCCCAGCCGGGTCATGCCGGTGTCGAGTTTGAGCTGTACGGCGAACTTGCGTCCGCTGCCGTCGGCCAGGTTCTGACACAGCAGGGCTTCTCGCATGCTGCTCAGCGTGGGCATGAGTTCCCATTTCAGGCATGCCCGCAGGTCTTCGGCCAGGTGCAGATGCCCCAGTACAAGCACCGGCTGCGTTAGGCCGGCGCGACGCAGGTCGATGCCCTCCTGAAGAGTGGCTACCCCGAACTGGGCCGCGCCCCCTTCCACCGCTGCTCTGGCCACAGTCGCGGCGCCATGCCCGTAGCCGTCCGCTTTCACAACCGCCATCAGGGCACACGATGGCCGCAACAGGCGACGCAGGGCGCGCACGTTGGTTTCCACCGCTGCCGGTGAGACCTCAAGCCAGGCGCGCTGACGGGGGTCCAGCCGGCTGTGATCGCTCTGGCTGGCCGTCTCATGACTACCGCTGATCAGATCACGCATGGAGCCATCGTTGCGGTGGGCACAGACCAAAGCGGAAAGTCCCCATAGCATGCCTGTGAATCCAGTGGCTGGCATGGGCCAGGTTCTCGTTCTCAATGCGTCCTACGAGCCGCTGAATATCACCACATGGCGCCGCGCCACGGTGATGCTGTTGAAGGGGAAGGCTGAGGGTCTGGAGCATGATCCTCACCGTCGCCTGCGGCCTGATCTGCATTTGCCCACAGTGATTCGCCTGCGGCAGTTTGTTCACGTTCCCTTCCGTCCGTTGGCACTGACCCGGCGCAACTTGTTTCAGCGTGACAACCACTGTTGCCAGTACTGCGGCAGCAAGGGTGGTCAGCTTTCCATGGATCACATCATTCCCCGGAGCAGGGGTGGCTCCGATAGCTGGGACAACGTCACCACAGCCTGTCTGAGCTGCAATGTTCGCAAGGGGAATCGCACTCCCCAGGAAGCGAAGATGCCACTGCGTCATCAGCCCCACCGCCCCGTGGGGCATCTCACCTTTGAAGCCAGGCGTCAAATCGCCACAGGTCAGCGTGCCGATTGGGCCAAGTACATGATTGGGCCTTGAGATTGGATTCGGCTCAGTCGTCATCTTGGGTGAGCGCTTCCAGCTTGGCCCGTTGCTCTTCGGCGATACAGGCCTCCACCACGTCTTCAATCTGGCCTTCCAGCACAGAGTCAAGACTGAAGTTCCGGCCGAGACGGTGATCGGTGACCCTGTTGTCCTTGGCGTTGTAGGTGCGGATTTTTTCGCTGCGATCGCCGGTGCCCACCTGAGCCCGTCGGGCTGAACTTTCGGCGGCATTGGCTTCAGCGAGCTGGCGTTCGTAGAGCTTGGCCCGCAGAATCTCCAGAGCCCGCTCACGGTTCTGCAGCTGGGAGCGTTCCTGGGTGCAGAACACCCGGATTCCAGTGGGTTTGTGCAGCAGATCCACCGCCGTCTCAACCTTGTTCACGTTCTGTCCCCCGGCTCCGCCGGAGCGTGCGGTGCTGATTTCAAGCTCAGTGGGGTCAATCTGCACTTCCACGGGATCTGCCTCGGGCATCACGGCCACGGTGGCTGTGGAGGTGTGAACCCGGCCCTGGGATTCGGTGGCCGGCACCCGTTGCACGCGGTGCACACCAGCTTCGAATTTGAGCTGGCTGAAGACGGCCCCCCCTTTGACCGAGAGGATGAGCTCGCGATAGCCACCGAGATCAGCGGCGTTGGCACTCACCGGTTGGACGTTCCAGCCCTGGCGACTGCCGTAACGCTCATACATCCGAGCGAGATCACCCGCCCAGAGACAGGCTTCATCGCCACCAGCGCCTGCCCTGATCTCAAGCATCACGCTGCGCTCGTCACGTGGATCTCGAGGCAAGAGCGCCAGAGTGACGCTTTGCACCAAAGCAGCGTGACGTTCGTTGAGATCCTGGATCTCGTGCCGGGCCAGCTCTTCCATCGCTGTGTCGCCACGGCTGTCTTTGAGCATCTCTTCCGCCTGACGACGCTCTTGTTCCACCTGTTGCAGGCTCTGGTAATCCAGCACCAGCGGCTCGAGTCTTGATCGTTCCTGGGCGATTGTCTGCAGCCGTTTTGGATCCGAGGCCACATCAGGATCGGCGAGTTGTCGCTCCAAGGTCTGAAAACTGGTGGTGGCTGCCTCCAGTCGCTGGGTCAGGGTTGTGAGGTCCATCCCGTTTGGAACACATTGATAAAAACACCCCTGACTGGAGAGAGAACTCAACAATCAGGGGGTTTTAAATGATCGATGGTGAATGCACCCTCGATGCAGGTGATCAAGCTTCGGCTTTGGCGGCTTCGGTGCCGGCTGCTTTCTTTTCGCTGGTGGCTTGACCAGCACTGCCCATGCCGTATTTGCGCATGAAGCGATCTACACGACCCTCGGTATCGAGAATCTTCTGGGTGCCAGTGAAGAAGGGGTGATTGCCACTCCAAACGTCGACGTGAATCTCGGGCTGGGTGGAACCGGTGGTCATCACCACCTCTCCATTGCAGATCACCTTGGCATCGGGATACCAGGTTGGGTGAATGTCGGCTTTGGGCATGACAGAAATCAGCGCTTGGAGAATTGAGGAGCTTTACGGGCTTTCTTGAGGCCGTACTTACGACGTTCCTTGGCGCGAGGGTCGCGGCTGAGGTGGCCTTCGGTTTTGAGGGGCTTGCGGTTGTCGGCAGAGAGCTCACACAACGCTCGGGCGGCACCTTGCTTGATCGCGTCGGCTTGGCCGGTCAGGCCACCACCACGCACATTTACCAACACATCGTATTCCGTAATCAGACCGAGGGTCTGAAGCGGAGCCTTGACGGCAGCAATGTAAGCAGGGTTGTAATTCAGATAGTTGTCGCCAGGACGACCATTGATGATGATGGTTCCGTTGCCTGGAACCAGACGTACACGGGCGACGGAGGTCTTGCGGCGGCCAGTGCCCCAGTAAACGACGGAATTAGAGGTGCTCATTGGGCAGAAGCGGCAGGGTCAAGCTTGAGAGGCTGGGGCTGTTGCGCGGCATGGGGATGCTCGCTGCCCTTGTAGACCTTCAGTTTGCGGAACAGCTGACGGCCCAGAGCATTGTGAGGAAGCATCCCTTTGACAGCTTTCTCAACGATGCGCTCGGGAAGGCGCTCCTGGAGGTGCTCGAAGGTTTCCACTTTCATGCCGCCGGGACGACCGGAGTGGCGGCGGTAGAGCTTCTGCTGAGGCTTGTTGCCGCTCACGCGGATCTTGTCAGCGTTCACCACGACGACGAAATCGCCGGTGTCGAGGTGAGGCGTATAGGTGGCTTTGTTCTTGCCACGCAGCACGGAAGCCACCTCGGTGGCCAGGCGGCCCAGGGTCTGATTCTCAGCGTCCACCAGATACCACTGGCGTTCGATCGAATCGATTGAAGGAACGGATGTCTTGTTCATCGCGCCGGCATGCCGGTTCGGGTATGCCCCACCTGAGCTGGCGGAGCTGGTCAAAAAGGATCGGTCCGCGAGGTGCGTCCTGATCAAGCTCAATGGATGAGCTTACCTCGTGAAGGGTCTCACCCCTGAATGGGCAGTGAGACAGTGAGGTGTGCGGGCCGAAGTTGTCGGCGCATGACTGCATCCGACAGGGGTCAGGTCAGTCAGCTTTCGGCAACGGCGGTGGATTCGGAGGAGAATCCTGCGATGCCAGAAAATACCGCGGTTGGCAATCGTACCACCCGCCTTCACTGAACACGGGCTCGGCATAGCCAGCCCTGAGCAGGCAGAGGCCGTGGGCCGGCGCACCGTCCTTGACCTCGCTGCGGTGTCGTCCCCGCCAGCGTCGTTCGAAGGCTCGCAGGCTGAGACGGTGCTCGCCCACCGCCACCAGTTGACCCATCAGCAGGCGAACCATGCCGTAAAGGAATCCACTGGCCTGGATCTCGATGGTGATCAGGTCCCCCTGGCGCTCGATACTCACGTCCTGGACGGTGGTGCGTGCATGTGCGCGACGACTGCCGGCCCGCATGAAGGCACTAAAATCGTGCAGCCCCAAGAGTCCTTGCAGGGCTAATCCCATCTGTTCCTCATCCAGACGAGCCTGGTAGCGATGCCAACTCCAGTTGGAGAGAAAGAGATTGGGGCGGCGACCGTTGTAGAGGGTGTAGCGATACCGCCTGTAGGTTGCTGAATAGCAGGCATGCCAATCCAGCGGGCGCTCCACAGCTTCCCGCACACGAATCGTGCTGGGAAGCTGGCCATTGAGTGCCGGTGCCCAGCGCCAGGCAGGGATTGGTCCGCTCGCGTCGAAATGCACCACCTGGCCCGCGGCATGAACTCCCGCATCGGTGCGGCCAGCGGCGATGGCTTGCACGGGACGACAGGGATCAAGCTGGCCAATGGCGTCCTCCAGCACCCCTTGAACACTGGTGCCCTGGCGTTGGCGCTGCCAGCCGCAAAATGAAGAACCCTCGTACTGCAGGCTGAGAGCAATCCGTCGGATCAACGGGCTTTCAGCTGCAGACGAGGGTTTCAGCTCCGTTCCCTTCGAGGAATGAATGGAATCAGACCAGTTCGATAATGGCCATTTCGGCGTTGTCACCACGACGGGGAACCGTGCGGGTGATGCGGGTGTAGCCACCCTTTCGATCGCCGTAGCGATCTTGTGCCTTGTCAAACAGGGCGTGAACGAGCTGCTTGTCGTAGATGTAGCCGATGGCACGACGACGCGAGGCAAGACTGCCATCCTTGGCCAGGGTGATCATCCTCTCGGCTTCATCACGCAGCGCTTTGGCACGAGCCTTTGTGGTGGTGACCCGACCTTCACGGATCAGTTGGGTGGTGAGGCCGCGAAGCATGGCCTTGCGTTGGTCAGCCGGACGACCCAGCTGAGGAACTCGACATTGGTGACGCATGGGTCTGGCAGACGCTAGGTGAGGGAAACTGAAAATCAGGCGCTGGTGCGGCTCTGTGGAATTGAGATGCCGATGCGCTCCAGCGCTTCGATCACCTCATCAGCAGACTTGGAGCCAAAGTTCTTGATCTCCAGCAGGTCTTCATAGCTGAATCCCATCAGGTCTGAGACGGAGTTGACCTGGGCGCGCTTCAGGCAGTTGTAAGCCCGCACCGACAGGTTGAGTTCCTCGAGAGGAATCTGTGCTTCGGCGGTGGGCTCAGGTTCCAGGCCGGGTTCTTCCACCATCGTGACGGTGGCCAGAGGCTGGAACAGTTCGATCAATTGATTGGCCGCTTCGGCAATCGCATCATCGGGGGTGATCGATCCATCGGTGACCACCTCCATGCGAAGGCGCTCACGGGCTGAGCCACCCTCCGCGACTGCGGTTTCATCGATGGTGAAATTCACTCGATGCACCGGCATGAAGACGGCATCGATCTGCAGCAGATCAATCGCGCTGGTGTCTTCGCTGTGGCGATCCACCGGGCGATAACCGATGCCACGCTCAACGTGTACTTCCAGCTCAAGGCTGTGTCCGTCACTCACCGTGGCGATGGTGCGATCGGGGTCCACAACTTGTACCTGGGAGGAAAATTGCAGATCCCTCGCCTTGACCTCGGAAGGACCGGCCACCACAAGGCGTCCAATCTCCAGCTCGGCGGAACGGCTGTTCACGCTGAGTTGTTTGCAATTGAGAAGGATGTCGAGAACGTCTTCACGGACACCAGGAACGGTGGCGTATTCGTGATTGACGCCTGCGATCCGGACGGCTGTGACTGCACTGCCCTCGAGTCCTCCCATCAGAACGCGACGCAGTGAGTTGCCCAGCGTTGTGGCTTGACCGCGTTCAAGCGGACCGATGAGGAACACGCCGGTCTGGGCGCGATCGTCAGCGATCTGATGCTCGATACGGTCGATCTGGTATTGCAGCACGATCTGAAGCGGGGTTAAGGAAGGGAACCGAAGAGGCGTTGCGAATCAGACGCGACGGCGCTTGGAGCGACGGCAGCCGTTGTGGGGCAGGGGTGTGACGTCGCGAATCAGGGTGATTTCAAGGCCTGCCACCTGCAGGGCGCGGATGGCGGTCTCACGACCGGATCCAGGCCCACGCACCAGGACCTCGATCTGACGCATGCCCTGCTCCAGAGCGCGGCGGGCGGCTGCTTCAGCTGCGGTTTGTGCCGCAAAAGGAGTGCCCTTACGGGCGCCCTTGAAGCCGCTGGCACCTGCCGACGACCAGGAGATCACCTCTCCTGTGGTGTCGGTGATGGACACGATCGTGTTGTTGAACGTGCTTTGAATATGTGCAACGCCGTTGGGGACATTGCGTTTGGCCTTTTTGGGGCCAGATTTTTTGGCGGTCTTGGCCATGGTCGGGGGCCTGAAGGCAGTGAGTTGGGAATGATCGAAGCGGAGAAGGGCTGGTGTTGATGCACCGAGCTTTCAGCCTTACTTCTTCTTACCGGCCACGGTTTTGCGAGCGCCGCGACGGGTGCGAGCGTTGGTGCGGGTCCGTTGGCCGCGAACCGGAAGGCTCATACGGTGGCGGCGACCACGCAGACAGCCGATGTCCTGCAGGCGCTTAAGGGCCATGCCCTCCTGACGGCGCAGGTCGCCTTCAATCGTGTAAGCCTCAGTGGCACCGCGCAGTTTCTGCACGTCTCCATCCTCGAGGTCCTTGACGCGGGTGTCCGGGTTGACACCGGTATCGGAGAGAATGGTGCGGGCCCGGGTGGGACCGATTCCGTAGATGTAGGTGAGGGCGACTTCGATCCGCTTATCGCGGGGAATGTCGACACCGGCAATCCTTGCCACTGAGCAAACAATCGAGGGGGGACAGAGGCCGCCTTCAGGCGGCAATTGATGCGTTGGTCAGCCTTGAGGTTGACCTGCGCCAGGGAATCAGCCCTGGCGCTGCTTGTGCTTGGGGTTGGTGCAGATCACCATGACCCGGCCGTGGCGGCGAATCACCCGGCACTTTTCGCACATTTTCTTGACTGAGGCGCGCACCTTCATGGGGTGTGGCTCTCCAAAATTCCAAACAGCTAATTTACCACAGGGGGGTTAGCAAGATTCTGTCAAGGCTTGTTCGATCCGGGTGGTGATGGTTTCCACGCTGCCCTGAGCTTCCACTGAAACCAGCAGGCCCTGCTGGCTGTAGTGCTCGATCAGGGGCGCCGTTTTTTCGCGGTAAACCTCGAGGCGGTGGCGGATCACGTCTTCATTGTCGTCGTCGCGACCGCGAGCCAGCATCCGCTCCATCAGTACGGCGTCATCAAGGGCGAGGAGCACAACGGCCTCAAGCGGTTGGCCGATGTCCTCAAGCAGGGGTCCCAGCGCTTCGGCTTGTGCCACGTTGCGGGGGAAGCCGTCGAGCAGCCAGCCCCCCTCATCGAGCTTGCCCAGTTGGCCCTTGACGATGGCGAGCACCAGGGCGTCGCTCACCAGTTCACCCCGGTTCATCACCGCCTCGGCCTCTTTCCCGAGCTCGCTGCCGGCGGCCACCTCCGACCGCAGCAGGTCACCTGTTGAGAGGTGCTTCATGCCGTGCTGCCCGCAGAGGCGAGCGGCTTGGGTGCCTTTGCCAGCACCAGGTGGGCCGAGAAAGAGCAGGCGTTTTTTCATGATGAAGTTTTGAACGTGAAAGAACCAGCACGATGTCGTGCCTTTTGACTGTCGATCGGTCGCTCTATTGGCGGACGAGGCCCTCGTAGCGTTGTGACACCACATAGGTCTGCACCTGTTTGGCGGTGTCAATGGCGACACCCACAAGAATCAGCAGCGATGTCGAGCCGAGGCCGCCCAGCTTCACCTGGCTGGTGGTCTCGATCAAGGACGGTACGATCACCACGGCTCCGAGGAAGAGGCCGCCCAGCAGAGTGAGGCGAGCTTGCACTCCGGAGATGTAGTTCGCTGTGGCGGTGCCTGGTCGAACCCCAGGGATGGCCACACCACCGCGCTTGAGGTTGCTGGCGATGTCAGTGGGATTGAGGGTGAGCGAGGCGTAGAAGTAGGCAAACGCCAGTATCAGGGCGAAATACAGCAGGTAATAGGGCCAGTTGCCTGGGGAGATGTAGCCCACAGCGGTTGACAACCATTCCTGCTTGGCGAATTGTGCAACCGTGGCTGGCAGGAAGAGCATCGCTGAAGCGAAGATGATCGGCATCACACCACCCGCATTGAGCTTCATCGGCAGATAGCTCTGACGACTGGGAAGGGTTCCGGTGCCGCCCACCTGGCGCTTGGCACTCACAATCGGCAGCCTTCTCGAGGCTTCCTGCACAAAAACGATTCCCACAATGGTGGCAAGGAACACCAGGGTGATTTTGATCAGATCGAGCACCGTGCCTCTGTCGCCGGTTTGCGCCTGCGTGATGGCGCCACCAACCGTTTGGGGCAGGGTGGCCACGATGTTGAGGAAGATCACCAGCGATGCACCCTGGCCGATACCCCGTTCGGTGATCACTTCACTGATCCACATCACCACCATCGAGCCAGTCACCAGGGCCAAGGCGGTCTGAACCACAAACACCACGTCGCTGACCCCTTCGGTCGCGTACTGCTTCAGAATCAGTGAGAAGACGACGCTCTGCACGAGGCCCCAGCCCAGTGCCACATAACGGGTGATCTGAGCAATCTTGCGACGGCCTGCCTCACCCTCATTCTTTTGGAGGTCTTCCAGCTGAGGGAGTGCAGCGGTCAAAAGCTGCAGGATGATCGACGCGTTGATGAAGGGCAGAATTCCAAGGGCAAAAATGCCCAAGCTCGACACGCCACCACCGGTGAAGATGTCGAGGAAGCCGATCAGCTGTCCGCCACCCTCCAGAAACTGCTGAAAAGCAACGCGGTCGATGCCAGGCATCGGGATGTAGATGCCAAGACGCACCAGCAAAAGCAAGCCGATGGTGGTGAGAATGCGTCCGCGTAACTCAGGGTTGCTCACCGCTTGGGTGATCACTTCTCCGGCGCTGGGGTTCCGTCCCCGACTGACGAGCATGAATGAGATGGGGTGAGATGGGGTGATGCCAAAAAAGCCGTCCGATGACTGAAGTCATGCGGACGGCTCAGACCTTAGACCTGTCTGCACAGATCAGGGGTGGACTCAATCGAGCAGTTCGCAGCTGCCACCGGCGGCTTCGATTTTGCTACGGGCGGAGGAGGTGAAGGCTGCCGCCTGAACGGTCAGCTTCACTTTGAGATCGCCATTGCCAAGGATCTTCAGAGGATGCTTGGGGCTGGTCACGACACCGGCCTTGACGAGAGCGTCGAGGTTGACGGTGCTGCCGTCCTTGAGGTCATTCAGGGCGGACACATTCAACACGGTGAAGAACTTGGGGTTCACCAGTGGGAAGTGCTTCAGCTTTGGCACCCGGCGGTAAAGGGGCATTTGGCCACCTTCGAAACCTGGGCGCGTGGGCCGACCCGAACGGGACTTCTGACCACGCATGCCGAAGCCGCAGCTGGCTCCCTGGCCAGCGGCAATGCCACGGCCCTTGCGCAGTTTGCGGCGACGGGCGCCTTTGTTGGCTTTGAGGGAATCGAGACGAAGGGTCATGGGAATCAGGAATAGATCTGCTCGAGGGAGATCCCCCGTTCCTTGGCGGTGTCCTTGTGCGTGCGGAGTTCCGACAGGGCCACCATGGCAGCACGGGCGTTGTTCAGGGGAGTTTTGCTGCCCAGTCGCTTCGCCAGCACATTCTTGATGCCTGCCAGTTCCAGCACGGTGCGGATCGAACCGCCCGCAATCACCCCGGTACCAGGGGCAGCGGGACGGATCAGCACGCTGGCTGCACCATCACGGCCATTGGACAGGGTGGGAATGGAGTTGTGGCGGGTCAGAGGCACCTTCACCAGATGCTTTTTGCCATCGGCCACGCCCTTGCGGACAGCGCCGATCACATCACCGGCCTTGCCGACACCCACGCCGACCTGACCTTTTTCGTTGCCGACCACGACGATGGCGCGGAAGCTCATCTTCTTACCGCCCTTGACGGTCTTGGAGACGCGGCGGATCTGCACCACGCGCTCCTGCCATTCGGAGTCACGCTCCTGGCCACGACGGTCGCCGCGACGTCCACCGCGGCGGTCGCCACGGTCACGTCCACCACGACGTTGTTCCTGCTGGCCTTCGGCCGCAGCGGGAACATCAGACGCTGCCGGCACGTCGTTGGGATTGGTTTGAGTGTTGGGTTCGGTCATGTTGAGAGCAGGATCAGAATTGAAGGCCCGCTTCCCGGGCGGCGTCGGCAAGGGCTTTCACCCGACCGTGGTACAGGTTGCCGCCGCGATCGAAGACCACCTGTTGGATGCCCTTGGCGATGGCGCGCTTGGCCACCAGCGCGCCGACGGCGACGGAGGCATCGCAACTGCTGCCGTCAGCTTTGAGGCTGGCGCGCAGTTCCTTGTCAACAGTGGAGGCAGAGCACAGGGTGCTCTGAGCCTCGTCGTCGATGACCTGGGCGTAGATGTGATTGTTGGAACGGAACACGGCCAGGCGGGGACGCTCGGCTGAACCGTTGAGATGACGACGCAGGCGCCGGTGGCGCTTCTGGGTCTGCTGTTTGCGGGAAAGGGTCGACATGGTGGGGGATAAGGAGGGTTGCCTGGCAGGGGATTACTTCTTGCCCGACTTGCCTGCCTTGCGCAGGATGCGCTCGCCCGCGTACTTGATGCCCTTGCCCTTGTAGGGCTCAGGTGGACGGATGGCGCGGATTTTGGCGGCTTCGTTGCCGACCAGTTCTTTGTCGGTGCCGGAGACGGTGACGTTGGTGTTGTTCTCCACAGCGAAGGTGATGCCTTCGGGGGGAACCACTTCAACGGGGTGGCTGTAGCCGGCGCTGACCACCAGGGTCTTGCCTTTGACCTGGGCACGGTTGCCCACACCCACGATCTCAAGCTTCTTGCTGTAGCCGTTGCTGACACCCTCGATCATGTTGGCGACAAGGGTGCGGCAGAGGCCATGGCGCTCACGGGAGCGACGCTTGTCACTGCTCGGAGCCACAACGATCGTGTTGTCCACCTGGCTGACGGTGACACCATCGGGAAGGGTGCGGCTGAGTTCACCCTTCGGACCTTTCACCGTGACGGCGAGACCGTCGAGGGTGACATTCACCTTATCGGGAATGGGGACTGGAGATTTACCAATACGAGACATAGTTCTGGCTCCGGATCAGTACACGTAGCAGAGCACTTCACCACCGACGCCCTGCTTGCGGGCATCGCGGTCGCTCATCACACCCTTGGAGGTGGAGATGATGGCCACCCCCAGCCCGCCGAGAACCTTGGGCAGGCCACGGGTGTTCTTGTAGATGCGCAGGCCTGGCTTGCTCACCCGTTGCATCGAACGGATGGTGGGCTGACGGTGCTTGCCGCTGTATTTCAGTTCGAGCACCAGGTTGGCGTGAATACCTTCGCCTTCTTCGCTGATTTCAGCGATGAAGCCTTCCTGCTGAAGCACCTTGGCGATGCTTCGCGCCATGCGCGAGGAGGGAACTTTGGTGGATTGGTGACGTTTCTCACTCGCATTGCGAATGCGGGTGAGCATGTCGGAAATTGGGTCGTGGTTGGCCATAGTGGTTTCCGAGGGGGGCTCAGTTGCTGCGGAATGGCATTCCCATCTCGCGGAGGAGGGCCCGGCCCTCTTCATCCGTACGGGCAGTGGTCACGATGGTGATGTCCATGCCCCTGATGGCGTCGATCTGATCGAAGGAGATTTCGGGAAAGATGATTTGCTCTCTAACCCCCAGGGTGTAGTTGCCACGTCCATCGAAGCTTTTGGGGCTGACGCCACGGAAGTCGCGGATGCGGGGCAACGCCAGATTGATCAGGCGCTCCAGGAAGGCGTACATGCGATCACCACGCAGGGTGACAGCACAACCAATTGGCATGCCCTGACGAATCTTGAAGCCTGCAATGGCCTTCTTGGCACGTGTGATCACAACCTTCTGGCCAGTGATCTGGGCCAACTCATTCACCGAAGCCTCAAGGGACTTGGCGTTGGTCGCGGCTTCCCCGAGACCCCGGTTGACGGTGACTTTGAGCACCTTGGGGACTTCGTGGACGTTGGAGAGGGAGAGGTCCTTCAGCAATTTGGGCTGAATTGTCTCCTGATAGCGTTTTTTCAGTGACATAGCTGGGGGGGTGACTTCTGGTCTTGGTCAGAAGACGGGTGAGTGATCAATCGATCACTTCGCCGGTTTTCTTGAGACGACGCTTTTTGCTGCCATCCTTTTCGGTGATCAGCTCAACACGGCTGGCCACGTTCTTGGTGGTGGAGTAAAGCATCACGTTGGAGGCATGCAGAGAGGCTTCCTCGGTCAGGATGCGACCGGACTCACCTTCTTGGGTGGGTTTGACGTGACGGGTGCGCAGATTGATGCCCTGCACGATCACGCGGTTCTCGTTCGGCAATGTGCGAAGCACTTCGCCGGTCTTGCCTTTGTCTTTGCCGGAGATCACCTGAACGGTGTCACCCTTACGCAGACGCATCTTGATGCGCTGGGTCGAGGCGGATTTGGGAGTTGCTGTAGCCATCTCAGATCACCTCCGGAGCGAGGGAGACGATTTTGGTGAAGTTGCGTTCACGCAGTTCGCGGGCAACAGGTCCGAAGACGCGGGTGCCGCGGGGGTTGTTGTCGGCGTTGATGATCACCGCTGCGTTGTCGTCGAAGCGGATCGAATTACCGGTGTCGCGACGCAGGGTGGCTTTGGTGCGCACCACAACGGCCTTGACCACATCGGACTTCTTCACGCCCATGTTGGGCATGGCATCTTTCACAGCTGCCACGATCACATCGCCCACATGGGCGTAGCGACGGTTGCTGCCGAGTACACGGATGCACTGGATGCGCTTGGCTCCGCTGTTGTCAGCGACAGTAAGGAAGGTTTCCTGCTGGATCATTTGGCGGCCTCCTCAGCCTTGGGGCTGTGGCTGAGCACCTCGGCGATGGCCCAGCGCTTGTGACGGCTCATCGGACGGGTTTCAGTGATGCGAACCCGGTCACCGACGCGGCAGTTGTTCTCCTCGTCGTGAGCCTTGTAACGGGTGGTACGGCTCACCGTCTTCTTGTAGATGGGATGGGGGAAGCGGTTCTCCACCGCAACAACCACCGTTTTGTCCATCTTGTCGCTGACGACGGTGCCGACCCTTTCTTTGAGTGCCATGGTTGGTTCTCCTTAGGGGATCAGGAAGCAGTGGAGCGCTGCCGCTCCGATTGCAGCGTCAGAAGTTGAGCCAGCTTGATGCGGCTTTCCTTGAAACGGTGCGTGTTGGCAAGTTGCCGGGTCGCCTGCTGAAAGCGCAGGTCGAACAGCTCACGGCGCAGGCCAGCGATCTGGTCGTTGATGTCGGCATCAGAGAGCTGACGCAGCTCAGAAGCATTAGGGCGTGCCATGGTCAGGCCTCCACGGTTGCGGTGGACGCAGCCTTGGCATCGCTGCCAGCGGCGGCTTGTTCCTGGTCATCCAGGGTGATGAACTTGGTCTTCACAGGGAGCTTGTACTGCGCAAGGCGCATGGCTTCCCGTGCGATGTCAGGGGTGATTTCATCACCGCCCATCTCGAAAAGAATCCGTCCCGGCTTGATCACAGCCACCCAGAATTCAGGGTTGCCCTTACCGGAACCCATACGGGTTTCAGCAGGACGCATGGTGACCGGTTTGTCGGGGAAGATCCGGATCCAGATTTTGCCGCCCCGCTTGACGTAGCGGGTCATGGCACGACGGCTGGCCTCGATCTGACGCGAGGTGATCCAGCCGCATTCCTGTGCTTGCAGTGCGAACTGACCGAAGGCAATGGTGTTGCCACGGGTAGCAACGCCGCGCATGCGACCGCGCTGCTGCTTACGGAATTTGACGCGTTTTGGACTCAGCATGGTTCAGGCCTCCTGTTCAACCCTCGTTAGAGCGGTCTTCGAACTGTTGGGGCCTGCGACCGGCCCGGCGCCGCGGGGTGGCCCCCACAGGCAGTTGTTGGCGAGCTTCATCGCCCAGCACCTCGCCCTTGAAGATCCAGACCTTGATGCCCAGGACTCCGTAGGTGGTGCTGGCCACTTTGGTGGCGTAGTCGATGTCTGCGCGCAGGGTGTGCAGGGGCACACGACCTTCGCGGGTCCATTCGGTACGAGCGATCTCCGCACCGTTGAGACGACCGCTGACCTGAATTTTCAGGCCAAGAACGCCTGCACGCTGAGCACGCTGCACAGCCATGCGGATGGTGCGGCGGAAGGCCACACGCTTTTCCAGCTGTTGAGCGATGTACTCGGCCAGGAGGAAGGCGTCGGCGTCAACGCGCTCCACTTCCACGACATTGATTCGAACCTGACGGCTGGAATCACCGACGGTTTTCTGGATGCCGCTTCGCAGGTCTTCGATGCCGCTGCCTTGGCGGCCCACCAACACGCCGGGGCGTGCGGTCTTGAGTTCAACCTCAAGCTGGTCAGCCTTGCGGGCAATCAGCACATCGCTGATGCCTGCAGAGCCATATTTCTTGTGGATGAATTTGCGAATCCGGTCATCTTCCTGGAGAAGGGCCGGATAGTTTTTGCTGGAGGCATACCAGCGGGACCGGTGCTCCTGGGTGATCCCCAGGCGTAAGCCGGTTGGATGGATTTTGTGTCCCATCAGTCGGTGTGCTCGGGGGTCAGGAGTCGGTCTGGGCTGCCACAGCGATGCTGATGTGGCAGGTCTGCTTCTTGATCTGGTACGCCCGGCCTTGGGCGCGGGGGCGATACCGCTTCATGGCAGGCCCCATGTCTGCAGTGGCCGTGGTGATCACCAGGGTGGAAGGATCCATACCCAGGTTGTGCTCAGCATTGGCAACGGCTGACCGCAGCACTTTGGTGATGGGGCCGGTGGAGCGGTAGGGCATGAACTCGAGCATGATCAGCGCGTCGCGATAGCTGCGACCGCGGATTTGATCGAGAACCCTCCGCACCTTCGACACGGAACCGCGAATGAAGCGTCCGTGGGCCTGGGCGGTAGGGGCTGTTGGGGATGACGTGGTCATGGTCTCAGCGGCCTCCTTTCTTGTCTTTGATGTGGCCCTTGAAGGTGCGGGTGGGGGCGAATTCGCCCAGCTTGTGACCCACCATTTGCTCGGTGACGAAGACCGGCACGTGGGTTCTGCCGTTGTGAACGGCAATGGTGTGGCCAATCATCATCGGCAGGATGGTGGAGGCCCGTGACCAGGTTTTGATGACGGATTTGTCATCAGCAGCATTTTGCTTTTCAACCTTGCGGAGAAGGCTGTCAGCAATGAAAGGGCCTTTTTTGAGTGAACGTCCCATGGCGGATTAAGCGAATGGCAAAACAGTGAGTTGCATCAGGAATCGCGTCCGCCACGGCTCCGCTTGGAGGTCTTGCGACGCTTGCGAAGGACGAACTTGTTGCTGGGCTTGTTCCGCTTGCGGGTCTTGAGGCCAAGGGCGGGCTTGCCCCAGGGCGTCACAGGACCGGAACGGCCGATCGGTGCACGACCCTCACCACCACCATGGGGGTGGTCGCAGGGGTTCATCACACTGCCTCGCACCTGAGGACGGCGGCCAAGCCAGCGACGGCGACCAGCCTTACCCAGGCTGGTATTGCGGATTTCGGAGTTGCCGACTTCACCGAGGGTGGCATAGCACTCACGACGCACCAAGCGGACCTCGGTGGAGGGGAGCTTGAGAGCGACGTAGTCGCCTTCCTTGGCCATCACCTGGGCGCTGGCGCCAGCGGTACGCACCATTTGGCCACCACGCCCTGCATACAGCTCAACGCAGTGAACGCTGGAACCCAGGGGGATGGCAGACAGGGGCAACGCGTTGCCGTTTTCGATCGGAGACTCGGGGCCGGAGACCACGGTCTGACCAACGGTCACGCCTGCGGGAGCAAGGATGTAGCGCTTCTCGCCGTCTGCATAGAACAGAAGAGCGAGGCGAGCGTTGCGATGGGGGTCGTAGTGAATCGCTGCGACCTTGGCAGGAACGCCGTGCTTGTTGCGGCGGAAATCCACCAAGCGGTATTGGCGCTTGTGGCCACCACCGCGATGGCGGCAGGTGATCACGCCGCGATTGTTACGGCCTTTGCGGCGATGCTTGGCCACCACAAGGGAACGTTCCGGCTTGCGGCCGGTGACTTCGCTGAAGTCGGTGACCACCCGGGTGCGGGTACCGGGGGTGTAGGGGCGGAATGTACGGATTGCCATGACGTTTCAGACCCCTCAGGACTCAGGGAAGAGTTGGATGGAGTTGCCTTCGGCCAGGCGCACCACAGCTTTCTTCACCTGGGCGCGTTTGCCGGCGAAGCGACCGACGCGACGAGCGCGGCGGGGAGGATTCATGGTGCTGATGCCTGTGACCTTGACATCGAAGAGCTGCTCGACGGCGGCTTTGATGTCGGGCTTGGCTGCGCGGGGATCCACCTCAAAGGTGTACTGGTTTTGTTCCAATGCGCGGGTGGCCTTTTCGGTGATCAGCGGGCGGCGGATCACATCGGCCAGTCGTCCGGTGAAGCGCTCAGTCATCGCTGTAGACCTCCTGAATCGTTGCTAGTGCGGTCTCACCCACCACCAGGCTGTTGGCGTTGAGCAGATCGAAGACATTGAGCTGATCAGCGGAAATCAGCTTCACTTTTTCGAGGTTGCGCACGGAGCGACGCACGACCTCCGAGGCGTTGCTGAGGATGATCAACACCTTGGCGTCTGCAGCGACACCGAGACGGCCAAGGGCGTCGGTGATCTCACGGGTCTTCGGTGCCTCGAGGCTGGTGCCGAAATCCTTCACCACCACCATGTCTTCGACGCGGGCCATCAGGGCCGTACGAAGAGCAAGGCGACGCTCTTTGCGGTTCATCGCCAGGTTGTAGGACCGAGGCTTCGGACCGAAGACGATGCCGCCACCGGGACGCAGCGGGGTGCGAATCGAACCCTGACGGGCGCGACCCGTGCCTTTCTGTTTGTAGGGCTTGCGGCCGCCACCACGGACTTCTGCCCGGGTGAGGGTGCTCGCGGTGCCTTGACGGCTGTGAGCCTGCTGACGCAGCACAGCGCGATGCATCAAGTCGTTGGCGGTGGTTTCCTTCGCCACCTTGAGGTCGAGGCTTGCCTTGCCGGCTTCCTTCCCCTGCCAATCGCGGATTACACAGTTAGCCATCACTTACCTCCGTTGGCAGGCTTGGCACCCACCCGGTTCGCGGGGCGGATGTTGAGCAGGGACCCAGGCTTGCCTGGAACCGAACCCTTCACCACCAGCAGATTGCGATCGCTGTCCACCTTGAGGATGGTCAGACCACGGGTGGTGATCTTCTTGCCGCCATAGCGACCAGCCATGCGCTTGCCGGGATAGATCCGGCCGGGCGTGGTGCCTGCACCGGTCGAACCGGGTTCACGATGGTTCTTCGAACCGTGGGTCATTGGACCGCGGCTGAAGCCATGACGCTTCTGGTAGCCAGCGAAACCACGACCCATGGTGTCGCCGCTCACATCCACCTTCTGGCCAGCTTCAAAGTCACTCACAGTGACTTGATTGCCCAGTTCGAATCCGCTCACGTCGTCGACGCGGTATTCGCTGAGGTGGCGCAAAAGATCCTCACCGGATTTGGCGAGGTGGCCCTTGGCGGGCTTGTTGATCAGCTTCTCGCGAATGTCGCCGAAGCCAATCTGAACGGCTGAGTAGCCGTCGGTTTCAGATGTTTTGAGCTGGGTGATGCGGCAAGGACCCGCCTCGATCAGAGTGACCGGGACGGCTTTGCCTTGCTCGTCGAAGAGCTGGGACATACCCAGCTTCTTCCCAAGGATGCCGATGGACATGGGGGATGTAAGAACGCCAGCGTGAGCAACCTCCGCTCGAAAACCAAGCGGTGGATAGAGATGCTGATCGTGGTGACGCAGTGATGACCGAGATCTGGGCGCCAGCAGAGGCGACAGATGGTCGGAATCGAGCTAGCGAGCGAATCAGCGGGCTGGGACTTGTTCGAGGATTTCGATCAGTTTCCCGGCAGGATCGGAGTGAACTCCTCACTGCTCTGGCCTGGAGATCCAGCGCAACCGCTGGACCCGCTCTGCGATCTGGAGGCCCGGCTAGCGGACGGGCACAGAAACACGGAGCAAACAAAAACACTACACCACAGCCCTTCCCTCTTCATATTGGCCGCTTCGACTGCCAGACTTGCCCGCAGCTGTGTTGGGTTCATGCCACTGCTGCTCTCAGGCCGGGGGTTCCGCCGTGAGCTCGAGGACGTCGGTTGCATGGCCATCCATGTTCCCCTCGAAGGAGGGGCCGAAACCCGCTTGCTGCGTCGACTACGGGGCGCTGGCTACAACACCTTGATGACGTCTGCCCGTGGTCTCGGGGATGTGGAGGTCTTTCTCTTCGAAAAGCACGGCATTCGTCCGCCTCACCTGGGTCATCAGAGTGTTGGTCGAGGTGCTGCCGTTGGTGAAGTGCAGGAGGTCATGCCCTTGCTCGGTGAGCGCCTGCTGGGAAATAAGCCTGTCGTGCTTTGGCTCCTGGAGGGCCAGGTGTTGTCCCGCTCGGAGCTTCTCTCCTTGTGTGAGCTCTGCCGCCGCGAGCCGCGTTTGAAGGTTGTGGTGGAAATGGGTGGCTCGCGCAGTCTTCGCTGGCAGTCGATGGCTGGTCTCCTAGGGGCTTAGGTCCCTTGATCAGGTGTCGTCGTCTTGCCGTGGTGAACGCGCCCTGAACGAAGGGCATTGGGTCAAATTGATCTGCGGGGCCAGTAATCAGGATCTCGCTTCGATCACGGATCTCTGTGCGCTCTATGCCAGTGCGGGTGTGCATTGCGTCGATGTGGCAGCAGACCCTGCTGTGGTGCGTGCTGCCCGTACTGGCCTGACCTGGGCGCGTCGCCACGGGGCCCGACCTGTGTGGCTGATGGTGAGCATCAGTGACGGCGCCGACGCCCATTTCCGCAAGGCTCAGTTCGATCCAGCCCTTTGCCCGGGGGATTGTCCCCGTCCATGCCTTCGCGTCTGTCCTGCGGATGCGATTTCGCCTTTGCCTCGACCCGCTGAGTCTCACGGCTCTGGGATCAATCCGGCCCGTTGCTACGGCTGTGGTCGTTGTCTGCCGGCTTGCCCCCATGGCTTGATTGAGGCCCGTGACCATCGCCAGGGGCGCGAGGCATTGCCCTCTCTCATGCGTGAGCTGAACCCTGATGCTGTGGAAGTGCATACCGCTCCAGGGCGTGCGGACGCCTTTGCCGACACGTTGGCTGCTCTGGTGGATGCCGAGGTGCCCTTGCGCCGCCTTGCGGTCAGTTGTGGTCTGGAGGGCCATGGCTTGGGGCCTTCTGATCTTGCCCACGAGCTCTGGCAGCGTTATGCCGTGGTGCGTAGGCATGGATTGAGGCCGGTGTGGCAGCTCGATGGTCGGCCGATGAGTGGTGATGTGGGCCGGGGAACGGCCCGCGCGGCTGTTCAGCTCTGGCAACAGGTGCGTCCACTGGCTCCTCCAGGTCCCCTGCAGTTGGCAGGAGGGACCAACGGTGCGACCTTGGATCAGATTCGCAAGGGTGTGCCCGCCGCTGAGGGCAGTCCTGCGGGTGTTGCCTTTGGTGGCTATGCCCGCACCTTGGTTCAGCCCTGGTTGCAGGCTGCCCTGGAGCGCGGTGTTCGTCTTGTCGACTGGCCTGAGGCCTGGCAAGAGGCTTTCCTTCAGGCCAGTGCCCTGGTGGAACCCTGGCTGGAGGTTCGACGACAAGGGCCGTCCGCTGGCTAAGCGGCGGGGATAGCCTTGGGCCCGCAGGTTTTGGCGATGATCACCGAGCGCATCACCGACGACCTCGACCGCCTGCTCGCGCTGTTGCCAGCCACTGTGCAGAGCCACCTCAGGACCGAGGAAGCCCGAGACCAGTTGTTGGAGGTGGTGCTGGATCTGGGGCGAGTCCCTGAAGCTCGTTATCCCGGCCGTTCAGCTTGCCTCGGTGATGCCCCCGTGACCCGGGAGGATCTCCAGGTGATGGTGGATCGGCTCGGGCAGTTTGGGGCTGATAATCGTGCCGGAGTGGAACGTACCCTCCACCGCATCAGTGCCATCCGCAATCGACGCGGGGAGGTGGTGGGTCTCACTTGCCGTGTTGGCCGCGCTGTATTCGGCACTGTGGCCATGGTGCGCGATTTGCTCGACCGAGGCGATTCACTGCTGCTGATGGGACGTCCTGGCGTTGGCAAGACGACTGCCCTGCGCGAGATCGCCCGAGTGCTGGCTGACGATCTGTCGAAACGGGTGGTGGTGATCGACACCAGCAATGAGATCGCTGGTGATGGCGACATTCCCCACCCCGCCATCGGTCGTGCGCGACGCATGCAGGTGTCCCGGCCCGAGCTGCAGCATCAAGTGATGATCGAGGCGGTGGAAAACCACATGCCTGAAGTGATCGTGATCGATGAGATCGGCACGGAACTGGAGGCCCAGGCGGCACGCACGATCGCCGAACGGGGTGTGATGCTGGTGGCGACGGCCCATGGCAATGCCTTGGCCAATCTGATCAAGAACCCCACCCTCTGCGATTTGGTGGGCGGAATCGAGTCGGTCACCCTTGGTGATGACGAGGCGCGCCGTCGCCGCAGTCAGAAGACGGTGTTGGAGCGTGCAGCCGAGCCCACCTTCCCATTGGCGGTGGAGATCCATCAGCGTCATCGCTGGGCCGTGCATGTGGATGTGGGAGCAACGGTTGATCTGCTGCTCAGAGGACATCAGCCGCGTGCCCAGTTGCGAGAGCTGACCTCCGAGGGTCGCGTTCAGCTGGTGGAGGTTGATCCACCTGACGTCGGGCCTCGGAGGCCCCGTGATCCTTCGCTTCGGTCCCGCCGCGAGCAGGGCTCCAAGCCTGCCTTGGCGGTGGTGCCCATGCCTGATCCAGGAGACGCGGGGGCGGTTGATGCTGCGATCGGTGACAGGGCTTCTGCGATGGATGCTGATGCCCGTTCCCATCTCTTGCAGGTGCTCTGCTGTGGTCTGACTCCTCACCTGGTCGAGGAGGCCAGCCGTCGCCACGCCTGGCCTGTGCAGCTGGTGGATGACCTCGCCGACGCCGATGTGGTGCTGAGCGTACGTCAGGGGTTGGGGCGCGAGCCAGGACTACGGCGCCAGGCTCGGGAAGCACACGTCCCCATTCTGGTGATCAAGTCCGACACGTTCCCTCAGGTGGAGCGGGCTCTGGAGCGGTTGCTGGTGCGCCGTGCTGAGGACGAACCACGGCCGGTGACCCAAGACCGTGGCGATGCCTTCGCCGCCCTTGAGGAATGTCGTTTGGCGGTGGAACAGGTGGTGGTGCCCCTTGGGCGGCCGGTGGAGCTGCTTCCCCGCACTGACGATGTGCGGCGCATGCAGGCGGATCTGGTGGCGCGCTATCACCTCCGCAGTGATGTCTTCGGCGCAGCGGATCAGAGGCGTCTGAGGGTCTTCCCGCCCTGATTGACCAGATTTTCCCCTGACAATGGATTGACGAAGGCCACGGCGTTGTGGGTAACTATTCAGGCACCAGTCAGCTTCCTTCGGGATCGTCGATTGCGCGTTGGGCCGTCGCCAAGTGGTAAGGCAGCGGGTTTTGGTCCCGCCATTCCTAGGTTCGAATCCTAGCGGCCCAGTTTTAAGGAGATCCGGTGTCGAACCGACCCCTTCTCGTTTTTGATTTCGATGGTGTGATCGTCGACGGTATGGAGGAGTACTGGTGGAGTGCCAGAGCTGCCTGCCTGTCGCTCTTGCCGTCGTCATCGAACGCCGAGGACCGTCTGCCTGTGTCCGTGCCGGAGGTTTTCAGGCAGCTCAGGCCCTGGATTCATCACGGCTGGGAGATGGTTCTGATCGCAGTGCTTCTGCAAGACCCTGAGGCCCCCCTGCTCCGCGAGGGAGTTGAGGATTTTGTGCAGGGCTATGCCCACCATTGCAAGCGAGCGCTTGTGGCTCGGGGTTGGACGCCTCCACAACTGCAGGTGGCCTTGGAACAGGTGCGCAGCGCAGCTGTTGCCGAGGATCGTTCCACTTGGCTGGCGCGTCATCGCCCCTTCGCGGGGGTGCCTGAACGCCTGCGCCGCTTCGGTGCTGAAGGTTTTGACTGGGCGGTGCTCACCACCAAGGGGCGAGCTTTCACTGCGGAGTTGCTCGATGGATTCGCGCTGCGGCCCCAGTTGTTGTTTGGTCATGAGGCTGGGACCAAGCCCGACGTGCTGCTGCAGCTCAGGACCGAGCGTTCTCTGGCTGGCTTTGTGGAGGACCGCCGCCCCACGCTTGAGACGGTCAAGGCCACCTCTGGGCTGGAGACCCTGCCTTGCTTCCTGGCCGACTGGGGTTACCTTCGCCCCCATGATCGGGAGGCTTTGCCCCAGGGGATTCACCTCCTCGATCAGGCCCGCATGCTGACCCCCTTGGCGGACTGGACTTGATTCGTTAACGTACATCTGTACTACATGGGACGGGTGATCTTGTTGGGGGCATTGAAACGTTTGTTCAGTGCCTCTTGGCTTGGTTGCAGCGCTTTGTGCTCCGTCCTGCTTCGCGGCCTGTAACGCCCACTAGCCCTTTAGCTTTTCCTGCCATGCCAGTTGACGTGAAAGCCGCCCAGTCCTCCGGATCCGATGCCCGCCCCGGCGAGCGCGACAAAGCCCTCAACCTTGTGCTTGGTCAGATCGAGCGCAATTTCGGCAAGGGCTCGATCATGCGTCTGGGGGATGCGTCCCGGATGCGGGTGGAAACCATCCCCACCGGTGCCCTGACGCTGGATCTCGCCCTCGGTGGCGGTTATCCCAAAGGCCGTGTTGTTGAGGTCTACGGCCCGGAGAGCTCCGGTAAAACCACCCTCACCCTGCATGCCATCGCCGAAGTGCAGAAGCGTGGTGGCGTTGCCGCCTTTGTGGACGCTGAGCACGCTCTTGATCCTGTTTATGCAGCGTCGCTCGGGGTCGACATCGAAAATCTGTTGGTCTCTCAGCCCGATACCGGCGAGATGGCGCTGGAGATCGTTGACCAGCTGGTGCGCTCCGCTGCCGTCGACATTGTTGTTGTTGACTCTGTTGCCGCGCTGACTCCCCGCGCGGAGATCGAGGGCGAGATGGGCGATCTCGCTGTCGGTAGCCAGGCTCGTTTGATGAGTCAGGCCATGCGCAAGATCACCGGCAATATCGGAAAATCCGGTTGCACGGTGATCTTCCTCAACCAGCTGCGTCTCAAGATCGGCGTCACCTATGGCAATCCCGAGACCACGACAGGTGGTAACGCTCTCAAGTTCTATGCCTCGGTGCGGCTCGATATCCGTCGCATTCAGACCTTGAAGCGGGGGACCGAGGAATACGGCATCCGGGCCAAGGTGAAAGTGGCGAAAAACAAGGTGGCCCCTCCGTTCAGGATTGCCGAGTTCGACATCCTGTTTGGGCGTGGGATCAGCACCTTGGGGTGTCTCCTCGATCTCGCCGAAGAAACCGGCGTGGTCATCCGGAAGGGGGCTTGGTACAGCTACGACGGCGACAATATCGGCCAGGGTCGCGACAACACCATTGGTTGGCTCGAACAGAACCCTGAAGCAACCCAGGTGATTGAGGGGTTGGTGCGTCAGAAGCTCACTGAGGGCTCAGAGGTGACGTCGAATTCCATGCGCCCTCTTGCGGCTGCTGCCCGCAGTGCAGCCGCCAAATCGGGCTCTGGCTCGGCGGAGAGCAAAGCTTCCTCCAAAGAAGCGGAGGTCAAGGCCAGCGGTGCCAAGGCACCTTCGGCAGCAGCCTGAGGTCAGTGCTCAGGGTCTGAGAGGCCCCTTGATTCAGCAGGGAGGCGTCGCTTCCCTGCTCGAGGCTGAGCTGTTGGCGGTGGGCTTCAGGTGTGGTGGAACGGTTTCGAGGAACTGGGACACGCGCTGAAGTTCCTGAATGGCTTCAGCTCCCTCAAGCTTGACCAGCTCCCGACCGTTGCGGGATTCCACCCAGCTGATGCCGAAATCAGAGACAAGAAAGCGCACCATGTGCTGATCACCGAGGTCGGCGACGAACGATGCACCATGGCCATCGCTGCCATCGTCACAGACGTAGCAAGTGGCGCTGAGACCCCGTTTCTTCAGGCTGTTCGCGAGAGCCTGAAGGCTCATCACCAGGTCGTGCACAACTGCGCGGTATTGCTGTGCCAAGCGCAGAAACATGGCGCGACCTCAAGGGACCCATAAATCTTAAATTGTTTCTTTAGATTGGTGCGAGCGGGGTGAGCCGGCCTGCGGCCACTGTCTTGGTCTCACCATCATCCTGGCAATCGGCTGGGCGACGGACTTGGGCGAGCGAAGCAGCCTCAGGGGGTATCGGCAAGCGTCCACCAGCCAGCTGCGGGGCCGATGAAGCGCACCACCACCCAGATCGCAACCATGCCGCCGATGCCGATCCAGGCACCTCGGGTGGTGATCGCCATGAACTGGCTGGTCTGTTGTTTGGTGAGAGGTAGCCAAGGGACCACCCGTTCCGACGATCCAGCTGCGGGTTTGATGGTCTTTGGCGGCAATCCCTGACTGGCGCGGCGACGAGCTTCTCCCATGCGGAGCGTTAATCAGGCTGAGGCAGCCTAAAGCTGTGATCCCAGAGACATCCGTCTCAAGTCGTCAGTTGGGTAGCAGGCGCTGAAGGGGAGTCCAGGGTTGCAACGCTGCCAGCACCTGTTCCCCCCAGCTCCGGCCATGCACCCGTCCGTCGAGGATGGCCAGTCGTCCACCGGCGTGACGGAGAGGGGCGACGGCGGGGGCTAATACCGCCAGGGCTTCGGGTAGCAGCAATTCCCTGAACCAGTCGCGGCCTTGACGCTTCAGAGTTTCCACTCGGGCCGCTGTGAGAGGAGATTCCAGGCTGGCGATGGGCAGCAGGGCCACGATCATCTGCTCAGGTGAAGGCAAGTGATCCTGATGGGTCTGCCACCAGCTCCAGCGGCAGCAGATCACGCCGTTGCTGTCGGGAGTGGTGGCTTCGTGAATCACGCGACTGCCAAATTCACCCGCCAGTTCGCTGGCAAGGCGCTGTCGCATGCCGCTGTCATCGAGCAGCACCACGGTCAGTCCGGTGCGGCCCAGGATGAGGCGCCGTGACTGGTCGAGCAGGTGCTCGGAGTAAATCTCCGTGTTAGGCAGCGGTTGGCGGCGAGGCGCGAACAGGGGGAGGGGTTCCAGAAGGGAGGGTTCCCGTAGGTGCACCATCACATCGGCGCTGAAACCCGCTGAGGCGAGTTCCTGCTGCAGACGTGCCGTCTGGCCATTGCCACTGATCAGCAGGGCCGGCTGTGGAGCCAGCAGCTCTTGCAGCTCCTGCAAGGGCTCAAGCACATCGAGGTGCCAGCGCCATTGCAATAAATGATGGTCGAGGGCTGCCCAGCTCACCCAGTGATCGGGGTTGATATCGGTGAGCTGTGGCCATGGATCGGGCAGAGGATTGAGCAACCCCACCAGATCACGAAGAGCGACCAGTTCACTGCGATCGAGGCGCATCTGTGCATCGGTACGGGCGGCTTCGGCAAAGAGGCGTCGACTCAGGCGTTCATGCAGTTCGAGCAGGGCGGTATCGGCACAGGGATGGGCCTGGCGCAACCGTTCCCAGTCAGGCGGAGCGATCGTCACCGAAAGGGCCTGACGCAGCCTTTGGCTGAAACATTCCGCATTCGGAATGATCAGTTGGTGGTCTGGCTGCAGCATGCCCCGCCGGTGGGCCGTCACCAGATCAGCGCTGGAAAGGACCCACAGTTGATTCCCTGTCGGCGCTGTTGGCTCCATCCAGCAGGCGAGAGCCAGGCCGGCTGCTTGCAATCGGGGTCGCTCCACCTGGAGCAGGCGCCGCTTCTCGGCTTCTTCGAGCACCAGCACGGCCCGCTGGCTCTGAAGGCAGAGTGGCACCAAAACTCCCAGCCACCACTGGTCCTGACTGCCTGGGGCGAGTTGAAACAGCGCTCGGTCCCGTCGCCGCAGCCCACGCGCGACAAGCCTGCTCAGGGTGAGGTGGTGGGGCCAGGCTGAGCGGTCCCTCTGCAGCAGGTGTTTGAGCTGCTGATGGGCGAGGGCTTCCAGCATTGGCAGAGCCTAAGAGGGGCCTTGCTGGTGTTGGTTCACGCTGGACGCTCCATCAACATGGAGTGATTGGATCGGGTGGCGATGCAGAGCGATGGGGCCGAACAGGTCACCCTGCCATCAACAGTGGGCTTGGTGGGGCTGGGATTAATCGGAGGCTCGCTGGGTCTGGATCTGCAGGCGCTGGGGTGCCGTGTCAGGGGAGTGACCCATCGCCAGGTCACAGCGGATCGCGCTCTGGAGCGGGGCCTTGTGCAGGAGGTGAGTACCGATCCTCAGAGTCTGGAGGGCTGTGATCTGGTGATCCTTGCTCTGCCGCTGGAGCGTCTACTGGACCCTGATCCCATCTTGGTGAGGTCGTTGCCGCAGCGGGCGGTGATCACCGATGTGGGGTCGGTGAAGCAATCCGTGCTCCGTGCCTGGAGCTCTCTCCATCCCCGGTTTGTCGCCAGTCATCCGATGGCTGGTACGGCCGAGGCGGGAGTGGAAGCGGGTGTGCGCGATTTATTCCGTGGTCGTCCCTGGGTGGCGACACCCGAAGCCGGCACCGATGCCTCTGCCTTGGCGATGGTGGAGCAGACGGCCAAGGCGCTGGGCAGTCGCTGGCTGCTAGCCGAGGCTGATCGTCATGATCAAGCGGTGGCCTTGATCTCCCACGTGCCGGTGTTGGTGAGTGCTGCCCTGCTGCAGGCTGTGGCAGCGGAGCGGGATCCAGCGGTGCTCGAGTTGGCGCGTCAGCTTGCCTCCAGCGGCTTTGCTGACACCACTCGGGTGGGAGGAGGCAATCCTCAGCTGGGCACGGCGATGGCAGCGCGCAACACCGCAGCGGTGCTGCGGGGGCTGGCGTCCTATCGCTGGAGCCTTGAGCAGCTGGAGGAGGCGATCCTTGAAGAGAACTGGGATCAGCTTGAGAGCGTGCTGGCCCATAGCCAGCAGCTGCGCTCAGAGTTTCTCTGACCAGGCTGTTCCTTAGGGGAGGGTGAGTGATCGGCCCCGGGCGGCCATCAGCTGGCTGCAGGCCATCAGGGCCGAGAGGCTCACCCCGGCTGTGCCTTCTCCGGGGTGAATGGAATCCCCGCAGAGCCAGAGTCCTGAAACCGGGCTGCGGCTAGCCAGACCGAAGGGGCCAAAGCGTGAGGGGTGCTGGCCGAGTCCCCCAACGATGCCCTGCGGGCGTCCGGTCCAGTGGGCAAAAGCCCGCGGGGTGGAGAGTTCAAGGTGTGTCCAGCCCTGAGGGGGAATACCTAGCCACTGCTCGAGGGTTTCGCGCATCGTGGTGAGTGTTTGCTGTTTGCGCTGCTGGTGATCGGTCTCCTTGAGATCTGCCCAGACCCGTGGATCGGTGAAGACGCTGGCAATCAACGTGGCTTGGCCCTGCGGCGCCCGGCCATCGCCGTCGCGACTGATCGAAACAAACAGCGAGCCAGGGTTCTGGCCGTCTCGCTGCAGATGGGCGGGACAGTCAGAAGGGAGTAGGTCTCGATTGAGGGCGGCATAGAGCACCAATGCGCCGCTGGGTGCTTCAAGACTGGTGATTCGGCGCCGGTAACTGGCCGGTAAAGGGGATCCCGTTGGCGACGCAGGCATCAGGGACGGCAGGCACTGGGGCGGCAGGCTGCTGATCACGTCCTGGCATCGCCACTGCCTGGAGGTTCCGTCTGGATGGACGCTGTGCACGCACCAACTGCCAGGGGTTCTGCGCTCCAGCCGAGTCACCCGTTGCCTGACGTGGATCGTTCCTCCATCGCGGCGGATGGCTTCCGCCAGCTGATCGCTCAGCACCTGCATGGAGCCCTGCAAGTGCCATAGCCCGAGAGGGGCTTGAACCATCTGCAGCACGGTGGCGCCGTAGAGGGCGGCAGTGCGTTCGCAGGGTTCCTGCGAATAGAGACGTAACTGCAAGTCGAGAAACCGCCGTAGGCGTGTGTGGTGGCGGCACCCACAGAGGGTGAGGAGGTCGGCCACGGTCATCAGGCTGAACGGGCTGCTCAGGAGCGTGCCGATCCCGATGGCTCGCAGGGTTCGTTGCAGGTCCCAGCCGCTGCGCACCGGCAGGACGGGGTCTTGACCGGCAAACGACCAGTTGTGCTGGTGGAGCCAGGTGCAGAGCGCCCAGAAGCGTTCCGAACCTGGAAACTGCTGGTCCCGTTCCTGCTGCCAGCGTGCGGGATCGTGCCAGATGGGAATGGGCGCAGAGCCATCCGCCAGGTCGACGACGCAGCCTGGATCCAGCTGCTCAGCGGCGGGTAGGGGCATGCCGAGGTGCCCCAGGATGCGGGCATGGCTGCCGCCGGGCTCCAGTCCTGCCACTTGGGTCGCACCGACATCAAAGGTGTAGGGCCCCCGTCGAAAGGTGCCCGCGCAACCACCCAGTTGGCGATGGGCTTCCAGCAGGGTCACAGTCAAGCCCGCTTTGGCCAGAAGAGCGGCGGAAGTGAGCCCGGCGATCCCTCCGCCGATCACGAGTACGTCCTTAGCTGGCTCCATCACGGCATGCTGGCAGTGCAAGGGTGCAGGGTGTGAATGCAGGCAGAACTGGAGCGGATCCTTGGGGAGGCCCCCCGTCTGCTGGCAGGAGCCCGCCTCGACCATTGCCGCAGCCTCGGAGGAGGGTGCAGTCAGCAGGTTTGGCGTCTTTCCCTCAGCGATGGACGCCTGCTGTTCGCCAAGCAGGGCAGCCTGGTGATGCTCGATGCTGAGCGGCGGGGATTGGAGGCCCTCCATGCAGCCGCTGATCCCCGTGAGCTGGTGGTGCCTGAACCGTTGGCACTGCTGCCGGTGGGCCCGGACGGTGGAGTGCTGGTCTTGCCCTGGCTGGAGCAGGAGCGGGGCGATCAGACCGCTCTTGGCCGCGGCCTTGCTCGCCTGCATCGGTGCTCATGCGAGCGCGCGGCGGGACAGTTCGGCTGGCCCAGCGATGGCTTCATCGGTCTGGGGTCTCAACCGGGCGGTTGGCGTGACAACTGGGGAGACGCGTTCATTGAGTTGCGTCTGCAGCCACAGCTGTGCCAGGCACAGACCTGGGGACTAGACGTTGGGATGAAGTCGTCTTGGTTGCAGGGCCTGGTGGCGGTTCTCAATGCGCATGCGCCGGCACCCTGCTTGGTGCATGGCGATCTCTGGGGGGGCAACGCCGGCGTTCTGAGCGATGGTCGCGGCTTACTGATCGACCCCGCCTGCTGGTGGGCTGATCGGGAGGTGGACCTTGCGATGACCCACTTGTTCGGAGGATTCAGTCGAGCGTTTTATGCGGCCTATGAGCAGGAATGGCCCTTGGCTTCTGGAGCTTCAGACCGCATTGAGGTCTACAACCTGTATCACCTGCTCAATCACGCCAATCTGTTCGGCGGTGGTTACCAGCAGCAATGCAGGCAGGCCATCCGCCAGTTGGAGCGTTGTTTCGGCTGAATCAGCCGAGGTACTCGTTTCGCAGTGCCTGCACGCGGCTCAGGAACGCCGAACGCTTGTCGCTTGTGGTGAGGTTTTTCCAGCTCCACTGGCCAACGACAACAACGCCCAGCAGTTCGAGCAGACCAGGCACCACCGGAAGAAGATTGATGGTGTCGAGGATTCCTTTGATCAGAATCTGCGCCACGATCACCGCAGCGAAGATGCCGACCACCTTGCCGATGCGACCTACCTGGCTCCAGTCGACTTGGTCGAGGGTGTCATTCACTTTGCCCAGCACTTCGCTGTAGCGCTCAGTGAAATTGACCGTTTCCGTGCTGCTGCTGTCACCTGCAGACGCGGATGCGGAGGGTGCAGGGTCCTGAACCGCAGTGGTGTCCTCACTCATGGGCCTGGAACAAATGCCAATTTGGGTTGAGCGTATCGGTCACCCCGCCTCAACGCCATGGCAGCTGTTTGTTAGTGGCGATGTCCTGATCATTCTTCGCCGCACGTTGGCCGCTGCCCTGCCGGACGAGGGATGCGCCCAGCTGCTCGGGCGACGTCGGCGGGATGGCTGGTCGCTGCAGCAGGTCTGGCCCTGTTGCAATGTCTGGCGTCCAGGTTTGGCGGCCCTGCCGGAAGGGCCAGCTCCAACCCACGCCTCCATGCCCCAGCCCTCAAGGAGGACGCGATTTGCCTTGGATCCCCGAGAGCAGATTCATGCCCAGCGCTGGGCACGGAGCAGGGGCCTTGCGGTGATCGGTACTGCGCACTCGCATCTCGATGGCCCGGCCGTGCCCTCAGCAACGGATCGCCACTGGTCGCATCAACCAGGCTTGATGGTGATCCTGGCATCAGATCAGACCATGCGCGCCTGGTGGATGGAGCCGGCAACCGTGTCCGTGCAACACACTGACTGAGGTACTTCTCGCTCCACCTCGTGCCTGTTGAGCCTTTTGCTGCTCTCGATTCCGGTGTTGATCTCTCAGCGGAGGAACGGAGCCGTTACGCCCGGCACCTCACCCTGCCGGAGGTGGGGTTGGCAGGTCAGCGACGTTTGAAAGCTGCGTCGGTGTTGTGCATCGGCAGTGGTGGTCTCGGTTCGCCCCTGCTGCTCTATCTGGCGGCGGCCGGCGTCGGCAGGATCGGCATCATTGACTTCGATGTGGTGGATTCCTCCAACCTCCAGCGTCAGGTGATTCACGGCACAGCCACCATTGGCTGGGCGAAAACGGCCTCTGCAGAAGCCCGGATTCATGACCTCAATCCCCATTGCAGAGTGGAGGGCTACGACACGAAGCTCACGGCCGCCAACGCATTGGAGCTTCTGAAGGGCTATGACGTGATCTGCGACGGCACCGACAACTTTCCCAGTCGCTATCTGATCAATGACGCCTGTGTGCTGCTGGGAAAACCGTTGATTTACGGCTCAGTCCAGGGTTTTGAAGGCCAGGTCAGCGTGTTCAATCGCACGGCTGACAGTCCCCATTACCGCGATCTGGTGCCGGAGCCGCCGCCGCCGGGATTGGTGCCCACGTGTGCCCAAGGTGGTGTGCTCGGGGTGATGCCTGGCCTGATCGGACTGCTGCAGGCGACGGAGGCGATCAAGCTGATCACAGGCATTGGGATGCCACTCGATGGACGCCTGCTGCTGGTCGATGGCCTGGCCATGCGCTTCCGCGAGCTGAAGCTGCAGCCGTCTCCGGGGCGCCCTGTGATCGACCGACTGATCGACTATGAGAGATTCTGTGGCGTTCGTGGCGGAGAATCAGCGCCGGAAGAGTTGGCAGATATGAACAGCGTCACAGTGCAGGGACTGAAGCAGCGCATGGATGCTGGTGATGCACTGGCACTGATCGATGTCCGCAACCCCGCTGAGGCGGAGGTGGCCGTGATCACGGGTGCCCAACTGATTCCCCTGGCGATGATTGAAAACGGCGAGGCCCTCGAGCGGATCCGCGCTCTTGCTGCTGGCCAGCCTCTCTACGTGCATTGCAAGCTGGGTGGGCGTTCGGCCAAGGCGGTGCAGCTACTAGCCGATCAAGGCATCGAAGCCATCAATGTGCAGGGCGGCATTGACGCCTGGTCACAGTTCGTCGACCCCAGCGTGCCTCGATACTGACGATGGGACCGATGGTGCGATGTCAGTAGTCGACGCCGCGTTTCAGATCCACGCCTTGTTCGGCGTAATGCTTGTGGCACACCATTTCGGAATGCACGCTGGCGAGATCGAAGTAGGCGGGAAGGTTCTTACAGCGTCCCGTGATGATCACCTCAGTTTCAGCCGGCTTGCGCAGCAGGGTTTGCACGATTGGTTCCACGGGAAGCAGTTCAAGATCGACGCTTGGATTCAATTCGTCCAGGATCACGGTTTTGTAGAGACCGCTTGAGATCGCTGCTCTGGCGATCTCCCAGGCCCGTTCTGCCTCCACGTAGTCGATTGGCTCCTGTTGTCCGCGCCAGACGATCGCGTCGCGGCCTGAGCGAAGGTGGTCGACCAGATGGGGATAGCTCTCGCGCAGGGCGGCGATGGCGGCGTCTTCCGTGTAGCCACTACCGCCCTTCAGCCACTGCAGGATCAGTACTCTGTGGCTTTTGTCCTGGCTGATGCCCCGGCCAATCGCCTGAAGAGCCTTGCCAAGGGCGCTGGTGGATTTTCCTTTGCCTTCACCGGTGTAGATCTCGATGGCGCCTTGAGACTCGAAGCGAAGGCTGTCGTCGTTGGGGTCGGGACGACGATGAGCGCGCATTTCGGAGTGAAGGTCTGCCATCTGTACAAGCGACCTGGGGGCGCCCCGGCCGGTCACGATGATTTCCATGCCTTCAGGTCTTGCCTCAAGGCTGCGCAGCACATCGTTGATGTCGAGCAGGCCCAGATCCAACACCGGGTTCAACTCATCCAGCACCACCACGGAATACAAGGCACTGGCGATCGCTCCCTTGGCGATGTCCCAGCCCCTCTGGGCTTCCTGTTTGTCGAAGTGCGTGACATCGTCGGCGCCAAAATGTTCGCCCCGGCCGGTACGCACCTGATCGATCAGATGAGGGAACCCTTGCTGTAAGGCTTCGATGGCAGCGTCTTCGTCATACGCCCTGCCCGGGCCTTTCAGAAAACGCAGCAACAGCACCCGGGTGCGCCGTTGCTCACAGATCCCCAGACCGATGGTGCGGAGCACCACCCCGAGGGCTGCCTGACTCTTGCCCTTCCCTTCTCCGTCATAGACGTGGAGCTGGCCATGGCTGCGTTCACGGCTGTCAGCAGCGGTGACGATTCCGACGGCTGGTCTGCGATTCCCTGCCATGAACCGATCGGACGTTCCCGGAGCTTACCGAGTGCGGATGCCATGCGGGCGTGACCGATGCATTCACATCGCCATTAACTTGACTTTGAGATGCGAACCGATAGGTCCCTTGGTTGAAGACCGAACGCCACAGGCGGCGTCGCCATCCTCCGGACACCTCTTTCGCCAGCTGGAGCCATTGGACGAGCCGGAACAGAGCTTGCTTGACCAATTAAGGCAAGCCATGACCGGCTACGAGCGCGTGTGTGTGGCCTATTCCGGCGGAGTCGACAGCGCTCTGGTGGCCGCCATTGCCCATGAGCAACTCGGCGGCGCGGCCACTGCGATCACGGGTGTCTCGCCGGCCCTTGCTCCTCACCTTTTGCGTGAAGCCCGTCAGCAGGCGGCTTGGCTGGGTATTCGCCATCGCGAGGTGGCCACTGAGGAGTTGACCGATCCCAGCTACAGCAATAACCCGGTGGATCGTTGTTATGCCTGCAAGCGGGAGCTTCATCGTCTTCTGGCTCCCTTGGCCGCTGCCTCTGATGGGGCCCGTGTGCTCGATGGAGTCAATGCAGATGATCTCACTGACCATCGCCCTGGGATCCAAGCGGCACGAGAGGCAGGTGTTGAGTCTCCCCTGGCGGCCTTGGGGATCAGGAAGACCCAGGTGCGTGAACTCTCGAAAGCATTGGGATTCCCCTGGTGGGACAAGCCGGCGCAGCCTTGCCTCGCTTCCCGTTTTCCCTATGGAGAAAGGATCAGTGCAGAACGTCTTCAGCGGGTCGGGCAGGCGGAAGCGAGGTTGATGGCACTGGGGTTCAACGCAGTGAGAGTGCGCAGCCAGGGTTCCTCAGCACGCATTGAGGTGCCTTCTGACCGGATCGCCGAACTGGCCTTGAGTCCTGAGCGAGACGCGATGGTGAACGCATTGCTTGATCTGGGATTTACTGCTGTCAGCCTTGATCTAGAAGGGCTGGTCAGCGGAAAGCTCAATCGGGTGTGAAGCACCCAGCATGTGCTGTTGCAGGTGACTGCGGATTTGGCGTGATGGAGATACCTTCCAAGAAGACGCTTGCTTCCGATGGCGATCCATCGATCCCGGCATCACCTGCTGGATGGCGAGGAGCAGGCCTTGGTGAACGCCATGGTGGCGCCGCTGCCGCGGAGCCGTTTCCCAATCGATGGTCGTGCTGATGACGCCACCGCGCAGCTGATCGAAGAAGAGCTGCTTCTTGACGGCAACAGCAAGCAGAACCTGGCGACGTTCTGTCAGACCTATCTCTCGCCCAGTGTCATGAACCTGATGGCGCTCGGGGTCGATAAAAATCTGATCGACAAAGACGAATATCCCCAGACCGCGGAGGTGGAGCAACGCTGTGTCTCGATGATGGCTGATCTCTGGAACGCTCCCGCAGAGGCAGTCGGCTGTTCCACGATCGGCAGCAGTGAAGCCGCGATGTTGGGAGGGATGGCGGCGAAATGGCGCTGGCGCAAACGTCAGAGCCTGGCAGGGTTGCCCATCGACAAACCCAACATGGTTTGTGGCAGTGTGCAGATCTGCTGGAAAAAGTTTGCGCGCTACTGGGATGTCGAGATGCGCGAGCTCGAGATGCGCCCGGGGGAGCTCTGTCTGACCCCGGAGCGTGTTCTGGAAGCGGTGGATGAGAACACCATTTTTGTGGTGCCAACCCTTGGCGTCACCTACCACGGCCTTTATGAGGATGTGGCCGCCATCAGTGCTGCACTCGATTCTTATCAAGCCCAGACCGGCATTGATGTACCGATTCACGTGGATGGGGCAAGCGGAGGCTTCCTTGCACCGTTTTGTGCGCCCGATCTACCTCCATGGGATTTTCGACTTCAGCGGGTGAAGTCCATCAACGCGTCAGGCCATAAATTTGGTCTGGCTCCACTCGGGGTCGGCTGGGTGTTGTGGCGAACGCCCCAGGATTTGCCCGATGAGTTGGTGTTTCACGTCAGCTATCTCGGCGGAGACATGCCGACGTTCCAGATCAATTTTTCTCGACCGGCTGGTCAGGTGATTGCCCAATACCACGAGTTTGTTCGGCTGGGTCGTGAAGGGTATCGGCAGCTGCATGAAGCCAGCCATGCCAATGCGCGCTATGTCGCCAGCAAACTTCGGGAGATCGGGCCGTTCAAGCTCATCCACGACGGCTCACCCCAGAAGGGAATCCCCACGGTGGTCTGGACCCTCCATGACGATGGTGACCATGGCTTCAATCTCTATGACCTGGCGGATCGGCTGCGCATGCGTGGATGGCAGGTGCCCGCTTATCCCTTCACCGGTGACTTAGCGAATCAGGCCTTTCAGCGCATCCTTGTGAAGCGTGACTTCACCCGTGAGATGGCTGATCTTCTGATCAGCGATCTCACGGCGGCCCTTGATCATTTCCGGAAGCATCCCATCACGACCAGTCTTGATGCTGCCGAAGCGGCGGCGTACAACCATCTTTGAGCTCAACCGCGTCAGCCGGCTTAGCCGGCTGACGTCACGATCTGTGGATCGCGCTGGGCATGGGCCACAGCAGCAGGGGTTTCACGCAGGAAACTCTTGAGTTGATGGTGCTGAGCGCCAAGGGCACAACGCAGCACGTCACAGGCCCGTTCAGGCATGGTGTGATCGCCGCAGGTGAAGACGTCGATGGCGGCATAGCCGTTTTCAGGCCAGGTGTGGATGGAGATGTGGGATTCGGCTAAGAGAGCCAGCCCGGTCACGCCCTGTGGTTCGAATCGGTGAGTGATCAGGTTGAGCAGGGTCGCACCAGCACTTTTGGCTGCAGTGGTGATGGTGTCCCGGAGAAAGACTTCGTCGTCGAGCTTGGCGTGGTCGCACGCGTAGAGCTCGAGAATGCAGTGTTTTCCCACCATGTCGGTGGCACTGGGTGAAACGGAGCTGGTGGCCGAAAGGGATTCGATGCCGCCCCATCCCGGGTTGGGATGCAGGCAAGACAGGTTCTGCTTCATCAGGGTGAGATGAGAAGAGCAGTTGAAGTTACCTCACATTTGCTTCAGGTTTCAACGTTTCGGCGTTAATCACCTGCGCGTGGCTGCGCCAGTGGTCTGCGAAGGCTTCCAGGTGAGTTGCGCTCACCAGACACTGATGGCGATCTCCGACCGCCTCCAGCAGCGTCAGCTGGCGTTCCTGGTCGAGTTCTGCAAGGACATCATCGAGCAGCAGCAAGGGAGGCTGCCCCCAGAGCTCTCCCACCAATTCCAGTTCCGCCAGTTTGAGGGCCAGCACAAAGGTGCGTTGCTGGCCAGCAGAGCCGAAACGGCGGGCGGGATTGTCGTTGAGTTCGAGACTGATTTCATCGCGGTGAGGACCGACCCGGCAGCTGCCGAGCCGCTCCTCTTCACTGCGCTGCAGCCGTAGCTGTTCGGTGATCGCGAGACGCCAGGGCTCTTCCGCTTCTTCCCCGATCAGGTCACTGCCTGGTCTGTAGCGAAGCGTGAGTTGTTCGCGCCCTTGGCTGAGGTGCGCGTGCCAGCGAGCCGCCAATGGTTCCAGTCGGGCCAGGGCGCGGCGCCGCCTGCGGTGAATGCGCGTGCTCACCAACGCCATTTGCAGATCGAAAGCATCGAGCAGGGCATGGCGTTCCAGGGTCGCGACGCCACGGCTCTGCCGCCACAGCTGGGCCCGTTGCCGCAGCAGCCTGCTGTAGCGGCTGATCAGGTCGCCGTAAATGGGTTCGAGTTGGAGGACCACCCGATCGAGCCATTGGCGCCTCAGGGCCGGTTCACCACGCACCAGCTGCAGATCCAGAGCGCTGAAGCCAACGCAGCGAAGTGGGCCAATCAGGTCGAGCTGCCGATCCAGGGTTTTGCCATTCCGCCTGACTTCGCGCCCGCCTCGTCGCCGCAACAGCATCTGTAGGTCGTCGTTGTCGCTGGTGCGCGCTCGCAGGCGAGCTTCTGAGGCCTCCCAGTGGATCAGGTCTTGGTCCTGGCTGCTGCGATGGGAGCGGAGGCTGCCGAGAAGTTCAACTGACTCGAGCAGGTTTGATTTGCCCACGCCGTTCCGGCCAATCACCAACAGCCGCGGTTCATCAATCTCCAGCTGCAAAGCGCTGTAGTTGCGGAACGCCTGCAGTTCCAGCTGGAGAAGCCGAATTGGTCCGGGTGCGGCGTGTCGTTAAAGTAACTCGATGGAGCACTCCATGAGTCGACTCCACCCAGCGGCATCAGCCGGTGTGGGCATGTAGCTCAGTTGGATAGAGCATCAGATTCCGGTTCTGAGGGTCGCAGGTTCGAGTCCTGCCATGCTCGTCTTTTCGTTCTGCCGTTTATCGGAGTCTCAGTCCCATGGCCCTGATCCCGCCGGGATCAAGGACAAACCCCTGGCTTGTCAGAGCGTCAAGGGCTGACCTAGGGGCGGCAATGGAAATACTGCATCCTGGCAGCCCCTTTCGCAGGCTGCTCAGGGCGCGGTGCACGAGCACGGCAAATAACCGTGCCTGATCGGGCCCCGGCTTGGCGGACAGATTCCAGAGATTGGCATTGAGCGCCTGATCACTGGTGATCCGAACAAATCCCACCAACTCGGCATCGGTGTTGTCGAGGATGCAGAGGTGGCCGTAACTGCGTGCTAAGGCGTCATTCCAGCGCACGAGAGGAGGGGTGGCCTCGCCGCATGAGGCCAGCAAGCGGTTGATCGCTTCGGCGGACGGATTGAAATCGTTGCGCAGCTGATAACGCGCGGGAAGGGTCGGCGCTGGAGGCTGATGGCGAAAAGGGAGCAAGGCCGATCAACCGGTGTTGCGCATGCCAGCGGCAATGCCATTGATCGTGAGCAGGGCTCCCCGTAGCAGTTCGCTGCGGCTGTAGGTACGACCATCGCTCTGGCTCGAGGCCGACTCGCTGATGGGGGGTTGACGGTTCTGATCGCGCAGGCGCCGCAGCAGAGCAACTTGAAGAAAACCGAGGGGAACGATCGTGCGGTTTCGCAGATCGACCGATAGTTGGAGGCCGGGATCCGCGTCGAGAAGACGCTTCTGGCCGGTGATGTCGAGCACGAGTTGATGGGTGAGGGCATATTCCCTGGCGATCGTTGCGTAGATGCGATCGAAGGCGTCCCTGTGTGCATCGCTGCCCAAGCTGCTCACGTAATGGCTCGCCAGCTCGAGATCGACTTTGGAGAGGGTCATCTCCACTTTTGAGATCAGCATCCGGAAGAAGGGCCAACGCTGATGCAAGCGGCGTAGTACGTCGAGCTGTTCGGCATCCGAGGCCACTTCCTCCGCCAGGGCCGTGCCGACGCCAAACCAGCTGGGCAGAAGAAAGCGACTCTGCGTCCAGCCGAACACCCAGGGAATGGCCCGAAGGCTGGAGAGGTCCTTGGCACCGCTCTTGCGACGAGCCGGACGACTGGAGATCTGCAGTTTGCTGATCTCTTCGATCGGGGTGACCTGTTGGAAGAACGCCACCAGATCGGGGTTGTCGTGCACCAGAGCGCGGTAGTGATTGCGGGAGCGGGCTGCCAGCCGCGACATCAATTCATTCCAGCTCGGTGTGGCATCGAGTTGGTTGGTGACGAGGCTGTTTTGGACCACCGCGGTGCTCACCGTTTCCAGGTTGTAGAGAGCCAGCTCGGGAAGGCTGTATTTCGAGGCCAGCACCTCACCTTGCTCTGTGATCTTGATCCGCCCCTGGAGTGTGCCACTGGGTTGAGCAAGGATGGCCTGATACGCGGGACCACCCCCGCGGCCAACGGAACCTCCTCGGCCGTGGAAGAGGCGAAGGGCGACACCCTTGTGGCTGGCAAGGTCCTGGAGCGCGATCTGGGCCTGGTGGATTTCCCAGTTACTGGAGAGGAAGCCGGAATCCTTGTTGCTGTCGGAGTAGCCGAGCATCAGCTCCTGCAGCGGTTGCACGTGTTCTCCCACGCGAGGCAACAACTGTCGGTAAAGGCGGTTATCGAACAGCTGCTCCATCACGGCCGGAGCTCGCTGGAGATCTTCAACCGTTTCAAACAGAGGAACCACCAGCAGATCGGCCTGCTCTGCTGCGGGGTCAACCAGACCGGCTTCCTTGGCCAGTAGCAACACCTCCAACAGGTCGGAGGCGGTGTGACTCATCGAGATCACGTAGGTGCGGCAGATTCGACTGCCGAATTCCTCCTGAAGGCGGTGCAACATGCGGAAGACCGCAATGGTCTCTGCAGTGCTGGCCGACCACTCCACGGCCTGGGGAATGAGCGGACGACGGGTTTGGAGCTCTTCCAGCAGCCAGGCCACCCGCTCGGCTTCACCCATGTCTTCATACGACTTGGGTAAACGCAGGTAGCGACTCAGTTCATCCAGGGCATCGCTGTGCCGGGTGCTCTCCTGGCGGATATCAAGGCTGGCCAGAGAGAATCCGAAAATGTGCACCTGAGTGAGCAAGGTGTCGAGCGGCTCGCAGCTGAGTTCGGTGCTCACCAGGCTGTTGCGGATCAATTCCAGGTCGCTGCGGAATTCCGTCACGGATCCGTAATGCAGGGCCTCATTCCCTGCGGTTGATGCGGTGTTCGCCGGCAAGCCCTCGGTGGGGGTTTGCCATCCGGCTTCCGCCAGTTGCTGATTGCGCAGCTGGGTGAGCCGCAACCGTTCGAGCATGTAGCTGAGTTTCAGCCGGTAGGGCTCAAGCCGGTACCGTGCGGCACGCTCCTCATAGACCTCCGGAAAGCGCAGCCTGTCCATTTCCAGGGATTCCAGCAGTGGTGCACTCACCTGGCTCCACTGCATCGAGATACTGAGCTGATCCCTAAGGGCTTGAACCGCCGCGATGTAGCGCTCGAGCATCAGCTGGCGCTGATAGCAGGCTGTTCTCCAGGTGATCTCCGGTGTCACCGATGGGTTGCCGTCGCGATCGGAGCCCACCCAGGAGCCGAATGTGCAGAACGCTGAGGGGGGGAGACGAACGTCTGGATAATTGCTGGCCAGTGCACTGCTGATGCGACGGCGAAGCTGGGGCATCGCGTCGAAGAGCACTTGCTGGAAGTAATGGAGGGAGTAATCGACCTCATCCAGCACCGTTGGTTTGAACTGATGCAGCTCGTCGGTGCGCCACCACAGTCGGATCTCTTCTTCGAGTTGCTGACGCAGACTGTCGCGTTCTCCGTGGGCAATCGCAGGAGTGACCTGTAATTGCTGCAGAAGCGTGGCGACTCGGCGTTGTTTGTGGCGCACCGTGTGGCGCACGATTTCAGTGGGGTGGGCTGTGAAAACAAGCCGGATATCGAGGTCCTGGAGAAGGGATTCCAGCTGGGCCGGTGGCACGTTGAGATGGCGCAGCCTCTCGAAGAGCTCCCTGAAGGTGGCGGGTTCCGTCTGGCTGGCCAGGGGTGGCGCAAAGGGGTCCACCTGCTCTGGATGCTCCAGCGAACGACTCATGCTCGCGAGGTAGCTGTCTTCCTCGATCCGCTGCTCAAGGATGTTCACCAGCTGGAAGTAGAGGGAGAAGGCGCGTGCAGCAGCGATGGCCTCCACCAGATCCATCTCCCGGATCAGTTGAGCAACGGCATCACTGCTGACCGCTTCGCCATCACTGGCAACCGGGTCACTCAGTTGCTTCATGCGCAGCAGCCTTTCGGCCTGGTCGTGGGGGCATTCGCTGCGCAGAACGGTTTCCCAGAGGTCTTCCACAAGGGCCAGACGCTGCTGGAGGAGAGGGCCTCCGGCCTTGCTGGACTCGGCGATCGTCGACCGGTCGCTCTCAGGAATCTGGGCGGAGGTCGAGAGCATCGAAGCGTTCTGGGAATCAACTGAAGACTTGATCATCCCAAAGCGTGTGCAGCCTCAGTGCTCAGAAGCTCCTGTCGGGCCATTTCGGCAACGCCGGCCTGGATTGTCTCCGGGATGGTGCTCCCTGCATCGATGGCTGCGAGCCAGCGCATCGCTTGATTCCCATGGTTGAGCACCTGTTGGATCGGTTCGAGTTGTTGCTCCAGCCCCAGGGTTTTGGCCATGGGCGTCACGCTGGCACAGAGGTCAGCGATCCAGGTGCGGGCTGACAGGGATCTTCCATCGCTCCAATGCAGCAGTTCAGCATCGAGGCTGGATTGTGCTGCGGCAGCATCATTGCTGTCACAGAGAGTCTGGAGCTCAGTCGGACTCAGATCGCTGGCCACCAAGGGATCCAGACGTTCGGGCGCTTGGTGCAGCATCAGCACTCTGAGCTCCATCAAGGCTGTGACCGCCAGCAGCACGGCTGGGTCGGTGATCAGATCACAGATACGCAGTTCAAGTCTGTTCAGGTCGTTGGGCCGTTGGGGACCATTCGGTCGTACGGAGGTCCAGAGGTGTCGAATGTTGTGCATGCTGCCGTTTTGCAGTTGCTCTTCGATCCAGTCGACGTAGTGCCGGTGACCTGCAAAGAGAGGAACGGACGCTGGTGTGAGCGGGAATTGCAGCCAGCGTTGGGAGTGGGCTCCGGTGAGACACCCACCCAGAAAGGGTGAACTTGCACTCAGTGCGAGCAGGAGAGAGGCTTCGCAGCGGATCAAGCGCAACGCCTGGAACAGCCAGGTGGTGTCTGGTATCCCCAGGTTGATATGAATGCTGGCGGTAACCACACGCGTGCCGTAGGTGGCCTCGATCAAGCTGTGGTAGCTGTTCTCAGGGTCGGAGCGTTCGAAGCACTGGGGGTTCCCAAGGCTGAGGGTGCTCCCGGGCAGCAGGGTCAGTTCCCGTTGCTTCAACCACTGCCGCAATTTCCGGCGGGGTTCGAGCAGAGCTTCCACTTGGGGGGCGTAATCGGCTTCGGGTGACGTGATGTATTCGAGGTTTCGCAGATCCGGCTCGGTGACGAACCCCTCAAGCTCTCGGGCTGCGGCGGTTGACACACCCACGTTTTCGCCATCGGTTCGACCCGTGAACAGCTCGATTTCAAAGCCCTTCAGAAGCAGAGGACCTGTCATGGGTTGGGGTCCTGAAGGCAGGCAAGAGCCGTGAGCATGCCCTTGGCTTTGTTGAGCGTCTCCTGATACTCCGATTCCGGCTTCGAGTCGGCGACCACGCCGGCTCCGGCTTGAACCTGGATCCGCCATCCGCCATCCCGGTGGGGACGCACCACCATCGTGCGAATTGTGATGGCTGTGTTCAAGGCTCCAGCCAGATCCACCGACCCATAGACACCGGAGTAGGGACCACGGGCATCGGGTTCAAGCTCATGAATCAATTGCATGGCCCGAATCTTGGGGGCGCCACTGACGGTGCCTGCGGGGAAGGAGGCCATCAGCAGGTCCCAGACGTCCCTGTCGGGTGACAGACGTCCTTCAACCTGGCTGACAATGTGCATAACGTGCGAGTAGCGCTCGATCACCATCAGGTCTTTGACTTCGACCGATCCGGGTTGGCAGACCCGGCCCAGGTCGTTGCGGCCCAGGTCCACAAGCATCACGTGTTCAGCCCTTTCTTTCGGGTCGGCCAGCAAGTCGGTTTCGAAATTTCGGTCTTCAAGGTCGGAATGACCACGTGGTCTGGTCCCTGCGATCGGCCGCAGACTGGCGCGGATCCCACCAGGTACGGGGTCTGCCTTCACCATCACCTCTGGACTGGAGCCGATGAGCTGCCAATCTCCGAAATCGAAGAACGCCATGTAAGGCGATGGATTCACCATGCGGAGGCTGCGGTACAGCTCGAGTGGTTTCTGAGGGACCGTGGTCTCTAGACGCTGGCTCAGCACCAGTTGGAACACATCACCAGCGGCAATGTGGTCGCGCCCGCGCTCGACGGCTGCCAGGAAATCCTCACGGCTGCGGTTGCTTGTGGTGTGTGGGGTGCTGTTGCTGTTGGCCTGCCAACGAAGGGGGCGAATGGGCGGTAGCGGCGCTGCCATGAGCTGCTCGAGCTGGGTGATGCGAGCCATGGCGTTGGACCAGGCGCTGTTCGCATCGGCTGCGCTGCCATGGCCACCGCTGAGGTCGCCGTAGGCAACAGCAGTAATCAGGCGCTTCACCTGGTCGAAGATCAAGACGCTGTCCATCAGCATCCACACACCATCCGGTGGGGCATCGTCATCGACAGCATGGGTGACAACCGATGGCTCGATCCAGCGGATCAGCTCGTAGCTCCAGATTCCAAAGAGTTGGCCGATTGAAGGAAGGCCGGGCAGGCTTCCAGGTCGATAAGGCGTCAGGGACTCTCGCAGCACATCAAAGGGATTGCCGCGCAGGGTGTCCCGACGACCATCACGCCAAACCCGTTCGATGCGTTCGTTGCGGACAGTGAGTGTCCAGAGTGGGTTGCAGGTCACCACGCTGTATCGACCGAGGGTTTCTCCACCCTCAACAGATTCGAGCAGGACTCCTGGGGGACGACCCTCCCCCACTTTGAGCCACGTGGTGAGAGGTGTCTCAAGGTCTGCCGGCCAACTGTGTGCCACGGGGATAAACGTGGCACCGGAGGCGGCATCCTCCAGGAAGGCGGCGCGGTCGGGGCTGAGCATTGAGGGATTGTCGCAGCCCCGACGGACGATTGTCGACGGGATCAGGCGTCGAAGGTGTTCCTTCCGCTGAACTTGATGTTGGCGGGGTTGGTGTTCTGGCCGATGCGTCGGGCGTTGTGCCCAACCATTTGACGACCTTCGTTCACTTTCTCGGGGAACACACCATCACTTGGATGGAGGAATTCGGTGTCCCCACCAGGGAAAATCCGGTAGATCTTGTAGTCCTCGATCCGGGGCTTGAACTTGGTGCGCAGCTGTGTACCAAGTGCAAGGCACTGCTCTTTGCGCGCGAAATACATGATGTTTTCGCCTTGATGCATCATGGCTGCACCACCGGTGGGCAGTTCGAATGCCTGAGCAGAACCGCTCGTCCAGGTGATGGCGTACTTCTCTTCAGTCTCCGCGGCGTTCAGAAGCCCACCGGTGCTGCCGATGAACTGGGGGAGCTGACCGTTCAACGCCGTTGCTGTCATGGCTGTCCTCGGAAAAATCGGCATGCCGTTACGGCTGGAAAGTAGCACCGTCATTCGGCCCTGATCCCCTGTCGTCCCGGGAAGCTTCACACCCGTCAACATTGTCAGGCCACTGGAAAGAACACCGTCAGTCCCCGGTCGCGTTGCTGAATCAGCCGTCCCCCCAGGCTGGCGAGAAGGCGACGTGTTGCTCCCTGGCTGAGCTGGAGGCTTCCAGTTCCAGGATTCCAGCTCAAAACCGGACCCAGTTCGGCCGTGTGCTCCGTTGGGTTCATCGCGTCTGTTTTGGCCTTGATCTGACTGGAGAGGTGGAGTTTGAGCCTGGAGCCTGCGGGCCTGAGCTGTACGAGCAGGGTTGTGCCGTCGGGCAGGCCGCGGCTGCTGCGATCGATCAGGCCGCCAAGCATGGGTTCGAGCCTGCCGGGATCGCTCAGCACCGGAGAGAGGTGAGGGCTGAGGTCGAGCAGCAGTGTGATGCCCCGACGGAGCAGCTGCTGCTCCCAGCTGGGTGCCAGCTCCTCCAGCATGTGACCAAGATCCGTGCGGGCCAGTTCTCCTGTTGGTGCGGGCTGACGTTGCAGTTCCGCAGCATGGAAGATCAATCCGAATCTGTCGATCTGCTCAGTGCACTCACCATCGATCTGTTGAAGCCGATTCAGGACCACCGTTGGCAGGTCTTTTCGGCGCAACAGTGATCGGATCAGGGTACGAATCGTCGCAAGGGGTGTGCGTACTTCGTGGGTAATGGCTTCCAGCAACGATAGTTCCGCTTCCGCGCCCGCTTCGGCGGGGTTGGTGGTCTCCATCGCTGGCACCGTCTGTAACGTCAGGCTTGGGGCCATGGCGGCCAACCGTTCCGCAAGGGCTGGCCAGAACTGATGGGTAAAGGCCTCACTGCTTTGGAGGGGGCCAAGGTTGGCGATGGCCCGGCGCAGGGATGCTGCCTGCTGTGGTGCCTCGTCCTGCATTCGCCTGTCGATCATCTGCAGAAGGGCTCCGAGGGTTTCGGGATCGCATCGCATCAGCAGTTGACGCTGGTCGCTGCCGCCATGCAGTGCGAGTGCCATCTGCTGTTCAGCGGTGATCACAATCAGGAGGGGATCCAGTCCGTCCTCATCGAGCAGTGGCAAATACTCATAAGGGGGATGCTGCGCTTGCTTGGCAGTGGCGCCCATGTTGAACCGCTCCGGAGGCGGCAGGGATCCCTGCTGCCCTGGGGTCCAGTTCAGCTGATCCGGGCTCCAGACCCAGCCCTGCATGGAACGCAACAGTGTTGGCTCGTACAGCGCTGGCAGTGGAGCTGCGATCCAGAGCCCTGCTGGTGCATCTCCTTCCTTCGGGAGCAACGCGGCCTGGATGGTTTCCAAAGCGGCCCACCAGAGCCTGCGTGCAGTGGGATCATCCACGCGACCGCAGGGCCTGCCTTCGGCCATCCGCGCCTGAAGCATCGCCAGCGTGGTCGAGGTACTCACCGTAGCTGTTGCACACGCCCACGCCGTGCGACGGAAAGGCAAAGCCCAAGGGCAATGAAATTCACGACCATCGCCGATCGCCCGTAGCTCATGAAGGGCAGCGGAATGCCGGTGACAGGTCCGAGGCCAATGGTCATGAAGATGTTCACCACCACCTGGAACATCACCATCGTGGCCACACCAATCACAACCAGAGACTCAAAGTCTGAACGCGCTCGGTTGGCCACTTGCACCAGCCTGATCATCAGCAGGGCGAAGCCAACCACCACAAGCACGGTGCCGAGGTAGCCCACCTCTTCGCCAAGGGCGCTGAAGATGAAATCGGTGTGTTGTTCGGGGATAAAGCGCAATTTGGTGAGTTGCCCCTGCAGCAGCCCGGTGCCAAACCAGCCACCTGAGCCGATGCCCACCGTGCTCTGCAGCAGGTGGTAGCCACCGCCGAGGGGATCCTGGCCAGGGTCAAGAAACAGCACCAGACGATCGCGTTGGTAATCCTTGAGGCCATGCATCCAAAGCCAAGGGGTGATGCCGGCTACTGCGGCCTGCACCATGAGCACAAGCGTGGTGGCGATCCGTTTCCAGGGCAAGGATCGGTAAGCGATCAGCATCGTGATGGGCACCCAGAGGGCCAGACCCCACGGGATTAAACCGGAGACCAGGGCGGTGACGAGGGGTGAGAGCAGCAGGACCAGCCACTCGAAAGGCATGCCTGACCAGTACAGCATCGTTAGCAGCAGCGCTCCGAAGACCAACGACGTCCCCAGGTCAGGCTGGACGAAAACGAGGGCCCAAGGGATCGAGATCACTCCGAGTGGTCGGAGCAGATCAACAGGGCGTTCGACTGGGAAACGGTCGAGAACAGCTGCCAGCAGCAAGATCGCTGAGAGTTTGGCGAATTCCGAAGGCTGCACATTGACCCCAGCAATGCTGATCCAGCGCTGAGCCCCCAGGGCTGAAGTGCCGATCACGCGAACGGCAATCAGGCTCAACACCGTGGCGATGTAAATCGGAATGAGCAGGGGTTTGAGGCGATCCATCCGCAACCTCGCGAGCGCCAGGGCGATTGCCACACCCACCGCTGCGGTGATCGGATGGTGGTACCAATCGGCGTAGTCGGCCTGACGCTGCGTGCTGAGGATGAGCAGGCTGGAGATCGCGATCATCGCGAGGGGAACTCCCCACAACACCAATTCGAACTCGTTGCCGTGGCGCCGTTGAGATCCCGAGCGAGCGTGAAGACTGGATCGCCGTCGCCGCCAAGCTCTCCACATGATCAGACCGGTGCCTCCATCAGTTCTGTGATGCGTCGAGCCAGGGACTGGAAGCTGACGGCACTGGCGGAGTCGGGCTGGCTGATCACAATCGGTCGACCTTGATCTCCCCCTGAGAGAACAGGCATCTCCAGAGGGATCTGTGCAAGGAGGGATGTCTCGAATTCGTCGGCGAGGCTTTGTCCACCGCCTTCGCCGAAGAGGGCGTAACGCTTCTCGGGTTGGTCGGGAGGAATGAAGGCGCTCATGTTTTCAACGACTCCGAACACTGGAATCGACATCTGGCGGAACATGGCCAGGCCGCGGCGCGCATCCTGCAAAGCCACCTGCTGGGGAGTGGTCACAATCACGACACCGGCCATGGGTACGGCCTGGGCAAGCGAAAGCTGGGCATCGCCCGTGCCAGGTGGGAGGTCGACAACCAGCACATCCCGCTCACCCCAGTCCACTTGGTACAGGAACTGTCGGATGATGCCGTTGAGCATGGGGCCGCGCCAGATCACCGGTTGGTCGGGATCGATCAGTAGGCCCATTGACACCATGGCCACGCCGCAGCTTTCGATCGGGGCCATGCGTTGGTCGCTGCCGCTCCCTTGAACCTCCGGCGTGCGGTCGGCCACACCGAGCATCGTCGGTGCGTTCGGCCCGTAGATATCAGCGTCGAGCAAGCCCACCCGCAGCCCTGAGCGTGCGAGTCCACAGGCAAGATTGACGGCCACGGTGCTTTTGCCGACGCCGCCTTTGCCGCTGCTCACGGCCATCACCTGTTTCACCCCAGGAATCGTCTGGCGTTCAGCCACTTGTCCATGGCCAGCCTGACCAATACCGCCAGGTTGATGGCTGCTTTGCTGCTGGGACGGGGTTCCGACCTCGATCTGAACATCTTCAATTCCCTCAATCCGGAGAAGCTGTTCACGGCTCTCGTGAACGATCCGATCGCGCTGACTCTGGGCGAAGCCGGGAAGATTGAGCCGGAAGACCGCTCTGGGAGGACTCACCCTGACGCGATCGATCCAGCCCAGATCCAAGGCGGAACGGCCGCTGCCGGCATCAACAATCTTCGCCAGCGCTGTCGTGGCCTGCTCTTCGGTCGCCATGGATCCCGTCCGTTGGGGCGGATCCTAGGTGTGAGCACCCATGACAGTCCTTCACGTGTGCTTGTCGAGGGACGGCACGGGCTGAAATGGTTCTTTTCAGTTCCTGCGGCTTGCATCCATGGTCCGTTCATTGCTGAGGCGTCTGAAGGGCTCGTCTGCATCTGCCGCGCCAACGGCTGCCGCCCCGACGTTGTCGCCCCCTCCGGCCAACTCCCGGGAGCGGGCAAGGGCACTGGTGCTAGGTCTGCAGGATGAAATCTGCGCAGGTCTGGAGCGTCTCGATGGCGTGGGCCGTTTCGAGGAAGAGAGCTGGGATCGTCCGGAGGGTGGTGGTGGTCGCTCCCGTGTCATGCGGGAAGGCAGGGTGTTTGAGCAGGGTGGCGTCAATTTCTCGGAAGTCCATGGCAAGGAGCTGCCTCCGTCGATCCTGAAGCAGCGTCCCGAGGCCAAGGGGCACCCCTGGTTTGCAACAGGAACATCAATGGTGTTGCACCCTCGCAACCCCTATGTGCCCACAGTTCATCTCAATTACCGCTATTTCGAAGCAGGTCCGGTGTGGTGGTTTGGCGGTGGCGCTGACCTCACTCCCTTTTATCCCTTCCTGGAAGACGCTCGTCACTTTCACCGCACGCACCAGCAGGCCTGCGATTCGGTGAGTGCCGACCTTTATCCCATCTTCAAACCCTGGTGCGACGAGTATTTCTTCCTCAAGCACCGCAATGAAACCCGCGGAGTGGGAGGGATTTTCTACGACTACCAGGATGGCAACGGCCAGCTCTACAAGGGCCAGAACCCTGAGGGGCCTGCGGCAGCCAAGGCCCAGCAGACCGGTTCAAGGCCCCTGAGCTGGGAACAGTTGCTGGCGCTTGGTCAGGCCAATGGGAGGGCATTTCTTCCTGCCTATATGCCGATCGTCGAAAAGCGGCATCCTCTGGCCTACGGAGAGCGTGAACGGCAGTTCCAGCTCTACCGCCGGGGACGTTACGTGGAGTTCAATCTGGTGTGGGACCGAGGCACGATCTTCGGGCTCCAGACCAATGGCCGCACCGAATCGATTCTGATGTCGTTGCCCCCTCTGGCCCGTTGGGAGTACGGCTATCAGGCGGAGCCAGGATCCCGGGAAGCGTTGCTCACCGACGTGTTCACCCGTCCACAGAACTGGTTTGATGACCCGTCCCTGGAAGAGCGTTGTCAACCGCTTCAGGCAGTCGATTGACGCTGGCCTGATCCTCCCTGGGGAGACTGCTATCGATCGCATCGGTGACCCGTCGGGCAATCGCTTTCAGCGTTGCCTGTCGGGTTTGTGGTGATCGAAGGCGTTGTTCGAGGTTGCCCTCGAGTTTGCCGATTTCCAGAATGCTGATCCCTCTCCGGGGAGCTCCCAGGCCACCTCGGAAGTTGATCGGGTAGCGGCCGAAGCTGGCGGCCAAACTTTCATCGATGGTGGTCGGATGACGCCGGACTGCAGGAATCAGTCCTGATCCGTAGCCGTCTTTTCCGTAAGCATCGAAGTGAATTTCGAAGGCATAGCCGCCCCGTTCCGAGTGGGTTCGGCCCACTGACCAGTTGGTGGAGGGATGGTTGCCGTTGCGGATGGTGAGCGCGGGCGGTGTGTAGGCAAGGATGTTCAGGCCGCGGCGTCGGCCCTCTTGAACGATGGCATCGCGCACTGCGAAGTTCCAAAAGAGCTCATCGCGCATGCGAGGGTTCATCGGCCGGGCGCCGTATCGATCAACGGCTGCGCCGGACGTTCCTGCTCCCTGCATGTTTTGGGAATCGGCGTGGCCGGCCATCACCAGGATCGGCACCCGTCGTGGCACCACCCGAGATCCTCGCCAGATGGCCTTGAGTTGCACTCTTGCCCCCAGCAGTGGATCGGTTGTTGGTGGGCTTGGAGCCTCCGCCGCTGTCGCGAGTCCCAGGCTGGCAAACACCAGGCCTCCGGCTGCAAGCGCGATCGAGAGGCGGCGGCGGGATGTGGGGATGTGCCGTGAGACGGGCATGGCCTCAGATGGGAGACGACAACAGAGCGCCATCGCTGGCGAGGTCTAGGGGGCCTGCCAGCTCCAGTTCGAGCGCGATCAGTTCGTCCCGGTGAGCACGCAGGCGAATGGTGCTGCCGGCGCTTTGATCGGGCTGGTTCATGAGGCGGATCTCCACCGATTCGGTGCGGGAGGCACGGCGGCGGTAGATCACACCGGCAAGGGGGCCAAGGCCGGCCAGCAGCAGCGGCCACCAGCCCAGGTTGGGCTGGAGTTCTCGCACCACCAACCCGAGGCTGCTGGCTCCGATGCTCCCCAGGAGTGCAAGCAGAGCCGCCAGTGGAATGCTGGCGGCCACCTTGCCCTCAAAGCGCAGCACCTGGCGCGCCGCATCCCCTCCTCGTGGCGACCACCCTCTGGACTCCAGCCAGTGGCTGAGCCCTTCCATGACCTCCAGTGGGGGTTTCGACGACGCCACATCCACCACGGTTGTGCGGTCTTTGCTGGCGGCGCGGAGGAAAAACACCAGCCCAACGGCCAGCAGCAGCGTCAGCAGCAAAGTGGAGGTCTGAAAGGAGGGCATCTCCAGGCCAGGGCGTGTCGGTGCCCAACCGTTCTAGGGCGCCACGGTCACGCTGGTGCCGTTGCCCAGTTGTGCCAGCCATTGACGCCACGGCTTCATCAGCTGTTGGGCTTGGTTTCTCATCTCGGGCTGGAGGTGGAGCATGCGCCTGGGACGGCCGCGGCTCGGACAGCGCTTGCTGTAACGATCCAGCATTCCCTGGGTGTCGAGGAAATCCAGGGCTTGATGCAACACGGTTTCAGAGAGTCTGAGCTGGGGGTGTTCCTGTTCAAGGCGTTGCAGGAGCCCCGAGGGATAGGAGTCATTCTCAAGCAGGCAGGCAAGCACCCAGCAGACGGCGAGCTCCAGGTCGAGAAAGCGGGGTGGAGGTTGGCGGAAATAGCCTTCGATATCGGCCAGACAGGCACGAGGGGGCTTGCGGCGGCTTTGCACAGACGACAACAGTGTCTCAAGTTGGTCTAATTCAGTCTCGCTGTGATTTTCAAGCCATTGGTGAAAAGTCCTGGCTTGTGCTGGCGAGCAGGTTGGTGGATCAGCCGGCGCTTGGTCAGAGTGGGGGTGCGTCCCCTGCTTCTCTGCAATCACGATGGCTGAAGTCGCCTCTGCTCCTCGCGAGTTTGCTGTTTTCGATGGAGACCTGGATGCCGCATGGGCTGAGCGCTACAGCGCTGCCAGAGCTCTTGCGGTCGACACCGAGGCGATGGGATTGATCCATGGCCGTGACCGGCTTTGTCTTGTGCAGCTCTGTGATCCCGATGATCGTGTGGCTTGCGTACGGATCGGTTTGGGGCAAACAGAGGCCCCTCGCCTCAAGGCGTTGATGGAATCGATCGCTGTGGAGAAGGTGTTCCATTTCGCGCGCTTTGATGTGGCTGCCCTGGCCAGTGGTTTAGGGATCGCTGTGAATCCCATTTTTTGCACCAAGGTCGCCAGCCGTTTGGCGCGCACATATGCCCCTCGCCATGGCCTGAAAGACCTGGTGATGGAGTTGGTGGGCGTTGAGCTTGACAAGCAGGCTCAGAGCAGTGACTGGGGGCGAGTGGAGGAGTTGAGCGAGGCTCAGCTGGCTTATGCCGCCAACGATGCTCGCTTCCTGCTGCCCGCGCGGGACAAGTTGGAGACCATGCTCCGCCGGGAGGGGCGGTGGGAGTTGGCTGCTCGCTGCTTCCCCTGCATTCCGGTGATCGCTGATCTGGATCGACTGCGCTTCAACCAGGTGTTTGAGCACTGAAGCAAGGCGACTGAGCCAGGCGAGGGTGTCGTCAGGCTTCAGTCCTCGAGCATGAAGTTCTCATCTTCCGGGGTGGCGACGAGAAGGCTATCGAGATTCGCTGAAGCCTCCCCGCCGGTTTGGCTGGTGCTGGTCTGCTCGAGCAGCTCAGCGGCGATGCGTTTGCGGGCTTCCATGTCGCGCAGCCCTTCTCGCGCCGCTGCCATCTCGACTCGGCGCCGGGCAGAGGACTGGCTGATGCCAAGCAATCGTGCCAATTCAGCACAGAGTCTTAGATAGTCATGGTCCTGGATTCCGGCCATGGCGAACGGGGTTGGTCTGGTCAGTATCCGCGATCAATCTTTCACACACCAGCCGTGCCAGTTCTTGACTGCCTCCGGCTGCTCCCATGCGTTGGCGTCCGATCGCTCCCAGCTGATCACGAAGCCCTGCGTCGCTGAGGAGAGCAGCCAGATGCCGGCGCAGTTCCTCGCCTGATCGGCACGGTTTGACCGCGCCGCCGAGCAGTCGACTTTGCCGTTTGGCAAAACCGTTGGTGAACTGTGGTCCTTGTCCTGGCAGGGAGAGGGCGGGGATCCCGAGACCCACAAGTTGTTCGGTGGCCGTGCCTGCGGTGGCAAGCCCGACTTCGGCCCAGCCTGCCCAGCGGTTGAAGCGGCCGCAGCCAATCAGAAGCATCTGGGACCCTTTAAGCCAGCAGGCCTGTGCATCGAGGGCGTCTGCAGGGGGTGGGCAGGCCATGAAACCCAGCTTGCGTAGGACGGGTTTCAATGTCTCTTGCGAGGGTTGCGATCCCGTTGCCATCAGCAAGGTGAGGGGCACGCTGCTCTCGAATCCCTGCAGGCTTTTCAGCAGGCGTTCGGCATTTGTCAGTGCTTCAGGCATGCGACTGCCGCAGAGCAGAAGAATGCGCCTGCAGCGTTCGAGTGCGGACGGGGGATCGCTTCGCTGCAGCCCATCCATCATGGGATTGCCAGGGGCTAAGGCCTGGATGCGGTGGTGTCTGAGCCGGCGGGCTGTCAGTCGGTCCCGCATGGCCACGAGCTTGCAGCGTCGACTGCTCATCGTTGCCCATTCCCACGGGTCCCATTCACTGCCTTTGCAGCGGTGATAGCAATCGCTGAGGCTGTGGCCAGGCCCGCTGATCCAGGTGTAATCGCTCTTGGGCGTGCCAACGAAGCCGAAACGCAGGCCGGAGCCCCAGGCCATCAGCAGCGGTAACAGGTCTCCCACGGCCAGCACGGCAACCAGTTGGTGGCGATGGCGGCGCAGGCACCGCCATTGCTGCCATGTGAGCAGGGGCAGGCCTGCCAGAACGTCGTCGATCAGCCCCTTCAAGCTTTGATTGCTGAAGCCTCCGCTGGGTAGTGGGACGCTCGGCCCCATCAGTGTCAGCCAACCTTGCCTCACGGCTGGATCAAAGGCTTTCCCTTCCCCCACCAGCGGCAGCACACAAAGGTTCAAGCGCGGTGCCATGAGGTGAAGGGCCTCCAGGATTCGCAGGGCAATCAGGTCTTCGCCATGGCCGTTGCAGATCACCAGCAGGCCCTCAGCGCTCTCGCTGATACGATCCGTCCGTGGAAACGTTGTTTCCCGAGTGGCGGCATGGCCAAGTGGTAAGGCAGAGGATTGCAAATCCTTTATCCCCAGTTCGAATCTGGGTGCCGCCTTTTTTGAGGAAAGGCGATCAAAGGCAGCGAGAACGGTTCTGCGCAGATCCACGTCAGCTGTCTTCCCCAAGATCAGCTTTGAGTGGAGTGTGCATCGCTGGAGCTTCGTGATCAAGGGATCTTGCCATCCACCCGTCTGGCCAGGCAGGTCGGGCTTCAGAAGCGTCCTTCTGCCCCGATCGAGAGACCGTCGCTGCGGGTGGCCTCGCAGAGCACTTGCTCCTTGCTGACAAGGCAAAGGCCACGGGCGGCCCAGGCTTTGGGGACGCCGATCGAGATGCCAAGGCTGTTGGTGAAGGATTCTGAGGCGCCGAGTACAAGCCCCTCCCAGGGGTCTGAGCCCTGAAGCTGGCAGCGACCCTGGGTGCAGCTCATTGGCAGGGGGCTTGATGGGTCTGCGCTCACGAAGCTGAGGCTGGTGATCACGCCTTCGGTCTCACTGGCGCCGATGAAGCGGATCCGGACTACGGATTCGGTTTTCCGATCAATCTGCACACGTCTGCAGCGTTGTTGGGAGTGATCCGAAAGACTCAGAACGCATTCAGCTGCATTCCGCTGAAGCCTCCCAATCGTAGGGATTGGTTCGCCTGCCCCAGGGCTGGACAGGCCGATCATCAGTGCTGCAGCGCTCAACAGCGGAATGCAGGGATGTGGTGCTTCAGTGCTGGAGCTTGTCATCTGCTTTCGAGCTGCTGATGAGCCTCTGTTCGCGAGTCGATTCAGTAGTCGTTGTCGGCAACGCACATGCCGAGGCAGCGGATCCCATTCTTGGCTGTGCGTTTGCAGTGGACACAGAGCACTGTTTCCAATACCTCGTGGGAGCCGTCAGGAGCAGGCGCAGCATTTCTTGTGGAAAGGGTCGTTTCCGTTTCGTTTGTCACTGCCACTTGTCTGATCAGCACCATCCCGGCTGCTGATCATGGCGCACCTTCGAGGCTGGCGCTGGGGTGGGCTCGGCAGTGGATCCATGGTCGCTCTATGTCTCAGGCGGAAAGCGTTTCAGAGTTGATTGACTTGATCACGATCACTCTCCCGATTTCTGCGCTGGAGAAGAGCCGCAGAAACCTCCGTGATAATTCTTTGGCACTTATCACAATGTCTTCTCGTTGACCAATTCCGCAAAGTAACTTAGCCCTAGCCGGAGTTTTTTCTGTTTTGCGGGCCTAGCTGGTCGGTGATGCTTGCTCCAGGGCGGTGGTGCAGGACTTATTTTAAATATCGCTAAGATTTCGTATTTTATCAGTAAGGCGTCCTAAAAAAGCTGGTTTTATTTTCACCCCCGCCATGCCTGCCATCAAGCTCAAGCAGAGTTTTGCTGATAAGAATCGCGTTTCTTTTGCGCATTCTAATCGAGCTAATGCTGCGAAAAGTGCGCAATCTAATGGTGGTAAGCCTGCTTCAGGTTCTGGTCAATATAAGGAAAATCAATGTGGCTCGATGGGGCTCGGGACTGGTCCTCGCCTGCATGAGGATTGCCCTTTCTCCTCGGTCAATCACTCCTATGCAGCCACTGGAGAAGCGGCCCTTGAGGCTGCTATCGCTGCCGCTTACAAGCAGGTGTTTGGCAGTATTGGTGTGACGTCCAGTCAGCGCCTCTCCTCATTGGAGGCTTTCCTCCGTGATGGTCGGATCGATGTTCGTGGATTCATGGCCGGATTGGTCAAGTCTGATCTCTACAAAAACAAGTTTTTCCATGCTGTGGCTCCAATGCGTGGTGTCGAGTTGACGACCAAGCACCTGCTTGGACGTGCTCCTCGTACCCATCAGGAGGTCAGCGCTGCGATTCAGCTAATCGCTGACCAGGGTTTTGACGCTTTTGTCGACCAGGTGGTGACGTCCGAAGAATATCTCGAGACCTTTGGCATTGATACCGTTCCTTATCTGCGCGGCTTCAAGTCAGAAGCTCGTTCGTATTGCTCCACATTCATCGGCACGCTGGAGTTGACTCCATCCAATGCCACGTCCGAGAACGCGATGTATTCGGGCAGCCTTTTGGTCAAAATGCTCAACAAGGCTCCTGTCATCACTGCGCCTAGCTTCACTGGAGATGGCTCGGGCTTCTGCTACACCAAGGCAGTCAAAAACTCCAGCGATGCGGCCTTCCGGCGCATGTATGGAGGCAAGTTCAGCTACCGCTATTGATTCCTCTGACTTGTTTCAGGTCAGTGTGCCAAGCCTGGATGCTCAGACATCCAGGCTTTTTTGATGGTGGCTGTTAGGGGATCAGGAAAGCGGTTGAGATCACACTCCCGCGATCATGACGCTGAGTGAGGTTGGCCTCGTGACGGGTATTGGCTTTGGGACCTGGTCCTGGGGAAATCAGCTGCTTTGGGGTTATGTGCCTGAGCGGGATGACCCTGAACTGGCCGCGACGCTGGAGGTGGCTGTTCGCGGTGGACTGACCCTGGTGGATACGGCCGATTCCTATGGCACCGGCCGCTTCAATGGCCGCAGTGAGCTGCTGCTGGGTCGGCTGGTGGATGCGATGGATCCACAGCTGCGGTCATCGCTCACGGTGGCCACCAAGCTGGCTCCTTTCCCCTGGCGGCTGGGTCGTCGTGGTTTTGATCGTGCCTTTGCCGCGAGCGCCGACCGCCTGTCAGGCCATCTCCATCGCGTCCAGTTGCATTGGAGCACCGCTCGTTATGCCCCATGGCAGGAGGGTCCCCTTCTCGATGGTTTGGCTGACCTAGTGCTGGCTGGTCGTGTGGCTGAGCTGGGTGTGTCCAACCTCGGCCCGGTCCGACTGCGTGCCCTTCAGGCCAGGATGGGAGCACGTGGGATCCCTCTGAGAAGTTTGCAGGTTCAGATGTCCTTGCTCTCACCTGAGCCGATGCAGGACGGTGGGTTGAAGCAAACCTGTGAAGAGCTGGGGGTTGCGATGCTCGCCTACAGCCCGCTTGCGCTTGGAGTGCTGACGGTGCCCCCTGGTGCCAACCCTCCTCCCTGCACCCGACTTCGGGCTGGCTTGTTTCGTCGTCTTCTCCCCGCCAGTCTCAGTTTGCGTCAGGAGATGGCGAAGATTGCCGAGGCTCACTCGGCTTCGCTGGCACAGGTGGCTCTCAACTGGTGCAGAGCCCACGGTGCTATGCCATTGCCAGGCCTGAGAAGGGTTGCTCAGGCCCAGGATGCTGTTGCAGCGCTGCATTGGCAGCTGAGTGAGGGCGAGAGGGCACGGCTCGACAGCCTGGCCCTTGCGACGTCATCGCGGATGCCTGCGAATCCATTCATGAGTGCCTAGGCCTGGGGCCTCTGGCTTTAAACGGCTTCTCCAGGTTCAGGGTCGGGGCTCACCACAACTGGCAGGCTGGAAACGGCCGTCTGCAAAGGCACCACCTTGATCGGCGCGGTTGTTGCACGAACATCTTCAGGCGGATGCTGTTGTTGAACGTCGCAGGCGGTCAGAGCCTCTTGAAGCAGGGAGTCGAAGGTCGCTCCAGGTAGCCGATGCCGGGCAATTTCGAGAAACGTGCGCGGCAGGGACTCGTTGGCAGCGTTGCGCACCGCTGGGTTGTTGCGTCGATGCTCCTGCTCATCGCGGATGGCTCGCAAGAAGCGGTGGGTTACATCCCGCTTCGTGCAGGCCTTGATCAGTGTGTCCCGCTCAGGCTGAGCGATGATCTGACCGTTTTCCAGTTCAGAGATGCGGCGTTCGAGGCTGGCTAAAACCTCTTCCGCTTCCTTGCTGATGTGTGTCAGTTGACCATCGGAGAGATGGGGCATATCAGCCACGTAGACCTTGCCGTGGTCTTTGAGCGCTAAAAACGTGGGCCGTGGTCCTTGGCGATTGAGATTGCGCTCATAGGGCGAGGCTGCAGGACGACGCGGCGGTACCGGTCCCGCAGACGAGCGTCTGCGCGTTGTGCGTTGGGGTTTATCAAAGGGCATCAAACCTAAAGAAGATGTGACGGCGCACATGCTGTTTCGTGAGAACAGCAAAGCTTTTAATGACTTTAAAGCGGTTTCCAGTCAGCAGGGATCAGCTGAAACGCGGTTTTACTTGATGGTTTCACGTTGTCTGCACGTCGCAGCCTCACCTCGGCAGGCCGACAACGGCTGCATCGAGGTCACCTGCGCTTGTCTTCACCTCTCCGATGCACCAAGCCGGCAGGTTCAGTTGTCTGCAGAGGTCTAGCGCCTGATCAGCTGCCTCTTCCGGGAGAATCAAGCAGAACCCAACTCCCATATTGAAGGTGTGCCAGAGATCCCTCTCTGGGATCTCTCCGCTGTGCTGCAGCCAGGTGAAGAGTTCGGGCCGCGGCCAGCTGGTTGGATCCACCCAAGGCACCAGGCCTGCGGGCATGCAGCGTGGCAGGTTCTCCGGCAGGCCTCCGCCGGTGATGTGAGCCATGCCGTGCAGGGGCAAACCGTTGTCCCGCAGGTTCTGCACCAGCCCCCCGTAAAGCGTGGTGGGGGAGAGCAGCGCTTCGATCAGAGGCGTGTTGGCATTGCCGTATCGGGTCTGGCCATCGGCTTGAACCATGGCCAACACTTTGCGAACCAGGCTGAACCCGTTGCTGTGCACACCACTGCTGGCCACGCCGACGATGCGATCCCCTGCCTTGATGGCTTTGCCGTCGACCACTTCGTCTTCTTCGACCACGGCCACGCAGAAGCCGGCAAGGTCATAACGGCCTTTCGGGTAGAACCCTGGCATTTCTGCAGTTTCCCCGCCCAGAAGAGCGCAGCCGCTTTGGCGGCAGCCGTCGGCGATGCCCTCCACAACTTCAGCCATCGCTTCAGGGCTGAGGGTACCGGTGGCCATGTAATCGAGAAAAAACAACGGTGCAGCGCCTGATGTGATCACGTCGTTGACGCACATCGCCACAAGGTCGATTCCCACGTTGTGGTGCTTGCCATGCTCTTGAGCGAGCTCAAGCTTGGTGCCAACGCCATCGGTGCCAGAAACCAGTAGGGGGCGGCGAAGTCCCGACGGCAGGCGCATCATGCCTCCGAAGCCCCCCAGCCCTCCAACAACTTCTGGCCTGAAGGTGGCTTCTACGCTTGATCGGATTCTGTCGACAAACGCCCGTCCGGCCTCCACGTCAACGCCTGCGGTCTTGTAGTCCATCCTGACGATCGGGCGAACCCGTTACGGCTTTTCTTGATCCTCTCGCGTCGAGGTCTTGGGACAGTCGCCCGGTTGGCTGCCTGATTGATTAGCTGTGCGGGGTCGTTTGATCAGCTTGGCTGATTGATGTCGGTGCTCCTGAAGGCTTTACTTGCTCCTTCAGCTCTGACAAGTGAGTGTTTTTTGTTGATGGCCAAGGCTGCCAGTCGTGATGGTTGTGGCTCTCGACCACCCTGCAATCGCTCCTTAGTGTTCGTCTGTTCTTCGACTTCCTGAGGTTGTCAGCAGACGATTGTCGATCCAGCTGATTGCAATTCAATCAGTCATTGGACGTCAAGCCCTCAGGGGTTCTGTTTCGCCGGACTTCCGCATGGCATGCGCTCTCCTCTTTCACTTCTGCTCCTGACGGGTTTCATCTCCAGTGGCGTGGCGTTGTTCCCCGTTCTGGCTCGTGAGATCGAAGCTGACACTGTGCGCGAGTCTCTCGACGCCGTGCTCAGCCAGCCTCTTCAGCCTTTTGGTTCAGAGGTTGAAGACGCTGAAATGGTTGAAGCTGAAGACTCTGAAGTTGTTGAAGACGTTCCCGCGTCTGCTCCCAGCAGCCAATCAGCACCAAAGCCTGAGACGGCGATCACCGCCCCTGCTGTACAGCCTTCGCCTGCGCAGCCGAGTGTTGTTTCTGTGAGCACGGGTGAGGCAAGCTGGTACGGACCTGGCTTTTATGGCAATCGCACCGCTAATGGTGAAGTCTTCCGTCCCGGCACTCTGACTGCTGCCCATCGAACTCTGCCCTTCGGTACGAAGGTGCGCGTGACCAACCTCTGGAATGGTCGTTCAGCGGTGGTTCGTATCAACGATCGAGGCCCTTTTATTGGCCATCGAGTGATTGACCTGGCCCACGGCGCAGCGAATCAACTGGGCCTCGTGGCCAGTGGCATCGCTCAGGTTCGCCTTGAGGTGCTTCGCTGACCGTTCAGGTTCTCAGAACACTCTCTGAGCTGCAGCATTGGCGCGCTCAGCAGGCCAGGCCGGTGCATTTCGTTCCCACCATGGGCGGTCTGCACCAGGGCCATGGCCGCTTGATGGTCCATGCCCGTGCTGTGAGTGCCGACCCTTCTGCAGTCCTAGCCAGTGTCTACGTCAATCCTCTCCAGTTCGGCGCTGGTGAGGATTTCGAGCAGTATCCCAGGGATCTCGACGCCGACTGCCTCGTGGCCGCTCAGGCTGGCGTCGATGCGCTCTGGTGTCCGACGGATGCGCAGATTTATCCCGATGGCTCGGACCAGGTGTTTCGCCTGCAGGTGCCGCAGAGCCTGCAGCAGCATCTCTGCGGTGCGAGTCGCCCAGGGCATTTCGATGGTGTTGCCACGGTGGTGACCCGCTTGCTCTCACTCGTTCGTCCTTCGGTGCTGATGCTGGGAGAGAAGGACTGGCAACAGCTCACCATCCTTCGCCATCTGGTCAAGGCTCTGGGCCTTTCTGTGCGGGTGATGGGGTGCCCCACGGTGCGGGAGCTGGATGGCTTGGCCAGCAGTTCCCGCAATCGTTATCTCACGCCTGATCAGCGCCAACAGGCCGCAGTGTTACCCCGTCTGTTGCAACAGGAGGCGGCCGCTGTGCAAAGCGGATCCCGCGATCTGAATACGGCAGCTTTGACGATCGCCCTGACCTCGGCGGGGTTTGAGGTGGACTATGTAGAGGTGGTGGATCCCCGCACGTTGCAACCCGCTGCAGCCGATCAGACCTGTCGGTTGCTGGCTGTGGCCGCGCGATGCGGGTCCACCCGTCTGATTGATCACACCGTTCTGATGACCCGTTCGCCCATCGTTGCCATCGACGGCCCTGCCGGTGCTGGGAAGAGCACTGTGACCCGCGCCTTTGCGGAGCGGATGGGGCTCCTTTACCTCGATACAGGGGCGATGTATCGCGCTGTGACCTGGTGGGTGTTGGAGCAGGGGTTTGACCCTGCTGATGCAGCGGCTGTGGAGCCCTGCCTGCAGGGATTGGAGGTGGAGTTGGATCCTCTTCGCGATGGTGTACAAGGCGTGCGGGTGAACGGCAAAGCCGTCACCGACGTGATCCGTGATCCTCGGGTGACGGCGAAGGTGTCGGTGGTGGCTGCCCATGCCTGCGTTCGGGCGTTATTGACAGCGCAGCAGCAGCGAATGGGCCAGAGGGGCGGTCTGGTGGCGGAAGGAAGGGACATCGGCACGGCGGTATTCCCCGATGCTGAGCTGAAGGTGTTTCTGACTGCCACACCCGCCGAGCGCGCCCGCCGCAGGGCTCTGGATCTGGAGCGTCGTGGCTTCGAGGTGCCAGCCCTCAACGAACTGGAAGCTCAGATTGTTGAGCGTGATCATCTCGACAGCACTCGCGACGTGGCACCCCTCGTGCAGGCGGCTGATGCCACTGAACTGATCACCGATGGCATGGGCATCGATGCGGTGATCGACGCCCTCGAGGATCTGTTCCGGCTCAAAGTGCCCGCAGAAGCTTGGCCTGGGCCTAACGACAGATCTGGGGCTTGATCTCCTCGATCAGCCCGGAGCAGGCATCCTCCAGCAGGTCGAGCACGTGCTCAAAACCCTGCTCCCCGCCGTAATAGGGATCCGGGACATCCTCCAGCCCGGTTGCGCGGGCGTAGCTGAGCATCGGCCGGATGGTGGCGGTGGAGTTGTTTCCTGCCTCCTTGGCAAGGCTGCGCACGTTGCGCAGGTTGTCGCTGTCCATGGTCAGCACCAGATCGAAGCGACTGAAGTCATCCAATTCGATCTGCCTGGCCCGGCTTGGGAGGTGAATGCCACGACGTTCGGCAGCAGTGCGCATGCGGGCGTCGGCTTTGTTGCCCACATGCCAGCTGCCGGTCCCTGCAGAATCAACCACGAAGTGATCCGACAGGCCCTGCGCCTCGATTAGATGCAGAAACACCCCCTCGGCGGCAGGGGAGCGACAGATGTTGCCAAGGCAGACGAACAGAAGTTTTTGCGTCATGACACGTTGATGCGCTCAAGGGCCTGTACGGCCCTCATCCGCACCACCCTGACACCCTCTGCATCAGAGGCGAGCCGCTTCAAGGCAGCACGGCCCTGATCTGCGAGCTGCTTGGACACAGTCGCGTCGCGCAAGCGCTGCTCGAGTCCGTAGGCAGCTGCATACCGCACCACCCATTCATCGTCTCGTCCAGCTTTGAACAAGCCCTGGAAGCATCGCTCAAGCTGATCGCCCTCGATGCCGTTGGTCAGCTCCAAGTCCGCCAGGCCGCGGGTTGCTGAGCGCCGCACGCTCGGTGCAATATCTGCGTGGAGTGCACGCTCGAGAAGCTCGAGGCCCCGTGGATCCCGTAAGGCGGCAAGCACCTTCACCACCCAGGCCCGGGCACCGTAATTGCGGTCGTCCAGGCTGACCAGAAGGGTGGGAACGATATCCCTTCCCAATTCAATCAAGCCCTGCGTTGCGACGGCTGCCACCGCTGGGTTGTTGAATCCCAGCACCTTGATCAGCGGCCTGGCGGCTTCAAGGTCGTTCAATGCACAGAGGGCTTGCGTTGCTCGCACCAGTTCAGGTGTGCTGGTGGCACCGTCGAGCGTCAGAAGCGCCTGGTCAAAGGCTGTGGTCGTCATCAGAGCAGCCCATCCATCGCATCCAGGACGTCATCTGGATCGTCGTTGTTGTGTTCCGCCAGTCCACGGAGTGCAACCAGCTTGAGGCTGGGTTCCACCGCAGCCGAGCGGATCGAGGGAACGGCGGCGATCCAGCCGGTGGCGCCGAGATCGAGCAGTGCGCCACGCCGCACCAGGGGTTCGGGATGCTTCAGCAGCTTTTTCAACTCTTCCCCCCAGTGATCAAGTTCTGTGAGCTGTAGCAGTGCTCGATAGGCGGCTGAACGAATCAAAGGCCGAGGATGCTCTGCAAACGGCTGAATGACAGCGAGGTTGCTGCTGCTGCCATCACCAATGTCACCAAGAGCTTCTAGCAGTGCTTCACACGGTTGGTTGAGTAATGGAGATGAGGGCTGCTCAGCTCCTGCACCCTCCAATCCACTGGCCAACAAAGCGCGGATGCCCACAACAGCATCGTGGCTGCCTATGGCACCAAGCGTTCGGACCACTTCCTCCCGCACGGCGTAATCGTCTGAATCAAGCAGTGCAAGCAGAGGATGTTCAGATCTCGCATCCCTGAGAAGCCCAAGAGCTCGAATCGCATTGAGTGCAACACCGCGTCGTTCTGGATCGACCGGTATGCAGCCCAGCTCCTCAAGAGTTCTGAGCAGAAGAGGGATGGCATCAGGGTGCTGGCTGCGCATCTTCCCGAGCCACCAGGCGGCGTAGTACTGCGCCGAAGGGTCCTCCGTCTGGCGGAGGTTCTTGATCACCTGCGTTTCACTCAGCGGTTCCATCACACCCAGGCCGATGCCATTTCGGCCGTCCAGCTTTGGGTTCGCTTGAACCGGAACGGTCCTGCTACCGAGCCCCAGCATCGCTCATTCGTTTCCGGGTCATGGCCGCGATCGAGGGTTGAGAGGGAGTCCCCCTCCAAGTGAAAGCTGCTCACCAGCACGGTGTCTTTGCCATTCCGTTGCACGATGCACCTGCAGCCGGGTTCCATTGCTCCGTGATAACCGTCTGATTGTTCCATCACCTGGTAATGGCATTGATCGAGGCAGATCAAGTCGTCGTGACGAATGTCGCGACGCCGTTGCTGATCAAACGTCGCGTTGGCAAATCGTGCAGGGTCTCGAAAGGTGTGGTTCCACAGTTTGATCACGCCGCTGGACTGCTCTTCCGCTCTGATCATGCGCAGCCGGTAGGGATTCTTGGGGGCCACGGCATAGGTCTGCTCCAGCAGGATCGATCCCGGTTCGAGGTGATCGAGAGGGCGGTAGCGCAGGAAGATGTGCGCGTACAACGGTGGATTGTCGAACGCCTGCTGCTGATTGCTGTACTCACCGCACAGCTGAGTGAGAAAACGCCGGACACCAGGGTTCATTGCACGACTCGAATCAGGCCCGGAGGCAAACAATAAAAAAGCCCTCCTACAAGGAGGGCTGAGCAACGGCCTTAGCTCTGATCAGATCAGGGCGTTAATGGCGTAATCGATGTAGCTGTTGGCTTCGGTGGCTGCGTCGCCGGTGAGGCCGTGGTTGGACTTGATGTGCTTCAGAGCTTCCACATACCAGGAGGGGGAGAGCTCGAAGGTGCGGTTGATCTCGTCGAGACCGGCGATCAGGTAGTCATCCATGGGGCCGGTGCCACCTGCCACCAGGCAGTAGGTGATCATGCGCAGGTAATAACCAACGTCACGGGAGCACTTAGCTTTACCTTCCGCAGTGGCGGAGTAGTTGGACCCCTCCATCTGGGTGGTGTAGGGGAACTTGGCGTAAACGGCCTGAGCTGCGCTATTCACCAGGGAATCAGCCTTGCTGGTCAGTGCTTTGGCTGCCTCGAGGCTGGCCTTGGCACGGTTGAAGCGACCGGATGCAGCCTGAACTTCGGTGTTGCTCAGGAAACGGCCCTGAGAATCAGCTGCTGCAACAGCTTCGGTGAGGGGGGTTTTCATGAATCTGAGAGAGGATTAATGACGTCGAATCCAGGCGCCGATCAGGCGACGGAGGAGGCGGCGCGGTCGAAGTAGGTGCCGATCTCGCTGCTCAGGGAGGCGCAATCACCAGAGGTGATGCCAGCCTTGTCGTTGATGATGGCCAGGGCGGTTTCCTTCATCAGGTTCACGCCAGCGGCTACTGAAGCACCGGGGGTGCCCAGGGCCAGGTAGGTCTCCCGCAGTCCATTCAGGCAGCGGTCTTCCATCACGGAAGCATCACCTGTGAAGGCTGAGTAGGTGACGTAGCGAAGGATGATCTCCATGTCGCGCAGGCAGGCAGCCATACGGCGGGAGGTGTAAGCGTTGCCGCCGGGGGCGATCAGCGCGGGCTGCTGAGCGAAGAGACTGCGAGCTGCCGAAGCCACGATGGTGGAAGCGTTGCTGGAGATGCGATTAACAGCATCCAGACGCTTGTTGCTGTCGGAAACCATGGCAGCGAGGCCATCGATCTCGCTGGTGCTGATGAATTGTCCCCGGGCATCGGCCTGGGCGACAACCTTGGTGAAGGCGTCGAACATGGTTGTTGTCCTGTGAACTACGTCTGGAGGAGGGATCTCAGACTGAGATGAGATGGAAAAAGGCTATTGCCTTCATCCCGTCGCTCGCGATTCTGAACCAACAACCCGAATGCCCTCCGAAAGCTGTTCATAATGCTTAACTCCCTTGCAGCAACAAGGAAGTTGGCGATTCGGTTGCTCAGAGATCAAACAGCACGCCGTGGATGTACGACTCCGTCCATTCGCTGCCGTAGAAGCGCGTCAACATCCCGCGGGCCGGATCCTTCTCAGAGCGATAGGCCGTATAGCGCTTCTGGCCCGAGAGCAGAAATTCCGCACGGTCGTCGTCGACAGATTCAGCTTCTTCAACCAATGCGAGGTAGAGCTGCAGGTAATCCGTGAAGGCCGGGCGGATCACGCGTTCAATCAGCGCATCGCCCTCCTCCCCCAGCGGGATCCGGGTCCAGAGAAAGGCAGGTGAGAAATACGGCTGTGCCTCATCAGGAATGGGGCCCCCATCGGGTAGTTCGGCGCGCCAGCGCTCGAACAGTGGCATCAGTCGCTCCCAAACCGGCCCCGTGTGATCGGGATCTGTCTTGTTGACAGGCTGCAGGTCAAGAGCGAGCAGGTGCCCGTTGGGCAGCGTCACCAGGTCGGCGCCAAAAAACGGAAGATCAAAACGACAGCTTGGATTGATCACGAAATTGAGCACCGATGCAGCGGCACCGGCTTCAACACAGGCACAGCGCACTTGGCGCAGTTTTTCGGTTGAGCAGGCCCAGGTTGCGGTGGTAACTGGAATGGGTTTCGCCTTCGATCCTGTGCTGCCCTCTTTCTGCAGAAACCGTTCCTCGATCGGATAGGCCTTCGGCTGAAGCGAGGCCATCGCCGTAACGGCGGTGTCGAGAAAAGTCTGCCAGCGCCATCCTGGGATCTGGACAGGATCAAGACTCGACGTGCGGAGAGGAAGGCTCATGCGGGCTGACTGGCGGGGAAGAGAAATTCGTGCAGGAATCGATCGGACCACTCTTTGCCGAAATGACTGGTGAATAAACCATGGGCCGGATCTCTTTCTGCGCTGTAAATGTCGTAGTTCTCCTGCAGACGCTTGACTTCATCGGGAGGAATGGAAGCCGTGCCATTGCAAGCATCGTCGTGAAGCTTCCAGTAGGCCTTGAGGAAGGAACTGAAGGCAGGTGGAAGTGAGCTGTCAGCTTGGTCAGCCCCTCCACGACAGAAGAGTAACCATGAGGAGAAATATTGATTCGGGTCGAAGGAACGCATGGTCTCTTCTCCATTGAGATCGGGAAATTGTGCGTTCAGGTTCTTCAGTCCGGTGAAGTATCGATCAAGGTAATCAGCATCCTGGACCAACGGTTGAAAGTCCAGCACTGCAACAAGTTTCTGACGTGCTCCAAACCAGAGCAGATCAACGCCCATCAGTGGGTGGTCGAAGTCGTGGTCGGGGTAGGCAACGGAATTCAACACCTGCAGGCTCTCGCCTGCGTCGAGCCTGGTAACGCGCCACCGTCGAAAGCCTGGTACTTGCCACAGCCAACTGCGGATCACGCTGTTGCCCTTGGCTGAACGGCATTCTTCAAGACCAGTCGGGACCTGAATTGGAAGTCCTCCTCTTGAAGTGATGCTTTGATGCAGTTCGTCGAGAAAGGGATCAAACACGATTTAGCTCCGGAACGACCGATGCTGGTGCATCAGCTTGCGCTCTCGCTGCTGCTGCAATCTCAGCAATGTCAGCCTGAGTTGGACAGCGAAATTCAGTGCAATAGGTTGTCATGGCGACTCCGTTAAGGAACTGCACCGAACTCACGCGCATCCTGATCTGATCATTAACAAACCAGCACCGCTCAATTCCAACGTTTGTGTCATAGCGGGTCTTTATTGTCAAAATCCCATCTTCGGAGAATGCGTAAGTACTGACAACAGCTTTTTTCTCGACATATCCAACGTCGCGAAGCAAAAAGCCTTTGCTGGCGTCTTGAGGGTTTGGTGCATTAACGACTACTGCTGCATAGTCATCATTTCGAGTCTCTTGCATCAGATTGCTTTCCCACCAGAACCTTGCTCCACCAGCAGTGTCTTGGCGATTGACACGAAGCGATTCGCATACATTCTCGACGACAGGGTCGCTATTCTCGAAGGGTTCGATAATTAGATTGGAATCACCAGATTCGTCGTCTTGACTGTCGAGGTGGTGAACCACTCGTCGAATCATCCATGTCCCCCTGCTGGCCTCGAAGAAATCAGCCATTGTTCTCGGTGGAGTGGCCATTCCTCTCATTGGTTTTTGACTTGGAAGTCCCTTTGTTGTTTGAGCTGGCCTAGAACTTCGTCTATTCTGGTGAGTTCTGGATGTTCGTTTATGGTTGCATCGATCTTTTTCTGTGAAAGTCGTAGTTTTTTGCCGAGTCCAATTACATCATTGTAGAGTCGCTCACGATAAGCAGATAATTCGTCTATAGACTCCTGCAGTTCTTGAACGGTTGGTGCCTGGTCAGTTTGCTCTGTCATCCTGGTGATAGGCCCAGAAAATCATCGTTGCACCTTACTACTGGTTGTCATGGGCCAGGCTCTCGCGTTGTGATTGGTGACTTGGATGTCGTGAGTCTGGATTGATCTCTTGGTGTTGTATCCCCTTTGCGGTGCCCAGCTTCGGCACTGGTTAGGGCTTCAGTTTTGTCTTGATCCGAGTGATCTGAGGCTGAAAGGTGACGAACTCTTGCGTGATCATCAGATCCCAGGCCACGGCTTGGCAGACCCTGGTTAGCTTGTCAAAGCGCTTCACCCCATTGGGGTCAATGTTCGTCGGTACAACTCCTCCCCTTCATTAGGGCAGGCTCGGCGATCACCTCACTGCACTAGAAGCCTCCCCCTGCAAAACTGTCTGGCCCACAATGCTCGACGCATTCTCCCGTTCGGTCGTCAGCGCTGACGCCAAAACTGCACCTGTTGGTGGTAGTGACCTCGCTGGTCTGCGCTCCTATGTCCAGAGTGGCAACAAGCGCTTAGACGCAGTCAATGCCATCACCTCCAACGCCTCCTGCATCGTTTCTGATGCAGTGACCGGCATGATCTGCGAGAACACCGGCCTGATTCAGGCTGGTGGCAACTGCTATCCCAACCGCCGCATGGCTGCATGCCTGCGTGATGGGGAGATCGTTCTCCGCTACATCAGCTACGCCCTGCTGGCCGGCGACGCTTCCGTTCTGGATGACCGCTGCCTCAATGGTCTCAAGGAGACCTACATCGCACTGGGTGTGCCTACTCAGTCCGCTGCCCGTGCTGTGGCCATCATGAAGGCTTCCGCTACGGCTCACATCGGCGAAACGAACACTCCTGCACTTGGTGGCAAGCGTTTCCGCAAGATGGAAACAACCCAGGGCGATTGCTCTGCTCTGGTTGCTGAGGCCGGTGCTTACTTCGATCGTGTGATCGGAGCCATCTCCTGATCGGTCGTTCTGACCTTCTTCTTCGACCCCATTCATCACCAGGAATCCAACAATGAAGTCTGTCGTGACCACCGTTGTGACCGCTGCTGACGCAGCTGGTCGCTTCCCCTCCCAGAACGACCTCGAAGCTGTACAGGGCAACATCCAGCGTGCCGCTGCCCGTCTGGAAGCTGCTGAAAAGCTCGCTGCTGGTCTGGACAAGGTGACCCGCGAAGCTGGCGATGCTTGCTTCAACAAGTACGCCTACCTGAAGCAGCCCGGTGAGGCAGGTGACAGCCAGGTCAAGGTGGACAAGTGCTACCGCGACCTCGGCCACTACCTGCGCCTGATCAACTACTGCCTGGTTGTCGGCGGCACCGGCCCTCTCGACGAGTGGGGCATCGCTGGTGCTCGTGAGGTGTATCGCTCCCTCGGACTGCCCACCGGTCCTTATGTTGAGGCCCTCACCTACACCCGCGACCGCGCTTGCGCTCCTCGCGATATGAGCCCTCAGGCTCTCAACGAGTTCAAGTCCTATCTTGACTATGTGATCAACGCTCTCTCCTGAGCACGGTCCTAAAATTTCCTAAATGGGGGGTGCTTTGGCACCCCCCATTTTTTAATGTCTAAAACTAGCTTTCTTCTTCAGCATTCTGTAATTGTCGGATAGCAAGAATGAGCACATTCTTGACGATTTGATCGTTTTCCTCATCGATTCTCTCCTTTAAAATTGGAATGGATGATGTTGCTCCGAGTTTCATTAAAGAGAGAGCGCTGTTTTTTCTTACCCAGCTATCGCTGTCGTATAGGGCAGGCTTGAGAAGAGGTTCTGCCCATTCAGAATCTTCCAATTTTCCCAATAGTGTTACGGCTTCGGCTCGGATTTCTGAATCTGAATCGTGTAGCGCATGAGTTAATAAATCCCTGGCTTGTTTGTCGTCTAGAGATTGAATCTGGCTGCCAAGAGCTGAAATAGCTGCTTTTCGAACAACAGGCTTCTCTGAGCAGGCCGCTTTACGCAGTGCTTCTGGTGCACGATCCCCGATGAAAGCCAGGCCCCAGCTCGCTAGGCCAATTTGCATTTCAGAGCTCTCATCATTATCCAAAATTGAAAGGATGGCTTCGACGGCCTCTGGCCCAATCACAGCCATTGCGCCCATGGCAGAACCCTGAACAACCGAATCAGGGTCGGAGAACAACGCATCCAGAAGGCTTGGAAGTGCCGCAGGATCTGCGATCAGCGTTAATGTTTTTGCTGCAGCTCTTCTTACAGTGACCTGTTCACTTTTTCTCATTGCTTCACAAAGAGCTGGAACGGCTGCTTTTCCTACAGCCCCAAGGCTGTCAGCAAAACGAAGACGTAAAAGGCCACGAGGATCGCCTAACCCGGCTATCATCGTGGCGATAGAATTAGGATCCGACTCGACTGAAAGACCTGCTTGTAGTTTCTCTTTGAGATGCGAAGCCAAAGCTAGGGCTTCATCCTCGCTCAGCTGAATTTCTGATTGACTAGATTTAGTAGTCTTCTCCAAATGCACCGGTGGTCTAAGAACCACTCTTAATTTCCTCATTCAACTTATCACTGACCTAACCCCTGGCAATGACAGTCTTCGTGCTCTCTCATAACCTCCAGATCAGCTCCCCTCTTGCTCCTGCTATTACTGCCAATGATTTGGCTAAGGGACTCATGCGTAGCTCCACAGAATTTACTTCTTCAGATCCTTTGGAGCATCCACATTGGCTGGTGAAGCTTGAATCCGATTTGTCAGCTAACGATATGGCTACCGAGCTCTTAAGAGCTTGGAAGACTTTCAGATTGAGTGAAGGCCACTCTGTTGATCACACGTTCTTGGCGTTGGGAGGCCGCAAGGATAGCGCTGCTCTGCCTAATTCTCCTCTTCAGATTGGATATTGGGGAGTCGATTTTGTTGAGTGTGCCGATAAAGATATATTTCTTCAGAGCATCAATTGGGATGCTCTGAAGTCTGCCAGACAGGTAGATGCTGTTTTTGAGATTTACGCTTAAGGAGAAGCTTAGTATTTGATATTCATTTTTTGCGTTGTCGCTTGCGTTGTGAAGGCTTTTGCTTGCTTGAGTTCTCTTTGTCTTTTCTGGTCAGTTTATTGATTAGTGCATTGCCACCTTTTGGGGTTGTTCCCTCATCCGTTGAATCAGATGATTTCGGGCTTTGACCCTGGCTAGGCTTTTTCTCGTTGGAGCTCTCTTTGTTTTTACCAGATGATTTGCCAATTAGTGTCTTTCCAGCTTCCAAAGCAGTCCCTGCATCGTTGGAAGCTGATAGTTCAAGCTTCTGATCTGATGCAACTGGTTTCACGTCAGTAATGACATATCCAGTTCTATGCATTACTTGCATGCCTCTGCAAAGAGCGTTCAATGGGAGGCTGAAGTGAGATGATATTCCCGGCCTTGAACGATTAAGTGCATTGACTTGCACCTTAAAGCGAGGCTTTGAAAATGGACCCATCTTTCTACTTGGCACGACTTCAGAGATCTTATACCATTCTCACCGCACCCGAAAGAACCGTATTTGTTAATTGAGTTGACTTTTGTTAAGTATCTTTCCCCTTTGTCGCTTAAGCTTTTAATCGAATCAATAGTTTAAGGTAATTTTGGGCCGTTTTGATAACATTCATCCAGGGCTGACATGTGACCATGCGCGTCATATCCTTTCACTCCCGATTGATGAATTGGAGTCACAAAGTGACTTTTATATGGCTGCTGCCCAGTTGGTCAATTGTCCAGGCTTAGCGACTGAGGATGCATTGCAATCACTACTTCTCAGTCCTCTTGATCATCAGGCTGTCAAAATCGCCAAAAGAAAAGGAGTTGAGGTCCTGGCAAGACTTGGCTCTAAGTCTTCAATTCCTAGCATTGGTCAATGCCTCTGGTCAGATGATATTTATCTCGTTGAAAACTCTGTTTGGGCACTGCATCAATTGGGCTGCAACGACCAGCATTTGATTCAGCGGATGATTCACTTGCTCAAAGATGAGTCTCAAAATCAGAGAGTGTTGATTCAAGCACTTGCCAAGCTTGCGATCGAGCAGAGTTTTGAATTGATTCAACTGCTGGAAGCATCTGATCAACCTGGAGTTCGTGGTGCCGCAATTGCTGCAGTTTCGAATTTTACACAAGATAAATCTAATTTGCATCGGATTAAAGATCATTTGACTCTCCCAAATCAAATGGATCGGCAATGTGCCATTCAGGATCTTATCGATGTGGGCGCTGTTGAGCTACTTCCCGCTATTGCAAGTGCTCCTGTTTCACCAGCCTTCCGCATGCGTGCCTGTCATGAGATCCTTTCAAGTCCAAATAGCTCCTCTAAGAATGTAAAGGCTCTGGAGATAATTGATTCAATCTTAAGGGATGATCCTTTTGCGATTAACATTATTCATAAGTATGAGGAGAGTCCAGGCATCGAGTTCCTTGTCAGGCAACTATTTAGCACTGACTTTAGTCGGTGTTATTTGGCCATGCAAAATTTATTGAACTGTTCTCCTGAAGCTTTGTTTCCTGTCCTCCAACAGTTCTGGGAGAGAGAAGCGCATAATGATTATGGAGCGCACTACTTTTTTATGCGTCTCTTTGGTTTACGAGATGACTGGAATGTTCCTGATCTTGACTGGATGGTTAATCTCTTGCATCAAGCTGTCTTAAATCAGAGACCTCAGTTTCAAAAGAGTCGAGCTGCTGCGATTCAAGCACTTCATCAGTTGAAGCCCAAATTATTTTTCGAACTCGGTTCACAGCTGATACGTGGCTCAATTCCTTCCTCCTGGGACTGTCGTTACTCGACCGTTATCTGTATGGAGAAGTGTTCCTTCTCGGGAGTTGATCAGATCCAAACTTTGCTTGTCGAGGCTCACGACGATGCTGACGCCTTTGTCCGCGCTAGAGCTGCAATAGCTCTCTCCACTATTTGTTAATCGAGTCATAATTTTGCTTGGCCTGCTCGGATGCCCATTCCATGGCACCTAGGTGCTAAAATAAGTTTGAAATTGGTTGAACTTTTATATGTCTTCTCCGACTCAATCGTTTGAGCAACTTCTTGCTGATCTTGCTCATCCGAATCCAAATATTAGGCAAACTGCTTGCAGTCTCATGGCTGAGTACTACTCAGAGCAGGCAATGCCTGAGCTTATTTCTTTACTTCATGATCCCGACCCTGCAATTTATCGCACTGCTGTTAAGGGGCTTGGAATGTTGGGATCTCAATCTCTTCCAAGATTGCTAGATCTTTTTCACGAGACAGATAATGGCACTGTCAAGGCTTGTTGTATTAAGGCTTTGGTTCAAGTCTCTGTATATTTCCCGGAACTAGCCTTCCCATCTGAGGCGATTGATGTTTTAGATAACGCTCTTGACGACCCCAACCCAGTTGTCGCACAGTCAGCATTGATGACCCTGGGCCATCTTTCGAAGCAGGATTCTGAAAAGGAATGTGTTATTCCTCTTTTAATCAAAGCGTGCGAAAGAGACAATATTGCCCATGTCCAAGGAGCTGCCATGGCCTTAGCCGAGCTTGATTCTCCTTTGGTCACCGCTTGCTTGGAGCGCCTTGCAACGGATGAAAGTAAGGATAGTTTGATTCGTGAAGTTGCCCAAGCCAGTTTGGCTCGTCGAGAAAGCCTGAATCTCGTTTAAATCTTTTATCTGCTTTCCTTGAGTTGGTCTTTCGCTACTTTCATGACCGCTTTGACCTGAGTGTCGGTTTCATTCTCAATCGAGGCGGCTAAGTGCTTAATTGAATTAATTGATTCCATTTTCATCAGAGCAAGAGCAGTATTCTTTCTTACTTGAGGTGAGCTGTCTGTAAGCAGAGCAATTAAGTCAGCTTCTGCTTCCTCTGGCTCTAATGCTTTGCCGGTGATGGTAGCTGCTTCTGCTCTTACTTCAGATTCTTCATCTTTTAATGCTTCCAGTAAAATATTTTTTGCGGTTTTGTTGGCACCGGAATGGACTTGTTCGGATAATGCTGTGAGGGCCGCAATCCTGATTTCCGGATTCTCTGATTTTGCGGCTGTCGTAAATGCATCTGGTGCTTTGGCTCCGATAAAGCTTAGGGCTAAATTGATCAATCCGACTTGAAAAGCTGTGCATTTTTCATTTGAAAGTATTTTTAGTAGAGATTCGATTGCTGGTATTCCAATTGTGGCCATGGCTCCAGCGGATGAGCCCTGAACGACCGGATCATTGTCAGTTTCAAATGCTTCTATAAGATTCGGTAGTGCTAATTCACTTCCGATGATATTGAGTGTTTTGGCAGATGCTCGTCTGATGACAACATTGGGATTTGATTTCAAGGCCACGCACAAAATTGGGATCGCTGCTTCGCCTACTGAGCCCAGACTTTGCGCAAATGTGAGCCTGAGGGCTCCACGCTGGTCACCCAATCCGGCCACCATTTTTTTGATCGATGCCTCATCTGAGCTGGGTAGTTGCTGGTTTGTAAGTTGAAGTTTCAACGCTTCCGCCAGCTGGTAGGCCTCATCTTCAGTTAGTTCCCCAACCTCAAGCGTTGGAGCGTTTCCAGAAAGCTCGGTCATTATTAACTCTAATTTGTTGAGAGACTCTAGCTGATTCTGATTGAATTTAGCAGTTTATCTGTTTGATTTGAGAAATTAAAAAAGCCTCCTCAGACCGTAGTCAGAGGAGGCTGAACTTTGAGCAGTTATTCGACTTCTGTCAAATCAGAAGTGAACTCCGAACGGACGGAAGGCGACGTAGTCAGTCATCTTCGGTGTCTGGTGGCCAGTGTACTGTTGCTGAGGCAGTTTGACCGGAGTGCGAGAAACTGCTGTATAAGAGAATGGCATTGGCTTTGCACTCTCGCGAGCTGCAATGGCCAAGGGATTCACCGTACGGCTGTTACGGCCCTGTGCATTATCACTGACGGCAACCTTCGTGCCACCCAATTCACGCATCAGGTTGAAGGTACGTGTAAACATACCTGCGTAGGAATCTTGACTGCGGTCGTAAGGAACGATGTCAGAGCCAAAAACTTCTGTGTATTCAGCTGAATCAGTCAAGCTGTCAATCAGAGCATCAAAGCCTTCCTCGGCTTGCAGCTTAATGCTTGCCTGAACTTCAGCCTGATTTAAAGGAGCTCGGCCGAGCACATGCTTGTAGTTCAGTTCGATTCCACGCTGAGCACCAACAGCATGGAAGAAGTTGGCTTTGTAGAAGTCAGACTTTGCTAACCCATTCACGAAATCACGGACTGTGATCTCGCCATTCATCAGGCGAACTTCCAGAGAAGTTTCACGCTGGTTGTCTGTTGGAGGGAGGTTGCCGAGCACTTGACGGTAAGCAGCAACAATCACACGTTCCAGTGCTGCTGTGCTCTCTGGGCTGTATTGATCAAAGGTGACTCCGAAGGGGCACTCAGAGTGCAGCCTTGGTCCAATACCAATCCCCATCGCAGCACAATGCTGACGCTTGTACTCAGCAATGGCGCCTGCAACGGTGCGAGGAACGGTGTTTTTGCCAGCTTTGCTTGATGTGGAGAATGACGCGGGCCCTGTTCTGGTGGCTGAAGTGAGGGCTTTCAGGCTGGTTTCTGTGCCGAGCATGATGAGAATTGGGATGAGAATTACTTTTTGTCGGGACTCACTCCTGATCAATGCTGTTGTGTATGCACCTCAAGAGTTACGTCATTGACAAAGGTTGCAGCATCAAGAACTTGTTCTAGGTAGCTTTTTGCTGTCAACACTTGTTTTATGTACTAGAGCCAACTGGCTAATTGTTTGATAAGGGAGTTTTTGCCCTGGCGGTTTTGGCTCACGCCTCTATTCCGGCAATGCTCTTGGCATGGACTGATACCTTTCGAAGCTGAATAGCTTGATTGGTTTTGAACTCATTCCAGCGGTAAAAAAAAGGGTGGGCAGTATTGCCCACCCAATTCACATTGCCGAAGTGATTAACAGCTAAGCTGAAAGATCAGCCGAGGGAGTTGATCACGTAGTCCAGCAGGGTGTTGTAGGCGGTCAGAGCCTGGGGGCTCATGTCGCGAGGGGCGCAACCGTCGTTACGCATGTTGGCGAAACCAGCAACGTAGGTGCCAGCGTCGATGCTCAGAGCCTTGTAGACTTCCTTCTGACCGTTGATGGCCAGCTCGTCCAGAGGGCCGGTGCCGCCGGTGACCAGGCAGTAGTTGATCAGACGCAGGTAGTGAACGAAGTCACGCTTGCACTTCTCTTTGCCTTCGGTGGCACACTTACGAGGCTGGCGGCCGGTGGCGCCGTTGGGGTACTGGGCGTACACAGCGTCAACAGCACGCTGAGCGATGCCGTCGTAGTTGGAGGCCAGCTTCTCAGCAGCTTCCAGACGGGCAGCAGCGCGTTGGATGGAACCCTGCACGGACTCCATGTCGGAGGCGGAGGGGAAGCGGGATGCACTGTCGGCTGCGCCGACAACGGTGGTGATGACGGACTTCATGATTTAGAAGCTAGTTAGGGTTGGACGATCAAAAAGACTTGGTTCAGCTGATGGCGCTGATCACCATGTCGAAGTAGCTACCAGCTTCAGCAGACAGGCTGGCGCAGTCACCCTGGGTCACAGCTGCCTTCTTGGGCTGGCTGTTGGTGTTGGTGATCAGAGCACCGGCGGCGGCCTTCATGATGGCCACGGCGCGGGAAGCGGAACCGGTGGGAACGCCCAGAGCGGCGTAGGTCTCGCGAAGACCATTCAGGCAGCGGTCCTGCAGCACGGAAGCGTCGCCGGCGAGCAGGGCGTAGCTCACATAACGAAGAACGATTTCACCGTCGCGCAGGCAAGCAGCCATCTTGCGGTTGGTGTAGACGCCACCGTTAGGGGCGGTCAGGCCGGTGTTCTCGCAGCAGATGCCAGCGACAGCGTCAGAAACGATGCAAGCAGCGTTGCCTGCGATTGCGTTCACGGCGTCGAGGCGCTTGTTGCCATCAGCGATGAAGGACTTCAGAGAGGCCAGCTCGCCTCCACCGATGAATGCACCGCTGGAATCGGCCGAGACGGCCTTCCGGGAGAATGCGTCGAGCATGGGGATCGGAATGTTTATGAGGGGGGATGCATATCCGCATCACGAATGACAGTACCCCTGGTTGCTGGCCCACGAGCCTGAACCGGAATGTGAGGACACACAAGTTTGCAAAAGTGAGCCCAGCGCGAAATGTAAAAAAAATTGGAACCGAATGGGCCTGTCGTTTCCGGGAAGCAAAGCGCAGCGTTTGCAGTATTTATGACAAGCCTTTAAGGGCGTGTTCGCAGCTCCATTTGAGTGGTATCCAGGTCGCAGTGTTTTGAATGTCCCTGAGAAGTTCCACTTGGTCTGTCAGTCCGAGTCTCAGGCATGCCCAAGCGGCCGCAACGCGTGACTTCGCGTACTGCGGCAGTGTCTCCGCCAATGCGGTGCGTACGACATCACTGCGCTCTTGAACGTTTTTCAGGCCAACAACTGCTGTCAAGAGATAGTTGGCTCCGTAATCACTCCAGTATCGAGAGCGGAGTTGATCAATTGTCTCAATCTGCAGCTTTTGGGGCATATTCATGAGGCTTAATGCCCCTCCATATTGTTTCCCTTCGTCTCTATGTTGTAAATTTTTTTCAATTTCCGTCAAGTTGCTGCTGCAGATCCAGTCTTTTTGAAGTGAAAGCATTGCGGGGTCATCTTGCAGGAGTTGAATGATGAGATCCCTATGTGCTGGTGGAACCGTCCCCGTCTTTTCTGGATCGACGAGCTGAAAGGCACTTTTTGCCCGCAAAGGCATTGAGACCGGGCATGTCACTAAATGGGGAAGCATGCTGACGTCCCCGGCATCACCCAGGTCGATCACAGCCGCCCGCCGTCTTCCAGCAATGGAATCCGTCAGTTGATGGATCAACGGTACGAGTCGATCCAATCGACCGTGAACCCTAGCTGCGTAAGCACGTGCTGCTCCGGCCACGAGCGGGTTCTCCTCCTGTTCAAGGGCTGCTATTTCCTCTTCACCGCCGGCCAGGCCAAGACGAGTGTGGGTTTGAATCACAGAACGCTTCTGGTTGTCGCTGCCACGGAGTGCACAAAGAAGCTTCTGGCTTTGATTGCTGTTGAGAGCTGCTCCAATCTGTGCAATCGAATCCACCGCGTTGATCACCGATGTTTCGTCGTCGAACGCGAGAGCTGTAAAAAGTGCAGGCAAAGCACGGGCATCTCTTCTCCTCCCCAGTGCTTCCAGCACTTTTCGCCTTGTGATCCGGTTGAATAGATTTTCTGGATCTAGTTGAATGGCTTCAATCAAGCCTTCCAGAGATTGCTCGCTACGACTGGCAGCCAGCCTTGTAGCGGCTGTGTATTTCTCGACGGGATTGGAGAGATCTTCAGGATTGGTTCTCAGTAACTCTAACGCTTTCTCTTCTGATAGACCTTCGAATAAAATATCGAATCGTTCAGCCATGATCGATGTGAGCTGTTTTCTAAAAATGCCTTTGGCATCTTACTGTTTTCTGCCACTCCGCTGGCGTTTTGGGATTATGCCTTGTGTCTGCTAATGTAGCGTATAGATTCTTTCTGTTTTATGCCTGTCTCGGCTGAGGTGGAGCAAGCTCTGCATCGTTTTGTGGATTCAATTGTTTCTCAATCTGCGCTTCAGGATCAGTTGAACCAGGTTGAAGATATTGAAGCCCTCCGTAATCTCGTTCAGTCGGCTGATCCGACGCTGACAGGAGCTGCTGTGATCCCTTTGGAGCAGGCAACACTGCCTCCTAAGATTCTTGTGAATTCTGGAGTTACGAGTCAAGAGATTCCCTGGCGCCTACTTCGCTGTCCTGGTGGGCCGTTGGTCTTGCAACTAATCTGTAAAAAAGCAAATTTTGCTGTTTGGATCGAGAGTTGCTGATGTCTTCTCATGAGTTAACTCGTTTTGTTGATTCTGTGGTCCGCTCCCATGAGTTGGCTACTGGGCTCAAGCCCCTCACTACGCATCAACAAATCATTGCCTATGGACAACAGCAGGGATTTGACTTTACGCTTTCAGAATGGTCTGATTTGCATCAGCAGGATTTGCTGAATCAGTCAAGTGCCGTTCAAGAGTCCATTCGTCTGGCTGATCCTGGTCACTGGTCGTGGGCATTTCGCCAACTGTCTTCCTGGAGGGCTATGCTAATGGAGGGTGCTGGAGACGGTCGGTCTTGAATCCCCAAACCATCAACTTGGCTTCCGATTCTTATGTCTGATGCTGAACAAGATCAGTTGCTTGAGAATTTTATATTGCTTGCGCGTTCTGATCAAGCCTTGAGGGATGAGATCAAATCTGCACGTAATCAAGACGAGATCATAGCTATTGCTCAAGCGAAAGGTTTTTCATTGGATCCTCTTGCTATTCTTCGTAAGTGGAATAAGCATAGTGATTTCTCAAGGCCTACATGGTTGGGTTGGTTTGAAGATTGAATCAGCTGTTAATCTCTGAGTAACGTGTCTGATTGCTTCCTTTTTTTGCCCAGTATGTAACAAGTTCTTCCCCTCCTGGCCTAGGTACGCTTGCAATCGCTCTTAGGATTTTAAAGGATCTGTTTGGCCCCATGGGCCAGTTACCCACTGCTTTTACACTCCTCACCCGTCCACCAAGTTTTTCAATACACTGTTCAAATTTCTCAAGTTGTGTTTGATCTACCGTCTCAAAAATAAAATCAGTCCCTGCGCAAATCAAGTGTTGTGATCGTATCCAGCTTTTGATTTGCTTCTGGCTATCTTGCATATTCTAAGGGTCTCTTCTAGCCCATTCTTCCGTTATTAATTCAGAAAATGATTGAATCCTCGCAAAACGAAGTGGGCCATGTTCAGATCCCCATTTGGGCTCATCTGTCTCTGGATCAAATCCTCGATCACGACTAATCCAGGTCTCCTCATTGACTTCGACTTCGCTAACTAAATACGTTAGTTTTCCATCTCTAGGGACAAGGCATTTTTTCCCAGGCTCAACATTACCAATGTAATGGCCTGAGTTGCTTTCAACAAAATGCATTGCGCATCCACAACGAGCCTCAAGATTTTCTTTGTTAATTGAGTCCAGCAGTTCTGGAACTCGTCCAGCACCTGCAAGTCTTTCTTTATTTGGGAATCCAAAGTTCTCCATTACATATGTCTTGTCTTTAATCGTAAGGCGATGGATGCCTTGGCGATAGGGATCCCAGGGGGAGTGGTCGTAGTATTGCTCAGAATAAAATCCTGGTCCGTTAAAGATATCCCTTGGTAACGGCCTGAATACAATATTGATGCGAGCAAAGTCTTTTGGATTCGCCTGAGACTGAGCAAAATTATCATAAATGCCAGCCAGTGTTTCCGCGAACCGTATAATATTCACTTGAGACATTTTTGAAATGATTGTCTTTTATGCGCTGATTCTTTTGACCTCAGATGCAAATGAGGTTTGCAAGATGCCAGAGCCTGCTGAAGTTTTTAGGACTGATGATCTGCATCTTAAGTTGTCTGATAAAAACCAGATTCGCTCCTCTGCAATCGATTGATCGTATTGGGTTGTGAGTATAAATGTTCCGTCTTCGAGGAATCGGTATTCTGATTCTGCTGGTACAGACTCTGCGTAACCCATGCTTCTCAGAAGATGCCCTGAATGATTATCATTTGGTATGGGCACGATGATGCATGATCCGCTGGATACTTCGCTTGGATCATCGGGCTCCCAATCACTCTCTGCGCTCCATTCCATTGTGAATGGGGATTTGATTTCTGACTCAGAGGAGAATCTTGATTTTTCTATCAAGTTTGCGATTGATTCAGTTTTTTGATCTATCTCTTTGATTGAAATTTCACTTAAAACATCTTCGAATTGTTGAAAAGCCAGTGAGTGGCCCGAGCGCATCGATCGCCATTCACCAATGCTTTGAGCAACGAATTGCTCAATATTCATGGTTATTGGTTGTTGAGTCGGGTGTGTCTCCTGGATTTTGATCAAGGTTGTTCTTCATCATGCTCACCATTGAGTCGACCATCATTGACATGGCCATGGGGCTTGAAGAAACAGAATTTTGAAACTCGTCTGTTTGATTGGATTGTTTGCTTGTTGTATTTCTGAGGATTGGCATGGTTTGTGACTCTTTAGGCTGGCCTGGCAGTTACAACTGGTTTCTCTGAGATGATTGAGGATGGATTTTGCCCAATCTCAATCATCGCAGATTCGGCTGTAGAGGAGAGCGGTGATCCAGAAAGACTTAAGCCTTCGCAATAGAGAGGATCTTTCCTTTTTGGGCCAGAATGCTCTGAATTGTGGAAGACATTGAGCTTTGGCTAACGACCGATTTTTGTACAGCACGTCGGTTCGCGCCAATCTGTTTCCCGGAGCTCCATGTAATCGTCAAAGCATTGGCATTACCAACACTCTTGCGATTGACAATATTTGGGACCTCTCCAGTTGTCAGGCTGTTCAGCAGCTTCGGGCTCTGCTCTGCGCCATCAAATCCAGCGAATCCGGCATCCATGGCATTGGATCGTGTGAAATTGATTGTTCTACCACCTACAACTGTCTGCTTAGAACGGTTGTAAGGAACTTGATCGACTCCAAAAGAAGCAAGATATTCCTCGCTATATGTGTAACTGTCTATCTCTGCCTCATAGCCTTCATCTTGTAAGCGACGAACATGCTCCCTGAGCTCAGTTTGGTCATGGGGTGAGCGCCCAAGGAGGTGTTTGAAATTGAGCTCAACAAAGCGATAGGCACTATTGGTATCTAAAAATAGTTTCTTGTATGTATCGGATTGTGCTAGTGCTGTGACAAAACCCTGAACAGTCAGGTCTCCATTAATGAACAAGGCCTCAAGTGACTGGTTCACATCCAGTTCCATCAGATGACGATTGCCAAACACCTGTTTGTAGATGCTCTGAATTACCTCTTCAGCATGACCGAGGTCGCTATTAGCGGGTGCTGAAAGTGTTGTGGTTTCCATCGTTGATCTGGGAGTGGAGAGAAGGGCAGGTTGTGGAGCCTTGCTACTGCGAGGCTCCAATTGTTCAGAGTTTTTGCCTGAATTACATCACCTCAGTGATGGATACGATTTTCCCACCACGAGCATGGATGTACTTCATTTGGCTCGACATATCCTTCCCCGACACAAGGTAGCTACTACCTGCTGTGCGCTGACGGGTCCGTGCAGACTGAGCTGCAACAACAATACGGAAGCGCTTTTTGGTTGGATCGGCTGCCCCAGATTGGGTGCCGGTGCGGTTAATCCGTGTCGTGGTGGAGCTCCATCCCCCAGGAACTGTGCCAGTGGCCACTGAAGTCACCAGAGCCGAACTGGTTTGTACGGTGTCACTCGCTGCATAGCCTTCTGCCAGTTTGAGATGGCGGTTGAAGGCAACCTGTGAACGCCCATTTTCGGAAAGGATGCGTGCGAACGGAACAGTGTCTTCCCCAAAAGTGCTTTGGTACTCCTCGCAATCCACATAGCTGCAGATTTCTGCTTCGTAGCCACCTTCGGCGAGGATCCGGGTGTGTTCACTGATCTCTGCTTGAGATTTAGGAGCACGGCCTAAGAAGTGCTTGAAATTCAGCTCAATGAACCGGTATGGAGCATTGGTTTCAAAGAACCGTCTCTTGTATTCAGCAGAGAGCCCGATTGCGCGAACGAATTCGCGTGTGCTCAGATATCCATCGATGAATTTACTTTCAGCGGAAATCGCTCTTTCGAACTCCATGAGATGGGGGTTGCCCATCACTTGTTTGTATGTGGCTCGGATTAGAGCGCTCAGTTGATCGGCGGTGTCTCCTGGGCAACGCTGATACGTTTCCTGCTCTCTTTGCCCAAGTCCAAAGAAGACGTACGAATCACCGCGCATCGGAGCTGTATCTTTTCCGCTTGTGACGCCGGGATCTTTGCTGGCAATCCTGCCGGTGGTGAAGCTTGCACTTGGGCGTACACCTACTGCTTCAGAAGTCAGGCTGATGCGAGGTGCGATGCCGCTACCCATGCTGCTTGTGAGTGCGCTGCTTCCGCCTCGGGCACTATCGCTGCCGGCGAAGCTCTTCTGAACAGCCGCCAGCATAGGGAATGCTGCTGCTGACAGGTCTGCTGGGGAATTCCAGGCCCGTGCGTAAGGAACGACATCACTGCCAAACACTTCGAGGTATTCGGCAGAGTCGATGATGCTGTCAATCAGAGCATCGTGCCCGTGTTCGGCCTGAAGGGCAATTTTGGCCGAAACTTCAGATTGAGCGTGTGGTGCGCGTCCTAACAGGTGTTTGAAGTTCAACTCAATTCCCCGTTGTGGGGCCACGGCCGCAAAGAACCGATTTTTGTAGAAGCTTGACTTCGCAAGACCACGGATGAAGTTGCGAACGTCGAGTTCGCCGTTGCAAAGCTGGGCTTCCAGCTCGTTTGAACGCTCGAAGTCCATCACATGGGCGTTGCCGAATACCTGGCGGTAGGCGGCGGCGATCACTTCATTCAGTGCTGAGGCATCGGATGGGCTGTAGCACTCAAATGTGACGCGATGGGGGCAGTCTTCATGGCTGCGGGGGCCCACCCCGGTGCTCATTTGATCACAGGATTGTTTGAGGAACTCTCCGTTCGTCAGGGCAGGTTTCGTGGACGCCTTCGCTTTGTGCTTAAAGCTGACTGGGCTGCTCCACTTGGTTTCAGCGCCGAATCCGGTTGAGACTTGATTGCTAGCCATGGTTCAGAGAGGGGGTTGTTGGAGTGGTCGGATGTTGAATACTTGTTCCTGGATTGCTCAGGTCACAGGCGTGATACTTGCGATTTTTCCGCCTTCCTTGTGAATCCGTTTGAATTGCTCTGAGAGCTTGTCGAACGGCACATAAAAGACCCTGTTGCAACGGGTATAGCGTGAGATCCGACGCACGTTATTGGCGCTGTACCCAGTCACTTCCACGCGGTAGCTCATGCCTTCAGCACCGGCACCAACACCAAGTCGTGTCGGTGCATCTTCCAGATTCTTGGATCTTTGGAAGCTCCAACCAGTGGTTTGTGTAGAGGATGGTGGAACCACTGGGAGTGGAAGGTTCTGATAGGCAGCACCCCCAAGTTTGCTGCTTTTACCTGAGAGGTCTCCCTTCAAGCTGCTGCTGCTGTTTCCGCGCAGCAGCTTGAAGGTCCAAGTGAATTCCTGAAGTGTGGTGCAGCATTCGGTCTTCCAGCCGCGTTGGAAGGGAACAGTCCATTCGCCATAAGCATTCTGATAGTCAGCCGAATCGAGGTAACTATCGATATCGGCCTCGAAGCCTTGGCTATCCAGTCGTTCGGCATGCGCACGCATCTCTTCAAAGTCTTCCGGTGCGCGGCCCATCAGGTGACGGAATGCCAGCTCGATAAACCGATACCGCGAGCAGCTGTCGAAGAAGCGGCTGCGGTAGAGCTCGCTTTTGGCGATGCGTCGCACCAATTCGCGCACGCTGATCTCACCAAGTTTGAATTGCGATTCAGCTATGAGTTGACGCTCGCTCTCCATTACGTAGGCGTTGCCAAGCACTTGCTTGTAGACAGCGCGGATGATTTGCTCCTTCTTGGCGTCTTCGTCACCGGGAAGCAGTTCAAGGGGAGCCTCACTCTCGTCCGAGAAGCGCTCGACCCCCAAAAGCGAGGCAGGACCGAAGGGCATGAAGGTACTCGCGTTTTCGCCTGACCATGCTCCTTCAGAAGCGCCGTGAGAGGCCTGCTTCTTTATAAACCTCAATCAAGTATGTCCTAATGTTGCGTGACATGACAGTTCCGTGTCTGCGATGGGTCGTCCAGCGACTCCTGGCTCTCTGGTCTCGCCTTGTATCAATAGGCTCAGTTTCAAGCGAGTAACGATTCCAGGCTTTTCCGGGTTGTTGTTCTGGTCAAGGGGTTCCAGCAATCCAACTCTTCTGCATCTCTGGCAAGCAGTGCTTCAATTTGCCCTTGCTCCAGCCCAGTACAGAAGGAAAAATCAGCACCTTTGATCGATTCGACCGTGTCCAATGAGGCCTGCTCTAGATCGCATCCTCTCATGTCAACCATCTGCATTTCGCAGGTGCCGAAGCGGGTCCCACGACACATGGCACCTCGCAGGTTTGCTGATCGTAAATCCGACCCAGCCATGGAGACACCGTCAAGGATTGCCCCACTGAGATCAGCTCCACTCAAATAGGAACCTAGAAGCACTGCTCCTCTGAGATCCATTGTTCGTAGATCACTATTATTGAGGAATGCTCCATTGAGTTTTGCGCCGGGTCCGACTGCCCCACTTGTTCGGAGTTCAAAGTCTTCAGGCACATTTGTCTGATGGTCGTAAAGTGCAAGTCGAAGATCCGCTCCTTCGAGCTGACATAAACTGAGGTTCGCACCCCTGATATCGCATCGGCAGAGCTGAGCTTCTCGTAAGTCTGCTGTCCCCAAATCTTTGTTATTCCAGTTCGCCCCTCTTGCATCGAGAGGCTTTTGGTCGAGGTCATTTGTTCTTGCATCCTCAGGGGGCGACCATTCCCAAAGATTCAACGATTCAGGATCTTTCACAGGTAATCCAGCTCTCTTGTTCATGTTGTTCTCATACTAACCCAAGTCTTCAAACCTCAGAGCTTGTGAAGGGTTACCCTCCGTTCCTGTGCCGGTAGTTGATGGTCGATCATCACCCTGATCTTCTGCAATGGGCTGATTTCTTGATGCGTTCGCTCCAGTGCCGTGCTTGTTGAAGCCTTTAGATAAGGGTCGTCATAGGATCACTAAAAAGCACCGGATCTTGAGTGATCCGGTGCTTTCAATCAAGACATTGTGAGAACTATCTTTTAAGGTATTCAGATAGTTAATGCCTTGGCTTGTTTCAAGCCCATGATTTGCAGTTTTTGGATTGGTACATCCTGCGGAACGCCCCAGACGTCGGATCGCTGGTTGCTTTGGAGTAAACGAACCCGCTCACGTCGTAGCCCTTGCTAGCGCCGCTAATGCTGCGGGCATTGCTGAATTCCATCACGAGCTGGCTACGGCCTTCGATGATTACGTCTGAGGCCGCATTGGCCGGAGAGATCCGAGCCAAGTTGACAAATGTTGAGCAGTATTTGCCTGCTTCAGATGTCCAGGCTCGTGGATAGGGAACAGTCTGTGTTCCGAACACTTCGAGATACTCGCCTGAGTGGGTGATGTGCTCGACAAAGGCGTCGAAACCTTGCTCTGCAATCAGACTGATGGCAGAGCTGACCTCTGCTTGGTTGATGGGAGGACGCCCCAACAGATGCTTGTAAGTGAGTTCTACGCCACGGATGGGAGAAACCTTGAAAAAATAATTCTGCTTGTAGAGGTCTGACTTGGCTAGGCCAGCAACAAAGTCTCGTACTGTGATATCCCCATTGCAGAGCCTTGATTCGAGTTCGGTGCAACGCTGGCTGCTTGTGGGCCCCAAGTTGCCGAGAACTTGCTTGTAGGTCGCAGAGATTGTTGAACTCAGTGCATCGCTCCCTGTGGCAGCGAACTGTTCAGCAACTGTGCTGAAGGGGCACTCGCTATGAACCCTTGGGCCCATGCCAAGGCCCATGGCGTTGCAGGTGTTTTCTTTGAAGGCATGCATACTGCTCGATGGCAGGCCTATGCGTGTGAGGAGCGCGTTCTTCTCGACTTCTTCTCTGTAAACATTGATTGCCTTGCCTTGCTTAAGTTTCCCCTCATTTCTGGCGGCGTATGAAACTCTGTTGAGGCTTGTGAAATCGCGGGTCGGCTTGATGGCAACCATTCTTGACTCTGGGAGGCGTTTCTATTAAGGATCCTACGGCTTGCCATGATTTCGTTCGGTCAGTGTTGCTGGTTCGCAACAAAATGTTTTCTGGAGCCTCCTCTTCGGAGTTATTAATAGCGCCAGAGCTCTTATCGCGAGGCTGTTGTCCCTGGCTTTGATGTTTTTCGCCATCAGGCTAGGCCTTGATTGAACTCACTTCCTCTGGTTTTCGCTGTGTCTTTCCTGATCGGTCAAATTGATTTATGAGCACATTTTGTTGTGGTCTACGTGCTCCTATGAACTAGTTTTATGCGGGCGGATGACTAGGATATTTATCGTTCCACCTGCTTTGAATTTCCGCCAAGTCTCCAAGCAATCAATCCGGACTCTCAATTTATATAGAGAGGCTGGCTGTCGTCGCTAATCGTTAAGGTCTGTTGGCTCGTCTCAACTAGCGAGTTCCGTACATTTCGGAAGCAATAATGAGGAGAATTCGTGTGACTTCGATGCCTCCAATCACAGCAAGACCCAGCCAAATTTTGGTAACCCACGCTGGTGGTGTCGTCCAAGCAGCTGTGAGGTTGCTGTCCTCAGGTCTTGTCTGTAGATTCTGCTCCCATTGCTGATCTCGCCAATCGCTACCGTAGCGAGGAAATTGCTGATAGATCGGGGTTTCACCCACGGAACGACCTGGTAGAACGCGCGACCGTTGTTGTGGGACTAAGTCGTAGCCAAAGCTCGCCATGTATTCCTCGCTGTTGAGGAGTTGGTCGACGAATGCGGTGAAGCCTTGTGATGCAATCACGATCGACCAGGCGCGGCGCTCAGTATCGCCGTGTACCGAGCGACCGAGCACACGACCCACCACTTGATCCACCATTCGGTAGTTTGAGTTGCACTGGTAATAGCCCTGCTGAAATCGTTCCGACAGCAGCAATCCTCGTATGAAATCACGGGTGGTGATGTTGCCTGCCCGCAGTTGTGATTCGAGAAAAGGTTCGCGGTCGCAGCGCATCGCATGGAAGAAGACCTGCCGATAGGCCGCTTCAATCAGATCGGCAACGGTGCCCCGTGCACCCTCGCTCCCTGCACTGCTGGAGCCTTGGAACTGGTTGCGAACGGTGCTGGCGTCTCCGGCGAGGTTGCTGACGCGGGAGTTCTGAGTTTCCAGGGGGTAATTCAGAAGAGGCAGAGCCATGGCAGCCGCGGTGAGTACAAATACTTGGTGGCATTCTCGCCTTTATGTACGCGATCAGCCTTCTTGGGCCGGAATAATGTATCAGGTGTTTGCTTAATCTTTGTAAAGAGCTCTTCTCATTTCGGTGAAAGCCATGGCGATGCATTCGGCTTCGGCTTGATGGTTTTGACGCCGTAGGTCTCTTGTGATCATTTGAGACAGTGCGCTAAGAGCAAGGTTCATGCCTGAAACAGGAACATTCATCAGTTCATAGAGCTGGCGAACGAATCGAATACCTGCGGTGTCCGTGCATTGAGGCGTGCCGACCGCCATCGCATAACTGGCGACACGTAGAAAATTCCAGCAATCCCGCCAGCAGGCCTCTGATCGTTCGACTGGATGCAAGGCTCCTCCCTCTTGAAAGAGCTGGGGTTGTTCAGTAACCAGTGTTTGCTTGCAGCGATCAACGTAATGTGCAGCATTCCTGATTGTTGAGCTGATGGCCGTTGGGTTGGTAGATGAGTGTGTGCAGATCGAGATGATTTCCACGTCTGTTAGCATGCGCTTCTCTTGGTCGGCAGTTCGAATTAATGATCGAGACAGATCATCTACTGCGGGATTGTTTTGGAGGCCACAAACCTGCGCTTTGCTGATAATTTGTCTGATGGTGGTGCGGTCTTCGGCAGTGTTCATGACAGATTTAGGAATTCCGTGGCACAGGAGATGCGCTTAAGGCTCCGCTGCGGTCGAGGTAAAAGGCCCATGTCAGCTCTGTTCCAAGGCCTGGGCAAAAGTTTGGGAGTTTGCTCGCTAGGGCATTGTTCACTCCAAGGCTTGCCAGAAGAGGACCTACGTCTTCAGGAGATTGAACATAAAAAGGGCGGATCGCTGCCCCAACAACCCATGTCAGCGCAGTGTGCTCGATAGCTCCATCGCCATGCTCGCAGGCGAGAAGAAGATTGCATCTCTCTTTGCGGGATCGTAAGGTTTCTGACCATAGTCTCAAGTCATCTGGCTTGAGATCAATTCGAAAGCGAAATTGATCAATTGCATGAATAATCTCACTATTTTCGTCGGCTGATTGAATCAGTTTCTCGATTGATGTCATGGTACTTGTGGTTTGAATTGCTTGATTTGGTCCCGGTCTGCGATTGGATTGATGGCTGAACTACTTTGCCCGTCCTTTTGTTGGAAGGATTCTGCGTTTCTCAAAAAGAATTTGGCCTTCCGCGGGGCTGCAGGCGTTGTTAGTGCTGTATCGTGTCATATCCACATGCAGTGGCCCATCGCTTGTGAGAAGAGCTGAACGCTGCTGGCAAGGTAAGACTTCATTGTTTTCAATTGCCAGGCCTTGCGCAGAAGCTTTTCGAGTTAAAAGCTCGAATTTCATAGGATTCGTTTGAGGCGACTCTGTTGGCCTGCTCCAGCAATAGGGATGCTGATTGAAAGTGAGGCAGGGGGCGAAAGCTTGCAAGGATGTTTCCGTGCAAAGAGGGAGTTTTGAACCTCTGACTTTGGTTGCTGAAGCTCGCGCTGAGCTGTTGTGTCAGTCGAGCTAAGGACGCGGTCATTCCCGGGAGTCTGCTGGGAGTGGTGGGAGTCTGGACCAGGCGCAAGCCTGACGTTGTCACACTTGCCATGTTGCCAGGGCCGGCGATGGTGCTGGACACTCTTCTTTGAATCGATACGATTCGAGCGGTCTTTCGGGAGCGTCAGGTATGGACTCGCATGGGCTTGATGAGCGACTCCTTCGGCAGCTCTGTCGACAGATGCAGGTTGTCACTCAAGTGTGTGAGGGCCTTGCTTTGCGGCTGCTTGAGCTTGAAAGTCGTCTGGATGCCCTGGATTCTTCTGTTAAGGGAGTCTCTCTGGCCATGGAATCTGAGGGTTTGGCTGAACTCTTGGATGCAGTTGGCGGTCGCCTCGGTGATCTCAAGGAGCTCCTGGCCGTCGAGGATCCTGTGATCAGCGCCTCTTCAGCTGCGCCTGACTTGTCACTTGTTGAATGCGAGCAGGATTCGAAGGCTGATCCGATCGGTGGTGGGATTGGTGATTGCCAGCACCATGAGGAAGAGGAATTGTTGGAAACTGTGTATGTCGATGAGCCTGAATATGATTCGATGACTGCCTGATGACGCTGGCGGTGGTCTTCGGTTCTGCTATTGGTCGAGCCCTAATAGTCGGATTCTGAAATCGGCGACTTGACTGGCTTCTTCGGGGCTATTTGTTAGGAAGGGATGTTCCTTGATGCAGTTCTCGAATAAATAGCGTTTGCGTTCTTGTGTCGATAGATCTAAGAAATTCTTGTTCTTTAGCTGGTTGCGCCAAGCATCATCAAATGCCATGGCAAGGCTGTCGGCATTATTAAAAACTTTATCCATGCTTGTGAGGCGAAATGCCAGGACCCAGATTTGAACTGGGGACACGGCGATTTTCAGTCGCCTGCTCTACCAACTGAGCTATCCCGGCCCGTCGCCTTAGCGACAGCGAAAGTATAGATCACTGGGTGCTTTGCGTTGTTCCAAGCTGTGACCAGCGATTTGGCGTTCGGCCGAGGCAAACGGCCCCTCCTACGGGAACATGGGCATTTCGCAAGGCTTCAGCTGCTGCACACGCTGTTGCGCCGGTGGTGAGGATGTCATCCACAATCCAAGCCCGGTGCTTGCTCCAGTTCACGGTGTTTTTTGCGGTCGAGCTGCAACGCATCGTGCCTTGACTGTTCTGCCAACGTTGTTGTCGATGCAGTCCGTGCTGCGGGAAGCAGGCTGTCGTGCGTTTCAGTAAACCCATCGATGGACGTTGCAGTGCGATCGCCAGCAGTTTCGGTAAAGGGTTGGCACGATTGTTCTGTTTCCAGCTCGGTACCGGTACGAGAACGGTGTCCTTGGGTAGGAGCTCACGCAGCTGGAGGCTCAGGACGCGCACCATGGCCAGATTGCGTGTTCTGCGTAACATCAGCACCATGGAGCGCCATCGACCCGCATAGCTCCCGGCCGCGATCCAGTGCAGGGGATCGTTGCCTTGCAACGGCTGGGTGGGCAGGCCGATGTTGCTCCAACACGATGAACAGACCTCGTGTTGGGATTGAACAGGATCCAGCGGTTGATGGCAGAGGATGCAACAGGGCTGAGCCAGGATTTCAACCAGCCCAACGAGGATGGGTCCGAACATGGCGCGGGGACTGCAGTCATAAGCATTCCCCTACGACCTGCCAATCATTCCGCCGATGGCATGGCCCTCAGCATGGCCACCAACGTTCGGTGAGCGTCTTCGCTGTCGGTCAGGGTGTGATCAAAGTTGATTTCAATGGTGGTTCCATCCACAGCAAGCTCCATGGCATCAGGGCGCACCGCTGTCATGGTTGCTGATTGAACCGTGCTGAGACCTCCGTAATGCTGTGCAAAGCGCAACACCGCATCACTGTGGTCATCATTCATGTGCCGGCAGATGCGCTCGCTGACGGCGGTGGTGAGGGGATCTGCAGCCATTGGTGAAGGAGCAAGGGGAACGAAAGAGGGTGGCGCTCAGCCGAACCGCTGCCAGAGCAGCAGCCCGAGGCGAATGCCGCTGAAGGTGACGTAGCCCGCCAGAACAACAAACAGAGCGATCGCCAGAGCATCGCGCAATTTTGTGGGCATGGTTCACTGCAGCGCAAGCCCCTTGATTCTCCAGGATCAGCTTCCGTTGCTCAATCCTTGAGGTGAGGCAGGGCCAGACGGGCCACACCAGCTGCAGGAGGTGTCAGGCAACGCGTGACCTGACACCCGATGATGCGTTCACGGATTCGCCGCCACTGCGGGTTGCGTGCACCGCCTCCCAGAGTGATCACCCGACGGGGAGTGTTAGCCCCCAGCGCCATCAGGCGTTTCCATCCTTGTGCTTCGATTCTGGCCATTCCCTCCAGGAGGCCATGCAGAAAGAGTGCGTCACTCACCGGCCTTGGTGTGAGACGTGGCATGAGCAGCGGGTCATCGATCGGGAAGCGTTCGCCCTGGCCTGTCAATGGCCAGTAATCCAGCCCGCTGGCCTGCTCTGGATCGATCTGGCGACTGAGCTCATCAAGGTCGATGCCCGGAAACTGCTGAAGCAGAACAGCTCCGCCTGTGTTGGAGGCACCTCCGCAGAGCCAGCGGCCTCCCACGCGGTGGTTGGTGATACCTGCTCCAATGAGCGGTGCGTCGCTGAAGCATTTCACAACCACGGTGCTGCCCAGCACGGTGATGCCCTCGCTGTCGCCAGGATCGGCGGCGAGAACGGCTGCGTTGGAGTCGGTGGTGCCCGCAACGATGCTGACGCTTTCTCTGAGCCCTAGCTCTCGAGCGACGTCACCATCAATACGTCCCATCACATGGCCGCTGGCGCAGATCAACGGCAAAGCTTTGGCCCAGCGCTGTTGGGCGAAGGATGCGGGCCAACCACGAACCAGCAGATTCCACCCCAAGCGCAGATTGTTGCCTTCTTCCCCGCTGGACCAGTTCTGGAGGAGCCAGCCGCTCATCCAGTCGGCTTGGTGTCGCAGCAGGATGTCGTCACCGTGGAGCTGGATCAGCGTCAAGGCTCTGGCCAGGCTGCCACTGCTGCTTGCGGCGGGGCCTCCTTCAGGCACCAAGGCATGCAGCTCTTCGCAGTGCTCCGGAAAGGCGAGGCTATAGGGAAGGGCACCGCCCAGGGGATTGCCCGCGGCATCGCACGCCAGAAGCGTGCCTGACGTTCCGTCGATGCTCAGGGTGTGGATCCGTAAACGCAATGATTCGGGGATGGTCCGAATCAGCGTTGTGCAGCAGCGCAGCCAGTCGGAAGGGTCGTTCAGTCCACGGTGGTAGGTCGTGGCTTCTGTGTGGAGAAGATCTCCACCCCGCGTGATCACCGCGATGCGGACGCCGCTGGTGCCGAGGTCGATCCCCAGAGCCAGTGGCGTCATGACGTCATCCTTGCTGGAGGCTCGTTGCCTTCTCGGCGACGTCTTCCCAGGGCAAGTTGAGATCTGGGCGACCGAAGTGACCGTAGGCAGCGGTGTCTTGATAGAAGCGCCCTCCTCTCTGTTGGGGCATGTTGCGCAGGCCGAAGCTTTCGATGATTGCGCCTGGGCGTAGATCGAAGTGCTTCTGAACCAGTGAGGTGAGCTCCGCGTTGGAGACTGTGCCGGTGCCGAAGGATTCCACGAGGATCGACACCGGTTTGGCGACCCCGATGGCGTAACTCAACTGAACCTCGGCACGTTCTGCCAAGCCTGCTGCCACGAGGGCCTTGGCCACGTAGCGGGCTGCATAGGCGGCGGATCTGTCCACCTTGGTGGGGTCTTTGCCGGAGAAGGCTCCACCGCCGTGGCGTGCGTAGCCACCGTAGGTGTCGACAATGATTTTGCGGCCGGTGAGACCAGCATCCCCCTGCGGGCCACCCACCACAAATTTGCCCGTCGGATTCACGAGATATTTGGTGGTGCCGGCGATCGGCTTCAGACTCAGATCTGCAGTGGCTGGCTCGACCACGTGGGTCCAGAGGTCTGAGCTGATCTTTTCGCGGATCCCTGGCTCATCGGTCAGCCCTGCCACGTCAGTCGTGTGTTGCGTGGAGATCAGGATCGTGTCGATGGCGACGGGGCGATCGTTTTCGTAAACAACACTCACCTGGGTTTTGCCATCAGGCAGCAGGTAGTCGAGGGTGCCGTTGTGACGCACTTCCGCCAGACGGCGCGATAAACGGTGCGCCAGGCTGATGGGTAGTGGCATCAGCTCGGGCGTTTCGTTGCAGGCGTAGCCGAACATGATGCCCTGGTCCCCAGCACCGACGAGATCCAGGGGATCCCCGGCGTGGTCATCAGCTTCATCCACACCCTGGGCAATGTCGGGAGACTGCTGATCCAGTGCCACCAGCACCGCACAACTGTTGGCATCGAATCCACCGGCCCGGGAACCGCTGTAGCCGATCTCCCTGATCACGCTCCGCACCAGGGAGATGAAATCCACTTGCGCCTTGGAGGTCACCTCACCGGTGATCATGCAGAGACCGGTGTTCACAACCGTTTCGCAGGCCACGCGGCTGGAGGGATCCTGAGCCAGAAGTGCATCCAGAACCGCATCACTGACCTGGTCACAGATCTTGTCGGGATGCCCTTCGGTGACCGACTCGGAGGTGAAAACGTGCTGACTCATTAGGTATCCATACTTGGGCCAAGAGTACGACTCAATCCTGGCGGGCTGGTCAGGTGGCGACCTCAAGTTCGCTCCAGTGGCGGATCAAATGATCGTGGGCGCTGAGGTTTGGGCAGTGCTCCCAACCAGCCACGTAACCGAGACCATGGCCAATGCCGGCTTCACGGGCCATCAACAGATCTGAATCGGCATCCCCGATCAGCGCGCAACGACCGGGATCCAGGCCCAGTTGGTCGCATAGGGCGTGGACGGCACCGGGGTTGGGTTTGCTGGGGAGGTCTTCCGCACTCCAGAGAGCTGTTATGTGGCTGTCCAGCCCGTGGTGCTTCAGGAAGGCTTCAATCCCAGCCCTTGTGTCATTGCTGATCACGGCACAGATCACTCCTGCGGCTTGCAATTGATCCAGGCATTCCCGTGCAGCCGGGAGCAGCGCGCTTGGTGCGGATCCATCCTGGCTTGAGTCACGGGAATGTCTTGCCGCTGAGGCCTGGCGAAAACTCTCTGTGGCCAAGACCAGGGCTTGCGGCCAGCTGTGGCCCAGCAGGCTGAAAACCGTCGCTGTCGCCACAAGATTGTGCTGACGGGATGCCACCGCCAGCAACCCGTCGGGACTGACGTGTTGGCCACTGATGCCATAGGCCTTTTGGAGCAGCTGCCGCAGTTGCTCGGTTGCGGGAGCTTGGTCAATGACCATGCTGGTAGAAGACGTCGCCATCCAGCACTGACAAGCTGCCTCAATACGACTGCGTCCCTGTTCGACTAGGCGAGGCTCGCTATGGGAAAGGGTGCCGTCCTTGTCGAACAGCACCCCGTCGATGGTTCCCAGAAGCTCGCCACGCAGCAGCAACTGGGCCATGGATTGGTGATTGAAGAATCAGCCCATCATGCCGTAAGCCTCTTCACCTTCCTCAGCCTGCTCGAGCAGCATCTGCTTGTAGCGAGCGGCCATTTCCTCAGCTTTGTCGAACACCTTCTGGGGGTCGGTGAGCATGTCTCCGGGTTCTGGCTCGAGGGCTTTTGTGGAGAGGGATATCCGTCCACGTTCTGCATCAAGGTCAATGATCATCACCTTCATCTGATCATTGACATTCAGCACAGAGTGAGGAGTCTCGATGTGCTCATGGCTGATTTCGGAGATGTGCAGCAGACCGCTGACGCCCCCGATATCGATGAATGCTCCGTAGGGCTTGATGCCACGAACGGTCCCGAGCACCACTTCGCCCACCTCGAGGCGATTCATCTTGCGCTCCACAAGGGCGCGGCGATGGCTGAGCACCAGGCGGTTGCGCTCCTCGTCGACCTCAAGGAATTTGAGAGGAAGGAAGTCAGCGACCAGCTCTTCCTTCGGCTTGCGGGTGCTGATATGACTGCCGGGGATGAAGCCACGCAGGCCCTCCACACGGACAAGTGCACCACCGCGGTTCGTGGCGAACACTTCGGAGTAGATCGTCGCGTCTTCCTTTTGCAGCTGGCGAACCCGTTCCCAAGCGCGTTGGTACTCGATGCGGCGGATGGAGAGAGCGAGCTGACCGTCTTCGTTCTCCTCACTCATGATGAAGAACTCGCGCACCTCTCCCGGCTGGAGAACGTCGCTCAGTCCTTCAACGCGGTTGATCGACACCTCCTGCATCGGCATAAAGGCAGCCGTTTTGGCGCCGATGTCGATCATCGCGCCCTTGGATTCAAGGGCGAATACGGTGCCGTTGACGATGTCGCCAGGCTTGAAGTTGTAGTCGTATTTGCTCAGCAGGGCAGCGAACTCGTCGATGGAGAAGCCAGCGCTCTCGAGATCGCGTGGGTTGGCCCTGCTGCTGGGATCATCAGCGCTGGGCACATCCTCCGGAATGCTCAGGTCCTCGTCGGGAAAGGCATCAGCCATCACGTCGGTGGCTTCGACCGCCGCATCCTGCTCGCTGGTTGCTGCGGGGTCCTGAACCTGATCGGTGGAGGTGACAGACATAGGGGGTTGGCGGTCTGCCCGGAGGCAGTGCGAAGTGAGTGAAGGCCGAGGCCCGCCGACCTCAGACAATCAATCTCACACTCTACAGATGAGCCTTCGGCTCAGAGCATCACCAACGTTTCAGGGCTTGTGTGCATGTCTTCGAGCGTGGCGATGAAATCGCTGATGCCCTGAAACTGGCGATACACCGATGCGAATCGCACATAGGCCACTTCGCTGAGGTCTTTCAGTTGAGCGAGCACCATCTCGCCGATTTCCTGACTGGTCACATCACGGTTGCTGCGTTGCTGGAGTGCCGACTCGATGTCATCCACCACGGTTTCCAGTCGGCTCGCGTTCACTCCGGTTTTTTCACAGGCTCTACCAAGACCGTGCAGAAGTTTCGTGCGGCTGAAGCTTTCGCGGGTTCCATTGCGCTTCAGCACCGTGATCGGCATCGTTTCCACCCGCTCGTAGGTGGTGAAACGAAATTCGCAATTGAGGCATTCGCGTCTCCGCCTCACGCTTTTGCCGCTGTCGGCAGAGCGTGATTCCAACACACGGCTATCTGTGTTTTGGCAGGAAGGGCACTGCACGCCCGGCAATCTCCGAATGTCATCTTTGTACCAACTTTAGACGCGGTGTCGAGTCCTGAACAGTTGTTTGTTTTCCAAGGATCGGTTTCTGGCAGTTGTGCTTGGTATGGGCAATAAAAAACCCCGCCTGATGGCGAGGTGAAGTGGTCACGTTCTGGATTACTTGCCGATCTTCGGTGGATCGCGAAAGGCGATCGCAAAGAAGAGGGTGGCAATCGCCAGGGTGAGGATGAGGATGTAAGCGAAGCTTTCCATCGAGAATCTCCGGAGGGGCGATCAGCTAAGGGGTGAACCGGCCGGGGGCACATAGCCCTCGGGTAGACGACGGGTGGATTTGTCGCCCAGTTTCTGGAACAGGCCGAATTCCACCTGTTCACCAAGGTCAGGATCAACACCAGCGAACACATCACGGTAGAGGGTGCGAGCACCGTGCCAGATATGGCCAAAGAAGAATAACAACGCAAACGTGGCATGGCCGAAGGTGAACCAACCACGAGGTGAGCTGCGGAAGGTGCCGTCCGAGTTGTAGGTCTCGCGATCGAATTCGAACGCTTCACCGAGTTGTGCCTTGCGAGCAAGACGCTTCACGTCAGCGGGATCAGTGAAGGTTTGTCCGTCCAGGGCGCCGCCATAAACGGCAGCAGTGATGCCTTGCTGCTCGAAGGAGTACTTCGCTTCAGCACGACGGAAGGGGATGTCACCTCGAACGACTCCATCACTGTCTTCCAGAACAACAGGGAAATTCTCGAAGAAGTTGGGAAGACGCCTCACCTGGAGATCGCGTCCTTCTTTGTCGGTGAAAGCAATATGTCCAAGCCAGCCTGTTGGCAGACCATCACCATTCACCATGGGTCCGACGCGGAACAGGCCACCCTTAGCAGGGCTGTTGCCAACGTAGTCGTAGAAGGCGAGCTTCTCAGGGATGGAGGCATAGGCGTCTTCCACGGAAGAGCCTTCATCCATCGCGGTTTGCACGCGACGGTTGATTTCAGTTTTGAAGTAGCTCTGATCCCATTGATAACGGGTAGGGCCAAACAGCTCAACAGGGGTTGCCGCAGAGCCGTACCACATAGTTCCAGCAACAATGAATGCCGCGAAGAAAACGGCTGCAATCGCACTGGAGAGCACGGTCTCGATGTTGCCCATCCGAAGAGCTTTGTAGAGGCGTTCGGGTGGACGCGTGCTGATGTGGAAAACACCGGCAACGATGCCAACAATGCCTGCTGCGATGTGGTGAGCAACAATGCCGCCCGGATTGAACGGGTTGAATCCGTCCGGCCCCCAGGACGGTTGCACCGCTTCGAGGTGCCCACTGAGACCGTACGGATCGGAGATCCACATGCCGGGTCCGAAGACTCCGGTGAGATGGAAGGCACCAAAGCCGAAGCAACCAAGACCGGCGAGAAGCAGGTGGATGCCGAAGATCTTGGGGAGATCGAGTGCAGGCTCTCCAGTGCGGGGGTCCTGCCAGATCTCGAGATCCCAGTAGGTCCAGTGCCAGATGGCGGCAAGCATCAGCAATCCGCTGAAAATGATGTGGGCCGCCGCAACGCCTTCAAAGCTCCAGAAGCCAGGATCAACACCGGTTTCACCGGTGATGCTCCAGCCACCCCAGCTCCCGGTTACACCGAGGCGGGCCATGAAGGGCATCACAAACATGCCCTGACGCCACATCGGATTCAGGACTGGATCCGATGGGTCAAAAATGGCGAGTTCGTAGAGGGCCATCGAGCCGGCCCAGCCGGCGACGAGGGCTGTGTGCATGAGGTGCACGGCCAACAGTCGGCCGGGGTCGTTGATCACGACCGTGTGCACCCGATACCAGGGCAATCCCATGGGTCAGGTTCGGGGGAACGAAGCTGCTGATGCAGCCAGACCCGGTGATCGTAAGGGGCGTGGCTGATCCTTCGTGCTCAGCTGTCGCGAGCTGCAACGTGCCAGGGCGTGGAGTTTGGTGGTGTTGTGGATCTCTTGCCCCTGTCGTGCCGCTCCCTCGTGGGGTTATGGCGCGTGACCGCTGCTGGAGTTGCCGCGGTTACAAAACGAAACGCTGAGCCCCACAATGGTTGCCAATTGCTCTTGGTGGCGCCCATGCCCGTGATCCGTTTTGTTCGTGAGGGGCGTGATGTGGAGTGCTATCCAGGCGAAAATCTGCGCGACGTCGCTTTGCGGGAGGGGATCGAGCTCTACGGCCTCAAGGGCCGTCTTGGGAACTGCAACGGCTGTGGTCAGTGCATCACCTGCTTCGTTGAAGTGGCGGGCATGGCTGGGCCTGATGCGTTATCCCCTCGGACCTCGGTGGAAGAGCTCAAGTTGAAGCGTCGACCCGAGCAATGGCGCCTGGGTTGTCAGACGTTGGTGCGGCAGTCAGTGATAGTTCTCACCAAGCCGCAGACGGGTCTCCCAGATCGCGACGGCAAGCTTGCTGAAGCATCGGCTGAGCCTCTCCCTTCAGGGCCGACCTCCTGGCCGGTGGTTGAGTCTGATGATGATGAGGCGGAGGGACAATCCGGCGACGTCAGCGACGGTGATGTCATCAGGGCTTCCGTTGCTTCACCAGCTGATGCTGAAGCTGCTACGCCCGATGACGAGCGCTGAAGCATCGCTTCGGAAGGTCCCCGAACGGTGATACCTTCCAGATGCATCTTTTTTCAGTCATGGAAACCAACGATCTCGGCTTTGTTGCCAGTCTTCTGTTCGTTCTGGTTCCAACTGTTTTTTTGATCATCCTTTATATCCAGACCAACAGCCGTCAGGGTTGATCCGGCATCGCCTCGGAGCGAGCGCTTAGCGCCGCTCCGGTTCCCGCACCAGCATCACTGGTGCAGGGGCATGAACCCTGATGTAGTCACTCACGGAGCCCCCAAGCAGTTTGTCGAGATCCACAAGCCCGCGGGCAACGAGTGGACGGCGATCCTGGGAGGCGATCACCACCAGATCAGCATTGGAGTCTGCAGCTGCTTTGCAAACTCCCCGGCCGATGTCGGCGTCGGTGACGTGCAGGGGCTTCATGTCGACCCCCAAGCTTCGTGCGCGTTGCACTGCGGCGTTGAGGAGCTCATCACCTTTGTTGCTGGCTCCTCTTGATGCCACAGGCTCCTGGCGTGCCACGTGCACTCCTGTGAGCTGGCCGCCGGGAATGTCGCGCACCATCTCGCAGGCCAATTTCAGGGCGTCATCGCCCACCCCGGTGCCGTCCACGGTCACCATGACCCGATTGACGTGCCTCACGTAGAGGTCGTCGCGCACCAGAAGCATTGGACGCGTGGACAGCTGGAAAACGTACTGGCTTGTGCTGTTGGAGAGGATTGACTGCAGGCGTCCCAGGCCGCGAGAGCCCATCAGGATCAGATCGGCGTCGAGTTCTTCGGCCACCTTGAGCACGGTTTGCTTGGCATCGCCGTTGCGAATGATCGAATTCACTTCGCTTGCATCGAGGCCCATCCGGCTGATGGCCTCCTTCATCAGGTTGGCCGCGTCTGCCCAGTGGTCTTCCGCACCGGCTTTGCCTTGCTCGGGAACGACATGGAGAAGGTTGACCCTGGCGGCGCGGAATCCCGGCAGATCCCTCAGCATTTTCACCATTTCTTCCACATGCCCTTTGCCGGAATCGGCGATCAGCAGGTTCTTGAACACGGGCTTGGTTTTGCTGTGAAGCAGCCTATGGCGAGACTCCCGCCCAAGAGACATGGTGACTGAGAGCGTTACGACGCAGCCCTGGCGACTTGAGAAGACAGTGCTTCCTCAGCACACCGATCACGCTGGCGTGATGTGGCATGGAGCCTATGTGGCCTGGTTGGAGGAAGCGAGGGTGGAAGCTCTGGCTGCTGCTGGCTTGTCGTATGCCTCCGTTGCTGGCCAGGGCTATGAAATGCCAGTGGTGCGACTGCAGATTCACTACCGCCAGTCGCTCTGTCACGGCGACCTTGTGGTGCTCGAGAGCATTGCATTGCCGCGTCGTGGTGCTCGCTGGCCCTGGTCGGCTCGTTTTTGCCTGCCCGATGGGACCTGTATGGCCGAGGCTGAGGTTGAGCTGGTGATTGTGCAGCTGGAAGGTGGGCGTGCTTCGGTGCTCAGGCGTCCACCTCTTGTGCTCAGGGAGGGCTTGCAGGCATTGGTCCTTGGCCCGCCCGGCAAGCCCATGGGAGAATAGTTCATGCGTACTAATTGGTGATGTGAGGCGTTGGTGGTGGATCTGGTCTCGGTGTCCGGGGGTTGGGGTGGCTCGGATGGCTCAGCTGCAAGGCCTGGCTTGCCGTGAAGGCATCAGCCTGGCCATGCTCTGGACGTGGTCGAGCAAGCGCCTGCAGGCTGAACTGGGTTGGCCATTCAGCCTGCTGAATTCAGTTGATGCTTATCGAGTCAGCCTGGGCTCAGAGCCAGGTTTGGAGGTGCCTGATCAGGTTCTGCTTCCGGTTGACCGTTTATGGCCAAAGGGCTTGGCCCGTTTGAGGCGGCCCCCCGTCGCTCTCTTTTGGCAAGGTCACCCCAGTCGCCTGGCTTCGCTTCTTGCAGGTCAGGCTATTGCCGTGGTGGGGTCTCGAAGACCTTCTCTGCACGGACTTCGAGCGGCTGAATCCCTTGGCGAGGCTCTTGCCAGGGCTGGATGGCCTGTGGTCAGTGGGTTGGCCGAGGGAATTGATGCTGCCGTCCATCGGGGCTGTTTGGCTGGTGGAGGTCAACCGGTGGCTGTCGTGGGAACGCCATTGGACCGTGTGTATCCACCTGAACATGCCCCTTTGCAGGTTCAGGTGGCTGATTCGGGTTTGGTTGTCACTGAGCTGGCTCTTGGCGGTCGGGTTCGGCGATCGAGTTTTGTCTTGCGCAACCGCCTGCTGGTGGCGCTGTCGCGAGCGGTGGTGGTGGTGGAGTGCCCGATGGAGAGCGGTGCATTGATCTCGGCGCGTGAGGCGTTGCTCCAGGGACGTTCTCTTTGGGCCATGCCTGCAGACGTGATGCGGTCGTCCGCCCAGGGGAGCAACCACTTGCTGCAGAAGGATGCCCAGCCCCTTGTGGATGTGGCGTCATGGGTGCAGTCGCTGGGGGCACCACCGCTGCCCTCACCACTTCGGGCGCTTGCGGAAGCATCTGCCTCCACGGAGAACACAGTGAATGCGCAGCATCGCCTCGCGGAGGCTGATCCAGCTCTGATGGCGCTGCTCGAAGATGGTGCCAGCCTTCCTCGGTTGGCCAGTCAGCTGGGCAGGTCGTCGTCGCACCTGGCTGAGCAGTTGGTGCAGCTCGAGCTGGAGGGAGTGCTGAGGGCTGAGCCCGGCATGCGTTGGCGTCTTGCTTAGCTGGATGGATGCGATCACAGCCAATCAGGGGATCCGATCTACTGACGTGGCGTCGCGCGCGCCTTGCAGAGGGTGGTCGGTCGGTTGACCTGGATTGGTTGTTGGACCTCGGTGGAGGTCTTCGCTGGGCGGACCTGCAGAAACTTCAGCTCGACCCTGAGTCAGCGGACGTGAAGCTGAGCTGTTCGCTTGATGATCTTGACCGGTGGTGGCGCTGTCATCTGGTTGATCACAAGCCCTTGCAGCATCTGGTGGGGTGTTGTCCCTGGCGCGATTTCGAGTTGAGGGTGTCTCCCGATGCTCTGATCCCTCGTCAGGACACTGAGCAACTCGTTGATTTGGCTGTTCAGGTCGCAGCGTCGCTGCCCCCATCTCCGCTGCAAAAGCCGAGATGGGCTGACCTTGGTACCGGCTCCGGTGCAATGGCTGTTGCCTTGGCGCGTCTGTTGCAGGGATGGCAGGGGCACGCGGTGGATTGCAGTGAGAAGGCCCTTGCCCTGGCCCGTTGCAATCTGGAGCAGTGGGCCAGCTCTGCGACCTGGTGTCTGCATCGAGGTCATTGGTGGCAACCACTGAAGGCCTTCTGGGGAGAATTGACCTTGGTGGTGTCGAATCCCCCCTACATCCCCACTGAGGTGGTGAATCATTTGGATCCGGTTGTGCGCGATCACGAGCCCCTCCTTGCCCTGGATGGCGGTCGTGATGGACTGATCTGCTGCCGCGACATCATTGCGGGCGCTCCCGTCGCCCTGGCCCCAGGAGGTTGGTTGTTGCTGGAGCATCACCACGATCAGAGCGCTGGTGTGTTGGCTCTGATGGCAGCGGCGGGACTTGAAGAGATGCAAGCCGTCAAGGATTGTCAAGGCATTCGGCGTTTTGCGATCGCCCGTCGTGCAGTCTGAAGGGGTTGTTCCCCAGTAAACGTGTCATGGGTGGCCAGCAGCCTCTGTTTCTGTCAGCGGCTGAGCTCGCTACGCGCCTGCAAGCAGGATCTGCAGGGCTGATGCCGACTGATACGCTCCCGGCCTTGGTGGCCTTGCCTGCCCATGCGGAGCAGATCTGGACGTTGAAGCAACGTCCGGCGGATAAGCCGCTGATCTTGATGGCGTCCTCGCCTGTACCTCTTGTTCAGTGTGCGGCGCCGGAGGCTCAAGCTGACTTGGTCTTTCTTGCTAAGCAGTACTGGCCAGGGGCCTTAACGCTGGTGGTGCCTGTGGCGCCGGACCCCTTGCCTCAAGCCATTCTTCAATCTCTTCATCCAGGAGCATCGACGCTGGGCCTCAGGCTCCCCGCTTGTGCACAAGCCCGCGATCTCATGACTCTGAGCGGTCCTCTGGCGACGACGAGTGCCAATCCGTCAGGCCTTCCGGCCGCCTTGAATCCGCCGCAGGCGCAAACATATTTTCCGGCTTTGCCCTGCCTTGGACCAGCCCCCTGGCCATTACCGCAGGCGCAGGCCAGTACGGTGTTGGCGTGGGAGGCCTGCGGTCAGTGGCGCCTCTTGCGCCAGGGTGCTGTGATGCCCGATGGAGTTGTTCCCAAGCCGTCATGCTCTGGTTGATCGCCATCATTCTCGGGCTTCAGGTGGTGGGGTTCTGGGTGCTCGATCCATTAGCGCACCTCGCCACGGCGTGGCTCAGCCTGACGAGTCTGCCCTGGCTGCTTGCTCTTCTTGGGTTCTGGCTTCTGACAGGACGGCCCAGGGAGCAGTGAGCCGTTTGCTGTGGCAGCCATGAAGAGATTCAAGCCGGCTAACGGATTTGAACCGATGGCCTTCGCTTTACAAAAGCGCTGCTCTACCGCTGAGCTAAGCCGGCGTCTTGGGAAGTTTACCGGCCTGCTCCACGGCGGCGCCGGATTGGTGACGCAATAGCCACATCGCCAGTTCGAGCCGGTTGCGGCAGCCGGTTTTCATCAAGGCATGACTGACATGCGATTCGATGGTGCGCACGCTGAGAACGAGCTCCCGGGCAATGGATTTGTTGCTCAGACCGACCAACAGGAGATCAGTGACGGCCCGTTCGGCGGGACTCAGGCAAACCGGAGGCATCTCAGAACGTCCAAAAAGCTGTTGAAAGTCTTCCCCTGCGATTGCAGCCTGAAAGGCTCAGACGTCGTTGCGGTTGACCGCTAGCGGTCTGCGGATCGGCAGGTTGGCAACCAGTGCCGTCACCCGGTCTTCTGTTTCAAGGCTGACATCACCCTCGTCGAGGTCCACTTCGACGTAACGGGCAACGACTTCAAAAATTTCACGACGCATTTGATCAAGCAGTTCAGGGCTCAGATCACTGCGGTCATGGGCCAGCACCAGCTGCAGCCGTTCTCTGGCGGTGCTGGCACTGGCGGGTTGCCGTCTCAGCAATTTGTCGAGTATGTCGCGCAGGGTCATCGAATTCAAAAAATCTTCTTTTGCATCAGTCGGCGCACCTTGGCTCGGAGCCCTCGTCCCTCTTTTGCTGGATCCATCAGGGGAACATCCTCCCCCTGCAGGCGACGGGCTACGTTGCCATAGGCGCGGGCCGCTGGTGAGCTGCTGCCGTTCAGGGTGAGGGGTTCACCTCGATTCGTGCTCACAATCACCTGTTCGTCTTCGAGTACGAGACCCAGCAGAGGAAGAGCCAGAATGTCAGTGACGTCGTCCACCGCCAACATTTCCTGATTGACCATCATTTTTGGCCGTACCCGGTTCAACACCAGCTGCACGGGGGTCACGCCGTTGGTGTTGAGCAGACCGATCACCCGGTCCGCATCACGAACGGCTGAGACCTCAGGTGTGGTGATCACAATCGCTTCCTGGGCCGCGGCGACTGCGTTTTTAAAGCCATCCTCGATGCCTGCTGGGCAGTCGATCAGCACGTAATCGAACTGTTTCTGAAGCATGCTCACGATCGTTTGCATGTCTTCAGGTTTGAGCCACTCGAGCATCCGCGGGTTGCCGGCTGGCAGCAGGGCCAGGTTCGGTTCCTGTTTGTGCTTCACCAGAGCCTGCTCCAGGCGGCAGCTTTCAGCCAGCACCTCTTGCGCTGTGAAGACAATTCTGTTTTCAAGCCCCAGCAACAGATCAAGGTTGCGCAGGCCGAAGTCGGCATCGAGCACCACCGTGCGCAAACCAAGCCTCGCCAGGGCGATGCCCAGGTTTGCAGTCAGTGTTGTCTTGCCGACCCCCCCCTTGCCGGAGCAGATCAGGATCGTTCGCGAAGTGGGCGCCACGGTGTCCCAAGAAGTCGCGCCACCTTAATGGCGACGGAAGATTCAGGCCAGCGATTGGTTCTGATCGTGGGAATTGCTTGCAGCCATGAGCCGTGCGTTCAGCCGCGGACTGGCCGGTTTGATCACAATTTCGTCGGTTTCAATGTGGGCTTCTTCCGTCAGGCCCGGCAGGGGGTCGTCGTCAGGGCCTCTGGCCACCCGGTCGGCAATACGCAGCTGGAGGGGCCGCAGTTGCAGCGCGATGATGCGTGCTGCTCTGTCACCATCTTGGCCGGCGTGGGCAATGCCCCGAAGGCGACCCCAGACCATCACATCGCCTGACGCGGAGACACGGGCTCCAGGATTGACGTCGCCCAGCACCAGAAGGTCCCCTTGAGTTTGAAGATGGTCGCCCGAACGCAAGGTGCCCCGATGCAGACGGAGCCTGGGGGTGTCCTCTACGAGGACGTCAGGACTGATGACCTTGTTGGTGGTTGCGTTGCATTCGATGAGCTGCACCGTCAGGCCCAATGCCTGGGCTGCGATGGCGGTGGTGGGTTCTGTGGTTTGCACCGCCCCCACGCTGAAATTCGATGCCCCCAGGAGTTCAACAAGCGCGGTGAGATCGCGACAGGCCAGCGGCCATTCATGGCAAATCAACTCCAGAGATCCAGGGCGTAGCTGTTGCAGCTGATCCGCTACGGCCTCTCTCCAGTGCGTTTGCCGCATCGGTGGCAACAGGAGTGTTTGGCGCAGACCGGAGGTGTGATCAGCAGCCATCGGGAGGCGATGAACCTAAACAGACTGGTGAAACGTTAATCGGCATGTGCCCCATTGCCAGTGGGGTGTTGAGTCGTCAGATCGAGTGTCTGTCGCAATGACTCCTGGATCTCCCCCGGGTGGATCAACCAAGCCATCGCAGCAGGTTTCGAGAGGCTGTTCACGAGAGAGGAGGTCGTCTCTAGGCCGCGCAGCATGGCGCCATCCCACAGTCGTAAACCTCCTCGATAGGGGTGATAACCCCTGAGTTGCTGATGGCGTAGTCCGCAGCAGTGTTCGGGATCCAGGGCGGCGGCCTCGCTCAGACGTCTTGCCAGGGCTAGGGCTTCCAGTTGTTGCTCTGTGGACAGCGCAGCCACGTTGGTGGCTTTGAACAGCTTTCGATTCAGAAAGCGGGAGCACAATTGTGCGAGCGGCGTAGGGGCATCCTCTGCCCAGCGCTGAAGGTGATAGCCCGTTCTCAGGTCGTCATTGGCGAGAAAGTCATCGGCTGTCAGGGAAGCGGTGTCCCAAAGCCAGTTCGCCATCACGGCATCGCTCCAGACCCGATCTGCTCCCAGCTGCCGCGCAAGATGCACGACCTTTTCGAGCATCCAGTTGCACACCACATTGAGACGGTGGGTGTAGACGCTGCGATACATCAGATTGCGGACCACCAGGTAGTGCTCAACGGCCATCAAGCCCTTCGGATGAATGGCTAGATCGCCATCCGGAGCCAAGGTGAGGGCTTCGAGAATGCGATCCAGATCTAGTTGGCCGTAGCGGGCCCCTGTGCTGTAGCTGTCGCGCATCAGGTAATCGAGGCGATCGCAGTCGAGTTGGCTGCTGATGAGAGCCTTGATCACCCGGCGCTCTGCTTGGCCATCCTCCAGCAGGCTGGCGACAGCCTCTGCCGTGCCTTCTCCGCTGTCCTCGAGCAGGGGGCACACGTCGGGATGCTTTCTGGCCAGTCGCGCCGACCACGCCTCATGATGCAGCCCGAACATGTCCTCTCCTGTGTGACTGAGGGGGGCATGGCCCAGGTCGTGTAGAAGCGCTGCGCCGTAGAGCACCGCTTTGTGCTGCTCCAGGCTTGGATCGAGAGGAAGCAATTTGCCCAGAGCTCGCCTCGCCAGATGAAAGACGCCGAGGGAGTGGGTGAAGCGGCTCGACTCGGCTCCATGAAACGTGAGAAAAGCCGGACCTAACTGACGGATACGCCGCAGCCGTTGAAAGGGTCCGCTTTCCACAAGCCCAAGCACCATGGCTTCCGCGGGATCGCTGTCATCCAGATGAATGCTGCCGTGCAGTGGGTCGTGATAGGTGCGGCATCCCATGGCGTTGGTCAGCTGACCTGGGTGGTTGGGACCTCTGAATTTTCGACACGATCCAGCATGCTTTCCATGATCCTGGCCGCATCCGTCAGCCAGCCATCGCCATCACCTCCAGGGTTGAGAGGTTCTGGTTGGTCCAGTAAACGGTCGGGTTCAATGCCTTGGCCCTGGATGTCCTGGCCGCTAGGGGTGAGATAGCCGGCCACCGTCACAGCCAGGCCACTGCCATCACTGAGATTGGTCAGGGTCTGGATCAGCCCTTTGCCGAAGGTCCGACTTCCCACGAGTTGGGATCGTCCATCGTCCTGCAGAGCTCCCGCCAGGATCTCACTGGCGCTGGCGGTCCCTCCATTGACAAGGGTCACCATCGGTCCGTCGTAGAGGGTGGCTTGGCTGGCCTGAATCGGATCAGCGATCCCATCACGGTTACGCGTTTCCACAATCGGCTCGCCACTGAGGAAGGTGTCGGCCACGGCCAGACCAGCGCTCACCAACCCTCCGGAGTTGTTGCGGAGATCCAGCACCAAGCCTTCGATGCCTTTGTCTGAGAGCTCATTTAGCGCTTCACCCACCTGTTCGGGCACCCCATCGCTGAACTGGGTGATGCGCAAATAACCGAGCGTGTGATCGTCACGGCGCAGCCGGCGAGTTCGCACAGGTCGCAGATCCACACTGCGTCGTTCCAAGGTCAATTCTTCGCTGCTGCCAGAGGGGGTTTTCAGGGTCAACACCACCTGCGTGCCCGCATCACCTCGCAGCATCGCTGCAGTTCCCTCGAGGCCAAGACACTCTGTTGACTCTCCGTTCACCGTGAGAATCGCCGTCCCGCTGACCACGCCTGCTTCTGCGGCGGGAGACCCTTCCAGGGGAGCGATCACAACAACGTCTCCCGCTTTGTCCCCATGGGCTAGCTGGAGTCCTACACCGCTGAGATTGCCTTGGTTGCTGGCTTTCATCGTCGAGTAGTCATCCGGCCGCAGCAGACGGGTGTAGGGGTCCCCCAAAGGAGCCAGCATTGTTTCGATGGCGCTGTAGGCCTGGTCGCTGCTTTCAATCGTTCCTTCCAGTGCCTTCTGCCGCAGACGCTTCCAATGAATAGTTTCGAACCGTTCGGGGCTGACGTAGCTCTGGTTCACCAGTTTCCAGCTTTCCACCACCAGCTGTTGGGCATCGTTGAGGGCCAGCACTGGTCTTGACCAGAGGGAGGCCGTCAGCATCAGGCTGATCAGGCCACAGGCCAGGGCACGAACGACTTTCTGGCGGGAGTTAACAGTCGGCAACATCGGCTTCATACCGGGCGCGTTCGTTGGGATGCATTCAGTAGACTCTCGCAATCCAAGCCCACTTCTGCATGGCGAACTCCTCACCTGTCTACGACTGGTTCCAGGAACGTCTTGAAATTCAGGACATCGCTGACGACATCAGCACCAAGTACGTGCCCCCTCACGTCAATATTTTTTATTGCCTTGGTGGGATCACTCTGGTCTGCTTCCTGATCCAGTTCGCGACTGGATTCGCGATGACCTTTTACTACAAGCCGACTGTTGCTGAGGCCTATTCCTCTGTTCAGTACCTGATGACCGACGTCAGCTTTGGCTGGCTGATCCGCTCCGTTCACCGCTGGAGTGCGTCGATGATGGTTCTGATGCTGATCCTTCACGTGTTCCGCGTGTATCTCACCGGAGGCTTTAAGCGTCCCCGTGAGCTCACTTGGGTGACCGGCGTCACCATGGCTGTGATCACCGTTTCTTTCGGTGTGACCGGTTACTCGCTGCCCTGGGATCAGGTTGGTTATTGGGCCGTCAAAATCGTTTCCGGTGTTCCAGCTGCCATTCCGGTTGTCGGTGACTTCATGGTCGAGTTGCTGCGTGGCGGCGAGAGTGTTGGTCAGTCCACACTCACTCGCTTTTACAGCCTCCACACCTTCGTGATGCCCTGGCTCTTGGCCGTTTTCATGCTCATGCACTTCCTGATGATCCGGAAGCAGGGTATTTCCGGTCCCTTGTGATCCAGCGATCCACGTTCAGTCCACTACGAACATTCTCTGGTCAATCCCATGCACATCCTCAAGAAGCCTGACCTCACTGATCCCAACCTCCGGGCCAAGCTCGCCAAAGGGATGGGCCACAATTACTATGGTGAGCCTGCTTGGCCCAACGACCTTCTCTACATTTTCCCTGTTGTGATTCTGGGGACTATTGCGTGTGTGGTCGGTCTGGCTGTCCTTGATCCGGCCATGCTCGGCGACAAGGCCGATCCGTTCGCTACCCCTCTGGAGATCTTGCCTGAGTGGTATCTCTATCCGGTCTTTCAGATTCTCAGGGTTGTTCCCAACAAGCTTTTGGGTATCGCTCTTCAAACACTGGTTCCCCTCGGGTTAATGCTGGTGCCTTTTATCGAGAGCTTTAACAAGTTTCAAAATCCCTTCCGTCGGCCTGTTGCTATGGCAGTTTTCCTGTTCGGAACTGTCACCACGATTTATCTCGGCATTGGTGCTGCACTGCCCATTGACAAGTCCTTGACCCTCGGCCTTTTCTGATCAGTTCTTTGAACTAATAGAGGCTCGGTCTTCAGACCGGGCTTTTTTATTGTGTTTTTTCATCCTCTTCCGCCATCTTTTCGGGGAGGAGGTCGTCCAGGTCGAGAATTTCCACGTCTTCTGGGCTTGTTCGCAAGAAGTGGTGAAGGAGGAGAAAGCCAACGATGGTCCAGGTCTGATACGTGCGTGACTGTTGCCCAACCCATGTGCCAGTGGGGCCATCAAAGTATTCCGCCCATTGCTGACGCGGCAGTTGATTGAGCTGACTCCAGTAGCTTTCTTCCAGCAGCGCTTTCATTTGGCCCATCAGCAACACATCAGCGTGGGGATGTCGGCGCTCATGCAGAAGAATGGCGGCTCCGAAGAACCAGAGCAAGCTTGGCCAGTGCCCTCCGTTGTGGTAACTCCAGGGCCAGTTTTTCGGATCTGACCCCGTTTTGTTTTGCCATTCGAGGCCGTCCATCGGCGGGTGACAGATACGCATCGGCATCTGGGCCATGAGATGGTCGCGGTTATGAAGGACGAGTCTGAACAGCGCGCGTTGTTGAGGACTGGTCAGCAGTCCGAAAAGACAGCCAAGGGAATTTCCCAGACTGTAAAAACGAAAATCAGGACGACCGGTGCGCATATTGCCGATCAGGTAACCGCCCCGGTTTTCAAGCCAGTCCTGTAGCCAGTCAGGAATCACCTGCGGCTGAACGTTGAACTCGTTTTGGTGCTGATTATCTCCGTACTGTTCGGTTGGCCGGCGCCGCAACACCTGCATCGTCTTACTGGTCACCCAGTAGTGCTTCAGTAGGAATTGGCGCAGATCGTGCACCCACTGGCGCGTGAGCACTAATCGTTGATCCAGTAAGCGGCTGTCGTGGTGACGTCTGCTCAGCTCCATCAACTTGATGCAACTGCGCAGGGATGCGTACAGCAGCACTTCTACCTCGAGTGGGGCTCCCCAGACGTCCATCGGACGGTCAATCATGAAGGCGCAGTCCGGTACAAACAGCACCGGTGTGCCTTCGAAGGTGGGATGCAGGACGAGGTCCAGCAGTAACTGCACACCACGCTGCACTTTTTGGCTGGAGCCGAATTCCTCGTCACGACTGCGTTTTACATAAAGCCAGCACAGCACTGGCCACCACAAACTGGCGTCAACAGAGGTGATCCTGCCGATCGACCGCTGGCCATAGTCAGCAATGAGGTCATGGCCCTCTTCCACAAAGCTGGTGGGGAACACCCCACGGGTTTGGTAAGTCGTGCTCTGAAGATCGAGGCAGACAGTCAAGAAATGCCTGACTTCCGCATAGCGCTTCTGCGTGAGCAGGTAGATCATCACGGGCACGTTGTCGCGCAGGAAGATCTCCCCGTAATTAAGGGCTTCGTCGTGGCTTGGGTGCTCAAGAGCGGCAACGCTGCCTGCCACTGATCCCGCTGCGTGAATGAGCGTGCGCTCGAAGTGCTCCCTTGCCTTGTCGACGACCTGGTCTTCTTTGGAGCTTGGCCGTACACGTTGATGTTGCTGGCTGAAGCGTCCTGCCATTACTCGCGCTGGAGTCCTTCGAGCTAAACGCTAGTAATGGCAAAGGGAGAGGGGAGTGGAAGCAAGTCTGGAGAAGTGGTGAATTGAAGAAAGGGTTGCGTGTAGGGGGATGTATGGGTTATGGTTTTGGACTGCGCGGGAGCCGAGAGGCGAGCGTGCGGACTGCTGGAAGCGAGTACGCGAGTGCTTGTTTGACGGTAGTGAGCCGAGAGCGGAAGGGGAGCGATCCCACGATGTTGTAGGTTCATCAAGCGGTTGAGAGACCGCGTCACTTATGAGGCCGGGAGAGAGATCCCACGGTGTTGTAAGTTCAACAAGCGGCCGCGAGGCTGCAGCGCTGAACGACTCCTGAGAGGGAGAAGGGAGGCGAGAACCTGGACAATTGAAAAGTTTAGGAACTGACGCTTTTATCGCGTTTAATGTTGAGCCAAGCCGCGAGGTGAGGGGAGAGATTAAATGAAATTGCGATAAAGGTGTGAGGTCCCGTCAAACAATTTCGTTGCGAAGAAGTCATTTGCTGCAACGAGGAGGTTTTCACGAGCCTCTTTGTTGCCGGTGTGCAAATGGTGGAGCAACAACCGGATCTGAGATCCTGGAAAGTCATGGATAGAGAGATCTAGAAGTGCACTCTTAAGAACCCTTTCTGTGTCAGCGGAGAGGAGGCGACAACTGCACTGAGCGGAAGCTTGCAGTGTGGGTGAAGCAAATCAATTTGAGGATATGAGAATGTCCGAGAGGAATTGATCTACAACGGAGAGTTTGATCCTGGCTCAGGATGAACGCTGGCGGCGTGCTTAACACATGCAAGTCGAACGAACCTTCGGGTTAGTGGCGGACGGGTGAGTAACGCGTGAGAATCTGCCCTCAGGAGGGGGACAACAGCTGGAAACGGCTGCTAATACCCCATATGCCGAGAGGTGAAATGAATTTCGCCTGAGGATGAGCTCGCGTCTGATTAGCTAGTTGGTGAGGTAAGAGCTCACCAAGGCATCGATCAGTAGCTGGTCTGAGAGGATGATCAGCCACACTGGGACTGAGACACGGCCCAGACTCCTACGGGAGGCAGCAGTGGGGAATTTTCCGCAATGGGCGAAAGCCTGACGGAGCAACGCCGCGTGAGGGATGAAGGCCTCTGGGCTGTAAACCTCTTTTATCAAGGAAGAAGATCTGACGGTACTTGATGAATAAGCCACGGCTAATTCCGTGCCAGCAGCCGCGGTAATACGGGAGTGGCAAGCGTTATCCGGAATTATTGGGCGTAAAGCGTCCGCAGGCGGCCCAGAAAGTCTGCTGTTAAAAAGTGGAGCTTAACTCCATCATGGCAGTGGAAACTTCTGGGCTAGAGTGTGGTAGGGGCAGAGGGAATTCCCGGTGTAGCGGTGAAATGCGTAGATATCGGGAAGAACACCAGTGGCGAAGGCGCTCTGCTGGGCCATAACTGACGCTCATGGACGAAAGCCAGGGGAGCGAAAGGGATTAGATACCCCTGTAGTCCTGGCCGTAAACGATGAACACTAGGTGTCGGGGGAATCGACCCCTCCGGTGTCGTAGCCAACGCGTTAAGTGTTCCGCCTGGGGAGTACGCACGCAAGTGTGAAACTCAAAGGAATTGACGGGGGCCCGCACAAGCGGTGGAGTATGTGGTTTAATTCGATGCAACGCGAAGAACCTTACCAGGGTTTGACATCCTGCGAATTTCTGGGAAACCGGAAAGTGCCTTCGGGAACGCAGTGACAGGTGGTGCATGGCTGTCGTCAGCTCGTGTCGTGAGATGTTGGGTTAAGTCCCGCAACGAGCGCAACCCACGTCTTTAGTTGCCAGCATTCAGTTGGGCACTCTAGAGAGACCGCCGGTGATAAACCGGAGGAAGGTGTGGATGACGTCAAGTCATCATGCCCCTTACATCCTGGGCTACACACGTACTACAATGCTACGGACAAAGGGCAGCAAACTCGCGAGAGCTAGCAAATCCCATAAACCGTGGCTCAGTTCAGATCGTAGGCTGCAACTCGCCTACGTGAAGGAGGAATCGCTAGTAATCGCAGGTCAGCATACTGCGGTGAATACGTTCCCGGGCCTTGTACACACCGCCCGTCACACCATGGAAGTTGGCCACGCCCGAAGCCGTTACTCCAACCCTTGTGGAGGAGGACGTCGAAGGTGGGGCTGATGACTGGGGTGAAGTCGTAACAAGGTAGCCGTACCGGAAGGTGCGGCTGGATCACCTCCTAACAGGGAGACAACACAATGATTTTGATGCCTGAGTGCTTTTATTCTTAGGCCGAAATCCTGTCACCTTAGGTCGATCGGTACCTCAGCTTTGAAGTCAAGAACTTGCAGCGATGTGAGTTGCTTGATGGAGATTTTCAGTTCCTAAACTTTGTCTAGGTCACACCCCAAAAGGGATGAGACTCCTGGGCCATTAGCTCAGGTGGTTAGAGCGCACCCCTGATAAGGGTGAGGTCCCTGGTTCAAGTCCAGGATGGCCCATTCGGTGTTGGGGGTTTAGCTCAGTTGGTAGAGCGCCTGCTTTGCAAGCAGGATGTCAGGAGTTCGAGTCTCCTAACCTCCACTGACCGAACTTTGTCCCCAACTTCAGAGTATGGAGTTGAGCTCGAATGGAGTGTGATTTAGATGTGTCCGCTGGACGATCCCAGCTTCCTGTCATTCCAAGTCAGAAAACAACTTTGATTTTGGTTGATAAGATGCTGGGCTCAAACTGATCAATCAGTTTGAAGTTCTAGCAGAACCTTGACAACTGCATAGGTGAGTCTGGAAAGAATAAAGCATCTCATGGATGCATCATTCTTTTTTGGATGATGTTTGATTCTTGAGCAAGAGCCGAGACTCCATCACGTTCTTCTGATTGTGTCGAGCAATTGGGAGTTTGATTTCTGATTCAGCAATGAATCAGAAAGAATCCGTTTCAACGACGGCAAGCGTGTTGGATGTTAATTGGTCAAGCTACAAAGGGCTCACGGTGGATACCTTGGCACACAGAGGCGATGAAGGACGTGGTTACCTGCGATAAGTCTCGGGGAGCTGGAAACACGCTTTGATCCGGGAATTTCCGAATGGGGCAACCCCTAGAACGGTCCGCTGAATCCATAGGCGGACGCGAGCCAACCCAGCGAACTGAAACATCTTAGTAGCTGGAGGAAAGGAAAGTAAAAACGACTCCCTAAGTAGCGGCGAGCGAACGGGGAAGAGCCTAAACCGATGGTTTCGACCATCGGGGTTGTGGGACAGCAATGTGGAAAAGGGATGTTAGTGGAAGTGTTTGAATGGCACACCACAGAGGGTGAAAGTCCCGTACACGAAAACTGAACTGACCTAGCTGGATCCCGAGTAGCACGGAGCACGTGAAATTCCGTGTGAATCCGCGAGGACCACCTCGTAAGGCTAAGTACTCCTGTGTGACCGATAGCGAAACAGTACCGCGAGGGAAAGGTGAAAAGAACCCCGGGAGGGGAGTGAAATAGAACATGAAACCGTGAGCTTACAAGCAATGGGAGCCCTACTGATAGGGTGACCGTGTGCCTGTTGAAGAATGAGCCGGCGACTTATAGGCACTGGCGGGTTAAACCGGAAATGGTGGAGCCATAGCGAAAGCGAGTCTGAATAGGGCGTTTGTCAGTGTTTATAGACCCGAACCCGGGTGATCTAACCATGGCCAGGATGAAGCTTGGGTGATACCAAGTGGAGGTCCGAACCGACTGATGTTGAAAAATCAGCGGATGAGCTGTGGTTAGGGGTGAAATGCCAATCGAACCCGGAGCTAGCTGGTTCTCCCCGAAATACGTTGAGGCGTAGCGTCTCGTGCTCCAGCAGGGGGGTAAAGCCACCATTTCGGTGCGGGCTGCGAGAGCGGTACCAAATCGAGATGAACTCTGAATACCCTGTGTGTAGCGAGGCAGTCAGACTGTGGGGGATAAGCTCCATGGTCGAGAGGGAAACAGCCCAGACCGCCAGCTAAGGTCCCCAAATCAACACTAAGTGATAAAGGAGGTGGGATTGCCCAGACAACCAGGAGGTTTGCCTAGAAGCAGCCATCCTCAAAGGAGTGCGTAATAGCTCACTGGTCGAGCGATCCTGCGCCGAAAATGAACGGGGCTAAGTGTTGTACCGAAGCTGCGGATTTATGGTAGGGGAGCGTTCTATGTGGGGTGAAGCGTTAGCGTGAGCGGGCGTGGACTGCATAGAAGTGAGAATGTCGGCTTGAGTAGCGAAAACATGGGTGAGAATCCCATGCACCGAAACCCTAAGGGTTCCTCCGGCAGGCTCGTCCGCGGAGGGTTAGTCTGGACCTAAGGCGAGGCCGAAAGGCGTAGTCGATGGATAACAGGTCAACATTCCTGTACCGGTTATGTTTTGGGAAGAGGGACGGAGAAGGCTAGCCAAGCCAGATGTTGGTTACTGGTTCAAGCGTTCGAGGCGTTGAGGATCGGCGAAAACGATCCGAGCTGAGGCGTGAGTACGAGCTGCTACGGCAGCGAAGTTGGTGATGTCATGCTTCCAAGAAAAGCTCTATACCCGTTAAGGCATAACTGCCAGTACCCGAAACCGACACAGGTGGGGTGGTAGAGAATACCGAGGTGCGCGAGGTAACTCTCTCTAAGGAACTCGGCAAAATGGCCCCGTAACTTCGGGAGAAGGGGTGCCACCGCGAGGTGGTCGCAGTGAAGAGTCCCAGGCGACTGTTTACCAAAAACACAGGTCTCCGCTAAGTCGCAAGACGATGTATGGGGGCTGACGCCTGCCCAGTGCCGGAAGGTTAAGGAAGCCGGTCAGCGTAAGCGAAGCTGGCGACTGAAGCCCCGGTGAACGGCGGCCGTAACTATAACGGTCCTAAGGTAGCGAAATTCCTTGTCGGGTAAGTTCCGACCCGCACGAAAGGCGTAACGATCTGGGAGCTGTCTCGGAGAGAGGCTCGGCGAAATAGAATTGTCTGTGAAGATGCGGACTACATACACCCGGACAGAAAGACCCTATGAAGCTTTACTGTAGCTTGGTATTGTGCCCGGGCTCTGAATGCGCAGGATAGGTGGGAGACGTTGATCTAGTGCTTGTGGGTGCTAGGGAGTCAATGGTGAGATACCACTCTTTCAGAGCTAGGGTTCTAACGTTCACCCGTTATCCGGGGAGCGGACAGTATCAGGTGGGCAGTTTGACTGGGGCGGTCGCCTCCTAAAAGGTAACGGAGGCGCGCAAAGGTTTCCTCAGGCTGGTTGGAAATCAGCTGACGAGTGCAAAGGCAGAAGGAAGCTTGACTGTGAGACCTACAAGTCGAACAGGGACGAAAGTCGGCCTTAGTGATCCGACGGTTCTGAGTGGAAGGGCCGTCGCTCAACGGATAAAAGTTACTCTAGGGATAACAGGCTGATCTCCCCCAAGAGTTCACATCGACGGGGAGGTTTGGCACCTCGATGTCGGCTCATCGCAACCTGGGGCTGAAGTCGGTCCCAAGGGTTGGGCTGTTCGCCCATTAAAGCGGTACGCGAGCTGGGTTCAGAACGTCGTGAGACAGTTCGGTCCATATCCGGTGTATGCGTAGGAATATTGAGAGGATTTCTCCCTAGTACGAGAGGACCGGGAGGAACGCACCTCTGGTGTACCAGTTATCGTGCCAACGGTAAACGCTGGGTAGCCATGTGCGGAGTGGATAACCGCTGAAAGCATCTAAGTGGGAAGCCCACCTCAAGATGAGTATTCCCATGGGGTAACCCAGTAAGGTCACGGGAAGAACACCCGTTGATAGGCTCTATGTGGAAGTCCAGTAATGGATGCAGCAGAGGAGTACTAATAGACCGAGGGCTTGACCAACATTTTGGTTCTTGCCTTTTGAAGCAAGCTTGATTCTTTTCATGATGTGATTACGACAGTAATCAGAACCTATGCAGTTCTCAGGGTTCATCCTTGAGAATTGAGACTATCCTGGTGTCCATAGCGCTGTGGTCCCACTCCGATCCATCTCGAACTCGGTTGTGAAACGCAGCAGCGGTGACGATATTTGGGGGGTAGCCCCCTGAGAAAATAACTCGATGCCAGGTAAAACCAATTCTTGACTAACTGTTGGATTCAGATTGAACAACACAATTGTTGTCTGACTCCCGCGAAGAAAGCCGTTCCTGATGGGGCGGCTTTTTTTGTGTTCTGGTTTGCTGCGTGTTGATGAGAGATCGCCCTCTGGTTCTGAACAAGCGGTACTGAAACTGCCGCCGGACTCGGTCTCGCTGCTTGCGGCATTGCACTCGGTCTGCTTCTCACCCATGAAGGTGAGCTCCTTCAAGAACAACCGTTGCTGATGTCAGAGGATTGTTCTGGCGCACAACATTAAAATTTCCTCTTGTGGGCTTTTATCACCTTCACTGGTGCAGGATGTCTGATCGCCTCATGTTGCTTCTGATTGGTGAAGGTTCATTCCCCCGCAAGGTAATGGATCCTTGTTAATCGATTCAGTGCTGACACTTCGGGCACCAATGGGTGCTCCTACCAACCAGCTTGTCTCGTTGAATCGGCGTTCCGCAGATGAGGCACGGTTGATCCGTTCGACGATAAACAGATGCCTGGCCTCCGTAGTTTCCATTGACGCCCTCTAGATCACGGAAGTCGCTGAATGTGGTTCCGCCGGCTCCAATACTTCGCTCCAGTACAGAGACCAATGCATCATGGAGGCCCTGCAATTGCTCTCGCTTCAGGCGCCCAGCCGGTGTGTGCGGAGCAATGCCTGCTTCAAACAGGCTTTCATCGGCGTAGATATTTCCTGTACCTGCCACCAGAGTTTGGTCAAGCAATGCAGCCTTGATGGAACGGCTGCTTCCCTTCAATTTTTGTTGCAAGTATCTGGCGTTAAAGCTCTCACTGAAAGGTTCTGGTCCAAGTTTTTTGAGGCCAGTGATGACTGTTTCAGGGGCTTGTACTGGCGGTACCCACCACATTTGCCCAAAGCTGCGCATATCGATGAAGCGCAGTTCATTCCCTTGCTGATCCCAGATGCGGACACGGGTGTGACGACAAGGGGTCTGATCTCCCTCATGGTCAACCCATAGAAACTGGCCGGTCATTCTGAGGTGAACACCCCAAAGACCTCTGGTGGCAGACGAGGGGCCTGCTTTTTGCTCATTGAGCTCTGCATAGAGGTACTTGCCTCGACGGTGCCAGTCGCCAACCCAGGCGCCCTTCAGAGCAGAGACAAAGACATAAGATCCTCCTGGACTCGCGATGGCGCGTTCGCGGAGGACTTCAAGTTCATGGATTCTGAAATGGTTGAGACGGTTGACTAACCCTCGGCGAACCGTCTCAACTTCAGGAAGTTCGGGCAAGGAGCCTCAGGCCTTCTCCAGTTCAGATTCGGCAAAGTTGTTGGTGTTGATGCCACCTTCAGAACCGGAAATTCCGTTGTAATTCACCTTCTCAAAGCGAACCACAACTGGGTAGCGGATGCCTGAGGTGTCAATGGAGGCGACTTTGCCCACTTCGTTGTACCAGTAGGACTCAGGGCGCTTGATGCGCACCATGTCACCGCGGGAGATCGCCATCGCTGCGGAGGATCGAAGAAGCAGTGTGAGCGTATCTCCGGGTGGGTGGCCTCGACCGTGGAGCGTCACACAATGTCGTCCGCCATGGCAGCATCCGTGCCTGTTCGTGCAGCTGTCGTGAGTTCCAGCCTCAGCCCTGAGCCGCCCATGTTGCAGCTGGATCTTCCTGATCCAGAGCGCGACGACATCAGCACGATGGAGTTTCTGGCGCAGCTGGAGCAAGCCTGGGCGGTGTGCGACCGCTTTGACCTTCAGACCGAAATCCTCAGGGGCCGTATCCTCAAAGCCGTGCGCGACCGCGAGAAACGTGGCGGAGAAGGTCGTGGTGCAGGTTTTTTGCAATGGCTCAGAGAGCGTGAGATCAGCAAAACGCGTGCCTATGCCCTGATTCAGCTGGCGGAGTCCGCAGAAGATCTGGTGGGCGGTGGAATGCTCGAGCAATCGAGTGTGAATCAGTTTTCGAAGCGTGCGTTTCTGGAGACCGCTCAGGCGGATCCAGAAGTGCAGCTGATGATTTCGGAGGCGGCGAATGATGGCCAAGAGATCACGCGGAAGCAGGTCCGTCGCCTCACCGATGAATTCACGGCAGCCACCAGTCCGCTCTTGCCCGAGGAAATTCGCCAGCGCACGCAGGAGAATCTTCTGCCTCCGCGGGCTGTTGCTCCCCTGGTGAAGGAGTTGGCCAAGCTGCCGGAACCGCAGCAGGAGGATCTCCGCAAGGTATTGCGCGATGAACCGGAGCTCGATCGCATCAAGGATGTGACCAATACGGCGCGGTGGATCACGAAGGCCACAGAAAGCAGCGTGGCGGTGAGGGCCTTCCAGCAGGGCGAGTTGGATCTGGAGAAGGCCATGCAGGAAGCCCAGCGCCTTGATGCCCTTGGGCTTCTTGCTGATGCGGTCGGCCAGGCCCAGGCGCTCGAATCCGCCGTGCTGAAGCTGCACACCTCGTGGCGGAGACTGGGAGGACTTCAGGAGCGTCTCTGGGTTGAAAGCGGCAGCAGCACGCCGTACTTGCGTGACGTGTTGAATGCCCTTCAAACGCTGAGCGGGGCAACGATGCGGGTTTCGTTGGGTGAGTTGGCGGGTGGAAAGCGGGTTCGTCTTCAGCTTGTGGAGGAAGCCCCGGATCAGCTCGAGTCACCGCTCGCACCCTGAGATTGCATCACGGTAAAGCACTAGATCTGGTGTGGTTAAGCTGCTTTTACCTAGTTCTGGTGTGGTTTGGATCCCCTGCTGGCGACCCTCGCGCGCCATTACGGCTGGGACGGCTTCCGTCCGGGTCAGCGTCCTGTCATTGAGGCGTTGTTGAGCGGTCGCGACGCCTTGGCGGTTCTACCCACTGGCGGGGGGAAATCACTCTGCTATCAGCTTCCAGCCTTGGTGAAAGAAGGATTAGTGCTCGTGATTTCTCCCTTGGTGGCCTTGATGGAGGATCAGGTTCGCCAGTTGCGCCAGCGCAAGATCCCCTCGGCCTGTCTCCATGCCGGTCTTGCTCCGGAGGTGCGTCAGCAGGTGTGTCGGTCCCTGGCGGAAGGGGCGCTGAATCTGTTGTATCTGGCGCCAGAGCGATTGCAGACGGCGCAGATTCGTGACTTGATTGCTGCCACCCATGCCCAGGGACGTTTGGTGGCTTTGGCCGTGGATGAAGCTCACTGCATCAGTGCATGGGGCCACGACTTTCGCCCTGATTACCGCCGACTTGGGGAGGTGAGGGCTCTCTGCCCAGGCGTGCCGGTGGTCGCGCTCAGTGCCACTGCAGCGCCCAGGGTGCGAGCTGACATCCTTCGTCTTCTTGAACTGCAGCGCCCATTGGTGCAGGTGTGTTCTGCTCAGCGTGACAATCTCCATTACGTGATGCGCAGGCGCCCCAAGGATCCTCTGGCGCAGGTGCTGAAGGCTCTTGATCAAGGGCGCGGTGCTTCGTTGATCTATGCACGTACCCGGCGCTCGGTGGAGCGGTGGTCAGAGCGTCTCAGCGCCAATGGTGCGGAGGCGATCCCTTATCACGCAGGGTTGGATCCTCAACTGCGCCATCAGGCGTTGTGCCATTTCCTTGAGGCGGAACGACCCGTTCTGGTGGCCACAGTGGCCTTTGGCATGGGCGTGGATCGCGGTGATGTCGGGTTGGTGCTGCACCTCGATCTCCCTTCCACGCCGGAGGGCTACCTCCAGGAGTCAGGCCGTGCTGGTCGTGATGGTGAGCCTGCCCAGTGCCTCGTGCTGTTTTCTCCCGGTGATCGCACCAGCCTGGCTTGGGCGATGCAGGCGTCGTTGCGGCGGCCTTTATCCGCTGAGATGGAGCAAGAAGAACGAAGTCGGGTTGAGCTGGCGCAGCAACAGTTGCGGCGTATGGAAGCAGTGGCAGAGGGGGAGATGTGTCGTCAGCAGGCGCTTCTGCTGGCGGTGGGAGAACTGGCGCCACCCTGTGGTCGATGCGATCGCTGTCAAGGGCGGCTTCAACGGGACGATTGGTCGGAGGCTGCGCTCACGTTGCTGCAGGCTCTCGAAGACGCTCATGGTGCCGATATTCGCAGCCTCAGCGAAACCCTTGCCGAGGTCGAGCCCCTTCGTTGGGGCTGGTTAACCCGCCGGCTGGTGCAGGAAGAGTTGATCACTGAAAGCAACGATGGGGCTCAACGGTTGTTCCTCAGAGACAGCGGTCGCCGCTTCCTGAAACAACCTTGGCCCTTGCATTACGCCGCTTGATCGCTGCAGCAGGCTTCACGTGCTGCAGCGATCTTTCACAAGATCCTGCTCATAGTCTTTCTGCGGTGAAGTCCAGGATTTCCAGGCTCCGTTGGCCCCGGTCACATTGATTTTCTGGGCATCGCAATTCACGGCGACATAGAGGGGCTGACCTTGACCGTTGAGGGTGGGGACCACTTCGCTGCCAGCCATGGTTTGCCAGTTACCCCAATCAACTTTTAATGGGCCATAGCTTCGCCAGTCGACCTCTTGAGGCGCCGCTGATGCCGCTGGGTTGGCGGAGGCTTTTGCAGTGGTGCTGGATGCCATCACGGTGGATTCAGGCTCCTCAGCCCCGGATCCTGTGCTGCTGAGCAAAGGTGTGGAGGTCTCGTCGCTGGCTGTGGGCTTGATCGTGGGTCCGGTTTCCTGGACCGACTGAGTCTGGAGGGGTGCGTTGCTGGTCTGGGGGGTTTGGCGCAGGAGCAGTTTTGTGCCCACATCAACGGCATTTGGATTGCCAATGTCGTTGATGTCGACCAAGGAACGCACCGACATGTTGTAGGCCTTGGCGATCTGGGTCAGGGTCTGGCCCCGGGCCACAGTGTGGCTGGTGGCGTTGGGGTCGGCCTTCACAGGCACAGGCTTGGGTTTGGGTGTGGCTGCTCGGGGTTGTGGCAGCACGGCGTTGTTGGGCAAGCGCAGTCGCTGGCCGACTTCCACATGGTCAGCATTCCCGAGGTTGTTGAGACTGATCAGTGCTTGCTGGCTGACGCGATAGCGACTGGCAATCGTGCTCAGGCTGTCGCCGCTCACCACGGTGTGGAGTCCTCTCCCCGCGGTGACTGCCGGGCCTGGCAGCCGCAGCTGCTGGCCAATCTCCACATGGTTGGAATCCCTCAATCCGTTGAGCCGCATCAACGTACCAACAGAGATGCCGTGGCGATCGGCGATCTCCGACAGGGTGTCGCCCGCTCGGACGGTCACCGTTGCGCTAACGGCCTGAAGCGGCATCAGGACCGTCATGGCCAGGGCAGCAAACAGGGCTCGGCGCATCGTTGGTTTTCCTCTGGGCGAACCATAAGGTGATTCCGCACAGGCGCCAGTCCTGTTCAGCCAAGCAGGCGTCGCATCAATGCGCGGTTCACGCGATAAGGGGGGTAGCGCAGACGCAGATCCAAGGCAAACGGACGGCGCAGGACGGAGCGTTCATACGAAAAGGTGCGGAAACCGGCTTCTCCGTGATAGTTCCCCATGCCGCTCGCCCCCACGCCCCCGAAGGGCAGATCGGGGATGGCATGGTGCATCATCACGTCGTTGAAGCACACTCCTCCTGAACTGGTCTCCTCCAGCAGCTGTTGTTGCTGTTGTGCGTCACCGCCGAACAGATAGAGGGCTAGGGGTTTGGGCTGACTGCGGATCTGCTGGATGGCTGCATTGAGATTGCGCACGCTGATCAAGGGCAGGAGCGGACCGAACAGCTCATCGCCCATCAGCGGGTCGTCGATGGCGTTCGTCACCGAAAGAACGGTGGGGGCAATCCGTCGGTTGGCTGCGTCGCTTTCGCCTCCGATCAGGACCTGCCCCTTGGCCCGGGCCGTCGTGAGCAGTTCCTCGAGTCGTTGGAACTGACGACTGTTGATGATTGTGCCGAGATCTTTCGACTCCAGAGGGGTGCTGCCGTAGAGGTCCGACCGGGCATCGGCCAGGGCTGCCAGCAGCGGTTCCTTCAGCCTCTCTTCCACGATGAGATGGTCCGGAGCGATGCAGGTCTGACCCGCATTCACGCCTTTGCCCCAGATCAGGCGGCGGGCGGTGATGGTGAGATCAGCCCCCGACAGCACCACCGCAGGACTCTTGCCTCCCAGTTCGAGGGTGACCGGCGTGAGATGGCGCGCAGCACTCGCCAACACCCTGCGGCCGATGCTGCCGCCGCCAGTGAAAAAAATATGGTCGTATCCCTGGTCCACCAGGGCCGCAGCGGTGTCGCCATCCCCTTGCACCACTTGCACCACGTCTTTCGAAAAGGCTTCCCCCAGCAGTCTTTCGATCAGAGCTGCAGTGGCTGCGGTGTGTTCTGAAGGTTTAACGACGGCGGTGTTGCCGGCGGCTAGCGCGCTGATGAGTGGATGGAGAGTCAGCAGGAAGGGATAGTTCCAGGGACCGATGACCAGCACGCAGCCCAGAGGGGAAGGAATGATCTCTGCGCGCCCTGGCCTCAGGGGCAGTGGAACCCTCACGCTCCTGGGGCGCATCCAGCGGCGCAGGTGTCGCTCGCAGAGGTTCAGTTCCTGACGCAGAGCCAGGATTTCCATCATGCACTCAGTGATGGGCTTGCCGAGGTCTGCATGAATGGCCTCGAGAATGTCGTCTTCGTGCCTCTCCAGCAGATGACGTAGGGCGCGCAGCTGATCCCGCCGCCAGTGTTCGCTCCGCGTTTCTCCCCGCTCCACTCGGGCGCGTAAGGCCGCTACATCCGGAAGGTTGTGACCCGCGGTCGTTGGAGCGAACGTCATGGGTGCGTAGGGCTAGTCCCTAACGGGAACTCATCCTGGCAACTCAGATCCGTGGGGGGATGACGTCGTTCCCGTCCAGGCCTAGCTATGGGATTGGCTCACGCAGAACGGCATGCAGCAGGCCTGGTGGAACGGCGCTGTGATCTACGAACTGATCATGCGCAGTTATGCCGATGGCAATGGCGATGGCATTGGTGACCTGCAAGGTCTGGCCAGCCGCTTGCCTTACCTGCGTTGGCTTGGCGTGGATGCGATTTGGTTGACTCCCATCTATCCCTCACCGCTGCAGGACGGGGGATATGACATCACCGATTTCAAAGCGATCCATCCCGATCTTGGCGACCTCTCTGCCTTCCATCGTTTTCTCACGACAGCCCACAACCATGGCCTCAAGGTGGTGCTTGACCTGGTGCTCAATCACACCAGCACATTGCATCCCTGGTTCCAGCGGGCCCGCTGGGCTCCGAAGCACAGTCCTGAACGGGATGTCTATGTCTGGAGTGATGACCCCGATCGCTACGCCGAGGCGCCGGTGTTATTCCGCCATTTCGAATCGTCCAACTGGGAATGGGATGAGGTCGCTCAGCAGTACTACCTGCATCGTTTTCTCAGGCATCAGCCTGATCTGAATTACGAGAACCCTCTGGTACAGGAGGCCATGCTGGAGGTGGTTGATTTCTGGATCGACCGCGGGGTGGATGGGTTTCGGCTCGATGCCATTCCCTTCCTCTTTGAAGAGGAGAACTCCCGTTGTGAGGGGCTACCGGCCACCCATGCCTTCCTGAAGCGGCTGCGGGCGCGGGTGGAGTCTCACGATCGCGACGTCCTGTTGCTCGCTGAGGCCATTCAGCCTGTGGACGAGGCTGCCCCTTATCTCGATGACGATGAACTGCATGGCGCCTTCAATTTCGCTCTGACAGCTCATCTGTTCTCTGCCATTGCCAGTGGTCGTACGGAGGCGTTGCGGTTGTGTCTGGGCGAGGCGCAGGCGGCGGTGCATGGCTGTCGTTGGGCGTTGCCATTGCGCAACCACGACGAACTCTGGCTGGGGGACGGCCATCTTGTGAGCGATGAGGTGGTGCAGACGATTCGCACGGGTTTGCATCAAGGTCAGGGACATTGGCTCAATTGGGGGATTAATCGACGCCTGGCCCCGTTGCTGAATGGCGACCCCGGCTCCAATCGGGTGCTCCATGCCCTGATCTACAGCCTGCCCGGTATGCCTTGTCTCTATTACGGCGATGAGCTGGGGATGGGCGATTGGCCGGGCTTGCGCGATCGGGACCCCAACCGCACCCCAATGGCCTGGACGCCGGCGCGCAACGGTGGCTTCTCCACAGCCCCGGATCCTTTGCTCGTGCTGCCTGCCATCACCGCTCCTGGGTACGACTACCGGGTCGTCAACGTGGAGGTGCAGAAGCAACTGCAGGGCTCCTTGCTCAACTGGCATCGGCGCATGCTCACCTGCCGTCGTCTGCTGCCGGCCCTCCGCTATGGCGACTTTGCGTTGCTGCCCTGCAGCCACCCGGCTGTGATCGTCTACGTGCGTACCAGTGAGTCGATGACGGTGTTGGTGGCAGCGAATCTCTCGGCTGCGGGGGCTTCCCTACGTCTTGATCTCAGCCGATGGCAGGGGCAGCGGACCCGTGAAGTGCTCTGGGGGAGTGAATTCCCCGAGGCGGATCGTGATTGGTTTGTCTACCTGCCAGCCCATGGCTTCAGCTGGTGGCTGATCGGTGAAGTGGATGAGGAGGCTTTCCAGGAAGAGCGCCCTGTTATTGGGCCAGGTTGAGGCTTTGCCCACCGCTCCCCTCAGGGTGTTGGTCAAGCAGTTCATTCACCACCGGAACCAGCTCTTCAGCGGCCTTCAGATCGACCATGGCTAGGCGGGAGCGGCGCGCTAACACCGCTGTGACGCTGCGGGCATGTTCGGCGTGAATGGCGTGGGCAAGCTCGCCGCGGCACAAAGGGATCACGTCGCTAAGGGGTTGTCGATCGGCAGGAGCCCACTGGTTCACCACCGCTGCTGCCCTGAGGCCAAAGCTGCTCTCCAGGTGGTTCCTCTGCGCAGTGCGCCAAGGGGTGTCGGGTAACAGAGCCTCGAGGTCGGTGCGTTGGTGAGCCAGCCGGGTGGGTGTCTGTGCAGGGTCGGCCGCGGCCCCGAGCAAAGGCAAGGGCTTTGGGGGTGGAAGGGGGCGGTCGAGCTGAGCCTCCACCGCCTCCAGGGTGTCGAGGGCCATCGGCCGGCAAGTGGTCCATTTCCCGCCCATCACGCTCACCAGACCGCAGGGCAGGGTTTCCACCTCGTGCTCTCTCACCACTCGGCTGCTGCTGAGCTCTGCACCGGCAGGCCTGAGCAGGGGGCGCCCTCCGGCCCAGCTGCTGCTGATGCTCTGGTCGTTGAGCTGGGGGAACCAGCGCCGCACGTAATCGATCAGGTAGTTCTCTTCCTCGGGGGAGGGGGTAGCGGCTGCAGCCAGGGGGCAGGCCGTGTCGGTGGTCCCCACAAGCGTGCGTCCGTAGAACGGCAGCATGAACAGCACCCTTCCGTCATCGGTCGCGGGGAGCAACAAGCCCATTCCCTGCGGGCAGAGATTGGCTTTGAGCACCAGATGGGTCCCTCGGCTCGTGAGCATCCGCTCCGGTAGCGAGGGGTCCGCCAGATGTCGCAGGGCATCGGCCTGAATCCCGGTGGCGTTCACCACCACCCGGGCCTGCCAACGGTCTTCGCGGCCATCGGCTCTGAGGCTGATGGCTCCACAGATCCGCCCTTGTGCATCAAGCTCGAGTTGGGTCACGCGGCAGGCAGTCTGGATCTGTGCTCCGGCGTGTTCGGCGGTGAGGGCCAGGAGCAGATTGAGGCGGGCGTCATCGAACTGCCCATCGCTGTAGGCCACGCCCCCATTGAGACCTGGCTTCAGTTGTGGCAGTGCATCACACAGTTGCTGTTGTGACAGCCAACGGCTGGAACCAATTCCTTTGCGCCCGGCAAGGGCGTCGTAGAGCCCGAGACCGATGCGGTAGTAAGTCTGGCTTAAAAGGTTGGTGGTGGGTAAAGCCAATTCCAGGCGATGCGCCAGAAAAGGCGCCTGCTGCAGCCAATGGCCCCTCTCCATCAACGCTTCACGCACCAGGCGCAGCTGGGCGGGATCAGCGGTTTTGAATGCCAGCTCCAAATACCGCACGCCGCCATGCAGCAACTTGGTACTGCGGCAGCTGGTGGCGGCGCCCAGGTCGGTGGCTTCCAGCAGCGCCACCTTGAGGCCACGACGCACCGCCTCATAGGTCACGCTGACGCCACTGGCACCGCCACCGATCACCAGAAGGTCGAAGGTCTGGTTCATGCCTGGCCTCTCTCGCTCCAGTGCAGGCTGCGAAGGACGGCGTCATCCCAGCGCTGGCACCAGCGGTGCCGTTGCTCCGCGTCCAGCTTGGGTGTGAATCGCTGGGCCCCATCCAGCCGGGTTGGGATCAGGTCCAGTAGATCACCGATCAGCCCAGCTTCAACGCCGGCCAGCAAGGCCACCCCTCTGGCGGTGCTTTCCAGGCTGGCGGGGCGCCTGACCGGCAGGCCTGTGCTGTCGGCTTGGGCTTGCAGCAGGGGATCCGACGCGGCCGCACCGCCATCGGCCGCCAGCTCCCCCAGGCCATGCCCCAGTGCTGCCTCCGCCAGCTGCACCAGGTTGGCGACCGAAAGGGCGATGCCGTCCAGGGCGGCCCGGGCGATCTGGCCGCGACCGCTGTCACGGGTGAGGCCGATGATCAATCCGCGCGCACTCGGATCCCAGTGGGGTGTCCCCCACCCAGTGAAGGCTGGCACCAGCATCACGCCTGCGGACGACTCCACGCTCGTGGCCAAGTCGTTGATCTCGGCTGCACTGTCGATCAGTCCCAGGCCGTCACGCAGCCACTGCACCACGGTGCCGGCGTTGAACAAACTGCCTTCGAGGCAGTAGGTGGGGGCGCCGTCGGCGTCAGTCCAGCCCAACGTGGTGAGCAGACCGGAATCGGAGCGGCGCATCTCTGAACCGGTGTTCACGACGAGGAAGGCACCAGTTCCATAGGTGCATTTGGCGTCACCGGGATCCAGGCAGAGCTGACCCAGGGTGGCGGCCTGTTGGTCACCCAGCAGGGCTCGGATCGGCACCCCCGCAAAGGGCAGCCCCGCATGAATTACTCCAAAGTCGCCTCGACACGGCATCAGCTCCGGCAGGGCAGACGCGGGCAGCCCCACCTCCTGGCAGAAATCGTCGACCCATTGCCGGAGCTCCAGGTCCATCAGCAAGGTGCGGCTGGCATTGCTCATGTCGGAGCTGTGCTGCTTCCCGCCACTGAGCTGCCAGAGCAACCAGCTTTCCACTGTGCCGAAACAGAGATCGTGGCGGTCTGCCGCTGCTCGGGCGGCGTCTTCGTGCTGGAGCAACCAATGGATTTTGCTGGCGCTGAAGTAGGGGTCGAGCAGCAGGCCGGTGCGTTGTCGCCAGTCGGCTTCCAGGCCCTGGTTTTTCCAGTGATCGCAAAGATCGGCTGTGCGTCCATCTTGCCAAACCAGGGCGGGTCCACAGGGAGTGCCATCGCTGCGTTGCCACAGCACGGTTGTTTCACGCTGGTTGGTGATGCCACAGCAGGCCACGGCCTGACGCTGCTCCGCCGTGAGCTTGGTTTCGAGGGAGGCCATCGCCTGGCATTGGCTCCTCCAGATCGCCATGGGGTCCTGCTCTACCCAACCATCGGCTGGGTAGAGAATCTCTAAAGGTGCCGAGGCGCTGGCGATCAGCTTGCCGCGGGGGTCAAACACCACGGCCCTTGAACTGCTGGTGCCCTGATCGAGGGCCAGGAGAAGAGGCGTCACTGCCATGGCCGAGTCGTTTTTCAATTGCTAGCCGTGGAGAGCGGCTCCTGCAAAGGACTTTGGTCTTGAGAGATGATTTCGCCCTGCCGCCAGCCTGGGTGGCCGATGCCGCGGTGTATCAGATCTTTCCGGATCGGTTTCGCCGAGGTGACCGATCGCCTCATCGACTTGTCTGGATGCCCTGGGGGAGTGAGCCCTCTCTTCAGGGCTTTCAAGGAGGCGACTTGTGGGGGGTGTGCAATGCCCTGGATTATCTGCAGGACCTCGGGGTGAGTTGCCTCTACCTCACACCGATCTTCAGCTCAGCGGCCAACCATCGTTATCACGCCTACGACTATCTGCAGGTGGATCCCCTGCTCGGTGGTGATGCGGCGTTTGATGCCCTCCTGACGGAGGTGCATCGCCGCAGGATGCGTTTGATCCTGGATGGGGTGTTCAACCACTGTGGCCGCGGCTTCTGGGCGTTTCATCACCTGGTTGAGAACGGAGAGCGATCGCCCTACCGCCATTGGTTCCATGTGCATGCCTGGCCGCTGCGGGCCTATCCCTCCGAGGGGGAGACCTGTGGATACAGCTGCTGGTGGAATGATCCAGCCTTGCCGAAGTTCAACCATCTTCACCCCCCGGTGCAGGACTACCTGCTCGAGGTGGGACGTCATTGGTTGGAGCGGGGCATTGATGGTTGGCGACTGGATGTGCCCGATGAAGTGCCGTCGTCGTTTTGGATCGCTTTCCGACGGATGGCGCGGGCCTTGAACCCTGAGGCTTGGATTGTTGGGGAGATCTGGGGGGATGCCCGGGCCTGGTTGGCCGGAGATCAATTTGATGGGGTGATGAATTACCGCCTGGGTTGGAGCTGTCTCTGCTGGGCTGCCGCCGGACGGCTGGACCGGACCTATTCCAATCCTCTCTATCCCTTGCAGCCCCTGGACACCGAAGCCCTGTTGTCGATCTGGCAGGACTGCATGAACAGCGGCCGCCTTGAGGTCAATCGCGCTCAGCTCAATCTGCTTGATAGTCACGACGTCCCCAGGGCCTTGCATACTCTCCAAGGCGACACCAAAGCCCTTTCCCTGGCCCTGGTGTTGTTGGTCTTTCAACTGGGGGCCCCATGTCTTTACTACGGCACTGAGGCGGGTCTGCAGGGTGGGGCAGAACCTGGTTGCCGAGAAGCGATGCCCTGGGAGGAACCCTGGCCAGATTCACTCCACGGAACCATTCGTGCTCTGTTGGCCTTGCGGAGCCGCCTGCCTGAGCTAAGGCAACGTGGCCTCCGCTGGCAGGGCCTGGGGAGGGATGGCCTGATTGGTGAGGGGCCGGGGCTGTGCGTTGTGCTGAATCGCAGCCGCACGCATTCGTTGAACCTTGGCGCTTCTGTACCAGGGGGGCAAACAATCGGTGGGGAGCTCAGCGATACATTGCTGGTAGGGGTGCCTGCCTCCCTCTCCTCGGAACTAGCTCCTCAATCGGCGCTGCTCTTCAGTCAAGCCTCGGCGTGAGTTCTGGATAATCGGTCTGAATGTGCTGCAGATCCTTGAGAAGCTTGATGGATTCGGCGATGCCATCGAAATTATCATCAGTCCTCGCGACTGCCCGTAATGTACAGCCACTGATTCCAACAGGTGGCGATGCACCTCAAGGATTGAGATCTTGATAAAGATCGATGCGGCCAGCGGCATAAAAATAATCCTTTAGCTGAGGTTGAGGTTGATAGGCGCTGTAGCTTTCCAGGCATTTCTCCCATGACAATTGGTTGAGTTCAAAGCCAGCATCTTCCATCCCTATGATCTGTGGCAATGAGGTCAGATCGTTGTTGCCAATCGCCTCGCAGGTCGATCTCCTGCGCGCAGTCCAGGCTTTGAGTGCTTTCTCGTGATCAGCCTTGATCAGGGAGATTTGCCGAGACTTGATTGAATCCTGTGTTTGCTTCTGCTCGGCTTCTCTCGCCCATGTTTCACGGAGCCTTTGTGTTTTCTCTTGCAAAGATGATGCCCATGCCTTGTCAGAAAATCTCTCTTTGATCGAAGTATTCCAGTCAGTGATGGGAGAAGAAAAGCAGCTTGAAAGGGTGACTCCGGCAATGAATGATGCCAAAAAAGTAGACTTGGAAATCTTCACTTGCGGGAGAATATTTTGATTGATGGTATCATGTATTTGTTGGAATCAAAAGCGCGTTGATGCTTTCCCTCCGCGGCATCTCGGTGTTGTCGCGATTCCTGATCCGGTGTCTCCGAGGCTCTGTCTGGGCCTGATCGACCTCCTTGTTTTCATCTCAGGAAGAGCTTGGCGTAATGACTCCGTTTAAGCAGGCGAATGGCTGTGAGAGGGAGGTATTGGGTACGTACCCTGAGGGAATCGTATGCCTGGTTGCGCTGTTGGAGGCCGTTCCGTGTTGTGTCTGGATGATGGTCAACTGACTCGCTATTGATGTCTGTCAGGTCGCTGACAAGCGAGACGTTTGTCTGTTCAGATCTTCAGCTCTTGGCCAGAGTGTGATGCAACCCGGGCGATGGGACGAATCGGTGTGCGTGTGCATCGGCTCAACTGGTGCTGTCGATCACGGCACACTGGCAACATCGGAAATGGTGAGAGGATGCTGCGAATCTGGCATGCAAGCTAACAGGTCTCTCAGTCGAAGCTTGGCGCCAGCTCATGTGACGCTGATGTCTAGCTGCTTGACTCAATGAATAGATGCCAAAGCTGAAAAGCGATGGAAGGTCGCTAACCAGCCTAAGTTGCGATGACTTTTTCTACCCCCCAGGAACGACTGCGCCACCTCGAAAAGGTCGTGGAAGAGCTTCAATCTGCGGTCCGACGCTGCCAGGCAGAGAAAATAATGTTGGAGCGATCCATGGGATCACATTTGCCAGTTTCGACGCACCACAGGCCTGTCGGCTAATTGAATGACTCGCGCTTCGCTTGATTTTGGCTACATCGCATTGGATTGAAGGCCCTCTGGGGATGTTTTTTCTCCTCTACGCATTGAAGATTGGCTCGACGCTGCAACCTGCTCTGCATTGGCCTATCAGTCCATCTCTCTTTGGTAGCCGGTGCCGATTGGTTGTCGCATCGGCTGCAGGGCTTATCACGACCTAACTGTTTTCTTCAAGGGCCAGGGCTGCGTTCATGCGGGTCTCTTCTCGCCTGAAGAAATTGCTCCACATGCCAATCAAGAATGACAAGGTCTTCAACGAGCGAAATTGCTCCTGGGAGCCTGGTTTCGTGTGTTTGAAGTCCATCAGGATCTCATTGGCAACTCGTTGCTGCTCTCTGCATCGTCTGTCGATCGTCATGGCCCTGTCTTGGGATTATCAGCTCTTGGTGCTGGTCGTCAGTTTGTAGAGGTTCAGCGCAAACAGCGCTACGCCGAAGCTGGCGAACAGTGCGATTGCGTCTGCGGTGGTGAAGGCCATTATCGCTCGTGTGGACAAGATTGTAAACAATCATAACGAAGAAGCAGGGCTGTACGCGAGACGTCGTTTGAGGGGTGTGGTAGCACCTCTGTTTTGGGCTTACAGGCTGCTTGGATCTAGCCCCCTGAGGCTTGGAATGTCTCGCCGCAGCTCTGGGCTACCGCTTGGACATGATGTTGATGAACAGGCTGGTACGGCGTTCGAGCGCTCAGAGAGACATGAGCGGGCTCAGTGCTGTCTGGGTTGTGTGGACTCCACCTCTTGGGTCGAACCAACGGCCGGCTGCCGCAACGGCCATCGGTCAGCCATTCAGATCGCAGGCTGTGACTACACAAACTCCCGTTCGTGTACAGGAAGTGCGCAGATTGGTGCGCAGGCCACTGACCACTGTCGCTCAGAGCCCAAGCAAAAGGAAAATCGGCCTTGCCCTTGGTCTGCTCGCTTTTGCATCCTTGGGCCATGGCAATGATGAACTGTCTCATTTCCACAGCGGCGAGAGGTTTGGTGACGCGGATGATCAGTCACGCGTTTAAGACCTGCCCTCGACGACGCCAACCCCGTGGCGTTGCCGTCGTGCTCAACCCACATAGGATTGACGGCTCTCTGACAGCGCCCAGGGGGACAATTGTTCCATGCAGAGCATCAGCAGCGACGGCACAACATTGATCAGACTGGTCAGACTTGCCGGAGAGGCAGTAAGCCGCCTCTGTTCAATAAACGAGACATTCGCTGAATTTCGATCTAGAGAGGAACAGCAGCAAACCGAAGACAATGCATCTCGCACTGATCGCGTTTCAACTGCTGGGGACCGACAATATGCGCGGCAGACCCATTTGTGAGTGGGATGCCGTCGACAAGGAACTGTGTGGACGGATTTTTGTTAGCGGCTGGTCACTGTTCTGTGGCTCAATCGTCGGTGCCTGCGTCTTCCACTGGCTCACTCAGCATGTGCGGTGGATGCATGGCTGGTGGGAGCGAGCATCGACGCCGATCGGGATCTGGATCATCATCTCGGCGATCGTGTTCATCGTGTTGGTTGCCTTTGTGGCACCAAACGTTTGATCCTTAGGCCACGGGCAAGAGGACAGCTACCCAGATACATGCGCCAAGCCAGTACGCTTCTGCCTGAAATGGCAGCCAATGCAGAGTCAGTGATCAAAGATGCGTTCAACTAATGGGCGGTAGTCTGGTATTTTGTTGATCATCAAATGCATCTTTTGTGTCCGTTGACAACCATAAAGTTGGTGCAATTTTTCTCTGCCCTTCTTTTGTGTTCCCGAAGTCTTTGCTGCTCAAGTTTTTTTACCTGAATCTCTTCCGCCGTTATCGGCTTTGATGGTTTGGTGTCCATAAAGGAGAATGGGCTTTTACCTGTCTTCGTTTCGCAATCGTTATAGACCCATTGTCGGATATACCAGTTGGTGGTGTAGGGCCCAGATCCTGGGACTGACTTGCCTTTTGCTATTTCATCAGAAAGATGCCTGCCAATGCCAGCGCAATAATTGACATTTGAATAGACAGGCTCGGGATGGAGCAGAAACGAGCTTATGCCAAAAAATGAAATGGTTGCAATCTTTTTAGAAAACATAAACTGGTGCTCGCAATTGCCTCCTTAGCATCACCAAGTCGTCTGCAGCGCTCTCGTGAAATAAAATTCGCACTTTCTTGGAGTTTTGGAGGTGTCATCCTTGGCCTCCGCCTTTCAACGCTAAGACAGTAGGCCGCGGCCTGTTCCTCGACGCGATCATTGTTGCTGCTTAGGGGTCTCGATGGCTTATCGGTCGGGGGTTGAGTCCTTTTGGAGCGTTGATGGCGCGGAAAGGGGGCCATAAAGCAAAGCACTAGCTAGCTAGCCCCCCCCCTGGAGGTGCTAGCTAGCTAGTGCTTTGACGCCAGGCTCTAACTACGCCGTCTTGCGTTAAAGCGAGAATCATTATTGCAAAAAGTATAATTGCCTAGGCACTTTATTTCGCGTAATGATTAATTTGATCCTAGAAAAAGAAACTCATAGGCTATTGCCCTGAATTGGGAAGGCCATGAGAGACACCTTTAGGAATGAGCACAACGTTGCATCAATCACCGAGAGGTGGCTTACGGTCGATAGCTACTTTGAGTGCATTACTGAGTGCGATCTTGACGACAAGACCTGCATCACCAAGTGCATGGTTACACATCTCAACGGGAACGAGGAAGGCGACACAAAAGCTTTTTAGGGGTTACTCGGATGTTCGGCTGCTATCCATAGTGATGTCATAGTCCTTGCGCAAGCCAGCGCACTACCACTAGGCATGATGCTGTGCTCAGCCCAGGCAGGATCGGCTTTCCCTGGCCGCACCCTCAAGCACAACTGTTCAGCGCAGACCACGCCCAGCGATGGCAAAACACTGATCAAATGGTCAGAGCCGTCGGCGGGTCTGCGCCCTGAGGGCGGGTTTGGCCAGCTGTGAATTGGTTGTTAACGCCGACGGCGGGAAGCATGGGAAGGCGTTCGGAAGAGGGACTCCTAATTGATGGCTGGTGACAAGAGCCAGTAGAAGAAACTGGTCATTGCAACGGAGGCGGCAAGAGTTGCGCTCGTGAACGTCATTGGGATGCCTCCTTTTTGGGTGTCATCTTGAGCGCCATGAGTGAAGAGGCTGCTATTGCTGAAATCACTAGGATTAGTTCCATGTGTGGATGACAGAGGTCGTTTTCGTGTTAATTGGGCTAGGCGTCTCATGGATGCATCGGAAGCTACAAATTGATCGCTTTAGGGGTTTATGCTCATTTGATTGTGGTTTATTCACTGCAATTTAGAAAAGGTATTTATTGAGTCTTTCTGAGGCTCGCTCTGTTTGGGATGGTCGCTATATATTCAATTTTTGGTCATGGGCTTAATCCTGGGTCTTGTCTTGGTCGTCGCGGGGCTTTCCTTGCAAGCGTTTGAGGTGGATGATGATGAAGATTTCCTCTAGCGAGCAAAAAGTGTTCGCAACATGCAGGGATCACTCGTGAGCTAATGGGGGAATCGACAGCGCCGCACTCTGCACTAGTCGATCACCACAGCATTCACAACCGATGACCACCGCCGATCGGGTGGTGGCGTTGTTCAAGTTGTATCAACGACTCGATGATCTCGTCTCCGTCGAGTAGATGGATGCGTATCCACCTGCTCGAACACCTCTCTGACTTAATCGAAGATCTGGGGAGTGACTAACGGAACATAAAAGGCATTCCGTAAGCCCACAGGCAAGCAGGGAGCACCTCAGGCAGTCACGTCTGAACCAGAGTGCAGCGGTTGAGGCGTGAATGGTGGGTTTGCTGTGTTTCGGTAGCAAAAGCGCCAATAGGCTTCGCTGCCTTATAAGACGGGATACACGAGTCTCATGCTGTGACTGTCAAGCAAGCTTTGTTGGTGTTCCTCACCTTTGGCGCAAGCCTGAGCACTCTGATCGCTTGGCGTTATGCGGTATCTCAATTGGCGATCAATGATCGAATAGCCAGGTGGGACAAGGAAGCGTGATTCCTCCCATCCTTGCTTTTGAAGTGTCGTCCATCAAAAGTGAATTTTTTGTGGTTGGCGTTTTTTCAGCGATCAGGCAGCTTTGACTGCAAGGGATCGCTCAACGGTCCCGATTGCCTTGGCGGTGCTCCCCAAAGCGATCACCAAGCGTCTCATCGCAATTACCGAAACCATCGATGCCTGACACCCATGGCAGTCAGCGCATCAGTCGTCAGCACCAGGCCTTGAGTAGCAGCTTCGGCACGACCCTTTGCATGCTTCAAGGGAGACAGGTGATGCATTGGTGCCATCACTCTGCTCCTAACGAGCTGGAAATGTTGTGACGGGTGCTCGTGAGTGCGCTTCCGCAGGGAATGTGCCGATTTGTTGCCCGGCTTTGCCGCGGTGAGGCGGATTTTTTGCAGGACTTCTGCGCACCAAGCTGCGCACAATCATTAAGTGCCCACACAAAAAAATGGTTCTCAGCATGATCGAGAGCCATTGGTGTGACTGAACGCCCCCTGTTGGATTCGAACCAACGACCGGCTGCTTAGAAGGCAGCTGCTCTATCCAGCTGAGCTAAGGGAGCAACGGCGCCATTTTGGCAGTAGGTCCGGGAGTGGCGGCACCTAATGTTGGAGACTGTGCCTAATAAGAAATGGCTGCGAGTCGGCTTAACGACACACAGAAGCAGGAGCTTGTCGCCCGTTATCGCTCTGGAGAGCCGAGTTCAGCCCTGGCGGATGCTTTTGAGTGCAGCGTCAACACAGTCAGTCGCACCGTCCGAAACCTCCTGCCCGCAGACGAGTACGACGCCTTGAAATCAGCGCGGGCCAAAGGCCTCGTGGTTTCAGAGTCTGACCCCCCGATCTCGCATCCGTCCGTTGTTGCGAAGGCCTCTTCTGAGTCTGAAGCGCGTCAGGTTGCAGGCGCGGTGGTGACCGCAGAAGACAAGTTTGAGGAAGAGGGGGATGGCCGCACCCTTGCCCTTGATGACGCCGATGATTTTGGTGGCAACGACAATGAGAACGAGGCCAGCGAAGGCGACGCCTCCGTCGAGATTGATGGTTCTGAAGGCGAGGACCCTTTCGCTAACCAATTCCATGAAGTGGCGATTCTGCCTGGGGTCAGCCATGGGGACAGTCACGAGCCTTTGGTCTGCCAACCCATGGGGCCAGGCGTGTTGCCAGAGAGCGTCTACATGTTGGTCGACAAGGTGGTGGAACTGGACCCACGCCCCCTCAGTGATTTCCCTGAGTTGGGCACGCTCGACTCCTCTGACCGGGAACGCCAGGCTCTCTGCCTTTACGCCAGCCCTCGCTTAGCGAAGCGTCAGTGCGGTCGTCAACAACGGGTGATACGGGTTCCCGATACCAGTGTGTTCACGCTCACCACGAGGTATCTGTTGGCGCGGGGCATTACCCGTTTGGTGCTGGAAGGAGCACTGATCGCCCTCGACGCCTGATCGGCCCCGTCAGTCCCGTTGTTGCGGCAGCAGCACAGCGGCCACTGCTCCACCGCTGAGCACGCCCAGGATGGCGCTGACTCCCACGATGAAGCCTGTTGGTAACGGCGCTGTTTTGCCAAAACCAAGATTGAGGTTGCGACGGTCGTTCAGGTTCTGAGCCCCGAGGCAGAGCACAACAAACAGCAACCCCGCGCTGCCGCAGCTGAGCACCAACAGACGCACACGTTGAAGCATCAATCCGGAAGAACTGATGTCAGTCTGCTCGTTGCGCTTCAACGTTGCCTTCATCGCTGTGAAGGAGGGCGTATAGCTCCCGTTTGGAGCGAACACCGCGGGCGGCAAGTTGTTTGGCGGCGGCGTTGGCGCTGAGGCCAGCATCGATCAGCTCCTGCAGCGCCTTGCGCCAGTAGGTGTCATCGTGCTCCTCATGCATCGGTGCCGGGGCTCCTCCCAGCACAAGGGTGAATTCTCCTTGGGGTCTGTGGTCCTCGAAGTGCACCAGGGCAGCAGCGATGGTGGGGCCTACCTGCTGCTCATGGCGTTTGGTCAGCTCCCGGGCCACCTGCAGGGGGCGTTCTGAGCCGCAGTGATGTGCAAGTTCGCTCAGGAGCTGCAGCAAGCGGTGCGGGCCCTCGTAGAGCACTGTGGTGCGTCGTTCGGTGGCGATGAGCGCGAGTCGATCCCGGCGTTCCTTGCCTTTGACGGGCAGGAACCCTTCAAAACAGAAGCGGCCGCTCGGCAAGCCGCTGCTCACCAAGGCTGCGGTGGCTGCGCAGGGGCCTGGCACGCAGATCACCTCGCGTCCGGCAGCCCGGACAGCAGCCACGAGGTCTTCGCCTGGGTCGCTGATGCCAGGTAGCCCGGCATCGCTGACCACGGCAACGCTGAGCCTCTGCTCCAGCAGCTCCAGCAGCTGGGGAATGCGGCCTCTGGTGTTGTGCTGATGAAAGCTCAGTCGTTTGCCCACTGCCCCAAGGCTGCTCAGCATCTGTCCGCTGTGCCGGGTGTCTTCGCAAGCGATCACGTCCACTTGGCGCAGCACCTGCCGGGCCCGATCGGAGAGGTCTCCGAGGTGGCCGATGGGCGTGCCCACCAGATAGAGAACCCCTGGTGCCGGCTCTGCGCTCTGCTTCACAATGACCCAGCCCAGATCTTTCCATGATGCCGACCGCTCCATCTTTTCCCGCTGGCATCGATCAGGTCGGCTTGCTGTCGGCCCTGAGGCCTCTGTGCTGGGGTGCGGCAGATATTCTGAGGGCCTATGCCCGTGGAGAGCAGCCTCCCCACGGTTTCTCCAGGGCGTTGAGTGTCGATGACGGCGGAGAGGGCCCTGTGTCGGCAGCTGATTTGGCGGTGAATCAGTGGTTGCTGGATGGATTGCAGGCTGCATTCCCCAGAGCTGGCTGGACGCTCCTCAGTGAAGAAACTGCCAAAGAGCAGCTCACCGAGGGGCAGCCATTGGATGCCGAGTGGCTGTGGATCCTTGATCCCCTGGACGGCACCAAGGATTTCCTCCAGGGCACGGGTGAGTATGCCGTGCACCTGGCCCTGGTGCGGGGAGAGCGGCCTGTGCTCGGTGTGGTGTTGCTGCCGGAAGCCGAGGAACTCTGGTTTGGAGTGGTTGGCGACGGTACCTGGTGTGAAGACCGTCAGGCCAGGCGTTCGGAGGTGCGTTTTAGCAATCGCGCGGTCCTCTCTGATCTCACTTTGGTGGCAAGCCGCAGTCACAGGGATGCTCGTCTTGAGCAGTTGATCGACGCCCTCAATCTGGGAGGCTCCAAAGCTGTGGGAAGCGTCGGTTGCAAGGTGGCCACCATCCTTCGTGGAGAGACGGATCTGTATGTGTCGCTCTCCGGCAAGAGTGCACCCAAGGATTGGGATATGGCGGCTCCCGAGGCGGTGCTGCTCGCTGCGGGTGGTGCCTTTACCCACGCTGATGGCCAACCCCTTCGCTACAACACCGGTGATGTGCGTCAGGCCGGTTGCCTGATCGCGAGCCATGGGAAGACCCATGCTGAACTCTGCGCCCAGTCGGCTAAGGCGATGGCCTCCATTGATCCCGGTTTTCAGGTGTGAATTGGCGGCTTGAGGGGTTGTGCTCCACTCAATTGTTGCTGTCTGCAGTCTCAGAAGCCATCAAAAACCCCACCAACGCTGGTTGGTGGGGGAACGAAGGCAAACGATTGCATCAGGTGAGCGGAGCCACTGGGGTTGGTGCAGGCTCTGGAACTGCTTCTTCGCCGTTCTGAGGCACGCCGCGCAGGGTGAGATTGATGCGCCCGCGGTTGTCGATCTCGCGAACGCGCACGGTCACTTCGTCGCCCACCTTCACCACGTCTTCCACTTTCTCCACCCGCGCTTCGGAGAGCTGAGAGATGTGGATCATGCCTTCCTTGCCAGGAAGAATCTCCACAAAGGCGCCGATGGGAATGATCCTGGTGATCGAACCGGTGAACACCTCACCTTCGTGCACCTTGCGTGTCAGCCCCTCAATGATGCGCTGTGCTTCTTCCGCGGCAGCACCATCGTGAGAAGCGATGGTGACAATGCCGCTGTCTTCGATATCGATCTTGGTGTTGGTGCGCTCGGTGATGCCTTTGATGGTGCGGCCACCGGGACCGATCACAGTGCCGATCAATTCCGGATCAATTCGGAAGCTCAGCAGGCGCGGCGCATGGGGTGAGAGGCCCTGACGGGGGGAGTCAATCGCCTCCATCATCTTCTCGAGAATGTGAAGACGGGCCGGACGGGCTTGATTCACGGCATCGGCCACGGTGTTCACCGGCAAGCCGGTGATCTTCATATCCATCTGCAGAGCCGTGATGCCCTTGTCGGTGCCGGCCACCTTGAAGTCCATGTCACCGAGGAAATCCTCGATGCCCTGAATGTCCGTGAGGATGCGCACTTCATCTCCTTCCTTGATCAGTCCCATCGCGGCACCACTCACGGGTGACTTGAGGGGCACGCCGGCATCCATCAACGCCAGGGTGCTGCCGCAGACGGAGCCCATGGAAGTGGAGCCGTTGGAGCTCAGCACTTCGCTCACCACACGCACCACATAGGGGAAGGTGTCTTTGGCGGGGAGTACGGGAACGATGGCGCGCTCGGCCAGGGCGCCGTGGCCAATCTCCCGGCGTCCTGGTGAACGCATCGGTCGGGTTTCGCCAACGGAGTAGGGCGGGAAGTTGTAGTGGTGGAGGTAGGTTTTTTCAGTGTTGGGGTTGAGATCGTCCATCTCCTGGGCATCACTGGGGGTGCCCAGGGTGGCTGTGGAGAGCACCTGGGTGAGACCGCGCTGGAAAAGGCCAGAACCATGCACGCGCTTCGGCAGGACTCCGGCCGCTGCGCTGATCGTTCTCACTTCATCGAGGGCGCGACCATCGACGCGCTTGCCGTCTTTGAGGATCTGCTGACGCATCAGCTTCTTGGTGAGGGCCTTGAAGCTGGTGGGCAGCGCCTTGCCGTTGCTGGAGACGGCAACCCGAACGGGATCGTCCTCTTTGAGTCCGGCAATGGTTTCAGCGGTGCCATGGCGAATCGCGTCGAGTTTGTCGTCGCGTTCGCCTTTGGTTTGGTCGAACTGTTTTAGAACTTCGCCAATGGCTTTGCTGCAGTTTTTCTCCAGGTAGGTGGGCAGGGTGGCGTCTTGTTCGGGAGCCGCCGGAATCACCTGTTCAATGCCTGCTTCCTTGAGGATGGACTGTTGGGCTTTGATCAGTTCGCAGACTGCTTCGTACCCGAAGTCGATCGCTTCGATCACATCCTGCTCGGGAAGTTGGTTGGCACCGGCTTCCACCATCACCACACCTTCGGGTGTCCCTGCGACCACCAGGTCGAGATCACCACGCTCGATTTCGCGGTAGCTGGGATTGAGCACGAAGTCGTCGCCCAGCAGGCCAACCCGCACAGCCGCCATCGGACCGTTGAAAGGAATCCCTGCCAAAAGTGTGGACAGTGATGCACCGGTCACAGCAAGAACATCAGCCGGAACCCGCTCATCGAGTGACATGCAGGTGGCAACAATCTGGAGGTCGTCGCGAAGCCAGCTTGGGAAGAGGGGCCGCATCGGCCGGTCGATCAGTCGAGCGATCAGCGTGGCTCGTTCAGGGGGACGGCTCTCGCGGCGCATGAAGCTGCCGGGAATGCGGCCGGCCGCATAGAGGCGCTCTTCGTAATCGCAAATGAGGGGGAGGAAGTCAATCCCTTCGCGACCTGTGGAACGGGTGGCAGTGACCAGAACGGATGTGTCACCGCATTCGATCATCACCGAGCCGCCGGCCTGGGGGGCGTATCGCCCAGTGGTCAGCCGGATCTCCCGACCATCGAAGGAGATCGACTGTGTCTGACCTTGCACGTGCGCTTATGTCTTTCTGTCAACCACCAGTCTCGCACTTGATCGGAACAGTTGGCGAGTGTCCGGCAATAAAAAAGGGGATGGTGATGAACCATCCCCTGGAATTGAGATGTGAAGCCTGGGCAGCCTGGATGTCATGCCGGCAGCCCGAGCACGACTCACCAGCTCGATTTCACCACGCCGGGGAGTTCGCCTTTGTGGGCGCGCTCACGCAGTTGGTTACGGCACAGACCGAAATCGCGATAGACACCACGGGGCTTGCCGGTGGCCCAGCAACGGTTGCGGATGCGGTTGGGAGCGCTGTTGCGGGGCAGTCCCTGGATCTTGCGGTGAATTTCCAGGCGCTCCATGGGGTCTTTGGAAGCGTGGAAAGCATCCATCAGGGCAGCACGTTTAGCCGCATAGCGCTCAACCATTTTCTTCCGCTTCACATCGCGGGCGATCATCGACTTCTTGGCCATACAGGCGGTCGTTCTATGCGGACTAATCCACCACAATACCTGGTGGCAGGCCGGACTAAATCAGTGGCCGGTGAGTTGCTGGATCACTGGTAGTTGACTGGTGTCACGCACGATCAGCACAACGCTGAGGCCGAGCAGCAGCAGCAGGCCCGACTGCATCACGGCGAGTTGGAAGCGTTCCGGCAGCGGACGACCGCGTGCCGCCTCCAGGAGCAGCAACACCAGCTGGCCTCCATCGAGCAGGGGGAGGGGAAGGGCGTTCAGCACAGCCAGGTTGACGGAAATCAGAGCCGTGAAGAGCACCAGGCCGCCTCCACCCTGACTGCTCAACTGGGCACCCATTTCCACGATCTTCACCGGTCCGCTCACCTGTTGGGCCGTCTGGCCAAAGTTGGTGATCAGCCCCCCGTACCCCATCACGGTGTTGTGCACCAGTCCGGCCACTTGACTTGTGCCATAGCTCAGGGGCTCCAGAGGGTTGGTGCTGCGACGCAGTGTGGTGCCGAGGTTGGCCTGGAGCTGGGCGCCGATGCGTCCCAATCCGTCGCGATCGGTGGGGGTGAGGATTAACTGGCGGTCGATCACGGTGCTGTCGCCGCGCCCTGTTTCGCTCACCAGGGTCATGGATTTATCTGGAGACGCCTGAATCTGTTGCACCAGGCTTGCGACAGCCTTCTGACCTTCCCCCAGGGTGATTCCGTTCAGGCTGACGATGCGATCTCCCGCTTTGAGGCCTGACTGGGCCGCTGCTTCGCCTGGTCGCACGGAGATCACCATCACGCCCGGCTGCGCTCCTGCAGGAATTCCCATCACGGCGGACTGTCCCACCAGCACCACCCAGGCCAGCAGCAAATTGGCGATCACCCCCGCACTGATCACAAGAATCCGCTGAGGGATCGGCCTGTTGCGCAGCAGATCGGGATCATCGTCGGGGATCGTGCTGTCTTCGTCGTCATCAGGGAACGACACAAACCCACCCAGAGGGAGAAGACGCAGGGCATAGGTGACCCCTTTGTGCTCTCGTTTGATCAGAGCCGGGCCGAAGCCCACTGAGAATCCGTTCACCCGGATGCCTTGCCCCACTGCCGCCAGGAAATGGCCTGCCTCGTGGATCACCACCAAGAGCCCCAAGGCCAGCAGTGCTGCAAGAACGTTCACGCGATCGAGATGAGGATGGTCATTCTGGCTGGAGACGGTCGGAGCCGAAGTAAGGCACGAGAGCCTTCGGCAACAGCACGCTTCCATCCGGTTGCTGACCGTTTTCAAGCAGGGCTGCCATGGTTCGTCCGATCGCTAGGCCACTGCCGTTGAGGGTGTGCACCAGGCGGGTGTTCTTGCCTTCCTTGGTGCGAATGGAGGAACGACGGGCTTGGAAGTCGCCGCAGACGCTGCAGCTGGAGATTTCGCGATACGTCCCTGCACCGGCCAGCCAGACCTCGAGGTCATACGTGCGCCTGGCGGAGAATCCGATGTCGCCGGTGCAGAGATCCAGTACCCGATAGGGAAGATCCAGGGCCTGCAGGACCGCTTCGGCATCGCTGGTGATCTGGGCGTGGGCTTCTTCGGATTGGTCGGGGTGGGCGAACCAATAGAGCTCCACTTTGTTGAATTGATGCAGGCGGATCAGGCCTCGCGTGTCCCGTCCGTAACTGCCTGCTTCGCGCCGGAAACAGGGGCTGTAGGCCACGTATCGCACAGGAAGCTGGTCGGCGGGGATGATCTCGTCGCGATGCAGCGACGTGACGGGCACCTCTGAAGTGGGGGTGAGCCAGAGATCGTCTTCGGCGCAGCGGAAGCTTTCTTCGGCGAATTTCGGCAGCTGTCCCGACCCCTGCAGGCTGGCGCTGTTGACCAGCACGGGTGGCATCACTTCCCGATACCCCTTGCTCGTGTGCAGATCGAGCATGAAGTTGATCAGCGCGCGCTCGAGCCGGGCCCCCTGGCCCAACAGCGTTACAAAGCGGCTCTGGGCGATGCGCACCGACCGTTCGGTGTCGAGCAGGCCAAGACGGTCGGCAATCTGCCAGTGCTCTTGCAGGCCCTCCTCCTGGCGGGGTTCCCCCCAGCGCTTCACTTCTTTGTTGTCCTCTTCACTGCGCCCATCAGGGCACTGGGCCGAAGGAAGGTTGGGAAAACTGAGAAGTTGTTCGCGGAGACGACTGGAAAGCTGTTTCTCTTCGCCCTCCAGCACGGCCACCTGCTGCTTGATCTGGTTGCCCTTCTGACGCAGCTCGGCCACCTCACTGCCCTTGGGATCAGCTCCGGCCTTGATCATTTGGCCGACCTCTTTGCCAACGCGATTACCTTCCGCCTGGAGGGCACTGCGTTGTTCCTCCAGATCACGCTGCTGTTTGGCGATCAGCTGAAGGCCACTGAGGTTGACATCGAGTCCGCGACGGCCCAGCTCGCGGGCCATCAGTTCGGGGTTGTCACGCACCAGGCGCTGATCAAGCACGGGAGTTTGAATCGCGGCGCGGGCAGCCTAGGCGCTGGGCTTCAGAGCACCTGGCCCACCATCACCGCAGCCACCGCTGAAAAAATGGTGATGCCGAGGGCGGTGAGGGGATTTTGCCCCTGGGCGACCGCCAAGGTGGTGATCACACCCGCGCCGAGGCAGGCGACGGCCAATTGGCTGGTGAGATCGTTGGATCGGTTCACGCCACACTTTGCAGTTCTGTGGCGAAGTTACGGAGCTTGGAAGGGATTCTCCGGAATCTGAAATGAGGTCGTTACCTCGCTTCAGGCTTCTTCATCTGGCGTCATGCGGCTGCGTCACGCCTTCGTGCTGCTGGCAGCCCTGGCGCGCCCGCTGCTGGCCCACTGCTTGAGCGACTCCAGTTGTTCCTTTGCAGTGCGAGAGAGGGGAACAAGCTGGCCAGCAGCTTTGATCAGATCGCCTTCACTCAGCTCTCGACGCTCCGCGAAGGCCAGATGCATCGCCTCAATCACCGTTTGCTCCAGTTCGGCCCCTGAGTAGCCCTCTGTTCGGCCCACCACGGTGTTCAGCGGTAGCTGCAGGCCTGGGCGTCGACGGGCGACATGGACGCCAAGAATGCTTTCTCGTTCCGCAGCCGCAGGCAGATCGAGCAGAAAAATTTCATCAAAGCGTCCTTTGCGCAGGAGTTCCGCCGGCAGCCGGTCAACGGCATTGGCCGTTGCCACTACAAACACCGCTGAACGCTTCTCCGCCATCCACGTGAGCACGGTGGCCAGCACCCGTTGGCTGGTGCCGCCATCGCTGCGGGCATCGCCACCGAATCCCTTGTCGATTTCGTCGATCCACAGCACGCAGGGGGCCATCGCTTCCGCCCGTTGGATGGTTTCCCGGGTTCGGGCCTCGCTGGCGCCCACAAGGCCTGCAAACAACCGGCCGACATCCAGGCGCAACAGCGGCATTGACCAGCTGTGGGCCACGGCTCTGGCGGTGAGCGATTTGCCGGTGCCCTGAGGGCCCACCAGCAGCACGCCGCGCGGCAAGGGCAGGCCGAAGTTGCGCGCTTCATCAGAGAAGGCCTGGTGCCGCTGGTTCAGCCAGTGCTTCAGGGCGTCCAGCCCTCCGATGTCTGCAGGGTCTGCGTCGGTGTGGCAATACTCCAGCACTTCACTGCGGGCGAGGGACCGGCGCTTTTCCTCCAGAACATCGGCCAGGTCATCCCTGCTCAGGGCCCCCCGTTGGGCGAGGGCCCGGGCGGCCACATGGCGAACCTTGGCTTCGCTCAGGCCGCTGCAGGCATGGGTGAGCTCTTCCAACACGTCCCGTTCGAGGGGGGTGCCGCTGGCTTTGGCGATCGCCTCCAAAAGGGCATGGATCTCCTCTTCCCGTGGCAGGGGGAGGTCGAGCAGGGTGAGTGATTCCTCCAGATCGAGCGGTGGGGACCAGCTGCCGGTGCAGAGCACCAAGGTGTGTGGCAGTTCCCTCAGTCGGTTGTTGAGATTGCGCAGCATCCTTGCCACACCGGGGTCATCGCAAAAGCGGTGAAAGTCTTTGAGCAGAAGCAGCGTTGGTTGGCTGGCCTCCAGCTGCTGCAGCCACTGAAGGATGGCCATGGGTTGGCGGGCACCCAGGCCGTCGTGATTGAGCACACCGTCCAGCCCGTCGATGAAGTTCCAGGTGGCGAGGCGTCGATTCCCGAGCCGTGTCACGGCCTGTTGCAGCAGGGTCTCCACCCTTTCTTCTTCAGGGCTGCGGATCCAGATCAGGGGTGTGCCGGCTCGGATCAGCAGATCGAGCTGGTCGCTCCAGTGCTCAAGCATGGCCGTTCTTCTCGTGCTGAGGTTTCGCCTGCTCTGGCTCTTGCAGTTGAAGCAGGGCCTGCCAGCGGGGGTCAACGGAGGTGTTTGTGTTGCTGGTTGGCTCGGCTTTTTTCGCTTGGTTGAACCTTGGCGGGCCAGGGCACTCCCCACCGCATCGATTCACCACAGACAATTGCAAGCTCAGATGCTCAAACACCCACCGTTCCGGTTCGAAGCTGCCCCGCGGGTCAAGGCTTTCGATCAGACCATCGGGACTGTCATGGTCGAGACCTGCTGCACTGAGGGAGTCAGCTGAGTGGTCATCACCGAGCCAGATCAGCTCCTCGGTGTTCACGTTCAACTGTTGATTGAATTGGCCGAGGCAACGGTCGCAGCAGAGGCTGACAATGGTCTCGAGCCGCCCGCTCACTTCGAGCAGGTTGCCGCGATGTTCAGCCCGTACTTCGCCTCTCACTGGAGTGAGGGAGGGAAGTTCATCCAGGTGGCCTTCAACAGGCCAGGCCCTGACGGATGCCAGGGCCTGTAGATCCCGCAGAGGGATGGGCTCCAGCCCAGGAATCATTTGCTGCCGCCGCGGGGTTCGAAAGGCAGCCTTGATCCACCCTGACCGGCTGCACTGGCAGTTGCTGCTGCAGCATTCTGCTGTTTCATCTGATCATTGAGAATTGCCTGCAGGTTGTCGGGCAAGGCTTCACGCGTGAGCAGGAATGTCTGACCTGCCTGGAAGATGTTGGCGATCACCATGTAGAGCAGCACCCCAGCTGGAAGGGGGAAGAACAGGAACATGCCCGTGATCATCACGGGGGTGATCTTGTTGGCTGTGGCCTGCTGGGGATTGGCAGGCATGCCCATGCCGGAGAGCAGCTGCGAAGCCAGCAGGCTCAGGCCAAAGGCGCCCACAAGGATGGCGATATCCCAATTGATCGTGCCCTCGGTGTAGAAACCCACCTGGCCCAGGGCTTTGATGAACAGGAAACCGCTGCGGGCAGCAATCCCAGGGATCTTGCCTTCAACAGTGGCATCGCCCGGGCTCATGGCGGTGATGGTGCCATCGTCCGAGACTGAAACCACACCTTCGCCCTTCGTCACCGTCCAGGAAGGAAGAAAGCTTTGTCCGTTCTCAACACCATTGAGAACGTCGCTGAACGCTTCGCCTGTCTTGGTCTGGAGTTGAATCTTACTGCTCTCCCCGGCGCCGAGCTTGGTGCCGCCCGGCAGGCCGGCAATCACTGGAACGTGATCGGTCTCGGTCACGAAGATCGAATGGCTGGCGCTGGTAAACGGTTTCGGTTCAACGGCGGCAATCTGATCAGCGGGCAACACCTTCAAATTGAGGGTGTAGGGAACATCCGCGAAGGGTGAACCCCTGAGGGTGGCGAAGAGTGCAAAAAGAATCGGCATCTGCACCAGCAAGGGCAGACAGCCCGCCAGAGGGCTGCCGAATTCCTTCATCAGCTTCTGGATCTCCTCCTGTTGCTTCTGAGGGTTGTTGGCATACCGAGATTTGATCTCCGCTTGCCGTTTCTGCATCACCGGCTGGGCGATGCGCATCCTGCGGGCGCTTCGGATCGAACCCGCACTCAGAGGGAACAATGCCAATCGAATGACAACCGTGAGGGCCACGATCGCCAGTCCATAGCTCGGCACCAGTCCATAGAAGAAGTCGAGGATTGGGATCAGCAGGTTGTCGGAGATGTATCCGATCACAGTGGAGGTCCTGAAGAAGGGTCAGATAAACCAGCCGGTTCGCATCGGCTGGTGGGGCAGTGATTAGGCAGCAAAGCCCTTGCTGTCGGCGTCTTGGCTCGAAGCGGGTCGCAGTTTAATTCGTTCGAGAATGTAGGTCTCGACCTCCCTGAAATTCGGCACCGATCGCATCTCAAGGCGCGAGCCATCACTGAGCACGAGCACCATGTCTCCCCAGGCTCCGAAACCCCGGGGGACGCAGCGCACCTCCCGAAGCTGGCTGAACACCACCTGACTGCGATCTCTTCCCAACCAGCCACCGCTGACGGAAATGCGACGACTGGTGATCTTGAAGCGCAGCCAGAGGGCTCGCACGATCGCACCCACCGCAAAGGGGATGCCGATCAGCGTAAGACCGAGCAGAAGATTGAAAATCAGATCTCCCTTGGCAGGCCCACCCTCGTAGAAGGTGTCTTCTTGAATGGTGGTGGTCATGGCAATAATCCCGCGTCCTGAAGCAATCTGTCGCATTCTTCCAGCAAAAGCGTTGAGTCTTCGGCTGCACCGGGTTTGAGGCTGAGCAGAAGCCAGTGACAGGCGAGGCACGATCGCTCCCCCAGACGCATTCTCAAATGCGCGTGCAACTGCCGACGTAGGCGATTGCGAACAACCGAGCGTTTGCTGACCTTCCCACTGATCACAACGGCGCAACGACATCGGCGTGATTCAGGCTGATGCTTATCCAATTGCGATGAAGGCAGCTTGAGCAGAGACTCTCGAGCCTTGGCGAGGCGCAACACCATGTGCGTGCCGTGATGGCGGCGACCGTTTCGATGCAGGTGATCAAAGCAACGATGGCCCCGCAGACGCATCGGTGTCGGCAGGACCATCGAAAAAGGCTGTTTGTTGAGCAGCGAGATCAGGCAGCGAGACGGGCCCGACCACGCTTGCGGCGGCTGCGAATGACACGACGACCGGTGTGGGTCCGCATCCGCACACGAAAACCGGAAACGCGCTTGCGCTTACGGCTGGTGCCACCGAGAGTTCGTTTCGTCATGGTTGAGTTTCGGCGTCCGGCCTGTCGTCAATTCAACAATTTACCAGCTGGGTTCCCGATCAATCGACATCGATGTCGATGGACCAGCTGCCCAGGTACCCAGACACAGGCACATCCCCAGGGGCCTGAGCGAGGGCATTGAACTGGAACATGCCAGCGTTGTTGGGATTGAAAATCTTCATCACCACCGCATAGGTGTCTTCATCTGAGGGGACAGGCGTTTGGGGAAACACTTCAATCGCCGTCTGCGCTTCGTTGACCTCGATGACGGCTGGAAGAGTCTCCAGGCACTTGCTACGTGCAAGCATGCCGCCCAGCTTCATTCTGCAGAGCTCGATCTTGTCAGGAACGATCTTGGCGTTGAAGTAATCCGGGACTTCGATCGTGAGTTTGAGAATGGCGTTCTTGCGATCTTTGGGCCGCAGGATGAAGAAATACTCGGCGCGATCCAGCTTGCGGGTCGAGCTCTGGAAGTAATAGAGCTTTCTGTAATCACGGTTGTCTTCCCATCGAAACTCCAGTAGCGCAGGGGTTGCTTGGGCCTTGGCAGGACTTGGCTTCGCACCTTCAAGCAGAGGGGCGGCAGCCAACACGCCAGCCGCTGCCAACCCTCCTGCCAGCGCACTGGAGAGGGATGCGTGCCGCAGCTTCTGAACTAGACGGCTTGGGGTGGATGGATGCATTCGAAAAACGTGTTGATCAGTGCGTGGGATGGAGCCAGCAGCGATCGAGCAATACAGATGTCTTGATTGTCTCGAAGTGGTTCGATGAATGGTGCCCGAGGGGCCGGCATTCCAGCTGTCAGTTGTGACCGGATCTGTCTGGCCGTAGCCGGCTTGCCTCGCCTAGGTAGGCGTGGCAAGGGGTTTGTCCCGATGGAAGCCACACGTGCGCCAGTAACCGAATGCAGCGGGGCAGATCCCCTTGGACAGCCATCTGCTGGCAGTCAAGCAGTGCCACCTGATCCCAGCCTGGCTGTCGTCGGGCGATGGCTGCCGGGAAACAGGCGTCGAGATCTGCCGTCACGGAGAACGTCACCGACACAATGCGTTCGGCATCAAGGCCGTTGCGTTTCACCAGGCAGGTGACAAGTTCATCAACCGCTGTTTCGATGGCGGCGATGCTGTTGGTTTCGCAGGTGGTGGCTCCCCTCAGGCCCCGCAGGCTCAATCCATTGGCGATGGAAGGTGGCGTCATGGCCGATACAGCCAGAGGGCCTGTCCGCAAGACGTCAGCTCTGTCGCAATCAGATCGCTGATTTGAATGAACAAAGCCCCTCCTGGAAGACGAGCCAGCAAGGTTTTCTTCGGTTTGCCAAGGGTGACGGGCTTGCAGTCGTCTTCGAGATCCGCCAGTTGAGCCGCCAGGGCGCGTGCATGTTCTTCGTCCCCGAGCTCATCGACCAGTCCAAGCTCCTTGGCCTGGGCGCCGCTGAACACCCTGCCGTCAGCGAACGCCCGCACGTCGTTTTGGCTGAGCTGGCGACCGGCGGCGACCGCCTCCACAAATTGGCTGTAGCTGCTGTCGATCAGGGCCTGCAGTAACTGCCTCTCCTCGGGGCTGAGGCCACGATCCGGGGAAAGGATGTCTTTGTAAGCACCGCTCTTGACGGTTTCAAACTGGATACCGATCCGTTCGAGCAATCGGGAGAGATTGTTACCGCGCAGGATCACGCCAATCGACCCGGTGATGGTGCCGGGATTCGACACGATCTTCTCCGCTGCCACTCCGACATAAACCCCCCCGGACGCGGAAATGTTGCCGAAGCTGGCAACCACGCGGCATCCCTTCTCGCGCAGGCGGAGCAGGGCGGCGTGGATCTCCTGGCTGTCGCCTACCGTGCCGCCTGGGCTGTCGATGCGCAGCAGCAGCGCGGGGAATTCCCGCTTCTCCACCTCCCGCAATGCCTTGAGCACCCGTTTGCGGGTGTCCGACGCAATCGCCCCTTCAATGGTGATGCGTGCCATCCGTCGCCGGGATTTGCGGCGCCAGGGCCAGACCATGTCCATCAATCGTTGCGCTCAGGATCTTAAAAAGGAGCCTGTGAAGTGCCGTGATGGTGTCGATTCGTCTCGGGCTGCTGATGGTGCTGCCGTTTGCGTTATGGGGCACTGCCATGGCAGCGATGGCGCCGTTGTTGGCCAGTGGCGGCCCGGAATTGGTGGCCAGCTTGCGATTGGTGCCCGCGGGGCTGGCGCTCCTTCTCGCGCTCCCGTTATTGGGTGCGTCCTGGCGAATCGCTCCTCAAGACAGGATTTGGTTTCTGGTCTTCACCTTGATCGACGCCACCGTCTTTCAGTTCTGTCTGGCCAGAGGGCTCCAGCAAACCGGTGCTGGCCTGGGGTCGGTGTTGATCGATTCCCAACCGTTGATGGTGGCTCTCCTGGCTCGCAGTCTGTTCGCTGAAGCGATCAACCCGGTGGGTTGGTTTGGGTTGATGCTTGGTTTGGCGGGGATTGTCTGTTTAGGAGTTCCCTCCGATCTGTTGCGGCACTGGTGGTTGCTGGGTGATTCCGTGGCTCCCTCGGGGCTTTGGGAAGGCGGAACGGTCTGGATGCTGGCCGCAGCTGTGGCCATGGCTCTTGGCACCGTGATCAGCCGCTATGCCTGCAGCGCCAGCCATCCCGTCACGGTGACGGGGTGGCACATGTTGCTTGGAGGTCTGCCGCTGCTGGCGTGGCATGGCTGGGATTCTTCCTATCCCCTGGTGCCGGAATGGACGCAGCAGCAGTGGCTCTTGATGGGCTACGCCAGCCTGCTTGGCAGCGCCCTGGCCTATGCCCTCTTCTTTTGGTTCGCCAATCGGCGTGAACTCACCGCTTTCTCAACGCTCGGTTTTCTCACGCCTGTGTTTGCCCTCGCTTCAGGCGGTCTGTGGCTGCAGGAGCGCCTGGCGCCCTTGCAGTGGGTTGGTGTGGTGATGGTGTTGCTATCGGTGGTCTTGGTGAGTCAACGTCGGCGCTGGTGGGAGCCCAGCCATGCGGCGGTGGCCATGGGAGGGGGAGAAGGATGAGTGGGACTTTGGGCCGTACACGGCCGATGCATCTTGTGCTTGTGAGCACCCCGATCGGTCACCTCGGCAGTGGCCGCGGCGGCGGAGTGGAATTAACGCTCGCATCCTTGGTTCGCGGCTTGCTTGAACGGGGCCATCGCCTCACCCTGGTGGCGCCAGAGGGATCCGTTCCGCCGGTGGCGTCTGACCAGCTCAGACTTGAAACGGTCAGCGGACTGGATCAACCCAGCTGGCAGCACGCTGAGCGATCGGCGGCCGTGACCATTCCTGATCAAGGGCTGTTGCCGCGTCTGTGGGAGCGAGCTCTGGCCCTTGCTAGCGAGGCCGACGCTGTGCTCAATTGCGGCTACGACTGGCTGCCGTTGTGGCTGACTCCGCGTGTGCCGGAAAAGCTCTTCCATCTGGTGAGCATGGGCTCGGTGGCGGATGTGATGGACCGGCAAATTGCCGAGTTGGCCTGCTGGGATCAGCGCCGCATGGCATTTCACACCCAGGCACAGGCGTCCGATTTCCACCTCCAAGCCCCACCTCGATTGGTGGGTAACGGTTTCGACCTCCGCTCCTACAGGTTTCGAGCTGCTGGCGGTGGCCCCCTGGGCTGGGCCGGCAGGGTGGCACCCGAGAAGGGACTCGAGGATGCGGCAGCAGTGGCAGCAGCCCTTGGTGAGCGGTTATGGGTTTGGGGCGTGCGGGAAGACCTGGCCTACGCCGAGCGAGTGGAGGCTTCGGTGCCGGCAGGCACAATCCACTGGCGCGGGTTTCTGGCCACCGACGCGTTGCAGGCTGAACTGGGAGGGTGTCGTGCCCTGCTGAACACGCCCAAATGGAATGAGGCCTATGGCAACGTTGTGGTGGAGGCCCTCGCCTGCGGGGTGCCCGTGGTGGCCTACGCCCGTGGGGGGCCGGCTGAGCTGGTGCTGCACGGCCTGACTGGATTTCTGGTGCCCCCCGACGATGTCGGTGCTTTGCAGGAGGCCACCCTGCAGGCTGTGAGCCTCGATCGGCAGGCCTGCCGGCACTGGGTCGAGGACCATGCCAGTCAGGACGTGTTTGCCGAACGGGTCGAGTCCTGGATCCGAGACGGCCTTGTTCCCGGGGATGGCAGCATCACCCGATGAGTACTTCCTCTGAGGCTGTGGCCCCCGACTCTCCCCAGTCACTCGCGCGGCGACAGCGGCGCCGAGGTCTGCTGCTGGTGCTGGGGCTTGGTCTGGTGATTTGCTTCTGGCAGCTCGGCGCCAACGGTCTGGTGGATGAAACCCCGCCACTCTTCGCCGCTGCTGGCCGGGCCATGGCTCGCACCGGGGATTGGCTGACTCCCCGGGTCAATGGGCTGCCCCGCTATGACAAACCCCCCCTGGTGTACTGGTTGATGGGCGGGGCCTATGCCTTGCCCGGTCAGCCCTCATGGGACCCTCTTGGCACGTGGGCGGGCCGTTTCCCTTCGGCTTTGGGAACCCTTGCCACGATGCTGATGCTCGGGGATACCCTGATGCGCTTCCCCCAGGGGGCCGATCCGTTCCCTCGCCGTACTGCTGTCGCGGCGGCCCTGGCGTTTGCTCTGTCTCCCCTGGTTCTGTTGTGGAGCCGCACTGCGGTCAGTGATGGCTTGCTCAGCGGCACACTCGCCCTCAGCTTTCTCTGCCAATGGCGCTGCCATGCCAGTGGTGGGCGCCGTTGGTGGCTGGCCTGGGTCCTGCTGGGATTGGCAGTCCTCACCAAAGGCCCCGTGGCCGTGGTGCTCAGCGGCATCACGCTGCTTCTCTTTGGCCTGGCTCGTCGTCAGCTCTGTGGTCTGTGGTGTGAGCTGCGGCCTCTGCCGGGGCTTCTGATCACCGCGCTGATCAGTCTTCCCTGGTATGGCCTCGAGTTGCTGGTGGAGGGCCAGCCTTTCTGGGACAGCTTCTTTGGTTATCACAACTTTCAACGCTTCACCTCGGTTGTGAACAGCCATCTGCAGCCCTGGTGGTTCTTCGGTCCGGTGCTTGTGATTGCCGCCTTGCCGTTCACGCCTTTGTTGTTCCTGGGTCTGGCTCAGGTGGCTCAGCGACTGCGTCGCCCCGGCAGGCCATCGACCTCGCCTCAGAGTCTGCAGCTGTTCGCCGCCTGCTGGTTGCTGGCGGTACTCCTGCTCTTCACGTCTGCCGCCACCAAGCTGCCCAGCTACTGGTTGCCTGCCACCCCCGCCGCCGGACTGTTGATCGCCCTTTCGCTGCTGCCTGATGCGGCTCGTTCCCAGCGGGCAAAGACGTTGGCCTGGCTGGCGTCACTGGCGTTGGCGGCAGTGCTCGCCGGGGGGCTGTGGGGCTCTGGGCTCTGGGTTCCCTTGATCGACGATCCAGAGATGCCCACCCTCCCGGCTGAACTGCTTGCCAGTGGACTGGTGCTTCGCGCCGCTGTCTGTTTCACCGTCGTGGTGGTGCTTGGTGCCTGGCTCTGCTGGCGTCCTAAGCCCGGCCGGTTGCTGGCGATGCAGGCCCCGGTGGTGGTGTTCCAGCTGGTGTCACTGGTGCCGATGATGGTCCTTGGCGATCGTGTCCGTCAGTTGCCCGTGCGTCAGGTGGCTGAAGCGATCGTGCGCGAGCGAGACCGGGTTGGCATCGAACCGCTTGCCATGGTGGGTGCGATGAAGCCCTCACTTCATTTCTATACCGATCAGGTGGTGGTCTTCGAGGGAGTGTCGAAAGGGGCTTTGGTCAACGTGGCCGATCGCTTCAGCCACGAGCAGAGTCGTCGTGGCTGGAAGGGGACGTCGCTGAAGTCCCAGCCCACGGTCCTTGTGGTGATTGATGCCACAACGAGCGAGCGTCCCCATTGGCAGGGGCTCGAGCCCGAGGAGCTGGCAAGCCATGGCATCTATCGGCTCTGGCGGGTCGACCGTCGTCGTCTTGATGATCGTGCCCGTGCCTTGCAGCAGGAGGGTGTTAACCCCGATTGGCGCGACCCCAGGCCCGAGCGTTATTGAGACGTGTCGGAGACAAGGGAGGCCAGTTCACTTCGACGGCAAAAGCCGCAATGACCCCAAAGGGCCATTTCTCCCGCTGGTGAAGGGCGCCCGCAGGTGGGGCAGGACGCCATGCCGTGCACATCGATGCGGCTGGGGTGCCGTGCCCAGACGGCTGATTCACTTTCCAGCTGGGGGGGCTGGGTCCTGTGATGCTGTTGGATGCGCAGATCCTTGATGCGATGGCCTGCTGCCCGAAGCGCTGTGAGCAGTTGGGGGCGGCTGTAGAGGAGGGCTTGGCGCCATTGCGGATGGCTGGCTCCCACGGTGAGCAGGCCTCCTTGCAACTGCAGCGGTCGGCAATGGGGAGCCAGGTGCTCACCCGCCAACTGGGGCCAGTCCTGCCAGATGGCGGCCAGCGAACCATCGCGGCGCCAGCTGTTGCGCAGGGCCTCCAGGCAAGAGCCGATCGGTTCAGCCGGTGCAGGCGGCGGGGGCTGCAGCAACTCCCCCTTGCCGAAGGGCCGGCGTTGGGATTTCGGAGCCCTGGCCATGACCGCTGCTGCCTCTTTGAAATTGGCTTGTGGCGATCGTAGGTGGAGTGTCGGTCGCATCTCGCTAGCCTCCAGCTGCAGCACTTCCACCCTTCCCTCGCACCATGGGTTTCTTCGATCGGCTGAGCCGACTGGTTCGTGCCAACGCCAATGCTGCTGTGAGCAGCCTGGAGGACCCCGTCAAGATCCTGGATCAATCGGTCGCCGATATGCAGTCGGATCTGGTGAAGCTTCGCCAGGCCGTGGCCATGGCGATCGCCAGCCAGAAGCGCTTACGCAACCAGGCGGAGCAGGCGGAAGCGCAGTCGAAGACCTGGTACGAACGAGCGGAACTGGCGCTGAAGAAGGGAGAGGAGGATCTGGCAAGAGAAGCCCTGTCCCGCCGTAAGACCTTCCAGGAGACGGCAACGTCCCTTTCTTCCCAGGTGAAGGGACAGGACACCCAGGTGGAGACCCTGAAGCGGAGTCTTGTCGCCCTTGAAGGAAAGATCGCTGAGGCCCGTACCAAGAAAGACATGCTCAAGGCCCGTGCCCAGGCGGCCCAGGCTCAGCAGCAGCTTCAGAGTGCCGTCGGCAATCTCGGCACTAACACCGCCATGGCTGCGTTTGAGCGCATGGAAGACAAGGTGGAAGCGATGGAAGCCAGCAGCCAGGCTGCGGCGGAGCTGGCCGGCGCTGATCTGGAGAGCCAGTTTGCAGCCCTGGAGGGAGGAAGCGATGTCGATGACGAGCTCGCCAGCCTGCGCCAACGCCTGGCCGGTGGTCCGGAAGCCGTGGCTCTGCCGGCAGGCGATGCCCCCGCAGTGGAGCCTGTGAAGGTTTCGGAGGTGGATGCTGACCTTGAGGAACTGAAGAAGTCGATCGACAAACTCTGAAGCCGTCGCTTGTCTTCAACCCATCCCCTCGATCGGCTCCATAGGATCGGGGGGCATTACACCAGCTGCCGTGGGCCAATCCGTGTCTGACTTCACCGATGCCTCGTTCGCGTCGGAGGTGCTGCAGGCATCCACAACCGTGCTGGTGGATTTCTGGGCTCCCTGGTGCGGTCCCTGCCGTTTGATGGCTCCAATGATGGACTGGGCGGCCGAGACCTATGCCGGCAAGTTGCTGGTGGGCAAGCTCGAGGTGGATGGCAACCCTGCCACGCGTGATGCCTACGAGGTGCAGGGCATTCCCACCTTGATTCTTTATCGCGAAGGCAAGGAGATCGCTCGCCAGGAGGGTGCGATCGCGAAGCCCCAGCTGCAGGCATTCCTGGATGCTCACCTCTAGGCGACTTGAGCAGCTCGGCAGCGGCGTTTTTGATCGCAATGATCAACGCAAGCAGCGCTACAAGACCAGCGCCAACGCCGAGAATCAACCCTTGGTGGACCTCTCGTTGGGATCCACCGATCTCCAGCCGCCGCCGGCTGCCCTCGATGCAATCACGTCCGCGTTGTCCCTACCTGAGAGTGCGTCCTATTGCCTCCACGCCGGGACTCGCCCCCTGCGGGACGCTGTTGCTGCCTGGTGCGATCAGCGTTTTGGAGTGGCGGTTGACCCTGAGAGAGAAGTGATCATGCTGGTGGGTTCCCAGGAGGGAACAGCCCACCTCCCTCTGGCGGTTCTCAGCCCTGGTGATGCGGGGCTGATTCTGGACCCTTGTTATCCATCACACCGTGGTGGGATGGTGTTGGCCGACGCGGCCATTCATCGGTTGGCCTTGACGGCTGAGCAGCACTGGCGCCCTCGCTACGACGCCATCAGTGAGAGCGTCTGGGATCAGTTACGCCTGATGGTGATGGGCTTTCCCCATAACCCCACCGCCCAGGTGGGAGCACAAGCCTGGCTTGAGGAGGGGATGGCGAAGGCATGCCGCCATGACCTGGTCTTCGCCCACGACAATCCCTACGTGGATCTGGTGCTGGAAGGGGAGGCCCCTGCGCTTCTCCGTACCGAGGGTTGGCGCGAGCGAGGCATCGAATTTTTTTCCCTGTCGAAGGGATGGTGCCTGGGAGGGTTTCGTCTGGCCTTCGCGGTCGGAGCGGAACCGTTGATCACAGCGTTGCGTCAGCTCAAGGGGGTCGTGGATTTCAACCAGTCCTCGGCGTTGCAACAAGGCGCGATCGCAGCACTGTCGCAAGCGCCAGACTGGCCGCAGCAGATCCTGCCGGTGTATCGGGAACGCCGTGATCGGGCGCTTGCGGCTTTGCAGCAGTTGGGTTGGCAGGCGCCAACCCCCTCCATGGCCTTGTATCTGTGGTTGCCCTTGCCATCCTGGGCCCAGCAACGGGGCCTCGATGACGAAGCACTGGCCGCTGCTTTGCTGGAGCAAACGGGTGTCGCCCTCACGCCCGGTTCCGGATTTGGCGAGGCTGGTCGCGACTGGCTTCGCATGGCGCTTGTGCGGCCCTCGGCACAGCTGGAGGCGGCTGTCGGGCGTCTGGAATCCTGGTGGCGTCAGCAGTGCTGAGGTCGTCAGGCGCAGCGGCATTGGCTCGCATCCGCCAGCTTCGTGGTGCTCCCCCCTGGCAGCTGCGTTGTTTGCCGGTGTGTGCCAGCACTGAACTAGAGCTCACCTCCTGGTTGGGTGCTCAGCCCTGGAATGGATTGATGCCTCGCGCAGTGGTCGCCCGTCACCAGATTTGTAGTCATGGACAATGGGGGCGTCGTTGGCTTGCCCCTCCCGGTGGGGTGTGGATCAGTGCAGCCCTGCCCTGGTCTGGTGCTGGATCGACGGCCGGACTGTTCGGACTGGCCGTTGCGGTGGGCTTGGCGGAACGCCTGGAAGCTGCGGGCCTGACCGTTGCGATCAAATGGCCCAATGATGTGCTGGTCGATGGCCACAAGCTGGCTGGGCTTCTGCCGCGTGTGGTCCATCGCGGCAGGCGAGTGCGTCTGGCTCGGGTCGGCTTAGGCCTGAATGTGGTCAATGCCGTGCCACAAGGGGCGATCGCCTTGAAGCAGCTGTTGCCCAGGCCGCGCACACTGCAGTGGACGTCGGAGGTGTTGACCGCGTTTGAACGGGCCATGCAGTTGGCTGAACAGCCGGAGGTCGTGGTGAAGGCCACGGAGGCTCGGCTCTGGGCGAGTTCGGTGAAGGACCCTCTCAATGCCGAGCGCTGGTCAGTGGAGGGTTTGGCGAAGGATGGTTCCTTGCGTTTGCGTCATGGCATCCGGACCACCAGCTGGACGCGCTGGGATGAAGTTTCTAGCTCAAGTCTCTAGGGTTTTTTGAGATTGATTCCGATCGGTTGTGCGTTGGCTTGCTGCTGTCTGGCTGCTGACCGTTCCGGCTGGCATTCCCCCCAATCTCCCTGGTCCAGTCAGGCCGCCAGCCGACTTGCCTGCTCCGGCTCCGCCGTTGCAGTTCGATCGCTCGCTTGAGAATCTGGAGCGCAATCAAGTGATTACGCCTGCCGAGCGCAGGCAGCTTGAGGGCAAGGTGATGGGCACTCCGATTGATGTGCCCCGATTGCAGCAGGCCTGTCGTAGCGGTGCCCTTTCCGCCCAGGAATGTGCTTCGGGAGTGGCCGTTCGCAGTGGTGCCGGGCGCAGTCTGGCGGCCAGGATTGCCTGGAGGCAGCGCGGCGGCAATGGGTTACCAGCCACACTGCGCCGTGGGGCGGATGGCAGGCCGTTGCCCCCGATCACGGTGCCGGTGTCGGCGTTGCTCGAGGGACGGGGGTTCCGTCTGGAGTCGGTCTTTTCTGTGACCCCTCGCCCGCAAGCACTGCTCGGCAATGGTGATCGGCAGTTGCTGTTCCCGATCATCGGTTCAGCCATCACCACCAGTGAATTTGGCTGGCGTCTACATCCGGTGTTGGGCAACTGGTTGATGCATGCCGGGAAGGATCTGGCGGCACCGGAAGGCACGCCTGTGGTGGCTGCGTTATCCGGCACGGTGGCCAGCAGCGGTCTGGCGGGTGGCTATGGCATCGCAGTTGAGCTGGAGCATGCTGATCCCCAGCGCCGCACCCTTTACGGACATCTCTCCGAGATCTATGTGAAGGGGGGGCAACAGGTGCGTCAGGGCGAGGTGATCGGTCGTGTGGGCAGCACCGGTCTCAGTACAGGTCCACACCTTCATTTCGAGCTTCGCAAACCACAGGCGGGTGGTTGGCTGGCTGTCGATCCCGGCGATATGGACCTCAACCCTCTGAGCGTTGGAGATGGCGATGCCGTGGCGATGCTGGTTGCTCAGCTGCTCGAGAGCCTCCGGAAGCCTCAGGACGGCTGATCCGATGAGTCTCGGAGAATGAATCCCACGCCGCGCACGGTGTGGATGAGGGTGGGTCTCTCTGGAGATTCGATTTTTTGGCGTAAATAGCGGATGTAGACGTCAAGAAGATTGTCGTCACCGTAAAAATTCTCGCCCCATACGCCGCGCATGATTTCAGCCCGCTCCAGCACTTTGCCGGCGGAGCGCATCAGGAACATCAGCAGCTCGTATTCCTTCACCGAGAGCTGAATCGTCTCTTCACCGCGGCTGACATCGCGGGTGCTGGTGTCGATGCGTAAGTCGGCCACCGATAGCACCGCTGGTGCGGAATCTGGCTCGCTCCCACTGGAGAAGGTCTGAGCCCTGCGTTGCATCGCCCTCAGTCGAGCCATCAGCTCTTCGATCGAGAAGGGCTTGATCAGATAGTCATCCACGCCCGCATCGAGGGCCGTCACCCGGTCAGCGATGTCGTCATGGCCCGTCAGCATAAGGATCGGTGTGGTGACCCCTCCTCGACGGATGCGCTGGCAGATATCGATCCCTGAGAAATCTGGGAGGTTCCAATCAAGGACGATCAGATCAGGAAGTGGTTCGGATCGTGCTTTGACAAGTCCTGAGGCTCCATCTGGGGCGATGTCCACGTCATAGCCTTCTACGTCGAGCTCCAGTTTGAGAAGCTCGGACAAATTGCTCTCGTCTTCTACCACGAGGACCCGCAGTCTTGGTACAGACGGTTCAGGCACGAACAGAAGCTTTATCCCTCTTTATTAAAGCAAGGTCGCGACGCTTTGGTTCCGTTGTTGGTGTTCCGAGAGGTGGTTTTGTGTGTTTCCATGAGCCTCGAAGAACCATGGCGAGCGTGAAGCGTCCCCGCCAACGCCTCTCAGATCCTGTCGTCGCTCGCAAGCTTCAGGCTCTCTCGGCTCATCCGCACAGCTGCTGTTGAGTTCACAGGTTCATGCCGGAAAGGGGAGATGCCTTGCGACAGCTTGGATCACCACGATTGACGCACTCAAGCCTCATCCCTTAACGCATGAACTTGCCTTTGTCAAGATTAAAAGAACTCTTTTCCTGAGTCTTGGCTTTGAAGGGGCTGAAAATTCGCTGAAAAGCTTTTTGCATATGTTCATGTTTGGCGGTTCCTTCCCTCGCTCTCGTCTTCGCCGTTTTCGTCTTGTCTCTCCTTGTCGGAGGTCAATCTGGATCAGTAGCCACTGTTGCTGGGGGGATCAGTGACTACTGATCCAGTCTTGGGGAGCGATGGCATCTGCTGGCGAGTGGCTGGCGCAAGATGGTTGTGCTGGTCTCAAGGTTGGTTCTTCGGCCGCTTTGCCCTGATCATCGGCCTTGGGGGGAGAGGCTTGGAGCCGAGTGGATCGGCTGATCTTTTTGCTTGTGAATCAATTGGCAGCCTCCATGCTTGTTGTTGATTCAGATGATTTCATGAAGTCTCTTCGTGCTCTCAGATTGATAGCCGCCGTTCATGGCTCGATGGCTCCATCTTTAAAGCGAACCGTTTTCCCGGCTCTTCTCGCCACGTCATCTTCGTGGGTCACCATCACAAGGGTGATGCCTTGTTGATGGAGTGCATCGAACAGGCTGAGCACGTCCTCTGTTGTTCTTGAATCCAGTGCTCCCGTCGGTTCGTCGGCGAGAAGAAGTGCTGGTCGATTGATGATCGCCCGCGCGATGGCAACCCTTTGTTGCTGTCCACCGGACAGCTGATTGGGTTTGTTGTGCAGGCGCTCAGAAAGGCCTACACGCACGAGTGCCTCCTCGGCTCGCTGCCTGCGTTCATTGGAATGAATGCCCGCATACACCATCGGAAGCATCACGTTCTCCAGTGCTGACGCGTGCGGAAGCAGGTGGAATTGTTGAAAGACGAATCCAAGTTCCTGATTTCGGAGGTCTGCAAGAGCATCGTCATCAACGTCCTCAACGGCGATGCCGTTGAGCTTGTATTGCCCCGACGAGGGCCGATCGAGGCAGCCCAGAATGTTCATCGCCGTGCTCTTGCCGGAGCCGCTGGCGCCCATCACGGCCAGATAGTCACCTTGGTAGACCGTCAGGTCGAGATGATTGAGGGCGCGAACCTCGTTCGCCCCCTCTCCGTAGACCTTGCTGACCCCCAGGAGCTGTGCAACAGGTTGTCTTGATGACTTGTTGTGGTCTTCAGCCAATCGTGTACTGAGTTGACAGAGCAATGGCTTGCTGGAGAAGGGGTGTCTCATCCACCGCTTGGTTGGCCCACTGGAAGAGGGGATTGGAGAGGATCCCACCCACTGCAGTCACCACGACGCAAGCCACGAGTGCGAAGCGGAGTGACGGCAGTCCGATCGTGTTCCATTGGACTTCGGGATAGGACTTGACGACATCCGAAGCTTCTTGAGGTTCTTTCACCACCATCATCTTGATCACACCGATGTAGTAGTAGATCGAGACCACTGAGGTGATCAGGCCAACCACAACCAGCAGGTACTGGTGATCAGCCCAGCCAGCGAAGAAGAGATAGATCTTTCCGAAGAAACCAAGCATCGGTGGGATGCCGCCCAAGGAGAGAAGGCAAAGACTGAGGCCAAGGGTGATCAGTGGATCTTTCTGGTAAAGACCGGCGTAATCACTGATGCGGTCGCTGCCTGTGCGGATCGAGAACAGGATGATGCAGGCGAACGCACCAAGGTTCATGAAGAGGTAGGCCGCCATGTACAGAACCATGGCGGCGAAACCCTCTTCTGTGCCGCAGACAAGCCCGATCATCACGAAGCCTGCCTGGCCGATTGAGCTGTAGGCCAGCATCCGTTTCATGGAGGTCTGCGCCAGGGCAACCACGTTGCCAAGGGTCATGCTCAGCAGGGCCAGCACAGTGAAGAGCAGTTTCCACTGCGTATCGAAGGAGCCAAAGCAGCCCACCAGCAACCGAAGGGCGAGCGCGAAACCTGCGGCTTTCGATCCCACAGAAAGGAATGCCACCACGGGTGTGGGGGATCCTTCGTAAACGTCCGGAGTCCACTGGTGGAAAGGCACCGCAGCGATTTTGAAGGCCACCGTGGCAAGAACAAACACCAATGCCAACGCTGCCAATGGGGTTGGGCTGTTGATCAGGGCCACCCCAATCACTTCAAGGCTCGTGGATCCACTGAGGCCGTAAAGAAGTGAGGCTCCGTAGAGGAACACTGCGGCTGCGGCCGAGCCGACGAGCAGATATTTGAGTGCTGCTTCCGAACTTCGGGCATCTCGCTTCATGTACCCCGAAAGGAGATAGCTCGCGACGGATAGCGTCTCGAGGGAGACAAACACGCTCACAAGATCCGTGGCACCGCACAGCAGCATGCCGCCGAGGGTTGCCGCCAGCAGAATCGCGGCGTATTCGCCGACGGGTGTGCCGCTCTTTTCGGCATAGCGCCAGCTGATCAGGAGAGACAGCAGGGTGGATGTGGCCACAACGGCGCGAAATGCAATCGCGAGTCGGTCCGACAGGAAGGCACCCAGAAAGGAAGGCTCCAGAGGGGTGTTCCACTGCAGTGCCAAGAGCACCAGGGCTCCACCAAGGCCCAGATAACAAATCGGCGGGACCCACCGGATGGCGACTCGCTCACCGGCGAGGTCGACCAACAGGGTGGCAAGCATCGCCACCAGCACAGCGCCTTCGGGGGCCACGGCCCCAGCGTTCAGCGCCAGATTGAGCAACTCGCCCGGCGCGGGCATGGGCTGGGTGGAGAAAAGCAGTGCACCCAACTCGGGCATGGCGCTCGCGGGATCAGACCTGACCGGAAGACTGTAGCGGCGTCGCCGAATCAGGCCGTCGCCGAGAGGGGAAAAGGTGTGCTTTCGCTGCAGGTGGATCGTCGGTGCGATAAAGAAGGGGACGGTTACCTCCCGCCCGTGGCGAACACACTGGTCATCGTCGAGAGCCCCACGAAGGCACGCACCATCCGTGGTTTCCTCCCCAAGGGCTACCGCGTGGAGGCCTCCATGGGCCATGTGCGCGATCTGCCGAACAATGCCAGTGAGATTCCGGCGGCGAAAAAAGGTCAGAAATGGGCAAATCTCGGTGTCAACACCGAAGCCGATTTCGAGCCGCTTTACGTGGTGCCGAAAGACAAGAAAAAGATTGTTCGAGAACTCAAGGACGCTCTCAAAGGAGTGGATCAGCTTCTGCTGGCCACTGACGAAGACAGGGAAGGGGAAAGCATCAGCTGGCACTTGCTCCAGCTCCTCGCCCCGAAGGTTCCGGTGAAGCGGATGGTGTTTCACGAGATCACCAAGGAAGCGATCTCACGGGCTCTTGATGACACCCGAGAGCTCGATATGGAGCTTGTGCATGCCCAGGAGACCCGTCGGATCCTCGATCGCCTGGTGGGTTACACCCTCTCCCCCCTGCTGTGGAAGAAGGTGGCCTGGGGCCTGTCCGCCGGACGGGTCCAGTCAGTCGCTGTGCGTTTGCTGGTGCAGCGGGAGCGTGCCCGACGGGCCTTCCGCAGCGGCAGTTACTGGGATCTGAAGGCACAGCTCAGCCATGCCGGCAGCGCGTTTGAAGCCAAGCTCAGTCATCTGGGGGGGCAGAAGATTGCCACCGGTCATGATTTTGATGAGACCACGGGTGCCCTGAAGCAGGGCAGTGCCGTCAGACTCCTCAGTGAGGATGATGCCCGCACACTGGCTGATCAGGTGCGCAGTGCCGAATGGCGCGTGGAGTCGGTGGAGGAGAAACCGACGGTGCGTCGTCCCGTGCCGCCATTCACCACCAGCACCCTTCAGCAGGAGGCCAATCGCAAGCTGCGCCTATCGGCGCGGGAAACCATGCGCTGCGCTCAGGGTCTGTACGAAAGGGGGTTCATCACCTACATGCGGACCGACTCAGTGCATCTGTCGGAGCAGGCGATCAGTGCAGCAAGAAGCTGCGTTGAGTCCCGTTACGGCAAGGACTACCTCAGCAAGTCGGTGCGACAGTTCAGCACCAAATCACGCAATGCCCAGGAGGCCCACGAGGCGATCCGGCCTGCTGGAGAACGTTTCAGAGCCCCTTCAGAGACAGGCCTTGATGGCCGGGATCTGTCGTTGTACGAGCTGATCTGGAAGCGCACCGTTGCCAGTCAGATGGCCGAGGCCCGGCTCACGATGATGTCGGTTGATCTGGGGGTGGCGGATGCGCGCTTCCGTGCCAACGGCAAGCGAATCGATTTTCCCGGATTCTTCAGGGCCTACGTGGAGGGCAGCGACGATCCCGATGCAGCTCTCGAGGGCCAGGAGGTGTTGCTTCCCGTGCTGAAAGCCGGTGATGCGCCCAACCCCCAGAAGGTGGAGGCACTGGGGCACCAGACGCAGCCTCCAGCTCGCTTCAGCGAAGCATCGCTGGTGAAGATGCTGGAGAAGGAGGGGATCGGAAGGCCCTCCACCTACGCCAGCATCATCGGCACGATCGTGGACCGTGGGTACGCCACCCTGCAGAGCAATGCCCTCACCCCGAGCTTCACGGCTTTCGCTGTGACCGCCCTGCTGGAAGAGCATTTCCCCGAGCTCGTTGATCCTGGCTTCACCGCTCGGATGGAGAACACCCTCGACGAGATTTCCCATGGCAAGGTGCAGTGGCTGCCTTACCTCGAGGAGTTCTACAAAGGTGAGACAGGCCTGGAACACCAGGTCCAGCAACGGGAAGGGGATATCGATGCCGGTGCGTCCCGCACCGTTGATCTGGAAGGCCTGCCCTGTGTGGTGCGGATCGGTCGTTTCGGGGCTTATCTCGAAGCCAAGCGTGTTGGCGACGACGGCGAGGAAGAGCTGCTCAAGGCGACCTTGCCCAGGGAGATCACCCCAGCCGATCTCGATTCCGAGAAAGCTGAACTGATTCTCAAGCAAAAGGCGGACGGCCCTGAAGCGCTGGGTGAAGACCCTGAAACGGGTGATCTGGTGTATCTGCTGTTTGGTCAGTACGGCCCTTACGTCCAGCGGGGCCAGGTGAGCGATGAGAATCCAAAGCCCAAGCGGGCCTCGTTACCCAAGGGCGCCAAGCCGGAAGATCTGTCGCTGGAGGACGCCCTCGGCCTGCTGCGGCTGCCCCGACTGCTTGGTGAGCATCCCGATGGCGGCAAGATCCAGGCCGGACTCGGTCGTTTCGGTCCCTATGTCGTGTGGGACAAGGGCAAGGGAGAAAAGGACTACCGATCCCTCAAGGGGGAGGACGATGTGCTGCTGGTGGGCTTGTCGCGAGCCCTCGAACTCCTGGCGATGCCAAAACGGGGGCGCGGTGGTCGCACCGCCTTGAAGGACCTCGGCAAGCCTGAGGGCAGTGAGGAAACGATTCAGGTGTACGACGGCCCCTACGGCTTGTACGTCAAACAGGGCAAGGTGAATGCCTCATTGCCTGAGGGCAAGGGAGCCGACGACATCACGCTGGAGGAAGCCGTGGAGCTTCTGGCGGCGAAGGCCTCGGCCAAGAAGGCCACGAAACGCAAAACCACCGCCAAGAAGCCAGCCGCCAAGAAGCCAGCCGCCAAGAAGCCAGCTGCCAAGAAGCCTCCGGCCACCACGAAGACAGGCCGTCTGCGGGCCAGCGCGGTGCGGGTGATCAAGCCTGGAGATGTCTGATGATTCAGGCCCGTTCCGGCCTCTGGTTGCTGCCGGTGCTGTTGCTGCAGGCCTGCGGAAACACCCCGCTCGGCCAGCAGCTGGCCGACAGCTTTGACACTCCCTCGGACTCGCCACCAGTGACGGCCCCGAAGCCTGCTTCATCGACGCCAGCGGAGCGCCGACCAGTCCAGGCACCCCCTCCCGCGTCTGGGCCGGTTCAGCCCCCTGCCGCCATTGACCAGCTTCCTCGGGTACCTACCAAGCCCAATCCCAAGCCCCTGGATCCCCAGCCTTATCGCATCACGATTCGCCTCTCTGGCGCTGATCCTTCAGCTCCAGCTGAGGTGGTGACCCGCTCCCTGCGTGATGCCGGGATTGATTTCGAGGTGGAAACGATCGAACGGGTGAAGCCGGCGGGGACACTGCGGGTGACGCCGGAGCCTCAGGGGGGAAATCCTTGAGGCGTTCCACCGGCACAGGGATGAGCCGCCGTCAGGCCCTGAGGGTGATGGAAACCTCTTATCTGGCGGCGACGGCCGGTTTGCTGTGGTTGGCGCTCTATTACCTGCCCGTGGGCGGGTCCCTGTTTCGGCTGGCGCTTCCCCTGCCCTTGGCGCTGCTGCTGCTGCGTCGTGGCTGGAAGGCAGGAGTGGAGGGGGTGTTGCTCGTAGTCCTGCTGCTGGTGGCTCTGATGGGGCCGGTGCGCGGTCCGTTGATTCTCTTTCCCTATGCCTTGCTGTCTCTCTGGCTGGGATGGTCCTGGTCGCGACGTCTGAGTTGGTGGTTGAGTTGGGGTGTGGGCACGCTGATCGGTGCTGCAGGCTTCCTGGTGCGGGTCGTGGCGCTGTCTTTGTTGGTGGGGGAAAACCTCTGGGTCGTGATTACACGGGCGGGTGACAACATGCTGAATGGCCTCATCGGCTCTTTCAACAGCGTTCTCACCACGCTTCAGTTCCCCCTTCGCATCTCCCTCGCCCCCGATCTCGATCAGGTGCAGTTGATGGCTCTGGGGTTGGTGCTGTTTCAGCAGCTGATCTACGTGTTGGCCTTGCATGCGCTCGCCTATTGGATCTTCCCTCGGTTGCAGGCTCCGGTGCCTTCACCGCCCAAGGCCCTCGAGGGTCTGATTGCCCTCGACCCCCTCTAGCGGAAGCCGATGGCGCACCAGGCCCTGCCAACTGGATGTGCGCTGATCGGTGGATCCTGGTCGGAGCGTGACCTTAAGAATCGCCTCAGCCCCTGGTCAGATCCGGCCGTTTGCCCGGATCTGCTGGTGGTGCTGGCCGCCACTCGCACCGCTGAGGTGCCTGGCATCTCAGCGGCGGGGTCCACGCCTGAATCGCGCCGCTACACCGCCATCGCTGATGCGGAGTTGTTGTTGCAGGGCCCTGCATCGCAGCCGTGCTGGCCTCTTCCCCCCTTGCCGGCAGGGGTTTCGCCAGCGTTGATCAGTTGGGTGGCTGTGCAGTGTCTTGGCTTGCGGCCTCACGTGGCAGCCCTTGGCTTGGCGCAGCAGCCCCCTTTCCCCCATCTGCGCTTTGAAGCGCCAGCTTTCGGGGCCGCCGATTGCCTGAGCAGCGGCAGGGCGATGGATCTCTCTCGGGTGACGCAGCTCTGGGAGCGAGGACGCCGTTTCGGGACTGGCCTGCGCCGCCCCCTGGTGCTGGCTGAGTGTGTGCCGGGCGGCACCACCACGGCCCAGGCGGTGCTGCGTGGGTTGGGGATGCCTGTGGATGCGTTTGTGAGTGGCAGTGCCCTGAATCCGCCGCTGGCACTGAAGCGACGTCTGGTGGCGGAGGGTTTGGAGCGTGCCCCTGTGACGCAAGCGATGAATCCCCAGGCCTTGATCGCCGCCGTGGGGGATCCTTTTCAGGCCTTGGCCGCCGGGGTGGCCGTCGGTGCGATGCAGGCCGGGCAGCCTTTGCTGCTCGCGGGGGGAAGTCAGATGCTGGCGGTGGCAGCTTTGGCCCTCAATGGGGTTCCCCGTGACGATCGTGCGGCCATGGCCACATCGTTGCTGCTCGGCACAACGGCCTGGCTGGCCGACGAACAGCTGGGGGGACATGGAGCCGCGTTCCCTCAGTTGCTTCAGACCGCGACCGCCCACTTGGAGGTGCCTCTGCTCGCTCTTGCCAGTGGCCTGCGCTTTCATCACAGTCGCCATAACCAGCTTCAGGCCTATGAACAGGGCCACGTCAAGGAAGGGGTGGGGGCTGGAGGTTTGGCGCTGCTGACGCAACTGCGCGGTTGGGGTGTTGATCCGTTGCAGCAGCAATGCGACCTGGCGATGGATGCGCTCGTGCAGCGGGGTGCATGTCCGTCACCCCATGGGTCCTTAGGGTCAGAACCATGACGGCCGATCCTTCCCTTCCCCCTCTGTCATTGCCGTCCGACCTGATGCAGGCTCGGATCCCACGGCGTCAGATGCTTCAGCTCGGCTTGTGGCTGGGGGTGAGCAGCCTGGCAGGGTGTGCCCGTCCGCAATCGCCCACGTTGATGGCGGCGCCGGAAACCCTGCCGTTGCTCTGGCGCCGTCAACTGGTCAAACCCTGGCGATTTACTCCACTCGAGTCGCAGCAACCTCTGCTGGAGGGGACGCTGCCAGCTCAGGCCGATTTGTTGGCGTTGCCCGATGGCTGGGCTGCCTCCTTGAAGGCTGATGATCTGCAGCCCCTGGAGGTCGGGGCTCTGCGGTCGCGGCTCAGTGACAAGGCCGAAGACCTGCTCAACAGGTTCCCTGAGGCGTTGGCGGCAGCGATGTTGCCGGTCGGCGTCAGCCCCTGGGTCATGTTGATCCGCGGTGAAGGGCGTGGGACGTTCGCTGCGGATCAAGGCTGGGATGCCCTGTTGTCCCCCAAGCTTGCCGGGGGCGTCGTCCTGCCAGCGAGCCCACGGCTCGTGATCAGCCTTGCCGAGCGGATGAAGGGACCGGACTCCTTACGACGCCTGCGGTCCGCTGCCCTTGCCTTCGATGATCGTCATGCCCTCAATTGGCTGTTGCAGGGCAAGGCCAAGGCAGCGGTGTTGCCGTTGTCCCGATGCATGAAGACCTTGCGGAGTGATCCGCGAATCATGGCGTTGCTGCCTGATCAGGGGGCACCTCTCGACTGGACACTGTTGATGCGCCCAGTCACGACCCGTGAACCACTGCCTCAGGCCTGGGTGGAGGAGGCCTGGAGCTCCCCCCTGTTGGGACGGCTGTTGGCGGAAGGGTGGCTGCCGCCACTGGAGCGTTCTGCGTTGCAAGCGATGCAGGTCGCTGTACCCGACCGTCTTCGTTCCTTGGTGCTGCCGCCTGAGCAGACCTGGCATCAATGTTGGAATCTGCCGCCTTTGACCGCTGCTGCTGCTAGGCAACTTGCCGACCGCTGGCAGGCCTCAGCCCCATAGACGCCGGCGTGGTGGGGCCGCGAGCAAGCTGTGGGTTTCCGCCAGCAGCTCAGGGATCGGCAGCCCGTGGGGACAGCGCGGTAGGCACTCGCCGCAGCGTTCACAGGCACTCGCATCCCTGGATTCCCACCAGTGTCCGGCGCGACCGATCAGGTTGTAGCGCTCTTCGCAGTAGGCGCGCAGGTCATGCCCCAGCCGCAGATTGCGCAGTCGCAGCAGCTCTGGAATCGGCACTTGATTCGGACAGGGCAGGCAAGCTCTGCACTGGCCGCAGGCATGGGGCGTCAGTCGCTGCAGGCGAGAGCTCTCCATCTGCGCCAGGGCCTTCTTTTCAGCGGGGTGGAGAGGGTGATCTGCCGTTGCCAGTCGCTGGGCAAGAGCCAGATCAGCAGCTTGATGGGCTCCCAGGGTGAGCGTGCTGATGCCTTGATCCAGCAGAAAGCGGTAGGCGAGTTCCAGGGGAGTAAACGGGCTGCAGTCGTCCTGAAGGGTTTGACTGGGATCCTGGAGGCGCCCGCCTTTGTCGGCGGGGGAGATGGCCATCACCCCCATGCCGGCTTCCAGGGCCGCTGCTGCCAGCGGCAGACGGCTGGGTTCGAGCAGATGCAGATGCAGGCTGCAGAACCGGAATGCCCCACTGCTGATGGCGTCGCGGATCAGCTCGAGGGGGCCATGGCTGCTGAACCCCGTCTGACCGACCAGGCCTTCGCCCCGGGCCCACTGCAGCAGCTCCTTGCCGTCACCGTGCAAGGCCCAGGCGAGATGGTCCGGCCGGTTCAGGCCATGAACGGCCCAATTGTCGATCCGTGGCATCCCCAGCCGCTGGAGGCAGGCCAGCAGTTGGCGCTTGCCTTGCTCAAGCTCCACCCCGGGCAGCACCTTGCTGGTGATCACCCAGCCGTCGCGGGGGGCGAGCTCCGCTTCCCTGCAGGTCTGGAGTGCTGTGCCCAGAAACTCCTCGGCGGGTCCGTAGGCCGGTGCGGTTTCCAGGTGGTTGATGCCTGCGCTCACGGCCGCCTCAAGCACCTCCAGCATCTGGTCGGGCGAAGCGAGGGCTCGCATCGTGCCCAGGGTGAACAGGCTCACCTCCGGTCCATCGCCGAAGCGGCGACGACTGGCTGAGACGCCTGAGGGGGACCTGTTCATGGCCTTCTGCCGCTGTCCCCCTGGCTCGGTTCGCCGTCAGGACTGTCGTCATCACTGAATGCGTCGTCGCCCGCTGCCTGGTCGGGCTGGCGCGACTGCAGGTGGCGCACCAATGCGGCTGGACTCACCTGATCCAGAAACCGCCGGAATTCGTCTTGTTCTTCATGGTCCGCCTCGGCATCAACGGGGATGGAGGCCTCCGCCACCACCTCCTCCAGCATCCAGATCGTGGCCCCGGTGCGCACGGCGAGGGCGATGGCATCGCTGGGGCGTGCATCGATCTCGATCTCGTCGCTGCACGGGGGCTGCTGCTCTGTCAGAGGCTGATCCTCAGCCGATGCAATCGGGTCGCCGTTGCTGGAGTCGAGCTGGTCTGAGTCGTTGTCTGCCTCCGAGAGGCCTGTTTTTTGCAGCTTGAGCAGAGCGCGGAACGTGCTGTCCTCGATCGCATGGATGATCACCCGGTCGAATTCCAGGTCTCCGGCCTCCAGCAGGGCTGCCATCAGATCGTGGCTGAGGGGGCGTGGGCTCTCCTCCTCTTGAAGGCCGGCCATGATGTTGTGGGCCTGGGCCTGATCGATCCAGATCGGCACCTGACGGCGGCCTGAGGGATCACGCAGCAGCACAATCGGGCTGCGGCTGGCCGCGTCGAGAGCGATTCCGGCAACGTGCATTTCAACCACGGCCTTCCTCCTCCTTATCCGATTATGGCCAGAGGAACAGCCACGGGCGGGAAGCAATGTTCACTGGGCTGGTGCAGGCGGTTGGGCAGGTCGAACTCCGAGGTCAGCGCCTCCTGGTGAGTGGTTGCGCACCGTTGGCACCGTTGCAGCTCGGGGACAGTGTGGCGGTGGACGGAGTCTGTCTCACCGTTGCTGAGTGCGTTGCCGACGGCTTTCTGGCTGATGTCAGTGAGGAGACGCTCCAGCGCACCACCCTGGGAGCCAAGGCCCTGCGTCGGGGTGTGGTGAATCTTGAGCCGGCCTTGCGGCTCGCGGACCGCCTTGGCGGTCACCTGGTTAGTGGTCATGTCGATGGTGCGGGGGAGGTGGTCGCCATTGAGGCTCTGCCCCAGTCATGGCGCCTGGAGCTGCAATGGAGGGATCCTTCCTATGGGAGGTACGTGTGCGAAAAGGGCAGCATTGCCGTGGACGGCATCAGCCTCACCGTGGCGGGTTGTGCGGCTGACGGCGCGCGGTTTTGGGTTGCTGTGATTCCGCACACCTGGTCTTCAACGGCTCTTCAGCATCTGCAGCAAGGTGCGACGGTGAATCTGGAGGCCGATCTGATGGCTCGTTACACGGAGAGGCTGTTGCATCAGGCGGGCTCGGGCCACCAGCCCGACACCTCCATCATCTCAACGGCTTGGTTGAAGGAGCATGGCTGGGGTTGAAGACGGAAGAATGGTGATCGGCAGTGTTTGCTGACCAGCTCTGGTCTGATCACTCCATGGCGGCAGCAGCGTCTGTATGAGGTGCTGCTGCCCCTTGGTCGGCGGTGTTGTCATCGTCCCGCGGCAGGAGCCAAATGGAACCTGATTCCTTGTGCAGCTCGATCTTGAACTCCTGGCCAGGCTCCAGACCGAGCCGGCGCGTGTAGGCGTGGCCAATGAGCAAATTGCCGTTGCCATGCACCCGGGTGCGGAATTCGGCATGTCGTCCGCGGGTGCCGCCTCCACTGCTTGCTGATGCCGAAGGGAGCACATAGCCCTTGGCTTCCACCAAGGCTTTGTAGAAGCTCTTTTTCAGAACACGGCCACTCGGACCGACGTAGCCGCAGCCCCGTGCGATTTCATCTTCGCGCCGATTACTGAGGGCGCGTGCTTTGTCGAGGAGTTCCTGGCCGACCAGCATCTGATCAGGAAGAGTTGACTTGATTTTGGCGATTTTGAACAACAACGGCAACGGATCGCCGTTGTTGTTCAGGCTTCATCAAGCTGGCTCTGCTTAAAGCAGATAAAGAATCAGAAAGAGCACAACCCAGATTCCATCAACGAAGTGCCAGTAGAGCTCAACGGCTTCGAGTGGGAATTGGTTGTCGGCGGTGACACGTCCGGCCGGAGTGCGACATTGCCACCAAACGATCAGGATCATCAGGGCTCCCAAGGTGACATGCAGACCGTGGAAGCCTGTCAGTGCGTAAAAGGTGCTGGCGAAGAGGTTGTCGGTGAGCCCAAAGGGCAGGGTGAAGTACTCGACCATCTGACTGACGAGAAACGCCAGGCCGAGAAGTGCGGTGACCATCAGCCAGTGGCGGCAGGCCTTGTTCGCGCCCTTGCGCAGATTCTGGCCTGCTTTGTGGAAGGTGGCACTACTCACCAGCAGCAGCACGGTGTTGAGGATGGGCAGCGGCAGCTCGAGCTCGTAGATGGCATCGGCCTGCAGAGGATTGACGGCGTGGAAGGTGAGGTAGGCGGCAAAGAAACCGGCAAAGGTCATGGCATCTGCCACCAGAAAGGTGGCGACGCCGAACATGCGGTGGTCTGGATGACCGTGCCCTTCGGTGGTGCTGACGGTTTCGCTGCTGGATGGATTGAGAGTGGTCATTTGCTGCTGCTCCAGAGATCACTGCCACTGGCAGAGCTGAGGTCGATTTGATCAAGGGGAACGCCATAGCCATAGGGCTCCTCCACAAGAGGAGGTTCCCCTTCCCAGTTCTCCACCGGAGGAGGTGAGCTGGTGAGCCACTCCGGCGTCAGTGCTTTCCAGGGATTGTCACCGGCGATCTCACCGCTGAATGCACTGGCAATCACGTTCCAGAGGAACGGCAGGGTGCTGAGGGCCATCAGCAGGGCTCCGGCACTGCTGATCTGGTTGATGAAAGCGAACTGGGGGTCGTATTCCGCGACTCGGCGAGGCATGCCGTTGAGGCCCAGCCAATGCTGGGGCGCGAAACAGAGATTGAAGCCAATGAAGGTCAGCAGGAAGTGCAAACGCCCCAGTGGTTCGTTCAGCATCCGTCCCGTGACCTTCGGATACCAGTGATAGATCGATGCAAAGATCACAAAGACCGTGCCGCCGTAAACGATGTAGTGAAAGTGGGCGACCACGAAGTAGGTGTCATGCACGTGAACGTCGAAGGGCACCTGCGCCAGAGCAACGCCAGTGATGCCTCCGAGTACGAAGTTGACGATGAAGCCGCAGGAAAACAGAACGGCGCTGTTTAAGGAGATTCGGCCTCCCCAGAGGGTTGCAAGCCAATTGAAGAATTTGATGCCGGTGGGGACGGCAATAAAGGCTGTGGCAATGGTGAAGAAAAGGCGCATCCACGGCGGCGTGCCGCTTGTGAACATGTGGTGGGCCCATACCACCAGCCCCAGAATCACAATCGCCAGGATCGAATACACCATCGTCGCGTAACCGAAGAGGGGCTTGCGGCAGTGCACAGGCAGGATTTCACTCACCAGGCCAAAGGCCGGCAGCACCATGATGTAAACGGCAGGGTGGGAATAGAACCAAAAGAGGTGCTGATAAACCACCACATTGCCACCCAGTCCTGGGTTGAAGAAGCCGGTGTGAGCAACGATGTCGAAGCTCAGCAAGATCAGTGTACCTGCCAGAACCGGAGTGGAAAGAACGACAAGAATGCTCGTGCCGAGCATGGCCCAGCAGTACATCGGTAACTGCATCAGCTTCAGTCCCGGACGGCGCAGCTTGAGCACCGTGGCGATGAAATTGATGCCGCCGAAGATCGAACTGCCCCCCAGCAATAACACGCTCAGGATCCAGATGATCTGACCGCTGGCAGGAGTGGTGATGCTCAATGGTGGATACGCCGTCCAACCCGATTGAGCTGCTCCAGTGATGAAGTAACTGCTGATGAGCAGTAGGCCCGCTGGAGGGATCAGCCAGAATGCCACCGCATTCAGCCGAGGGAAGGCCATGTCTCTGGCTCCCACATAAAAGGGGATCAGGTAATTGCCGAAGGCACCATTCACCACAGGCACAATCCAGAGAAAGATCATCACCGTGCCATGCAGGGTGAGGACCTGGTTGTAGACATCGCGCGGCATGAAATCAGAGATGGGACTGAGCAGCTCTGTGCGAATCGCTCCGGCGAGGGCGCCACCAATCAGATAAAAAAGAAAGCCACAGACCAAATACTGAAGTCCGATCACTTTGTGGTCGACGCTGAAGCTGAAGTAGCGCAACCAGCCGGTCGGTTGCAGGCGGGTTTCGTGCTGATCGCTCTGAGGAGTGAGAGAAGCAGTCATGCGTCAGCGACCTCCACTTTGTTGTTGGCGTTGAACCAAGCCTGATAACTCTCCGGTTCATCCACCACGACCGAAGATCGCATCCCTCCGTGGTAAGGACCGCAGAGTTCGGCGCACACAATCGGATAGGTGCCAGGCCTGGTGGGTGTGAAGTTGAGCACCGTCGGTTGGCCAGGAATGACGTCTTGTTTCAGTCGGAATTCAGGGACCCAGAAGGCATGAATCACATCTTTGGCTTCCAGCCGAAGGCTCACGGGTTGACCAGCAGGGACGTGAAGTTCGCCGGAGATGAAGTCACCCTGGGGATACCGAAACAGAAAGGCAAACTGCATCGCCGTCACTTCAATGGGGACTGGTGCCATGGCGCCACCGTTGGTGCTGATGCCGGTGCCGATCCCGCCCCAAACCCGGGACTCGGCTTCATTGAAGGAGTCGTCAGGAGTGGAGATGTCGCTCGCGTGGGAGGCATGCTCCATGGCGTTGTGGTCCATGCCGTGATTCAGGGGCGTCATGCCTCCCATCCGGTCATAGATGTCGTAGCTGTAGAGGCCTACAAACAGCACAACAATCGCCGGAACGGCTGTCCAGAACACCTCCAGGGGGAGGTTCCCCTCGATGGCCAGTCCGTCTCCGAGCTGACCGGCCTTGCGCCGGAAGCGCACCAAGCTGAACAGCACGAGTCCGACGATGCCGATGAACAGAATGGTGCCGATGCTGAACAGCACGCGGAACAGTTCGTCGTAGATGGGTGCATTGGCGCTGGCGTCGGCCGGCAGCAAGTTGACGTTCTGACCGATCCAGAGTCCCCCCAGCACCAGGATCATTCCCAGCACCAGAGTGACGATTGAAGAGGGAATGGGCACGGTGAATCCGTGACTCGTTTCAGACTATGGACAGTGCCGTGGGAGAGCCACGCATGGATCATTAAGCCAGGTTGAAATTCCTGCTCAAGTCGTGAGACGGGTTGGTGAAACTCCCTGTCGGTGCACCAAAGTCATTTCTCCATCACTGAGGTTTTGTCAGGGGGTGGAGACGTTGAGGGTGGTTTGGATGTTGCGAACGGCCATACACCGTGCCGTTGCTGAGCAGATCGCTACCTTCCGATTATTCCCGTCGTCATGAAGGGGGTGAAGGTCTGTTGGATAGCTCGTCTTCGTTGCCGATCCGTCGCCGACTGGCTCAGCTGGCGAGTCATTTGGTCGTTGCCCTTGTGGCCCTTGTGGTGATCGGTGGTGCGACGCGGGTGATGGAAGCAGGTCTGGCCTGTCCGGATTGGCCTCTTTGCTACGGCACGCTGCTCCCTGGTCGGCAGATGAACGTCCAGGTGTTTCTGGAGTGGTTTCATCGTCTCGATGCCTTTGTGATCGGCATTGCTCTGCTGGTTCAGCTCGGGGCTTCCTGGTGGTGGCGTCGTCAACTCCCCCCCTGGTTGCTTCCCTGCAGTGTTGTCCTTGTTGGGGTGGTGGTGCTTCAGGGAGCTCTTGGAGCACTCACCGTGCTGCAGCTGTTGCCCTCCTCCGTTGTCACCGCCCATCTGGCGCTCGGCCTCACCTTGGTGGCGGTGATGAGCGGCCTCAGTCAGGTGCTGTTGAGACCAGGGAGTCCGTCAGAGCTGTCGCCTCCCCGATGGTGGCCTTGGTTCGGTGCACTGAGTGTTCTCGCGGTGGGTGGCCAGAGCCTCCTGGGAGGAAGGATGGCGACGTCCTGGGCCGCGAAGCGTTGCCTTGATGCCGGTGAGGCCTGTCAGTGGTTGCACTGGCATCGCAGTGCTGCCACCCCAGTGGCTGCCACGGTGCTGCTGTTTGTTGTGGTGGCCATGCTGGCCGGTGGCTGGGCCCGAAGCCAATGGCCGCTGCTCGGTAGTGCTGCGGCTCTCGTGGTGGTTCAGATCGCCCTGGGGGTGTTCACGCTTCGGCTTGGCCTTCACCAGCCCACCGTCACGGTGGCGCATCAGTTGGTGGCCTGTCTGTTGGTGGCCTTGCTCGCTGCTTTGACCTGCCGGCGGCCGCGGCTGGTGGTGAGCCCAGATTCGGCCGATTTCGAGTCCTCTTCTCTGGAACCCTGTCATGGCTAGTTCCACGGTGTCTCCTGCGACCGCCCTCACTCGCGAACAGGTGGTGCCCTCGCGCGGTCGGGTGAAGCTGCCCGCTTGGCTTGAAGTGGCCAAGCCCCGGTTGATTCCCCTGCTGTTGGCCACAACCCTCGGAGGCATGGCCCTCAGCGAAGGATGGCCGCTCTCCTCTCCACGACTGGCCTGCACCCTCGGTGGAGGTGCCCTGGCTGCTGCCGCTGCTGGGGTTCTCAACTGTCTCTGGGAACAGGACCTTGATGGTCGGATGCAGCGCACCAGCGGTCGGGCCCTGCCGTCTGGTCGGCTCTCCCCCACTGCAGCCTTCGCAGGCGCTGTTTCATGCACCCTGGCAGCCGCTTTGCTGCTCGTGAGCGGAGTGAACTGTCTGGCTGCAGGACTTTCTCTGCTGGGGATGTGCAGTTACGTTCTGCTCTACACAGCGCTGCTGAAACCCCGCACCCCTCAGAACATTGTCATTGGTGGAGTGGCTGGGGCGATCCCTCCCCTTGTGGGGGCTGCAGCGGCAGCGGGCCACATTGGACTGGGGGGATGGTGGCTCTTTGCCCTCGTGATGGTGTGGACGCCGGCGCATTTCTGGGCCTTGGCGCTCCTGCTTCGGGACGACTATCGCGCGGTGGGAATCCCAATGCTCCCCGTGGTGAAAGGGCCAGTGGTGACTGCCAGGGCGATTCGTCGTTACGGCTGGGCCACGGTGGTGCTCAGTGCCTTCGGGGTCTGGGTTCTTCCAGAAGGTGGGTTGCTCTATGGGCTGCTGTTGCTGCCCTTCAATGCCCGCCTGCTGCAGATGGTGAATTATCTCTCCCTGACCCCTGAGAGCGCAGAGCGGGCGAAGGGGTTGTTCCGATGGTCAATTCTCTATCTCTTCGGTGTGTGCCTGCTGTTGATCCTGAGCCGACTCCCCGCCGGCGCCCACTTTGATCAGCAAGTTCATTCCTTGCTGGCTCCGGTGATCAGCGGACTCCCCCGCACCGCTGCCTAGATTCCATTTCGGCCTTTGTCCCTTGTCTCCTCGATGTCCTTGTTGGAGCTGGCACATCTCCAGAAGACCTATGGGTCAGTCAAGGCTCTTCAGGACTTGAGTCTGGATGTTCCAGAAGGGTGTCTTTATGGGCTCTTAGGTCCGAATGGCGCCGGCAAGACCACGACCTTTCGCATCTTGGCCACGCTGCTGGCTCCTGATGCCGGCACGGTGCATGTGGCCGGCATCGATGCCTTGCAGGATCCCCGGGCCGTGCGCTGTCTGATGGGATACGTGGCACAGGAGGTGGCGATCGACAAAATCCTCACCGGCCGTGAGCTGCTCCAGCTTCAAGGCGATCTCTATCACCTCCCTCGCGCCGATCGTGACCAACGCATCGTGGAGTTGATCACCATTCTGGGAATGCAGGACTGGATTGATCGTCGCTGCGGCACGTATTCCGGAGGGATGCGCCGTCGGCTCGATCTGGCTTCAGGCCTCCTGCACCGTCCTCGCCTGCTGGTGCTCGATGAGCCCACCGTTGGCCTTGACATTGAAAGTCGAGCTGCGATCTGGCAGGTGCTGAGGGAGCTGCGTCAGCAGGGCACCACGATCTTGCTCAGCAGTCACTACCTAGAAGAGGTGGAGGCCTTGGCCGACCGGATGGCGATCATCGATGCCGGCCGGGTGATTGCAGAGGGGAGTCCCGACGAGCTCAAACAACGGCTGGGTGGGGATCGAATCACCCTGAGGGTGCGCGAATTCAGCGATCAGGTGGAAGCCGAGCGTGTCCAGGGTCTGCTGCAGCCAGTGGAAGGGGTTCGTCAAATTGTCGTCAATCGCGCCCAGGGTTATTCCCTCAATCTCGTGGTGGAAGACGATCAGGTGCTCGACCGGTTGAGACAGCAATTGGATCAGGCCGGACTGCCGGTGTTCGCTTTGGCTCAGAGTCGCCCAAGCCTCGATGACGTTTACCTTCAGGCCACCGGTCGCACGCTGATGGATGCCGAATTGGCGGTTGCTGGCCAGCGCGACCCGAAACAAGAACGCAAACAGGCCATGCGTTAAACCCCTCCTCTCGCTGTTGTCTGCCTCGTTGTTTGATCGCCCCCTTCGATGTCGCGTTCCATTGTCACCAGCACTCCTCTGTCCGAACTGGCGCAGGAAACGATGGCGCTGACCAGGCGTCTCTTCCTTCAGCTGCAGCGCCGCCCTTCCACCCTGGTGGCGGGGGTGCTGCAACCCCTGATCTGGTTGGTGCTGTTCGGAGCTCTTTTCTCCCGGGCTCCTGAGGGATTGCTGCCCGGGGGGCTCAGTTATGGGCGTTTCCTCGGGGCTGGCGTCATCGTCTTCACCGCGTTCAGCGCAGCATTGAACGCAGGGTTACCGGTGATGTTCGATCGGGAATTCGGCTTCCTGAACCGTTTGCTGGTGGCGCCCCTGCGCAGCCGCAGTTCGATCGTGCTGGCTTCCGTGATCTACATCACCACCTTGAGCCTGGTGCAGAGCGTGGCGATCATGGCCACGGCGGCCTTGCTGGGGTATGGCTGGCCCGGATTGGCTGGCCTTGGCCTGGTGCTGCTCACGCTGCTCTTGCTGGTGTTTGCGGTCACAGCCCTGAGCCTCGGACTTGCCTTCGCACTCCCCGGCCATATCGAGCTGATCGCAGTGATCTTTGTCGCCAATCTGCCTCTTTTGTTTGCGAGTACTGCTTTGGCTCCGTTGGCGTTCATGCCCACTTGGCTGGGCTGGCTCGCGGCCCTGAATCCCCTTACCTTCGCCATAGAACCGATTCGTGCCGCTTACACCGGTCCTCTGGACTTGTCCCAGGTGCTGCTCGAAGCCCCCTACGGCCCCGTGACTGGCTATGCCTGCCTGACGGTCTTGACGGTTCTCACCTTCGGGCTGTTTCTGTTGATTCGCCCTCTGCTCAACCGCAAGCTCGCCTGATCCTGTGACTGCTTCCAGCGCCTCTCTGCCCCAGCGACGACGCGATGCATTGCGTCAGCAACTCCTCCACGCCCGTTCCCAGGGTGACCACCTCGCGATCAAAAGGATTGAACGCCAATGGGTTCATCGCTACGGCGTTGCCACCCTGCACCAACTGACGCGTGATCCTCTGGCCTCGGAGGATTCGACTGAGGACATCACAACAGGAGGAGACGGCGCTGATGAGTCCGCGTCATCGCTGCCTTCGATCAGGGTGGATGAGACGGATGCGTTGGTCGTTGAACCCTCTCTGCAGGTAGAGCCAGCCTCCATCGATGTTGTGAGTGATGCCAGAGCTGATCACTCCTCTGCGACCAGCAGACTCTCCCGTATTCCCCTCGTGGCACCAGAGCAGATGCCGCCTCCGCCGGCCCCCCGCCTTGATCGGTTGCGCCGTTGGCTGCCTGCGAGAGCTGACGAGCTCCCCAGGGCCTCCTGAGCAATGGCCAAGTTGGATCTCTCCAGCCTTCAGGGAGGGCTGATTGTGTCTGTTCAGGCCCCCGAAGCTTCGCCGATGCGAGATCCCGAGGTGATCGCAGCCATGGCGGAAGCAAGCCTGAACAACGGGGCCATCGGTGTCAGGCTTGAGAGTCCGGAGCACATCGGTGCCGTGCGGCGCCGATGCCCTGAAGCCCTGATCATCGGTTTGTGGAAACGCACCTTCCCAGACAGCGAGGTCTACATCACGCCTCGATGGCACGAGATCAAGGCGGTGTGGGGTGCGGGGGCCGATGTTGTCGCTCTCGATGCCACGTCCCGGGCTCGCCCCGATGGTGAACAACTCCAAACGTTGGTGCAGCGGGCGATGGATGACTTAGGCGCTCCGTTGATGGCTGATGTCGACAGTGTTGCGAATGGTCTGAGGGCGGCAGAGCTGGGCTGCCGCTGGGTCGGCACGACACTCTTTGGCTACACAGGCGAAACCCGTCAGGACACCCCTCCAGGCTTGGATCTGCTGCGGCCTCTGCGTCAGCAGCTGCCGCCGTCCGTGCCTCTGATCTGTGAAGGAGGCATCGCGTCCGCTGCGATGGCGGTTCAGGCGTTGGACCATGGCGCGAACTGTGTGGTGGTTGGCACTGCCATCACCGGGGTCGATCTTCAGGTTGCGGCTTACTGCCGACAGATCGCTCGCTGAGGGCGAGGACAGCCACCAACCCTGATCTCAGGGATCCCTGGAAGCGAAGCTGAGGAATTGACACAGGTGACGCCAATCGGCCCAGAATCGGATGAGACGCGAGAGACCCGTGAAGAGACTTCGGCTGCTGCTGCCGTTGAATCTTGCCCTCGGCGGCCTGGTCTTTGCCGTTCCGCTCGCTGGATTGCCGATGGGGGAGCTTCAGGCACTGAATCGTGAACTGGGGCGGCTGTGCAGGCGGCCGCCCCAGGAAGCACTCACGGTGTGCAGAATTCATGCCCGGCTTGTTCGTTCCCTCTGACGTCATTGGGTCCTGCCGGGCTTTGGCATCACATCATGCCGGGCATCCCCATGCCACCCATGCCACCCATGCCACCCATGCCACCCATACCTCCCATGCCACCCATGGGGTCCCCGGCTGGTGCGGGGGCTTCAGGCTCAGGCTTGTCGGCGATGACCACTTCGGTGGTGATCAAGAGCGACGCGATGGAGACTGCATCCTGGAGTGCCAGGCGAACCACCTTGGCCGCATCGAGGATGCCGGCTTGGAGCAGGTCTTCGAAGTTGCCAGTGAGGGCGTTGAAGCCCTGGCCTGACCGCCTGACTTCCTCCACCACCACATCGCCGTTGGCGCCGGCGTTGATGGCGATCTGGCGCAGCGGGGCGCTGAGGGCACGTTGGACGATCTCCACGCCGGTGCGTTGGTCTCCCTCGAGCTGAGAGGCAAGGCCAGCCAGTTCTTCACCCAGGTGAATCAGGGTGCAACCACCACCGGCAACGATGCCTTCCTCCACTGCAGCACGGGTGGCATTCAGGGCATCTTCGATGCGCAGCTTGCGGTTTTTCAGTTCGGTCTCGGTGGGGGCACCCACCTTGATCACCGCCACGCCGCCGGCCAGCTTGGCGATGCGCTCGCTGAGTTTTTCGCGGTCGTACTCGGATTCGGTGTTGTCGAGCTCACGTTTGATGGCCGCGACCCGGTCGACCACCGCATCGCGGTGATCGTCATTGGCCACGATCGTGGTGCTGTCTTTGGTGATGGTGATCCGACGGGCGCGGCCCAGATCGGCCAGGGTGACCTTGTCGAGGGTCATGGCGCGGTCTTCACTGATCACGGTGCCGCCGGTGAGGATGGCGATATCCGCCAGGGCCGCTTTACGGCGTTCCCCGAAGGAGGGAGCACGAACAGCAGCCACTTGGAGCACCCCACGGTTCTTGTTGACCACGAGGGTGGCGAGGGCTTCACCATCCACTTCCTCAGCCAGCACCACCAGAGGAGAGCCTGACTTCTGCACGGTTTCCAGGACGGGAACCAGGTCAGCAATGGCGCTGATCTTGCGGTCCGTCAGCAGTAACAGAGCGTTTTCAAATTCGCAGAGTTGACGCTCGGCGTCGGTGACGAAATAAGGAGAGCTGTAGCCGCGATCAAAGGCCATGCCTTCGGTCACTTCCAGCTCGGTGGCCAGAGACTTCGACTCCTCCACGGTGATCACGCCGTCGACGCTCACCTTGTCCATGGCTTCGGAGACCATCCGACCCACTTCGTCATCGCCGCCAGCGCTGACTGTGGCGACCTGACCGATCGCGTCGCCGCTGACGGACTGGCTGCGCTGCTTCAGGCCTGTGACCACATGAGCCACGGCTTTTTCCATGCCGCGACGGAGTTCGATCGGGCTTGCACCAGCTGCGGTATTGCGGAGTCCTTCTTCCACCATGGCCTGCGCCAGCACGGTGGCCGTGGTGGTGCCATCGCCGGCCTTGTCCTTCGTTTTGGACGCCACCTGCTGGATCAGCTTGGCGCCGATGTTCTCGAAGGGATTCTCCAGCTCGATTTCACGGGCAATCGTGTCGCCATCGTTGACGATGTCGGGAGCTCCGAAACTCTTTTCGAGCACCACGTTGCGGCCGCGGGGGCCGATGGTGACGCGCACAGCATCGGCGAGTGCATTCATGCCCCGCTCGAGGGATCCGCGGGACTCGTCGGAGAAGCTAAGGAGTTTGGCCATGATCTACAGGTACCCGTTGGTCAATGTCCCATAGGGACCTGACCCTTCGAAGCACCTGTCGGGTGGGGAAAGCCGAATCAAGTGCGACCGGATGGTGCCCTGTTGTCACGAGCTCGTTAACGTCCGTTCATGAACGATGTCGGCTCCCAATCCTTCATCTTGATTGCGGCCCTGGCAGCAGCAATGGCTTTGGTCTATGTGCCGTTGCGAATCTTCCTGACGGCCACGGAAAGAAGCAGGCGGCTGCGCCTGCTTCAGCGGATTCGGCGGCTGCGCGATGCCTTGACTCAGCCGCTATCGCGTTGAGCTTCAGCCCATCACCATGCCGCCATCCACCTGCAGTACCTGGCCTGTGATGTAGCCCGCCGCTGGGTCCGCTGCCAGAAAGCGCACGGTGCCGGCGATGTGGTCCGGGGTCCCGAAGCTGCCCAGGGGAATCGCGGTCAGAATGCCTTCCGCATCCAGATCCTTGGTCATGTCGGTGGCGATGAATCCAGGTGCCACAGCATTCACCGTGATGCCTCGACTGGCCATTTCCTTGGCGGCGCTGCGGGTGAGGCCGATCACGCCAGCCTTCGCCGCGGCGTAGTTGGCCTGCCCTGCATTGCCCATCAGGCCCACGACAGAGGTGATGTTGATGATCCGACCGCTCCGCTGCTTCAGCATCGTGCGCGTCACAGCCCTCGTGCACAGGAAGACCCCAGTGAGATTGAGGTCGATCACCGCCTTCCAGTCAGCGGTTTTCATGCGCATCAGCAATCCGTCACGGGTGATCCCGGCGTTGTTCACCAGCACATCGATCCGTCCACTGCGTTCCAGCACGGTTTTGATCAGGCTCTCAACGGCGGCCTCATCACCCACGTTGGCCTGAAGGGCGTAGGCCTTGCCCCCGTTGGCCTTGATCTCAGCCACCACGGCCTCGGCTGCGTCTGGTGAGCTGGCGTAGTTCACCACCACTTCGGCACCGGTCTCGGCGAGGGCCAAAGCAACGGCGCGGCCGATGCCGCGGCTGGCTCCGGTCACCAGGGCTGTCTGGCCGGTGAGGGAGGCGGTGGACGTCATGACGGTCTCCAATGTGGCTGGATCGTAGGGATCGACGTCACCACCCCTCAACCCTGAGCAACGTGTCTGGTTTATCCCAGGGACGTCCCCCCCATGGTCTCGACCATGTCCACGGCTGGACCCAACAGCTGCCTGAACCGAACCAGCTGTTCCTTGCTTCCCAGGACCACCAGCAGCTGTCCTGGAGCCAGGCAGATGTCGCCACCTGGGTTGGCCACCAACTTGCCGTTGTCTCGGATCGCGAGCACCATGGCACCGCTGCGGCGTCCCAACTGCAGATCCGCCAGTGTCCGACCGGGGAGGTTGTGCAGCAGAAGCGGATCCGAGCTGAGCTGAAATTCCTCGATTTCACACTCGGAACCCACCAGCAGCTCCATGAAGTCAACCGCAAGCGGCCTCAGGGCTGAGGCAGCCATCACCCGACCTCCAGCCACGTAGGGACTCACCACCACGCTTGCACCGGCAAGCTTCAGCTTCGCCGCTGCTTCTTCGCTGTCGGCGCGGGCGATCAGCCGACAGCTGGGTTCCAGTCCACGGGCACTGAGCACCACGTAAAGGTTGGCGGCATCACTCGGCAAGGCGGCCACCAGGCTGAGGCAGCGATGGAGTCCGGCTTCGATCAGGGTCTCATCGCCGGTGGCATCGGCTTGCAGAACCCTCAGTCCCCTTTCCTTGGCGGCCTGGATCCGTTCCGCATCCAGTTCCACCACGAGCACCGGCACTTGTTCCTGCCGCAGTTGTTCGCCGATCTCTCGACCGATGCGGCCATAGCCGCAGATGATCACGTGGTCGTTCATGCGACGGAGTTTGCGACGAAAGCGCACCTCCCGCAACTGACGGAAGTATCCCGCCTCGGAGAGGCCAAGCAGGCGCTGGATGGTGAGTTGCACCACCACAATGCCGCCGGCAATGGTGAGCACAGTGACCAGGCGACCCGCCTGGCTGAGCGGTTCCACCTCGCCGTAACCGATGGTGCTGATCGTGATCAACACCATCCAGAAGCAATCGCCCCAATCCCAGCCTTCGGTCATGCGGTAACCAAAGGCTCCTCCCACAACCACGACCACCAGCGCCAGCACTGGGCCGATCCATGGTTTGACAAGCAGGGTGAGGTTGGATCGCAGGCTGAGGGGCGGAAAAAAACGTCTGCGGCCTGAGCGGCCTCGACGGCGGTCTGGCATCAGAACCCAAGGGCGGAGAGGACCTCTTGCTCACCAAGGTGCTCCAGGCTGCTGCGGTCTCCAAGACAGCGCAGTCCCTCCCGTTGGGGCAGATCCGCAGGGTTGGTGCCAAGGGCCACGAGCGGCACACCGGTGTAGACCGCCAGCAGTTGTGTGACCGGGCAACTGCTCAGCACCACGTCGGCACAGGCAACAAGTGCAGCACGGGTGATTAGTTTGGTCTCGGAGGACACCTGCTGCCTGCGCAGGGATGCCAGGCGCTGGCGGATGGTCTCTGTCAGGCTCTGCCAATGGTCGGTGGGCCAGTCAGTCGCCTCACCGTTCGGGGCCAGCAGCAGGAGTGGGCCATTGCCTGCTGGCTGCTCCGATCGGATGTGGTCGAGGCTTTTTGCAGGCAGAGAAAGGCGAAAATCATCGGCCTTCAGCGTCAGGCCGATGGCCTGTGCAAAGCCGCTGAGCTGCTGAGCTTTCCAGCCATCGGTGTGCTGCACCTTGTGGGTTGTGGCGAAGCCGTCGAAGGCCAGGCGTGTGGGGATGTGGCTCATGCCCAGCATCAGATTCACCTGGCGCCCTGAGGCGAAGTTCAGGCACACCTGGAAGTCGGGCTCGCGAACACAGCCGAGCAGATTGGCCCAGTCGGCCAGGGTCGACCCCTCATCAAAGGCAAAGGGGATCACCTTTTCAACGGCCGGCACCAGCTCCCAGATCTGGCGATGGGCGATCGGACAGGCCACCTGAACGGTGGATTCGAGCTGCTCGGCAGTGGCTGCGACCACGGGCAGCCGTTCGAGTTGCTGCTGAAGGCTCCCCGGGCTAAGGGCAAGAACGCGCATGAACCAGCAGCACAAATGGGATGCGAGCTGATTGTATGGAGGCCGTTTCCCCCTGCCTTTTGCAGGAGTCGCTTGTGCATCTGTTGATCGCCGCTGCGGGAAGTGGTCGTCGCATGGGGGCCGATCGCAACAAGTTGCTGTTACCTCTCCTGCAGCGGCCTGTGCTGGCCTGGACCCTGCAGGCTGCTCTGCAGGCCAGGACGATCCGCTGGATCGGGATTGTGGGTCAGGAGAGTGACCGGGCGGCGATTGAAACAATCATCAAGAACTGTCGTCCAGAGCTGTCGGCCATACCGGTCTGTTGGATTCAGGGCGGAGCGACCCGGCAGGAGTCGGTGCTGCAGGGGCTGGCCGGCTTGCCCTCTGAGGCACGTCATGTGCTGATCCACGATGGCGCTCGCTGCTTGGTGGAGCCCGCTCTTTTCGACCGTTGCGCCGAGGCGGTGCGTGCCGGTGATGCCGTGATTGCCGCCACACCTGTCTCCGACACGATCAAACGGGTGGATGGCAGTGGGGTGATCACGGCCACCCCCTGTCGGTCTGAGCTCTGGGCGGCTCAGACGCCGCAGGGATTTGCTGTCGAGCAGTTGCGGGAGGGCCATGCCAAGGCCTGCCGCCTGGGCTGGGAGGTCACCGACGATGCCTCTCTTTACGAACGGTTGGGCTGGGAGGTGAAAGTGCTGGATGCCGGCCCGGGCAACATCAAGGTCACCACCCGTTTTGACCTGGTGGTCGCCGAGGCGGTGCTGTCGGTCAGAGCAGCCTGAGTTCCCCCTGGTTCGCATCCAGGCAGGCGGGGCGTCCCATCGGCAGGGCTGCATTGCCTTCCGGACCATGACCCACGGGCAGGTCTGCCACCACGGGAATGCCAAGGTCTGCGCTGCGCTCCTGCAGGACCTCACGCCAGCTGAAACCAGCCCCGTTGTCATCATCGTCGGCACAGTGGCTGAAGCGACCGAAGCCAAGCCCCGCCAGTCTCTGCAGGCTGCCAGTCAGACGCCAGTGGGTGAGCATGCGGTCGAGCCGGTAAGGACTCTCACTCACATCTTCCAGGATCAGGATGGCCCCATCCAATCGGGGCATGTGAGGGCTGCCCAGCAGGTGGGAGGCCACGGTGAGGTTGGCGGCGATCAAGGGGCCGCTGATCTGCCCTTTCACCCAGCCCTGGCCATGGAGCGGAGGCAACTCGGCTCCGAACAGCAGATCCCGTAACCGTTGCTGACTCCATTTCGGCTCGGCGGCCAGTGTGCTCAGCAGAGGGCCATGGATGCCACCGTCGATGCCTGCGCTCAAGCGTGACAACAGCAGTGCTGTGACATCAGAGAAGCCGAGAAGCCAGCCCCGCTGCCAGCGAATGGGCCTCTCCAGAAGGCGAGCCGCTCCCCATCCGCCTCGGGCACAGGCCAGGAGTGGTGCAGGTGGATTCGGCTGCAGATCGTGATGCCGGGAGGCGTCATCCCCAGCCAGATAGCCCCAGCGTCGCTGAGGTATGGCTTCGGGATCCGTGCGCAGTCCCCAGCTGTTCAGTACCTCGAGGCCGCGGCGGAGTGGTTCGCAATCGTCATAGGCGGAGCTGGCGGCGACAACGGCCACAGCATCCCCTTGGCGCAGACTCGGGCTGGAGGTGTTCATCCCTGCAGACCCCCCATGACTAGTGCCAGCAGCATCAGGCTCCCAAGCCAGACCTGGTGTTTGAAGTGCTTCCCATACACCGACATCGATTGTTGTTGGAAGCGGTTTAGCTGCCGGGGTTCCAACAGCATTCCTGCTGAGGCGAGAGCCCAGAAGGGCCAGAACAGGACTCCAAGTTGGGCGGTGACGGCTGCCGCAGCGAGGGCCAGCACGGTGATTCCATAACAGACGGTGACCACTGGAACCGCAGCAGCCCCCAGCGTCAGGGCACTGCTGTGAAGCCCCAGTCTTTGATCGTCGACTCGATCGGCCATCGCATAAACCGTGTCAAAGCCGAAGGTCCAGGTCAGGGTGGCAAGCCAGCAGAGCACCAGTGGAGGCGCTGTGCTCAGGTGTCCTTGAGCGGCAGCCCAGGGAATCAAGACGGCGAACCCCCAGCAGAGCGCCAGCACGGCTTGGGGGAAGGGGAACCAGCGTTTTGCGGAGGGGTAAAGCAGGATCGGCGGCAAGGCCAGGAGCGCCAGCAACAGGCAAAGCCTGCGTCCCTCATTCGGTAGCGCCATCACCACCAGAAGGCTCACCACCAGGAGGCTGAGCAGGGATGTGACGGCCGTTGTGACAGGGAGTCCACCCCGGGCCAGGGGCCGGTTCTTGGTGCGTTCGACCTGACGATCGAAACCCTGGTCCCAGAGGTCGTTGGCGATGCAACCCGCAGCGGAGACGCTCAGGCCTCCTGCCACAATCAGCAGCATCAGAAAGAGATCGGGTGGTCGGTTGGGTGTCAGCCAGAGACTCCAGCCGGCTGGGATCAACAGGATCAGGCGTCCACTGGGCTTGTTCCAGCGCAGCAGCTGAAACCAGTTGGACAAAGCAGATAGAGGTTGGCGTTGGGATGCGCCGGTCACGTTGCTGGATGTTTCGAAAAACCATAGGCAGTTCCATCCCAGGGCCGGCCACCGGTGGCAGAGTGTGATCGGTTCCCACGTCACCGTCGATGCCAGGTGCCGACGCCGCGGCTTCCGATCCCACTCAGCGCAGAGCAGGACGCTTGCTTCGGCGTGTCGCTGCGATTGATATCGGGACCAACTCCACGCATCTGCTGGTGGCGGCTGTTGACCCTGAACTGCGCACCTTCACTGTGGTGCTTGCGGAAAAGTCAACCACCCGCCTGGGAGAAAGGGATCCTGAGAGTGGTGCCATCACCCATGCTGCCCTTGGCCGCGGCATGGATGCCCTGCGCAGGTTCACACAACTGGCGGCCAGTCATCAGGTGGAACAGATCGTCACGGCTGCCACCAGTGCCGTGCGGGAGGCCCCGAACGGACGCGATTTTCTCCAGCAACTCAAAGACGAACTCGATCTCGACGTTGATCTGGTCAGTGGACCTGAGGAAGCCCGCCTGATTTATCTCGGCGTGCTCTCGGGAATGTCGTTCGGCGATCGCCCACACCTCCTGCTGGACATCGGGGGTGGATCCACCGAACTGATCCTGGCGGATGGGCGTGATGCGCGTGCATTGACCAGCACCCGCATCGGTGCCGTGCGCCTGCAACGGGACTTCGTCACCGAAGATCCCTTGCCTCCCCAAGGGCTGGCCTTTCTCCGTGCCTACATCCAGGGGTCTCTCGAGCCGGCCGTGGAGAAGGTGAAGCGCCGGATCCATCCTCGCGAAAGCCCGCTGATGGTGGCGACGAGCGGGACGGCGATGGCGGTTGGTGCTCTGGTCGCCAGCAACGATGATCGACCTCCCCAGAAGCTTCACGGCTATCGCATCCGTCGGAAGCGGCTTGATCAGGTGGTCGACAAGCTGACTCGCCTCAACCCAGAACAACGCAGGGACCTAGCCCCCATCAATGATCGGCGTGCTGAGATTATTGTTCCTGGAGCGCTCATTCTCCAGACCAGCATGCAGATGCTTGGTGTTGAGGATCTGGTGCTGAGCGAACGGGCCCTCCGCGAGGGCCTGATCGTGGATTGGATGTTGCGCCAAGGGTTGCTCGAAGATCGTTTCAGTTTTCAGAGCAATATTCGGGAGCGCACTGTGATGCACCAAGTGCAGCGCTTCGCTGTGGATCAGCAGCGTGCCGAGCGCGTCGTCAGCCACGCACTCTGTCTTTACGACAGCACAGTCGGCGTTCTGCATCGCGATCCAGGACCAGGACGTGAACTTCTATGGGCAGCAGCGATGCTGCATGCCTGCGGTCAGCACATCAATCTCAGTGCCTATCACAAACATTCCTGGTATCTGATCCGCCACGGTGAACTGCTGGGCTATTCGGAGAACGAACATCTGATGGTGGCGGCCATCGCCCGCTATCACCGCCGCAGCCTCCCCAAGAAGCGGCATGAGTCATGGCAGTGCTTGTCATCCCGCTCTGAACGCCGAACAGTGTCAGAAATGGCCCTTTTGCTCAGGTTGGCTGCATCGCTCGACCGGCGACCGGAACCTGTGATTAAATCCATTCAGGTGAGCGCTGCAGCTGGGGTTCTGTCCTGTGAGTTGGTGCCTGAGCGCCTGAATCAGAATCTCAGTCTCGAACAGTGGAGTCTCGAAGAGTGTTCCCCGGTTGTTGAAGAGGTCACAGGGTTGCAGCTGTCGGTGACGGTGCAGCATTAATCGGATACCAGCGCACCTGATCGATGGATCCCAGAGGGCCCTGCTGGTCACTACCTGACAGCACTTGTACGAGGTCGGGTCTGCCTGCGTAGATCTCCAGAGGTTGCGATGTTGTCAGGGTTTTCTCCTTCTCGACCATGCCTTCAAACAACAGCGCACCGCCCCGATTGCGGATCGCGATCCAGCTGGGTTGACTGGTGATGATTGTGACCGTGTTCGGGGCCTTGTTTTGAGCTGATGACGTTGGAGCTGCAAGAGGCTTTGCAGCCACTTCATTGTTGGGCTGCGGAGGTTGTTGTGTCTGAAAATTGGTGCTCTGACTCCATCTCCAGCCAGCAACCGCCACTGCGCTGACAGCCGCGAGTCCTGACGCGAAACGGAGCCAACCCCATCCGAGTCGCACAGGCTTCTTGGATGTTGCTGACCCCATTGAGCGGTTGGCGTTCAGCAGGCTGTTTGGATCTGGAATGGGTTGTGAAGTCTGTTGCGCTGAGGTCTGGTCGAGATCTCGAAGCTGGGCAATCAGTGGTTCGGGGTCTAATCCCAGCTTGTTGGCAACCCGCCGCACGGAGGCCCTGATGAAAACGGCTTCAGGAAGATTGGATCGGTCACCCGTTTCGAGGGCTGTCAGCTGTTCGTCGCCCATGTTGAGTTGCGACGCAAGGTCGTGAAGGCTGAGCCTCTGCGCTTCTCGACCTTCCCTCAGTGCTGCTCCAGTACTGACGAGATCGTTGGATTGAAGTGTCTCGAACGTATTGTTTGACTCGCTCTGGGCGTGTTTGAAAATCGCCATAAGCAGTGAACCAAGCTGCTCGTTCGGCCTGACCATAGAAGAGATGGTCAAAGTTGTCTTTCTTTTAAGCAATATCTCAGCCAAACGTGGGCTGAATGCCAAAAAACAATGGGCGATACTGGATTCGAACCAGTGACCCCTTCCGTGTGAAGGAAGTGCGCTACCACTGTGCTAATCGCCCGCACCAATGGATCTTAGACCACCACGGGTGCCTTCCCTTGCTCAGCGATGGGGGCGGAAAAGGTGGTCATGGCTGGGGGAATACAGCAGAGAACGTCGACCTTGGTGGGCCAGGGCTGGGCTCACCAGATAAAGAGTGGTTCGGATCAGTTTCCGATCTTGCGACACCCTGGCCATGTCCTTGAGGGGAACCACTTGCAGCCATTGATCAGGCCAGCTCACGCGGTAGCCGATGGCGACTGGCGTGTCGTCTGGGTAATGCTCCAGCAAGGTGGTCTGAACCTCGTCCACATGACGAGCGCTGAGATAGAGGCACAGCGATGCTTGGAGCCGCGCCAGATTGGCGAGATTCTCGGCATCAGGGACGCCAGTGCGTCCACCGGCCCTGCTGAGCACGATGGTTTGCACCACGCCTGGAATCGTCAATTCAGCGTTCATTGCGGAGGCTGTGGCTTGATAGGCGCTGATGCCCGGCACCACATCCACACCGATCCCGGCATCCGCCAGGCCACACACCTGTTCAGACAGGGCTCCATACAGGCAAGGGTCACCGTCATGAAGACGCACAACTTTGAGGCCCTTCTGGGCTCTGTCGATCATGAGGGGAAGCACCTCTTCCAGGGTGAGGGTGCTGGTTCGGACGCTTTCGCAGCCATCCGCTGCCAGGGCTGCAATTTGAGGTGAGACGAGTGAGTCGGTCCAGACCAAGACATCGGCTTGCTTGATCCTGTTTTCCGCTCTGCGAGTGAGCAGATCAGGCGCTCCAGGCCCAGCTCCCACGATGGAAACGGCGGCATGAACTGGCGTGGGGGACACCGCTGGGTGAATCATCACAGCTGGATCAAGGGGTTGGTCCTGAACGAAGGCCCGGATCGGGCAGCTCACGGTGATGGCCATACAGCCGCCACAAGCCTGCAGCAGCGAGAAGCATGAGGCCAAAGCTCATCACCTGGGCCATTCGAAGTCCCCCCTCGCAGAATGGGGGAAGTCCCCCCAGACAGAGAGGGTCGATGCGAAGTCCCTCAATCCAGAAACGGCCAAGGCTGTAGACCAGTAGATAAACGCAGCTCAGGGCGCCGGCAGGCAACTGGATGGTGCCCTTCCGTCCCTGGAGAAAGAGCAGGATCAGCAGGGCAAACACACCGAGATTCCAGATGGATTCGTAGAGAAACGTGGGGTGGAAGAACTGGGTTTGAGCAAACCCGGCCGTTTCCAAGAGGGTCTGCAATCTCGGAGGCACGTTCTGAATCGCGAGCTTCCAAGGGAGGTCGGTGGGAACACCGAAGGCTTCACTGTTGAAAAAGTTGCCCCAGCGGCCGATCGCCTGGCCCAGAGCAACAGATGGAACCAGCACATCCAGCACGGTCCAGAAGGATTGGCGGCGCCACCGGCAGAAGCCGATCACCGCCAGTGTTCCTGCAATCAGAGCACCGTGAATGGCGATGCCTCCTTCCCAGATCGCGAGAGCCTTGAGCGGAGCACCGGCATAGTTCCGCCACTCGAACGCAACGTAATAAATCCGCGCACCGATCACGGCAGAGAGCACCAGGATCGGCAGCAGATCGCTGATCAAGCCTTGTTCCAGTTGACGCTGTTGTGCCAGCCAGCTGGAAAGACTCAGCCCGATCAAGACGGCCAGGGCAATCAGAAGCCCGTACCAGCGCAGAACAAAAGGCCCGAGCTGTAAGAACTCGGGCCCAGGGGATGTGAATACCGCAGTCAGCGTCACAGACCTCAGACGCCCTCAGCTGCCTGAACCTTCTCAACCTGCTTCTTCTTCAGCACCAGCAGGATCTGAGCAAGTGCCACTGCGGCAAAGAAGGCCAGAAGGCCGTAGATACGCACAGGGTTCTGGAGGACGATCTCCCCGTCCATCTGGCCAAAGCCGCCGACGTTGGGATCGTTGGTCAAAGCTGCACCTGCTTCAATCTGGTCGCCCACAGAGACGGCGAGCTCGGGGCCGACGGGGATTGTTTCGTCGGTGGTGCTGCCGTCGGCGGCTTGGATGGTGACAACATTGGCGCCATTCTCTCCGGGGGCGATGGCGCTAATCGTGCCGGCAGCAGGAGCTGTGAAGAGGGTGTTGTTGCTCTTTTCACCGGTCGGATAGACCTGGCCTCGTCCGCGGTTGCCGCCCACGAATACCTGGTACTTGCCGAAGTGGATGTTGCTGTCGGCAGAAGGGTCGGGAGACAGGATCGGGAACACGATCTCCTGGTGCTGGTCGCCGGGGATGGGACCGACCAGAAGAATGTTGGGTTGATCGTCGCTGTACTGAGTGAAGTAGACGCCTTCGGTCTCTTCTTTGATGGCGTCAGTCCAGCGATCCTGAGGAGCCAGGGTGAACCCGTCGGGCAGTTGAACAACGGCACCAACCTGGAGAGGAACTTGGCTGCCATCGGCGCCAACTTCCTGCAGTCCCTGCTCATAGGGAATCTTCACGGCTGCGGTGAAGACGGTGTCAGGCAGAACGGACTGAGGCAGCTCGACCTGAGTGAGCTTTTTGGCGAGGTGGCAGTTGGCGCAAACGATCTTGCCCGTGGCTTCCCTGGGGTTTTCGTAGTTCTGTTGAGCCCAGAAGGGATAGGCCCAGGAGGCTGTTGGGGCCGTGAGAACAGCGATGCCGACGATCAGAGCAGCAAACAAAGGTGAAAGGAGACGGCGCATGGGGGACGAGGAGCGGGGGAGGTAGAGAGAAACGCTTGGGTTGATCAGGCCCACCAGGGCTTCTCGCCCGTGCGGAAGTCGGTTTCGGTCCACTGGCTCACGAAGACGTTGTCGTTCTCAACGCTCACGTTGGCCAGGGCCAGGGAGAGGGGAGCAGGGCCACGCACCACCTTGCCGGTGGCGTCGTACTGGCTGCCGTGACAAGGACACATAAACTTGTTCGCGCCGCTGTTCCAGGGCACAACGCAACCCAGATGGGTGCAGATGGCATTGATGCCGTAGCTGCCGATGGCGTCGTCGCCTTCGACGATCAGGTAGGTGGGATCACCTTTCAAGCCCTGCACAAGGCTGCGGTCGCCTGTGGAGTGGGTGCTCAGCCAGCCAGAGGCTGTGACGGGATTCCCGAGCTCGTCTTTTGCGGTGGTTCCACCACCGCCACCTGCTGCGCGGGGAGGGATGAAGTAGTTGGCCACCGGATAGAGAGCACCCAGGGCAACGCCGGTCACGGAGCCGAAGGTCAGCAGATTCATGAACTGCCGACGACCCATTCCGGGAACATCGCTCGAGGAAGCTTGGGTCATGGCGGGTGATCAACCGTCACTGAATGGCGACCATTATGGACGCTAAAGGTCTCTTCACGCTTTGCGATGACAGGGCTTTAACGACTGTTTGAACTGCCGACTCCGTGCTTGACCAAATCGCAGCAGGGGCACCTCGCCCTCTCACCGTGGATGAGGTGATCAGCTGCCTGCAGCAGCGCTGGCAGGCGAGTTACGACCTTCAGCTGGTGGTGCGCAGAGGCCGTCTTTACCTGCACGTGATGTGGGCTTTTCTTGAGCAACAGTCGTTTCCCCTCGACGAATCCGCTTATCGGGAGCACATCGCCAAGGTGATTGATGTTGTGAATCGTTTAGCTCAGGCCGATGTGGTGCGTGATTGGCTCTCCACCACCCGCGATCGCCCACGGCTTGGCAAGGCCCTCAGCCTGCCGCTCCAGGGGGCTGAGCGTCTTGAGGAGTTTCTGCTTTAAAGCCCTGGGTGGCTGCCACCAATCCCACGCCGATCAGGAACAGGGCTGTGATCGCTCCAGCTAACAGGAGCATGGTCACCGGGTCGGTGGACGGGGTGAGCACGGCTCCTGCCAGGGCGGCTGACAGAACCACCCAGCGCCAGGCCGCCAGCATCGATCGCCAGCTCAGCAGGCCAAACAGTCCCAGGAGCAGCTGCAGCACCGGCAGCTGAAAGGCCAGACCTGTGGCCAGCATCAGCAGGAGGACAAAATCCAGATAGCGCTCGATTGACCACAGCGGCTCGACCACATCAGCGCCGTAGCTGACCAGAAAGCGAAGAGCCGCTGGCACGAGCGCCCACCAGGCAAAGGCCAGACCTGCCAGGAACAGCACCGCGGAGCCAGCCACCGCAGGGGCAATCAAGCGGCGTTCTTTGCGGGTGAGACCCGGCAGCACAAAAGCCAGCCCCTGATAGAGGACGTAGGGAAGGGCGAGGGTCAAGCCTGCGTAACCCGCCACCTTGAACGACACGAACAGAAACTCGCCCGGTGCAAGCTGAAGGAAATGAATCGAACCTGCCGGCTCCTCCAGCAATCGCACCAATGGCTTGACGACCACCAGGCATGCCAGAGCTGCCACCACCACGGCGATCAGGCTGCGTAACACGCGCTGACGCAGTTCTTCGAGATGATCGACAAGGGGCATCTCCTGATCGGATGGCAGATCAGGTGCCGTACTGCCGATCCGAATCGGTGGTGGTGGCGGAAGCGGCTGAGGGGCGTCGTCCTGCTGGTCGATCGGATTGGTGGGGCTCAGAGGGTCTTGTTTTGACTGGGATCAGGCTAGAAGTTTTCCAGACTGCAGCTGACGCCCGGCTCGCTCCGGCTCAGCCCAGCAAACGGTTCCTCCTTTATGGCGCACGGTGCCTGGTCCGGCACCGACAATCCGCTGCAGCTGCTCCACGGGCACCATCACGACGGCGACCCGTCGGTTTCCGCGGGCGCGGCTGAACAATGCCGCCAGGTCTGCGGCGAGTCTCAGGTCATCGTCATCGGCAGGGCATGTGGAGGCTTTCAGCACCACATGACTGCCTGGACATTCCTGGGCGTGGAACCAGAGATCTCCCGGTTTTGCCTGACGCAGACTGATCCAGTCGTTCTGACGGTGGTTCCGGCCCACTTGGATGGTCAGACCGGAAGGGGACTGGAGCTCCAGCGGTTGCGGGTGCCCTTGTTTGCGCTGCACCCCAGGGCGCTTGCGTCCCCGTTGACGAGGGATCAGCAGCTCCTGTGCTTCATGGCGGAGTTCGCTCAGGCGTTGGAGACGTTGCTCGCTTTGGTCCCAGTCGGCGGCGAGCACATCATCGAGAAACGCTTCACTGCCATCGATCAGAGCCAAACGCTGGCGATGGTGGCGTTGGCGCTCCTCCAGTTGGGGGACGGCACGCCGCAGTTTCTTGGCGCGTTGATAGAGCTTCTGGGCCTGGGCGATCTCGTCGCGGTTTGGGCTTTGCAGGCAGAACAGCGCATCGGCCTGTTGCTGCAGCTCCGGTGCTTGTTCCGTGGCCTTCAGTCGGCTGATCTGTTCGTTGAGCTGGTTTTGTTCGCGCTTTCGAGCCTGGATCAGTTGCTGCCTCAGCTCGTCGCTCTGTTGCGCCAGCGCTCGTCTCTGCAGCTGAGAGGTGTAGTAGCGACCAAGGCTCAGGCTCAAGGGTTCTGCACTGCGTAACCAAGGGGGTTGGTGTGTCCCCCTGGATGCTCCTTCGGCTGGCCAGACGCTGTAGCCGGTGGCCATGGCATCCGCAGGGTTGACGCCGAACTGGCCCCGTTCGAGACATGTGAGCCATTGCTGCCATTGACAGTGCAGGCCACGCCATTGCTGCTGGCTCAAGTGCTGCACTGGCGTGTTCAGCAGGTCTGTGGCGCTTTTGGCTTGGTTCGAGGCGAGTTGGCGTGCCAATGCAGGGCTGATGCCCTGGTAGGTCTGAGGCAGGGCCTTGCCCAGGGTCACTGGCACCAGGCTGAGGCGCTGTTGCCAGCGATCGAAGCTCTCCTCTCGCTCTGGCGGCATGCTCTGCAGCGGTGGCGGTGGCACATAACGGTCACCGGTGCCGATTGGACGCACTCGGGATTGGTGGTCGCGCACCTGTCGGCCCAGGGCGATGACGCGCTGGGTCTCATCCAGAAGTAACAGGTTGCTGTGACGGCCCATCAGTTCCAGCACGAGAGTTCGTTGCAGGGGATCGCCAGGTCGGCTGGCGAATGAGAACGTCACGACCCGTTCAAACCCCTCCTGACTGAGTTGCACAAGGGCGAGTTGGCGCAGGGCGTGCTGGAGCTGCTGCGCAAGGGTGCTGCCTGAACCATCGCGGGGTGGTGGCGGGATCTGAACCAGGCGGGGGCATTCGGCTCGCCAGCTCAGCTCAAGCCACACCATGCCCTTCAGGGTGCGAAAGCCAAGCTGGAGAGTCTGGGGATCCGACTGTTGAGCTTTTTCAAAGCGGCTGGGCAGGATGCGGCCATCCAGATCACTCACCACGGCCCTCAGAGTGGTGAAGTCCATGACCTGGGGAAGGGGCGAACCCATCAGTCAGTCAGCCAACTCGGCCCAGCGGGATGCCTCTCTACTCTGCAGGGTGACCTCAAACCTCCCATGGCCGCTTCTGAGACAACCGCCAGGCTCACGGTGCTCACCGGCCCCAGCGGAGTGGGCAAAGGAACCTTGGTGAGTCGACTGTTGCAAAGGCATCCCAAGCTCTGGCTGTCGGTTTCCGCCACCACCCGTTCACCTCGCGAGGGAGAACAGGACGGAACGCATTACTTTTTCCATAGTCGTGAAGGCTTCGAGGCTCTTTTGGCCGAGGGCGGGCTTCTGGAGTGGGCCGAATTCGCTGGTAACTGCTACGGAACGCCTCGTGCTCCTGTGCAAGACCGCCTGCAGGCCGGATCTCCTGTGCTTCTGGAGATTGAGCTCGAGGGGGCTCGGCAAGTTCGGCGTAGTTTTCCCGATGCCTTTCAGATTTTTCTGGCGCCTCCCAGTTTTGAGGTGCTGGAACAGCGCATTCGTGGTCGCGGCACTGATGCGGAAGAGGCGATCCTCCGTCGTCTTGAGCGGGCGCGGGAAGAGCTTGCCGCCTGTGACGAATTTGACGCTGTTGTTGTCAACGACAACCTTGATCAGGCGTTGGTCGACCTTGAACGGTTGATGGCTCTCACCTAACGCCTGGTTGCCTTGAATCAGCAGGGTTGTGCATCAACTTGAGACCATTAAAAAAGGGGCCTCAGGCCCCACCTTTTTTAAGGGTCTCAACCACTCACATGGGGTGGAAGAGGAGATCGGGGAAGAAGCGGTTCCACTCAATCAGGATGCCTGCTGTGAGGGTGAACCAGATCGCGGCAACCACAGGGGCGGTGGTGAGGAATTTCTGCATCGGAAGACAAAGGGAAGAACGTTGGAGATGAAGGGCCGATCGGCGATCAGCGAGGTGAAATGGTCACCTTGTCGTCGCTTTCCAGCAGCTTGCCGCTGGTGAACTCACCGAATGCGGCCAGGGGCCACGTGGCAGCCGCAATGCAGCTCTTGAGGGCGAGTTTCAGATCGATCTGGATCTCTTTGGTGTATTGGTCCTTGGTGCCACGGGTGGCCTTGAGGTACTCACGACCAGCCCAGCCGATGCAGCCGGTGATGTAAAGGAACATCAGGCCGGGGTAAACGAAATCACCGGCATGGCTCCAACGGCCATCCACGATCAAGTGGGGAAGGCCATCGTCACCGCAGACTGCCTGGCTGTACATCTCGAAGCGGGCTTTGGCCTGCGGAGTGGCGGCTGCGCTCGCGCGCTGCTGGAAACGAGCACTCTCGGAACAGGGAGTCAGACCTGCCACATCAGCCTTGGCAACAGGGGCGAAGCCGAAGACAAGAAGGGCCGAAAGCGCAAGGGCGAAGAGACGACGCATCGGAACGATTCCTGATTGAGCCTGCCCCGAAACGGCAGGATGTCACATGAGGACACTAGGGGAGGCTGCCCAGTCGAATGACCACCGTGCTGGCGCTCGAAACAAGTTGTGACGAGTCGGCTGCCGCCATTGTGCGGCGTCGGGGGGGCGGATTGGAGGTGCTCGCCCATCGCATCGCTTCCCAGGTGGAAGAGCATGCCCAGTGGGGAGGGGTTGTGCCTGAAATCGCCTCTCGCCGCCATGTGGAGGCCCTTCCCCATCTTGTTGAGACGGTGCTGAGCGAGGCCGGTGTCGGGGTCGAACAGCTTGATGCCGTGGCATCAACGGTGGCTCCAGGTCTGGTGGGAGCCCTGATGGTGGGATCGGTGACGGCACGCACGCTGGCTGCGCTGCATCAACGCCCTTTTTTGGCGATTCATCATCTGGAGGGCCATCTGGCCTCCGTGCAATTGGCTGAGGATCCCCCGCAGCCCCCATACTTGGTGCTGCTGGTGAGTGGTGGCCACACCGAATTGATTCGGGTGGGGTCTGATGGAGAGATGCAGCGGTTCGGTCGCAGTCATGACGATGCTGCAGGCGAAGCCTTCGACAAAGTGGCCCGTTTGCTGGGCTTGGGCTATCCGGGCGGGCCTGCGATTCAGGCGGCCGCGGTGCAAGGCAATGCCCGCCGTTTCGCGCTGCCGAAAGGGCGGGTGAAGCGACCTGAGGGCGGTTTCTACCCCTATGACTTCTCCTTCAGTGGTTTGAAAACAGCGATGCTCCGACAGGTCGAGTCCTTGAGGCAGCAGTCAGAGGAGCTTCCTCTGGCTGATCTGGCGGCGAGTTTTGAGCAAGTGGTGGCCGACGTGCTGGTGGAACGCAGTTTGCGGTGCTGCAGCGAGCATCAACTCAGCAGCCTCGTGATGGTGGGGGGCGTGGCGGCGAACCATCGATTACGGGACTTGATGGAAACGTGCGGTGCCAAGGCCGGCGTGTCCGTGCATTGTGCGCCTTTGGCGTATTGCACGGACAACGCCGCCATGGTGGGCGCGGCGGCCCTGCAGCGGTTGGCTCGGGGTGTGCAGCGCAGTGCTCTGTCCTTGGGGGTCTCAGCGCGCTGGCCCCTCGATCAGGCGTCGGCCCTTCAAGCCCATCCGCCGCCGTTCTGAGAGGTTTGTTCTTACGATCCGATTAGAGTTTCGTCTGCCATGGATTCCCAGTCACCATCGGACCGTGGCACCCAGGTCGAAGATGTCTCCAAAGGTGAACTCAATTCCTGGCGGCGTGGTTTCACGCCCCAGGCTGAGATCTGGAATGGACGACTGGCGATGCTTGGTCTTTCCGTCGGCCTGGGGATTCTGTTGATCGTCCGTTTGGTCAGGGGCAGCTTCTTCTGAGGCTGTTTGCGCTGTGCGATCTGTCGTCTAACTCCTGCCGCGCAGGGCCTGCGCCAGTTCATTGGGCTTGAGGCTCACGGCTATCGCACTCTGCGCTTCCACCTTGTCGGCCTGAACCAGTTCAAGCAGCGACTGGTTGATGGTGCACATGCCATCAAAACGACTGCGCTCCATGATTTCCTCGACCTCATCAAGGGCCCCTCGCTGGATGTAATCCCTGCAGGCATCGGTGTTGATCAAGATGTCGTGGTAGGCGGCACGCTTGCCATCCGTGGTGCGGATCAGACCCTGGGCAATCACCCCGAGCAACGATTCCGACAGTGCCCGACGCACGCTCTCCTGTTCATCGGGGGGATACATGCCGAGGACGCGTTCCACGGTTTTCACCGCTGAGTTGGTGTGGAGCGTGCCGAACACCAGGTGACCGGTTTGGGATGCCTCCAGGGCTGTGCTCAGGGTCTCGCGATCACGAATCTCCCCCACCAGGATCACGTCGGGGTCTTCGCGCAAGGCCGCCCGTAAGGCGTTGTGGAATTTGAGTGTGTGTTGTCCCACCTCGCGGTGGCGGATCAGGGAATTCCGGCTCTGATGCACAAACTCCACAGGATCCTCAATCGTGAGGATGTGCCTGGTCTGGTGACTGTTGATCCAATCGATCATGGCGGCGAGGGTGGTGCTCTTGCCTGAGCCCGTGGGTCCAGTCACCAGCACCAGTCCCTTGGGACGCGACGACAGTTCCTGCAGCACATCCGGCAGATGCAGCTGTTCCAGGGTGAGGATCGTCTGGGGAATCAGGCGCAGCACCATCGCTGGCCCGTGCAGTGAATCGAGCAGGTTGATCCTGACGCGCACGAAAGGGAACGCGTGGGATCCGTCGAATTCCTTGTGGGTCGTAAAGGAATCAATCTGGTGTGGTGTCAGGATTTCCTGAAGCCAGGCCTGGAAAACCTCCGGTGTGCTCACCGGCCATTCGGTGAGCTGCATTTCTCCGCGGGCGCGATAGCGGGGTGTTTCTCCAACACCCAGGTGCACATCGGAGTGGCCGGCGTCATTCGCGATCCGCACGATCTCCTCGAGGGTTGGCCCTTGCCCCCGGGGGGCTGGCGTTGTGGTTGGCGCAGGCGGGGTTGGCGCAGGGGCTCGGCGCTCGGCGGGACTGGAGGCAGGAATTCGGGTACCGCTCTGGCTCGGTGCCGCCTCGGGCTGCTGGGGAAGAGGGGGGAACCCGGGGGGGAAGACCGGACTGGTCACGGCAGTCTCTCTGGCTGATCTCTTCAGCATCGCCAAAGCTGCGGATCTTGCAACCTTCAATCGCTCTTAGAGTGTTTCGAACGTGGTTGGTCCTATGGCTGGGAAGCCCAGGGTGACGATTGTGCTCGGCACCCGGCCTGAGGCGATCAAGTTGGCGCCGGTGATTCAAGAGTTCCAGGCCTGTGATCGCCTGAAAACGCGGGTTGTGCTCACCGGGCAGCATCGCGAGATGGTCACGCAGGTGATGGATCTTTTTGGGATCAAGGCTGACCACGACCTCGATCTGATGGCACCCCGTCAGACCCTCACCCACGTGACCTGCGCGGCCCTCCAGGGGCTCAGGGATGACTTTCAGGCCTATCCCCCATCACTGGTGTTAGTCCAGGGAGACACGACAACAGCCTTTGCTGCATCTCTCGCGGCGTTCTACGAGCAGATCCCGGTTGGCCATGTGGAGGCGGGGCTCCGCACCGACAATATTTTTGATCCGTTCCCGGAGGAGGCCAATCGTCGCCTGATCTCTCAGGTGGCCCAGCTCCATTTCGCCCCCACGGAACGCTCGGAGCGCAACCTTCAGGCCTCAGGGGTGCTGGGACGCGTGATGGTGACTGGCAACACCGTGATTGATGCCTTGCTCCGCATGGCAGAACGTGCTCCTCATCTCGATGACGTGGCGATCGACTGGGAGCGCCAACGCGTGATTCTGGCCACCGTGCATCGGCGGGAAAACTGGGGTGACCGACTGCGATCCATTGCCGAGGGCATGCTCAAGGTGCTGAACGACCATCCCGACACGGCTTTGCTGTTGCCTCTTCACCGCAATCCAACCGTGCGGGAACCGTTGCAAGAGCTGTTGGGTGGACATCCACGCGTGGTGTTGACCGAGCCTCTTGATTACGACCGTCTGGTGGCGGCGATGAAGGGCTGCACCCTGTTGCTCACCGATTCAGGCGGATTGCAGGAAGAGGCACCTGCCCTCGGAAAACCGGTTCTGGTGTTGCGTCGCACCACCGAACGCCCCGAGGCCGTGGACGCCGGCACGGCTCGCCTGGTGGGAACGGATGCCAACGCGATCGCGGCTGAGGCCAGTCGCCTCCTCAACGATCCCAATGCCTATGACGCCATGGCCCGGGCTGTGAATCCTTTTGGCGATGGTCAGGCCAGTGCACGGATTCTTGAAGCGGCTCGCACCCTTCTCAAGCTCTGATTGTGCCTGTGGCGACCTCTGGGGTGAACGGACGGGCGGCCTTCAGCCGCTGCGGTCGCTATCGCTGGTTTCTGGAGCGTTACTGGAATGATCCCTGCGCCCGTCAACGGATGGATGGTGCCTGCGACACCCTGATTTTCTGCGGACTGAATCCTTCGCGCGCTGATGCCAACACCGACGACCCGACGATGCGGCGGCTGAGTGGCTTTGCCCAAACCTGGGGCTACCGACGCCTGGTGGTGATCAATCTGTTTGCGTTGATCACCCCATCCCCCGCTGTGTTGCGTCGCCATCGCAGGCCGGTGGGGGATGCCAACGATGCGGTGCTGAACAGCTGGTTGCAGCGCTGGTGCCGTTGTCCTGGTTGGACTCTCTGGTTGGGGTGGGGCGCAGGCGGTGGGCTCGGTCGCCGTGATCAATGGATGCTGGAGCGTCTCTCGGAGCTGAAAAGCCTGCGACAACAGCATGGGGCGTCTGGGCCCCTGTGTCTGGGGACGACCCGGTCGGGGCATCCCAGGCATCCTCTGTACCTGGCGGGTTCGGCTTCTCTGCAGGCCTGGACTGCGGCACCAAGGCTGGGGATTGGTCATCCTGGTGACAATGTTCAGGCTTTGACTGTTCGCCGATGACTCGCACTCCCCGCCGATACGCTGTTTCACTGCATTTGAGTGGTGGGCAGACCGAGATGGTGCATTTCCCCACGCTTGAGCAGTTTCAGCAGTGGTATCAGGGCTTGGTCAGTGCTGCGGCGGGCTCCGGGTTCGTCAATGTGCCCCTGGGGGAGTTGGATGGTGAATATCTGGTGTTGCGTCCCGAGGCGGTGATCGGGCTTCGGGTGGAGCCGCAATTCTCGGCCATCGATGACGCCTGAACGGCTGGGGCTGTTGTGGGGGGTCACGGTGTTTGCCGGGGCCTCCGCACGCCTGCTGGCAGCGTTGTCGGGGTTACCGGGCGTGGTGCTGCTGCTGCTGTCGGGCTTGCTGATCGGGCGTTCTGGCCTTGGGCTGGTGGAGCCTCTGGATCTCGGCCAGGGGCTGGCGACGGTGGTGGGTTTACTCGTCAGCCTTGTCTTGTTTGACGGGGGCCTCAACCTGCGTCTTCCCGGAGACACGATCAAAGCAACCGTGCTCCGGATTTCCGTGATCCGTTTGCTGCTGTCTCTTGTTGCCGGCTTGTGTGCCGCGCACTGGTTGGCGGGGCTCAGCTGGTCGGTGGCAGCGGTGTACAGCGCCATCGTGCTGGCGACAGGCCCGACGGTGGTCACACCGTTGATTCAGCAGATACGCCTCGCTTCTCCCCTCGGAGATGTGCTGGAAGCTGAAGGGTTGGTGTTGGAGCCTGTGGGAGCTGTGTTGGCCCTGCTGTTGCTGGAATTGCTGCTGGGCAATCTGCATGGCTGGCGAGAGCTGGCCATCGGTTTGATGGCTCGGCTCGGTGGTGGGGTGGTGATTGGTCTCGGCGTCGGCTGGCTGTTATCGGAAGCGCTGCGCCGTTTACGCCCCGACCCTGCAGTCGGGCTCCGGCTCCAGATCACGCTTGGGGCACTGTTTCTGATGTTCGGCACCTGTGAATGGTTGTTGCCGGAATCTGGGCTGCCGGCCTCCGTGGCCGCTGGTTTCGTTGTTGGCCGCAGGCCCTTCACGGAGGCGGCTCAGCTGGATGAGCTGATCCGTGAGTTGGCGCGTTTGGCGATCACGATGTTGTTCCCTTTGCTTGCCGCTGATGTGTCCTGGGCAGAGCTCAGTCCGCTCGGTTGGGGAGGTGTGAGCTGTGTGCTTCTCTTGATGCTGGTGGTGCGCCCGGCAGCTGTGGGACTCGCCACGATTGGTCTTCCCCTGGACTGGCGGCAGCGCTTGTTCATGGGCTGGCTCGCTCCCCGCGGCATCGTCACGGCGGCAGTGGCCTCCCTTTTCGCCATTCGCCTGGAGCAGGCAGGGGTGTTGGGTGCTGGTCGTCTTCAGGGTCTGGTCTTTCTCACGATCCTGATGACCGTTGGCCTGCAGGGATTGACGGCTCAACCCTTGGCCCAGATGCTCGGTTTGGTGGAGCCGGAGCCAGCAGGCATGGAGGAGGGAGGCTCAGACGCTGCGGTGAATGCGTTGACGGTCAGCCCCGAGTCTGGCCAGTAGCCCCCAGGTGGTCATCAGGTCAGGACCTTGCAGTCGTCCGAGCAAGGCGGCCCTCAGGGACTTCATCAACACCCCTTTCTTCACACCAGCGGTTTTGACTGCGTTGGCCAGCAGCTCTTGGCCCTCGTCACGGTTGATGCCATCCCAAGGGCTGGCGTCGAGGTTTGAGAGCAGCGCCTTCAGGGCGTTGCGGGCCCCTTCCTGCTCCAGTTGTTTGACGGCATCGTCTTCGAGGGGCGGTTCTGCAAAGAACGGAGCCGCTTGATCGATTCCGTCTTTGATCAGGGTCAGGGAGGGGCCAAGCAGTTCACACAGCGCAAGCGACCAGTTGCGGTCGTTGGGGAGCGTCCAGCCCTGTTCAGACCAGAGCGGTTCGAGTGCAGCCAAGAGCTGCTCGGGAGTCTGCTCGTGGAGAACCTGGGCATTGAGCCAGTTGAGTTTGTCCCAGTCGAAGCGGGCACCCGCTTTATTGACACGATCGAAACTGAAGACCTCAGCCGCTTGAGCCAGGGTGAAGCGCTCCTCCATTCCTTCCGGTACAGACCAGCCCAACAACGTCATGTAGTTGGCGATCGCATCAGCGGTGTAGCCCATCGAGCGGAAGTCGCTGATGGAGGTGACTCCATCACGCTTGGACAATTTGCGCCCTTCGGAGTTCAGGATCAGCGGTGTGTGGGCGAAAGTCGGTTTGGAGAGGCCTAGTGCTTCGTAGAGCAGCAGTTGCTTGGCGGTGTTGGCGATGTGGTCTTCGCCTCGAATCACATGGGTGATCGCCATCGCCGCGTCATCCACCACCACCACAAGGTTGTAGAGGGGATCTCCGATCTGATCGGCTGGAGCCCTGCGGGCCACCACCATGTCGCCACCGAGATCCGCACCCCGCCAGCTCATGGGGCCTCTGACGAGGTCGGTCCAGCGGATTTCGGCGTTGTCATCGATGCGGAAACGGATCACTGCATCTCTGCCTTCCTGTTGGAAAGCCGCTTCCTGCTCAGGGGTTAGATCACGGTGGCGGTTGTCGTAGCGGGGGGCCTGATTGGCGGCTTTCTGGGCCTTGCGCATGGCCTCAAGCTCACGTTCGTTGGCGTAGCAGCGGTAGGCCAAGCCCCGATCAAGCAGCGTCTGGATCGCCGCACGGTGATCGGCAATCCGCTTGCTTTGGATGACGGGCTCTTCGTCCCAGTTGATGCCAAGCCACTGCAAGCCTTCGAGGATGTTGGCGGTAAAGGCGTCCTTGGATCGTTCGCGGTCGGTATCTTCGATGCGAAGGAGGAAGGATCCGCCGCTGTTGCGCGCAAACAACCAGTTGAAAACCGCTGTTCGAGCCGTTCCAATATGGAGGGTTCCTGTAGGGCTTGGAGCCAGACGAACGCGAACCGACACGGTGGTGTGGAGGTTTGGAACGGGACCGACGGGGCTCGAACCCGCAACTTCCGCCGTGACAGGGCGGTGCTCTAACCAATTGAACTACGGTCCCAGGCATGCATCGTCAGGTGCGACTTCACCTGCGATTGCCCTGCATCGCTTGCGCGACTCAGAAAGTATCGACCTCAGCCCTGCCCTCCGTCAACCAACTGCCTGAATCAGCTGGTGGATGCCTCAAACGGTTGTCAGTGACGCGAAGTGTTCACCCGTGTTCTGGCTGGTCTGGTCGACTCGAGGCGAGGCCAGTCCAAGGCTTTGTGCCCATGAAGCGGAACCGGAGACGGACGCAGGCCGGCAGAATCGCCTGGGATCGGACTTCGATCAGCAAGCGTCAACGTGGCGCTATTCCGCCGAAGACAGGGTGTCTGTCAATAACCCGGAAACATGACCGTCTTGCGAGGCTTTTCGCGAAGGCTTGTTTCGGGGCCGCCTCTGCAACCGTCCACCAGGACTCTCAGGTAATTCACAGATAGCTCTCAGTGGCCACCCATTGACCGGGCATCGATGTGCGCGATGTTGGTCTTGAGAGAAAGGGGCGCCTGCATGGGCGCCTTTTTTATTGCTTGCTGCCCGATTCAGGCCCATCAAGGAACAGGCCCTGATGGTGATGGCGTGGGTCAGGTCGCCGGGCTGCGCTGCCGCTCCATGCTTTGTCGGTCAATCACGGGCTTGATCCGTGCATGGCGGGGGCGGGACGGCGATAGCAGGGGTCGCCTCTGCAACCGTCCACCAGGACTCTCAGGTAATTCACAGATAGCTCTCAGTGGCCACCCATTGACCGGGCATCGATGTGCGCGATGTTGGTCTTGAGAGAAAGGGGCGCCTGCATGGGCGCCTTTTTTATTGCTTGCTGCCCGATTCAGGCCCATCAAGGAACAGGCCCTGATGGTGATGGCGTGGGTCAGGTCGCCGGGCTGCGCTGCCGCTCCATGCTTTGTCGGTCAATCACGGGCTTGATCCGTGCATGGCGGGGGCGGGACGGCGATAGCAGGGGCCGCCTCTGCAACCGTCCACCAGGACTCTCAGGTAATTCACAGATAGCTCTCAGTGGCCACCCATTGACCGGGCATCGATGTGCGCGATGTTGGTCTTGAGAGAAAGGGGCGCCTGCATGGGCGCCTTTTTTATTGCTTGCTGCCCGATTCAGGCCCATCAAGGAACAGGCCCTGATGGTGATGGCGTGGGTCAGGTCGCCGGGCTGCGCTGCCGCTCCATGCTTTGTCGGTCAATCACGGGCTTGATCCGTGCATGGCGGGGGCGGGACGGCGATAGCAGGGGCCGCCTCTGCAACCGTCCACCAGGACTCTCAGGTAATTCACAGATAGCTCTCAGTGGCCACCCATTGACCGGGCATCGATGTGCGCGATGTTGGTCTTGAGAGAAAGGGGCGCCTGCATGGGCGCCTTTTTTATTGCTTGCTGCCCGATTCAGGCCCATCAAGGAACAGGCCCTGATGGTGATGGCGTGGGTCAGGTCGCCGGGCTGCGCTGCCGCTCCATGCTTTGTCGGTCAATCACGGGCTTGATCCGTGCATGGCGGGGGCGGGACGGCGATAGCAGGGGCCGCCTCTGCAACCGTCCACCAGGACTCTCAGGTAATTCACAGATAGCTCTCAGTGGCCACCCATTGACCGGGCATCGATGTGCGCGATGTTGGTCTTGAGAGAAAGGGGCGCCTGCATGGGCGCCTTTTTTATTGCTTGCTGCCCGATTCAGGCCCATCAAGGAACAGGCCCTGATGGTGATGGCGTGGGTCAGGTCGCCGGGCTGCGCTGCCGCTCCATGCTTTGTCGGTCAATCACGGGCTTGATCCGTGCATGGCGGGGATCAAGCAGTTTGAGGTGTATGGATCTCTAAAGTCGCAAGAGGCTGTCAGCTTGCTTGACTTGGATCAAAGGTTGCGTCAAGGGTTTGGCCGCAGCATTCAAGTTGCTACGCCTGCCATGAGTTCAATCATGATGGAGATTGAGTCGTTTGGAGAGCAAAACTTTGCATAGAAACTTCATGCAGCCTTGTGAATTGTTTGTTCTCAAGCTAAGAAGGAAAAGGGATTTCCCTGTTTGCTCTGAAGCCTCTCAATTTCTCAATTGTTTGTCGTTATGGGCGAAATTGGTTTTTCGCTGGCATCCTGACCAGTTCGCGTTCAATTCTAATTAGATCGATTTTATGAAACGGTTGCGGCTTTTCGCTTGGGCTCCACTCTCACAATTGATGCTTTTAGCCTTTGCCTCTGCGCCAGTGATGGCGCGGTCGCAAATGGTTATTCAGGTGAGAACTCAAGGCTCTAGTACAATAGATGCCGTCGCTTTTCAATTTCAAAGACATAGCATTTGCCTAAATGCTGCAAGTAATTTCTTAGCCAATCAACCTTTAGATACAGTGACTTCTGTCTCTTGTATTGATTTGACTAACGGGAGAGTTTCAACAGAGACCTTGCATAAAAAGTTGCAATAGCAAAGTTTAAGGCTTGAGAATGATGCAAAAAAAATCAGTATATTATTGCACTCTTGTGGTTCTTGTGCTGATTTTTTCTTTTGTACTCATACAAAATGGCATAAATAGTGAGAGGCATCGAGTAGCAGGTATCGAAAAAAAAAGCGTTCGGGTAATATTTCGTTTTAAGGTTGAGGAAACTATTGTGGAAACTTGTCGCTATTTCGTTTCTGATTTGGGAGGCGAAGACCTTATTGGTTGTAAAGTTAACGATCGGTAGCCAGATATTTTAATTTTGGCTTGAATTAATAAGCAAATCTTTGATGCGGTTTGCGAATTCTTGAAGTTCGTCGTCATTCATGACCCCGAGCTCGTAGAGCAATTGGGCTGTTTCAAGTTGCTTCGAATTTAAATAGCTTTTGTAAGCTGCATCACAGTTTCTTTTTTCTTTTGTGTTCAAAGGTATTGAAACTACAGCACCTGCACCAATGCCTCCCGTGTAATAATCGCTGGAGCGTTGAAATGAATTGGTTCGATCTGATGTGCCTGCATAGAGATTCAGTGAAGGTGGAGTTCCATCAGTTGATTCGCAAACTAATCCATCAGGCAGTTCAAGAGTAAATGTTCTTCCTTCTGGTTGTTGTATGGAGGAGAGCCCCAAATCATCGAGAAGAAGTTCGTTGGACGTGCCAGTGACTGGCTCAAAAGTTGTTATTTGAGAGAAGGCATTTGCAGGAAAAAAGCAATAAGCAAATAGCAGGAAAAATAATCTGAAATTAATTGCCTTGGGGCGAAACATTTTGATGTTGCAGTGAGTCATGCGGTCTATTTGGCAAGTATCGATCTCTTATAGCATGTGCGAGTTCTAATTCTGAGTCCTCCGGCTTTTTCGCCGGGATCATTTTTTCGTTTAATGCAAAAGTAAACCGGACCTTCGTAGTTTTCGGAGAGTGAAAATTTCATAGAAAATGTTCTCGGTCTCTTTTCCTTAAGTATTAGCTTTTTCGGGAGGATGGTGATAGGAATGATCTCTTCTCCAACTCCTTCTCCATCTGCAGTGTGAATGGTGATGGTGTAAACACCAGGTTTACCTTGGTCGGCTTCGGCATAGCCTCTCACTTGGGATTCATTTTTTATATTGCGCGTTAAAACGTCGGGGCCTTTGATTTGCAATGCTGCAGCAAGAAGAGCACCTTCAAGGATCATGTTAAGAGCCTAGATATTTGAAAAGTAGCATAAAAAAGAGGGGTGTAAAGCCCCTCTCTTTTAATAGTTGCAAAGAGACTGTGTTCCCTTTGGTTAGCTGATGAAAATCAATCAAGCTTCGGCGCAGGTCACCTCGACTGGGATTTCATACAAGCCAAGAGCAGTAGCACCCGTGACTTGAGCGCTAAGGGTCATAGCGCTCGCGACGGAGGTGTGCACGAAATTGTCAGACTTGCTGCCGCCAGATCCAGTGACTGCTTCCGAAGAAACGCCGTCAAGTGTCACAATTGCCGAGCCCGCTTGGAGGGTGACATTTTCGCTGGCTGAAGTGTCTCCAACTTGGACAGTCACTTTGGCGAGACTTGTGTCACCAGTGACAGTCAAACCAGTGCTACCATCAAGTTGGTCGCCAGTCTTGGTCATCGCGACCGTCGAATCGTCGGCTGCAATGTCACAAGCGAATGAACGAGTATACTGGAACTTGGTGCTATCAGAAGTGTCGGCGAAAGCTGCAGGAGCAAAGGCGCCCAGCGCAACAAGACCGGCAACGAGTGCTTTGAAGTTTTTCATTTGAAAGCTCGGGTGAGAGAAAGGAGCTGTGCATGAGGGGGGAGTGTTCCCTCCCTTGAACTCATGATGGCACGCTACAAAGCCTTGCGCAAGGGCTTGACACTTTCTTAATAATTGGCCTCTGGTCGGCAGCGTGGAACCTGCTCTCAGGGCTGCCTTTCTCTCCACCACACCATCGCTCAGAAAAGGGTGCCGCCAATGAATGGCTGCTGAGGCATGTCTGTGAATTTCCTGAGAGCTGCCGGTTTTCGGCGGCATGTTCGATCTGTTGTGGTTGCATCAGGTCAACCAGCTGGACTCCACCTGTGCTCGCAAAACATGGGCCAGGCCACGGCCGAAGCGCATGGGCAGATGCAGGCATGAAAAAACCCCGCCCTTGGGCGAGGTCACAGTCCATCAATGAGAACTGTCAGGGACGGAACCCTGCTGGCTCAATCAGGCGTACCTGATTGCCGCGGGCTGTGAACTCACGGCCTTGATCGCTTTGAACAACGACCCTGCCGCCTGATTTGACACGAATCACACGGGCCCGAACCCAGCCGAGGGCGGCTGATTCGAGCACCTTCACAACATCACCAGGTTGAAGATCTAACTCCATGCTCGAACTCAGGAAAGTGCATGAGGGGTCATCGGACGCGCCGTGGAGGACTCGAACCCCCGACATCAGGTTTTGGAGACCTGCGTTCTACCAACTGAACTAACGGCGCAAGGCGATGATCCCCTCGACCATTGCAAAGCAACGATTGTTGGACGGGGTGAGGCCGTGGCCTCAGCGGTCGAAGCGCTGCTTCACACGAGTGGCCTTGCCCACTCGGTCTCGCAGGTAGAAAAGCTTCGCCCGACGTACTTTACCGCGACGCTCGACCTTGATGGAGGCCACCTGGGGGCTGTGAAGCATGAACACACGCTCAACGCCGATTCCCTGGAAAATGCGACGCACCGTGATGGTGGCATTGATGCCTCCATGGCGCTTGGCAATCACCACACCTTCGTAGGGTTGGACTCGCTCCTTATTGCCCTCGCTGATGCGAACACCCACCTTGACGGTGTCACCCACGTAAATATCTGGGAGCTCGGATTTCTGCTGAGCTGCTTCAAATTCGTGAATCAGCTGCTGTGCGCTGAGTTTCACCCCTGAAGCAGCACTGTTGACCTTGGCGGGTGCGTCTGCAACGGCCACATCGCTGGTTGCCACGTCAGTGGTCTCTTCCGTTGAGGAAGTCTCTTTCGGATCCGCTGCCATCCCAGCTCCGGGTAATCACGCCAAACAACCAGCTTACCCTTTCGCCTGCCCCTGATCTGTTGAAGCAGGGCGAGCAAGGCGGAACTGCTGCCAGACCATGGCTCCACCTGTGATCAGCATCCATAGCAGTCCTATGCCATTGAGCAGAACGACCGCCGGTTCCAGCTGGGGACCCAGCCATTCCCCTTCATGCAGCGCCATTAGCCAGTGCACCTGATCCCGTTCAAGGCCTGCCCAGTCCTTGAGCAGGCGATAGGCCATGCCTGTTGTCAACGTGATCAGGAGCGGGAGCAGGACGAAGGGCGCTACCCAGCGATGCAGCTGGCGGATCCGTCGCAGCCAAGCCATCGAACCCTCCAGATGATGCAGCTATTGATAGCGTGAAACCAGCCATGCCGACATGACTGCGGAGATCACGCCAGCCCTGCCGTTCTCCACCGGTCATCCTCACCCCACGCGATGCGATGAATCTTTTTGCTGATCTTCTTGCTGCCTCCAATGGCGGCAGGGCCACGGCCACGGGGCCCCGCATCCAGCAGCGTCGTGGTGTGGAGGTGAAATCAGCCCGTGAACTCAAAATCATGGCCGAGGCGAGTCGGATCGTCGCGACGGTGCTTCGCGAAATCATGGGCTCTGTTCAGGCCGGCATGACCACAGGTGATCTGGATGCCATCGCTGAACGCCGCATCCGAGAGATGGGCGCGACTCCCAGTTTCAAGGGCTATCACGGATTCCCGGCCAGTATCTGCGCCAGCATCAACAACGAGGTGGTGCATGGCATCCCGAATGCCAAGCGTGTGATTCGCAACGGCGACTTACTCAAAGTGGATACGGGTGCTTATTTCGACGGGTACCACGGTGACAGCTGCGTCACCATCTGCGTCGGTGACGCCTCTGAAGAGGCGCAGACCCTCAGTCGTGTGGCTCGTGAGTCATTGATGGCTGGTCTCTCAAAAATCAAGGCCGGCAACACGCTGCTGGATATCGCCGGTGCTGTGGAAGATCACGTTGTCGCCAATGGTTTCAGTGTGGTGGAGGATTACACCGGTCATGGGGTGGGCCGTAATTTGCACGAAGAGCCTTCGGTCTTCAACTTCCGCACCGACGACCTTCCCAATGTCATCCTGCGTCCGGGCATGACCTTGGCTGTGGAACCCATCCTCAATGCAGGCAGCAAGCATTGCCGCACCCTCAAAGACCGCTGGACCGTCGTCACCAAGGACGGCAGCTTGTCGGCCCAGTGGGAACACACCATCGTGGTCACTTCCGATGGCTGCGACATCCTCACCGATCGGGGCGATTGAAGCAGCGGTTGTACAGCGAACGCCCCAGTTCGTTCAGGGGGAGAAACACATACGTCAGTGGATTCGGCGTGACGACGATCAGGCTGAGGCCCCACGACGCCTGAGTGATCACTTGTTGCGCCACAAAATCCGCCGACATCAGCCCGATTGGATTGAGGTCCGACTTGAATGGGCCAAGCACCAGCTTCCTGAGGCGCAATGAGGCCTGATCCCTGGGGCTGCGTTGGCTCCATCGCAAGCTCACCAGCTGACCGATCAGGCGTTTGCTCAGTTCATAGCCAGGGCTTAAGGCTGGTTGAATCTCCGCTTCGGAGGTGTTCACCCAGAGGTCGCGACGGCCATCGTCGAGAGGGGCGGCCGCGGCGATCGCTTCATACCGATTGATCAAAGCCCAGCTGCTCAAAGCATTGACCTGGAGAGCGGTTGTGATCGTTTCGGGTCGCTGATCACCTCCAGGATTGATGCCATGGTTCAGCACCAACAGGTCAAGAGTTGCGAGCACGGGATCCAGTTGGTGTTCCTGCCCGCAGCTCCATTGCACCCATTCCTGGGGGATGGACCGGGGATCAGCCGTGTCGGGACGCGGGCCATGGCTGAAGCCCACCACCTTGGCTCCGCGTTGTTGAAACTGCCGGCAGAGGGCCTGGCCCAGCGCACCACGGGCCCCGGTGATGCCGACTCGCTTTCCCTTCCAGGGAGATTTGGATGAATGTTGGGCCATCGCCCCAGCTTGGGGCATCCTGGGACTAACAAAATCAGGCCAGTGACCCCCCCAGCCGACGCAGCTCAGATTGCACTCTTCGCTCCCTACTGCGGAGGTTTGCCGCAGGAACAGGCCTTGCTGAACGTGCTGCCGTTCTTTGACAGGGGATTTCTGGAGGGGCGACGCCAGCTGGAGGGGGGACAATCGCATGCCTATCGGCTCAGTTGGGATCCGGTGCGAGCACCCCTCAATCCCTGCCGCTGTGACTTGTCGTTTCCTGATGAGCCCTCGTTGCGCTACAGCTTTGAAGTGCCAGCGCATCAACTCGTGCAGTGGTTGATGGAGTGCCCCCTGGAGGCGGAAGCCATCGATTTGCCGGAGCAATGTTGGCGGTGGATTCTGCTGGAGCAGGATCCGCTCGTCTCGGATGCGGGATGACCCTTAAATTATTTGCAAGAAGGGAAACCTGGAGCCTCTGATGGGATCGACCTTGCTGATCGGATCGTGTGAACCTTTCAGTGGGAAATCAGCTTTTGTGTTGGGTCTGGCGCGTCAACTCGCGACGTCTGGTCGACCCGTCCGCTTCGGGAAACCCTTGGCCACCAGTCTTGAGTGGTCTGCTGATGGTGGTGAGCTGCCAGATCCCTTGATTGACGACGACGTTCGTTTCGTCGGAGACACCCTGGGCCTCAGCGAGGACCAGTTGATTCCATCGCTTCACCTTCTCGCTCCCGCCTCTGCCGATCAGCGTCTGTCCGAAGGTCGACTTGATCCCGGCGATGGATTCACGCGACTGCAACAGCAGCTTCAACAGGACGATGACGCGTTCACCCTGCTGGAGGCGGCGGGAAGCCTGCATGAAGGCCTCTTATATGGGCTCAGCCTCGGCCAGCTGGCCCGCGGCCTCGACGCCAAGGTGGTGTTGTTGCATTTGTGGCAGAACAGCACAAGTGTGGATGCGCTGCTGGAGGCCCGCGATCAGCTGGGTGACCGTTTGGCCGGCATCGTGCTCAATGCCGTGACGCCCAAAGAAGTGGGCGTGATTCAGCGTCAGGTGGTACCGGCTCTGGAGGCGCTTGGCCTGGCTGTGTTTGGTGTGATGCCGCGTTCTCCCCTGTTGCGCAGTGTCACGGTCGGAGAACTGGTGCGTCGTCTTGATGCTCGGGTGATCTGCTGTGAAGAGCGTCTGGAATTGCTGGTTGAGACGCTGAGTATCGGTGCCATGAACGTGAACTCAGCGATGGAGTTCTTCCGTCGTCGCCGCAATATGGCGGTTGTGACCGGTGCTGATCGAACCGATATTCAGTTGGCAGCCCTTGAGGCTTCCACACAATGTCTGATTCTCACCGGTGCTGGCGAGCCTCTGCCTCAATTGATCAGCCGGGCCGACGAACTTGAGGTCCCTCTGTTGAAAGTGGAGCACGACACCCTCGCCACCGTGGAAGTGATTGAACAGGCCTTTGGTCATGTGCGCCTGCACGAGGCAGTCAAAGCCACCTACGCCTTCCGTCTGGTCGAAGATCACTGCCAACTCGACCGGTTGTTCTCCGTTCTGGGCGTCTCGCTCTGAAGCTCCCATCCCGACGGTTCAATCATCCTGACGCGAGCGTGTTTCGTTCTCTCATACGCATCAGAATTACTGCTAATTTCTGACTGTGACCGGTGGGATGTCCTTGAGCCGCTCCCTAGATCTTCCGTCTCTTGACAGGGTTGACACCCTGGCCCAGGAGTTGGCACTGCTTCAGGACAAAGGCAAGCGCAGAATTGCGATTCTCGGCAGCCGTCATGTGCCGATTGTGGCCATTCATCTCGTTGAATTGATCGCCCGTTCCCTGGCCCAGGAAGGACACTCCTTGATCACGTCGGGTGCCCAGGGTGTCAACGCCGCTGTCATCCGGGGAGTGTTGGATGTGGATCCCGCGCGTCTCACGGTGCTGTTGCCCCAAAGTCTGGAAAGGCAGCTCCCTGAGATTCGTGAGAGTCTGGATCGGGTGCTTCACCTGATCGAAAAGCCTGAACAGGATGATTTGCCCCTGCCTCTGGCGAGCAGTCTCTGCAATCAAGACATCATCAGCCGTTGTGATCAGCTGATCTGTCTGGCCTTCCATGACAGTGAAACGCTGCTGAACAGCTGTCGCAGCGCCGAAGATATGGGAAAAGTTGTCAGTCTTCTCTACTTCGACTGAGAGGGCTTGCTGCCATCACCTGCAGCTGCGTTCCGTCTCGCCCCACCACCAGCACTTTCTCTCCATCGGTGAGGGGGCGCTCCAGTTCCAGAGAGGCCGCTGCCCAGCTCTGACCATGCCAGCGAACCCGGCCTTCACCTCCAGGGGGAATGGGACTGATCACTTCGGCCAGATCCTGGCGCTGTCGTTGGCTGTCGGGATCGGGATTGCGGTGCGCTGACCAACGCATCAACCACACGGTGCCAACGACAGTGATGACGACGAACGCACTCAGTTGCAGCACCAATGGCAGCGGGCCGATGGCCGTGACGGCTGAGACCAGCAGGGCGGCGATGGCGGCAAACATCAAGCCATCAAAACTGGGCTGTGACAGCTCCAGGGTCAGCAGGACTGCAGCCACCGCCAGCCAGATCAATGGAACCCAGATCGAGGGCATCACCGCTTGCGCCAGTTCAGTTCACTCTGATGCCCCTGCATGGCTGTGGCATGGCCCTTGTGGGCATTGGTCAAGGTCCTTAAGGTCGCCACAGACGCCTTGATGCCTTGGAAGCGCTTTTCAGTCTGCCGGCTTTGCTGCTGCTGGCGGTTCTCGGTACCGGTAGCGTCAAAGTCACCAGTGGCGGACGGTCTCGCCTGGTGGAGCGCCTGGGCAAGTTTGACCGCGAGTTGCAGCCGGGGTTGTCGTTGGTGATTCCCGTGGTGGAGAAGGTGGTCAGCCATGAATCGCTCAAGGAGCGCGTTCTCGACATTCCTCCGCAACAATGCATCACCCGCGACAACGTCTCGATCGAAGTCGATGCCGTTGTGTACTGGCAGTTGCTCGAGCACTCCCGCGCCTACTACGCGGTCGACAATCTGCAGGCGGCCATGGTCAATCTCGTGTTGACCCAGATTCGTGCTGAGATGGGAAAGCTGGATCTGGATCAGACGTTCACCACCCGCAGTGAAGTGAACGAATTGCTCTTGCGGGAATTGGATCAGGCCACCGATCCCTGGGGGGTGAAAGTCACCCGGGTTGAGATGCGCGACATTGTGCCATCGCCCGGGGTTCAGCAGGCGATGGAACAGCAGATGACCGCGGAACGCGAGAAGCGGGCTGCCATCCTGCGCTCGGAGGGTGAGAAGGAATCTCAGTTGAACGAGGCTCGAGGTCGTGCTGAAGCCTTGGTCCTGGATGCCAGAGCGCAGAAGGAGGCCTTGCTGCTGGAGGCGGAAGCCCAGTCACAGCAACAGCAGGTGCTCGCTGATGCCAAGGCGAAAGCCGGCCTGGTGATGGCGGAAGCTCTGCAATCCAACCCCCACACCGCTGAAGCGATGCGTCTGATGCTCGCCAAAGAGTGGATGACCATGGGTGAACAGCTGGCGGATGCACCGGGCGGCAGTGTCCTGATGGTTGACCCCCAGTCGCCCGCTGCGTTGCTGGCGGCGCTGAAACAGTTCCAAGCCCCCCAGGGCTGATGGCTGCGAAGACGATCTATCTCGCCTCCCCCCTGGGTTTTTCCTCAGAGAGCAGGGCCACATTGCTGCCGCGTTTTGTGCAGGCGCTGGAGTCGCTTGGCCTGGTGGTCTGGGAGCCCTTTGCCCGCAACCAGGGCGTTGATCTGAGCCGGTCAGACGGCGTCTATCGGGTGGCGCAGCAGTGTCTGAACGATGTGGGCGAGGCTGACGCCGTGTTCGCCATCGTCAATGGCACTCCCCCGGATGAGGGGGTGATGGTTGAGCTGGGAGCGGCCTTTGCGTTGGAGAAGCCTGTGTTCCTGTATCGCGATGATTTTCGTCGCTGCACGGATTCCGATCACTATCCACTGAATCTGATGGTGTTTGCAGGCCTGCCTCGGCTGGGATGGCAGGCCTACTGGCACGATTCTCTGGCGTCGATCACCTCAGCCGACAAGGCTCTGGCCGCTTGGGCTCAGGCGGCCTGAAGCAGGGCTCTGAGCGCTTCGGTGTAGAGAAGACCGGTGCAGAACAGAGCCGTTGCCCAGCAGAGGCCACGGGCTGGGGGCACATTGCCCACATAGGCAGCGATGTAGAGAAGTCGCAACAGGGGTTGAACCAGTGCGGCTCCGACGGCGATGACTGGTAAAGGTCCTGTCTGAAGTGCTGCGATCAGGGCGAGCAGGGCTGCCGGCGCATGGAGGCTGAAGGCTTCAAAACTGTTCTGATGGGCCCAGCTGGCGCGCTTCCCCCAGGCTGGCAGTCGGTCAAACATGGCCCTGGGGGCACCCATGTCGGTCATGGTGAAGTCGGCCTGGGAACGGGCGGCCCCCAGAGGAACAATGCTGGCGATCACCACCGCTCCGGCGAGCACAAGTGACCAGGCGAAGGGAGCCGCGGCGGTGGCGGTGAACAAGCTGGTGAGTGACATCGAACCTTGAGGGATCTCCCTATTCAAGGGAGGCAGGTCTTCTCTTGTGAGCCTCCTTTGTGGGCCTCCTGCGCCCGCACCACCGATAGGGTGGTCTCAAACGACTGAATGAGGGTCATGGCCAGCACCTACTCCTTTGATGTGGTCTCCGATTTCGACCGTCAGGAGCTGGTGAATACCCTTGACCAGGTGCGTCGCGATGTGGGCAACCGTTACGACCTCAAGGATTCCGGCACGGAGATTGAGCTGGAGGAAACCGAGGTTGTGATCACCACGGCCAGCGACATGACGCTTCAAGCAGTCGAGGATGTGTTGCGCGCCAAGGCGACCAAGCGCAATCTGTCGTTGAAGATTTTCGATTTTCAGACCCCTGAAACCGTGGGTGGGAACCGGGTCAAACAGGTCGTGAAACTGCGCAAAGGGCTCAGTCAGGACAATGCCAAGAAGCTCAGCAAGATGGTGAGGGATGAGCTCAAGAAAGTGACAGTGGCCATTCAGGGCGAGAGTCTGCGCGTCACTGGCAAAAGCAAGGATGATCTCCAGCAGGCCATTCAGCTGCTGAAAACCAAGGAGGAGGACCTTGAGGTGCCCCTTCAGTTCGAGAACTACCGCTGATCAGCGGCCATGATCAGCCGTCATGGCGTCCAGATGAACTGGTTGCCGAGCTGGGGATCGCCCTGGGTTTGACGCAGGTTCAGATCACCTCGACAGAGAGGATTAGGACCTGCAACGAACAGGAAATGCACCATCGCTTGCTGTGATTCCTTGGGCATCTGAATGCAACTCATGCCGTGTTGCTGGCGGAGTTGACGCCAGGCGCCGCCCCAGTCGACGTGGCTTCGGAGGAAGGCGGGGTCTAGGGCGAAAGACTGGCCCTGAAAACGGGGCTGAAGATGGGCCCAGAGAAATGTTTCAATCGCTTTAATGCGGTTGGGGGCCTCTACCTCGGCAAGGAAGTGGGTGGTGTCGAGTTCGTAGTGCTCATCGATCAGACGTGCCAAGACATGACCGATCTCGAGCTCTCGCATCCCCATGGCGAGCAGCTGGTCAGCGAGTGGAGGCATCACAGGTGCGGGTCGCAATCGTCACTTCGCCGTCTGTCGATGATGCGCGCCAGCTCCAGCACATAACCCGCTGTGCACCAACGACCGTGGCTACGCGCTTTGTTGTCGGGATCGGATCGGATCTCAGCTGTTTCAGCCATGATCAAATCCAGCTCATCGCCCCCGAGCTCGTACAGCTCCTGCAATTCGATTTCACGGTTGAGGAGGTGGCTGCGGAACCATTTCCTCGTTTGTTCTTGGGCTGGAACGTCGGATGGCATGTCGGTGAGGCCTCCAGAGGTCTGTTGCTTCCCATGCTTGGGGGCAGCATGTTGATGCTGTAGCGAATGGTAGGCTGCTGAAATTGACTGGATTTCAATGGCAACAGCAGCTGAAAAAAAGGCAGATGTCAAGCAAAGAATTCAGCAGCTGCGCAATATGTGTAAAGACATGCACCTTGCGGTGATGGACGAGGGCACCATGCCCGAAGCTGTTGCGGTGAGAGAAGCGATTGAGAAGCTGCAGGCGTTGATTGATCTTCTGGATGGCAAGAAAAAGTCATCCTGAAGAATGATTTTTGATGGGTTCGTGTGAGCAGGGACTGCGCTGAACAGTTTTTGCTGACTGCGTTGTGGTCGGTTTGGCTCGCCGCTACATTGAATTGGTGCACAGTTGTTGATAGAAGACTGATAGCAGATCGTTAAGGTTGCACTCAGCGTATTGGTCAGATTCAGTTCTTTCATAGGAAACATCGTTGAACGTCTCTGGATCCGATTGAAATCACGGTTCTCTTCCGTGCCTGCTTCAGTTGGATTCGAGTCGTCAGTGTTTTGTCGCGGCCTCAATGCGTCTGCCCTTTGGCAGCGCATGCGAACGCTGTTGATTCGTAGGATTTTCGCCAGCAAAAAGCCCCGCTGCCTCGGCAGCGGGGCTTGAAGAGGGAACCTGAAGGGTGGGGTCAGGCGATTTCCGCGAAGCTTTCGCGGAATGCCTGCAATGTCGCCTCGATGTCTGCGTCGGAATGTGCCAAGGAGGTGAAACCGGCTTCAAAGGCGCTCGGAGCCAGGTAAACCCCACGTTCAAGCATCGCCCGATGCAGTTTTCCGAACCGCTCTGAATCCGTTTGCTTGGCTTCCTCGAAGTTGCGGACTGGGCCTTCGCAGAGGAAGAAGCCGAACATCGCACTGACACTGCCGCCGGTGAATGGAAGGCCAGCGGCCTTGGCAGCTTCTCTGATGCCCGAGATCAGCGTTTCGGTCGTTGCCGTGAGTTTCTCGTAGCTGCCTGGTTGTTTGAGCAGTTCGAGGGTCTTGATGCCTGCGGTCATCGCCAGGGGATTGCCGCTCAGGGTGCCTGCCTGGTACATCGGACCTGCAGGGGCCACCATCTCCATGATTTCTCTGCGGCCGCCATAGGCGCCCACAGGCAGGCCGCCTCCGATGACCTTGCCCATCGTGGTGAGGTCAGGGGTGACTCCGAAATGGGCTTGGGCTCCTCCGTAGCTGATGCGGAAGCCGGTCATCACTTCATCGAAGACGAGTAGAGCGCCATGCTCCTTGGTGATTTCGCGCAATCCCTCAAGGAATCCAGGCTCCGGAGTGATGAAGCCGGCGTTGCCAACGATCGGTTCAAGAATCACCCCGGCGATGGCGTCCGGATTCTCTGCAAACAGCTGTTTGACGGCTTCAAGGTCGTTGTAGGGGGCTGTGAGCGTGTTGGCGGTGGTGCTTCGCGGCACACCGGGGGAATCAGGAAGGCCCAGAGTGGCGACTCCGGAGCCGGCCTTGACCAGGAACATGTCGGCATGTCCGTGGTAGCAGCCTTCGAACTTGATCACCTTGTCACGGCCTGTGTAGGCACGGATCAAGCGCAGAACAGCCATGCAGGCCTCGGTGCCGCTGTTCACAAAGCGCACCATTTCCACGCTGGGAACGGCCTCGATCACCATCTCCGCGAGGGTGTTCTCGAGAGCGCACGGTGCACCGAAGCTGGTTCCCTTCTCGATCGCTTCCTGGAGAGCGCTGATCACCTCAGGATGGGCATGGCCGCAGATGGCCGGTCCCCAGCTGCCGATGTAGTCGATGTATTTGTTGCCATCAACGTCCCAGGCATAGGGACCTTTGACCCTGTCAAAGACGATCGGCTGACCGCCCACCGACTTGAAAGCCCTCACCGGGGAGCTCACCCCGCCGGGCATCAGGCTCTGGGCCGCACTGAAAATGGCCTGGGAATGGCTGGTGTTCAGGGTGGGAGCTGTCACGGGGACGGATGCCAAGGGGCAGATGCAAACCGTCCGACATCCTGACCCAAAACGGTCACCTGCGACTGAACTGTGACCGAAGCCCCACTGGTTCGCGGTCGCTTCTGCCAGAGTTGAGGCTTCCGAACGGACGGTCCTTGATCCACGACTGGGCAGCCCTGGACAGAGATCTCAGCCGGTTGCTCCCGTCTGACGCCCTGGTGCGAAAGCGGCAGGAACTGCTTACCTACGACTGTGATGGTTTGACGATTGACCGTCACGAACCACCCCTGGCGGTCTTGCCGCGGACGACCGAGGAGGTGGCAATCACCCTGCAATGTTGTCGTGATCACGGAGTGCCGTTTGTGGCGCGTGGCAGTGGGACGGGACTCTCAGGTGGTGCCGTGACGGAGCAGGAGGCGCTGCTGTTGATCACCAGTCGCATGCGCCAGATCCTGGCCATCGACCTCCCGAATCAGACCGTCACTGTCCAGCCCGGGGTGATCAACAGCTGGGTCACCCGCGCTGTTGCAGGGGATGGCTTCTATTACGCCCCTGATCCTTCCAGCCAGGTGGTGTGCAGCATCGGTGGCAACGTCGCTGAGAATTCGGGCGGCGTGCATTGCCTCAAATACGGGGTCACGAGCAATCACGTTCTCGGGATGGAGGTGGTGCTGCCTGATGGCACGGTGACGAGCCTTGGGGCTGATCTGGCCGAGTGCGCTGCCCTGGATCTGCGCGGAGCGTTCATTGGCAGCGAGGGCACCCTCGGTGTGGCCACAGCAATCACGCTTCGCTTGTTGCGGGCGCCGGAAACGGTGAGTGTGCTTCTTGCTGATTTCCCCACCATGGAGTCGGCCGGGGAGGCGGTGCGCCTGGTGACAGCGGCAGGGGTGCTGCCCGCGGGGATGGAGATCATGGACAACTTCATGATCAATGCCGTCAATGACCTGTTCGGCCATGACGAGTACCCCAGGGATGCGGCTGCTGTTCTGCTGGTGGAACTGGATGGTCAGGCAGCGGAGGTGGCCGTCGCCGCCGACCGTGCTGCTCAATTGTGCCGAGATGCCGGAGCGCGGGGGGTACGCCGCGCTGATGACGCCGCCGATCGCGCGATGCTCTGGAAGGGACGCAAATCAGCGTTTGCCGCTGTAGGCCAGATTTCACCCACGTATTACGTGCAAGACGGCGTGGTGCCCCGGAGCAGCCTGCCCAGGGTGTTGGCGGCCATCGAGAGGCTGAGCGGGGAGTTTGGATTGCCGGTGGCCAATGTGTTTCATGCCGGTGACGGCAATCTCCATCCGCTCATCCTGTATCGACGTGATGATCCTGACGTTGACCAGCGGGTGAAGGATCTCGGCGCTGCGATCCTGCGGGAATGCCTGGCGGTGGGAGGCAGCATCACGGGGGAACACGGCGTCGGTTCCGACAAACGCTGCTACCTCGATTGGATGTTCGCCCCGGAGGACCTGGCCACGATGCGACGCCTGCGTTTGGCGTTTGATCCGGATGGCGTTGCCAATCCCGGCAAGATCTTCCCCACGCCTAAAAGCTGTGGGGAATCGTCAAGGCGTGCCGTCACCCTCCAGTCTGATCCTTCTGTGATTGCGTACTGACGTGATGGCCTGAGGCGTTGCATCAATCCTCGTCGCCCCAGGATTGATCACGCCAGCCGTCATCGTCATCGTCGGGTGGCCAGCAGAGGTCGACCACCACGGGAGCATGGTCGCTGGGTTGCTCCCGGCCCCGCTCCTGCTTGTCAATCACGCAGCTGCGGGCTGAGCCCAGGAGCTCGTCAGAGAGATAGATGTGATCGATGCGCCAGCCGCTGTCGCGGTTCCAGGCCCCACTGCGGTAGTCCCACCAGCTCCAGTGGCCTGCATCGGGCTCGAAGACGCGGAAGACGTCGTCCATGTCATCTCCGAGGGCGAGCCGAAGAGCGCTGCGCTCGGCTTCTGTGGCCATGATCCCGCCGGTCAGCCGCTCCGGATCGTGGATGTCGCGGGCTTCCAGGCCGATGTTGAAATCTCCGACCACACACAACGGTTCATCCCGTTCCCGGGCTGCCTCCAGATAGCGCCTGAGGCAGTCCAGCCAGCGCAATTTGTAGGTGTATTTGTCTGAGCTCAAGCTGGAGCCGTTTGGAACGTAGAGATTCACGACGCGCACCCCCTGAAGCACGCCACTGATCACCCGTTTCTGTTCGCCGAGCTCGATGGCCTCTGCATCGCCTGGGAGTTCGCCGCTGAATCCCATGCGTACATCCTCGAGCGGTTCACGGCTCACGAGGGCCACGCCGTTGTAAGCCTTCTGACCGTGGACGTGCACCCGGTAGCCGATCGCTTCAAAGGCTGCTGCCGGGAACAGCGGGTCATCCACCTTGGTCTCCTGCAGGCAGAGCAGATCCGGTTGGACGTTCTTCAGCCAGGCCAGCACATGCTCGAGCCGGGTGCGCACGGAGTTGACGTTCCAACTGACGATCAGCACAGACTTTCTGCCACTGCTGGAGACCCTTAGCATTGGCCCTCCCTAGGCAGTCGTCTGATGCAGTTGCTTTATCGCCGCACCGCACTTGCAGTGGCTGTCTTGGTGGTGTCTGGCTCAGGGATCGCCCAGGCGCAGAGCACGATGTCTGGCTATCAGACGCCCGCGGAGCAGGAGCTTTACAACACCAGCCCAGGTCAGCCCAAAGGGACTGTGCTGGATGCGACCAATCCCATGGACCTGATCAACCGTTTACGTCAGGCCACCGCGATGGACGATGCCACCGACCCTGTGGATGCGATTGATGCGGCCCTCAAGGGTTGGGACGCACAGACGACGGAGCCGGGGCAGTAGGCGTTGGTTCGGATTGAGCCTTTGCCTCTCGACTGGTGTGCAGCCCCCAGCTGGCCGCGAGGCTGTCAATGGCCTGTGTGTCCACATTGGCCGTGACCTGGCGTTGGCGGGCAATGCTGAGCAGCTGCTCTGCTTCCTTGTCCTTTCCCTGCTCCTTCATGAGCAGGGCCTGGGCCATGACGGGTCTGGGGTCCTTCGGCGCTTGGGTGCCGAGTTGTCCGTAGGTGCTCAGTGCAGCGGCTGTTTGGCCGCTCTGGCGTTGCAGATCAGCCAGCAGTAGGCCGATCACGATCCGTTGATCGGCTGGCGCAGACGCAAGGGCTGATTGAACAAGGGCAAGGGCGTCCTTGGCTCGCCCTTGCTCCAGTCGAAGCTGGGACAACGTTTGCAGCACATCCACCTGGTGAGGATGCAGGCGCATCAGGTGCTGGATCTGAGCGTCAGCAGCTCTGTTGTTGCCGTTACGGAGATGCAGCTGGGTGAGGAGGAGGCGCCACCGCCAGACCTTGGGCTGGGCCTTCACCTGTTCTTCCACGAGCACGATGCTTTCCGGCAGCCTCCCCAGTGCCAAGAGGCGTTCGATCAAGCGGCGCTCATCCGAAGGGCTGAGGGGCTGCTGAGTTCGTTTCTGCAACAGTTCCTTCACCTGACGATCCACTTCCAGGCGGCTGGGCGATGCCGTGGCCTGGTGGTCATGAATCACGGCACTCAGCAGCCAGCCCAGCCCGAGGGCCACGACGAGACCCCCTCCTAACCACCAGCGATTCTCTCCTGCCACCGCGTTTGCTCAGCCCATGCCAACGCCGATCAGTCTGAGGCGGATCGCCAGTGCTGGCTAAAGTTTGTGAGGGCCACTGCATGCCCTTACTGACTGATGCGCGACCATCCGATTCCCCCGGTCACCGAACCGCTGCAATACCGGGCCATCGGCATTGTCCGCGGTACCTACCGGCCTGAGTCCGACGACCAGCTCACGCGAGGCGTTCTGGTTGACGACCAGGGCCAGGAGCTCGAGGCCGTCGTCTTGGGCCGCATGCTCACGCTGATGCGCCGTCACCTGGCCATGGACCACCCCCATCTCTGGGTGGTGTATCCCCGCAGCCGGGAGGGAGGTCTTCTTCATCTGCAAATCGCAGGCGTCTGGGAGCCGAGCACCCTCGATCGGGTCGATGCTGAAGCCGATACGGCATCGGCCGCCGAGGTGCACGACACCCTGCCTGAAGGTGATGATTACTTCTCCATCCGTGGTGAGCTGATCTACACCCGCCCTGAAAGCGGTGAGCTGGTGATCAAGATTCGGCAGCAACCCAGACCAGATGGCAGCCGTCCGCTGCCGTTCAAGCTTCAGCTCAGAGGTGAGGTCTCCATCGATCATCTGCGCCATTTCGTCAGCCTTGACGTGCGGCGTGAAGGCCAGGACCTTCAGGTGGAACGCCATGACGTGATCGCCCCAATGCCAACCCGTGCAGGGAAAGGCCGTGGTGGCAAGGGTCGCAGTCGTCAGCCCCAGGCCTGATGCCGTCGTCCCCTTCCGGCAGCGGCGGCGAGTCCAGAGGATCGGTCGCCAGCATCACCGCAGGCGCTGCTGTTGCCGGTGCCACGCTCGTTGCGGTCTTTGGTCCCCTGGTGGGGATCTCACCCGCGTGGATCGCAGTGGGTGTCGGCGGCCTGCTGGTCGGTCTCACCGTGGATGCTTCGCAATGGCAGGGGCTTGGTGGTCACCTACTGGCGGAATCCTTGCCAGGGGGGCAGGCCAGGCTGCGTCGGATCGCTTGCCATGAGGCCGGTCATCTCCTTCTGGCGCGAGACAACAAACTCCAGGTGCAACGGGTGCTCGTTGGCACCAGGGCTTGCCTGCAGGCAGGGGTGCGCAGCAATGGCGCCACCGAGTTCGAACGTCTTCCCAGCGTGCGGATGTCGCTTGAAGATCTGCGGCGCTGGAGCCGTGTTCTCCAGGCCGGCATCGCTGCCGAGTCCCTGATGTACGGCGCCGCTCGAGGCGGTGCCGACGACCGGGCTCTGCTCGGTCGCCTCTGGGGCCTCTCGGGCCATGACGTGGACACGGCCCAGAGGGAGCAGCGGCGAGCCAGACGCGAAGTGGACCAGTGGCTGCGGCGGCAGCAGCCTCAGCTCGAGCAGCTCACCGACCAGTTGCTGTCCTCCCCGTCGTCTCAACCGCCTGAGGTGTGATGCAAACTCTGGTGGTCGACTGTCCGACCGGGCTCGCAGGCGACATGTTGCTGGCCGCCAGTCTGGATCTGGGCGTTCCTCGCCAGGTGATCACCGAGCCGCTGGATGCCCTTGGTCTGGGCGACGCCTATCGCCTGGTGGTTGAGGAAAGCACCAACGGCGGTCTGCGGGGTCTTCAGCTGGATGTGGAGCCCACCATTCCTAGTGAGCACCATCGCCACTGGCGTGATCTGCGCGGGCGGATCCGTGCAGCACCCATCGTTCCCTTGCTGAAGACGAAGGTGCTGGCGGTGTTCAGTGCATTGGCGGAAGCCGAGGCCGCCGTGCATGGCACCGTCCCTGACGACGTGCATTTTCATGAGGTGGGTGCCCTGGACAGCCTTGTGGATGTGGTGGGGGTCTGTGCCGCCGTGACCCATCTGGCCCCAGAGCGTCTCCTGTGTCAGCCGCCTCCTGCGGGTCGAGGAACCGTGGACACGGCTCACGGCTGCCTGCCGGTGCCCGTTCCAGCGGTGTTGGAACTGGCGCGTCGCTATCGCGTGCCCCTGCGTTCCGGGTCGCATCTCCCTGGTGGAGAACTCACCACCCCCACAGGCCTGGCTTTGATGGCTGTGCTGGCGGACGCCTTTGCCGAACCGCAGGATCTGGTGGTGGACGCGGTGGGCATCGGCCTGGGTCATCGTCAGCTTGATCGTCCCAACCTGTTGCGGCTGTTGCAGGTGGAGGAGATCTCCCGAGGAGATGACTTGATCGGATGGCAGGACCTGGTGGTGCAGGAGGCCTGGATTGATGATGCGTCTGCGGAAGACATCGCTCACCTGGCTGAGAGCCTGCGCCAGGCCGGTGCCCTGGAGGTGGCGACGACCCCTGCAGTGATGCAGAAGGGACGCCAGGGCCATGCCCTCACGGCTTTGCTGTTGCCCGAACACGCTTTGGCTCTGCGCCAGGTCTGGTTGCGGACTAGCTCCAGCCTTGGGGTGCGTGAACGCCGCCAGGGCCGTTGGCTGCTGTGGCGGCGTTCTGGACTCTGTCCTTCTCCATGGGGCGAGATCCGTGTGAAACAGGTGCGCCGCCCCGGTGGTCAGACCACGCTCAAGGTGGAACACGACGAGCTGCGCCGAATCAGCCTTCAGGACGCTGTCTCGGTGGATCATGTGCGGCAGGTGGTGTTGGCCGAGGCGGACCGTTTCACTCCTCTCGACGACTGGTCGTTATGACGTTCAAGCTCCCCGGTGGATTGCGGCTCTGGGTCACCCTGGCCAGTCTTGGCTTCATTGCCTGGGCTCTGGCTGGGCATGTGACGGGCTTGCGCGATCTCACCCTCACGGCCCGCGGCTGGTGGTGGTTGCTGTTGGGATTGAACCTCAGTTGGTTGAGCTTGGTGGTGAATGGTCTGGCCTGGCGGGTGCTGATGGATTGGCTCGGCCATGGCGTTGCAGACCTGGCCCTGGTGCAGCTTTATCTACGGACCAACCTGCTCAAGTATCTGCCTGGTGGTATCTGGCATTTCGTCGATCGCCTGCGCACGCTTCAACCGTTCATCGGGGCCAATCAAGCCCTGGTTTCCGTGCTGCTGGAGCCTCTGGTGATGGCGGTGGCGGCACTGCTCTGGGTCCCGTTGGGCGGTTGGCAGTCGGGTCTGGCCTTGGTGTGTGTGTTGCCTTTGCTGGTGCTGATGCCGCGCTGGCGTGAACCCTTGCTGACCCGCCTGGAGCAGGCGAAGTGGAAGCAACTCAACCGGGTCGAGGGCGAGAGCTTGGCCTCGTTTGATCCAACGCAGCTCGGCAGTGGCCGCGGCGGCTATCCCTGGGCTCCGTTGGCGATGGAAATGGTGTTTGTGCTCTGCCGCTTTGCTGGTTTCTGGTGCTGTGTGCAGAGTTTCGGGCTTGGCGACGGTCATCCACTCGGTGTGTGGCTCTCAGGCTTTGCCCTGGCCTGGACGGTGGGCCTGGTGGTCCCCGGGGCACCGGGTGGCCTTGGCGTGTTTGAAACCGTTTTGCTGCTCAGGCTTCATGGCGTGGTGGCGGAGGCGCCGTTGCTGGCGATTGCCCTCAGCTATCGCCTGGTTGTCACCTTGGCTGATGTGATGGCGGCTGGTGCTTCGGTGCTCGATCAGCGCGTTTCGGCCCACCATCAGGCTTGAGCGCAGAGCTGTGTGGCATGGCGGGACGTCGGACCATGATGGGTTTGATGCTCGCTGCTGCGCTACCACCTTCCCCCCAGGTGTTCCCTTGCCCGCTTTCGGCAGGCTGGGACGTTGTGCGCACGGTGAAACTCCCCCGCAAGGGCCTTGATGGTCAACCGGTTGGAGGGTTCTCTGCTGCGGGTTATCAGCCCGAACAGGATCGCTTGTGGTTGCTGAGCGATTCACCTCGGAGTTACTTGATGCCATGGGGCGGCCTGGCGCGGTTGCTGCGGGGAGAGGCTTCAGCCCTGACGCCCGGGCCCCGTTTACGGCTGCGCACAGCCCAGGGCGATGCGTTGCCCGTTGGATTGGATGGCGAGGGGCTGGTGCTCCAGGGCAATCAGGCCTGGATCGTGAGCGAGGGGCGACGGACGCAGCGGCGGCAGGCCAGCCTGATCCGTTTCGATCTTGCGACGGGGCGCCTGATGCAGCGACGGCCGCTTCCTGCCAGTTGGGCTGCGACGAGGGGACGTGGTCTGGCGGTGAATCTGGGTCCGGAATCCTTGACCACACTGGCGCCGGGAGATCTGCTGATGGCAGCGGAAGCCCCTTTGTTGCAAGAGCGGATGCACGGAGGGATCCCTTTGGCCAGAAGCCATCCCGGCGGCCAGGCTGAACCTTACGCATGGTTGCGTCTTGCCTCTCTGGGCGCAGACGCCGGTCTTACGGATCTGCTCGCTGTGCCAGCCGCTCAACGATTGCTTGCATTGGTCAGGCAGGTGTCGTTTCCGTTTGGTTGGCAAGCCTGGTTGGTGGCTTTCCCGTTGTCGCCTTCAACGCGGGATGCGCATCGCCCTTTGATGCAATGGGACCTTCACACGGCCGGTCTGCCTGCCGACAACTGGGAAGCGCTGACCCTTGGTCCCCAGCTGGCTGATGGTCGATTCACGCTGGTGCTGGCCAGCGATGACAATTTCAGTCCGTTGCAGATGAATTGGTTGGCCGTCCTGGCACCTCGAAGGGGCAAGGCCTGCCTCAGTCGTCGACGCTTGGACCCTGTTCAAGGCCTGGGACGAGTGCCAGAGACGCGATTAAGCCGAGGCTGAGGATCATCATCGTGGGCAGGAGGGCGGCTGCCAGGCGTTCGTCGCTGGCGTACTGGAACACCCGCACCGACAAGGTGTCGAAGTTGAAGGGGCGCAGGGCGAAGGTGAGCGGCAGTTCTTTCACCGTGTCGACAAAGACCAGCAGTCCACCGACCGCCAAAGGGCCTCGCAGCAGGGGGAGGTGCACGCGCTTCAGCACCGTTGGCCAGCGGCACCCCAGACCTGTCGCAGCCTCATCAAGGCTTGGAGACAGGCGTTCAAGGGCGGCATCCAGGCCTCCTTTGGCGACCGCGAGAAAACGATCGCTGTATCCCCAGAGCAGCAGGCCGAGCGGTGCGAGCTGCCAAGGACCCCCGATTAATTGCAGGGCAAGGGCGAGGACGGCCCCAGGCACGGCGTAGCCCATGCCTGCCAGAAATGTGAGTCCTCGCAGTCCCGTCGATTGACTCCATCGTTTGGCGATGGACAGAAGCAGGGCAGCCACAACGGCAAGGCCTGCGGCTGCGAGCGCTAGACCCAGGCTGCGCCCTGTGAGCAGCAGAAGTTCAGGGCTGATGCTCTGGCTGAGTTGATCGATGTTGACACTGGCCCACAGCAGGGGCGTGCCCAGACTCAGCAGTGGCGGCATGGCTCCCAGGATCTGTGCAATCAGCGCCCGCCCACCGTTGAGCGGCCAGGCCGGTGATTCACCGCCTGCCACTCCTTCCGCCCAGCGTCGACTGCGTCGACGAAGCCGACGCTCTCCGATGAGGAGCACCATCACGATGCAGAGAGTGATCAGGGCTAGCCCGACCGCTCCGGCTGGATTCCCTTCCGCTTGCCATGCCTGAAGGATTCCGCCTGACAGGCTTGGAATCCCGAGTAACTGCACTGCTCCAAGTTCATTCACCACTTCCATGCCCATCAGGGCGATGCCGGCGCCGATCGCTGGCATTGCCATCGGCAGTGCAATCCGACGAAAGCTGTTCCAGGGCCCCACGCCCAGGCATCGGCAGGCCTCGAGCTGGCGCCGTCCGCAGATGGTGAAACTCTCGGTGCTGAGCAGAAAAACGTAGGGATAGGTGCAGAGCGCCATCACCAGCACTCCCCAGCTCAGGCCATGAATGCGGATGCCCTGGCGGCTCCCGAGATCGATCAGTGTGGCGGCCAGCACGTAGGAGGGTGTGGCAAGGGGCAACAACTGGGCGACCCGCAGCAATCGCCTTCCTGGGAAGCGGCAATTGGCGAGCAACCAACCATTGGCGGTCCCCAGCACTGCGCCCAGGCCTGTGGTGCCGAGCAGCAGGGTGATGGTGCCGGCGATCTGCTGGCCACCATCAGCGCCAAGGCTGGCGCTTCCATCCCCCAGTCCTTGGAGGCCAGCCTGGATGAGCCCTGCCAGCGGCAGCAGGGCCATCACGGCCAGCACCACCGCCAAGATGCTCAGCCAGCGTCGACCGGGTTGCCAGAAGCTGCGGTGCCCGGCAGTCGGTGCCAGGGGCGCCTGGATCATTGCCAGCCGTTCGCAGTCATCAGTTGTAGTGCTTTGCCATTCAAGTCGCCCAGCCTGGCGGCCGAGACATCAGCTTGGCGGAAGGTCCCCCAGGCCTTGAGCACTGGATCGTTGCCGACCCCTTTGATTGGATATTCATGGTTGGCGGCCGCATAGCCACCCTGCGCCTGGTTGGAGGCCAGGAACTCCACGAAGCGCTGGGCTGCAGCAGGATTGCTGCTGGCGCGGGTGACCCCAGCGCCCGTGATGTTGACGTGCACGGGGTCAGGCCATGCCACCTCAACCGATTGGCTCAGCGTTTGATCGGCGGCCCCTTTATCGCCTGCCTGCAAGCGGGCCAGGTAATACGTGTTGGCTAAAGCCACCCCACACTGGCCCTGGGCGACTGCGCGGATCATCGGGGTGTCGCTGCTGAACACGGGTTGGGCCAGGTTGGCGACCATTCCCTTGATCCAACGGGCCGTGGACTCCTCGCCGGTTCGGTCGATCATGAAGGCGACCAACGATTGGTTGTAGACGCTGCGGCGGTTGCGTAGGCAGAGTTTGCCGGCCAGAGACGGATCGGAGAGCTTGCTGTAGCGACCCACCTGATCGGGCTTGACCTGGCTGGGGTTGACCATGGGCACGCGCATGCGGCGGGTGAGGCCAAACCAGCGGTTCTCTGGGTCGCGCAGCGTCGCGGGGATCGCCTGGCTCAAGGTTTTCGAGGACACCGGCTGGAAGAGATTCAGGCCTGCGGCGCGATCCAGTCGGGCAGCGTCGGCCAGGATCAACACATCAGCGGGGCTGTTGTCACCTTCGGAACGCAGGCGTTGGATCAGTGCATCATCTTTGGCTTCCAGCAGTTCAACGCGGATTCCCGTCTCTTGGGTGAACCGCTTATACAGCTCCTGATCCGTGTTGTAGTGACGTCCGGAGTAGACCCCGATGCTCTTGTCTTTGCTGGCACCACAGGCCTGCAGCAGGCCTGCTCCGGACAGCAACAGCCCGAGCGAAACCATTCGCAGCACTGGCCGCTTATTGAGAGTGATACGCATTAGCCTTGGCTCGCAAGGTGCGAATGATACGCAATAGCGTTATTCGCCTGGCTGGCTCGGACACAAAAAAACCACCGCTCCCTGGGGAGCGATGGTTTTTGGAACACGAAGACCGTTTCAGCGGCGGGTGTTGCGGACCGGAATGGGTACCAGCACAGGTTCCATCAGGCCGCCACCGGAATTGTCGTCGTCAGAGTCAGCCATCATCCACAGAGCAACACCAAGGGCTGTCAGAGCCAGTGTTGCGGTGAGGAGTTCAATCATGGCATCTCCTGAGATTCAGACACCCTAAGCAAGCTGTGCCAATCCTGCTTGTAGGGATTGCGTCCGATTGCATCAACCGAAACCTGTGCCGGCGTCCTTGGCCACGCAGGCCCGCAGCTGTTTCCGCAGGGTGTTGTGGTCGAGGTCCCGACCGATGATCACCAGCTGGTTCTTGCGTTCTCCGGGCCAATCGCTGTCGTCGATGGAGAAGCGCTTGCCTGCCAGATGGAACACGTGGCGGCGTTCGCTTTCGTTGAACCACAGGATTCCCTTGGCCCTGAACACTGTGGCGGGCAGCTGATTGTCGAGAAAGTTTTGAAATTTGCGCAGGGCGAAGGGGCCATCGCTGCTGAAGGAGAGAGAGGTGTAGCCCTCAATCGCTAGATGGTCGGTGCCTTGGCCGTGGCTGTGACTGTGGTCATGGCTGTGGCTGTGGCTGTGGCTGTGGTCATGGTCATGGCTGTGGTCGCCGTGGTCGTGATGGTCGTGACTGCAGTGCCCATGGTCATGGTCACAGTCGCTGTGGTCGAGGGTGGGGTCATCGGCTGCACTCACCACCTTGTCGCTTTCAAACAGACCCACACTCATGAGCAGTGGCAGGGGGACATTGCCCTTTTCAGAACGCAGGATGCGCGCGTCCTTTTTGACCTCTCTCAAGGTCGTTTCGATGGCCTGCAAACGCTCCTCATTGACCAGATCCGTCTTGTTGAGCAGCAGGATGTCGCCATAGACCACCTGAGAGCGTCCCACTTCACTCTCCAGCAGATCAGGGCTGAAGTTTTCGGCATCGATCAGGGTGATGATCGAGTCGAGGCGCGTCTGATCGCGCAGCTCACTCCCCAGGAACGTCATGGCCACTGGCAAGGGGTCTGCCAGGCCTGTGGTCTCCACCACGAGATAGTCAACGGGGTCCGGACGGGTCAGGATTCGGTCGACGGCCTCGAGCAGCTCGCCGTTGATCGAACAGCAGATGCAGCCGTTGCTCAGCTCCACCATGTCTTCCCCGGTGCTGATCACCAGGTCGTTATCGATGCCGATCTCGCCGAATTCATTCACCAGAACGGCTGTTTTCACTCCGTTCTGGTTGGTGAGGATGTGGTTGAGCAGTGTGGTTTTGCCTGCACCGAGAAACCCAGTGAGAATCGTGACCGGCACGCCACTGGTCGGCATCACTGCGCTGGTGGGGGTGGCGGTCATGGCGTTGCAAGGGGGACTCTTCATGCTGGCAGGCTTCAAAGCAAGCGGTCGATCGCCTGGGCAAGGGTTCGATCGAGCGTGGAGATGCCTCCAAGATCATGGGTGCTGAGGCGAATGGTGACGCTCGCATAGACATTGCTCCAGTCGGGATGGTGATTCATGGCTTCAGCCATCAGTGCCACCTGACTCATGAATCCCCACGCACCGACGAAATCAGCGAACTGGCAGCGGCGCTCCAGTTGGCCATTGACCAACTGCCAGTGGGGAAGGGTCTGGTGAAGGTTGTTCAGTTCGTCTGTGCTGAGCAGGGTGGCGGCCATGGTCGGGATCCTGGTGGCTCCAGTGTGGTGGGTGTTGAACGGACTTGAACGCGCTTCCTATCTTGAGACCGTGTTGCCATGCCGCAGTGGTGCTTCAGCCTGGGAGGAATGCTTGCAGTGCCGTGGCGGTGGGGTTGATCGGTGCTCTTGCAGGTTGGGTCGGAGCCCCGGCCGCCTGGGCTCAACGCGTCGTGCCCAAGCTGGAGGACACGTGTCCTCGCGGCTACGTCGCAGTCGCCCAGAGGGAGTGCAGCACCCTGGGGTTGATGACGTACACGCTGCGTCCTTCTCGGGGCGCGCCCTGTCCCACCGGATGGGTCAATGCCGATGGCGGCTATTGCCGCAAACACTGAGCCGACGCCGTGCACCCTCTCGATTTGTTTGATCGCTTCAGGCGTGTCTGGTTCAGTTGCTCCTCTCCGCTCCAACGGATCTGGGATCGCTCGCCCCAGCAGGTGGCACCGGATCCAGCTCACGACTGGTTGCTCGAGCCTGTGAACGCTGAGGAGGCCTGTTGGCTGTTTCCCCACCTTGACCGGGAGCGCGCCGTGCTCCGCTATCAGCGTCTGCGTCTGGAGATGCGTCAAAACGACAGCCGCGGTTTCTGACCGTCTCGGCGCTGTCCGCACTGTTCTGGCTTCAGATTCCATAGAGCCGAGCCTGTTCCAGCGCAGCGCGAAACACCAGGGCATGGCGCTCAACGAGAGGAAGGAGGTCGTCGTAGCCGCCGCCGATCACGGTGGCAACAGGAATGTTGCGGCGAAGGCAGGCATCCAGCACAAGCCGATCGCGCTGCAGGAGGCCGTGGTCGGTGAGGCACAGCCTTCCCAGTCGGTCATCACGGTGCGGATCCACCCCCGCGTTGTAGAGCACTAAATCCGGTTGCAAACGGTCGAGCAGATCCGGGAGCTGATCGCCGATGGCTGCCATGTAGGCGGCATCACCCGTTTGATCCGCTAGGGGGATGTCGAGATCACTGCTCACCTTGCGCAGGGGGAAATTGCTCTGGGCATGCACCGACAGCGTGAAGACCCGTGGGTCGGCGTTGAAGCAGGCCGCTGTTCCGTCTCCCTGATGCACGTCGAGGTCGATGATCAGCACCTGCTGCACGCTGGTCTGCATCAGCAGGACGGCTGCTGCGACGGCGCAGTCGTTGAAGATGCAGAAGCCGCTTCCGAAGCCTGGATGCGCGTGGTGGGTCCCACCGGCGAGGTGACAGGCAAGACCTGTCTTCAGGGCCAACTGCGCCGTGAGTAAGGTGCCTCCGACCGCAAGCCAGGTGCGGTGGACCAAGGGACGTGTGGCCGGCAGTCCGATGCGGCGCTGGGCCTCGCGGCTGAGGCTTCCTCGGCAGAAGTCGCGGTGATAATCAGGGCGGTGGATGGTTTCCAGATCCCGTCGACTGATGCTCAAAGGGCGATGGATCTGCTGATCTTGAACCAGGTTCCGCGCCTGTAGGAGTTGATGCAGCAGCTTGAACTTCGCCATCGGAAAGCGATGGCTGCTGGGGAGTGGGGCGGAATAGAGGGGGTGATAGACCAGCGGCAGCACAGCCGACCTGAATCAAGCCGCCTGCACCCTCTCACGGGTGGCACTCACCTGCTGATGGGCAAGGTTGTGGGCATAAAGCCTTCCAGCGGCATGGGCTTCCCGCAAAGACCGGAAGTTGCCAACGAAGTCATAGTCAGCACCGTTCAAGGTGGCGGCAACGGCAAAGAGCTGGCGAGACACCTTGGTCACAGTCCAGCTCAAATGGCAAGCCGGTGCCTTGATCGGGTTGCTCATCCCACACCCTCCGTTTATGTCAACAAAGTCTGACAATGCTGGGAGCAACTGGGAGCACGCTTCGCGCTTCTTCACGTGGCAGCGGTCGAGCGTTTGCGTCCTGCGGTGGGTGGTGCATGACAGGGAAGATTGTGAGGTCCTGACCATCGACCGGTGGCGAAGACGATGGACGGGGCAGTCACATCTGCTCAGAGTTGCATCGTCGTTCAGTCATCTGGCGGCACCAAAGCCCAGCAGCCTTGATGTGTTGCTGGCCCTGCCATGTTCACAAGGATTGTTGCTGCATCTCTGGTTGTCGGTGCCTGGGGAATGCCACCCGTGTTGGCTGATCATCGCTACGACCCTGTTTGGCTTGACCGGGGTGATGATGCCGAAGTGGGTTTTGTGCGTGAGCGTGGACCTGCGGCGCCCGCTGACACCAACAGCTGCATCGAAGGCAGTGTGATCGGGGGCTTGCTGGGGGCAGGCCTCGGAGCGATGCTGTCTCGGGGAAACGGTCGCTGGATCGGTGTTCCGATCGGTGGTGCGGCCGGTGTGCTGATCGGGTGCCAGGTGGATGGGGGCTGAGCAGCCGTCCACCTGGCGGCGAGGGACGTTGTCTGGTGGCACACTTTCCCCATGGCAGACGACACCTCTCAGACCCATCCCCTGTACGCGACGGATCGAGAGGTTGTTGACTCTCTGCTCGGGCATGATGGTAAACCGGGACCTGAACAACTCACGCACGCTGCAAGGCTGCTGATGCGTTACGAAGGCTTCCCGGGATCGCCCGATATTCAGGACGACATCGAACGCGCGATGAAGCACTGGGGGCTTGACCGCGACGCCCTCAACGCCAAGTGTCGAGGACTCTGGTCGCAGGGATGGCGGCCTGGTCAGGAGATGGAGGGCTCTGTTGGTTCCGGCTCCGATGTGGAAGATTCAGGAGGCTGAGGCGTTGCTGGCCTGGTCAACCTCCACATGTTTGCAATGAAACGCATTCTGATTGTTCATAACCTTCTCGAAGGTCAGAAAATCGTCCACGAGCTCACCGACAAAGACTTTGCGATTGAGCTCGTCGAAGGTGACGGTGTGGACGAACACGATGAGCTTGCGATCGAGTCGAAGTTGTTTTTCAAGCTCGACTGATCCGGACCGGCTTTGCCAGGTTTGGGTGCGTGTGCATCCGTCAGTTCCCCTGACTGATCAACAGGGGTCATTTCCCCCGGTCCTACTCCCAGGAGAAATGACCTGACAGTGAGGCCGCTCGACAGCCCCACCTGCGACCTGACGGCTGGTGTCGCCCCCTCGGTCGTACTGATGGTCTAAGCGCAGATCGACGTTCTGTGATGAGTTCTTGTGCTCAGTGAGAGGGCCTGGATGGGATCTGCGCGACGCTGCTGTTAGAGGCGTGAATGCTCTTCTGATTCCTGTCCTGGAAATGGATGCCAGCGCAGCTGAGGACTGAGGCTGCTTTCGGTTCCGTTGATCTTGACCGTCAGGGACTCCGGCCGGCCTGCGTAGATCTCAAAGCCACTGGGAAGGATCAAACGTAAGGATTTGCCCTCTTGAAGAACATCTTCATAAAGGATTGACCTGGAGGCACTGCGAACTGAGATCCAACAGTCGTCAGTGGCCTCGATGATGACAGGGGTTGTTGGTTGCAGACTCGCTTCCAATTCGCGGTTTTTCAGTTGTGCAGGCTCGGAACTGGCGGACGAGTTTTGACTGTAGAAGTGCCCTGTTGCGATCACTCCTCCGAGGAGGAAGGAGAGGCTGCCGATCTTGAGGAGGTTTGTTCGATCGCTCCGGGCATGATGGCGCTGTTTGATTGGCTGGTTTGTGGTCCGAGTCTTTTTTCTGGCTTTGGATTTGACGATGTCTTGATCGATGTGGTCAAGGAGTCGGTCGATTTCTCCGGGTTTAGTTAGCAGTCGATCAATCTCTCCGATCTTCGCGCTCTTGCTGTAGTCGGCTTCTTGCACTTTTGCGGCGCGGATGTGCTGATTCTAGGTCTTATTCACTCGTTTTAAAGAGGCCTTGGAGTGCGATGTCTGTTCGTTGTGCGCCCACAACGTGATGATGCGTTGCAACCGGGTGTTGAGCCGGATGTGGGCTTTCTGATTGTCAGTCATTCGATCAAGGTTGGTTGGCCGTTGGATGGTAGTTGGCTTGGCGGCTGTCGTTAGGGTCCTGAAGGTCTTGGCTTGAGCTCGCGCTGCGTTTTGAGGTTTGCGATCGTGGTGTATCCGGTACGTGGAATCTGGAGTGAGCGGTGAACAGGCCTGGTCCCGGCTCGGTAGCTATCTCAGGGAGACGAAGCTGCTGGGCAGTGTTCAAAGCACCCTTTACTGGGATCAGAACACCCGGATGCCTTCAGGTGGCGCTCCCTGGCGTGGCGAGCAGCTGACGCTGCTGGCCAGACAGCTGCATCAGCGCCAGAGTTCTGATGTCTATGCAGAGCTTGTCGCTGAGGCCCGTTCCGAGTGGCAGCAGCAGAGAGATCGCGCCGATCGTGCTCCTGCGTTGATCGATGCGCACGGTCGCAATCTCGATCTGCTGGAGCAGGAACTGAGGCGCCAGCGACGGCAGGATCCTGAGTTGGTCGCTGCCCTGGCCACGGCGAAGGCCGAGGGGTACGACGTCTGGCAGCAAGCGCGTGCTGCCAGTGATTTTTCACTGTTTGCTCCCGCCCTTCGTCGTTTGATCAGCCTGCGGCAGGAGCAGGCCCGGCAGCTGGATGAAGGTCGCAGTTGTTGGGAAACCCTGGCGCAACCCTTCGAGCCTGATCTCCGCCTTGACCGCCTCCAGGCTCTGTTTGCGCCCCTTCGCCAGCGTCTGCCTGAACTGCTTGATCAGGTCCAGACCGTTCCGCGTCCACGCCGGCTCAGCTGGGATCTCAGCCCTGCTCAGCAGCAGCGGCTCTGCGATCAGTTGCTTCAGGCCTGGGGACGGGATGAGGCGATCACCTGTGTGGCGGAGTCACCCCATCCGTTCTCGATCACGCTCGGTCCTCACGACTTCAGGCTCACCACCAGGGTGGTGCCAGGACAGCCCCTGTCCTGTTTTCTGGCGACAGCCCACGAATGGGGGCATTCCCTTTATGAGCAGGGATTGCCTGACGCCAGCCATCAGTGGTTTGCCTGGCCCCTGGGGCAGGCCACGTCCATGGCGGTGCATGAAAGCCAGTCCTTGTTCTGGGAAAACCGTGTGGCCCGCAGTCAGCCATTCGCCCAACAGTGGTGGCAGCGTTTCCAGTCTGAAGGCGCTGCGATTGACTCCGCCGGCATGCTCTGGCAAGCGATGAACCCGATTGCCCCGGGCACGAATCGGGTGGAATCCGATGAGCTCAGCTACGGCCTGCACATCATGATCCGCACGGATCTGGAGCTCGCTCTGCTGGAACAGGGACTCGGCGTGGATGATCTTCCCCAGGAATGGAACCGCCGCTACCGGGAGTTGCTCGGCGTGGTGCCTGCCAATGATGCTGAGGGCTGCCTTCAGGATGTGCACTGGTCGGAGGGGCTCTTCGGGTATTTCCCTTCCTATCTGCTGGGGCATCTGGTGAGTGCTCAGCTCAGTGAGGCCATGGCGGCGGCGATTGGATCTCCGGAAGAGCATGTAGCAGCCGGGGATGTTGCCCCCCTGCTGACCTGGTTGCGCGAGCATGTGCATCCGATCGGGCGTGCCTTGAATGCGGAACAACTGGTGGAACGGGTGAGTGGTGAGCCGTTGAGCAGCGCTGCGTTTCTGGCGTATCTCGAGGCCAAACTCGACAGACTGAACACTGTGAGCGAGAGCTTGGATGGATCCATTGCAGAAAGGCCTTGAGCAGTCTTTTGAAAGTGAGCGGTTGTCTCGCTGGATTCGTGACTGCCAGAACATCGAGGAGTTGCGCCAAGCAGCGTTGGCGCTGGTCCAACAACTGGATCAGCAAAAAACGGCCAGCTCTTGGTTGGCAGCACGGGCCTCTGATTCTGAAAATGCCAAGCTCAACATGCTGGCCGAATTGATTAAACGCTCAGGCCATGCTCCTGCCAGCGATGAAGCGGGTGACCATCAACCTTCAGGCTGAAGGTCAAAGGGCTTGCTGACAGATCCAGCTCACTTTGGCGGCCGTGTCCGGTCGGCCTGAATAGTCAGTCCAGGCACCATCGGCTCCCTGTCGTTCCAGACGACCCTCGGAGCAGATGGCGCGCATGCTTAGGGGGCGCGTAGTCCACCCAGGGGGTGTTCCTTCCTTGGTCTGACTGCGCTTGAGCAGCAGTAGCCCATCGAAGGCGGTGCCGTTGTCGGTCGCTCTGGGGTTGCTGAGGTACTCAGCGGCCAACTTGGTGTCGTTTTCGAGCGAGCCGAAAAAGATCCAGGCGGACTCGGCGATTATGCCCTTGGTTTGCAGGGTCTGCCTGATCTGTTGCCACATCTCAGGCTCCTGCGGCGGTTTCCACTCAGCGCTGTATCCAGGTCGTGTGACGGAGGTGATGGCCATGAACAACAGGGCAACAGTGGTGAAACGTCGATGCGTCAAGGCGGTCTTCTCACTTGTCTTAAGACGAACGGCTCGGCGATCTGCACCAGCGCGTGAGCCCCTGAGCCATGGCTGTCGTCTAACGGCACCTTAGCCAGACTGTTGGCAGCGGTTGTTTCTGTCGATGGCTGACGTCGATCATGGCGATGGCACGCATCCTTCCGAGCCAACCGTTGAGTTCTCCCTCGATGCAGGCGGTCTGCGACTGCTGCTCGACTCGGTCAGCTACAGGCTCGAGCGCTGGCCTGGGGGTGACCCCGGTGAGCAAGCCGACCTGCAGCGCATGCAGACGCTGCTGAAGGCGGCGATTCTGGAAGTCACCTTTGGTGAAACGGGCCTTCGCTGAAGTGTTTGCGTTGCACACTGGATGACAAGGTGCAGCAATGTCATGGGCAACGATGAAGCGTTGGTCTTGGTCGAGCAGATCGCAGCCTCGATGGAAGAGGGGGCGGCGGCTTTGACACCCGCTGTGATTCGCTCAGCACGTCAATCGGAGGCAGGTGCTGCAGCGATGCAACGCATGGAGGATGCCATCGGAACGATTGGCAAGGCGCTGATCCTCACCGATTTCAAGCTGGATCAGTCCAAGGATCTCGACAAGTTGAAGGGGTTCAGGGCGCAGCACCACTAACGGCGTGTCGTTGGTGGCGAATCGTGCCTCCGACCCTGCATGATTCATGCAGTGACATATGGCTGGGGACAGTGCTGATGGTTGACCACAACAAGCAATCGCTCACAGCCCGCGACATGGTTAGAGCGCATGCTTATCCCGTGCTGGCGTTGATGGGAAGTTGCAGTCTTGTGATGATTGCGGTGCTCCAGATCCCTACGGCTGTTAAAGACCATCGCTACAACCGTTGTATCGATCAGCAAGTGGAGTTACGCAGAGCTGTACTCGAAGGCCAGGACGGGCCCGGGAAGTTGATTTATCTCAAGGCTGTGAAGCACTGTGAGGGTCGATGAGTGAAGGCTCAGGATCGATCAAGCAATGACAGCGATTGTTGTCGACATGCGATTGCTATCGCTCCGTTGGGTACAACCTGAATGATCACAGTAGGAAAATGGGACAATTCATGGGACATGTAATTTCATATTGTTCAAACAGTGATCGATTCATCCCATAGAGATTAAGGCACTAGAACCTGCAACATGTCGCTATTGGCATTCGATTAAAATGGCGATCGAATCGATTGCGTTGCTGAATTTTCAACTCAATCGCAAGAGGTTGGGGAAATGCTTCTCTAATTTAAAATATAAAAAAGATAATCTGTGCTTTAATACCTCGGCTCGATTGAGTAGAAGAAATGTGCTGGCAGCAAGCATTTGGGGCTTCAGCCTCTATTGTTCTCTGCAATAGTGATCTTGTCACGACCAGATGTTTTTGACACATACAAGGCTTGGTCGGCCAGATTCAAAGCCTGATCAATATCAAACTTTTCAAACTGGCTGGTGTGGAATACTCCACAACTGAAAGTTATTTTCGCGCTGGTTGTATCTTTTGAGAATAGGTGATCCCTTAAGTATTGCTGTAAATACTCAAGCTTTGAGACGACTCCACTCAGGGGGCCACGCTTGAATAGAATCACAAACTCTTCTCCTCCAACACGATAAAAGTCGTCAGATTCTCTTAGATTGCTTTGAATAATTCTAGAAAATTCTTTCAAGATAAAGTCGCCGAAGGCGTGGCCATGGCAATCATTGATGCTCTTGAAAAAATCAATGTCGAGGTAGGCAAGAGCAAAGTGCACTTGATTTTTTCGATACATTCCAATCAGCAACGCAATCTCATCGAAGAGTGTTGTTCTATTTTTTAACCCCGTCAACGGATCACAAGTCGCCATCTCTCGCAGTCTTAGATTCGCTTTTTCCAGCTTGATCGTTCGCAGCTCAACCTGTTCTGATAACTCATCAATTCGCTTCTCCTCCATCATTCTGCTTTCTTCTACAATGCGTAGTATCGGCCTAAAAATAAATCTAGCTTCAATAAACAGGAGAATGATAATAATCGAAATGGCTGCCCAGGCAACGTATTCAGAAAATTCAATATTTTGTTCACCTTCTGTTTGGTATACGGCGACTGCATCGTTTAAATCACTTAATAGACCTGGAGCAAGTGCAATAATCTCCATGGCCAGGGGAGTGGCTTGATCGCTATCAGAGATTTTTGAAAGACGGCTTCCAAGTTCTGTGTAGTCATTCACTCGCTGCGATAAGTTTTTTGGCCCAAAGTAGAGAGCGCGTATTTTGCTTGAAAGAACAACAAAACGAGAACTGGATAAATTACCTGACGAGAGTTTCTTGTTGGCAGCCTGCATCTCTTCAGAGTGTTTAAGTAAACTCTTTGATGCTTCACGAGCTAAGCGTATGTCTGAGTCTTGCAAAAGATTGTTGACCTTTAATGCGTCAAGGCCAATCCGCTGACTAAGCATTCGTTGTCTCCCTGAGATATTCACAATCAACGCAGTACTTTCAGACCTGGCTAGAGAAAATCGTAAGCATAAGCATGCTGCAAATGTCGATAGTCCAATGAGAAGAAGAGCTGTTTTGTATCTCCGTCTAATCGTTCTGATTAAGTGATCTTGTGATGTTTCCACTCAAGCGAAGCAGCGTCAACTATCTGATTGTAAGAGTTCTAAGTGATCTGGCTATATTTTTTCATGCTGTGGAAAGACGAAGCCGAGAGAGAGCTCTAAAGACCACTGAAAAGTAACAAAGACTACGAGAGTGATGTGAGTTTCTTTCTTCTTTGTGTTTTTGATTGATTTTGATCGCTTCAAAATCAATCTCTTATCACCGGCTATCACATTGCTTGAGCCACTGAGCATTCACACGATCAATCAGCTCGGTACCAGGGTGCTGAGACTGGTCAGAAACTGTCCGACAGGAGCCGCGGCAAGAGGGGCCAGAATCCCGATGACCTGGGGCATTTGATCGACCACTCGCAATGAAAGCCCACGCCTCTTCAACCATTCGTCTCGATCGATCAGTTGCACATGCTGAGCTTCCATCACGATCTCGGCTCGATTCTTCAGTGTTAGGAGAACTGGCAGATAACAAGCCGCCAGCGTGATTGTCCAAACGGAACCCCAATAGAAGCAGACGCTTCCCACAACATCTTCCAACGCCGTTTTGTTCAGAAGCTCTGTCGCCCATGTCATCCAGGCGTACATATGCAGTGTGCCCGCGATCAAAAAGACGGATGCCAAGACGGTAAACAGACGCAAATCCTGGACTCGATTTAACAGGTCTTTTTCTCTCCAACCACCGTTTGGTTCCCGCACTATCAGTGGTAAGAATGGAATAAGAGTAGCAATGACAACTATACTCAGCACATTGATGATCACCAATGCGCTAAAGATCGATGGGAGTATTGGTCTTACCTCTAGGTGATCATTAAGCTGTAAACTTTGGAATGTAATCTGGAAGATTGCGCTCAAAGGTCGACTATGGATGATTACATAATGCAAGTGTGCCAATCCTGAAGCGATCAGTATCCCTACGGCAAAAAAGTAAAAAGTGGTTTGAAGCCCTTTTGTTTTCGACCGGATCCACATGAACAGGATCAGCATCGTAAACAATTGAACGAGTATATAGGCATGTGCAGTTGCTGCCCAGACATGTCCGCTTGAAATCGCTTCGTGGTGGTTTTCTCTCGAGAGGAGAGATTCAGATGCTCTCAACCCATGGACCGCAAAAAGAGAACCAAGTTTATCAAATAATAGGTGGCCTAAAAGTAATACAATTAAAGGATAAATCATCAGGCTTATGGCCGGTAGCTCACTAAAAATCTTCCCGAAGGTACTCTTAGCTTTCTGCATCTTTGGAGATTTGCCCCAGTGTCTGGTACATTCTGGCAATACTCGTGCTATCTGTCATTGCCTCTTGATCCATGGTGAAAGCTTGCGACTCCTACATCCAGATTACTTGGATGGATTGAATCCTCATCGCAACAACCAGGGTTGAATTTGTTTTATTGTCAATGTCCCTCTCTAATGCGCTCTCGATTGATACGTTGATTCGTCTTGTTTTCGGTATCCAGATGGCTACGTTCGTTTTAAATTCGTGCATCATCGTACTTTTGCTGAACATCAGTCATCTGAATGGATGTCGTGTCTGCCAATACTGAGCTTCTCCCGTTTCAATCCGCATAGGCCCTTCAGTGTTTGCGCCTTATGGCTTCAACCTCACCAGAAGGTCGCTGGGACGTATCAAGGCAGGAACCAGGATTCACTCCACTGGTCGCTTGAGTCATCCACACCAACGATGCAAGGCTCTTCACCCTTGCTTTTTTGGTAGTCGTTGATACGTAAATTAATCATTCTGAGTGTTTCCTGAAGGATTTAACTCTCTTTTGGTGGCTAATATTCAGTTGGGTGTGTAGAGCTGCAACTCCTCCGAAAGCGATGCATTTTATATCCCACACGAAGGAAAGGTTGGCCGAGCTTCTTGATCTCGTTATGGATCAGCTGGTGGATGGAATCCTGATCGTTAATGATCAAACTCGAAAAGTAGCTTATTGCAATAAGAAATTTATTAAAATGTGGAATATTCCTCTTAGCATCGTTGAGCGAGGTGACGATCATGAGCTCTTAAATAGCGTGTTGTCTCAAGTTAAGGATCCGCAAGAGTTTATCGAAAAAGTTGAATCCCTCCATGGGACAGATCTTTCATTAAAGGATGAAATCCATTTTAATGATGGTCGTTTGTTTGCACGATCTAGTCTCGCAACAGATGGCCCGTCAGAATTACGTTCGCGGGCATGGATCTTTCGGGACATTACAAAAGAAAAAAATCATAACTTAGATAGCCTTACTGGATGTTTGAACAGAAGAGAATGGGATGCAAAGATAGAAAACGATCAGAATTCTCTTTATCGGTCATGCTTCTATTGTGTAGCTGTTGTCGACCTCAATGATTTTAAAATCATCAATGATGATTTTGGTCATGAAGCTGGCGATCGTGTTCTCAAAAGAGTTGGTGAGACCCTTCAAAGGTTGATTCGCAGTGAACAAGACAGTATTTTTCGAACTGGTGGTGATGAATTTTGCATGATTTTTGAATCTAATAGTGACATTGATATTGCTCCAGGCATTTCCTATCGGCTAAGTAATGAGCTGATAGCATCCGGACTCAATGCCTCTATCGGCGTTTGCATGTCAAAGAGCGGAGATCGGTTGCTCGATGTTTATAGAAAAGCGGACGCTATGATGTTGGCTTCGAAAAAAATGCAACGAAATAAAGATAGCTTTATTCACCAGTCTTTTCCAAAGGTCTTGCGGAAGACCAAGACTGATCAAGAGATCGAGATGATGGCCGATCTCGCTGTCGCAATAAAAAAAAATGAGCTTAGTCTGGCTTATCAACCAATTTTTGATCATAAAGGTGCCATCGCATGGATTGAAGCGTTGAGTCGCTGGACACATGATGACAAACACATCTCCCCTTCTACTTTTATCCCCCTTGCTGAAACTACTGACTTAATTCATCGCATTTGGGACTGGTCTCTTGATGAAGTATTGAAGACACTTCACGATTGGAAAAATGATGGTATCAACCCTGTTCCCATCTCTATTAATTTTTCAGCTGTACAAATTGAATATTATATGAATACACATTTTTCATATACTCAGCAAATCAAAACGGCTTGTCAGCACTATAATGTCTCACCTAGCCTGCTTAAAATTGAGCTGACCGAGACTTCTTTCCTAAAGGATCTCCTGGCTGCGAAAGAGTTGTTTGAAGATCTTTCTAAGTTAGGGGTGGCTCTCTGCATTGATGATTTCGGTACTGGCTTTTCCTCATTGTCAATTATGCAAGCATTACCCATAAAAACTATCAAAATCGACGGGAGTTTTATTAAAGATATTCCCGCAAATATTTCTAATACTGCCATCACCAATGGCACGATCTCCATGGCTACCGAATTAGGCCTAGAGGTCTGCGCAGAGTGCGTGGAAAGTGATGATCAGATTGATTATTTAGACTCTCATGGCTGCAAGTATTTTCAGGGATTCCATAAATCAGCGCCTTTAAGCAAGAAGGAAATAATGACAAAAGTGTTAATCAAATAGATAATGTACTCTAAGTGCGAGGTGTGGCATTTTCGTGCTTTATTCTTGGCTAAAAACTATTGTTTGGCGTCCAAGCGTATCTGCATTCTTCTGGTTTGATTCTTGAATCTTTTTCAAGTGTTTATTCTTCTTCTGTGACTCTAGGGGCTCAATAATTAATTTATGTCGCTTACCCGACGATCTTTTTTTGAATTTATTTCTTCGCGTAGAGTAACTTTCATTTGAGTTGATAGCGTGACAACGGAGACAGCATTCCTGGATTTCTTTTTCACTTTGTAAAGCTCTCGATCTGCTTGCAAGAGAGCTGTCTCTAATTCAATGGGCATGATGGACTCAGGAATAAAGACTGCTCCCATCGATATTGTTAAATGATCAGCAACATCGCTTGCATGATGTGGAATTTTTAGATTTTCAACACCTCTGCGAATTGACTGCAAAAAGTAGTCCATTTTATTTAGTTCAGAAGCGGCAAAAATGAGAAGGAATTCCTCGCCCCCATAGCGAAATGCGTAATCAGTATCTCTCAGGAGTGATTCTTTTAACAACGCCGAAACTTTAACGAGCGCGTCATCACCTTGAGCATGCCCATACGTATCATTAAAGGCTTTAAAAAAATCAATGTCAAGGAGGCACACCGCAAGGCCACCAAAGTTGCTGGATTCATTGACAGCCCTCCTGTATAAGTAAGGCAGACTTCTCCTGGATAATAATTTGGTCAGCGAGTCTGTATTAGCTAACTCTTTAATATCGTCAAGAGCTCTTGAGAGTCTTCCAAAAAGCCGATTATTGATATAGTAGATCAGAACAGAGCCTGATATCAACAGGCTTGTTATGATAGCAATTTGCATAGCTATTTTATCACGTCTCTCCTCTAGTTTTGTCCTTAATATTTGTAGGCCTTTGTTTTGAATCTCTTGCAAAAATGCAATTAGCATAGTGGTTTTATTCCAGTCTTTTATCGTTGCTTCTTTGTTGCCGATAGGTTCGGCGGTAAGAACATTTTTTAGTTGGTCAATCTTGTCAACTAGCTCAAGGCGATCAATCCCTAGGCTTTCGTATGCGGAGGGACTGGAGAAGCTTAGAATATTGATTGTCCGATTTAGTTTTCTTAGATTAAAGTCGATTAATGTGGCTAATTTTTCCAGTTCCTCTGATGTATCATTTTTGTTTTTACTGATATCCCTTTCTTCTCTTCCTGTCTCAAGAGCTATGCGCCTGCCCCGACTTTCTGCAATCAAGTCAATGATTATGGGCAACGTCGAGGCCGTTAAGTCCATCAAATAATAAGTGCTAATCTCAGGATCTAGAATGAGATTTGAGTTGTCGGCAACAAGAGCAAAGTATTCATTTAATTCATCAAGACGCTCAGTGTAACGTTCGTAGTCGCTTTTATAGTCAAAAGGGATCCCAGACGAAGGCGGCCTTACGAGATCTATCTTGATGTCACCCAAGTGAAATCCATAACGCTTCTTGATTTCGAGCCATTTGCGATGTGAGAGAGACGAGGTAATGTCATCTCTATTTTTTTCGATAATGGTCGATGCAATTTTGTCGGATTCTGCGTTCTCAGTTTGAGTATTCTGCTCATGCTCATGCTCATGCTCATGCTCATGCTCATGCTGTGGATGATGCTCTCCATGCGTCTCTTTTTCTGCAAAGTGTGTGCCAAAATCCCAATGCAACTTGATGTTTTTAGATAAGTATTCATTGGGAAACTGTCTAAGGCCACGAGTTTCTTTAAGCACTGTCCTTAGATGAATTAAGTATTCAATGTCGTAGGTCCCTTGAATCTCCTTGGAGGTAAAAACATATTGTTTATGTAGGCTATCTACCGATAACATCCCTGCTGACATAACTAGAATGATCGGAGACAAGGATACAATCGCCTTGGACCTGGATACGCTTTCCTGGCGATGGCTACCAGAAAACACTTTAAAAATGTTATTAACGTATCTGGGCATGATTTTGAATTTTTATTTGCATTGCATGGAGAGCAGTCCAAGCGTCTTCTGAGATTTTCATGGTTTATCGGACCCAGTGTAGCCGTGCCCGCCTCTGTCATCCGCTTCTTGAGCTTGTGCCATCAACCCCTGGTCATTTTGTTATAGTGAATTTATCGATTTTGGATTAAGCTGCACCTAAATTAAAAAATAATTTTAATGCAAGTTTCTAAATTTTCCTGGTTTTGGCGAATGATTTAATATTTCGCTTGAGAGTCTCTTGGCCCAGTCGCTTTAGGAATTGCTAAGGAGATAGGCTTCGTTTCTGTGGTAAGTCGTAGTTAATGGGATTGGCCTCTTCGCTGACCTTTGTCTGTTCGAATTTACATTTTCGCTTGAATATTTTTTTCAGGCTGATTGTTTTAAATGAATCGAAGTCATTTGGGTAAAGTTGGGTGACTTCTTACTTTTTCGTGTCGTCTTTACTCTGCTTTGGAATTGGTTTTGTCTTTGGCGATTTGATGACACATTGCGATGGATGAAATATCGGCGCATGGCATTGTTGTTTGTGGAATTGCAGTCTTATGAATTCGACCCGTCTGCTTTGGCGCTGCTTGTGCTTTCTTTTTTGTTGGCTTCTTCTACTCCAGATGAGATTTTAGCAATTACCTCGTCCAGCTGGCTGATGATCTGATACTCCTGTTTTTCCTGTTCTGTGAGAATGTCGTTGACGATCTCGCGAGAACGGCGCAACACGTGCATGCGCGTGGTTGGTGTCATTGATTGTTCGAGGTCTCCCTGGACGTCTTAGCAGCCCGATGATCCACCGCCAACCTTCCTTTGTTGCATTGCTCATCTCTGGGGCCATGGTTCGCCATGGCCCTTGTCAGTCGACTTGCCTCAAGCCAAACGCATCGATTGTTTGTGGTTGTCGTTGTTTTTCGTGCTGGGGGTTGATAGCTTTCACCCAGCTGCCTGGCTGAGATGGACGCGCTCGATCTGGAAGTGGTGAATGTGATGTGCTTCCAGCAGATGTTGGAGGCGGTGGAGGCTGAGCGCTGGGATGAAGCCGCCATGGCCTTGTTCAAGCTTTATGCCATCGACGAGGGTGAAACGTTCGCCGATCTGCAGACAAACGTGGACGATCACGATGCGATCTCTCTGGCGGCCTGAGCTCAGTGCTCGGGTTTTACATCGGTCTTGTTGGCGTCATCCTGTTGTGCTCCGTGCTGCTGTGGGCGTCGAACCGGATCGAGGTGGAGCGTGTTCTCTCGAAACCAAGGCGCATGATCAAAGCCTTGCGTCATCGTTCCAGGCGCCACCGACGCTGATCGCAACGCGTCGTTCTCACAACACACACCAATCCGAATTTTGGTCTCGTCTGGCGTGTCAGTTGCCAATCAGTCCAGACGCAGTCTGAGCGGTGTACCCAGCTGTTGGCAGTTGTGGTCGTTGAGGTTGGTGTCGCTCAGTTCCAGATTGAAGAACAGGGCGGTGTCGGCTGCAAAAAAGGGACCGGCATGCCAGGTGCCTGGATGCAGTTTCACGCCTTCGCCTGGCATCACTTTCACCAGCTTCACGCTGGAGGCATCGAGTTGCTCAGGCAGCAGGGTTGCACTGGCAACCGCGAGCCACCAGGGGTTGGCATCGGCTGAACCCAGGCATTGCGTGGCTTTGAGATGGCGGGTCATGCTGCCAACCACGGCAGGTCGTCGTTTGAGACGCATCACGTAGTACCGCAGGTTGTCTCCTGCGAACTGCAGCTCGGCATCCCGATCACTGTGGGGAACCATGTCGTCCACCGGCAGAAGCGCGGTGCCGAAGCGGTCAAAATCGCACTGGCGCAACGTTAGTGCGGAGAGCATGGGTGGGGTCATGGCTCCGTCTCCATCGCTTGGCATGTGTAGCTGATGATCTGTCCTCGTCGTTCTTTCCATTCGGCTTGGCCTGGGGTGAGGACACGCCACCACCAGTGGCCATCGGTGTAGCTGGGGGTGCCGGCATTGTTGGTGCGGGGGAGTTGCAAGGTCTGCCCTCCCCACTTGATCAGCACGCCATCGCCTGGTGCGGTATTGCCTTCCGTGTTGGGCACGTTTGGCGGCAGGCCGCGCAGATCAACGGCTCCGGACGTGAGGCTGACGCTGAGGGGCTCGCCATCACAGCTCCATTGCGCATCCATCTCCGTGGAGGCGCAGGCGGCACCTCCCAGGGCAAGAATCATCACCAGGCTGATCAAACCTTTCCAGCCTTGTCGCACCGCACGCCTGGCCAGTTGTTGGATCAACCCGCGATACCAGTGCTGCATCGAATCGAAACGCCATGTGGCGGAGGTCAACGCCTGCATGCTGACGTGTCCTGGGCCAGCCTATCGGCACCGGAACGTGCTGACTGATGCCCCTCACGCTCGTGTACGACGGAGGCTGCCCGTTTTGCAGACACTTCGCGCTGCGCAGCGAGGTGGCCGCCGGGTTGCCGGACCTCTGCATCGTGGATGGCCGCGAAGCGCATCAACTGCGCCATCAGCTGCGGCAAAGGGGTCTTGACCTGACGGATGGTGCAGTGCTGTTGGACGGTGATAAGGCCTGGCATGGCAGCGCCGCCATTGCCGAACTGAGCCGACGGATGCGTGCCAGTGAGCCCTTGCTCCAGCTGCTTCAGCTGCTGTTTCGCGACCGTCGTCGGGCACGAAGGCTCTACCCCGGGCTGTTGCTGGCGCGCCGTTGGGCCCTCGGATGTCAGGGGTTGTCGCCGGATCCGGATGCTCCACCCGCCACCGGTGCTTGAGCATCGCCTGCCCCAATGCAGGCGGATGTGGAAGAAAAGCGGATGGCTGCAGGGGGCTCGGTGATGTGCTGTTTAGCGGTGCAGTAACCCATCGCGAGGTTTCACCCATGTCGATGAAGCAACTGGAGACGTTCCTCTCCAAAGCCCAGAGCAACGATTCCCTTCGCCGCGAAGTGGAGGCCTGCGGCAAAGACAACACCTGCGTGGCCAAAGTGGCCATGCGCCATGGCCATAAGTTTTCGCCGGCCAATCTCACCCGCTGGCAACGGGAGCATCAGTAGCCCCAATGAAGTGGCGATTCGGGGCCCCGGCCTCGGGTCGTCTTCATCCCTGGATGATCAAGAAATGGAACGGGCGTGATCGCAGCCGCGAAGGAGCGGAGATGCTCGTTGGATGGGAATCACACACTGCCCTCTCTGCATCGGTCTGGCTGTGCTGTCGGCGGTGCGTTTCATGGCGAATGCGGCCATGCTTTTTCAGCTTGAGCGCCGGCGGGTCGAAGACTTCGCGCATCCGGCCAGCCTGTTGGGCACGGTGTTCGAACTCTGAGGAGTGAAACAACTTCCCGGGGGGCGGCCACGGCGTTGGCGTCAGCAGCTCGCCACTGGCGTGGCTGCAGTGGTGGCCACCATCTGGATGCTCACACTGCTGCCCGTGCTGTTGCTGGTGGCACTGATCGCCGGCCTGTTGCTGCTGCCTGTGTTACGACAACTTCGCCGCGATTTGGAAGCGATCGAGCAGTCGCAGGGCCAGCATCGCCACTCCTCAGGCTCGATGCGCAATGCCACGCCCTGGGTTCAACGACTCCGCAACAACGTACGGCGATGGTGACGGTCAGTAGAGACAGACCTAGGGGTCTCTCGGATCCACGAGGGCTACATACGCTTCGTCGCTGCACCGCATCATCTCGTCATCGTCATGGAGGTCGTGGCAGCTGTAGAGGAGATGAAGGATGCGTCCGCGATCCAGGTCTCGATCGGCCACGTCCTGCCAGAGGCGGGAGCTGAGTTCCTGGTCTTCCAGATTGAACTGGGCATGCACCAGAGCGCGCACCAGCTTGAAGTAGCTCTGCCGGTCGTTGCGCATCCGACACTCATGGCCAGCGAGGCCGTCGACCGCTGGCAGCGTTGATGGCTGGCTGCTGGTGTGGGGTCTGGCGATCCTGGGCAATCCGGGCTTGCGGACTTGCATGGCCAGCGTGCGGTTGCATTCACTGTTGTGAGGCCCGGCAGCCGTGGCAACAGGTATTCATGCTTATCGGCAGTGTCAGCGCATCCGAAGCAGAGGACTGCCATACCAGAGCGGCCACCAGCGGGCTGCTCTGGCTTCCGCGGCACGACGCAGCTCCACCGCCAGGCGATAGGCCTGTTCCTGTCGTTCTCTCTGTCGCCTGAGCCGTTCAGGCTGGAGCCGGTCATAGCGGTCGGCTGCTTGAACTTCCTCCAGCCTCCGATCGACCTGCTTCAGTGCCCGCAGGTCGCGCAGCTGGCTGGTGCGGGCCTGCAGCACCGCCTCGATGTCCTCCACTCCCTTGAGATGGCGATGGCTCTCGAGGAAGGCGTTGATGCGCATCACGGTGAGGTCGCTGACGCGGTCGGCCTCCTCAATCATCAGGAGGTTGTAGAGATCTTCAGCTCGATCGAGCTGACGCAGGAAGTCCTGCAGGGCCTCTTGGCTCCTGACGGACGGTGCTGCTGGGGCCTCCGTCAGCAAGGCTGATGCGGACGCCGGTCGTCCGGGAGCACCGTTGCCGCCATGGCAAAGCAGAGGCAACAGCAGGGCCATCAGCAGTGGCCTGAGTTTCAGGCGTGGTGAGGGCGCCATCAGAATTCGAGAACGTCTCTGGTGGCCTCCCGGCGGTTGCGTTCCTTGCGGTCGTAGTCAGCGATGCAGCTGTTGCGCAGATAGAGCACGCAATTGAGATAGTCGCCCACTTCGATCATCGCGGCACGTACGGCCTTGGATGCTGGCACTTTGTTGGATGAAGACTGGGAATCGCTGAAGGAAAGGCCGTAGAGGCCGCCGCTGGACGAGGTGGAGGTGGACGTTGATGTGGCTTTGCCCTCGATGGTGCGGGCATAGGCAATCTCTCCTGTTGTGGTGTCGACCACGCGGATATCAAGGGCCACGTAGGCCTTGCTCTGATTCGAGGTCTTGCGCTGACCGAAGCCCATGATGTTGAAGCCGCCGCCACCGCTCTTGGTTTCGACGTTCTCCTGGTAGTCACTGACGCTGCCCAGTACGTAGTACTTGGCGCCGGTCATCATGCCTCGCTTCGGGGCTGTGCTCTGGCGGGTGATTCCCAGCTCCGCCAGTTCCTGCTCGCTCAGCACCTGATTGAGCCTCTGTCGCTCCACTAGGGTGAAATTGCCGCTCGACTTCAGCTCATTGGCGAGCATGTCGGTGAGTTTTTTCGACACCGACGGGCTCCACCACCACACGCCTGACGCAGAATTGGTGATCTCTTTGACGGCGACCGTGACGGGCTGGCGGGGGGCCACGCCACCCACCTGCGCCAGAGCGGGCGACTGAACTCCCAAGGCAACGGGTAGCAAACCCGCAACGGCGAGGGAGGAAACGGTGCGGCGCATGGGCTTGGTCGTGCTGATCCCAGCAATAGACAACGACGGCAGCCTTGTCAGACCTTTGTCAACGTTGTTGGTGAAGCGCCTCAGGCGACGTCGTTTGCGTTCGCGTGGCCAGTGCTCGCGCTGAGGGAGCCCCTGAGCTGGTCGGCTTCACGCAGGATGCGCTGGGCTTCCTGGCGCGAGAGGCAGCGATAGGCCTTGGCTTCAAGCTTGACGAGTCGGCTGTGGGCTCCGTCCATCCAGGACAACAGCAGGTAAAGATCAAGTTAAGAGCAGTAAGGGGAACTGACCACCATGTCTTGAGATCACGGCAGAAGGATCGCGGCCTGGGTTGGGGTCAGACCACGGGTTGCAGCCGTCAGTGCCGCTTCACTCGTCTCCCTTCCAGGGCATCACTTGCGCAGCCAGGCCCTTTCCAGCTGTTCCCTCACCTTCTGGCTGTCTTCGAGCGGGCGGTCTGGACGGAGACCGGTGGCGCCGGCTCCGAGGCTGCCGCGCATCTGCCGAGCCAAACGGGCAAATTTCACGGCCGCTGCCAGGGCCAGGACACCCCAGGCCAGCAGCAACCAGCGCAGGTCATGCATCCGCTCGCCCCGAACCACCCGTAGATGCTTGCACTTTCAATCCGTCCCGGGGGATGGGGCTGGGAATCAGTTGCAGCGTTACATCCTGATCGGGCGTGAGGGTTGGATCCACCTGATGCAAGAGCCCCACCACCATCAGGCGGATTTCCAGTTCGGCCAGAGCCTTACCCAGGCAGATCCGTTCGCCACTTCCAAAGGGCATCAGCATCGGCAGATCGCCCGTGGTCTCCAGATGGCGTTGGGGACGGAAGACCTCCAGGTCGCCTGGGCCGTGGCGGTTGGAGGCCGCGAGGGAGACCTGGATCACCCGATCGGTGGGCACGGTCACACCGGCCAGGGTGATGGGCCTGGTGGTGCGCCGGAAAAAGCCGCCCACCGGAGGCGTCATCCGCATCACCTCCTGCACGAGGGCCTCGAGCCGGGGAGCTCGGTTGCGGTCGTAGGCCCCTGGGGCCTGATCGCCAGCTGGGGGCCATGGCAGCGGATCGGTTTCCTCGCGCAACCAGGTGGCGAGGGCTGGTTGCTGCAACAGCTCCAGCATCAGGCAGCTCAGCGATGATGCCGTTGTTTCGTAGCCCGCAAACAGCAGCAGCAGCAGCTGTTCCACCAGATCGTCATCGCTGAGGGGAATGCCGGCTTCGTCGAGTCCGCCGGCGAGGAGATCGAGGCCGCCACGGCTGCAGTCGGCACGCTGAAGGACGCCTTTGAGGCGCTTCAGTAGACGACTGCGGGCTTTCAGGGCTCTGGCGAAGGGGCTGCCAGGGATGGCCACAGGCACTGAAAAGAGGGCCTTGGTCCAGATCTCAAAGTCGCCGAAGAGAGCGTCGCGGTCGTGGTCGTCGAGCCCCAGCACAACCGACGCAATCACGGAGAAGGCGAACCGACGCATCCGATCCGCCAGAGGGATCGGCAACGGGCTGGCGTTGAGTTCGGCGGCCAGTTCGTTCACCAGCGCAATGATCGCCGGGCTGTAGCGCTGAAGGGCTGCGGCTGAAAACAGTTGCCCCACCACCCTGCGCCGCGCTTTGTGGGCAGCACCGCTGCGGTTCGCGAGCGAATGGCTGCCCAGCAGGCGACGAACGCTGTCGGGCCACCAGCCCTCCAGGGCGTCGGACTGGCTGAGCAGCTCGCTGATGGCGGCATCACCACGGATGAACACCAAGCGCTGGCCCATGAGCGATGTTTCAAACACATCACCGAACCGCGCGAAGCGTGTCTGGGCGAAGAGGGGATCGCGAAAAAAGGCCAGTCCCTCAAGCAAGCCCAAGCGGGCGCCTGTGCTCGGTAGGGGCTGGACTTGGGAGGGGGAGGCCATCAACTCAGTGCAGACAGCGGCTGTCTCGCACGGACAATCGCAGCAGGAGTTCTACCCAGAGCGGAGGATCGGGTGTGGAGAACCGGAAGAGATTCCGTCCTTCTCCGCCAAAGACCTGTTCTTTGCGCGGGACTGAGGCCATGGTGAAGGCAGCGGCGTGGCTGTGATGAACACCGTGCTGAAGACCAACCCGATTGCCTGCGGCATCGCCTCGGTGCTGACCGCGACAGTGATGGGTGGTGGCGTTGCTGTCGGCTCCTTCGCTCTGATGGAGACGGTGCTCGCCGATCCAGGCCGTGCGGCAGAACCCACGGTGCTAGTGATCCTGTTGGCGGCGTCAGCATGGCGGGAGAAATCCTGTCGTCAGCGAGACGATGGGGAGTCGGTGGCCGACTGAGAGGGGTTGCAGCCCCAGGCTTGCTTGTTGCATTCGGGAGGACTGAACGATGACGAGACCATCACCACAGCCCGGCCGGCATTCCCCCGGCTGTGGGTCACGCATCAACGCCCGCACCCTGGCGGAGGAACTTCAGGGGGAGGTGTCGGTGACGCGCGCTTTTGAGGGGTACGCCGCGCCGCTTCAGCATCCTGACCATGCCGTGCTGGCTCGGCCCAGGCCGCCGCGCCCGCGTCTGGGGCTGGTGGAGCTGTTGCAGATGCTGATCACGCGCCTGCGCAGCTGGTTTCAACCGGCTTGATCGCTGGCGCATGCCTCAAAGGGTGGAGGCATCTCCAGCAGGGCCTCTCCGCGTTGGTGAATGGTGCGGGCGTAGTCGGTCCAGGTGCCCTGCCCCCAGTAGCGGAAGCAACTGGTTTCCAGCAGCAGCAGGTGGAGGAGAGCCTGCTGATAGTCGTCATCGCGGCTGCGCAGGGGGTTGGCGAGCAGCTCCGCGTCGAAGCGTTGGTGAAAGCGGGCGCTGAGCTGCTGCATCGGCTGCAGAACGTTGTCGTACCCCTTCACCCAGCTGAGGTTGTTGGTCCAGGACGCACCTTCCATGGCAAAGCCGGGATCGCTTTGCTGCAACGCCTCGATGGCGGCATGGACGGCGTCTGCTCCGCGGTCGGCCCCCAGCTGTTGCCAGAGCCGGTGCTGGCCAGAGGCCTGAATCCTCGGCAGGTCGGCTTCATCGATGCCTGCCGCAGCGATCAGCTCAAGGTATTCGCTGCCGTTGATGGCCACGGTGGCTGAGCCATCGGCCTGGATCCGCCGATGGGCCTGCTCGAACGCCGCGGGGAATTCATTCATCATCACGCCGCCGTTTTCACCGTCGGCGATCTGGCTCACCAGAGCCGGCACGGTGGTGCCGGCCAGGCGTTGGCGGTCGAGCGAGAGCGCTTCGTAGCAGGGCTGCATCTGGCCCACCAGTTTGGTGTCGGAGCCTTGGGTCTTGATCAGTGCCGGCATGCTGATGGTGTCGCCATCGGCATTGCGGGCCATCAGGGTGTTGGGCAGCAGGGTGTGCGGGCGCGGTAACGGTTCACCCCGCAGGGTTTCGACGCTGTGCTCCTGCACCAGGAGCCAGCGGTAGCCGCACTGCTTCAGGGCCTGGATCAGGGTGTAGAGCGTGTCGGGATGGTTGGGCAGATGCATCTCCGGCAGGGAGAAGCCGCGCACCCGCTGCAGGGCTGCCTCGCCGGCCAGGGCCGCGAACTGGTGCTGCCAGGCCTGGATCTGCAGGATCAGATCGGGGATCGGCGTGGAGGGGGCCACGGCATGGCCCCAGAAACTGCCGAGCCACTCCACATGCCGTTGCATGGTGGGATCACAGGCCAGAAACCGGAGGGCGCCGGTGATGTCGTGGCGCCTCATCTGCTCGACCCCCCACAGCAGGGTGCCGGAGTAATCGAGCATGATCCGCGGACTGCAGCCGTCGTGGATCAGGCGCGGGATCAGATCCGCCATGCGGCGGTAGCACTGCGCAAACGGTTCGGCGTTGTGGTTGTCGCCCTCATCGGGGTGCTCCAGCATGAACTGGAGATGGGAGATCAACGCGCCGTCGCGGCCCGCGGGGATGGTGGGCTGATGCATGTGCAGGGCACAGGCAAAGCCGGAGCGGAGCGTCGCCAGATCCCGGTCGGTGTGCTCCAGCCACACCGGATCGTCGGTTTGCATCAGGTGGCGCAGCGCTTCCTCCCCACCGGCGATCGCTGGCCTCACCCCCTCGGGGCGGCCTGTGGTGCTCCCCATGCCGGAGGTCTCCCATCGTCTGCACCCAACCTGGCCGAAAGGCTGGGATCTGGCAGCCCCAGGCATCGCGCCATCAAACCGGGCCATAAAAAAGGCGGGGTCTCCAGGCCCGCCTCGTCCCCCCAACAGGAGTACCGACGCTCTTCGCTTCGGTGAACCAGTTATCCCTTGCCCAGACGCGCTTCGAAGTGAGCATTGCTACGGATCGTGGGGCCGATCAGCGTTTCAACACTGGAGATTCCAGGGGCAGTTGGGCCAGAACAGAGGGACTGCTCGGTTGCGATGCGTTCTACCTATGAAGTGAGACTGGAGTCTCCCCGTGGCCTGCAGCGTTTTGTGGTGCGCGCTTCCAGTCGGAGTGATGCCTGCCGGCAGGCGGCAGAAGCGCACCCTGGGCGTGCCTTTGTGGTGGTGGGCCGGATCGGTGATGGTGGCGATCTCCCGTCGCCCTAGCGCTGCCGTTTCAACCGCTCGCCATGAGACTTTGTGACCTGCTTCAACTGGTTGTTCTGGTGATCGGCCTCACCGCCTTCCTCATCAACCGGCAGGCAGAGACCCTGTGGACGATGGTGGCCGTGCAGTTGATCCTGTTGATCTACTTCAGGCTGATCGCCAAGTAATGCTTCATTGGCCCAGCCTCGCGAAAACCCAAGGCCAGCCCCCCATCGCACTATCAAGCGGCTCTGTAGCACTGCCTCAACAAAGAGTGCTCGGCCTGGCCGAGCGTTTTCACAAGCACCACAGGTGATCGTTGGCATGGGGGACTTTTGCCTGGCTTGCCCTTGCGTCTGACCAGTCGTCGCTGCTCTGCCCTCATCCCTTGAGCCCTTGATCCACGGATCACCCCCTGCAGTGTTCGCTCGATCCCAATGCCTGGGCAGTGGCCAGACAGCCTGAGATGACTGGAAGATGCCGGTCTTTCGATGCGCTCAGCCGGCAGGGCGTTCATTTATTTCTTCGCGTTCTCTCACCAAGGGCTCATGTTCCTATGGAACCATTGCTGTGTGGCGTGCCTATTGATAAAGGCGACATCACGTCTTTGGTGCAATGGCTGTCCTTAATCAATCTGTTTACGATGAGCTGACTCCGAAGCAGAGAAAGTCTCTCAAATCCAGCAGTGGTTGGCTGATTGATGCTGAAGTTAACACTGCCGTAGGCCAAAGAGCAAGTCAGAAAGTCACCCTGATTGGAGAATCGGAGGAATTTTCCAGCACTCTCCTGGGTCCCGTTCCAGCTGGTGTTGGTATTGAGCTCACGACTGGAAGCCTAACAACTGGTGATAAAAGTGACACCATCATCGGTTCTGGTAATTTAACCGGGATTGCCTTAGGTGAAGGCACGTCTATCTCTACGAATGGGGGTAACGATACCTTAAATGGAACTGGGGGTGAGAATACCGGCTATGGCATCTTTTTGAGTGGTGCCTTGATCAATACTGGCTCTGATACTGGCCCCGATAACGACACAATTAATGGATCCGGAGGCCAAGCTGGTATTGCTGTTTTGTTTGGAAGCGCAATTTATACTGATTCTGACGATGGGTCTGGTAATGATTCCATTACGGGAACCTCCCTAGGCGTTCCCAATCCTCTTGACCCGGGTAATTTTAGTGGAGGAATTGGTATCCAACTTGGTGGTCTTTTGAATTCTGGCTTCATTTATACGGGTGACGGAAATGACTCTGTAGCAGGCGATGGGGTTAATGCTGGAATTTCTGTCTCCGTTGGTTCAGAACTATCGACCGGTGCTGGAGAAGATACAGTTAATGCAGAAAAGGGTGGATTTGCTGGTGCTGGGCTAATCGACTTGGGTGAAGATAATGACACCCTGATCGGTGGCGGATTCGGATCCACCATTGTTTTCAAGGGTGGCATGGGTGTTGACACGATTCTTCTTTCCGATGGTACGTATGTCTATGATGATAATGGTGATGGCACTGGTGTTTTGACAGCTGCTGGTGATCCAAGTCCAGGTTCTATGAATCTTGATAGTTTTGAGCTTATCGGTGGTATTGGAGGTACTACCATAGGCTTAGTTGCAGATACCTTTATGATTACAGATGGCATTGTGACTGTAGTATAAAAAGAATGTCAAAGGCTGCTAAGTAAATGGTCAATGCCCTGCTTCGGCAGGGCTTCTGGCTGCCTAAGTGATAAAGGTCCCTTAATGAGCTTTTTGGCTCGCTTCTAACCGCTGCCTTCTGGTATTTATTCTTGGCTAATAAAAGAAATAATCCTGCAGTTTTGTCGACAAAGCTAATTGATCAAGGTTGCTGATGGATGATTGCGTCCACGCAGCTTTTGCAGCACGACATGCCCCTGAGAAGAGGCATTCTCCATTCATTGATCACAAGCGCTGAAGACGGCCCCGTTTCAAGCTGATTAAGTCAATCGGCTGCCGCCGATCACCCATGCAAGGAAGAGCAGAAGGATCCATGGGGTCATGAAGGAGCAATACATCTGGGCCAGGATCAACACGGCACCGGCTCCGAGGACTGTTCTGAGGGGGAAGGTCTCCATCCAGTCCGCATCGATCAGGCTCTGAGCCTCTTCTAGCTCGCCTGCAGCGGCCAAGAAGGTCAGGGCAATTCGAAGCAATTGAGAATCACTTGCATCAGGCCGCGATCCGTGGTTAATTGAGACTTGTTCTCAGCAAGACAGGTTGTGGTGCGGGTGTTCGGTGATCGTCGTTCGCTGCTGGCGTTGATGCGTCAGGCAGAGCGCCAGGGGGCAGGCATGCTCGATCAACTGCCTTCCGGTTTCGGGCAGGGCATCAAGGGCAAGACCCCTCCGCGCGGGTTCAGCCATTCCTCGAATTCGTGATCAATGGCTGAGGCGTCGGCGCTTCGCTGGGCGTGGATCAGCAGCTTGCTGCGATGGGTGCAGTAATCCACGGCGCCTTCGATCAGGGCCATCGCTTCTTCTGTGGTCATGGGATTCACGCCGTTGTGCCCATTGTTCTGCTCTCGTTTTGTTGCGGCAGTGGTGAACGCAACACCCCTCGCTCTTTTTGAGCGTTTGCGGATCTGTCGGGGTGTTTGATCAGGCGGACAGCCACTGCAGCGACACCTGGCGCTGCCGCGGACCATCCAGTTCCACAAGGATCACATCCTGGTAGCGGCCGAGCTGCAGTGTGCCGTTGCTCACAGGTACCACCACTTGATTGCCCAGCAGCAGAGCCTGCAGGTGGGCATGGGCATTGCGCGGCTCGTCGGCGGGAATGTTGGGACGCAGCTCCAGGTCGTTGTGCTTCCACGGGCCTGCGGGTGGGGCCAGCTGTTGCAGCCACTGTTCAAGGTCGAGCAGCAGTCTCTCCTCCAGTTCATTCACGATCACCGCCGTGGTGGTGTGGCGGCTGGCGATCACCACGGCCCCGTCCTGTTCGCCATGGGAGCGAAGGAAGCGGCGCACCGCCTCAGTGACGGACAGGCACTGAAAGGAGCCCGTGGTGGAGAGTTGGAGCAGCTGCGAAGACATGGACCGGGCTGCAGGGGAATCAGCTCACTGTGCAGCATTTGGCTGAGTAGCCTAAGGCGGGCTGCATAGCTTGAAGCGAGTCGGAGGAAGCGCCATGGGGTGTTCTCTGAGCGGAGCGCCGGATCCCCGTCAGTGCGCCGCCGTGAGTGCCTGGTGGCGCGATCGCGTTCGCGCTTTGCTGGCGCAGAAGCGACCGCAGGATGCCCGCAGTTTGTACGTGGAATTTGCGGTGGACCGCCATCAGTGCCTGCCTCGAGGCGGTTGAGCCGGCGCGGCAGTGGCGGCTGGGGTGGTTCTGCCACATGCTGGCGGCATTGATCACGTCGCTTCCCTCCATGCCTCTGTTGCCCCGCTGGCAGTTCATGACGGATCAGGGCAAGGCTCTGGTCACGCGCTCGGTGATCAGTGTTGGCGTGTTGCTGCTGGCTGCGCTGGTGTTGCGCTCTCTGATCCCCTGGGTGGTGTTGGGGCTGATCATCTGGTTGGTGTGGCAGGTGCTGGCACGGCGGTGATCCCTTGCGTTGCGCATCGCCGACCGGACGTGAGATCCCAATCGCGACAGGGAAGATGATCACTGCTGTTTGCTAGTTTTGTGCGTCTTTCCAACAGGAAGATGAAGCGATTGGCGATTGGTGGCGCTCTCTGTGGCTTGATCCTTTCGGGCTGTTCCGTGCTGGAGGGTGGCACATTCTCTCTGCCGGTCAATTACAAGGAGCTGGCTGACTATGAGGAGTTTGGTTTCAGCCTGACGAAGGAATTGAACGAGGGGGAATGGGATACCGGCACCAAGGTGACCTTCTCCAATCCGCACAGTTGTGGAAGCTACAACAATAATTACTATTGCGATTTCATGGCCGTGATTGAAGATGTGCGCGGCAAGCAGGGGTGCATCAATCTTGCGGGGCGGAAGGACAGCGATGGCTCGATTTCCTACAGCTCTGATTCCGATACGGCCTGCCGTTGGATTGACGGTGCATCGTGATGGTGCCTTCGGGCATCTTGTGACGGTGGCGTGATCACTTTCGGAGCTTTTACCAGTGAATGGGCCGCTGGGTGAAGAATTTGAACAGGCAGAGCCAGGTGATCACAGGGTTGATGGCCACAAAGAAGAGCAGGCTGTTGGCATAGTGCTTCGGGCTGGGCCTGAAGGTTCTGTCGAGTTGTGCGGTTGCGGTTGTCACCAGGATGTCGGTGGCCACGAATCCGCTGAGGGCCCAGATGCAGGATTGCCCATCGCCTGCATGGATGATTTGCCAGAGTGAGATCACAACAAAGGCCGGTGTTGCAGCGGTGATGCCATTCGTGGCAACAACATCCAGATAGAAAAATCCCGTCGCCCAGGAGTGTCTGGCAAGGGCACGATGCTTCCACAGGCATTGCCATTGACCAACACGCCAGCGGATGCGCTGTTTGATGAAGCCCGCAACGGATGTTGGCACGGTGGTGAATCCGCAGGCGCGGGTTTGGAGGCAGGCGTGATGACCCTGCTTCAGCAGGGCCATGGTGGCATCGGCATCTTCCGCCAGCGTCGCCTTGGAGAACCCTCCGATCGCCCGAAGCAGGTGTAGCCTGAAGGAGCTCAAGGCGCCGGGGAGAATCAGAATCGCATGCGTCTGGCTTTGCGCGCGTTTGTGGGTCTGAATGATTTTCGCGTATTCAATCGCCTGAAATGTGCCCAGCATTGTTGTTGGGTTGGCGATTTTCAGGTTGGCTGTGGTTGCCCCAATCTCTGGTTGTGTGATCAGTGGCTGCACTAACGCTGTGAGGGTGTCGGCCGATTCGAATTGGGTGTCGGCATCAACGGTCACGATGATGTCACCGGAGGCCCGGTTCAGGCCAAGGTTGAGAGCATTGGCCTTGCCTTGATTGCGGTCGCTGGTGATGACCTGAATCCTGTGCTCTGGATGCTGGCGTTGCAGGCTGAATGCAACGGCTCGCGTGCCGTCGGTTGAGCCATCGTCAACAACGATGAGTTCCTTGTTGGCATCCATTGATTGAAGGCAAGACAACACGGTCTTGCTGATTGATGCTGCTTCGTTGAAGGCAGGGATGATGATGCTGACCAGCGGAGCATCGTCGGATCTGGTGGCTGTGGTTGGCTCGCCCTTGCTGTACTTGATGTCGCCTGTTCTGTTCCGAAATGCCAGTTGAAGGATGATCAACGTCCGCACTGACCATGCCACCAAAAGCACGTTGATGACGACCGACCAGCTCTCCAGCATGGGTGTGGTGTGACGTGAGCCTGCTCGGGGGCTTTGGTTGATTTGCGATAGAATACATCGGAAATTGATGCCGTTAATTGGAGCCCTCTCGAGAGCAAAAAGAGTTATCCCTGGGCTACCTGCTCTGGTGCCTCTCGTTTGTTGGCGTTTGTGGTGTGCAACGCATGTATCTCGGGCAGGTGGGGTATGGCGTGGTGATGCTCTTCACGTTTGGCCTTTGCGGATTCGGTCAGTTGCTGGATCTTGTGCTCTTGCCTGATGCCGTCAGGGAGGCGAATCGGGGCCTGTTGCCTGCCGATCAGCCTTCCTTTGATGACGTTGACGAACCAGGGCATCGTGCCGCTTCGCTGCGGGGATCTTCCCCCTCTGAGCCCAGTGATGATGGTGAGCTCGATCAGCTGCTGCGGGCAGCGCAGGAGTCAGTGAAGCGCACCCAGCAATAATCAGGAGACGGATCGATGGATGATCGAAAACTTGTTGAATCAGTGAAGTTTCTGCTGAAGAGTGTTCGGCAGTTGAGTGATCATTTCGTTGAAACGAATGACAATATTTCTCGCAGCTTTGAGAGCGTCAAGCAAGACGTTTCCGATCTTTCTGATCGCCTGGAAAGCATTGAACAAGAGTTGCAGATCCTGCGGGATCAAAAGCTGATTGGTGCTGATGCGCCACGTCGTGAGACTGAGCTGCCGGTGCGGCCAGACTCTGCTGAAGCCCTCATCCCTGCGCTCAATCTTCCCCTGGAGGGGTTGCTGGACGTTTATCGCAACAACCCTGCCCTGCTGCAGCCCTTTGCCCGTCCTTGCAGTGTGAGTGGCCGCACCTTGAGTGGAGCGATCGCTGAGATCGAACTCGAAGTGTTCGCTCAGGGCACCACATGGATGGTGGAACTGCAGGATGGCAGCTCGGTTCTCCTGCCCCGACCGGGAATGCTTCAACGCCAGACTCAGGTGGAGAGCCTTGGGCGCTTGTTTGAGCTCGCCTGTGAGGCACCGCTACCAGCTGAGATGGAATTGCTGGCTGCCGGCACCGCCACCGTGGTTGAACACGGTCGTCGTTGGTACCTCGAGCAGAAAGGCAGCATCGGCCTGCTTGCCGATCCACTGCAGCACAGCCTGGAAACCCGGCTGCGAGCACTGGAACGGCGGCTTCAGGCCTTGGACTGACGCTCCGCCCCGGCCCGCCCCGCCTTCAGGGTGTGCCGATGCGGCCCATGGAGGTCACGATCCAGCGGTCACCATTGGGGTTGAGCTGTGCAGGCTCCAGCAGCTGCGGTTGGGCGATGGTCTGCTTCTCGTAGTGAAACAGGCCTTTCGAGGGCTGCGCAGCGGCAAACCCCTTCAGGGTGCGATCCGTTGGAAACAGCCAATGGTGCTGGTCGATGGCAATCAACCAGTAGCTTCCCCCCCCGGCCACCGCCTCCAGTTCGGTCGACACGGCTCTGCCGGTGGCGATGGCGTTTTCCGAGTCGCTGGTGATGTTCAGTTCGGCGGTGGCGGCCTCACGCAGGGGCTGGCGATCGCCGCTGTTCAGGGCTGCGATCAAGCCGGCCTTGCTGACCGGCACTGGAGCCGGTGCTGGAACCGCGGGTTGTGGTGCCGGTGGCGCCGGTGGTGGTGGCGCGGCGGCAGGCACCGGTTTCGCGGCAAAAGGTGCCGGGCGTGGAGCCATGGGTGTGGCGGCGCGGGGTGTCCGTCGCGCCAGCTGGGCAATCCGGTCTTGCTCCACTTGCAGCTCCAGTTCGCTGAGCCGGGTCTGCAGCGTGTCGGATTGCTGGCGCAGGCGCTGATGGCTGCGCCGCAGCTGCAGGTGGGCGGTGATCCCCGTGGCCAGGCTGCCGAGGGCCACCACCAACCCTCCTCCAGCGAGGAGAAGGATCCCACCTGTTCCGACAAATGGAACCGACCGAGGTGTCGGTTGTGCGTCCATGCGTGGAGACTGATGTTGCTGGCCTTCTTGTTGGCTCGGTTGCTGGGGCGAGACTTCTGCGGGGGCTGCTGTCTCCTGGTTTGGTGTTCCTGTGGCCGTCGGCGGTTCGGCATGAACGACGGCGGAGCACGACAACGCACCAATCAGGCCGGTGAGCGCCAGTGCCGACAGCGTCAGTTTGCGTGATGGAGTGATCATGGTTCTGCTCAGAAGCGTTCGGCCCAGAGCCGGCCGAGCGTGTTGGTGAGTGCCCGCAATCCGAGGATGAATCCGGGTTCGGGTTCGAGGTCCTTGGCGTCCTGCCCCACCTTGGCCAGGCAGAGGGAGCGCACTTCCGTTTCCACTTCAGCCCAGAGGGTGTCGAGGTCGCACAGCTCCCCAATCGGCAGCAGGCTTCCAATGCGCAGTTCGGCGATGCTGTCGTCGTAGTGCTCCACAAAGGTGCGGATCGCATCGAGATCGGGCAGCTCATAGCGATCAATTCGCGACAGCGTGTGGGGAAGCTGCACGCGATCACCGCACGCGAAGTGCAGGTCATTCACCACCAGACTGGCCCCGCAGACCATGACGTCGTCACGGGGATCAAAGTCGCCGATCAGATTCACGCCCGAACTGATCAGGCCGCAGGCGGTTTCATCCTTGTAGGCATCCGACAGGGTGGTGCAGGCGTTGCCGGCGTCGCATCCGGAGGCCTTGATCTGCATCCGCTCCATCAGGCGGTCGGGATCGCCCCCCTTCTGGAAACGAGAACTGGCATCAATCCAGTTGATCAAACGTCCGCCATTGCCACCGATGTAGACCGGCGTCGGCGTGCGACGGGTCAGTTTGCCTTCGTCGCGCAGCACCTGCTGCACCTGACCCAGGTAGTGGTAGATCCCCGCAAAACTCACCGACAGCAGACTGAGGAATTGCTGCAGCGGTTCCTGAAGGGTCGACTCCTGATTCACCAGCATGTCGAGCCGGCCGGCGAGCAGCTCATCGGAGCCGTAGCGCATGATGTTGTCGAGGCGGCTGGTGAAGTTGCGGTCCTGACGGGCTTTGGCTTCGTCGTCGCTGATGTCGGCGGTGAGGCTCGGTGGAAACAGCGACTTGAGGAACGACGGTTTGCGGCGCAGCAGCTGCGAACTGATGTCGCGCCCTGCAAACGGCACAGACACCTGATGGATCAGTCGGTTGTCTTGCCAGATCGAGATGTCGGTGGTGCCTCCACCCACGTCGAGGCAGGAGGTGTGCACCATCTGGCGGTTCTGGAAGTTGCCGAAGTAGCTGGCGAAGGCCACAGCCTCGGTTTGCAGTCCCCCCTCTCCGGCTTTGGCATTGAGGGCATGGCGCAGGCCGGTGAGTTGGTTGAGGTCATCGCAGAGCTCGACCCACACCCGCCGGTAGCGGGCCACTTCATTGGGGGAGAAGGCGCTGGGATACGACACCGACCACTGCAGTTCCTGGGCACCGTTGGCAGCGGCGTTGGCACTGACCAGCAGCGCCACCTCTTTAAGGAAGGGTTTCTGGTACTGCATCTGCTCCCATTTGAAGCCCGTGCGTAATTCAGCCCCACCGAATTCACCGGGGCTGGGCACCCGCAGCCGGGCCTCATGGAAGAGCTCAGGCACCTGACCGAGCACTTCCTGCCAGCCGCGCAGGCTGATGGCCGTGGCGGTGGGGGGATTGCTGGCCCTGTCGGTGTTGGGCAGCATTTCCTCGGGAACGAAGTACTGGTTGAGCAGTCGCTGACGTTCTTCCTTCTGCGACAGGGTGAGGGAAATCACCCGTGTCTCGAGGTGCCGGCGCTCCGGCCCGCCCCCCTCATCGATGAAGAAGTTGGTGAAGGAGGTGCCGAAGTCGATGCCGACCTGCCACTGGGTGCCCACATCCGGGCACGAGGCCGGCGGGGTCACCGGCAGCAGGCCTCGATCCTGACCGCGCTCGCTCAGGCGCACCAGGTCGGGGAAGTGCTGGGTGGTGAAATACTTCACCACCTGCTGGTTATCTCGGCCCAGCTTGCGGTCGTAATCGCTGAAGCCATCCACGGTCAGCGCCGACGGACTGTCTTCGCAGAACAGGTAATAGAGGCGCCAGCGTTCATCGCTGACGTAGGGCCAGAGGGTGATCACGGGCAGGTCTTCCGCCACCAGGTTCTGCTCCTTCAGGGGGTAGGAGCGAGCCAGCGAATAGCCCTCACGCTGGCCTTGCAGGGGAAGGCTGAGCCTCACTTCCACCTCATTGCTGACGCTGGATTGCATCACCCGCAGCTGGCAGCGCTCCCTGAGCTCACGGCTGCTGAACAGTCGGCGGATCTCCGGACGCAGGGGGAGCAGGGGGGTGACAGCCTCGCCGTTCACCCGCGGCACGCCCTCCAGCCGGCTGGGAAGCCAGGAGTTCTGAAGCGCTTGTTCTCCTGCGACCAGATAGAGCTCATCCAGAAAGATCTGATCAGGGGTGAGCACCGTGATCTCTTTGCCGTACTGGCGATCGAGCTGGCCTGGATCGAAGCCGATCGACTCCAACGTCGCCGATTTGTAGAGGCAGATGTCGGCCGCGCTCACCCCAAGCTTGTTGGGCATGTCGGGGTCCACCAGCACCACCGGCTGGCTGGCGGGGGTGTCACCGAGCGGTGCCTGGAGCCGATCGCCCAGTTCCAGCGTTGCCTGGCTGGCGCTGACGCCGCCTTTGGCCGGCCTGGCCAGCAGCGACAGGGCCACCGGATTGGAGGGAAGATTGGCGACCCGTCCGGTGTCGGACAGGGTGGGCGTGCCGAGCCGGCCCGCGGTGAGCCGGTGAATGAACAGATCCAGCACTTCGGCCATCTGTCCAGCGCTGGTCTGACTGTGCAGATCGCTCGCATTGAGCATGCCGTTTTTCACGTGGCTGAACCAATCCCCCAGGGCCTGGCGCTGGGGAGCACCCAGAAAATCCACGGGGGAGGTGAAGCGTCCGCTGTTGGTCCAGCCCATCCCCTGAATCGGCTGAGGCAGGTGAACGGCCGGGCAGAACAGCGTGCTGGGGGAGCTGAAGCCCACCACGCTTCCCTGCAGGGTGAACACATACACCACTTCCCAGGGGTTCCGTCCCTCCGGTTGGCGTGACAGGGCGTTGCGTCCATCAGGGAGCGAGGCGGCCAGGCTGCGGGAGAACGGCCCGACCGCATCGTCCTGCAGGTCGGCATGGTCCAGCAGGGAGACCCGCTGGGCATCGAGGCGCAGGCCAAACATCTCCCAGAGGCCGAGACAGGCCATGCCCCCAAACAGCTCCTCCAGCAGGGAATCGCGCGTGGGGTAGCGCGAGTTCAGCACCGCCTGCTCGAACTGCAGTGCCCGTGACCAGGGCGATGGCAGTGAATTCACCCGTGATGTCGCCACCTCGTAGACGAGGCTCTTGGCGATCGTGCCGAGGCTCTGCTGGTCACGCCCCTGCCATTCCCCAGCCTGGGCTCCGCCTCCGAGGGGTGGATCGGTTTTCGGGAACCAGGGAATCTGAACGATGTCCTGCGAGGGAGAGGAGGTCATGGCTTGAGAGGGTGCTGGGGAGTGATCGAACGACTGTTGTGGGTTCAGACCACAAGAGACCAGAGACAATCGGCAAGGCCGGCCATGCCGCGATGGGAGATGGCATCACTCTTGAGCTGATCCATCCGCACCTTGATCGCTTCCACCGTGTCGGAGGCTTCGGGGCGGCGGGGCCTCGCCTTGCCTTTCACCACGCGGCTGAGGTTGTTCTCGAAGCGGTCACTGGGCCTTAGCAGTGAGGCGGTGAACAGCTCCTGGCGGAATCCACTGCCGAGGTTGCTCGAAACCTGGTTGAGCCACTGCAGCAGTGTGTCGCAGTACTGATCAATGGCGTTCTGCACCGTGAGCTGTTCCTTGTCACGGATGCCAGGCCGCATGCCTCGGTCGGTGCCCGACCCGGAAGGATGGAAGAAGCGCCGCGCCCATGGCGCACCACTGAGGAAGGTGCGCATCGGCACCTTCTGGGCCTCATTGATCTCACGGGTGATGTTGTTGCGCCATGCCACGGCGAAGCGAGCGCCGCGGGCCAGGGCATCGCCCACCATCTCGTTGTCGGGCAGGTCTTCCCAGCCCATGCTCTGCTGCTCCGTCCGGCTGAGCACATGGGCATAGCCATTGCTTGTCGTGCCGGGATGACACACCCCGAGGGCCGCCAGCAGTTCCACCATGTGGGCGGCATTCGATTGGGACGTGCCACCGATGCTGAAGCCGTAGCGCGCCTTGATGTCGCTCCCCACCAGATAGACCCGATCGAAGCAGGCGCGACCGCTGGTGCGGAGGTACTGCAGGGCGGCGTCCGTGTTGAGCTGGAAGTTGCGTGATTCGGCGTGCACACCGGTGTCGTCGTCGGCCATCCCCTCGAAATCGAAGTAGGGCAGCAGCAGTGACGCCTGCACCTGGACGCTGGTGAGCCCCTGTCGCTTCAGCCAGTTTTTGAGCAGCTGGCCGAGGGTGGGGACCCCGGAGGCGCCGGTGCCGCCGAACACACTGCCGAAGAGATGCACCACCGGTGCTTCGCCGCTGCCGGCGGCGGTCTGGATGTCGCTCAGCATCTGCTGCCATTGGCCCACCTGAGCCTCCTGCTCGAGGCTGATGCGGCTCATCACTGCCGATCCGATCGGTGGTCGGCCGCGGAACCCCACTTCCAGGTCGGCACTCTGCTCCTCGGGGGGGAAGAGGCAATCAAACAAAGCCGCCACCCCTGGCGCCTGGGTGCGCAGCACCGCCTTGGGGAAGACCTGATCGAGGCTGATGGCACCGGAGGCTGTGCTCAGTGGACTCCACTGGCCGTAATCCCGCAGTTCGGCGCGGGCAAACCGGTCGCTTTGACGTCCCACGGCCCGGCGCAGGGAGCCGTAGCGGTTGATCGCTGTCTGGGCACGGAGCAGCAGAGCACTCTGCTGATCCGGCTCCACCAGAAACACCCCCAATCGGGCTGGGTTGCCGTCTTGATCGGTGAGCAATCCGCAGGCATGGAGATGCACCAGCGCCTCGATGCATTTAGCGCCGGTGCCGCCGACGCCGATGGCGAAAATCTGTTTCATCTCAGCGACTGCCCAGAAGGGTGACGGCTCCGGGCACCACGAAGCGGTAGGTGCGAGGCGACGCGACCAGGGTGGGTAACCAGAACAGCAGGATCACATCGAGCATCACAAATCCCATCAGCATCAGCCACCCACCCGGGGGAAGTGGAAAAAAGAGTTGAGCAGAGCCTGCGATCGGGCTGACACCACTCATGGTCCAGCTGAATGCTGTGAACCAGCCCAGGCACAGCCAGCCGAACAGGGTGAGCAGGGCCGCTGCCAGCCACCACATCGGTTGCATGCCCCGGGTCTGGGCGGAGCTGCGGGGGCGCGAGCTCAGCGTGATCACAAACCAGATCAGCAGCGCTGAGATGCAGCCAGCCCAGAACACGGTGAAGGCGGGACTGCTGCCGATCTGCAGGAAGTCAACAACATTCATGCCAGGTCCACTCAAGGGACCAGCCAAAACATGCAGAAAGATCGAGTTTTGAACAATAAAAATCCACACCATGCCAAGAGCAACCGACAGGGCAAGGGTGATGAACTGCAGAATTCGCATCGTTCTGGTCAGGAATTACCGACTGAAAGCCAGGCAGAGAGACGCGGCTGGAGTGGTGCCATTTTGAACCATCAACTGGCTCAAACTTGTGAGCAACAGCAATAATCCGTCAGTTTGATTCCGTGCGTCCTCTGCTTTGGGGGTCAGGCGATTCCAACGCACCCACCAGCTTTCCGGAAGTTGGCCGCGAGCAACCGTCGCCCGCACGGCCCCGCCGATGGTGGTGTCGGCGATCCCCAAGCCCACGCTCAAGTCAGTGCCGTTCACCTGGAATCCATCCACATCCACGCCGCTGCTGTGGCTTGAGGTGCCAGGCAAGGCCACCGGCAGCACATTGATCAGGCCGAGGTCGGGCAGCAGCGGCGCTTGGGCGCTGACGCCCACTCCGCTGCTGAGAACGACACGATTGGCTCCCTCAAACAGCCTTGCGAATTGGTACTTTCCATTGCCACTCGGGCTGAAGGTGGTTGTTCCGAGACGCAACGGCTGGCCGTAACCGCTGTTGTCGCCCGCGATGCTCTTCGCCACCAGGGTGGGTGCATTGGCCTGCTCATCCAGCAGGGTGAGGTGCATGGAGCCTGTCGGCACCCCCGCCAGGGCTGCTTTCGTTTTCACGTCTTTGAGCAGGTTGTGCACCTGGGAGCGCGGCCCTGTCGCCAGCAGGTAGGTGGGGCGTTCCGCTGTGCCCTCGTGGATCACGGTGCCCTGGCTGTTGTACACCCTGCCTGCGAATGGCAGCCGAACGGCAAGCACGCCGATCACGGCTCCCTGCTCCACATGTGGTCGGATGGCTCCCACGAGGTTGGCGATGTCGCCATCGTTCACCTCCAGATCGCTGATGGCGAGGCGAAGAGGTGGCTTGCCCTGGCTGAGGCCTGGGCTGCTCCAGAGCGATTCAAGGCTGGAGGTCACCGCTGCAAAGGCACCACACCCCTGAAAGAAACAGGCGTCGGCGGCTTGCATCGGGCTGGAGACCGTGCTGCCGCGACCGCTGCCGATGCGTTGGGTCTTCAGGCTGAGCCCGTTGGCCGCGGCACCCAGGCTGACGCCTTTGAGCAGGCCCTTCCAGGCCCGTGCGCTGTCGGCTGAGCCTGTGAGCCCCAACATGGAACTGCTGCCATCAATGCCCAGGTCGAGGCTGGTGACCTGAGGAGCAGCCTCCCAGCGCTGACGTTGCTCTGGGGTGGGTGCCTCCAGGCCGATCACGCAACTGGGCAGTTGTGCGGAGGCGCAGCCGCTGATCACCATGGCGATGGCCGTCGTTGAGAGTCCGCATCGCAGCGATAGGCAGAACGATTTCGGAGTCAATCCAGTTGCTGTGATCGCCGATTTCAGCCTACGCGGCGTGGTTGCTCATGCCAGGTTGTCTGTGGTTGATCAAGGGTGATGCGTGCACGCCGGTGGATGGGGCTTGCGGGTTTGGTGGTCTCTCTTTCGGCGGCAGGTGGCCTTGCCGCCGATCAGCCGTTCAACCCGCAGCGTCAGCGTGCGATCGGGCCATCGGCCCTGGCGTCGGATCGTCCTGCGTCGGATCCGCAGGTGCAGGTCGCTCCCGGCAGTGAGGAGTTGTATTCCGAGATCAAGGGATGGATGCGTGAGCTCGAGCCTGCTCAGACCGTCGCTTCCCTGGCTCAGTCGTTTCTCGGCACTCCCTATGTCGCCTTTTCCCTGGATGAAGGGGGCGCAGAGCGATTGCGCGTTGATCTGACACGTTTTGATTGCATGTTGTTGGTTGAGCAACTTCTGGCGCTGGCTGTGTCATCCGATTGGCCATCGTTTGTGGCGACAACGCAAACCATGCGATACGAGGCGGGCCGTGTTGATTACTGCTCGCGTCATCATTATTTCCAGAGCTGGGCGGCATCGGCCGCTGATCAGGGATGGGTTGAGGATGTCACGGATGAGGTGGCCGGTCATCAGCGACGCGTCTTGAATCTCACCTATATGTCGGACCATCCGTCTCTCTATTCCCCGTTGCAGACGCCTTCAACGCTCCGCTGCATTCAAGAGAAGGAGCGTCGTCTGACGATTGAACAGATCTATCTCCCCAATGATGGTCTGGAACTGGCGAGTCGTTCCTTCCAGAATGGTGATCTGTTTGCGATTGCCACGTCCGTTCCTGGGCTTGATGTCACGCATATGGGTGTTGTGGTGCGTGATGCCGATGGCGTGTCAGCCATCCATGCCGTGCCTGGGAAGGGGGTGATCCGCTCGCATCCGTTTGCTGCGTATGTGCGCTCGGTTCCTGCATCGATCGGTGTCGTGGTTCTGCGGCCGCGCTCGACGCGTGCGAGCGTTCAGGAGCAACCCTCGACTTGATCGCGCAAGCGTTGCCAGCTCGCCGCCAGCTCCGTCTGGTTCGGCTGGATCGTGCGTCCGCGCATGTGTGGATGGAGGCGATAAAAACGATCATCAACGATGGCGTCGCAGTGGCGGATCCGGCTCCATTCACGGGCTAAGTCGCCTGTTTGACCACTCAATTTGACGCCTTGCAGGGATGGATGGCGCCGCCAGAAAATGGCATCGGCAAGGTCATTCAGGCGTTGCTCCTGCAACGCGATCAGATCAGGGACTGGGGTGGTCTTGTTGTGATCGTTGGAATTGGAATTGGCATTGGTCCTGGCCTGAGGTTGGTTGGGTTCGGTGGCGGTTGGTTTGGAAGGGGTGTCAGCAACAACGGACGGCTGTTTCAACCACAGAACGGCGAGGCTGCCGATGGCCATCAAGCCCAGAGGAAACAGAATCAACAGCACCAGCAGGGCGTGCTGGTTGCTGAACCCTGTGGGGGTTGGAACTGTGGTTTTAAAACTCTTCATCACGGGCCCTGTTGATCAGCGTGACAACGGCGATCAACATCAAGGCGATGAAAACAACGCCGAGGCCGAGGCCAAGGACGGGACCAACGGCGCTGACCTGGTTGGCCTGACCAGGAATCGGAGAGGGAACGATCGCCGGTTGGTCGGGTTGGGGCGCGGGTTGCTGGGGTTGTGCTCTCGGTGGTTGAGCGGTTGGTGATTGAACTGTGGGCGGTTGAGCTGTGGGTGGCTCCCCCGGCAGACGGAACCCTTGCTGGTAGCCGGCCTCAAAGGCCTGACGGCGCTCGTTGGGGGTGCCGTGGTGATCATGGTGATACACCTGATAGTCGCCAACGGCGGCAAAGGTGGCGCGGGCTTCATCGATGTCACCGGCTTCCAGAAGCCCCAGTTGCTCGACATAACGGGCGAACCCTCCGGCGAAACCATCAGCGGCCAGCTCTCCCTGTTTGCCCGGGGGATGCAGCTGGCGTTGACTCATGTAGGCGTGGCCGAATTCATGCGACAGGATCGACAGGGCTCCGAAATCTCCGTACATGGTGGCCACTTGATCGCCCAGCCCCATTTCCAGATAAACGGTGTGATCCCCAGGGCAGTAGGCGGGGGCCTCGATGCCGGATCCTGGGCAGGCCCTTGAAAACGCAGTGCCTTTGTAGAGGAAGAGCCTCGGCGCCGGCATGCTGGCTCCCTCAGGCAGCGTCTTGATGTAGTCGTTCAGGAGATCTTCAACAGCCGCTGCGTGGCGCAGGTCCCATGCTGCCTGGGCTGGAGCCTGATGCAGGAGCTGAATCGCAGCCCAGGAACCCAGTGCTGGCCATGGTCCGGGTTGACGCTTTGGATCAGGAGACACGCCGGCTCTGGTTGATGGCACCTGCTTCAATCACCCTGGTTCCGATCCTGATCAGTGCATCATTGTGACCGTTTGTCCAATGGCCTTGCTTTGGGTGTGGCACGACAGGCACGGTGCAGCTGCTTTGACCACGTTGTTCCCGGAGGTCATTCTGTGAGTCGCTCAACGCCAATCAGCCGCTTCCGCCATCGGCTGCGCGGTGATCAAGGATTCAGTAACCAGCAAGCCCTGCTGGTTCTGCTGCTGCTGTTTCCCCTCGGCCTGGTGGCGCTGGGGCTGGTGATCGTGCTGCTGCAGCGTCAGAGCACGGTGGCGACGGCCCCCGCCCCTGCTCCAGCTCCCCAGCCGGTGGAGCGACCGGAGTCCTCTGAGCGATCCACCACGATTCAGCCGCTGCCCCCGCAGAAGCAGCCGGCTCCTCAGCCATCTGGTCTCACCCAGGAGCAAGCCAGAGCCATCGTGGAGGAGTGGTTGACGGTGAAATCTCAGATCTTCGCTCCGCCTTTCAACACCGATCTGGCTGATCAGGTGGTGGCGGCTGGACCTTTATGGACCGATTTAACCAAGCCGGATGGATCCATCCAGTGGCTCAAGAACAACAACAGCTATTACAGCTATTCCACTATCAAGGTGAATCGGGTGATCCGCTATTTGCCGTCCCCTTCGATGCCTTCGATTGTCGTGTCGGTGACCGAGGTTTCCAATCTGCACTCGCCCAAGGGCAGTGAAACGTCCTCAAGTACCAAAGACTGGATTTACACCCTCAAAGAAGAGTCTGGTCGCTGGAAAATCTGGGACTATCGCAAGCAGTAAATGACTCTTGTTCGTTCGTTGTCTGTTGCCGCAGCTCTGATCCTGCTCAGCGGCTGCACGTCGTTGCCGTTTCGTTTCCCCTGGCAAGGGGCGGGTGATCCGCAGCATCCCTCCATCAGCGGGCATACCAATCCCAACGACGACGGCTCAGTCCGGGGCAAGGGGCAAAGCCCGAAACAGGGTCTGACCCTTCCGCCTGTGATGACACTGGCCGATGCTGGTTTGCCTCCTGCGTCGGCGCAGGAGATCGCCAGCTGTGCCAAGACGCTCGCGCTGACAGCAGAGATGGATCAACTGGCCGATGCCACGAATTTCGGCGAACGCAAAGTTGTCGATGCCTGGAACCGTGCTCTTCAGGCTGAGCCGTTGCTGATCGTGCTGCATGAAACCGTGATCAGTGAGAAAGCCACGGTGGCCTTCTTTCAGACGCCGCATCCCAACGATGCTGATCAGGCCAGTTATCACATGTTGATTGCACGCGATGGCGCACGGTTGCGCATCGTCCCCGATGAAAAGCGCGCCTACGGTGCTGGCATGTCGGCGTTTGGTGATGTCACCCAGCGCACCAAAGCGTCCAGTGTTGGCTCGGTGAATAACATCGCTTTGCATATCAGTCTTGTTTCGCCAGTTGATGGTCGGGATGATCGCAGTGGCCACTCGGGCTACACCTCTGCGCAATACCGCAATCTGGCTGGCCAGGTGTTGCTGTGGCAGGCCAAGTTCGGAATTCCTCTGACACGCCTGACGACCCATCAGGCGATTGACCGCAGCCATAGTCGCTACGATCCCCGCAGTTTCCGTTGGGATCGCTTCGACCCTGAGTATCAAGCGGCGGCGCGTCTCTGTGGTTTTGAGCGCTTCGACAATGGACAGGCCGGCTTGTGATGTTGCAAGCCGCATCATGAGCCAACGACGGCTGTCTTCTCTGCGCAGTCGTGTCGCGGCTTGTTTCGTTGGGTGTGTTCTGCTTCAGGCTTGTTTTGCGTCGCCAGGGTCGCGGCTACATGGCAAGTACTGTTTGGAGGGGCTCGGATCTGATCAGTCTGAGAGTCAGATGTCCTGTCTTTATCTTCAGCCTGACGGTCGCGCGACCGTGACGATGTTTGGTGTCAGCTCTGATGCACGCTGGGAGTTTCTTGAGCAGAACAGAATTCACTTTGTGGCTCAATCAACAGGCTCCGGACTGATTCTGGATGTGTCGTCTGATCAGTCCGTGTTGGTGGGGCTTCATGGCTTGGTGCGTTATGTCCGGATGCAGCCAGGCCAGCCCATGGCTGAGCCCTTGCCGGCTGACAACCAGTCGTTGCCTCGGCCACCGCAAGAGCCTGCGTTGTCTCCAGCCTCAGGAACCCCTGCGGCGACTCCCGTGATCGCAGTGGTGGCGTGTCTGGCCCTGGTGTCGATTCTGTCTGGATTCATCCTGCTGATCAGGCAGCAGGGTGAGGAGGATTGCTGAACGGTCGCTCTCCAGACGGCATGAGCCTGACGCTCTAGCGAGGAGGCGTAAATGCAAAGGTGCCTCCGGCCAGGCTGACGCGAACATCGCCCTCATCATCCACAAGCCAGCTTCCCGTGTAGCGCTGTTCGTTCAGGAACACTTCCACGTCATCGTTCTCCCACAGCACCACGGATCGCTTCAAGCCCGAAGGCTCAATCACATCAAAGACCCGGTCTCCGTTGACATTGACCCGTAGCGTCACGCTGCAACGATCACCGATCAGAGGTCCTCCCCGTTGCATCTGGAACCAGCAGGTGTTGGCGCTGCTGGGAGTTGGATTGGCCGATCCCGGATTCGCCAGGGGTTTGACGGGCGTCGATGGGGCAGGGGCCGGTCTGACGGTCTCTGGCTGCTCGGATGCTGGAGATGCACTCGGGGCTGGTGTCTGGATTGCTGGCGCCGGTGCCTGGGCTGTGGAGGCGGAGGTGGATCGCAGGGCCAGGGTGACCACCATCCCGATGCACATCATTCCGAGCGGAAAGACAACCAGCAGGGCGAGAAGGGCCTGTTGATTGGAGAAGCCTGCTGTGGAGGGGTGGCGGAGAGGGAGCATCGGCATAGGAAGCCCTGCAGGGGAGGTGTTGATCAGAAGCGCACCTGGCTGCGATGGATGAACCCCTGGGGTCCACACGCCGAGGTGGGGTACCACTCACCCTGGGCCTGACCGACGCGGATGCTGCGCGGGTTGTTGACGGTGCAAAGAAAGGCTCCGCCTGGGCTCCTGCGCACATTGCTGGGTGGGTCGAACACGATCGCCACCCCGGGAAAAGCAGGGTCTGGTAATGGGGCTGGCGGGTCGGCCTCGTTGGTTGTCCCGCACACCAGCCTGAGCATGCGCTCCGTCGCGGGGGACTGGGGCCGATTCAGCTGGCGCTCCGGGTAACTCGTCCAGCTTTGATCGGTGCAGTTGGCCATCGCCGCAACGGTGCTGCTGCCGAGCTGATATTGAAAGTCCCGGAATTGCCTGTCGCGCGTGTTGATGCTTTGCATCAGCAACCGGATTGGAACACCCGTCACGGAGGCCCCGAGCTCCACTGTGTCGCTCGCTGCTGGTGCTGCCTGTGGAGCGTCCTGCTGGGCTGTTTCAACCTGGCTTGGATCCGGATCACCGGCGGCTTCCATCGGTTCCGGTTTGGCAGCGATGGTTGATGGGGGTTCTGGTTCCGTCGCTTCTGACGTCTTGCTGCGTTGCATCACCCCGTTGAGGATCAGTCCCAGGGCGATGCATCCCAGGGGAAACACCACCAGCAGAATGAGGAGGACCTGCTGGGTGCTGAACCCCCGCTGCTGGGTGTGGCAATGACAGCGTTTGAAGCGATGAAGAACCAACGAGATGCCTGTCGCGGTTTCTGATTTCGTCAAGTTAATCCAACTGGATCGCGGGTCTGAACGGCTGGGGACCTTGGCGCATGAACGTCGGTTTTGTATCAATGCGTACAGTTGAGTTGCGGCTGTGTTGGCTGAATAGAGTCAGTCAGGAAAAGCAGCTTGGATCTCTCCATCGAGCAGGTTGACTCCGTTTTCGGTGTTCGTGCCGCCAGTGCCCTGGGCCTGTTCTGGTTGCAAGCCCATTTCCCTGCCGAAGAATGGGATGACCTCCTTTCGGGGCGTGCGGTGTTCAATCAGTCCTGCATGTCGGCCCTGTTGTCGGATGCCCGTGGTGCAGGTCTGAACGTGGACAGCCCCGCATGCGTGCGTCTCTGAGTGGAAGGATTTGCTTCAGGCCATCGGCGTGTCAGTCATCTCCGGTCACATCTGCCAACGGATTCAGTCACGCCTCGAGCATCGAACTGCCTTAGAACAATCGCAGTCCAGGACACGGGCTGCTGCAAAACCTTCCACCCCCGGGCGTGAGACACCCGGGGGTTTTTTGTGTCTCAACGCCAGGCTTGCATCGGCTTGGGGCTGCCGTCAGATCAGGACTGCATCCATGCCGTGCGGGCTTTGATGCGGGCGTGACTGCGGCCGACCCGTCGTCTGGGCCGTCGGTAGAGATCGCCATTCACCTTCAAGGCGCGGGGATAGGGCCAGCTTCGTTTGAGTGCCGCGGAATTACTGGTGCGCACGCACCACCAGCAGTGGAGATACAGCGCGATCAATGCTGTGATGACGCCAGGCATAGGGGCAGGTGCTTGCCTTCAATGAAGGGTCTGTTGAGCATGATTGTCCTCCTTCGAGGGATCGGATGCCAGTGCCTCGGGATCCACTCGCCAGGCTTGTGCAGAGGCGCTGTGGCGATGGATGATGGAGAGGTCAGATCCTTGTAATGGCCGGTTCTCAGGTCGACATCAGTGACAAGCAACAGAGATTGATCGCTCTGTTGGAAGCGAACGACGACGAGCTCAGTGGTCAGCAGCTGCATCGGGCCCTCCTCAAGGCCGATCAGGCGATGGGCCTCGCTACGGTTTATCGCCATCTGCGGCACCTGCAGCAGATGGGTCTGGTGCGTTGCCGTCAGCTGCCAACGGGGGAAGCCCTTTACGCGCCGGTGGCCCGTGACCGCCATCACCTCACGTGTGTGAGCTGTGGTGAGACACAGCAGCTTGCCACCTGTCCCCTCCATTCGATCACCATTCCTGCGGATCAGCAGGATGGCTATGAGGTGTTGTTCCACACCCTGGAGTTTTACGGGTTGTGTGGCCGTTGCAGACCCCAAGCCGGCCAACCCTCTGCTTGAAAAGGGAGGGTGATCACGATCAACGTGATCACCCTTAAGCACTTAGAAGCGGAACGTTAATCCAGTGCCGACGTGGTTTTGGAATCCTTTGCCCCAACCCTCGCCGGAGGCGGTGCTGTAAACCGCTTCCCAGTGGGCGAACGCAATGACCGAATCAGAAATGGGGTATTCCAGGGCAATCTCGCCGCCCCAGTCCGTGCGTTGAGAGAGGCCTGAATAGGAGCCGGGTGTATAGAAGCGTGGCCCACCGGTCAGGGTGACGTTGAGCTGGTCGTAATTGAAGCCAAACCCTGCCCTGGTGTCGGTGTAGTTGCCGAGGTAAACGCCATCACTCTCCCAGCCCGAGTGGTTGCTGACCGACACAAAAACTCCATCGATCACTGATTCCAGGCCATCACCCAGAGCAAAGTTGACGTCTCCATCTCCGAAGGCATAGGTGATGTCGGCGGACACTTCGTGCTTGACGCCTTGAATGTCTTCCCCCTGGGATTTGGTGACGAAGTAAGGCTTCCAAGTGGCTGAAATGGCCAGCCGATCGTTGGGTTGGTAACGGGCCTGAAGCATGCCCTTCATGTCGATGCGTCGGTACGGCTGGCCCTCTGCGTGGCCATGCCCCTCCTCGCCGTGTTCGGCGTGATCCTCGTCACCATGCTCCTCGTCGCCATGGTCCTCATCACCATGGTCCTCGTCGCCATGGGCTTCCTCGCCTTCCTCTTCTTCCAGTTCAACCCGGCCATAGAAGTGCTCGGCTTCACCCCAGACCAAGGCTGGTCCGATGGCGGCCTCAATCGCGAAACTGCCCTGATTTGGAAGCCCCCATTCCATCACTGCGCCGAACATCCCATCAATGGCGTAGTGGGCTGGTTTGCCTTCGAGGTTGTTTTCATAACCACCATGGCCTTCGAGGGTGATCACCGGCATGGAACGAAATTCGCCGCTCTCAAGTTCTTCCTCGGAGCCTCCACCGTGGTTGTGGCCAGCACCTGCTTCGGCGGACAGTGGATAGGCGACAGTGAGCCCTAAAGGTGTGAGAAGTCCAAGAAACGTCAGGGCTGACGATGAGAGATTGAAGCGGATCATGGTCTGAGGAAATCGAAGAATTGCAATGAGAAAGGTTCGGCTTTTCAGCGCACCGCTTCCCAGCGCTGTTGAAGGGAATTCGCACCTGTCTGGTCGCAGGTTCCACCCTGGGCTTTCACGAGATTACAGGTGTTTGCAGTTGCTGTCTCGATCAAACTCTTGTTGGGTGCAGTGCCATCGGCGAAAAGAATTGTCGAGGCAATGGGTTTACCAGAGCGCTTGCTGATCCGTCGCAGGGTTTTGGATGGAGGGCGTTGTTCTGCAAATAAAACCTTTGTGTTGGATGCTTTCACGGCATCACTGATGCGGTTCAGGCTGGAGGGGCGCAGTTGTCCTCCTGTCGCGTAATCGTCGATCATGGCGACATGGTTCAAGCCGTAGCGGTCGGCGAAAAAGCCAAAGGCAAGGTGTTCGGACACCAAGGCACGATGGGCTGACGGAATCGTCGCGATCTGTCGACGATTCCATTGGTCCAGATCACGAAGAATGCCGGTCACGGCTTGTTGGCGTCGTTGCAAGCCGGTTTTCGATTCACGACTGACAGGGAGGTCTTGCAGCCTGCGCGACACCACAGCGGCCATGGCGCTTGTGTTGACGGGGCTGTGCCAGAGATGGGGGTCCTGGGAGGGGTTGCCGGGAACCGCCTCCTCGCCAACGGCAACCAGGGTGAACGATCCGCTCAGACGCGCCAATGTGGGGGTGAGTCCATAGCCATTGATCAGCACCAGGTCGGCTGCGCCGACATCGCGCCGATTCCTGGGTGTCAGTTGGAAATGGTGGGGATCGGTGCCGGGAGCCAGGATGCAGCGCACGTCTGTGGCACCGCCGGACAGGGTGCGGGTGAGATCACAGAGCACGCCATCGCCTGCCACCACGGTTGGCACCGCGGCCGCTGCGGCCGGGGGGAGCGATGCGATAACAAGCGCTGTGAGCACTGGCAGGAAGAACGTTGTTGGTCGTGCCAAGTCAGGGGCGAAGCATCGGTTTTCCGAAGGGATGATAATCGTTCTCATTCCGGGTGCCATGCATCCCGTTGCGTGCCCGTTCGGGCGCGTCATGATCAAGGCGAGAAGCGACTGAGATGCAGCGACTGGCCAATACATGGGCGATCTTTCAGGGTTTGCTGATTGAGTCGCTTCCGTTTCTGTTGTTGGGGGTGGCGATCGCGGCCCTGGCGCGCTGGCTTGTGCCTCAGGCCGCCTGGGTGCGCCGATTGCCGCGGAATCCACTCCTGGCCCCGGTTGTCGGCGCTCTCCTGGGCTTTGCGTTGCCCGCGTGTGAGTGCGGCAATGTGCCTGTCGCACGGCGTTTACTGGCCAGCGGTGCTCCGCTCGGCACCGGTTTCGGCTTCCTGTTTGCTGCACCGGTGCTCAATCCGATCGTGTTGGCCAGTACTTGGGCTGCTTTCCCGGATCAACCCTGGCTGTTGGTGGCTCGCCCCCTGGGGGCTTTTCTGATTGCTCTGGCCCTCAGTGCTCTGCTGGGGCTCCTGGGCGAAAGGGCTCTGTTGGTCCCTGCGTTGCTTGAGGAGCGCAGGTTGAGTCAGCCCCTTGCTGAGGTGGGGCTTTTGGAGCGTGGCAGCGGCGTCCTCGGGGCGGAGTCCGCTCCGTTCTCTTCTGCGTCAACCAGCGCATCCAAACTGTCATTGGTGGAGGTGCTCCACCACAGCAGCCGAGAATTTCTCGGTTTGCTGGTGCTTTTGCTGGTTGGTTGTGGCCTGGCTGCCGCTGTTCAGGCTTGGCTGCCGCGGGCCTGGTTGCTGGCGGTGGGCTCAGCCCCAACCCTCTCGGTGCTGGCCTTGATGCTGCTGGCCCTGGTGGTGTCGGTCTGCTCCAGCGTTGATGCCTTTCTGGCGCTCGGGTTTGCCGCCCAGGTGACCCCGGGGGCCTTGCTCGCTTTTCTGCTGCTGGGCCCGGTGGTTGACCTCAAGCTGGCGGGTCTCTTCACCGTGCTGTTACGCCCAAAAGCGATTGGTGTGACAGCGCTGGCGGCGTCGTTGCTGGTGCTGCTGATCGGGCAATGGGTCAATTTCGTGCAGATGTGAAGCTGATGTCGTTTCGTCGTCGATGGCAAGCCCTGGGCCTGCCCCTGCAATTGGTGCTGTGGGGATGGGTGATGGTGTGGAGCACGGTGTCCGGTCGGCTCGATCTGTTGTTGCGGGCCATCTATCACCCAGTGGTGGGGATTGGTGGTGCTTTGCTGATGGCGCTTGGCCTCCTGCAGTGCCTGGTTGTCTGGCAGGGCAGGGCGAGCGATCGCCTTCTGTCGCAACCGCTTCCCAGGGGTTGGTGGCTCAGTGTGCTGATGGCCGTCCTGGTGTTGCTTCTGCCCCCTGAACCCTCCTTCAGTGATCTGGCTAGCAGCCGACCCTCAAGTCTTCCAGAGGCGCCACAGCTGGCTTTCGTCCTGCCGCCGGAACAGCGCACTCTGACCGAGTGGGTGCGCTTGCTGCGCACGCAACCCGACCCTTCGTTGCATGAGGGTGCGCCACTCTCCATCAGTGGGTTCGTGTTTCAGCCTGCGGAGGGGCCTCCACAGCTGGCGCGCCTGATGGTTCGTTGCTGTCTGGCGGATGCTTCCCCATCGGGATTGCCGGTGGTATGGCCGCAGGATTTCACTCCGAACACCGACACCTGGTTGCAGATCAAAGGGACGATGGTGGTGGAGGAGGTCAACGGCGAGGTGCGCAATGCGGTGAAGCCCACACAGATCACGGCCATCCCCAGACCTGCGCGTCCGTTGGAACCATGAGTCGATTCAATCTGCGGGCCTGGCCGCGCTCTCTCCTGCTGGCCCTGGGGGGGCTGACGCTGCTGGCGCTGATTCAGCAACAGGTGTTGCTGCGTCGCTCTCCTCGATTGCGGGAGGTGGCGATTCAGCCGCTTCGTTCCAGTGCGGCAGCCCTGGATCTGCGCTTCAGTCGCCCCATGCGCCTGCGCTCGCTGGAATCACAGAGTGCTCTGAGCCCATCGCTGGCGCACCTCTGGTTCGGAGCCGACAACGCCTGGCGTCTGCTCCTGAATCAGGCTGATGGATTGGAGGCGCCGATCGAGGTGAGGCTGGCGGGTTCCGATGTGCGTGGTCTGTCCTTGCCACCCCACTCGCTGTTCTGGGATCCGCGTCCCACGCTGTTGGCCGTGGTTCAGAGCGATGGCGGTGAGCAGGTGCAGATGCAAGGTCGTGATGGCCGTTGGCTGGCTCTCACGGATGTTTGGCCGAGCATCGTTCAGATGGAGCCTCTGGGGAACGGCCGTGGCGTTGCCTTTGTGGCGGTTGATGCCCAGGGCGATCAGGCCGTCGGGCTTCGCACACTCACTCCCCGTGCCCTGGGTGTCGATGTCGCCTCCCTCGGCACGCCGCGACTCGGGGATCTCGAGCAGCTCACGGACACGGGACAGTTATATGCCCATGTGAGCAGCAACCTGCGCGGTGATCTGATCGTGCAGGCTGGGCGCATTGAACCCGGAAGCGATCAGCTCTGGTTACGCAGTGCCGACGGCCAACGCAGAGACCTGAACCTCCAACTGGCGGGTCCGGTTCGCCTCCTGCCTGATGGGACGGGGATGGTGGTGCCTGGCTACAACGGTCTTGAATTGCTGTCTCTCGCCGCAGTGCAAGGCGATGCCAGCAAGCGTCAGGTGCTCCCCGGCAGCCGAGATCTGCGGGCGTTCTGCACGGGTTCCGGCCGGGCACTGCTGGTGCGGCATTGGCCCGACTATCGCCGCTCTGTGGAGCTGGTGATTCCTGGCCTTCCTCCCCGGCAGATCTGGCTCGGGGAGCAGGCGGTGATGGCCGTCGCCTGCGACAACGGTGGTGAACGGCTGTGGGTGATCCTGCGCGAGACGCGGCCTGAGGCGGTGGATACCCTGTTGCAACTCGATCGTGATGGCACGGTGGTGCGGCAACGCACCCTTGGCCCCTGGCGGTTGGCCCCCAATTCCGGGTTGCATTTCGATCCAGTGGCTGATCAGTTGCTGCTCACGCTGATCAGCTCGCGCCGCTCGCCTGGGAGCATCGGCTGGATTGATGCCGACACCCTCGCCTTGCGCACCGATGCGTCGCGTGCCGTGGTGAATGCTCTCTGGCTCCCTGCTGCCGGACGGCTGGATCGCTTCTGAACGGTTGCTTCCGCGTCGTTCAAGGATGGTGGCTCAGTCCCAGTGCACCGTGCAGCGGTAGTTGTCGTTATTGCCGGCGGCGCCGATGGCTTTGCACACGGTTTTGGTGATCGTGGCGCCTCGGGGAACCTGGCGCTCTGCTTCTGCAGTGGCCATCTGTTCGGTGCTGGCGCCACCGGTCGCTGAACCTGCGATCGCTGGCATGGCCAGCAGGGGTAAAGCGAGAAGACCAACCCAGCGCATCGGATCTGTCATGGCTGATCCAGTCATAGCCATTGGTGTGAGGGGATGTCAGGCCCGTATCACGACCGCCCCACGATCACCGGCGGGGTTCCTGCACCGGATAGGCCAGGCACCACTTGTGTCTGCCCATCCCATTTGTCGAGGAAGAGTTTGTAGAGCACCCGTTCGTTGAGGCCCTTGTTGAGTGTTTCAAATTTGATCGCTTCCTGCTCAGCGATCTTCACTTCGGTTTCGGCCTTCAGTAGACGCTGTTCGGCGATTTGCTTCTGCTCGATGGCTGAACGGTATTCCTCAGCAATCTTGAGGCCAGTGAGATCCAGACCCTTCACATCGACGTAGTCAAATTTTTCCAGTTCCTTGGCCACACTCGTTTCAACAATGGAGGAAATGGTGTTCCAGTCGGTGGCAATTTCCACCAGTTCGTACTTTGAAAACACCGATTTCAGAGACTTGAGCAGTGAGGGCTGAATGATGCGGGCGTAGATCCCCTCATTGCCCGTGGAGATCGTGCTGTAGACCCGAGGTGCTTCCGTTTGTTTGACGGCGTATTTGATCGTGGCCGTGGCTTCGATCACCTGCAGATCCTTGGTGAGGCTGGAAAATTCCTCCGGTCGCACCTGGGTGCGCACATTGAAGAAGTGCACGGATTGCAGGAAGGGCGCTTTGAGGTTGAGGCCTGGAACCCGCGGTGCTTCGCTCACTTTGCCCAGCGTTGTGATCACGGCGACTTCTCCGGCTGGCACGACGAAGACTGAGGCCACCGCGATGATCAGAGCTGTGAAGGCGGCAATGATGGTCAGGCTTGCCTGGGCACCCGGTTGGTTGGGGGTGACGTTCTGCATGGGGCGCCTCTGATTGGCGAGATTATGGCGAGCTTCGGCGATCCGTTGGCATCAGGATGGCGTCTGCTTCAGTGCAGTGCTCGCGATGGCGACCTTTCTGGTGACCGGTGCCAATCGGGGGATTGGGTTGGAGTACTGCAGGCAGTTGCAGGGCCGCGGTGACGCGGTGATTGCGGTGTGCCGGCAGGGCTCACCGGAGCTCGATGCCCTCGACGTGCGCGTGGAAGCAGGGGTGGAGCTCAGCAGTGAGACCGCCATCCATGCACTGGTGCAGCGTCTTGAGGGCGTTGTTCTCGACGGTGTGATTCTCAATGCCGGCATCCTGCAGTCGATGGGGCTTGAGGACCTCGATGCCGAGGGCATCCGTCGTCAGTTCGAGGTGAACGCCCTGGCCCCCCTGCTCCTGGCCCGCGCCCTGCTGGAGAGGATGGGCCATGGCAGCAAGTTGGCCTTGATGACCAGCCGGATGGGATCCATCGATGACAACACCTCAGGCGGCTCCTATGGCTATCGCATGTCGAAGGTGGCGCTGAACATCGCTGGCAAGTCACTGGCCCATGATCTGGCCCCCAAAGGGATTGCCGTGGCGATTCTGCATCCGGGGTTGGTTCGGACCCGCATGATCAAGTTCAATCCCAACGGCATCAGTCCAGAACAGTCCGTACAGGGATTGCTGGCTCGCATCGATGCCCTCACGCTGGCCACCAGCGGCACCTTCTGGCATGCCAATGGTGAGGTGCTGCCTTGGTGAGGTGCCCCAACCTCGTGGCTTTGCTTGATGAGCAATCATCAATGCAAGCAGACGAGCCATGACGCAGATGGCCCTGCACCGAGGGCTATGGTCAGCCCAGATAGTCAACATCCTGGCCTTCCGTGCTTGGCTTGGGATGTAAGATCATCGCCTTGATTGGTCGTTTGGGTGGTATGGATGGATCCAAAAGATCATGAAATTGAACGACTGCTGAATAAGCCCGGAGAGATTGATCGGCTTCTGGGAATCACCGAAAAAGATCTCTTGAATTGGTCCAAATCAAGGCCGAAGCCTGAGCAGAAAAGCTTGCCAAAGTCACCGGATGCGCAGTCGAGAAAGCGTCCAAGACTGGACTTTCCTGATCTGGCAGGTCTTGGATCGTTTCTGGCCCGTCATCGCCAACGGGTCGTCATTCTGATGGTTGTCTTCACTGCGGCAGTGGGGAGTCTTCTCGCTTACAACCATCTGCGCCAAGGGTCACGGAGTCAGGATGATCAGCCAATCGAGAGCGTCTCCCCTGCCAGCAACCTGATTTCAGCAACGATCCTGGCGAAAAGCGATTGCTGGATGGAAATCCGCGATCTGTCCGCAAAAACGTTGTATGAAGGCATCCTCAAACAGGGAAAATCGCTCAGTCTGACGCTGCCCGAGGGGTTTGAACTTTACCCAGGCCGTCCGGACATGCTGGAGATCAAGGTTGATGGAGAGGCGGTCAAGCTTGGCTATGCGCTTCGTTGGTATCGGTTTCCGAGGGAACGTTCAAGTGAACAGCGATGATTGAAGTCGCTTAGTGGCCAGGTGTGACGTGTTGGCAGCCCTGTGTCGGCTGCCGCAGACCCGTTGATGGAGACGTCCAGTCTTCTGTGGGGGCTTTAGTCATATTCTCAGTCTTTTTTCACTTGCAGTGGACCTGTGGCTTCTCGTTAAGGCACATACTTGATTTATGCAGGGTTTTTGCAGTAGGAATTCTTGCCTATTTGCCTATTGATTTAGGCGATTGCTTCGTTGTTCAGTCAACTTCATTTAGAGAGTGTATGAGCTACACCAGGATTCCTGACAGGCGTAAGAGCCGAAGAGAAGCAGGTGGTGATGGACGAAGGGCTCGCAAGCGTTTCGTGATTCAAAGCGATTACGTCATCAAGATCATGACGGCTGATTGTGAAATCTTTTATGCGGATTTGCTGGACATCAGCTTGTCTGGCATTTACGTCGTCGTGGTGGCTGGACAGTGGAAGCCAGCCCAGGGTGAAAGCATCACGATTCATCTGCATGACAATCGTGAGCAAGACGATGTCGTTGTAACGGGCGTCATCAAATACACCAATCCCGGCTCCATGTTCGGTCAGTCGGATTGTGGCTTGGGAATCCGTTTCGATGAAGAGATCTCGTCGCATCTCGTGCGTGGCAGCGATGGAAGCCTGTGCCTGGCTGGGAACATGTTGTTGACCATCCCCAGTGGGGTCGGGCAGGACGCGAGCGCAGCAGGCAGTCCCGACGGTCTGATGGCTGCAGCGTTCTAGGCATCGGCTTCCAGGTGCATCGGCGTCACCCTGCTTCGGGGGCCCAGCCCATCTCTTTCTGCCACGTTGGAGCCCATTCAATGCAGCGCTTGGTCAGGTGCTGCCCCTGCTGGAGCTGTCGTCTCCTGAGGTTGCAGCCAACGATGGTGTGGCAGTGCCGATCAACGCCGTAGGCGAAATGCTGGCAGGTCATGCAGATGCAGGCTCCCTTCCAGTTGGTCAGGTCGTGATCGTCCACGAAATCCCACTCTTCCATAGCCCGTCTGCAACAGTACATCTGTACTAAGCCGAATCGGGGTGGGGGTCAAGGGGTTGCGGAAAGGTTTCAGGGTTGATCGCCCCAGGGGAGGTCAGGCGTCGCCGTGGTCGTCGTTGGTTGAGGGCTGTTGCCAGAGTGCACAGGTTGGTGAGGAGCTGATGGCGATGTCGGGTCGCAGTGTGTTGATCACTGGTGCTTCAAGCGGTATTGGTCTGGCGACAGCCCATCACCTGTTGAATCGTGGCTGGCAGGTGTTTGCCGCTGCACGGCGGGTGGAGGCGATGGCATCTCTTCAGAGTCGAGGTGCCCAGGTGCTCCCGCTGGATGTGGCCGATGCCGCTTCCCGTGAGCAGTTGGCGGCCACGTTGCAGGAGCGGATCGGGGCCCTCGATGCGCTGGTCAACAACGCTGGCTGTGGCGAGGTGGGTCCCCTGGAAACGACGACGCTCGAGCGGGCCCGGGCCATGTTTGAGGTGAATGTGTTCGGTCTGATGGGGCTGACCCAGCTCTTGCTGCCCGCGATGCGCGAGCGGCGACGGGGTCGCATCGTCAACCTGTCGTCGATTGCTGGTCGCTTCGTTACGCCCGGTGCGGGTTGGTATGGCGCCAGCAAGCATGCTCTTGAAGGGCTCAGTGATGCCCTGCGCCTGGAGCTTCATGCGTTTGGTGTGCAGGTGGTGCTGGTGGAGCCCGGCTTGATCCGCACCGGCTTTGAAGCGGCATCGGCGGTCTCCATGGACCAAGGAGCCAGCGATCCGGTGTGGGGCCCGATGATGCGCAAGGTGGCCTCGAGTTGGGCTGAAGGTTTCCGCCGGGGCTCGGAGCCGGAGGTGGTGGCTCGCACGATCGCGATGGCGCTGGAGGCCTCCGACCCCCAGCCGCGCTATCGATGTGGCAGTGAATCGGAGGCGGTGCTGGTGCAACGCTTCATGCCGACGCGTCTCTGGGATGCCCTGGTACGACAGCGCATGATCAACCGCTGATTCCAGCGACCTGTGCTGCGCGCCTCGCAGCCAGCTCAGAAGTCTGCCGCGAAGTCATCGGCGAAGTCATCGGCGAAGTCATCGGCGAGGGCCGGCAGCATCTCGCTGATCTGTTGCTGTTCACTGATGGCTGCAGGCGTTTTGAGCTGGTCGACCTCCTCCTGGAGCATGCGCATGTGGGTGGTCATTTGGCGGGTGAGACTCTCCAGCGCTTCGGTGCGTTGTTTCAGCTTGGTGAGGGCTTCACGGGCACCGGCATCCTGTGCTGCAGCGGGGCCGCGGCTGGCCTGGAGACTGCTGTTCTGTGCCAGTGCGTGGGCTTCAAACCGTTCCCGCAGGGCGGCATTGATCGGCAGGTTGAGGTCGCGGCAGCTGGAGTTCATGTCGGAGGGGCCTTCCGGGGTTGTCGCCATCGGGGCTGAATGGAGAACCGCCTTGCGGAGCTGGTGGAGATCTCTAGCGTTGCAGACAGGGGGCGCCGGCTGTTGCTGTGAACACCGCATCGAGGGGGAACCGTTGGTGGGCCTTGTGGGGGGTCAGTCTGCTGATGGCTGGTTGCGGCTCCGAGATCCGGCAGGAGTCAGCCAGGCAAGCGGAGGTCGCTGCCCTTGAAGCCAGAGTGGACCGTTGCCTTGAGCAGACGGGAGGCAAGGTGCCGACGCTGTACGACAACGATCCTTTGGATGTGCCGTTGGTGCGCGACACCCCTGCAGCCTGCAAGGGCATTGAGCTGCGGGTGCAGGAAGCGGTGCATCAACGCACGTTGCAGGTTTGCGAGGAGGTGTCAGCGTTGTTGGGTCCGGATCAACCTCCGCTCAGTGCGGAGAAGCGCCAGAAGGCGGAGCGTCAGTTGCGGCGCTGCGCAGAGGGGGTTCCCGACATCTTCTATTGGTGATCCGAGTGACTGTTTCGACACTTGGCTCGGTTCAGCGTTTCATGGGTTCGCGGCACATCTCATGGAGCACCGAGAGAAAGTCGTCTTCCGCGGGTGGTTCATCGAACCGCGTTGAGCACTGCACGCAGAAGCGGATCCAGGTGGTTGCAGCCGCACCACCTGCCGCGATGGTGTTGGCATAGGCGTTGTCAAAGCTGATGCCCTGCTGCAGTTGTTCCCCAATTGCGGTGTAGAGCAGCTCCATGCCCTCAACCTGAGGATCGTCGTACACCGCTCGGATCGCTGCTCTGCTGGTCAAGGGGAAGGCGCGGCTCTCAACGATCAGTCTGCTCCTCGTTGTTCAAGCGAAACCATGAACAGACTTTGAACTTGAACATTCGCTGGGGGATTCAGACCAACAACACAAGAATTTTGGTAAAATAGAAAAGGTATTAACCGCTTTTGCGTTTTGTCAGGGTGAGGATCGTTGGCGCTGATTAGTCTCTGCAGGTTTACGATTAAAACATCGACATTGCCTTTACTTTGCTTAGCTTTTTCTGGTCGAGGCCAGTGAGGTCTTCTGGGGAAATCAATTTTTGTTTTAGCATGTCAGCCAATGTGAAAAGGATATTGCTTGTTTCGAAATCGGCGCGACCTTCGTATTGGTAGCGCTCAGTACTCAAATAATCGTGAAGTGACCAGATTGATTCAGGGCTTTCGAGTGCTCCAACGCTCTCTTGAAGTGTCTTGATCAATGCTTCAATGGAGCGCCGCTTGCCTGTTTCAAAAGCTGTGCGGGCGATCGTTAATTCGTCTTGGGTCCAATCGGCTGAAATCATGTGGTGGAGAGTTGGATTTTTTTATCGATGATGATTACTTTTTTGGTGTTGTTGATAAGCAACGTTCAGGCTTGGAAGCTGATACCAAGGGGTTGATGGAAACTGGTGATGTTCCCAATGGTAGCCAAAGTGATAGCAAGCTGCGAATGATAACGCTGCAGGAAGTCTGAGGCTGCGGGGATGATTGGAAGTTTTGTTGTGATCGCATCGTTTCCTGTGCGGTAGACAGGTCCCGATCAAGAAAAGCTGCCAAGAACTGATGATCAGAGGAAGAATGGCGAAGAGAACAACGGCTCTTGCGGCAAACTCCTGAAAGCTCAGGCTTATTAGAAACAAGAATAACCAGATCACGGCAAGGCGAATGATCTGAAGCTTCCCGATGTAATTGCCGAGAAAATGAATGTACCAACCTAAGATTGATTGATCATCTGTATGGTGGTAATCGGGATCTGACTTTGATTCAGGGCTTTGATGATGGAGATGATGATTGAGTGTGCATCTCTTGTATGACAGGCCTGCATAGGCTATCAAGCACCAATTCCCGATTCTATGGTTGAGAGGTAAAGATTTTGGAGCCAGGCTTTGGTGCATTGCATCGTGGGCGACAATGAAAAGACCTGTGTGCAGAAAACTGCGAATCAGGACCAGTGCTATCACCACAGAAAGGCATTCCTGTTGAACAGGGAAACACAGGCAAACCACAAGGGACACAAACCAACAGGCCCCAATCAGGCATGCAAGTTTTAATCCCTTGTTGGGCTCAGGTGTTACTTCATTTGGCGCCAAGTTTGAGCAGCTCGGCTGGAGAAGCAAGCAAGTCGATGGCAACAAAGTAGATCTTGTTGTTGTCGTCGAGCAGGAACCTCCAAGCAACATTCATGCCGACCTCACGGCCGAACCACGGGGTTTGTACTTTGCCGGTGACTTTAATCTGATTGAACCCTCCTTCAGCGGGCTCCCCGAATCCGCCTTGGGGCATCAGCTTCAGGTTCTGGCAATCGCGCTTGAAAAACTTGAGAATGGCGTCTCGACCAACAATCGGACGCTGGAAGGGAGGCTGCAAGGCTCCATCTTCGAGGAAGAGGTCGATCAGTTGATCGAAATCGTTGGCATTCAAGAGCTGCATGTAGCTCAGGATCGTCTCATTGAGCACTCCGGGGATGAAGATCTGCTCACGCTGCTCGATGGGAGTCGGAGCAACGATGGGCTCAGACATCACCTTGTCGTCATCAAGATTCGGATCGAAGCCCATGTCGACAACAAAGTTACGCAGCAGTGTGATCTGCTGTCCCTGCTCCACTTTTTTCACGGCGTCGAGCACAGACGACGCATTCGCGGAAAGCTTGTAGCCCTGAGGGATCGGAGCCACTTTGCCTTGGCGCATCAATTCACCGAGCTCGTACCAAAAGCCCAGCTTCACGTTGACCGACCAGTAGGCATAAAGCGTTGAGATCGGCGATTCGATCTTCGCTGCCAGATCGCACATCACTTTGGTCTGCTCGTCAAAGCTCATCGCCACGATCTCGTCGAGGGTGGGCTGGGCGAGTGCCATGCGAGCGGCACCGGGAGCTGCAATGGTGATGCTCTGCCCCATTTCGAGGTAGGCAAACCAGATCAGAGCCAGCTGGTCTTCAGCGCTGAGCAGTTTGTAGCGGGCTGTAATCGCTGGAACAGCATCAGCAGTCTTGGTCTCTGGAAAGATCTGACGAGCTTTGTCGAGCGTGTACATCCGCGGTGCAAAAACTGTTAAGGATCGTAACACCGTGTTTCGAGGTGTCACCAATTTGGGCGGTTTGATTGTCTTTGCTGGCTTTTTGTGTTATATGGCTATTTTCTGTGAGCTCCAGGCCTGCCGCGTCTTGTTCAGGAGCGAGCGGGGCGAAGCATTCAGGCGTTGGCCGACCTGGAGGCGTTGTGTCCAGGGGTCAGTCGTGCTGATGCGGGCCGGGTTCCCTTGTTTGAGCGAAGTGCGTCAGGCGGTGCAGTGGAGTGTCGATTGGCATGGCGCACCGGATCCGTGTCTGCAAAGCGACCAGCGCGACCAATAGGTGAAACTCTTGATTGGCAGACATCATGATTCGCGCTCCAAAGGCATGGCTGTGATGCTTGATCGATCATGCGTGTGATGCGATGACTCTGACGTGTGAATGCAAGCGTGATTGTGCATCGTTCAACCATTGTTCTGCCGTGATTCACTCCACTGTGACCGCGTTTGTGGTGATGGTGATCGCCGCGCCTGCTCAAGCCAGTGTCTATGCGGTCGAGCAACAGGATGGTTTCTGGCGGGTGAGCCAATACAACGACAACGACCCGACTGTCAGAGTCACGCCATTGGACCGCGAAAAGACCATCAAGGTCGATCGGGACGTTCAACAGAACGATGTGACTGTGAAGCGATACACCTTGGCCGGAGAGGCCAGGCTCGCGGCTTATCACAAAGCTGATCGAGAGTGGTTGAAGCGGCAAGCCCGTAATGGCACGCTCCGATCAAGGGGCACGCACTCCTTTGGAAGGTGTGTCGCTGATCTCTGTCTACCGGAGCCTGGCTGGGAGGGCCGGCCTCCCTATCCGTTGATGGAGGAAGGACGCGACTTCACCTATGGATTCAAGACCGTCACCGTGAAGGTTGATGCCCCCAACCCCAACTATCTGAAGCCTAGGCAACCCTGGTACATCTTGAGTGACCGTGCCAAAACGCCTGGCGGTCGATGGCTGATCGGCACAACGGAGACGATGAGCAAGCAAGAGTTCAACAATTACCTCCTCTATCTGGAGCGGCGTTCACCGTGAATGGAAAGATCCGCGACGGACGGTGCGAACTGCCGTTCGGTTTGCTTGTTGGTGTTTCGGCGGCGGATTCGTGATCGTTGTCTCTTCTCGCTTCAGTCGTCCCAGACAGGTCACCTAGGGTCAACATGAATCGCTCCTCTTGACTGCCCTCTCTCAGGCCGGGAGCCCATCTTCAACCGCCATGATCCCCCATCCTGTGCTGCTGCAATTCTTGTATTGGCTGATCTATAAACCCTATGAATATCTTGCTGGTCTGTTCGCCGTGGCAGTTATGTCAGTCATCTTTATGCCCGAGGAGACTACAAGTCTGAGCAGTGCGCAAGTCTCCAATGCGCGTCAGCTTGTGGGTGTCCAACCCAATGCACGTATCACGCCAATTGGTTTGAGATATTTTCCAGGCTTTTTGGATGATTCAATGCAATTTAAATTTGTTGCGTATGTTGACTCGATTGATCAGATCTTTCTTCATGAGTATGTACCACTGTCGGGATTCAGAGAATGCGGCACCTGTGGATTGATGGAGTCCGACAGCCCGGAGTGGTGGGATGTCAAAGGAAAGCAATTCGTCGGTGCCAGTTTTTGGTCGAAGCCTGGTGAGCATTTGACGATCGGAATCGTGCCTTCGCCAAGGGGTGCCTTCACGGTTTATGCGAAGTGGAACGAGGTTTAGGTCGCAATCGTGATTGAGCAGCCCCGAGCATGCTCGATCAGCACGCTTCAATCCTGTCTTGTCTGACTGTGACGTTGTTGATGACTCCTGGGCGATTGTTGTTCCATGATTTCGTTCCGATCGCTTCGAATCAGTGATGCACTGCGTTGTGCCCGGCTCGGGGTCGGCGAGTCTCCTCTGCCTTGGCATCGCGTGTGCATCTGACCTGGCCTGATTGGCAGCGCCTCGGTGCTGTGATCGCTGAATGGTGGCCATGAAGAGGGATGGTTTGGCGTTTCGGACCCCTTCCGTTGGAGGGAGTGGGGTGAAGGTTGCGTGAGTGATTGTGGGGATTAAGAGTGGAGTGCGCGGTCTTGCTCATTTCTTCTCCGGAAAGGTGCGTTAGAACGTGATTAGTGCGTGCGTACTAGGAATGGACTCCGACTCTCCAGGCGCCGTTCGGATGTGCTCGGGGGCTGGCTCATCGCCTGGGGCTTTGGCCGTGTTGCCTGGTCAATATGTGATTGTTCGCTTGCCCGATCAGGTGGATCGGCGTGGGTCGGAAGATTGGTGGATGGGTCAGATTCTCTTTTGTGAAGGCGGTGATCAGCAGTCGGCTGCACCTTCGTTGCTTCGGGTCTGGGACGTTGACTCGGGTGATATTCGTTTGATTCAGGCTGATCTGATCGCCCATGTTGTGCATGGGCTCGATGGGCTTGGCCAGGAGAGTTGGATCAGCCGGGAGATCTGAGCTTTGGTCAGCGAGTTGCGTCTGATTGGCTTGTGTCTGAATCTTGGCTCAGTAGCTGAACCTCGCCGACGACCAAGGCGAGAAACGCCACCATCGTCACCATGATGAGCGCGGACCAGGCAAGGGTGTTGAACATGTCGGCCACCTTCGTCTCTCTTTCTGGTCTAGGTGGTTTGCTTTGAATTTCACAGCAGAGACAACCGTTCTTTACTGAGGCTTGTGATGGCCAGTCTGGCTTTCGAACCTGAGTATTCTTGCTGTCGTGGTGTCACGATTTACGTTAATTGCTGCTGAAGATAGGCTTCAGAAAGCCAAGAGGAGGCCTAATGACATTCCTCATAATTGTCTTTTTGATTCTGGCTGATTTGCTGCTTCTTGATGTTGTTGCAAGGCGGTTTTATGGCCAATTTGATGAATGGCGCAGTGTACGCCGGATGATTGGTGGCCACCCAGAGATGCAGGGCGTGGATGGTGCTGATCACGATCTGATTGTGTTCAAGGCCGATGATGCCATTCGTGAGATGGTGATGGAGAACGACGCGCCAGCCGGTAACGAGCCTTTCCTGGGCGATCTGTTTCTTCTTGATGAGGAGGAGTTTTAAGGGGGCATTGGCTGCCCTGAGACCCGTTGCCCACTGGCTTGGATGACAGCCACGCGATTCACGACGATCGTGGGGACACTGCTGTGATCGCCTGCCATGGGTCGACGTCGTGCCGCTGGTGATTTCAGTCAGTTCCTGATCGGGGGGTGTCTGTTCGGGGCCGGAGGCTTCCTGCTGGCCAATCAGGTGATGGTCCGCTCTCAGATCGGCATCGCCAGAGGCTGGGGCGGCGGTGTTGCCTTTCCCCTCGGAGAGCCGGGCATGGGTCTGCTGATGGTGCCCCTGGGCATCGGCGTCTGTTTGCTGTTTACCGGTGGTGTTCGCCGTTGGGCCAACCTGCTGATCTGGGCCTCCCTGGCGGCCTTGTTCGTTGGTGTGCTTAACAGCGTGCGGATGGTGTTTCGCCCCACCACGCTGTGGCAGCTCGCGGTGTATGTCGTGATGATCGCTGCTGGTGGTGGTCTGATGTTTCGTGGGCTCAGGGCCTATGACTCGGAGGGCCGGCAGGCGTCAGCTCCGGGGGCCGGCGACGCGTCCAATGCTGAACTGCAGGCTGAAATCGAGCTGCTGAAACAACGACTGGATGACCGCATGAACTGATCGTTGGGTCTAGGAGCGTGAAAACAGGGCCTCCCCCACCGCCTCCACCAACGCCATCACCAGGTCTTCCACCATGTCGGTTTCTCGCCGATGACCTCGGTTGCGATGTTCCATGGTCAGCTCCGCTTCCATCAAGAGGCGTTGCTCGGCCTGCTCCCGGTTGTCCAGGCGGTCGCGACGCTCCTGCTCGCTGCGCTCCATGGCGCGTCTCTTCTCATCCCACAGCCGTCCACCGGCTTGGCACCACTCCATCAGCTGCCGGAGTTCACCGGCATCGAGCCAGAGACCGTGGTCGCGGCAGCTGTCGACAATCACACCGCTGCGTTTGCCGTGCAATTTGCGGTGCATCAAGGTGCTGCACGATGGGCATCGGCGGTAACGCGGCGTGGATGCGGCTGAGTGATTCGCCTTCAGCAGGTTGTCGAGCACACGGTGGTTCACGCTCGTGGCTTGCACAGGACTGCTGTCCAGCAGTTGTTCAAGGGTGCCGAGGGGCAGAAACAGTCCAAGACAGGCGGCACATCGCGCCAGCCTGATGGCAGGGTCGCCCGCCTTGGCGTCTCCGATCTCAAGGTGCTCGAGATCCGTCCGGCAATCGGGGCATTGCAAGGGGCCGCCGGCCGCTGCACTCCGCATGCTTCGCCAGTCCTTCAGATCGAAGTCGATGCGGTGGCCGCAGTAACGACACACCACATCGGTTGCGGGGAGCGGGGCTGCGCAGCAGGGGCAACTCATGGCGTCTCAGCGTTGTCCGGGTTGGTGGGTGTGTCGTTGTCTGCCTGCTCAGCTGGGGTGTTCGCCGGCGGACTGAGCCGCTCACCGAGAGCGAAACCCATCGCCAGACCGGCACCCGCTGCGCCGGTCCCGCCAGGGTTGGCGGCTGCTTTCTCCAGGGCAATGCCTTCCTGATAGGTGCGGAATGCGGCCAGATCCCCGGTGAGGGCGATGGCTGCGCGGCGGTCGATCGCCGCTTCCACTTCAGGCGGCAGGGTGAGGCTCTCAATCAGAAGCTTGCTGATGACCAGGCCGAAGTCATGCCTTGTCTTGCTCAGCGATTCTTCCAATGTTGCCGCGATCTCGTCATACGACGACGCCAGGTCGAGGACGGGGATTCTGTTTTCTCCCAGTTGGTCGGCCAGGCGACTGACCACCAGATTGCGCAACTGTTCCTGGATGCCTTCAAGGGTGAAGGTCGCGTTGCTGCCATTGAGATGACGGATCAGGCTGACGGGATCAGTCACCTGAACGCAGAAACTGCCGAAACCCCGAACCCGGACCGGTCCGAGCTCGGGGTCGCGAAGGATCCAGGGATGCCGGGTTCCCCATTTGATGTTGGTGAAGCAGCGTAGTGCCACAAAGAACACATCGGCCTTGAACGGGCTTTCAAACGCGGTGGGCAGGGACAGCAGTGTGGTCAGCAGCGGCAGATTGCGGGTGGTGAGTTGATGGCGACCAGGGCCGAAGTGGTCGACCACCTGTCCTTCGCTCACGAACACCGCATGCTGCCCTTCCCGAACGATCAACTGTGCGCCGGTCTTGATGGCGTTGTCCTGGCGGGGGAATCGCCACACCAGGGTGTCACTTCCATCTTCATCCCATTCGATGACGTCGATGAATTCGCTGCGCAGCTGCGTCCAGAGGCTCATGACGTCGGGTGCCAACAGGGTCTTGCCTCAACGATGGCTCAGACCATCGCTGACGTCACGAGGAAGGCCGCCTTCCCGGGTGGGAAGACGGCCTAGCTCGCTCGTTCGCGCATGGTTCAACCCCGTCACGTCTTGGGAAAGAAGGAAAGGGGCGAAGCGTTCTGGCGTTGGCAACCCTGGGGCCATGACGTCCAGGTGTAGTGCTGATGAAGCTCCGGGGCACCTTGTCTGCATGAGCAGCGTTGGGCGGTGCAGTGGAGTGTCGATTCGCGTGGCGCACCGGATCAGTGCCTGCGAAAGGACCAGCTCTACGGATGAGTGGAAACTGTTGGAGCAGGGGCCAGAAGTCAGTCTGCTTCTTAGGTTTGCTCAGGTGGAGTGTCGGCTGTCATCAGCGCCTCCGATCTCGATGCACCTACTTTGCGCTGGCTGGGCGGGGTTGCCTATCCGTGTAAAGGCGCATTGCCTTTGCGGGCCAACCCACCGAAAGTTTGAACGGCGTGTCCGATGCGGGACGGCTAGGACAGGCAGGCAGACGCTCAGGACGTGATGTCGAAGGCCCGCGAGATGCTCAACGCTCACCTATTCCCGTTGCTGGGCCTGGTGGCCACGGTGAGCTCCGTGTCGATTGCTGTTTCGCTGCGGCCGATCGCCGAGCAGGCGACCCGGTGGAACACCTGTTACGCCGACAGCATCGCCTGGTATCAGGCCAACAAACCCGACTGGACGGTGCAGGACCAGGAGGTGTTTGCCTCCAACTTCTGCAATGGCGGCACGCCCGTGAAGCCAGGCCCTGGTTTCCAGAAGGCCAACTGAGCCGCCGCCGCTGCAAAAAAAACTCCTGAGCGCCAAAGCCCTCAGGAGTGAGTGCCCCGTCCCATGGGCCCTGAACCAGGTTTAGGGCGATCGTCGCTGCAGAGATAGATGCGGCTTGCCGCCGTGCAAGGTTCGGTCGCGTGATGAGGCCTGAAGGTTGTTGCCGCTTCAGGGCCAGGCCTCTGAGAGAGGTTGCATCTGGCCTTGGGCGTCGTACCGCCTCACGATCTGGTGGGTCTCCCCGCCCGGGTGGTGCCAACGCAGGCCGCAGGCGGTGGCATCGCCGCTCTGCCGCACGCGCGTGTCGAGCAGCAGCTCCACGCCTGGTTCGGGAGTCCAGATCGTGAGGTCGTTGCTGGGGTGGCTTGCGCATTGCAAGGGCCTGGGCAGGGGCACCTCCTCGGGATGCTCGCCACGGCGTTCCTGCACGTACACCACACCGTCGAGGCCTCGGATGCCATGGCGCACGATCACTCGGCGGCGTTGAAGCCCCCGCACCACGCAGAGTTCGCCCACCCAGGTCCATGGGGTGATCGAGCTGGGACCCAGCGACCAGCCACCCTGGGCATTCACCTGCATCGTGAAGGGCAAGCTCGCGAGGTTCATGGTGCGTGTCTCGCCGCTGTTCTCATAGGTGAGGCAGGTCTGAATCACGCCATCAACGTCCTCCACCTTGAGCAGCGTGGGAAACCGTTCCTGCTCCAGGCCGCCCGCATTCAGGCGGATGAAGCAGCCCGACCAGTCGCCGCTGTTGTGTTCCAGCAGGGTGGAACGTGGGTCGTGCATGGCGCGATCGTTCTTCGTGTGAAGGCATCGTGGCGGCAGGGGCCTGGCCACTGCGGCGTGCACCATTCCCCTGCGGACTGAACTCCAGCGGTGCCGATGGCGTTGTTCCTACCCTCAACTGCCGCCTGCTGCCGATGACGATTCCCTTCGGCGAGCCCCAGCCCAGCGACTCGCTGTTGCACCAATCGGTGGCCACCACCCGGCTGCGGATCTGGTTGACCCAACGCCTGCGCCAGCTGGCTGTCGCGCAACGCATTCAGGATGCCCGGGCGTTGCGCCGTGAATTTTCCCTGGAGTGATGGCCATGACTGACGCCTCCAATCCTTCCCATGTGGTGGTGATCGGTGCCGGTTGGGCTGGCTGGGGAGCGGCCAAGGCCCTCTGCGAAGCCGGTGTGCGCGTCACCCTCCTGGATGGGATGGCGGATCCGACCGGTGGCACGCCGCTCACCACCGCCAGCGGCAAGCCCTTTGAAGCCGGTACCCGAGGCTTCTGGAAGGACTATCCCAACATCAATGCGCTCACCGATGAGCTCGGCCTCAGCGATGTGTTCACCGAGTTCACCACCAGTGCCTTCTGGTCTCCACAGGGGCTGGAAGCCACGGCACCGGTGTTCGCTGACGGCCCCCAGCTGCCCAGTCCGCTGGGTCAGGCCTTCGCCACGATCAACCACTTCAAGCGACTGCCGGTTGCCGATCGCCTGAGCATCGCCGGTCTGCTGGTCGCCATGCTCGATCTGCATCGCAACCAGGCGGTGTACGAGCAGTACGACCGGATCGATGCCCTGACGCTGTTCAAGCAGCTGCGGATCAGCGATCGCATGATCAATGAGTTCCTGCGGCCGACCCTGTTGGTGGGACTGTTCAAACCACCGGAAGAGCTGTCGGCTGCGGTGACGATGGAGTTGCTGTACTACTACGCCCTGGCCCATCAGGATTCCTTTGATGTGCGCTGGATCAAAAGCAAGAGCGTTGCTGAACAGCTGTTGGCGCCGCTGAGCCAACGCCTTTGCGCTCAGCATCAGCTGGAGGTGCTGGGGGGAACGCTGGCATCGCGTCTGATCCTCTCCGCTGACGGCACGCGCGTCTCGTCGGTGGAGACCCGTTCGGTGGCTACGGGTCAGAGCGCTGAGATCAGGGATGTGGATGCCGTGGTGCTGGCGGTGGGTGCCAGGGGGATGGGGGCCCTGATGGGCAACTCACCGGGGTGCGCGGCCCGCACTCCGGAGCTGGTGCGTGCCGGTCGCCTCGGAGCCATCGATGTGGTGTCGGTGCGGTTGTGGCTGGATCGCACGGTGCCGGTGGCTGATCCCGCCAATGTGTTCTCACGCTTCCAGGCCCTGCAGGGATCCGGGGCCACCTTTTTCATGCTGGATCAGCTGCAACGCGACCACCAGAGTGAGCTCTGGGGTGGCGCTCCGGTGCAGGGCTCCGTGGTGGCCAGCGATTTCTACAACGCCACGGCGATCCGGCAGCTGAGTGATCAGGCCATCGTCGACTGCCTGATGCAGGAGCTGTTGCCGATGGTGCAACCGGCCTTCCGCGCCGCCCAGCTGGTGGATCAGGAGGTGCGGCGTTATCCGGGCTCGGTGTCGTTGTTTTCACCGGGAAGCTTTCAGCAACGGCCCCCGCTGCAGACGTCGTTGCCAACGCTGGTGTGTGCCGGTGATTGGGTGCGGATGGGTGAGCAGGAGTTCGGTGCCAAGGGCCTCTGCCAGGAGAGGGCCTACGTGTGCGGTCTGGAGGCAGCCAATGCGTTGTTGCAACGTGGTCTGGTGCGCGGCAGTGGTGCGGCGCCAGGTCGTCCCCATCCCGTGCGCCCCATTCGTACCGATGAACCCCAGGTGGTGCTGGGCCGTGCCCTCAACAGAGTGGTGATGGATCGGTTGGATGCGGTCGGGATCCGCTGGCCCTGGCTGGCCTGATCAGACGCTCCTGACGCATCGTTGTGATGAGGGATGGCGCGGCATCTACTCACCAATCAGCTCTTTTTTGAGCTGGGCAATCCGCACGAACAAGTCGGCCCTTTTCTGCTGCAGCAAGAGGTTGGAGACTGTGAAGCGGGTCAAGGCCACGACGCCGCACAGCTCAAAGATCCCGCTCAGCACGCCGCCAATCAGCGGCAGCTGATGGATGGACTGCAGAAGATTGGCCACGATCACCAACATCAATGCGGCGATCACGGCGCCAAAGATCGACAGAACGGCTGGATAGATCTGCTGAAACCCCTGCAGATTGAGCCCCTTCAGGGACTCAAGCCCCTGTCTGAGGTAGTTCAGTAATTGTTGGAGACTCGCTTCAGCGGGCTCCTCACTCTCATCGCCGTCGGCCTGACGGCTGATTTGACCAGGCTCCGATGGCATTGGGATGGGATCTGCCGCATCACTGGCTGCCTGAACGGGTTCCTTGAAGGGCAAGCCACTGCCTGCATCATTCGGTGACTCAGATGTCATCACGGTCTGCATGGAGAGGACGCCACTTTCCATGCAGTCGGCGAGATCTGTGAAATGTCTTCAGTAAACAAAAACTCACGACACACTTCTTTGTGCCGAATTTTCGTCGCGAAAAGTTTCTCAATGCTCGTTCAATAAAAAGCAATCTTGATCGTCAGGGACCGATGGTGTTGGGCCTGAATCCAGGCTCGATCCGTTGCAATCAAGCCCTTGGTTGTGGCTGACGCCTGGCGGCTAGCGCGTCAGGGCCTCCCGCTCGAGGGCGCAGTCGCCGTTCGGTTGGGCCTGTTGGACTCTGAGGGCCTGCACTTCCTGGCGTGCAGCCCGCAGATCCGCCTGGAAGACTGGATCGGCGTGCAGACGGGCCGTGGTGGCGGTGCCCATCAACGCACCGGCTTGCACATCCGAGAGCCAATGCACATTGCAGACATTGCGGCTCTCGCCGTAGGCCCGTCCCCTCGCGATCAGTGCGTCGCTGCGTTCAGGCGCGATCGTGCTGAGGATCAACCCCCAACCCCAACCCACCGCTGTGTGGCCTGACGGGTAGGAGCCATCCCCGCGCAAGGCGGGTTCATCGTCTGGCGTGCAGATGGGTTGGCTATTCACCAGGTAGGGCCGACGACGTTCGTAGAGGTTTTTGGCGGGGTAGGTGGAGAGCCCCAGGTCCGTAAGGCTGCGGCGCATCAGCATGAGCAGCCTGGGTGTCTCCATTGGGCTGATCGGGACGCCAAGGGCGCAGGAGAACTGCATGGCGACACCGGGAAAGTGCAGGTCGGCATCCTTCGCCGCCAGGGTCCAGCGGGCCGTGTTTCGCAGGGGAAAGCTGGCTTTGGCCGTGGCTTGATCCAGGGCTTCTGCAGCACTGCCCGGTGCCGGTGGCTCTCCCACAAGCGCCAGGGCATCGGCCATGGTCTCCTTCGCGAGATAGCCCTTGAGGAGACCCGGCCTCACCTCGGGCACGTCGGCGGGCGACCCAGGGCCGGCGTCGCATGGGGGGGTGGGCTGTGCACCAACGGGGATGCCGGGAATCAGGGCCAGTGTGAGCGATAGCGCTGCGGAGCCGATCCAGTCCTTGGCCATGGGCGCAGGTGAGCTTATTGACTTGGTAGCTATCGCGCCCTGGTTGTGCCGGTGTCTACCTCGCACCAGGCTCCGCGGAGCTGTCACAGTCGTGGCACTGGATCCTCTGTGGTCATGAAGCGGCTTCTGATCACCGGCGCCAGTTCGGGCATCGGCCTCGAGGCGGCGCGCTTGCTGGCCACCGCTGGCCATCAGCTCACCTTGGTCTGCCGGTCGGAGGAACGATGCGAACAGATGCGCCAGCAGTTGCTTTCTGCGGCCGTCGATTCCAGCCAGATCGTTTGCATCGCCATGGACCTGGCGGATCTGGCGAGTGTGGAGCGCGGCTGCCAGCAGTTGTTGGTGCAGGGCCAACCGTTCGATGCACTCGTGCTCAATGCCGGTCAGCAGCGCGCTGGCGCTGCGGAGCCTGTGTTCTCCCCCCAGGGGATCGAGATCACGTTTGCGGTGAATCAGCTAGCCCATCAGTTGATCGCCACCCGACTGCTGCCGTTGTTGCAGGCCGGCGAGCAGCCTCGGCTGGTGATCACGGCATCGGATGTGCACGACCCCGCCACGGGCGGTGGCCGGGTCGGCCAGCCGGCTCACCTGGGCGATCTGGCGGGGCTGCGCTCCGGTGCTGGCTTTGTGATGCTGGATGGCAGTGCTCGTTTTGACGGCGACAAGGCCTACAAGGACAGCAAGCTCTGCAACGTGCTGCTGGGCCGTGCGCTTGCCCGCCAACTGGAGGGGGCCATGCCGGTGATCGCCTGGAGCCCGGGCCTCGTGATTCCCCGGTGCCGTGAGGGATTCTTCCGCTACAGCCGCCAGAGCAATCCGGTGGGCATGGCGCTGTTCGCCGCCGTGGCTCGCGACCTGCTGCGGCTGACCGAATCGGTACAGACGGCCGGGCGGCTGCTGGCGGAGCTTGCGGTGGAGGCGGCCTTTGCCAGCCCTGGCTTCATGTACTTCAGCAATCGTCTGGTGCGTCCGGGTGTGCACCGCTTTGAGGCGCGGGCCACCAGCCCAGACGGTGCCGATGTTGATCAGGCTGCTGCGTTGTGGCGTCTGTCGGAGATGCTGATCGACCGCTGCAGCGGCCCCGTTTCGCCGCGGGGGCGTAAAGAAACTTGAAGTGATGGCGCCGGAATGCCTGCTGTTACGCAGATGTCATGACATTTGCGTAACAAAGCCATGTCAGGGTGGTGCCAGGCACTAGGTGATCGCGATCGAGCTGCAGATCCCATTCGTGTTTTTTGGGGCCCTGGTGGTCGGGGCAGCCGTGTTGTTGATGGCGAACAGCCGGCAGGAACTGGTGCTTCTGGGGGCCGTGTTTCTGGTCGGGTTCACAAGCCTGCAGATGTCGATCTCCCTGGGCGGTTTCTAGCCGGACTCCACCGGTCAACCCGGTTGGTGGGCATGACGATGCGCCTGTTCCTCCGCCTGCCAAGCATTCACGACTTCAGGGAAATGCTCTTCGATGCAGCCATCGCAGATGCCATGGGAGAAGTGCAGATCACTGTGCTGGCTCAGGTATTGATCAAGAAACACCCACTGGCCTCGATCATTTCTGGCTTTGCGGCAGTAGCTGCAGGTGGAAATCATCCCTGGGGGTTTGTCCAGAGAGCAGAACGATTCCAGAAGGTGGAGCGACCGTTTCCTCAGATCAAGAAACGCCATCACCTGGCGGGTGAGGGAGGACATGATGGTTACCTGCGTCTCTGAGAGATGCTTGGGTTGGCGATCAATCACGCAGAGGGTGCCGATGCGCTCCTCGGCTCCATTGGTCAGCGGGAAACCTGCATAGAAGCGAATCTTCGGATCACCGCACACCAGTGGGTTGTCGTGGAAGCGTTCATCCCAGAGGGCATCGTGGACGATCAGGGGGTCAGGGGCGTGAATCGCATGGGCGCAAAACGACCAATCCCTCGGCGTTTCATCCACGGTCACGCCCACTTTTGATTTGAACCATTGCCGATCAACGTCCACCAGGCTGAGCAGGGCGATGGGGGTGCCACAGACCAGGGAAGCCATCGAGGTGATGTCGTCGTATGACTGCTCGGGCTTGGTGCCCAGGATCTTGTATTCGCTGAGGGCTTTCAGTCGCTCAGATTCATTCTCGGGAATGCTGGCTGGCTTCACGTATGCCCATCTGTTTTTCGAACCTTATGCATTAATGAAGGTCCAATTCGGGGCGGAAATATAAGTTATTGCTCGTCCAAGATCTTGTTAAGATTCTCTAAGGCAGCGGCACTATTTTGGTAACGACTTCGCCGGATTCCAGTGAGATTATTGGTGGCTGACGCTTGATCTGTTCGAATTGGATCGACAGATTTCCCTGCTGAAAATGGTAGCTATTCAGGGCATGAAGCCATCCTGAGTCTGCGGCGACCGGATGCTCACATGGGCTTACACCGATTCCGGCACCAGCATAGAGGGCGACTCGAAGCTGAAGCCGGCGGCTTTGATCTTCGCGTTCGACACCCGGGCATTCATCATGCGAGCGCCTGCCGGTTCGTGGTGGCCCCACAGCACAGGAGGCAGCCCCTCGCGATCACAGATCACCGTTGACAGTTCGCGGCGGGAGAGCTGCATGTCGTCGACCAGGTTGTAGATGCCCTCGAGGCCTTGATCAAAGGCGAAGTGCACCCCGCGGGTGATGTCGATGATGGAGCTCCAGGCAGGAATGGCATTGCCGTTCTTGGGGACCTGCTGGCCTGCGGCGCGCCGAATCATCGCCACCATGTCGCGTCCCGGTCCATAGATGCCGCCCAGGCGCAGGATGCAGACCTTCGTGTCTGGTCGGTCGATGTTCAGCAGCAGGTCCTCCGCGGAGGCCAGCAGGGCATTGACCGGATGGCTGTGGTCGGGGGTGGAGTCTTCATCCACGCCGTTGCCCTGCTGGTTGCCATAGACGCCGGCGCTGCTGATCAGGGTCACGTGCAGGTCTCTGGTGCTGCGGCGGCAGCGCAGGGCACGGCTGAGGTTGCGAAGTCCGCGGGCGAAGACGCCGTTGTAGCCCTCGCTCTGCTGGGTGGGGGCTGCGCTGATCAGCAGCCCATCGAGATGTTCGAGAAAGGAGAGATCCGCCTCGGCATCCGTGATGTCCAGTTGATGCGCTTCGTGCACCAGGTCCTGGAGTTCGTCCATGCGCTCCCGGGAGCGGGTGGTTCCGATCACGTGATGCCCTGCATGGCGGAATCTCACGGCCACGTCGCTGCCGACGTAGCCGCAGCCGATTACCCCATAAACCGCCATAACCGCCTTTCAACTGCACATGTTGTAACGATTCCGGCGTTGGATCGTGTGCAGCGATGCCTACCGTTTCAGCGCTGCCACGTCAGTGGTCGCTGACCGGGGGGCGCCAGGCCATGGCTGTTGGTGCGGTGTCCTAGCTCGCGATCAAGGCATCCCACTGCTGGCGAAGGGCCTGGGGCACGGGGCGCGGCAGGTAGTCGCGCGGATCGCTCGGTCCGTGGCGCAGGACCGCATTCACCATCACGGCCGCCTGGCAGCTGCGGTTGATCGCACCATGGGGAACCCCTGCGGGAATGCGGACCCAGGTGGCGTCGTCTTCCCGCAGGGTGATGCGGCGTAAGCGGCGGTTCTGCAACACGATCAGATCGAAGCTGCCGCGCATCACCATCAATTGATCGGTCTGTCGGCGGTGGCAGAACAGTTGGGGACGGTCTGATGAGGGGACTTCGGCGATGAGCGTTGCATCGCTTGGCAGGGGGTCGCTGAAAAAGGCGACGCCGGCCTGGAGGCCCGAACGGGGAAGAATTTCAACGGTTCGATGGATCGACATCGGTGCAACGGTCAGGTGGCCGCACCCTGGCGAACCCTGACTGGCTACCTGCGTGTTGTTTGGTACGAAAGCGGGCGGTTGTCAGCAATGGCAGATCGTTGTGTCTTGCTGGTGAGCGGCTCAAAACGTGCTCGGCTGCACCCTTCGCCAGCCACGGGAGCGGAGTTGACTCCAGTGCTCCATGGCGTCTTCGAGTGAGATCAGACGGCGGTTCTGGGGAACGGGTGGATGGGGAGGAACCCAGTGGAAACAGCGCAGCTCGATCCAGTCGCAGCTGCCGTTGTGCACAGGCTTGAAGTGCAGCAGTTCCCGACTTCTGCCATTCACCAGCCAGCCCCCAGTGGGAACGTCCGTCTGGCGATATGCAGTGCTAGGCGGTCGAGGACGCATTCACCCACTGTTGTCGATCAGGCTGGTGGCGTTGGTCCGAATCGTGCATGATTGCGGCCCTTGCCAGCCCCTCAATCTTCAAATCGGTAGCGACTTTGCAGGGCCCCATCGTTGGCATGGCGGCTCAGATACTGAGCATTGTTCCACCCCTTCACAATCACGCAGCCTTGTTCTCCGCAGACACGGAAGTGCGAATCCCCGAGCGCTTCAATCGTGGATGGTCTGCAGTGAGAAGAGCTGTTCTGCATGGGGAGTGGGCCTACATCGTGAGTTGTGAATTAACACGCCAGAAAGTTGTGGAACCGCGAGCTATGGGAAACGCAAGTGAAGAATTCCCCGGTGACTGGCCAGGGGTCACCGCCCCGGTCTGGAGAAGCGTCGGGGACAAGGTGACCTGACGCGGAGCGCTTGGATTGATGGCTCCGCAGGCGGCAAAGGGGCTGTGTCTTGATGCCACCCACACCGCGATCACTGTCTAGTCGTGGTGGCCTGGCACTGACTTGAGCAAAAGTGCTCAACAGGCCTGCATCGATTGGAGGGCGATTGTGTTGTTCTCTCCTGCCGATCTCGGCACGATGGTGCGTGAGCCAGAGGGCGGATCGATGGCATCCAAGCAGGATCGGCGTCTGATGCGGGAAGCCATCCGTCTGATGCGTGAGGCAGGCGTGGTGCACAAAACAGGAGGCCCCTTCGGTGCCGTGATCGCCAGGGACGGCCAGGTGGTGGCCGCGGCCGGCAACAGCGTGGTGCAGGATCGCGATCCCACGGCCCACGCCGAGATCAATGCGATCCGTGCCGCCTGCAACGTTCTGGGCACGTGGGATCTGAGCGGTTGCGTGCTGTATTCCAGCTGTGAATGCTGCCCGATGTGTTATTCCGCTGCCTACTGGGCAGGGATCCGCAGCGTGTTCTATGCAGCGGCCTGGTCGGACTATGCCGATCTGTTTTCGGATCAGGCGATCAACGACGACCTGCAGCAACCAGGCGATCAACGGCAGATTCAGCTCACCCAGATTCTTCAGGATGAAGCCTGTGCAGTGTGGACTGACTTCCGCCTGTTGCGAGATGGGGCCCGTTATTGAATCACTGCCCGGCTGTGGTCCTTAGGCTTTTTCGGGGTTGTTCTTGAGATCGATGCACGCTGACGCCAAGCGGATTCCGGAGCTGTCGCTGGCACCGCATTGGCAGATGCTGGAGGTGATCCTGCGGCCGATCGCCTACTACCGCCGTTGTTTCCGTCAGCATCCGGGGGTGGTGCGGGTGCGGATGTCTCCGACGCTGCCCCCCCAGCAGGTGCTGATCAGCGATCCGGCGGTGATCAAGGATCTGATCAATGAGGATGGCGGCCCGGCCATCAGTGCGCCAGGGAGTCTCAATGGTTTGCTGTCGCAGGTGCTGGGCAAGCACTCGATCATCCTGCTGGAGCCCGCGCCCCATCGCCAGCGCCGCAAGCTGCTCACGCCGCCGTTCCATGGCGAACGGCTCAAGGCCTTCGGTCGCCTGATCACGGCGCTGGCGGAGCAGGCGATGGCCGACCTGCAGCCGGGGGATGCCTTTGATGCACGCACGCGAATGCAGAGCATCACCATGCGGGTGATTCTCACCGCCGTGTTCGGGCTGCATGAAGGGGAGGCGATGCGCCGGCTGGAGCGCTCGCTGCACGAAGGGATGGACATCCGTTCCAGCCGGTTGGGCTCCCTGCTGTTGTTCTTCCCATTCCTGAGAAGGGATCTGGGGCCCTGGAGTCCGGGGGGACGGCTCAGGGCCTTGGATGCCTCCACCCGTCGGCAGCTGCTGGCGCAGATCGCCGCGCGTCGGGCCGAGGTGGAGCGCGCCTGCGCTGAGGAGCGCTCGGCCGACATCCTCAGCCTGCTGCTGGCCTGCACCGATGACCAGGGTGAGGGATTGAGCGATGACGAGCTGCACGACGAACTGCTCACCCTGCTGTTCGCCGGCCATGAGACCACGGCTACGGCGTTGACCTGGGCGCTTCACTGGTTGCACCGCACGCCCGCGGTGCGGGAGCGTCTGCTGGAGGAGCTCAACACCCTGCCCGACCCCGCCGATCCCGATGCGATCGCCCGCCTGCCCTATCTCTCAGCGGTGGTGAATGAGGTGCTGCGGATTCATCCGGTGGCGATGCTGATGTTTCCGCGTCGGGTGAAAGCCCCCGTCACGCTGGGGGGCTTTGCCTTCGATCCCGGCGACGTGCTGATGGTCTCGATTCAGTCCCTGCATGAGCGCGGTGACCTGTACCCCGACCCGCTGCGCTTCAATCCCGACCGTTTCCTGGAGCGCAACTTCGGCGCCCATGAGTTCCTGAGCTTCGGGGGCGGCTCCAGGCGCTGCATCGGCGCGGCTCTGGCCGTTTATGAGATGAAGCTGATCCTGGCGAGCCTCCTGCGCGCGGGCAGCTATCGACTCACCCCGGCCAGCGACCGTGAGAATCTGCCGCGTCGGCGTGGCTTCACCCTGGGGCCCACCACCCCTGTGCAGCTGCAGGTGGAGACGCTCAAGGCCACGGCTGCTCCGTGACCCAGCGGCGCACGCAGCTGACGCAGGCATCGGCGGATTCGTAGGGCAGCACGTTGCGGCCGGGGATGGTGTCGATCACCGCATCCGGCAGCTTCTGGCGGTAAGTGGCGAGACGTTCGTCGAGATCGTCCCAGCTGCGGGACCGGCCGATGCCCGTGGCCGAGCGTCCGAACACCACCTGCAACGGCAGGGTCAGGCCGGTGAGCTGGGGTTCCCAGTCGCGCCGCCAGAAGCCCGCCAGGAAGGAGAACACGGCCCAGCGGGTGTTCATCGCCCGCGACCCCTCGCGCAGGGTCTGCAGCCACTCCTCATCGACGCCCTCCGCTTCGGCAAACAGGTTCTTGCGGGAGAAGGACTGCAGGAAGCTGCGCCGCCGCGCATAGCGATAGAAGAGGGCCCCGATCGGGCCGCTGAACAGCCAGCGCCAGAGCCGACGTGATCGCTCGAGCGGAAAGGTCTCATGCAGCACCCGCCATCCCGGTGGACTGACCGCCACCAGTCCGCACACCTGCTCAGGCACCAGCTCCAGCAGGGCCAGGGCGATCGGCAGCGAGGTGCCCTGGCTGACGAGCACCACAGGGTCGCCGTTGCGCTCCCGCAGCAGGGCCGCCAGCGGTGTCGCCCAGTCGTCGGGCGTGAGTGGATCCGTGCTGCAGGCGGCGTCACCGCAGCCGATCAGATCCGGTGCCAGCAGCACGGCCTCCGGATCCTCCTGGTGCCAGCGCCGGATGAACCGGTCCCAGAAGCGGGAGGAGAGGCCCACGCCGATGGGGTGGATCAGCAGCAGAGGGGGCGTGGAGTCGGTGGCTGGTGCCATCAGGGCTGGCCGGTGGAGGGGTTGATGATGGCGTCCCTGGCCTGCAACCGCCGCAGCAGCGCGGCGCAGTCGGCCTGATCCATCAGGCGCGGCACCGGATAGTCGGGATGGGCTTCGCGGAGAACAGCAAGGGCGATCGCCGGGATGGCGTCGCTGCGCAGTGGCGCCACGGTGGTCGGGATGCCCAGCTGCCGGTTCAGATCATCCACCCAGGCGATGAACCGCTCCGCCAGCGCCGCATCGCTGGGGGCCTCGACCTCCAGGCCGATGGCCCGGGCCAGAGAAGCGAGCTTCGCTTCACAGGCCGGCTTCGACCAGCGCAGCACCGCCGGCAGCACCATGGCATTGGCGAGACCGTGGGGAATGCCGTAGACGCAACCGAGCGCATGGGCGATGGCATGGGCGTAGCCCACGTTGGTGCGGGTGAAGGCCTGGCCCGCCTCATGGGCCGCCAGGGCCATCTGCAGTCGAGCCTCCAGGTTGTCTCCCTGCCGGTAGGCATGGGGCAGCCAGACGGCGATGCGGCCCAGGGCCGAGAGGGCCTTGCGACGGCTGAAGGGGGTGCCGCTGCAACCGATGTAGGACTCCACCGCATGGGTGAGGGCGTCCATGCCACCGGAGGCGGTCACCGCCGGGGGCAGCCCCAGCATCAGATCCGGATCGATGGCGACGACACGGGGAATCAGCTTGAGGTCGGCGATGGTCCGTTTGCGTTGGTTCACCGGATCCGTGAACACTGCGGCGATCGAGGCCTCGGAGCCGGAACCGGCGGTGGTGGGAACGCAGGCCAGCGGACGGGGCGGCAGCAGCACCCGGAACAGGCCCTCCATCCGCTGCAGCGACAGCCAGGGGTTGCCGGCCCGTGCCGCGATGCCCTTGGCGCAGTCGATCACCGACCCGCCGCCGACGGCGATCAGGGAGTCGCAGCCCTCGCGTCTGAAGTGCTGCAGTCCGGCTTCGACGCTGGTGAGGCAGGGGTTCTCCGGCACCCGGTCGAACACGGTGCAAGGCACCCCCGCCGCGGCCAGTGCGCCCTGAAGGGGCCGCGGCAGCCCCAGCTGCATCAGGGTGCGATCGGTGACCAGCAGTGGATGGCGCCAGCCGCGACGCTGCAGCTCGGCGGCCAGTCGCTGGCTGCTTCCGGCCCCGATCAGCAGCTCCGATCGGGGAAAGGGCAGCACCAGCGCCAGCCCCTGCAGCAGCCGCTGATGGGTCCGGATGGACAGGTGTTGCAGCCAGGAGAGGCTCATGGCAGGGCCAGGGCTGTGCCCTCACGCCGGGGATCGGCGGCCCCATGCCAGCGCCCATCGATCCGCTGCACCAGTGCCGTGCCGCTGCCGAGCGGCCGGGTGTTGCTCGCCCCCTCGCTGCCTCTGACTTGCTCAAGGGGGACCGGCCAGGGCAGCGGCGGCTCCTGTTCCAGCACCAGGGTGCGGCCGCGCTGCGAGAGGTGGGGCAGGGCGACGGCTCGCCCGGGCGGCTCCCCCCAGACCAGGGAGGCCAGCAGCACCCGGCTGAGCAGGTGGGGAATGCTGCGGCCACCGGGTGTGCCGAGGGCCAGCAGTGGCTGGCCGTTGTGGAACACGATCACCGGGGCCATTGACGACATTGGCCTGCGCCCCGGTCGGCGCCGGTTCGCCACCGGTTTCCCGCCGATCGAGGGCCGGAAGGCGAAGTCGGTGAGCTGGTTGTTCAGCACCATCCCCGCCACCAGATGCCGGCTGCCGAACACCGTTTCCACGGAGCTGGTGTAGCTGGCGAGATTCCCCTGGGCATCGGCGATCGTGATCTGGCTGGTGCCCTGTTCGCGGCCCGGTTCCGGCAGGGCGAAGGGATAGGTCCGCCGGCCGGGCGGCAGCCCCGGCCCGGGGGGCTGGCTGGTGGCGGTCTGCATGGCGATGGCCCGGCCCTTCAAGTAGGAGGGATCAAGCAGGCTGTCCGTGGGGATCGGCCCATCGATGGGGTCGTGCACCCAGTAGAGCCGGTCCGCATCGGCCCAGGCCTGGGCCCGTGCCAGTTGCAACCAGGTGCCGGGGGCTTCGGGATCGCCGACATCGGCTGGTGTGTTCGCGGGAGTGGCCATCTCCAGCAGGGCCAGGGTCTGGAGCACCGCCAGGCCTCCGCTGCTCGGGGGCGGCACCGTGCACAGCCGGTGGTTCAGCAGCGCCCTGCAGAGCGGGCTGCGTTCCACCACCGCATAGTCGGCCAGATCCGCTGGGCTCCAGCCCTGGAAGCTGGGGTCGACGGCCTGCAGGGCGGCCATCTCCTCCAGGATCTGCCGGGCCAGGGGGCCCTGGTAAAAGGCGGGTCCACCGCCGCTGGCCAGGGTCTCCAGGGTGCGGGCCAGGGCCGGATTGCGGAACGGTTGATCAGGATCCGGTGGCTGGCCGTTGGGCAGATACAGGGCCTGAAAGGCCGGGCTGTGGTTCACCCCGAGGCGCCGGGCCAGGCGTGCGGACCGCCGCAGCCGGGGGCTCGGGCGGAAGCCCTCGCGGGCCAGCCGGATCGCCGGCTTCAGGGTGTTGGCCCAGTGCAGGCGCCCATGGCGTTGATGGGCCTCCCAGAGCAGGGCCACGGTGCCGGGAATGCCGATCGCCCTGGGGGTGCCGGTGGCCTGCTGCCAGGGCAGGGGCGATCCGGAGGGTTGCAGCAGGTCGCCGGGCCTGCTGCTGCGCGGAGCGACCTCCCGGCCATCCAGCACCTCCAGATCCCGGTTGGTGCCGTTCCAGTGCAGAAGAAAGCCGCCGCCCCCGAGGCCGGAGCTCTGGGGCTCCACCACCGCAAGCACCGCCTGGGCGGCCACCAGGGCATCCACCGCATGGCCGCCGGCCGCGAGCATCGCCAGGGCCGCTTCGCTGGCATGGGGATGGGCGGTGACCACCACGGCCGAGCCCGCAGCGGTGGAGACGCGGCTGCTGCTGGGATCGGCGTGCTCAGGGTCGTCGCGGCTGGCCGCGGCAGCGTTGGTGGCTCCACTGCAGAGGCTGCAGATGCCAAGGACCAGCAGCAGGGTGCGGCGCATCGGATGGCGGCGCATCAGGGGGCGGCAGCGGAGTGACCCAATCGTGCCGTGCTGCCTAACGTGACGCTCCGCGTCTGGCGGCTGCCGCGACCTGCCGATGGCCTCCTCCTCGACCGCTGCGTTCCGTCCCCGGCGGCTGTTGATCACCGGCGCCAGCTCCGGCATCGGTCTGGCGGTGGAGACCAGCGCAGCCGGGGCGGATCCGGTCCAGGTCGCAGCGTTGTGGCAGTTGTCGGAGCCGTTGATCGCCGAGGCTGCAGCCAGCTGCACGGTTGTTGCATGATCAGGGCGACTCAGGAGCGCCTGCTGTGGCATCGACCAACCGCACCCTGCTGAAGCGCCTGGCCGTGGACCTGGCCGCGCTCTGCAGTGATCCGGTTGATCTCGATCACGCGTTCGATCTTCTGAATGCCACCTACGCCACGGAGGTGGCCCAGGCTGCCCGCGATCGCCTCAAAGCCGATCCGGCCTCGGCCCGCTGGTGCGGGAGCGCTACTGGGGGCAGTGGCCCTCCCTGCCAGAACTGGTGGCGATGCCGGCCGGATCTCTGGGCCATGTCTACGGCCGATTCATGACATCCCAGGGGGCTGGGGGAGCTGCCCTCGCCGCAGCTGCCGGATGCGATCGGAGGGGATGACGCCTATCTACAGATGCGCATCCGCCACACCCACGACCTCTGGCACGTGATCGCCGGCTTGCCGATCACCCTGGCCGGCGAGGCGGCCGCTAACGGACTGACCACCGAACAGCTGCGCTGGCCCGGCAGCGCCCTGCTGATCGCGGCCGATCTGGTCCACCGCGTCAGTGATGGGGATGGCAATCCCGAGGGCGATTGCGAAGCCAGTGGCGAGGCAGGCGTTGATGTGGGGGTGGCGATCGCCTACGGCCTCAACCTCGGCGCCACCGCCAGCCCCCTGCTGGCCCAGCGCTGGGAGGAGGGCTGGCAGACCCCCCTGCTCGCGTGGCGCGAGCAGCTCGGCATTCGCCCGCTGCTGCAGACCAATCCCTTTCCGTTGCTGCCTGGGGAGGCCCCGCGCACCTGAGTATCCCGTCAGGAGAGCGGTAGCTGCGCCAGGGTTGAGACGGCGGCGATGTCGGCCGGGGAGCTGATCGCCGCTGGATGGCTCACCACACTCACCTGATCAAACCGCAGGGGGGCCTCCGGTGCCTGAAGCCGGGCGGCCAGGGCCTGCCTCTGCTTCAGGGAGGCCTGGCTGTAGAGCAGGCTCAGGTGGGGATCGAACCGGCCGTGAGCTTTCGCTGGTGCGGTGTCGCGCAGGGGTTGCACCCAGGCCTGCAGAACCCGTTCGGCCTCGGCCGTGAAGCGCAGGATCAGGCTCTGGGTGAACCGGTCGGCGGCGGTGATCCCGGAGGGACTGAGCAGAACGGGGCTGCGCTGCTCGGCGAGCCGGCGGAGACGATCGATGGCGGAGGCCGGCGTGTGGAGGCGATCGCTGACCAGGGTGATGTGGGGCGGCAGGGTGCAGGCCGTCAGCGTGCGGCAGGCTGCGGCCGACAGATGCCTGAGGGCGGCTGCGGCGTCCGGATCTGGCAGCAGCCAGAAGGACGCCGCCAGGGCTGTGGGGTGGTGGTGCACGGCGGCCACGGCGTGGAGGTTGCGCCCTCTCTGGCTAGCGTCAGTCCATTCATAGAGCGATGGCGGGCGTGCGCAGAAGCAAGCGGATCGTTGCGTTTCTGGCCGGTCTCCTGAGCGTTTGCCTGCTCTCCGGGCTGCCGCTCTGGGCCGGTCCGCAGAACCGAGACCATCAACTCCTGGATCAGCGCTATGCCAGTGCCGAGCCGCTGATTCCGCTGGAGCAGCAGCCGTTCCATGCCGAACTGGAGCGTCGCGCCGATCTCTGGCGGCACACGCCCCTGGGGCAGGTGGTGGGGGACTCACCCCGGGACACCCTGCTCAACTTCTACGCCGTGATGGCCGATGTGGGGCAGCTGATCGAGGACGTGGAGGCGTCGCACCTCAACGACCGCGGCCTGTTCTGGAACCGCCAGGCCCGGGCCGAGATAGCGGAGGTGGAGGTGCTCTTCGATGCGGCGGTGGCGTCGCTGGATGGATCGCTCTTCCCACTCGGCGTGCGCTCCTACCTCAAGGACGAAGCGGCGATTCAGCTCAAGCATGTGCTGGATTTCATCTTCAACAGCAGCCGGCAGGTGATCACCATTCCCGATGCCGCCGCCATGAAGGCGCTGAATGACGAACGCTCCAAAGACACCCAGTCGTGGACGCTGCCGGGGTCCTCGATCGTGCTCACCAGCCAGCTGGCGGAGGATGCGGCCAACAGCAACTTCTATTTCTCGGCGGCCACGGTGGCGAACGCCTCGGCCATGTATGCCCAGGTGAGCCGGCAGGTGGAGGATCTCGGCGATCAGGCCTTCGTCACCCGCGCTTTCTATGCCGACTTCATCCACACCCCCGGCCGCCTGTTCCCGCCCAAGTGGTACCTGAACCTTCCGGCCGGGCTGCGCGCCGGCCTGGAGACGGAGGTGCTGTTCGGCCAGACCCTGTTCCGGCTGGCGCTGTCGGTGCTGGCGATTGGTCTGCTGCTGGTGCTGCTGGCGCTGCTGTTCCGGCAGCTGATCCGCTCCTTCCGTACGGACTCCGGGGATGCGGCGCAGGTCTGGCTGCGTGATTCGCTGGCCTGGACGCGGTTCGTGCTGGTGCTGCCGATGGTGATCGCCACCAAGGCCACCGAGTTGTTCGTGGACGACTACCTCAACTACACCGGCCTGCCCCTGGTGGTGCTCACGGTGCTGTTTGAAGTCGCCTACTTCAGCCTGTTCGTGCTGCTGGTGTTTCTGTTCTTCGAGGCGTTGGGGCGCTCGGTGTCGGAGGGCCTGGTGCGCCTCTCGGGCAGTCAGGACGTCTGGCGGCTGTCGCGCACCAGCAACCGGGTGATGCCCACCTGCCGGATCGTGTCGGGGGTGGTGGCCGTGGCCCTGATCTACAAGCTGCTGCTGCAGCTGGGCCTGTCGCCCACCCTGGTGCTCGCCCTCTCCACCGTGCCCGGCCTGGCGATCGGTCTCGGCGCCTCGAAGCTGCTCAGCAACCTGTTCGCCGGTCTGTCGCTGCAGACCGACCGGCCGCTGCGGGTGGGGGAGTTCTGCGAGATCGGCGACAAGCAGGGTTTCCTCACCAAGATCGGCCTGCGCTCGGTGGAGATCGAAACGGTCACCGGCCGGATCACGATCCCGAACGCGGTGGCGGAAGACTGCATCGTCAACAACCTCTCGCGCCATGCCCCCGTCGCCGGCGCCTCGCAGCTGCAGGGCCTGGAGCTGAACCTGGAGCTGGATGACGCGTCTCCGTTCAGCCCCGATCAGATCGCCGATCTGCTGGCCCTGGCGCGCCGCTACGCCGACGAGCGGCCCGACCTGATCAACCCCTGCCTCACCGTGGAGCTGGAGCCGGGCGCGCCGCAGCGGCTGCGCTGCATCGGCCTGATTCACGTGGTGAACTGGCGCGATTACATCGATCTGCAGGAGTCGCTGACGCTGGCGTTCAATCAGCTGATCTATCGGGTGGATCTCTGCCACTTCGTGCTCTCGGTGTCGTACGACACCACCGATCAGCAGCTGGCGGCGATCCCGGCTCTGGTGCGCGGCATCATTGATCGCACACCCGGATTCGAGCTGAAGGCCTGCCGGCTGCTGGCGATCGCCGAGTTCAGCTACGACTTCAAATGCCACCTGTTCTCCGAGGGGCTCAGCTTCACCGCGTTCAAGGATTCGATCGACTGGATCAACCGGGAGCTGCTGCGGGAGCTGGCGGCAGCGGAGATCGTGATCCCCTTCCCCACCGCGATCGAGATCAAGGGGTGAGGGCGTTGTTGTGGCCGTTGCTGTGCATGGCTAGACAGCACGCATCTCCTCTGACTGGTGAGTGATGGCCTCCTCCGATCTTCAGCACGCCCTCGATCTGATGACCGGACGGTGGCGCAGCCAGATTCTTCACGCCGGCGTCAAGCTGGGCGTGTTTGATGCGATCGGATCGACCACCCACAGTGCCGATCAGCTGGCGGAGACGCTGGCGCTCGATTCCACCAACACCTACCGGTTGCTGAGGGCGTTAGCCAGCATCGGACTGCTGGAGGAACGAGCGGATCGGAGCTTCTGCGTGTCGTCCACAGGGGCGTTGTTTGCCTCGGATCACCCCGGCAGCCTGCGCTCCTCCTGCCTCTGGGAAGAAGGCGAGACGATGTATCGAGCCTGGAGACATCTGCCGGCGATCGTCAAGGAGGGTGGTGACGACGGCATCGTGCGGGAGTTCGGTCGCCCCTTGTTTGATCTGATCGCAACGGACGCGGAGGTGGGGCAGATTTTCAATGACGCGATGACCGGATACTCCACCCGGGAAACCGGTGAAGTGATCACGGCGTTGCAGCACTTCGATCTCAAAGCCATCAGCAGCATCTGCGATATCGGTGGCGGCTTTGGCCATCTGTTGTGCAGCCTCCTCAAGGCCACTGAGCATCTGACAGGCACCATCCTGGAAATGCCGGCGTCACTGGAGAATCCAGAGGCTTTGCTGGCGAGCCGCTTCGGGGTGTCGGATCGCATCACCTATCAGGCCGGCGACATGTTCGCTCAGGTGCCCCGGGCGGATGCCTATCTGCTCAAGCACATCCTGCATGACTGGGACGATCAGGCCTGTTGCACGATTCTCAAGAACGCCCACGCCGCATCCGCTCCTGGCGCGCGCGTGCTGATCGCTGAATACATCGTTCCCGGCCTGGGCGTGTCCGACTTTTCCAAGATGTTCGACATCCACATGATGTCGGTGCTGACGGGCCGCGAACGGACGGAATCCGAATTCGCCGAGCTGCTGGAAGCGTCGGGGTGGACCTTCTGCAAGACCTGGACGCAACCCGCCAGCTCGTTGGCCGTGGTGGAGGGCGTGCGGTCCTGATCCGCAATGGGCGCCAACAGTGGTTAACGTTTCTTCATATTCGGCCGAGTGATCGATGCTCTCAGGTCTTTTCCCGCTGGCTTACGCCGTTGGTCTCGCCTGCCTGCTGCTGCAGGCCTTTCGGATGATGCGCCTGACCTCGGCGTCCTCGGCCCAGGCGCCGAGTGACCGCACCGGGCTCAGAACCGTTCATCCCGAACTGCTGGATGAGAACGGCGCGGTGACGAACGAGGAGCTCTGGTCTGTGCGCTTCTCAGGCAGCGAAGGCGTTGTGGTTCCTGAGGCCTGAGCATGACCATTGATTCCCGCTGCCGGGAGCAGCAGACCATCGCCGACAGGATGTTCATGGACTTCAAGTCCACCGCGCCAGGGTCGGACGCTCAGGTCAAGGCCCTCAAAACGTTGAGCTTTCTGATCAGCATGTGGGGTGACTTCCTCTCCCACGAGGAACGACGTATGCAATCGGCTCTTCTGCTCAAGGCGAGGAGCTGATGCCACCGGCTGTTAGGGGTTGGTCAGGGGTGATCAGGATCTGCGGCACCCAGATCGCGGCTGTGTGATCCCCCAGGCCAACGGTTCTCCCTTCGAGATGCTCGATGCCGACCCAGGCGCAGATCAGGGCATCGAGTCTGTCTTCCACCGACTTGAGCGACGCCAGTGTCGTCACCTCGGAGGGCTCGGGGATGAACTCTGGAATGCCGCGGATGTGTGCATCGAGGCCGTCTTTGATGGCGCGGAATTGTTTGAGCAAGCGTGCGATCCGCTCACGGCGCGTCAGCTGCTCGTCTCTCCAGTACTGGGCTGAGCGGCTCACCTTGTAGGGCACGCGGTAGGAGCAGTTGAGCAAGGCCAGCAGGGCGACATGGGGATAGCACTCGATCAGAGCCGGGGTTGTCTGATCGCTGCCTTTGGTGTGCAGGGGGACGCCGAGGGCGGCGAAGTCGGCGCGCAGCCGATCGGCCAAGGCGCCGGGGCGTTCGGCTGAGGGGCTGTGCACCGCGCAGCCCCGGGTCCCGAAGCGCCTGGAGATGTCGGTGTCAGCCGCCCGTCGGCTGGTGATCGGTGTGGTGGCCAGGGGCATGTCGACCGACACGCAGCCGACCTCCGCATTGGCGATCTGTTGAGAGGCCTGCAGCAGTGCTGCTGGGTTGGGTCTGCTGCCTGTGGCCTTCTGCTGGGGATCCCAGGCCTGGCCTGAGGCCTGGTTGATGAACGCTTCATAGCTGGGGGCGACGGCCTGACAGCTCCAGCCGGCCTGGGTGCGCTGCACCAGGGCGATGCCGCTGGGCTGATGGGCCGTCCAGGCCGCATCGATGCCGAGGATGCAGGGGCCGTTGATTGGATCAGGGTTGGACGCCATCCAGATCCCAGGGACTGAAGTTGCCTGCAGTGCTGTCGTTGCTGTTAACGCTCGTGATGGGCATGGGTGTGATCTGCTTCCACATCCACAAGGCGCAGAAGCAGGGTGTCGGGATCTGTGGGTGAAGGATCAAAGCCCATGTGCACATTCAGCGGCACCTCTGGTCTCCCACTGTCGACGTCTGCAGCCTCGGGGCGAGTTCAGGCGGGGGATTGACAGGTTGCCTTTGATGATTGCATTCCCTCAACCCTGATGTATCTGCCTCTGAACGCCCAGATGCTTGCAGTGCCGCGGGAGGTGATCAGGATGGCCGGCACGGATGTGGATGCACAGGCGGCCCAAGCGATCATGGCGGCCCATGATTTTGATGTGTTGCCGGTGGCCAATGAGCATCCCGGCGGATTGATCGCCACCTACTGGTATCGCCAGGCGCGGGCTGATCGGCCCCAGTGCTTTCCCGTGCTGGCGGAAGACATGCTCCCGGGCCAGACGCCGATCGAAGTGGCCTTGGATGTGATTCTTCGTGCCGACAAGCCGTTTGTGTTCATCCGCGATCGGCTGCGGGTCACGGGATTGCTGGGCTTATCCGACTTCAATGGCAATGCCTTTCGGGTGTATGTGTTCTCGCAGGTGGTGATGCTGGAAACGCTGTTGTCCCGCTTTGTGGAGTACAAACTGGGCCATGAGGTGGTGGAAGGCCAGATTGGCGACAAAGGGCTGGAACAGCTGCACAGGGATCGCGATCAGGGGCTGAACTATTCGCCCTGTCATTACCTGTATTTCAAGGATTTATTGAATCTCTGCGCAGAACATCGTCTCTACGACGATCTGGGCTATTCCTCCAAATCGCAGTTCGAGAAACTGAACTCGGTGAATCTGTTGAGGAATGGTGCTGCCCATTCCACGAAAACCTTGATCAGTAATCGTTCTCAGGCGGAAAAAATTCTGGATCGCCTGCGCAAGGTGGATGATCTCAGCTTCCGCATCCGTGGATCAGGCCTGCCGGAGCACTGTTTTCTCCAGGTGAATCAAGGGGGATCGGTGCAGTGAGCGCGCCGGATGGGCACCCACCAGCCCATGGTGAACATCCTTTGAAGAGGGGGAGATTGGCGCCTGCCTTGCTGCATGCTCAGAGAACCGATGTCCGTGGCCGATGACCACAGCCTTCCCGCCGACGGGGGATTTCCCCGCCAAGCCCGACACGCTTGAACGCGAAGAGCTGGATGCGGCGTACCTTGAGCTGCGCCGGTGCTACCGGGGCCTGATGGTGAGCCGGGGTGTGTATCGCGGCAAGGCGGAGCGGAACCGTGAGGCGATGCAGCAGCTGGAGACCCGGTTGCGAGCGATCGCGACCCGGGAAGCCTCCGTGCGCCAGGAGGCCTACGAAATGCTGGAGATCGTCACCAATGTGGTGGGCGAACTGGAAGATGCCGGTGACGATCTGGTGCATGAGTTCGGGGCTTATCAGAAAGGCCGCCGTTCGATGCAGGGCGCTGGCTTCATCGGCCGGTTGATTCAGGCTGTGATCCGGTTCATCAATCGCTGGACCTCCACCAAGCAGCAGCTGCAGGTGCTGGTGGAGAAACAGCAGACCGTTCAATCTCATCTCGAGGAGACCGGCGATGGGCCAACTCGCTGATGCCCTGCGGGCCAACCTCAAAGCGGTGGCTGCCTCGGATGCCAGGGCGCTGCGGGAGATCGATCAGGAGCTGAAGGCGGCAACGGCTCAGGTGGCATCGCCTGCTCCGGTCTTGCCGGGGCAGATTGATGCGAAAGCGTTGCTTGGCCAAGGGCGTTTTCAGCAGCAGACCGTGGCCACGTTGAGGCAGCTGTGCAAACAGCACGGGATCAAGGGGTTTTCCAAACTCAAAAAGCTTGAGCTCTGCAAAGCCCTGGAGGCAGAAGGCGTTCAACCGCCGCCACCACCCTTGGAGAGTTTCAGCAAGAAGGAGTTGGTGGCGATGCTGAAACAGGTGCTGGGGATCGGTTGAGTCGTTCTGGCTCATCCATGCGCTCTTCGCTGCTTCTCAACGATCTGAAGGCTTTGGTTGCTTGTGGCTGGATTGTTTCTGGCGCAACAACGATTCACCAGACACTCCATCCCGCCTGTGGAGGCAGGAGTGGTGGTCATGGCAATATCTCAAGTTGAAGCAGCTGGGCGGCCTGATTCAGTCGACGGTCGTAGCAGGCAAATGTCAGCGGAAGCTTGAACTGTTCATGCAGATTGTGAGCTGCTGCCAGTTGAACGCTGTCATAGCCACGCAGCGCGAATGCCTCGGCATATACCCCGGCTTTTTCGACCAGTGGTTGCGTGATTTCAGCGATCGCAAAGTCAGACCAGGCCTGCTTGAACATTGATCTGGCCTGTGTCAGTCCAGTTTGGTTTGCACCCTTGACCCGACTGCGCTGCGCGAATGCGGCCATCGATTCCGCCCAGGTGATCCTGCACACCGCGATGCCTGTGCAGTCAGCGTGTTGCCTGAGCATGACGTCGCTGTCTTCCTCGCTGATGAACAGTTTGAGAAGTGCGGATGTGTCGCAGAAAAGAATCACTGCGTTGATTCACGCCCCTCAATCACGAGGTCACTGATCAGTGGCCCTCCATCATTGAGCTTCACCGGTGGAGGCATCACTGGCTTCTGTCCATTCCAGCTGATCAACCCTGCCTCAATCGCTTGTTGCATCGGGTTGCTGATCTCCGAGTCCGCAGGCTTCACAGCGGTGATGCGGGCGATGGGTTTGCGATGGGAGGTGACTTCCACCTCCTCACCGGCCTGCACCCGGCCGAGCCATTCGGAGAGGTGGGACTTGAGATCCCGCACCGACACCTGGCTTGTGACTACATCTGCCATGTCTATCTTCGCCAATGTGACCACATTAGGTCGTCCAGGCGGTGTTGTCGCTCATCAGTTCATTCAGATTGTTGCTTGCCAGGCCATCACGCCACGTCCAGTTCAGGGATCTGGCATGCATCGCATCTCCCCCGAATGATGGAGCCTGCACGATCAACTGCCTTTGAGTATCTCGCCGCTTACATCAATCAGCGGATGTGCATGTCGCACATCTACCAGCCGTTGATGTTGATGGAGCTGCTCGGCAGACGCAGCCCTGCACCCGCAGACGACATCGCGCGCAGGATCCTCGGCGAGGACAGCTCCCAGATCGAGTACTACTCCGAACGGGTGAAACGGATGGTGGGGCGGGTGCTGACCTCCAACGGCATCACGACCCATGCCGGAGGCGTCTAAAGCCTGGTCGGGGCCGACGACCTCAGCGATCAGGAGCGGGATGCACTGCTGCAGCTTTGCCGGCAGAAGCTCGATGCCTTTCGCCTGAAGCGCGGTGATGAGGTCTTCGCGCATCGCTCACGCCATCGCACGGCCATCAGCGGATCGATCCGCTACCGGGTGTTCACCCGCGCGAAGGGCCGCTGTGAATGCTGCGGTGCCCATGAGCACCAGGCGGCGCTGGAGGTGGATCACATCATCCCGAAGAACCTTGCTGGTTCCGATGACATCTCCAACTTTCAGGCGCTCTGCTTCCGTTGCAACGCCGGCAAGAGGGACAGCGACAGCACCGACTTCCGCGGGGTGCTGCAGAGCTATGGCCACAGGCAGGAGGGATGCCTCTTCTGTGATCTGCAGTCTTCAGATCGGGTTCTGCTCAGGAACGAACTGGCGGTCTGCATCGCCGATGCCTATCCCGTCACTGAAGGCCACAGCCTGGTGATTCCCTGCCGGCATGTGGCGGATGGAATGGACCTTCATCAGCCCGAGTGGAATGCAGTCGCTGCATTGCTGAAGCAGCGACTGCAGGAGCTTGAGCTGGCGGATGCCTCCATCAGCGGCTTCAACATCGGCCTCAATAGTGGTGCGTCGGCCGGGCAGACGGTGATGCATGCCCACTGGCATCTGATCCCGAGGCGCAACGGCGACACGCCTGACCCGCGGGGTGGTGTGAGGGGGGTGATTCCAGGCAAACAGAATTACTAGGTGTGGTCTCTCAGGCAGCTTGCTAAGGGTGAATCGAGAGGCCTGGTCTGGTCGTGGCGTTCTGGTGGGTGAATCAAAAGCAGACCGTTCGGCAAGAAACGGAAGGGGGCACCATCTAGCCGCCTAAACAGAATGCCAATGGCGCTAAGAACGTCAGCTACGACAACCTGGCGCGCTGCCAGGTGGGTGATGTGGTGTTCAGTGATGCCTACGCCAAGATCGGCCGGATTGGTGTGGTGGAATCGGCGGCTGAGACGGCGCCAAAGCCACCTGAGTTTGGCAGCACCGTTGAGTACTGGGGAGATGACGGCTGGCTGGTACGGGTGGCTTGGCAACCGCTGCAACAGCCTTTGGTGCCGTTGGATCACTTTGATTTGATTCAACCCCTTTTGCCGGAGCGCCATAGCCCGATCAGACCAACCTCAGGGCGAGGCAATCAGGGGGTGTATCTCGCAGGGCTGGATGAGGTGTTGGGTCATCTCCTCATCCAGTTGATCGAAGACCATGCTGATCCCGCCATCAGAGTGCATCTGTTGGTGCTGGCGGAAGAGCAAACCTCTGTTGATGCGCTGTTGAAGGATGTGCAGGAACTGCAGCAGGTTCCAAGCGCCACCGAGCGTGATGCCTTAACGAAAGCGAGGATGGGGCAAGGCCTGTTTCGGCAGCGTGTGGCTGAGCAGGAGCCGATTTGTCGCGTGACGGCTTTGGCCAGGCAAGAATTCCTGATTGCCAGCCACATCAAGCCCTGGCGTGATTGTGATCATCAGGAGCGCCTTGATGGCGCGAATGGATTGCTGCTGTCTCCCCATGTTGATAAATTATTCGATCGACATTGGATCAGTTTTGATCCTGATGGTCAGTTGATTTGGCAGCACGAAGCTGCGGGTGATGCGTTGCAGTGTTGGGGGATAGCATCAGCCAATGTTATTGAGCCATTTTCGCGGCTACAGGAGCAGTATCTACAGTTGCATCGGGAATGTTTGCGGTAACGCCTTGCTCACCGGAAAATTAGGAGCGTAGCGAGTAATTTTTCCGAGTGCAGCAACTTGTTAGATTCACTACCAATCATTGGCAATTCCTTTTGCTCTTTTTTGCAATGCATCTTGGAAAGCTTTCAATGCTTCTTGTGCTTCGGAATCAAGCTTAGTCTCGTCAAGATTACGTATTTTTTCTTGGATTGGTGCAATCTCTAGAAAGTTTTCAATATTTTCAAGTTTGATATAGGTCGTAATTTTTACTACGTAATCACTCATGGCCTGAGAAGATGATTTACCTGCAAATTTTTTCAATAAAGCTATACAGCCTTCGGTAGTTTGGGTCTGAAGTTTCAACCAATCTATAACTTTGTTCTCATCACCCCAGCGCTTCCACCTATACAAAAAGGATACCAAGTGCTCATGAGAAAGTAGGTCAGAGGGCGAATTTTTAGACATTTTATCCAATTTTTGTACAAATTCTGCTTGAAGCTGTTCAAATTCTCCATCCCGTAGAATTTGGTCCGAATCCGACTTTTCTCTCCGAATTTCATCACCTAACAGTATATGTTCGACAATAGATATCCCATTCGATGCTTTGAAGCATTCTAGCAACAGCTTCCCTCTTTCTTCAATGTCATCAATACGTCGTAGGAACCAGACAACAAGCCTAACAGCATGCGTATTAGAGCTGAACATCGTAAAACCTGTTGATTCATGATCGAAACAGTCACCAATATCTAAAATCCCCTTAATGTAAGCCTGCCCATTTTCTAAAGGAATTTCATCTGTAAATGATTCAAACTGTGAAAGAGCATTTTTTAGAATGCCACGTTCTTTAAGCGACAAGATAAATGAAGAAAATCTATCAGAATCGGCAGTTAGACTAAGCATTTCCTGTAAGTCTGAGTTTGAAAGTTCGCCGCTTGGAATGGAAAATTGGAAGTATTTGTCAAAATTAGAGGGGTGGCAAACACGCATCTCTCTTAACCATGTGCTGGCAAAATCTCCAGAATATTGAGTCCCACCTAGGGCCCATTCAATTGTTGGAAATAGTTGCTCCACCATTTCTTTTACAGCCTCTCGTTTATCAGGAGTTGCTTTATCCAAGATGCCATTGATTAAAGCAGCTGTAGAATCCTCACTTCTCCCATATCTATCCGATCCATTTTTGGTGAATATTTCTTTCGAACGTGCGATTTCCTTATAAACATCTGGCTCAAATACTCTTAGACACTCAATCGCAATTAGATCTACAGGATTGACCTCAAAAGCACTTTTACCTTTAAGTAATGTAAAGTGGAATGATAAAGTTGAGGTATACCTATAGACGCTTCTCAAGTTGTCAAAGTATGCGTTCAGGGAGCCGTGAAATATGTTTCCCCACCGGCCAGAATCAAACATATCTGTCGCTGATTTATCTTGTTCGATGATTTTGTCTAGCTTGTTGAATAATAGGCTGTGAAGTCGTGTCGTTTCTATCTGAGGAATATCAAAAGGCACTTGGATTATTTTTTCTAAATAATCCCGACCCAGTTGCATCCCATCGTTCATTTTATCTTCTACTAGACCTCGTTGAAATAGAAGAAGGAATACTACATTCGGGAATTCTAAATTTGCTTTTATAAGCTGAAAAACCATCCTCAATTGAGAAGATGTCAGCCTATCTAAGTCATCCATTACTACGATCAAGGGGGCTTTTCGCTTTAGCAACAAAGCCGTTAACTCCTGTCTTATATCGCTCAAACTCTGCTCTTTTTCCTTTGCAGTTGCTTCAACATTACCACTTAACTTCTCAAGAAAACCTTTCCCCCACTTCAATATTGCAGCCAAACAAGCTAAAACAAGTAGCATAAGGGTGCTAGCGTTGTTGACCCATGCTTCGTTGGAAAAGTTTCCGCCAACTCCAACAAGTGTTGCAAGAATGAACAGTGTAGGGAGTGCCCTAGAAAGACCTGATACTACCGTCTCGCCCGTATTTAGATAACGACCATACTTTTTAAGGGTGGCCGCTAATTTTTTCCCTGATTTGCTTTTATCTTTTCGACCTATTGATTTTGATATTTCTTGAAAAAAGGAAGCGGTTATTTTATCTTGCGCAGCCCACTCCCATGGAGAAAACTGAATGATATCCGGTTTGTCTTCAGTAATTGCCTCTAGCCGAGATAGAGCCATATTTTTAATTGAAGATTTTCCTGCCCCCCAGTCACCATGTAAGGCTACTACCAAACTATCGTTTCCATGCCAACTTGCCATCGCATCTGCCAAGTCGGTGGAAAAACCTGAACGACCTAACAAGTCATCTTCTACTTTTGTAATTGGTCTATCTGAGGCAAATCCGTGTAAATCTTTTGATTCCATGTGAGGTCCCTGAGGAGAATCTAACAGTATTTAGGCGGTCTGCAGAAGCTGCGGCAAGATGATCTTTTGCTGCATAAGCTGCCAATGGCTTGCTGCCTCTAAAGCAGCACTCCATTCTTAGCAAGGATTCCGGCGGATTGCCACTTCTCCCATGGATGGTTATGCGGTCTGGAGAAGCTTCTAAGCACTTTGTATTTTGGCTTGGCTAAGAACTCCGTCTCGAGATCAAGTTGAACCATTTCTTGTAGGTGATTGTTGCTGTTTTGATCGCATCTATCTATTGATTGTGTGGTTCCGATCGCCACTTCTGAGCGCTTCATGATCCCAGTCGATTTCACCATGCCGATCGATCAGGTGGAGATCGCCAAAAACATCGATGAATTTCAGGCGCAGACGGTGGAGCTGCACAAGCGCTTCTCAACCTTAATCGATAAGTTCAACGTCATCGGCAACAACATCACTCGCTTGAACAAGAGCTTTAATGCAGCCGTGGGATCAGCGCAGAGCCGGTTGTTGCCGTAGGGGCGCCGTTTTGCGGAGCTGGCGGGGCAGAACGGAGAAATCGATCTGAGCGATCAGATCGATGAGGTGGTGCGGGAGATTCAGGCGGGGGAGTGATTTTCACTAATCCCCACCACTAAAGAAGTCGAGATCAATCTTGGGAATTTTGATTTCTTTGTTTTGGATGCCAACCCCGTGCTGAATCATCAAGCTGGCAAGCTTGTCTCCATCGACGAGAACAAGACGTGGATCGCGAATGCTGTTGGCGAAGCGGACGGCATCAGCAGTGAATTTGCTTGTGGTGACGAAGACTCCTTTTCGGCAACCGCCTGAGGTCATGGCTCCAACGAAGGCCTGCACCTTCTCGCTGGAGACTGAGTTCTCCGAATAGCGCTTCGCCTGCATATAAATCTGATCCAGGCCGAGCTTGTCTTCGTTGATCTTGCCGTCGATGCCACCGTCAGGTCCGCGCGGCACCCCTTGCATGGCTTGCCTGGAACCACCGCCGTAGCCCATGGCAGCGAGTACGTCCAAGACAAGCCCTTCAAAGTCGTGAGGATCCATCTCTTTCATCTGATCCAGTAGGTCAGAGACCAACTGCTCCTTGATCTGCTTGACGCCTGCTTCGATCAGATCTTCAGGAGTGCTGTCTTCTGTGTTGATGTCGCTCGTGCTGTCAGGTGTCGATTGACTCTTGGCCTGTTTGGCGGCCTGATGTTCTTGCCACTCCTTAAACCCAGTTAGATCTGCGCGTGTGATTGGCCGCCCAAGTGCCAAGAGTGCCCCGGCGTTAGGCCCTAAGGCGAAGTAAGCGCGCTTCGGACCTATGAGAGCACCAGCAACTCTGAGATATGAGGAAGCCCAGCCGATTCGTCCGCGAGCCAGGCTTTTCCCATTGCTTTCTTGGCTAACAGCCATCTGTTCTTCACTTAGGCCCACTTTTCGCACAACAGCCTCGATGGCGTCGTTGCGTGACAGCTCTCCTTGTTCTTGCAGCACTTCGAGTAGGGGCCGCATGAATTGATGGAACTTGGGGATCTCAGGCACTGCGTTGAGGTCGCTCATCCCTCCTCCTCCCAGCTTGCATCCGCATAGGCAGCTTCGCCATCAACATCAACTTGCTTGAGCCCACCGGCACCGAGCTCCTTGCTGAGCTGCAGCTGAAACACCCCAGGCTCAAGCTCCGAAGCAGCAAGCAAGGCTCGCTCGCTTAAGGCTCCGCACTCTTCAAGCACCTTGGCGAGGTGGTTGTCGGCAATTCCTTCTGGAATGACGAGCTGAGCGGCTGCAGCCTTCTTCTTCCTACCCCGCTTGGCTGTTTTTTTGGCTGCTGCTTCGGTTTCGCGCAGGGCTTTGATTCGTTCCAGCAGTACTGAGGCAGGCTCATCGTTTGGGTCTTGGGGAACAAGCTCGCCGCGGAAGGCTTTGTCTAAAACCGAATTCCTTATTGCATCAATTTGTGATTTGGCTTGAACAATTTGCTTTTCAATCAAGTCGGCCAACTCAAAAAGCGTTTCGATTTTGTTGATTGCTTCTGTCTGGCCTTCCTTGTCGTCTGGGCATGAAAAGCGGATATTTTTTACGATAGTTGTGTTCAGATTTGGCTGAGCTGCGCCTTGCTTGATATTCCTTAGTTCTTGCGTCTTGGATTTGAGTACATAGTATAGATATGATTTAAGTGGTTCGTCTAGGCCTTCAAGGGCTACTGAGCCGTCATTGATGCAGCCTGATATCAATGTAATCTTTGGCACTCCAAGTGTGGCTCCGCTATTGGTCAGTAGCAATGTTTTCTCATTGATTAATCGGCTCCTTTCCTTTCCTTCTTCTGTTAAAAATGTCTTTGTTCTTTCTAGGTATTTCTCTTCATCCTTTGTTAGTTCTCCTACTGTGATCCAAGGTATTTCTGGGTCATCTGTGAAATATCTTGGGTCGCCTGCTGGCCTTGGTGATGCACCTCTGACTACAGTGCACACATCTGAAATCTGTTTCTCGGTGAACTGATTTTGATTCTTCGTTAGCCCGCCAGAAACGGCTGCTGCCAGTACGGATTGGCGGAATCGCTGGATCGTTTCGGCGGCGTTGTTGAGCTTTTGCTTGCAGGCTTCAACTGCGGTAAGGGTGGTGTCGAGCTTGTCGGCGATGCGGCGTTGCTCGTTGAGTGGAGGGAGATTGACGCTAAGTGACTCAAAATGTGCCTTCTTGAGATTGTTTATATTGACGCCCCTTGCCATCGCCGAAGCCCTCTGGCGATAGCCTTGCGAGCCGAAGTAGTGGCCCAGGTATCTCGAGCTGATTTCAGGTCTTGGTCTTATCAAGCCGCAAAATGCACCAAATGCTGTATTCGTATCGTTTTGGGCCCGTGCGGCTTTGCCTACGACGCTTATGCTTCCGCTAGATGTTGCTATGAGGATATCCCCTTTGGTTATCAATTGGATATCTAAAACTAGGTTCCGGGGGATGTGGACAAGCTCTTCTTGGTCTAAGTTGCCATTCTGGATGTTGTTCGCTCGCAGGATTGGAATTGAGTCAGTGAATGGCTCTATTGATGCATCCTGTTTCTTGTATGTAACACCTCTGATTAGGTCTCCAAGCTCTAAAAGTGGGACTGTTTCCCACCCGCCTGGTAGTGATGTTCTTTCCTGGTTGCTAGTGTCCTCAAGTGTATTCATAGCTGGTTGATTAGCTCTCTTAAATCACTCAATGCGCTCTCAAGCTCATCCATTGCCTCTTGGGCGAGAACTTCAGGCTCCGGTAGATCCTCTGCGTCATCCCCTGACTCATCCCGAAGCCAAGCCAGATCCAAGCTGAAGTCGCGGGCAGCAATCTCATCGCGGCTGAAGCATTGCCAACGCCCTTCTGGTCCGGTTGCTGTTCGCTCTGCCTTGCCGTAGGGATCAGAGCCGTAGGCCGCTTCAAACTCGCTGAAGTGGCTACGAGTGAGTGGGGTGCGCTTGCCGAACTTAGGCATGTTGGCCCGCAGGTCATAGACCCACACCTGATCGGTGTTGCCTTGATCGTGTTGGCCTCGGGTGAAGAACAGCACATTGGTCTTTACGCCCTGCGCGTAGAAGATGCCCGTGGGCAGTCGCAGGATCGTGTGCAGATCACACTTGGCCATCAGGTCTTCCCTGATCTGCCGGCCCACGTTGCCTTCAAACAACACGTTGTCAGGCAGCACCACAGCAGCGCGTCCGCCCGGTTGAAGGCCCCGGTAGATGTGCTGCAGGAAGCAGAACTGCTTGTTGGCGGTGGGGAAAGTGAAGTCGGTGCGGCTGGGCAGTCCACCCCCTTTTTTCGTTCCAAACGGTGGGTTGGTCAGCATCAAGCTGGCCCTGGGCAGCCCTTCGCCATCACTGCTCATCGTGTCGCCGTAGCGGATGCCCCCTTCGCCGCTGGCGGAATCAAGCCCATGCAGCATCAGGTTCATCAACGCCAAGCGGTGCGTGTCTTGCACGTGCTCCATTCCGTAGAAGGTGCGCCGGTAGAAGCGTTGTTGCTCGGCCTCAGTCAGGGAATAGATGTCTTGGTGCTCAGCGATCCAGCTGCGCGCGGCAATCAAAAAACCACCGGTGCCAGCAGCGGGGTCTTGGATCACATCCCCCAGTTGGGGCTGCATCACCGCCACCATCGAATCGATCAGTGGCCGTGGGGTGAAGTACTGCCCTGCACCTGACTTCTTCTCTTCTGCGTTCTTTTGCAGCAGCCCCTCGTAGAGGTCACCCAACCCCTCTTCTTTGGCGCTGTACCAATCGAGCTTGTCGATTTCCTCCACCAGCTTGTTCAGCGTGACGGGCTTTTTCACGAACGAGTTGGCGTTGGCATAGATCTCCTGCACCAACGACGAAGCGCCGCTCTCTGAGCTGCCAAGTTCCAGCAGCAGCAGCTTGTAGTGCTCCAGCTGCTTGAGGCCCTTGAGCCGCTCAAGCTCATCCCAACGCCACTCCTCAGGAATCCCGGTCTCCGTGCCGGTTTCCTTGGCCATCTTCAAAAACAGCAGATACGTCAGCTCAGAGACGTACTGGTGATAGGTGACCCCGTCGTCCTTCAGGACGTTGCAGAGGTTCCACAGCTTGGAAACGATGTCAGTGGTGGATTGGCCGCTCATGGTTGCTTGCTCATCTCTCCTTCAAATCGATTAGGCCGCCCAGACCTCGCGCTGGAACAGCTCCAGCACCTCGCCAAGCTCCTCATTGAACACCTTGTTCAGCCTGGGCCAACCGCCCCCTTCTTTTCGAAACACCAAGCCCTGATCGTCGATGGCCGCTCGATCCACGATCGTGATCGACTTGGTCTGGCTGGCGATCCGTTGCAGCCATTGCCGTTGCGGACTGGTCCAGCTGCGTGAGGCCAAGATGCGCAGCAAAGCCTTGTCCACCCGCTCTGAATAAGGAACGAGGGCATCACCGAAGGCTGCTCGGCGGATGTGCCCCATGATCGACGCCACCAGCTCTTGGTTGGTGGTGTCACGCCAGGCCGTGCGCAGGCTTGCTTCGTTGTAGCCCTCGGCATCGAGGGCAATCCGCAGTTCTTTCAAGTCGGAGCGGGTGAGTTCCCAGGGTTTTTGCAGCACCAGATTGAGCGCTGGAAGTTCATTACCGCCCTGCTTGATGAACGCCGTGAAGGCTTCGAGGTAGTCCTCCGGCTTTTGACCCTTGCCGTAGCCGTGCTCTGTGGAGCGCAAGTGATCGGGATGGTCGGAGATCACCTGGGGATTACTGCCATGGCCCGTGGGTGCATCCAGCACCTCGGCCAGGCGTGGCATGCGTTGCACCCAACGGCTGGCCTCTTCCACAGGTAACGACAGCAGCCGCCCCACGAAATCCAGTGGCTGCACCCCTGTCACTTGCTGCACCTGATCGCCTTGGTCTTCGCTGAGCCTGCGGACCTTGCGGCGAACCTTGGCCACCAGCTGATCGCGGATCAGCTCCAAGGTGCTGGGTTCATGCTCTTGGCTGAACTCCTCCAGCAGCTGGCTGATGCTGATCTTCGGGTCCGCCACCACCGGCTTCATGTCGCTGAAATCTTTGAGTGCTTCGTAGATGCCCACGGCATCAAAAATGCGGAAGTGGGTCTTGTTGATCGCGTCGCACAGCCGGGTGCCGCGGCCGATCATTTGGTCGTAAAGGATGCGGCTGTTCATCCGCCGCAGGAACACGATGTTGCAGATTGCCGGCACATCAACGCCTGTACTCAGCAGATCGACCGTGACGGCGATGTTGGGGAAGGCTTCGTTCTTGTAGTGGCGAATCAGATCAGCAGGTTTGTCGCTCGCTCCTGTGATCTTGGCCACCGCGTCGTTGGAGACGCTGCCGTACTGCTCCTCAAGCGCTTCTTTCAAGAGCGTCACCACCATGTCGGCATGGGCATCGGTCGCACAGAAAATCAGGGTTTTCTGTGGTGACTGCGGGTCCAACTCGGTTGCCAAAAACTGGCAGACGGCACGGTTGAATGGCTCGGTGATCACCTTGCGGTTGAAGCTCTCCACTTCGAAGTCGAGGGCGTCAGGGGTGTTGAAGCGATCCACCCCAGTGGAGCTCGGATCAAACACCTTCACCTCATCACCAGCAGCGAAATGAATCCCGTCGCTGGAGAGGTCGGTTTTGATCAGGGTCGGTGGTTCGTGGTCAACCAAGAACCCATCGACTACAGCCTCTCGGTAGCTGTAAACGAAGGCTGGCTCACCAAAAATGTCGACCGTGTGGAGTGCTGGCGTTGCCGTAAGTCCCACTCTCACAGCATCGAAGTACTCGATGACACGGCGGTATTTGGAGACGTAGTCATTGAAATCGCGGAAGCCCAATTCCCGTTCACTGAGCTCCCTATCCAGCAGGTAACCGCGGTGGCACTCGTCGATCACGATTAGGTCATAGGTGTCGACGCTGGGCTTTTCTTCGTCGTGGCCCAGCATCAACCGCTGCACCATCGCTTGCACCGTCGCGATGTGCACGCGCGTATCACTTTCCACCTCTTTCTCTTTCAGCTCCTTGATGCCGTAGATGTCGGCGAAGTGTTGCAGGCTTTCCATGCGCGTTTCTTTGAACGCGTCGGCAGCCTGCTTGCCCAGCTCAGAGCGATCCACCAAGAACAACACCCGCCTGAAGCGATTGGTTTTGAGCAGGCGGTAAATCAGGGCAATGCAGGTTTTGGTTTTGCCAGTGCCCGTTGCCATGGCCAACAGCACTTGCTGCTTGCCGGCTTCGATCGCAGCTTCCGTGCTTTCGATCGCTTGGCGTTGATAGGGGCGCATCGGGAAGCCGTAGTTGAAGGTTTCCCGTTTCAGCTGCGCATGGGCTTGTTGGCTGTCTTGGCGGGCCAGTTGTTTGAGGCCTTCTGGGCTGTACCAGCCATCCAGAGGTTTAGGGAGGTTGGTGTCTTTGCGTGTGTCGCGAAACCAAATGCCGCTCTTGGTTTTTAACTGCGGCAGATAGGGGCGCCCATTGGAGGAGAAGGCAAAAGGAATTGGAAAGGGTCCGCCCATGTCGGCGGTGGCTGCCGCGTTGCCTTGGTCATCGGGCACATAGGTCTCGCAGTAGCGCTCGGCTTGCGGGAGCACTCCCGCCACATCTTTGTTGGCTCGTTTGGCCTCAACGGCGGCGATTGGGGTGAGCCCCAAAAACAGCACGTAGTCCGCATAGCCCCCTTTGCAGGGCCATTCAGCAATCGCCTTGTTGCAGTTGGCTTCTGGCCTGGTGCCCTTGGCATAAGTGAGCAGCTTGGTGTCGCACTCCCAACCGGCATCACGCAGTTGCGCATCGATGAGCTTTCGGGTGGCAGCCTCGTCGAGCTGGATGAGGCTCGTGGCCTGTTTGGCGGCCTGCTTGAGCTGCTTGCGAGCAATCGGTGGTTGTTGGCTCGCCGCAATCTGCAGGGCAGACAGGCTCTCAGCGAGTTGGGCTTTTTCGGCTTCGCTTTCTTCTGCGAGGTTTTCCCACTCCTGCTGCAGGCTCAAGGATGCAGTCAGCTCCTGGGCTTGCTTTTGCAGTGCCTCAATCAGGGCCGCTTCATTGGCTTGCGCTTGTTCGTAGCCCTGCTTCAGGGCTTTCAGTTCTTGCCTGAGTGCTTCATCCCCTGACGATGGCTGTGCCTCAGGAGGCTGTGGGGGCTGAAAAGGGCCACTGCGGTAATTCGGGTCTCGGCCGAAGGTGCGGTGAAACCAAAGGCTGAGTTGCCAAGCAACCTTGAGGCTTTGCAGTGCCGTGCTGTGGTCGCCTTCGAGGCGATGGGTGGCGGCATTACCTGCCTTACGCAGGTTGTGGAACAGCTCGGCCACATCGCGTTCTAGATCGCCATTGCTCTCCAAACGGCGCAACAGCTCGAGTTGGGTTTCCTCGCTGCCCGTGTAGAGCCCAAAGCGTGAAGCCACTTGCTGGGCCAACAGCTCACCAAATTGCCGAAGCTTGATCAGCGCCGTGTTGGGGTCGCCGGGGAAATAGCGCTCCGCATTGCTGCTTAAGCGGAAGAGAGTTTTGTCGTATTCGGCGATATGAGTGAAGTTGCTGTCCATCTCAGGGCTCCCTCCATCCCCTGAATGAGCGTGTGGCTTGAGCCGCGCATGCCACTGCCATGGCTCCAACGCGGCTGCGGATTACGAGGCAGGTTTGTTGGCAGGAGGCTTTTAAGGGCATGGCTGGCGTTGGGGCCGTTAGGCCGATGGGTTCATTTTCTGCGTTTCTTTGGCAGCTGGCATCCCTGGAATGAGGGAGATCGAGCGCTTTGGGCTTCTCTCAACTGAGGGACAAATCATTCCTCTGCATCACCCGCCACCATCCAGACTTTCTTCAGGGGAAGAGCGAGCCGGATGTCTTCTGGGAAGGTGTCGTAATAGCGAAACAGCTTCTCGAGCAATTCCTTCCGGCTCCAGAGGCGCACCTTGAAGAAGTCCCGAGCCAATTCCTTTTGCACGTTGCTGCGGAAGCCAGCCCAGCTCACGAACAAACAGGTTTGGGCACTGAATTTCTGCCCGGCCCCGATCAATTTGTCCACCATGGGCCGATCAGCAGGGGTGTCTCCGGATTTCACCTCCACGCAGATGGAGGGATTGCCAAACCCCAGTTCGCCATGGGCGGCCAAGATGTCGGCTCCGCCATCCGGCCCTTCAGGGCTGCGGTAGGTGGTGTAGCCCTCGGCTTGAAGGATGGCTTCCACCAGCACGGCTAAACGGTGGCCTTTGAACTTGGCTTGGATCAGCCGCTCAATTTGATCGCCGGCCAGTTCTTCTAGGTCGACGTTGCTCCCTTCATCAGCGTCAGTGGCCGAGTCATTAGTGGTTGCTGTGAATGTTGGTGATCCGGCGATTGCTGACGCCAAGGTCTCGGGCTTCCAGCCAACAGATGCAATCGCTTTCGTTCTCGCTTCTGCGTCATTGCGCTGAATCCTGCAGATCGTCATGAACGCCCCGAAGGAATACAGCAGGTCTTGAGGGAAGGTGCTTCGGGGCACAAGGCCACTGAACCAGTTGATCGAGCGCCAATGGAAGTAGGGATCGGGGCCACTGGCTTCGTAGTGGTAGTCGCTTTGTAGTTCTCCGAAGTAAATCCCTGATTGCAGCTTCGATGGCATCACCACCCAGTCGCCGGGTTGCATCCCATGGGCGAAGGGCCAGATCTGCGATGACCAGTTCATCCAGGCCTTCGGTTTCTCATCGGGAAACCGCGTGGCGAGCTGATCAATCAGGCTCTGCCGCTCACTCAAGCTGCTGAGATCAACATCAAGCCCGTCCCAACAGACGTACACACGGCCTTCATCGAGAAACTTCTGTTCGTGTTCCCCATGGGAACCCGCCCGGATCAGCCAGAGCGTCATGGCATCGGCCCCCCATCTTTCATAACGCGGCACAACCGATTGATCTGCTCGGCCTCCGCCACCGTGTTAGCAACGCCGCTGGCCAGGCCTGTTGAGCCCACAACGATCGAGAGGCTTTGAGCCCGGCTGATCGTCACGTTCAAACGGTTGGGCCTGAGCAAGTCGGCACTGCCGCGCATCTCCTCATTGCAGAGCGAGGCCTGGTGGACGAACTCCACCCCTTGAGCCATCGCCTGGCGGGTTGCGGTGTAGTCGGCGTCGGTTTGTTTGCCGGGCAGTCGGGCAATGCTGTGGCCTGCCTTCTCCAGCTTGGTGAGCAGCACCTGCTCGTGGCGCAGGCCGTCAGCAAACAGCTGCTGATCCAGCTCACTCACTGCTGGCTTGCTGCCGTCAAACAGCTTCTGCGCCTGCAGCTCCTCCCACCAGGCCCCGATCACTGGGCTGATGCTGAACAGCGACAGCTGGCTGGGTGTGATCAGGCGGAAGTGCATGGAAGGAGTTGAGCCTCCTCACGATGCATCTTCCCCACGGTGTTGTGCATCCCTTACTTGAGGGAGATCAGGTCTGCAGAGCGTTCTCAGCAGAGCGTTCTCAACGGGGGAGCGACGCTCAACCCAAAGCAGGATTTTCCAGCAGTCGATTCAGGTTCACGCCTGCATCAAAGGCGGCGCGGTGCAGGAAACGATCCACACCCTTGTCGCCTTTCGTTCTCTCCAAATCCCCTCGGCGGTGAGTGGCATTGCCGAGGAACCGGATCCGCCGGTTGTTGACTGCCAGCGTCGATAGGCTGATACCACTGCCTGGGCCTGGATGTCGTACCGCATACGCCTTTTGGAAACCGACGAGGGGTGGTCGGTGAGTTGCCTTGATCTGCCCGGTTGCCATTCCCAGGGCGAGTCGCGCGACGAGGCTCTGGCGAACATCCGAGAGGCCATCCAGCTCTGGCTGGAGGTGGAGGCGGAGGAAGCTGGTGTGAAAACCGTGGAGACCCTGGAGCTGGCTGTCTGATGCCGCGGCTTCCGGGCATCAGTCAGAAAGAAGCGGTACAGGTCTTCCAGAAACTGGGTTTTCGCGTTGTGCGCGAATCCGGGATTGGTGATCCCACGGCATGACCCGATCAATGCCATCACCATGGGGGCTATTGCTCGCGATGCAGGCCTGACCCCTCAGCAATTCCGCGATCTGCTCTAAACGCCTGGAATTTTGATCCGCCTGATGCAACAGATCAGACAACTCACGCAGGTTGTGGATTTTGGGGACAGGGTGTTCCATTCGCGTCAGTTCAGCCTTGAACTGCCGATCTAGGCATTGCTGCAGGTGAAAGCAGATGTTGCGTTGTTGTCCACCTGCATTGATCACGACCTGGCTGTTGTGCCAGTCATCCTCCCTTTAGCGGATCCAGACCTTCACCAATGGGGTGCATTCAGCCATGTGGGTGGCCGGGAAGCTTCCTTTCCAATCCCGTTGAACCGCAACCCAGGCTTTGTGGATGGTTTGGCTGGTGATCAAGCCGTCACAACAGCGTTGCTACCAACCACTTCCAAGTCGACATCGACGACGCCAAGCCAAACCGAGGCCTTTTTCAAGCCATCGGCCCCATCCAAGCTCGCCGTCAAGATCAACTTCTTTGAATCGGTGTGATCACGCACAGGTCTTGGCGGTGATCACGCGCGTGGACATGGAGAAGCATTTCCCACATCGTTTGAAGGAGATACGCCCAATGCCATCAACGCTTTTGAGGATTCAGCCCTGCGACAATCGGACGACTCAGAACTAAGCTAAGACTTAGTTCAATGCGGTCGCTGATGAAGCCCGTGAACATCCATCAGGCCAAGACCCAGCTCTCCCAGTTGCTGCAGGTGGTGGAGCAGGGGGAGGAGGTGGTGATCGCCCGGGCCGGCGTCCCGATTGCGCGTTTGGTCAGCTGGCAGGACCAAGACCGGACCGTGGCAGCGCCCGGTGCGATGCGCGGCCAGATCCAGATGGCGGACGACTTTGATGCACCGCTGGATGCGCTATTCGAGGCGTTGCCGTGACACGCCTGTTGCTGGACACCCATCTGGTGTTGTGGTGGCTGAATGGAGATTCACGGCTGCCCCAGGCGGTGGTGGAGCGCGTGCAGATGCCCGAGGCGGAAGTCTTTGTCAGCCAGGCTTCTCTCTGGGAGATGGCGATCAAGGTGTCGCTTGGTCGATTACAGGTCGACCTGGCGGAACTGGAGCGCCAGGTGCCGCTCCAGGGGTTTCGCTGGTTGTCGATTCGCCAGGCTCATCTGTTGGCGGTGGCAGAGCTGGATTGTGATGGCGAGCATCGTGATCCGTTTGACCGGCTTTTGGTGTGCCAGAGCCGAACGGAACCGATGCTCCTGCTCACGGTTGATCGTCAGCTGAGCCGCTATGGCACCACCGTTCAACGGGTGGGATAACGACACCCCTCACCGCCACCGGAACCCAAAGGCCCACGGGCGTTTCAACGCAAAGGGCTGCCATGGCGTTCGGGATAGGTGTTGGCCCATCTCTCGGTGGTGGATCCCGCTGGGATCAGCTGCTGATAGGCGTTGCTGCTGAGGATGGCGTTCACGGCTTCCCCTAGAAGCTCGACTGAGCGGCTCTCGGGTAGGCGACCCACCAACGCCAGATGCATCCGCAGCAGGTACCAGGCACTGCCCTCAAGGCCGGCATTGAACTTGCGCCACATCGCTGGATCGCGGCGGGCATCCAGCACCATGTCGCCGGCGTTGTGGGCCTTGTCGGCGGCAGTCACCAGCAGGGAGCTCAGTGGTTTCCCTGCGAGGGAGTCGAGGTAGCGGGTTTTGCGCAGCAGCCAGGGCTCTTTCTCTCCAGGCTTGGCCTCGGGGGAGGTGTCGGTGCAATCGCGCACGATGTCGGCCACCGCCACCCCGAAGCGATTGGCGATCGAGCGGTGGCTCTGGCCGGCGTCTTCGATGGCGTCGTGCAGCAACGCTGCGATCGCTTGATCTTCATGGCCGCCGTCTTCCCACACCAGGGCGCTGACGCTGATCAGATGCGAGATGTAAGGAACCTGTTTGCCTTTGCGGCGCTGCGGCCGATGCAGTTCCTCGGCCCACTGCAGGGCCTCGCCGTAGCGGGGGGTGATCACGGTGGTGGTTGGTGTGGCCAACGGGTGGTGGTCTGACGCCAGCGTTGAAGGATGGGTGCGGCTGCGGCCACCGGCTTTGGATGGCTGGAGTGGCCTACATGCTGTGCGTGGTCGGGTTGGTGAACGTCCTCGAGAGGCTCTTCCATTGATGTGTGGCGTGTTCTGCTCCATCACCCTTGTCTTGGTGATGGAGGCGTGGCTGTGATACGTGCCTTGAACCTGGTTGTGATCCCTTCAGGCTGAGGATGACTCCTGGTGTTCCGTGCTGGCGTGGAGCGTCGGGTGCGTCTCGGCCAGCAGGGTCAGCATCCATTCGATCCGCTGCAGGCGTTGATCGAGCTTCGATTCAAGTTGGCTGAGCCGTTCGTCGAAGGCCGTTTCGCTCAGGGCTTTGCTGCGGCTGCTGCTTGCGCTGGTTTTGATGGGCCAGGCGCCGCTCTGGCAGGTCTGAACAATCACCGCCCAGGTGGGTTTTTTCGGGGCGGGCCCGATTTGGCTTTCAATCCAAGCCTGGGCCTCCGCCACCTTGCCAAACCGCTTTTTCAGCGCCGGCTGCGCACATTCATCGGCCGGTAGCAGTCCCGCGGCGGCGAGGGCGTTGCTGTCTGCTGGCTTCGGCTCCTCAGGCGGCATCAAGTCATCCACCATCTGGCGCACGTGGGCGTTCTGCTCACCGATGGTGCGATAGATGTCGGCATCGCTCTTGGCCATGCGGGCCATGAGCTCAGCGAAACGATTGCTGAGATCTCCCATGGCTAGTTGGAGCCGCGCAGCAGCAGTTTCATCTGCTCAATCAGTTTGTTGATCTGCAGGATCGACCAGAAGCCAGGGTGCTCCTTGGCCTCTTCCAGATCCTTCAGCAGATCGTCGAGGGCCTGTTGTTTGTGCTCAAACCCCTCCAGTTCTTTGTGCATGTCTTGCGCCAGGCGCATCGCCTCTGCTTTTTCCTCGCCGATCGCCACCAAGCGCTCTTCATAGGTTCGCAAGGTGTTGATGAAGTTCAAACGCGCTTCACTGAATTCCCTGGAGCGCCGTTGCAGCTGGCCGCGGGAGCGCATCAGCGAAGCGTGGCTGTTGCGCATCGCTTTGTAGTGGTGCTCAATTTGCTCTTGGCTGAGCCCAGACAAATCCCTGGGGAAATCGCTGGTGGGAACGGATGCCTTTGCATTCCACCTGGGGCTGGATCGCTTGGCTGCTCGATGGCTTGATCGACAGATTCGAGGGGTCGGTTGGGATCGGCTCTTGCTCGTCGGCCATGGCGCTCTCGGGTGAGGCAACACGTCTCTTCGGTCTACCCAAGGTGCTCAAGATTGTGCACGCACCCTCAGTCGGGTTCCAGCTGAAGAGCGCGCCTCTGCAGCAGCCAGGCCCTCCAGTCGCTGTGTGGGGTCACTGGTCGCAGTGGGCTGTGATGGCTGATGCGTCGACCCCTTGCCTGGCTTGAAAACCTCCGGCTGACGGCGGTCTGAATGATTCATACGCTGAGCGCAGCCAGCGTTATTGAGGAATCGTGATGGGGTGGATCACCGTGCTTGCTCTGATCGCTCTGGTCGTTGTGATCGGCGTGATCGCGCTGGCCCTTAAAGCTGCACTCAAGGGGAAGCAGGCCCACACCGAGCCCGTCTCCTCGCAGCGACCAACGCCGCCAGCACCCAGCTCCCCGGCTTCGCCTGCCGCCAACGTTCCAGAGCCCGCCGCCGCGCCTGCAACCCCGCCGCAGGGAAAGGTTCGTGCACGGGTGACCTACCGGAAGGCCAACGGGTCTTGCTCCGAACGGGAGGTGGTGCTCTATAGCCGGGTGCTGGAGGAGGGGCGCCTGCGCGCCGTCACCGCTCGAGAGCCCGATGTTGCCTTCACCAAAAAATTCCTCGTGAGCGGCCTGGAGCGCGTGCAACTCCTGGAGGCAACTCCGCAAACGATCCTGGAGTCCCCCGCTGAGATCAGGCGCTGGATTGAGACCAATCTGCCCCTCAAGGCCGAGCGCCGCGTTTCAAAGAACGTCAAGCGCGTGGCTGGCGCCCAATCGGTTCAGGTGCGGACGCCAGCGGTGGCCAAGGTTGCGCAACCGCTGCCGCTGTTGTTGCCGAAGGGTGCCAAGGGTTTCGCTGTGTTTGACCTGGAAACCACAGGCCGGGATCCATCCACCTGCTCCATCGTTGAAATCGGTCTGGTGTGTCTCGACCCCAGCGGCCGGATCACGGAGACCTGGGAAACCTTGCTCAATCCCGGCTGCACCATTCCCAAAGCCGTCACCGCCATTCACCAGATCGGCAATCGCGATGTTGTTCAGGCCCCGGCCTTTGCCGATATTGCCGCTCAGTTAGCGGCCAAGCTTGATCAGCATGTGCTGGTGGCCCACAACCTTCGCTACGACTTCCCCATCCTCGAGCGCCACTTCCGGAACCATTCCGAGCAGGAGGTGGATCTCGGTGTTGGCATCTGCACCCTGCGCGGCTTTGGCGGTGACCCCGCGCATGGGAACAGCAAGAAATTGCAGCACCTCTGCTCCTTCCACGGTGTTGGCTTTGATCCTCGTTTGGCCCACACGGCTCTCGGCGATGTCCTCCCCTTGGCTCAGGCCCTGATCAAGGGAATGGCCCATCTTCAACCGTCTTCGGCGGCGGTGTCGGCGCCGCGCCTGCAGTCAGCGAAGCCCCCGGCTCAGGTCTGGACCCGGGCCATGCTCGCGCTGGAGTCGGAACCATCCTGGACACAAAGCACGCTTCCCCTGCAGAAGGGACTGAGCTTCGTCCCCACCGGACCCCGCTCAATGCAGACCGACACGCCGATCCTGCGGGCAGTGGCCCATGCCGAACGCCTCGGTCTGGCGAAACGCGAGCGTCTCACCAGACAAAATCCGCCCGATTTCCTCCTTTCCACCAGCCTCAGTCTTGACACCACAAGGATGAGAAAGGCCCGGGAACGGCGCATTCCCATCGTGTTGATGGAGGACCTCAACCAGGTCACCGCCGCAGAAGGGTGTGTGGAGGCCTGGCTTGCCGCCGATGGATCGGCCTGATCCCGACGCGCCTCGATCGTCGATTCGGCCATGGATGCTACAGCACCTATGGGTCTAGCTCGTCTAAAATTGAGACACTGCGCAGCTTCTGGCGATGTCATTCGACAAGCTTGATCGCACCACTCAGTACATCCAGAACGCAAAGAGTCGTGCCACGGCCGTGTTGAATCAGAAGGCCCCGAAGCTCACATCGCTGGAGAAAGCGATGTGGTTGCAGTTGAAGCGGAGCCAGCGGCCTGCCCGTTGACGTCCTCTGCTCGGCGAAACATTAAGAACATTCCTGCCTTCAATCTGTTGAATGAACCACGCAGTCTCGGCGCTTGGTGTGTCAGTGGGCGGTGCTCAGAATCAGCACGCAGCGCATGCTTGGGACCGATCGACGGCTGACATCCGTAGAAGTGCCTAATCGACAACTCTGGTAGTGCTTGTCACACCAATGGCGAGTCACGCAAGGCCATAACCAAAGTTCTCGTTGGCTTGTGAATGGACTCTCTGACAGCATTTGCGGCTGTTGGCTTTGCCGCTGTTTCCTGGGACAGTCATTTCACCAAAGCGGGCACGCGAGCCTTCAGGCATGCGTTGGATTATCGCGAGCCGTTCTGTCAGATGGCGGATGGCGAAATGATTGCCCTTCTCGATGAACTTCTCGACCTGCGGCGCTCCCTGGGCGCTCATCAGATGATGCTGGAGGCGGCGAAATGTCTCACAACGGCGCAATCGATGACGGCCTATGCGATGGCCTCAGAACTGATGCGCTCCGATGGCCCCTTTCAGGCGGAGGAGCGACGCTTTCTCGATCACCTGGCTGTGATCCTGGAGATCTCAACCTTTGAAGCCAAGCGCATCGATGCGGTGTTTGAAATCTTTCATGCCCGCCTCACCTTGAGCAGCTCGATCGAAATGTCTCCTGTGGTGGCGGCCCCGTGAGCGCGGCGGCCGCGGCTCGCGATCGCGGCCGCCGTTGTTTAGAAGAGCTCCATGACTCAGTTCGAGCGCAATCAGATCCGCGCCCGCCTCCACCGACTTGAGCTGGATCCGACGTTTGTCGAGCGTTACCTCGACAAGCTTGATCGCAATTGTGAGTGCTATGCGATGGCCTGCCGCACCATCGATCGCTGGCAGAAACCCAACCCCTCCGTCACGGTGGTGCAGGCCCTGGTGTGTGGCCTGGTCTCGGCCGTGGCTGGCGCCTGGCTGGCGGTGGTGGCCTAGGCCCTCGCACCCTTCCCGTTGATTCCGTCATGTCGACATGAACACCTCTCCTCCTGCTGTGATCGCCGACGCCGACACCCTCGAGGGCCTCGCAGCAGCGTCCTTGCCGACGGAGCAGCCCTGGGAGGCGAGCGAACACTGCAGCGTCAGCGTCCCCTTCAGTGAAGGCGAGCTGGCCGTGGCGCTCTATGAACGTCCTGACCACTGAACTGTGCAGCCGCTCACCGACCAGGACATCGATCGGGTGATCGAGATGGCCTGGGAAGACCGCACCAGTTTTGAAGCGATCACTGTTCAGTTTGGCTTGAAGGAACAGGCTGTGATCGCCTTGATGCGCTCTGAACTCAAGCCCGCATCCTTTCGGGCCTGGCGCCGACGCGTGTCGGGGCGGCGCACCAAACACGGCAGCACCAACCCTTCCTTTCGCTTTCGCGCCAAGGGTCAGCGCTGACGCTGAAGGCTCTGCTGACCTGCTGGAGCGCTCAGTTCAGCCCATCGGCGGATGGGTCCATGGCCGGCGACCCCATCGGCATCGGGTCGGGCTTGCCATCGGCGATGGCTCTGGCCCGCTGGTAGAAGCCGCCTTCGGTCACCCCGCTGGATTCCAGCTGCGCAGCGATCCTCACCCAGTTGTCGCGTTCGACTTGATCCATGGACTCTTGTGCAGAGCGCCCATTGTCATGGCTGCGGGCGCTGGCTGGCGTGACGATCCACACTGCGCCGTGATGGATCCGGGCCTCCGGCCGCTGGGCATCAAAAAAGCCCCGCCCGTGGGCGAGGCCTGGAAGGGTGACAACACCCATCCATCGATTCGAATCGAACGAAAGCTCAGTCGTCGAACACCTTGCACATGGGTGAACCGGGGTGGGTGTCGCAGATCTGATCGAGGATCTTGTCGCGGTGACGGCTTTCGGGGTTGTTGATGCCGGCATCGTGCTCAGCATCAAACTCTTCTTTGGTGTGCTTTTCGAGGGTGTGGAAAGGCACCTCGTACTTGCCGTACTTGTCGTCAGTGTTCGACGGTGACTCAAACTCGTCGTACTTCTGAGTGTTTTCACTCATCGTTCAACGTCTCCGTAGAGGTTTTCACTTCCTTCCGAAACTAATCCGTTGTGTTGGCTTCTGGGGCTTTGTTGACCACTTTTCTGTTGCGAACCCCGGCAAAGGCCTGTGGTTGGGGTCAGGCGGTGAGGAGTTGCTGACATGCCCCTCATGCCTGGATCGTTAAGACTCAGGGCCCTGTTGCACCAGGCCGATGACGGAGCCATCCCGCCAGGCCCCAGCGGCCACCTCCCTGCCCCGGGCTGTGTTTCTTGATGCCCTCAGCCTTGGGCCGGTGGATCTGGCCCCGCTGCAGCGCTGGTGTTGCCTGCAGGCCTGGCCTTCCACCGCCCCCCACGAACGGCTGCAGCGCTTGCTCGGGGCTGAGATCGTGATCACCAACAAGATCCCCCTGGAGGCATCGCTGTTGCGGCAATTGCCCCAGTTGCGGCTGATCTGCGTGGCGGCCACCGGCACGGACCAGGTGGATCTGGAGGCCTGCCGGGAGCTCGGCATCACGGTGCACAACGCCGGTCGCTACAGCCGTGCATCGGTGGTGCAGATCACCTGGGCCCTGATCCTCGAGCTCAGCTGCCACATGGAGCAGCGCCGCCGCGATCTCACCGACGGCCGCTGGCAGCGCAGCGCTGTGTTTTCGCTGATCGAGCCGGAATTCAACGAACTGGCGGGCCAGACCCTGGTGGTGCTGGGGGCGGGGGACATCGGCCGGGGGGTGCTGGCGATCGGGGAAGCCTTCGGCATGCATGGCCTCGCCCTTACCAGCCGCAGCACCTCGGCAGAGTTGGAAACGGCGTTGCGGCAGGCGGATGTGCTCAGCCTGCATGCACCGCTCACAGCGCACACCCACGACCTGATCAACCGCGAGCGGCTCGGCTGGATGAAGCCCAGCGCCCGGCTGGTGAATATGGCCCGGGGCGGCCTGGTGAACCTTGAGGCCCTCACCGATGCGTTGCAGCAGGGGCGCCTGGCCGGTGCCGCCCTGGATGTGCTGCCGGTTGAGCCGCCCGGCTCGGAGCTGGAGGCTCTGCTTCACACCCCTCGCCTTCTGATCAGCCCCCACATGGGCTGGAGTTCCCGCCAGGCCCGCAGCCGCCTCGTGCACACCCTGGCGGACCATCTCCAGGCCTACGTCACCGGCTGACGGTCCGCTCCAGATCCAAGGGTCAGCTCCAGACCAAAAAGAAACCCCCGCCGAAGGCAGGGGTTTCAAAAACGCAGACGCGTGTGACCTTGTTGCCACGTGAGAGCGTTTTTTCTCCTCACAGAAGAAATCTAGCCCCCGCAACCGGCACTGTGCCAGTTGCGGCGAGGTCGGATCCTTCACTGGCATGCACCCGCTCTGTTTCAGCCCCTGCAGATCGTGGTGGCCTCGCCAGCATGAAGCCAGCTCCTGGATAGGCATGGCAGGCCGTTGGTCATTGGCATCGATCGCTCTGGCGTTGGCCCTGGCCGGCTGTGGTGATCTCCAGCCGCCTGAAGCCGAGGCCGACAAGACGATCAGCCAACCGATCACGATCGCCTTGAACCTCAACGACCCCGCCGGCAGCGAGGGCACCCTGGTGATCGGCGACCAGAGCACCCGCTTTCAGGTGGGCTACGGCCGCCATGGCGTCACCTGTGCAGGGACCCGCTTCGAGGAGGGCTACACACCCCTGGGCCGTTTTCAGGTGAACGCCATCCTCAGTAATGATCAGTTCGTGATGGATCCAGCCCTGATCCAGCAGTCGGGCAAGAGCGAAGCCGAGCTCAAGACCACCTTGTTCAAAAACATGAATGCCATCGACTTCAAGGGCGATGGCGAGGTGGGTGAATACGGCATCGGCTACATCAGCCTGGCGCCGATCGACAGCGTCAAGCAGCCGTTCCAGTTCAACGTCTACGACGGCAAGTTCCGCTGGTACAGCTTTGCCATCCACGGCAGCAACAACGAAGCCCGCATCGGCGAGAAGGTCACCGGGGGATGCATCAACGTCAAGGCGCCGATCCTCAAGACCCTGCTCAACACCGTGCAGCTCGGCGATGAGGTGATCGTCACTGCCAATGGGCCCTGCACCCCCTAGCGGATCCCGCCTGGCTGCCAGCGCCCCTCTCGGTTGATGGGGTGATTTCGCGACACTTGACTGAACAGCTCTGTTCCGAGGCGATGCTGCTCAATCCCTTCTGCCCCCTCAGCGCCGCCAAGGTGGCCGGCCTCAAGGCCACGGTGGCCCTGCTGTTGCTTCTGCTGATCAAGAGCAAGCTGTTGCGCGTGAAGATGTCGCTGCTGGGCAGTGTGCTGGCCTTCCACATGCTGGTGGCCTTCCTGATCACCACCGGCATCCTCACCCTGGTGGCCGGCGGTGCGGTGGTCTGTGCGGCCTCCCGGCCCAAGCCCGCCTGACGCGGCTGGGGGGGCAAGGCCCAGCCCTTAGCCTCCTGCTTTGTGCAGCTCCGTGCCGGGGCGGATGTTGATGGGTCTGCAGCTCCAATCCGCCGACTATCTCCACGACGACGGCATCACCTATCGCATCCGCCGCGACAGCCTCGATCAAGACTTCAACATCGAGGAACAACGCGATGGTGCGTGGGTCGACAGTGGCCTTGATCAGGCGGTGCAGGATCTCAATTTTGCTGAATTCAAGCGCCTGGGCCTGCTGATCAAAACAATCATGGATGTCGACCAGTGGGTGGCGTGATCGCTTCATGCTGTGGGATCAACACAGTGAGGCCACAGGAACTGGAATCCGCAGCCAGTGTGAAGCGATCGGAGCAGATTGGCTGAAGATAAATACTTAGATTCCCAGCGATTTTTTCAGATTTTCTTTCTTGTTGTCACGGAATACACACCGTACGTTGATCGTCTCTTAGCGGGGTCATGCGATGAAAGTCCAGACGATGACGCCCTTGTCGTGCCTCAAGTGGGGCGTGGATGGTGACCTGTCCGCCCACGACACAACGGCGTTGCTGAACCGGCTCGTGAGTGCGGAGAAATCCCGCCGCGGGCTGCTCGACCATCACAATGGCAAGGTCGGCAAAGCGGCCAAGCCGCGTCGACCCGCTCGCCTCAGCGCCTGAGGGCGTCGGCGGCGGGAGTCATCACCGTGATCGGGGTGCCGGGCGTGCCGGCGTAAAACACCACCACCTCCACATCGCTGCCAGGCAGGGCCTGGCCCCTGTGCACCGTGTTCACCACTTCCACCAGGGTGTCGCCTGCGCTGATGATCCGGGATGGTCCCTCGAGACGTTCCACCTTGAGCTGGCCTTTGAGCACGTAGGCGGCGTTGATCACCGGGTGGTGATGCCAGGGGAGAACCACGCCTGCGGGGATCGTGATCTTGAGGATCTGAACCTCAGGCTGACCGCTCGGGAAGCTCGGCAGGAGGGTGCCATCCCATTGCTGAGTGGTGGCCTGGAGCGGCTCCACCGTCACGCCCAGGCTCGCTTCTTCCGCCGTGCCATGGCTGAGCCCGGGGGATGCCGTGAGCGTGATGGCGGCAAGGGCGGTTGTCACCGCCAGGGTGGGAGGCCAGAGCTTGTGCATGGGTTGTGGGCGTTTGGATCGAAGCAGGCTCAGAGTCGCCGGCCACGGCGTCTGGCGCTGGCGGGGGCGCTGAGGCTCACCCCGGGGCGCCAGTGCTGCACCGTCAGGTCCTGGTCAGGGGCCGGTGCACCGGCGCCATCCACCGTGATGGCGGTGCGCCAGCCACTGGTCCACTTGATCAGCACACTGCCGTTGCTGCGCAGACTCCAGGACCCATCTGCCACCCGGTCAATCGTGTTGAACGCCAGACCTGAGGAGGTGAGCACCGCCAGGTAGGCCGGTTGGTCGGGTTGGGTGGGTTCGAGTTTGTAGGCCCCCACCCAGTCCATCACCGGTCTGGTCATCAGCACCGCTTTGCCATGGTTGGTCGGCGCTGCATTCAGGGAAGCCCCCGGTTTCCATGACCACTGCACAGGCCCTGCGGGCCCCACTTGGATGGTGTCGGTCCAGCCGTCGCCGTAGTCGGAACGGATGCCGTTGCCCCAGGGCCGCCAACGGCCGGTCTCCATCAGCTGATGGCGGGTCATCCGTTCGGGGGTGCCTAGCGCCGGATGGCGTTGGCCGATCACGGTGAGCGAACTGCCGTCGCCCCGCAGAATCAGGTTGAAGGGCACGTTGTCGTTGTCGGTGAGCACCCAGGTGCCCACCAACCGGGTGGCCGTGGCCTCCCGGGTCGCTGGAGCCATGGACGTCGCATCGGCAACCGCCGGGGAGTCGACCAGGGCGGTGCTCAGCATGCCGATGCTCACCAGGGCCGCTGCCCTGCGCTGCCATGGTTGGCGTGGCTTTCGATCCGGTCGCCTGGGTCTCGAGCAGGTCACGGTGCTGGCTCCAGTGCACGATGTCCACGGTTTAGCGGCGCTGGAGGTGGCCAGCTGCCATCCGCCATCGCTAGTTGTGCAACAGATGCACAAGGCCGATGTGCCTGCTGGCTGCCCTCGGTCTCCTGACTCCACGGATCGTTCTGCTGTTGATGTGGCTGTTCAACAGCGCCTTCGTGCTCGCCCCCTTTGCCGGCATGGGTGTGCCGAACCCCCTGATTCCCTTGCTGGGCCTGGTGCTGCTGCCCACCACCACCCTGGGCTACTGCTGGGCGGTGGCCGCCTTTGGCGGGTTGGGCAGTTTCGGTGGCGTGCTGGTGGTGGCCATCGGTCTGATCATCGACCTTGGTCTGATTGGCAATGGCCGGGGTGCGGCCCGTCGCAACTGAGGGGCGCACGCGGGTGCACCCGTCAACCCCGTGTTCAGGGAGGCTTCACGGCCCCATCATTGCGGGGTCATTCGTCTTCGCTGTCGTGAGCTTGATGCGTCTCAACAAGCGGCTTGCTGTTTTCATTACTGACAGGGTTGGCACGATGTGGTGTGCTTATGCCTTTGCTGCCCTCGCGCTGGTGTCGTTGCCAGAAGCCTTGGCCTCCAGGGATCCACTCAAGATCATTTCCTGGACTGCTCAGACATTCCTGCAGCTTGTGCTCTTGCCGATCATCATCGTCGGCCAGAACATCCAAAGCGAAATCGCTGAGAGGCAGGCACAGACAGACAGCGAAACGCTGATCGCCATCAAACAACTGGCTGAGGAGATTCACGAGGCTGCCTACAAGCCCAGTTCAGGATTGATCAATGCCGATGTCTGAGCTCCATCGCCAACGCAAGGGTTGATGGTGCGGGCCTGATCCGATTTTGCCGATTTCCACCATGGCTCTCAACAACCAAGGAACGACGACGGCGTCAGCCTCCAGGCGAAACTGGACCAATTTCTGGCGCCATCACCTGGGCGAATGGCATGGCCGCTGGACCCGTTACGAGCCTTCCGGCGAGGTCATGGAGTCCTTTGAAAGCGCGCGTCACTTCACGGCGGATGCCGAACACAACGAGGTCCATCAGCGCAATCGCTACCTCTATGACGATGGGAAAGACATCGCTGAAGCGTGGGATTACAACGTTGTTGACCACAGCCTGAGCGATGGCTTCGCGCATCCAGCGCATCCATCCATGCGTGGCTTTGCCTTTGACGATGGTGCCGCCACCTGGCTGATCCCCCGCCTCGACGTTGAACAGTTTGCAGCCTTTGAGTTGTTTCTTGCCAAAGGCGAGACGCGACACAGTGTTGGCTTGGTGTACGGCCAGAAGGGCGCGTTGGTGAGAACCGCAAGCATTCGTGAACATCGTGGAGCGGCCTCAACGAGCCCCTGGACCAAGGCCATTGCTCAGGTGCCAGCGTGGCAACCCGACGGTGAATGGCACGGAGAGGAGTGGCGGCTTCGCCCAGACCTTTCGCTGGCTGCAACGGGGACGATGGCTTGGACCTGGGTGCCATCCGAGCCGCTGACTGTCTATTTCCCCGACGACATCATTCTGCGTTGCCCGGCTCGCCTGGTTGTGGGACAGGCCTTTTCAGTGCAGGTGATCTGGAAAATCAATCAGGCGGAGTTGCAGCTGATTGCGGCTGATTACGGTGCCGCTGCCGCGTTGGTGGGCCTCAGGCATCAACGGCTGTCCAGATAATGGTGGTGCCTGAGGGCACGCCGTTCAAACTTTCGGTGGGTTGGCCCGCAAAGGCAATGCGCCTTTACACGGATAGGCAACCCCGCCCAGCCAGCGCAAAGTAGGTGCATCGAGATCGGAGGCGCTGATGACAGCCGACACTCCACCTGAGCAAACCTAAGAAGCAGACTGACTTCTGGCCCCTGCTCCAACAGTTTCCACTCATCCGTAGAGCTGGTCCTTTCGCAGGCACTGATCCGGTGCGCCACGCGAATCGACACTCCACTGCACCGCCCAACGCTGCTCATGCAGACAAGGTGCCCCGGAGCTTCATCAGCACTACACCTGGACGTCATGGCCCCAGGGTTGCCAACGCCAGAACGCTTCGCCCCTTTCCTTCTTTCCCAAGACGTGACGGGGTTGAACCATGCGCGAACGAGCGAGCTAGGCCGTCTTCCCACTCGGGAAGGCGGCCTTCCTCTTTGGGCTGACAACATCTGGACTGTCAACAAGATGGCGATCTCGCCGTTGTCAAAACGAGAAGACCGCCATCGTCACCGGAGACAATCGTCAGGCGATGGAGATGCTGTAAGGGGCAGCGGGGTAGCTTGTCGGCATTGGGTCACGCTTGCCTTCTGCCATAGCCTTGGCACGTCGGTACATCTCGCTGTTTGTCGTCCCCTGAGCTTCCATGGCTGCTGCCACCACGGCCCAGTTGCGGATTTCGGATGTCATCGGAAGTTGGATTGAGTCAACCCGCTAACCATCGCGAAAGTCCCTGCGCGTCCGTGACGGAGGTTTCCGCACATCCCAAGCCCGCAGGACCCAGCCAGATCTGCTAGGCAAACCATGGTGGCAACGGATACGTCAAGTCGTCGAGATGGATGGCAATAATTGGCCAGCATGAGGCCAACGATGAACGACGACGTTGTCGCAACCTTCAACTACAACCTGGTGGCCTTGAGGCTTGAGTTCAAGACCACCTGCGATGCCCTTCGCAACTGGCCGGGTGGTCCCTCTGAGGAGCAGGAGTTTCTGGAGCAAAAGAAACAGGAGTTGTTCAGGGCGCTGATGGAGCATTCATTCGAGAACGAATCCGTCTGAAGGTTGAGGAGGGGAGGATCAACTCTCCTTTCAGAAAAGGCTGCACGCGACCGCTGATCAGCACGTTTTCACCCTGCAGCTCGCAGCGCAGACGGCCACCCCGCTTTGACAGTTGTCGCGCTTCCAGCTTCGACCGCCCCAGTCGATGGGCCCAGTAGGGCGCCAGGCTGCAGTGGGCTGATCCTGTGACCGGGTCTTCCGGGATGCCGATCCCCGGTGCGAAGAAGCGGCTCACCACATCCACGCGGCGGCCGGGGGCGGTGACGATCACGCCCCGGCCGGGCATGGCGGCCAGCGCTTCCATCGACGGCATCAGCGCCTGGATGCAGTCTTCTGAGGCAAAGACCGCCATCAGATCCATGCCGATCAGGCAATGCTCGGGTGTGGCCCCGAGGGCTTCCACCAAGCCCTCCGGCACCACGCAGGGCGTCATCGCTTGGGCTGGACAGCTCAGCCTCAGCCCGTCACGATCGCGGTCCACCCGCAGCTCACCACTTCGGGTCTGGAAGCGCAGCAGGGTTCGCTCGGGTGCCTGAGCAAACACCACCTGTGAGGCCGCCAGGGTGGCGTGGCCGCACAGGTCGACTTCACAGCTCGGGGTGAACCAGCGCAGGCCGTAGCCGTCGCCTTCCTGCACGGTGAAGGCTGTTTCGGACAGGTTGTTTTCCGCTGCAATCGCCTGCATCACCCGATCCGGCAGCCAGGCCTGCAGCGAACAGACCGCTGCGGGGTTGCCTTCAAACGGGGCCTCGGCGAAGACCGCGAGCTGTTCGATCGGCAGGCGCATGCGTTCGTCTACAGCAGACCGCGGTATTGGATGAAGCGCTGCACCATGGCCCAGGAGCCAAGGGTCACCTTCAGGGCCACCAGCAGGTTGAGCAGCGGAATCCAGCCGCCACTGAGCAGCTCACCGAAACGTCCCAGTCCAGGGGCGATTCCCTCCAGAGAGAGCAACGCCAACAGCACGAAGCCCAGCACGGCGGCCTTCTCCCAGCGGTCGGCATGCCAGCGTTTGTGCAGCTTGGCGGTGAAGCGGCTGCCGCCACTGATCAGCACCAGGCCGATCGCCGTGCCGCCGGCCACGCCGGCAGCGAAGCCACCGCCGGGGCTGAGGTGGCCGCGCAGTGCCATCTCCACCGCCACCAGCGATGAAATTGTGGCGACCTGTTCACAGACCACCCGTGAGGGCAGGTCGGTGAGGCTGCGGATGCTGTGGCGCTTCGTTTCATCGCTGAACAGCTGACGCACGCCGATCGAGGCCAGGGTGAAAACCACCACCTCGCCGATGGTGTCGAACAGACGGGTCTCCAGGATCACGCCCGACACGAGATTGGGCACGCCGGTCTGCTCCGCCAGGGCCTGCATCACCGGGGCCATGCCGGAGGTCTGGGCCAAGGGGCCCGCCAGCGGCGCTGCGAACAGCACCACGCTTGCCAGCACATACAGCCAGGTCATGGCCCCACCGCCTCCGCCGCCGCACCTGCGGCTGGGCTCCGGGCGTCCGGGCTCAGCCGCAGACTGCCGCCCTGCTCCACCCAGTGCTGGTGGCCGGGTTGATCCCTCAGATGCTGTTCCAGATGGGGATGGCGAATCACCAGATGCCGTTCATCGTCGAGCCAGCCATGGGGGGCTTCGCCGTCGCGCACCAAGCGCAGCCGCAGATGCAGAGGCTGCAGCCAGCGACTGAGGTGGTCCAGATCGGGGTCCGTGCAGTCGGCAGCATCGGCGCTTGTCGACATCTGCCAGCTGCGTCGATCCTCCAGGCGCAACGTCATCGATGAGCGCAGGGCGATCACGTAGAGGGTCGTGGAGAGCAGGGTGCCCACCATCGCTTCGGTGAGCGCCACATCCGGGGCGCCCAGCAGCACATACAGCAGGGTCGCCACTGAGCCGAACACGCCGCGGAGCATCAGCGTTTGATAGGGATTGGTCTGGCTCACCATCAGCACGCCCACCAGAGGCAGCAGGGCTCCGATCGGCAACAGCAACCCCAGCGAGCCATCGAGATCGAACAGCGCCGGATTCGTGGGCATCGTCATCGCCTCAGGCTCCCGGACGGCGGTGAACCCCTGCCGCCACCACGTAGCCGAAGATCGTGCTCCACAGCAGCAGCCCCAGGATCGCCAGGCTGAGCAGGGGCCACCAGTCGGGGCGGCGCATCAGCAGCCCGACCATCATCAGCAGGGAGCCGAGGGAGTCGGCCACGGTGAGTTTGTGCAGCCTCACCAGCAACGACTGCCGTTCCAGCAGGGGCCAGCTGCCCCAGAACCAGAGCAGCAGTCCGCTGCCCAGCAGCATCAAGCTCAGCCCTTCGTTGCCAGCGGTCGTCATCGTTCGTGCTCCTCCAGCAGCCGTGCCAGCAGCAGCATTCCCGCATCCCCGGCGCTGATCATCAGCGTGCCCACCAGGGCCAGCATCCGATCCCCGCGCATCACCGCGACCATCAACGCCAGCAGCGCCACTTTGGTGCTGATGCTGCCAAACGCGGCCAGCCGCTCCCAGGTGCTGCATTGCCGGCAGAGCAACGCGATGGGAAGCATCAGCGCCAGCACCATCCCCCAGCTGATCAAGGTCATCAGTCCTCCCTCCCCATCTGCGGTCTGGCCTTGGGCTGCAGACGATGAATGCGGAAGCTCATCGGACTGTCGGGCTGGGCGGGGTGGATGCGATGCAGATCCAGCACCAGCGTGAATGGGGTGATCGTGATCGCCAGCAGCTCCAGAAACACCACCCGGGAGCTGGCGTGGGCGCTGATCTGTTTCTGGGTGCAGTCGACCTGTTCCCGGCCATTGGCGACGATCAGCGCCAGGGCCTCGCCATAGGCAGTGGGAATGGCGACCAGGCTGCTCCCCAGAGCCCGCAGAAACGGCATCAGCGGTTCTCGGACGTGGGTGTCACGGGGCAGCAGCAGGGCCACGCCGAGTCCGATCACCAGGTTGAGCAGCCGCAGATCCCCGGTGAGGAACACCCAGAGCAGAAGTCGGAAGCTGGTGCTGAGCAGGAGCGTCATCCCCGGGCCTCCATCAGGTTCACCGCCAGCAGCAGGGCCGCTCCCACCACGGCGATGTTGCCGATCAGATCCTGCAGGGATTCCAGCTGGGGGATCCGTTCGGCGATCGTCTGTCGCGGTCGTTGCAGCAGCAGGTGGAGGCCGAGCCCCGCGGCGAACAGCAGGGCCGTCGTCAGCAGGTCGAGCGGTGTGAGCAGGCCTCTGGCCGCGCCCAGCAGGCCACCACCCACGACCACCACCAGCAACAGGCTGCTGCCCAGCGGCAGGCCGTTGCCCAGCTGTGAACGATGGTTGCTGTCGCCGGTCTGCACTGGCGCCCCCCAGATCCGGGCGAAGAGCGCCACGCTGCCGATGCCGGAGAGCATGGCGGCTGCGGCCCAGAACGCCGGCAGGGTGGCATCGAGTTCTTTCTTGGCGCTGAAGCCCGCCAGCAGAGGAGCACCGGCGATCGACAGCGAGCCGATCCAGAGCGGCAGTTGCAGGCTCAAGGGCAGACTCCGGTCCTGCCAGCCCCGCAGTTGGCGTTGCTGGATGCGGCCTGCCATCAGGAACAGCGGTGCCTTGGCGAGCCCATGGGCCAGGGCCACCGCGCCGCCCGTCATGGGCGACAGCACCACCAGCCCCATCTGCGACACCGTGCTCCAGGCCAGAAGCCGTTTCAGATCTGCGGCCGCCAGGGCCTGCCCGATTCCGAACACCGTGCTGCCGAGTCCGACCATGCGCAGCAGCGGCAGCAGGGAGGCGTCCACTGCAGCCAGATGCAGAAGGGGGGCAGCCCCACCGGTGACCACCACCCCTGACAGCAGTGCTGAGACGTCCGACGGCGCCTCCGCGTGGCTGCGGGGGAGCCACAGTCCGGGCAGGAACAGGCCTGCTTTGGTGATCAGCCCCAGCAGCAGCAGCACTTCCGCCGCGCCCAGAGGCAAGGCCGTCAGGGAGCTGAAGCGGAAGCTGCCGGTCACGGCATAGGCCAGACCCGCACCCACGAGATAAAGCGTCATCGCTGTGTTGCTGATCAGCAGGTAGCGCAGACCGATCCACAGCATCCGTTGCGAGCCATCCCGCTGGATCAGGAGAAACGCCGCAATGCCCACCACCTCGAGGGCCACGTACAGGCTGATCAGATCGCTCACCACGAAGCAGGTGTTGAGCCCCCCCAGCAGCACCGCCGGCAGCAGGGGAGAACAGCGTCCTGGATCGCGCCACTGGTCGAGGCGTACCGCCATCATCACCAGGGCGTTCAGAAGCAGGAACCAGGCGGCGATCGGGTCGAACTGCAACATCACTCCGTGGTCCCCCAGCAGCATCAGGGTGCGCACGTCGCCATCGATCAGGCCATGGGCCCCGATCAGGCCAGTGGCCAGGCAACACAGCAGGAAGGGGACTTCCCCAAGGGCCGGCAGCAGGGCACCGAGAAAGGCCACCAGATAGGGCGCCAGCAACCAGCTGATCAGCACCGCTGGAGTGAGCAGGGCGTTCATTGCTCGAAACTGCGCACGTCCAGCACGGGGTCGAAGCGGGCCAGGCGGCTGATCACCACCAGCAGCAGGGCCTGAATCGAGAGGCCGATCACGATCGCGGTGAGAATCACCGCCTGCGGGATGGCATCGGCGGTGCTGTTGAGAAAGATCGCCGACAAGGCGGTGCCGGCGTCAGGGGTCGACAGGATCGGACTGCGTAGTCCGGTGCGAGCAGCCACCAGAACGAACAGCGCCACCACGGCACTGCCCAGTACATCCATGGAGAGCACCTTCAGAAACAGGTTGCGATGCAGCAGCAACCCGAGGAAGCCGCTCAGCATCGCCAGCAGGATCAGCAGCTCCAGCAGACGGATCGCAGCCATCGCACAGGGGCGGATGCCGGAACCGTAGCCAGAGGAGATCAGGGCGACCGCATTCCCTGAAAACCTTTGGGGTCAGGGGGTTCTGATCATTGTTTAGGCCCTATCTGCGTTTAGGCCCTATCTGCGATTCGCGTGGCGACGGCGACGGCCCAGGGTTTCCAGCCATTCATCGGCCAATTGATGGCGCCTGGACGTGGATCGAGGCATGCGGCAGCCGATGTTGATGCTGCCTTCGTCGATCAGGCGGCCGAGGCGTAGTGCCGTGGCTTCTTCCGTGCGGCTGAAGCCGGCCTGGTTGGCGGTGAGCCAACCCATCTCGCTTTCCGTGATCACTCCTGAAGAGAGTGATTCCAGGAAGACCTCACCCACAGTCATGAGAATGATGTAACGAATTCGTTACATGATGGCGGGTCCAGGGCAGTTTTGCGATCACGGTCTCTGGTTTTTGTTGTTGCCGGCTTGGTGGTGGATGGTTGCCCCGCTCGTGTTTGCAGGGTCGTGGAGCGATGGGCTGATCCTGTCTCCTGCGCAGCCGGCCCGCGCCCCGCCGAGGGGAGCGTTGATCGCGGAGGGAGCACGACGCCTCTCCCATGGGCATCTGCTGGTTTGCGTAGAGAAGGGGATTCGTACCTAATGACGCTGCTATCGCATCCTCCTAGCTTGTTGTTAAGGCTGAAAACGAGAGGTGGGCTGCCATGTTTTTAAAAACAAAGAGTGATGGATCTCTGGTGGAGGTTCTCGCCATGGATCAGTTGATCAATCCCTTCGAGGTCTCCCTCGAAGGTCGTCTTCATGCTGGGGAAGAGCTCCAGGATCCAGAAGTCTTTGCCAAAGGTGAGTTGCTTTTTCCTTCTGGTGAGACGTTGCCATTGTGTTGGCTAACTGCTCATCCGTTGCACAACTGAATCACTGCTCTCGTACTTTTTCGTTTCTCGAGGTGCGTCATGACTGTTTCAACACCAATCGGGCTCTTGAAGGCGCGCATCAAGAAGGATCCTGTGTTCGCTCAGGGGCTTCACACCAAGATGACAACGATGGAGGCATCTCGTTTCTGCGCAGAGCATGGGCTCAAGATCGAGCCATCGCAGTTATGGACTCAACGTGGTGCTTTGTTCTCGGATGGCGTTCCCACCTGGCGTGGATGAAGTGCTTTGAGGGTTCACCAACTCCGCTGCAGCGCTGTTGCTTGGAGCGGAGTTGGTGATGTGCTGCTTGGGGGTGTTTAGGAGTGATGGGCAGCCAGGTAATTCTCGTCGGCTTCCCGCATGGCTTCAGCGTCGTCCTGGAACCAGCATCCGTAGAGAAGATGTGTGATGCGCTCAATATCCATGTCGCGATCTCCTGCTTCCTCCCAGAGGCGGTCTGAGAGTTCCGCATCGCCCCGTTGAAACTGGGCCTCAGCGAGGTCGCGGGCGATGGTCAGATAGGCCTGGCGATCGTTGCGCATCCGCGCTTCCGCATTCGCACTTTCTATGGTCTGTGCGTTTTTGGTGTAGGCAATCCCGCGATAGTTCAGATGCGGGTGGAGATCACGCTTGGCGATCTGTTCGCGGCAAGTGTTGTAGTGCTGCTGGTGGTAGTTCAACTCACGGCAAGCCCTCGGGGCAGGCTCGTGATGAGTTTCGTACGTTTTACCTCGATAGAGAAGAGTGGTCATAGGTCGTTCCATCGATAGTTCAGGCCTTCGTTTCATGGCCTGAGGTGAACTGGGCTCCAACAGTGGAGAAGGGTGGGCAATGTGTAGTTGTTGCTACAGAAATATTCAAGCGAACCGGTTGGGGGAATGCCCCTGATGTCGGGATTTTCTTCATCAGTCATATGGCGGCATGTCTAGGTGTTGATACTTAGTGCGTCCTGTTCGCTGGAACGTGCCTGGTCATACCAGCTGTTTGATGGTTGCGTGCGCTGCCGTTGTTGCGCATTGCTTGTGAAGCGTTTTTACCTGCTGGTGCTGCTCAGGCTGTGGAGCATGATCTGACAATCACTATCGATACTTTCTGTGATGAAGCCTTTCTGGTGATGTCGAAGCTGGTGCTCGGTTGGGCGAAGCTCTGAAGACGAAATTGTTATGAGCAGTCGTTCTGATTCCGAACAGCATGCTTCACCCTGCTTGGGGGTGAAGAGGGTGAGTGGATCTGCTGATGTGGGGATCGGCTCATCGTGGCTATGGCTTTGGGTAGTTGCAGTTTTTCGATGGCCACGCGTACGCCTTCTCTCCACGAGATTGATCAGCGCAGTATCGGTTTGATGTTGATCTGGTCGTTCATTGTTCTCACAGTGGTTGTCACCGCTTTTCCTTTCTTGGCAGTTTTTCACTGATTCAGTGTTGATCTGAGCAGGGGTTAAGTGTCAAGTTCCGGGTGCTTTATTCTTGATGAACTCTGTCAAGAAACCCCTGGACTTGACTTGAGGTCGTTGCTGCCCTCGCTGGCGCAGATGGCCATCGGGTTCATGCTCAGATCACAGCGGAGCGGTTGGTCTCTTGAGGAGGCGATGAGGTCCGGTGGGGGATTCGAGAAGGCCTCGGTGGGACCAGCTGATCGAGGTCCTGTGATTCGGTCGTGGTGAAGTGACCGCAGAGGTCCACCTCCCAACGAGGTGTGAACCAGGGCCAAGACCGTTTCGGTCAGGTTGCTCTCTGCCGTGCAAAGGATGGGGGATGAGGTTGAATCAACGATCAGTTTTGGAGAGCGGATGGAGGCGACACCATTGCAACGCTTTCTTGACCATCTCAGCCGCGATCCCTTGTTGCAGGCGAAGGTGCAGGCAGCCATGACGGCCGATCAGGTGGCTCTTCTGGCCCAGGACCTCGGGTACGCCGTGTCCGGGAGTGATCTGCTCATGTTGTCTGGCCGTTCCGTTGGAGGTGTGCGTGTCACCCGTATCGACCACCCTGGTGAATATCCCGGTCGTTATTACTGAAGTGGAGTCGATGCTGTCGTGACCTCCGTTGTCAGGCGAGCCCGTACCCGTTTCACTGCGAGGCCGGCGTCTGTCGCCGTGATGGTGCTGAGCAAAACAAGACCAATCAGGCCAATGAGTTGGTTCTGCGGTGTTGGGTTTGCACTGCCTCCTTCCAATCCGCCCCCCAGGGCGGCGCCAGCGACAAACCAGGCTGTCGCCAACGCCGAGGTCACCCAATAGGCGGTCCAGCGGCGTTGATACAGATAGCCGGCTCCTAGTCCTGGCAGCACATTCAGAATCACGGCTACCCAGCCGGCTGAAACGGCGAGCACCTGGTCACGGCTGGGTTGGTTCATGGTGTTGAAGAGGTTGTGGCAGCACTCTGTCAGCACTGCGCTGAGATCAGGGCAAAGGGTGGCTGGGCATCGATCACTCCATCGATCACTCGTCAGTACTGCGCACAGAACTGCTCGACCCCGCAGCGCTGAAACTGGGCATGATCCCGTTCAAGTTGCAGGTGCCTGCGGCTTTCATTCGCTCCTGCATGACCTCTTGACTGAAGAAACAATGGTGATCGTCATTTCCGCTCCACCATCGAGCAGGAAGCGATACCGAAATGCCGATCTCTTCACCTCGGGCCGATCGAAGCGTTGAAGTGGTTGTATGGCCGCGCAGCTTCGGCGGCATTCTCCTGATCGGGAGGGCCACTGTTCATGGCCGCTGGTCACCCCCTGGTTTGAGAAGGCATTTCACTGTTTGGAAGTGTTTCAGCGGCTCCTCGCTTGATGTGGTGTGATTGAGCTCATCCTTACTGATCACGCTAAGGCGGTCTGAGCAAAGTGTCCCCGGATGGGGAGTCGTCAGCGGGGGGATGACAGGAGGAAACTGATGGAAGTTGCAGGTGATTGAAGCCTGCTCTGCCAACGCACCATGAAGCTCGATCTTGCCCACGCCCAACCCATGGGAACCCTGATTGTTGAGGGCTCTCATCGCCCGTTCCATGCTTTGGCCTGCGCTTTGCGGCCGGCTTCGATCAAAATCCGTTTGGCTCGATGATGGTGGTCCGCTGCCTTAGCGAACGCTGCATTCCCTTTGATGGCTCTGGATCAGTTGAAGGCCTTCCTCGTGCGCATGCAAGACGATGCGTCGATCAAGCAGACCGTGTTGGCGGCGTCCACCGCCGACGATGTCGCCAAGATCGCTGCAGGCCTGGGCTATGAGTTCTCCGGCGATGAATTGCTGCGCTTCTCGGGGCAGAAGGTGGGCCGGGTCACCGTGTCAAAGCAGGAAACACCCGGCGAATACAACTGACGCTCCTCCAAGGGCTGCCACAAGCAAACCCCCGCAGGCTTCGTTGGTGGAAACCTGCGGGGGTTGCCATCAGCGTTGGGCTGATGTGGTGAGGCCGTCTTCCCCCGATGGACAAGGCGGCCTATCTCGCTCGTTTGTTCATCACGATCGATCGACTTTCAGTGTTGCCGTTGGGTTGTGCAACCTCAAGCAAAGGGACTGAAAAGAGAAGGGATCGAAGCGACTGGCTCTGGCGCCTGGGGCCAGGTTCCTAGGTGGGAGGGTGACGTGACTCCTTAGGGCACCTCGGGCGGTGCGGATGGAGGGCCGATCGACGTGGCGAAGCCGAATGCAGTGCCTGCCGATGGGCAAATCCCTCTCGAATGCGTGAAAACTGTTGGAGCAGGGGCCAGAAAGTCAGCGTGCTTCTTGTGTGGGCTCGGGTGGAGTGTCGGCCGTCATCGGCGCCTCCGATCTCGTTGCCATCAGTGTTGCTGCGTTCGCGGATCAGGGCAATCAGTTCAATCGCGCATTGCAGCCTTCGGGGCAGGTGGCTGAGACTGAAGTCAATGTGCCTGAAGCTGATCGGCGAAGGCGACGCATCCTCGGCAGGGTTGGCGGTCGTCAGTGAGTTCACCAACAGCTCTCAGTGTTCACACAGTTCATGCAATCGTTTCTGCACGAGGGTGAAAAAGTCACCTGCTGGTGAACGCTGGTGTGTTCTGAACGTCTGCTCTGAGTGAGGTCTCTCAATTGGTTCTCTGAATGGCTGATCGGTGCACGGAATGGTGCTCCCCACCGATGAGGACTTTCGCATCTGTTTGCATCGCAAGGGAGCAGGCAGATGGCCCTTCGCTGCTGCACTGAATCGTCGCTCGATGGCCTTCGCTCACTGCGCAGTTGATGGCCGAATGCTTACTTGATTGAACACGCAGTCTGGTTGTCAGTGGATGCTGCTTTGGTGGGCTTCCAGGGCTGAGCGTTTGTGCGTAGGTGCTTTATGTGATGCAATCGTTGCCTTGTCGCAATTGGGATCCATTTGTAGTCTCTTTGTGTCCTCAGATGAGGTGATGATGTCTTTACTTTCTTCCCGTCTGATCACCACTGACGATGGTGGTACTGTCCACGTTTTTCTTGGCGATGATGGCCTCGTGTATCGGGTCTGCGCCGGTGAGCGGTGCGTGTATTGCAATGACATGGCGACCGCTCGAGCCCATCTGTCGTATTGGGGAAGGAAGTCGCATCGTGCAGGGACCAGCGACCGATCTCCGGCCCACGTTGCTGTCAGCTGATGAAAGGGCTGGCTGGGGGAGGTGATCAAGGGGGGGGTGGGCAGGCCCCCTTGATGGTTGATCAGACTGACGTCAGTTCTGGTATTCCGGTGTTGCCGCGTTGTTGAGGATGGCTTCGAGTTTTTCGGCCTGCTCCCGCGCACCAGGTGCGACCTTGCGCACGATCAGCTCATCGATTGAAAACAGGCCAGGGCCGGCCGTCAGCACCATCACGGCAGCGCCGAAATAAAGCCCCAGCAGTTCAAGCAGGTAGATGTTGAAGCCATTCACGGCAATGGCGTGATAAATCGCCACGCCGATGGTGCCGGCAATGGCGGCTGCGCCCAGTCGGGTGAACAGTCCCGTGATCAGCAACCAGCTGCCCACGATTTCTGAGAACGCCGCCAGGTAGGAGAGGGTGATCGGGAAAGGCAGGTGAAGCGGACGCACAAAGGCCGCCGCGAAGTTTTCGATGTTGGCCAGCTTCTCGTAGCCGTGGTGAATCAGAAGAGTGCCGGTGAAGACCCGCAGGATCAGAAGGCCGGCGTTGACCAGGAAGGGCCGGGTGAGAACAGTGCGAAGCACAGGGTTCAGCGTTGCTTATCAAAAGTTAACGATTGCCGATCGCAGGCGTGGGCTCGGTGTGCCTTAGCGGGCCGGCCAGCGCCAGGCACTGCGTTCCAGGCTGGTCTGCCCCTGCACGACCGTCGCGCCCAGCTCCCGTTGCAGCTGCACGTGATGGCAGGTCGGATCGCTCCGCAGGGCGTTGATCAGGGCGGGGGCATGGGCGATCACCCACACCTGTGTGCGGCTTGCGGCTGCGCGGATCAACCGCCCCAGCGGCTCCAGCAGTTCGGGATGCAGGCTTCCCTCCGGTTCGTTCAGCACCAGCAGGGGAGGGAGGCGTGGACTGAACAACGCCACCGCCAGCAGCAGATAGCGCAGGGTGCCATCGGACAGTTCGCTCGTTTCCAGCGGTCGCAGCAGGCCGGGCTGATGCAGGCGCAGGCGAAACAGGCCCCCCTCGCTGCTCACGCTCAGATGGCTGTCAGGGAAGGCATCGGCCACCGCCTGTTGCAGGCCCTGGCCATCGCCTTGCTCCAGGATCGTCTGCACCGCTGCAGGAAGGTCATGGCCATCGCCGGCCAGGGCAAAGCAGCGGGTTCCCACCACGGCCTGTCTCGCCGGTGCCTCGGCATCGGTGCGGAAGCTGTCGTAAAACCGCCAGCTCAGGATCTGTTCCCGCAGGGCCAGCACCTCGGGGTGTTCCATCGGGTCGAGTCCCCCCTGGAACACGCTGCAGTCGGCGGTGTCACTACTGCCGCCTGTCCACGTCGTCAGCACGGAACGGGGGTGAAAGGCACCTCCTGCCCAGATCCACTCGCCTTTGAAGGCCGGGTCGAGGGCGAAGGCGGTGTCGCGCTCCTGCGGATAGCCCAGTTCGAGGGCATAGGAAAAAGGCTCGGCGTGAAAGCCAAGCCGCAGGCGCACCGGTTGCTGGCGCGGACCACCCTGGACGGGTTGTTCTCCGCTGCGCATGCCGCGGCTGAGCCGTTCCGGACCTGCCCAGAGCACGGCGGGCAATCCCCCTTCCCGGGCCAGCGCTGCCACCAGGTCTCCCCGGGCGGCGGCCACGATCAGATGGAGCGAACGAAACAGATTCGACTTGCCACTGCCGTTCGCCCCGGTGATCAGCGTCAGTTGCCTCAGGGGCAGCACCACGCTCTGGAGAGAGCGGTAGCCACTCACCGCCAGGTGTTGCAGTGTCATCGCTCAATCGGTCGCCACACTGGAGAGAGCGCTGGGCAGGCTGAAGCCATGGGATTGAAAACGCTGATGCGTCGCCTGGGGACCTACATCCTCGGGGTTGTCGACGAATACTGGGCGATGCGGGAACCCAGCCAATACCACGGTCAGCAGCCGCAGTGTGAGGTGCGTTGTGAGGGGGATGCCTGTGTTCGTGATGACCGGACGCCCGGGCGTCAGGAGCTGTAACGGTCGAACACATGGGTGCTGCCATCGCTGGTGATGGCCAGCACGTCGAAGGGTTCAGGGATGATCCCCGGACCATCCATCCCAGGTGACCCCATCGGCATGCCTGGGGCCGTCAGCCCTTGGATGTCGGGCCGTTCCTTCAGCAACCGCTGGATGGATGGAGCGGGTACATGGCCCTCGATCACATAGCCCTCCACCAAGGCGGTGTGGCACGACGACAGCGCTTCGGGGATGCCGTTCTGGAGTTTGACCTGATCGATCGCCTCGGTGACAACGTCCTTGACCGCGAAACCAGCGGCGGCGGTCTGCTCCCCCCATCGGCTGCAGCAGTCGCAGCTGGGCGAGCGCATCAGCGTGATGGACGGTTGGGCCCAGGCCGGAGCGGGGTGGCTGAGCAGCAGAGCGCCGTGGATCAGCCAAGCGATCACCAGCGAGCGCATGGTCAATCGAGACCCATCGACAGAAAGGTGTCGTCGACAAGGGTCATTTCGTCGTCGTCGTCATGGCAGACGCAGCCATAGAGCAGATGCAGGATGCGGCCGACTTCCAGATCACGATCGGCCACCTCCTGCCAGAGACGGCGGCTCAGTTCCGCATCAGCCAGGACGAACTGGGCCTGCACCAGATCGCGTGTGATCGCGAAATAGCTCTGCCTGTCATTACGGCTTCTGCATTCTTCCGCCGCACTCACCGACATCAGCAGCGGCGTGGTTTTCAGAAACGCACCGGCAAGGTTGTTCATGACATCGACAGGTTGATCTCGCGACAGGCGATCGAAGACCGTCTTGGAGGGGAATGCTTCCACTGTCGAACGTGGTGTCCGATCTGCATACCCGTTGAGTTGCTCATTCGCCAGGCCGGATGGGTGGCGTGGGTGCAGGAAGCGCGCTCAGCGTTCGCCGATCAGTTCATTCCAGCTGATCAGTCCGGACGCAATCTCGCGGGGCTGTTCAGTTCGATGGGCTGATGGTTTGTTGGTGCGGTTGTTGGGGGCCTGGGGGCGCAGGGGAGTGTGTTGTCCGTTCATGGCCTCAACCTGTCAGGTCTGAACGGATGCGGCTTCCCTTTGTTGAACTTTGAAGTGGAGTCGGGATCGATCGGCGGCTCCCGAACGCGCCCTCGGGCAACCGTTCCGACCGCGGGGATGGTCAGAAGCCATGGCGCAATGGTGGCGGTTGTGTCTGTTTGCGCGGTCCGATTCGGCTTCAATCACGTTCATCAACAGCCGATGCCTGCATGGCGAGATCTCTTAAAGGAGCGTCCCTGCTCGGCGTGACCTTCCTGCTGGGACTTGCCTCGGTGGAGCTGGGCCTTCGCCTGGCAGGGTTTTGATGGATCTCCCAACGCGTCTGGGCCGGTGGCCTAGGCCAACGTGGTCGTGACCCCCTCAGGGGATGTGCTGGTGGTGTCCACCACCGGCGGGAACACGAGAAAGGCCAGGCAGGTGAGGATTTCATCGAGGCCATCGTCATCCAGAGCCTGACGGGCGTTGTCTTCGGCAATCGAGAGCCAGGCCAGCAATTCCGATCCATCGCTGTGCTCCACCCGGGTGACATCACCCTGTTCGCTGGTCTGGATTTCAAGGCCGTGCCGGTCTTCTAGGATCGCCATCACCTGTTCCAGCAGATGCAGGCGATTGAGATCGTCGTTGGAATGAAGTTCCACGAACAGATCAGCGCCATCGGCTTCAAACCGCACGTTGTACGTCCGCATGCCGATGTCTGCTCCCAACGCTGAGGCCTCGGTCTAGGCAGGCTGAGCCTGGGCTGCAAGGCCATCCGCGACTCTGCGATCCTGAACACCGAGGAGCCGATGGATCAACGTCCCACCACCCCGCAGGCGATGCGGGCTCCCCCACCACCCAGAGGCGGGGTGTCGCTGTAGGTGTCACCACCGGCGTGGACCACCAGGGCCTTGCCAGGAAGATCGGCGGTGCTCAGTCGGGGCGCCACCACGCTGGTGGGAGTGCTGCCGTCATCGTCCACGATCAGGCGGCTGAGATCGCCGCGGTGCCCGTTGCCGAACGGTCCGAGATGGGTGCCGCTGTCGTCCGGATCCCAGTGACCACCAGCCGCCAGCCCGGCAACAGCAACACCTTCGCCATTGAGGTCTGGGTCGCAGCTGTTGTTCTCATGCAGATGAAAACCATGCTCGCCAGGGCTGAGACCGGTCAGGGTGGGAATCACCTCCAGGCCCTGATCGCTGTCGCGGATGCTGACGCTGCCGATCGGATCGCCGACGCCGTCAGCGCTGATGCTGTGGATCGTCACCTCCAGAGAGGTGGCCTGCACAGAGACGGGCCAGATCAAGGCCAAGCCCATCAGCAGCAATACGAACAGCCGGCGCATGCAAGCTCTGCGGATCTCCTGCATTCTGAAGGCATCGCACGCTGTTGATGTGTGCCTGATGTGTCAAGGCCCGATCCCATGCCCCAAGCCAAGCCTGGCCATTGGTTCACACGCCACTGGTGCTGGTTTGTGCCTGCCGTGCTGGCCACGGTGCTGCTGGGTTGTGCCGGTTTCGTGGTGATGGCGGTGTTGGGCGTTTTCGGCCTGCTGAAGTCGAGTACGCCCTATGCCCATGCCCTGGCTCAGGTGCGGAGCAATGAGCGTGTGCAGCGGGCGATCGGACAGCCGATTGCGCCTGGCTGGTTGGTGTCGGGCAGCGTGCAGATCCGAGGGTCCAGAGGCAATGCTCGGCTGTTGATCCCCATTTCCGGACCGAAGGGCCAGGCTGACATTGTTGTTGTGGCGTCGCGATCGGGTGGGGATTGGACCTATTCCGAACTGGCTGTTCGGGTCAAGGGAACCAATCAGCGGATCGTGCTCGAAGGCCAGGGGCGATCGGGCGACCTGGTGCAGCGAATGGACCCACGATTGCAGGCAGTCAAGGTGACGCACCGCCACCGCTTCTTTTGATTTCCTTCCTACCGGAGGAGCGAAGAAGTGTTTTGATTCGGCCACAGGGACGGTGTTCTGTCGTGGCGGCCACAGTGATGCCATCCTGCGCGCCCTATCAGAGGCCAAAGGAGGGATTTCATGCTCACAACCAACACTCGATTGATGTTGCAGGCCATTCTTGAGCGGATGGCGTGTGGCGATCCGGTCAGCTTGAAAGAGCGCGTGTTATTGCAGAAATATGCCGACCGTGATCGCACGGTGATGAGCTGGGTCCATCGTGCCCAGCGACAGCGTCAACGCACCGAAGCGCCCTGCGGTGTGGATGCACTGCTCGACGATCTCGATCTGGGCTCAACGGATCCCGGCGATCACTTCCGCCCTGATGATGATCTTGGCGATTGGTTTGGAGGCGCTTCGTCCTGGCTCCGACGTGACTGAGGCCAGTCACTCCTGTCAGGAGCATCCCCGCCTGGTGGTGATTGATGGTCGCGCCTACCGCCGCGTTGACTGTGGTGGCAGGCGTCATCGCACCTGGCGGCTTGAACCGTTGCGTCTCGAGGAGGCGATTGATTGGTTGATTCGCCAGCAGGAAGAGGCGAATCATCAGGCCTAGGTAATTGTCTCTGGGTACTTTGTTCTTCTCAATCTCAGCAAGAATGCGATCACGGCAGGGATAGATTTTTCCCAGGGATTTAATCAGTGGAGGACGGTGAATGACGATGCAAGCGATGGGGCCGTTGGCTGTGTCTGAACAGCATGAGTTGGCTGACCCCGTCGAGTCCTATTTCGAATGCATCACCACGTGTGACATCAACGATGGCGTGTGTGTGGACCAATGCGTGCTCGTGCACCTCAAGCAAGGGGAGGAAGGCGGTGGATGACTCGCAGCCGTTGCAACGGGACGGCCTGGTGATGCATCGGTTTGAAGGGCATGACGGGCCGATTTATCGCCCATGCACAGGACGGAATTGCGTGTATTGCGCTGATCTGTCAACGGCCAAGGCCTATTTGAGCTTTTGGCGACGTCCCCCCGATCGGCGCTGTCGCCGTCAAAGTCCAACAACACCTTCCCGGTCGGAGTGACCTCTGAACCCAGGACCTACCGGATCGTGCGTGACGATGGCCGTGAGGATGGCATCACCCGTCTGCACTTCTCAAGCTATGGCGAGGCCTACGACGAGCTGGAACGCTTTTATGCAGGCACCTGTTGCTCCGATGAGCGGATTGAGTATTCGATCCTGCCGATGGAGACATCCAGCGGTGACACCTGAGACTGTCAGTCCTGCAAATCCTCCAAGTCGTCACGGCCTGACCAGCAGGCATTCCTGATGTTGTTCTCCCTTGCGCTTGCCCTCACATCTGCCGGTGTCTCTGCTTCGCCCATGCCACCCATTGAGCTTGAGAAGCCCGCAAGGGATGAACCCGAAGGGGTGAGAGTGGAAACATTTCAGCTTGAAATTGATCAGCAGGATTTCAACTGTTCAGTCGGTGAGCTGGGCACCGGGAACCGTGCTCCCTACGTCTACTCTCCAACTGAAAGTCAGTTTGATGGTGAACTTCAGTTCTACCCGGCGCGGTGTCAAACACGCTTTTAGTCGTGCCCGCGATGATGACGCCGTCGACCAAGCATGGCAATCCAGATCGCGAACAGGCTGCCCACGGGGACCACGATCACCAACAGCTGCAGCGCAACAAACTGACGGACTTCAGGATCCATCGCTTGTCAGGAGGCTTCGCCCAGAAAGTTGCGGACGTCGCGCAGTTGGAGCAGGTTGATCTTTTTGCGGATCACTTTGCACGACTCGCAGAAACAGAGGGTATCGAGAGCATCATTGCGATGCAGCTGGTATCGGAGAATCTGTGCTTCATCGCTGAAGGAGGATTCCATCACACGAGCGAGAGCGAAGTTGAACAACACCCTGCCGTTGATGCCTGGAAACGGTGGTTGATGTCAGCGAATGCCGAATTGAATTGGTGTCTGTTGCGTCATTGTGCCTGAGCAGTTGGTCTCCAATGACGGGTGAGATCAAGGTGATGCATGGCATTTTTCACTGCCGTTCGACTGTGATGGAGTGACGATTGCTGACATGCATCGAACTCCGCAAAAGCAGGACTCTCAAGTTCGGCCAGGATCAGTTCAAGGTCGTTGCAGATGTACCGCACTTTGTCAGCAAGATCTTCGCTGCGGCGGATGGCTTCCCGCTGCTTGGTGTTGAGGCAGTAGGCCCTCAGTTTGGCTTGAAACAGGGTGTGGAAATGCTGTTCCTTGGCGGTTGGCTGAGGTCGTCCAGATGAGGCCGTGGCGCTCGCTTGAGCAGAGCTGTGCTCCATCTCAGGCTGAGGAATGAGCTCGGTCACGCAGGTTCAGGATTGCGCGACAAGTCAAGCCGGGGATTGCACGATGTGTCGTTATCAACCGGTTAGCCCTGGGTTGCGGCTGGTTGAACCCCCGCCTGTCACGGCATCGGGCTCAGCCCTCGCACCAGCAACGATTCATAGATCGCGATCCCCAGCAGCGATACCAGCATTCCGATCACCAGGAGTTTGCCGTTCATGGCCATGGCCTCGCCGTCATCTGCGCGGATCATGACGTCTTCTCCCGCCGGTGCCTACTGCTGGTCAGCCCTGGGCACCCTCAGGTGTGCAGGCTCGTTCTGCGATCAGAGCCGCCTGCCCTTTGCGGTCGCCCTTCAGGGGCTGACGCCTGATGCCATCGTTGTCGATGTCGAAAGTGCCCTGTTCGCAGTTGATGCGCATCGTGCGAAGCCTGTACCAGCCATCGGGTTTGGCTTGGCCCTGCTGACCGAGAGCATTGGTGCAGGACGAGCCCGACCCTGTGCCGCAGTTCACAAGGCCCAGGAACGCGCTGAAGATGTTGCCGGCGATCTGTCCGCCCCTCTCGATCTCGAAGCGATACACCTCGGCCGTCACCTTTTTGGGCCCAGGCTTGCCATCGCCTCGACTGCCCCGATGATTGGTCACTTTTGAAAACGTTTCCGAGGTGTCCATCGTCCAGCCATCGCGTTGCAGGCCTGTCGGTTGTTCGTCACCGACCCCGGCGATGAAGGCCTCATAACGGGCTTTTGGATTGTTGTGAGGCGACCCCATGTGGAAGTCGCCGATGCTGAAGAACAGGTTGGCGGCATCGGTGAAATCCTTCACCGAGAGGGCGTCATTGGCCATCAGCCAGGCCAGATACCGTCCCGCCCGCCAGTCGGCGGCATCTTCCTCGCGTCTGCTGTAGCGGCCTCGAGTGCTGTGATGGTTCACGTGATGCCCCCATTCATGGGCCAGCACGGTGAGTCCCACCAGGTTGCGTTTGGCTTTGGAAAAGCGCTGAGTCCACTGCATCCCCCTGGTGCTGAGAATGATTTCGCTGGATTCAGGGCAGTAAGCGTTCACGTGTCTGGCGCGACCGCAGCCCGAAAACCGACCTCCGCGGCCCATCAAGGTGACCAGCGGGAGCGTGCCGACCCGGTCACTGGCGATGTCGCGCCAGTACAACCCCAGCAATTGGTGATGGGCGCCGATGAACTCCGTGTACGTGATCGGATCTGAGCTGTCGGTGTCGCGCACCCGATTCAGCAGTTCCTTGAGGTCCGCGTTGGTGGTCCGTTGTTTCTGCGGGGCCTCTGGTTTTGCACGGCCGCGCTGGCTGGCGCTGCGTTCGGCCGCGGCGAGCGTCGCCGGTGCTGTCTGCTGGGGCGCTGCCAAAGCGGAGAACGGCAGAAGGGTGGCGAGGCTCAAGCCGGTGAACAGCTTCAGGGCTCGCGCAATCTGCATGTCGTGCCGGTCTCCTGGTTCGTATTGAACCACCGTTGCTATCAAGACAGCAGCTCCTCCGGTGCTGTGATGTCGGTCTTCACGTCTGCCATGTCGTCTTTGATCAGTGATCCATCAGCCCTGAGGGATACGGTTCTGATCACCGGAGTGGCCACACTCACCTTGATTGGTCTCCTGTCTGGACTCAAGGAGCTCAGTCGCGAGATCCGTGCGTTCCGCAAGGTCAAGGCCTGATCCCCCAGCCTGATCAGTCGCAGCGTCCGGTGGTTGGACACTACAGTCTGCGTCTCAGCATGGGAATCATGTTTCGCGGGCTTCTGTCTCTGCTTGCTGCGGCTGTGATGTGGGTGCAGGTTCCCCAGTGGCAGAGCGACTGGTCCCAATGTGCAGTGGATGTGCCCGATGCTGATTGCCACTGGTATGTGGTGGCGCCCGACAACACCTTTGGTGAAGGATTCGACTGGGCGACAGCCCCCTGGTTCGATGCGAATGGCCTCCATGACATCGCCAGCCTTGACGACACCATGACCACCATCCATGCCCAGGCGGTGGCCGATCAGCGCTCTCGACCCTGACGGCGGTTGCGCAATCGCTGCCCCAGTTGCGGCAGCACCAGAAAATCCATCAGGGCAAAGGTTGCCAGGCAGGGCCAGAAGCCCTTGGCAATCACTCTGCAGATCAACCGTGATCCGTCGATGCGGCAGATCACCAACTCCGCGATCCAGTAGAGCGCAATCTTGATCAGGAAATTGCGCCACGATCGGCGACTGAAAGACGGTGAGCTCAAAGCTGAAGCATCAGCCAGGCCAAGGCGCAGCTGAGTGTCAGGGACACCACGCCCAGAATCGCTTTCCAGAAGCGGGGGTCGTTGGGCTGAAACACCTGCTTCCTTCCGGATCGATCGAAGCCTATCGGCAGTGTGCGTTCGTGCTCACGATTGTCACTTGGAAACCTGGCAGGATGCGCCCATCCCTGCCTGATCTGCGGTGCCCCTGATCAACGTGCGCACGTCCCTGCCCGGAGTGGAGGATGCCGATGGGTTGCTCAAGGAGCTGTCGGCGACTCTGGCGCAGCAGACCGGCAAGCCGGAGGCCTATGTGATGACGCTGCTGGAAACAGCCGTGCCGATGACCTTCGCCGGCACCACGGAGCCTTGTGCCTACGTGGAAGTCAAGTCGATCGGTGCACTGAAGCCGCCGGCGATGACGGCGGCCTTCTGCGCGTTGATCAGCGAGCGCCTTGCGATCCCCGCCAATCGCATCTACGTCGGCTTCGACGATGTGAAGGCCAGTGCTTGGGGGTGGAACGGCAACACCTTCGGCTGAGGGATCACCCGGGATCCCCAGAGGCCTGGCCCATGAAAAAGTCGAGGTTTCACCCTCGACTGTGTCCCCAACCCGGCCAGGTCTGATGCCCGTGGCTCAAGGATGGGGCCATCGGCCTGAAGATGCCCTGGGGCATTGTGCTTATTTTTTTCCCCAGAGTTTTTAACGGGACGTCGGCGGCAGATCACGCTTGGGCATCTGTCCATCGAGCAAAACAGCGGTTCCGCTGACCGAGACCAGCATCATTCCACCGTCACCGAAGACCTCGTAATCAAGGTCCACGCCCAGCACCGCATTGGCATTCATCGACACGGCACGTCGGATCATTTCTTCGGTGGCTGCATGGCGCGCCTTTTCGAGGGCTTCTTCGTAAGCCTTCGAGCGTCCACCCACGATGTCGCGCATGCTGGCAAGCATGTCGCGAAAAATATTGGCACCGATGATCGCTTCGCCGGTCACCAGACCTCGGTAATGAATCACGCTCTGGCCTTCAACACTGGGAGTGGTCGTGATCAGCATTGATGCAGAGGCTCCTTGTCGGAAATGCCCCCTACAGCTAGCGCCTTCAGGCGGCGCTGACTGCCGCCTCGAGGCGAATCGATCCAGCCTCGACCAGGCGGAGCAGGGTTTGCCGCAGTTTCTGTTCCTGGGTGTCCAGGTCCTGCTTCAGCAGCAGAGACCTGTAGTCCGCGTCTGAGATCCGGTTATGCAGACGGGCAGCGAGGTAGAGGTCCACCATGCGATTGGCCGTTTCAGGCTGAGGCGAATCAAACCCTATGGGGCTGCCGTGCGGTTCGTGGCACCGGTCGGTGCGGCTTGCCGTCTTCGTGCTCTCCTTCCTGTCTCGGTTGCCGCCATCGGTCAGGGCACGGCCCTGCTTACGGTGAGGGCTCCTGATGGCAAGGCTATGAAAGCCCTCTGTGATGCGGTTGTGCTGGCTGAAAGCGACGACATTGTGATCGTGGATGGCAATCCCTATTTCCCTCGGGACGCCATGCGCATGGAGTATTTCAGGGAGTCTTCGCTCACAACGGTCTGCGGCTGGAAGGGCACGGCCCGTTACTGGGATGTGGTGGTGGAGGGCCGGGTGCTCACCAATGTGGTGTGGAGCTACGACACCCCGAAGCCCGCAGCGGACAACATTTGCGAACGCTTTGCCTTCTATCGCGGCAAAGGGGTGGAGCTGGTCGACTGAGGCCAGGCCATCTCAGTGGTGGCTCGTAGGATGCGCGGCGCTGTTCATCGCCCCCCATGGCCAATCTCGACCAGGCTCCGAGCCGCAGCATGCCCAACCTGCTGCACGTGTTGCCTGCCTTCGCCGATGAGGCGGAGCTGCGCTTGAACACCATTGTGGAGCTCAACTCCAACACCATCAACAAATACGAGCTGATCACCGAGACGGGTCACCTCAAGCTTGATCGCGTTGGTTATTCCTCCCTGGCTTACCCCTTTGCCTACGGCTGCATCCCACGCACCTGGGATGAGGATGGCGACCCCCTCGATATCGAGATCGTCGGTGTGACCGAGCCTCTGATCCCCGGTTCGATCGTCGAAGCCCGCATCATCGGCATCATGACCTTCGATGACGGTGGTGAGGTCGACGACAAGGTGATCGCGGTGTTGGCCGATGACAAGCGCATGGATCACATCAAGAGTTGGGAAGATCTGGGAGAGCACTGGAAGAAGGAAACCACCTACTACTGGGAGCACTACAAGGATCTGAAGAAGCCCGGCACCTGCAGCGTCAATGGCTTCTTCGGCACCGACAAAGCCGTTGAAATCATCAAGAGCTGCGAAGCTCGCTACATGGCTGAGATCGATCCCAAGCTGGTCGACTGACGACGGCCTGTTCAGGTCTGCAGTCTGTGAGCGGGGGAAACCCCGCTTTTCTTTTGTCTTCAACCTTTGCGGGCTGCCTTTTCTCTGGTCGATATTTAATTTGAGACCAGTGGGTCCTAATAGTCTGATGGCAAGCAAGCGAGTGGCGGTTTTTTGGGCGTCCGCCCCCCTGGTGGCGGCCGTGGCGGCCGGTGCAACGGCGATGGCATCTGCAACAGCCATGGCACCTGCAACAGCCATGACCCCGGAGCGGCAGCTCGCCAGCCTGGCCCCTCAGGCGGAAACGCGAATCCACCTTGATCTGAGCAGCAGGAATATCAGTGTGATCCGCAATGGCGAGCGTCTGGGTCGCTGGCCTGTGGCCATCGGTGATCCAAAAACCCCCACCCCTAGCGGACTCTTCCGAGTGGAGAACATGCGGGTGAACCCCCAGTATCAGAGCACCAAATCCGGCAAGGTGAATCCTGTGACTGGACCCAAGGGCCCCCTTGGCCACCGTTGGATTGGCTTCCTGCAGCGGGGCGAGGATCAGTTCGGGATCCATGGGACGCCATGGCCTCACTGGGTCAAGATCCGCGCAGCCGTTTCAAACGGTTGTGTGCGCATGCTCAACGACCATGTGCAGAGGCTCTACGAGCTGGTGGATGTGGGGACCCCTGTGCTGATCACCCGCTGATGGCGACGACCAGCCTCTGATCACTGCGGGCGCATGGCGTCGAAGATCTCCTTGAGGATCTCGCCAGCGCCCTGACCCTTCAGGGTGTCTGCCAGCTGTTTACCGATGGTTTCCGCATCGGCGGTGCTGCCGCTCTGCTGATCGCGGATCAGGCGCTTTCCATCGAGGCTGGCCACCATGCCGGTGAGCGTGAGCGTGTCGCCCTCGATCATGGTGTTTACGCCGATGGGCACCTGGCAACCGCCCTCGAGCTCGCGCAGGAAGGCGCGTTCCGCCAGGCAGCGGGCGGCTGTGGGGCCATGTTCCAGCACCTTGATCATCTCCAGCACGTCGGGGTTGCCGTCGACGCATTCGATGCCCAGAGCGCCCTGGCCGACGGCATGCAGGGAGATGTCGCCCGGGATGATCTGGTGGATGCGATCGCCAAAGCCCAGACGGGTGAGCCCGGCAGCGGCAAGGATCAGGCAGTCGTAGTCGCCGGCATCGAGCTTCTCGAGGCGGGTGATCACATTGCCGCGCACGTCCTTGAATTCAAGGTGGGGATAGTGATGGCGCAGTTGTGCCAGGCGGCGCAGGGAGCTGGTGCCCACCACAGAACCCTTGGGAAGGGTGTCGAGTTGGTAGGCGGCGTTCTTGGCGTTCACCACGAGGGCATCAGCCGGATCTTCCCGTTCGGTGATGCAGCCCAGCATCAGGCCTTCGGGCAGGTTCGTGGGCAGGTCCTTGAGGGAGTGAACTGCGATTTCGGCGCGGCCCACCAGCATCTGAGCTTCGAGCTCCTTGGTGAAGAGGCCCTTGTCTCCGATTTTGGCAAGCGCCACGTCCAGGATTTTGTCGCCCTGGGTGGCCATGGCCTCCACAGAGATGGCTACGCCAGGGTGGGCTTTCTCCAGCTCGGCCTTGACCCAATTGGTCTGCACCATGGCCAGCTGGCTTCGGCGGGAGGCGATGCGCAGTTGCTCGAGGGCCATGAACAGTGATTAGCAGCCGTCAAGACTACGCAGTCGCGCCGTCAGCTTTACGATTCGCCATACGTTGTGATGAGGTCGATCCCATGCCTGGCCCGGTGGTGAATGGCGTTCGGCCCAATCAGTCCTCCGCCGCCGCAGCGCCCGCCCCGTCGGCGGCATCCGACGCTGCTTTCCTTCCGTTGCTGGCAGAGGGCACGATCCGATTGCTGTTGCTCTCCAGTGGTCAGCTGGTGATTGCCCGGTTGCGCAACACCACCGATGGCGACGGTGAGCGTGCCTACCAGCTGCTTCGTCCCCTCGAAGTGCAGCCCAAGGGGCCTGTTGATGCCGATGACACCACCTGCGGCTGGATGTTGTCGCCGTTTCTGTCCGGGTTGACCAGTCAGACCAGTGTTGTGCTGTTCAAGGGGGCCGTTGCGTCGATTCTTGACCCTGAAGCCCGTTTGATTCAGGCCTACACCACGCGGACGAATCAGGAATGCCCCCCTTCGGAAACGCCTGTGGAGCGGCTGAAGCGTGCGTTCCAGGAGTTCACCGACAGTGTTGAAGGGGCTTGAAGGGATGGCGAAAGGCTTTGGTGCGATCAGGTCGGCTGACAGGTCAGCTCAACAGCGCTAAAACTCAGGGCTCAGTACATCTGTACCATGAAAGTTCGCTCCGGTGATTTTGTGATTGTGGGCAAGGTGGGCGATGCCTCGCTCCATCACGATGGCGACTGGTGGATGGGACAGGTGGTGTTCTGTGATGGGGGTGCCCGTTTCCCACGGGTGAACGGCCTCGTCCAGATTGCGGATGTGGATGACGGCTGCATCCACTGGGTGAATGCTGATCAGGTCACCCACGTGTTGCATGGCATGGATGGGCTGCTGGCCTGATTGGCCCGGGCCGCTCGATTGAGCAACCTGAGGGGATGTTGGTTGGTGCCGTTGTGGAGTGTGCTTTCGGTCTGGCGTTTGTCCAGGGCGCTGACGGTCGCTTATGGATCACGCGACCAGGTCAGGGCGTCCCTGATCAGGCAGCGCCCCTGCCTCAGCCGTCATCGGCCCCGGTCTTGCCTGTGTCGACGATCGGGTTGATGTTTGACGCCGCTGGTGTGTTGGTGGATGCGTGCGATCAATCTGCGGTGGAGCCAAGCGCCGACCTGACGGCGGCGGTGCTGATTGAGCGGGCGGCTCGCTTTGATCTGGTCGCCTCGGCCTTGCGCGCCATTGAAGAGCTGCTGGCGCTGCAGCTGGAGGCCGGGGTGAAGCACTTTCAGCGCTCCCAGAAGGACGGCGACCCTCAGGCGCATCGCATGTTGCCGATCCTGGCCGCTCAGAAGGCAGCCAGACGCCAGCTCCATCAAGCCCGGTCCCTGCTCCATAGCGAGGAGGCTGACGCCACCCTGTTTGCGGTGGCCCTCAAGACCCTCTGTTCCAACTACAACGACGAGGTGGACCTGTGTATCCAGATGCTCGCCAGCATCGAGACTTTTCTGCTCCATGCCGGCCGCTGGCTAGCAGCGCAGGCCTTGGGGCAGCCGCTGGAAGCGAGCATCCTGGCGGCGCTCATCAGTTTCAGTGCCGCCGGTGGCCAGGCCAGTGCAGCCCGTGGTCTGCTGCAGGACGCACTGCAGTACTGGGAATGACAGAGAACCAGTCAAAAGCCCCTGCCAGAGGCAGGGGCTATGGGATCGATCACGTGGTCGCCAATCCAGCGGTGATCACTTGATGTATTCCTTCAGCACGCCGTTGCGGTTGGGGTGACGCAGCTTGCGCAACGCCTTGGCTTCGATCTGGCGGATGCGTTCACGGGTCACATCGAAAATCTGGCCGATTTCTTCGAGGGTCTTCATGCGGCCGTCATCAAGGCCGTAGCGGAGACGGAGCACATCGCGCTCCCGAGGGCTCAGGGTGGCCAGCACTCCTTCGAGATCCTCACGCAGGAGGTTTTTGGCAACATCCTGTTCGGGATTTTCGATGTCGGCTTCGATGAAGTCGCCGAGACGGGAATCCTCTTCTTTGCCGATCGGGGTCTCGAGGGAGATCGGCAGTTGCGCACTCTTGGCGATGAAACGCAGCTTCTCGATGGTCATTTCCATCGATTCAGCGATCTCTTCTTCGGTCGGCTTGCGTCCGAACTCCTGGGAGAGCACCTTGGTGGTCTTCTTGATCCGGGAGATGGTCTCGTAAAGGTGCACCGGCAAGCGGATGGTGCGGGATTGGTCCGCGATGGCACGGGTGATCGCCTGTCGGATCCACCAGGTGGCGTAGGTCGAGAACTTGTAGCCCTTCTCGTGGTCGAACTTCTCGGCGGCACGGATCAGGCCGAGGCTCCCTTCCTGGATCAGGTCCTGGAAGCTCAGGCCCCGATTCATATATTTTTTGGCAATCGAAACCACCAGGCGCAGGTTCGACTGCACCATTTTTTCCTTCGCCCGCCGGCCAAGCATCAGGCGGCGACGGAAGCGAATCAGCGGCATCTCAACCAGAGCGGCCCACTCCTTGTTGTCGGGTTCCCGTCCGTTGTCGCTCTCGAATTGGGCCGCGAGTTCCTCGAGATGCAGTAGATCGGCGATTTTGCGGGCCAGTTCGATCTCTTCATCCGGACGCAACAGCCGGATCCGACCGATTTCCTGCAGATAAACGCGGATGGAGTCTTCGGTGTACACACCCTTCGGGCCCACCTTGATGCTGGCCAGGGCCTTGGCTCTTGCGTCTTTCGCCTCTTTGTCGGTGCTGGCTGTGGTGCCGGCGGACTGGGACTCAGTGGCTTTGGCTGTAGCTGCCTTGGAGGTGCCGGTTTTGGAGGCAGCCGCTTTGGCGGTTGTTGTCTTGGTCTCGGCTGATGCGGTGCTGTCTCCGACCTTGGATGTTTTGACCGCCGAGCCTTTGGTGGTGTTCCGTGCTTTGGAGGTTTTTGTGGCTTTTGTCTTGCCTTCCGCTGCCGCCAGCAATTCGTCGGCCGCGGCTTTGAGATCCGTGCCGGCAGCAAGCGTGGCGGCCTTGGCGCGGCTGGCCCGAGCTTTACCGGCGGCCTTGGTTTTGGGCGCGCTCTTCGTCTCCGGCTTGGCTTCCCCCAGGTTCACCGGCTTCGCCTTTCCATTCGAATCTGCGAGCATCACGATGGATGCTTTGGCAGCGGCTTTTGGCGTGGCCTTTGCAGTTTTGCTCGCAGCAGGACTCATAACGACGTTCGGGCAGCGGAATTAGGGGTAAACACATCAGCGGACTGGCAGCCGCTCATGGCGTTCAAACTTCAGGCGTGCTTAGGAACCGAGGTCAGACGGTGACGCAACTGAATCAGCAAGGTTTGACTGGAATCTGGGACCGATGCAGGGCTGTCAGGGGCTTTCTCAGACCGGTCGGCCAACATGGAACGAATCCCTGGGCTCGAGCTTGCGTGTCTTCCCTCTGGACGGAACTCTGCGTGGTTCCGACAACAGCCGATAGCTGTCCAACATCCGTATCTTAAAAAATTCCTGCGACAGCTGCAACCCATCCAGCGCGATGACCGATGGAGGCGAAGGTGACGGCCGAGAGGCCAGTCGAGACAATCACTGTGGTGGATGTGTGGCTGGAGGCCGGTCGCGATGGGCGGACCTTCAGTTACTGCGATCGTGCCCAGCTTGGTGTTGGCCTGGGTGATCTGGTGCGGGTGTCACTGCGGGGGCGCCCCCTGCAGGGGCTGGTGGTGGCCTGTCGACAGGTTGAGGCTGCATCGCTGGATTCAGGGATCCAGCCGGTGCAGGCCCTGGTGCAGACCGCTGCGGTGGATTCGGCTTGGCGTCACTGGCTCGATGCCATGGCCAGGCGCTGTCATACCAGTCCCTTTCGGATGCTCAAAGCGGCTCTTCCGCCTGGTTGGCTGGGTCAGCGCCCAAGCCCTCCTGCCGCTGAGCGCCGGTTGTGGTGGGTGGAGCCTGGCGCTGATGTGAGTCTTTCCAGTCAGGAGCTGCCGACGCGACAGCGGCAGCTCCTGGCTTATCTGCTGGAGCGTGGCGGTTGCTGGCAGCGGCAGCTCCTGGCTGAGGGATTTGGTGCCCATCTGGTGCAGGCCCTCGCGGCCAAGACCTTGATTCTTCGCCAACAACGGGCCGTCGCCGAGGCTGCGCTCGAAGCTGAAGGTCATCCGGAGTTGGAAGCGGCCCGCGCGCTGACGGCGGAGCAGCAGCAGGTGATGGAACGGTTCAGTCGTCAGCCCGACGGTGGCGGGATGCTGCTCTGGGGCATCACAGGCTCCGGCAAAACCGAGGTGTATCTCCAGCTGGTGGCGAAGGAGCTGGACGCCGGGCGACATGCGCTGGTGCTCACTCCCGAGATTGGTCTGATCCCTCAGCTGGTGGATCGCTGTCGTCGTCGCTTCGGCGCGCGGGTGGTGGAGTACCACAGCGGATGCAGTGATCGGGATCGGGTGCGCGCCTGGCGGCGCGGTCTGGAGGTGTCCCGTCAGCAGGGAGAACCTCTGGTGGTGGTCGGCACGCGCTCGGCGGTGTTCCTGCCGCTCGCTCCTCTGGGGCTGATCGTCCTGGATGAGGAACACGACACCTCCTACAAGCAGGAGTCGCCGATGCCCTGCTACCACGCCCGCGATCTGGCCCTCGAACGGGTGCGCTGCATGGGTGGCAGGGTCCTGCTCGGCAGTGCGACCCCATCGCTGGAAACCTGGACCCAGCTCTCACCCGCAGGGCCCCTTGCCCTGTCTCGCCTGACCCAGCGCATTTCCCAGCAGGAGCTGCCGCCGGTGCATGTGATCGACATGCGCCTCGAGCTGGCGGACGGGAACAAACGCCTGATCAGTCGTGCCCTGATGGATCGCCTGGCCCGGTTGCCTGAGAGCGGTGACCAGGCGGTGGTGCTGGTGCCCCGACGCGGCTACAGCAGTTTCCTCAGCTGCCGCAGCTGCGGCGAGGTGGTGCAGTGCCCCCACTGTGATGTGGCCCTGACGGTGCATGGCAGCCGTGCTGGCCACCAGTGGTTGCGCTGTCACTGGTGCGATTATCGGGCGGAGGTGGCGTCGCGCTGCAGCCACTGCGGGTCTGTGGCGTTCAAGCCCTTCGGTGCAGGGACCCAGCGGGTGCTGGAGAGGCTCTCCGAGGAACTCGAAGGCCTGCGCCTCCTGCGTTTTGACCGCGACACCACCGGTGGACGCGATGGACACCGGCGGTTGCTGGAGCAGTTTGCGGCCGGTGAGGCTGACGTGCTGGTGGGCACGCAGATGCTTGCCAAGGGAATGGATCTGCCGCGGGTCACGCTGGCGGCGGTCCTGGCGGCGGATGGGCTGCTGCATCGGCCGGACCTGCGTGCGGGTGAGCAGTGCCTTCAGCTCCTTCTGCAGTTGGCGGGCCGCGCCGGTCGGGGGGAGCGGCCAGGCCAGGTGCTTGTGCAGACCTACTCGCCGGATCATCCGGTGATCCGTCATCTGGTGGATGGTCGTTACGAGCGCTTCCTTGAGGACGAGGTGGCCTTGCGCCGGGAGGCGGCGCTGGTGCCCTTCAGTCGGGCCTGTCTGCTGCGGCTGTCGGGACCGTCCGCCGCCGCCACGGCCACGGCCGCCAGTGTGCTGGCTGAACAGTTGCGCCCCCTCTGCGCGGCGTCCGGTTGGTGGCTGCTGGGCCCGGCGCCGGCTCCGGTGGCACGGGTGGCCGGTCGCAGTCGCTGGCAATTGCTCTTGCACGGCCCCGCGGCCAGTGCTTTGCCACTTCCTCCTGGATCCACGTTGTGGGAGGGCCTGCCAGCCGATGTGGCCCTGGCGGTGGATCCCGATCCCCTCCAGCTCTGATTACGACGGCAGCTCGGGAAATCCGAAACCGAGTTGGAGGCGAACCTGCTGCAACAGAAGGGTCAGACCGAGCAACAACGCCACAACCACCGATCCAAGGCCCAGGCGGCTCCAATGCCAGCGCCGCAGCTGGAAGCGATTGCGCACGCCCGTTTTCAGGGGCCAGACCAGTTGGCCCTCTTCAACGCTGGCGTCGCGTGGTTCGCTGCTCCATCGACGACTGGCCACGGATGGGCGGACGCTGACCTTTAGCTCCGGCATCGGCAGATCAGCCAGAGGCCGGAGGTCGAGGTCGAGGTCGAGGGTCTGCTGAACCCCCACCAACCAATTGCGTTCCTGCAGCCGCAACTTCGGTTCCGGCAGGTCCAACCCTGTCGACCGGGCGGCGGTGGCCATCGTCTCGCGCAGCAGCTGTTCGGCCTCTGCCGCAGGCAGCACTGGGGCTTCAAAACGTTGGCTCCCAGGCAGGATGCCGTGGGGCCTTGATCGCCATGGGCGACTGCCGTCCGGCAGGTCCCGGGCGAAGGCGGTTTGCCAGGGGAGCAGCTGTCCGGTGCCGCTGTCGCTCGTCCAGCCCAGTTGGATGCGATCGGGGCCCAGCAGTGCGATGTCTGCCGACAAGGTGCCGCAACCAGACAGCAGCAGGGTGAGTCCCACCAGCACGGCGATCACCACAACGGCAAACCCTGGAGCGGCCGCTTGCGTGGGGCCTGTCGGCGGCGGTGGCGGCGGTGGTGGTCCCGATCGCCGGCGGCGAGCCGACCTGGGGCGGTTTCCCATCTGTGCCGCCACGTCGATGGGGGGCAGTTGCATCGACCAGCTCGCCGGACGCTGCAGGCTGGGAGCTTCCAGCACCTCGAGAAGTTGTTTGGCGCGCAGGCGTAGGTCGCTGTCGCGACAGCGGGTGAGCAGGCGACAGGTGCTCAGCGCCTTGTCGTCCTGACCTTGCCCCATCCAGGCCGTCACCATGATCATGCGGATCCGGGCGCCCTCCGGGGCGGTGATGGGCTGATCGGCCGCCAACGGTTCGAGCAGCTGCAGGCACTGGCCGTAATCGCCCCGTTCCAGGGCGGCTTCAGCCGCGGCCGTGGGCGTGCTCATCGATCAACCGCGTCCCATCACCATGGTGCCGATGCCCGCGTCGGTGAACACTTCCAGCAGCAGGGCATGGGGCACCCGCCCATCGAGGATGTGGGCGGCGGACACACCCTGGGCCAAGGCACGGATGCAGCATTCGGTCTTCGGTGTCATCCCCCCGGCCACGATGCCATCGGCGATCAGCTGGCGGGCTTCCGACAGACGCAGCTGATGGATCAGGGACTCAGGGTCGTCGCGGTCGCGCAGGATCCCAGGCGTGTCGGTGAGCAGGATCAGTTTTTCCGCCTCCAGAGCCGCGGCGAGTTCACCGGCCACCGTGTCGGCATTGATGTTGTGGGCCGTGCCGTCGCGGGTGGCAGCCACGCTTGAGATCACCGGCACGTATCCCTTCTCCAGCAGGGGTTCCAGCACATCCGGATTGACCCTGGAGACGTCGCCCACCAGGCCATGGCTTCCGTCGCCCCAGGGGCGAGCTTCCACCAGCATTCCGTCGCTGCCGCTGAGGCCCACGGCCCTCGCACCGAGTTTGTTGAGGCCGTTGACGATCTGTTTGTTCACCCGTCCCACCAGCACCATCTCCACCACGTCCATGGTGTCGGGATCGGTGACCCGCAGGCCGTCACGGAATTCGGCAGGGATCGCGAGTCGTTTCAGCCACGTGTTGATTTCAGGGCCGCCCCCGTGCACCACCACTGGCTGCACGCCAACGCTGGTGAGCAGAGCGAGGTCGCGAAAGACCGCTTGGCGCAGCTCAGCATGAACCATGGCTGCACCGCCGTACTTCACGACGATGCGCCTGCCGGCGAAGCGCTGGATGTAGGGAAGGGCCTCGCTAAGAACGGAAACCCTCAGAGCGTCGTCGCTAGCCATCGCCTGCGTTCACTGCTCCCCATGCTGACCTGTGGCCGGCACAGCGGCTTGGAGCAGATGGAGATCGATGTGCTCCGGGTCGATTTCGGTGAGCTTCGCCCGTAACCCCTTGGCGAAAAAGCGTCCAAGCCGCTCTTCCTTCTCCTGCCAGCGTTGCAGGCTCACGGCCCCCAGGCTGAAACGCAGGCGAAGGCCGTAGCCTTCGGCACCATTCACTTCTTCGATTTCCGTCAGCTGGGACGGGGTGTCCTCGTCCCAGAGCTTGAGGGCTTCCAGGGACGACTCCAGGTGTGCTTTCTGGCCGTAGCGCCAGCGGGTGACGTCGGCCAGCAGCTTGCCGAGTTCTTCGGGCGCTGCTTCCCGTTCAGCCTTGAAGGTCGATGCAGGCGTGAGGCGAAGCGCTGGAGGCAGTTCCGATGACTTCAGGGCCAGGCCTCCCAGCAGGATTGGAATGCCGTAGAAGATCGTCGGCAGGCTGAGATTGGCGTTACCGGTGCCGTAGGCAATCGCACCGACCACGGTGAGAACACCGCCGGCGACGGTGATCAGATTTCCAGGAGAGAGCAGATCTTTCATGGCAATCACTCTGCTGCACCCCTTGCACAACCGCGATGCATGGACTGCACCATTGAGAATGGAGACATCGTCGGAGATGCCAGTTCAGATGGAACGTGAATTCACCAGCGGGACGGCCCAACCGGATCTGGCCAGTCTGATCAGGGATCTCGATCAGGATCGTGCCTGGCTGCTGGAACAGATCGATCGGGGGCGTTGGCCGGAGCTGCGCCTCGACCTCGCGGCACTGGAACGCGAACTGGGTCAGCTGCTGGTGGGCGCCGGCGAACGTCTAGAGCGTGATGACCGGCGCGGCTGAGCTGAGATCAGAAGGGGATGTCGTCGGTGTCGGGCACCAGTGGTGCGCTGTTCCATTGAGCAGCACTGGGCTCGGACGGGGGGGGAGTCGGGGCGGCTGCAGCCGCCGGTGGGGCCGCCTTGCGCACGGGAGCCGGTGTGCTGCCGCTCGGTTGAGGGGCAGCAGCACCACCGCCCACAGGATGAAGACGCGAGAGTGTGAATTCGGCCCGTTTCTCCTTGGTGCCGTCCTGACGCGGAACAGTGTTCATGCGCAGGCGCCCTTCGATCAGCAGCCGCTGGCCGACCTGCACACGGTTCTGCAGATCCTGGGCCAGGTTGCCCCAACCCACCACTTTCAGCTGCCCAGGAGCGTCGTCAACCCGCAAGCCGTCGAATCGCACATCCATTTCAGCGATCGGGGTTTGGTTGTCCTGGGTGTAGCGAAGGGTGGGTGCCTGCATCACCTCCACTTCGAGCACGCAGTGATTCATCGCCGTCCGATGCGTTGAAGGAGAGGTCATCCTGATGCACAAGCCGCTGAATCGCCAGGCTCATGTGTGGCTGCTGGCAGGAACCGGTGAGGGGCCGGTGATCGCGTCCGCCTTGCTGCAGCGGCAGATGCGTGTGAGCGTCAGTGTGGTGACGGAGAGTGCCGGGCGGGTGTACCGCTCGCTGCCACTGTCCAATCTCTGGGTGGGGCCGCTGGCAGGCCCCGTGGCGATCTGCTCGCGTTTGCAACGCGCCGGCATCGACCAGCTCGTTGATGCAACGCATCCGTTTGCGACGCAGATCACAGCCCATCTGCAGCAGGCTTCGCAGCGGTCGGGCTGTCCGTTGCTGCGCTTTGAGCGGTTGCTTGAACCCTCCGCTGACAGCTGTGTGGTGGAGAGTGTGGCGGAGGTTCCGCCGGAAGCCCTGCGGGGGAAGCGCCTGCTGTTGGCTGTGGGTGCCCGTTATCTCAGCCAGCTGGTGCCGCCCCTGCGGGCTGCTGGTGCTGAGCTTTACGCGCGGGTGCTGCCCACGCCCCAGGCGCTGCGTCAAGCGGTGGCTGCCGGTTTGCCCGATGCCCATCTGGCCCTGATCCATCCAGGCCAGGCGACCCAGACAGGCGCCCTGGAACAGGCCCTTTGCCGCCACTGGTCGATTCAGGCTGTGTTGTGTCGCCAGTCGGGAGGGGTGACAGAGCGCTGCTGGCATCAGGTCTCCAGCCAGTTGTCGCTTCCCCTGTGGTTGCTACGCCGCCCGAATCCTCCGCCATCACTCGCTCTGGTGCATAGCGTGGAGGACCTGCTGGCACGGGTGACCAAGCCTCCCCTTGCCTGAACTGCTGGCCTTCGCGATGGGCTCCTATGAACACCTGCGCCAACGGCGATCATGCACGCACGAGCGTCAACCCTCCGCCGCCGGACTCCGACCTGGTGCTCGTCCTCACCACGGAAGCGGACGCGAAGCGCGCTGATGCCCTGGCACGAGCCTTGGTGGAGCAGGAGCTGGCGGCATGCGTCAGCCAGATGCCGGTGCGGTCGACCTACCGCTGGCAGGGCCGGCTTGAGTGTGCCGAGGAGGTGCAGCTGTTGATCAAAACCACACCCGAGGCTTGGCCGTTGCTGGAGCAGACCCTGCTCAGCCTGCACAGCTACGACACACCGCAGTTCCTCCATTGGCATGTCCGGGCATCGGAGGCCTACGGCACCTGGGCGACCGATGCAGTCACCCTGGTGACGCCTCCCCTCAGTTGAGGTGCTGGCCCATCAACTCCTTGAGATTCACCTGGGAGCGAGCCCCGAGCTGGGTGACAATCTGACCGGCACAGAGGGCACCGAGCTGCCCGCAGCGTTCCAGCGACTCCCCTTGCGTGTAGGCGTGCAGGAAACCACCCGCATAGAGATCGCCGGCCCCTGTGGTGTCGACCAGATCGCCAAGGCTGAAGATGCCGATGTCCCAGCGCTGATTGCCGCTGAGCACCACCGATCCCGCTGAGGAACGCGTGATGGCCGTCACCTCGCAGCAGCCACGTACCTTGTCCAGTGCCGTGTTGAAGTCTTCGCTCTCATAGAGCGACTTGATTTCAGCCTCATTGGCAAACAGCACGTCCACATGACCATCCACCAGCTCCAGAAAGCTCTCGCGGTGGCGGTCCACGCAGAAGCCGTCGGACAGTGAGAGGGCGACCTTGCCGCCGGCTGCCCGGCAGGCCATTGCTCCGGCGATGAAGGCGCGCTTGGCCGCAGGGCTATCCCAGAGGTACCCCTCCAGATACAGCACCTTGGTCTGTTTCACCATCGACAGATCCAGATCCTCCGGCTCCAGCTGTGTGGATGCCCCGAGAAAGGTGCACATCGTGCGTTCAGCGTCCGGGGTCACATAGATCAGACAGCGCGCCGTGGTGGCACCGCTGGTGGCCGCGGGCGTTTCAAAGCGGGCGCCGACGGCGCGGATGTCGTGGCTGAAGATCGTCCCCAGCTGGTCGTCCCGGACGCGACCGATGAATCCTGTACGGCCACCCAGCTGGGCGATGCCCACCATGGTGTTGGCCACGGATCCGCCGGAGGTTTCCAGGCCGGGGCCGCTGGCTTGATACAGGGCTTCTGCCTGGCCCTCATCGATCAGAGCCATGCCGCCCTTCTGAAGGCCATGCTGGGTGAGGAAGGAGTCCTCTGTCTGCACGAGTACATCCACGATCGCGTTGCCGATGCCCACGACATCAAGCACGGCGGATTGGTTGAAGCGGGATGAACTCATCAGGGATGACGGCGCGGCATGCGTTCCGCAGTATCACCCCTTGACTCGCAGCCTTGTGATCAGGCGCTGAGCAGCGCCCGCTTGGGACCATGGATCGGATCTTCCACCACGATCGTTTGGTCGCGGCCAGCACCGAGCGACACGATGGCGATCGGCACCTCCATCAGGTCGGCAAGGAAGCGCAGATAGGCCATGGCTTTCTCTGGAAGATCCTCAAGGGTGCGGCATTCCTCGGTGGAGCACTGCCAACCGGGGAGGGTCTCGAAAATGGGTTTGCAGCGGGCGAATTCCTCGGCACAGGAGGGGAAATGCTCGATCCGTTCACCGTCGAGGTCGTAGGCCACACACACCTGCAGCTCATCGAGTTCGTCGAGCACATCGAGCTTGGTGATGGCCAGGCAATCGAGACCGTTGACGCCCACCGCGTAGCGGCCAATGACGCCATCGAACCAACCACAGCGGCGGCGGCGTCCGGTGGTGGTGCCGAATTCACCGCCACGATCGCAGAGGTGGTCGTTGAGGCTGCCCTCGAGTTCGGTGGGGAACGGTCCTTCGCCGACACGGGTGGTGTAGGCCTTGGCGACGCCAATCACCCTGTCAATCAGGGTGGGACCTACGCCAGCACCGATGCAGGCTCCGCCCGAGATGGGGTTGGACGATGTGACGTAAGGATAGGTGCCGTGGTCGAGGTCGAGCAGGGTGCCCTGGGCACCCTCAAACAGGATGTTTTTCCTGTTGCGGGCTGCCAGATGAATCTCACGGGTGCAATCCACCACGTGGGGAGCGAGGCGGATGCCGTAGGCAAGATATTCGGTGATCACCTCTTCGGCATTGAGGGGCTCAACGCCGTAGATGGTTTGCAGAAGCTGGTTCTTTTCCTTGAGTGGACCATCCAGGCGATCCCGCAGTCGATCTTCATCCAGCAGGTCGATCACCCGGATGCCACTGCGTTGTGACTTGTCGGCATAGGTAGGACCAATGCCGCGGCCCGTGGTGCCGATCTTGCGGTCACCCCGTTGTTTCTCCATCGCCTCATCCAGAAGGCGGTGGTAGGGCATGGTCACGTGGGCTGTCGACGACAGCTTCAGTCCGGAGATGTCAATGCCGTTCTCGATCAGCATGTCGAGTTCTCCAAGCATCACCTTGGGGTCCACGACCGTGCCGGACCCGATCAGGCAGTCGGTGTCCGCATACAGAATTCCAGACGGAATCAGGTGGAGCTTGAGCACCTGATCGTCAACGACGATCGTGTGACCAGCATTGACACCGCCCTGGTAGCGCACCACCACATCAGCTGAGCGGCTGAGGAGATCCGTGATCTTTCCTTTTCCCTCGTCACCCCACTGCGCACCGATGACGACAACGTTGGCCAAAGACACTGCGGCCCGAAGCCGCCAATCTGCACAATCAATGATTTTCGCAGCTCCCCCTGCCTTCGGTCAAAAGGCCAGGGGGAATCGTTGCGAATCATGCGAATCAAAGGAGGTTCAGCTTCCACGGACGACGGCTTTCTCCGCCTTGCCCAGTTCCTTGGTCACGCGGCTGCGCAGCGCGTCCGGCAACGGGCGGTTGGCATAGGTCTTGTAATGACCGGCCAAGGAATTCAAGGCGGTTTGCATCGTTGTGAAGGAGCTGAGTCCATTCACCTGCGGGCGAGGGCGGTAGCGCGACATGTAGTCGTTGATCAGCTCGGTGGCTGCTGTTTCCGCTTCGGCGCGGCCTTCATCGTCTGCTTCCAGGGCAATCGTTGATTGGAGGGTGTGCACAACGGCCACAGTGTCTTCGACGTAATCACCCGTGAGGGTGGAGGCTCCGGCCCCGGAACAGGCGGAGAGCATCAGGCAGAGGCCAAGGCACACCGCCAGGGTGACGCTCATCAATTGCCTGGTCAGACGATGGAGGGCGGAGAGCATGAACCACGGGTCGCTTGTCAGATGACTGTAGGGGTGGTGCCGCTGGGGATTGCCTTCTGAAGAATCGCGATGGCTTCGGCGTGGGGTAGAACCCGACTCTCTCGGGTTGCCCGCTCCACCAGTTCAACCTGACCGCTGGCGGCGTCGCGACCCACCACCACACGCCAGGGGATTCCGATGAGGTCGGCATCCTTGAACTTCACGCCCGCTCGCTCGCTGCGGTCGTCGAGGAGGGCATCGATGCCGTTGGCTCGCAGTGTGTTGTACAGCTGCTCCCCCAGCTGCTGCTGGGTCTCATCGTTCATGTTGGCGACAACGACGATGGCTTCAAAGGGTGCGATCGCCAGGGGCCAGCAGATGCCTGCCTGATCGTGATGCTGTTCCACGGCAGCCTGCGCCAAACGTGACACCCCGATGCCGTAGCAACCCATCCAGAAGGGTTCCTGGGCTCCTTCGGCGGTGGTGAAGGTGGCGTCCATGGCCCTGGAGTATTTGCGCCCGAGCTGAAAGATGTGACCCACTTCGATGCCGCGGCGGGCGCGCAGGGTTTGACCCGGATCCTGGAGGCAGCGATCCCCGGCCTGGGCATTGCGGAGGTCGACCTCCTGAGGGGTGCAGGCCATGTCTGACCAGCTGCTGCCCCAGCGGTGCTGGTCAGCCGTGTTGGCACCGCAGACGAAGCGATCCAGGCGCAGGGCGGTTGGATCGGCAAGGCGCAGGAAGGTCTCTTCCCAGGATCTGGCACCCTTCAGGCATCTGTCGGGGAGATCGGGGCCAAGGGCGCCGAAGGGCCAGGCCTCCAGTCCCTGGTTGCTCACCTGGTCGGCACTGAAGGGGGTGACATCCAGAACGCCCTCGTTGAGGGTGGCGCTGATCGCATTGACGAGTTTCACTTCGTTGAGCTCCTGATCGCCGCGCAGAGAGACAAGGACAGGTTGCTGTTGCCCCGATTCCAGCCTTGCCAGCAGTGCAAGCACCTTCACCACCTGGGTGGCGTCGAGGTTCTGGGCAGAACACAGGTCTTCAATGCTGGCCTGACCAGGGGTGTCGATCACCTGCGCCTCTCCTGCAGGCAGTGGCGTCGCGTCCGAGGGGATCGAAACCGCTTTCTCGAGGTTGGCGGCATAACGCCCGTCATCGCTGGTGAGGATGAGGTCCTCGCCCGCTTCGGCGGTCACCATGAATTCCTGGGAGGCAGCGCCGCCGATGGCTCCGCTGTCAGCCTCCACGGCGACAGCCTGAAGGCCACAACGCGCGAAGATGCGTTTGTAGGCCTGATCCATCTCGCCATAACAGCGGCGCAGGTCGGCCTCGTCGGCGTGGAAGGAATAGCCGTCTTTCATGATGAATTCCCGTCCCCGCATCAGGCCGAACCGCGGCCGGATCTCATCTCTGAACTTGCTCTGGATCTGATACAGCGCCACCGGCAGCTGTCGGTAGGAGCGCAGCAGGTCGCCCGCCAGGGAGGTGACGACTTCCTCATGGGTGGGGCCGAGGCCAACCTCGCGCCCCTGGCGATCTTCGAGGTGAAACATGATTCCCTCACCCGCCGTGTAGCCCTGCCAGCGACCACTGAGCTGCCAAAGTTCAGCCGGCTGCAGTTGCGGCAGCAGGGTTTCAAGGGCGCCGGTGGCATCCATCTCCTGCTGGACGATCGTGCTGATTTTGCGCAGCACTCTCCACATCAAGGGCAGATAGGCGTAGATCCCTGAACCGACGCGACGGATGTACCCCCCGCGCAACAGCAGCTGGTGAGATGCAATCTCTGCATCAGCGGGCACATCCCGCAGCGTCACCAGCATCAGGCGGGAGACGCGCATGGGGGAGAAAAGCAATGAAGCGGGAAGCTATCACCGCTGCCTTGTCGCCAGGTTTTTCTGGCAATTCCTGAACTGTCACCTTCGCGCTGGATCAAGGCTGCAACTTGAGTCTCAACTGCTAATCTCCGCGAGACAAAGAGTCAATCTGGCCTTTTTTCATGTATCCCCGTTCGGTTGATTCTTCGCTTTCGGTCTCCGCTCCCCGCGTCGAAAGTGCTGCCGAAGTGGATGCCGTGATGGCGCGTTCTGAATCGCTTGTCGGGATTGAAGAGGTTCAGAAATCCCTGAATCGTTCCAGGGCATCGGTCTACCGCTACACCAACACCGATCCCCGCAACCTCAACCCTCCCTTCAACCCTCGCAAGCTCAATCCCGAATACCGCAGTGACCAGAAGGATCCCCTGCTGTTTCATCCCAATGAGGTCGCGCGCTTTGCGAAGGACGTGCTGCGCATCAAGGAGGTCACCGTTGAGGTGCTCAATTCGCCCTCAACGGCGACGCAGCAGTGCTTGATGGCCATTCTTGAAGAGTTGCGCATGATTCGTTCTCAGCTGGACGGGTTGCCGTTGTCTCCCGCTGACCCGTCTGACCTCGCCGCCCGTCGCGAGCGCCAGGACAGGCCTGCCGCCTGACTGGTCTGACCGTCATCGGAAACGGTGGCATGATGCAAAGACCGGTCAACGCTTCAGCCTTGATCGGTGCTCGCTCGTTTGGTTCACGTCAGATCCACGAGCGGGTTGTCCTTCAACACCCCTGCATGGACCCCGAGCCTGCCCCCGCTTCAAATCCTGAACCTGCTCAGCCCGAGCCTCCAGGGCCTGAAGCTCACGAATTGTCTGGAGCATCGCTCGTGCTGATCGGCTTCTCGCTCGCACTGGCCACCCTCGGCTTTCCTGTGGCGGCTGTGCTCACCGATCGCCCGTCTGTTTCCACTCCCGCCCCCATTGCGCAGGATCGAGATGGATCTTCGCTCTCTGTCTCCCTCTCCCGCCCCCGGTCTCGTCAACCTGGTGGTCGAGATACCCGCCGGTAGCCGAAACAAATACGAGTACTACGCGCCGGCTGGCGTGATGGCGCTCGACCGTGTGCTGCACTCGTCCGTGCGCTATCCGTTTGATTACGGCTTCATTCCCAACACCCTGGCCGAGGACGGATCAGCCCTTGATGCCATGGTGATCATGGAGGAGCCCACCTTTGCCGGCTGCTTGATCATCGCTCGCCCGATCGGGGTGCTCGATATGCACGACACAGGCCACTACGACGGCAAAATTCTTTGTGTTCCCGTGGCAGATCCCAGGCAGAGGGGCATTGAAAGCATCCGTCAGATCGCCGAGCATCAGCTGGAGGATGTGGCGGAGTTCTTTCGCGTCTACAAGAACCTCGAAGGCAGGGTGACTTCGATCGGTGGCTGGCGCGATGCTGATGCCGTGCATCCGTTGTTGGAAACCTGTGTTGCCGCGGCGCAGGCGGCCGCGGCATCTCAATGAATCCCTCCGAATTCGTTGCAGTTGCGTTGGATCGGACCCGGTTGCTTGTAAGTTGGTGCGCGCCCAGCATGTGAACGACCCGTGCCCACCATCCGTTTTGAGCAGGAAGGCCAGCAGGTCGGTTGCATCGAGGGTGCCAATTTGCGCAAAGCCTCGCTCGACGCAGGAATCAATCCTTACAAAGGTCTGAACAACCTCAATAACTGCGGTGGTGTCGGCCAATGCGGCACCTGTGTGATGGAAGTGGTCGAGGGTGCTCAGAACCTGTCTCCCCGCAGCGACGTCGAAGAGGTTTATCTCGCCGATCGCCCCGCCAACTATCGCCTCAGCTGCCGCACCAGCGTCAACGGCGACGTCACGGTGCGCACCCGTCCTTCTGACGGTGCCGGCAAGGGCTCGAACAGCCTTCTCGGTGCCGTCAAGAATCTGCTTGGCAAGTGACCTCGTCCTCTGAGACGCTCAGGGTCTGGAGTTACGCCCGCTGTTCCACCTGCAGAAAAGCTTTGGTTTGGCTGGAGCAGCAGGGTGTTCCTCACGACGTCATTGAGATCACTGAGAACCCTCCCTCCCGGGATCTGCTCTCGGCTGCGGTGGCCTTCCTGGGGGGGCGTCAACCACTCTTCAACACCAGCGGTCAGAGCTATCGAGCCTTGGGCTCGTCCACGGTCAAGGCGATGTCAGACGATGAGGCCCTCGATGCATTGGCCGCCGATGGAAAGTTGATCAAGCGACCTTTTGTCGCGTTGCACGATGGCTCCTTCCTTGTGGGCTTCAAGCTGGATCAGTGGATGGAGGCGCTGCAGCGCTGAAGCTGAGCCCGTCGAGTTCAGTGATCAGATCGTTCACGCCGCCTTGGTCTCTCAGCTGGTGAATGCTGTTGCGTTTCAGCTCCTCCAGAAAGGCAGCCACGAGCTGCTGGCTGCGCTCCAGCACCGGGCCCTGTTCCAAGGTGCGGGCCAGTTCATCCCAGAATCGGTCAAGCACCTCGATCGAGAGATCTTCCAGGGCGATGTCACGCTTCCCCAGGCGATCTCCGGCTGAACGGGAGAGCCCGAGCAGGGCATCCACCATGTTGCGTGCGAGCTGGTCGCACAGATCTCGTTCGGCTTGATGGATCGGGGCCAGGCCTCGCAGGGGGCCTGGCAAAACCACGTCTTTGACGCTGCGCTGCAGGGCATGACTGAGCAAGGCCACCAGCTGAGGGCGCATCCCCGGGCTGACCTGAGTGAGCAGCAATGGAAGCCAAAGGCGGAGCAGTTCAGTCAGTTCGCGTTCGCCGTTGTCAGCCACTGTCTGATGGCTACGCAGATTGCGGATGCGTTGGGGTAGCTGGGGAGATCGGATCAGTTGCTGCATTGCATCGAGCAGTCGAACGGTGAGCACTTCGAACAGCTCGAGGGCCAGCAAGGCCACGACAGCGCGACTGACCACCGTCCGCAGGGGTTCGAGTTGAATCAGCTCTGCCTTCGACAGTCGCTCGGTGACTGGCACCACCCTCAGCAGCCGCCAGGAGGGGAGGAGTAAGGGAAGGTCAATCCAGCGCCGCAGCAGGGCATCGCGCCAACGGATGGCTGGGTAGCGTCGCTTCAGACGGATGGTGCGCAGCAGGATGTCGACCAGAAACAGCATCTGGAAGGGGAGATCAATCCGCCAGGAATGGTCAATCGGCTGACCGCTGTCGTTGATGCCGCGCCAGTAATTCGTCTCCGCCAGGGGCAGAATCTGTTGATTCCAGAACGCCCTCTCCTCCTCCCAGTCATGGCTCCTCAGGTAGGAGTCGCTCATTAGCTTGGCGGCCGCCTGTTTGGGGGAATCCAGATCGGCTCTGGCGCGCAGGCGATTTTTCAGCTTTTCCACCGTGCCGGCATTGCCCGAGCCCACGAAAGGGTTTTCGTCGATCAGCTGGCTGCTTCGCACCACCATTTCCAGTCGATGTTGGCGGGCAGCTGTGCTGTTGAAGCCTTGCTCCCGGGTGCGTTGTTCCAGCTCGCGGAAGTGGTCCACATAGGCCGCGGTGTCGCGATGGGGTTCGATCCCCTTGATCGGGTCGTAGAGCGGGGTGATGTCCGGCAGCCATCCCAGTGGGATGCCAAGGCTGACCGAGGGCAATGGGTAGAGCGTGCGCTGCAGCCAGAAGTGGCGAAGGGGGATGTAGCTGACGTCGAAGAGCACCCAGGCCAGGTTGGCCGCGGCGATCAGGGCCACCGTCTGATCCCAACGTCGCCAGAACCGGCCCGCTGATGTGGTCTGCAACCCTTGCCAGCGGGGCCGAACCATAACGTCTGTCAGTGATGTTCAGGCTAGAAGCTGACGGCAGGTACGCCTATCCTGAGTAGACCATTGTTGTTCAGCTCAGTTGGCCGAAGAGGAAGGGAACGCGTCATCCACCCCTCAGCAAGGGGAGGATGCGAATCAGAAACACCAGGTCACGCCCACCGCTGATCACACCATCAAGACCGCTCATCCTTTCTGGGATTTCTGGGCTCCAGTTCTGTTCACGATCGCCCTCTATTTCGGTCTTCGCCATTTTGTGGCTGAGGCACGCTTCATTCCCTCTGGCTCGATGCTTCCGGGATTGCAGATCAATGATCGATTGCTGGTGGAGAAGCTCAGCTATCGCTTGCGTAAGCCTCGCCGCGGTGAAATTGTGGTGTTCAATTCTCCCTACGCCTTTGATCCGGCCCTCAGCTCCCAGGCCTCCCCATCCGGTTTGCGTTGTTTGGCCGCGAACATTCCTTTGCTCGGATTGATCCCCGGCTTGTCCCATCCCGCCTGTGATGCCTACATCAAAAGGGTGGTCGCTGTTCCCGGAGACGAGGTGGTGGTCAACCCTCGCGGCGAAGTGACCATCAACGGTGAGCGTCTGGAGGAGCCTTATGTTTCGAAGTTCTGCCCCGTGGATGAAAAGGGCATGACTCGCTGCCGCACCCTGAATGTGACGGTCCCCGAGGACCATGTCCTTGTGTTGGGCGATAACCGCAGCAACAGCTGGGACGGTCGTTACTGGCCCGGTGGACCGTTTGTGCCCGACTCCGAGATCCTGGGGCGGGCCACCTGGCGTTTCTGGCCGTTCAACCGGTCAGGGTCTCTGGGCTCCTGAGCCCACAGGCCACCACTGCACCCGTGATCTCCTGCATGAGCAGGGGTTGATTGGCGGCTTGAGACGGGTCGTCATCGTCGAGGCTGGGAGTCCAGCGATGATCCGGGTCGTACAACAGCCAGCGATTGCTGCCGAGGCTGAGTCGTTCTTCACGGCATTGCAGCAGTTGCGACGGGCCGTAGCTGATGGCCTGCCAGAGTTCCTGCTCAGACCAGCCTTGATCCACCACGAGGGCTCTCCACAGCAGAGGCAGCACAAGCCGATGCCCCGCCAGGCCAGGCTTGCGTTGACCCGGCGGCAGCAGGCAATCTTCTGTGTCAAGGGGAACGGCGTGAACGGCAACGCCAGCGATCAGGCCCTGCTTGAGCGCATCGATCAGGGCTTGCCGGTCGTTTGCTCCACCGAGAGAGGGGGTGATGCACCACCCCGTGGCCGTCGGAGCAAGGCGGCCACGGTCCATCACCAAGTGCCACCAATGCACGCTGGCATCTGGTCTGTCCGTGGCCTGGCTCAGCTGTTCAACCGCAGCAGCGGTGGAGAGATTCATCGCCCACAACCGCTGATCGGGGAAGAGCCTTTGCAGCTCCAGCAGTTGGCTGAAGGGGATGGTTTCGCTGGCGACCGGATCCATGGGCCACCCAGCCCGCAGCGTTTCGACCCCTTCCCGCACCATGCCGTCGCCCTGAAGCTTGGGATCGCGTGGTGCCACCAGGACCGGTGCCTTGCCGGTTTCAGCCAGCACCAGGCTCCGTTGCAGCAGGCCCATGGAGGGCATGGCCTCGCCATCGCTCAGCCCCACCGCGCCCTGATCGATCAAGTCGCTGTGGCAGCTGAGCTCCTGCCCCTGGCCTTCCAGGCTCAGGGCTCCCCAGAGATGGATGTGAACATCGCCCGTTGCGCTGAACCCCTGCAACCGCTCGGTCCGATCCCTCCATGCTGTTGCCGTGGGCAGGAGTGCGATCTGGCCGAAGCCGGCGTGGGCAGCAGCCTGGCAAAGGCTGCGCAGGTTCTCGCCGTGCGCTTGGAAGGGCTCCTCGAGGATCGAGTGGGGATCGACCAGGCAGGGGGCCAGGAGTTGTCTGGGGGCAGCCACGACGGACATGGCCTGTTGAACAGCGCGCTTTCTGGCCTCGTCGCCGAAGGCGACGATCCGGTTGTCTTCCATCAGAGCGGCTCCCTGCTCGATCAGCTGTTCCCCCGCACCCATGAGGATGCGCACAGGATCCAGCAGCACGGTCTGATGCATCGACTCAGAGGGCTCCTGCGGCGGTGCGGTCCAGCACCCCACCGAGGTGGGAGGTGAGATTGAGACAGGTCACCACCGCAGGCTGGCCCGGATCGGTGGGCATGTCGACCACGGTGACGCCACCGTTGCCCTGCTTCACAGCCCAGATGTCGGCAGGGGTCAGGCCCAGCAGATGGCAAAGGATGGTTTTGTTGACGGCATCGTGGGCCACCACCAGGGCGGTCTCGCTGGCGTCGAGGCTGGCGGCAATGGTGTCCCAGGTGCTCACGGACCGTTCCCAAACGTCCTGGATGGTTTCTCCCTCAGGCATCTGCACAGTCTCGGGGGTGCGCTTCCATTCTTCGAGCAGGTCGCCCCATTCCGCCTGGATCTCTTCCTCGAGCTTGCCTTCCCAGAGCCCATGGCCGATTTCCACGAGTCCGCGCGTCACGGTCATCGGCACGCCCGGGTGCGATTTCAAAATGCCTTCAGCGGTCTGGCGCGGCCGTGACATCGAGCTGGTGTAGGCCCGTTGAAGCGGCACCGATTCCAGGAAGCCCCGTGCGGCTTCGGCCTGGGCATGACCGTTCTGGTTGAGGGGAATGTCGATCTGCCCCTGGAAGCGACCCTGGCGGTTCCAGTTGGTTTCGCCATGGCGCACCAACACCAATCGGGCTGCTTTGCCCTTCATTGGCAGGGTCTGGCCCAGATGCGCCGTGTTGTTGAGGCATTCGATCTGCACCTGACGGCCGCCGCCGGCCTTGGCACTGATGTTGAACACCGACAGGGAGGCGTTGTCGATCTGGAGTCGGCGGAAGCCACCCACGGGTTCCCCGAGCAGCACCAGCATCAGGCAACGCAGGATGGCGTTGTGCCCCACAACAAGAACGGTGTCGTTGCCGTCGATGGGATGGCGCTCCAGCAAGCGCTCGATGAAATCCCTGGCCTGCACCATCAGCTCCTGGAGCGGCTTGTAGCGGCTGCCGTCGGCGCGTGTCAGCTCGAGCTCTTCCGGTCTGCAACGCCAGGCCTGATAGGCCTCCGGGTCACGGGCAGCACGCTCATCGGCGCTCATGCCACTCCAGGGCTCGAGATCGATTTCCAGCAGACCCTCGTCCATCCGTGGGGTCAGGTCGCCACCGCGTGTCTTCAGCAACCCTTCGCAGGTGGAAGCGGCCCGCCTCAGCGGCGAGGAGTAGGCCGCTGTGATCGGCACATCCTTCAGGGCTGCACCGGTGCGACGCGCTTGCTCCTCACCGTCTGCCGTGAGCATGGAAAGGTCGTCCCTCCCCTGGATGCGGCGCTCCACGTTGAAGCTGCTCAGGCCGTGGCGCACCAGAAGGAGACGGAGAGACACCGGGTATGAGATCAAGGCGGGGTCATCGTATTGGCGCGCCCATCCACGCCTTTTCGCTTCGCCTCCGTCGCGGCTTCGATCCAGCGGTGAGAATCGGTGCACGTTGCTCCCCCTGCGTTGACGTCTTCGCCGACCGATCGCTGGTGGTCCCCCAAGGGGCTGCTGGCTCTCCTGTCGCTCCTCCTGGCGATGACCTACTGGGTTTGGTCGTTGACAGACAGCCTCAGCCGCGAGTCCGTGGCTCCGGCCCTCTCGTTGCAGCAGCAGGAGAAGGCCGTGCTCGCGGCGCCGGCCCTGCCGCCGTCTCTTCAGCCCGTTCTCGCTGGGGCTGACCCTTCGAAGCAGCTCCTCAAAGCGCTGCTGGAGGTGCCTCTCGACCGGCTCGATGATCGCCAGCGCCTGTTGCTCGCAGCGCTGACCAAGGATCAGGCTGAACGCGTCGCAGCCCTGGCTCTCCCTCTGGAGAACGAAGACCTTGAGCCACTGCAGCGGGCCCTGGCGACGGCGGATCCCTCCACGACGCTGTCGGATGCGCACGCACAGTTGCTGCAGAATCCGGCCTTGGATCCCCTGCTGAGGCAGTTGAGCTGCGAAGCCCTCGGCGGCAGTCGAGACCGCTGCACCACTCCAGAGGATGCCGTCGCAGCGGTGCGCGCCAGCCAGCGGCTGCTCATGGCGCAATTGTTTCCCATCGGTGCGCTGTTGATCGGCGTGGTGCTGCTGTTGCGCGATCTCTGGATGCGGTGGCGCAGGGCGCTGCCTGCCTGGCCCCCGCTGCTGGGCCCGCTTCTTTCCCCGGTGGAGATCACCATCCTTGTGGCTGGGGGGTTTGTTCTCCTCGGTGGGGTGCTTCTGCCCGTTCTGGTCAGCCCTGTGATTGCAGTGCTGTCCCTGGGCCAGCCAGGGGCCCTTGGTCAGGCGATCGGCGTGTTGCTGGCCTACATCACCATGGCGAGTCCACCGTTGGTCATCCTGCGCAGCCAGCTCGGCGCTCTGCCAGCCGACAACGTCCCGGAAGGCGGTTGGTTGCAGTGGCGGCTCCGGCCCTGGGGGCGAGCCCTGCTGCAGGGGGGACGCGGCTGGTTGATGGTGATGCCGCCGGTGGTCTTCACCGGTTGGTTGATGGGGCGCCTGGTCGGCGATCCGGGCGGCAGCAATCCGTTGTTGGAGATGGTGCTGCGCAGCGACAACCCCTTGGCTCTTGTGCTGCTGGCTCTCACCGCGGTGGTGTTGGCGCCGTTGTTCGAAGAGGTGGTGTTTCGCGGTGTGGTGCTGCCTGTGCTGGCCAGGGCGCTCGGACGGGGCTGGGGTGTGTTGCTCAGTGGTCTGGTCTTCGCGGTGGCCCACCTCAGCATCGGCGAGTTGCCTCCCTTGCTGGTGCTTGGCATGGGTCTGGCCCTGTTGCGTCTGAGCACCGGTCGGCTGCTGCCCTGTGTGGTGATGCATGCCTGCTGGAATGCAGCCACGTTTTTCAACTTGATTCTGCTTGGATCCTGAGAGGACGAAGCCTTTGTGCAGGGGGGCTTTGAAGGCTTGCGGGGGGTGGCTGCGAATGGTTCACTGGCGCAGACCAACCATCGCAACGTGAGCGCCGTACCCCAGCCACGCATTGCGACTGCTGAGAAGACCGCAGTCGCCGATGCCTTTGAGCTGATCCAGGGCTCGATGTCGGCCCGGAAGGTGGCTCGTCAATCCCCTTTGCTCGCTGGATTGCACCGGGTGGCGGATGGTTCCCTTTGTGGAGTGGTGCTGGCGGTTGTTGCCCTCTCGGGGCTCACGCTGCATTGGCAGCACCGCTGGACCCTGGCGTTTCAACAGTTGGAAGACACCCGCAACCTGTCCCATCGCCTCACCGAGTCCACGGCGATGCTGGAGCGTCACCTGTTGGAGAAGGCCAGTCGTCCCGGCGTCGTAGTTCCAACCCAGGTCTCCAATCTGGTGTATCTCGATCAGCCTGATGTCGTGATCTCTCAGACATCATCGGATCAGCTGGCCATGATCCAGTCGTGGCTTGATCAGCCGATTCAGCAGGGGTACTGAACCCATGGCTGTTCCCCCGTCTGCTGAACGGCGACCGCGTCGTCGTCCGCGCCAACGGGTGATTCCTCTGGAGCCGGTGCCGGCGTCGCGACTGCGCTGGGTGTTCGCCCTGCTCTGCCTTGGGCTGGTGGGGCTGATGGGTCGGATGGCCTGGTTGCAGGTGATGCAGGCCTCCGCCCTTGAAGCCCGCGCCCGCATGGTGCAGACCCAGCGCACCGACCCCCTCGGCAAGCGACGACCGATCGTCGATCGGGCCGGGCGCTTGGTGGCCCTTGATGAGGAGCGCTTCCGGGTTTGGGCTCACCCCAATAACTTCCGTTTTCCCGGCGACGATCCCACCCTGGTGCGTGAACCTCTCGACGTCGCACGTCGCTTGTCGGGACTCCTGGCGGTGCCGATGGCTGAGTTGGTTCAGCGCATGGGCAATCGCCCCTCAGGGATCCGCCTGGCGGAAGGGCTGGATCCCGAAACCGCTGATGCGGTGCGTCGCCTGGGCATCAGTGGTCTCGATCTGGAGGCCTATCCCCATCGGGTCTATCCCCAGGGCAAGCTGTTCGCCAATGTGGTGGGCTTCCTCAACCTCGAGCGGGTTCCTCAGGCCGGCCTGGAGCAGAGCAGGGATGGCGATCTCCAGCGCCATGAACAATCCCGTAGTTTGCGCAGGGGCGCCGATGGAACCCCCCTTCCCGACAACCTTGCTCCGGGCGCGTTCTTTGGTGATGATCTTCGCCTGCAGCTCACCCTGGACGCGCGTCTCCAGGAGCTTGCCGCCAAGGCCCTCGCCGACCAGGTGAAGCAATGGAACGCCAAAAAGGGCGCCGCCATCGTGATGGATGTGCGCAATGGCGAGCTGCTCGCGCTGGCCTCGACTCCCACCTACGACCCCAACAGCTACTGGGCGTTCTCCCCCGCGCTGTTCAAGGAATGGTCGGTGCAGGATCTCTACGAGCCAGGGTCGACCTTCAAGCCCATCAACCTGGCGATTGCGCTTCAGGAAAAGGTGATTGCTGCCAACGACACCGTGAACGATATCGGTGAGTTGCAGATCGGAGGCTGGCCGATTTTCAACCACGACAAGGGTGCCAACGGCGTGATCGACTTCGCCACCGTGCTGCAGGTCTCCAGCAATGTGGGGATGGTGCAGGCGATGCGCAATCTCAAGCCCTCTCTCTATTGGCAGTGGTTGTCGAAGTTGGGCCTCGATGCTCGGCCAGACACGGACCTCCCCGGTGCTGAGGCTGGGCAGCTCAAGACATTGGACGAGTTCACAACGCATCCGATCGAGCCCGCCACCGCCTCCTTCGGCCAGGGCTTTTCGCTCACACCACTGAAGTTGGTGCAGCTCCATGCCCTCCTCTCCAATGGGGGCCGCATGGTCAGTCCCCACATCACCCGCGGCCTTCGCTCCGGCGATGGTGTTGCCAGCCGTGATCGCTCTCAGGGGACACCGCTGATGCGCCCCGAGGTGACTCGCACCGTGCTGGCTTGGATGGAATCCGTTGTCGAGAAAGGGAGTGGCAAGGGAGTGCGGACGCCCGGTTATCGCATCGGTGGCAAGACGGGAACGGCCCAGAAAGCCCTCAACGGCATCTACGTCCCTGGAGCGAAGATCTGCAGTTTTGTGGCCACCTTGCCGATTGAAGACCCTCGCTATGTGGTGCTGGTGGTGGTCGACGAGCCCCAGGGAGGGAATGCCTATGGCTCAACCGTGGCGGTTCCCGTGGCCAAGAAAATCATTGATGGACTCCTGGTGATTGAAAGGATCCCCCCCAGTGGTTCAACCACCGCTCAGAAGCCTGCCAACGCTCCAGTCGCTGTTCCGGCCGGCTGATAAAGCGGTGCCACTTCAGCTGGTCTGGCTACGTTGAGCACCCAGAGCCACCTTCCCATCCATGGCTTCCCTTCTTGAGCAGCTCTCCGCCATGACCGTTGTGGTGGCGGACACCGGTGATCTGGAGGCGATCCGGCGCTTCACGCCGCGGGATGCCACAACCAACCCGTCCCTGATCCTGGCGGCTGCTCAGATCCCCGCCTACCAGAATCTGATTGATGAGGCGCTGACGGCCTCGCGCCGGCTGCTCGGCAGTGATGCTCCAGTCGAGGATGTGGTGCATGAGGCCCTCGACGAGATCTGCGTGATCTTTGGCAAAGAGATCCTCAAGATTGTCCCGGGCCGCGTCTCCACGGAGGTGGATGCACGCCTCAGCTACGACACCGAAGCCACCATTGCCAAGGGACGCAAACTCATTCGTCTCTACAACGATGCCGGCATCAGTAATGAGCGGGTGTTGATCAAGATCGCCTCCACCTGGGAGGGGATCAAAGCGGCGGAGGTGCTTGAGAAAGAAGGCATTCAGTGCAACCTCACCCTGTTGTTCGGTTTCGGTCAGGCCGTGGCCTGTGCTGAAGCTGGTGTCACTCTGATCTCGCCCTTTGTCGGCCGTATCCTCGATTGGTACAAGGCAGAGACCGGTCGAGAGTCGTATCCCGGTGCGGAAGATCCAGGGGTGCTCTCAGTGACCCGGATCTTCAACTATTTCAAGACCTACGGCTACACAACCGAGGTGATGGGTGCCAGTTTCCGCAACACCGACGAAATCGTGGAGCTTGCCGGTTGCGATCTGCTCACCATTTCCCCCCAACTCCTCGATCAGTTGCGCAAGACCGAGACATCGCTGCAGCGCAAGCTGGATGGAGCGCATGCCGTCGGTGGTGAGCCTCAGATTCATGTTGATGCCCCCACGTTCGCCTCGATGATGGCCGACGACCGCATGGCGACCGACAAATTAGGCGAAGGCATCAAGGGCTTCAGTAAGGCGATTGAAACCCTGGAATCCCAGTTGGCCCATCGCCTGGCTGAGCTCGAGGGGGGGGCTGCATTCCGTCATGCCGTTCAGGAGATCTTTCTGCTCAATGACATGAACGGTGACGGCTCCATCACCCGTGATGAGTGGTTGGGGAGTGACGCTGTGTTCGATGCCCTCGATCAGGATCACGACGGACGACTGACACCCGAGGAGGTGCGCTCCGGCTTAGGTGCAGCGTTGTCTCTGACCCCGGCCTGAGCACGTGTCGTTGGCGTCAATCCTCTGGGCCCCCTCAACGCCGTGGGGGCCTTTTCGTTTGAATGGCAACAGGCTCTGAGGGTGGCGCCATGAATGCACTGGACACCATGCGGGCTCTGGCCGCCAAACGGGAGGTCAGAGAAGCTCAGGCGGGTGAGGTGATCTTTTCGGCTGGGGAGTCGGGTGCGTCGATGTTCGGACTGCTGGAGGGCACCGTTCGGCTTGTCTGGAAAACGGATGATGGTCTGGAGGGCTATGAGTTGATTCGTGCCGGCGACGTGTTCGGTGCCGGTGCTCTGGTCACTCATGACCATCAACGTCTCGGGACAGCCACAGCCGAAACTCCCTGTCGGCTGATCGAGATGAATCGCGAGAAGTTTCTCTTTGCAGTGCAGGAGTCGCCGATGTTCGCCATCGAACTGCTGGCTTCGGTCGATGAACGTTTACGTGATCTGAAAGTGCGTGAGCGCCCCTGATTCAGCCTCAACCGACGGCGGCACTCCGCTGCAACTGGTGTGGTTCAAACGCGACCTGCGCAGCGTCGACCATCGCCCCTTGCTGGAGGCCTGTGCCCACGGCCCGGTTCTGCCGCTGTACATCGTCGAACCGGCGTTCTGGCAGCAAACCGACGCATCGGCACGGCAATGGGCGTTCTGCCGGGAATCCCTGCAGGCGTTGCGCCTTGCCTTGGCCGCTCTGGGGCAGCCACTGGTGGTGCGCTCCGGCGAGGTGGTGTCTGTGTTGGAGCGAGCCCGGCGCTCTCTCCCCATTGCAGCGCTCTGGAGCCATGAGGAAACCGGCAACGGCTTCACCTATGCCCGCGATCGGGCGGTGAAGGCCTGGACCCGCACCCATGCCATCCCCTGGATTGAGATTCCGCAGTTCGGCGTCACCCGGGCGTTGCGCCGACGGGACGGCTGGTCTCGGCGATGGGAGGAACGCATGGCCGAACCGATCACGCCCGCGCCTCAGCAGCTGACGCCTCTGCCAGGAATTCCCCTGGGGGAGATTCCCCGTGCAGAGGATTTGCAACTCAACCCCGACCCTTGCCCCCAGCGTCAGCGCGGCGGGCGCGACCGTGGAGAGCTCGCGTTGAGAGAGTTTCTCGACCATCGGGTGCAGGCCTATGCCCGCAGCCTCTCCAGCCCTCTGCTTGCCTTCGAGGGCTGTTCGCGGCTGTCGCCCTATCTCACCTGGGGATGCCTTTCAATGCGGGAGGTTGTGCAGGCCAGTCGCCGCGTCTCCGGTCGCGGTGTGAACAGTTTCGGCTCCCGCTTGCATTGGCATTGCCATTTCATCCAGAAGCTGGAGAGCGAACCGGCGATTGAGTTTCACGATTTTCATCCCTTCATGCGTGATATCAGGCCCTGGGATGCCCTTCGCTTTCAGGCCTGGGCGGGAGGGGGCACCGGGGTGCCGTTTGTCGATGCCTGCATGCGTGCTCTTCGTGCCCATGGCTGGATCAACTTCCGCATGCGGGCCATGTTGATGTCGTTTGCGAGCTATCACCTCTGGTTGCCCTGGCGGCAGAGCGGCCTGCATCTGGCTCGGCAGTTTGTGGACTATGAACCAGGCATTCACTGGAGTCAGTGCCAGATGCAGTCGGGCAGCACGTCGATCAATACGATCCGGATCTACAACCCGATCAAGCAGGGCCAGGATCACGATCCGCAAGGACGTTTCATTCGGCAGTGGTGTCCTGAACTGAAGTCGGTGCCGGATGTCTACCTGCATGAGCCGTGGCGCATGGATGCTGCCACGGCGGAACGGTTGGGCTGTCGAATCGGGATCGACTATCCCGCTCCGCTCGTCGATCCGGCCGTTGCTGCGCGGGAGGCGAAGGATCGCATCTGGGCGATTCGGCGTGAGGCGGGGTTTGATCGCATTGCTGATGCGATTCAGCAGCGCCACGGCTCACGCAGGGCCGGTTTGCCCCCTACAGGGGCTCGCCAGCGCACACGACGTCGCCGGGGAGGCGACGTCAGCGGAGCTGAACAGCTGCAGCTGGATCTCTAACCCCGTTTGAGGAGGAGCCGTTTGATCACGCGCTGGGCGATATCGCCGTAGCCCATGTCGCCGGAGAGAATCTGGGCGATCCGTTGGGGCGCTGTAGGACGCTTGATCCCGAGCTGATAGCCGACCTTGGGGAAGCGGTAGAACACCTGCGCGATTCTGCGGCCCCAAGCCATCGAATCCCCCCAGCGCTCCCGCATGGTCCGTGTGTAAGGCGCCAGGTCGCGTTGCTCTCCCCGTAGCCAGCGATCGAGGCTGGCGGCGGCTTCGCAGCCGCTCATCAGCGCAGGTCGAAGGCCTTCTGCCAGAAAGGGATCGCACAGCGAAGCCGCGTCGCCAACAGCCACGACCCCGTCCCCATGGAGGGGGTGATGGCCATTCCAAACCCGCAGCTTCGCCTGCTGCCGCAGGCCTGCATCGGCCGCGAAGCCCAGATCAGGCAGGAGTGCCGACAGCACCGCATCACTGTCGGCGGCGTTGCGGCCGATGAACGTGCCCACCCCCACGTTGACCCCATCCCCCATGGGGAAGGCCCAGGCAAAGCCGTGATGCACCAGGCCAAATTCAAATCTTGCCGAGCCGGAACGCAGGGCTCCACGGCCTTCCAGCCGGACCGACGTTGTGGTGGCGCAATGCAGGCTGGAGGGGCCCAGTCCCAGACTTTCTGGCCAGGGGGAGCCGGAGCCGTCAGCGATCACCAGGGCTCTGGCCTCATGACAGCGACCATCGGCGGACTGCACCTGCCAACGCCCGTCCTGTTTCTGAACCTGCGTCACGGTGAACCCGCTCTGAAGATCGGCGCCGTGCTCAATCGCCTTGGACAGCACCAGGGCATCAAGGCGTTCGCGTCGCACGATCCAGAACGGTGCGGACCCTGGTAATTCGGCGACCACCGGATCCTCAAGGCACCAGCTGAACTCCACCCGTTCAATCACTTCATCGACTGCCGGTGCGAGATCGAAGGGGAACCACTGCTGCACAGAGGCAGCCATGCCCCCACCACAGGGCTTGATTCGACCTGCGATCGCCACGTCACCACCATCGCGTTCGAGCACGGTGACCCTGTGGCCAGCGGCACTGAGATGGAAAGCTGCCGCGGCACCGGCAGCGCCGGCGCCGATCACGACTACGTCGGAGCTGCTCACACCTGGATCAGCGATCAGACCTTGAGGATGTCAGCTTCCTTCTCGGCGAGGTGCTTTTCAAGGGAAGCGATGAATTGATCGAGCACCTTTTGAACCCCATCCTGCTCATCGCGGCTTTGGTCTTCGGAGCACTCGCCTTCCTTCTCCTGCTTTTTGATCTTGTCGATCGCATCGCGGCGGATATTGCGCAGAGCGACCTTGCCCTCTTCGGCATATTTGGAGGCGAGTTTGCAGAACTCCTTGCGACGTTCCTCGGTGAGGGGCGGCACATTGATGCGAATGATCTTGCCGTCGTTGTTGGGGGTGAAGCCCAGCTCGCTCATCGCGATCGCCTTCTCGATCGAGGCGAGGGCACTGATATCGAACGGTTGGATCTGAATCGTCTGGGAGTCGGGAGTCGACAGGGTGGCGAGTGATTTGAGCGGTGTGTCGGCGCCGTAGTACTCAACGCTGATGCGATCCAGCAGGGATGGATTGGCACGACCGGTGCGGATCGTGTTGAACATGCGCTGGGTGGCTTCCAGCGATTTCTGCATGCTGGCTTCGAGTTCTTGCTTCGACATGGCGTCCTTGGGGGCGTGACGGAGGCGGGATCAGCGGCTGGGTCGCTCAGGCGCCGTTGCTGATGCGGGAACCAATCGGTTCACCAGCCACGGCTCTGCCGATGTTGCCAGGTTCAAACAGATTGAAGACCACGATGGGGATGTTGTTGTCTTTGCACAGGGCGATGGCTGTGCTGTCCATCACCGCCAGTTCGCCGCTGAGCACCTGCTGGAAGGTCAGGTGTTCATGCTTGACCGCGTCCGTGTTTTTGGCCGGATCCTTGTCGTAGACCCCATCCACCTTGGTGGCTTTGAACACCACATCGGCGTTGATTTCGGCAGCTCGAAGGGCAGCGGTGGTGTCGGTGGTGAAAAAGGGATTCCCGCAGCCGGCGCCGAAGACCACGACGCGACCTTTCTCGAGATGGCGGATCGCTTTGCGGCGGATGTAGGGCTCGGCCACTTCCTGCATGCCGATGGCGGTTTGAACCCGGGTCTCCACCCCTGCGCGCTCCAGACCGTCCTGCAGCGTGATGGCATTCATCACGGTGGCGAGCATGCCCACGTAATCAGCAGTTGCACGATCCATGCCCGCTGCCGATCCCTTCAGACCGCGGAAAATATTGCCCCCGCCCACCACAATCGCCAGCTCCGTACCGGCGGCCATCACCTTGGCGACGTCTTCGGCGATGGACTGGACGATGGCGGGATCGATGCCATATCCCTGATCACCCATCAGCGCTTCGCCGCTGAGTTTGAGCAGGGCACGCTTGTAAGCCATTCATCCACCAGAGCTTTTTGACAGTAGCAAGGGCGTTCCCCGCTTCCAGGCCGTGGACGCAGGGCTGGTCAAGCCATCAAAAGACGCTTGGATGAAGCAACTGGGATCCGTTCATGGCTGATGACGGCACACCACGCAGTGGGGTGATGGCTCGGCTCACGCTTTCAGCGCTCGATCGCGCCAGTCAGGACCCTTCCTGCTGGAGCGATCCGATTGTGCATCGAGCTTTGCTGGTGAGCGGTCTGTCGGTGCTCACGGCCGCCTCGTGGTTGCTGCGTGACGATCTCGATCAGGCCTGAGATTCGTTCAGAATTCAATGCCTGCTTGAGCTTTGACCCCCTGCTCCCGAAACGGATGTTTCACCAGGGTCATCTCGGTCACCAGGTCGGCGGCTTCGATCAGTCCCTGGGGTGCCCCACGACCGGTGATGGCCACATGGCAGAGCTCCGGGCGTTGACGCAAGCCTTCCAGCACCACATCCAACTCGATGTAGCCCAGTTTGAGCGCCACATTCAGTTCATCCAACAGCACCAATTTGATGCTGCTGTCATGGAGATAGCTCAGGGCGGTCTCCCAGGCGCTTGCCACCAGTTGCTGGTCGCGTTCTCTGTCTTGGGTTTCCCAGGTGAAGCCTTCGCCGAGGGCATGCCAGGCGATCTGGTCGCCAAAGGCCTTGAGTGCCCTGGCTTCTCCAGGCTCCCATCCACCCTTGATGAATTGCACCACCGCCACCCGTTCGCCATGGCCCAGGGTGCGCAACGCCAGCCCCAGTCCTGCCGTGGTCTTGCCTTTCCCCTGGCCGGTGGTGACCACCACCAACCCTTTCTCCTTGTTGCGTTCCTCCACCCTCTGGCGTTGCACCTCCTGGCGCCGTTCCATGCGCTTGCGATAGCCGGCGTCGTCCTGTTCAGGGGCGAGCCTGCCCCCCATCCCCAGTTCGCTGGCGGCACGGTCGAGGTTGTTGGTGCTCATCGCTGATGGATGCAGGGGGTGAGGGTGCTGGCTGCTGCGGACCATGGACAGGTGGCCGTGATCCGTTGAAGGGCATCGCCAGCGAGTCGTTGGCTGCTCACCTGGGAGAAGCCAATGGCTTGAAGCTGGGATGGCAGATCGTCCTCCAGCATGGCCGTCGCCGTTTCCGTTTCGAACAGGGCGCAGAACAGCTGTTGGGGCAGACGCAGCCAGGGGCCTGCCGGGTGCAGGTCCACCACCACGAGCCAGCCCTCCGGCCGGAGCAATCTCAGGCATTGCTCCAAAACCATCGCTCGTTCGCGCCGGGGAAATTCGTGAAGGGCCACGCTGAGCTGAATGGCATCAAAGCTGCCATCACCAAGGGGGGGATCCTCTGCAAGGCCTTCGATCCGCTGCATCGTCGGGTGACGCTGGGCAGCGAGCTCGAGAGCCCGCGGGGAGACGTCGAGCCCCGTCACCTTGAACCCGGCTTCCAGCCATGGTGCCGCGGCCTCTCCACTTCCGCAGCACAGGTCCAGCACGGATGCACCTGGCTTGAGGTGAGGAGCCAGCGCTTCGAGCCCCAGGCGCCGGAGTTTCTCAACCCCGCCCACGCTGAGGGACGACACGGCGGTGACGGTGTCGTAAATCCAGCGATGGCGGTAGGCCAGAGGGCGGAGAAACGAAGTCATGAGGCGGACTTTCGAACACCAAGGTGTCGGGCCAGGGCTGTATCCACCGCCTGTTGCTGATCACGACGGGTGATCCAGTGGTGGTAGGTGCGGGTGTGAATGGCCACGGAGTGCCCCATCATCCTGGCGGCCACGGTGTCGGGCAGGCCGATGTGAATCGTGCGTACGGCCCAGGCGTGGCGCAGGTCGTAGGGCGTCAGTGGCAGGTCGTAACGGCGGAACTGCTCGGCGACCCGGCGTCCCACCTGCTGGAGCGTGGTGCGGCGTAAATCGGTGCAGATGGTTGGCAACAGTGTTGGATCCGTGCCGAGCGCGCCGAGTTGGAAGCGCTCCACCCAGTCGGGGTGAAAGGGCCACACCTGGTGTTCTCCCGTTTTTGTGGTGGGCAGGACCCGAAGCACCTGATCCCCTCCCGCAGCCAGCGAGGTGAGGTCTGCGAAAAACACCTCGTGGTTGCGGAGCCCGTAGGTGGCCATCAAACCGAAGACCAGGCGCCAGGAGGGATTGGGGATGGTCAGGACAGCTTCCAGAATCTGGGGATCGGTCGGTAGCTGCCTGAAGCGGGCCCGGTGCAGGCCGTACCCCCCGGCTTCAGCACGCCAGTTGTCGGGAAGAGGGATGCCGCAATGACGAGCCAGGGCCGCCAGGGTTGTGGCGCATTGTTGGCGGCTGCGACTGCCGTCGGCGTAGCTGGCCAGGGTGAGACTGAGCAGATCGCTGTCGAGCACTCGCTGATGCTCCATGGACAGGTCTCTCAGGCGGCGCAGATAAGGCCTGTAGGCGGAGCTCCAGGTGGTGCGGCTGCCGGCGGGAGAACGGCGTCGCTGGGGATCCCTGAAGAAACTGTCTTCAAAGTCGTCAAGCAGATGCTCCAGCGAAGGTGACCGTTTCTTTCCTGCACGGTTGTTGCCCTCGCCCGAGTCGGTTGCACACCCTGCGGAGCCGCTGGTGGGCACCTGGGTCCATTGCCGCCAGTCGAACTGGTTGCGCCGTAATTGCAGATCGACGAGATGCAGCAGTTGGCGCGCCTCCTCCAGGCCGTCGTGGTTGGCCGACAGGCCAAGGCTCAGCCTCTGGGTCCGTTGTTTGCCTTCAGTGGTTCGACACGGAAGGGGGCCACGCAGATTGAGACGTTGCCCCCGCTGTTCAATCCGAAGCCGACACCCCTCAGCCTGAAGCGAGGCGTTGATCGTGGTGAGATCTGCACTCAGGTCCATGCCGCTGATCTGGCAATCACCACCAGTCGAATGGTGCCACCTTGGCAGCGATGGGGGTTACGCTCAACTCCACTTCTGTCAGCGGCTGCTCAATGGCCCGGGTCGGCGTCCTTCTGCTCAATCTCGGCGGACCGGAGCGGATCCAGGATGTGGGGCCTTTTCTCTACAACCTGTTCGCAGACCCGGAGATCATCCGCCTGCCGATCCCAGCCCTGCAAAAACCCTTGGCCTGGCTGATCAGCACCCTTCGCAGCAGCAAATCACAGGAGGCTTACCGTTCGATCGGTGGCGGTTCCCCTCTGCGCCGGATCACCGAGCAGCAGGCCCGTGAACTGCAGAGCGAGCTTCGTCAGCGCGGGATCGAAGCCACTTCGTATGTGGCGATGCGCTACTGGCATCCCTTCACTGAATCCGCCGTGGCCGACCTCAAGGCTGATGGCATTGAGGAAGTGGTGGTGCTGCCCCTCTATCCCCATTTTTCCATCAGTACCAGCGGTTCAAGCTTTCGTGAATTGCAGCGTCTTCGCCAGCTGGATCCTGCGTTTCAACAGCTCCCCCTGCGCTGCATCAGGAGCTGGTTTGACCATCCCGGTTACGTGCGTTCCATGGCGGAACTGATCGCCGATCAGGTCCGTGCGTCGGATGTCCCGGGGGAAGCCCATGTCTTCTTCAGTGCCCACGGCGTTCCCAAGAGTTACGTCGAAGAGGCCGGTGATCCCTACCAGCAGGAGATCGAGGCCTGCACAGACCTGATCATGACGGAGCTGGAGTCAATTCTCGGCGCCAAGAATCCTCACACCCTCGCTTATCAGAGCCGCGTGGGCCCTGTGGAATGGCTCAAGCCCTACACCGAAGAGGCCCTTGAGGCGCTCGGTGAGGCCAAGACCCGCGATCTCGTCGTGGTTCCCATCAGTTTCGTCAGTGAGCACATCGAAACGCTCGAGGAAATTGATATCGAATACCGAGAGTTGGCCACGGAAGCCGGTGTGGTCAATTTCCGTCGGGTTCGAGCGCTCGATACCTATCCCCCCTTCATCAAGGGGTTGGCCGACATGGTGGCGGCGAGCCTTGATGGCCCGGAGGTCAATCTTGACCAGGCCGCTGAACTCCCTACCACCGTCAAGCTCTATCCCCAGGAGAAATGGGAATGGGGCTGGAACAACAGTTCCGAGGTCTGGAATGGCCGTCTGGCGATGGTGGGTTTCTCGGCCTTTCTCTTGGAACTGGTCAGTGGCCATGGACCTCTCCATGCTCTCGGGCTGCTCTGAACAGCCCCGTACGACGGGTGGGCACCTAATCTGAGGATCGGCTACTTGTGACGTCACTGTGACCCTGACTTCTGCGCCAACGGTCCCCGGTGCCTCCCTGGAGGAGAGCAGGCGACGGATCACTGGTGCCGAAGCACTGATGGATTCCCTGCGCCGTCACGGCGTTGACACCATTTTCGGCTATCCGGGTGGGGCGATCCTTCCCATCTATGACGCCCTGCATGTGGCGGAGTCCCAGGGATGGGTCCGCCACATCCTTGTCCGCCATGAGCAGGCAGGCACCCACGCCGCCGATGCCTATGCCCGTGCAACCGGTCGGGTGGGCGTCTGTTTTGGAACATCGGGTCCTGGCGCGACCAATCTGGTCACCGGCATTGCCACAGCTCAGATGGATTCGGTGCCGATGGTGGTGATCACGGGCCAGGTGCCGCGCCCCGCCATTGGCACCGACGCCTTTCAGGAAACCGACATCTTCGGCATCACCCTGCCGATTGTGAAGCACTCCTGGGTGGTGCGCGATCCGGCCGATCTCGCCTCGGTGGTGGCGCAGGCCTTCTTCATTGCAGCCTCCGGGCGTCCAGGCCCTGTGTTGATCGATATCCCCAAGGACGTGGGTCAGGAGGAATTTGATTACGTGCCGGTTGAGCCCGGGGCTGTAGTGCCGAATGGATTCCGGCAACCGCAACAACCGGATCCCGCTGCCCTTGATGCCGCCCTCGACCTGATCCAGCAGGCACAGCGACCCCTGCTGTATGTGGGCGGGGGGGCCATCTCTGCCGGTGTTCATGCGTCACTCGCAGAGCTGGCTCACCGTCACCAGCTGCCCGTCACCACCACCTTGATGGGCAAGGGTGCCTTTGATGAGAACGATCCCCTCTCGGTGGGGATGCTTGGGATGCATGGCACGGCCTATGCCAATTTTGCCGTCACCGAGTGCGATCTCCTGATTGCCGTGGGTGCCCGCTTTGATGATCGGGTCACGGGCAAGCTCGACACCTTCGCTCCCCGTGCCAGGGTTGTGCACTTCGAAATCGATCCGGCGGAGATCGGCAAGACCCGCCTGGCGGAGGTGGCTGTGCTGGGGGACCTCGGCCAGAGCATGACCCAGTTGATGCAGCGCAGCCGGCAACGTGATGTGACCCCAACGACCGGGGCCTGGCTGGCCAAGATCGAAAGCTGGAAACAGCGCTATCCCCTCACCGTTCCCAATCCCGATGGTGCGATTTATCCGCAGGAGGTGTTGATTGCCCTTCGCGATCTCTGTACTGGGGCCATCGTCACCACTGACGTGGGGCAGCACCAGATGTGGTCGGCCCAGTACCTTCGCAACGGCCCCCGTCAATGGATCAGCAGTGCCGGTCTCGGCACCATGGGATTCGGGATGCCTGCTGCGATGGGGGCTCAGGCAGCGTTCCCCGATCAGAGGGTGGTTTGCGTTGCCGGAGACGCCAGCATCCTGATGAACATTCAGGAGCTGGGAACCCTCGCCCAATATCAGCTGCCCGTGAAGGTGGTGATTGTGAACAACCAGTGGCAAGGGATGGTGCGCCAGTGGCAGGAGAGTTTCTACGAGGAGCGCTATTCCGCTTCAAACATGCAAACCGGGATGCCTGATTTTGTGGGCTTGGCTGAATCCTTCGGTGTGCGTGGTGTTCGTATTGATCGCCGGGAGACGCTTGGATCAGATCTGCGCGATGCCCTGGAGGCTCCCGGCCCGACGTTGATTGATGTCCGTGTTCGTCGAGGCGAGAACTGCTACCCGATGGTGCCCCCTGGTTGCAGCAATGCCCAGATGGTGGGTCTTCCTTCTCATCCCGAGCTGGCGATGGACGCGAGGCGCACCTGTGGTTCCTGTGGAGCCATCACCAGCCACGATCACCGTTTCTGCCCCACCTGCGGAGCCTCGCTCTGATGGCTGGTTGGATGAGTCGTGGCCTGGCCCTTGGTCTGATCCTGCTTGCCTTGGTCGCCATGGCGCCCCAGGCCATCGCCGCTGAGGTGTTGCAGGTGCGCTCCTCGTCGTTGTTGCAGATCGGTGATCGCAATCGTAATTACACCGTTCAGCTTGCTTGTCTTGAGGTCAACCCTGCCGATGAGCAGGCAGCCCTCGATTGGTTGAAACACGCTCTCCCGAGGCGTCGCCGGGTGAACCTTCGCCCTGAGGGGTCGGTGGAGGGTACCTTGATCGCCCGCGTCACACCGTTGGGTGAAGAGCAAGATCTCAGCGCAGGTCTCGCCTCGGCTGGGCTGGGTCGCCTCAGCTGTTTGGCCGCCTGACCATGGCCAAGAATCGTGTGGCTGCCGGCATGGTGATGGTGCCCTGCGTTCTGCTGGGAGCAGCCTTTCTCAGTACCGCTGTCTGGACGGAAGCGGCTGGGACGAATCGTCCTCTCGCCATTGGACTTGGCTGTCTCCTGCCGACCGTGGGGTTGCTGGCCTACCTCCTCCCTGATGCCGCTCCTGTCACAAATACAGACGGTGAGGATCCCTCTCCCTAGCTTGAAGCCGCTGGGATTTCGACCCCATGGCCTCGTCCCCTGAAGCTCCTCCTTCCGAAGCGGTCGTTGATCAACCGTCCGCCACCGGTCCCTTGGCGCGACTGAGGATCTGGGATCAATCCTGGGAGGGTTGCCGTTCTCTGCGCTGGCGCCCAGTGCTGATGCTCGTGGCCAGTCTCCTGGGTTGCCAGGCCATGGCCGCCAGCCGCCAAATCACTGCTCCAGTGGCTCTGGTGATGCCCCATGGGCTGGAGGGCGCTCGGGATGCGTTCCTGCAGGGTCTTGCCTTGGGAGAACAAGCCGTTCGGGGCTGTGGTGCCGAGCCGGCAGCGATGGTGATGCATTCGCTTGCTGCCGATGCTGATCCATTTGTGCTCTTTCCCCGCGACGGGAACAATCAGCCCGTCGTGCCCTCCCTTGTGGTGGCTGGCTTCGGGGCTGATCTGCGCAGTTACAGCCGGCTGGCTGCCGAGGGAGATGCGCGGGTGTTGCTCGGGCATCAGCGTGGTGCCGCGTTGACAATGCTTCCTGGTCTGGATGAGCAGGGTCGGGTCTGGCCGTTGCTGCCATCACGTCAGGATGAGCTTCGGGCCTTGGCGAAAGCCACGATTGATCGGGGCTGGAAACGGGTGATGGTGGTGACAGACCCTTCCACCCTTGAGGCCGATCGCGCCACCCCCTTTGTCGAGTTTTTTGAGGGGATGGGAGGCACGGTGCTCTCCTACACCGAAGCGTCGTTGCAGGAGATCGACCCGTCCGATCCCGAACGTCTGGCTTTGCTGCAGAAGGATCTTGATTGGCTGGGGCCTGATGCCATCGTGCTGGCGTCCCCCTTGCATGGATCGCTTGCAACTGTTCTGCGCCAGCGTCAGTCTGCTCCAGACGTTTCCCGCCAACCGGCATGGGTGTGGTTGTTGAGTCGCCCACAGGCCGCAGCGGTGTCCTCCCAGCCATGGCCTCAGCTGGTGTTGGATCAACCAGCCCAGGGGCCTGGCTGGAAGGGATTCGCCGCAGCGTTCGAGCAACGCTGGGGAGCGAGCCCTGATCTGATTGCCGCAGCCGGTTACGAAACGGCTCGGGTGCTGGCGCTCACGACTCTGGCCCCCGCTCCCCTGGCAGCTGACGGCAGGCGTGACCCGATGGCATGGCTGGATCCCGGCGCCGATCCATTGCCTCTCTGTCAGGCCATTGAGCGTCGTCGCAGGGGAGACTCCGCTCGGTTGGAGGGCGTGGCCAGCGACTTTGTCCTCAGGCCCAGTCAGGCTCCCCAAGGTGAAGCGCAATCGCGTCTGATCACGGCTCAGTAAGGTTTTTCTGGAATCCCATGGCGGTGAACGCAGGTGTTACGCCTCAGTGAGCTACGTCTGCCGCTGGATCACGGGCCTGACGCGGTGCGTCAGGCGATCCTCAAACGATTGCGCATCCCGCCTCAGCGTTTGATCAGCCATCGGTTGATCAAACGCAGTATCGATGCCCGACGCCATGACCGCATTCAGCTGATCTACAGCCTGGACCTGGAAGTGAAGGGGCAGTCGGCCGTACTCAGGAAGCATCGGGGCGACAGTCGCTTGCGTCTGGCACCGGAGACCCGTTATCGGGCTGTTGCCAAGGCTCCCTCAGATTTCGGTGTGCATCCGGGCACGCGACCAGTGGTGATCGGGGCCGGGCCCTGTGGTTATTTCGCAGCCCTGTCGCTGGCCCAAATGGGCTTCAGACCTTTGTTGCTGGAGCGCGGTCAGGCAGTGAAGCAGCGTACGGCCGACACCTTCGGTTTCTGGAAAGGCACCTCTCCGTTTCAGCCTGAATCGAATGTCCAGTTCGGGGAGGGAGGGGCCGGCACCTTCTCCGACGGCAAGCTCTATAGCCAGGTGAGCGATCCTGAGCATTACGGACGCAAGGTGCTGGAGGAACTGGTGGCCTGTGGCGCCAACCCGGAGATCCTCACGGTGCATCGGCCTCACATCGGCACCTTCAAGTTGGCCACCGTCGTGCGTGGGCTGCGATCCAGGATTGAGGCGCTGGGCGGGGACGTGCGCTTCGGGGCGAAGGTTGAGCAACTGATCCTTGAACCGATCTCCGATCCGACCGGTTCCGATCAGCGCAGCGCTCCACACGCCGGTAACGGGGGGGCGCACCATCAGCGGCTGGTGGGACTGACGCTGGCTGATGGCAGTTCTGTGGATTGCTCTCAAGTTGTGCTGGCCCCGGGACATTCCGCCCGCGATACGTTCGCGATGCTGGAGCGTCAGGGAGTGGCGATGACGGCGAAACCCTTTGCAGTGGGCTTTCGGATTGAGCATCCTCAGAGTCTGATCGATCACGCCCGCTGGGGTGCACAGGCCGGCCACCCCCAATTGGGTGCGGCGGAGTACAAGTTGGTCCACCATGCTGAGAATGGCCGCTGCGTCTACAGCTTCTGCATGTGTCCTGGTGGCTTGGTGGTGGGTGCCACCAGTGAACCCGGGCGCGTGGTGACCAATGGCATGAGCCAGCACTCCCGCAATGAGCGCAACGCCAACAGCGGTTTGGTGGTTCCTGTGTTGGACGAAGACCTCGCTCCTTATCAGCGTTATCCGGGAGATCCTCTGGCCGGTGTGGCCTTTCAGCGGTTTCTCGAGGAGCAGGCGTTTACCCTCGGTGGGGGGGATTACAGCGCTCCTGTGCAGCGCCTTGAAGATTTTCTGGCCGATCGCCCCAGCGCAGGCTTGGGCAGTCTTGCTCCCTCCTACCAGCCGGGAGTGCGGGCGGCCGATCTTCGCCAGGCGTTGCCGGAACCGATGGTGACAGCTCTCCGGGAGGCACTGCCGGCCTTCGCCCGTCGCCTTGAAGGGTATGACCACCCCGATGCCCTGCTCACCGCCGTGGAGACGCGAACATCCTCGCCAGTGCGTTTGTCCCGCAATCCAGCGTATGAATCCACCAACACGGCTGGACTCACGCCTGCGGGCGAGGGGGCTGGTTATGCGGGTGGGATTCTCTCGGCGGCGATCGATGGCATTCGGGCGGCTGAGAGTGTGGCGTTGCGTCTGCTCTCGGAGGAGCAGCGCTGATCGGGTCAGACCGGAGCCTGGGAGACGATGCCGCTCCACTGCACCGCCTTCACCTGATCCCGACGCCAGGAGTGGAACAGTGCAGGCTCGGACACGGTGCAGAGGGGGCATGGGCTGATCCGCTCTGCCGTCAAGCCGAGCCCCTGGAGCTGAATGACTGCTGCGGCACGGATGTCAAGGCGACAACGGTCGGGATCGGGATCGGACTGAACGATCTGCGCGATCTGCTGGGGGTCTGATGCCACCCCAGCTACCACTTCGTCTGCGACGGAGTGCTGCACCTGGTACTGGGCACCGCTGACAGCTGGTCCGAGGGCGACGACAAACTGAGAACGGTGGCCGCCCCGTTGTTCGAGACGTTCCACGGCCTGCTGAAGGATCCTGCCTGCCACGCCGCGCCAACCGGCGTGGCAGGCAGCCACATGACCACTGTCGGGATCTGCCAGCAACGCCGGCGTGCAGTCGGCTCCGCAGACCCAAAGACTCTGGCTGCCCCGGTCGCTTACCAGACCGTCAGCTTCGGGCCAGGGAGCGCGATCGGCCTGTTGAGCCTCGAGCACGGTGTTGCCATGGACCTGTTGTGGTCGATGCACCGTGATCCCCGCAGATAAATAGGTGGCCAGTTCATCGGGTCCCCGTCCGTGCCAGCGCCTGGTGAAAAAGCCATGTTCAAAGCCGTGGCTCTCCAGCAGGTTCGAACTGAGGTAATAGCCGCCGTAACACCCCACCCACGTCCAGTGCTCATGCCTGTTGAAAAGGCTGTCGGGGCGGTCGAACGGATCAGGACAGGGAGCCTGAGCTTCGGTCATGGATCGGGCTGGTCGCGCAGCATCCAGAACCCTTCGAAGCGAGGGTTGTCAGGCGTGGTCTGCACGGCGATGAACTGCAATCCCTGGGTGTGCTGACGGGTGGTTATGAAGGCGTGATCGGCCGCTTTCGCTCCCTCTGCATCAAGATCGGTGACCAGCCAGCTGTCGTCTTGGCCTGCATCAAGAATCAGTTGCCTGCCATCGATGCGGAGACGCACGGGTTCCAGCCCTCCAAGCCAACCCGCCAGGGCCAGCGCCCGTGTTTGGCTGAACAGGCGCAGGCCGGGAATGGGCTGATCTGGATCCATCTCTGGATGGATGGGGAGGAGACCGTTGAACCCCAGTGGCCATTCGCCTGCTTCGGCAAGGCTGCCGAGGGGAAGGGTCGCCCAAGTCCAGGCATCACCACGCACAGCCTCGGGCAGGGGCACGGCAGGGGTGCTGAGCGGGGCTGGAGGCGGTGCCAGGGGGCCTGCCATATAGCCCTCTTCCTTGGGATAAACCTCTCGGCTCCGCTCCTCCATCCAGTCGATCAAGGCATAGGTGCGACGGCTGGGCACCATCTCGATCTGCAGTTCGGCGGCCGCACGCTGCACCATCGTGCGCATGGCACTGCGCCAGGACCGAAGTCGCCGCGGCGGGCGCCAACCTTCTGCTTCTGCATTGGTCAGGGCATCACGCAGGGCTGATGCCAGCCAGGTGGAATTGACGTCCCCTGCAGGGCATCGACGGGCGTAACGGAACGGATCGCCACCTTCAGGGAAGGGCGTGCTGCTGATCAGCAGCTCCCAGCGTTTTTTGCCATCAGGCTCCAGGATGGGTCTGGAATAGAAATCCAGCTCCCAGTCGGGCTGTCGATCGAGGGTGGTGGCGAGCGGATTGGCCGCAATCATCCAGCTGACTGTTCCTGTTGTCTGAGGACGTTACGAGCACGGTTGGCCCGATCGACGGCTTCAGCCATCACTTTGTCTTTTTCAACCAGCAATTCACCTGGTTGACCTTCCAGCATCGCCGTGTTCAAGGCAATCCGGCCACGACCGGGATCCAGTTCCGTGATCAGGGCTTTGACGACATCACCGTGATCGAACACCTCGCGAAGTGATCGCATGGCCCCACCGGTGACAACGGATTGGTGGAGAAGTCCGCTGATCCCACCGAGGTCCACAAAGAAGCCGTAGGGCTTGACAGCCACCACGTGGCCCTCAACCAACTGGCCCACCTCGAGCTCAGAGAATTTCGCAGCTGTGGCAGCCCGCTTCTCCGAGAGCACAAGCTTTCTGGTCTCGGGATTGACCTCAAGAAATGCGACGCCGAGGGTCTTGCCCACCAGGGCTTCGTGGTTTTCGCCGTCTTGCAGTTGCGAGCGGGGAATGAACCCGCGCAGACCCTCCAGATCGCAGGTCACACCACCGCGGTTGAACCCGCTCACCTTCACCTGCACCACCTTGCCTTCCTTCTCGAGGATCTTGACGCGGTCCCAGCTCTGGCGCAGGGCCAGCGCACGGCAGCTGATTGTCACCATGCCGTCGGCATTCTGCTCACGGGTGACGAGAACTTCGATCTCAAGGCCCTTCGGGAACCGTTCCTTGAGGTTGGTGATCACCCCGAGACCGCATTCGCTCTTGGGCATGAACCCAGGAGCTTTGCCACCGATATCGACATAAACACCATCGCTTTCCATCCCGATCACCGTTCCGGTGACCACATCGCCTGTGGTGCCTACGGGCTCGTTCTCGTCGAGCGCGGCCAGGAATGCTTCTTCGTCGAAGTCGAAGTCATCAACGCTGTGGCTGATGGCCTTCTGGGGGGCTTTGTTGACCGTGGCGTTGCTGCGTTGACCGCCGGTGGCCTTGCGATCCGCCGGGCCGAGCAGATCGGCCATGCTCAGGCCCTCGAATTCGGAGGTGTCAAACAGATCGGCGTCGTTGACGGAGGTCCTGGGGGGCGATGGCTTGGCTGCCGACGGACGCGGGGGGGCTGTGTGGGCTGGAGCACCTGCTTCCTGGGCTGCCCGTTCGAGCTCCTGTGCATGTTTGAGAGCGGCCTCGGCAGCAGCCCTTGCCTGATCGGCTTCGCGTCGCAGCTTGTCCTGTTCGTCCTTGCGGGTGATCTGCATCACCTGCGGCGGCCTGAGATCGGCGGAAGGCTTCGGCGCCTTGGGTTGTTTCGGCTGCAGGCTGCCTGATCCGGGCATGGACCCTTCGAAGTCGTCGATAGACCAGTGTGACAGGCAGGGTGGGGATGTGCAGCCCTTGGATTGATCGATGGTTTCACCGCAGCGACGCCTTGAACACCTCGCTTGGCCTGAGGCTGAGGGTCAGTTGAAACGCCCGGGATCCACCGTGATCTGGCCGTTCGGTGCCGTCGAGCAGCACGGCCCCCACCTCCCTCTGGTGACTGATGCGTTGTTTGCGGATCGTGTGCTGGATCAGATCCTTGAAGAGCTGCCTCTTGATCTGCCGATCTGGCGTCTGCCTGTTCAGTCCATCGGTTTCTCCCCCGAGCATGCCGGCTTCCCAGGCACCCTGTCGCTGCCTGCCGACCTGCTGACCCGGATGGTGGAGGCTGTCGGCTCCCAGCTGGCGCAGCAGGGTGTGCGACGACTGGTGCTGTTCAACGCCCACGGAGGGCAGATCGCGTTGTTGCAGATCGCGGCCCGTGCGTTGCGCGCGCAGACACCTTCCATGGCGGTGCTTCCCTGTTTCCTCTGGAGTGGTGTGCCGGGTCTCCGGGACGTTCTTCCTGATGTGGAGGTGGCGACAGGGCTGCATGCAGGACTGGCGGAGACCAGCCTGATGCTGTCGCTTGCCCCTGAGCTGGTGGGGGATGACAGGCCTGTGGATGGCGACCATCGATCGCCTGCGAGTGGGGCAACACCGCCTCTGGGCTGGAGTGTGGAGGGGGATGCCCCCTTCGCTTGGCTCACCACGGATCTAAGCCGCTCCGGCGTGGTGGGTGACAGCCGCGGCGCCAGCGCCGCCCTTGGTCGGCAACTGGAAGAATGCGTGGTTAAGCACTGGGTCACGCTGTTCTCCAACCTGATGGCCAGCCGTTGGCCACCCGTGGATTCTGTGCTCAGGTCGTGATCTGATTGCCCGAGGCGAGGCCATTTGAGGTTGCGCTGGTTACAGTCTTCCGCATTGCCTGTTTATCGGAACGATCCATGCCGACCCTCAATTCGCCTGAGGTCGCTGCGACCAGTGATCAGGAAGGATCTGCTTCCCAACTGCCTGATTTCAGCACTGCGGCCTACAAAGACGCCTACAGCCGCATCAACGCGATTGTGATCGAAGGTGAGCAGGAAGCCCATGACAACTACATCTCTCTGGGCACGCTGATCCCTGATCAGGCTGAGGAGCTCAAGGGTCTGGCTCGCATGGAAATGAAGCATATGAAGGGCTTCACCGCCTGCGGTAACAATCTGGGTGTTGCCGCCGATATGGCGTTTGCTCGCGACTTCTTCGCCCCTCTCCACGGCAACTTTCAGCAAGCCCTGAAGGACGGCAAAGTGGTTACCTGCCTTCTCATCCAGGCCCTGCTGATCGAGGCGTTCGCCATCTCGGCCTATCACATTTATATTCCCGTCGCCGATCCCTTCGCCCGCAAGATCACCGAAGGTGTGGTCAAGGATGAATACACCCACCTCAACTACGGCCAGGAGTGGCTCAAAGCCAATTTCGAAGCCAGCAAGGACGAGTTGATGGAGGCCAACCGTGTCAACCTCCCGTTGATTCGCTCCATGCTTGAGGACGTGGCCAAGGATGCGGCCGTGCTTCATATGGAAAAAGAAGATCTGATCGAGGATTTCCTGATCGCTTATCAGGAAGCGCTCTGCGAGATTGGCTTCTCTTCACGCGACATCGCTCGGATGGCGGCAGCCGCACTGGCGGTCTGAGTGCTCTCCGGCGGTCGTGTCGCTGGACCATCCCTGGTCTGCTCGAGTAGTTTTCGCTACCCACTTTCGTGAGAGCATGGCCGCTTCACCCCTAAGCCGGTGCGGCCAGGGATCCTCATTCTGTTGATCGTCGGCGGTACATGTTTGGTCTGATCGGACATTCCACCAGCTTTGAAGCCGCAAGGCGCAAAGCTTCAGAGCTTGGGTTCGATCACATCGCTGAAGGTGATCTTGATGTGTGGTGCAGCGCACCACCACAGCTGGTGGAACACGTGGAGGTCACCAGCGCCACCGGAAAGACCATCACTGGCGCTTACATCGATTCCTGCTTCGTGCCTGAGATGCTGAGTCGCTTCAAGACGGCGAGGAGAAAGGTGCTCAATGCCATGGAGCTGGCCCAGAAAAAGGGCATCAACATCACAGCTCTCGGCGGCTTCACCTCAATCATTTTTGAGAATTTCAATCTGCTCCAGCATCAGCACGTGCGAAGCACGACGCTGGAATGGGAACGCTTCACCACCGGCAATACGCACACTGCCTGGGTCATCAGTCGCCAGGTGGAAATCAATGCCCCTTTGCTAGGGATCGATCTCTCCAAGGCCAGGGTGGCCGTGGTCGGAGCCACCGGAGACATCGGCAGTGCCGTTTGTCGTTGGCTCAGTCGCCGCAGCGGTGTCGCAGAACTGCTGCTTGTCGCACGACAGCAGCAGCCTCTCCTTGATCTTCAGAGTGAGTTGGGTGGGGGAAGGATTCTGAGCCTCGATGAGGCATTGCCAGAGGCTGATGTGGTGGTTTGGGTCGCCAGCATGCCTCGCACCCTCGAAATCGATGCAGCGTCACTGCGTAAGCCTTGCCTGATGATTGATGGTGGCTATCCGAAGAATCTCGATGCCAAGGTGGTTGATGCCGGTGTTCATGTTCTCAAAGGCGGCATCGTTGAATTCGGCACCGACATCGGCTGGACGATGATGGAAATCGCTGAAATGGAAAAGCCTCAGCGACAGATGTTTGCCTGTTTTGCTGAGGCGATGCTGCTCGAGTTTGAAGACTGCCATACGAATTTCAGCTGGGGACGCAACAACATCACGCTTGAGAAGATGGACTTCATCGGTGCGGCCTCCGTGCGTCATGGCTTCTCCACCTTGACCCTCAACCTTCAGCCTCAGGCTGCTGCCGCCTGAGTTCTCCCCTCCCTCCCCCACTTCCGTTATGGCCCGTCGTCATCTGCTCGAGTTTGAGAAACCCCTGGTTGAACTTGAGCAGCAGATCGACCAGATCCGGGAGTTGGCGCGCAGTTCTGAGGTGGATGTCAGCCAGCAGTTGCTGCAGCTCGAGACCCTGGCGGCCCGCCGGCGTGAAGAGATTTTCTCGAACCTGACACCTGCTCAGAAAATTCAGGTGGCGCGTCATCCCCATCGTCCCAGCACCCTGGATTTCATCCAGATGTTCTGCGACGAGTGGGTTGAGCTTCATGGCGATCGTCGGGGCAGCGATGATCAGGCTCTGGTGGGAGGGATCGGACGGATCGGAGACCGTTCAGTGTTGCTGATTGGTCATCAGAAAGGCCGCGACACCAAGGAAAATGTGGCCCGCAACTTCGGCATGGCCACGCCTGGTGGATACCGCAAGGCACTGCGGTTGATGGATCATGCCGATCGTTTCCGGCTGCCGATCCTGTCCTTCATCGATACCCCTGGGGCCTATGCAGGTCTCCTGGCTGAGGAGCAGGGTCAGGGTGAGGCGATTGCTGTCAATCTCCGTGAGATGTTCCGCCTTCGGGTGCCGGTCATTGCAACCGTGATCGGAGAAGGGGGATCCGGCGGTGCCCTCGGCATTGGTGTGGCCGATCGACTGCTGATGTTTGAACACAGTGTGTACACCGTTGCCAGTCCTGAAGCCTGCGCATCCATCCTTTGGCGTGATGCAGCCAAAGCCTCTGAAGCGGCAGCCGCATTGCGGATCACAGGGCCAGATTTGCGTAACCTCGGTGTTGTGGATGAGGTGTTGCCCGAGCCGGCAGGTGGCAACAACTGGGCTCCTCTCAAGGCCGGCGCCGTCTTGAAGCAGGCGATTGAGCGTCACCTCACTGATCTGGAGTCGTTGTCTGAGCAGGAGCTGCGCGATCAGCGGTACCGCAAGTTCCGTGCCATGGGGCGTGTTCTCACGTCCGGAACCACAGAAAGTGATCTGGCTGTCTAGGGTCTTACGTGTCGCAGAGCCTCATTGCCGTCTGTCTTGATCACTGGGGCATCCCGAGGTATCGGTCACGCCGCTGCCTTTGCCTTTTCGAAGGCTGGCTGGGATCTTTTATTGCTGTCTCGCAGTGAAGCTGCTCTCCAGTCTCTAGCGGCTGAACTCACGGGTGGAGGAAGGCGTGTGCTTTATCAGGCCTGTGATCTTTCGGATCCCTCGGCGATTGCCCCTGCCGTTGATCACTTGCTTTCCCAAGGACTGCGTCCTTCGGTGCTGATCAACAATGCTGGCGCTGCCTACACCGGTGATCTGCTCAATATGCCGCTCGATCGCTGGCAATGGTTGCTTCAACTCAACCTCACCAGCATTTTTCAGCTATGCAGTGCCGTTGTGCCCCGCATGCGTGGTGCTGGCGGTCTGGTGATCAACGTGAGCAGCCATGCCGCTCGCAACGCCTTTCCAGGTTGGGGTGCTTACTGCACCACCAAAGCCGCTCTGGCCAGCTTCACGCGGTGTCTGGCTGAGGAGGAGCGTGCAAACGGCATTCGTGCTTGCACCCTGACCCTCGGAGCTGTTGACTCTCCGCTTTGGGACACACCAACGGTGGAGAGTTCCTTCGATCGCCGTGCGATGCTTCCAGTTGATCAAGCTGCCGCAGCCCTTCTGCATCTCGCTGAGCAACCGGCCACGCAGGTGATTGAAGATCTCACTCTGATGCCGGCTGCCGGCGCCCTTTAATTTCATACGCTCCTAATGACTTCAACTTTTCCGGTGACGAGCCAAGATCTCAATGGCGGCAAGGAGCAGATCTCTGCGGGCGTGGTGCAAAGCGTTTCTGCTCTGATCAGCGCTCGCCTGAAGTCGGCTGATGTCTCCTTTCTGGCCAACGACAACATCGCTGACTACATCCTTCCGGGTGAGCTGCAGGCTCTCGAGGCCGAAGTTGGTGACCGTGTCCGTGATCTTCTTCGCAGTCTGGTGATCGACATCGAGAACGATCACAACACTGAGGAGACAGCCGAGCGCGTGGCGCGCATGTATCTCCATGAAGTTTTTAAAGGGCGTTATCACCAGCAGCCCAAGGTCGCCAGTTTCCCTAACGTCAAGGAACTCGATGAGATCTACACCGTTGGTCCGATCACCGTGCGATCGGCCTGTTCCCACCACCTGGTGCCGATCATGGGCAACTGCTGGATCGGCATCAAGCCCGGCAGCCGTGTGATTGGTCTGTCCAAATTCACACGTGTCGCTGACTGGGTCTTTTCCCGTCCTCACATTCAAGAAGAGGCGGTGATGATCCTGGCCGACGAAATTGAGAAGCTGTGCGAGCCTCAAGGACTTGGCATCATCGTCAAGGCCCAGCACTACTGCATGAAGTGGCGTGGGGTGCGTGAGCCCCAGACCAGCATGGTGAATTCAGTGGTACGTGGTGATTTTCGTCACGATCCAAGTCTGAAGCAGGAATTCTTTGAGCTGGTGCGTCAGCAGGAAGCCCTGCTGAGCACTTGATTGTCTGAACGATCGAAGCGTGTCTGGCCCGGGAAGTGCTGCTGTGCTGACAGCCCACTCTCCGGGTCTTGGACATCCATCGATTGCTTGACCGACTGCCGTGAGGCAGGTTGTCCGCAGCGCAGCCGCCGACGCTCCACAGCGAACCGTCTCCAGACCGTTTTCATTACTCGGGGAGAGCGTCTCGGGCGTGATCAGTGGAATGGTTTGTGACTTGTGGACGTCAGGTCGAAAGCTTGTTGGTCGCGTCGATCAGGGCCTTCACTTTTCTGAGCTCCTTCACACCAGGTGAACTCTCCAAACGGCTGGAGGCATCAAGTCCGCAAGGATGCACCTGAGCGAGAAGTTCGGGGACCCACTCAGCACTGATCCCTCCTGCCAGCCACCAAGGGCACGTTGCCGGGCAGTGCTGATCGATTGTTTTCAGCCATTCCAGGTCAAGCCGATGTCCGGTGCCGCCAAGTTGATCGGGGCTCCAGGCATCAAGGAGAAAGGCATCAACGCAACCGGCATAGTCGTTCAGCTTGAGGAGCTGTGCGGGGTCGTGCAGACGCAGAGCCTTCCACCACTTTGTCTGGGTATGACGACGGCGCAGATCCTTGCATCGCTCTGCCGATTCGTCGCCATGAAGCTGCACCACCGATGGTGCACCTTCTCCTTGGAGAGCGGCATGGAGCCTGTCGTCATCAAGATCAGCCACCACCCAAACCCGTTCAACACTTGGGTGATGCCGTTGCAGACTCCTGAACAACGCTCTGCGTTCTGGCTCAGGCACCCACCGTGGCGACGCCTCAACGCCGATCACACCGATGGCGCTGGCTCCCAATGCCGCGACAGCATTGGCCTGGTCGATGTCGGTGAGGCCGCAAACTTTCACCGCCACGGCAGGTTGATTCATGACGCGTGATGAATGGCATCTCAGGAACAGTTTCTAGGATTGTGATCAGATAGGCCCGCAGGGCCCGATCCGAAGGAGCACGCGCGTGGGTGAAGGCTGGCAGCTGATGAGCATCCGGGGAATTCCCTTGCGGGTGCATCCCAGCTGGTTCCTCATCCTCGCTTTGGCAACACTGGCCTTCCGTGAGCAACTCAGTGCTCTTCCCGCCGCTCAGTTTCTCCCGCCCGGGTTCAGTTGGCTGATCGCTCTGGTCACAGCCCTGCTGTTGTTTGTGTCTGTGCTGCTGCACGAACTCGGGCACTCCCTGGTGGCACTGCGGGAGGGCGTGAAGGTGCGCAGTATCACCCTGTTTCTGCTTGGGGGTGTGGCCAGTGTGGAGCGTGAGTGCTCAACGGCGATGGGTGCTTTTCGTGTGGCGGCTGCCGGGCCTCTGGTGAGCTTGGTGCTGGCGGTTGTGTTGTTCTCGTCCGCGCATCCAGCGGCCCATTGGGACGCGCTGCTGGGCAATCTCGTGGCCCAGCTGGCAGGGGTGAATCTGGTGCTGGCCCTGTTCAACCTCCTTCCTGGGCTTCCCCTCGATGGGGGCTTGATTCTCAAGGCCTTGGTCTGGCAATTCACAGGAAGTCAGAGAAAGGGCATTCAGGTGGCGACGGCCAGTGGGCGGCTGCTTTCAATGACGGCGATTTTCTTTGGGGTCTGGTTATTCCTGGCGAAGGGGGGCGGCCTGAGTGCCCTCTGGCTGGTGATGCTGGGGTGGTTCGGTCTGGGGGCATCCCGCAGTCAGACCCAGGTGCTGATGCTCCAGAAGGTGTTGCGCCAGCTCACTGTTCATTCAGCGTCTGCTCGCCGCTTCCGGGTGCTTGAGGCCGACCAGACTTTGCGACGTCTCAGCCAGCTGAAGCTTGGCGCGGTGGAGTCTGATGCTGTCCCGTCCGATGCTCGCCCTGCCGATTGGGTGTTGGTCACGCGTGGTGGGCGCTGGCTGGGCACGGTCAGCGACGCTCCGCTCAGGGACCTCCCCGTGCAGCAGTGGGATCGCCAGACGTTGGCCGATCACTTACAGCCGCTTGACACGCTCCCCTCCATCAGTGAAACCGAACCTCTCTGGAAGGCGGTCCCAGCGCTTGAGTCCAGTGCTCAGGGACGCCTTCTGGTGATGAACAGAGCGGGTTTGCCGTCAGGAACCCTTGAGCGTGGTGATGTGGGTGAGGCAGTGCTCAAGGCCCTCAACCTCCGGCTGCCTCCCCAGTTGCTTGAAGCTGCCCGTCGCCAGAACGGCTATCCCTTCGGACTCCCACTGGTTCAGGCTGTGGCGTCGATGCAGGCATCCGGACTGCTTGAGGATGAAGCATCAGAGGAGACCCGGTAGTCGGCGCTCAGTCGCTTCACCTCCTGCCACTGCAGAGGTGTGAGTTCACCTTCCTCCCACTGCAGGTCAGGCCAGAGAGTCGGTAGAGCCTCTGTCAGTGCTTTGCAAACGCTTTCAGCTGTGAGGTGGCTGAGAGGCGGTGGAGGGCTGCTCTGAAACAGCTCTGACCACAGCAGAGGGTCTGGATCAAGCAGAATTTCGCCGTGTTGCAGCAGGTGGCCCCTTCGCCAGAACTGGGCACTGCCGATCCGCTTGTGACCCTTGTGGTCCAGGAGATCAGCAGCTGTGGAACTGCCGAAGCAGTGCATCGTTCCCGCCTCGGCTGGTGCCTGGCCTGGATGAAGGTCCAGCCCGAGCTTGGCGAAGCCGCTGATGATCCATTGGCTGGTGCGGATATAGGCCTCACGCCTGACGCGCGGCGGTGACGGCCAGATCAGCGCATAGGTGAGGCCGCCACCATGGAGCACCGCTCCGCCACCACTGGGGCGGCGAACCCGCTGAACGGATCCTGTCGCGATGGCACGGTCCCAGTGCTTGGGTGGCTGTTGTTGGTGATGCCCCAACGACAACCAGTGCCCTGGCCAGGTGTAAAAACGCAGTACCGGTTCGTTCCATCGCCCCTGGAGACACTGGTCCAGGAGCCAGGCATCCAGAGCCATCTGTTCAGCTCCATCCAGCTCGATCATGGCCAGCAGCAGGCCCTTGGTGCTGATGGTCTCCAGGCAGGATGCTGTGGTTGCCATGGCTGAAATGGAGCTCAGTGATCTGTTGGTGGCTCTGCCACTGGGGCTGCTGGCTGGAGCCTTGGCCGGACTTCTGGGGATTGGTGGCGGCTTGATTTTCGCGCCTTTGCTGCTGTGGATGGGCCTGCCCCCCCACCAGGCCCTGGCCACAAGCACCTTCGCCATCGTGCCCACCGCCTTTGGAGGCACCTTCACTCACCTACGCCATCGGGCGATTCCCTGGCGCGAGGGGTTGATTCTGGCCATGGCTTCCTTTGCGACGGCGCTGCTCTTGAGTCAGTTGGGTCGGCTGGCGGCTGATTGGCATCTGCTGTTGATGCAGAGCTTGATGTACCTGGTACTCACCTTCACGATCCGAGCCGAGCAGGGTGAGGCTGCGACCGAGGATTCCCTCAGGCTGCCACTGATGGGTCTCGCTGCTGTGGGTGGAGTGGCGGGTCTGGCTGCAGGCATGCTTGGCCTCGGAGGAGGTCTGGTGATGGTGCCGTTGATGGTGCGGGGGATGGCGGTGCCGATTCGGCTGGCGATCCGTCTCAGCACCTTGGCGGTGGCCTGTTCTGCGGTTGCGGCATCGGTGCAGTTCCTCCATGAGGGCCGTGGGGAGGCCTCCATCGGCCTGGTGCTGGGGTTGACCGCGGCGGTGGCATCCCAGTGGACCGCTTCTCGGCTTGATCAGGTGCCTGCGGTTGCCCTAGCGTGGTCGCTGCGGGCCCTGGCCCTGCTGCTGGCGGCCGATTCAGGACGACGAGCCTTGCAGTTGGCGTTCTCCTGATCAGGACCTGTTGACGTGCGCTGTCCTAGCGATGTAGATCAAGCAGCATCCAGAAGCGCTGATCGAGCTCAAATCCGAGGCTGGCGGCCATCTGATCCAGATTGCCCCGCTGTGACTGGGCCTGGGCGTGTCCGAGGTGGTCGAGCAGCATCAGGCGCTGGGTAATCCAGAGCTCCAGAGCCTGCGGGTCGAAGCGAATTCCTTCACTGGGGCTGAAGTCATGGGGAACCAGGAGAGCGACGTGTTGGGCCAGTGATCCACCAGATCGTTCCAGGAGCAGTGGCAGCCAGGGGTAATGGGCATCGGCGCGCAGGGCCCAGAGTCGTGGCTCCGCACATTCACTCAGCTCCCTTGGATCCTCTGCAGCTCTGGGCCAGTCGTAGCGAACCTCCAGGACGGCCCCCTGGCGCAGTTGATCCTCCAAGGGCTGCTGCATCCAGGCCTTCAGTGGGCTGAGGTCGAGCTCACGGATCATCGTGGCATCGATGTTGACGATGGAATCCGGACGTCCGGAAGTCATAGGGGGTGTGACAGGCCTTTGCGAATGATGGCGTCTGGTCGCTTCCAGACGAAACAATGGAAACGTTTCCAGGGATTCCCATGGCCACCGCTCTCACTCAGTCCGAGATCTTCATCGCCCTCGTGGTGGCTGCCCACGCAGGCATCCTGGCAGTCCGTCTCTGTGTCAGCCTGTATCGCGCCTGAGTTCAGCAATCGCTCGCCCCTTGGCAGCTGTCGGGGGGCACGTTAAAAGCGGTAGGTCTTCTCAGGCGTTTCGTTGACCACCCCATCGGCTGCAGTAGTTGCACGGCGTCGGTCTCATCGCAAGCGTGCAAGCCTTCCCAGGCGTGGCTCTACCGTGAACCACACGGAGCACGAAGGTTCTGCAATCGATGCCGCCACGTTGGCCGCAGAGCTTCAGCTTCAGGCGGAGCGTCGAGAAAAGCTTTGCAGCCTGTTGGCGCTTGGCATGAAGCTCGGCCTGGTGATGCTCGGGGCGGTGAGTCTGGTCAAGGTGTCTCTGGCCTACCAGGAACGGCTCGATCGACACGCAGAGTTGGCGGCTGTGGTGGATGTCGAATCTGGCAAGCTCCACCACCTTCAGCAGAGGTTTGATCGTTTGTTCACCCTGGGTGGAGATCGCCGCCTGATGGATGAGCAGGATCAGTGGATTGCTCCTAATCGTCTTCGGGTGATCTGGCGCTGAGATTCGTGACCACGTTGGTCGACCACCAGGGCCTTCCAGGCAGACTGATCCCTTCTGGACTGGCGAGATGACCGGCACCCCTGGCACGGTTTTGGTGACTGGAACCACTTCCGGCGTAGGCCTCAATGCTGTGAAGGCGCTGGCCGCTCAGGGTTGGAGTGTGATGACTGCGAACCGCTCCCCTCAAAGGGCTGCGGGCGCTGCCGATGCACTGGACATTCCGAAGGAGCGTTTGAAGCACATCCAGATGGATCTGGGTGATCTGGATTGTGTGAGGCGTGCCGTTTCCTCCCTGGATCATCAGGTCGATGCACTGGTTTGTAACGCTGCGGTGTACAAACCACGTCTGAAGCAGGCTGAGCGCTCTCCTCAGGGGTACGAGATTTCGATGGCGACCAACCACTTTGGTCATTTCCTCTTGATTCATTTGATGATGCCTTTGTTGCAGGCATCGACACACCCTTCTAGGCGCGTGGTGATCTTGGGAACTGTCACCGCTAATTCGAAGGAGTTGGGCGGAAAGATTCCCATCCCTGCTCCTGCAGACCTGGGCGATCTCTCCGGTTTCGAACAGGGCTTTCAAGCTCCCATCACGATGGCCAACAACAAGACGTTCAAACCTGGCAAGGCCTACAAGGACAGCAAACTTTGCAACATGATCACGACCCAGGAGCTGCATCGCCGTCTTCATGACGAGACCGGGATCGTCTTCAGTTCTCTCTATCCAGGATGTGTCGCGGACACTCCTCTATTCCGCAATACGCCGAAGGCTTTCCAGACCATCTTCCCCTGGTTTCAGAAGAACATCACCGGTGGTTATGTCACCCAGGCTCTGGCAGGTCAGCGTGTCGCCCAGGTGGTGGCTGACCCCGATTTTGCTGTGTCCGGAGTGCACTGGAGCTGGGGCAACCGCCAGAAGAAAGATGGCCGTCAGTTCAGCCAGGAGCTTTCCGACAAGGCCACAGACCCCAGAACCGCGGAGCGTGTCTGGGACCTGTCCATGAAGCTGGTGGGACTGGCCTGATCAGTCGAAGCCCAGCAGATCGAAGATCTCCCGGTCCTTCAGAGATGTGGCCTCGAGTGGTTCAACGCTCTCGAGCATCGTCTGCGCAAGCCGCAGATACTCCTCTCGCACAGCTTTCACAGCGTCGTCGTCGTCATCCATTTCGAAGATGGTGCATTTCTTGAGGCGTGATCGACGAATCGCGTCCACATCCCTGAAGTGAGCCATGGTTCTGAGGCCTGTCCGGGCGTTGAACTTGTCGATCTGATCGGTCTCAGCCGAGCGGTTCGCCACAACGCCACCAAGGCGAACCTTGTAGTTCTTCGCTTTGGCCTGAATCGCCTGCACGATCCTGTTCATTGCGAAGATCGAATCGAAGTCATTCGCAGTCACGATCAGGCAGTAGTTGGCATGCTGCAGCGGCGCTGCAAATCCGCCGCACACCACATCGCCGAGCACATCGAAGATCACCACGTCGGTGTCTTCGAGCAGATGGTGCTCCTTGAGAAGCTTCACGGTCTGTCCAGTGACGTAGCCACCACAGCCAGTGCCTGCCGGTGGCCCTCCGCTTTCCACGCACTGAACACCGTTGAATCCCGTGAATACGAAGTCTTCGGGTCTGAGTTCCTCGCTATGAAAGTCGACTTCCTCGAGGATGTCGATCACGGTTGGCACCATCTGATGAGTCAGCGTGAAGGTGCTGTCATGCTTGGGGTCACATCCGATCTGAAGCACCCGCTTTCCCAGCTTTGAAAAGGCGGCCGACAGATTGGATGAGGTCGTGGATTTGCCGATTCCCCCCTTGCCGTAGACGGCAATCACCAGGGTTTCGTCCTGAATGTTGACGGAGGGATCCTGATGGACCTGCACGCTGCCTTCGCCGTCGGCCGGTCGCGTCAAGGTTGTCGTCATGCGGCGACCTGCGGGAGTAGGAGATAACTGCATTCAACAGCAGCAGATGTGCGCTGTCCGGCTTTTACCAAGAATTGATAGATCTGGGTTTCATGTTCAATCCATTGCTTCATATTTTATTTCGTATGTATGAAAAAAAATAAGTGAAATTGCTCAGGCCTTGAAGTGTGCTTTTGCGTCATAAAGCGTCTCACTGCTGATGGTGTTGCATCCCGCCTGGCGTGCATAGGCTTCCGTGTTGCGCCGAACTTTTCCGCGCACAAAGAAAGGGATCTTCCGCAGTTCGGATTCTCCATCGGCAGTCCAGATCAGCTGGCCCTCGCCGTTGCTCGCCGGCTCCCTTGTCGGCGTGGTGACGTCAGTCGAGGCGCCTGCTCCGCCAGGGTGACCCAGGTGGCTCTGATGACCATCCACGAATTCGAAGTCGTGGCGGAACATGCCGATCAGGTGCTCCTCCAATCCCATCATCAGAGGGTGGACCCAGTCGTCAAAAATCACATTCGCCCCCTCCCAGCCCATCTGCGGACTGGTCCTAGCCGGCACATCCTGCACGTGCATCGGCGTGCTGATCACAGCGCAGGGGACTCCCAGTCGCTTGGCGCTGTGTCGCTCCATCTGGGTCCCGAGCACGAGTTCCGGTGCGGCCTCCGCCATTGCGGCTTCCACGGCGAGGTAGTCATCGGTGATCAGGGCCTCCAGTCCGAGTTCCCTCGCAGCGGCCCGCACCGGCCTTGCCATCTCCCGGCTGTAGGTGCCGAGCCCCACCACCTTGAATCCCAGCTCCTGATCGCAGATCCGGGCCGCCGCAAGGGCATGGGTTCCGTCTCCGAAGATGAAGACCCGTTTGCCGGTCAGGTAATTGGAATCTACTGACTCGGAGTACCACGGCAGTCTCGATCGCAGGTAGCCCTCATCCGCTGCAGGCGGCTCAAGCCCGAGGTGCTGATGCACTTCCACCAGGAAATCGTGCGTCGCTCCGACACCGATCGGCACCGTTCGACTGAAGGGAATCCCGAAATGTCTCTCCATCCAGCTGCAGGTCGCTTCGGCGATCTCTGGATAGAGGCAGACGTTCAGATCGGCAGTCGGAAGTCGTCTGATGTCGGCAACCCCTGCCCCCAGCGGTGCTACCACGGCCACATCAATGCCGTGAGTCGTCAACAGTCGCTGAACTTCCATCACGTCATCTCTGCAGCGGAACCCAAGCAGAGAGGGGCCGATCAGGCTGACCCGTGGCCTCCGTCTCTCCCGTTTCCAGGCTGTGGCGTCATGGTCAGGCCGCTCCGGCACCACTGGTTTCAGCAGGGTGCGTACCAGTTGGTAGAGGGTTTCCGACGCTCCCCAGTTCTCTTTCTTGCTGTAGGCGGGCAGCTCGAGGTTCACGACCGGCATCGTGAGGTTCATGCCCTCGGCGAGGGCTCCGGGCTGATCCTGGATCAGTTCCGCCGTGCAGCTCTCGCCCACCAGCAGCGCGTCGGGCCGGAAGCGATCCACGGCCTCTTTGACGTGCCGTTTCACCAGCTCTGCCGTATCTCCCCCCAGGTCTCTTGCCTGAAACGTCGTGTAGGTCACCGGCGGTCGTTGACCGCGGCGTTCAATCATCGTGAACAGCAGGTCGGCGTAGGTGTCCCCCTGCGGTGCGTGCAGCACATAGTGCACTCCCTGCATGGAGGCTGCGATGCGCATGGCGCCCACGTGGGGTGGGCCCTCATAGGTCCAGAGCGTGAGTTGCATCGGTTCAGACGTGTACGGCGTGGTCTTGTTGGATCGGATGCAGCGCTGGTTGGATCCGTTGCCGGCGTCGGAGAGGTCGGGAGAAGAGTTCCGCCAGATCCCCTGCCTGGTCGATGCCGTGGATCGGACTGAACACCAGCTCGATGGACCACTTGGTGGTGATCCCCTCGGCTTCCAGGGGGTTGGCCAGTCCCATGCCGCAGACCACGAGATCCGGATGGCTCTGGCGGACCCGATCCAGCTGTTGCTCCACGTGCTGTCCTTCCATGACGGTCGTGTCGTCAGGAAGGAGAGCCAGTTCGTCTCTCATCTGCTCGCGGTTGAGGTAAGGCGTTCCCACCTCGATGAGCTCCATGCCGCACTCTCTCTGCAGGAAGCGGGCCAGGGGGAGTTCCAGCTGGGAGTCGGGAAGCAGAAAGATGCGTTTCCCTTCCAGCACGTCACGATGCGGGGCAAGGGCGATGCGGGCCCGTTGTTCCAGTGGATCCAGCACCGCCGCAATCCGGTCCTTCGGCAGGTGGAAGGCCTCTGCTCCGGCCTCCATCCAGCGTCTGCTCCCCTCCGCGCCCAGAGGGAAGGGTGCGGCCAGAACGTCGGCACCGCGATCCCGGAGCAATCGGGCCGTCTCCGTGAGGAAGGGTTGTGTGAGCAGCACCGTCGTTCCTGGGCCAACGGGGGGGAGCTCCGTCGACTGTCGCGGCGGGAAGCTGCGCACTGTCTCGATCCCGAGGCGGCTGAACAGATGGATCAGCCGGTCCTCAACCGCATCCGCCAGTGTTCCCACCAGCAGCAACTGACGCTCGTCGCTGGCCGGCAGGAGGGGGGTGAGAGCAGCCAGTGCCCCATCCTCACCCTGTGTGAACGTCGTTTCAATGCCACTGCCGGAGTAGTTCACAACCCGTACGCGGCCCAGGAGGTCCTCATTGAGACGCTCCGCTGCCCTTGCCAGATCGAGCTTGATCACCTCGCTTGGGCAGGAACCCACCAGGAACAGGGTCCTGATCTCGGGGCGTCGCTCCAGCAATTCGCGGCAGACCCGGTCGAGCTCATCGTGCGCATCGGCGAGCCCGGCCAGATCCCGTTCACTCAGAATTGCGGTGCCGAAACGCGGTTCCGCAAAAATCATCACACCAGCGGCGCTCTGGATCAGATGCGCGCAGGTTCTTGATCCCACCACCAGAAAAAAGGCATCGGGCATGCGCCGATGCAGCCATACGATCGAGGTGAGGCCGCAGAACACCTCCCGTGGCCCCGACTCCTTCATCAAGTTGGCGCTCATTGTGATCAGGGCGCAGCGTCTGCCTTCAGCTTGGCTTCGTCATCCGTCACAGGCCGAAGTTCCTCAGAACTCTTCGGGATCAGTGCCGACTTCCAGGCCTCAGTCCATCGCCAGTCAGAGCCTGCGGCGGAAGCGATCGTCGCGGAAGCCGCTGCCTCCTTCATGGTCACTGCCTTCAAGGCGGCTCAGTCTCCAAACGTTGCGGCTGATCCGCCGCGCCCTGAGCCCTCCACGTTCCACGCTCTCCGCTCCGGGCTTCGCCCCAAGCAGAAGGCTCACCTCCTGTGTGCTCAGCGGAGCGCCGGTCTCGATCGCCAGAGCGGTGAGCTCAAGACGCTGTTTCAGCTGACGCATGGATTCGGTGGCTTCCCGTCCAGGGGCCCCCAGCCAGGGGAGTTCAACCTGCCCTTCATTGGCCAGGCGTTGCATCAGGCCATAACTCACCAGTCCGAGGGCCTGCTCGGCATTCAGTTCCGTGGCCAGTTCAGTCGATTGGGCTGAAGAACCCTTGCTGGATGACGCCATCAGAGCGGATGCGGATGGGCGGAAGGTATCGGCTTTGTGCCAAAAATCAAGTTGACGGCTGCTTTTTGTTGATGTCGTTCCGGTAAGATCCGCCGCATGAATCGTTTCGCCGGCTTCGACAACCGGGAGCGGCGGCGGAGCGGAAGCGCGATCGTCACCGGTACAGAGGTGCATGACCCTGCTGGTGGAGCCAGCTGTGTGGTCACGACTGATTCCGAATCACCGCGGCTGCTGCGACAGAACAGCCACGTGCAGTCGATCGAGCTGCGCACCTATGTGTTCATCGACTCTCTGCAGCCTCAGCTGGCGGCCTACATGGGCACAGTGAGCCAGGGATTCCTGCCGATTCCAGGGGATGCCTGTCTCTGGATGGAGGTGTCCCCTGGAATGGCCGTGCACAGGGTCACCGATATCGCCCTGAAAGCCAGCAATGTGCGCCTTGGCCAGATGGTGGTTGAGCGTGCCTTCGGATCGATGGCTCTTTATCACCGGGATCAGAGTACGGTGATTCACTCCGGTGATGTCGTTCTTGAAGCGATCGGCAGTTCCATTGAACAACGGACGCCTGCGGATGTCAGCTGGACCGAGGTTATCCGCGCGATCACGCCCGACCACGCGGTTCTGATCAATCGGCAGAACCGCCGCGGCTCGATGATCGAGGCGGGCATGAGCATGTTCATTCTTGAAACTGAACCGGCCGGTTATGTGCTGATCGCTGCTAACGAGGCGGAGAAGGCCTCCAACATCACCCTGGTTGATGTGAAGGCGGTTGGAGCCTTTGGTCGACTCACCCTGGCAGGCCGTGAGGGTGATGTGGAGGAGGCTGCAGCTGCTGCCATGCGGGCCATTGAGATGGTGAACCGTCGGTCTGCGTTGCGCTGAATCCGCGTTCAGCTGATCCCGAGACGTCTCCGCAGCCTTGGCCCGAGATCCCTCGCCGCCTTGCCGCGGCTGCCAAGCCTGGAGAGCTGGGACTCATTCAGTTCCCCATAACTGCAGCGGGCCTCACGGACCCAGAACAACGATTCGATGCCTGCATCGGCGTAGGCAGGTTCCTTGAGTAACTCTCCCCAGCAGATTCCTTCGGCCTCCTCAAGACAGTGCCCATCGGGAGAGCACAGCACCATGGCACTGCGGAAACATGCTGTGCGGTAGGGGGCATCGCCCAGCGCTTCCAGCAACCTCTGGACCTTGGCGGCGTCGCTGGCTTCGAACCGTGCGGTGTAAAGGCCAGGGGCCCTGTCGAGAGCATCAACCTCAAGACCTGAATCGTCGCCGAGGGCCCAGGTGCCTGTTCTCAGGGCCGCGGCCTCAGCCTTAAGGCGGGCATTCTCGAGATAAGTCGAACCTGTCTCCTCGACGTCAAGATCATCGGGCTGACGCCTCACGACGACCGGCAGAGGACCAAGCATGCGACTGATCTCCTCCACTTTGTGAGGATTGCCGCTGGCAATGGTCAGAACAGGCTGGCTCACACCGCTTGGATCGCGGCTTCCATTGTGTGGTCTAGGGGTAAAAGAAGAACGAATCTGGACGATCTATTGCCGGTGAGCGGAGTCAGACGCGGTTGAACATTCCACCCCTGCCGAAGCAGGGCCCTGGCTCCGTAGATGAACTTATGCAGCTGACTCGGGTTTGCAAGCGTTTGTCTTGGCGCCCTCACGCAATTTCGAACAGCCCTTGCAAACAGTCAGCGACAGGGGTATTAGCTGCGCTTATCAGGTTCACTATGGACAGTGATGCGGCAGGTGTCTCAAATCCCTTGACGGGAGCCACCTCCGGGTAGCAGTCTCACCGGCGAACATTCCATCCCCTTCCCCGGTAGGCAATGGCTAACGAAACCATGGGCATCGCTCTCGGCATGATCGAGACCCGCGGCCTGGTCCCCGCGATCGAAGCAGCTGACGCCATGACCAAGGCTGCCGAAGTGCGCCTGATCGGTCGTGAGTTCGTCGGTGGCGGCTACGTCACTGTTCTGGTGCGCGGCGAAACCGGTGCTGTCAACGCCGCTGTGCGTGCCGGTGCCGATGCATGCGAGCGCGTTGGTGACGGTCTCGTTGCTGCTCACATCATTGCTCGCCCCCACCGCGAAGTAGAGCCTGCTCTGGGCAACGGCAACTTCCTCGGCCAAAAGGACTGAGATCGGCAGCTGAACCTCTGACGAGGTTGCGCATCTCATTTTTTTCACCGACCTAACGGAGTTATTCCATGAGCAAGAAGTACGACGCTGGGGTCAAGGAGTACAGGGACACTTACTGGACTCCTGATTACGTTCCCCTCGACACCGACCTGCTGGCCTGCTTCAAGTGCACCGGCCAGGAAGGTGTGCCCAAGGAAGAAGTCGCCGCTGCTGTGGCTGCTGAATCCTCCACCGGCACCTGGTCCACAGTGTGGTCCGAGCTCCTCACCGACCTCGACTTCTACAAGGGCCGGTGTTATCGCATCGAAGACGTCCCTGGTGACAAGGAGTCCTTCTATGCGTTCATCGCCTACCCCCTCGATCTGTTCGAAGAGGGTTCCATCACCAACGTTCTGACCTCCCTGGTCGGCAACGTGTTCGGTTTCAAGGCGCTGCGCCACCTCCGTCTGGAAGACATCCGCTTCCCGATGGCCTTCATCAAGAGCTGCTACGGCCCGCCGAACGGCATCCAGGTCGAGCGCGACCGGATGAACAAGTACGGCCGTCCTCTGCTGGGTTGCACCATCAAGCCGAAGCTCGGCCTGAGCGGTAAGAACTACGGCCGTGTTGTCTATGAGTGCCTGCGTGGCGGTCTGGACTTCACCAAGGACGATGAGAACATCAACTCCCAGCCCTTCCAGCGTTGGCAGAACCGCTTCGAGTTCGTTGCGGAAGCCATCAAGCTGTCTGAGCAGGAGACCGGTGAGCGCAAGGGTCACTACCTCAACGTGACCGCGAACACTCCCGAAGAGATGTACGAGCGCGCTGAGTTCGCCAAGGAACTCGGCATGCCGATCATCATGCACGACTTCATCACCGGCGGCTTCACGGCCAACACCGGTCTGTCGAAGTGGTGCCGCAAGAACGGCATGCTCCTGCACATTCACCGCGCCATGCACGCGGTGATCGACCGTCACCCCAAGCACGGCATCCACTTCCGCGTTCTCGCCAAGTGTCTGCGTCTGTCCGGTGGTGACCAGCTCCACACCGGCACCGTGGTCGGCAAGCTGGAGGGTGATCGTCAGACCACCCTCGGCTATATCGACCAACTGCGCGAATCCTTCGTTCCAGAAGATCGCAGCCGCGGTAACTTCTTCGATCAGGACTGGGGTTCCATGCCTGGCGTGTTCGCCGTTGCGTCCGGCGGTATCCACGTGTGGCACATGCCCGCCCTCGTCACCATCTTCGGCGACGACTCCGTTCTGCAGTTCGGTGGTGGTACCCACGGTCACCCCTGGGGTTCCGCTGCAGGTGCAGCTGCCAACCGTGTGGCCCTCGAGGCCTGCGTCAAGGCACGCAACGCCGGTCGTCATCTCGAGAAAGAGAGCCGCGACATCCTCATGGAAGCCGCGAAGCACAGCCCCGAGCTGGCCATCGCCCTCGAGACCTGGAAGGAGATCAAGTTCGAGTTCGACACCGTCGACAAGCTCGACGTCCAGAACTGATCGGTTCGGAGGGTGCCATCACTGGCACTCTCCACCCGTTCTTCGTCACGACTCCGGCCGCATAACAACAGTTCCGGCCAACACACTTACGTAAACCAGGATCCCCATGCCTTTCCAGAGCACCGTGGGTGACTATCAAACAGTCGCCACCCTGGAGACCTTCGGCTTCCTCCCGCCGATGACCCAGGACGAGATCTACGACCAGATCGCGTACATCATTGCCCAGGGCTGGAGCCCGCTCGTTGAGCACGTCCACCCCAGCAACTCCATGGCCACCTACTGGTCCTATTGGAAGCTCCCCTTCTTCGGTGAGAAGGACCTCAACGTTGTGGTCAGTGAGCTCGAGGCTTGCCATCGCGCTTACCCCGACCACCACGTGCGCATCGTCGGTTACGACGCCTACACCCAAAGCCAGGGTGCCTGCTTCGTGGTCTTCGAGGGTCGCTGATCCCTCGACCTAACGGTTCCGAGCCCTGACCTTCATCAGGGCTCAACTTTTTCCCGAAGGGATTCATCCCTTCCATTCACGACGACATCCTCGGGCGGACATGGCAAGACTCTCCAGTCGCGAACTCGCACTTGAGCGCCGCAAGGCGTTGACTACGGCCGGTAAGAAAGCATCGGTTGCTGCCGGTGACCAGGCCAATCGTGTGCGTACCGCTACAGATGCACGTAAGACCCGCACCAACGCTGCTGAGGCTTCGGCTCCTGTAGCGGCTACTCCCGCTGCTCCGACCCGTTCCTCCGGTCTGAGCGCCGGCGCCCCGCGTACCTCGTCTTCCCACTCCTCCCAGGTGAAGGCCGTCCGTCAGCCCAGCCGCGAACTGGTACTGGCTCGCCGTGAAGCCCTGTCCCGCCGCGGCAAAACTGCCGACACCAGTCGGGATCGCAACCGCTCTGATGTCGCCCGCACGACCAAGCCCGCTGCCGCTGCTGAACCGGCCAAGAAAGAGTGCGGTTGTGGCGGAGCCCGTGCTGCTGAAAAATCAGCACGTCCTGCAGTCACTGTTGAGCTGAGCAATCGCTCCGGTGATCGCCGTGCTGCTGCGGAGCGACGTACATCCTCCCCGAAGCGTCGTGCCATCGAAAACCCCAGTCGAGCACTGGTGTTGGCCCGTCGTGAAGCCATGGCGAAGCATGGCAAAACCGCTGGCAAGCAGCCCACGAGCGCAGCAGCCGTTGCTCGTCAGGCCAACCCTGATCTCACCAGCCGTGAGCTCGCTCAACAGGTGCGTGAGCTGCGCACCAAGGCAGGTGCCCGCAACAAGCAAAGCGCTGGTGTGACCCGCCCGACCGGCCCTAACCGTCATGGCGCCAAGCAAGCTGCTGCCGCTGATGCCCATTGGAAGGTCGGTGAAAGCACCACCACCGGTGGTCAGACCGTCACCGGTACCCAGGCCAACCGCTCGGTGAAAACAACCGGCAATGAGGCCAGCACCTGCCGCTCGATCACCGGCACCGAGTATCTCGGTGCTGAGGTCTTCCAGACCTTCTGCCAGACCGCTCCAGAACCAACCACGCCTGCCAAGGTTCGCGTCACTGCCACCACCCATGGCAACAGGGTGACGGGCAACGAAGTGGGTCGTTCCAGCAAGGTCACCGGCGATGAGCCTGGCACCTGCAAGGCCGTGACCGGCACCGAATACATCTCTGCCAACCAATCTGCTGCTTATTGCGGCGGCTCCAACCCTTCACCTCGCAAGGTGGGCCATAGCCTCACCCTCGAGGGCCGCCCCGTCAGCGGCGTGATGGTGGGCCGTTCCTCCAGCGTCACCGGTGATGAAGCCGGTGCGGGTCGCAGCCTGACCGGCGACCAGTACCTCGGCTCTGATCCCCTTCCCGAAGGTCGCCCTGCCGCCAAGGTTGGCGTTTCGGCAACTCTGTCTGGTACTGGCGTCACCGGCACCATGGTGGGTCGCTCCTCTGCTGTCACCGGCGATGAGTTCGGCTCTTGCCACCGCGTCACCGGTGATCAATACGTCAGTGCCGAGCAGGTCAATGCCTTCTGTGGCAGCAGGCCTGAGCCCGAAGCCGCCAAGGTCGGTTTCAGCATCACCAATCGCAATCAGGTGGTGAGCGGTACCCGCACCGGTCGCTCCGAGCGCGTCACCGGCGATGAGCCCGGAAGCTGCCAGGCCGTCACCGGCACCCCCTATGCCGGCCTCGAGCAAGCTGGCCAGCACTGCGGGACGCCCGCTGTGCAAGCCATCCGCGAGCGTACCCCTGTCCGTCTGGGCACCCCTTCCGCTGCCATGACCGGTATCCAGCCTGGCGTTGGTGGTGTGATGACCGGTGATGAGCGCGGTGCTTGTGAAGCGGTGACCGGCACTCCTTACGTGGGAGCCGATCAACTGGCCGCTGCCTGCGGCAGTGATGCTCCTGCTGGAACCGAGACCCACGGTGAAGCTCCCGATGGAGCTGCCTGGACCCGCTTCAGCGTGGTGTCTCCCGCCCGTGCTGCTCAGCAGCAGCGTGATGCTCGCTCCGGCGTGACGGGTACGTCTTATGAACAAGGGAATCGGATTACCGGCCCTTTTGACATGGCTGGCGGCAAGGTGACCGGTACCGAGCAATTCCGCTTCGATAACCGCGAATTCCAGAACCGTCAGCAGCAGCGTCAGTTCCAGCCGACCGTTGCCGTCGTCAGCGAGCCCCCCGCCAAGCCAGCCTCCCGGGTCACCGGCGAAGGGTCTTCCAGCAAGATCACCGGTGACGATTGGGATCGTGGTGAGCATGTCACCGGCACCGAGGGCGCATCTGCCCGTCGCCGTAACCCCAGCCGTCCCGGTCCGATGAGCGCCATGTCTCCTTTTGAGCGCAAGCGCAACGAAGAGACTGAATGGCCCGTCAGCCGTGTGACCGGTTCCAGCGGCAACACGGATAAGGGTTCCCTGATCACCGTCTCCGGCGGCGCACGGGGCTGATCGAGGGATGGTGCGCCCTCAATCGTCTCGGAGCGGGCGCCCCATGGCCCCTACAGCTCCCACTCGTCGACAGCTTCAACAAGTCAGCACCACTGCTGTCTTAACCAAAGCCTCGTCTTCATCCGATCAGGCTTTAACCGAGCCAGCCATCACCTCCACCCGAAGTGCTGCTCTTGAGCGGCGTAAAGCGCTGACGACCTCCGGCAAAGCCGCAGTTCTCAATGCTGGAACCGTGAGCGGTGGTCGGACCCGTACGGGTCGGGACACGCGACGTCCCGTTACGCAGCAACCCAACTGGGTTCGGCGTAAGAAAGACACCGGCAAGTCGGAGCCCTCGTGTTCACCCAGGGCTCGTTTTCGCTCTGCCACTGCTTCTCAGCGTGGTGTTCTCGGCACCCATCCCCTCACCAACCTTGAGGACAACGCCCGACTTCAGGCCTATGAGCTGGAGGTGAAGGGCCGGTTTGAGCGGATCATTCCGCTTTTGCAGAAAGTGTCTGCACTGCAGCACGACGCCGACTTCCTTGATCAGGCACAACGACTCGCCCGGGCTGAGTTGGGCTTTGATCTACCCGACCACATTCTTGAAAAATCCTGGGTGCGTCCACTGGACATGCGTGCCCTGTTTGCCTGGTGTGTGTTTCAGTCGCATCAGGCCTTCAGTGAGAGGTTCTTCCTGGATGATCCCCTTGGAGGTTCCGCCGGAAGTGCACCTGCTGACGCCTTCAATGCGTTCCTCCTGGAGTGCGGGTTTCATCTGCTCGACGTGACGCCTTGTGCTGATGGCCGGCTGGCTCATTCGATTGCCTATGCCCTACGCATTCCCTTCAGTGCAGTGCGGCGCCGCTCCCACGCAGGGGCTCTGTTTGATGTTGAAAACACCGTCAACCGTTGGGTCAAGACCGAACACCGGCGGTACCGCGAGAGTCTTCCTAACGAAGCCCATGCACCAACCCGATATCTGAAAACGGTCACCTATCACTTCAGCTCCCTTGATCCCCACCATCAAGGTTGTGCTGCCCATGGCAGCAATGACGCTCTCGCAGCCAGTGCTGGTCTCCAGAGACTCCACGACTTTCGTGAGGCTGTCGAAAACAGCTTCTGCTGTGGCGCGTCGGTGGATCTTCTTCTGATCGGCCTCGACACCGATACCGATGCGATCCGCGTGCACGTGCCGAGCCGTGATGGTGAGATTCAGCTCGATCGCTGGCTGTCTGCCCAATCGCTTTACGAGAGCACAGCTCCCCTGACGGCGGACCAGGCATCCGAGGCTGTCACGGCCGCTGTTCAAACCCATTGCCCCCAGGCACCGGATCCCGGGATGGTGCGGTTCATCAGCCAGTTGTTGATCAACAACATCTCTCAGCAGGATTATGTGCGGTCTCTGCACCATGGTCCTTACCCCGATGCGGGCCATGCTGAGCGTTTCATCGGCGTCGGTATCGGGTTCAAGGAAGTGCATTTGCGCAACCTCACCTATTTCGCCCATCTCGACACGGTCGAAGAAGGCGCTCCCGATCTCGACGTCGGCGTGAAGATCTTCAAGGGGCTGAACGTCTCACGGGATCTGCCGATTCCAGTGGTTGTTCGTTTCGATTACTCCGGCAAAGTCCCTGGTGCTCGCGATCGCGCCATCTCCGACTGCCGCCGTGTTCAGGACGCCATCACCACGCGCTACCAAGACCTCGTCCGCGAAGGTCTTTTGCATCTGTTACTCACGGTTCGAGACCGTGATCAGCCCATTCCTGCCGAAGCGGTAGGGTCCACCCTCGAACCTGTTCAGCAGGAGGCTCACTGATCATGTTGATTGTCAAGGTCATCAAGCCTCTGGTCTCGACGAACCGGATTCCTGATTTCGAACACAAGCATCTTCAGGTGGTGCTTGATGGCAGCACCAAGAAAGTGGCTGTCGATGCGGTCGGTGCCAAGCCGGGTGACTGGGTCATCTGTGTGAGCAGCTCTGCCGCCCGTGAGGCGGCTGGGAGCAAGTCTTATCCCAGTGATCTCACCATCGTTGGCATCATCGATCATTGGGAGCCCGACCCTCCGAAATCTTCTTCAAGTGCTGCTCCATCGCCTGCTCCGAAGTCTTCCGGTGCGGCATCTTCTGCTCCCAAGGGGACTGCCGGCTGATGGAGATCATGCAGGTGACAGGAACGCTCGTGTGCACGTTCCGTGTCGCCGGATTGGATCACATGCACCTGCGTCTTCTCAAGAACAACAAGGGCAAAACCCTTGTTGGAGTTGATCCCGTCGGGGCCCGTGAGGGCAACTGGGTGTTCACGGCCAGCGGTTCGGCTGCCCGTCATGCCTGCCCCGACAACACCGTCCTCACCGATCTCACCATTGGCGGGATCATCGACAACTGGACACCGGATGGATAGCTAGCGCTCCGTTCCCTTTCCGTCCTGTATTCCTTCCTCCGTCATGGCCACCCCCACTCCCCGTCGTCGTTCCAGCGCTTCCTCCAAACCCTCTGCGGCTCAACCCGCCGCGAAGGCAACCGTGGATGTCAAACCTGTTGCAGCTGCTGCAACGACGTCGTCGAGCTCCACGTCAACGACGGCCTCCCGCAGTGCGGCAACCAGTGCTTCCAGGCGCACACCCGCTCGCGCATCAGGGTCTGCAGCCAAGTCCGGATCCTCCAACAGCGGTGGTGGATCTGTTGTGACGCGCGCTTCGTCAGGGAGCCCTGAGCGCTCTGTGCAAGGCATCGCCCTGGGCATGATCGAGACCCGCGGTGTGGTGCCTGCGATTGAGGCGGCCGATGCCATGACCAAGGCTGCTGAAGTCAGCCTCGTCAGCCGCGAATTTGTCGGGGGTGGCTACGTCACCGTCATGGTGCGCGGAGAAACCGGCGCCGTGAACGCTGCCGTGAGAGCTGGTGCTGATGCCTGTGAGCGTGTCGGTGATGGCCTTGTGGCTGCCCACATCATTGCCCGCCCTCACCAGGAGGTGGAGCCTGCTCTGGTTGCATCAGGTGCGACCCGCCGACTCTGAAGTCCCTTTACAGCCCTCGCGTGATCCTGGAGAAACCAAGTCATTTCGAGGGCCCTCGGTTTAGATTCCGCAGCCAATGCGGTGCTCCCGCAACTGTTCTCGTCACCTCCTCTTGATTTCGGATCTGACCTTCGCTGAACAGACGTCCTGGTTAATCCCTCTCTATGGGTTCACCGGGATGGTGTTGGCTCTTCCCTGGGCTGCTGGCTGGTTCCGCCGTGATGCGCACCGTCCTGCGGCTTACCTGAACATCCTCCTCACGTTCTTGGCTTTCGTTCACGGAAGTTTCGTGTTGCAGGACGTGATCACGCTTGGCCCTGCCACGCTCCATTACCCCTGGCTCAGCGTTGCGGACCTGAAGCTCGACATCAGCTTCAGCCTGTCGCTCACCAATGTGGCGGCTCTTGAATTGATTACCGGTCTGAGCCTTGTGTCTCAGATTTATTCGCTGGGTTACATGGACAAGGAGTGGGCTCTGGCCCGCTTCTTTGCCTTACTCGGCTTTTTTGAGGGCGCGATGTCAGGTGTGGTCCTCAGCGACACCCTGTTCCAGAGCTATTTCCTCCTGGAGATGCTCACCCTCTCGACCTACCTTCTGGTTGGTTTCTGGTATGCCCAGCCTCTGGTGATCACCGCCGCTAGGGATGCCTTCCTCACCAAGCGCGTTGGTGATGTGTTGCTCTTGATGGGTGTTGTCTCCCTCGCTGCCTACGCAGGGGTCATGGGTTTCGATGATCTTTACGCGTGGGCCGCTGAAGACAATCTTTCTTCTCTGGCGACAACCCTGATCGGTCTAGGCCTCATTGCCGGACCCATGGGCAAGTGCGCCCAGTTCCCGATGCACCTTTGGCTTGACGAAGCCATGGAGGGACCGAATCCAGCCTCGATTCTTCGCAATTCCGTGGTGGTGACCTGCGGGGCCATCGTGCTCCTCAAGGTGATGCCACTGCTGCAACACGCCCCCGTCACCCTGGTCGTTCTGCAGGTGGTGGGTGCCATCAGTGCCATTGGTGGCTCTCTTGTCTCAATTGCTCAGGTCGACATCAAGCGGACCCTTTCGTATTCCACCACCGCCTATCTGGGCCTGGTCTTCATTGCGATTGCCCTCCAGGTGCCTGTTCTGGCCCTCTTGATCCTCTTTTCCCATGCCGTCTCGAAAGCCTTGCTGTCCATGAGCGTTGGTGGTGTGATCGCCGCGACCAACTGTCAGGACATCACCGAGCTTGGTGGTCTCGGTGGACGTATGCCAGCCACCACCACCGCTTTTCTGGTGGGCGGAGCTGGTCTGGTTGGTTTGCTGCCCCTGGGAGGCTTCCTCTGTCTTGCCCAATCGGTTGAGTTGATTGGTGCTCGGTCATCAGGATTGGTGGCCATCTTCCTGGTGACCAATGCCCTGACCGCTCTCAACCTTGCCCGTGTTTATCGCCATGTGTTCCTTGGCCAGCCCTTGCTGAAGACACGTCGCGCCGCAGAGGTGAACTGGCAGATGGCGTTCCCCATGGTGGCGATGACCGTCATCGTGATCCTGACCCCCATTTTTCTGATCCGACTCGAATCCCTCGAAGGTCTGCTCGCATTCCCTCTCTGGGCGGCGGGGCTTGTGGTCGGCAGCGGCTTGATCGGCGTGATTGCTGGAATCCTGCTTCCCTTGAACAAGGCTTGGTCCCGCTCGCTCAACCCCCTCGTGCGATCGCTCCAAGACCTTCTGGCCTTCGACTTCTACACCGAGCGCTTCTACCGCATCACCATCGTCAACGTCGTGGCCGGTTTCTCAAGGCTCGCCTACGCCTTTGATCGTGTTGTGGTGGATGGTTTGCTCCATGGCATGGCTCGGTTCTCCCTCAGCAGTGCTGAGAGCCTCAAGCTCAGCATTAGCGGCCGTAGCCAGACCTATGTGCTCACGGTGGTTGCCGCCATTCTTCTCTTCCTCAGCTCTCTGAGCTGGCTGTTGCGCTGATCAACGATGCTCCTCTCTCTTCTTCTCCTCATTCCCTTCCTGGGAGCATTCCTGATCACATTGATTCCAGGTGATCGCACCAGTGCTTTTTTTCGCTCGTTGACAGCAGTTGTGCTTGTGGCTCAATGCGTTGCCAGTGCAGCTCTGCTGATTCCCTTCAATCCAGCTGACTCAGGTCTTCAGTTGATTGAGCAGGCCGCCTGGCTTCCCAGCATTGGTCTGGATTATGCGTTGGCAGTGGATGGCCTCTCCATGCCTCTGGTGCTGATGAATGGAGTGCTGTGCTTGGTTGCGGCTCTGGCCTCCCGCACCATCGAGAATCGCCCCAGGATTTACTTCGCACTCCTGCTGGTGATCAGTGGAGCGGTCAACGGTGCTTTTCTGGCCCAGAATCTCCTTCTCTTCTTCCTGTTCTATGAACTGGAATTGATCCCTCTCTGGTTGTTGATTGCCATCTGGGGAGGGGCCAACAGGGCCTACGCCTCCACTAAGTTTCTGATCGTCACTGCCGTTTCGGGGATTCTGATCCTCGCTGCCTTCCTCGGCTTAGCTCTCCTGTCAGGGAGTGTCGACTTCAGTCTCAATCCGGTGATGCCTGGCGCATTACCGATCGCGACCCAACTGCTGCTGATGGGAGCATTGCTGATCGGTTTTGGTATCAAGATCCCTCTCTTCCCCTTCCATACCTGGCTTCCGGATGCTCACACCGAGGCCTCCACACCCGTGTCTGTGTTGTTGGCAGGGGTGCTTTTGAAGCTTGGAACTTATGGCTTGCTGCGCTTCTGCCTTGGCCTTTTCCCCGAGGCATGGCAATTGGCAGCGCCATGGATGGCAGGTTGGGCCGCAGTTTCCGTCCTTTATGGCTCCCTTGCTGCCATCGCCCAAACGGACATGAAGAAGATGGTTGCCTACAGCTCCGTTGGCCATATGGGCTACGTGCTTCTGGCGGCTGCGGCTGCAACCCCTCTTGGTTTGATTGGTGCTCTGTTCCAGATGGTGAGTCATGGCCTGATCTCGGCCATCCTCTTTCTTGTTGTTGGCGTTGTTTATGACCGCACCGGCACCCGTGATCTCAATATCCTGCGAGGCCTGCTGAATCCGCAGCGAGGTCTGCCTCTCAGCGGCACCCTGATGATTATCGGAGTGATGGCCAGTGCAGGTATTCCAGGGATGGCTGGATTTATTTCCGAATTCCTCATCTTCCGTGGAAGCCTTGGGCCCTTCCCTGTGTCCACGCTGATGAGCATGGTGGGATCCGGCTTGACCGCCGTTTATTTCCTGCTTTTGGTCAACCGAGCATTCTTTGGTCGTCTGGCCATCGCTGCAGGCCAGGACCCCATGCCACGGGTTCTTTCCCCAGTACCTCTTGCTCAGCAGATGCCAGCCATCCTCCTGTCTCTTGGTGTCCTCGTGCTTGGTCTTGTCCCCCACTTGCTGGTGGGCCTGAGTGAAGCGGCCACCACAGGCCTCAGCCAACTCGCGGTCACGTCGATCTCTGGAGGCCTTTTCTGATGACTGTGACCCAGACTCCCCACGCCACCCAGGCCATCCCTGAGCTCGATGAGCTGATGGCTCGACTGCTGTCGGATCGTCCCTTACTGGCTGATACCCCTGACCATCTTCTTCAGGTGGTCAATGTGCTCGAGAGCTACGGCATCGTTCTCGATGCCTACAGCCGGAATTTGGTGTTTCAGGGGGAAACACAGCTTCTGAAGCCCTTCCCTGTGATGCGCTTTTTCCATGAGGGCTTTTCCTTCGATCGCCTCTGGAAACACCTGATGGGTGATCGCATCAATTTTGAGTATGCGGAGTATTGCCAGAAGGCGATGTTCTGGCATGCCACCGGTGGCATGGATGCTTATTTCGACACTGAGCCTTTCCTCGAGGCTTGTGATCGGATCATTCGCCTCCGTTGTCGCCGCGATCCACTGATGGCGACGATCAATCGTTTGTTCCCTGCGTTTGCCCCGGAGTCGATTCGATCTCTCACCACCATCTACGCCTTGGGCTTGTTCTGGCGTGTGATGAGCGACATCTTCATCGATCTCGCACGTCGCTACAGAATCGGCGAAGTCGCTTGCGTCAATGATGTGGTGCATCACATCCGTGATGGCCTGGTGACCGCTGCAGCCCATCCGATCACGTACCAAGTGAAGGAGGGAGACGAGGAGATCTGGATTCTTCCCCCCGAAGCGGGTCTGACCTTTCTGATGGATGTGGCTGTTCCTTACGTGGAGGCAGTGTTTTTCAGGGGCATGCCCTTCCTTGGAACTGTTTCCTACAACGCCCAAGCCCAGCAAATTGCCCCCGATATCAGCAGCTTTCAATACGGGGCTCTGTATGCCGATCCGATTCCCAGCATGGGTGCTGGCATTCCCCCCAGCCTCTGCATGTCGGATATGTTCCGCAATCTTCCTGAGGAGCTGAGCTCTTGGTACGACAGCCATGGTCGTGGTCAGGTTGATGCCCATGTCCAGATCTGCATCAGTTTCCAGAAATCCATGTTCTGCGTCACCAACGGAGCCATTGCCGGCACCATGCCCCATCCCCTCGACAGCTCAGACCCTGCAGCCATCGAGGCCAATCGTGCTCACGCCAAGGCCTGGTCCGAGCGCTTGATGGGCTGCCGTCGAGATGCGTTGATCTAGGTTCAGCACAGACTGCATCTGGTTCTGTGAAGCACGGGTGGGAAGAGCGCAAACGTCCAATAAGACTTGAGCGTCGCTTCGAGTTCGAGACTTACAGCGCTACACGCGATTTCCTTGATCGTTTGGGCTCATTCAGCGAAGAAACCCAGCGTTTCCCTGATATCAGTTTCGGTCGCACGTATGTGAATATCACTCTGCGACCCCTTGATGAAAGTGAGGGTGCTCTTCTTGACGATGAAGACCATGCCTTTGCGGCTGGAGTGGATCGATTGCTCGATTGATTGAGCGACCTGTTACGCCGATTTTGGTGTCGCTGTGTGCTGGATCAGTTGAATCAGGATCTGATCGGCTTGCGTCCCGTGAAAACCTGAATTCGCGAGATCGCTGCTCTGTTGTTGGTGGAGAAGGCACGCCGCCGTCTCAGTCTCACCAGTGACGTGCCCGGTCTGCAGAGGTCGTTGACGGGTCGTCCTGGCACGGGAAAGACCACGGTGGCGGAGAAAATGCCTCAGATCTTTAACGTCTCGGTTATGTCCGTAAAGGTCTTGTAGTCGCTTCTCAGCGATATGGAGAGGCTCCGTGGCGATTTTTGGGTGATCTTTGCAGGTTAGAAGCAGAAATGGAGGCCTTCGATGATTGTCCTGATTACAGCGATGATGAATCGATGGCGATTGCTCGATTGTTGTTGCGGCAGCAGTGCTGTCGAATAATGATGGTGCATTTGCGGTGTTCGCTGATTCAATCCGTCGTCGCAGGATGCTCCTGTTGTTCGCCAATGCTCGCTCGATTCGTCATGGCATTGATCGCATGCGACGGCTCCAGGCCAACCGTTTGTTGTCCCGAATGGGAGAACCGATGCGCCGCGATGAACTGATCACGATCGATGCCGAGAACATCCTCAGAAGCAGGGTCTCTTACGCAGCCCCTTGAGGCGATGCCCTAACGCAGCTCAATCCTTGGGGGCTTCAAGATCGCGGCGGATCAGGGCCAACAGGTAAGAGGGGTCTTTGTAGCGGCCAGGAAGACAGCGGTTGAGGTTCTCGAGGTGCCCCCAGCACACCGTTTTCTTGATGTCTTCAATGCTTCTCCCCTCCTTGAGCAGGCGACGCAGCGCTTTGCAGTAGAGGGGATATCCCGCTTCGAGTTCACCGATGGTGTGCTTGGCCTGGGCCATGGGATTTCGCGGCTTAACACTTAACCTATGAAACCGTCTGACGCTTCAGTGGATTCTGCCCCTTAGCCCAGATAAGCGACACAGTCGATTTCCACCCTTGCGCCTTTGGGGAGTGCCGCCACTTGAACGCAGGCCCTTGCAGGGCTCACGCCCGTGCCGAACATCTCCGCATACAAGGCATTCACCCTTTGGAAGTCGTTCAGATCGGCCAGGAACACCGTGGTGCGAACGACACGTGATGGATCGGTGCCGGCTTCCTTCAGCACTGCATAAAGATTCTTGAGCACCTGACGGGTTTCGGCTTCCACATCACCATTGCCCACCATGGCTCCGGTGACGGGGTCGAGAGGAATCTGCCCTGAGCAGTAAAGCCAGTCACCAGCCTTGATGGCTTGGTTGTAAGGGCCGACCGGCGCTGGGGCGGCTGTGGTGGTGACCGCCTGAGTCGGGGATGTCGACATGGTGGAGACGCACAATGGACCTGCATCATCGCCCTCGGTGTTCACGGCGGGGAGCCCTTCGTTTTGACGGTGACCGGAGATCTGTCTGTGACACAACGATCCTCGGGTGAGGCCGAGACGGCAGCTGCCCCGGTCGAGGTGAAGGGGCTCTGGCACCGCTACCGCTCCGCCAATGCGGATTGGACGCTGCAAGGGATTGATCTGTGTCTGCAGCCTGGGGAGTTGGTCGGTTTGCTGGGGCCTTCGGGCTGCGGCAAAACCACGCTTTTGCGGCTGATTGCCGGGTTTGAAGTGCCGTCTCTCGGTGAGGTGCGCATGCATGGTCAGTCGGTGGCCACGCCCCAGCGCTGGTTACCGCCTGAACGCCGGGGCGTGGGCATGGTGTTTCAGGACTATGCCCTCTTCCCCCATCTCACCGCCTGGGACAACACCTGTTTCGGTCTGCGTCCTGGCCAGGACACCAGCCGGGCGGCTTGGTTGCTTGAGTTACTCGGACTGGAGCGGCTGACCAAGCGCTATCCCCATCAGCTCTCAGGCGGGCAGCGTCAACGTCTGGCTCTGGCCCGGGCCTTGGCGCCGGCGCCGGCAGTGGTGCTGCTCGATGAACCCTTCTCCAATCTGGATGTGGAAGTGCGCCTGCGGCTTCGCAGTGAGTTGCCAGCAGTGCTGAATCGATGCGGCACCTCTGGGGTGCTCGTGACCCACGACCCAGGAGAGGCTCTGGCCATTTGTGACAGGGTTGCGGTGATGCAGGACGGTGTGCTGCATCAATGCGCCTCGCCGCGCACCCTGGTGGAGTCACCGGCCTCGCCCTTTGTGGGACGGTTCGTTCTTCAGGCCAATTTGCTTCCAGTGCAGCGTCATGGCAGGGATCGCTGGAGTTGTCTGCTGGGCGCTTTGCACAGACTTCCTGACTCCGCGACGCCAGAGGCTTCCGGTGATCGCGACGCCGAAGCGCTCGCCTCAGTGCCCAGCGATGCCCCTGTGCTGCTGGTCGACCCGGCCGCGATCGAGCTTCGCCTTGATCCTGATGGCGAGGCCTGTGTCATGGGTCGGGAGTTTCTTGGTCGCGAATGGCTCTATCGGGTTGAGGCAGGCGGGCAGCAACTGCGTCTGTGCCTGCCCTTGCACCACGATCATCGCCGCGGCACCCGCTGTCGCCTGGCCTTGAGGTCTGGGGAAGTCGTTCTGCTGTTCCCAGACCGCATTCCCTTGGCGGTGGAGGTTCAGCCCTTCCAGTGATCCTTGTGCTGACGCAGATTGGCCAAGGCCTGTGGAGTCTGGGCCTGAAGAAAAAGGTTGGTGCGGTGCTCGATGCCGATCGAGCTGGGCATGCTGCTTTCCCCTCGAAGGCGTAAGGCACGCACCTGTTGGAGACGGGTGCCGATGTTGGGATCCTCAGGACGCTGCTGGGCTGCCCAGTTCAGGTTGGCCTCCGTGTATTCGTGCGCGCAGTGCACGGAGGTGCTGTCCGGCAGGCGTCCCAGTTTCTGCAAGGCCCGATGCATGTCGGCGGCGCTCCCCTCAAACAAGCGGCCACAGCCAGCGCCGAACAGGGTGTCGCCGCAAAACAGAGCGGGACTGTCGCCCTCCTGGGCTCCCGCAGGTAGGTAGAAGGCGATGTGATGCCGGGTGTGCGCAGGGACTTCGATCACCTCCACCGGCTGATCCAGCAACGTGAGGTGGTCGCCTTCGGCCACGGCCACGGTTTGGAAAGGAATCCGCTGCAGATCGGCCCCTGCCGCGATCACATCCGCCTGGGGCCACTGAGTCAGAAGCTCCAGGGTCCCGCCGATGTGATCTGCATGGTGATGGGTCTGAAGCACCGCACGAAGGCTGAGCCTGCGCTGCTGCAGCCACTGGATCACGGGCTCGGCCACGGCGGGGTCCACCACCACGGCCTGGTGCATCCGCACCCAGATCCACACGATGTTGTCGCTGAGCACAGGCAGTTGATTAATGCCGTCAGTCGCGGAGAGTGACGGCGTCTGCACCGCTGGGGAAGGGGGCATCGTTAAAGTCCAGGTCGACGCATCAGTCCATGATCACCGTCGCTCTGGCCAAGGGGGCGCTGCTGAAGGATTCGGTGGCCCGATTTGCTGCAGCCGGCCTCGATTTCTCTGCCGTGCTCGACCCCGATAACCGGCAATTGATGGTGCCGTCCCGCTGCGGACGAGCCCGGGCTCTGCTGGTGCGCAACGGCGACGTGCCCGTGTATGTGGCCTATGGACAGGCCCAACTCGGCGTGGTCGGTTACGACGTTCTGCGCGAACACCAGATGCCGGTGGCCCAGTTGGTTGATCTCAACTTCGGTGGGTGTCGGATGGCGGTTGCCGTGAAAGACAGCAGCGGCTACCGGCGAGCCGCGGATCTGCCGCCCCATTGCCGCGTGGCCAGCAAATTCACCCGTTGTGCTCGCGATTACTTCGATGCCTTGGAGCTTCCTGTGGAGCTTGTTCATCTCACGGGTTCAGTGGAACTGGGCCCGATCACGGGCATTGCAGAGGCGATTGTGGATCTTGTCGCGACAGGTCGCACTCTGCGTGACAACGGCCTTGTGGCCATTGAGGATTTGTTTGAGACCACCGCTCGACTGGTGGGGCACCCCCTGTCGATGCGCCTTGACCGAGGTGAATTGCAGGACATTGTCGATGCCATGCGCGTGGCGACCGGCCACGCTTCGGTTTCGTCCTGATGGCTGGCTCCGATCTGCACCGGGTCAAGCGTATTGGCCGTTATCTGGGGCGTGATCGCCGCCGACTCGCTCTCACGGTTGTGCTGTTGTTGCCCCTGGCCCTGGCCGGTGCGATTCAACCGTTGCTGGTGGGACAGGCCATCGCGGTGATGCGCCGCTTTGCAGGCAATACAAACGAGTCGGTCCTGCCTCTGCTCCAGGGAATGGAGCTGGCGGAGGCGTTGCGTTGGATTGTTGTGGTGCTGATGCTGTCAGTGCTGCTTCGCTTTGCGCTGCAACGGTTGCAGTTGTCCAATAATCAGACGATTGGATACCGACTGACAGAACGCGTCCGCCAAGACCTCTTCGCCCATGCGATGAACCTGTCGGTGCGTTTCCATGACCGCATGCCCGTCGGCAAGTTGCTGACACGGCTCACCAGCGACGTGGATGCCTTGTCCGAGGTGTTCGCAAGTGGGGCTGTCGGTGTGCTGGGTGATCTTGTGAGCCTGGTGGTGATTGCGGCCACGATGGTGCTGGTGGAGTGGAGGCTCGGTCTGCTGCTGCTGGCGGCCCAGATTCCCATCACCTTGGCGATCCTCTGGCTACAGCGTCGTTATCGCAAAGCCAACTACCGTGTTCGCGAAGAGCTCTCCCAGCTCAATGCTGATTTTCAGGAGAACCTTCAGGGGCTTGAGGTGGTGCAGATGTTCCGCCGGGAGGCGGTCAACGGTGACCGCTTCCGTTCCACAGGCCAGGCCTATCGCCGAGCGGTGAATGGCACGATTTTTTTTGACAGCAGTATCTCCGCGTTCATCGAATGGGTGGCTCTGGGAGCCGTCGCGGTGGTGCTGGCCTTTGGTGGCTGGATGGTGACGGCCGGTGCCATGGGGATCGGTACCCTCATCACCTTCATCCTCTATTCCCAGAAGCTTTTTGATCCTCTGCGCCAGCTGGCAGAGCGTTTCACCCAGATTCAGGGTGGACTCACCGCTGTGGAGCGAATCGGTGAACTGCTGGAGGAGCCCCTGGAGATCGTTGATCAGGTCCCTGCCGTGAAGCAGTTGGCCAGCCCCAAGGCCAAAGCAGGGGAAGTGGTGTTTGACAACGTCAGCTTTGCCTACCGGCCTGATGAACCCATCCTTCGCAATCTCAGCTTTCGCATCGCTGCTGGCGAGCATGTCGCCCTGGTGGGGCCCACCGGTTCAGGCAAGACCACGGTGATCCGTTTGCTCTGCCGGCTCTACGAACCGCAGCAGGGAAGGATTCTTCTCGATGGCCAAGACATCCGCAGTCTTCCCACGCAAGACTTACGCCGTCAACTCGGTGTGGTGCTGCAGGACACCTTTCTCTTCAGTGGAACGGTGGCCGATAATCTCCGCCTTGATGTGCCGATCAAGGATGCCGAGCTCCGTGGAATCTGCAATGACCTGGGGTTAGCGCCGCTGCTCGATCGCTTGCCCGACGGGTTGAATACGACCCTGCGGGAGCGGGGTGGGAACCTCTCGTCCGGTGAGCGTCAGCTGCTGGCGGTGACACGGGTGGCGATCCGAAATCCCACCGTATTGGTGATGGATGAAGCCACGGCTTTCATGGATCCCTCCACGGAAGCGACCCTTCAACGGGATCTCGATCGACTTCTTGAGAAGCGCACCGCCGTAGTAATCGCCCACCGCCTCGCCACGGTGGAAGCGGCGGATCGGATCTTTGTGTTGCGTCGCGGTGAGTTGATTGAGGAGGGGACGCACCTTGAATTGCGTGCCCGCGGCGGCCTGTACGCCGAACTTGCTGATCTGCAGGAGCGTGGTCTGGCCAAGCTCTGACTTCAGAGTTGCTCCTCGAGCCAGGCTTTCAGGTGTTGCTTCAGGGCCGCGGCATGGGTCTGCATGGGCAGGTGTCCGCAGTTGTCGATCATCAAAAGCCTGTGCTGGGGGCTGTAGCCCGCCAGGTGTCGCACATAGCCCTGTTCCATCACCTGATCCTTGCTGCCGCCGATCCAGAGATTGGCCACATCAAGGTCGGCGACAAGTTGGGGAATCTGCCTGATCGCTCCGCGGCAGGTACTGTTGACAAGCAGACCCACTGCCGCTCGCTCCTCCGCCTGGAATGGCCCCAGTGGGAGTGGGAGTGCTGGTCTCAGTTTTACGGCCAGTCGGCCGCTCAGGCGTAACCGGTTGAAGGGGCGCGGTTGGTAGATGCCTCCTCCCGCAGCGATGCAGATCACGCCCTTGAGGTTGTCGGTAGCTTGTTCTTGCAGGTGATGAGCCGCATGAAGCGCCACGCTGGCGCCCAGGGAGTGGCCCATCAGCACCATGGGTTCCCCACTCGCCTGGGCAAGGGCGCGTTCAGCCAGCCATCGCCCGTAGGCCGTCAGCGTGGTCCTCAGTCCTGGTGGACGCGGTTGCCTGCCAAAACCTGGCAGGTCGGGACACCACAGACGCCATGGTGAGGCAGGTGGGTCCCACAGCCCTTCGAGGGGAGCCCAGACCTTGTGGCTCAGCAGCCAGCCATGGACACCAACGACAAGGGGTGAAAGGGGCATCATTCTGGGTCTGGTTCACCAGGATGCCGTGACGCCTGGGCCTGATACGCCAAGATCGAGGTCTTATTGCAATGGCTGGGTGATCGGAAAGCCTGCACTCCCCCAGAACGTCATGGTGCAGGCCTATGGCGAGAAGGCCCGTCTGTGTCAGACCCCCAATGCCCAGGTGAGTTTGGTGTTCAGCCAAACGCGGGAGATGGATCTGGTGGAGCTTGAGCGGCTTCTGGAGTCGGTGGGGTGGAGTCGTCGCCCGGTTCGCAGGGTCCGTCGTGCCTTGGAGCACAGCCTGATCTGCGTGGGGCTCTGGCGCCACGATCCCCGCTTGCCACGTTTGGTGGGGTTCGCCCGCTGCACCGGCGATGGAGTGCTCGACGCCACGATCTGGGATGTGGCCGTTCATCCCCTTTATCAGGGATCCGGCCTGGGGAAGCAGCTGATGGATTACGTCATGGATGCTCTGAAAGAGATGGGCACGGAGCGAGTCACCCTGTTTGCGGATCCAGGTGTGTTGCCGTTCTATCAACGCCTGGGGTGGGAGCTCGAGCCCTATGGCCATCGCTGTGGGTTCTGGTATGCCTCCTGAGTCAGCTGCTGCGGCCGTAGTACGCAGCACAAAGATCAGTCGCAGAGGTTCCGTTCCTCCAGGCCCTGCGTAGACGGGCGTTGTGCAGGGCCTGCTGGACCACGTTGGTCTCTTCCCAACGCCGTCCATCACTGATCAGTGCCAGACCGAGGGGCCTGAGTCTGACCAAGCGTCCCAGCCGCTCCACCAGATCAAGGTCTTCCATCAGCGGCAAGGGGGCGTATCCACCGCTGTAGTGGTAGAGCGATTGATGAAGGAGCAGACCCTGGTCGCCGTAGGGTCGCTGCTGCCAGCGGCTGCGTGCTGCAACAGCCGCTTCCATCAGTTTCAGATCCAGTCGACTGGGCCTCACGTTGAGGTCGAAATACCAGGCCGCTTGCTCGGGCGCATCGCTTCCCATGGCCGCATCCACGACTTCAGGCCAGCGGGCTGGCAGTCGGCTGTCGGCATGAAGACAGAGCAGCCAGGGGCCTTTGGCCTTGGCCGCTCCGAAGGCCAGTTGGTGTCCTCGGCCGCGATGGGGTGCCTGCAGCCAGTGGCCCCCTGCGAGCTGAGCGACGTCGCCGCTGCCATCGGTGCTGCCGCCATCCACCACGATGATTTCGAGGGGCTCTGACCGGCGCTGCAGATCGGCCAGCAACAGAGGCAGGCGTGTCGCTTCATTCAGGCAGGGAATCACCACGCTCAGACCAGCCAAGGCCTCAGGTCCTCCAGTCGGTCGATGTCGTTGTGGGTCTCCAGCAAGTGGGGGGCGAAGCCCCGATCCCGTGACCGCTTGAGCGTGGTGTGCAGCACCTGGTCGCCCCCCCACGCGATGCCGGTGAAAAGCCAGGCCGGACACTGCCTTGCCAGTCGAGCGTTGAGGCCGAGCAACCAGTAGCCCCCATCCTCTGCAGGCCCGATCACGAGTGGATGCTGCTGCACAGCCTCCAGTGCGGCCCAGAGATCGCGTCGGCTGAGGCTTGGGAGATCTGTGCCGATGATGAGCAGCGGTTGACCGGGCGCGGTTCTCGAGGCACGAAGCAGCTGCCGTCGCATGGTTAAGCCCAGACACCCTGTTCCCTGGAGGGAAACGGCCTGTCGCAACCGCCGTTGTTCACGCTCCGCCCCTCCGCCGGCCATGGCCAGTTGAAGGTTGAGCACGCCCTCCCTTTGCATGGCTTCCGAGACCGCAAGGGCATGGGCGCGCAGTCGGGTCTGCACCCTTGCGGCGGCGCTGTTGCCGATGCTGGCTGCCAGCCGTCGTTTGCACCGACCGAAGGCAGGCCAGCGACTCATCACCACCAGGACCGGCCGCCCGGGGCGACGGCCCATCACTGCTTGGGCAACTCTGCCGGACGCACTGAAACCTCCACCGGTTTCGCGTCTCGTTCCAGGATCAAGGGCATCGGTTCGCCAACGGTGCCGCGGCTCACCTCCAACTGCACTTCGGAGGCATCCTTCACCTTGGTGCCATTCACCGATTTGATCAGGTCGCAGGCTTTGATACCGGCGCGCGACGCCGGGCTGTTCTCCACCACTTCGATCACCAGCACTCCATTGGTTTCCGGAACACGACAGGTCTGGCTTGTGGCGTTGATTTCCTTGGCCAGCTGCGGCGTGAGGGTCTGGAGGCGAACTCCGATGTAGGGGTGAGAGGCCTGTCCGGTGCTGATGATCTGCTGAGCAATCCGTTTGGCCAGGTTGATGGGAATGGCAAAACTGAGGCCTGCACCGGGGGCCTTGCGGATGGCGGTGTTGATACCGATCACCTGGCCTGAAGAGTTGATCAAGGGACCGCCGCTGTTGCCGGGGTTCACAGCTGCATCGGTCTGGATGTAGGGCACGCGTCGTCCGGAGCCAAGCGCATCGGTGCGATCAACGGCGCTGATGATGCCCGCGGTGACGGTGTTGTTGAGGCCAAGGGGATTGCCGATGGCAATGGCCCATTCACCGGGCTTGAGGTCATTCGAGTTGCCCAATGGAGCCACCGGCAACTTGTCGGCCACGACCTTCACCACGGCCACATCCGTTAGGGGATCGCCGCCGAGCACCTTGCCTCGGAAGCTGCGGCCATCGGGAAGGGTCACCGACACCTGATCGGCTCCCTCCACAACATGTTCATTGGTGAAGATCAGGCCGTCCGATCGGGTGATGAACCCCGAGCCCTGACCCTGCTCCTGCTGAATGGAGGGCGCTCCGCCGAACAAGGTGCCCAGCGGATTGCTGACCCGTTTCACCGTGTCGATGCGTACCACTGCGGGGCCCACGCGATCGACTGCGGACACGATCACATTGCGTCCGGGCTTCAGGGGAGGCGCCGTCGGACCATCACTGACTTCTGGAACTTTGTCTGGGAGGGGCTGAGGGGAGATGCCAAGCCGCTGCTTCCAATCGGCCTGACAGCTGCACAAGCCAAGTCCCAGCACGCCGAGTCCAAGCCAGCGCAGTGGGCGCAGCGACAGCAGGTGATCGGCGCGAGCCATGGGATCTCAGGGATTTCTGACAGGGTGCCATGAAACGCCGTTCCGTCCCATGGAGGTGCGTAGATTCCGGCATCGTTGAGGAGAGTGCCAGGTGCTGTCGGGGAGTGAGCTGTGGAACAAAGTGCAGCAAGCTCTACAGGGCAGTCTCAGCAAGCCCACCTTTGAAACCTGGCTGCGTCCCGTGCGGTGCAGCGGGTTCACGAACGGTGAGTTGTTGCTGCAGGCCCCCAACATCTTTGCCAGCAACTGGCTGAGGAAGCATTACCTCAAGACCATCACCGAGCTGGCCACCGACATTGTTGGCACCCCAGTTCAGGTGACGGTGCTGGCTCACCAGGTGGATGAGAAGGCATCGGACGCTCAAGCCCCTCCGATGGCCCCCGCGGTGCCGACGGATGCTCCCGCCCGGCCGGATGTCGTGACCGCTGTGCCATCCCGCCAGCCCCGACGCCTCCCCGGACTGAATCGCCGTTACGTGTTCAACCGTTTTGTGGTTGGTCCCAACAGCCGCATGGCCCATGCCGCTGCGTTGGCGGTTGCTGAATCACCCGGTCGGGAATTCAATCCCCTGTTCATCTGTGGCGGCGTGGGTCTGGGTAAGACCCATCTGATGCAGGCCATCGGTCATTACCGCTTGGAGATCGATCCGGATGCGCGGGTGTCGTATGTCTCCACAGAGACCTTCACCAATGACCTCATCGTGGCGATCCGCAAGGACGGCATGCAGGCCTTCCGTGATCGATACAGGGCCACCGATCTGATTCTGGTGGATGACATTCAGTTCATCGAAGGCAAGGAGTACACCCAAGAAGAGTTCTTTCACACCTTCAACGCCTTGCATGAGGCCGGTCGTCAGATCGTGATCGCAAGCGATCGTCCTCCCAGCCAGATTCCCAGGCTTCAGGAACGGTTGATTTCCCGTTTCTCCATGGGGCTGATCGCTGATATCCAGACTCCTGATCTGGAAACGCGCATGGCGATTCTCCAGAAGAAAGCTGAGCAGGAACGGGTGGCCCTTCCCAGGGATCTGATTCAGTACATTTCGGGGCGTTTCACGTCCAATATCCGTGAGCTGGAGGGCGCTCTGACGAGGGCTGTGGCGTTCGCGTCCATCACGGGTCTGCCGATGACGGTGGAATCGGTGGCTCCGATGCTCGACCCCAGTGGCCGGGGGGTGGAAGTCACCCCGCAGCAGGTGATCGAGAAGGTGTCGGAGGTGTTCAATGTCAGTGCGGATGACATGCTCAGCAGCAGTCGGCGCAGGGCTGTGAGTCAGGCCCGGCAGGTCGGGATGTACCTGATGCGTCAGGGCACTGACCTCAGCCTGCCCCGCATCGGTGAAACCTTCGGCGGCAAGGACCACACCACCGTGATGTACGCGATCGAGCAGGTGGAGAAAAAATTGTCATCGGATCCTCAGATCGCCAGCCAAGTGCAGAAGGTGAAGGACCTGCTGCAGATTGATTCGCGCAAAAAACGCTGATCGAAGAGGCTCAACCGGCGCCTGTCCAGCCGGCGAGATGCGCGGCTCCTGTTGACCGTACCAACCGTCTGGCCGGCGGCAAGGCAGGCTCAAGTTGCATGGAACTGAAGGGGGGAAGGGGCCGACTGCGAAGCCACGCACCCCAGCGGAACTCGTGATAGGGAATCAGGGGTTGTGGCTTGATGGCTCGCTCCTTCTTCAGCTTCCAGACAAGGCTGCGGTAGGGATCATCCTGGAGGCCCATCAGGCTTGTGGGTAGTGCTTCAGGCGTTTGCGGACCTGTGCCTCGGCCGTCGAAGAGATACAGCCACCCACGTGATTGCAGTCTTTGCAACACGGTGCTGCGATCGGTGCTGTCGAGATCTTCGATCACGTAGCCGTAGGTGGTGAGATGCGGATCCATCTCCAGCAGAGCTCGAAGGCGGTGGTGGCGATCCACCATCCACAGCTCGCCTCTGGCGTTGCGCACCAGTGGCACGGGCTTCGTGCGCAGGTATCGCAGACGTTCTGCATCGCTGTCGGCCTGGAAGTCCTTCTGCCGACTGCGCACCTCTGCCAAACCGATGCACATCTGGGTGGGTTGGAGATGCTGAATCTCCACCTCGAACAACGGATACCCGTCGGGATCAGGAATGCGGTCGTACTGGGCGAGATGCAGCGGATTGAAAGCGATCAAGCACATTCACTATGCCGTGATTTCAGGGTTTGCATGCGTTTGCATCAGAGCTCTGCTCCCATACCGCTGGCGTTGCACGGCCTGATCGCTCCCGGTGGCGACGCCTACACCTTTTGTGCCGGGCACAATGCGGGCAGTTGGCAGTGGTTCGCCACGCTCTGAATGTTGAACGACGACAGCTTTGACCTGATTGTGGTGGGTGCCGGTTCCGGAGGACTGGCTGCCGCAAAGCGTGCGGCTCGCCACGGTGCCCGGGTGGCGATTGTGGAGGGAGACCGGGTCGGCGGCACCTGTGTGATCCGTGGTTGTGTGCCCAAGAAGCTTCTGGTCTACGGCTCCCAGGTTCAGGATCAGCTGCAAGCGGCGCCGAGTTATGGCGTCAGCGTTGGGGAGGTGACGCAAGACTCGGCAGTCCTGCTCGCCAATGTGCGGCAGGAAGTGGATCGCCTCAACGCTCTGCACATTGCATTTCTGGAGAAGGCTGGGGTTGTCTTGGTGTCAGGTTGGGGACGTTTTCTTGATCCCCATCGCGTCGCTGTATGCACTGCAGGAGCCGAGTCCGAGCGGGTGCTTCATGGCCAACGGATTCTGATTGCCGTGGGAGGACGTCCGCATCGGCCCGCGTTCCCGGGTGCCGAACTGGCTTGGGTCAGTGACCACATGTTTCTGCAGGAGCGTTACCCGCAGCGGGTTGTCGTGGTGGGGGCCGGTTTCATCGCCTGTGAATTTGCCTGCATCCTCAGGGGGCTGGGGGTTGAGGTGATTCAGCTCGTGCGCGGGGATCATCTTCTGCGCGGCTTTGATCGTGAACTCGCCGATGCCGTTCAGGAAGGCATGGTGGAGAAGGGTGTTGACCTGCGCTTCGCCACCACCCCAGAGGCCATTGAGGGCCTTCCTGGAGACCTTGCGGTGCTGACCAGTCAGGGCGATTGGCTGCGCTGTGGCGGTGTGTTGCTCGCCACCGGCCGGCGACCCTTCCTCGATGGTCTGGATCTTGCTGCGGCGGGCGTCCAGGTGCAGGCTGGAAAGGTCCCCGTGGATGCCGATCAGGCCACCAACATTCCCCACATTCATGCGGTCGGTGATGTGACCGACCGGGTTTGTCTCACTCCTGTGGCGGTCGATGAGGGCAGGGCCTATGCCGATTCTGTGTTCGCTGGTCTTCACCGCCAGGTCGACCACGACCTGGTGGCCAGCGCCGTGTTCAGTCAGCCAGAGCTGGCCACCGTAGGCCTGAGTGAGAACGCCGCCATTGCTCGCCATGGTGCGGAGCAGGTGGTGGTGCATCGTGCCCGCTTCCGATCAATGGCTCAGGCTTTGCCGAAAACTGGTCCGCGCTGTCTGCTCAAGCTGGTGGTGGAACGGTCAAATGATCGGGTCCTCGGCTGCCACATGGTGGGTGAACACGCCGCAGAGATCATCCAGATGGCCGCGATCGCCATTGGCATGGGGGCCACCAAGGCTGATTTCGATCGCACCATGGCCCTGCATCCATCGGTGGCCGAGGAGTTCGTCACCATGGGGTGACTGCAGGGATGCGTTGCTGATCTTCAACGCTGGGATCAGCTTTGGGATTGGCCGTTACGGAGCTGGCGCCAATACACCAGGGCCTGGGTCGTGATCAGCACCATCACGGCCGGCAAGATCAGGCAAAGCACCAGCAGGCGGAACTCATCGGACCACGAGGCGAAGCTTGTGCGTGGCAGCACATTGTCGGCGAGATAGACCACATAGAGCCCCACCAGCAGCCCACCTTCCAGGCGTGAAATCACTCCCTTCGTCCAGAAGATCGGGAAACAGGCCAGGCATGTCAGCAGCATCACCGGCAGATCGTCGTTGATGAGTTCGGGGCTCACCTGCAGGCCGCGGGCTCCCGTGGCAATGGCGCCACCACCCAGCACCAGCAGCAGGTTGAGCAGGCAACTGCCCACGACATTGCCAATGGCAAGGTCGGTGCGTCCCCGCAGCGCCGCCACAAGAGAGGTGATCAATTCAGGCATGGATGTGCCTGCCGACACGATGGTGAGACCGATCACTGCTTCGCTTACTCCCAGCTGGGTTGCGGCGGCTGAGGCTCCCTTCACCAGGATCGAGGCCCCGAAGCCGAGCACAAGGATCCCCGCCGCCAAGCGGACCGTGGCCTTGAACCAGCCTTCCTCGGCGGTTTCGACGTCGATCTCAGGCTCCGCGTTCTCCATCTCCTCGGGCTCTTCCCGGGCGGTGCGGATCTCCCAGATGCTGTTGATCACCAATGCCAGCAGAAGGGCGACCCCTGATTGCCAGGTGACTGTGCCGGTGGAGGCCATGCCCCAAACCGCAGCGGACACGGCCAGAAGCAAGGGCACATCCCGGCGAACCAGGCGACTTTCCACCTTCAACGGCAGCACCAAGGAACTGCTGCCCAGCACCACCATCACGTTGAAGATGTTGCTGCCCACGACATTGCTCACCGCCAGGGCGTCGGACTGGTTCAAGACCGAACCGATGCCCACGAAGAATTCAGGGGCGCTGGTGCCGAGGGAGACCACCGTCAGGCCGATCACCAGCTGGGGAATCCCCAGGATCAAGGCCATGGTGACGGCCCCCTGCACAAACAACTCGCCGCCGCCAAAGAGCAGGGCGATGCCCACCAGCACTTCCAGAGCGGAGAGCAGGAACTCGGGCATCGCGGCGGCAATTGATGACGTTGGCTTGATTCTGCTGTCTCACCCGATAGCCAATGCTGATTGTTCGGGAAGTACGCAAACCGAGGTGAGCTCTAGCATCCCCAGAATCGATAACGAAACCGAAGTGTTTCTGAACCGCATCAGCACTCAGAACATCAAAGGTGACGCCTTTGGTGGTCTGACGGCCGCTGTCGTGGCGCTCCCCATGGCATTGGCCTTCGGCGTGGCGGCAACCGGTAGTCCTGGCCCAGGCCTTTGGGGTGCCGTGATCATCGGCCTGGTGGCGGCTTTCTTTGGGGGCACTCCCACGCTGATCTCCGAACCCACCGGTCCGATGACGGTGGTGTTCACCTCTGTGATCATCAGCCTCACTGCGACGGCTCCGGACGAGGGGACGGCCATGGCGATGGCGTTCACCGTGGTGATGCTTGCGGGCTTGTTCCAGATCCTGTTCGGGGTTTTCCGTCTGGGGCGCTATGTCACCCAGATGCCCTACACGGTGATTTCCGGCTTTATGTCGGGGATCGGGGCCATCCTGGTGATCCTTCAGTTACCTGCGTTTCTCGGGCAGCAAGCCCAAGGGGGCGTCAAAGGCACCATCGTTCGGATCCCCGACCTGCTCAGCAATGTGGATGCTCCTGAGCTGGCTCTGGCTGTCGTCACTGTCGCGATTCTTTGGTTGACACCCGGCGCCGTCAAAAAGTTTTGCCCACCACAGCTCCTCGCCCTTGTGGTCGGCACCTTGCTTTACATCATTTTGCCGAAGGATCTTGATCTCGCGGTGATTGGTGAATTCTCCGCGCAATTGCCAAGCCCCCAGATGCCGCGGTTTGACGGCGGTCAGTTGAGTTTGATGCTGGTCGATGGTGCTGTTCTGGGCATGCTCGGTTGCATCGATGCGTTGCTCACCTCCGTGGTGGCTGACAGCCTCACCCGCACCGAACACGATTCCAACAAGGAACTGGTTGGTCAGGGCCTCGCGAACATTGCCTCGGGGTTGTTCGGTGGTCTCCCGGGTGCTGGCGCCACCATGGGCACGGTGGTGAACATCCAGGCCGGTGGTCGTTCGGCTCTGTCCGGGATCATCCGCGCCGTGATCCTGATGGTGGTGGTGCTGGTTGCAGCCCCCCTTGCGGCTCAGATCCCCTTGGCTGTGCTGGCCGGGATTGCCCTCAAGGTCGGTATCGACATCATCGATTGGGATTTCCTGCAACGCGCCCATCACCTGTCTGTCAAGGCTGCGCTGATCACCTATGGGGTGATCGCCCTGACGGTCTTGGTCGACCTGATCGCAGCTGTTGGCATCGGCGTGTTCGTTGCGAACGTGCTCACCATCGATCGCATGAGCGCCCTTCAGTCGAAGCGTGTGAAAACGATCAGCACGGCCGACGACGATGTTGAACTGTCAGATGAGGAGCAAGCGTTCATCGACCAGGCATCAGGTCGCGTTCTTCTCTTCCAGCTCGCTGGGCCGATGATCTTTGGCGTTGCCAAGGCCATTTCCCGGGAACACAACGCCATCAGCGATTGTGAAGCGGTGGTCTTTGACCTTCATGAGGTCTCTCACCTCGGGGTCACAGCTTCTTTAGCCCTGGAAAATGCCATCAAGGAAGCCCTGGAAGTGGGCCGCCAGGTGTATCTGGTGCTTCTTCCGGGTGTCACCCGTCGTCGCCTCGAGAAGCTCAAGTTGCTACAGCTGATCCCTGAGGAGTGCATCACCACCGATCGTTGTGATGCACTGCGCCGGGCGGTCGCCGGCCTCAACTGATCTTTGCCTCTGGCTCTGTGACTGAAGTTCCGTCTCGTCTCACGCTTCGTCGTCCCGACGATTGGCATGTGCACCTGCGTGACGGGGCCATGTTGCAGGCGGTGCTTCCGGCCACAGCACGGGTGTTTGCGCGGGCCATCGTGATGCCCAACCTCAAGCCACCAGTCACCACGGTGGAGGCAGCACTGGCCTACCGCGAGCGGATCATCTCAGCCCTGCCGGACGATGCGCAGTTCACACCCTTGATGACGGCCTATCTCACCGATGATCTGGACCCGGCAGTGCTGGAGGAAGGCTTTCGTGATGGGGTGTTCACAGCCGCCAAGCTTTACCCCGCCAATGCCACCACCAATTCAGCGGCGGGTGTAACTGATCTCGACACGATCGCCCCCGTGCTGGAAAGGATGGAAGCGCTGGGGATTCCCTTGCTCATCCATGGCGAGGTCACCGATTCCGGTATCGACATCTTCGATCGTGAGGCTGTGTTCATCGATCGGCATCTGATTCCCCTGCGCGAGCGTCATCAAGGTCTGAAGGTGGTTCTGGAACACATCACCACCGCACAAGCCGTGGATTACGTGTCGGGAAGGAGTTCGTTGCTGGCGGCAACGATCACTCCCCACCATCTCCACCTCAACCGCAACGCCATGTTTGCCGGTGGATTGCGAAGCGACTTCTACTGTCTTCCGGTCGTTAAGCGTGAGACCCACCGTCGTGCTCTGGTGAAAGCGGCCACCAGTGGTGAGCCCTGCTTCTTCCTTGGCACCGATTCCGCCCCGCACCCCCGGGCTGGCAAGGAATCAGCCTGTGGCTGTGCCGGCATCTTCAATGCTCTCCATGCCCTGGAGAGCTACGCCACCGTGTTTGAGCAGGAAGATGCTCTCCCTCAGCTCGAAGGCTTCGCCAGCGAATTCGGCCCGCGTTTCTACGGCCTACCCCTCAATTCCGGCACCGTCACCCTTGAACGCGCGCCGCTTGATGTGCCGGTCCGTCTGCTCGGCCCCTTCCCGTCGTCAGCGGGTGAGGGTCCCCTTGCAGACGACCAGGCTCCAGTGCTGTTCCATGGCGGTGACACCCTTCCCTGGCGGATCACGGCGATCTCGCCTGTTGGTCAGACAGGGGTTGCCTGAATAGCTTGAAAGCAAATGGCGCTGGTCAATGGCTGTTTCCCAGTCCAGCTTCGTTGACACCGCATTTGCGGCGGATCACCCCCGCTTCCACGATCTGTTGCTGTTCAACGCCCAGATGGAGGTGTTGTTTGAGGGGTGTCGATGGTTGGAGGGGCCGGTCTGGATCGGAGATCAGAACCGGCTGCTGGTCTCAGACATTCCCAATGACCGGATCTTGGCCTGGGATGAGGACCACGGGCTGAGCGTCTTCCGCCATCGGGCCGGTTTCCCGAATGGGCAGACCCGTGATCGCCACGGACGGCTGCTGACCTGCAGTCATGGCGAGAGGGCTTTGCTGCGCACCGAGCACAGCGGCCGGGTGGTGCGCCTGGTGGATTCCCATCGCGGAGAACCCCTCAACACCCCCAACGATGTGGTGGTGAAACGGGACGGAACGATCTGGTTCAGTGATCCGCTCTACGGACTGATCAATGACTACGAGGGTGGGAGACGCAGTTCTCGCCAGCCGGCCCGGATCTATCGTTTTGATCCCAACGATGGCTCTTTGACGGCGATGACCGAGCCATCGCAGGTGGTTGGACCCAATGGTCTGGCCTTCTCTCCAGATGAATCGCTTCTGTACGTGGTCGATACGGGGGCACCGGATGATCCCGATCCAGAACGACGCATCCTCGTTTTCGATGTGGAGGATGGTGGTGGCGGCCTTGGCGAGGCGCGGTTGTTCCACCAGGTGAGTCCGGGTTACGCCGATGGCATCTGCGTGGATGTAGAGGGCCATGTCTGGAGCAGCGCAGGCGATGGCGTGCACTGCATTGCTCCTGACGGCCATCGCCTCGGCCGCCTGCGCACGCCCCAGCGGGTCGCCAATCTCTGTTTTGGTGGGGAACACTGCAACCGTTTGTTCATCTGTGCCTGGACGGCGATGTACGCCATTTACGTCAACACTCGTGGCGTGCAGCATCCAGCCATGCCTTGAACAATCCGGCTGTGGATCAAGCAGTGGGGGCAGGGGGACTTGAACCCCCACAGGCCTTACGGCCCAAACGATTTTAAGTCGCGTGCGTCTACCAATTCCGCCATGCCCCCGGCGGTCAGAGCCGTGTCAGTGCTCTTCTCGGCATCTTAGATTTCAGCCATCAAGCGGGAGTGATGTGTTGCCGGAAGCCCTCACCAACATGGCCAGTACGGAGACGCTGCTCGTGCTTGCCGCTTATGTCCTTTTGGGTGGCCTCTATCTGGTGGTGGTGCCCCTGGTGCTCTATTTCTGGATGAACAAGCGCTGGCACCGGATGGGCAAGGTGGAACGGCTCGGTATCTACGGAATGGTGTTTCTCTTCTTTCCGGGGATGATCATGTTCGCTCCCTTCCTCAATTTCCGGCTGCAAGGTCAAGGCGAGGTCTGAACCGTTGACCCGTTTGAACGTTCTCCTCATCGGCCTGTTGGTGCTGGTGCTGGGTGGTCTTGGTTACGGCGCCTTCACCGCGGTTGGTTTCGAGGATGCTTCGGCCGGCATCGCGGCCGAAGCAGTGCTGATCGTGATCGTGGTGGTCTGGACCGGTTCCTATCTGTTCCGTGTTGTCACAGGAAAGATGACCTACATGGAGCAGCGTCGCCGTTATCGCAAGGGCTATGACCAATTCACCGACGCTGAGCTTCAGGCGCGGTTTGAGGCCCTGAGCCCGGAGGAGCAGCAGGCGCTTCTTGAGCAGCTCTCGCCTGAAGCCACCCCAGACCCGTAGGCTCCCGCAGTGCTTCTGCTGCACTGAATCAGCATCCTTGGCCCCATGACCATCCCTGCAGTGACCGCAACAGACTCCCTGTCACCCATTGCGGCACGCTTTGCCAGCCTGCGGGAGCAAGGGCGAATGGCCTTGATGCCTTTTCTGATGGCTGGCGATCCTGATCTCAGCACCACGGCAGAGGTTCTTCTCAGTCTTCAGGCTCAGGGGGCTGACATGGTGGAACTCGGCATTCCCTACAGCGACCCCCTCGCCGATGGCCCGGTCATCCAGGCGTCTGCCTATCGGGCTCTGTCGGCAGGCACTACGCCGGATCGGGTGTTTGACATGTTGGCTGGCCTGAAGGGACAGCTCACCATTCCGATCATTCTGTTCACTTACAGCAATCCCCTGTTGAATCGCGGGGCTGAGCAGTTTTTTGCAGATGCCACCGCCGCCGGTGCAGCAGGGCTCGTGATTCCTGATCTCCCCTTGGAGGAAGCCGAACGCCTCTCGCCCCTGGCCCAGGCCGAAGGCCTGGATCTGGTGCTCCTGGTGGCGCCCACGACTCCCGCTGATCGCATGCGAAGAATTGCTTCGGCCAGCCGCGGTTTCACCTACCTGGTGAGCGTTACCGGCGTCACCGGTGAGCGCACCAGCCTTGAGGGGCGTGTGTCGTCATTGGTGGCGGATCTCAAAGCTTGTTGCCCGATTCCTGTGGCTGTGGGCTTCGGAATTTCAGGCTCCGAACAGGTCTCACAGGTCAAATCCTGGGGCGCGGATGGCGCCATTGTGGGCAGTGCTTTGGTGAAGCGAATCGCAGCAACGGAGCCCTGCTCCGCTGCTGCCCTAGCGGGTGAATTCTGCCGGCAGCTGAGAGAGGCTGCCGGGTGAATCACCCGGCTTGATTCACTCTTCGTCTTCGTCGCTGCCGCCAACGGGGACGAGTCGAATCTGCTTGCGCCCAAGCTTGATCTCAAACTCGTCACCGGGCTTGAGATCGAGCATGGCCGTGTAGGCCTTACCGATGAGCAGATTGCCGTTGCCCTGCACGGTGGCCACGTAGGACAGTTTGCGGCCACCCTTACCAACGCCGGCACCACCGACACCAAGATTGACGCCCTTGGCTTCTAATAACGCTTCATAGAAGGCTGTGAAGTTGAGGCGTTCGCCACCATCCTTCTTGTCCGATACATAACCGCAGGACCGAACAAGATCGGACTTGCTGACGTCGCCCAATTCTTTGACCTTGGTGAGCAGGTCACTGCCTGTGAGCATGACTGTGTGAGAAAAGATCAACAATCAGAACATAGCCTTTGAATGCACCTCTGTGCCATTCTCTTGGTTCGAATCATTCGGAATTGGAGAAGACAGCGTCGATGGCACGTTTTGTTCTTTGGGGCACATACTGCGACAACGCCCTTGAAAAGCGCACCCCTTTCCGTGACGAGCACCTGGCTCGTTTGAAGTCTCTTCAAGAACAAGGTCGATTGATTACCCTTGGCCCGACCCAAGACAGCGCCTATGTTTTTGGTGTTTTTGAAGGTGTCGATGCCGAGGAGATCCGGGAGCTTCTTGAGGAGGATGTCTATTGGCGTGAGCAGATCTGGACTGCCCTAGAGGTTCATCCTTGGGTCCAGGCATTCTGAGCCTGCTGCCAAATCCATTCGGCGACCAGGACATCGTCGCCGTCTCCCAGGACATCGCCATAGCCCGACATTTGGCCGATCCCTCCACGGGCGATGGCGGCAATGGCATCGGGCCCCTCCACGCCGTGACGTTGCAACGCCGCCAGTTTCAAGGTGCGGCTGCGGCGGATGATGTTGCCACCATTCATGTGGCAGCCGCTGCAGTGCTGGTGAAAGATCCGCGCGCCTGAATTGATGGAGGCCAGTGCTGGCATCGCCCCTGTGATCAGGGCCAACAGGGCAATGCAAACAAACACTGAGGCGCGCATCCAGAGGGTGTGATTCGGTGTCAGGTGATGTTGATCGGCGGCCATGCAATTCAACCGGTTTTTTGATCAGTCTGCCCCGATGCCTGAGCACCTGTCCTGTGCAACTCAGTGAGCAGGGATTGCCAGGATGATGGGCTCAGGTCTGAGGTGAGATGGCTGAAGCCGATCTGCAGCGCTTTCTGCACAAAGTGCATCAGCTCAATGCCCTGGTGGCATCGCTGGAGACCGATCCCCTGCGCCGTGATGCCCTGGTCGCCTGTTCGGATCACAACCAGGTGGTGCAATTGGCACGCTCCTGGGGCTACGAGATCGGCCGTCGCTGGGGCGACAGTGTGCCGTCCGATGATCGAAGGCAGGGTTCAGCGTCCAGAGGGTTGATGGCTGGCCCTGATGGTATGGATCCTCTGCTGCGCAGTCCCGCACCGCCGGAAGGAACAGAACGGGTGCGTCAGCTCCAGTACGGACCAGGCTGGCATCTCGATCTGATCCATTCCTGTGCCGCTGTGACTCCAGCTGGCTTCTGGTACGACCAGCCTGAGCATGAATGGCTCACTTTGTTGCGGGGAAGTGCCCGGATGGCGCTGCAGTCCCCCGATCAGGGCATCGACCTCTCTGTGGGAGACGGTCTGTACCTGCCACCGCACCGACGGCATCGGGTGGAACGGACTGATCCTGAACCTGGCACGTTGTGGCTGGCACTCTATTGGGAGATCTCAGAAGACGATGAGCGCCCCGCCCCTGCCCGCATCACCAGCCAGTAAGCCCCTGCCAACGCTGCTGAGGCGACGCCGAGGCCAATCAGCAACTGCGGTTTGTTCTCAGCGCCAGCGGGCAGCACAATCACCTTTCTGGCCACAGCGGTGAGAGCGGTGACCAGAACAAGCTCCAGTTGCACCACGTGACGGCGCAGATAGCTGGTGACGTTCTGCAGCACCTCCAGGGCGATCAGGACCGTGAGCAGGTCACCAAGCACCTTGATCAGGCCGTCCCCCAGCCAGTTGGCTGGTTCTGGGCTGATCAGACGGAGTCCCACCTGAACAATCAGCTGCACCAGTGAGGCCACGATCACCACACCGGTGATCACGGTGAGCACCTTGGCGACCTTCTGTTCAGCTGAATCTACGACCTTGAGAAAGGTCGGCCACGACCGTTGTGCTCGTGTCACGGTTTCACTCAGTTGGTGAAGGGCTGATAGGAGGGGCGTGCTGGCGTATCGCCTGACGGGTTTTCAATCTTGGTATCGCAGGTGATGGATCCGTCGGTTCCCTCGACGCAGTTGGTGGGAACCACCTTGCTTTCCTGGCCGGTACTGCTGCCGGGGCCGAGCAACCAGGTTTCGCGTTGAGCCAAGACCGGTGGTGTCGCGGCTAGCTGAAGGCTGAAAAACAGAGCAGCGGAAGCGAACAGGCCAGAACTGACAGACATGGGTTGCGCTCGACTGCCCACACTTTGCATCGCTTTCCCTTCAGCTGACGGAATCGTCGCGGATTTCCTGGAGAAGAAGATCCAGTTGTCCGAATGGATCCGTGTCACTGGAGTCGGAGCCCAGCTCGGTTGCCTCGTCTCCTGCCGTCGGATGGCGCGCCCAGTCGGATTCGATCGAGCAGAGGCGAGCGGCCAGCTTGGGCAAGCCACCCAGTCGATGTTCGCGTTCGAGCACTTCCATCAGTGCCGGCATCCGTGTCGAGGTCGCCCGCAGACTGCGCCGCAGGTCTGCCTGGGTGCGTCCCTGGTGTTTGAGCCAGTCTTTGAGCACGACCACAAGCTCCTCTTCCATGGCTGTGTTCCAGCGACTCATGGGCGACAGCGGTCAGGGACGACCAGGGGGAAACCACCGATCCAGTTTGCGCTTTGCCCGCAGGCGAATGGAGTCTGTGAGGTGATGTCGCCACAATCCGATCACCGCGCTCAGGGCGACCAGGTCATCGCTGAAGCCGGCGACCGGCAAAAAATCCGGAATCAGATCGGCGGGCATGAGCAGATAGGTCAGGGCTGCCAGCAGAGTGAGACGCGCCTGGGGTGGAGTGCCTGGATCGAGCAGCAGTTCAAGCACCTCGAGGGCGGGCCTGGCCACCGTCCTCCCTGCTTTGCGCAGGAGACGCCGCAGGCTTCCCTCATCGATGACGGAGCTGTCGATCACCTCCGCATCAATGGCAGGTTCGTGAAAGGAGGACGCCTCGGCCATGGGGGTGTCTCCGATGGGCCACTGATCTGGATTTCTATCAGGCTTCAGCGCGGGCTTCGACCAATCCGTTCTGAATGCCGGTCTTGCGAAGTTTGCGCAGGGCTCTCTGCACTACCTGGCGGCAGTATTCCCGGCTGCATCCCATGTGGCGTGCCACTTCAGCCAGCGTGCGCCATTCATTGGAGCCATCGAGGCCGAAGCGAAGCATCACCACCGTCCGTTCCTTGGGGGTGAGGTTGGACTTGTCGAGCAGCTTCCAGGCGGAATCGGTGCGTTCGGCGATTTCGGCCCGCTCCATCGGTGGCAACTCATCACTGGGCAGCACGTCCACCAGCTCCGAGGGGTCTGATTTCGATTTGACAATGCCCTGCAGGCTCACGGTGACACTCCGCAGCTCGCACCCGAGCAGATCGTCCACCTCTTCCCTGGAGAGGTGCATCGCAGCTGCCAGTTGATCCGGCGTGGCGGCTTGGCCGTTGCGTTGCATCAGACGAGCCTTCGCAGCACGAAGCTTGGTGAGTTTTTCATTCACATTCACAGGAATGCGAATGGTGCGACTCTGGGTTGAGAGAGCCCGGTTCAGTCCCTGTCGGATCCACCAGTAGGCATAGGTGGAGAAACGATGGCCACGGGTGGGATCGTACTTCTCGACGGCCCGGGTGAGGCCGAGAGTGCCTTCTTGGATCAGATCCAGAAGGTCCAACCCTTTGCCTTGATAGCGCTTGGCCAGATTCACCACCAAGCGCAGATTCGCCGTGATCATCTGGTTCTTAGCCTTTTCTCCCTTTTTAATTGTGCGTTTTTCTTCATCACTGAAATCACAGGCTGGCCCGGTTCCGCCGGCCTGTAGACAACGTTCTGTGATGGAAACCATGGCCTGAACTTTGCGGCCCATGGTTAACTCCTGTTCAGGAGTCAGCAGCTGATGTCGACCAATTTCGCCCAGGAAGGCGCTCAGTGAACTCACCATTTTCCGCTCCTCTTCTTTTTGGAACCTAGGGCGGAAACGATTGCGATTCAGGGGTGTAAGAAAGACTGCGGAATTTATGATTTGTACGTTATTCACGTTGTTTTTTGATTGTTCAAAGGGCGCGTCTGTTGGAGGGACAAGGCCCGATGGTGCTGCCTGCGAACGCCATCTGTACCTTGGTTTCTGTTTGGCGCAGTCAGCCGCTGACCACACTCGCTACTCTCACGGATTCTCAGCAAGTCCCATGACCCTGGCCACGGTGCTGACCCCCGATCTCGCCAAAAGCGCAGGGGTGGCCTATGTCCACTACCTCAGCTTCATGCTCTGTTTCGCTGCGTTGGTGGTGGAGCGGCGCTTGATCCGTCCCGATCCCGATCGCCGCACGGCCACCGTGATGGTGGTGACGGATGTGATTTACGGCATGGCGGCCCTGGCACTTCTCGTCAGTGGCATCCTGCGTGTTCTTTATTTCGGCCAGGGCAGCGAGTTCTACACGACCAATCCATTGTTCTGGTGGAAAGTCGGCCTCTATCTCTCGGTCGGTGGTCTGTCGCTGTACCCCACCATTACCTACGTGCTCTGGGCGATTCCCCTTCGCAAGGGTGAGCTTCCAAAGGTGTCGGAAGCGTTGGCATCCAGGCTCGGTTGGATCATCAACATCGAGTTGGTGGGCTTTGCCCTGATTCCCTTGATGGCGACATTGATGGCCCGCGGCGTCGGCCTCCCTGCCGCTTGAGTCCGTTGCTGATTGCTGTGGACCGATGACCCCGGATCCCTGTCCGCCTCAGCAGGATGTTCGTGCCGTCAGCGTCAAGCTGGCGAGACTGACATCAGGTGCTGATCAGGCAAAGGCTGCTGAAACTCCAGGTCTGGACCCTGTGGGATACAGCCAGCGACTGGCGACGTCGGCGTTAGGGCCCCCAGTTCTTCCCTTGTGGTGTGTGTGGGTTGAGCCGGTGGTGCAGGCCAGCCCTGACCGCTGGCAGCGCCGGTGGTTCAATGCTGTTGATTCTGCCCTGGCGACCTGGGAGCAGGTTCTGCCCATCGTTCGCGTCCGCGATCCCAAGAGGGCACAGGTGCTGATCGAGCGGCGGCGTCCGCCTCGCCGGCAGTTGAGCCTGGGTTGGCGAGCCAGCAACGGTCGCAGTCTGTTGGAGGTGCTGTCTGTTCAGCGCCAGCAGGCATGGCGCCTGGAGCCACGAGTCACCGTGTTGGTGTCTCCGGAATTGCGAGCCGCGGTGTTGGAGGCCACAGCCCTTCATGAGCTTGGCCATGCCTTTGGACTGTGGGGCCACAGCGATGAGGCCGCAGACGTCATGGCTGTGTTTCAGGACAGGGAGCCGGTGCTGGCGCTGAGCCAACGGGATCGCCTGACCCTGGAGTGGCTGCGGCAGCAGCCGACCCGGTTCGGGGGGGCTCCACCCGAGCTGCCTCCTGACAGGTGAGGCTTGGGACTGTTTCGCTTCGGTTGAGACACGATCGACTGGCTTTGCTGCAGTTCTGACACCGGTGGCGATGTCGGCTCTGCTTCGTCTTGGAGTCCAGCTGTCAGTGGCGCCGGGGAGCTCCGCGTCGTTGGGCTAGGACTACCTGCACCTGCCGCCAGCTCACGCCATGGTGGGCCAGGGCGACCTGCAGGTGAAAGATGATGTCAGCCGCTTCGCCTGCAATCTCGTCGGCGTTCGCGTCTTTGCAGGCCATCACGAACTCGGCGCTTTCCTCTCCGATCTTCTTGAGAATGCGATTGTCCCCTCCCTCCAGCAGTTTGTTGGTGTAGCTCCCCTCTTCGGGATGGTCGCGGCGACCTTCGATCACCCGTGACAATTCCGTGCACACGTCCGCCGGAGGCGGAGGCGCTGTTGCGCCACCGGCGGTGGGTTGGTCGCTCCCGTCGTAGAAGCAGCTGCGGGCGCCGGTGTGACAGGCCACATTGCCGGTTTGTTCGATGGTCAGCAGCAGCACATCGGCGTCGCAGTCGTAGCGCAGGCCTTTGAGAATTTGGATGTGCCCGCTTGTGGCTCCCTTGTGCCAAAGCTCCTGACGTGATCGACTCCAGTAGTGAACTTCGCCACTGCTCAGGGTGCGTTCCAGGGCTTCTCGATTCATCCAGGCCTGCATCAGCACAGCGCCATCGAGCCAGTCCTGAGCCACGGCCGGAATCAGTCCGGCGTCGTTAAAACGGAGATGGTTGATGAAGTCGGGACTCAGGGGCTGCATCAGGCCTCGGGGCACACAGATCGCGTGTCTCTGATCCTCCCGCAGTACCGTCCACCCTACTCAGTTGCAATTCTTGCCTCCCTCCTCCTACACCTGCAGTAAGCAGTTCGAGGGCTACCCCTGTTCTCATCGTCAGTGGCAGCATCCGGGTCACTGCAGCTTTGTGCACGGCTACAGCCGCAGCTTCACGGTTTGGTTCGCGGCCACGGCTCTGGATGATTGCGGTTTTGTGGTGGATTTCTCAAGCCTGAGGCCCCTGGAGGCGCAACTGAGGAAACAGTTCGACCACACCTTCCTGGTGAACGCCAATGATCCGTTGATGGAGCATTGGCAGCAGCTTCATCACCTGGGCGCCCTCGATCTGCGGGTGATGGAGAACGTCGGCATGGAGGCCACAGCCCAGTTGGTGTGGACCTGGACCAATGCCCTCCTCAAGGAGCGGGATGGCGAGCGCACCTGTTGCTGGAAGGTGGAGGCCCGGGAGAACCGGGCCAACGCTGCCACCTATGAAGCACTGCCTGGCTGGTTTCGCTCCAGTGCCGACTGATCAGCGCAGGACCAGCCGTTGCTGAGTCGTTTGGTCAGCACTGTTCTGGACATCGACGGTGACGTTGCCTCCCTCGCAGTAGCGACCCGCCAGGATGGCCTTGGCGATGGGCGTCTCGAGCTCGCGCTGGATGGCACGCTTGAGCGGCCTGGCGCCATACACCGGGTCGTAGCCGGCATGGGCAAGCCAGTCGGTGGCTTCTTCGCTCATGGCCAGCCCCAGCTTGCGGTCTGTGAGGCGCTGGCGAAGGCGTTCCACCTGCAGGCTCACGATTTTGCGCAGTTCTTCCTTGCGAAGACTGTGGAAGATGATCTGGTCATCCAGTCGGTTGAGAAACTCCGGACGGAAGTGGCTCCTCAGGGCTTCGTTCACCCGGCGTTCCATTTCGGTGTGCTGCCCGTCGTCACCCCCCAGATCGAGAATCGACTGGCTGCCGATATTGCTGGTGAGGATCAGCACTGCATTGGTGAAGTCAACCGTTCGGCCCTGACCATCGGTGACGCGACCGTCATCGAGGATCTGAAGCATCACGTTGAACACGTCGGGGTGGGCCTTCTCCACCTCATCGAAGAGGATCACTGCGTAAGGACGGCGTCGCACCGCCTCCGTGAGCTGGCCGCCGGCCTCGTAGCCCACGTAACCGGGAGGGGCACCGATCAGGCGGCTGACGCTGTGCTTCTCCATGTATTCCGACATGTCGATTCGCACCATGGCGTCTTCGCTGTCGAACAGTTGTGACGCCAACGCTTTCGAGAGTTCCGTCTTGCCCACACCTGTGGGGCCGAGGAACAGGAAGCTGGCGATCGGTCTGTTGGGATCACTCAGTCCGGCGCGGGAGCGCTGGATTGCATCCGCCACGGCTGTCACGGCCTGCTCCTGGCCAACCACCCGTTCATGCAGCTGGTGTTCCAGATCCAGCAGCTTTTCCATCTCCGACTGCACAAGCTTGGCCACGGGAATGCCCGTCCATTTGGCGATCACCTCGGCGATGTCGTCTTCGGTGACTTCTTCGCGCAGAAGGGATTTGTCACCGCTGCCCTCATCGGCCTTGGCGAGAGCGGCCTCCTGGTTGGCAAGCTGCTGCTGCAACCCGGCCAGGGTGCCGTATTCCAGTTCTGCGGCCTTGTTGAGGTCGTAGCTGCGCTTGGCCTGCTCCACCTGCAGCTGCACCCGCTCAATCTCCTCCTTGAGATTGGACAGCTCGTCGATCGCGCCTTTTTCCTGCTGCCATTGGGCATTGAGGGTGCTTTGTTGTTCCGAGAGTTCTGCCAGCTCCCGCTCCAGCCGCTCGAGCCGTTCCTGGCTTGCCGCATCCGACTCCCGACCGAGGGAGAGTTTCTCCATCTCCAGCTGCAGAATCTTGCGGTCGATCTCATCAATTTCCTCCGGTTTGGAGGTGATTTCCATCTTTAGGCGCGCAGCCGACTCATCCACCAGGTCGATGGCTTTGTCCGGTAAAAAGCGATCGGCGATGTAACGGCTGCTGAGCACGGCTGCGGCGACAAGCGCGCTATCGGCGATGCGCACGCTGTGATGCACTTCGTAGCGCTCTTTCAGTCCGCGCAGGATGGAAATGGTGTCTTCCACGGTGGGTTGGTCGACCAGCACCTGTTGGAAACGGCGCTCGAGGGCTGGATCCTTCTCGATGTGCTGGCGATGTTCATCGAGGGTGGTGGCACCGATGCACCGCAGTTCGCCCCGGGCCAGCATTGGTTTGAGCAGGTTGCTGGCATCCATGGCGCCGCCGGTTGCTCCGGCACCCACCACGGTGTGAATTTCGTCGATGAAGAGCACGATGCCTCCATCTGACGAGGTCACCTCCTTCAGCACGGCCTTGAGCCGTTCCTCGAATTCACCGCGGTATTTGGCGCCCGCAATCAGAGCTCCCAGGTCAAGAGCAATCAGTCGACGGTTCTGCAGGGCCTGGGGGACATCGCCGTTGACGATGCGCTGAGCCAGTCCTTCCACGATGGCCGTCTTGCCCACGCCGGGTTCACCGATCAGCACCGGGTTGTTCTTGGTGCGGCGGCTGAGGATTTGAATGGTGCGGCGGATCTCCTCGTCTCTTCCGATCACCGGATCAAGCTTGCCTTCTCGGGCTGCTGCCGTGAGATCGCGACCGTATTTCTCAAGGGATTCGTAGGTTCCTTCGGGATTCTGATCGGTCACGGTCTGGCTGCCGCGCACGGCATCGATAGCGGTTTTCAGTGATGTTGCATCAGCTCCGGCCTGGCTCAGCAGTTGTCTTCCGCAGCGGGAGTCATCGGCCAGGGCCAGGAGCAGGTGCTCGATCGAGATATAGCTGTCGCCGTAGTCCTGTTTGAGCGTCTCGGCCCGATCCAGCAGGTCGCTTAGGCCCTTGCCCAGATAAACGGAGTCAGGACGACTCTGCAGGGCTGGCAACTGCTGGAGATGCCTCTCCACACTGGTTTCAAGGCCGGGCGGTGAGACACCGGCTTTGTCGAGAATCCGGCTGGCCAATTCGTTTTGTTGCAGCAGGGCCAGGAGCAGGTGCTCGCTTTCGATCTGCTGGTGCCGTTGGTTCTGGGCCAGTTGCTGGGCAGAGACCACAGCCGCCCATGCCTTTTCCGTGAAGAGCTCTGCCGTTGGTTGCATGATCATCGTTCGGTTGATCAAACCGTATGAGCAATGTCTTTTGCTGCAGAGGGGAGAACCGGACCGGAACGGGCGGTCTGCGCGGCATCCTGCGGTAAACCGACCTGGCTCGGTAGGGTCAACCGACTCGGAACGGCGTGAACCGATCGGCGGTGATGGTTGGAGACAGTGGCTTGGATCCCGTGTTGGTCAACACGCTTGTCGCCAGAGTCAGGGCGCTCTACGGCGCCGTGCCGAACGATTTGGAGCGGATGTGCTGGACCGTTGTTCACGAGCATCACCATGGCGCCATGCCCACCGAGTACGACATTCGGGAAGTAGACGAGGAGCTTTATCTCGCCGTGCTGACAGCAGTGCGTCAGTCCCATTGAGGCGTCAGGAGAAAGCTGGGACGCTTGCGATTCCTTCTCAACCAGTGTTTTAAGGCGTAGGCCCTTACCAGGCCTCCACCACCACTTAATCAAGCCCAAAATGTCGCTTGCAGCGATCCAGTGTGATCAGGCTGATCACTTCCATCTCGCGGCTGTCAAAGACTCGGTAGGTTTTGCCAGTCGCCATGCACTTGGTACGTGCCTGTAAAAACGCTTTGAATTCTGTTTTGCACTGAATTTCAGGGACCCACTCTTCTCTGCAGCTGGAGGAATCGTTAAGGCTCTCGATGATGAACATGGCCCCTAAGCGATGGTCTCCTCAGATTGTGCTTTCTTGATGGGTGATGCCAGAAACCATCAGATTCTGATTGGGATTGGATCCTTCAGTTGTTTGGTCGACAGCTTTCATCACAAGGCTGGAAACAGCGTGCTGATGAAGGAGTCATCCCAGGCGTTTCAGAGACTCAGCAGTCGTAGAACAGCGCTCCCCTCTCCTCACGTCTTGTGGTGTCATTGTCCATCATTTGCGACTCGTCGTAGCTCAGAATTTGTAGTGCGCAGGCGATGGCTTGAAAGGGTTTGTGCTGCCCATCATCAATCCATTCGCCCAGTGGCTGTCCATGCGCTGTATTGATGGGCATTGATTCAAGGTGCCTCTAGCAACTTTGTATCGCGTCTGATTAACTTCGCTAGTTCTGTGTTGTAGAGGGACGCACGGAACGCAATGAGCGCAATGCAGAGGAATCTCGCTGCTGTCGCTTCGTGCAGCAGCTCAGCGTCAGAGGTCCCCATCGTGTGTGCTGACCTTCAAAGTGCTTTGGTGCGCTGCTTGGGTTCAGAAGTTCCCGAATGAGGAAGAGATTGGGTTTCCCGGCTGCAATTCTTTGCGCATCTTCAGGGGTCACCGTCCTTGAAGCAAGGTTTGTTGTCTGACGTCAATGACAAGTCTTGTCTTGTCTGCCTCCAAGGCCTCAACCACCCGCTGGTCTCACTCAGGGATCAGAAGGCCACAACCAGACCATCTTGGAAGAAGGATGCAGGTTGTCCTCCAGAGGATCATGTCGTCGCGTTCACATAAGCGAGAGCGTTCTCAGGAATGGGCGTGATCCGCGTTGGTGGCGTGGCTTCGCCCGTTACTGGCCATCATCCATGCGACGTCGGACCAACACTTGGGTGATCCATAGCACAGTGATCAGACCGGCGGTCACAGTGAGAAGCAGCATGGAGAGTCAGCGTTTGGATCAGATCTTGCTATGCCAGGGGAAGAGGCCGTGCTGATGCAGAAGTTTTTGACCCTGCTGCCTTTTGCCATCATCGGGCTGCTCGTGGCAGGGTTGGCGACTGGTTATGTCAAGTTCTATCCGCAGCGTTTTGGGTTTGACACCTTGGAGGAGCGTCGTGATGGCTTTCAGCAGAAAGTGCGTGGTGTCCGCGATCCCGGGCTCTGAGGCTTGCCTGGATTCTGAGCAAGGGGGCGATTGTGTCTCTTCACGGTTCTGGTCTTGGTGCCTCCCCCATACTGGATGGGCTGTCTGGTGGCTGCGGGCAGCCTGCTCAGCCAAATCCCTTGGCTTGGGCCTGTCGGGTGAGTTTTCGGTGTTGACCGCGGATGAGAACCTCCCGTTCGCAAGCCTGGCCCACATGCGGGGCCATCTCAACCCCCGCTGAATTCATCGCTTCGAATAAGTCGCGCTCCTGCGGCGAACCGGTTTCGCTTTGCAGATAGGCGGTGACGCAAGCCTGAGCTGCTTCAGTGGGGGCGAAATACAGGGTTCCTGGGCCGCGACGTTCGCGCGTGAGCTGTCGCGCCAATCGTCTTTGCTGGACTCCAGCCCAGAGTTGGCCGGGGGAGGTGGTCATGTAAACGTTGAGGGTCTCGGCTTCGGTGTCTTCGCTGAGGGCCATGCATGTGCCATCCACAAAGTCACTGAGCAGAGTCACGACAGCCATGGAACGGGAGAAACCTCAGTGCCATCATCTCCCTTTGCTGCACGCAATGTGTTGGGTGTCTGTCTTTGCGGCCCAGGCTGGGTGATCATGCACACGTATCCGCTTGGGAGACGGGATGCCATCAAAACCGCGTAATCGGATTGGTGAGGTGTATGGCCAACTCACGGTGGAGAGGGTCTCGGAGCGGCGCACCAAAAGCGGCAACGTGTATTGGTGGTGCCGTTGCAGTTGTGGAGCAGAAAGGGAAGTCTCGAGCGACAAGCTCTCCCACAACACGTCCCGGAAGAAACCAATGATCATTGCCTGTCTGAGCTGTTCCAAGGAACTGCAAGTGGAGGCGGTGTATGCACGCAACGATCGTGAGGAAAGGAAGCGTCGTCTCAATGCTGAAGCGCGGCGGGCTTCACTCCAGGGCCTGGTGCCAGACCGCTGGTTGCAGTTGCCCCTCACGGACGCCCATGCCCGCGAGTTGGGGAAGGTGCTGTTTTTCCGAGGCACTCGATGCCTGAGGAATCATCTGGCTCCCTACCGAATCAATGGCGGCTGTCTTGCCTGCGGTGGTCTGCAACCTTCGGCCCTCCAGCAAACGGTCACTAACGAATGATGATGCGGTTGGCCATGCAGTCAGGAGTCTTGGTGAACAGTCCATGCCCAGTCAAGATTGATGGGAGGGTTGGATCCAACTGCGATCAAACCACGATTGAAGCTCTGTACAGATCAGGTCGTCGTTGAGATCTTGCTCGCTGACAGCAAATCCATGGGCCGTGGCGAGGTTGACTAAATGATGAGGAACATTGGCTTGCAAGACTTGCCTGCGTAGGGCGGCGCTGTGTTCAACCGCATGCACAAAATCTTTGAGGCCTTCACGGCTCATCGTTGCCAACCTTGTTCTGCCCTCGCTTCAACGTAGGCAGCGACATCGAGGATGTCGGCGTCCGTCAACTTTCCTTCGTAGGAAGGCATGGCATTTTTGCCCGTTTCGATTTGCTGCTCGATGGCTTCGAGATGGTCTTGGCTGTAGGAATTGAGATGGGCTTGCAGATCGGATTGGCTCAGCGTGCGTGTGGCGCTGAGAACATTCCCTCCTCCCATATGGCAAGCCGCACAGTTGGCCGAGAAGATCTGTGCGCCGTTGCTGAGGTCAGGTTCGGCTGCCTCAACGGGGAGAATCCCAAGCAGGCCGATCAGCATCGCAAGAATCATTGGCAGAAGCGATGCTGATCGAGGCATGGTGAGATCGAAGTCCTTCGATGAATAACCATATCTAGATTGACAACAAAGTGAAGCCCCCTGTGAGGAGTTCATCCTCACAGGGGGCTTCGTCAGGGTTCAGATCAAAATTGAGAGAGATTGGATCCGATTCAGGGTTGTTGCCTGATTCAGAATCACTCAACAATCACTTTGCCTACCATGCCAGCGCCACGATGGGGCTCGCAGTAGTAGTCGTAGGTGCCAGCGGTGCTAAAGGTCTCTTCCCAGGATTCACCAGGGGCAAAGGCAAGGTCAGAGTGGCTCAGCTCATCGTGGCCATCAAAGACGGCGTTGTGAGGAGCCATCTTGTTGTTGACAAACTTGACGGTGTCGCCAGCTTTGATATTCACGGTGCTGGGCTCGAAAGCCAGCATGCCGGAATCAGAGCCAAGCTTCACTTCGACGGTGGCGGCGTTGGCAGATGCCACGCCCATGCCGATCACCAAAACAAGGGCGATGCAGGCGGACAGAAAGGAGCGCAGACGGTTGATCATCACGTCGGTAACACTGACTCGATTCTAACGCCACTCACACCTTGCCTCGTCGGGGCAGGCCTGAGTCCTGAAGCACAGCTTCAAGATTTGGGCCATGGCTTGTCATCCCGAAGGCTTCGGGTTGGGTGACTGGATGATGAATGAAGTGACGTTGGCGGATGCTGAAGCGGTCCCATGCATTCACTTCAATGGGGAGAATCCTGATCAGCCCTTCGATCAGCCAGGCCCAGAGAGGAATCCCAGGGGTGCGGGCTACGCCGCGCCAGCGGCAGAGGGTGGCCACTGTTTCATTCACGCTGATGGCTTTTTGGCCCATCACGATGCGGCGCACCGCCCCTTGACCCGGGGTCCGGTTCTGCTGGTGAGGTCGGGTGGCCAATGCACCGCAAATGGCGGCGATGTCTGCGGCATGTATGAAGTGGAAACTGGCATCAGCCCGCAGGAAACGCGCCAGCCAAAGCCATTTGCTGGCCTCCGCCAACCCTTCGGTGAGGTAGCTGGTGGGGAAGGAGCTGCTGCCATCGATCCGGCCTCCGAACACAAGCGTTGGAAACACCGCCACGATTTTCTCGGCGAGCGGGTGCTGCTCAAGATCACGCAGACACTGGGCTTTGGTTTGGATGTATTCCGTGCCGTAGTCCAGGGCCTCCGGCAGCGGTTGAAGATGACGGTCAAGAATGCTGGCGGTGGAGAAATACACCACCTGTTGGAGTTTGTCGGGATCGAGCAAGCTCAACATCCGCTTCACCGCTACCACGTTCACTTGATGGGCCCGTTCGGGATCGCCCCATGCAGTGGCGGTGTGAATCACCCTGGTCACGGTGCTCAGCTCGGCTGAAAACCATTCGCTCTCGCGTAGATCACCCACCAGCAACGCGATGCGGGGGTGGTCATGGGCAATGGCGGTGAGTTTGCTCGGATCCCTCAGCCAGAGAAGAAGTTCTGCGTTGGAGTGTTCCAGCAACCAGGCTGCTGTGTACTGACCAACGCACCCACTGGCGCCGGTGATCAGGATCCGTGCGGGTGCGTCGGTCAAAGGAGGCTTAGGGAGAGTTGTGGATCAGGCCAGGGCGCCGAGGCGCTCCATCACACTCTTGCCCGAGCGGAAGAAAGCAGCACCATTTTCCTCGGGCGTGCCGGGAAGGATGCCGTGGCCGAGGTTGAGGATGTGCTTGCGTCCGCGAGCTTTGCGCACGCAGTCGTCGATACGGGCTTCAATGGCTTCTGGGGAGCCGAACAGCAGGCCGGGATCAACGTTTCCCTGCACACCGATGTCTTTCGGCAGGCGTGCCAGAGCTTCCGCCATGTCAACGGTCCAGTCCAGCGACACAATGTCAACTCCGGTGGCCGCCATCCGCTCGATCACGCCGGCGCTGCCAGAGATGTAGAGGATGAACGGGGTGTCTGGATGGGTCTGCTTCACCAGATCGACCACTTTCTTCTGGTAAGGCGCTGCGAAAGTGTCGTAATCGGCAGGGCTGAGCTGACCTGCCCAGGAATCGAACATCTGCACCACCTGGGCTCCGGAATCAATCTGATACCTGAGATAATTGGCAATCGACTCGGCGAAGTGGTCGAGGAGTTTGTGGAGAATATCGGGTTCGCGGAAGGCCATCGCCTTGATCACCGCGTAGTTTTTGCTGCTCTTCCCTTCCACTACATACGCGGCCAGGGTCCATGGGGCACCCACAAAGCCCAGAACCGCAGCTTCGTTGCCCACGCTCTGGCGAAGTCGGCCCAGCACTTCACCCACAAAGGGCATCGATTCAGTGGGGTTGAGGGGGCGGAGGGCATCCACCTGGGCCATAGAGCGGATCGGATCACCGATCTGAGGGCCTTTGCTCTCGATGATGTCAAAATCGATCCCCATCCCCGGCAGGGGCGTGAGGATGTCGGAGAACAGAATCACGCCATCAGGCTTGAAGGCGTGAAAGGGCTGCATCGAGATCTCGTAGGAGAGATCAGGGTTCTCGGAGCGCTCCCTGAAGCTGGGATGCTTATCCCGCAGGTCCCGATAGATCTTCATGTATCGGCCGGCCTGACGCATCATCCACACCGGAGGACGCTCTACAGCCTCTCCGCGGGCGGCACGCAGCAGCAGGGGCAGGGAGTCGCTCATCGAGAAGTGGAGTGCAAACCGGAAACCTAACTGAAGGAACCAGGCTGTTAGAGCGATCTCTCGCAGATGGCAACCGCTTCGTCACACGCTGTTGTTGGTGGCCTCGGCATTGATCGCTGAGATGGGGAGGCTGCGCTTCGGACTGTGCTTGAACACCATCAGGCTCAGGGGAGGGAGACAGAGGTCGAGCGAGTTGTCGTAGCCATGGATCCCCCATTCATCCGTGGGCTTACCACCCATGTTGCCGAGATTGCTGCCGCCATAGCGCTCGGCATCGCTGTTGAAGATTTCTTCATAGAAGCCAGCCAGAGGAACACCCACGCGGTAGTGGGCATGGCTCTGAGGGGTGAAGTTGGCGACCACCACCAACCAGCTGCCGCCTGCGCTTTCGCGGCGCATGAAGCTGATCACCGAGTGCCGATTGTCGTTGCAATCGATCCACTGGAATCCAAATTGGTCGAAGTCATCGCGCCACAGGGCTGGTTCCGACTTGTAGAGCACATTGAGATCGTCAACGAGTCGTTGCACGCCCTGGTGCGGTTCGTACTGCAGAAGATCCCACTGCAGATCTCCCCATACATTCCATTCGGACCGTTGGCCGAATTCCATGCCCATAAAGATCGTTTTCTTACCTGGGTGGGTCCACATATAGGCAAGAAGAGCTCTGGTGTTGGCGTACTTCTGCCAATCATCACCAGGCATTTTGTGCAGGAGATGACTCTTGCCATGCACAACTTCATCATGGCTGAGCGCCAGCATGAAATTCTCTGTGTAGGTGTACCAGATTGAGAAGGTGATGTTGTTTTGGTGGAATTGGCGGAACCACGGATCCAGCTCGAAATAATCGAGCATGTCGTGCATCCAACCCATATTCCATTTGAGGTTGAAGCCAAGGCCGCCAATCGCGGTGGGCTGGGTGACCATTGGCCAGGTGGTGGATTCCTCCGCAATGGAAAGAGCGCCTGGGAAGTGCTGGAACAACACGTGGTTGGCCTGTTGCAAGAAACGAACCGCTTCGGTGTTTTCCCTGCCGCCGTGTTCGTTGGGGAGCCACTCGCCATCGGGACGTAAATAGTCGCGATAGAGCATCGAGGCCACGGCATCCACGCGGATGCCATCGATGTGAAACTGTTCGAACCAGAACACCAGATTGGCCACAAGGAAGTTGCGCACTTCGTTGCGGCTGTAGTTGAAGATCAGCGTCCCCCATTCCTTATGTTCCCCAATGCGCGGGTCGGAATGTTCGTAGAGGTGCGTGCCATCAAAAAAGGCAAGGCCGTGACTGTCTTTAGGGAAATGGCCGGGCACCCAGTCGATGATCACACCGAGACCTTCGGCATGGCATCGATCAACAAAGCCCCTGAATTCGTCTGGGCTCCCGAAACGGCTGGTGGGGGCGTACCAGCCCGTGACTTGATAGCCCCAGGATCCATCAAAGGGATGCTCGGTGATCGGCATCAACTCGATATGGGTGAATCCTCTTGCTTTCACATAGGGGATCACCCGATCAGCGAGTTCCGGATAGGTGAGGAAGCGTGCTCCTGGCTTGAGGTCAGCAGCTGGCACGGGGGGGCGTGCCGAGCCATCGGCCTCGATGAAAGGCTGGTCGGCAGCCGCGTGGATCCAGCTACCCAGGTGCATCTCGTACACCGAGATGGGTTGCTCGAGGGCGTTGCGGCTGTCCCGGACCTGCATCCAGGAGGCGTCGGTCCACTGATAGCCGTCCATGCGCGCCACCAGTGAACTGGTGTCAGGACGCACTTCATGCTGGAAGCCGTAGGGGTCAGCCTTCTGGTAACAGTGCCCCTCTTGCGTGCGAATCTCGTATTTGTAGAGCGCGCCCGCCTTGAGGCCTGGAATGAACAATTCCCAGATTCCTCCGGTACGCAGCTGCATGGGGTGATGGCGTCCATCCCATGAGTTGAGATCCCCAATCACGCTGACACTGCGTGCATGGGGTGCCCAAAGACAGAACATCACACCCTCAACACCATCGACGCAGGTGAGGTGGGCGCCCATCCTGCGCCAGATGTGATGGTGGTTGCCTTCAGCGAAAAGATGGCGATCCATCTCGCCCATCCACTCCCCTCGAAAGGCCCAAGGATCGTGTTGTTCATGATCGATGCCGCCACGGCTCACCTGCAGGAGGTAGGCGTTGCCGGGATCTTGGCTCACCTGAGCCTCAAAGATCCACGGGTGGTGAGGGGTGGAAGTGCTGATCACCTCCCCATTCACAACAACGTTGACGGTCTGGGCCTCAGGCATCCAGGCACGCACGGTCCAGATGCCATCAACCTGCTGAGGACCGAGCACGGAGTACGGATGGTCGTGACGGCATTCAGCAAGGCGATGGCCATCCTCAATCATCCAGTCGAGGACCGCGGCAACCATGACCCAATTGCAGTGTTGGGCGGGAGCTTAAGCGGAAAATCCCCTGTTCCAGTGATCGATTTCCCCCTTGACGCCCAACACCGTCGCCGATCACACCAGATCGGGTGAGAAATCAACGTTGATGATGCGGCCTTCGCGGTTGAAGATCACAAACAGGTTGTCGGTGATCTTGCCGAACGCGATGGTGACGAGCACCAATTGCTGCTCCCCACCTTCATTGGCGACCAGTGCGGTTTTAATGTCCTTCATGCCGCCAAGGACGCGAACCAGCTTGCTCCACTTGCGCTCGAGATCCTGGGGGCTGATCTCTTTCTGGAAGTCGAGATCGAGGTAGTAGCGGGCGGCAACCCAGCGCTTGGCCTGAAGATCGCGCACGAAATTGATGGCGCTCTGCTCGATGGGCAGGGTTTGGCCAACCCATTTCCAGGCCACAAGTTTGCCGTCGTCATCGAGCACCAGCAGCAAGGGTGCTTCCCGTTTGCCTTCATCGAGCAAGGCCACGGCTTCCACGGTGGTGTCGTCGACGCCCAGGGCGATGGAATTGATGCGGAAGCCGCTCAGGACCGGGCTTTTGCTCAGACGTGCCTCCACGGCCGCAACGCTGGTGGAGCTGCGCAACGGCGCGGAGAGACCGTCGTACAGCGCTGCGGCGTTTTTGCTGGTGATGGCTTCGAGCAACTCCTGTGCTGCCCGTGTCGCGGCGACAGCACCAAGGGTGGTGGTGGGTGTGGTCGCAGCATGGGTGACGTTGCCCCCAACCGTTGAGACGGTGTCGGCTCGGGTGGCCGGCATCGATGCCATCAGGGGAGTGCCGAGGGCAAGAGCAAGGATGCAGGCAGTGGTCTTCACGGCGGAAGGCGTTAATGGATGGCGCCAGTTTGACGGAGCTTCAGGGATCCGGCGCGGTGATCAGGGGCTCGAAACCGAGTACGGCTTGCTGCATCGACAGGTGAAGGGTGGTCACCCTGCAAGCGCTGATGGGAGGTCCTGGAGGAATGTCGGGGTCGCCTGCGTTGATCGCGATCGCCGGCCAGCAGGCGGCGGCGATCGACAGGCGGAGTCGATCACCTGCCTGCAGATGCGCTTCGAGCGCTTGCAGGCGCACCTGCCGCCCGATGCTTTCCAGGGCGTGATCGCCAAGAATGCGCAGCACACCGGTGCTCAACTGCTGCACGGTGTTGGTAGCTGATCGACACACCGACAGAGCCACGCATAAGTCGAAGCCGGGCTGATCGGCGTGGGCGGAGAGGGTGAGGCAGGGAATCCCCCGCAGCAAAAGGGCTTCGCTCAGAACGTCACTGGTGAAGGTGGCGACATCACTGCGAGCATCGACTGCTGCACGGTCGCACGGGCCCGGGGATGGACTGAGATGCCCTCCAACGGCAGGCGCTGGACGCCATGGGTCATGCACGATCACGACTTCGTCGATGCTCTGTTCAGGACCCGAACAACCATTGAAGGGAGAGAGTCGGCCACTCTCGGGATCGAAGCAGGCGAGGGGGCTGCCCGACAGCACCCATCGCTGGTCATCGCTGAAATGGGGATCAGTGCTGGTCCACGTCTCCAGGCGTTGATCCCACACCATGACGCCTGATCCCGCTGGTGTGTGGATTGGATCGGATGAGGGGGGGGAGTCTCTGCAGAGATGGCGTCTGAAAAACGTCAGCTGCAGCTGCTGAGCTTCCGGCCACCAGTTCAAGTGGGTCGCAGGACCAACATGCATCTCAGGTTGTCCCCCTGCCGCAAGACTGCGTTGATGAAGATCGAGGATTCCGCGCAGATGGGGATCCCACCAGCCCCCAATCAGAAGCATCGGTTGCCTGAACCAGTCGTCTGCGGGCTCATGACAGACCCAGGCTGAGCTCTCCTCAGGGTCTTGTTCCAGCCAATTCAGCACCATGCTGTGGGGATCATGGCGGCGCAGTAACGCCAGGCCATCACGGCAGTACCGCTGCTCTTCGAGGCAACGTCGAATCTCCTCCCAGGCGGAGGAATCTCCACGCCGTCGCGCCTGCTGCGCCGCCAGTTGTAATCCCCATCCCAGGCTGAGGTGCCACCAATGCGCACCACCTTCACAGCTCCAGTGATCCCGTTCGTGTAAACCCGTCATGGCTGGTGCCAGGCAGTCGGGGGGAGACGTGCCCGGAGCTGCGACCAGCTGGGTAAAACCCTGGTAGGAGAAGCCATAGAGGCCGATGCGGCCGTTGCATTCCGGCCGTGAGCGCAGCCATTCCAGGGTGGCTCCGGTGTCTTTCGCTTCCTGGGAGAACCCCTTGAAAACGCCTCCTGACCCCCCTTGGCCCCGAACGTCCTGCACGACCACCAGAAATCCCTGCCTTGCCCACCACTGGGGGTGAACAGCCGTGACCGTGGAGGCGATGGCACGTCCATAGGGCTGGCGCATCAGCAGGGTCGGCCAAGGGCCTGGTCCGGCAGGCAACCAGAACCTGCTGATGAGGACGATGCCATCGGGTAACACCAGCTGGTGATCGATGGTGGTGGTCTGCGTTTTAGAAGACCTCATCGCAGTGCAGGCCAACCACATAGGTCGTCAGCACATCCGCATCTCGGTAGGTCAGGTTGCGAGCCGCTGCGAAGTTGGTGATCGCTTCGGTCGACAACACCGATTGCCCAGCGGCGTTTTGTTGTCGGAACTGGTTGCAGAGAGCCTTGGCTTCTCCGGGATTGTTCTTGACGCTATTTAGTAGTTCTGACTGGGCCAGGACCGGCGATGCAATGGCCAGAGAAACGGTTACTGCCAGTAGTCGGATCTGGAGCATCATCCGTCGACGTCAGCAATCCCTTCATTTCAGTGCGTCATCGTGGAGCTTGGCTGGGGCGATGGGTCAGTTCGACGGCTGCCAGCGCTGGGCTGCATGGATCCACCGCCTAGCCACCGCAAGGTCCACCACAGGTGGCCGGCTGCTGCGCAACTGCCGTTCCAGCCGACCTGTGCGTGTCACCAGAACCTGCGGTGTGGCAGCCGCCAGGGCAGGGACTGTTGCAATGCCGGCATGCATCAGCAGCGCTGCATCCGCCGGAGCCAGGTTGAGGCAGCACACCAGGTCAGCCATGCCCCTCAGCCGCTTGAGATTGCGGGCCGTGGCCAGGCCGCTCCGTGCGATCCGACTCAGATCCAGATCGCTCAAGGCCTGAAGTTCTCCCCAGGTTGTGATGCCATCAGCCATCAATTGCCGATGTTCATCCCGGAAGCTTTGAGGAAGATTGCCGATCGGGGCGGAATGGCTCATGCCTGGCCATGCGTTGAGGTCGCATCAGTACTCACCCTGGTTTCCCCAAGAATGACGGGCTGACTCACTCCTTCGCTGACGACCTGGAGTTGGCGTAAGCGAATCACCACCTCATCGCCACCGCGGCCTCCTGGGCGAAGGTTGCCCGCGAGTTGAGCCAGGGTTGGCTCGATGGCCTCGGCCTCCATCGCCTTGGGTGCCTGAGCGACAACCAGGTTGTTGCCGTTATCGAAGACCACGGGAGCCCGCAGAGCGCCCTCCACCACCACTGGAGGCGTGTAACTCACGCTGAACGCCCAGCTGCTGATGGCCAGAAGCAGGGTGAAGCTGGTGACCCCCACCAAGCGGAAGCGCAGTCCCCAGCGTGCCACGAACGCCACCCCCGTGAGCGCTGCGAAACCGAGCCCACCCCAGGCCAGCCATTCTGTGGAGTCTTGAAGCAGCTGCGGCAGATTCATGGGGCTGGTGGTTCACGAATGGTCTCTTTATATTGCGCAGACTTTCAAGGGGACTGACTCGGGTGATGGGCAGTGGGTCATCACCACAATTCCCTTCGCGTCTGCTGATCCGTGCAGGACTTGGTGTGGGCCTGGTGGGGGCAATCGCATGGATCGCACTGGATCGCATTGTCGCCTCGGCGGTTGGTCAGCTTCGCCCACAGCTGGAGCGTCAGCTTTCCAAACCTCTCGGCCATCCCGTTCGGATTGGTCCTTACCGAGGGCTTGGCCTTTCGGGTGTTTCGATTGGTCCCACCCGTGTGCAGCAAGGGCCTGAAGACCGCTCGTCGGCATCGGTTGAAGCGCTTTCGGTCGGTTTGGATCCCCTCACCAGCCTGAGCCGATGGAAGCCAGTCGTCGTGGTCAAGCTGCGCGGTGCTCGTGTTGATCTTCAGCGCAATGCCGACGGTGCCTACTGGGTGCCTGGACCCGCTGGAGCCGAGCCGCCGCCGCCACTCGATCTGAACATTCAGCTACTCGACCCCGTTCAGGTGCGGGTGTCTCCGGCCAACCTTGATGTTCGCCTGGCGGGAAGGGCCGCTGTCCATCTCGACCAGTCCTGGGCCGATGCCAGGGTGCAGATGACCTTGCCGGATCAGGGCAAGGTGGCCTTGCGGATGAAAGGAAGCTGGCGCCAGTCCCAGGTTGATCTTGAGGCGAAGGTCGAGAAGGTGCAGCTTCGTTCGTTGCAGGGGCTGTTGCCTGCAGAGCAGCGGATGGGTCTCCAGGGACAACTGGCGGGAGACGTCAGGTTGGGCTGGAACGCTGGGAAGGGGCATTGCCAGGGGAGTGTCTCCCTTGTCGGATTCGCTCTTACCTCGCCTGCATTGCAGTCACCTCTCCGCAACGACCAATGGCAGCTGAATTGCAAGGGCGAACGACTGCACTTGCCTCGCAGTCCATGGATCTATGGCCCCTACACGGCAACCCTGGAGGGCGATCTTGCCCTGAATCGTCGCTTCAACCTGGCCTTGACGCTGCAGGAACCTGGCAAAGACCGTCAGCTGCAGGCTGCCCTGCAAGGACCTTGGCATCAACCGAAGCTCAAGCTTGACGGCCATTGGCAGCTGCCGGGATCCATCCCGGTACAGGGACCAATCAATGTCACGTTGCTGGCCCGTGCTGACTGGCGCGATTCCTCCGCCATGGCAGCCAGCCTTGATCAATTGCGCCTTCAGGCTCCGGGTCTCAAGCTTCAGGCCAAGGGCGAGATCTATCCCCGCCTGGGCATTGAGACCAATGCCCTTGAGCTTGCCGGCCCTGCCTGGGCTCAAATCCCATTGGTGCCAGATCTGCTGGGCAAGAACACGTCCGTCAGAGGGGCGTTACGCCTGACGGGTGAGACCGCTAAGCCCAGCCTGGAGCTGACCCTCGCGCAGCGCTCCAATCCGCTCCTCCAGGATTGGTCCCTTCGTGCCGACTGGAAGGCATCGACGGAAGCGCTGCGGTTGACCGAGTTCGTCAGTCCAGACCTCAAGGCCCAGGCGCGTCTGCCGATGCGTTTGCAGGGTTCGACCTTGCAGGTGGGTGAACTGCAGAGCAGCCTTGAGCTCTCCGATTTCTCACTGGCCCGCTTGAGTCCCTTTGTGGGCACACCCTTGAAGGGACAGTTGTCAGCCTCCGGTGACATCACAGGTCCTTTGACGGCCTTGAGCCCTGATCTGGCGTTGGATCTGTCCGTGCCTCAAGCGGGTGTTCTGCGGCTGGTGGAAGCCTGGGCAGGCCGCTTCACGGGCAAGCCCGGCGGTGGTGGAGAGCTGGCCATGAGCGCTTCCAACAGCGCGATTGGGGGACGCCTTGAGGCCAACCTTGGCCGCAACTGGCTTCCCACGTCTGTGACGCTCACGCGTCAGGGGGGGGAACTCCGCTTTGAGGGCAGCCCTGCGGCCTACCGCTGGCGTGCCGAGTCCATGCCGATTGATGGTTTGGAACTCGCCCTGCCCCCGAAGGGCCGCTTTGAAGGTCTCTATGGGCGTCTTTCGGGAGAAGGGATGCTGGGGCTGCAGCCCCTGGAAATGAAAGGGTCGGTCAGCCTTGAACGCCCCGGTCTGCTCGGATTGCAACTTCGGCAGGCTCTGCTGGAGGGCACCTACCGCGACCGTCGTTTTCAAGTCAGTGGTGAACTGCTCCCCCCTAAGAGTGGTCAGGTGGTGCTGTCGGCGGAGGGTCGTGCTGATGGCGGCCTGCAGGCGGAGCTGGATGCACGCGGCCTCAGGGCCCGATGGCTGACGCAAGCTGCCCTCAGTTTCACCGACCTCAACAACGACCCTCGTGCCAACGAAGGAACGTCTGACGATCTCGGCACGCTGCTGGTGAACACCTTTGGTGGCTCCCTTGATGGTCAGCTTCAGGCCTTGCGCAGCGTCCAGCAGGAGCTTCGCCAACGGGACCAGCAACAGCGTCAGTCCTCTCCGTTTCATCCAAAGGATCTGCGCGGACAGATGGACGCCCGCCTCAAGTTGAGCGGCCCAGCGTTCAACGCTCTGGATCTTGATTTCCAGGCGAGTGGGCACCTCTGGGTGGAAGGCGATGACGTTGATCACGCGCTTCAGATTCAGCCCTTCATCGCCACCATCAGTGGTCCATTGCAGGCCGGGGGCGATCTTTTGTTCTCCCTCCGGCATCTGCCGTTCTCCTTGCTGGCGCTGATCGCCCCTGTGCCGCCTGCCCTGCAGGGGGCGATCGGACTGTCAGGCCGGTTTCGACAGCAGGACGGTTCCCCTGAGGTCACCTCGGAATTGGTGCTTGAAGATGCTCGTATCGGCCAGCATCGCCTGCGTTTCGACAGGGCCCAGATCAGCCTGAAACAAGGCGTTCTTCTGCTCGATCTGGCGCTGCGTGATCCGACGGCTGCGGACGCGGTGATGGTGACAGGTCAGGTTCCCCTCGATGGCAGAGAGGCGCTTGACGTACGCGTGCTCAGCAGTGGTGATGGCCTGCGCTTCCTCACCGGGTTCACCGATGATCGTCTGGCCTGGGTCAGTGGTGATGCGCGCTTGCGTTTGATCCTGAGTGGCACCTTGGCTGCGCCGCAAGCCAATGGATTCCTGGTGGTGAAAGACGGCACCTTCGATCTGGAAAAGCAGGAGATCCGCGAACTCAACACCTCAGTGGTGTTTGATTTCAACCGATTGCAGGTGGAGTCGCTTCAGGGGCGAATCGGACGGCAAGGTCGCATCGAAGGGCAAGGGGCTCTTGCTTTGCTGGTCGACAGTCAGGAGCCTGAGCCACTCTCCCTGTCGATTCGAAAGGCGCGCCTCAATCTGCCGATCGCGGACGTGGGCGTCACGGCGGATCTCACGCTGAACGGCGCTCTGGTGCGTCCACGGATCGGCGGCAATCTGATCATTCGCGATGGTTCGATCACGCCGGCACCTGCTCTGTTCGCGCGGAATCGATCAGAAGAGGGTGATGAAGCTGTTCAAACCTCCTCCCGACCCGTGGATGCCAACACACTGCTGGAGGAGAAGTGGAGCTTTGATGAGCCTCTCGTGTTGATGGGCGCTGAGGTGGAGGCTGATGCAAGCCGCAGGATCAAGGCGGCCATGCCCCAACTGTCGGCCCTGGGCTTCGACAATCTTCGCGTCACCCTCGGGCCGAAGCTGGCGGTCACCATGGGTCCCCTTGCCGCCTTCACCGCCAAAGGCCGACTCACGTTCAACGGAGCCCTGGACCCTTCTCTTCAACTGCAGGGAGTCGTTCAGATGCTCACTGGGCGTGTCTTCTTCTTCACCACCAATTTTCAGCTCGACCGTCAAGCCGCCAACGTGGCGGTGTTCACCCCCTCCATGGGCTTGATTCCCTACGTCGACGTGGCGCTGACCAGTCGTGTGTCTGACAGTGTGTCCCTCGGTACCGGTAATAACGCTGTATCGAGCAATATTTTTGAGAGCAACGGCACCGGCAGCAGTTTTGGCACCGGAGATCAGCTGCGTTTGATCAAAGTGATGGTTGAAGCGACGGGGCCTGCGGATCGTCTGGCCGACAGCATGACCTTGCGGAGCTCACCGCCGATGCCCCGTGCTCAGATTCTGAGTCTGATCGGCGGCAACTCGCTGGCAGGTCTGAGCAACTCCGGTGGGGGCACGGCACTTGCAGCGGTGCTGGGCCAGACCTTGCTCAGCCCTGTGATCGGAACCATCACCGACACGTTCAGTCAGCGGCTCCAATTTGCGCTGTACCCCACGTATCTGACTCCTCAGATCCAGGACGATGCCGAGCGGGTGTCCGGACGGGTTCCGCCGCAGTTGGCGTTGGTCACCGAGCTGGGTGTCGATCTCACCGATCGGTTCAATTTTTCAGTGTTGGCAGCGCCCAACCGCAATGACCTTCCCCCGCAGGGCACGTTGTCGTATCAGATCAACTCCAAACTCAGTCTGGAGGGATCGGTGGACAATCAAGGCACCTGGCAGAGCCAATTTCAGGTGTTCTTCCGCTTCTGACCATGCCCCCAGCTGACCAGATCATTGGTGTTGATCTTGGTGGAACTGCGATCAAGCTGGGCCGCTTTGATCGCCTCGGAACCCTGCTGGAGGAGGCTCACGTCGCCACTCCTCAACCTGCCGTCCCTGGTGTGGTGTGCATGACCCTCTGTGAGGCGATTGACCAGCTTGATCCGGATCGGCGCGCTCCTGTGGTGGGTTTGGGTCTTCCCGGACCGATGGATGCTGCAGCGCGGGTGGCCCGCGTTTGCATCAACCTGCCTGGATGGGAAGAGGTGCCGTTGGCGGACTGGCTTGAGCCGCGTCTCAATCGCCGCGTCACACTCGCGAACGATGGCAACTGTGCACTTGTGGGAGAAGCCTGGAAAGGAGCCGCAAGCCAGTGCACCGATGTGGTGTTGCTCACCCTCGGCACCGGAGTTGGCGGTGGTGTGATGCTCGGAGGCCAGTTGTTCACAGGTCACAACGGTGCCGCTGCGGAGCCTGGCTTGATCGGCGTTGACCCGGAAGGCTTTCCCTGTAACAGCGGGAATCGCGGCAGCCTGGAGCAGTTCGCCAGCATTGCCGCACTGCGGCGTCTCTGGGATGGGGAGCCTGCAGAACTGGCTCGGCGGGCTGCTGCGGGTGATGGAGAAGCCAAGGCGGTGTGGGATCGCTACGGCCGCACTCTGGGAGTGGGCATCAGCTCACTGGTGTACGTCTTCACTCCACAGCTTGTGCTCCTTGGCGGCGGGCTGGCCGCTGCTGCTCAGCATTTTTTGCCCGCGGTCCGCAAGGAGGTGGAGCAGCGGGTGCAGTCCGTCAGTCGGGAGGGGCTGCGCATCGAGGCCTGTGCTCTCGGGAATGGAGCCGGGCGCCTGGGAGCGGCGCGTCTTGCCCTTGACCGATTGCTCTGAGCCCTTGTTCCGGGCGATGGCGTTCATGGTTCGGACGCGTGAAACGGGATGATGCTGTGCTGAAGTGCGACTCCTGACGATGACCAGCCCGGCTGTGCCCGAACCGTCTGCTGAGCTGCTCCGTTTGGCAACGGGGGTTCGCCGTGCGGCCACGGATCTGGGCCAGACCACCGATGAGCAGCGCCGGCAGGCCCTTGATGCCATGGCCGCGGCATTGCAGCACCATGTTGAGACGATCGTGGCAGCGAATGCTGCCGATCTTGCTCAGGCTGAGGCCGAGGGCCTGGCGCCGGCGCTGGTGGCACGGCTGAAGCTGGACCAGCCGAAGCTGGAGGGGGCGATTGCCGGCGTGCGGCAGGTGGCGGCTTTGCAGGATCCCCTTGGAGTTCGCCAACTTCACCGTGAGCTGGATCAGGACCTTGTGCTGGAGAGGGTGACGGTCCCTCTTGGTGTTCTGGGAGTGATTTTTGAGGCTCGTCCGGATGCGGTGGTGCAGATTGCTTCCCTGGCGATCCGCTCGGGCAACGGAGCCATCCTGAAAGGCGGAAGCGAGGCCAATCGCACCAACAAGGCGGTGATGGATGCCTTGAAGGAGGGGCTGACTCAGTCGTGTGTCAGTGCCCATGCACTCGCGCTGCTCACCACACGCCAGGAGAGCCTGGCCCTGCTGCGCCTTGATGGTCTGGTGGATCTGATCATTCCCCGGGGCAGCAACGAACTGGTGCGCTTCATCCAAGACAACACGCGCATTCCTGTGTTGGGGCACGCCGATGGCGTGTGTCATCTTTATGTGGATGAGGACGCTGACTGTGCGCTTGCCTTGCGCATCGCCCTCGACAGCAAGACCCAGTACCCAGCAGCTTGCAACGCGATTGAAACACTGCTGGTGCATGAAGCCATGGCGGCGGCTTTTCTTCACCAGGCGGTGCCCGCCTTCGCGGCTGCAGGTGTTGAGTTGCGCGGTGACCCTGCCAGCTGTGCGCTTGGTGTCGAGACGCAGGCCATCGAGGACGACTGGAGCACCGAATATCTCGGTCTGACCTTGGCGGTGAAGGTGGTGCCTGATCTCGAGACCGCTCTGGAGCACATCCGCCGCTACGGCTCCAGGCACACCGAGGCGATCGCGACAGGCAACACCGCTACGGCAGAACGTTTCCTCAGAGCCGTCGACAGTGCCGGGGTCTATCACAACTGTTCAACACGATTTGCGGATGGCTTCCGCTACGGCTTCGGAGCCGAGGTGGGGATCAGTACGCAGACCTTGCCTCCTCGTGGGCCTGTCGGATTGGAGGGGCTTGTCACCTACCGCTATCGGTTGAGAGGGGATGGCCATATCGCCGCCGATTTCGCATCCGGCATGCGCCGCTTCCGCCATTGCGATCTGCCGCTGTGAACGACGCCATTCACATCACCGACCTTCGGGTATGGGCCCATGTGGGAGTGCTCGAGCATGAACGTACCGATGGCCAATGGTTTTCAATCGATCTCAGCCTCTGCCTGGATCTGGATGAAGCGGCACGCAACGACGATCTTGCGGCGACAGCCGACTACAGCCTTGCTGTGCAGGCAATCCAATTGATGGTGACAAGCTTGTGTTGTCTCACGATCGAGCATTTCAGCGACAGGATTCTGACCTTGCTCGAGGATCTTTACGGTGCGGTGCCGATGCGGGTGATGCTGCGCAAGTGCGCCGCCCCGATCCCTGGATTCGGGGGGACCGTGGCGGTGGAACGGCATCGCCACTGGACGGTTTGAGTGCTGCCAGGCCTGTTGTGCTGGTGCATGGCCTCGGCGACACCCCTCATCTGTTTCGTCATCTGGTTCAGCGGCTCGACCAGGCTCAGATTCCCTTTCAGGCGCCACACCTGCCCCACCGCCTTGGTGCGACTCCTTTGCGGGTGCTGGCCGGTCAGCTCGATCAGCATGTTCAGGCCCGATGGGGTGATCAGGAGGTGGATCTGCTCGGATTCTCCATGGGCGGTGTGATCAGCAGGATCTGGCTACAAGATCTCGGCGGTGCTGCGCGCTGCCGTCGATTCATCAGTGTGGGCAGTCCGCAGCAAGGGACCTTCACTGCCCAGTGGATCCCTCGACGGTTGTTCGCCGGATTGGCTGACATGAAGCGTGGGAGCGACCTCCTGAAGCACCTCAATGGAAATGTCGCCACTCTCGACAACGTGACCTGCACGAGTTTCTTCTGCCGTTGGGACTTGATGGTGCTGCCAGGTTGGGAGGCGGTTCTGCCGGTGGGTCAGCACCGGCAGATTCCTGTGTTGACCCATGCACGGTTGATGAGCGATCCCCGGGCGATGGACCTGTTGATGGCATCGCTCCGACAGGACTGATCAGGCGGCTGCACTGGCCAGGCCGGACTGACGAATCAGAGCGTCAGTGCTGGCGGCTCTCCCACGGAAGGCCTGGTAGATCTCTGCAGGGGAACGGCTGCCACCGAGGCTGAGAACGGTGTCGCGGAAACGTTGACCGGTCGCTTGCACCTGCTCCTCCTGTTCCAGGCCCACCTCTTCGAAGGCGGAGAAAGCGTCGGCGCTGAGCACCTCGGCCCATTTGTAGGAGTAGTAGCCAGCGGAATAGCCGCCCGCAAAAATGTGGCTGAAGGCACAGAGGAAGTGATCATCTGCAATCGGCGGGATCACTGTGGTGGCAGCGGCGAGTTCACGACGCAGGGCATCCGGGCTGATCCCCAGTTCCGGAGTCCACTGGCTGTGCAGACGCAGATCGGTGAGTGCGAAATGCACCTGACGCAGCGTGGCGCAGCCCGACATGAAGGTGCGGGCCTGCAGCAGTTTCTGGTAGTCGGCCTCCGGTAGGGGTTCGCCGGTCTGCCAGTGGCGCGCCATCCCCATCAGAGTGGCCCGATCGAGGCACCAGTTCTCCATGAACTGGGAAGGAAGTTCCACGGCATCCCACTCCACGTTGTTGATGCCCGCGGCCTGGGGGTAATTGACCGTGGTCAGCATGTGCTGGAGGCCGTGCCCGAATTCGTGGAAGAGGGTTTCCACCTCTTCGAAGCTCATCAGGCTGGGAGCGGTGTCTGTCGGGGGCGTCTGATTGCAGACCAGATAAGCCACCGGCAGGGTCATGGACCCGTCCTCAGCACGGGAGCGATTCAGGCACTCATCCATCCAGGCGCCGCCGCGTTTGCTTGCTGGTCGGCTGTAGGGGTCGAGATAGAAGGCCGCCAACGGCGTGCCATCGCGATCGCTGACCCGGAAGAAGCGAACATCCGGATGCCAGACAGGCGCTTCGCCATCGGCGGCATGGATGGTGATGCCAAACAGCCTGGAGCACAGATTGAAGAGACCCTCGAGTACTTGGGGGAGAGGGAACCAAGGTCTCAGAGCTTCTTGATTGAGATCGAACTCTTCTTGGCGGAGTTTTTCAGCCCAGTAGGTCACATCCCAGGGCTGGAGGTCGTCGGCTTCAGGTGCGTGGTGGCGTCGGGCGCAGTCGCGGAGTGCTTCGATCTCCCGCTCGGCAGCAGGTTTGGCTGCAGCTCGAAGCTCTTCCAGCAGGGATTCCACGGCATTGACGTCATCGGCCATTTTGCTGGCCAGGCTCAGCTCGGCCCAATGGCTGTAGCCCAGTCGGCTCGCTTGTTCACCCCGCAGACGCAGGATGGATTCGATCAGTGGGCTGTTGTCGAGGTCACCACTGCTGGCTCGGCCGACATGGGCGCGATAGACCTTCTCCCGCAGCCCCCGGTTGTCGGCATGGGTGAGGAAAGGGATGTAGCGAGGCATGTCGAGCCCTAGCCGCCAGGGGCCTTGCTCCCCAGTGGCCTCTTGGCCGTTCTGATGGTGGTCTCCGGCATCGCGTGCTGCCGCCGCCAGGGTCTCGCGTGCCCGGTCCGGTAGACCTGCCACTTCATCAACGTTATGCAGCACCAGGCTCCAGGCCTGCGTTGCATCCAGCACGTGATTGCTGAAGCTGGTCGCGAGCTCCGCCAGCTCTTCGCTGGCCTGGTTGAAGGCCGTCTGGGCTTCATCGCGAAGACCCACGCCGCGTTGCTGCATCGACAGCAGCTCGGCATCAAGGATTCGACACTGGGCTTCATCGAGAGAGGTGCCGTACTGGTTGCGGAGCTGTTCAAGTGCTTGGTGCAGCACTGCGCTTTGCCCCAAGCGGTTGCTGAAGCGCACGACGTCCGGTTGCTGCGCCGCATGGGCTTCACGCAGTTCCGGGCCGTTGCAGACGGCGTTGAGGTGGCTGACCACGCCCCAGCTCCAGCGCAGGCGTTCCCCGATCGATTGGAGCGGTGGCATGACCGCTTGCCACTCGAGGGCTTGCCCCTGATTGAGCTGGTCTTCCAGTTTTTGCTCAAGGCCTGCAAAGTCGGCCTCGAGCGCTTCCAGCAGGCCCGGGATCTCGGCGCTCACCTGCTCGGGGGTGATGGCCGTGTAGTCGGGGAGGCCCCGGCCCTTGAGCAGGGCCGGTTGGCTGCTGGTGGTCATGCCGTCTTGCTTCAGCCCAGGGGCAGAAGATTGTGGAGTGCGATCAGGCTATGGGTTGAAAGCGTTTCTGCGAGAGCATCGGTGGAGGCCTCGTAGACATCCATCGCGACCCTTGGCCAAACACCGATGGTGAGCGTGGGCACCAGAAGGGTGAGGCCAATCACCAACTCACGGGGATTCATGTCGCCGACGAAGGCGAGAGCCGGAATCCTCGGTCCAAAGAACACGCGACGGCACATCGAGAGCAGATAGATCGGAGTGAGCACCAGCCCGATGGCAGAGGCCACGATGGTGATCACACGGAAACCGATGGTGAAATCGGTCTGACTTGTCACCCCGAGGAAAATGGTGATTTCGCTGATGAAGCCGCTCATCCCCGGCAAGGCCAAGGAGGCGAGGGAGCTGGCCAGAAAGAAGGCGAACGTGATGGGCAACACCTTGGCCAGACCGCCCATGTTGGGAATCGACAGGGTTTTGGTGCGTTCATAGAAGCTGCCAGTTACGAAGAACATGGCTGCAGCGATCAGGCCGTGGCTGATCATCTGGAGCATCGCTCCACTGATGCTGAGTGCGTCAATCGCGCCAATCCCGACCAGCACAAAGCCCATGTGACTGACAGAACTGCAGGCGATCCGGCGTTTGACGTTGTCTTGCGCGAACGCATTCAGGGCGCCGTAAATGATGTTGACGATCCCCAAAACAATCAGCGCAGGTGCCAGCACTAGATGGGCGTCTGGAAGCATCTGAACGTTGAAGCGGAGCAAGGCATAGCCGCCCATTTTCAGCAGCACCCCTGCCAGCAGCATCGAAACAGGCGCATTGGCTTCGCCGTGAGCATCCGGCAACCAGGTGTGAAGGGGGAACATCGGCAATTTCACGCCAAAACCCACCAGGAATCCCAGGTAACAGAGAAGTCCGAAGGTGCCGCCTGGCGAGCGGGCTGCCAGTTCAGTGAGGTTGAGAGTGAAAGAATCGCCAGCTAGGGCTAAGGCCAGACCGCTGATCAGGATCAGCAGTGATGCCAGCGCGGTGTAAAGGATGAATTTGGTCGCGGCGTACTGGCGGTTCTGTCCGCCCCAGATCGCAATCAGGAGATAGACCGGAACCAGTTCAAGTTCCCAGGCCAGGAAGAAGAGCAGGAAATCCTGGGAGAGAAAGACCAGGGCCTGCGCTGCGGCTTGCAACAGCAGCAGACCGAAATAGAGCTTGGCCTTGTGCTGAACTCTCCAGCTGGCAGCCACTGACAGCATCGTCACCAGGCCGCTGAGCACCACCAGGGGCATCGACAGACCGTCGGCGCCGACTGACCACTCGAGGCCAATCGCCGGAACCCAGCTCAGCCGTTCCACCAGCTGCAGGGATGAGTCCTGCGAATCGAAATGCTGGCTGAAGGCCACCAGCATCAAGGCGAAATCAATGGCCAGCACGCCCAGAGCAAGGTTGCGTGGCCAGGGTGATGGCGTTTTGTCATCGCCCGGCAACAGGGGCATTAACAGCGCCGCGGCTGCAGGGAGAAGAACAATCAGTGACAGCCAGGGAAAACCCTCTGCGGACGCGGCACTCAACGGCAGATCGGCGTCCATGGCTGTCGTGAACGAAGCTACTGAACTTATCAGGGGCTCAGCCTGGATTGAGTGGAATTACCTAGCTGTTGTGCGGTCAGCTTCCACAGGCTGCCAGTGGCTTCCATTGGTTTGAAGATTGAGCAGGGGCGCGCGGCTGGCCACGCCCGCAGCTTCCCAGGCCCGCACCATGGCCTGGCTGACGGCCTGGCCGTTTTCCTCAGGGCAGAGGGCCAGCACGCTGGGGCCGGCACCGCTGATCGCGCAACCCCAAGCGCCAGCGCTGAGGGCAGCCTCACGGACCTCCTGCCCGCCTTTGATCAGTCGCCATCGGTAGGGTTCGTGGAGTCGGTCATGCATCCCATCGGCAATCAGGTCGCCATTGCCGGTGCGCAGACCCTGAAGCAGGAGGGTGAGGGCCCCGAGATTCACAACCGCGTCACTAATGGGTATGGCCTTGGGCATGGCTCTTCGGGCCTCACTTGTGCTGAGGCGGATGGAAGGGATGGCCACGACGGCTTTCACGCCGGGAACCCATTCGCATCGAACCACTCGCCAGCGCTGGGAAGCTGCTTTGGCTGTCATGCACAACCCTCCGAGCAAGGAGGGGACGACATTGTCGGGGTGCCCCTCGATGTCGATCGCCAGTTCCAGCAATTTTTCGCGACTGAGGGGCTCACCCACGAGCGCATTGGCACCTACCAGACCGGCCACGATCGCGGTGGCACTGCTCCCCAGGCCCCGTGCGGGAGGAACAGCCAGGCGAACGCGCGCCTCTAGCGCAACCGGTTCCTCTCCGGCGGCTTTCCAGACTCTCTGGGCAGCGCGATAGACGAGGTTGTCGGGGCCTCCTCGCAGGTGACTCCCTTCTTGTCCCTCAATGATCAACTCAAAGCGCTCACCATCACCCTCAATCCGGCGCATGGTGAAGCGGTTGTTGAGGTCGAGGGCTGCACCCAAGCAATCAAAACCTGGTCCGATGTTGGCTGTGGTCGCAGGAACATCCACAACCACAGACTGGCCGATGCGCGGTTGCACCATCCTCGCTGTCCTGTTCAGGCCAGTGTCTCACCTGAGAGGCCGGAGGCAGACGATCTGTCGAAACTGTTGTCAAGCCATGGCCAGATCTCTGGCTCTGCAGGCGGCACTGAACAGCCCGGCATTGGCATCCACCACGGCGTTGATCCGTAGGCGTTCAATGAACGGCCTGAAGCGTCCTTTGCTGCGCATCGGTTCAAGAAAGGCGGCTGATTGCAGGCCTTGAATCTGTTTGGCGGCGGTTCCCCCGCCAATCCACAGTCCTCCAGTGCATAACTCCTGCAGTGCCAGGTCTCCTGCGGCTGAGCCATACGCTCCGAGCCAAAGGTCAAGGGCGCTTCTGGCCACGGGATCTCCTGCCTGGGCTGCTTGTCCCACCAGTGCCGGCAGGTCTTGGTAGTCGGTCGCATCCACTGGTAACGACCGCCATGCATCCGCAGCGGCCCGGAGTTGATGGCCAGCCCCATCCGGCTGCTGTAAGCGCCATCGCATCACGTGCCCCAGGCCTGTGCCGCTGACGACCCGTTCCACAGAGAGCCGATGCAGATCCAGGTCGGCCTTCAGCCAGCAGGCCAGATTCCATTCAGCCTCGGTGCGTGGAGCGAATTCACGGTGGCCGCCCTCACTGGCCAAGGCCATCCAGCCCCCTTGTCCAGGGATGCCCCGAGCCATCCCCAGTCCTGTTCCTGCACCAAGGATGGCCACCGGTTGTTCGGGGACTCTGGTCTCTGAGGGGTTGCCTTCGCCAGCCTGAAGCATCACCTGCTGGGTTGCAGTGAAGTGGGGGAGGCCGTGGATCAAGACGGCGAAATCATTCACCAGTTCCAGTTTGACCAGTCCTGTGGCCTCGCAAAGGGAGTGCTCGCTCAACTCCCACGGCAGGTTGGTCAGCTTGGCGGACCCACCGCGAACCGGACCCGCAACGGCAACGCAGCTGGTGGCAGGCGTCGGCAGGGTGTCAGGCACCTTCGCCAGAAAGCCTTTCAGCATCGTTTCAAGGCTAGGCCACTCTCTGGAGACGTAACGCTGACTGAACAGAGGTTGCAGGACACCGTCGCATTGCCCATAAATCGAGAGGAGCGTTTTAGTTCCCCCCAGATCGCCTGCCAGAAAGGTGTTGGACGCCATTCTGAAGGCCCTATGCCGCAGCCTTCAGGCTGCTTGTCACGGCTGCAAACCGCAAGCCAATGGCTGGGTTTTAAGCAAAGAAATCAAGGGGAAAGGGGCCCCAAGTGGTGCCGTCTTGCTCCGGGGCATGGCTGTGACCGCTGATCAGCACGCCCTCGCCCAAACCATGCTCCACACGGATGCGAATCAGGCCCGTTGACTGATTGGCCTTGAGGAACACGGGGTCTGGCGTCGATAGCTCAGTCTCCTGACGCATCCCATCCCATTGCAGAGACTGTTCAAGGCTGCGCAGGGAAATCAAGGCGGCGTGAGAGGAGGGGGCCATGATGCCGACGGTGAACCAGTCGAACGCGGTCATCGCCTCCACCAGCTCTCGGGTCAGGGCCAGGCGTTGGTGAGGTTGGAGAGATGGTGCGGAGCGGAGGCTGCCGAAATCAGCCAGCGTGCGGATGGTGGTGTCGCTCATACAGAAAGACCTGCGCTGCGCTGGTTGTTGGCCGCTTGGGCAGCATGGAGGAGGGTTTCAGCGTTGACCAGACCGAGATCGCCATCGCGACGGCTACGGAGGTTGGCACCACCTTGGGCGGCCTCCTTGGCACCAATCACCGCCAGAACAGGGATTTTCATCTTTTCACCGGTGCGAATCAGCTTGCCCAGACGATCGCCGCTGCGATCGACAGTGGCGCGAACTCCAGCTGCCGTGAGCTGCTGGAGAAGGCTCTCGGCGTAATCCTGAACTTCATCAGTCACAGGCAGAAGGCGGATCTGCTCAGGAGCGAGCCAGAAGGGGTAATCACCTGCGTAGTTCTCCGTCATGATTCCGAAGAATCGCTCCAGTGAGCCGAAAATCGCTCGGTGGATCATGATCGGCCTTTGCTTGGATCCGTTGTCGGCGACGTAATCGAGGCTGAACCGTTCAGGCAGGTTGAAGTCGAGCTGAATGGTGGAGCACTGCCACAGACGGCCGATGGCATCTTCGATCTTGAGGTCGATCTTGGGGCCGTAGAAGGCCCCACCTCCCTCATCAACTTTGTAGGCCCAGCCTTTGCGGTCGAGCGCTTCAATCAAGCCCTGGGTGGCCAGCTCCCACACAGCGTCTTCCCCGATCGATTTCTCAGGCCGCGTTGAGAGGTTGATCTCGTAATTGCGGAAGTCAAAGGTGGAGAGAATCCGTTCCGTCAGGTCAAGGATGCGGAGAATCTCATCGCTGATCTGCTCCGGGAGACAGAACACATGGGCATCGTCCTGGGTGAAGCCACGCACCCGCATCAATCCATGCATGACACCAGGTCGTTCGTAGCGGTAAACCGTGCCGAGTTCAGCCCAGCGAATCGGCAGTTCCCGGTAACTGCGCAGTTTGCTCGCGTAGGTGAGCACGTGAAATGGGCAGTTCATCGGTTTGAGCTGGTATTCCCGCTCGTCGACCTCCATCGGTCCAAACATGCTCTCGCTGTAGAAGTCGAGGTGTCCTGACGTTTTCCAGAGGCTGATGTCGGCCACGTGGGGTGTATACAGCAGCTCGTACCCCCCATCGAAGTGAGCCTGACGCCAGAAATCCTCGATCAGCAGGCGCATGCGAGCACCGCGTGGGTGCCAGAACACCAGACCCGCTCCCGCCTCATCTTCGATGGAAAAGAGGTCGAGATCCGTGCCGATTCGGCGATGGTCACGCCGTAGAGCTTCGTCCTTGCGGCGCTTGTGCTCGGCTAGCTGCTCGGGGGTTTCCCAGGCTGTGCCATAGATGCGTTGCAGTTGGGCATTGTTTTCATCGCCGCGCCAGTAGGCACCGGCCACACTTTCGAGCTCGAAGGCCTTGGCATTGAGCTCACTGGTGTTGGCGACGTGGGGGCCGGCGCAAAGATCCCACCATTCATTGCCAAGGGTGTAGAGGGTGATCGGTTCCTGGATCCCCGCAAGGATCTGGAGTTTGTAGGGCTCGTTCTGTGCCTTGATTTTGGCCTCCGCCTCAGCGCGGCTCACCTCGATCCTCTCCAGCGGCAGCTTGCGGTTGATGATCTTGATCATCTCCTTGCGGATGGCCTTGAGATCTGCTTCCGTGAAGGGGTCCGGGCTGTCGAAGTCGTAGTAGAACCCACTCTCGGTCCACGGACCGATGGTCACCTGGGCCTGAGGGAAGAGTTTCTGAACTGCCATGGCCATCACATGGCTCATGGAGTGGCGAATGCGGAGCAATGCATCGCTTTCACTGGTCTTGGGAAGCGCCACTGTCTCGTTGACCGTCGGATTGGACTCGGGGGCGGTCACTGCAGCGCTGCTCACCGGTTCAGACTCATCAGCAGCCATCTTATGGGCGTGTCATGCACCCCCATCCAATGAACCCCTCTGACGCTGGCGATTGGGCAAGAGATGAGGAGGCGGGTGCCTTGCTGGAGAGTCTTCTTGATTCCCTTCTCAATGACTTCAGCCGCTGGTTCAATCGGGGAGAGGAGCTGCTTGCGATCTGCCCTGATGACGTGATGGCGGCGGATCAGCGTGAGGCCATGGCCTGCCGCCTGACCGAAGGAAAGAAAGCGATCATGGCAACCCGTGCCCTGATTGATGCCTCACCCAAGGCGATGGCAGTGTCGATGGATGCCATGCAGCCATGGCATCAACTGGTCACGGAGGTTTGGGCGCTCGCGGCCCGTCTCTCCCAGGCGCAGCATTGAGGTCAGGAGACAGGCTCAGGCGCCCACACGAATCTGGCGAAGATTCTCGCTGTAGAACTTGGCCAGTTCCGCATGACTTTTAACGGGTTGACCGTAGGCACTGGTGCCGCGGTGGGTTGGGAAGGAGGCCCACTCAGGGGCTAAACGGTGCATCGCTGTTTTGGTGAGGCCATTGCGATCGACCTCTTCAAGTGCCCCCCGTCGTTCGATCAGACGTAGCGCCGCTTGGTCCTGATGCTGGGGTTCAAAACTCACCAGTTTCAGTTCCAAAGCAACTTGCTTCCAGGTGGCCGGCAGGAATTGGTAGGCACCTGCAGCGGCACTTGCATAGCGCCTCACCACAACACGGTCCGGGTGGCGGGAGAGGTCGGCGAACTGACCGCCTCCGTAAAGGATTTGGTAGCCCAGATCACGGCCGTCTTTCCAGGTGCCCTCGGCATAACGAATGGTGTTCAGGAGGGCTCTTCGTTCTGGGGTGATCTGGTAAGGGCCCTCGGTCTGACCGATCCTTGAGGCCTGCTGATCGGCCTGCAGACGCTCTTCCACGTTCTCGGCCTGTTCAACTCGCACTGCGGAGCGCTCTGCCTGCAGTGATTGTCCAGTGAGGAGGCATGCACCAACCACGCCTGCCACGGGCCACAGAGCCCTGCGGACATCAACTTTGATCACGCTCCTGGTGATCTGGCTGATCAATGGTTGAAAAGCGACCGGCACACAATCCGTTCATGGCTCAGCCACCCTGATCACTTCCCTGGATCCCTCGCGAGGGGGTGGCGATGGCCCTTGACGCTGGCTTGACGGTGTGTTTAGGCAAATACGCTCACCAAAAAGCTGGGTCAAGACCCACGAGACTCGCCTGCTGTCCTGGGTTCGCATTGCACGGTTCGGGCGTGGGGCGCAACATGAATCAGGAAGTCTTAATGATCAGCGCAGCTTTTCAAAAGGGTTTGCTCTGATTAGTGGCGTTGGACCATTCGCCGTGCCGGGGCGTGTTTCAAGGGGCTGAAAGAAAGCCAAGGCTGCTGCGAACTCTTGCAACTGTTGCTTCGGCAACAGCATCAGCACGCTCTTTGCCATGGGCCAGCACACGGTCGAGCTCAGTTCGATCGCTGATCAGTTCGCGGTAGCGCGTCTGAATCGGTTGGATCGCTTCGACGGCCGCCTCAGCCAGCAGCGGTTTGAAGCGTCCCCATCCCATGTCGGCGCATTCCTCGGCTGCAGCCTCACGACCTTGACCGCTCAGGATTGCGTAAAGGCCCAGCAGATTGTCCGTTTCAGGTCGGTCAGGGTTCCCAAATTCCAGACCCATCTGAGGGTCGGTTTTGGCGCGCTTGATTTTTTTGGTAATTAATTCTGGAGGGTCCAGAAGGGTGATGCGGCTCGCGTCATTGGGATCGCTCTTGCTCATCTTGCTGCGGCCGTCGGTCAAGCTCATCACCCGGGCGCCCTCCTTGAGGATCATGGGTTTGGGCACCTTGAGCACAGGGGCATCGGTGCTGCCGAACCGGGCATTGATGCGTTGTTGGGCGATGTCTCGCGCCAACTCCAAGTGTTGCTTCTGGTCTTCGCCAACCGGGACGAGATCCGCGTCATATAAAAGGATGTCCGCGGCCATCAGCACGGGGTAGTCGAGGAGGCCGACCGACACGTTGTCACCCTGCTTCACAGCCTTTTCCTTGAACTGGATCATCCGCTCCAGCCAATTGAGCGGAGTGACGCAGTTCAGAAGCCAGCACAGTTCAGCGTGGGCCGGCACATGGCTTTGCACGAACACTGTGCTCACCCTGGGGTCGATTCCACAGGCCAGATACAACGCTGCTGTGCTCAGCGTGTCCTCTGCGAGCCGTCGGGGGTCGTGAGGAACGGTGATGGCATGAAGGTCAACCACGCATACGAAGGTGTCGTGGTCGTGTTGAAGATCCACCCAGTTGCGGATGGCGCCCAGCCAGTTGCCCAGATGAAGGGCACCAGTGGGCTGAACGCCGGAAAGAACCCGCGACTGGAGCATCCCCTCAGGCCTCTGTGGTGGTGTCTGCTGATGCTTCGTTGGTCTGACCGTCGCTCACAGGGTCCGTGGCCGTCTCGTCAGTGCTGGCGGGAGCAGGGTCCTCCGCCACGGCGGCGGGAGCTGGCTCAGGCTTGGCGGGTCGGGCAAACGGATCAGGACGCTGACCACGGCCACCGCCATCTCGGCGGCCACCGGCGCGATCACCGTCACTGCGACGACGCTCTCCACCGCGAGGTGCCTGAGAACGATGCTGCTCAATCAGGGCCTCGAGCTGACCGTCCTCAAGCATCTGGCCAAGACTTCGAACAGCAAAGCCGAGCACTGAGACAGTGGAACGGAGGTTGAAGGCCTCTTGAAGGGCCCTCACCGAGCGCATCTCGTTATCGCTCAAGCGAATGCGGAAGCCGCCACCCTCTCGGTTGCCGCCACGTCGACGGGCGCCGTCTCGGCCGCCGCCTGCCTGTCCCCCACCTTGTTGGGACTCTCCGTAGGAATCAGTCATGGCCTGGGGCCTGCAGTCAGGCGCAAGTGTGACGCATCACAGGGGGGGTGGCGGTGACGGAAAGCGCCGCCCTGACGACCGGCCCAGTCAGCCGTGGGTGCCGCGGAAGGTGATCGCCTGTTCGGCGTAGTCCTTGGGTTCGAGGTGAATGGTGCAGCGCACCGGCCCGAACCGCCGTTCCAGTCGCTCCTCCACTTGTTCTGTAATGCCGTGCGCAGTGGGGAGATGATCGGTGTCCACGACCATGTGCATATCGACAAACACCCGTTGACCGAGAACGCCTCGACTGGCGATGTCGTGGCAGTTGATCACCCCGGGGACGCCCATGGCCTGTTCATGAATGGCCTCCGGCGCGATGGCGATGTGGTCGACCAGCCAAGGCAAATTGCTTCTGATGACCTGCCAGCACACCCTGATCAGCAACAAGGCGAGAGGAAGCGCCAAGGCGACGTCCAGCCAATTGCACTGAAACCACCAGGCACCTGTGAGGCCCAACAGCACGATCACCGTTGTCCAGATATCGGCGGTGGTGTGTCGTGCATCTGCCAGCAGCAGCTGACTCTGCAGTCTTCGACCCTCACGACGCTCGTAGAGAGCCAATCCAAGGTTGAAGACCAGAACAACCAGCAGCAGCAGGAGCTCGATGCTGTTAACCCGCAGCTGGGGAATGCCCTCAAGGATCCGCTCGCTTCCTTTAATCAGGATTTCAATCGCGGTGAAGAGGATGAATCCCGCGATGGCGAGTGCTCCAACACCCTCGTATTTGTCGTGGCCGTAGGGATGGTCGCGGTCGGGACGAGGATCTGACAGTCCATTCGTGATGAGACCCATCAGGCTGGAGAGCGCGTCGGTGGCGCTGTGCATCGCATCCGCGATGACAGCCAAGGAACCGCTCAGAAGGCCAATCAGCAACTTGAGCCCCGTCATGGCGAGGTTGACGACGAGGGCTGTCACCAGCACTCGTTTCACCTCTCTGCGGCGATCGGTGGCGACGCGGTCGCTGGCCATGCGGCACTGCCGTTGCATGCTCAAGCTATGGAGCCACGGCTGGGCTGTCTGGACAAGAGGGTCGGATTGCGGGTTGCCTTGCTTTTGTCCGCCCTTCTGGTCGAGCTGCCGTGGGTGAGCTAGGAAGACCGGAACTTGTTCTCGGGTTGCGCATGCGTCCGGCGCCGTCCCTCGGCTCTCTGTTCGACCAGCCGAAGCTGTTGCGCTCGGTGGCAGTGGCCGGTGGTGGCTTGCTGGTCACGCAGTGGGTCTTGGCTGATGTCCTTCACGTACCGGGTGGTGGCCTGGGATTGCTGGCCGTTGGTGGGGGGCTCTGGTGGCTGAGCCAACCGGCCAAGGCAGCCAGTTTCAAGACTCCTTCTTCTGTTCAGGCCTGGCTCACGCGTTGCGATCAGGTGCTTGATCAGTTCGATGCGCTGGAAGAGCAGGTGGGACCTGTGTCAGGTCTGCGTCGCGATCAGCGTCAACAGGTTCTGGATGGGTTGGTGCAGCGCACGGGCCCTCTCAGCGTTGGGGTGGTCGGTTCCGAAGGAGTTGTCCTGCCCGACAACCGTCTATGGCAGGAGGCCTTGCGAGGCCGTCATCCCCTCAACCTTTGCGTGGGGCATCCATTGCCCAGCATCAGCGAAAACTGGGCCTGGCCCTCGGCTTTGCAGGAGCAGGATCTCCTGCTGTTCTCCCTTCCCTTGCCTTTGCGTGCAGCCGATCTGTTGCGGCTGCAGCAGGTGCCCGACCGTCAACCGGTGTGGCTGGTGATCAACCGCACTCAAAATGATGGTGATTGGGATCTGACGCGTCAGGCTCTGCTGGCTCAGCTTCCGGAGCGTTGGCATACGCGCTTGATCGTCTGGGATGGTGATGCAGAGCAGTTCAGGCAGGCCTTACACCCGGTGCGGCAGGTGCTGCTTCAACCTCGCGTCGGTCAAGACCTGACGTGCCAAAGGTTGTTGGAGGGGTTGCATCGCCACTGGCAGTCGGAGCTTGAGGTTTTGAGGCGACGGCAGTTTCGACTGTTGCTCCAGCGGAGCCAGTGGCTGGTGGCTGGTGCTGTGGTCGTGTCTCCGCTCCCCAGTACAGATCTTCTGGCCTTGGCGGTGGGTAACGGGTTGCTGTTGCAGGAAATGGGAGGGATCTGGGACTGCCGCTGGACCCCCGAGGTGCTGCAGGTGGCGGCCAAGCATCTTGCAGGGGCTGCCCTTGCCCAGGGAGTGGTGGAGTGGAGTGGTCAGGCGTTGCTGGGGGTGGCCAAGTTCGACGGCAGCAGTTGGTTAGTGGCTGGGGTGATGCAGGCTTTGAGTGCTGCTTACCTCACCAGAGTTGTGGCTGCATCCATGGCTGACTGGATGGCCCTGAATGCTGGAGTGGCTCAGCCTGATCTCGATCTGTTGAAGCAACAGGCCCCTCTTTTGGTGGCAAAAGCGGCTGAACAGGAGCAGCTTGATTGGCCGGTGTTTTTGCAACAGTCGAGGCAGTGGCTGCAATCAGGAGACAACGCGCAGCTTCATCGCTTTACGTAAATTCATCTCAGCTTCATGAACTACTTCATGAAGCATTTTTGAGAAGTGGGTCGAAATATTCTTGTCGCAGGTTGTATGCGTTGCGTTCCATACCATTGAGACCTGTCTTGGTGTCTTTCGGGGCATGCAGGGCGGATTCCGTACTCCTTGTTTTGTCATGGCTACTGCCATTCGCAGCGGTCGCGCTAGTACCTGGGAAAACTTCTGTCAGTGGGTCACCAACACCAACAACCGCATTTATGTGGGCTGGTTCGGTGTGCTGATGATCCCCACCCTGCTGGCCGCCACCACCTGCTTCATCGTTGCGTTCATCGCAGCACCCCCCGTCGACATCGACGGCATCCGTGAGCCCGTTGCTGGCTCTCTGATTTATGGCAACAACATCATCTCCGGTGCTGTTGTTCCTTCCTCCAACGCCATCGGCCTGCACTTCTATCCCATCTGGGAAGCGGCTTCTCTCGATGAGTGGCTGTACAACGGCGGTCCCTACCAGCTGGTTGTCTTCCACTTCCTGATCGGCATCTTCTGCTACATGGGTCGCGAGTGGGAACTCTCCTACCGCCTCGGCATGCGCCCCTGGATCTGCGTTGCCTACAGCGCACCTCTGTCAGCAGCTTTCGCGGTTTTCCTGGTCTACCCCTTCGGTCAGGGTTCCTTCTCTGACGGCATGCCCCTGGGCATCTCCGGCACCTTCAACTTCATGCTGGTGTTCCAGGCCGAGCACAACATCCTGATGCACCCCTTCCACATGCTGGGTGTGGCTGGTGTTTTCGGCGGCAGCCTGTTCTCCGCCATGCACGGCTCCCTGGTGACCTCCTCCCTGGTGCGTGAAACCACCGAGAGCGAGTCCCAGAACTACGGCTACAAGTTCGGCCAAGAGGAAGAGACCTATAACATCGTGGCTGCCCACGGTTACTTCGGTCGCCTGATCTTCCAATACGCTTCCTTCAACAACAGCCGCAGCCTTCACTTCTTCCTGGCTGCCTGGCCTGTCGTTGGCATCTGGTTCACTGCCCTGGGCGTCAGCACCATGGCCTTCAACCTGAACGGTTTCAATTTCAACCAGTCCATCCTGGATTCGCAGGGCAAGGTGCTCAACACCTGGGCTGATGTGCTGAACCGCGCCAACCTCGGCATGGAAGTGATGCACGAGCGCAACGCTCACAACTTCCCCCTCGACCTGGCTGCTGCCGAGTCCACTCCTGTGGCTCTGCAGGCTCCCGCCATTGGTTGATCGAAACAGCCTGAAGCTGCCATCGTCCAGATCGTCAGCTTCGGTTGAATCGCAAAGCCCCCGCCGTCCGGTGGGGGCTTTTTGTTGCTGTTGTCTGATCACTTCCGAGGAATTCAGATCAAATCAAAAGCCCCTGCACTGGCAGGGGCGTTGCAATGCTGTCGCCATGCGACGTTGGCATGGATCAAGTCATCAGCCTGAATGAGCGGCCATGTGGCGGATCAAATCAATGCATTTGCAGCTGTAGGCCCATTCGTTGTCGTACCAGGCCACCAATTTCATGAATTGGTCGTTGAGGGCCATGCCGGCTCCGGCGTCAAACACCGAGGTGCAGCTTTCGCCTAGCAGGTCGTTCGACACGATCGGATCTTCGGTGTAACCAAGGATTCCTGACAGGCCGTTTTGGGACGCCGCCTTCATGGCCTGCTTGACCTCGTCGTAGCTCGTGGGCCTGGCCAGCTTCACTGTCAGGTCCACCACTGACACGTCGGGCGTGGGAACGCGGAAGGCCATGCCGGTCAGCTTCCCATTCAGTTCGGGGATCACCCGACCGACGGCCTTGGCTGCACCTGTGGAGCTGGGGATGATGCTCTGTCCTGCGCCACGGCCGCCGCGCCAGTCCTTTAAGGAGGGGCTGTCGATGGGTTTCTGGGTGGCGGTGGTGGCATGTACGGTGGTCATCAGACCACTGACGATGCCGAAGTTGTCGTTGACCACCTTGGCCATTGGGGCCAGGCAATTGGTGGTGCAGCTGGCATTCGAGACGATGTCTTGCCCGGCATAGCTGGTGTGGTTCACCCCCATCACAAACATCGGGGTGTCATCTTTGGAGGGAGCACTCATCACCACACGCTTGGCACCGGCCTCCAGGTGGGCACGGGCTTTGTCGGCGGTGAGGCAGAAGCCGGTGCTCTCGAGCACGAAGTCGGCACCCACGTCACCCCAGCGCAGCTGGCTGGGATCCCGTTCTGCGGTCACACGAATGGTTCGGCCGTTCACCACCAGCTGACCGTTCTGGACCTCGATCTCTCCAGGGAAACGACGATGGGTGGAGTCGTAGCGCAGGAGATAAGCGAGGTAATCCACCTCGATCAGATCGTTGATGGCCACCACATCCACATCGGGACTCATCACCGCCTGACGAAAGGCCAGCCGCCCGATACGGCCGAAGCCATTGATGCCGATGCGGATGGTCATGCCGAAATCCTGTTATATCGCGGTTTATAGGCCTGTTTGCTCCGGTTTGGCGCCTCCCTTTTGGGGATAAAGACATTTGCTCTGCTCGCACCATTCCCCTCCACTTCTGAAGCACTGATCAGCCTGACTGATCGGTGGAATCAGCAGTGCTGACCGCCAGCAGGCGGGGAAGTTGTAGACATTGCGCAAACTTCCTTTACATTGGCGCTGTCGGGTAATCCGACCTTCCTTATTTGCCATCGGGCGCAAGCCCAGCGGCGTTTTCCGTTCTCATGACCACCACCATTCAGCAGCGCTCCGGCGCCACTGGCTGGCAGCAGTTCTGCGAGTGGGTCACCTCCACCAACAACCGCCTCTATGTGGGCTGGTTCGGTGTGCTGATGATCCCCACCCTGCTGGCCGCCACCACCTGCTTCATCGTTGCGTTCATCGCAGCACCCCCCGTCGACATCGACGGCATCCGTGAGCCCGTTGCTGGCTCTCTGATTTATGGCAACAACATCATCTCCGGTGCTGTTGTTCCTTCCTCCAACGCCATCGGCCTGCACTTCTATCCCATCTGGGAAGCGGCTTCTCTCGATGAGTGGCTGTACAACGGCGGTCCCTACCAGCTGGTTGTCTTCCACTTCCTGATCGGCATCTTCTGCTACATGGGTCGCGAGTGGGAACTCTCCTACCGCCTCGGCATGCGCCCCTGGATCTGCGTTGCCTACAGCGCACCTGTGGCTGCTGCTTCTGCAGTGTTCCTGGTCTACCCCTTCGGTCAGGGTTCCTTCTCTGACGGCATGCCCCTGGGCATCTCCGGCACCTTCAACTTCATGCTGGTGTTCCAGGCCGAGCACAACATCCTGATGCACCCCTTCCACATGCTGGGTGTGGCTGGTGTTTTCGGCGGCAGCCTGTTCTCCGCCATGCACGGCTCCCTGGTGACCTCCTCCCTGGTGCGTGAAACCACCGAGAGCGAGTCCCAGAACTACGGCTACAAGTTCGGCCAAGAGGAAGAGACCTATAACATCGTGGCTGCCCACGGTTACTTCGGTCGCCTGATCTTCCAATACGCTTCCTTCAACAACAGCCGCAGCCTTCACTTCTTCCTGGCTGCCTGGCCTGTCGTTGGCATCTGGTTCACTGCCCTGGGCGTCAGCACCATGGCCTTCAACCTGAACGGTTTCAACTTCAACCAGTCCATCCTTGATGGTCAGGGCCGCGTCCTGAACACCTGGGCTGATGTGCTGAACCGCGCCAACCTCGGCATGGAAGTGATGCACGAGCGCAACGCTCACAACTTCCCCCTCGACCTGGCTGCTGCCGAGTCCACGCCTGTGGCTCTGCAAGCTCCTGCCATCGGTTGATTGGAACAGCCTTGAGGCTGAAGTTTCCAAAAGATTCAGCTTTGGTTGAATCGGAAAGCCCCCTCGAATGAGGGGGCTTTTTGTTGTTTAAACACCTAGGAATTAGTTGATTGGCGCTTGCCTGCTGCATATGCAGTGATGCGCATATGCATCACTGTGCTGCGCTGTGAGTGGTTTTACAGATTGATGAAATTGTTTGAGCTGACTTATCTCTAATGTTGTGCAGGCCTACCCGAGAATCAAATCGAACGCGACTGATTGAATATGGAGCTAATCAATGTACTAGGAGAGCCATTGCGTCCATGTGGTTGCCAGTCCATGACAGGCTGGTACCAAGATGGATTTTGCAGAACAGATGACTCAGACCTTGGCCAACATGCAATTTGCAGCGTCATGACCGAAGGCTTCCTGAATTACACCTTTGCCCAAGGGAATAATCTTATTGATCCAAATCCGATATTCCAGTTTGACGGCTTAAAACCCGGCGATCACTGGTGTTTGTGTGTCTCTCGCTGGGAGGAGGCCAGGACTGATTGCATGGCGCCTCCAGTAGTTCTTGAATCCACTCATGTCTCTACATTAAAGACGATTTCTCTGGATATTCTGCAAGGCCATGAGTATTCAAGAGGCTAGTATCGATCTCCTGATCTAAAATCAAACTCTTCTTCTTTTAAGTTTGCAGAGCTGCATGTGGTTTGAGCGTAATGAATGAGATTCTTGTAACCTGCTGGTATCAGCCCTGGGCATAATTCTCCTACTATGATTGCTTGAGGGCAGAAATAAACACCTTTCCATCGGTTGATGAACCGCCCTTTGATTTCATCTGAAAAATCAAATCCACTTTTGGAGGCAAAGGCAATAATTTCTTGTGGGCCAAGATCCTTTAGCTGATTCCGGAACACCTCGTCAGCAAGACCTCTGTCGATAAATGCATGCAATTCTGATTTTGACACTTGAATTAAAGCCTCTACTTCTTCTACCGCTTTTCATGCTTAAACGAGGGTAAGAAATACAGTATTCCAATTAATAGGAATGCAATACCGTACTTATGAATTGCGACCTGGCACAATGCACCCATTCCGCTTGGTCTATTAACACGAGGCTCTGCAGGCAGGCAGTCAATTAACAAGAAATTATGTCAAGAAATGCTTAGCTCCTGGCGCAAGCACAGCGTCGTGATCGGAGTGCCCCCTTTAGGGAAATACATAAAGCTTGTTGCTGAAGCTAAACTGGCTAAAATTAACTAATAATTTTGGCTGAGGTGCCACCCTTTCAGCGAACATCAGCATGAGATCAAAAAAGGCAAAAGAATATATTTTTAGCGATTTATTGGGTATGGAGGAGTACTGTAAGAGTCACTATGCTGAATACTACTCCAAGTCTAATTTCTCTTGTAATGTCACCCAGTTAACCAAAGGCGAGCTTTTGACAAGCTCGATTTGCGCGCCAATTGATCATGCGCATCTTGAGATCTTTAAGTCGAACCAGACTCTTCTCTACGAAGAGGATGCCAATCAGAATTCAGTTGCATTTTGCTGGATCAACGATCCCAACGGCGTTTCTCAAAGTAACACAATTATTGGTGGCCACAAAATGCGGGAATTCAGTATAGCTGGATTTAATCGCTTGAATAAAACTGGCGGCAATACATGGGACATTGTTGGTGCCAACACTGTCTTGTGTTGCATGAGTCTGAAGTGGGATAAGTTGAAAGAGCAAATCGATAAGATGAATGCCTACAACGCATATGCCAGACTTGAGGAGTGTATTGGCATTGACTCAGAAGCTGCATCGAGCTCTCAGTTAAAAGCACTTTTTGAAAAGCATTTTAAGCAGGGTGTTAAATGCAGTCAAAGTTTCTATGACCTAGCAATCGCAACATTAGAAGAATCGCCAGAGATTGAAAATCTGTGTACGGTTAGGTCTGACAAAACTGATTTGATTGAGGACTTGGTCAAGCTGCTTCATGAGGATCGTCCGGGATTACCCCCTTTGACCGTTTCCCAAATTACTAAATACCTTAATTCAGACGCAAAATCACTGAGAGAGTCTTGTCGAGCTAGTTTTGACATGAGCATTCTTGGTCTTATCAAGAGTATCAGGCTAGAACAAGTAAAAAAATCATATTTAAATCCACATGTTCCAAAGGGATTGCGTATATTTACAATGAAGCAGAATGCCCTGTATTACGGCTTTAACAACTGGAACACATTTTGCAAGCTTTACTTTGCAACATTTGGTGAAAGCCCAGAAGAAACTATTGATAAGTCTGGGGGGGTATCGGTTTTGGTTTCTGATCTTATGCGGTATAGATAATGATAAAACTCTCTCTCTCTTATAAAGATCCCCTTCATTTGTCAGAAACCCTTGCTGAGTTAGGTCAGCAGACAAGAATCACGCAATTAGATCGTGGTGAAGGGACCTACTCCATGAGCCATGCAATCGCATCAGGTGTCTCAATTGCTGAAATCAAGGCTTCAAAAACCCTTCTTTATGAAGGCTGGGGTACGGATTGGTCAATTGATTTTAATTGGATTACGCCGTTGAAAAGCTCCGCTGATCCTCTTGGCTATTGTGAAGGTTATGAGATGCGTTCCAATAGTATTGGAGGTCTTAATACTCTTAATTCCACGACTGCAAGCTCTTGGGGTAAATATTCAGAATTTTGTTCATCTACGGCATGCATGCTTGATAAAGCTCTTTTAATTGATTCATTAAAAGCCTGTAATGCCCAAGCTGCTCTAGATAATCTCACCAACAAGCGAGGGCTTGATGTGGATCATCCCGCTGCCTTGCAGCTTAGAAAGTTGGCAAGAAGAGATATGCACCAAGGGATTGTCAATGCCACGAAGTACTATGAACTGATAACTTGTTGTTTAGAAGAAGGAACAGTAAGGCGATATAGGAAAGGCGAGTTAAGAAATCAAGGCTTGCTGTCTGAAATCGTACATCTTTCTCATGGCTATGATGCTATGAAATCGCCAATGTCTTTGACTGATGTTTGTAAGCATTTAGGCGCTAGCCAAGCCTCCCTCTACAGAGTTTGTCAGGAATATTTTGGTATGGGAATCATGGAGATGATGATGCAGGTCAGGTTAGAAGAGTCTCGGAGAGCTTTGTTGATGCAAAGCAATGATTCACAATCCCATGAATCCACTATCCGTTCAGTTGCAATACGCTATGGCTTTAAGCATGCAGGTCGTTTCGCGCGCAGGTATTTCACAAGTTTTGGTGAGCTTCCCAGCCAAACCATCCAAGCCTCGTAGTTTATCGATGTTGATCCTTGGAAGCATGATTTTGTTTTGCGTTGGGGAGTAGGCCATTCCCGGTCAGTCTTTGATGGATCGATGACTCAGGAGTTCGGGATTGCTGCATGAGATAAGTATTTTTACTTACCCTGCTATTGCGCTTTGTAACGCAGGGTGAGGCGCCTATCCACTTCTTATCAGAAGAAGTAAAATGGGTTCAACCTGAGAGTTGCCCCCGTTGGCTCATCGTCGTCTCGTCTTGGTATGAAAAGGGTGACCTTTGAGCTTAGTGATGAGCTCCACAAGAAACTAAAGCTTCTTTGTTATACGGAATCAGTTTCTATAGGTCATATTCTTCGTGAGTGCGTGGTCGATTTTTGTGCCAAGCATGATGCTCATTTGATTGAGATAATCGATAAGCGAGTTAAGTAGTCGCCTAAGTTCGGGGCTGCTCTGGTTTTGCCAGCATTACGTTGGCATGGAGTAGCTTGGCTTGTTCGGAGGTGTAGCGATAAGCGTAATTGTGAGTCGGCGCAATTGTGCGGTTTTTGTTGCTGATTTTTCGCTTTTTGGGAAAATGTAGTTTGTAGATGTTCATATCCTAGGCCTGATTATTTGCTTTTATGAGTTGCTTTTTTTTCTGATATTCAGGCGGCATTTTTGTTAGCTTTAGGTTTAGATGGGGTTGGCAAATGGCTGAGCGTTTTGATGTTTTGGTCGAAGGCATTTCTGAAGCCGAAGCACTCTCGCTGTTATTCGCAGCAACTGCTGATGTGCCACGCCCATCAGATCGCTATTTTGCTGCTACTCGCTTAGGCTTGTGTTCTAGTAGTGCGACACTTGATGCACTTATTCGTGCAACATATGAACTTAAAATTGACGAGCTTTTTGATAGAATAACGCGACGAAAGGCGATTGAAGCTTTAGGGCGTAGGAAAGATGCCAAGGCTGTCTCTGCTCTCGTTGATGTTTTGGGCTGCACCGATACTGAGGCTGTAATTAATGCGATCTCAGCATTAATCAGAATTGGATGGTCTCCGTCCCATGTGGAGCATGATCAGCTCTTGCGCCTGCTTGACGGTGAGAATGTAACTCAGTCTCGAGCTGTCATTCAAGCCTTTGGGAGACTGTCGATTAAGAGCGCAGCGTCTAAATCTCGAATCAGGGAGCTCTGCGATCATGAAAGTGCCTTGGTCTCTGGTGCTGCTCGATCTTGCCTTTCTAAGTTGTACGGAGAAAAATATCTGATGCAGCCGTTGCTATCACAGTTAACGGATCTCGTTGCTGGTAAACGGCGTTCAGCAGTTATCGACATTGGGGACTCTGGCGATCACAGCCTTCTGTTTGGCTTGGTTAGGGCGCCAGTTTCAATGTCGTTAAGGGCGAAGAGTTTTTTGCAGGTTGACGAAGATGGTGACTTGCTGAAGACAGAGAAATATCAAAAGCTTTTTAAGCGCCTTTTGTTAGACGATCCGTTGCTCCTGGATCTCGATGATGAATGGAAGTGTACGCTAAATCCAGAGGATATTGAGCGAAATCTGAGCCATCGTGATGAGGCTCGTCAGTATGGAGCTGCGGCAAGCTTGATGCAGATAGATCGCCGTGAATGCCTTGAATTGATTGACAGTATGCAAGAACGTTTGTGGTCAGATTACGTCACGCATTACTACTTGACTTGTGTCATTGGCTTGCGCGCTATTCACGAGAAAAGCTATCTGGTTCGATCTGCTTTGGCCGAAACTACGCCTCAGTACACAAAATCCAGGATTGCTGCTGCTTGGGCGTGCGTTGAGTTGCAGCTTGATGATCAGCTGGAACTGCTTTATGAGTTGTCCAACTCATCGCCTTGGTTTCCTTTGCGGTGGGCTTGTCAACAGGCATTTGCTCAGTTGGTGGATCAGCAGCAAACTTCTGATGACCTTGCCCTACGGTGACTTCGGTCGCTAGGTCTTCCAATACGCGTCCTTCAACAACAGCCGCAGCCTTCACTTCTTCCTGGGGGCTTGGCCTGTCGTTGGCATCTGGTTCACCTCTATGGGCGTCAGCACCATGGCGTTCAACCTGAACGGTTTCAATTTCAACCAGTCCATCCTGGATTCGCAGGGCAAGGTGCTCAACACCTGGGCTGATGTGCTGAACCGCGCCAACCTCGGCATGGAAGTGATGCACGAGCGCAACGCTCACAACTTCCCCCTCGACCTGGCTGCTGCCGAGTCCACTCCTGTGGCTCTGCAGGCTCCCGCCATTGGTTGATCGAAACAGCCTGAAGCTGCCATCGTCCAGATCGTCAGCTTCGGTTGAATCGCAAAGCCCCCGCCGTCCGGTGGGGGCTTTTTGTTGCTGTTGTCTGATCACTTCCGAGGAATTCAGATCAAATCAAAAGCCCCTGCACTGGCAGGGGCGTTGCAATGCTGTCGCCATGCGACGTTGGCATGGATCAAGTCATCAGCCTGAATGAGCGGCCATGTGGCGGATCAAATCAATGCATTTGCAGCTGTAGGCCCATTCGTTGTCGTACCAGGCCACCAATTTCATGAATTGGTCGTTGAGGGCCATGCGGGCTCCGGCGTCAAACACCGAGGTGCAGCTTTCGCCTAGCAGGTCGTTCGACACGATCGGATCTTCGGTGTAACCAAGGATTCCTGACAGGCCGTTTTGGGACGCCGCCTTCATGGCCTGCTTGACCTCGTCGTAGCTCGTGGGCCTGGCCAGATTCACTGTCAGGTCCACCACTGACACGTCGGGCGTGGGAACGCGGAAGGCCATGCCGGTCAGCTTCCCATTCAGTTCGGGGATCACCCGACCGACGGCCTTGGCTGCACCTGTGGAGCTGGGGATGATGCTCTGTCCTGCGCCACGGCCGCCGCGCCAGTCCTTTAAGGAGGGGCTGTCGATGGGTTTCTGGGTGGCGGTGGTGGCATGTACGGTGGTCATCAGACCACTGACGATGCCGAAGTTGTCGTTGACCACCTTGGCCATTGGGGCCAGGCAATTGGTGGTGCAGCTGGCATTCGAGACGATGTCTTGCCCGGCATAGCTGGTGTGGTTCACCCCCATCACAAACATCGGGGTGTCATCTTTGGAGGGAGCACTCATCACCACACGCTTGGCACCGGCCTCCAGGTGGGCACGGGCTTTGTCGGCGGTGAGGCAGAAGCCGGTGCTCTCGAGCACGAAGTCGGCACCCACGTCACCCCAGCGCAGCTGGCTGGGATCCCGTTCTGCGGTCACACGAATGGTTCGGCCGTTCACGATCAGGTTGCCGTTTTCAAACGCTCACGTCTTCTTGAAAACGCTGTGGGTGGAGTCGTAGCGAAGTCGATAGGCCAGATAGTCGACTTCGATCAAGTCATTGATGCCTACAACCTGCACGTCTGGAGAGGCGATGGCCTGGCTACAGGCGAGTTGGCCAATTCGATTGAAACCATTGATGCCGGTCCGGAAGGACATGGGATGAAACCCATTGCTTGTTGGTTTTATTGGTCGAATTGGCTTGATGCATGCACCCTTTCGGGGGATCATGACAGGTTGTGGCGATCCGGTGGAGCTTGCTTGATCGGCTTGGGCAATCTCAGAGGTGAGCAGTTCCCCTGGCGCAAGCAGTCAGCATGCGTCGACATCGCGCCGATCGCTCTCGATGAACCGGCGTTCACAATGGTTTCAGGGTTGGCTGAGAGCACAAACCATCAGGGCTCATGCAACAACAGCTGCAGCTGTAACGGTCGAGGGCGTCAGCACCATGCTGCAATTCAGGCTTCTTGAACGTTTCAGACTCACCCAGGCCATTCTTGATGGCTATGGCCGCAAGCACACTTCGTTCCTGTGGGAATTTCTATAGTTCGCGCCGTTGGCTGGTTGGAAATCTTCCCTGGTTAGAACAATCTATCTCAAGAAAGAACTTGACATGCAAGGTTTGATGTGAATTTAAGGGTAAAAAGCTAGATGCTGCTGCTGAAGCTGAAGACAATAGCTATCAATTAATAATTAGTAAAATGCTATGAGTAAAAACTAACTTGCAATTAAATGAATTGCCAATACCTTTTTATGCCTTTGTTCTAAAAATTAATGCGTCTATTTTTGGTCAGCAGGCGATTGATATCGGTTTGGCGGGGTGTTGAGGGTCATGATTTGGATTATGACCATGCAGTTGAGTGAGCTTATCGAGCGATTCGATCAGTGTGTTGTTGGCGTGCAGGTTTGGCTGATCTCTGTAGGCAAGGTAGGCCTCAACAACCTTGTGAGCATGCCGTGAAATGTCTTTCTTGTGTTCGTTCATTGTCAACAACGCGCAAGGCTGTTGACAGAACACTATCGCTCTCGGGCCCTGCAAAAGCCCAAAGATTTCGGAGGAGCTGCTGAGAGTTGTCTTAGAGGGTTGGCGTGGGGCGGCTCTTGCCCCTGCAAGCGCGTCTTTTTGTGAATAAATGCGTTTTGGTTTGGCTTTGGTGTCCGAGGGGTTGCTGATCTGCGGATCCTCGATCCGTCAGCGTCCGTTCCCCTCGGGTTTAATCGCTGCCGAGCTTGGGAAAATCGCTCAGCATGCAGGCATGGAGCCTTGATGGTCATGGCTGAGAGCGCTGATCGCCAACCATGCGGCATTTGCCGTCTGCATGCTGATGCCTCCTCCCTCGCGCCCGCTGTGATCTGGGACTCCCCCCATTGGTTGTTGCGCCATCACCCGATGCCCGCTCCTCTCGTTGGTTGGTGCCTGCTCGATGCCAAACGCCACCTCTGCGGGCCGATCGACTTCACTGCGTTGGAAGCCAGCGAGTGGGGGACCATGGTTCAACGCGCGTCTTCATTGGTGAAACGGGTGAGTGGATGCGATCGCGTTTACGCCATCGCCTTTGGTGAAGGGGCTCAGCACCTGCATCTCCATCTCATCCCCCGTCATGCGTCTGATGGGCGTACGAGAGCGTGGTCCGTGGCTGACCTCTATCGCCAAGTGGAAGCTGGGACCCAACCAAAGGCTGACCCCCATGCAGTCGGAGCATTTCTTCAAGAGGCACGCCACCTGGCCTCGTCTGTTCTGGCTTGATCGAGATCGGAACAGGTCGATCAATGCAGACAATGTCTGGGCCTGAGCAGTGGTGTTGGGTTCGTCGTTTGCCCTGACCCCAAAAAGCCCCGCTCTCAGTGGGGGCTGTTGGCGTCACGTTGGTGTCAATAACAAATGGTTGCCGCTTGCACCGTTGGCATCCTCTTCAGGCAGGCTGATTGCGTTCATCAGAATTGAAATTGTGATGCCTCTGCTGTTCGCCTCACAGACGGCTCCAGGCGGCCCCGCCGTGATTCTTCCCGCCCTGCTGATTGCAGGCCTTCTCGTGGCATTGTCTCAGGCTTTTGTTCCGAAGGGCGATCAATAGGGTCCGAATCGAGTCACGCATTCCGCCCCACAGTGTGCCCCCAGGCGTACAGCATCGTGTGGTCGCCAGCCTCCGGCCAGACCTGCTGTCACGCCTGCAGCAAAACTGTCGCCACACCCGTACGACTCCTGGGTTGGGCTTGGCGCGGGGGAGGCTTCATATCTGCCGCCGGGGTGAAGGCATCCACCGTTCGCTCCTTCCGTGGCAATCGTGAGACGAGGGGTGGGATTCAGGCGCGCAACCTCGATCTGTTCGCTCGGATCGAGAGCGCTACCGATCAGGGCATCCAGGCAGACAGCTGCTTCTTGAAGCACAGGCAAGCGAAGCCGAGGGGTGGCAGTGAGGACACGGGCTTTTCTGGCCAGTCGCAGACCATCGGCATCGGTGGCTGAGACGAATACGCCATCGCATTGATCCAGAAGATTCCACGGCAGGGGGTCGGTGGAATAAGGACTGTGACGTTCACCAATCACCGTGATGGCACGATCCCCGCCGTCATCGACCAGGCTGATGCCGCGCCGACTGGGGCGATCCCTCCAGGCGACGTGAGGGTCAACCCCCAAGTCGACCAATCGCCTGATGCTCTGTTCACCGATCGCATCACGCCCAAGGGCGGTGAAGAAGGGGATTCTCCGACCCGTGAGTCGAGCCAGCTGCACGGCTGCAACCGCTCCGGCGCCTGCCGGCTCCTCGAGGCTTCGAAGCGATCGACTGATTCTCCCAGGTGTGGGAAGTGCATCCACTTGCAGAAACGTGACCCACTCCTGATGGCCGACGACGGCTAATCGAAGCGATGACAATGAGGCCTGCATCTCTGCGGTGAGCTCAGTCATCAGGGAATGGGCAGCAGGGATTTGGCAGCATCGCGCAGCTGCACGCTGATTTTTCCTGCCACCTGATTCACACTCACGGCGCCATCAACGTCAACCCTCACGGGTTGATCTGCACTTGAGCCCACCAACACTGGACCACCATCGTCACCCTGCACGGTGACTGGTTCACTGACCTCGTCCACTGAGACGTTGCCTTTGATGTTGACATCATTGGCTACATCGACATCCGCTTGTACCGCGACATCTCCCGAGACAGGAAGGGGGCCAGCGGTCTCGATCCTGAGCGCTTCTGAACCCAGGATGCTCACCGGTTGTTTGAGCGAATCGATGTTGAGGTCGCCGACCAGTCGAACGGGGAATGGTCTGTCTTGTGGGAGGGCGATTGGAATGGGTTCCCGCAGGATCTGGATGGCAGCTACAGCCAGCGCCCATGCACTCAACACAACAGCCAGAGGCCAACGACAGGCAAGGGCGAGGGTCAACCAGTGCATGCCCGACGTCTGCCCCTGCTCAGTGTCTGAAGCCATCGTTAAACCTCCAGTCCTAGAAAAAGACTTTTTGGTTGTACTGGATTCGGGGGGATTGATCAGATGCTGAAAGCTGATTGTTGCAAGCTGATCGAACCTGAATTGATCAAGTTAAAGCTCGTATTCTTCCTCGAAGCTTGCTAGCAGGCCGTTGTAGAGCGTGAGGGTCGCCTCGCTCTCCTCGGTGAATCCTTCAAGTTTGTACAACTCATCGAGATGCTTGACAGCCATGTGCACCTGAGCGAAGGCTTCGGCGTATTCGTTCTGAATGTCTTCTTCGGTGATGTCCCGAATCATCGCCGAGATGAATTCGACTTTTTTGTGCGCAGCCACGATCTGCGCTTCCATCTCTTTGTTCAGCTTGCGCCTCTTGCGAGCCATCCCAAGGTCGTCGGAGCCGGCAACCCTACGCCGGCTTCAACGGATCATTGGGTGCTATGGAGTGGTTCAGAAACAGAATGGAAGCAACTTGGTGCTGCAGGCTGCATAGCCATCCACCAAGGGGCCAAGCCCAATCTGATGGATGATTCCCTGCCCAGTGAGGGCTTCTGTGAGGATGCCGATCACGAAGCCGAGCATGGCAGCGCGGCCGTTGAAGCGCTCAGCCCGGGTGAGCTGTTCCTGATGAATCGCGCGAGCTGCGCTGTCCTGGAACCATTTGTCGCTTGCTTGTGGGTTGGCCATGGTCGCTCCGTTGTTGTTTCTTATTGTAACGGTTCTTGAAGGTTTGTGGCTGCTTCTAGGCCTTCCGGTGGATGAACGGTTTTCTCCGCTTCGGGTAGAGCTCCCTGCAGAGTGGGCAGACGGTGCCGTCGCAGCCCCGGGCTGTGCAGTGCTCGCGGCCGTAAAAGATGATCTGCAGGTGAAGCCTGTTCCAGCTCTCTTCGGGGAACAGTGACTTGAGGTCTTGTTCGGTGCGCTGAACGCTTTCGCCTGTGCTGAGTCCCCACCGCTGAGCAAGACGGTGGATGTGGGTGTCGACAGGGAAGGCGGGCACGCCGAAAGCCTGCGCCATGACGACGCTGGCGGTTTTATGGCCGACGCCTGGCAGTGCTTCGAGTTCGTCGAAGCTCGCGGGCACGTCCCCGTCATGGACGGCCACAAGGATCTGGGACAGCTTTTTAACGTTGCGGGATTTGGTTCTGGCCAGGCCGAGCTGGCGGATGTGCTGCAGGATCGCGTCCTCATCAAGGTCGGCCATGGCCTGGGGGGTCGGTCCAGCCGCAAAGAGGGCCGGTGTGACCTCATTCACCTTCTTGTCGGTGCACTGTGCGCTGAGTAGCACGGCAATCAGCAGGGTGAAAGGGTCGCTGTGGTCGAGGGGGATTGGGGGCTCTGGGTAGGCCTGGCTCAGTCGTTCGAGCACGCGATCGGCCCGCTCCTGCTTCTTCATGCTGCGGTCCGCTGCGGCTGGCGAACCTAGGCCTCGAAGGCAGACAGCATGACTTATGTAGCTATCGCTACTGTTTTTAACTTCGGTTAAGGATTCTCCTTGTCCTCTTGGTTCCCCTCGGTGCTCCCTCAGAGTGAAGGGCCCATCGATGAACCATGGCTAACGCTGGAAGCCCGCGTCGTGGCACAAGTTTGAAGTGGGAAGCCAACGGTGAATTGGCAGGAGCTGATCTGCGCCAGATCCTTCACAAGCTCGAGAGCGCTGATCCAGAAGCACAGGGATTAACGAGCTGTGAGTTCGGTTGTGATCTCTCCAGTCGTCATCCGCAGCGTCCCAGCCCCTAGCGCAAGAGGTTCATCCAGACGATTGACCGTTGCCTCTCATGCCATTCCCTCGCCGATCAAGGCAGTCAGAGCCTTTCAAGGATGCGTTTGCCCGTGCTCTTGAAAAGGAAGATCGCGAGTTTGATCAAGACGATGATCCCCACTCCAGTGGGTGCCGTGCCAAGCAGGCTCCGACAGCGCCGTCTTCAGGACAGGAGCCTGTCAGTGATCTTTATCGCCAGCACAGCCATCAGCAGTCGATGGAAGGCGGCTGATGATCCCATCGCTGCTTTCGTCTCTTAAGGTCGCTTCCACTGCTTGGTTGTCATGCGTCCCGTCGTCCGTGGTGTGCTCTACGTGTCGGTGTGGGTGATGCTCTGGGGGACAGTGGCATCGTTGATCGACTGGGTGTTGCTGAAAGGCGAGGTCTACAGCACTGGCTCCTTTGGACAAGCTTCAACGTTTATTGCCTATGGCGCAGCGCTGGCGGTGCTTGCCGTGCGCCTTTCGAGTCGATTCCTCCCACAGGATGAGTCGTGAGCTGGGTTGCTGTTTGGATGTTGGCTCAGTCGCCCCAATCGGAGGCTGTGGCTTTGCCTCCGGCCTTTCTTCACCGCTGCACGATTGACCCGCATTCGGTCACAGCCAATGGAGAGGCCGTTGACCCAAGTGACGTCAAGGTCGACAAGTCTGAGTTCACACTCACCTATGCCGATGGTGGGGTGCCCCTGAGCCTGACTCCGCGCAATCTTGCGAATCCTCGGGCAGATCTCCTGCATCTCACCGACGGCATCCCTCATGTCGAGGGTGATCGCGTGGTTCTCGATTTTGGCTACGAGCACCCATTGATGGTGTTGCCTCCCAATCCCCCTGATGGGGAGCCCACCCCCTTTGGGCGTTTACGGACCGAGGGCCAAGTGGAAGTGGATGTCAAGCGCATGTCGTTTGTGCTCCAGCAGATGAGTTCCGTTCATCTGGACTTAGCGATCCAGGAAACCTCCCGGCAGGATTTGATCCTGAAGGCAGAGGGTGTGTGTGTTGAGCGTGCTGTGCCTGGCGAGGGATGAGTGTTTAGGGCTTGTGGTGTTCGCGGGCGAGAGCCGCTGCTGCGAAGGCTCCGCCGATAAATCCGCTGAAATGACCGACCCAACTCACCCCAGCTGGTGTGGCCCAGGGCAGCAGACCAATCAGTGCACTGCCGTAGAGGCTGAGAACGATCACCGTCATTGCGAGGCTGATCAGACGTCGTTCAATCAAACCCAGCAGCACCAGATAGCCAAGCAGCCCATACACCACTCCGGACAACCCATGGCTTCCTCGGGGCCAGAACAACCAGATCGGGATCTCCATCACGATCACGGCCATCCAGACGCTGACATAGGCACGGATTCCCTGGCTGATCACCAGATAGCTCAGAGGCAGAAACGCCAGGGTGTTGGTGAGCAGATGGCCAATGCCGCTGTGACTGAAGGGAGCGGTGAACAAACTCCACCAGGCTGTTCCTGGGCCGATCGCAAGGTTCCATCGGCCGCCGACCAGCACGGCATCAATCAACTCCTGCAGCCAGGCGATGCCAACCAGCAGCAGGGGAAGAAGCAGAGGCCATGGCCCAGGTGGGCGAGGCGATGTGGGGGTGGGGTTCAGGGGTTCAGACGATGTTCGATCCAGTCATCTTCGCTGCGCCAGCGTCGTCGTCGATGCGGGTTGCCGCTCAATTCCAGGAGTTCCACAGCCGTGATCTGAAGGCTGAGCAGCATGAAGTGGTCGGGCATGGGCGTGCCATTGGCGATGGCTGGAGCAAAGGTCGCTTCGTGGTCAAAAGGAGCGCCAGGCGCCGGCCATCCCCACAGGGCTCGGCCTTCGGGTCGCAGCTGCTCCCAGTGGTGAAGGCAGCGTTGCCGCACCACGCCTGCGTCAAGCTGGCGTTGCTGTCCCCTGAAACGAAACTGGCATCGGGCCTTTGGCAGCAGCCAGCACACCGCATGTCTGGGGTTGTGTTGCAATTCAGACACCTTGGCACTGCGTTGATCGGTCAGCAGCTCAAGGGTGTCGTTGTCGAACCAGCCTCGAAACACAAGGGTGCGGACCCGTGGGCTTCCGTCTTCAGAGACGCTGGCGAGTTGCAACCATCGGCTCATCGGGGAGCGGCCTTCCCTTTGGCGCGCTGCCTTCAGGAGTGGTCGCCAGGGGGGAAGGTCTTCAGGATCGTTGCTCATTGAACCCGGAACGTCACACCCATCACCGCTGTGATGTCTTTGCTGATTGTTCTGGTGTCGTAACTGCCATAGCTACTCATGCTTGTGGAGTTGGGAACGGTGATCTGAAAGGTGCCTGTGTCGGCCTGAGTGATGGCGCCAATCCCCGAACCAGCCTGCTGCGCGATCGCCGTGGCTCGACGCCTCGCATCGGCGGTTGCTTTGGCCAGCATGTCGACCCGTTTTTCTGAGAGGCGCGTGAAGGTGTAGGCCGGTGGTCGGATGTTGAGGGGGACGCCCTGGCCCACCAGGTCGGCGATTTGCCGAGAGACATTGTGGATCAGATTCACATCCTTGGTGCCGATCAGGATCGGTTGTCTGGTGGTCCATCGCGTGGTGATCAACGCTCCAGTCACCCGATTCCGCACGTCTTCGCTGCTCGACTGGATCACCCCCAATTCGATCGCCTCTTCAGGCACTTTCTGAGCTTTGAGGAAGTCCAGCGTGCGTTGCACCTGGGGTTGAAGGGCCTGGTAAGCCTCTTGTTGACTGGAGCCATTGCCTCTCACTTCAACGGTCCAGTCCACGTAATCGCTGGTGATCCGCTCGGTACTGGCGCCGGTCACCGTAATGGTGTCGGCGGCGGTGCGAATCCCACGCACGGCGACCGAACCTGCCGTGACCAGGCCAACACTGAGCACAAGCATGGGCAAGACCAGCGGAGGTGTATGACGCAGCACGTCTACCAAGCGCTTCCCTGCGGATTCAGCTGCTGGCATGGCACTCACTCACATCATTCGCACCTTATAAAGAGCGGAGCGTTTGGTCCTGTCAGAGGAGGGTTACATCTGTGACCAGTCGCGACTGCGACCTTGCTGTGATCGGCGCTGGTCTCTCGGCGACTTCCTTGCTGGCCTCCCTGAAGATGGAGGGATGGAAGGGAACAGCCACCCTCTTGGAGGCAGGGCGTGGACCGGGTGGACGCGCAGCGAGCCGGAGGAGGCGTGAGGATCCTTCCTGGTGTCTGGACCATGGAGCGCCTCTCCTTCACTGGCATCCGAGTGATGAGCACGATGCTCCAGGTGAAGGGCTTCTGCAGGTGCTCAAGCGTGCCGGCGTGATTTCGCTGGAGGCATCAGCTGATCTTTGGCTGGGCGAGGAGGGGCTTGACCACAGGGAACAGGTTGATCGCTTTGGGGCTGGTACCCAGCGTTGGCGGGGTCGTCCCTCGATGGAAGCGGTGGCGACAACGTTGCTCGCTTTGGCGGGTGAGGGGGTGGACGCTTGCTTCGGGGTGCGCGTGGAGACGTTGCAGCACTCGTCGCGTGGCTGGCTGCTCAAGGATGCCCAAGGGGCAACGGTGGTTCGAGCTCGGGCGTTGGTGCTCAGCGGCAACCTGTTGGCTCATCCCCGTTCTCTGGCCATGCTTGGCCTGAGGACCTGTCCCTTGCGGGACGCGGTTCCTGAGGGCATCGATCCACTCCTTGATCAGACCCTTGCATGCATTGCCAAGATTCAGATGGAACCCCGTTGGAATCGAATGTTGGCGTGTTCCTTCGGCGGATGTGTGTCGTGGCCCCGTCAGATTTGGTTGACGCCAGGGGCGGCTGCTCGCTGGCAGCTGGAGCGCCTGGTGTTGCATCCCCAGGCGGATGGGCGTCTGGGGATGGTGGTTCATGGTTTCGGAGATGCTGCTCCCCTTCTCTCTGAACTGCTGGCACCGCTGCCCGAATTGGCCAAAGCGGTCGCATCCTCCATCGATCTGGGCGTGATGCGATGGGGTGCGGCCCTGCCTCTTGATCATCCTCTGCCAAGCGCCTTGCAGTGGAATGCCCATCTTCGCCTTGGCTTCTGCGGCGACTGGATTGAGGGCCCAGGGTTTGCCTCTGCCCAGGGGGCCATTCGCAGTGGCGTGGTTCTGGCCAGACAGTTGCTGGATTCTGATGGATCGATGTCAGGGGGATCGGCGGGATGAGCGACCACAGCACGGAGGTTGTGGTGATCGGCAGCGGTGTTGGTGGACTGTGTTGCGCTGCCCTGACGGCCCGCGCTGGCCATGAAGTGGTGGTGTTGGAAGCCCATCAGCAACCGGGGGGAGCCGCCCATGGCTTCGAGCGGTCCGGTTATCACTTCGAATCAGGCCCTTCCTTGTGGAGTGGGCTTCATCGCTGGCCCAGCACGAATCCCTTGGCTCAGATTCTGCGGGCGCTCGACCAACCCCTGGAGGTGATCCAATACCGCGATTGGGATGTGCTGTTCCCCGAAGGGGATCTGCGCATCGGCGTGGGCAGCGCAGGGTTTGAGGCAGTGGTGCAGGATCTGAGGGGCAGGGCCGTGCTTGAGGAGTGGCGCCGTTTCTGTGACCGGCTTCGTCCTGTGGCTGCGGCTGCCGATGCGTTGCCTCTCTTGGCGTTGCCTCCTCGCGTCGATGCGATGGGCGCTCTGCTGAAGCGTGGAGGCCGTTTGTTACCTCACCTCCCGGCTCTTAGACACCTCAACGGTGCTTTCGGCCCCCTCGTGGACCGTCACCTACAGGATCCGTTCCTGCGGCATTGGGTTGACCTGCTCTGCTTTCTGATCAGTGGCATGTCCATGCAGCACACCAATGCTGCGGCGATGGCCAGCTTGTTTGCCCAGTGGTTTGAACCCGACTCCTGCCTGGATTACCCCAAGGGAGGCAGTGCTGCTGTGGTGCAGGCTCTGGTACGAGGGCTGGAACGCCATGGCGGCAGTGTGCGTTGTGGTGTGCGTGTTCGCCGTCTTTGTTTGAATGGCGACCGGGTCTGTGGCGTGGAGCTCAGTAACGGCGAGCTGTTGCGGGCTGATCATGTGGTGAGCAATGTCGATGCCTGGGGCACAGCGGCTCTTCTACCCGACTCTGCGGTGCTCCAGTGGCGCCAGCAGCTGGAGTCGACCCCCGCCTGTGGATCATTTCTTCATTTGCACCTTGGCTTCGACGCCAGCGGTCTTGCTCCGTTGCCCCTGCATCAGGTGTGGGTGGGGGATTGGCAGCGGCCTATTGATGCGGAGCAAAACACTGCTGTGGTGTCGATTCCCTCCGTTCTCGATGCGTCGATGGCTCCTGAGGGGCATCACGTGCTTCATGCCTATACCCCTGCCAGTGAGCCCTGGTCTGAATGGGCTGAGCTGAAGCGAGGAACGCCGACCTATCAACAGCACAAGAAAGACCGCTGTCAGCTGTTCTGGTCTGTCCTCGAACGGAAGATTCCCGACCTTCGCGAGCGCTGTCAGGTGGTGATGGAAGCGACGCCGCTCACCCATCGACACTTTCTCAATGCCCACGTGGGCAGCTATGGCCCTGCCCTGTCCGCGCGGGAGGGATTGTTCCCCGGTGTGACGACCCCTCTGTCAGGACTTCTCCGCTGCGGAGCCAGTACGTTTCCTGGGATTGGGATCCCTCCTGTGGCAGCCAGTGGTGCGATGGCTGCTCATGCAATCACTGGGAAAAAAGCGCAGGCTGAGTTGTTGAAAGAGCTCGGTTTATGATTGAAAATGAATGGATGTTCCCACTCCTGTGATCACTGATTGATGCCAATGACCTGTCCGAGAGAAACGGCGACACTTTGAGCTGGAACAGCCAGATTTTCAAAATCTTCAACTGCAATTGACTTGGACCATAAATAGCCTTGGCCAGTATCCGCTCCTGCGCGTTTGAGGAACGACAGTTCCGAGGTGGTCTCGACACCCTCAGTGCAAACGCTGACCCCAATCGAATGGCAACCGCCGATCAGCCAATTGAGAAAGCGTTGCTTTCGAGAGTCGACGTCACAGCCGCTGATGATTGATCGATCAACTTTAACTTTGTCGAAATCAACTTTCAACATGTGGGTTAGGGGAGCCGTTCCCGTTCCAAAATCATCAATGGCGATGGAGTGGGTTTCTGAGAGTTGATCCAACAGCTCAATGTTGCTTATGGACTCTGTGTCATTCTCGGATAATTCCAGGACAAGTCGCTTGCCTACCTTTCTTCGAAGAAGGTCAAAATCGTTCAGTTCTTTGGAAACAGATTTAAAAAACCGTGCGCCGTTGCCAATGTATTTAGTTGGAAAGTTGATAGATAGCCATGCATCTGATTGAATTCTGCTTAATGTGTTCAACGCTAAAATCAAAGCATTTTTTGTTACGTCTACATTCAGTTTCGGATCGTCTTCAAGCTCTTCGAGGGCTTCTTTGCTGGGTGGTGAGCCTGAGGGTCTCCAAAGAATTTCACCACCGCAAACTCTGCTGGAGTTCAGGTCAATGATTGGCTGAATTTCGAATGAAGTGGTGTCCATTGCCATGGTGTTTCTGTAAGGGATCAGGCGGCTAACACGTCAGTGTCAATGTCAGGTCCTTGCCCCCTTCGATTGTTGTAAGTGAGATTTAGGTGAGACTGGATTGAGGGTCTGGCTTTATTGACGTATTTTTCAAGAAAGGATGCTTTGATTGGCGAGGCTGTCCGTTCATGAATCTTTGGTAGCTTCGGTTCTTCGGACATTGTTTTTCGCCTGTCTAACTCTTTCGAGTTGACCTCGCAATGAATCTGTTGCGAGTCCTTTGCGTCTCAGCGTGAGCCCGTCAGGGTTTTCGGGCTGACACTGCAAAAAAGGGGTCACCCTGCGTTCCGAGCAGGCCCATCAAGCCTTGGGGGCGTGTCGTCTCTACGAAGGTTTCGGGCTTTCGCCAGCCTTGAGCCACCAGCACCTCGCTCACGTAAGCGAGATGCTGGTGGTCGTCGCCATCCGTCCAGATCTGCGGTGCCTTGGTGAAAAACATCCGGTTGGAAAAGGAGACGATCACTTCGCCCGCCGGGCGGGTGATCCTCATCAGTTCGGCTGCGACAGCTTCTGGGTATTGCAGATACTGCCAGCCCGCCACGATCAGGGTCACGTCCACAAAGGCGTCGGGAAGAGGCAGGCTCTGATCCAGGTTCAGGTTCTGCATCCAGTAGCTGTCAAGCCGGGAATTCGCCGCAAGTTCCTGCTCGTTGAGGCCATGGCCGATCACCCTCTCGTAGCGAAGGTCGTCGGGGAGATGGGACACCCATGACGACATCAGGTCGAGCACCGTGGCGCAGGGCGGAATGCGTTCCCGATACAACCTGGTGAGTCGGTCGCGAAACGCCTCATCGAGGTGATGCACAAAGCGGGGATCGCGATAAAAGATTGCGTCGTCTTCACGGTCGAGTTTGAAGCGTTGAGCTGGCTTCAGCACCTCCACGACCACAGCACTGAATTGCGATTCCGCGCATCATTGCGGAGCCGAGGGCTCATTGTGGCTGGTCTCGCCACTGTCTAGTCGATCCCGGCATGTGGAGCAGAGCAGATGGCCTTTACGCTTCCAGAATGAGCGCATCGAACGCTCAATCGTCTGCCCGCAGATCAGGCACTGAAACATCGGTGGCATCACACAAGCCGCTCCTGCAACCTCATGGTGACCCGGAAGCAGGGTTCGCCGATGTTCATCACACACCCTTGGTGAGACTGCCGTCATCATCTGGGGGGAACCGCTGCCATCCGCTTGTCCACTGCTCGCGGTCATGGAGATCGCGCCAGGCAATGCGTGCGCGCGTGCCGGCATCGAGCACGGCGGCCAGCTCCACCCATCGTTGGCTGCCTTTCCCCCCCTGCAGCACCAGGCGGAAATGGCGGTAGCCGGCCACCGGTTGACGGCTGGTCCACGCCTTTGCGGGTTTCAACGCCATGGCGCCTGTTCGTCGTGACCGTTAGCGTCGCATCCGCTTCTACACACCATGGGCTTCACCGTTGCGATCAGTGGCGCATCCGGCAAGACAGGGTTTCGGATCGCTGAGGAGGTGCAGCGCAGGGGGGACACAGCCCGTTTGCTGCTCCGGGCTCAATCCCAGATTCCCGAGTCACTCAATGGCGCTGACCAGCGCCGTCTTGACCTTGGTGATTCTCCTGCTTTGGATGCAGCGTTGCGGGGCGTTGATGCTCTGGTGATCGCCACGGGTGCCAGACCATCGATCGATCTCACTGGGCCGATGCGGGTGGATGCCTGGGGGGTGCAACGCCAGGTGCAGAGTTGTCTGCGCGTGGGTGTCCGCCGTGTGGTCTTGGTCAGTTCCCTGTGCTCAGGGAGGTGGCGCCATCCTCTCAATCTGTTTGGTTTGATCCTGGTGTGGAAGCGGATTGGAGAACAAGCGCTTGAAACCAGCGGTCTGGATTGGACGGTGATTCGACCTGGTGGATTGTCCGAACGGGAAGAAGGGGGCGATGCCGAGGGCATTGTCTATTCCCAGGCTGACCAGCAGGAGAGTGATTCCATTCCCCGCAGGCTGGTGGCCCGTTGTTGTGTTGACGCATTGCATACGCCGGCTTCCATCGGCCACGTGATTGAAATCACCAGCCGTGCCGATCAGCCCCAGGTCAGTCTGGACCAGGCTCTCGCCTCATGGTGATGCACGATTCATTGCCTTGAGGAGTCATCGGGCTGAGCTGGTTGGCTCGAGACGCCTGCAGCCGTGGGCGGCCACCCGTCTTGTTTATGGCTTAGCAGGCATGCGTGCATCCTTCAGGGCCCGTTCAAGCGAATTGAGTCGTTGACCATTCACGCCGAGATCCGACTCCCCCAACCGTGATTCCGAACGGGCTTCGATTCTGCTGTTGGTTTGATCGACATGGAGCTCGACATCATCCACAAACCCCATCAGCGGTGTGCTGGCGGTGGCATGCAGGTAGCTCTGCTCGGGGTCGTCGGTGATCACGGTGGTGCGTGGGCTGACGAGGAGAGCCTGCTTGAGGACGTCCATGGCGATGGCGGTGTCCTTAACGCTCCAAACACGCTCGGCGCAGTGGGCTGGGCTGGTGCAGGGGCGGAGCTGCGAACCCTGAAGGCCGAGGTCGAGCGGTACGGGGCCCACCAGATGGAACAGGCCGAGCACCCAGGGGAGGGTCAGGGCAATCAGGGAGGTCATGGCCAGCGCTGCAGCAGGGGATTTGGCGATCATGCCTGGAGTTCACGCTGACGAGAGATGAAGGCACCCCAGGCACTGCTGCAAAGGTTGGAGGGCGCGGACGGGATGGCGACGGGTGCACGCCGGTTGGTGCTGCTTTGGAGTCAGCTTGGTGACTTCGATTCCCTCGAATACGCCCAGGCTCTGGTGGCGGCCTTGCCACGGATTCAGATGGCGGGCATACGCCTCCTGGCGGTTGGTATCGGTGATGGATCCAGTGCCGATCGCTTCTGTGCCTTCACCGGTTTTCCTCGGACATGCCTGCAGGTGGAAGCCGACAACCGCTTGCATACCGCTTTGGGGTTGTATCAGGGGCTTCAGGTGCCAGGTGGCCCCTGGCCCAATTTGCTCTTGATGTGTGCCGGCATCGGTTCCCCTGGCACCCTGGCCGAAGTGTTGCGTGGTTACACCGGAGATCGTTCGGCCCCGCAGCGCTTGACGACGCCTCTGTTTCGTTGGGCTGGGGGAGAAGGCTTCCAGAGACCGTTTGAGCTTGCAAGCGTGCGTCTGCAGAACATGGTGGAGGTGCTCGGACGATGGCGCACGTATGTGCCTTGCGATGACTACATCACCCAAAGGGGCGCCACGTTTCTGCTGGATGCCGATGATTCCATGCTTTACGAGCATCGCGATCCCGGCATCCTGGGCTTCTCGGCATCCATGGCCAATCCCCTCCAGTTCCTTGAGCCGTTTCTCACCCCTGGCCAGGACTGATCCCGCTGAAGGCTGACGCAGGCGACCTCGCCTAGGTCCAGCGCACAGGGTCATTGCTGTCGTGATGCAGCAGATGTTCGAACTGCTCACCCATCAGATTCCTGCTGATGGTGAGACAGATGGCGTTCAGGGGCAGAGAGAAACTGCTTCCATCGGCATCAAAGGGACCTTCCACGTAGGCACCGATGCGTTCGGCGGTGAGGAAGCAGAGAAAAATGAGAGCACCCATGGCGATGCCGGGCCCAACGTTCTGCCGGTGAAATTCCTCCAGCAGTGCCCAGCCGAACACCCAGTTGATCAAGCGAACGAAGACGTCATAGGACGCTGGAAGAGGGGTGTTGCGAATGCGCTCAAGACCGCCGACAGCATCGTTGAAGGCATCGGTCACTGTCATCAGCTGCCGCCTCCCTTCTGCCTCAATCCAGGCGTCTTGATGCAGCGCCTGAACGGCCTGGGCCCGTGCACGCCCCAGTCCTCGCAGGTCTGTTGTTGTTGGAACCTTGAGGCTGATCAGCAGCTGATCCTGAAGTTGCCGTAGATCGCGATGCCAGCGGTTGCGGAGTTGGAAATTGAGCTGCCACACCATCGCGACCTGCAAAGCCACAAGGCGTTGGCCCCGCCGGCTTTTCAGTTGCTGAGCGTTCAGCAGGGAAATGATGTTGTCATGCCAGTTGCGGCTCTGGTTCACCACCGAGCCCCAAAGCTTGCGCGCTTCCCACCAGCGGCCGATGGCTTGGGTATTGCGAAAGCCGATGAAAATGGCGACAGCGATGCCGAGGATGCGCACCACCATGGCGCTGTGAAGCCATTCCTCCTCTGGAACGAGGTCGTTGATCACCAGAGCGCAGAGGCCGCTCAGCAGCATGAGATCGAAGCGCATGCGCCAAAGGGTCTGGCCCAGCACATAGCCGTAGTCACGACGGCGAGTTTTGGGTGGCGATCCGAATGGCCCTTCGTCGATTGGCATCGGGATGGAAGGCATTCGTGTCTTGGGGTCATTCTTCATCCGCCTCTGGTGATTGGTCGAGCCGCCATAGCGCTAGCCCACCGCCCCGGCCCCTCGCCGCCAGCCACCCCTCAGGGCTGCGGGCGATGAGGGCAAAGAAGGGCCAGCGCTGGGGCGCTGGCGATGGAAGCGTTCGTTCCATCAGAGAATGGCCCCAGGCGTTGACCGTCATGGTCTGGAAGCTGAACATCAACAGGGGGCGCTTTCCTCTCAGATGTCCCTCTCCCGTGAAACGCAGTTCCAGTGGACCCAGGTTGACGGCATTGCTCACCTGGAGCTCCTGGCCATGGCGGTGCCTCAGCTCAAGCCTTGCCTGCATGCCCTGCAGTGCCCAGCTGCTCAGCGGTGATGAGGCTGAAGCCCCTTTGGCCCATACCGTCTGAAGACGCCAGCATCCCTGCAGGGTTGAGGCCTCAAGGCCTGTCCCGTTTGGACGCACCTGACGCTCCAGTGCCCTCAGGCTCGACCCATCGGGTTGGTTCATCACCACAGATGCAACGCAGTGGAAGCGATCATGGCTCTTCTTCCTGAGGCCCCATGCATCCCATCTGGACTGAACAGTGGTGGCCTGTGGCCTATCTGGGTGATCTGGATCCGTCCAAACCGAGTCGCTTCACCCTGCTGGAGCGGGATCTGGTGTTTTGGTGGGATCGTCAAGGGGATCAATGGCGTGCGTTCCCCGACGTTTGTCCCCATCGGCTGGTGCCTCTCAGCGAAGGGCGAATCAATCAGGATGGACGGCTCGAGTGCCCTTATCACGGCTGGAGTTTTGATGGAGATGGGCGCTGCCAGCGCATCCCCCAGGCTGAGGAGGGGGTGCGTTCTGACAGTGGACGAGCGCGATGCAATTCCTTACCCACGGCGACTGCGCAGGGGCTCCTGTTTGTCTGGACGGGCGACCCTTCCCGTGCTGATCGCACCGCTCTGCCCCTGATTCCATGTCTGGATGAGGCGCCGTCCAGCTGGACCGTGCAGGACACGTTCCGCGACCTACCCATGGACGCCCTGACGTTGCTGGAAAATGTCTTGGACGTGAGTCATGTGCCATTCACGCACCACCGCACCGTGGGACGCAGGACCAATGCCGGCCCGGTGCGACCAGAGATCAGCCGTGAAGGCCCCAGCGGTTTTGAAGCGATCTGGGAAGAAGGCCCGCGGCGCGGTGCTCTGGGGGCGCAGTTCACGTGCTTTCGTGCGCCTCAGTTGATGTGGCATGACCTCACAGCCAAGGGATTCGCGCGCATCCTCACCGTGGTTTACGCAGTGCCGATTCGCCGGGGGGAATGCCGCCTCTTCGCTCGCTTCCCCTTTCAGTTCCAGTCACCTGCGCCGAAGCTGTTGCTCGGGTTGAGGCCGCGCTGGCTTCAGCACATCGGCAACCACAAGGTGCTCGAAGACGATCAGGTGTTTCTTCACTGGCAGGAAAGGGTGCTGGAGGCGGCTGGTGGCACCGGCTCCATTGAGCGTTCGTTCTTCCTTCCCTGTCCTGCTGATCTGTATGTGGCGGCCTTGCATCGCTGGATCCGTGACCACGGCGGCGAACCGTTCGCGGGCACACCTCTGCCTCCCCGGCAGAACCTGGAAGCCTTGATGGATCGTTATCAGAGCCACACCCGCCACTGCCGCAGTTGTTCCAAGGCCCTGAAGCGCCTGCGGGGGCTTCGTCCGTGGCTGTGGGCCGGTGTGTGGGTCTCGGCCGTCATGGTGGGCGTTGGTCAGCTCGGACCACTCAGTGTTGTCGGCCTGCTGTTGGGGCTGGTGTGCGGGCTTGCACTTCGTCAAGTGGGGCAGTGGCAGCGCGGTTTGACTGCCGGTGATGGCCAAGCGCCGCGCAATGATGGGACCTGATCCATCGCAGGTGTGGTGACGTGGCAATCAAGGTGACCTCCCCATGCCCGGAGAGTGTGATCATTGCCTTGGGTGTCCGTGATTGGCCTGTATGGGCCTGTGAGGTGAGCACGTTCTCCTGGCATTACGACCAAAAGGAAATCTGCCTCTTGTTGGAAGGTGAGGTGACGGTGATCCCCAAGCATGGCCAACCTGTCGAGCTTGTCGCTGGTGACTTGGTGGAGTTCTCTGCCGGGCTCGACTGCACCTGGACGGTGACCAAGCCCGTCAAGAAGCACTATCACTTCGGTTGAGGTCGCAGCCTGTCTCAGAGTTCGCTGTCGCTTCCCCATTGGGGTGAACACGTCCGCCAGCCCACGCGCAACAACTCCTTCCAGAGCAATTCGGCGGTATCCCTCCGCAGGTGCACCCTTGTCTTCAGCAGGGGAGCTTCCCCTGGAATAGGTCTCCCTGAATCCACAAACACACGGGGGTCACGGGACCAGCTTTTTTCGTCGGCGTGGAAGCGTTTGGTTTCGCTCGTGCGGGGATCCTGGATCCAACCGTGCTTTGGCATCGCTTACGGGGGGTGATGGCAGCGGTGCGCATCCACTCCTCGGCTTGAAACGGGGCGTAAGGGGAGCTGGGCGCCATGGGCCTGCTGCTGGTACGCCTGTTCTAGTCAACTAGTACATCTGTGTCAATCGTTGTGCTGTGGTCCTGGCTGAGGCGGTCCGAGCTCAGAGGCCGCTTCGTGCTGGATGCGGAGGCGTCATCATGGGCAGCCCTGCATGGCTTTTCTCGCATGGCTGCCTCCTCCGGTCTTGATCAGGCCCTGAGTTGGGAGGCGCTGGAGGCGATGGCCCCTGCACCGCAGGACCGCGTCAATGGTCCTGCGAATGCCCAGGCCCAGCTGCGTCTGTTTGGCCAATCCGATGCAGCGGTTCGCGTCACGCTGTACCGCGATCACCACGCATGGTGCCCCTACTGCCAGAAGGTGTGGTTATGGCTGGAGTTCCGGCGCGTGCCTTATCGCATCCGCAAGGTGACGATGCGCTGTTACGGCCCGAAGGAGCCTTGGTTCACGGCCAAGGTTCCTTCGGGGATGTTGCCGGCTCTGGAGCTGGATGGCCGCTTGATCACTGAGAGCGATGAGATCCTCCTGGCCCTGGAGCGGGCATTTGGCCCGCTGGGCACTTCGATGCTTGATCCGCATGTGCGTCAGCTGCGTCAGCTGGAGCGACTGCTGTTTCGGGCCTGGTGCGTGTGGTTATGCACGCCAGGTCTCAACGAACGGCAGGAGCACCAGGCACAGCAGCAGTTTCAGGCAGTGGCCCGTCGCATGGAAGAGGCTTTGCTGGCAGGTGGTGGGACCTGGCTGGACCCGAAGGGTGCTTGGGCCCAAGCCCCTGGTTGTGCTGATTTGGTGTTTGTGCCCTACGTCGAGCGGATGAATGCCTCGTTGGCGTATTTCAAGGGTTTTCTGCTGCGCCAGGAGCACCCAGAGATCGATCGTTGGTTCATCGCTCTGGAGCAGCTGCCCACTTACCGGGGGACGCAAAGTGATTTCCATACCCATGCCCACGATCTGCCACCGCAGATGGGTGGCTGCTGGCCCAATGGTTCTGAGCTGCAGCGTCGGTTTGCTGAGCTGATCGACCGTGGCGAAGGTCTGGGACGCTCAGAGCTGCATGGGGTGACCGCTGATAGGCGGCTGGAGGCTGAAAGGGTTGATGTCCCTTTGCGTGCCCTCGATCCAGTGCTGCGACATCGCTCAGTCCTGATGGCGCGCAATCCTCTACGTGATGGGTTGGATCAGCCTCTGCGGGCGGCGCTCACCTTGATGCTTCAGGGTCGAGCCGTGCAACCTGAGGCTGGATCCGCCCTGGGGCTTCGCTACTTGCGGGATCGCATCTCCGTTCCACGCGACATGCCTCTCCTGAGTGGTCGTGCCTTTCGACAGGCTCTGGAACAGACAGCCGCTCTGGATGGGCCGGATCAGCCGGACGTTCTGCCTGTGGACCACCGCTTTGATCAAGACCCAAGGCCTTTTCTGCAGGACTGACCTCGGCGACAGCTTCAGAGCGATAGATACCAGCGGACCAGGTCCATGACCTGACCAGCAGGACCATCGCCGGTGGTGAGTTCTCCCACCACTGCAGCCGTGAAGCCGAGCATCGCCACGCGTCCGTTCAATTGTTCGACGAAGCGCAGGGATCCCGTGTTCCAGGGGCGCCGGGTCGTGAGCCCTTCCCCAAAGGCTTCCAGGGGTTCGTATCGGAAGGCGTCCTGCGGCACGGTGAGACGAGTCGGTCGCAAGAGCCTATGCATCTCGGTCAAGATCAACGCGAATCCGTTGTATCCGCGGCACGTCATGACTTCTCTGACCGTCGAGAGCCTGCGGGCGCTCTTCACTAAGCCCTATGGGGCGTCCGCACCAACGGAAGAGCAATGGCGCGCCCTCTATGCCGAGGAAGTGCATTTTGAAGATCCAACCCAGCAGCACCAGGGGATCGCGGCTTACATCGCTGCCCAGGAGGGATTGATCCGCCGCTGTGATGATGTCTATCTCCTGCCTTCCCTGGTGGTTGTCGACCATGAGATGGCCTTTGTGGAATGGGAAATGGGTCTGATGATCAAGGGCATCGAGTTTGTCTATCCGGGGGTCAGTCGCCTGCGCTTGAATAAGGAGGGAAAGGTGTGTGATCATCGCGACTATTTCGATTTCGTCGGGCCGACCTTTGGCCCTGTGCCCCTCTTGGGACCTGCGGTGCGCTGGCTGTACAGGCGCTTTGTCTCCTGAGGATTTCCGAAGAAAAACGAAATTTTTTTTCTGGGTGTCGCTGATCAGACAAACCTTGATGGCTCCTGGGGTGATGGTCGATGTAACGATGTCCACTTGGCGATGCATGAATGTGTCTACAAAAACGAGACGCCCAAAATGGTGGTCCTCAAATGTGTCGGTCCGCACAGTTTTTATCTCGAAAAGGTTGTGATGCCTTCCGAGTTCTGCTGGTTCACCGCTCCCCTGGAGGGACGCGTTGAGATCTGGCAGATGGCGGTGAATGGTCAGCTTTTAAGTGTTCGAGGTGATGTGGCTGATTTTCTGATGAATCAACCCCAGCAGGCTGACAATCACGCTGTTGCTTGAATGGGTTGATTGAAGAGGCCATGGCAGGTTGGGGCTTCACAATGACCTCCGTGGTCGCTTGGCTTCGTTGGTTTCAACTCAGTTAATGGACGGACCGGCCGATGCGCCGGTCAGTTTTCTTCTTGCCCATGGAGCTGGTGCTCCGATGGACAGTCCTTTTTTGCAACTGATCTCTGAAGGATTGGCTGGGCTCGGATGGGGTGTTGTGCGCTTTGACTTCCCTTACATGCAGCGCTCTCGAGCGACTGGCAGAAAAGCAGCCCCTGATCGTGCCCCGGTGTTGGAGGGCAGTTTTCACGACCAGATCGACGTCCTCAACGATCGCCCCAACCTGATCCTCAGCGGTAAATCCATGGGTGGCAGGATTGCCAGCCATCTGTTGGCAACGCAAGTTCTTCCCCCAAGCGTGCTGGGTGGTGTCTGTCTTGGCTATCCGTTTCACCCGCCGGGTAAGCCCGATGCCTTACGGACCGACCATCTGATGAACCTCGAGCGCCCATTGCTGGTGCTGCAGGGAGAGCGGGACAGCTTCGGCAAGCCTGGGGAGGTTGAAACCTACGGGCTGCCAGCGACGGTCACGGTGGAGTGGATTCCCGATGGTGATCACAGCTTCAAGCCTCGTAAGAGCACAGGGCGCAGCCTTGAACAGAATCTGCAACTGGCCATCCAGAGGATGGATGGCTTTGCGCGTCAGTGCCTGGCTTAGGAACAGGCAATGGCAAGTGAGACGACTGTCTCGTCATAACCATTAAGGCTCGCGAAGATTCCTTCTTGTTTTGTGTCGGTTGGTCTGGGCTCACTCGCCTTGCCAGGCCTCGCCGAAGGAGATTGAGGTGGAGATGTGCATGTGCCGGGAGGGTGAATGGCTCAAGGCTTGAAGGAGGCTGCTCGACGGATCAAAGAGCAGTTATCGGGATTCTTGCCTGTTCGCTCAGCAGGGGAATCAAAACGCGGTTACACCAAGAGGGTGATTGCTGAAACCACGGAAGACGCCTACGAGGTGGTGTGTGGCGTGGCCGGATGCGTGCTCAAGAAAAAGGACTGAGTCACCAGCTGCGTCACGGTGTGGACCCGGGGCAAGTGTCTGACACGCTTGTGTCGCCAAGGGCTGCATGCGTTCAGTTCACCACCGCAAAGGCACAATTCGACGGAGGCCATGGAACGGCGACCTGAGCTGGCTTTGAGGAACTCAAATAAGATAAGCAAGCGATTCCCTTTGGCTGCGTTGCGATCGTTCTTTTGAATCATTGTGCTTTGATTCCTCCAGAAATGAAAAAATTAGTACGAAGACATCGAGGCTTCCTTGGTTTTCTTTTGCTTCTTGCTGTTGCTGCAGTTCTTGTTGATTTGTGGGAAAATCGTAGTCGAAATAGGATCAAGACAAAAGATGAGCTGACTGACAATTGTGAGTTGTGGCAAAAGGCAAAATTTGTGCCTTTATCCTTGTCGAGCCAAAAGGGTGTGGCCTTCGTTGCTGGCTCTGACGTGCGTATTCATGTAGGAAATTCTGATAGTGTGTCAATGCTTGTTCCTCATCACTACGGCCAAAAGGGGCAGCCGATAAGGTGTTTTAAAAGCAGGTTAATCCAGGCAGATAGGCTCGACTCTGTTCAAGTGGCTGCTGGCAGGGACCATTCGCTTGAGACTCTCTTAAAAAAGAATGGACCTTATCTGGAGGTTTATGAAAGGGGTTGCGTTCAAGGGAAGTGCAACTATTTCACGACCAATGAAATTATTGCAGTGGATATTGATTGGTATCGACAAAAGCGCTCAAAATGCCCCGATATGCGCGGCGCCAATTCGGGTTGGTGTATCAGCGATAAGGTTTTTAATTAGAAGGCTGGTGCAGGGATTGCATGCACTCGCGTATCCGGTTGTTGGGTCGTCTTGGATGCGAAGGAGATGGCCTGAGCCCCAGCGACAGCTCTCTGGCTCAGAATGCCCGCTTTGAATGAAGGGGCTGGTCACGCGTCAAGCTCGATCTGTTCAGCCACGTCGTTCATGGCGATTGGTGCTACGCAAGTTCCCACCAGTTGGGCTTCAGGAAAAAGTCCTCATCAGACGTTTCGACAAGAAGTCCTCCTTTGAATGTGTCGAAGTCGCTTGGGTGCACATCGAACCCACGCTGCTTGGCGACGTCGCACTGGTCGTCGACATCAGCGCATTTGTCGCTTGCGCAGAGTGCCTTGAATTCTGGATCGGCTTTGATCGCTTTTGCGAGGGCAATCAATCCTTGCTCCGACATGGATCTTTGTCTGACTCATCAACCTTTAGCAGCCGATTGCCTGAGCCGGCAAGGACTCCTTGTTCACTCTGTCAATGTCTCAATGCACGGATCTCGGTTGAGACTCTGTGTTTCTTGAGATGACCTGAACAATCAGATTCCCGGCGCCTGAAACGATCAAAAGCATAGGATGGTCTGAGTCGCAACTCCTTTGTTTTTTGTTGATGGGAGGTTGATTGAGATGGGGGTTCCGTCCGCCCTATTGGCTTCCTGGATTTCTTGAACAGGTTTCTGCCCATGCTGCCATTGATCTCGGTTTGGCTTTGCGCAATCAGTGAAGAGCGTCAATCCTGCTCTTGCATCGCATGGTGGATTGCACGCCATGCTGATCGATGTGACGACTGGCTGATGCAGAGGCTGCCAATTCGGACTTATTGACCAGTTTGAAGGCCTAGCGCTGCTTTTCTTCAAGCTTGACCATCACGATGAACGTCAACATCAGTGCGATTAGCAATCCAACCATCCCCCAAAGGATTGAAGGATCACGACTCGAAAAAAAGATAAGGATTCCCCCTGCAAGCACCAGGATCATCAACCAGTCAAAGAGACGCATTGTCTCATCACTCCGATGGCTCAGACAAAGGGTGGTGCTGGAGAATTGCTCAGGATTCCATGGGATCGAGGTTTGCCGATCACATTGATTTACCCATTGTTATTTTCATCAATTGTAGGTCGTTTGGGGCAAGGTGAATCCCGAGTTCATATGCTGCACATCGAGCATCACGTAGGTCAGCCACAGCAGCAGTGCCGCAATCCCTGAGCCCGCCGCCACCTTGGCGATGCTGCGCAACAGCATTTCAACGACGCTGACTTCTTTCATAGGACGCTTTCGAATCAGGTCATCCTGCATGATCGTCTGGTCATGTGTGGGCATACGCGTTCGGGATTGATGGACTTCAACGCGGCCACCCTCAGTCTGTTGGTGACAGGCGCTCTCTTCGTTGCCCTCCAAGTCTGGTGGATTGCTTCGTTGTTGCGTCGTAACCGCCGTCAGCGGCTTGCCGACCCCCTCAGCGGCAAAGAGTTCCGACGGCGACTGGAAAGAATCTTCAAAGACAGTCCCTGAAAGTGGCATTGGTTCAGACCGTCCACTGCAGCGAATGCCTCAGAACTAATCAGTGCTGAAACGAGGCGTCCCGATTCACTTGCGTTTGGCTGAGCTGGTCTCCACGCTGAGGTGAAGCGATTGCGCCATGGGCGTGATGGCACCTCACGCTGACATGGTCTCCTTTCTCAAGATCCGGCCCTTGGATCGTGGCGATATTTCCCTGATCACCGAGTGGGCGCGGCAGGCAGGCTTTGCTCCTGGCAAAGGCGATGTGGGGATCTATCGCCAAACGGATCGTCAGGGACTCTGGGTGGGCTGCCTGCGTGGTGAGCCCATCGGCTGCATCGCGGGCGTTCGCTACAACCTGGCCTACGGCTTTGTCGGGCTTTACATCGTTCGATCCGATCAGCGGGGCCGTGGCTACGGCCAGGAACTTTGGCGCCATGCCCTGGCTTATCTCGACGATGTGACCTGCGTTGGTCTTGAGGCAGCTGAAGACCGCATTGATGATTACGCCAGTTGGGGATTTCAGGCGGCGTCCCCCACGACCCGATGGCAGCGCACCCAAAGCAGTGACGCGGAGCATGAACCGTTGCGTCCGGTGCCCCAGGGACTGCAGTTGGTGGATGGTGATGCCCTGCCCGAGGTGGCTGTTCAGATCTATGACGCACAGCGTGAGTTGAGCCCACGCCCCCATTTTCTCTCCGACTGGTTGCGCCATCCCGCTGGCACGGTGCTCGCTCTGATGGACGCGGATCAGCGCTGTCATGGGTTTGGCAGGATTCGCCCTTGCCTGCTGCGTGCTGGCGAGGGGTGGCGCATCGGTCCGCTGTTGGCTGATTCACCGCAGTTGGCAGCGGTCTTGATGACGCAATTGCTCATCCGTCATCAAGGGGTGGTACTGCTTGACACCCCAGGCGGGAATCCATCGGCACTTCAGTTGATGACTCAGCTCGGGTTTGAGCCTGTTGGTCGCACCCTGCGCATGTACAGGGGCAAGATTCCGGAGCATTCCTTGGAGGATGTCTTTGCGCTCGCCTGCCTGGAACTGGGGTGAGGCGATCCATCACTAGTCCGCAGATCTGCTCAGCTCAGATCTGCACCATTCCGCAGCGCATGCCTTTGAGCACAGCTTGCACTCGATTGTTCACACCCAGTGTTTTAAGCAGCCGCTTGGTGTAGGTGCGGGATGTTTCTTCGGACACGATCAGTTGCTCAGCAATTTCTCGATCGGTCAACCCCTGAGCCAGACGGTCGAGTACTTCGTATTCACGGGGTGTGAGTCGCGGGCAGCTCAGATAGGGCAGGTGGCCGGAGCGCAGGGACTCGCTTCGGTAGTGGTGATTGCCCATCACCGCCAGAACGGCAGCCTCAAGCGGCTTGCGATCTTCAATGATGTCGGCTTCTGCAACAACGGCATCTAGCCACGGGGCATTGGCATGTTCCACAGGGATCGAGTCGCCAAGAGCAAGCACGACCACCTTCAGTTCTGGATGCCGTTCTCGTGCTTTTTGGGTGAGATCAAACCCGTTTCCACCCTCAAGCTGATCGGTGCAGATCAGAAGTTCAAACTGTTCTTCATCGAGGTATTCCAGGCAACTGACTTCGTCGGTGACGGCGCAGCCAATCTTGGCTTGATCACTGAGGTTTTCGCAGAAACATCGCAGAAAAAATCGCCCCTTCATGGCCAGAGCGACTTTGCCCGTGATCGATACCGATAGCAGACGGTCTTCATCATCAACTCTGCCTTGAGCCTGGATGTAGGGAGTGAGATCCATGCGCTACTTGGCCGGTGATCGAGCCCATGGTTGAACATTGGCTCTCATCCACATTGCTACCTCGCCGATCCAGCTGGGGGTTAACGCGCGTAGTTGTTATGAAAGTAATCCCCGGTGGCTGGCTGGCTGGTTTGAGCGGGCGATGAGCCGGACAAAAGACCCAGTCCGGTATGCCCAAGATTCAGGCGATCGCTTTCTTTGAAAGATCGCTGCAATCCAAGCTGTAGCGGCATTGTTCCCAAATGGGGGCAGAAAAATTCTGCTGATTCAGGCCAAAGTTGCTTGCGTTCTCCGGAGTATGGGTCCATGTCGGTTAAGCCAGCGATAACAATTAATGAGCTGGAGGCAAAATATCCTCTCTATTGCAAAGCTTTGCGTATGTTATTGATAGAAGGTCGTAGTATTGATCAAATGCAACGTACCCTTTGTTGGCAAAGACTCAGTACTTTGCACCATTCTTTGCCTCGCAATTATAAGTCTCCCGATCATCTAGTGGTGCTCTATGGGAGGCAAATTAATGATCAGCAGTCAAAGTTGTCGGCTTAAGTTCCCCGGCTGTTTCGACTGGTTTTGACCCAATTGTAAAGTCCCTCGCTGATATGCAGCTTGGGACCTTGCCTCTGCCTGTATTTATTCGTTTTGTGGCGTTTCGCTCAGTTGCGGTTCGCCGATTTCCGGCGTCGACGTTTGTTTGGTGACGTTGGAGCCAAGTGTTGGTAGATGGTTTCGGGATGGAGAAACCGCCTTGGCATGGCTTGATTCAAGCGTTGAAGGCGTTCCCAGCACACTGAATCCTGGGTTTCAGTGAGACTTGCGCCGTCTTTGACGAGCAATGCCAAGGCTTTTAGGTAGATGCTGTGATTCTCCTTAAGCTCTTGGAGACTCATTTGGGTTGTGAAGGTTGATTGTTGTGTCATTGGCAAAACCCCTGCGCGGACGCGTTGTGCTGGCGCTCTTCGTTTGCAATGACATTGCTGGTTGAACTCAGTTTCTGTCAGCACCCATTTGGGGACAGTTGCTGACTTCGGCTGGTTCAATGTGCATAAATTGAGTCATGGGCGACACCACTCGCAACGCAATTGAACGGGACCTGGCACGGGCTCAGCAGCTTGGTCGGTGGTTGAGCGAGGACGAGTTGCAAGTCGCAGAGCGTGCTGAGCAGGAAGCCCTCGCTCTGAAACAACAGGAGGCCTCGCGCCGCACTCGCCTTGTTGTGCTGACGGTGCTTTGCCTGCTGATTCCTCCCCTCTGGCCGCTGGCATTCGGGCTGACGCTCTATCTGCTGTTTCCCCGCATTACTTCCAGGATGCTTCTGGCCACCGGAGTGGGCGCCATCGTGCTGGTGCTGGGCCTGGTGGGGGTATCCGCTGCCCTGGTGGTCTGGCTGTTGATGCTTGTCTTCTGAACGTGCAGTTGTGAAGGACCAGAAGGGAACGGGCTGGCGCAGCTTCCTTCCCCACGGCAATGTGAAGTGCCCAGACCCTGGATGTCGATGAGCTGGCGTGAGCTCGAGCGTTTGGTGATTGATGTGGAGAGTGACGGCGTGATTCGCAGAGCGATGAAGTGCTGCCGCTCCCGCCATGAATTCGTTCTGGCCGCCCGAAGACTTGGCTATCGCATCACTCGCGTGGATCTCCAGCTGGCCTTTGAGGAGGAGCGCCGCGAACGTTGTTTGCCGGTTGAACCTCGGCTGCGCAGCTCGTGAGCTGATCAGAATGGTGCACCTGGCGTCCAAGGAGTTGTCCCATGCTGCGTCTGCTCTTCGGTTGCGCTCTGTCTCTGCTGGTCTGCTTGATCGCTCTACCTGTGGAGACGGCTGGGGCTGCCGATCTGCGCCTCGTTTCTGTGCAGCTGGCTCCTTGTGATCAGGCCGATCCAGGTGCACAACCCGGACCGAATGCAGACCCTCGCCGTTCCGGTGTCACCCGGACGGCAGGTGCCAGTTGCTATGTCTTGACTGGGCAAGTGACAAACTCCGGGCGTCGGTCCATTTTTGACACGGATGTCTATGCACGCATTCTTGATGCCAGTGGGGAGCCTGTCCTGCAAAACCGCACCAGGGTTGGCTCCATTGGTGATGTCGAGCCTGGAACCCATCCTTTTGCCTTGAGGCTGGCGGTGCCGTCTGGAACCCCCGGCCCATTTGAAGTATCCAATGCCCGCGCTCGAGGATTCGGCGCCCCGGTACGCAGCCGTGCGTCAGACGATGATGAACTCCTGCCTCTCGAGCGGGACGTTCTTGATGTGGAGGATCGTCGCTCAGACTGACTCAGCAGTTGATGCGGTCTGTTCAGGCTGGGAGCAGTGCCTGAAGCTTGGCTCTGAAATCACCCTTGGGCATGCCCCCCTTGAGCTCCCCGTGGATGGTGAACGCCCCCTCCGGCTCATCCACTAAGAGGTAGGTAGGCCAACCCATGCCTTCCTTATTGGGATACTGGGCGAGTAAAACCTTGCGGTATCTGCGGTACACCTCCGTGTCTTGCAGCATCACCGACACGAACTCACAGCCCAGTTCTTCGGCGACGGCAGCGTCGTAATGGCTCATGCGGTGACAAGTGCCGCAATCTTCCGAGCTGAATTTGAGAAGAAACATGAATCCATGATTTCTAAGAAAACACTAGCCAGACAGCCCTGGTGGGTTTTCTTTCTTGCGTTTGTATGTGTCATCCACTAGGAACGGAACATCTGTGGCTGAACTGATGCGTGGTTGTGTGATTGCTCTGGCTTTGGGGGCGACGGTCTTCAGCTCATCGGCCTTGGCGGACCCTGCCGGTCGTCTGCTTAGCAGTCTCCCCACGGAATCGACCGCTGGCCTTGCTCCACTGTTTACCGCCAATGCCCTCGGTCAGGCTGGTCTGAATGGTCAGATCAAAGGGACGCCCATGTCGGTGTTTGGTGCCCTGAAGCAATCGCTGACGAAGGCCGGTTATCAGGAACAGCCGATCCGCACAACACAGGGATCCTGGGGATTCTCCGCCACATGGGCGCTGCCTGATGGTGTGCAGGTCGATGGGGCAGCGCCCGGCAAAACCCCAGTGTTGGTCACCCAGGCAACGGCTCTCGGTCCAGAACGGGTCAATCTGAACATTCGCTTCGAAGGGCTCTGATCTGTTAGACAAGCCACAAGACGCATGAGACTCGTGCAGACTCGATCGGTGATTTCGACGCCGATGGGATCATCCATCGAAGCCCTGGGGCATGGGCGCTATCGCGTCTGCGATGGTGCCTCTCATTGCACAGACGTTCAAGGTATCTGGGCTGCAGGGGAGATGGTGCGCGAAATGGAAGTGCGACACCGCGCTCCTCGGTCAGTTGCGGAGGGGTCTCAAGGGCTGGGTTGATGGATGTTCGGAAGCCTCTTGCTGGCGTCACCCGGGCTCAGGCCCTGCTCGCGGATGATCCAGTTCGTTGCAGCTTTCTGAGCTTGCCATGCCTGTAGAAGTTGTTGCGCGAGTTGCCTGAGCTGGGCTGGGTCGCTGGTGGCATCGAGCGCGCGATTGGCTTGTTCCAGGTGGAAGCGCTGTTCGGTGCTGAGCTCAATTCCAGGTGTCATCGCAGACTCCATGCTTCGATCTGGAAGGTATCCCGATGAACAGCCGCCGGTGTAGCGATGCTCACCGGGGAGGGATCGTGTCAGTGTTTCGAAATGTTTCCGCAGCCTCGATGTCCGCCCATTGCATGCAGGCAGGAATTATTTGGGCATCCTCAATGCGGTTGACCTGGGCGCAGCATTGGCAGGCAGTACGCACGCTGCAGTCCCATGGAGATACTGACGTCAGTGGCAGTCTGTGTTTGAGCAATGGCGTTGTTGATGCTTGCTGAAGACTTGCGCGAGCTCGAGATGGCGGAGTGCTTGGCTTATGCAGACCGCTGATGTCTGGTGAATCACGCTCCATCGGTCAAGACGCTGATCTGGCTTGGAAGCGATGGGCTCCATTCGGTTTGTCGGCGCTGAGGATTGCGGCCAGCACCATCGCGCTTGTTGAATTGCTTCGCTCCGACTGGCTTGGTGGACTCAGTGCGACGTTGGCTTGGTGGGCGTTCGTACAGGCTGAGCGGGGTTGGTCACAAAAAAGCCCCCAGTAATGGGGGCGTCTGATGGATGGGTGAGTTGGGCTCAGATGCTGTAGCGGATGCCGCGGTAGCGGAGCTCTGTTTTTTTCTCTGGCTTCAGAGCCGTGTGATGAGCATCGATGTATTCGACACCGCGATAGGCCTTTGCCATTAGGCGCTGGGCCTGCTTCAAAGCGCTCTGCTTACGAAGGCGATTGCGGGTGATTTCGAGGGTGTTCATGGCTTGAACTCCACAGTGCCCACGCCCCCGTTGCTTGGCGTGGAACGAACTGCAGCCCTGAGAGGGCTCAACGTCTTCGTAGTATACCCCATTTCTGTAGCAGTTGCTACTGAATCGGCGATTGATCGGTGGTGCCTGGTTCGGCCATCCTTGAGTGCGCTGTCGCAAGTTGCATGTGTGGTCGTTTTTCGCTGAGTTGTGAGGCAGGCGCGTTGCCTCAGCCGTTGCGGGCCTTGTTGCCTGCCGACCATCGCAGGTATTACCGACCCAGAGAATGGGTACGCCCGTCTGAGCCGCTGCTGGCGTTGGTTCAGGAGGAGGGGGAGTTGAAGGCAGCCTTGATGCTCTGGGGCTTGCTGCCAGCCTGGGTCAAGGATCCAGTGAGGGCCCATCGCTCCATCAATGCCCGTTCGGAAACCGTCGGCGAAAAGGCCAGTTTTCGCGGTGCTTGGCGGCATCGCCGCTGCTTGATTCCGGCTACCGCTTTTTTCGAGAAGCGTCGTCGCTTTCAGCGCAGTGATGGCAGTGTCTTTTGGTTGGCCGGAGTCTGGGAACGATGGTTGGGTGCCGATGGCAGCGAGCTGGAAACCTGCACGGTGCTCACCACGACGCCCAATGCTTTGGTCAAGCCCTTTCATCCACGCATGCCTGTGATCATTCCGAGCGGCCTGGAGCAGGCTTGGCTCGCGCCAGCCCACGGCGATGCCCTGCGATCGCTTGAACCATTGATGTTGCCCTGGTCCTGTGAAGGATGGTTGCATGACGCAGTGGCGACAGATGGACGGCGCGATGCTGATCAGCACTGGACGCAACAGGGATCTTTGTTTTGATCTCGCCTCATGGTGAGGTCAGAAAACGAATGGGCACGCTGAATGTCACGATCGCGTGAGGGTCGCCCGGCAAGATGGCAACGCAGGCGACTTCTCGATCGCTGTGACTGCAGCGGCTGTGCATGACGAAGGCCGTGGCATCTTCAATGCTCCACATGGCTTGCCCGCCACTTTGTCGTTCCTCTCGATAGGCATCCCACAGTTCGGCAAAAGCTTCGGCATCAGCACCGCTGCGCAGCTCAGCCTGGGCCTGTTCCAGTCCGATGCTGTTGAAGCGCTCAAAAAAGCGACGCATCAGGGGCGTGCCGATGGTTGCAGAGGCCCGCAGCACTGAGTTGATCGTGCCGATCGGCGTGACCGTCAGCCTCGGCTTCTGGTGACGCGCATCGATCACTCCAACGGGAAGGCTGAGGTCCCATTCAGGGTGGCCGCTCACCGCACAGGCCAGATCAAACAGGCCTGCTGCACATTGCTTCACAAGCGCTTGGATCGGTGCCTGATCCATCAGGCGCCGACAGAGTGACGTTGTGCTTGCGTGGGTTTGAGAAGGCAGAGGGTCTGCATGCCCGGTCCGAGTGAGCGTCCCACCAAAGTCTGCCCGGTGTGTGGGCGTCCTTTCCAGTGGCGGCGGAAATGGAGAGAGGTGTGGGACGAGGTTCGCTACTGCTCAGAACGCTGTCGCCGTCAACGCAAGCACTTCAAGCTCGGGTAGAGCCTGTGCCCTGTGTTTTGGTGGCGAAGCCCCAGCCCAGTGGATGGGACTTGACCAGGGCCGCCAGTGATCCCCATCACCCGGCCTCGCCTACCAATAGGCCTTGTGTATGAGGTTGCGCAAGTACCAGATATGGAGTGATCAGGCTGATGGCGGCATCGTTCAATGCCGCTCGATCACGATTAAAACGACGTCGGACCAGTCCCCCACCACATCTGGTGGGGGACTGGTCTCGAGGCGTTGAGAGGGGATGGGGTCGGTGGCTTACGCACCGTCGGTTGTCAAAAAAAAGCTCCGCCGAAGGCGGAGCCGGGTGGTGATCACAGAACGGGCGTCTGACCTTGTTTCGACTCCGTTCTCTGAGAATCTCCTCACACAATCAACATGATGCCTGAACTGGCACTGTGCCAGTTGGAGGGTGACGGTTCTGCGGCCGGATCCACAGTGGTCTCCTGGCGGTCGTGGTTGCGTTTTGGGGTGTGCTGTTTTGGATCTTTTAGGCTGACTTCGGTCGCCTCTGATCTCGTTTTCTCCCTGTATCGATCCCGTTGGATGCCGCCAGTGGCGGGTTTGGTTGTGGCGATTGCCCTCAACGCTTGCAGGGCTCCTCTGACGGAGCGCGAGCGACTTCAGGATTCCCGCCCACTGGTGTTGACCACTTTCACCGTGTTGGCCGATATGGCCTCCAACGTTGCGGGAGATCGTCTACGGGTGAAATCGATCACCAAACAGGGAGCGGAAATCCATGGCTATGAACCCACGCCCAGCGATCTGGAGCAGGCGACTTCAGCCCAGTTGATTCTTGAAAATGGTTTGGGCCTTGAGCTTTGGGCTCGGCGTTTCACCGCAGCAGCAGGAGATGTGCCCACGGTCACCCTCACGGAGGGAATGGAACCGCTGTTGATTGAAGGGGATGCCTACGCCGGCCGCCCTAATCCCCACGCCTGGATGTCTCCCAAGCGGGCTCAGGCCTATGTGGATCGAATTGTCGAGGCTTTCATCACCCTGGATCCCGATGGGGCTCCGACCTATCGCCGTAATGCCAAGGCCTATCAGCAGCAGTTGCAGCAGCTGGATCAGGAGCTCAGAGAGTCTCTCTCCACCATTCCACCTCGGCAGCGGTTGCTGGTGAGCTGTGAGGGAGCGTTCACCTACCTGGCGAAGGATTACGGCCTTCAAGAGGCTTACCTCTGGCCAGTGAATGCGGAGAGCCAGGCCACGCCGAAGCGCATGGCCCGCTTGATTGAAACGGTGAAGCAGTCGGGGGTGCCTGCCGTGTTCTGCGAAAGCACCGTCAGCGACAAGGTGCAGCGCCAGGTGGCCTCCGCTGCTGGTGCTGCCTTTGGCGGCACGTTCTATGTGGACTCTCTTTCGGATCACAACGGTCCGGCCTCCACCCTGCTTGAGCTGCAGCGCCACAATGTGAGACTCATTCGCCAGGGTCTGAATCCGCCGGGTCAGCAGCCATGACGATGCGCATCGAAGCGGACCGCGTGTGTGTGAATTACAACGGCACGGTCGCCTTGCACGACGCGACACTGGCCTTGCCTGCGGGCTGCATCTGCGGACTCGTCGGCATGAACGGGGCCGGAAAATCAACCTTGTTCAAGGCCCTCACTGGATTCGTGAGGCCATCTCGCGGTCACATCCGTATCAATGGTTTACGCGTTGTCGAGGCTCAGCGGGAGCAGGCAGTGGCTTACGTGCCGCAGAGCGAGGGGATTGATAACAATTTTCCTGTTTCTGTTTGGGATGTGGTGATGATGGGCCGCTATGGCGCCATGAATCCTCTGCGCATCCCGGCCCGTGCTGATCGGGTTGCTGTTCGCGAGGCGCTGTCCTTGGTGCATTTGCTCGATCTGCGCGACCGGCCGATCGGGGCGTTGTCCGGTGGGCAGCGCAAACGAGCTTTTTTGGCCCGTGCCATTGCGCAAGGGTCCTCGGTGCTCCTGTTGGATGAGCCCTTCAACGGCGTGGATGTGCGCACCGAAAAGCTGATGGCCGATCTCTTCCTTCAGTTTCGAGAAGAGGGACGAACCATTCTGATCTCCACCCACGATCTCAGTCATGTCCGCGCGTTCTGCGATCTCGTGGTGTTGATCAATAAAACCGTGCTTGCTTACGGAGAAACCTCTGAAGTGTTCACTCCGGAAAATCTTTCGCTCACGTTTGGTGGAGTGCCCCCTGATCTTCTGACAGGAACAAGTTCACTCGATCCACTGACCTGAGTGATGCTCTCGTCCTGCACGGCACAGCCGTCGACCGTCATCCCTTGATGGGGTCTGGGAAGACAGATCCTCAGGCCTGAGAGACTGAGGCACGGCTGTGGACGACTTCGTGCTGATCGACTGGGTGATGGAGCCCCTCCGCCATGAATTCATGGTGAGGGCATTGTTGATCAGTGCCCTGGTGGGATCCGTTTGTGGATTGTTGTCGTGCTACATGACCCTCAAGGGCTGGGCTCTGATGGGGGATGCCGTCTCCCATGCGGTTCTGCCCGGTGTGGTCATCGCGTATGCCCTTGGTCTTCCCTTCTCGTTGGGAGCCTTCGTCTTTGGCGTGGGGTCGGTGGCCACGATCGGATTCGTTCAGCAGAAATCACGCATCAAAGAAGACACGGTGATCGGCCTGGTCTTCACAGGTTTCTTTGCCCTTGGCCTGGTGCTTGTGTCGAATGTGCGTAGCAACATTGATCTGTTTCACATCCTCTTCGGCAATGTCCTCGGCATTTCTGGCAGCGATATCCAGCAGACCCTCGTGATTTCCGGCGTGGTGTTCGCTGTGTTGCTGGTGTTTCGGCGCGATCTGTTGATGTTCTGTTTCGATCCCACCCATGCCCGATCGATCGGCATCAACACAGGACTCCTGCACTATCTGTTGCTCTCGATTCTGTCGTTGGCCGCAGTCGCAGGCCTCCAGACTGTGGGCATCATCCTGGTGGTTGCCATGCTCGTCACTCCAGGGGCCACCGCGTATCTGCTCACAGATCGCTTTGACCGCATGACCGTGTTGGCGGTGGCCAGCAGCGTGATTTCAAGCTTGCTCGGAGTGTTCATCAGCTACTGGAGCGATCGCTCCCCCGCAGGCTGCATCGTGCTGGTGCAAACCGGATTGTTTGTGATCGCATTTCTGTTCGCTCCCCATCACGGCATCTTGCGGCGGCCTCCGTCTCTACCCAGTTGATCCCTGGTGGTGTAGACAGAACCCCTCGGTTCCAGGAGTGATCAGCCTCTGGAGGTAAGGGGGAAAGCACGGTGAAAGTCCGTCACTGTCCCGCAGCTGTGAACCGGATCCGTCTGGATCCGTCAGTCAGAACGCCCGCCGACATCTCTGCTCTGTTCTCTATCGACGCGGATCGATCAATGACGTCTTCATCAGTGGGTCTCAATGTTCTCGGCTCCTTCCTGGGGCTGGCTTCTCTCTTGGCAGGAAATCTCTCTGTTCAGGCGCACCATGTGCCAGGTGACGATCACACCGGAGTCACCTTGACCATGGAGGCACCCACCAAGTCCCGGTCAGACAACGGTGGGATTCGTGCGATGTATCCCACGCGCTCAGAAGCAGAGAAAGCAGCGCCTCTGTTCGGATGCAAGGGAGCGCATCCGATGGGTGATCAATGGATGCCCTGTGCTTCGCATCCCATGGGAGGCCATGCTGAGCACTGATGCAGCCCATCGAATGACTGCTTTGCACAGCAGAATGATCACCCTGAAGTAGAACAGGGGTTCGGTTCCAGGAGTGATCAGCCTCTGGAGGTAAGGGGGAAAGCACGGTGAAAGTCCGTCACTGTCCCGCAGCTGTGAACCGGATCCGTCTGGATCCGTCAGTCAGAACGCCCGCCGAGATCATCCATCGACGAGGATCGACTTTTGAGAATCAGCGCTTTTGCTTGTTGTGCAGACCGCGTCCGGCCTGTGTCTGCCGCCCTGCTCCTTGTTCTGGCGGGGGCCTCTCCAGCATTGGCACACCATCCGTTCGAGGGTGTCGAGGCGTCTTCTCTGACTCCCGTCCAGGGCCTGATCAGCGGTCTGGGTCACCCTCTGCTCGGCCCTGATCACTTGTTGTTTCTTCTGGCACTGGCGTTTTTGGGGCTGAAGCGTCCCCTCCGCTGGATTTTGCCGTTGCTCGCCCTTGGGCTGGGCGGCAGCCTGCTCTCCCAGCTGGTCCCCTTGGCGCCGAGCTTCTCCTCCATCGCTGAAGTGGCTGTGGCTCTTTCGCTGGCTGTGGAGGGTTGTATCGCCCTTGGTGTAGTGCCGGCGGCTCTCCTTCTTCCACTGATCGGGTTGCATGGATATCTGCTCGGTTCGATGGTGGTGGGTGCTGAACCGACCCCACTGCTCGCCTATGGCGCTGGCCTGCTGCTCAGCCAAGGTGCTGTGCTGCTGATCGTCACAGCCTTCGCGCGACAGATCGCTGGCTGGCTTGGCAACCAGGGCCGTTTCATTGCTGCCCTGGTGTGGATTGGCCTTGGATCGTCGTTGGCTTGGTCAGCACTGGCGGCGTGAGGATCCTCGGGATATGACGTTCTGCAGCTGAGTGCCCTCGGGGCTCGCTGCAGGTGCCAACAATGGCGCTAGTGCGACGCTTCTCCCAATGCGTGCTCTTCTGTCTGTCCTTGCAGCTCTGGTCATCCTGATCACAGCTCCTCTTTCAGCATCCGCTGGTGATGTTGCGAACGGAGCCAAGGTGTTTTCTGCCAACTGCGCTGCCTGCCATGCCGGAGGCGGCAATGTGGTGAATGGCGAGCACACCCTCAAGCAAGACGACCTCAAGACTTATCTGGCGCAGTACAACAACGGCCACGAAAGTGCAATCGTTGCTCAGGTCACCTACGGCCTCAACGAGATGCCTGCTTTTATCGGCACCCTCACCGAGACTCAGATCTCTGATGTTGCTGCCTATGTGGAGCAACAGGCCGCCAACGGCTGGAGCTGAACCTCCACAAGGTGCACCCCCTTCTCTGCATTGATGGGGGTCTTGATTATTGGTCCTGGCTCAGGCGGTTATCCCTTTACAGGGAGATAGCTTTTTTCTCGACAACGCCGCTGGATGTGGCCGTCATGCCAACTCCATAGACAGGGAGGGGTTTCGAGAAGCGCCTGTAGATCAGGACGATTGCGCAGGCTCACCGGAATGAATTCGGTGTGAAAGTCGAAGTGCTCGTCGCGGATGGATTGGTTCAGTACCGTGCTGCCGGCCTCACCCGACACAGAGCGGTGATAGGTGCCCTTCGGAATTTCAAGGGCACCCATGACCCGTGTTAGCTCCACCACGTGATGCGGTTGGCTCCAAGTGGGATTGAGCAGGGTGAACGTGCGCTGGCCTTCAAGTACGAGATTGTGATCAATCTGGTGTTGATGCACGTAGTACTGGGCGAAGCCGTCGTCATCGGGTGGCGAGATGGCGGCTCCGTGATGGGCCACTACATCGGTGCCGTTGGCTCCGGTCACTCCGGCATCAAAGAACGTCACCGCCGGTGTTTCGCGGAAAACGTGGATCGGTATGAAATGCAGGCGCATGGTGCTCTCCTGGTTAGGTCCAGATCAGGTCGATGGTGATGGCCCCCTCCAGATTGCGTTTGACGGGGCAGTCTTGTGCCATGCGCATCAGCACCCGTCGCTGATCTGCATCGCAGTGCTCGGGCAGCGTCACGTGTACCCGTAGGCGCTCGATTTTTCGAGGGCCTTCCACGGTCATGTGTTTCTCCACGCGAGCCGTGGCGCCCTCGAGGTTCCACTGCCGCCGTTTGGCGGTGATCCCCATCACAGTGAGGACACACGTGCCCAGCGATGTGGCTAGGAGGTCTGTGGGAGAGAACGCTTCACCCAGGCCGTCGTGATCAGTGGGGGCATCGGTGTGGAGGTATTGACCGGAGGGGCCATGACGGGCTTCACAGTGCAGCGCACCGGTGTATCGGCATTCGATTGTGGTCATCACCAATGGCCTCGGCCTGTTGTCATTGTGGTGTCCAGGGTGAGGTCGCTGATCATCGGCTAAGGAGTGATGGGATACATCACCAACGATCGGTTGCGATACAGCAGCCGCTCGTCGATCACAAGGTCATTGTGACGATCAAGATGCTGCTGCCAGATGCTGTTGCAGCGATAGTGCTGACCTTGCTGCTCTTCGAAATGGTGATCTTTTTCGATAACCCGATAACGAACCTGGGGTGGCGAGCATGCCCGAATCTCGCCGCACAGATGGGTCTCGTTGAGCCACACCATCAGTTGCAAGGGCTCATGGGTGGGGTTGCGAAAGCGTAGATCCACGTAGTTGAAAAACAGGCTGGCGCCGCTTCCGAAGGGCAGCACCCGCCCTGCATCAGGGAAAGCATCAAAGCTGTGATGGTGACGTTCGATCAGTTCGAGCGGGCTATGCAGCCCCATCCAGTGGATGAGGTTGGCGAGTTGGCAGAGACCACCGCCGATGCCCACGCTGACCCGGCCTCGAGACAGTTGCACGCCTGGCAAGTAGCCCTGCGCTGCTGTTGGGCGGCCCACCCGTCGCCAGATCGAAAGCGTGCCGCCCGGTGGAATGAGCAGACCGTGCAGTTGGCGAACGGCCAATTGAAGATTCACCACCTTGTTGTGCTGAAGCTGCGGATCTGTCTCCCCCAGACGGCGCAACAACACCAGCTGATGTTCCATCACCACCACCGGTAAAGGAGTGGTCGATTGCTGGTCTGCAAACCTCACGCCCTTGCGCCAGTCCTGCCAGCGACGGGCCCAGCGCAGCTGCAGGATTCGCAGTGGCCGCAGCCGTTCACGCAGTGTGAGTGAGTGGAACTGCTGAGACATGGCGGAAAGCCGCTTCAGGTTGGTTCTAGGGAGAAACGGCAGGACACACTGGTGATCTGGTGCCAGTTGGTCGTTCCCATCCTTTGAAGCGATGAATCTGATCCTGTTGCGGCAAGGTGATCGATGGCTGGATCCCGGTTGCGTGGAGGTGTCAGATCATCGGGCCACACACATCCGCCAGGTGTTGCGTGCTGCGGCGGGCGACAGGTTGTGCGTCGGACTGCTCGGAGGGAATGTGGGGACTGCGGTGGTGCGTTCTCTGGAAACCAACCGGGTGTGGATGGACGTTCAGCTGGATCAGCCGCCGCCTCCGCGTCATCGTTTTGACCTCGTTCTTGCTTTGCCGAGGCCCAAGATGCTGCGGCGGATCTTGCGGATGGTGGCGGAATTTGGGGTGTCCAACCTCCACCTGATCAACAGTGCTCGGGTAGAGAAAAGCTACTGGCAGAGCCCGTTGCTGGAAGCGGAGAAGCTGGAAGCGGCCCTGGTGGCCGGGTTGGAACGCTCCCGTGACACCGTGCTGCCGCAGGTCTTTTTGCACCCCCGGTTCCGCCCATTTGTGGAAGATCAGCTGCCGGATCTTTGCGCTGGCCGTCCCTGCTGGATCGCCGATCGGGGGGCGACGGTCGCCCTGAAGGATCAGGCGAAGGAGCCTGGGGTGGTGATGATCGGTCCGGAGGGTGGGTTTGTGCCCTTCGAACTGGCGCTGGCCCAGGCTGTGATCGCCCGGGCAATGCACCTTGGAACCCGCACCTTCAGTGTTGATACCGCTTTGGTCGCCGTCTTGGCGCAGGCGTTGCCGGGTTGTTGACCGGTGAAGCGTTGGGGGAGGATGCAGCGATGACTGACTCTTCCATGCACGCCGTACTGCAAGCTCTTGTTGCCGATGTGGGCCGAGGCAATGTGATTGACGCTGAACTGCTTGAGGGTTGCTCAGTGCAGCCCCATGAGCTGGATGAGATGGATGAGGATCAGGCCGCGGCAGTGGCTGCGCACTGTTTCTGGAAGCTGTTTGATCACAAGGTTGAGCAGACTGAGGGCATCGATGCAGACCCTGATGCAGGGGGATGGAGCGGCAGGGTCGAAGGCTTTCGCTTTGAAATACGTCGCGATGATTTCGGCGATCTTGCGTTGGATTTTCTGGATGCCGATTGATCATGGAGTCCATCCATGACCCTGGATGACTTGCAAGCTGATCTGTCTGAGCGGCTGGGCCGCAAGGTGGTTGAGCTGCAGACCCGTGATGGAGATCCGGTGGCCGAGATGGAGGATCTTTATCAGCCTTCACCCGCTGGGTTCGCCGGTCGCTTGCGTCTGCGCGATGGAGCAGCCTTCGCCTGGGAGCTGTGGCTTGAAGATGGCGACACCTGGAACTTTCAGGTGACGCCGCTCAACCCTTAAGCCTCCTGACACCTTGATGGCGATCCCCAGCCGAAGTCGCTAACGCTGGCTGAAGAGGGGAAGCGGCGATGCAGCCATGGCCCAAACCGGCCCATGCCGTTCCATCCGAGCAGGTGCTGCAGCATCTGCAATCTGATCGCTCGGCAGGGATCACCGACGCTGAGGCTGAGCTCAGGCGTCGGGAGGTAGGCCTGAATCGTCTGGCGGCAGCTCCGCCTCGGTCGTTGGCCCTGCGTTTTCTTCAACAGTTCGACAATCCTCTTCAGTTGATGCTGTTGCTGGCGGGGGGGTCGAAGGCTCTGCTCGGAGATCTCGGCGATGCAGCGGTGATCATCAGTGTCACTGTGATCAATGCCCTGATCGGAACGCTGCAGGAGAGCAAAGCAGAGCAGGCGATCACAGCGTTATCGAACACTGTGGTGACCGATGTGGAGGTGGTGCGCGGCGGACGACCGCGGCGACTGGCTTCTGCCGACCTGGTGCCTGGAGATCTCGTCTGGCTCACCGCGGGAGACAAGGTGCCTGCTGATCTGCGTCTTGTGGAAGGCCGCGATCTCGCCTGTGATGAATCAGCCCTTACCGGGGAATCCTTCGCCGTGGCGAAGTCGGTGATGGCGGTGGCTGAGTCGGCGCCCCTGGCTGATCGCACCTGTTTGCTCTTCGCTGGCACCTTCGTCACGGCCGGTAGGGGCTGTGCCGTCGTGGTGTCCACCGGCGAGGCCACGGAGGTCGGGCAGATCTCCTCGGTGATGAGGGAACAGGTGAATCTCTCTACCCCTCTCACGCGCAAATTCACCCGCTTCAGTCGGCTGCTGCTCAAAGTGATCGTGGCGCTGGCCGCCATCACCTTCAGCCTGGGTCTGCTTCGCGGCAACGGCATCGAGGAGATGTTCGATGCCGCGATCGCTCTCGCGGTGGGAGCGATCCCAGAGGAATTGCCTGGCATCGTCACGATCATCCTGGCCATCGGTGTGCATCGCATGGCACGGTCGCGCGCAATCATCCGTCAACTTCCAGCCGTGGAGGCCCTCGGCAGTACCACGGTGATCTGTTCCGACAAAACCGGAACACTCACCCAGAATCGGATGACGGTGCGCCATCTCTATGCCGCTGACACCCTGTTGCCCCTAGAAGCCCTCTGGCCGGAGACTGCTGCATCCGATGCGGCTGGTGCAGCGCCGATCTCAGTGGCGATGCAGGAATTGTTGTTGGCCGGTCTGCTGTGCAATGACGCTCGCCCCAGTGATGACGACGGATTCATCGGCGATCCGACGGAAACGGCTCTTCTCGCGGTGGCTGATCAGCTGGGACTCGATCACCAAGAGGCCCATCAACGCCACCCTCGCCGGGATGTGATCCCGTTTGATTCCGAACAGCAGTTCATGGCCACCCTGCATGGCAGCGCGCGGATTCTGGTGAAGGGGTCGGTGGAGGTGGTACTGGCCCGTTGTGGTTCGGCTCTGAATGCCGCAGGCCAGCTCGGGCCGATTGATCGAGGCAGGATCGAGCAGGCTGTTCACACCATGGCCAGCAGTGGGGAGAGAGTGCTGGCCTTTGCCATCGGTCAGGTGCCTGCTCACCAGCAACGCCTCGACCATCGTCATGTGAGCAGTGATCTCAGCTTCATTGGGCTGCAGGGGATGCAAGATCCACCTCGACCCGAAGCGATCGAAGCGGTGGCGGCCTGTCAGGCCGCTGGGATCAGCGTCAAACTGATCACCGGCGATCATCTGCACACCGCCCGAGCGATCGCCGGGCAGATCGGACTCGGTTGCCAGGGAGGTGATCGCTCGCCAAAGGCAGCTGCTGAGCGGGCCGTGGATGGCACCCAGCTGACGTCGTTGTCAGCGGATGCGCTGGCGGAGCTTGTGAACGACGTGGATGTGTTTGCACGGGTGAGCCCGATTCAGAAACTGCAGTTGGTGGAAGCGCTGCAGGCCAATGGCGAAGTGGTGGCGATGACCGGTGATGGCGTCAATGATGCGCCTGCCTTGAAGCAAGCCGACATCGGGATCGCCATGGGCAAAGGCGGCACAGAAGTGGCCCGCCAAGCCGCCGACATGCTGCTCACGGACGACAATTTCGCCACCATCAAGGCCGCCGTGGAGGAGGGCCGCACCGTCTACGCCAACTTGCGCAAAACCCTGGCGTTTGTGCTGCCGGTCAACGGCGGTGCGTCGATGACGATTCTGTTGGGGGTTGTGCTGGCGATGCCGCTGCCGGTCACTGCCCTCCAGGTGCTCTGGCTCAACATGGTCTGCTCTCTGGCGATGTCAGTGGCGCTGGCCTTTGAACCTCCCTGCCGGGACGTGATGCGTCGACCGCCCCGTCCGCCGTCTCAACCGCTGCTCACCGCCGGTCTGATGCGCCGTGTCGTGGTGGTGTCGTTGTTCAACTGGGGGGTGATCTTTGGCTTGTTTTTCGTTGGTCAACGCCAGTTCGGCGATCTCGCCACGGCCCGCACCATGGCTGTGCAGGGCCTGGTGATGGTGCATCTGGTGTATCTGCTGCTGATCAGTCACTGGAGAGGCATGCAGCGTGCGCTGGTGACGCACCCCTGGAACGCCCTGTCGCAGGCTCCGGCCGTGCCGCTTGGCATCATCATCACCGTGATGCTGCAGGTGTTCTTCAGCCAGAGCGCATGGCTGAACGGCGTCCTCGGCACGCATCCCTTAACGCTGCACAGCCTTGGACTCTGTGCCCTGCCGATGGTTCTGATGGTACCTGTGGCGTTGCTGGCCGAGCAGCTCGATCCCGATCGAGACAGCGCCCTGCCTCGGGGCGTTGGCTGACAATGCTTCGCACCATCGTCTTCAGCAAATCCTCGGCAACTGTTCACCATGACCCAGGTCGAGAGGCCGTGCCACGCCAAGGCTGCTGATCAGGCTGACCGGGTAGCGTTCGTGGCGTGCAGTCTCTGTCGTCAATCGATCGCCAACAACGCCGATACGTGTGGCTCCCGGACACAGGCGCCGCAGAACGGCCAAGGTCTCAGGCACCTGCTCCGGTGGGCAGAAAAGCAGCATGCGACCTTCATTGGCCATGGACAGCACATCGAGACCGAGCAACTCACAGGCCCCTTTCACCATCGGATGAACGGGGATTGCCTCTTCATCGAGCAGGATGCGACACCGACTGCTTCGGGCAATTTCGTCGGTCGCACTGGCTAAACCGCCTCGCGTCAGGTCCCTCAGGCAGTGGGGGGTCAGGCCCTGGTTCAGCAGGCTCTGCACCGGTTCCAGCAGACAGGCCAGGTCACTCTCCAGTGGACTGCGAAGCTTCAGTTCTTTGCGGGCGGTCAGGATCGCGAGTCCGTGCCGGCCGAGGTCTCCACTGACCAGCACCACATCACCTGGTTCAACAGAGGTCGGATCAATCCTCAAGTTGTGATTCAACACCCCGATCGCCGAGGTGTTGATGAAGAGTCCATCCCCTTTGCCCCGTTCCACCACCTTGGTGTCGCCGGTGATCACTGGCACCCCGACGCTTGTGCAGGCTTCGCTGATGGAAGCCACGATGCGTTCCAGACAGACGATCTCAAGTCCTTCCTCAAGGATCAACCCAAGGCTCATGGCCAAAGGTCGTGCACCGGCCATCGCCAGATCGTTGACGCTGCCAAACACCGAAAGACGTCCGATGTCGCCTCCTGGAAAGAACAACGGATGCACGACATAGGAATCGGTCGTGAACGCCAACTGCTGCCCAGGACTGATGAGGCGTGCCGCATCGTGCAGGACCCCGTCACGGGGTCCCAGGGCGGGCATCAGAAGTTCGGCCAGCAGTTGCTGACTGAGGCGTCCGCCGCCGCCATGCCCCATCTGTATGCATGCATTGGTAGTGGTCATCAGTCAGCGGCCATAGCGGAAGTAAGCCGCACAAGCTCCCTCAGCCGAGACCATGGGTGCTCCCAGGGGGTGATCGGGGGTGCAGCCTTGACCGAAATTCGGGCAGGCGTTCGGCCTCAGCAGTCCTTGCAGTACCAGTCCGCTCGGGCAGGGCTCGGAACAGCCTGGATCCTCTTGCTCTGAAGCACTCTCGGGCGTCAGAGCAAGAGCTGCGAATTCCGGTCGCAGGCGATAGCCCCCAGCCCTGACCAGGCCAAGGCCGCGCCAGGGGGTGTCGACCGGTTCAAACACAGCGTCGATCAGGGCCTGAGCGGAGCCATTGCCCCCCTTGTCGACGACCTGTTGATAGCTGTTCCGCACAGCAGGTGTCCCTGTTTCCAGCTGCTCAACGCAGCTCAGAACACCGTTCAGCAAGTCGTTCGCTGTGAACCCAGTCACGACAATGGGCACTTGATGGCGTCTCACCAACTCCTCGTATTCCGGTTGGCCCATCACTGTGCAGACATGGCCAGCTGCCAATACTCCATCGACGGCACAGGCTGGATCGGCAAGCAGTTGATCGAGAACCGGAGCAACACGCACGTGCGCAACCAGGAGCTTCAGGTTTGCAAGGCCCAGCCACTGAGCCTGATGGGCCAGCAAGGCCGTGGCAGGGGCCGTGGTTTCAAAGCCCACTGCAAAAAACACGACCTGGCACTGGGGGTTGGCGCGAGCCAGATCCAGAACATCCAGGGGGGAGTAGATCACGCGTACATCGGCCCCCACCGCTCTGAGACCCAGCAGATCACGGCCATCACTGCCGGGGACGCGCAGCATGTCTCCGTAGGAGCAGAGAATGACGTCCGGTCTCAGCCCCATGGCCAGAGCCTGATCAATGCGTTCGGTTGCGGTCACGCACACCGGACAACCGGGTCCATGAATCAGTTCAATCGACTCCGCCAGCAGCTGATCCAGGCCGTGATGAAGCAGGGCATGGGTCTGCCCTCCACAGACCTCCATCAAGGTCCAGGGCCGACTGCAACGCCGATGAATCCGCTCGATTAAAGCGGCGGTTCGTGCTGTCAAAGGAACGGCTCCGGCTCCACGACTTTGAGAGCGAGCCCGACATGCACGAGCACCTGATCTCCAACCTTGGCCTCCGGCACGCATGCCAGGCTCACCTCACGCAAAACGCCGGAAAACGAGACATCACCCATGCGCCAGAGGGGATCAGGGTGTCCATTGGTGCTCACCAACTCACCGGCAACGGCTAGGCACATGGCTCCCCAGCGTCGATGTCTTCGTTCTGGTTATAGGCAGGCTCTTTTCATCTGACCGTTGGCTCAGCAGGCGTGCGAAGGCCCTGGAGTTGGAATCGCCAGTAACTGTCCGATCGGAAGACTGGCATCGTTGCTGGGTAATTGCTGACACCAAAGTGGCTGTATGCCGACGTCCCTCAGGGCGTTGGCGCAGAGCTCCAGCAGAAGTTTGTTCTGAAAACATCCGCCGGCCAGGAGCAATCTGTGTTGCCTTTCCCTCAAGGCCAGGTCGACAGCGGCTTGGGCGAGGCCAGCGTGAAAGGCCAGGGCGATCTCTGGCTTCGGTCTCTCCTGTTCCAGATCATCCAGAAGAGCGTTCAGCAGTGGTTGCCAATTCCAGTGCAGCGGCCCTTCAGATTCCTGGCGTTCCAGCGTCAGTGGGTAGCAATCCTTGGTGGAGCCGGCATCCAGTGCTGTGGTGGCGACTCCCTCCAGGGCAAGGGCGGCTTGGGCTTCAAAGCTGCAGATCTGGTGCAGACCCAGCAGGGCCGCAATCGCATCGAAGAGGCGTCCCATGCTCGAGCAGCGATGCTGATGCACACCTCGCTGCAGGCTTTGCTCCAGCACGTCGAGCTCTTCGGGTGCGAAGGCATGGAGCCATGGCAGGTGTTGCAAGCGAGCAAGGCGATCTCTCCAGTGGAGTCCATAGGCCTCGAACAACAATCCGAGGGTGGCTCGACGCGGTTCGCGCAGGGCTTGTTCACCGCCGGCGAGGCTGAAGGCACGTAAGGCTGCGACATGGCGGTAGTCCTGGCCTATCAGAGCCAGCGCCTCTCCCCCCCAGAGTCGGTTGTCATCGCCCAGGCCGGAGCCATCCCAGGCGAGACCCATCGCTTCACCATCCAGGCTGTGTTCCGCCATCACCGCCAGCAGATGGGCGTGATGATGCTGGACATCGATCCGCTTGGTCGGCAGGGTCTGACTGAGATGTTCCGCATAGAGACGGCTGCTGTATCCGGGGTGGAGATCTGCGGCGATCGTGGTGGGACGTTGGCCGCAGCGCACCAACCATTCCGTTGTGGTGCTTTCGAAGTGTGTGGCGCCCGCGCAACTGGAGAGATCCCCAAGATCCGGGCTCAGCACAAGATGATCGGGGTGACGCAAGCCGATCGCTCCTTTCACGTGTGCCCCTACCGCCAGGGCCGGTTCGGCCGTTCTTCGGCTGGCTAACGCCAGGGGCGCCAGTCCCCTGCCCAGCCGAAGCACCAATGGCCCCCCGGCGGCCCAGCGCATCACACTGTCGTCAATCCGGTTGATGATCGGCAGTTGATGGCTGAGCACCCCGTCGGCAAGTGCCGCCAGGCAGGCTGCATCTCGATCGGCGTCAGAGGCGATCGGCTCTCCTGAGCGGTTGGCACTGGTGGCAACGACTGGCCGTGCCAACGTCTCAAGCAGTAACTGCTGCAGGCCGCTGGCTGGTCGCATCACACCAAGCCAGGGGCTGTCGCCTGCCACTTCGTCGTCAAGCGACAGCGTCGCGTGACGACGAAGCAGCATAATGGGTGCGACTGGGGAGCGCCACAGCGCCAGCTCTTCCTCACTGCAGCGACAGAGCTGCGGCAACATCTTCGTTGTGCAGAGCAGGGCCAGAGGCTTGTCGGGACGTCCTTTACGGCGCCGCAGGCGTTGCAGGGTTTTGGCCTGTCTGGGATCTGCCAGCAACTGGAAGCCTCCAACTCCTTGGATGGCCACGATCCCTCCTGTTTCAAGCAGCGCTGAGGCTTCCGCCAGGGCCGGCTCCAGTCCGATCGGCGCCTGGTTCCATCGCAGCTCCGGCCCGCAGGCTGGGCAGCTGATGGTTTGGGCATGAAAGCGGCGATCGTCGGGGTTGGCGTAGTCGCAGGTACAGGCTGGGCAGGTCGGGAACGCGTCCAGACTGGTGTTGCCTCTCTCAAAGGGCACCGCTTTCAAAAGGGTGTAACGCGGTCCGCAAGTTGTACAGCTGATGAAGGGGTAGCGAAAACGCCGACTCGAGGGGTCGGATAATTCAGAAATGCAGGCTTCGCAGAGGGCAAGGTCAGGGCCCATCAACGCCGAAGGCATTCCTGAGTTGAGCGAAGCACGGATGCGAAATCCCTCCTCCGGCTGATCACAGCCACTGCTGCAATCCATCACCGCCCAGTGCAGCCTCCATTGATCAATCCTGCTGCCTGGGGGAGGGTTCGTCTTCATCTGTTCCAGAGCCTGCTGGAGGTTGGCGCGGGCGCCGAGCAGCTCCATCTGAAGACCGTCACTGCTGTTGGCGACCCAGCCTCCAAGGCCCAGCTCCTTGGCCAGCCGGTAAACGGTGGGGCGAAAGCCCACGCCCTGGACGCGACCCTGCAGGTGAATCGTCAGGATCCATTTAGTGCTTGCGCTCATCCGTCAGCCATCGCATCACCTCCGCCATGCCCTGACCTGTCCGGGCTGAGAGTTCAAACAGCCTGGCCTGGGGTGCAATCTTGTTGAGATTGGCGATGGCGCTTCGCCGATCAAACTCAACCACGTCAGCCAGATCCCATTTGTTGATCAGAACCGCGTCGGCGCTTTTGAACAACGCCGGATATTTGAGGGGTTTGTCTTCTCCCTCGGTGACTGAGAGCAAGGCGACCCGTAGCTGCTCGCCCAGATCAAACGCGGCAGGACAGACAAGGTTGCCCACGTTCTCGATCACCAGCAGTGTTAATCCGTGTTGGTCGAGCTGAGCCAAAGCATTGGCGACCAGTGCCGCATCCAGGTGGCATCGATCACCCGTGCGGATCTGCACCGCCCGTGCTCCGGCCTTTTCAAGGCGTTGGGCGTCGTTGTCGGTGGCCAGATCTCCGACGATCACGCCAATGGGTTGCTGCGGCCACATCGATGCCAACTGTTCCAGGAACGCGGTTTTGCCCGATCCAGGGGCTGAGAGCAGATTCACCGCCAGAAGTTGATGCTGCTGAAAGTGGATGCGATTGTGCAGAGCCTGCTGGGCATTGCGCTGCAGCAGGTTGGCGTGAAGGTCAATGCGCCGTGGTGGTGGAGGTAATGGCCTTGACTCCATGGGTGTGCTGGTGATGTCACAACCGCATTGCCCGCACATCACGACACCTCCATGCCAATCAACTCAAGCTCACGCCCCTGCACGACCTCATGGGAGAGGAAGCCGCAGTGGGGGCATTGGTGGATCACATCCGTGGGCTTGAACGCTTGTTGGCAGTTTGAACAGAAACACCGGGTTGGCACCACCGCCAGCTCCAGGCGGGTGTCTTTCCAGTTCGGATCCATCGTCACCACGGCAAATGCCTGACGCAGGGCCTCTCCATCCACACCAGAGAGATCGCCGACTCTCACCTGAAGGGAATGAATGGTGTTGGCCCCCTCTTGTTGGGCGGTTTGCAGTGCGAGGTCACACAGCGCATGCATCAGTGCCAGTTCATGCATGGCTGCGACCCCAGGCCTGGGCCAGAGACAAGGCCTGGGTGCAGGCCTCTGAGGTGAGCCCTGAGAGTGCGGCACCATGATCCAAGTGCTGCGCTGGAATGAGCAACTCCCAGGCAGGAGGCCGATGGTGATAAAGGCCCTCCGCCAGCGTCAACAGCACCTGCGGTGTGAGCCTGTGGCCCAGGCCGACGAACCCTGATGAGGTCTGCGGGGCCTGCTGGGCTTCCTCAAGGGGCTTCAGGCCGGATCGCAACGGATCAAGGCTGGCATCAACAAACAGCACCCGGCTCGCGGATGCGACGCGGCACGCCAACTCAGGGGTGAGTTGATGAACCGCAATCACTTCGAGCTGATCCCCGATCGCTTTGTGCAACGCTTCTGCGACCCGATAACCGGCGCCGTCATCGCTGCGCAGCACATTGCCGATGCCGATCACCAGGGGGCGCTTGCGTTCGTTCATGGGCGTGCACGCTCCTCCAGAAGTTCGCCGGTGCTGCTGAACAATCTCACCTGCAGAGGCATGGAACCGGCGGCATGGGTGCTGCAGGAGAGGCAGGGGTCAAAGCAGCGAATGCCAGCCTCAATCCGATTCAGCAGGGCTTCATCCAGCCTGGCGGCCTGGGTCACTGCAGGGGTCAGGTAATGCTGTGCGATTTGAGTCACGGTGCGATTCATCGCTCCGTTGTTCTGGCCGGTGGCGATGATCAGATTCACTTGTTCGATCAGGCCGTCGCCATCCACCCGGTAGTGATGGAACAGTGTCCCCCTTGGCGCTTCACTGACTCCCACCGCCTCCAGGCAATTCACCTCGGCTCTGGATCGAACATGGCTGGAACAGAGCTCGGGATCGTCGAGCAGAATCTCCATCTGTTCCAGGCAGGCAAGGATTTCGATCAGGCGAGCCAGGTGATATAGCAACGATGCCGTCACGATGGGGCCACCGCGCTGACGCATTTCCAGTAATTCGCGATCGGCCCGTTCACTGCCGATACGTCTGCACAGATTGAGGCGGGCCAGGGGACCAACGCGATAGGAGCCGCTGTCAGGGCCCAGGGGGCGGTAATAGGGAAACTTGAGATAGCTCCAGGGCTCCACCGCTTCGGCGAGAAAAGTGGCGTAGTCGTTTTCATGGAGACCGTCGGCGAGAATGGTTCCATCGCTATCCATCACCCGAATCCCTCGGCAGCTGGCTCCGCTGGAGTGCTCCCAGAGGTCTCCCTTGCCCACCAATCCCATGAATAAGGATGGGAAGCGACCAAACACGTCGAACTCCTCCTGCAGTTGCTGATCAAGGAGCTGCTTGAACACGACCAGTCCTTGCTCCACCACGGCGAAGGCTTCGGGTAGACCAGCGCGAATCGAATCCCGGGTTTCGATGGACAAAGGGGTTCGAACGCCTCCTGGCACGGCCCAGGCGGCATGAATCTTGCGGCCACCCAGAGCTTCGATCACCCCTTGGCCGAATTGACGCAGGCGAATGCCCCGGCGCGCCAGCTCGGGGTTGGCTGCGATCAGCCCGAAGATATTGCGCTGCTGCGGGTCGCTGTTCCAGCCCAGCAAAAAATCAGGGCTGCTGAGGTGAAAAAAGGACAGGGCATGCGATTGGGTGATCTGAGCCAGGTTCATCAACCGGCGCAATTTCTCGGCAGCTGGAGGAATGGCTACCGCGAGAATCTTGTCGCCGGTGTGGGCGGCTGCGAGCAGATGGCTCACCGGGCAGATGCCGCAGATGCGTGCTGTGATGGCGGCCATTTCTGTGAAGGGTCGGCCCTCACAGAATTTTTCAAAACCGCGGTATTCCGTGACGTGGAAGCGGGCAGTCTTGACCTGGCCAGCTTCATCCAGATGAATCGAAATCTTGGCGTGCCCCTCGATTCGGGTCACGGGATCGATCTGAATCACACGCGGCGTACTCATGCTGGCCTTTCCTCAACCAAAACGGATCTGATCCGCGTTCAGCGTTCGCGGCGTCTGATCTCGCAGCAGCGCCTGCAAAACCGTGCGGATCCGCTCAGCGGAAGGAGGGCAGCCCGGCAGGAAGACCTCCACGCGTACCAGCTCGTGGACGGGCAACACGCGGTCCATCAGTTCAGGAATCACGCCAGGGGCATGGGGCAGTTGTGCACTGCCATCCGCCAGGTCGAGGTAGCTGCGCCGCAGGACTGGATCGGCTCCCTGCAGCATGTTGCGCATCCCTGGGATGTTGGCGGTGATGGCGCAATCGCCAAAGCTCACCAAGGTGCGAGTGTGCTCGCGCACCTGTCGGAGGAGCGCCAGGTTGTCGGTGTTGGCCACGCCTCCCTCCACCAGAGCGATATCAACGGCTTCCGGGTAGCCCTTCTGATCGGAACCCACGGGGCTGTAGACGATCTCCGCTTGATCGGCGAGGTCGATCAGCCATTCGTCGAGATCGAGGAATGACATATGACATCCGGAACATCCCGCCAACCAGACGGTGGCCAAACGTTTGCGGGGGGGGTGTGCACTCATGGCAGCCACTGCTGATGGGAGCGGGCTTCCACCAAAGCCTGCAAACGTTCGGGATGGCCCTGCTTCTCCGCGCTCGAATCCCCCTTGTGGAAGAGGGCGCCCGTGGGGCACACCTCCACGCACTTGCCGCAGTCGGTGCAGGCCTGGACGGCCCCCCATGGCTCCGCGAGTCCCGCGATGATCTGGCAGTGTTCACCGCGCCAACCCACGTCCCAGACGTGGGCCCCTTCCACCTCGTCGCAGACCCGCACGCAACGGGTGCACAGGATGCAGCGGTTGTGGTCGAGACCGAAACGCTGATGGGAGAGATCCACGCTGCGTTCCGGGAAGCGGTAAGGCAAACGGCTGTGATCCATGCCCACCTCCACGGCAAGGTCTTGGAGTTCGCAGTGGCCATTGGCGACACAGATCGCGCACACATGGTTGCCCTCCGTGAACAGCAGTTCCACCACCGTTCGCCGGATCTCTTGAAGCTTTGGTGTCTGGGTCCTGACTCGCATTCCCTCCTGCACCGTGGTGACGCAGGCGGCCAACAGTTTGTCGGTGCCTTCCAGTTCCACGAGGCAGAGCCGGCAGGCTGCCACGGCAGACAGGCCATCAAGGTGGCAGAGGGTGGGGATGGCGATTCCTGCCGTGCGAATGGCCTCCAACAGAGTGGTGCCTGTGCGAGCCGCTACATCACGGTCATCGATGCGCAGGGTGCAGACGCTCATGACGTCGCCTCTTCAGGTTGCAGCAACTGCAGGTAGTCGTTGCGAAAGTGCCTCAGCGTGCTCAACACCGGTTTGGGAGCGCTTTGCCCCAAGCCGCACAGGCTGGCATCTTTGACGATGTGGCAGAGGCTTTCCAGCTGTTGCAGATCTGCTGCAGATCCTCGACCCTCAAGCAATTTGCGCAGCAGCATCTCCAACTGCACGGTGCCGGAGCGGCAGGGGATGCACTTGCCGCACGATTCCTCCCGGCAGAACGCCATGAAGAAAGCGGCGATCTCCACCATGTTGGTGCAGTCATCCATCACCACCATCCCCCCGGAGCCCATGATCGTGCCGAGGCTTTGCAGGCTCTCGTAATCCACGGGTGTATCCAGTGCACTGGCGGGAACGCAGCCCCCAGAGGGGCCTCCGGTTTGCACCGCTTTGATCTGACGCCCATCCCTTGCACCACCGCCGATGGTTTCGACGATGGTGCGTAGCGGCGTACCCATCGGCACCTCGATCACACCGCTGCGCTGCACATCGCCGGTGAGGGAGAACACTTTGGTGCCGGCGCCGTAGGCCTCCAATCCCAGCTTCAGCAGTACAGGGATGTTGGCGAAGGTTTCGACGTTGTTGATCAAGGTCGGCAAGGCATGGACCCCTCGCTCAGCGGGATAGGGCGGTCTGGGGCGAGGGACTCCGCGGCATCCTTCGATCGAGTGGATCAGGGCGGTTTCCTCCCCGCACACATAGGCCCCGGCTCCAACCCGCAGCTCGATATCAAATCCAAACGTCGTGCGTCCCACGGAGGGCCCCAACCAATCGTGATCTCTGGCCTGGGCGATGGCCCGTTGCAAACGATCAATGGCCAGCGGGTATTCCGCTCTCACATAGATCACGCCCCGCTGAGCGCCGACGGCAAAGGCCGCAATGGCCATGCCCTCGATCAGAGTGTGGGGTTGCCCTTCCATCACGGTTCGGTCCATGAAGGCGCCGGGATCGCCCTCATCGGCATTGCAGACCAGCACTTTCTCGGCACCTGGCATGGCTGCCACCGTGGCCCATTTCAATCCTGTGGGGTATCCCGCACCCCCTCGGCCCCGCAGGCCACTCACGCGCACCTGTTCGATCACCGCCTCCGGTGTGGTGTCGTTCAGAACCCGTTGCAGTTGCTCATAGGCCCCTTCATGCTCTGCCTCTTCGATGCAGTCGGGATCAATGCGGCTGCAGTGGTCCAGCACCAAACGCCGCTGCAAGGCCATGAAAGGATCGTCATCACGGAGCAGACGGCTGCCATGGGGCTGCCACTGGTTCAGTGCCTGAGCCGTCCTGACTTGCTTCAGGTCATCGTGCAGGTTGTCGGTCGAAGCCCCATCGAGGGAGAACAACCGCGACGATGCTTCGGCATCCACGGCAAGCAAGGGACCGTCACTGCAGGGGCCGAAGCAGCCCACCCCTTTCACCTTCCAATGAGCATCTCGGCTTTGGGCTGTTGCTTTGCATCGGCGCAGCAGATTGTCAGCGCCGCGGCTGCTGCAACTGGCGGAGGTGCAGATACGCAGGCCCATCGCCTCTGATGGCTTCATGACGTCAGCCTCCGTACTTTCTGCAGCACTGAGGCTGTGGTCTGGTGGTTCCAGATCTCTCCATCCACCACCACCAGGGGAGCTCCGCCGCAGGTGCCCACGCAGCGAACGGATCCCAGCTCGACCGCCTCCTGGTCGATCTGTTGCCTGAGCTCTTCCAGCAGCCGTCCCGCCCCGCGCACGTGGCAGGCGGTACCGGTGCAGACCAGGCAGGCATGGGGGGCCGGCGGTCGGAGGCGAAACAGGTGGTAGAAGCTTGCCGTCCCGTGCACGCGGCTCAGAGGCAAGTGCAGGACCTGCGCCACATGACGCAGCAGGTCTTCACTCAGGCAGCCATAGAGACGTTGTGCTTCGGCCAGCACCTCCAGCAGGCCATCGGCCTGATAACCCTGGCGTTCGAGCACTGGTTCCAGCTCTTGAAAGCAGCGCGGCATGCCTTCACTTCGCCTTCTCTCGAAAGCTAGTCATGCTTTCGAAAGCTGGCCGTGGGCGAGTGATGGCCGACCTGAGCGAGAGGGTGCAATCCGATCGTTGGATGGATGGGTGCGTTCTGCGGTACAGGGCAAGGCAAGGCACGATGGGTGCCTTGTTCTTATTCCTATGCGTCCCATTGTTGTGGTTTCGGCTCTGATCGCCCTGGCCGGTGCACCAGCCAGAGCTGATCTCATGGACATCCTCAAGGGCATGAAGGAGCAGCAGCAGCAGCGGCAACCGCAGCGCCTGGAGCCCAATCTGCCGCCGATGCCCCCTCTGCTGACGCATCGGAAAAACTGGGTCGGGACCACGCGTCCGAAAGACACCCTGCCCATTCTGGTGATGGCGGGTCATGCTGATTCCCAGCGCATGCACGGCTCGGGAACTCCAGGCAGGGCCGTGGATCTGGGTGGAGCCTCGCCGATGCAGGCCGGAATCACCGATGAGCTCTACTGGAATCTGCTGACGGCTCAGGCCGTTGTGAAGGAGGGCCAGAAACAGGGGCTCAACATCCGCTTCTATGACCCTGGGGTGCGCACCATTCGCAACGAGAACGATTCCCGCACCAATTGGAGTGTGGGCAGTGACCATGCCTCTTTAGGGGGCTATGCCCTTGAAATTCACTACGACGCCTATTCACCCCATGGCATCGGTCCTGGCGTGATTCCCGCCGTTGCCTATGGCTTTTCGGTGATTGATGAAGCGCTCGCCGAGGAATTTGGCGCGTATCCGTACCACTACCGCGGAATGCTTGGAGCCCCGCGCCGGGGCATCTCGATGCTGGAGATCGGTCAGCTGGAGGGTGCTCTCGAGGCTGGTTTGCGTGATCCGGCGAAGCGCCAATCCACCCTTGTCTCCATTGCCCGCCGCGTGGTGTCAGCGCTGCAGCATGGTCTTGGGCACTCCAGAACGGAAAGCACGGCGATGGGTCGCCCTCAGTAGAGGGCTCAGTGCTTCGGCGCGGCGCAGGATCAGTCTCTTTGCGTTTCAAGCTCCGCAACCTTGAGTCGTGTCGTGATCACAGCGTCGGGATTGAGGCTGATGGAATCAATCCCCTCGTCGAGGAGGAAGGCTGCGAAGTCCGGGTAATCGCTCGGGGCTTGGCCACAGATCCCGATCTTGCTTCCACAGCGTTTAACAGTGCGTATGGCCAACCGCAGCATCTCAAGCACCGCCGGATGACGCTCGTCAAACAACTCGGCCACGAGGGCTGAGTCGCGATCAAGGCCCAAGGTGAGCTGGGTGAGATCGTTGGTCCCGATTGAAAACCCATCGAAACGCTGGGAGAACGCCTCAGCGGCCATCACGTTGCTGGGCAGCTCGCACATCACATACACCTCCAGTCCGTTCTCACCCCGCACCAGTCCCTGGCCTGCCATTTCAGCCAACACCCGGTCGCCTTCTTCCGGGGTGCGGCAGAACGGCACCATCGGAATCACATTGTTGAGACCCATCACCTCGCGCACCTTCTTGAGCGCTTGGCATTCCAGGGCGAAGGCCTCGCGAAATCCTGGTGCGTAGTAGCGCGAAGCACCGCGCCAGCCGATCATTGGGTTCTCTTCAGACGGCTCAAAGTCGCTGCCGCCCAGCAACCTGGCGTATTCGTTGCTCTTGAAATCGGAAAAGCGCAGGATCACTGGTTTGGGGTAGAAGGCAGCGGCGAGTCGTCCCATCCCCTGCGCGAGACGATCCACGTAGTAATCACCCGGATGGGCATAGCCCCTGGTGAGTTGAGCGATGACCTCTCGTTCCGTGGGGTCCGACACGCGTTCGGGATGCAGCAGCGCCAGTGGATGAACGCGAATGTGGTTGGCGATGATGAATTCCAGCCGGGCCAGTCCAAGGCCATCGCAGGGAATGGTGGCGAGGTTGAAGGCTTCCTCGGGATTGCCCACATTCATCAGAATCCTGGTTTGAGTGGGCGGTAGTTGTCCCACATCCCGTTCCTCCAGCGAGAAGGGCAGCGCACCTGGGTACACCCTGCCCTCATCCCCTTCGCAACAGCTGACGGTGATGGTGTCGCCGTCTTGGATCACCTCAGTGGCATGGCCTGCACCGACAATGGCGGTGATGCCCATCTCCCTGGCAATGATCGCTGCGTGGCAGGTGCGACCGCCTTGGTTGGTCACCACACCGCTGGCGCGTTTGAGAATCGGTTCCCAGTCGGGATCGGTGCGATCGGTGACCAGGAGGTCACCCTGCTGGAACCGCTGGATCTCTGAGGGGTGATGGAGGATCCTTGCAGGACCTGCACTGACGGACGCGCCGATGGCCCGGCCATGGCAGAGCGGTGGCACCTGATGCGGTACCAGGTGCCAGGAGCGCAGGACGGTGCTGCTGCGCCGTGACTCCACCGTTTCTGGTCTTGCCTGGAGGATGAACAGCTCCCCGGTGTTGCCGTCTTTGGCCCACTCAATGTCCATCGGGGTGGGACGTCCGTGTCTGTTGCTGTAGTGCTCTTCGATCACGCAGGCCCAGCGGGCCAGTTGCAACGCTTCAGCGTCGGTCAGAGCAAAGCGATGTCGCTCGTCTTCGGGCACCGCTTCATTGCTGGTGGACCCATGGGTGGAGTACACCATGCGGATGGCTTTGTCGCCCAGGCGCCGCGTCACGATCGGCGAAAAGCCTTGTTTCAGTGTTGGTTTAAAAATCAGATATTCGTCGGGGTTGACCGCACCTTTCACCACGTTCTCTCCGAGGCCATAGGCAGCGGTGAGCAGAACGGCATCGCGAAATCCCGATTCGGTGTCGATGCTGAACATCACCCCTGAGCAGGCCAGATCGGAGCGAACCATGCGCTGAATACCGATCGAGAGTGCTACATCAAAATGGTCGAAGCCGTTGAGCTGCCTGTAGGAGATTGCCCGGTCTGTGAAGAGAGAGGCGAAGCAGCGTTGACAGGCGTCAAGCAGCGCTTCCTCACCTTGCACATTGAGATAGGTCTCCTGTTGACCGGCAAATGAGGCATTGGGAAGATCTTCTGCCGTTGCACTCGACCGCACGGCGACGACAGGTGCCCCAAGCTGGTGGTAAGCGTTGAGAATGGCGTCCCGCAGATCGCTGGGTAAGGCGGTGGACAGGATGAGATCGCGCGCCTGCCTGCCGGCGCTTTGAAGCTCGGCAATGGCATTGATATTGAGATCCGTGAGGATTGACCGCAGTTTCGCCTTCACGTCAGTTGATGCGATCAAGCGCTGATAAGCGTGGCTCGTGGTGGCGAAGCCGTCGGGTACTCGGATGCCCCGGTCTGTGAGTGCGTGGAGCATTTCGCCAAGGGAGGCGTTTTTACCACCGATCCTCGGTAAGTCCTCGAGGCTGCACTCTCGAAGGGGCAGAACAAGCGGGTGGAGTTTGGGGCTGATCATGCATGGTGTCCTCAAGGCGTCCATGGCCAACCTTCACGCAGCACCTGAGCCAAGGGTTGATGGTCAGTCCCACGTCAAAGCCATGGCTGTGATGATGGAGCCTTCAGCTAGACAGGGTTTTCTCCAGGCTTGGATCGGGGAGTTTCTTTGCCTCATCTTTTCTCTGGCTCTGCTGAGCCTCCTGGATCAGCCATGAGAATTGAATGAGATTTTTCTGGTGTTTGATTGCGACGCGTTGCCATTGCCTGTCGAGCATTGAAAATAGGGGGTAGTGGATTTCTTCTCTGACCTTTAAGAGGAGTGTTGTCGCGTTGCCCTGAAGCCATGGAGACTTACCTGAACGCTGTGCCTGCGGTGACGTCTCAGGGGTGCATGGTGCCTGTGACTGACCTTGGCTTTGATGGATGGGCATAGGCGATGACGTCTGATTCAAGGCGAAGATCATCAACGCAAAAGGTCAGACACTCTGTAGGTTCTTGGACGCTCCCTATCGTCTTGGGCACGTCTTTTGGCCTGCTCATACTGCTGAATCAAGCTATTGGGGATCATTATGAAGCGTTGAAGCGTGCGCAAGAGGCATCAAGAACACGAATTGCTCTGTTGAGAGATACCCTCTCTGAAGCAAAGGATGTCGTCAGTTTCGTTGTCAGTCAGCATTCGTCTGCTGAGCAGAGAGAGCGATTTGATTTACAGCAATTTGGACAATTCTTTCTTAAATCGAATGATAAATTCGTAGCTTTGCAGCTTTCGCCGGCGGGTATTCTTTCTGATCAGTACCCTCAATCGTCTGGTCCGCAGATCGGCATTAACTTACTTGAAAAGGTTGATGAAAGTGGTCTTTCGGCCTATTCGATTGAAAAGAATGAAGCTGTTTTCAGGGGTCCGTTTGAGCTCAGTCAGGGTGGAGAAGGCTTGGTTCTCAGGGCTCCTGTCTTTGATGAGGTGACGGGCGGTTTTTGGGGATTTGTTGGAATTCTTGTTGACTGGGTCAGTCTTAGGACTGTTGATAGTCAGTTGTCGGGTCTTGATTTTGATTATGAGCTGTTTGGCGCTCCCTCACAGGCTTTGAACCCGCTCGCCTCCGAGCGTCAAACTCTGAGTTCTTTGCATCGCAATTCAGTCGTTTACGATGTCAAACTTTTAGATGGCCGCCTGATTCTGGCTACGTCCTGGCAAAGGCCATGGGTTCAATCTTGGCCTTGGTATTTGGCTGGTTTTCTTGTTGCTGGTCTTGCTGCTGGGTGTGTCACCAGGAATGTGCAACGTTCCTTTTGGGGGCAGGGAATCAATAGTTCTAGATATCGTTTGCTATTCGAGCAGTCTTCAGATGCTCTGCTGGTGTTGGATGGTTTGCGCATTGAGTTGGCTAATTCTGCAGCCACTTCTTTGTTTGGTGTCGACTCATCGGCGGGTCTCATTGGAGAATCTCTTTGTCTTTTTTCTCCATTGACGCAGAGTGATGGGAGCTCCTCGCTGGAGCGGATCCAGGCGATCATTGCCGGCCTGAATCGGGAAAAGACCTGCACATTCGAATGGAGCTTTCTTCGATTGGATGATGGCAGTGAGTGGCGTGGCGAAGTTGTGCTTCGTTCGATTCAACTTGGCAGTGAGCAGCGCATTTCAATGCGAATTTCTGATCTCACTGCTTTGAAGATAGTGGAGAATAGAGAGCGTGTTATTTCTGTTAAATACCAGGCTGTGTTTGAACAAAGTGCCGATGCAGTCTTATTGCTGGATCAAAATGGTTACTTTTTAGAAGCCAATCAAGCTTCGAGTCATATCTTTGGTGTGACTTCCCCTGAGGAGATGATTGGTCATCAGCCAACGGATTTTGCACCGGAGTTTCAGCCTGGGGGGAGGCCATCACTGGAGTTGGCTGGTGAGATGTTGCAAAGAAGTGTTGAGAACGATGGCTTGGAATTTGAATTCCTTCATCAACGTCCTCAAACAGGTGAATTGTGGTGGGCGGAGGTCAATCTGCGACCTTTGCAAGTTGAGTCAGAAGATGTCTTTATTGCGCGTGTCCGCGATGTCAGTGAAGTGAAGAACTTTCAGGCGCGTCTGAGTGATCTCGCTTATGTGGATGAACTGACGCATCTGCCAAACCGTCTTTCTGCCTATGAATGGCTCAGCCAGCAGGTCCGGGATGAAAACTGGAAGAATCTGGTCCTGGTGGCATTTGACCTTGACGGCTTTCAGAAAATCAATGAGTTGTATGGCCATCAGGTTGGTGATCAGGTGCTGTTAGCGTTTTGCCAATGGTTGAACGATCAGCCACTGCTCGATGGCTGGAGAGCTCGCCTCGCCAGCGATAGCTTTGTTGTTTGCCTGCACCAATCTCAGGCTGTCGATTGGTTCGAAGAGCTCAAAAAGCTGCTGAAAGAGTTGGATTTGTCCTTGTATATGAAGCAAGATTTTTCACTGTATGTCACGGCATCGGCTGGAATTGTCCTGGTTGATTCGCGGCATGTTCCTGCACCCAATTCCTGGCTAGAGCAGCTCAATACAGCGCTTGTGAAAGCATCTGATTCCGGGCGATCTGGATGTATTCTTTACGATGAGGTATTACGTCGAAATCTTCAGTCGCTTCAAGACCTTGAGCAAGCATTGTATTTTGCCCTTCGCGATCCAGACCAGGCGTTCTCTTTGATGTATCAACCCAAGGTCGATCGTGATGGGAGCTGTCTTGGCGCTGAAGCTCTCCTTCGTTTGACAGGCCCCAAGGGTCAGTTCATTTCCCCTGATCGCTTCATCCCTTTGGCTGAATCATCGGGTCAAATCCATGAAATTGGTGCGTGGGTCATCCACGCAGTCTTCCGTCAATATCAGGAATGGATCCAAGCAGGCTATCGACCTGGCTCCTTAGCCATTAATGTTTCAGCCACGCAATTTGAGCAATCACCGAGCGGAGCGTCGGTGGTGGAAATCCTTAAGAAAGCCGTGAGAACCTTTGGGATTGATCCCACGTGGATTGAGCTTGAGATTACTGAGACTGCTGCCTTTTCGGATTTCGGTGAGCCATTAAGGATGCTTGAAGATCTTTCCAGCTTTGGTTTTCGGCTTGCCATTGATGACTTTGGAACTGGATTTGCAGCGCTGAATCATATTGCGCGTGCTCCGGTGAATGCGATCAAGCTTGATAAAATCTTTGTCGATGGCCTGCCTGACAACGAACGTGATCAGGTGATCGTATCCAGTGCCTGCAGGCTTGCTCAGGGCTTGGGGCTTGATCTTGTCGCTGAGGGTGTTGAAACTGTAGAGCAGCGAGACCATCTGCTGCGCCTGGGATGTTTGATGTATCAGGGATATCTCTTCGATAAGCCATTGACTCCGGCCCTTTATCAGGAGCGCTATCTTCAGGGATGAATCAACCTTCCTGATGCTTGGTTTGATTCCTACTCGAAGTAGGTGCTGATTGGATTGGATTGTTGAAGGCGAAGCAGAGCAAAAACCGTTCCTGCGTTGCCTTTGCAGATTCTTAATTCATGATCCAGCACAGTGATGTCAAGCCAGGCAGGAAAACGTTGATCGACGTCGCGCATCAGCTCCAAGCGTTTCAGATCAGACAGGCGTGGTCCCATCCACCCCCCTCGCCTGAATTGGATCTGCACCCTGTTGTGATCGATCAGGTTCAGGGATGCGTCAACACGGATGGCGCCGACATGCTGCAGTGGTCCTCGTAGTCTGAGTAGGTTGCAGCCGCGTTGCTGGCAGGGGTCCAGAACCTGGAGATTCTGAAGCCAGGGTGATTGCTTCAGCCAGGGTTGGTTCGCACTGCTCCAACGCAGTTCCCAGGCACCTTCGAGTTGATCACACTGCTGGTTGAGGTCTGCCGGTTGCTGGTTTTCAAGCTCGTCCACCAGCGAGGGAATGCGTGGATCACCAGGCGACTGTCGCAGCAGTGCGATTAATTCATCCCGGACTGCTGGAGTGGTTTGCATGACTGGACTTTAAGGACGATCAACACAAGCCGTGAGCGAGGCTTTTCTTGCGGGAAGGATCAAGAGGGCAGACCTGATCACAACGGAGGTATCTGGTCGGGATGCGTCATCTCCACGAGTCAGGTGTCGTCGCCTTCTCCATGCAATGGGCTTGATGGATGTGTTTAATTCGCTTCGTTGATCGTCGGTGCGGTCGGTAACCGTTTGTTGTTCCTGGCGTGAAGAATCCAATCAATGGCAAGGATGATGACGGCAACGCCCACTGCAGGAACCATCGGCAGGAAGCCTGCCTGCACTGATGTGGGGATCCACTGCATCGACAAACCAAGCAGCATGGCCTCTCCACCCAGGACAGACAGGATTGCTCCATTGACCGACCATCGCAGGCCGTAGATCGCTCCCACGACCATGGGAAACAGGACGGCTAGGCCTGAGAAGGCATGGGTGGCCAGTGAGAGAATCGCTTCCGGTGGTTGCAGTGCAATGGCAAGACCTCCGATAGCCAATGCGCAGACTGCGATTCGCCCCACATGAACCTGTTCCTTCAACGAAGCCTTTGGCCGCCAATACCTGCAATAGAGATCACGCGTGATCATCGACGAGAGCGCGAGCAACTGTGAATCAAGCGTTGACATGAATGCTGCAAGTGCACCCACCATCACCAGACCAGTGAGCCACTCCGGGCTGTACTCAGCCAACATCAGCGGCATGATCTGATCTGCAGCACGTCCGGTCAGGCCAGGGAATGCCAGATGCCCCCATACTCCGATTAAGACAGGGCAGATGAACAACACCCCAGCGACAATGGGATAGAGCACCATCGACTGCTTCAGGGACTGGTCGTTTCCTGCGGCGAAGAAACGCATCATCAGTTGCGGAAACATCGGCAGGCAAAGGGGCCAGAGCAACAAATAGCTGGCAAATACTTTCCATGTGAAGAAATTGCCTTGGCCTGCCCCTGTGAACAGTGCTGGCAACTCGGTGTTCAACAATCGGTTGGCTTGTTCGACTCCTCCGATGCCATGGGCAATTGCGGAGAAAGCAACGAGCATCAATACAAACATCAGAATCCCCTGAAGCACATCCGTGGAGGCGACGGCCTGCATCCCTCCTCCAACCACGTACATCACAATCACAATCGTGAGCAGGAACGCTCCGACTCCGTAAGGCACAGCGCCATTCGACATGCTTGCAAGCAGATAGCCGGCGCCAATGGGCTGTAGGGCGAGATAGGGCAGGGTGAAGATCAGCATCACCAGAAAGACCAGAAGCCTTGTGCCTTCCCCAGGGATGCAATGCCCGATCAGTTCTGAGGGTGTGATCAGTCCATGGGCTTTGCCGATCCGTCGGACCCGGCAGCCGATGCTTCCGAAGCAGAGGCCCGCGAGGCCCGTTCCCAGGGCCATCATCGGGTAGTAGGCAAGACCGATTCGGTACCCTGCACCTGCGAAACCGAGAAAAAAGAAGGCACTGAAATTCGTGGCAATCAGTGTGAAAAAAAGGACACCGGCCTTCAAGCGTCGGTCTGCCAGAAAATACTGATCTGCGCTGGCAGAGTGACTGTTGTGCGTCTTGGTGCCTAGCCAGAGCAATCCAGCCAGATAAAGACCCAGTCCGAGCAGGGACGTCAGAAGCGTGATGCTCATCGTTGTGCCATCCAGGCTGCCGTGACTGAAAGAGAAATCTGCAAACCAATGAAGATCAGAACCCAGCCCGGAAGGCCGATCACCAGAGTGATTCCATGGCTGGCCAGCGACTGAATCACCACTGCCAAGATCACGATGCAGGCAATCGCTGCTGCTCCCAGGGCTCGTTTGGATCTCATCCCTGCCGCTGTCTTACCGCACTGGAGTCTGTTCAGAACCCCGCACAGTGGCAACCCGCATTGATCCGCATCGTGGGTATCGAACCGATGTGGATTGTGAGCATGTGTTTTCGATTGCCTGCATGCTGAGGCTGATGAATGTTTCGGTCGGTGTATGCAACCACCCCTCTCTGTGGAGTCGCTTGCCAGCAGTGGGATTCGTCAGATTGCCATCACCTGGGTGAATCATGCTGGCGCGTCTCTGGTGAAAGTCGTGCCACTCAGGCAGCTGCAGCATGCGATCGACGCTGGAGTCGGTTTCTCACCAGTTTCGGATGCATTTCGCACGGATGGAGTGATCGACCCGACGCATCGGTGTGCTCGACCCGATGGGGATCTGCGGCTGAGGGCCGATCCAGCCTCCATCGCGATTCTGGACCCTGTCCATGGATGGGCCTGGGCCGCGGGCGATCGATGGGAGCGCGACAGTACTGCTTACAAAGCCGATCAGCGACAGTTCTGTCGCCGGATGTGTGAGTCCTTAGAAGACGCTGGTTTGTCGATGACCGCTGGCTTTGAATTGGAGTGGTCTTTGCTCACTCCCGATGGCAATGGGTCGCCGCAGCCGGTGATCCCTGGTGGCCCGTATGGCGCAGATCGTTTGATTGAGGGGATGGATTACGCCACGGCCTTGCTGCATGCGCTTGATCAGGCTGACGTTCAATGGATTCAATTTCATCCCGAATATGGGCCTTCTCAATTTGAGTTGTCCTTCAGTCCTGATCATCCGCTGAAGGCGGCTGATCTGTTGATCCGTGCCCGCCTTGTGGTTCAGCGCGTCACCAGGACGTTTGGGTGGATGGCGAGTTTCAGCCCCAAACCGCGCTTTGATTCCGTTGGCAATGGTGGACACGTTCATTTCAGTGTTCGGGATGAAGAGGGCCCATTGCTCGAGAATGGCCACGGACCTGCAGGCCTGCGACCGCGAGGGGAGGCTCTGATCGCCGGCCTGCTTCATCGACTTCCGTCTCTGGTGGCATTGGCGAGTCCATCGCCGGTGTCTTTTCTCCGCCTGGTTCCCAGCACGTGGTCGGCTCCTTTTCAGGTGTGGGGCATCGAAAACAGAGAAGCGGCCCTGCGCTTGATCCCTTCAGCACCGGATCGTTGTCCTGCCCATCTCGAGGTGAAAGCTGTTGACCCCACGACCAATCCTTACCTGTTGCTTGGTGCACTTCAGGCGCTGGTGATCGATGCCGTTGCCAATCCACTCCCCTTGCCTGATCCGTGTGTTGGTGATCCTGCGACGTGCGTCAATTCGTCTGACTTGCAACGATTGCCCGACACGTTGGCCGAGGCACGTCAAGCCTTCGAGGCTGATGACGTGCTTCTCAACGCCATGGGCTTATTCCTGCACGGATCATTGCTTGACAGCATGACCGCTGAAATCAAGCGCGTTGAGGACTTCACAGCCCAGCAGCAGGTGGATGATCTGTGTTGGTGGCCAGTTGTGGGGGGGTTGTTGACCTCGTTCCGATGATTCTGCGGTTGTTGTCACTAGATCTCTGAACAAGTGATTGATGGCTCTATCGGGATTTTTGGCATCGCTTGCATCGCTTGGCCTGGCGCGATGGTCTCAGTCAGCACGGCACTCTCGCTGGCGCAATGACCAAACGGTAGTCATCGGTGGGAATGCGAATCGGAAGGAGTGAGTAGGGGACTGCATCCGGTGCACCTTCCGGTTGTCGCCAACCCTGAATGACCTGCATCCAGCGCACCAGAAAGATTTTCACGCACAGTTCCGCAAGGGGGATCCCGGGGCAGCCGTGGTGTCCGGTGCCACCTGGGAACCAGGTGCCTTTGGGCAGCTGCAGGGCTGTTCCTGCGACGGGACACCGGCTGGTCGTGGTGGCGCCTGCGGGCGTCCAGCGCTCGGGGGAAAAGCCTTCCGGGTTGGGAAAGAGTGAGGGCATCCGGTTGCCGATCCGAGGGTCGGCGGTCACCACCGTTCCCGCGGGAATGCGAAATCCTGCGATTGAGATATCAACGGATGTCATTCGAAAGCCACCGCCGCCCGGAGGAAGCAGTCGCAGGGATTCACGCAGGACACCCTGCGTGTAGGGAAGCCTCCAGGCGTCGATGGTTCCAGGCCAGTTCCGGTCGTCCAGATTCTCGCGGCTTGCTTCCTCAAGCACTGTCTGCCTGATCTCCGGTTTGTCGGCACAGAGAATCAGGCAGTTGCTGATCAGGGATGCCACCTCGATGAAGGCGCCCCAGATCATCAGCACCGTCGCCGTGACGATTCGTTCATCGCTCCATGGCTGTCCAGTCTCGTCGTGGTTTGTGCTGAACACCGTGAAGGCGTGGCCGGTTAGCTCTCCTCTCCGGAATCGCTCGAGACGTCGCAGCATCGACATCTGTAGATCAGCAAGAGCAACCTCACCGCGACGGAAGGATGGCAGCAGTTTGCTCAGACTGAGAAGAGCATTGTTGTAGGTGACGAAAGCCTCAGCTTCAGCGTCGGTGAGTGGTTCGCCGGTGAAGATCTCGGCGAAGAGATCGAGGCAGACGCGTTTGCAATCGAAGGCGATGCATGTGGTGCCGCGCTTCACCACCTCATCAACGAACGCGGTGATGCGACGATTCAGGGCCGGTAGGAAGGCTCCAAATGCGCTGTTGTTGAAGAGTGGAGCGTAACCAGCGCGGGTTGAGCGGTGTCTGGCCCCTTGCTGATTCAGTGCTCCGTAGTGGGTGTGCAGGTGTTGAAAGGCTGGGGGAAGGGAGCTTTCGGAGATGGAGCGCTCTTTCTCAAGAAATTCCTCAACGGCTTTGCTACCTCCCACAACGGCGGTGGGTCGGAAAAACAAGGTTGTTCCGAAGACGGGCCCAAAACGTGCCGTTCGATCGGCAATAAACTGATCCTGATCTTTCAGGTAGGCCACTGATTCCCTGACCCCGATCAGGACGCCCTTCCGGCCAGGAAGCGGTTTCAGGTCGTCAGTCACCGTGATCAGAACCTTTCTTTGAACGAACTCTATGGCTGGCGGCCTGGAGCCGCGATCGGCTCAGCGATCAGTCAATAAAGCAGGGATTCAGACACGGATCGCAGGCTGTGGATTCAGAGGCTTGGCAGAAGGACCTGCAGGCCAGGATGTTTCGGTGGCGCGATGTGGACCTGATCGCTGTTTCTCTGGATTGTTGGTTCGAGGTCGCTCTAGGTTTGTCTATTCACGGGCGATGCAGCTTGAGGAGGTGAGTTCACCATGATCAGCTGGACTCTCCCCCTGCACCGCGGCGTGGTTGGCCTGCTCTGCATCGCACCTCTGGTGGGAGCTGTGGAGAACCGTTCATGGTGGCCATTGCTGCTGCTGTCGGTGCCTGTGATCTGTCGAGCGTTGGTGCTGCTCTGGCCTGTTGTCGATCAGCATCAAGCGCTTCTCCCGTTTCGGTGGTTGATCGCTGTGGTCTTGATTGCGTTGCTGGTCGTGCTGATTGATCTGGGGCTGCGACCCGTCGGAGGCCTGGCTGGTCCGGGCGGCTGGTACCTGCCGCTTTCCTTGCTGGCTGTGATGCTCACGTTTCTGCGCATTTCCTGCTCGCGTCAGATCGCCAGATCCTGTGGGGATCAGAACTGATCCGCGCAATGTCTCTCCAGTGGACTGCGTGACTCTTGAGGTTGCATGCAGTGATGGGTGGGCCTGGTGATTTGCGTATCTGATTTTGTGTCTTGGTCAACGTTGATTTATGGTCGCTCATCTGGTTTGCTGGCATAAACATAGAGGGATGAATTTCCCTGCTTGAAGACAATGAGCAGGCTGAGCGTTCGCTTCACTTCGATTGAACGACCAATCTCATCCAGTGGGTATTCTCGTTTCCCCCAGTCGTGCCCAAAAATTTGAAATCCACGAGAGGTTCTGCCAAGCGTGCAGGGCCCTTCTCGATAAGTTATCCGTGTCTTCCTCTCTGATGAGGTTGTCGTTTTTTCGATGCAGTAGGTGCCGACAAAAGAGACGCCCGGATCCGCCTCAAAGAGTGGGTCGGCATCAATCGGGGTTGCAATCAAGACTGCAACAGCGCCCAGAAGTGAGGCGGCGGCACACTTGAGACGGTTCATCTAGTCATTTTAGCTTGTTGATGGTCTGCGTGCCCCTGTGGTGATCGTTCAGGGAATAGGCGGTTGGCCTCCGGGCTAACCATGCGTTGGTATTGATGTCACTGTGAACGGACTGATCCTGGAGCCAGCATCTTTCTTACAAGAGCATCATCAGGACGATTCCCAGCAGCAATCCCTTGGCGAAAGACAGCCAGATGATTTGATAATCGCTTAGTCCCAGGTTGACCTGAGCCATCGCGATGAGGCGCTTGTGAAATCGAATCAGCTTGCTCATCGGAAGCATGACATCGGATTCTTCCATGATCGTGGCGCGTGATCGGAAACAGGCCTAGTTTGCTTTTTGTGATCGTCCCGTGGGTTTCAGCGTTAGCTAAGTCGGCTGAGCTGTTCGACCCGGCTCTTCATGTCACGTGCCTCCCATCTTGGGGATGGGCTCTTGCATCAGCAGGCTGTGTTGAGGGTTGTTTCCACTGGGGAGTCGGGCTGTTTTGGCCAGAACTTTTGTTGCCTGGACTGTGAATGTTTTCTGCGTCTTTCAGCTGATTGCTGATTGATGCTGCCACCATGTCTGGCCTTTCTGAGGCCATCTTGATGTCAGCCTGCTGTCTTTCTCACTGTCTTGTGAGGTGTTGCCTCGGTCTCTTCTGGGTGTGACGAACTTGATTGATGAGCGATACAGTCAACATTCACTCTGAGGCTTGACTGTTGATCCCCCATCTGCCCTCCGGACGTCTGATCGATGCTGGTTGGCTCAGTGAGCAGTTGGAGCTTCCTGTTGATGACCTGGAGATTGAGCCTTTAGGGGTGCCTCAGGGGTTCACCTCGAACACCATGCGCCTGCGACCACGAGGTTCTTCGGATGACCTCCCGTCATCCTTGATTCTCAAGATCGATAGTGACGATCCTCACAGCCGCGAAATCGCGCTGAAGCTGAATTGTTTTCGCCGGGAAGTGGGTTTTTACCACACGTTTGCTACACAGTTCGCCGCATTGGTGCCCCGTCATCATGCGACGGGCAATGGGTCCAGCGACGAGGGGCGTTGGTTGTTGCTGGAGGACCTTTCGGTCATGGAGGCCGGAAACCAGGTGCGGGGAGTGACGGCTGATGCGAGTTCTCAGGTGCTTGATGCGATCGCCCAGGTGCATGCCCGGTTCTGGAATTCATCGGCGTTGCAGGGCCATGACTGGTTGCCTGATCATCAGTTCTGGTTTCAAGGCAGTACGGAGACCCTGTCAGCCTTTCATCGCAATTTTCTGAATGACTACGAGCTTCGTGTTGAGCCGGAGGCGCTCAAGGCGATCGCCTTGGTGATCGAGCACTCACAGGCCATCGACGACGCCATGGCGCAGCGGCCAGCAACCCTGGTCCATGGCGATCTGCGGGTGGAGAACGTGTTGTTTGCACGGAACAACTCACAGCGTGACGTGGTGGTGCTCGACTGGGGAACCCCCACACGATCCTTGGCTGCACTGGATCTCGCTTACCTCATCGGCGGAGGCGTGCCGATGCCCGCGCGACGCGGGCGGTTGCGTGAGCTCTGCACGCGTTGGCATCAGAGTTTGATATCGCACGGTGTGAAGGACTACACGCTTGCCGATGCCTGGGCTGATGTTCAGTTGGCAGCGTTGCGCTGTTTGAGTTCGGTGCTTCTGCTGCACAACTGGCAGCTGGATCCCAACATCAGCTCCCGCGCAATTTTGCTCAACGATGAGTGGATCGAGAGATCCTGCTCCCTGGTCGTGGAACTGGAGGCGCTCGAGGTCCTGTCCTCTCTTGCCTGAGCCTCGGTCCTCACTGATCGTCAGCGCAATGGCTGGAATGCGGGGTCATCGTCTGATGCATGGTTTCAATCACCTCCTCGGCCAGGGGTTGGCTTTCTTCTGCCGGAATCAGCACTTCGAGGTAGGACGCTCCTTGGTGCTCGTTGATTGCTGCCAATGCCTGTTTGAGTTGTTCTTCTGTTGCAGCCCGTCCACACCACCAACCGTTGCATCCCAGCGCAGGCGGAATGTCTGCATAACGCCAAGGGGGTAAATCGTTGTAGGCATGACCTGTCTCACTGATTAAGGCCTCCACCCCGTAAAGGCCGTTGTTGAGAACGATCACCACAGGATTCACTCCCGTGAAACCCATCACTCCGATCTCCTGCATCGTGAGCTGGTGGGCACCGTCACCGGTGACCAGAACGACCCTGCGCTCCGGTTCCGCCAGGGCACATCCCAGCGCTGCCGGGGTGCCCCACCCGATGGATGACCAGAGGGTCTGACTTTCCATCGCTACCTCTGCCGGAAGTCGGATGGCATTGAGCTTCAGAAGACAGGTGCCGGTATCGGACACCAGGAGGTCGGACGGGCGCAAAAATCGTTGGAGTTGGGGGTAGAAGCTTGCTGAGCTGGTGGGCTGATCCATGGCGTCGCTGAGCGGCAGCAGCTCAGCGGGTTTGACAGGTCGTCGCTCTCCCCACCAGGACAGGCGTTTCGGTGCGTTCTCAAAACGCCTCGTCAATCCCTCCAGACCATCACTGATGCTGACACTTGTGAACACCTGATTGCCCGCCTGCACCCAGTCGGCGTGCAATGCAACGAGCCGGTTGGGATCCAGTGACCCACTCCACAGACCTGTATTGAGGTCTTCGAGTACCAACCCACCAATATCGATGACCAGATCGGCGTCCTCCACCACGCTCCGCAGGGATGCAGGTGTCGATCGATTGCCGTTGTACATCCCAAGGAAGGCGGGGTGATCCTCGGACAGGAGTGACTTGTCCATCGGTGTTGTGGCGTAGGCCAGACCCGAGGCCTGAAGGAATGCCTCGAATGCACTCACCAGGCCGAACCGCTTCAGGGTGATGGTCGGCAGTACAACGGGATTGGATGCTGCATCGATCCTTGCCTCCAAGAGATCAAGCACTGCCTCCAGTTCCCTGGATACGCTTTTGTGTTGGTTGATCTCGCCGATCGGAGATCCCTGGATCGGGGTCCCGGTGATCGGCATCAGCGCCAGATCCATGGGAAACGTGAGATAGGCCGGTCTGGACTGCTCAAGAGCCTTGTCAATCACGCGCTCCAGTTCGATCACAGCGTTTTCAGGGGTGAGCCTGGCGCTCACACAACTGGCCGACGCAGAAATGGCCTCAAAGCGCTCATAGTGGCGATCTCCGAGGGTGTGATGACAGATCAGCCCTTGACGCACGATCCGCTGACTGGGTGTGCCCACCAGATGAAAGACGGGAAGACGCTCTGCCATTGCACCCATCAGGCCATTGAGCGCACTCAGTTCACCGACGCCATAGGTGGTGCAGACGATGCCAGCTCCCCGTCGGCGCGCATAGCCATCAGCGGCGTAGGCCGCATTGAGCTCATTGGCCGATGGCACCCATTGCAGCCGTGGATGCACCTCCACAGCATCGTTGATCGGAAAGGCATAGTCACCCGGTACACCGAAAACATGGCCGATTCCGAGATCTGCGAGGCGATCAAGGGCGTAGGTCACGACGGAGGGAGCCATCTCGTCTTTATCGCGGTCATCCTTTGAGTCTGACCGTGCTGATCCCACAGAGCCACAGACGAACTGGATCATTCCGATACTGAGGATCTGCCGGCGCAGAACGGATCGACGGGCGAATGAATCAAACTGTGCAGGGTTGTTGTTGACAGCAACGTCGCTCTCCCGCACATCCGATTGAAAGCTCAAATAGCACTGGCTAGAACAGGGTCTTCAGGTTGCGAATCAATCCGCTCACGGGATGCAACAGGGTCAAGGCTGATCAGCAGCTCTGTGGCTGATCCCGTGGGTTGGGACGGGAGGGTCATCACGACATTTCCACCTTGATCCGGAAGAAAATGGACGCAACCTTTCACGCCATCAGGCGTGATGGCCCAGAGTCGATAGAGCTTCCCTTTGGGGGCCTGTGGCAGGTGATTCACGGTCAGAAGATTGGTTCCCTGCCCTGGACGAATGAGGACTTCACCATGCGCCTGATGCATCATTCCTGCCTTGGTTGCATGCAGCACAAAGGCACGGTCATCAGGATGTACAGCCAGTGAAGGCGTGTCTGGATTCTGTTGTGCAAGCTGGAGTTTTGATCGATAGAGCTCTGCTCCGGTCAGCGTCAGGAGCAGAACCAATCCTCCAATCAGCCAGTGCTGACGATTGGGGCTTCTTGGTCGACGAGCTGCCTGCAACAGACGCTGCTTCACCGCTGCAGACAGCGGTGGAGATGAGTGGTGCTCCATTCGGGTGTGTGCAGTCTGGAGTTCATCAAGCAGCGTCTGCTCTTCTGCTGAAAGAGGCTGTTGCTCGGCCAAGGCGGAGCGTTCATCGGAGCTGAGGTTGCCCAGCACCTTGCCGGCAAGCAGTTCATGGTGCTTGCTGAATGCATTGTTCGTTTGGTGTTGTGAAGTCATGGTCAACTCCCTTGTTGTGACGACAGAGCCTGACGGAGTTTGAGCAATGCCCGACGGCTGATCGTTTTCACCGTTCCCAGGGGCAGTTGCAATGTGGTCGCAATGTGGCTCTGACTGATGCCTTCGCGGTAATTCATGGCAAGAATCTGTTGTTCCCGGGATGAGAGCTGAGAGAGGGCTCGCTCAAGATTGACGCGGGCATCAATGGCCTGTAGATCGATCGGGTCGTTTCTTCCTGACCCAGGCCTGAAGCACTCAAGGATTCGCCGGCGATTGCGATGTTGCTTCAGTCTGTTGAGGCCCATCGAGCGAGTCAGCAGTAAGAGGTACTGACGGATTGATCCACGTTCCGCTTTGAAGCCGCCGCGCTGAACCCTGAGGAAGACATCATGCGTGAGATCTTCAGCCTCCTGACGCTGAGACAGAAGGCTGAACGCGAGCCGATGGACTGCAGGTGCATGGTCGTCGTAGAGACGGCCCAGTTCCTCTGGGCTGATGGCACGGGGAGAGCTCACACTGAACTCGGCAGTTGCAGATTCTGGATACCAGTCCAGAGATAGATCACCCCGAAGGTGAACAGCACCATGGCACTGATCCCCGAAATCTGATCGCCACGGGCGAGCAGATTTCGGCGTAGTCCACCGAGTTCGACGCCTAACCCCGCCAGCAGAATCACCATGCTGTAGCCAACGGCGTACAAGACCATGGCTGCAGTCGCCAAGGCAGGCGAACCAGCGGCTGCAGCGGCACTGATCACGGCCGCCAGGACAGGGCTGGCACAGGGAGATGTGACCAGTGCGAAGGTGAAGCCAATCAAAAAGGCACCAATCGGCAACTGTTTCATCCGACCTGGATTGCCCATGGGGCTGAGATTCAGGCGATGCCATGGAAGGCGCGGGCCCCAACCTTTCAGTTGCAGAGCCATGGCGATCACGATCACACCTGCCGTGATGAACAAAGCACCTCGATGGTCAATGATCAAAGCCCCGGCCAGAGATGTGAATAACCCGAGGATGCTGTAGGCGGTCACTACTCCCAGGCTGAACTGAATCACCTTGGCGGGGTTGGGGCGTTGCTGCTGTTGCGCCCCGAGATACGAGAGTTGAACAGGCAGCAGTGCCAGCACGCAGGGAGACACGCTGGCAATCAGGCCACCCCCGAATGCCAGGACTGGCAGTCCAAGGACAGCCCAGCGATGACTGCCACTCCAGTGGGTGAGCCAGTCGGCGTAGCTCTGGCTGATGGAAAGAACAACGCGTTCAATCGGCCCTGCAGACATCGCAATCACGGCTGCGATCAATGCCAGACACATCAGCTGTGTTCGGCGGGGCACCCACAACTTGGATCTGAACATTGCCATCTCCGCTTAACCACCAATCATTGACCGTGTTGTGTCAATGGCCTGGAGATACGCATCAAGATCCGGTTGGGCTCGAAAGGTTTTGATGGCTTGACCCGTTTGCGGGTTGATGATGCTGACCAGGCTGGTCTGACTGCGGTTGGTGTTGAAAAACGGGCCAAGGCCGAGACTGTTTGCACGAACAGCCGATTGTTGTGCAGCCGCCGCGTTCGTGACATCAAAGCGTACCCAGTGCACGGAGTCGCCTTCCTTCTGGCGGAGGGTCTTCATCACAGGCTTGATGGCCTGGCAAGCGCTGCACCATGAGGCATAAATTTCAACAACAACGGGTTTGTCCTGCAGGGATGCTGCAAGCGGAGACGCCGCATGGGCAGGTGTCGAGAGCATGGCCCCTGCCGGCATGTTCGACAGTGGAGCCACAGCGGTAGCGAGGGGCATCACGCCACCGATGAGTAGCCCGAGGGCGACAGCACGATGTTTCAAGGCAAATGTGGATGGCTGTTGTTCATACCCGTGGGGTGCCGATTCGGATTCAGCCTGATTCCCTTTGGCCTGTCCTCAGACACAACACCATTGGAGCTGGAGGGCCTGCTCGTCGGAGCCTGGATGATTGGCGCCTCTTTGCTGAAAGACGTGAATCTGAGGTTGCACTGAACTTGATCCCTTGGCAGGCCTGACCGATCTGAGTCAGCCAAATCCTCTTGAACGGCCACTGGGTGCCAAAGTGCAAGAACCGGCTGGGTCGGATGTCGAGCTCCGCAAGCAGGCGTTGCACCGCTGCTTCGTAACCATCGAGTCCTTCGACCTGCGGTGGCCGGAACTGTTGGACCTCGATCACGATCAGTTCATCGTCGGACCCGGTCTTGGTTGCTTTGTCGGCAGCAAGAGGAGATTGAAGGTCTGATAGCTGATCCTGAAGCCACGCCAGATCGATTCCACTGTCCTGACCCGGTTGCAGTCCCTCCTGCTCATCACCGACCAGTCGCAAGTAAGTGCGAGGGCCGTGGTGGGCCAGGAAGGCCTGGAGTGCCCAAGCGGTTTTTTCCGCATCCTGGAGACCCTGACACCAGAGTCGCTTGCTGCATCAGCAGCTTCCTCCGTGGAAAATGGGAATCATTCTCGTTATGCCCCTTGGGGCGCATGCTGCTGTCTCCGCCGTGACTGTTCAGGGTCTGCCGGTGTTGTTCGCAGTGGCATCGGCGAACCGCCTCTTTAGGGCTAGGGTCATGTCAAGACGGTTTTCCCTCGATGCAGGCACTGGAATGCGTCGCGCTTGTCCTGGTGAGCATTGCCCTCGTGATCCATCTCTTTGAGAAGGGTTTGGGTTACTGGCGCGAACATCGCAGGTTGCATCGCCTTGTCAATTGTCATCCAGAGATGAAAGGCGTTCATCCTGATGAAGACAGCTTGTTTGTTTTTGAAAGTGATGATTCGTTGAAGGCCCTTGTGTTGAACAATGAGGAACCCGGGGCCAGTGAGCCATTTTATGATTCTGAGGATGATCTGGGCTAGCGATGGCTTGATTGTCTGACTGGCTAGCTAGAGGATTGAACTTGTGGAGGAGTGGACAGACGAATTTGTTCTAAAAGCTCAATCTGAGCTGAGGGCAATGGTGAATGATTGGAAATATGATTTCGGTGCCGGTGATCGAGAATGTTCCACCATGCTGATTTGGATGGCCATCAGATTGAATCCTGACCTGGCTCGAGAAATCGATGTTGATTCGATCAGTGCTCGGCTCAGTTCTTGAGGTCTCTTGGGTGATCGAGCACGGCGACATCGATGGCTGACCATCCCTTGATGGTTTGACGGTCCCGGATGGCGTCGTCTCTGAACTATCCTTCAGTTGAATGCCTTTGAGGCTTTGAATCTGTTGGTATGGATGCGCCGTGTTGGCTGGAACTGATGCTGCTGGCTAGGTCTTGCAGCGGAGAAGAGGCTGACGTTCAGGTTTCATCTTCTGACGCACTCGTCATTGCCGATCATGGAGTAGCCCGATCATTTTGACGGCTGAGCGTTTAGACATAGATTGCCTTGAGAAATGCCTGGTCATCGCGATGGTTTGAGGAGCATTGCTGCACCTGAAGCTGCGACCAAGATTGTGAGAATGCCGAGCAGCATTGGATAGACCGGTTGGAGATTCAGTACACCAAAATCTCCGGTGTGGAGTTTGAGCAGCCAGAAGGCATCGATCTCTTGTTCCAAGAGCAAGCTGTAGAGAGATCCCGTGCCTGCTGTGATCAGCAACGGGACCGCGGCAATCGGAACCAGCCAACGGTGAACTTTGCGTGCATGCCTTGACAGCTGTCGTTGACTCATTGCTTGCGAAGTTGCTGGTGGAGTTCCCGCTCATCGGTGCAGGGCATCCATTTCCCGTTGTTCTGATGAACAGTCGTGCAACCAATCTCCTTGGCCCGTTGTTCAGCTTCAGCTTGGGACTGGTAGAGGCCTCTGCTGTGCCCGTGGCTGGCAAGGGGGAAGGCCGTGGCAGTGATGATGACGGCGAATGGGATGGAGAGCCAGTCGGTCATCCTGGCAGTGGAGGCATGGCCTTTCATGGTTGTCATTCCGCAAAGCAACGCTCACAGCGCAGGAACTGCGGTTGCCTCATCATGCTGCTTGTAACAATGAGCATGGCAAGAATGAAATCCGGGTAAAGGCGAGCCCGGTCAGCCATGGTGTTGTCTGCACCGCTACCAGCCGTTTCCCAACTGGTGTATTGCTTTGCTCTCACCGATCCAGACGATGGAGTCAGACCTTTGTGAACCATCGCCGCCGGTTCATCGTTCAAAGCGGGAGCTCATCACGTTCATGGTGATCAAGACCATGCCTACGCCTGTGAAGACGATTCCGCGCAGTGCCATGTCGGCACGTTGCATATCCCAGCCCACCAAACGAGCAAGGCACAGGCCCAGCATCACAAGCGCGCCGCGTCGCATGGGCTTGTCATTGAACATTAGTGATAACGAGTAGAGAACCAGTGCTTCGATGGACCAAATCAAGGTGAGCCAATAGGAGCCGGTAGGCATGTGGATGAACATCAACGCAAGCGCGACGCTGAGTGGGCCTGCAATCACGCGTTGTGGATAGCGACGAGCAAGAGTTTCAAGTCGATCGATCCATTGGAAGATCCAAGGTGTTGGTTCAGCTTCAAGGTCTGCATTGATCTGCTGAAGCCGAGGAGCCTTGTAAAAGCCCACGGCGCTGAGAACGGGAACTCCACTCCAGATCAACACCATCGCCGTTTGTGTTCCTGTGGGGATGCAGGTCAGGGCCCACAGTGCGGACAGGAACAACAGCACTCCCTGTCCCATGCGGCGCGGCCAGTAGGGGCGCTGCGGCCCTCGCCATGCAGCAAGGGCCAGCCCCGACAACAGAACCATCGTGGCGAGAGGGGAGAAACGCATGACGCTCATCACGATGGTGGCCAGAACAGCCAGGTCGCCTGAGCAGGAGACGAAGTCCTTCCAAATGGTGTCATCCCTCAGGGCGATCCGATGCCCCGCAGCACGGATCCCCACCAAAAGAGCAACGAAGGCACTGTCGACCGCAGCAACACGAGCATCGTTGAAGGGTTGTGATGCCAATCGCGACAGGCAGAAACTCATAAGTGCTGCCCCACCGAGGTAGAGCAGAACGCTGCTCTCTCCTCTCAAGCCTCTGTTGGCCGATGTGCAGGCAAGACCGAGCAGACCCACTGCCAGCACCAGCCACCACAACGAGGCCAGACCTGTCGCTGGCCACGCCCATGCTCCCTTGATTGTCAGACCGGTCAGGACGAGGCTGATGCTGCCCTGGACGAGGCCGAGACTGCGCGTTCCCGCCAGCGAGGCATCAAGGCGACGACCGCAGACGATGAGCCCTGCACTGATGGCGAGTAGTGGACCGCAGTGGACAACGAGATCGCCGGCCGATGGAGCTGTGGTTCCGAGTTGTCCGAGTCGTAGGGCGATCGCACACCAGCTCATCACAGAGAAGAAGACATTGATGGTTCTCAGAGACGCCATGGCACCTGTTCTGCCCGACAGGTGGAGTCCGATCAGAAGGACGCTGGTGGCAACCCAGGGGCTTGCTTTTCCCGGGAGCAGAAGGGCGATGGCGATCACCGCCAGGGAACAGGCCAGCCAGCCCCCAGTGATGGCGATCCATGGCGGCATTCTCAAGCGGTAGCCCTGATGAATCACGGCCTGTTGCCCGAGTCCGAGCACAATGATCAAAGGAAGGTCTGCCTTGGTTGCGGCGGCATAGCTGGTCAGCAACACAACCAGCAAGCAACTGGTCAGCAACACCATCGCTGCGCCTGCCAGGTGCATCAGGGGCTGCTCCTGTCGACGACAGGCGTCCCAGACAAACGCACAGCAGACAATGCTCATCAGGCTGAGCATGAGCAGCGTCGTGTTGAGTGGCGCCAAGGCCTGGCCCAGGCCAATGGTTGCTAGGACAACAGCTGCGCACCAGTTCAGTCTCAGAAGTTGCTGCTGCTGTCGCTGCTTGCAAACCTCCGTCAGCGCAAGCGCTCCGATCGAGGCGGCGAGCAGTCCGGACCCTGGCCAGAGCCAAGGCAGGGGAGAAAGGCCCACCAGGAGCGCCATTCCAATCCAGGTGAGGCCGATGCAGCGTGTTCTCCAGCCGTTTGAACCCTGCAGGTCCGGGGGAGGAAAGAAATGGAGAATTGACAAGTCAAGGCTTGCCAACACCAAGGTGACCATTCCCACAAGGGACACTTCTGGGTTGAGGTTCAGCCACCCCCCCATGCCAACGAAGCTGAGGCCGATCACGAAACGCGTGGGACCAAAATGGCCTGCGCTGGTTGCCATCCCCAACGCACTGATCAGCGCCAGAAGCAGCAGTGTGGCGTTGCTGGGGGCGGCGACGAGGCTTGGCACCATGGCAATCAACACGTGAGATGCCGCCAACCAGCGAGAGGTGGTGATCTTTGCCAGCAGCAGATTGAAGCCCACCGCTGTGGTCATCAGGATCAACCCCACGCTTGTCGACTGATTCCAGGCCAGGCCCAGGGCTGGCCAAGTGCTGGATGCAGCGGCAGCAAACAATTGCAGCCCTCCGGCGCCACTGCGCAACCAGATGAGGAGCGGGCGGAGGCGGTGGTGACCTCTGATGGTGAAGGAGGGCACAATCATCCCCAAGCCGATGGCCTCCAGGACGAGAAAACGCTGAAAAGGCGCCATGATCAGCAGGCTGCTGATTGCTACAAATGAGATGCCGGCAACAACGGCCAGGACTCCAAGCAGTCCAGTCCAGTTTCTGAGCAGTTGTTGTTCAATCTGTTGCCACCGCCCTTGCCATTCCAAGGGCCCTTGGCTGGTTTGATTGGGTTGATGAACGGTCGTTGATAACGAAGGCGACTGTATTGACGTCGTTGGTTGTGGAACAACGACTTGATCAGACCTTGCCTCGGGTTGGAAGGATGATGGTTGTTTCTTGGCTTGCTCTGCTGCTGTTAGGGGCTTTGACTCTTTTTGTCTTTCGGATTCCGCACGAGGGTTTGATGTCTCGGCTTCAGAAAAAGGCTGTTGTTCCTCGAGAGCCTGGATACGCTTGCGTAACGCATTGAGTTGATTCTGGTGGCGCCAGTGGAGTGTCAATCCGATTGGAATCGAGAGAAGATTCCAGCAGAAAAGCATTGCAGCTGCAATAACAAGAAATTCTCCCATCGAGCTTCTTCTGGCCTATCGAGAAAGAAAGTCTGGTTGGAGTTTGCGCGCAGATGGTGCAATTAATGATTTGTTTTAGAATCTTTGTAGTGGTGGTGTTCTGCTGGCTCAAAGTCTTCTGCAGAAGACTGCGTCGATCAGATGGCATTGATCAGATTGGATTGGTCACTGTGAATTGACTGGTTCGTCGGAGAATGCCTGGCAAGTTGCAGTTGTACGGATCTGATGAGCGATCGCCGATTGATGCAGCGCTGCAGAGGATGTCGATGCTGAAGGCGGGGAGCTCATGGGACGGCGACGTCACGAGGCTGCATCCTCTGTTCAGCCGTCAAGGCATTCCGGTGATTGAGTCCTGTCGCCATGGGCGGTTGGATGGCAGCGTGAGTCTTGTCTGAATCAACAGCACGACTGGGGGGTACGTGACCTGGTGGTATGCAGGCGATCAAGCCAATCCCTTAAGTCTCCCACTGCTTCATCGCGAAGCCTGTAGTAAACCCAGCGTCCCTCAACGCGGCACTCCAGCAGGCCCGCTTCTCGCATCACCTTGAGGTGAAAGGAGAGCTTGGACTGGGCCAGGCCCATCTGCTCGGTGAGTTCGCAAACGCAATGCTCGCCGGCCGCTAAGGCCAGCGCCACCTTCAGGCGCAACGGGTCTGCCAGCGCCTTGAACAGGGGACAGAGCTGCTCTGCAGGAGGGATGCTGAGGGCCTGGGGCATGACTCAATCAGTGCCTAACCTCAGCTTAACCAATCAAGAAACCTTGATGTATCAAGATTGGTTGATTGGTTTGTGGCAGCGCATGCGGATTGGCATCAATGGTTTCGGGCGGATCGGACGGCTGGTCTGCCGCGCTCTTTTTGGTCGATCGGGCATCGAGATTGTCCAGATCAACGACCATCAGGCCACGGCTGAATCGGCCGCACACCTGCTTTGCTTTGACTCGGTCCATGGACGCTGGGGTCGCCTGGTCGAGGCAACCAGCGATGCAGAGCTCCTGATCGACAGTCAACCCATTGGCTTCAGTCGCTGCAGTGTCCCCGCTGATGTGCCCTGGTCTGCAGCAGGGGTCGAGATGGTGCTCGAGTGCAGTGGCCGGTTCAAATCCACCGACACCCTTGAGCCCTACTCCGGTCAGGCCGGGATCAAACGTGTAGTTGTTGGATGTCCTGTCAAGGGAGCGCTCAATATCGTCTACGGAATCAATCACCACCTCTATGACCCCCATCAGCACCAGCTGGTGACAGCAGCGTCCTGCACCACTAACTGTCTGGCCCCGATCGTGAAGGTGGTGCACGAGCAATTCGGCATTCGTCACGGTTCGATCACGACCTTGCATGACGTCACCAATACCCAGGTTGTGGTCGATGCCTTCAAGGCTGATCTGCGGCGTTCACGCTCCTGCCTGCAATCGCTGATTCCTACCACCACGGGGTCCGCCAAGGCGATTGCCATGATTTTTCCGGAGCTTCAGGGCAAGCTCAACGGCCATGCCGTGCGCATCCCGCTGCTCAACGCCTCCCTGACCGACGCTGTCTTCGAATTGGATCGGCCCACCAGCACGGAGGAGGTCAACCAGGCCTTCGCGCTGGCCGCCCAGGGACCACTCCAAGGCATCCTTGGCTACGAAACCAGGCCCCTGGTCTCGGTGGATTACGTCAACGACGACCGCAGCGTGGTGGTCGATGCTCTTTCCACGATGGTGGTCGGTGGCACCCAGTTGAAGGTTTACGGCTGGTACGACAACGAATGGGGCTACAGCAGTCGTATGGCTGATCTGGTTTGCCATGTGGTGAAGCTGGAATCTGAAAGAGGGATGTGATGAAACTTTCTGCATTGCAGCAATATGGTGTCGTCACTGCAAACTATTGGGCCTTCACCCTGACCGATGGAGCCTTGCGCATGCTCGTGGTTTTTCATTTCCACGAGCTTGGCTACAGCACTCTGGAAATTGCTTCTCTCTTCCTTTTTTACGAACTTTTTGGTGTGATTACTAACCTTTATGGAGGTTGGATCGCTGCTCGATATGGCCTCAGGCTCACTCTTTGGCTGGGAACGTTGTTGCAAATAGCAGCCTTATTAATGCTGGTACCTGTGGCATCGAGTTGGCCGAAGCTGGTCAGTGTGATTTATGTGATGGCTGCTCAGGCAATCAGTGGCATTGCTAAAGATCTGAACAAGATGAGTGCCAAAAGTGCAATCAAGACAGTTTTGCAAGGCTTGCCAGAAACGACCAATGAGGCCGAGCATCAATTGTTTCGTTGGGTCGCTATCTTGACCGGCTCAAAAAATGCTCTGAAAGGCGTTGGTTTTTTTCTGGGTGGTCTGTTGTTGACTGCTCTTGGCTTCAATCAAACGGTGGCATGGATGGCAGGAGGCTTGGCTGCTGCCTTTCTTGTGACGTTGGTGCTTCCTTCTCACATCGGGAAGATGAAGGCAAAGCCTGGTTTCTCTTCTCTTTTTTCGAAGTCACAGGCCATCAATATGTTGTCGCTTGCGCGCTTTTTTCTTTTCGGAGCTCGAGATGTCTGGTTTGTGGTGGCCTTGCCAGTCTTTCTTGAGGTGTCTTTCGGCTGGGATTTCTGGAAAATTGGAGGCTTTCTCGGTCTTTGGGTCATCGGTTATGGCTGTGTGCAAGGTCTCGCTCCTGCAATCAGGCGTCTGTGGGGAAAGTCCACGAACCCTGGACCTTCGACTGTTCAATTCTGGTCTGCTTTGCTCACAGCAATCCCCGGCTTGATTGCTTTGGCTCTCTGGCGAGAGGTTGATGCTTCGATTGCTGTGATAGCAGGACTCGCCGCCTTTGGTGTGGTGTTCGCGATGAATTCATCGGTTCATTCCTACATGGTTCTTGCCTATACCGATCAGGACGATGTGAGTCTGAACGTTGGTTTCTATTACATGGCCAATGCGGCAGGGCGTCTTTTGGGCACGTTGTTGTCGGGTTCCATTTTTATGATCGGTCGAAATGCAACAGCAGGTTTGCAGGTGTGTCTTGTGACTTCATCTCTTTTAGTATTCTTATCATGGGTCAGCAGTTTGCGTCTGCCGTCTGTTAGCAAACGTCTTTGCCCTGAGTAAATGCAAATAGTTGTCATACTCAACGCCACTTAATACGTGAGCATTAAGTGGCGTTGAGAGCTTGATCGAAGCCAACCTTTCTTTTTGAGACAGCTCAATACTCGTGTCACTGTCACTCGTGTTGAACTCACTGCATTGGCAATATCTTGATGTGTAAGACGAAGATTAATATGAATTCCATGTGGAGTTACAACTCCATGGTCGTTAGCAACTAATTCAAGAAAGCAACGTACACGGTCTTCAACGCGTCGTTGCCCGACGATCGAGAGTAGAGCTTCTGATTGACGAAGTCTTGAAGAAATCGCGCGCATCATTAAGAGCGTTAAATCTGTAGATGATGCAATGTCGTCAAGACTCGGGCCGGTGATTCGTATCGGCTGAGAGTGATCGGGATGAATGTTTCAATATCGGTTGGTGAGGCTCCGGGAACTTCATCCGAGGCCAAAAGTCCTGGCAGAAGGTAATCGCCATCTTCGGTGTCTACCGTTAGCCTCATGACTCCTTTCTTTGTCACACAAAAAACTGTTTGGAAGTACATTGATCGTCTGATTGGCATGGGACGATTCCTCTCTTGGTCTGGCAATGCCTTTGCCCAGTGAAAGCGTTGTTGACTATCGCTTGAGAAGGGGCTTCTGATGACCCATGCTTCAAGCCTCGTTGAGAGATTGGCTGCGTTGTATCAAATCAATAGTCGCCAAGATCATCTCTAGGTTCAAGTTGATAATCCGCTGTTGGTGAGTTGGCGCAGCCGGTTTGGCGTGTGGTGATGTTTTGCGCTGCCGTTGGTTTCATTCGTTCTTGATCTCGCTCTGGCTGGATCACCAAAGCTCAGCCTGCATCAATGCCTTATGACACCTCACATCGGCGGGGCATTGGAGACTCTCTCTGTTGGCAACGATCCCTTGCCAACCCATGGGGTGGGCTAGCGGATAGGGGGGCTTGAAGGCGATGGCTGCCTGGTTGTCAAACCCAAAGCGCTCGTAATAAGCAGGATCTCCGTAGACAACGATCCGCTGCTGATCGCTGGTCAGTGCATGGTTGATGGCATGCCTGACTAATGCACTTCCGTAACCGAAGCCCTGATGTTCGGGGGCGACGGCAAGGGGGGCCAGAATCCATCCCACCCTGCCTTCCTGTGCTGTGGTGATGCCGCTCGAGCAGACATGGCCAAGGATCGCCTCATCCTTGTCGGTGATCACCCAGTGCCGTGTTGGATGAGGGGCTCCTGTTGAGGTTTGCCAGAGGTTTTCCACAACTTGGACGATTCGCTCTCCTTCTTCCGTCGGCCAGACCTTGCGATGAAGCTGTCGCACCGCAGGCAAATCCGCCTCGATTGCTGGACGCAGCTGTGGGTTGATGCTTTGCAGCAGCTCAGAGTTCACGACTTCGTTGTCCATAAGGTCTCAGAAAAGGATTGAGCTGGCTGCTGGCTCCTGCGGAATGGATGGCCGATGTGATACGCCAAATCAACGTCAGGGGTCTGGAGGGTGAGGATTCAGAGGCGTCACGGCGCAGGGGTTTTCGATGTTGTAGTCGATGATCTCGGCGGGCAGACCCTGCAGCGATTCAGTGGGGTAGATCGTGAAATCCTCCACCCGTTTGAACAGGGGAAGCAAGACGCGGGCGAGGGCATTGGGGGCTCCGTAAAAGAAGGAGTGATGCCCCTGCAGAAACTCGGTGGTCCCGGCTCCTTCCTCGGCTGAATTCTGGCGATGAAGAAACTGACGCATCGCTGAACGTTCTTGGGGTGTGAGATCAGGGTGGGCTGTCACGGGGAAGTCCCGCTGCGCTGCGATCAACCCGGCCTTGCGCCAGTCAATCTCACCCAGTCGGGCGATCAGCTGATCGCGCTCGTTGCTGAAGTCAACGCAGGCGAGTTGCTGCTCTTCGATCTGCATCACCTCGGCAACGGCATGGCGTTGCAGACGACGCCATTTGACGCGGGCATCGTCATGCACCACCAGCGAGCACAGCCGGATGCGTTTGTACCCCTTCAGCAGCCTGGTGTTGCCCCCACTGCGGCCAATGAACTGGAACAGGAACTGGGAGCCGGTGCCGATGTAGTCGTCCAGCACAACAATGGCCCGTTGGCTTCTGTCCTCGGTGCTGTTTTTCAGCGCATCAATCGTGTGGAAGTGCCTGACGGAGAGAAGATTCGCTTTCCGGTAGACATAGGAGGCCAGGTCGCCGCTTTTGCAGGTGAAGGCTCGGGCGAAGTCGATGTCGCTGAACCCGTCCACATCGAACCCATCGCCTTTGAGGTCCATGCACAGGCGTTGGTGCAGCAGGCGGCTTTCGCGGATCATCCGTGCCCAGCTGTGCAGCTCCATGCACTCCAGTAGCCGCATGGCTGTCGGTTGATCGACGGCTGGAAATTGGTCCATCCAGCGATGGATCGCCGATTCGCTGATCTCCGCCTCATTCCAGGCCTCCGCGATTTGCCTGAGTCGTTGTTCCTGCCCCCTCATTCGAGCTCCTCGATGTGCAGTTCATGGCTGGTCATGAACTGAAGGGCTTCTGCCCTGTCGAAGACACTGGCTGTTGCCGAGGTGCTGCGCACACAGCTGGCCCCCATCGCACTACCCCAGCGAAGACAGCCTCGGAGATCCTGGCCGTTGAGATGGCCGGCGATGAATCCCGCATCAAAGGCATCGCCGGCACCTGTCCCCCCCCTGAAGGTCGTGGGGTAGGCGTCACTCCGCAAACGCAAACCGTGCTGCATGACATGCACGCCCTGCTCACCTCCGGTGATGACAACAGTGCTTGCTCCTGCATCCAGGAACGTGCGTGCCTGGTCCCAAGGGTCCGTGCATCCGGTCAGCAGGGCGGCTTCGTCCGTGTTGGGAAGCACGACATCGGCATAGGGCAGAAACCGAGCCACCCGCTTCATGGCCGCCGGATCGATCACTTCGATCACATCCAACACAACAAGGGCGCCATTGGCGCGCGCCTGGCGCAATCGGTGCAGGGTCTCCTCGGTTTCCAGAGCATCCAGCATCAGGAAGCCACCGATGTAGATCACCCTGGCGGATTCGATCAGACCTGCCGGGATCATGTCCTGGGTGAATAAGCGGTTGGCTCCGACAGCTGAGATGAAGCGCCTGTCATCTCCATGCACATTGATCACTGCTGTTGTTGCCGTTGCCGCGTCTCCAGTGCGGTGAATGCCTGCTGTGTCGACGCCCGCTTGCTCAAGGGTGTGAACCAGATACTGGCCGAAAAAATCGTCGCCGATGCCACCTCCGACGCCAACAGACACGCCAAGGTGCGCGAGGTCATAGGCCGCATTCGCTGCGCAGCCTCCAAGGCTCAGATCCATTCTGTGGGTTTCAATCAGCTGACCGGGGTTTGGCAATGCGTCAATCGGGTCGCAGACCAAATCTGCGCAAAGCAGACCGATACACAGGCAATCAATCGTCATTGGCTCGGCTGACGGGTGAAAATCGTATTGGACTGGTGTCCTGAACTCCCTTGGTCAGCTCCACAGTGTTTAGAAACGAGACAAGCCGAAGTGAAAATCTCGATGATTCTCTGATGGCTTGCATGGCATACAGCCGTGGTGGCCGTGATGCGTTAATGAGAGCAAACTCATGGCTGAAGCTTGCTGTTGAAAAGTCATTCTTGAAAGCCGATGTGGCTTTGAGGCAACAATTCAAGTGGTCAGAAATGATTGATTCAACAGCGCTTATTCTTTCAATTGTTCGGGTGGTCGACTCCTAATCGATTGGCGATGCACTGGGCTGCAAGTGAAGGGTCTTCAAGCTGATGGCCTTGATGATGGTCGTGGTCTTCAGTCAGCGCTATGGCGCACCTTGCCTGATTCTTCAGTGTTTCACCACACGAAGGCAGATCCTGAGAATGGTTTATCAGTCAATTGTCTCTGAGACTGTGTGCAGCTGGTTATGATGGATGCGATCTGAAGTTATTACAGGTTCGTTCGGCTTGAGATCAGAGTGTGCGGTTGCACTTGCTGTTTCTCTCGTGTGTCCTTGGCGCTCTGGATCAGTTGTCGAAAAGATGATTGGCATCACGGCTGCTACGATTTGGCACTGGAGGATTCAGTGCCATCGCGCGTCATCCAGCCGTTGTCTGCTGGTGCTGCTTCCTTTGGCAACCTGAGCCCTAACCACTTAAAGCAGCGCTGGATTGAGGCGGGTGGGACGGTAGCTGAGCACAAACGCGTCGTTTCCGGATCGGACAGCCGTGATGCAGTCATCTCCAGTGTTCCAGACCCAGACCTGCTGTAAAGGTTGCTGTTTGTCATCCAATGTGGTGCTCACCGGAGATCCATAGCGGGAGCGCAAGCCTGCCAAGACTTCGACCATCGAATCAGGTTGAAGCTCGTATGCCAGATGCTTCAGACCTTGATCGCCCATCTGCAACCGCAGCCGACTCACCGGAAGCTCTCCGATCTGAAGAGATTGGGCTTCAAAGGTGCTGTCATTCCTTTCACTGAGGGGCACTCCCAGGTGGGCTTCAAGGCTGGAGCGATCCATTCCCCATTCAAGGCCAGGCACGCAGGCGAATGTTCCCACGGGTTGTATGAGAATCAAGGCGACACTGAAGATGGCGATCATGAGTCGCCTGCATCGCCTGCGGAGGGATCTGAGCACCGTGATGTCTCCGCTTTTCAGCTCTCAAACAACGCTATCGAGTGCTGACCTTTGGTTGTCTGGCTTTGTAACATTGAAGAAGGGTTCAGCGTTCTGTGGTGTTGAACAGAACGCAATCTGGGGGTCAACGTTGGTCCAGGCGGCCTTTACTGCTTCTGTATTCCCTGTTTCCGGATTTTATGAAGGACATCTTCCTGAGTTGGCCTTGGGATTTCGTGAAATTGGGTTTGACGGTGTGGAACTGAGGCTTCTCTTGGCAGGTTGTTAAATCCCGGACATTAGCCGAAAATTAGTTGTCGTCTTCCTGATGAACGCATGCGCGCGCTCGCTCTTAGCTGCGTACTGCTTTGCAGTGGTGCTCAAGCTTTTGTTGGCCCAGCCGCGCTGGCCCATTCTGGCCATGGTGATGAGTTCGTTCAGAACGGTGAGGTCGATCAGGTGAAGGCCTCGCCTGAGCAGGATCAGCTCTTGGGCATCACCACTGCTGCACCTCAGAGCGAGCCTGATGGGCAGTTGACCCTGCCGACCGTCGCCATCGTTGAGGCAAATGGGAAATCACTGGTTTTCGTTCGCAGTGGCAACACCTATGACCCGGTGTTCGTCGTTCTTGGAGCTGTAACCGGCGATCGCACGGTTGTTCTCGAGGGCGTCAGCGCCGATGAACAGGTGGTTGTTTCAGGTGCTCTTTCGCTTTACGCCGAGTCTCAGAAGAAGGATCGCGTTTCTGTTGAGGAAAGCTCAGCCAGCACCGCTGCTGCCAAGCATGCTCAGGCTGACGATCAATCGGCACAAAGCAACACTCCGGCATGGCTACTCCCAGGAGGTGTTGGTGTTGCTGTGCTCGTGATCCTTGCGGTGGGATTGGGAATTCGCAGTAGTGATTCTGGATCAAATCAAGGTTGATCGGATACCTCGATGTTGACCAGGCTTCTTAACGCCATCTTGCGTGCTTCGATTGCGCGCCGATGGCTGGTTGTTTTCTGCTCGCTGCTGATAAGTATGTGGGGCGTTCTGAACCTTGTTCAGATGCCCCTGGATGTGTTTCCCCCCTTCGCGCCGCCGCAGGTGGAGATTCAAACGGCCGCTCCTGGTCTGGCCCCGGAGCAGGTTGAGCGGCAGATCAGTGCGCCGATTGAGGCGGCTGTGAATGGTTTGCCTGGTGTGGAGGTGGTGCGCTCAGCATCCAAACCTGGCCTTTCGATGGTGCAGGTGGCGTTCCGCGATACCGCGCAGTTGCAGAACGCACGCCAGTTGGTGTCTGAACGGTTGCAGCAGCTCCGCACACAGTTGCCAGCCTCGGCCGATTCGCCTGAAATTTCCCCACCGCTTTCGCCCCTCGGCACCGTTCTCCAATACGCCTTCACCCTGCCGGACTCGGCGTCGGCAGATGAGCGATTGCGATTGCGCTCCTTGGTTGAAACCACTTACGAAAACGCTTTGCTTGCCATCCCTGGCGTTGCCCAGGTGACGATCTACGGCGGTGACCTGCCGCAGACACAAGTGCAGCTGAACCTGGCGGCCCTGCAGCAGCGCAATCTTGCTCTCGCTGATGTTGTTCAGGCGACTCGCGATTCGCTGTTCAACGGCCGCGGTGGTGTTCAGATTGCTGGCGGCCAGGAACGTCTGATTCTTCCTCCCACCTTCAGCACGAGCAGTGTTGATCTGGAACGGATGCCTGTGCGATCAGCCACTGGTGAGATCAACTCCTTAGGCGATGTCGCTGAGATTCGCTCAGGTGCTGCCTTACGGCGTGGCGAAGCCACATTTAATGCCAAGCCAGCTGTGGTGTTGATGATCAACAAACAGCCCGATGTGGATACCCCGCGGCTGACGCGGGCTGTGGAACAACGGGTTGAACAGCTCAATGCATCCCTGCTGGAGGGTGTGCAGGTGCATCAGACCTTCCGTCAGGCCCAGTTCATCGACCTAGCCATCCGCAATGTGAGCGAGTCACTGCTGCTCGGCGTGGTGATTGTGGCGGCCGTGTTGGTGTTGTTTCTGATGAATTGGCGCACCGCTGTGATCACCCTCAGCGCCATTCCGTTGTCGTTGTTGGTGGGTCTGTTGTTGATGCGCTGGCTCGGGCTGCAGCTCAACACCATGACCCTCGGTGGTTTGGTGGTTGCCATTGGGTCGGTGGTCGATGACGCCATCGTCGACATGGAGAACTGCTATCGGGGCCTGCGCCGCAATCGCCAGTTGCCCTCACCCCAAGACCCTTTGGAGGTGGTCTTCCGCACATCGGTGGAGGTGCGTCAGCCGGTGCTGTTCTCCACCTTGATCATCGTGGTGGTGTTCTCCCCGGTCTTCACGCTCACGGGCGTGGAAGGGCGCATTTTCATGCCGATGGGCATTGCCTACGTGCTGTCGATTGTGGCGTCGACGCTTGTGGCGCTCACCCTTTCACCGGCCCTCTGTGCTCTGTTGCTCAGTCGGTCTCCGCTGCCGGCTGAAAGCTCTTGGGTTGAGCGCACAGCAGCACGGCTCTACAAACCGATCCTCAATCTTTCTTTGGCCACACCGCGCCGTGTTTTGGCTCTTGCCTTGGCAACGGTGGTGGCGGCTGTCTTGATTCTTCCGGGGCTTGGACGGGTGTTCTTGCCGGAGTTTCGCGAGCAATCGCTGGTGAACTCGATGGTGCTCTACCCGGGTGTGTCGCTCGAGATGACCAGCCGCGCCGGCACAGTTCTCTCCGAACGTCTCCAGTCCAGCGACGACGTCGACTGGATTCAGGTGCGCTCCGGGCGTGCTCCAGGGGATGCCGATGGGGCGGGCGTGAACATCGCCCATGTGGATCTTGAACTGAGTGATCTGGCCATAGCGGATCGCCCGGCTGCCATCGCTCGGATTCGTGAGGCCTTTCTCGCACTGCCTGGTGTGGCCCCCAACATCGGTGGGTTCATCTCCCACCGGATGGATGAAGTGCTCTCGGGTGTCCGCAGTGCCATCGCCATCAAGATTTCCGGCCCTGATCTGAATGAACTGCGCCGTCTTGGAGAGCAGGTGCGTGATGTGGTGGGTGATGTGCCAGGAGTGGTGGATCTTCAGCTTGAGCCTCTGCTGCCGGTGCCCCAGATTCAACTGACGCTTGATCGTGAACGGGCTCTGCAGGATGGAGTGGGCCTGGCAACCCTGGCGGAAGCGATCGACGTTGGCCTTCATGGTGCACGCATCAGCCCGCCTGAGCCCGCCAGTGGCCGAGATCCCCTGGTTGTGATGCTGCCTCCTGAGGAACGCAGTGATGTCGACGCCTTGCGTCGCCTGCCGATTCGAACCACTTCTGGTGTGCTCAAACCGCTTGGCGATTTCGTCATGGTGACGTCGACCCGTGGCCCGAACGAGATCAACCGTGAGGATGTGGCTCGCCGGATTCTGGTGTCAGCCAATGTGTCCGGTCGCGCTTTGAGCCCTGTGGTGAACGACATTCGCAGCCAGGTGGCCAAGGTCGTCCGGCTTCCGGTTGGCTACAGCATTCGCTACGGAGGTCAATTCGAATCAGAGCAACGCGCAACTCGCGCCTTGGTTCTCTACAGCCTTTTGGCCGCTGTGGTGATTGCTGGCTTGATGCTGGTGGCGGTGCGCTCGTGGCCGGCCACGGTGGCCATTCTGATCAATCTGCCTCTGGCCCTGGTTGGTGGGCTGGTGGCCGTTTTGATCAGTGGTGGGGTGCTGTCGGTGGCGTCCTTGATCGGTTTCATCACCTTGTTCGGAGTGGCCGTTCGCAATGGCCTGTTGCTGGTGGACAACTTCAATCGGCGACATCAAAACGGTGAACCACCGATGGAGTTGATTCGCAACGGCAGCCTGGAAAGGCTCAACGCCATCTTGATGACGGCACTGACCTCATCCCTTGGCATGGTGCCGTTGGCCCTTGCTTTTGGCGCCGGCAATGAAATCCTTCAGCCTCTCGCCATCGTTGTGCTCGGCGGGCTCATCACCTCCACCCTGCTTACGTTGGTGGTGATACCGGCGTTGTATGCCCGCTATGGGCGATGGCTTCTCCCTTCTGAGTCTCGTTGAACCATGGGGGCCTGCAGAATCACGGCATCAATGGGTCGATCTTGGTGGCTGGAGCTGGTGTGAATCCTGCCGATCAACGCTGGCTCTGGTGGCCGCTGCTGTCACTGGATTTCATCAAGTTCACCCGCGAGGGGCACTACCTGCTGTTCGTGTATCAGACCGGCAAGAAGCCGAACGAGCAAGGTGGGTTCTGATCACGCTGTCATCGGGCGACGAGTGGCTGCTGATCGTGTGCGTCAGACGCGTGGGAGACCATGCTCAAGACAGGCTGTGTGACATGCGCCTCACCGCTGATGAGCGGTTGCTGAGCACTTCACCCGGGCCTAGGGGGCGATCACCTCCACGGCTGTGTCATCCCTAGGCAGTTGTATCACCGTCATCTGATGGGGATCTCATCGAAGATTCCCATCAGATGAATTGTTGTCTGCCAGAACTCCTGTCCGTCGAAACAGACGAAATCCGGCGTCAAAAGAGAAGGTCGCCCTTCCCGGTGGAAAGACGGCCTTCCGCGCTCGTTTGTTCATGGTTCAACCCAATCACTGCAAAAGAGAAACGTGGGTCGAAGCGACTTGGCTATGACATCCCTGGGTCCATGACCTCAAGGTATGGCGCTGTTTCCCTGGGCCAACCTTGATGTATCGATTTTAGTCGATACATCTACTCGATAAGGATATTTTTAAGCGTATTATGTATTTTATTTTGTTGATCGTCGCCTTATTGCGGCCTGTCTTTTGTTGCCATTGTTCTAGTGCGACCATTAACTCGACTCGAGGGAAGATCGTTATTGGTTTTATCTGGCCGCGAGTGAGAGTTGTATTAAAAGTTGATGTGGGCTCGAAATCATAAAGTTATCCTGGATTCCTGTTGTCAATGCGCTTAATCCGCTAGGTTATATAAAATTTTAGCTAAAAATGAATCCTATTAATCGAATTGCTGTTTTATTTTTGCTGGCATTCACTTCCGCATGTTCGAATTCTTCTGAGAATATGAAGGTGTCTTATTCGCCTTGGCCAGGCTATGAAATCCTGAATTCTGCTATTGAAGAGGGTTACATAAGTAATTTAGAGATCGTTAGATATGAAGATCAGGCTGACCCCGCAAGGGCTTTCTCGCGAGGGCTAATCGATATTGCACAGCTAACAGGAATTGAGATCTCCAACATTTGTAAAATAACTCCAGATAGATGCCCAGTCATAATTTTGGTTATTGATCAATCGACAGGTGGTGATCAGTTAATGTCTATAAATTTCTCGGACGTAAATGATTTGAAGGGTAGAAAAGTAGCCGTAACGACTGACGCATTTGGAACATATGTTTTGTATCAATCTCTTCAGGATAGTCATCTTAGTGTAGATGATATAGCTCTGCGTCCAATGGTCATGGATAAGATGCCTGAGGCCTTGGCTAACGGAGAAGTTGATGCAATTGTTACTTATCCACCAACATCAGAACTAGCGCGAGAACTCGGAGCTTCTACTATCTTTGACTCATCTAGCGTGCCAGCAGCAGTTCTCGATTATATGGTTGTATCTCCAAATCTCTATCTCAATGAGGAAAGTAAATTGCGGGCTTTAGTCGCAGGATGGTTAAAATTTTTGCAGAAGTTTGAGAAGGACGAAAAACCGTTTATCGAATCAATGGCTATGAATGAAGGGCTTGAGCCTAATGAATTCAAGGAGTTGCTTGAAGGTCTTAAATTTTACAGTAACCCGGCATCCCAAGTCTCATTGCTCTCCCAGGATGGTCTTGCTGAAAGAAATATTGACTTAATTTATCAGGCGGGAATTCAGCTCGGAACAATTGACTCTCAGACACTAAAGCCCCGGATATCTAGTAAGTTTCTGCGATCATCAGGCTAAAGTTTGATGCAAATATTTTCATCTTTGTTTCCCTTTTTTCGCCGAAATGAGCTAATCGGAAGAATTGTTTCTCTTCAAGTTTTTAGTTTATTTCTTGCCACGGTTCCAATTATTTCCTATGAATTCTGGTATAGGTCCAGTGAAATAGCTGCTCAAGTTAGAATTGAGAACATCAACTTGGAGATTGATGGCTTTCAGGAGCTCGCCTACGATATAGCGAAGCTTGATAGGTTAAAGCTTGAGGTTTTGTCAGGCAGAAATTCTTCTTCTTTCGTTGATCAGCGGAAAAATATAGGGCATGTTTCTACGTATTTATCGGAAATGGAGAATAAAATGTTCAATGAAGAGAGGGAAAGATTTGCTAACAAGATTGAATTTATAAATTTTGAACGTATTCATGAGTCTGCTTATTTGAGAGTGCAGAGAGCAAGTCGTATGGTGGAAAAAGAAATTTACTCAGGAGTTTTGTCTAGGCAAGAAACTCTTGACTTGATAAATTCCTACCCACTTCTTGATTTATTGTTGGTTGAGGATGAGGTTCTTGAGAATGCCAGGCGTCTTGAGTCACTCAGACAACAGTATGAGTCGAGTTTGCTTGATCAGGCAAATCATAGGTCACGCAATTTGATTGCAATGATTCTTTTGTTCGGCATTCTATCTTGCTTCGCAATTATTAAATTATCAAGAGACAGTATTGCTGTTCCTATTCAAAATATAGAAAGAATTATTAGGTCAATTCCGTCGATTGACCCCCGTGGAGATCTCGACGACTTTTCGGATAAGCTGAACTCAATTGCAGGTAGGTTAAAACAGTGCATGGAAGAGGTTTCTTCTTCATCGGAGATAGAAAGGCTTAGTGATGGATTTATTTCTTTGATTGACAATCTCGTCTTTAATTGTTCTTCCCTGTCTGACCTTGCAACCATTGACCCTTTGTGCGGCGTTAAAAATAGAAGAGCTCTCGAGTCTTTTGGCTTAAAGATTTGGCGAATTTCGTGCAGATCGCAAAATACAGTTGGGCTAGTGATGATTGATGTGGATTTTTTTAAGAATTATAATGACGGCTATGGGCATGATAAGGGTGACAAATGCCTTGTCCAAGTGGCCAAAGAATTATCAAAATTCGCTAAGAGGCCTTTGGACGGATTTTTTAGGTTTGGTGGCGAAGAATTTTTTCTCATTCTGCATGATGTTCAATTTTCCAATTTTGTGACTATTGTTGCTGATATGGTACAAAGCATTGAAGTCTGTCGGATTCCACATCAGTCCTCTCCGTTTAACAATGTTACCATTAGCTGTGGTGCTGTTTTTATTGATTCTACTCGAGCGATCACGTTTGAGGATGCAAGAGAATTAGCGGATAAGAACCTGTATTCAGCCAAGTCACACGGCCGCAATAGATTTTTTGTTTCTGAGGCAAATTGAGATATTCTCAGTGAGAAATAATCAGATGTTGATTAATTCGTGAAAGTCCGCATGAAACGTTCAAGGAGATGGCTTGATGCCCGACACCAGTAGGCCACCGGTCCGCAGATGTCCGTGTATCGCTTGGCGAGCTGCGGTTGTTGTACGCAATGGGGGGAGCACATCGCATCGCCGGGATTCCGCATTGATGACCATGTCACCGAGGACATGAATGCTGTGAGGAAGGCGCATGGTGTCAGCCCTTTCCTGTCACAACGCGGTTGTGGAGGGATACGTGATCGAAGGACACGTTCCAGTCAATGCGATCCAACGACTGCTATACGAACGGCCTGACATTCGAGGCCTTGCTGGACCTGGGATGCCGATTGGTTCTCCAGGTATGCAAGTCGCTGGCGTTGAGGCTAAACGCTTCGAGGATCTTGCCATCGTTCATGACGGGACGTCCTCGGTCTTTGCGCGCTACTAAGCGGCTTCAGAGGGACCGCTCCAGGGAATAAGTTGTCATCGCGATCGTTGTAAGATCATTGCTTGATCTAGCACTGTCACGATGACGGTGAGCCCAACCAAGAGCATTGGAAAGACGGGCTGTAGGTTCAGAACACCAAAGTTGCCTCTGTGGATCTTGAGCAGCCAGAAGGCATCAATGTCTTGCTCCAGGAGCAAGCTGTAAGGAGATCCCGTGCCGGCGGCTGCTCGACCGGTGATCAAGACCTGTGATCATGGGGCTTGAGTTGTGGAATCCAGGGTGCGCGAGAGGTTTGGCAATGAATAGTCGTGCCGACCAGTACTGGGGTTTCTGGCCGCTGCTGCCACTTAGCTATTAGTTGCGCCAACAGGTCTGAAGGTCTTGTCCTTGAGTTGTACATGAACATTGGTACAAGCGAGTTGAAGCGTCTACCACGGGCTTGCTCTGAATTGTGCTATCAGCAGGCGGTTTGAGGCTCCAGTTCAAGAGCACCAGCTTGATCTGGGGTGCTGTGATCAGGACCTGAGCGAATCCAGCTAAATGATCCGTTCTGTCGCTTCAGGGTTCACATTTCAGATGCCTCGGGAGTGTGAAACTGGATCCCATCACGAGATCGTCGTAGTTGCTGTCACCACCACAGAGGGTGATGTCTCGTTCAAAGAGGTTGTCGCCCAAGGATCGGAAGGGGAAGGTGGATCGACACAGTTTCATGCCCCCTGCTCAGTCGGTTTAGTGTTTTTCTGCAGGGGAATACGGATGGGATGGATGCATGACCAGACGTTTCATCAGTGCAGCGATGATCCACTGAGCCATAGAGCGATAGTCCAGTCTCGCGGCGCCAGCTCCGCATGTTCGTGAGAGGCCTTCCATCCTGCGTTGTGGCAGTGATCGGAGTATTGGGTCAATTTGGCTCAAAGCCCGCTCGGGCAGGCGCAGAGAGAATCGATCCCAGGCCACCCATGGTGAGAACGGACGCACGTAATAGTCAGATAGAAGCACCGGGATTGAACCCGCACTCACCGCTTCCATCAGCCGAAAAGACCAGCGCGCCCACCCTGCGGGGCAGAGCGTGAAGCGACTCATGGCTGGTAGATCTCTGAATGTTGTGGCGTTTCCGAACCGCGCCCGCGCATCGTTCAGAGTTCCCACGAAAACGTCGGGAGTTTGCGACGCACGCATCGACTGCCAATGGGGAAGGTTCGCCTCTCCGCGCACGTGGTTCGGCGCCATGGTGTCGTAGCAGAGGACGCCGCAGAACGAGTAGAGAAGCGGTCGCTCGCTCGCAGGAGGCCCTTCAGGGCCAGCAAGGATCGAAGGGAGAATCCCGATGTCGTTCGGGTGCAGGTCGACTGTGGATTCTGTGGTGAAGAGCATGAAGCGGTCATCTAGCCATCGCTGGTTCTCAAGCCACTCCAGGTGGCCATAGCGCTGGCCGGCGATGACGCAGTACCGATTGGCGCGCCGCATGATCGGGCGAGGGTAGGTGTCCCAGGGGGAGCACAGAATATGCTTCTTGCCGCTGTTGATGTACTCAAGCCCCGACATGGCGGCTTCGATGTTGATCTCTTCGGTTTCATGCACCGGGAAGTACAGGGGAACGAAGAAGGCATCTGCTTCGTTTGGTGATTCGGTCCCGAGTATTCGCTGCAGAACATGCTCAACCAGTAGGAAGGTCCCACGCTCCTCCGGCAGCATCGTGGGGACGTGGTGAAAGACGTCCAACTCGAACTCGGTGATGCTTTCGTCCAGGGGGTAGGTGCAGATCCTTGGGGCCTCCGGAGGCGGGATAAAACCGTCCAGGGCTTCTTCGATGTCGGCCTTGATGGACGCCACGCGTCGTTGCTTTTCGACAGGATCGTGGAGTTCACCCATGCGCCCGGTCCTCCGAGACGTCGGTCAGTGCCGTTGTGACCATGCTTGCCAGGCCAGTTGGACCCAAATGTCTGCGTACGTGCTGCGCTGAAGCCGCCAGACCTGCGACCCGTTGCGGAGTTAGTGAGCGGATTACATCGTCGATATCTTCCAACGCGTCCTCGGGCAGATACAGAGAGAAGGCGTCCCAGTCGAGCTGGTCAGCGAAGGGCATCACTGAGTAATCGCTCAGGATGACAGGGATCGACCCGGCTTCTAGTGCTTCAAAAATGCGGAATGACCAGCGCGACCAACCTGCCGGGCAAAGGGTGAATCGGCTCATTGTCGGCAACGTCCTGAGCGGAGTTGCTAGGCCGAACCGCGTTTGGGCGTCCGATGGCGATCCGATGAACACGTCTCGATGGTTTGACGAGATGAGGTGTTCCCAAGCTGATGCACGGCCATGCCCGCGGATGTGATCGGTTGGGACCGAGTCATAGGTGGTGGTGCCGCAGAAGGAATACAGCAGAGGGCGCTCACCTGGCGATCTGTCGTTGGGAAAGACCAGCGGGAATACGTTGACGTCGTCTGGGTCCACGTCGATGCTTCCACACAGGGTCAGCACTCGCCACCGCTCATCAATCCAGGACCAGGTGCTATCCACGCCAGTCGGCTCCAAGAGGTATCCCAGCGATTGCATTGAGTAGGGGTTGGCTCGACGAGAGGGCGGGCGAGGGTAGCCGTCCCAGAGCGACGCCACTACATGACGAGGACCCGCGTTCAATAACTCCAACGACGAGATCGTTGGCCGTAGGTCAAACTCAATCGCTTCAAAGACTGGCAAAAAGAGCGGCAGGAAACAGAGGTCTGCTTGATCTGGGCCTGGCGCGCGGAGCGGGCCCTCAAAGAGACGCACCAGAAGGCGGTATGTCGCCCAAAGCTCAGGAACAAAGAGGGGCTCATTCAGGTATTCCTGGCGTTGGAAGGCCAGCACTTCATCATCGAGCTCGTATGAGAACACGCGTGGTGCGTTTTCGGGAACGACCAAGTCAACGAGTGACACGTCAAGCAAGCCTTCGAAGCGTTTGTCGAACGCTTGCTTTTCGGCGGATTCAGGGCCGAGCATCGCTTCCCGTGGGGCGAACAAACTTCGTCGCGACTGTGATACGGGCGTCGAGGCAAAAGCGATTTGGAGATCCGCCGCGATGTTCAAGATTGCCATCAAAAACAACCATCCGACCGGGTCGTGGCGGTATGGCCAGGGCAACCGAGCCTGGTCCCTGTTCGTAGAGAAGAAGCTCGCCCCCCCAATCAACTGACCAGCTCGAATTCACGAACATCAGTGCTGTCCAGCAATCCCCATCAGTGTGGGAGAACTGCTGATCTCCAAACAGGTTGAAGTTGGCGTAGACACGTTCGAGTTGGTCTGCATTAAGACCCAGCGATTGAACAACTGAACGAGCGGTAGCCACAATGGTTGCTACTGGCGTATTGCCTTCGCACTCTTCTTCGTCGAAGTAGTGCACAAGATGTCGCATGAAGCTCGTGTCAGCTCGATCAACGTCGCCAAAGCTATAGCCAAGCGTCAAAAACCACTCATGAAGCGGTTTGATTGCAGCCGCTTCAATGAGGTTGTCGACGAGCCAGGCAGGATAGCTTCCGTCCCCCACCATCAAGGGACGAATGACCGGTTCTGCGTCGAAATTTGGTGGCTCGGGGGGGCGAAACAACGCTTCGAAGTCCACAACAACGCTTCGAAGATGGCTCATTGTTCTTAGCACACCTACAACGGCATGGCCATGATTCGATCCCTGTCACCGAGCGCAGGAACAGGCGCGCAGCGCTCTGACGATTGAAAGGGTCCCCCCAGCTTCCCCGCCATCCACCTCGATCCGGCACCTCCAAGATGCAAGTGCCAGGTCGACCCATCCGACTGCTTCATCGGGGTCAGCCCGGAATCCACTTGGACTCCTTTTTCAGCTTCGCAGAAACTTGATGACCAGTGCCAAGCGTGCGATTGGGCAGTATTTGCTTGGGACACCCGCGCGGTGGTTCAGCATCCCATCGAAGATCACAAGTCGGCCGAAGCGAGGTGCCACCGCTGTGGAGATACTGGCATTGTCGTCGTGATACAGGAGCAGTTCCCCGCCCCAATCGGTATGCCAAACCGGGTTGACGAAGTAGAGCGCCGTCCAGACATCACCGTCGCGGTGGACGTGCTGATAGTCGCCGAAGAGCGCTGTCGTGACGTACACCCGCTCGAGTGGAAATGTCGGATGGCCCAGTTTGTGGATCAATGCTTGAGCGGCTTCGACGACTCTTCCGATCGTGTTGGGATTCTCATCGGCTAGCTCTCCCTGATGGATGAGGTGGTTGGCGAACTCGGTGGCCTCGCTGTCCTGATTGGTGAACGTAAACGTGCGTGTCGACAGGTCGGCGTAAAGGGTTTCGACAATGTTTCGAGGTACAGCCTGGTCGAGCACCCACACACTGCGATCAGCAATTGTCAGTGATTGAAGGCTCGGGGGGTGAGTGAGCGTGTCGACTGCGGGCGGTTCGAGGGGGCGATCCAATGCCATGGGCGATACAAGTTTTTTAAATTTGCATTTAGGTGTAACTGGACTGCGCAATAGATCGAATAATGCAGAGATCAACCAAGTTCATTGTCACCGCTCGTGACCGTTGCCGACGACGTGATTGCTGAACTTCAGCAACTCCGCGAGCTAGCTGCGAAAGTCCCCCGACGACGTGCGCGTTTCGTCCCTCAACACCATGAAATGGACTGCGCGGCTGCCTGCCTCGAAACCGTGATTCAGATCTACGGCCGCCGAGCAGGCTTGGCGCGTTGTCGAAAGGTCGTGCGAGACGGTCGAGAAGGTGCGTCGCTTCGCGACATTCAGTTGGGAGCCCAGGAGCTCGGTTTCGAGTCTCTCGGGCTCTCGCTTGACTTCAGTACTGACCTGTCATCTGTACCCCTGCCGGTCATTGTCGGTATGGATCATCATTTTGTGGTGATCTACGGGATCCGAGGAAATAACGCAGCCATCCTTGATCCGGCGATCGGACCTCTTTCGGTCCCGGTCGCCCAACTCAACGAGCGGACGTCTGGCATCTGCTTGTTGATGGTGCCCCATCACCAGTTCTGGGAGTGGCCGGAGGTTCGCCCGAATGTGAGGCGATACCTGAGGCTGTTGCGTCGACATCGGCGAATTCTCTTAGCGGCGTTTTTCTGTTCCGCGGCGCTGCTGGCGTTGGGTGCGGTCGGCCCCTGGTTGAGTCGACTCCTGTTTGATGAAGTCATGCCGCGGCGCGATGGCATGCTGCTCGGATGGGTTGCCGTTGGCTATCTCGCGGTGTCGTTTTTTTCGAACGTCTCCCGGTTTTGGCGTCAATGGCTGCTGGATAAGGTCTCCTATCGGATCGATCGCCACCTAAGCGAGGATCTTTACAAGCGCTTTTTTTCGCTCCCGCTTTCCGAGTTTCAGCTTCAGACGCCTGGGGATGTGACCGGAGCGTTGGACGAGGTTTCAGCGGTTCGGGATTTTTTGACGGGCCAGGTGCTGCAGACCATTCTCGAGTTTGGGAACCTCGCTGTGTACTTGGTTCTGCTTTGGGTGGTTGCCGAACCTCTCTTGCCTGTAGCTTTGATGATTGCTCCGCTCTACGCACTGATTCCAGTGTGTTTGGGGCCTGTCGTACGCCGAGTCAAAGCGGTCCAACTTCAGCGGTCGGCTCGGTTGGAGACGATCCTGCTTGAGCAGGTGGCCGGGATTCGCACAATCAAGGCGCTCGGGGCCGAGGACGATGCGCGTGCAGCTTATCTGGGGCGATTGGATGACTTCCTGGTGTCGGTTCGGGACGGCCAACGGCAAACCCTGCCCGCCCGCACGTTGACGAATGCCTTCGAGTCCCTCGTTTCGATCGGGACTCTCCTTTATGGCGCTCACTATGTGGTGACCGGGGATCTCACCGTCGGTGACATGGTGGCGGGGAGTCTGCTCGTCGCTCAATTCCTGAATCCGGTTTCCGAGCTGGCCGAAAAAGGAGTGGATCTCCAGGAGGCCCGACTTTCGCTGGACCGTGTTGAGGACGCTCTTAACCGGTCGGCGGAGGACGAAGGGGGTGACTACGCAGGCCCTGTTGAGGGAGACATCGCTTTCGAGGCTGTCCGTTACCGCTTCTCCCCGACAGCCCCGCCTGTGGTGGATGACCTGAACCTCGTTCTCCGTCAGGGTGAAATTACAGCCATCGTGGGTCGGAGTGGCTCGGGGAAAACCACGATTGCACATCTGATACAAGGTCTACTGTCTCCTCAATCGGGGCGCGTGACCATCGGCGGCCGTGATATTCGCTGCATCAAGAGGAAGCACCTGCGCCGTACAACAGGCCTGGCACTGTCAGAGCATCCCTTGTTTCAAGGAACTCTTTTGGACAATGTGGCCTATGGAAGCGGCAGGCCTCCAAACCCCGATCGGGCGCTTGAGGCATGTCGATCGGCCCAGATTCTTGACTTTGTCAAACAGCTTCCACGTGGCATCCACGCGCGTATCCCAGAGTCGGGTTTAGGGCTATCGAGCGGTCAGAAGCAGCGCTTGGCGTTGGCGCGGTTGTTCTACCGAGATGCCAGCGTGATGATTCTTGACGAGGTGACGTCGTACCTGGATGCCACCGCAGAGGCGGCGGTCCTCACCGAGTTGAACCTCCGCCGCGAAGGTCGCACGATCGCTTTCATTACTCATCGGCCCTCCATCCTGAGGGTTGCCGATCGAATCGTTGTCCTCAAAGATGGGCAGATCGCTCATGACCTGACGCTGGGTGAAGGGTCAAGTCGCCCTCAGCAAGAAACCGACGCCTTGACCCTGTTCGAATCTCTTTGAGTTCCACCATGCCGCATCGATATCGTCCAGTGCTACCGGCAGATCCGCATGCAAGCTCTCTTCTGCGCCTCCCTCTGCTGCGCCGTGCGTTAGCTGACCCGTCAATTCGCTACGTACGTCGAGGGGTTGACGCTCGTTGGAATTATCAAAACCATGTGAGAGTGTCGCTTGCTGGTTTTAACCCGGCGAGCGGATGCGTTTTCTACAGGGCCAACTCCTTTGTGGATCGTTGGTTGGACAATCCCGGTTCCGACACCCGGGAGTACAACCCAGAAGACAAACTCCTTCCGGAAGCCACCTTCCTAGCTCACGACTACCTTCATATTCTGGGTTATCAGTGGATTTCTGGCCTGGCTCCAGAATTGGGCTTTGGTGTCAGCCCCGTAACGAGTGATAACTATGAGACCTTCGTTTTCTGTCACCTCCTCACCGAAGCCGTCGCGACGGTGGGGCTCGATTATTGGTTCCTAGCCAGACTGGACCTTAACAGGGAGTTGGGGATTGGGACTGATTTCGACAGTCTGACGATTTCGTATGACGTGGCTCATGAGCCTGAGTACCAGCGCTTCTGTCCAGGCTTTACCGTCCAACGCCCCGAATTCTTCGAAGACTTGGCCAGCTTCTACTGCACCGGAGTCTTTGCAGGTTTCGATAGGGACGATATGAGCCGTAGCCCTCTCTTGATCAAGTGGCTCAGGCACGAGCTTGAATACGGCGAGCAGCAGCGCAAGTACACGCGTGAATGGATGACCTTCCTCTCTGACGAGTCAGTGCCGCAACCACGGAAGGGTCTTCAAGCGCCTGTTCGGCTGAATCAAGGATGGCAACGCCACCTGATACGAGAGATCGGTGCTCGCCTTTGGGCTGTTGTCCAGCTAGATGAAGATCCTGAAGATCGTCAACCGTTGGATCCACAGCGTGTATGGCATTCATCTGTGCGTAAGCCACATGACTTCCGTTTCTTGAATTTCAATCGGGTCTGCAGGGAACGCCGATGGGACCCGACATCATTCGCTCCCGAAGACAGTGAGTCATTTCTCCATTGGTATCGGCAGTTCCTTTGCCGGTATTCATTGGATCTGGTTCCTGTTGAAGTTCGCGATTTACGGGACGAATTATTCGCTAAACAGCGGGCAGATATATGCACGTACTTGTTCAGAGAGATCGAGCCTCTCCCGCTGTCTCCATTGGAGCCTCGCGATCTTTTTATGCTTGCGTAGGTGCCTCGTGCTGGAGTATTGGAAGTAAGGTCACCTTTGATGCATTCGTTGTAAGAAGCTTTTGGTCCGGAGATCTAGAGACCTCCAGAATCATGTTCGACGCTGGATTTCTTGTTAGTTAACTCCGGGCGGGTTCAGTTTTTTCTCTTCTCGAGTTGTTTTGATTCTGCAAACCTTTCTTGATAGTCACATCTGTGTTCCCTTGCTGATGTCCTCGAGAACGTCGATGGTGACTTTAATGATGCCCATCTTGTCTGGCTATTTATTTGATGCAAAATCCTGTCTTTGTCGCCAAAAAAAATACTTGAGGCTCTTTAGCTTTGACTGTACAGCTGACATCGAAAATCTATCTAATTTGGAAGGATGCTTTTCAGGATTTACTTTCCAGCTTCCTTCTGATCCCAAGCCTTGCTAGGGGCTGTTTTGTCTCAATCAATAAAATGCTCTCAAGATTGGCAGTAGTTGCCGTCTTGAGAGCATTTGCAAGCTCAGTATGTCAGAGGTGAATCGAATGAATATATGAGAACTTAGAGTCCTTCGATTTCACCGCTTTCGAGGCGCGCATTTTTCGCCTTCAGTTTTTCTGCATATTCTTTGACAATTTGTTTGGTGGCTTTTTTCTCGCCCCGGCAAACTTTTCTGGTTATGCCCTTGCAATCACCACCACTGATGTTCTCGAGATCTGCGATGGTAACTTTTTTGATCACCATGGTTTTTTAATGGCCATAATAGTCATTATCCTAACTCTACCTTAGGTGTTGGGGCTTTGTCAAGTTTTGAATTTTGTTTGTGTTTAGCTCCCGGGGCTCCAATAGCTTGCTGATCGAATTGTTGCGCGAACCTAAGCATTTCGATCATCGTTGTGTTCGCGGTTGCACAGCTCGAGATCAAGGGACAGTTGAATCCAGTCATGGAAGGAAGTCTGAGTGCAACTGTGGGCGTCTCTCGAGACGATCAACGCTGCCCCTTTCGTGTTTTCAGGTTTTGCGTGATGCACTCCATGGCCGTGATGGCCATGGGGATGGTCTATTTGGGCCAATGCGACTTGAGGGGTCAGTGCCGAGATCGCAGTCAGGGCAAGGACAAGACGTCGAACTCTTGGGAAGAGTCAGTTTGGTGATTCCAGAAATCTCTATCCTGGTTTGCACCTTGATTCTTGGTTCTGGGCTCGTCTGAATCTGAGCTTGCGATGCGGGTGCTCGATCGGTGATCAAGACCTGTGATCATGGGGCTGGAGCTATCGAATCCAGGGTGCGCGAGAGGCTTGGCAATGAATAGTCGTGCCGACCAGTACTGGGGTTTCTGGCCGCTGCTGCCTCTGTACCCCTATGGCCATCGCGTTACTTACTTTGAGGAACTGATCCCTGGGCAGGTCTGGAGTTTTGAGCAGCTCCAGGGGGTGTATTACGTGGCGGTTCCGATCCGCATGACGGCCGTGAAGGTGCCAGGCGGGTTGATGCTGGTGAACCCTCTGCCTCCCACCCAGCAACTGCGTGCCATGGTGCAGGCCCTGGAGGCTGAGCACGGCCCCGTGCGCACCATCGTGCTGCCCACCGCCTCTGGTTTGGAGCACAAGCTTCCCCTCGCTCCCCTGGCCCGCGCTTTCCCGGATGTGGAGGTGTGGGTGTGTCCGGGCCAGTGGAGCTTTCCAGTGCAGTTGCCCCTGGCCTGGCTGGGGGTACCGGCGCAGCGCACCAAAGTGTTGCTCGACGACGGGGTTCCTCACGGTGATGTGTGCCAGTGGTTCTCCCTCGGCCCTCTTGATCTGGGTGCCGGTCGCTTTCAGGAGATCAGCTGTCTGCACTGCCCGTCGGGTGCCTTGTTGGTGACGGATGCCCTTGTCGGCATCAGCGCCGAACCCCCTGCGGTGTTTGATGCTGATCCAACACCGTTGCTGTTTCACGCCCGTGAGCGTGGCGATCAGCCCCTTGAAGACACGCCAGCGAATCGGCGGCAAGGCTGGGCCAGGTTGGTGCTGTTTGCGTCCTATCTGAGGCCGGAACCCCTTGAGGTACCGGGCATTGGGGACGTGCTTCGCTACGCCTTCAAGTCAGGATTGCGCTCCAGACGTTGCCACTTTGGGGTGTACCCCTTCGCATGGCAGGTGGGGTGGCAGCAGGCTGCTCAGGGGCTGATGGGAGAGGTCGCTCCCAGGCTTCAGGTCGCTCCCGTGTTGGAACGTCTGGTGTTGCCTCGGGCCCGGCAGGTGTTCCTGGCATGGCTCCAGGAACTGCAGTCTCATGCGGAAGTGCGCTGGCTCATTCCAGCTCACTACAGCGCCCCTGTGGCTTTTGGCCCAGACCGGTGCTCTGAGTTGATCAGTGCGATCGAGGCCAGGCCTTGGGCGTCCGATCAGGGCAATTGGGCCTTTCTTGCTTCGCTTGATCAGCAACTGCTGGATCTGGGAGTCGTGCCAGCCTCGCCCTGTGAATCAGTTGGCAAAGTGATCGAATGATCGCTTGCTTGAATCAACGTCGCTGACTCAAACCTCCGGATCCGGGTTCACCGACATCTCCTCGTCTGCAAAAAGGGTCTCTTCCAGTTCTTTGCGCTGCTCCATTTGCCGGAGGAAATAACCCGTCATCATCGCGGAGGCCAGCAGATTGGCGAGGTTGTCGCGATTGGTGGTGACCTTCACCTCAAAATGCTCGCCGGGGAGGATTCCCAGCAGACCCTGCACGTTGTGGCGGATGATGTCCTGGATATCGTTACTGGCGGATTTCGCAACCCGCTGGAGCACATCAGGGGATTGATCCTGCAGGTACTGAATCAAGCCATTCACAGGCTGACCATCTTGGTTTTCGGTGGTCAAGAATTCGGGATCAAACATTCCGACCTCCGCCTCTCAAGAACCCGACCTTAACCCAGCCCCCTGTTCGTCACCCGATCCGGTTTGGAGGGGGAACCGTATCGGACCGAACCGATTCAAAGGCCAGTAACGCCACACCGCGGTGCCGATGACACGTTCCTGAGGCAGGGGCCCCCAGAGGTGAGAATCGAGGCTGGCATTGCGATTGTCCCCCAGCACCCAGAGGGCGCCCGGTGGAACGCGTTGCGCCGGCATCACGTAATCCATGGCTTCTTCGCGCCAGGGTTCGTTCACGGTTTCGCCATTCCGCCAAAGCCGGCCTTCACGCACTTCCACCGTGTCTCCGGGTCCCGCGACCACCCGTTTGATCAGAGCGGTGTTGGGGTCATACCCCGCGTCGATCAGGGCGTCGGGCACTGCAAAGACCACTACGTTTCCGATGCCAAGGGGTTGATGGCGTTGGTCGGCCATCTTGGGGCGGATTTTCTCGACCAGGATGCGGTCCTGCAATTCCAGGGTGGGAAGCATGGAGCCGGACGGTATCCAGCGAGGTTCGAGTACGAGCCAGCGCAGCAGCAAGGCGAGCACCACCCAGAGCAGCACATCCCGCCAACTCTGCTGCCGGCTTGGTTTGCCTTCGCTGGCCATGGCCTCTTGCGTGTACAACGAGGATCGCATCAGCGTCCCCTCCAGAGCGTCTTCCCAGGCGCCGCGTCTGCTTTGACCCGTCCCATCGCCAATCTTGCGGCCGCGCTGTGCGTGCTGGAAAGGCTCCAGGCCCAGGGATTGGAGCATGTTGTGCTTTGTCCCGGTAGCCGGTCAGGCCCTCTGGCGTTGGCGGCGGGGGGGCTGGCGCGGGCCGATCTGATCCAGCTCGAAACCGCCATTGATGAACGTTCGGCCGCCTTCCTGGCACTGGGCAGCAGCACCGCCAGAGGGTGCGCCTCAGCAGTGATCACCACCTCGGGCACCGCTGTGGCCAACCTTCTGCCTGCAGCAGTGGAAGCCGATCGCTCCTGTCAGCCCCTGTTGCTGCTGACCGCCGATCGACCCGCGCGTCTGAAGCAGTGCGGCGCCAATCAGACCGTGAATCAGGAGGAATTTCTTGAGGCGGTTTGCCGTGCAGTCGTGAATGGTCCGGGTCAGGGGCTGGAGACTGTCACCACTGATCACTTGGATGCGTTGGCGGAGCAGGTTTGGCTTCGGGCCCACCAGCGCCCCGGACCCGTGCATCTCAATCTGCCGTTTGAAGAACCTCTGCATCCGCCAGAAGCGGAACAGCAGGCGTTCTGGATCGCCTGGGGCCACCAGCGTCAGCATCGCCAGAACGCCCCCCGGTTTGTCCGGCCTTGCTGGTCCGACCCGAAGGCTTCCGGCTTGCCGCCTCAGTGTGGTCTTGATGCTTCCCGCCCGGGGGTGGTGGTCGCGGGACCATGGCGAGGTCTGGCCGGAGAGCGAGCGGCCTTCGAGGACGCACTGCGTCACTGGCAGCACTGCAGTGGCTGGCCTGTACTAGTGGATCCACTGGCGGCTGTGCCGGCTGACCTGCCCGGTCAGGTGCGTTACTGGGATCTTCTGCTGCCGGATGCGCTGCCGTTGCCCTCCGGCATGGTCCAGGCGGATCTGCAGGTGCTGCGGTTGGGGCCGATGCCCGCCAGTCGGCGCCTGGAGGCCTGGTTGACACGGTGTGAGGGGCCTCAGCTGCTGATCAGTGAGGGTGAGCCACGGTCGTTGGATCCCCTCAAGAAGTCCTTGCAGTGGAGTGAGGGGCTGGTGCGCTGGCTTGCCGCTCAGGCCCTGCCGGATCCTGCTCCGATGCGTCATCAGACGCTCATTCAGGGCTGGCAAGACCGCGATCGGAGGATGTCCGAGTGGTTGACGCGTCGGCTGCCTGGCGAGGGTGCCGTGACGGAGCCTGCGCTGATGCAATGCCTTGGTGCCCTCATCCCTGCGGATGTGCCGGTGATGCTCGCAGCCAGCAGCCCAGTGCGGGATTGGCAGGCCTTTGCGTCAGGTGTGCAAGGTCACCATCGCTGCTTCAGTTTTCGAGGTGCCTCCGGGATTGATGGCACCCTGTCTTTGGGACTGGGTCTGGCCCGGGTGCTGGGCCGCACTCTGTTGATCACTGGGGATCTGGCGTTGCTTCACGACAGCAACGGCTGGTTGCTGACCCATGCGCGTCAGGAGTCCGAGCCGCTGTTGGTGTTGTTGATCGACAACGGTGGGGGCGGAATCTTTCAGCAATTGCCGGTTCCAGCGGCACCGGCGTCAGCGTTTGATGCCTTGTTTGCCATGCCTCAGCAGGTGGATCCTCTGGCACTGGCTGCGGCCCATGGCATCCCTGGTCGCCAGATCTCCTGCCTTGAGGATGTCCCCCCCGCGTTGGCATGGGGCCTGGCCCAGACCGGTGTCGCCCTGCTGCGGGTCTGTACGGATCGAGCAGTAGATGCGGAGCTGCGGGCCACCCTTCGTCAGGAAATCCAGCAGATCACAATGGTTCGAGTGTCAGATGAGCCCTGATGACCGCCTCACCGCCCCGGTCGGTTCTTCCCGGAGAGTCCGGGGTGTCCTGGCATCCGTTGGGTGCCTATCAGGACATCCTCGTGGATCGTTCCGGTGATGGCATCGCCCGGGTTGCGATCAATCGGCCTTACCGCCGCAACGCGTTCCGCCCCAGAACAGTGGTGGAACTCTGCGATGCATTCACCCGTATCCGCGATGACAGCAGCATTGGTGTGGTGCTGTTCACAGGAGTGGGCCCTGCCGACGATGGTGGTTACGCCTTCTGCGCCGGCGGAGACCAGAGTGTGAGGGGTGACGGTGGGTACGTCGACGAGGAGGGGATGCCTCGCCTCAATGTGCTCGACCTCCAGCGTTTGATCCGCAGCTTGCCCAAGGTGGTGATTGCCCTTGTCGCGGGCTATGCCATTGGCGGAGGGCAGGTGCTGCATCTGCTCTGTGATCTCAGCCTGGCGGCTGACAATGCCCGTTTTGGTCAGACCGGCCCGCGGGTGGGCAGTTTCGATGGCGGCTTCGGTGCCGGCTATCTGGCCCGCCTCGTGGGACAGCGCAAGGCACGCGAGATCTGGTTCCTGTGCCGGCAATACGGTGCCGATGAAGCGCTGGCGATGGGGCTGGTGAATGCTGTGGTGCCCCTGGAGCAGCTTGAGGCCGAGGGGGTGCGTTGGGCCCGGGAGGTGCTGCAGCACAGCCCCACAGCGATCCGGTGCCTCAAGGCCGCATTCAACGCCGAAACCGATGGCATGGCCGGATTGCAGGAATTGGCTGGCCAGGCCACGCATCTGTTCTATCGAACAGAGGAGGGACAGGAGGGACGCAATGCCTTTCTCGAGAAACGGGATCCTGACTTTTCGTCAACTCCCTGGTTGCCTTAGCTAAACGTTGGGGTCAAACAGACTGGTGCCACCTCCGTTGTGATGCAGATTGCGATGCCGATGCGTTTCCCGATGTTGCAGGCGGCATCGGCCCTGGCTCTTGCTCTTGCAGCGGTTTCTGTGCCTGTGAAGGCGCAACCGGCATCAGGATCCAGCCACCGCCCGGCTGATCCCATTCCTCCGAAAGCTGCCCCCATTTCTCTGGAGCAATCCCTGGCCCGGGTGCCGCTGGAACTGCGACGTCGCCTTGGCCTTCAACTGGTGCTCGATCGCAAGCACCGCCAGCTTCTGGTGATGCGCAATGGACAAATCAGCCGTCGCTACCCGGCTGCAGTCGGCACGGAAGGTTGGGAAACGCCCGCCGGAAGCCATCGGGTGCTGGAGAAGGTGCGTCAACCGATCTGGACGCATCCCGTCAACGGCAAACAGATTGCACCGGGTGGGAAAAATCCCCTCGGCTCCCGTTGGATCGGCTTTTATCGCGATTGCAAGGGACGCAATGGCTGGGATGGTGAGAAGTACCTTGCCATTGATGGCTGCACCGTGTCCGGTTTTCATGGCACGCCCCATCGTTGGACGGTGGGCCGCGCGGTGTCCCACGGCTGCGTGCGCCTCTACGAAGAAAACGTGCAGGAAGTGTTCGACCTTGTGAGGGTGGGGACCCCGGTCACCGTTCTGCCCTGATCAGTGGCCAGAAACCAGCAATGCTTTCAAGTTTTCATGGGATTTCAATCTAAAGTCGCGGCGCTTTCGTAAGTGCCACTGACCATGCGCGTGCTGTTTGCTGCTGCCGAGTGCGCTCCCATGGTGAAAGTCGGCGGCATGGGCGATGTGGTCGGATCCCTTCCTCCGGCCCTGGCCAAGCTTGGCCACGATGTACGCCTGATCATGCCGGGCTACAGCCGCCTCTGGAGCCGTCTCGACATCTCTGCTGAGCCGATCTGGCGTGCGCAGACGATGGGGACCGAATTTGCCGTCTATGAGACGCGCCATCCCACCACTGGCTTGCCTCTCTATCTGGTTGGTCACCCTGTCTTTGATCCAGAGCGCATCTACGGCGGAGAAGACGAAGATTGGCGTTTCACGTTTTTTGCCAGCGCCACGGCGGAGTTCGCCTGGAACGTCTGGAAGCCGAACGTGCTGCATTGCCATGACTGGCATACCGGCATGATCCCGGTGTGGATGCATCAGGACCCCGAGATCAGCACGGTGTTCACCATCCACAACCTCAAATATCAGGGGCCCTGGCGCTGGAAGCTGGATCGGATCACCTGGTGCCCCTGGTACATGCAGGGAGACCACACCATGGCCGCGGCGTTGCTCTATGCCGATCGGGTCAATGCGGTGTCGCCGACCTATGCCCAGGAGATCCGCACCGCTGAATACGGAGAGCAACTCGACGGCCTGCTCAACTACATCTCCGGAAAGCTCCGCGGCATCCTCAATGGTCTCGATCTGGAGGCCTGGGACCCTTCCACCGACAAGGCCTTGGCGGCGAATTACAGCGCCGACCAGCTTTCCGGTCGCGCCGCCAACAAGCGAGAGCTGCAGGAGCGGATGGGGCTCAACGTCAGCCCCGACACCTTCCTGCTCGGCATGGTCAGTCGCCTCGTCGATCAGAAGGGGGTTGATCTTCTGCTGCAGGTGGCTGATCGTCTGCTCGCCTACACCGATACCCAGATCGTGGTGCTCGGCACTGGCGATCGCGGCCTGGAGTCGGGCTTGTGGCAACTGGCATCCCGCCATCCCGGTCGCGTCGCCGTCTTCCTCACCTACGACGACGCCCTGTCGCGTTTGATCTATGCCGGCAGTGATGCCTTTCTGATGCCCAGTCGTTTTGAACCGTGCGGCATCAGTCAGCTGATGGCGATGCGCTACGGCTGTGTGCCGGTTGTGCGCAAAGTGGGTGGTCTGGTCGACACCGTTCCTCCCCACGACCCTGCCCATCACAGCGGCACAGGTTTCTGCTTCGATCGCTTTGATCCAGTGGATTTCTACACCGCTCTTGTCAGGGCCTGGGAGGCTTATCGGCATCAAGACAGTTGGCGCCAACTTCAGCGGCGCGCCATGCAGCAGGACTACAGCTGGACGCGGTCAGCTGTGGAGTACGACCGCATGTATCGCGAGGTCTGCGGCATCAAGGAGCCCGGCCCCGATGCCTCGGAAGTGGAGCGCTTTTCCCAAGGCCAGGATGCTGACCCTTCCCGCTGGCAATCCCCCGCCGACGGGCAAGCGGAGTCTGCGTTCGCCCTGCCTGAGCCAGGGTTCGTTGAGACGACTCGCCCCTCCCGCAATCCGATCACGCGTCTGCTCGGTCGACCGCGCCAGGACCGCCAGTAGTCAACCCAACAGAATGGGTTGAACCCTCCTGCCGCTGATGTCTGATCAGGCGCAGATGCCAGGGGGTGACGCCTCAAGCCTTGAAACGTCGCCCCTGCCAGCTCCCTACCGCAACCCGTGGCGTTCCCTCGTTGACGACCTGCGTGCGGTTGTGGCTGATCTGCGTCTGCGCCTTCAGGAGTTGTGGCGGCGCAATGGCGATGGTTCCTTGTGGGTCCCCAAGGCCTGGCCCCGTGATTTAGCCCCGCTCTTCTGGCCTCTGGTGCTGGGGGCCTTGGTGGTTGTTCTGGTGACCACGGGGGTCCAGGTCTCTGCGCACTTGAGGGCAGCACCACCAGTGATGTCATCGGTGCCCTCCCCTGCCCCGGCACGTCCCTCGGAGGTGGATGACGGAGTGCCACCGGAGGCATCAGACGAGCGGTCTGTCTTCGAGGCGCCTCCGGATGAGCCAGCCAGGCCATCGCAACAAAGTCCCTCCGTTGGTCCCGCGGCCCCGGAACAGTTGGAGGCGCCCCTTCCTGCTGAGCCCGATGCCCTCCTTGCCCTTGTTCTCGGCCGCGATCCTCTTGTCAGTGCTGCGCCTGCAGCCGATGAGAGCGCCCCGGTGATCGCTGCCGTTGCCGATTCAGCCCTGAACACCGTCGAGATCACCCTTGGCAATGGCTGGTCCGCGTTGATGCCCGAGACGCGTCAAGGTCTGGCAGAAGGCTGGTGGGAGCGAATTGACCGTGAGGGATACAGCGCACTGACGTTGATGTCAGAGAACGGGGTGGTGCTGGGCCGCAGCGCCAGGGTCGGCAAAGGCATGATCCTGAATGCCTTGCCGTGAGCACCACCTCGACCTCCGCCCGTTCTGGGGGAGCCGACTCAGAAGATGCCGAGCGTTTTTTTCTTGCAGTAGCCAGCTCCGATATTCATCCAGCCACTGAGGCACGCCTTGCCGTTGGTGGGTGCGACTTCGTAGTAAATCGGCGACACACAGGTGGTGCCCAATGTGTTCACGTACCCAAGTGGGCATTGCTCGTGGCCCGGAGCCTTGGGAATTTCTCTCTGGGCTTGAGCGGCGGGTGCCGACAGCAGTGAAATGACAAGGGTGCTGAACCCGATCCAATTCCGCTTCCGAGTCATCCGCAGCCATCTCCTGTCTTGAGGTGCTCGGACACTAACCCGTTCGTCCGCCTCTGTTGTCTTTGAAGCAACAACGGCATGATCAGTTCACTGTGATTGCCAGCCTTCGTGTTGAACCTTGGCCAGTTGGTGCAGCTCTGGGGGGATCCGGTCGGAGATCCTTCTGGGTTCAGCGGACCGTGGCAGAACCAACCGCTGGGACCGATCTGCACCGATAGCCGTCGCTTGCAAGCCGGCGCGCTGTTTGTTCCTCTGGTGGGCGAGCAGTTTGATGGCCATGCCTTTCTGGCTGATGCCGAGCGTCTGGGTGCCCAGGCCGCTTTGGTGGCCAGGGATTCAGACCGGCCAGTGCCGGGGAGGTTGCTTCACTGGAGAGTCGATGACACAACGCAGGCCTACCAGGCACTCGCCAACCTGCATCGGCATGCGTTGGCTCGACCTGTCGTTGCCGTCACGGGGTCGGCAGGGAAAACCACCACTCGGGAGCTGATTCGCGCAGCGCTTGCGCCCCTTGGCCTGATTCAGGCCAGTTCTAACAATAACAATAATGATATCGGTGTTCCGCTCACTCTGCTCGGAGCAGGGAGTGGTCATGCCGCCGTGGTGGTGGAGATGGGCATGCGTGGCCCTGGGGAAATTGAGCGTCTGTCGCGCTGTGCTGAACCCGATCTGGCTGTGATCACCAATATCGGCACCGCCCATATCGGTCGCCTTGGCAGCCGCGAGGCGATCGCCGCCGCCAAATGTGAGATCACCTCTGCGCTCAAACCCGACGGTTTGGTGGTCATTCCAGCCGGAGATCCTCTTCTCGAAGCCGCGTTGTCGGCTGTCTGGAACGGCAGGGTGCATCGGGTGGGGCTTGAAGGGGAGGTGTCCGCTTCGATGGCGGATGACCTGGGCCAACTGGACGTGGGCTCCGGCCTTCTTTCGCTCCAGAACCGTCGTTACCGCATGCCCCTTGAGGGTCGTCACAATGCCCGTAACTGGTTGCTTGCCCGTGCCGTTGCCGAGGAATTGGGCGTTGGGATGGACAGCCTGTCGAGCCTTGTGGTGAAGGTGCCCGGTGGTCGTAATCGTCGACTCCAGCTTGGAGGACTCACGGTGCTGGATGAGACGTACAACGCTTCACCGGAGGCGGTGTTCGCTGCTCTCGAGCTGCTGGGCCAGCAACCGGGTCGTCGCTTTGCGGTGCTCGGCACGATGTTGGAGCTGGGTGCCGACAGCGCCGATCTGCACCGCAGGGTGGTGGAGAGGGCGGCCGCCCTCGGTTTGGAAGGTGTGGTGGCCGTTGCCACGGGTGTTGAGGCCGAGGCGATGGCTCGCGCAGGGTCGCCGATGGCTCAGTTCGCCCTGGTGTCTGAGCCTGAGCAGGCAGCGGCTCCCCTTGCCGACTGGCTGCGTTCAGGTGATTGTGTCTTGCTCAAGGCCAGTCGAGGGGTGGCTCTGGAGCGGTTGCTGCCAGCTCTGCAGACACTCGTGCCTTGACGGCAGTCAACACGCTGCAGGCCCAGCCGCTGGCATGGGGGGCCGGTGCGAGCTTCAAGCGTCCATGGGCAATGTCGTCGGCAAAGTGAGGGTGCGGGCCGCTTGGGCCTGGCACCACCACGCTGATGTCACCAGCGCGGAGCAGAGACTCATCATTGGGGGAGTCGCCCAGGGCAAGCACCTGCACGTTGGGTTGATCAAGCAGGGCTTTGAGGCTGGCGACGGCGTGGCCTTTGCTCGTTCCTGCCTGGAGCAGATGACTCATTCGATTGCCTTGCACCACCGTGAGTCCCAGTGCAGTGGCGTGTCGCTGGAGGTCTGCGTGCAGGCGTTCGGGAGCGTTGAGGAAGGGCACACTCCACTCTCTCCGCTGCGCGGGACCAACGGCATCCTTCGCCAGGCCTGTGAGTTCCATCACTTGTTGCGCAGAGAGATCTTCAAGGGCAATCAGTGCTTCGCCGACGTGGTCCGACAGGGTGTTGAGCTGTTGGCGCAATTGTCCATGGGGAGCACCAAGACCGTGCTTCCAGCTGCTGTCGGCAATGCCGCCATGCACGGCTCCGCCGTTTTCGACGATGAAGGGTCCAGTGAGGTGGGCATCAACACAGAATTGCCTTACTTCTTCCGCTGTTTTGCTTGTGCAGGGAATGACGGGGATGCCCAATTGCCTCAACCAGTCCAGGGTCGGTTTGGCTGCATCCCAGCAGTAATGATGATCCAGCAGCGTGCCATCGAGGTCGGTCACGACCCAGAGATTGGTGGATGAGTCAGACGGCTGGGTCAGCATGGTTGAAGCCAGTGCACGGCGAAGGGGGCGAGGGTGAGCCGGGTCGGGACGTCGGCCTGATCCCGGAGACGATCGCACCATTGGCTTCGATTGGCGAGGGTGCGCAGGTCGAGGTTGATGCGATTGGCGGTGACGTTATGCACAGCCCAAAGCTTCGATACGCCGTCGCCGCGTTGCAGGATGACGCGATCCGATTGCCGTCCACTGAGGCATTGCATCGCAGCATCGGGGTGGAAGGCGGGCAGGGAGGCACGAACCGCCATGGCGTGTTGCAGCCACTGGAGGTTGTGGCTTGCATCACTGTCGGGATCCTGCAGTTGTCGCTCTAACGACGCAGCACTGAAGCGTTCGCGGTTGAGATCACGGCGATGGCCGCTGCGGCGAAAGGTGGCCGCGTCATTGCCCGAAGCGAGAACGGTGGGAAGGTACAACGCAGGAATCCCTGGCAGAGCCATCACCAGTAACTGACTGAGCAGGAACCGTTCGCGTTGCAGATGTCGGGGATCCCGCCCTCCGTCTGCCATCGCCGCCCACCAGCTGATGTTCAGTTCATAGGGCTGATCGCGTCCATCACTGAGGCGTCGGTGACTCACCAGACCTCCCCTGAGCTCGCATTGCTCCAGCAGCTGTGACAGGCGTTCCTCGTCCATCAATCCCTCCAAAGGCCGCAGACCGACGCCGTCATGGCTGGCGCTGAAGTTCAGCAGGTTGGTTGAGTCGGGGAGGGTGGGCCAGCGGTTCAACCAGCTGTTGAGCAGATCGGCCTTCTCGCGCAAGACGGCATCAAGGAGCAAGGGAGGAAGAGGGAAGTTGTAGGCCAGATGGGCCTCATCTCCTGGCGTGAGATACGAGAGGTTTTCCCGCTCAGGCACATTCGTCTCGGTGACCACCACCCCCTGGGGATCCATGCTCTCGAGCAGGGCACGCAGCACTTTCACCAACAGGTGGGCGCGGGGGTGGTGAATGCAGGTGGTGCCTTCCTCTTTCCACACGTAACCAACGGCATCCAGGCGCAGCCATCCCACACCGTGAGCCACCATCCGGTTCACCAATGCGGCATAGGCGACCAGAACGGCATCGCAGTGCCAGTTCACGTCGATCTGATCCGGCCCGAAGGTGGTCCACACCGGCCTCAGTCCGGTTTCGGTTTGAAGCGCAGTGAACAAACTTGTGCTGCGGGGGCGCACCACCTGAGACCAGTCGTCGGTGGGGTCGGGGGCCAGCACGCACTCCACCCCGGGTGCTTCTCCCTGGCGAAATTGCTGCACCCAGGGATGGGCGGCGGAGACGTGGTTCAGAACCAGATCGGCCATCAGCCGACGCCCCTGGCCGAGGGCCTTGAGGTCGTCCCAACTGCCCAAGTGCTCTGCCAGATGATCGTGGCTGGCCACAGCAAAGCCTCCGTCACTGCTGGCTCTCAAGAAAGGCAGCACATGCACCGTGCCAGCGAGTGCCCCGAAGTGGCGGTCAAGGAAGTGCCGCAGGGTCAGAAGCCCTGCTTCGTCGGGGTTTTGGATCGCATCGCCATAGGTGATCAACACGCAAGTGGAGCCGTCCCAGAGGGATGCGTCTGGGGTCGCATTGGTGCCGGTCTGCACAAACTGCAGCAATTGCGACGTCAGAAATTCAATTCGCTCCCGATCCTCTCCGTATCGCCACCTGTTGAGCAGTGCTCCCAAACGCATGTCTTGCTCACGTTCCACCACCCATGTTCAGCCAACGCAACGCCAGGGTGCGGGGTGTCGATGCCGTCATGTTGTCGCACTGATCACGGAATGGACTTCCAGCAGGACCTGATCACCACCATTCACGACTACGGCCTGGGGTTGCAAGACCCAGCCTTGCTGCACCGTGGCCTGCGCCAACGGCCGACAACACTCCTGATCCCCTGCCTGATGGAGGAGTTCAGGCGTCCTGCCCTCGCCTTGATCCGTTCGGTTCTTCAGGAACTCACAGGTCTCCATCAGCTGGTGATCGCCCTGTCGGCGAGCAGTGTGGAAGAGGTGCGTCAGGCGGAAGCGTTCTTTGCAGACATGCCGTTTCCCGTGCATGTGCAATGGACCAATGCACCGTCGGTGAAGGAGCTTCTCCAGGGGTTCACCGAGCAGGGCCTGGATCTGATGGGCCCTCCAGGCAAAGGTTGGGCTGTCTGGCAGGGCCTCGGTGTGGCGATCCGCAGCGCTGAAGTGGTAGCGCTCTTTGATGCCGATATCCGAACCTTCAGCCCCGCCTATCCGCAGCGGATGTTGTTGCCGCTGCTGCTTCCCTCCAGCGGTGTGGCCTATGTGAAGGCGTTCTACAGCCGGTTGTCACTGGAAACCCATGCTCTGCAGGGGCGAGGCACGCGATTGTTCGTTGGTCCATTGCTCACGGCTCTCTCCCAGTTGATGGGCGAAAGCAACTATCTGCGTTATCTCCAGGCGTTTCGCTATCCCCTGGCCGGTGAATTCGCTTTTACGCGCGATCTCGCGGTGAACCTGCGGATCCCCTGCGACTGGGGCCTCGAGATTGGTTTGCTGTCCGAGGTGCATCGTCACGTGGCGTTGAGCCGGATTGCGCAGGTGGATCTGGGTTTGTTTGACCACAAGCACAAACAGCTGGGTGATTCCCCGCGCGAGGGTTTGCAGCGGATGTGTTCTGAGATCCTTGCCAGTGTGTTGCGGGGGTTGATGGAGCATCAGGGATGCACCATTCCCCCCGAACAGGTGGCAACCCTTGAAGTGTTGTTCCGGCGGGTCGGTGAAGACCGTATCCGGCAGTTCGCCCTGGATTCAGCCGTCAATAACTTGCCCTACAACCGCCATGGTGAAGAGTTGGCTGTCCAAGACTTCGCCAATTTGATTCGCCCAGGTGTGCAGTCGTTTCTGGCGGACCCGATGGCGATTCAGCTACCCAGTTGGTCGCGCTTGCAAAGCTGTGCCGCTCGCTTGCCGGACGATCTGGCAAGCGCCGGGCTCGATCGCACCACCGCCGCAACCCCTGAAGCCATGCTTCAAGCCACGCGATGAATGCGCTGGCTGCCCTCACAACGAATGAGGTCAATGGCGTGTGGATGGTCGTGGATGTAACGCACGGATTCCATCGCAAGCACGCGGGCCTCGTAGGCATCACTAGCGTAGTAACAGCACTCGCGCGAGTTGCTGTTGGCGTCGCGATAGCGAACCGTGTACCGCTTGTGGTTCGTCATTGCTCGATCGGCGACGCCCTCAAATTCCCACACTCCCCGGCGATGGCCAGCGCATAGGGATGAAAAGAATCTGATGATTCAGTTCCAGTTTTCTTTCATGAATTGCTTGGCTCGACCAAGTGCCAATGCCTGATCCGGCACATTTTTGGTGATCGTTGAACCTGCGCCGATCGTCACGTTGCTGCCCAAGGTGACTGGAGCAACCAGGACCGAGTTGGCACCGGTTTTGCTGTCATTACCGATCACTGTGGGGTGTTTATTCACACCGTCGTAGTTAGCAGTGATCGTTCCTGCGCCCACATTCACGTTGCTGCCGAGTTGTGCATCTCCGATGTAGCTGAGGTGATTCACTTTGCTGCCGGAGCCGATGCGACTCTTCTTCACCTCAACAAAGTTGCCGATGCGGCAGTGATCGCCGATGTCTGCGCCTGGCCTCAGGTGGGCGTAGGGGCCGATCGCCACCCCATCACCTACCCGGGCTTGGCACACCACGGAAAGCAGCACGGTCACCTCCTTGCCCAGGCTTGCGTTTTCGAGCATGGAGCCTGGGCCGATGCGGCAGCCATCCCCAATGCTGCAGGTGCCACGCAGATGGGTCTGCGGTTCGATCACCACGTCACGGCCGAAGCTGCAGTGTTCGCTCAGGGTGCAGCTGGAGGGATCCACAAAGGTCACCCCCTCGTTCATCCAGTGATCCCGGAGCCGCTCCTGCAGCACCGCTTCGCACTGGGCCAGTTGCTTGCGGTTGTTGATGCCGTTGACCTCATCCGGATCGGCCACCTCCACGTGCATCGCCTTGTCCAGCATGGCCACGGTATCGGTGAGATAGAGCTCCCCTTGGTCGTTGTCAGTGCTCAGTTTCGGCAGAGTGGCCGCCAGTTTGCTCCAGTTGAAGCAATAGATCCCCGCGTTGGTGAGGTTGTTGCTGCGTTGTTCGTCGCTGCAGTCGCGGTGCTCGATGACGCCGCTCACCTGCCCGGAGGCATCGGCGAACACCCGGCCGTAGCCGGTGGGATCATTGAGCCGTGCGGTCAGCAGGGTGACTTCAGCACCGCTGTTGCGATGGGTCTGCACGAGTTCATCAATGGTTTCAGCCCGTAAAAGGGGTACATCCCCATTGAGTACCAGCAGTTCGCCTTCGAAGCCCTCAAGGGCGGGCATCAGTTGCTGCACGGCATGACCTGTGCCGTTCTGGGGTTGTTGCAGCACGAACTCCAGACCATCCACGCTGCTGAGCTGTTGCTCGACCCTCTCGGCCTGGTGACCCACAATCAGCAGTCGCCTGTCGGGGTTGAGGTTGCGAGCACTGTCCAGCACTCGTTCCACCAGCGTTGCACCAGCGAGCGGCTGGAGCACTTTTGGAAGAGCGCTCTTCATGCGGGTGCCTTTTCCGGCGGCCAGGACGGCAACGGCGAGCATGAGGCTGCTGAAACGGTTGGCCGGAATCTACCGGGAGTCCGCTGTGGGATCGAACCGGACGAGCTCCGTTTCATGATGATCCGATCTCATGACCTCGTTGCCTCCAGAGGCGTTGCCAGCTGCTTGTACTGATCAGGTCGCAGTGTTGTTGCTCCTGCTCCCGTCGTTGCTTGATCTCCGCCGCAGAGTCATTCCCCCCAAGATCCCGATAGGGCACCGACGCGCGGGTGAGCAGGTGGTCTTCCTCCATTGGGCTTAGGGGGGTCCAACCGGGGCCCTGCTCGGCCAGGGGTTGCTGGGGATCGGGACGGCTGGCCAGAGTTCCCGAGCTCCATTCCTTGCGTTGTCCGGGGGCGGGCAGAAGTGAGCGAAGATCCAAGCCGGCTCTCCGAAGGCTGCCTCGTACCGCTGCCGCCCTCGAGTAGGTGAGCAGGCGTCCCCCCGGGGCCAGTTGTTCTGCCAGGCCGTGCAGAAATTCCTCGCTCCAGAGCTCCGGGCAACGGTTGGGAGAAAATGCATCCATCAGCACCAGGTCCACTGGGGGGCCGTGGCGGAGTGCTTTCAGCTGCTCGCGGGCATCGCCCCAGAGCATCTGTCCGCTGCCGGTCTGGTCGTTCCAACCGCCTCGATCACGGAGTGCTTCCAGGCGATGGAGCACGGGTTCAGACCAGAGCCGTACAAACTCTTCATGGCCGAGGGCAAGGCGAAGTGGCCTGGGATCCAGTTCCAGGCCCCACCACTGAAAGGACAGAGAAGGGACGTCCCTCAGGACTTCCATCAGCGCAGCGCTGTTGTACCCCAAGCCCACGCAGACATCGAGGACCCGCAGGCCTCCACGGGACCCAAAACGTTCCAGTTGCGCGGGTGCCACGAATTTGGCCTTGGCTTCACCCAGCGCTCCAGCGGAGCAGTGGAAGGCCTCTGCAAACAGGTCGCTGTGGAGGCTGAAGCTTCCGTCGGCTGTCGCCAATGGCGTCAGCTTGCCGAGCGGATGGCCTGCCGCAGGCTGATCAGCTGCGCAGCCTTTCGAGTTCATCCCAGAAGGTGGGGTAGCTCACAGCAGCAGCGTCACTGCGCGCCAGGGTGGAGTCTCCCTCGGCCAGCATCGCTGCGATGGCCAGGCTCATGGCGACGCGGTGATCGGTCTCGCTGTCGAGGGCAGCCCCCTTGAGAGGGCGCCCACCGCGAATCGTCAAACCGTCGGGATGCTCTTCGATGTCAGCACCCATGGCTTTCAGCTGCCGCGCCATCACCGCCAGTCGATCGGTTTCTTTCACGCGCAGTTCTTCGGCGCCACGGATGCGGCTTTCGCCATCGCAGAAACACGCGGCCACGCTCAGGATCGGCACCTCGTCCACCAGGCGTGGCATCACCTCCTCGCCGAATTGGAAGGGCTTCAGGGGGCCATGGATGACCCTGAGATCGCCTACCGGTTCACCGGCCACATCACGGCGATTGAGCACATCGATCCTTGCCCCCATCTGCTCCAGGACCTCGAGCACGCCTGTACGGGTGGGATTCAGCCCCACGTTCTCAATGGTGAGATCGGCCCCAGGGACGAGCGCACCAGCCACCAGCCAGAAGGCCGCTGAGCTGATGTCACCGGGCACCACCACATGCTGACCGGTCAGTGTGGCCCCTGGTCTGACGTTGATGTGACGACCCATTTCACCGCCGACCTCGAGATCGGCACCAAAGGCCTTCAGCATCCGCTCGCTGTGATCGCGGGAGTGGGCCGGCTCGATCACGGTGGTGGGACCGTCTGCCGTGAGGGCTGCCAAGAGCAGCGCCGATTTGACCTGGGCACTGGCCACGGGGGTCCCCACCACGGCCCCGCGCAGTTTCCGGCCCTGCACCGCCAGAGGCGCCAGGTTGCCGCCGTTGCGGCCGCGCACCTCCGCTCCCATCAAGGAAAGCGGTTGGCCAACGCGTTGCATGGGTCGGCGGCGCAGGGAGGCATCGCCACTGAGCACGAAATGGCGACCTTCTCGCCCTGCCAGCAGCCCCAACATCAACCGCATCGTGGTGCCGGAATTGCCGCAATCGAGCACTTCTCCAGGTTCCTGCAAACCATCGAGACCGACCCCCTCCACGGTGATCACGCGTCCATCATCAACAGGACTGATCGTGGCGCCCATGGCACGCAGGCAGGCTGCAGTGCTGATCGGATCCTCAGCTGGGAGCAGCCCTTCAATCGTCGTGGTGCCTTCCGCGATGGCTCCGAACAAAAGCGCTCGGTGGGAAATCGATTTGTCCCCCGGCACCCGAACCTGTCCGGTCAATCCGCCGCCGGCCTTCAGTTCCCGGGGAGCGCCATTCGTTCCGGACACGTGCAATCAGTCGCCTTGGAATGCGACCGATCCTATGGGTCGTTGACTCAGCCCCTTCCGGCCTTTTGGATCAGGGACTCCAGCACGTAACCGAAGAGTGCTGGGTCGGGTTCCTGGCCAGCGAGGTCGCTCAGTCCCAGCTCTTCTATGCGATCGCTGACTTGTTGTTCCAGTTCGGCGGGGCGACGCAGGGGTTCACCCCATTCATGGTTCTTTTCTGGTCCGATTTTCGTGGTGGCATCGATGGCCATCCGCCCCCCCAGCCCCAGTTGCTCACTGGCGAAGTCAAGGGTGTCGAACGGGGTGTTCTCCAGGACGAAGAGATCGCGCTGGGGATCCACCTGGCCGGCAATTGCCCACACCACCTGGCGGGGATCACGGACATTGATGTGTTGATCAACCACCACCACGAATTTGGTGTAGGTGAACTGTGGCAAGGCACTCCAGAACGCCATGGCAGCGCGTTTGGCCTGACCGGGATAGGCCTTGTCGATCGAAATCACCGCCAGCTTGTAGCTGAGAGCTTCCATCGGTAGGAAGAAGTCTTTGATCTCAGGGATCTGCTGGCGCAGGATCGGAGTGTAAATCCGGTTCAGGGCGATGGCCAGCATGGCTTCCTCCTTGGGGGGTCTGCCGCTGAAGGTGGTGAGCATGATCGGTTCGCGGCGCTGGGTGATGCAGTGGAACCGCACGAGCGGAGAATCCTCCACATTTCCGTAGAACCCCATGTGGTCGCCGAAGGGGCCATCGGGCAGCACCTCTCCTGGTGTGATGGTTCCTTCCAGCACGATTTCGCTGTGGCTGGGCACCTTGAGATCCAGGGTTTTACAGGGCGCCAGTCGCACGCCTTCACCGGCGTAGAGACCTGCAAACAGCCATTCGCTCAGCTGCACCGGGATCGGGGTTGCGGCCGCCATCACCAGCAGGGGGTGAACGCCTATAGCGACGGCCACCTCCAGTTTTTTGCCCATGGCTGCCGCCTTACGCAGATGGCGTGCTCCGCCGCGGACGCTCAGCCAGTGCACCGTCATGGTGTTGATCGACTGCTTTTGCAGCCGGTACACCCCCACGTTGGGCACCCCGGTCTCCGGGTCTTTTGTAATCACCAAGCCAAGGGTGATCACGCCGCCGGCGTCTCCCGGCCAGGGGCGGATCAGCGGCAGGGCATCGAGGTTGACGTCATCCCCCATCCACACCTGCTGACGACAGGGTGGAGTGAGATCGCGGTCTGGAACCGCTTTAATCAAATCCCAGAACACCCTGGCAAAGGCCTTGGTCTCCTCCAGCCCTTTTGGAGGTTTTGGTTGTTGAAGCAGGGCCAGCCGACCACCCAGCTCCTCGAGCTGTTCGGCCCGCTCGAGGCCCATGCTCCACACCACCCGCTCCACCGTGCCCAGCAGGTTCACGGCAACGGGCATCGACGACCCGATCACGTTTTCAAACAGCAGAGCCGGGCCTCCCATGGCGAGCACTCGGTCGGCAATGGCGGCGAGCTCCAGATCGGGGTTGACCCGGGCGCTGATCCGGCGGAGTTGTCCTTTGTCTTCCAGAACCTTGAGGAAGCCGCGCAGATCACGGGTCGCCGGGCCGGAGCGGAACAGGGCCATAAAGCGTTGGATTGCTGCGCAGGCGACCTCGTTACTGTGACGCACGCCCTTCCTTCACCGTGGCCATGCAGTTGAGCTATTTCCACGTGGCTGCTGACGTTCCCGACTGCGTCCCCTCCGTTGAAGTCTCCAGCAAGGCCGAGGCGGCTGTGGTGATCGATGTTCTGCGCGCTACCACCACGATTGCCTGGGCGCTGCAAAACGGTGCTGAAGCGGTGCAGACCTTCAGTGATCTCGATGCGTTGCGATCCAGCGCGCAGCAATGGCCCGATGACCAGCGCCTGCTGGTGGGTGAACGGGGTGGAAAGACCCTTGAGGGTTTTGATCTGGGGAATTCCCCAGTGGCGGTGACTCCTGAGGTAGTGCAGGGCAAGCGCCTGTTCATGAGCACCACCAACGGCACCCGGTCGCTGCAGAAAGTGCGCGATGTCGCCCAGGTGTTCACCGCTGCGCTTCCCAACCGTCGTGCTGTGGCGGATCGTTTGCTTCACGACAGGCCTGAACGCGTGTGGATCGTGGGAAGCGGGTGGGAAGGCGCCTATTCCCTCGAAGACTCCCTGGCGGCTGGTGCCCTTGCTGCGTTGCTGATCGAGCAGGGGGCGACGGCAGCCAACGACGAGATGCAGGCGGCTCTTGTGCTGTGGGAGCGGTGCCAGGCTGATCCGGAGGCGTGCCTGCGTCAGGCGACCCACGGACAACGGCTGATTCGGATCGGTGATCACGATGCCGATTTCCGTTGCTGTGCTGAACTCGACAAATTGAACGTGGTCCCCACCCAGGTGGAACGGGGAGTGTTGCGAGCTGTTGGCCTCGCTGAGTCGAAGGCTTGATCCCCCTAGAGTCAAATCTTTCCAAGCCCTTTCCGTGAGCGACTTTCTGGCGGCCGCTGTGCAACTCACAAGCACCTCGGACCCGGAGAGTAATTTCGCTGCTGCTGAGGAACAGATTGAACTGGCGGCACGCCGCGGTGCCGAGCTGGTCGGTCTGCCTGAAAACTTTGCCTTCATGGGCGAAGATTCCGCCCGACTGTCCCTGGCACCGACCCTTGCCGACCAGTGCAGCAGCTTCCTGGTGACCATGGCTCGCCGCTACCAGGTGGTGATTCTCGGGGGCGGTTTTCCTGTTCCCCACGGTGATGGCTCCCACACGCTCAACCGCGCTGAACTGGTGGGACGGGATGGTCAGCTCCTGGCTCGCTACGACAAGATCCACCTCTTCGATGTGGATCTGCCTGATGGCATCCCCTATCGCGAGTCCACCACCGTCACCCCCGGGCGTGACCTGCCACCCGTGGTGGATGTGCCCGGTTTGTGCAAGGTTGGGCTGTCCATTTGCTACGACGTGCGCTTCCCTGAGCTTTATCGCCACCTGAGTGGCGCAGGAGCTGAGGTGTTGATGATTCCCGCTGCATTCACGGCCTTCACCGGAAAGGATCACTGGCAGGTGCTTTTGCAATCGCGTGCGATCGAGAACACCGCATTTGTGGTGGCACCTGCGCAAACCGGTCTTCATTACGGCAGACGCCAAACCCATGGCCACGCCATGGTGATCGACCCCTGGGGAACAGTTCTTGCTGATGCAGGCGTGGTTCCTGGAGCCGCCATTGCCCCGGTGGACCGCGGTCACCTCCAGCGCATCCGCAATCAGATGCCGAGCCTTCAGCATCGCCAGTCGGCTCTGTTCTGACGTTCATGGTCTCGGCCCAGTCCCGTCGCCTAGCCCTGCTGGCTGCCGTTTGTTTGCAGGCCACCAGCCTCCTGTCGGCCCTGCCGGCTCGTGCTGCCAGTGCTCTGGCGGCCTGGGCACTCACCAGTGATGGGGTTCTGAAGTTGCGTACAGCAACCGGAGCCCGTCTGGATGCATTTTTTGAAGAAGGCAACCGGACGATGGGCCCCAGGGTATGGATTGATTTTCCTGGGGAGCTGAGCCGGCCACGCAAGATCCGCGGCAGTGGGGCGGTGCGAGAGATTCGCCTTGGTAAACCCACCCCTGGCGCAACCCGATTGGTGGTTGAGTTCCAGCCTGGTGTGGAACTCGATCCCGGCCAGCTCAAGCTCGTGGGAACGGCGGTGGACCGTTGGAGCATGACGTTTCAGGGATTACCCACCCGTGGTTTGCGATCCATTGGTGAAGGTGATCTCACCCGCAGAAGTAGTGGCTGGACTTCGCCCATCAGGATCACCCCCTCCAGGACACCCGTAGATCCTTCCGGACTGCCGAAAGTGCCTCGGGGGCGCTACCGGGTTGTCATCGATCCCGGTCATGGCGGACCGGATCCCGGTGCTGTTGGGATCCGCGGCCTGCGTGAAACGGATGTGGTGCTTGATGTTTCGCTTCAGGTGGCCAGGCTGCTGGAAGCCAGAGGAGTGCAGGTTGTGCTGACCCGCACCTCTGAAGTGGATGTGGATTTGCCTCCGAGGGTGGCCCTGGCCAACCGCAGTGGGGCAACAGCATTCCTCAGTATTCATGCCAATGCCATCAGCATGTCTCGGCCTGAAGTGAATGGGATTGAGACCTTTTACTTCTCCGATCCCCGCTCAGCCCGGCTGGCGGCCCACGTGCAGCAACAGGTTCTGAATGTGTCGCCTGGCAGCCCTAATCGAGGCGTGCGACGAGGACGCTTTTTTGTGATTCGCCGCACCACAATGCCGTCCGCGTTGGTGGAAACAGGCTTTGTCACAGGCCGTCTCGATGCCCCTCGCCTGGCCGATGCCGGCCATCGACGCAGGTTGTCGCTGGCTATTGCCGCCGGCATCCTCAACTATCTGAAGGGGCTGTAATGAGCCTGTGTCTCGGCCTGTTTGACAGTGGTGTTGGCGGCCTCACGGTGTTGCGCAGCATCCTTCATCGCCATGGCCCCATCCCCACGGTGTATCTCGGTGACACGGCCCGGGTTCCCTATGGCAGCCGCTCACCCGCTGAAATCCGCACCATCGCCGCCGAAGTGGTGGCCTGGCTCAGACAGCAACAGGTGACGACAGTCGTGATGGCCTGCAACACAACGAATGCGTTGGCACGGGACGTGGCGGAGGGTCAGGCCGGAGTCCCTGTCGTTGGCCTGATCGGAGCGGCCGCGGCGATGGTGCAGGAATCGCGGGTCGGCGTCTTGGCCACTCCCGCCACGGTGGCCTCCGGTGCTTATCGCGCCAGCATTGAAGCTTTGAATCCAGGCACCCTCGTGGTGCAGCAGGCCTGTCCCACGTTCGTGCCTCTGATCGAACGGGGCGATCTCGCCAGCCAGGAACTTCGCCAGCAAGCTCTGCATTACCTGGCTCCTCTGTTGGAAGCCTCTGTGGAGGCTGTGATCCTCGGGTGTACCCATTACCCCCTGCTGGAACCGCTCCTCCGCTCACTGCTGCCGCCGGAGATTCGCCTGATCGATCCAGCCGAAGGAGTGGCCCGTCAGCTTGATGCCTTGCTCGGAGCACCTGAACCGGCGCAACCCGATCAACCTCTCTCTCTGGCCCGCACCAGGTTGTGCGTCACGGCGGATCCCGACGGATTTGCCTTGCGCGCCACGCCCTGGCTTGGATCCCGTCCCCGGGTCGAGGCCGTCACCCTGCGATAGCCGGCCTGGGCCTTCTAGGATCGCCGCACCGAGGGGATCCATGGCCACTGTCACTGAGCTGTTGCAGCCGGTCGAGTTCGACCTCGAGACACTTCTCAGTGATCTTCGCAGTCTCATCGGTGCGGGGCATCCCATCCTCCAGGCCGCGGCGGAGCACCTGTTCAGTGCCGGCGGTAAAAAAATCCGCCCCGGCATTGTTCTGCTGATCTCTCGCGCTCTGGCGCCCGATGGTGAGCTCACCGCACGTCATCGGCGGCTGGCTGAGATCACCGAGATGATCCATACCGCCTCACTGGTCCATGACGATGTTGTGGATGAGGCATCCACCAGGCGTGGAGTCGCCACTGTTCACAGCCGCTTCAACCACCGAGTTGCAGTGCTTGCAGGAGATTTCCTGTTCGCTCAGGCCAGCTGGCACCTCGCCAATCTGGATGACCTCGAGGTGGTGAAGCTTCTCAGCCGCGTCATCATGGATCTGGCAGATGGTGAAGTGAAGCAGGGGCTTTTCCGCTACGACACTGGCCAGTCGTTTGAAACCTATCTCGAGAAGAGTTACTGCAAAACGGCTTCTCTCATCGCCAACAGCGCTCGTGCCGCAGGTGTCCTCAGCGAGCAATCACCAGAGCGGCTCGATGCCCTTTACCACTTCGGTCGTCAACTCGGTTTGGCCTTCCAGGTGGTGGACGACATCCTTGATTTCACTGGCAGCGACCAGCAGCTTGGCAAGCCTGCCGCCAGTGATCTTGCCAGCGGCTATCTCACTGCCCCCGCTCTTTATGCCCTGGAGGAACAGCCGTCGTTGGCGGGTTTGATTGAACGAGAGTTCAGCGCCGAGGGGGATCTCGAGCAGGCTCTCGAACTGGTGCGTGCCTCTGAGGCGATCCAGCGCAGCAGGGCCTTGGCCGAAACCTTTGCGCGCGAAGCGCGCGAGTCGTTGGAGTGGCTACCTGACTCCCCTTGCCGCAGGGCCCTCTGGGAACTTCCTGAATTTGTGCTCAGCCGCCTGTACTGATCATCAGGGCCTTCAGTGCGTCGTGAAGACTGCCGATCCGTGTCCATTGATTGGTTTGGGGCAATGCAGTCCAATCAAGGCTGACAGTGTTTTCCGGGGCTAATACCCAGAGCTTGCATCCAGCCGCGAGGGCAGCGACACTCCCTGCGGTTGAGTCTTCAAACGCCCAGCTGTCTTTCGCTTCGACTCCGAGTCGGTGGGCTGCCAGCTGAAAAGGATCCGGGGCCGGTTTTCCCGCCTGGAGGTCGGGGTCATCCCCGAGTACGCGGGTGGAGATCTGATTGATCCAGGGATGACTTGTTGTTTTGTAAGCGACTGAATCTGCCGCGCTGCTGGTGACCAGCGCCATGGGAATGCCGTGGCCCGAACACCACGTCACTAAAGCTTCTGCCCAGGGGTTGGCTGCTGCTGTGGGGAGTAGCCGGCGAGCGATCGGCTGTTGAATCGCCAGGAGCTCGTTGCGGTTGATGTCTGCGTCAATCCAGGCCACCACCTGATCGGCGCAGTCCATGCGTCGGCGGCCGCGCAGTTGGAGCAGTTGGTCGGCGCGTAGAGGTGTGCCGAAATGGGCAGCGGCCCTTGCCCAGGCCTCACCATGCAACGGCTCGGTGTTGAGCAGCAGCCCATCGAGATCAAACAGACAAGCCGCTGGCGTCGTCATCTGCCTGCGTCAACGTGCAGTGTTCTCCACCCTCTCACCTCGGCGACGAGTTGCGAAGCAGTGTTTCGAAGGAAGGGATGTGCTCACTACTCTGCGGAGGGCTCAGGCCAATGGCGAGCCTCCTCTTTAGCCCTCCTCTGGATGACAGGCGTGACCAGCGAGATGTCCAAGATCGAATCGGTGTTGCACGAACAACGTGTCTTCGATCCTCCTGCCGATCTGGCCCAACACGCCAGGGTGGGAAGCCTGCAGGCTTACCAGGCCCTCGCTGCCACTGCCAGCCAGGAGCCTGATCGCTTTTGGGGAGAGGCTGCCAAACGTGAGCTGCACTGGTTTGAGCCCTTTCACACGGTGCTCGATTGGAGTGACCCACCATTCGCGAAGTGGTTTGACGGCGGCAAAACCAACCTCTCTTACAACTGTCTCGATCGCCATCTCGATGGTCCGCGCGCTGAAAAACCTGCCCTGATCTGGGAGGGTGAACCTGGTGATGTCCGCCGCTTCACCTACCGGCAGCTCCACGCTGAGGTCTGCAAAGCCGCCAATGCGTTGAAGGCGATGGGCATCGGCAAAGGTGATCTCGTCGCGCTGTACATGCCGATGATCCCTGAAGCGGCGATTGCCATGCTGGCCTGTGCTCGCATTGGTGCACCGCACTCGGTGGTGTTTGGTGGGTTTTCGGCCGAAGCCCTGCGTGATCGTCTGATTGACGGTGAGGCCAAGGCGGTGATCACCGCCGATGGTGGATTCCGCAAAGACAAGGCCGTGTCTCTCAAGCCAGCAGTGGATGCTGCTCTTGCGGAGGGTGCCTGCCCAAGCGTTGCATCGGTGTTGGTGGTTCAGCGCACCAAGCAACCCACCGAGATGGTTGAAGGGCGGGATGTGTGGTGGCACGACGTCGTGCCTTCTGCGCCTGCGGATTGTCCGGCGACACCGATGGACAGTGAAGATCGTCTGTTTGTTCTCTACACCTCAGGTTCCACCGGAAAACCCAAGGGTGTGGTGCACACCACCGCTGGATACAACCTCTGGGCCCATCTCACCTTCCAGTGGATTTTTGACATCAAGGAGAACGATGTCTACTGGTGCACCGCTGATGTGGGTTGGATCACCGGCCACAGCTACATCGTTTACGGCCCGCTTTCCAATGGGGCCACAAGCGTGATGTACGAAGGCGCACCCCGCCCCTCGAAGCCTGGTGCTTTCTGGGAGCTGATCCAGAAGCATGGAGTCACGATCTTCTACACCGCACCAACGGCCATTCGTGCCTTCATGAAGAGTGGCCGTGAGGTCCCCGATCAGTTCGACATGGGCAGTCTGCGTCTGCTCGGCACCGTGGGCGAGCCGATCAATCCGGAAGCATGGATGTGGTATCGCGATGTGATCGGAGGCAACCGTTGCCCGATCGTCGATACCTGGTGGCAGACCGAGACCGGCGGCGTGATGATTAGTCCTCTGCCTGGTGCGACACCCACCAAGCCTGGTTCTGCCACCTTGCCGTTACCTGGGATTCAGGCCGATGTGGTCGATGCTGAAGGCAACAGTTGTGGTGCCGATGAAGGCGGCTACCTGGTTGTGCGACGTCCCTGGCCGGGAATGATGCGCACTGTTCATGGCAATCCTCAACGTTTCCGTGAGAGTTACTGGGAGCACCTGCGGCCTGCTGACGGCAGCCACATTTATTTCGCGGGCGATGGGGCCCGGCGCGATGGCGATGGTTATTTCTGGGTGATGGGTCGCGTCGACGACGTGATCAACGTTTCCGGTCATCGTCTTGGCACGATGGAAATTGAATCAGCCTTGGTCAGTCATCCCGCTGTGGCCGAAGCGGCTGTGGTGGGTCGCCCTGATGATCTCAAGGGTGAGGGAATCGTCGCCTTCGTCACCCTGGAAGCAGGCAGGGAGGGCACGGATGCGCTGGTGGCCGAACTTCGAGCTCACGTGGGTCAAGAGATCGGTCCGATTGCGCGGCCCGATGAGATCCGCTGCAGCGATGCCCTGCCGAAAACGCGCAGCGGCAAGATCATGCGCCGGATCTTGCGAGCCTTGGCCGCTGGTCAGGAGGTCAGTGGCGACACCAGCACTCTGGAGGATCGTTCGGTCCTCGACAAGCTGCGGGGCTGATCTCACAGGCCGGGAATTTCTGGGCCCATCAGAGCTGGGTCGGGCCATCTTCCGGCTCCAAACAACGCATCACCGAGATGTTGGAGCAAAGTCTTCCCCTGCTTCAACTGTTCTTTGGCTGACCATTCGATCTCGGCGAGTTCCTCTTCGCTGAGGTTGAGGGTGTTGATCAATTCTCGGTAACCGGCGCGTTCATCAGCATTGATCTCGCTTTGATCGCCTGGATTCCGTGATGCCCCTGCGACGAGGCAAGCAATCTTCGCCGCTAGGCATCGATCACCATGCTCTTGCAATGAACGCCCTAGGGAAGCAAGTGAGAGGTTGGTCTGCTCGGAGGCGATGCTTGTGGTATCGAGCCCTAAGCGTTGCGGCAGCTCGAGAATCATTGTTTCCTCTGCGTTGGAAATTGAGCCATCACTGAGGGCGATCAACTGCGCAATTTGCAACAAGATTTGGTGGTTATTGTTGCTCATTTTTTGAGGTCGGCGATGGCTTTAACTGTATCAATCGTTTCCTGGCTGGCGCATTGAACCATCGTTTTTGTTGTTGTGCAGTTTTCTGGAGGCGTTGCGGTCTTGATTCGCGTTGACGTGTGCTCGTGGTCGGAGCGTGATTGCCTGCGTTGATCCATTGGCTGGAGGCCTTGTTCGATCGGTGACCAGGTTTCTTGCTGCTGCCTAACTGGCTGGTGCGACGGATGGGTTCCCTGAAGCCCAGTCGACGATCAGGGTGTGCAGCTGCTCCACCTGGCGCTGGCGTTCCTCTCCTTCAGCCCAATCGCCCAACAACTGGCGGCGCAAGCCTGCGCTGGCGGGGGTCAGGTGGTCACCAGGAAGCTGACACAGTTCACTGGCATCGTCAGTCCTTGCCTGCAGGGCGGCGATCAGATCCGGGCTTTGATCGAGCTGGTCATTGCCAAAGCGAACCACCAGATTGCGTGTCTGCAAGTAGTGGCGCTGGATCAGTCGCAGCGTTTCCTGAGGGCTTGGGCTGAACTCGGTGTTGACCCCAAGGCTCGGAGCCATGGCCCCCAGGAAGGGGATGGATTGGTCGGCGGTGAAGTTGTTGAAGCTCAAGCCGATGAACCCAAGACCGCTGCGGCCGCCATCCGGAGCTAGCAGATGCAGTTTGCAGCCCAGGCTGTGCCCCAACTTGAGGGTCGGCAGGCGTTCTCCCAATCGGTCTTGCAATCTGGTGCGGCACTCCCTCAGGGAACTCCAGGCTTGTCGTGCCTGCAGCTGGTGATCAAAGCCCGGAACGTAACTCCAGGCATGAATGGCAAACTCCCGATCTGCCAACCCCTCCAGCAGGCGTCGATAGCTGAGCTGAGGGGTGGCCGCCAGGTAGCTTCCCCCCAGGAATTCAACGATTCCTCTCGGCCTACGCGGTGTGAGGCACCAACAGTCGCCGAATCGGCGCCAAGTGCTCATGCCTGGGATGGCAACGACTGCAACACCTGCATGGCCTCTCTGACATGGGCGGGTCCATCGAGCAGATTGTTGAAGACATGGCAAATCGTGCCATTGCCGTCAATCACGTAGGTGACGCGTGAGGGAAGCAATCCCAGGGTTTTGGGAACACCGAAGGCCCGACGCAGTTGCTGGTTGGTGTCACTCAATAAAGGAAACGGAAGCTGATGGCGCTCAGAAAAGCGCCGATGACTGACGATGTCATCGCCACTCACGCCCCAGACTTCAGCTCCCAGTTGTTTGAGATCGGCGTAGGTATCGCGGAAGCCACAGGCTTCGGCCGTGCATCCCGGCGTGTCATCTTTGGGGTAGAAAAACAGCACCAGGGCGGTGCCAGCACGGTCACCGATCGCGCAGGTGTTGCCATTGTGATCTTCAAGGCTGATGTTGGGAGCTTGATCTCCAACGCTGAGGGGCATCGCCAGCTCCAAGGATTCAATGGCAGGCACCCTAGAGACTGTGGTGAGAGGTCGAGGGCCACCCTCCTGATCGGACAAGGACTAGACAGCAGAGCTGAGAATGGGGACCTCGGCGAAGGTATCTGAATGGAGGCCCAGTCCGCTCCCGGTCAACTCGATCTGCTCTCGTTGACGGGATTTGCAACCCCGTCAGCGGCCGGGCAGCAGCCTGACCCCCTTTTGATCGACAGCACAGACAGCCTGAAGGACGTGACGGACATGGATCGTCAGGCAACCCCTGCGGAGGCGGTGTCCACGTTGCTGATCCTGGATACGGAAACCACAGGCTTGGATGCGCGATCGAACAGTTGTCTTGAGGTGGGCGTTGTTCTGTTTGATCTGCCCAGTCGTCAGGTGTTGGCTCAGCTGTCGTTTCTTCTGCCCGTTGCAGACAATCCTGCAGAACCGATCAATCACATTCCTGCTGCAGCCACGAATCGGCCGCAGCCCTGGCAAGCGGCTCTGGTCTATTTCGAGGCTCTGGTGGAGTCAGCCGATGTGGTGGTCGCCCATCACGCTGCCTTCGATCGCCAGTGGTTTGGCCGTGGTCCTTTGCCGGCCATCACCAAGCCCTGGCTGTGCAGTATGGAAGACATGCGCTGGCCAGAGGACCGTCAGCTGCGAGCCAGGCCATCGGTGAGGGATCTGGCACTGGCCTATGAGATTCCCGTCTGGGCCGCCCACCGCGCTCTCACGGATTGCATTTACCTCGCCGAGGTGTTTCGTCGTTGTGAGGATCTTGAGGAGCGGGTGCGTCTGGGTCTTGAACCTCGTGCCCTGTTCAAAGCTCAAGTGAGCTACGACCAGCGTCACCTCGCCCGTGAAGCTGGTTTCCGTTGGAATGACCCTGTTCCTGGAGCCTGGACACGCCGCCTCAGTGTTCGCGAAGCTGAAGCGCTTGAATTCCCGGTTCAGAAGCTCGAATCAGACCTGCAGCTGGCTTCCTGAACACAGGATTTGCTTCATCACTTGGAAGCCTCCCAGAAGGTTTGAGGCGCATGGCCGTTTGCTCTTCAGGCTGGTGTCATGGCTGCGTTACCTCACAAGATCCATCGCCGGAGAAAGCCCTGCCCCTCCAGTGGAGTGCAGGGTGATCTACCCAGGCTGCGACTGCAGATGTGGCAGCAGGTGCGCACCTGGGCGCGTCTGATCCGTGAGGCGGAACAGTTATGGCATGTGGATGTGAGAGAACTCAAGCGGCTTGGAGCCCTGGAGCTTTCCCAGATTCTGGGCGAGATTCCTCCCTCTCAGCGGGTGCGCGTGAATCGCTGGTTGAAAGGCTACGCCGCTTCAACCCGACTGACGTGCGCGCATCAACAGTCCTCTGAACCGCAACCTCCCACCCATCGCAAGACGAAGAGCTGAAGGCAAAAAAAAAGCTCCTCCTTCGGAGGAACTTTCGCTGGGGTGATCAGGTGGACGGAATCGGAGCGGCGGGATTTGAACCCACGACCCCCACTACCCCAAAGTGGTGCGCTACCAAGCTGCGCTACGCCCCGGCAGAACGAAGTTATCACAAGGCATGTCGCCCTCTCTTTTGACGGCGAACGCGATGCAGCAGGCGCTGGGTGAGGTGGTCGCGGGGGTCGCTGCTGTAACCCCAGATTCGCCAGCGTCTGGCCAGTTCACGCAGCTCACTGAGGCTCATCGACGCCAATTGCAATTCCGGCAGGGTGCGCCAGGCCCGCGTGGTCATCGGCATGGAATCACCGCTTTTGCGGATGTCCATCGACAGGGTGCCATCCGCCAGCCATTCAGGAATCAGCACCACGAGCACTGCCAGGAGCCCGTAAAGCTCCACCAGACCTTTGGGGAGCGGGTGAAGCCGGCGCCGCTGTTGTTGTGGCTCGGGTGGTGCAGGCAAACAGCAGGCAGATGAAGAGAGTGTTCACCTTGGCAGCACGTTGCTGTGTTGCGGAGTAGCGGTGGTCAGATCTGAAGAGAGTCTCCGCGTTCGGGTGGCGTGGTGCGCCAAAGCAAGGGAGGTCCGTCTGGGTCACTGGGCCTGAGGCTGAAGGCGAGCGCAAAGACCACCAACAGGGTGAGGAGGATCGTCGTCAGCACCAGCCAGTCGGGAAACGGTGTTTTCATGCCAGGCTGATCGGACTGTTGTCACCCCTCAGCACGCAGTGGGAGATCGACCAATCGTAGAAATCCCAGACTCTCGGGGACAACTTGTAGTCGGCGCCCTCGAAGGCCTCGAGCAGAACCCCTGTGGGCATGGCTGAGCAATAGGGGCGACTGCCTGGCTTGGCCAGGTACTGCTGGTGATAGGCCTCAGCGGGATAGAACGTCTGATCGGCCTTGATTTCCGTTGTGATTGCAGCGAACCCATCCCTGGTCAGCTTTGATCCATAGGCCGCTTTGCTGGCCACGGCCAACGCGTGTTGACGCTCGGTTGTGGTGTAGATCGCTGATCGGTATTGGCTGCCGCGGTCATTCCCCTGACGGTCCCCCTGTGTGGGGTCGTGGCATTCCCAAAACAGCTTGAGCAGATCGCTGAAATCAATGGCAGGCGTGCTCCAAACCACTCGCACCACTTCCGTGTGGCCTGTGCGACCACTGCAGACCTGGTTGTAACTGGGGTCAGGAAGCTGACCGCCGGCAAACCCGACGGCGGTTGTCACCACTCCGGGAAGACGCCAGAACCCTTTTTCGGCACCCCAGAAGCAACCACACGCAAACAGTGCTTCCTCTTGATCGTCCATCAAGGGCCCCTTCAGTGCAGTTCCCAGCACCGCATGCCTGTCATCGCCTTTGGTTGCATCTGAAGAGGATTGACCCGTCAACCAGGAAGGCAACATGGAAGCATTCATTCTCAAGGCTCACCCTAGGAATCCTGCTCATCTGTGGTGGAGTGAGGTGCTTCGGTTCGCTCTTGGTGGTTGCGGCTGGTGCTCAATCCATCCGGCTTGAGCTTCTCCCAGTCGTTTCAGTTTGATTCAATGAAGTTCTGAAGACCTGCCGGTCCTCAGGTCAGAACGATTGGGGTGAGCAGTCGTCGTTATGTCGAAGGTTTCGTCAGCTGAATGTGGTTCAGCAGCGTTGTGACAAAGGCGAAGAGAAGGAAAGGAAGGCTCAGAACCAAGATCAGGCCGACCCCCACGAGCGCGAACAAGGGCCTGCTTGACCCCATCAATGCGAGGCCTGCGGCGAGGCTGACAAAGATCACAGCCATCCAGGCCAGGATCTGGATGTAGATATCTCCGAAGGTGAGGGTGCAACGCACCAGATAGGACTTGGAAGACGCCATGGCTCGTCAACCATTGAACAGTAGTTTCAGCTAAGCCATGAATCGCGGATCAGGCCACTGCTTCGAGACGTTCCGACGCTTGTTCGCGTTCCCAGAGCCGGCGATACAGACCGTTTTCTTTGACCAGGGTGCTGTGGTGACCTTCCTGGACGAGGCATCCTTGCTCGATCACAAGGATGCGATCACAGGCGGCAGCCGCTGAAAGCTGGTGGCTGATCATCACAATCGTGCGTTGCCGCTGCTGGCGGATCGACGCAAGGATCGCTGCAGCGGTGTTGTTGTCAACGCTCGCCAGGGCATCGTCAAGAACAAGGATCGGAGAGGTCATCAGCAGGGCTCTGCCCAGTGCCGTCCGCTGGCGCTGTCCGCCGCTGAGGGTGATTCCGCGTTCACCCACCAAGGTGTCAAATCCATCCGGAAAACCACGCACATCATCCATGAGGCGAGCCTGTTCTGCGGCTGCCTCAACCTTGGCGATCTCCGCACTTGGGTTGCCGTAGCGCAGATTGTCAGCCAACGAGTTGGTGAAGAGATAGCCCTCTTGGGGCACCAGGGCCACGTGTTCCCGCAGATCACGCAAACGAAGCGTGGTGAGATCACAGCCATCGAGGAACAGCTGGCCTTCCTCAACGTTCACCATGCGTCCCAATGCCCGGGCCAGGGTGGTTTTGCCGCAACCAACGGGGCCGACGACGGCCACCAGTTCTCCAGGCTCGATGACAAACGAAAGGCCTGAAAGCGTTTTTCTCTCGCTGTTGTCGTAGCGGATGCAGAGATTTCTGGCTTCGATGCGCCCCTGAACCGGTTGGTTCAAATGGTTGGGTTCGGGGGGGTCAGTGATGAAGGGACGCCGCTCGAGCAATTCCTCCACCCGCTCCAAGCTCACCTGGCCTGTCTGAAAGGTGTTGAGGGTGAATCCAAGGAGGGCGGTGGGAAAGACCAGCCTTTCCACGTAAAGGATCAGGGCCACCAGTCCGCCGATGCTGAGGGTGCCTGCCTGCAGCTGGCCACTGCCAAGAGCCAGGAGCAGTGGCAGAGACAGCGAAGACATTCCCTCAAGCGAAGGAAAAAGGGTGCTGCGGGTGCGAGCGAGACGAATGGCGGCATCCCGGTAGTTGCGGTTCCGCTCTTGAAAGGCGACCTTCTCCTGTGCTTCCTGGCCGTAGATCTTGATGGCGGCGATCCCAGAGAGATCCTCCTGGATCAAGTCGCTCAGTCCAGCCAGATGCTCCTGCTGGCGTCGTTGCTGACGCATCATCCTGCCGCCGAATAGGCGCACCGTGCCCAGCATCACGGGATAGACGGCAATGGCTGCCACTGTCAGTCCCGGATCGATGGCCAGCATGGCCGGGATGGTGAAGGCATAGGCCAATGCTGTGTTGGTGAGACTCAACACCGCAAAGCCCAGAAGGCGTCTGATGTTTTCAACGTCACTGGTGGCCCGGCTGATCACTTCGCCGCTGCCGGTCTCCTGCACCCAGCCTGGTTCCTGTCGAAGCATGTGATCGAACAGGCGCTGCCGTAATTCCACTTCCACCTGCCGGCCAACACCAAAGACCAGCTGCCTGGACATCAAGCGAACCACGGCCATCGTGCTGGCGAGCAACACGATCCACCCGGCCTGACGCAGCACATCGCTGATCGCGAAACCAGGCTGCAGTTCGTCGATCACCCGGCGGACTTCCATGGGGATCATCACGCTGAGCATGTTGACGATCACAAGGGCCACGGCGCCAAGCAGCACGGTGCGGCGATGGGGGCGCAGGTAGCGACCGATCAGATCAAGACGGAAAGCGGCCATCCATGGGCGAGCGCAGCGTTCAACCTAGGCACTGGCCCTCGTCTCCAGTGGCGGCAGGGCCTTTCAGCAGGCTGCTGAAAAATCAGAGCCGCCTGGCCAGACGCCGATTTTTAAGGGATATTGGCGTTGTCCCCATCACCTGGCCCGGAGTGCTCTGCACCCGGGTTTTTTTCTGTCAACCCATGGCGAATCACTCTGTGTCCTGGCCCCAATTGCTGGATCGTCTTCTGCAGGGCGACAGACTCTCGGATGGTGAGGCCACAGCACTCATGCAGGCCTGGCTTGAGGAGGCACTCACCCCGGTTCAGACAGGAGGGTTTCTGGCTGCTCTCCGGGCTCGGGGAACTGAAGGCACGGAACTGGCCGCGATGGCTCGGGTGCTTCGCCAGGCATGTCCTCTGCCCGGCCCTCGCCCCGATGGGTTTCTGGTCGACACCTGTGGTACTGGCGGAGACGGTGCTGACACGTTCAACATTTCTACCGCCGTTGCCTTCACCGCGGCCGCCTGTGGTGCGGTGGTGGCCAAGCATGGCAACCGCAGTGCAAGCGGCAAGGTCGGCTCCGCCGATGTACTGGAGGCCCTTGGCCTGCAGCTCACAGCCCCTGCGGCTCAGGTGGTGGAGGCGCTACCCAAGGCTGGCCTCACGTTTCTGTTTGCGCCTGCATGGCATCCGGCGTTGGTGAATCTGGCGCCGTTGCGGCGCAGCCTCGGGGTGCGTACGGTTTTCAATCTCCTGGGGCCGCTGGTGAATCCGTTGCGCCCGAATGGTCAGGTGTTGGGTGTGGCCAGGGAGGACCTGCTCGATCCGATGGCCACAGCCTTACAGGGACTGGGTCAGGAAAGAGCCGTTGTGGTGCACGGTGCCGGAGGGCTGGATGAGGCGTCGCTTGAGGGGCCGAATGCCGTTCGCATTCTCGACAAGGGCCAACTGCGCTCGGACTGGATCAACCCCGTTGATGTGGGCTTGCAGTTGGCGCCACTGGCGGAACTCAGGGGCGGGGATCTGGACGAGAACCAGGCCATTCTTGAAGCAGTGCTGCAGGGTCGTGGCACCAGGGCTCAGCAGGATGTCGTGGCCTTGAACACGGCTCTGGTGCTCTGGGTGGCTGGAGTTGAGCCGGATCTCAAGCAGGGGGTTCAGCAGGCGCTCGTCTGTCTTGCTCAGGGGCATCCCTGGCAGCGCCTTGAGCGCCTCAGCACGGCGCTGCGCGGCGGGGAGGAACAATAAGAAGACGAACCGTTGTTTCTGGGTCTGCGTGTCCATGACTTCCGCCCAATCCAAAGCCTCTGCGGTGCTGGTGCTCGCCGATGGCACCGTGTTCGAAGGTTTGGCCTGTGGACGTCGCGGCAGCGTGGTGGGGGAGGTGGTGTTCAACACCGGCATGACTGGATATCAGGAAGTGATGACGGATCCGAGCTATTCAGGTCAGCTGGTCACCTTCACCTACCCCGAGTTGGGCAACACGGGGGTCAATGGGGAAGATCAGGAAGCTGATCAACCCCACGCCAGAGGCTTGATCGCACGTCAACTGGCCCCGCTGCCAAGTAACTGGCGATCTAGCCAGACACTGGCGGAATGGCTGGATCAGCACGGTGTCATCGGCATTCATGGCATCGATACCCGTGCACTGGTGCGTCACCTCCGGGATGCAGGTGCCATGAATGGTGTGATCAGCTCCGACGGACGTTCCCCCCAGGCTCTGCTGGAGGACCTCAACACTGCACCGTCGATGCAGGGGCTGAACCTTGCTGACACCGTCAGCACGAAAGAGCCCTACGTCTGGAATTCGGCCTGTGCAGCGGCCTTTGATCAACGTCTTCAGGCCCGTCCCGACAAGCCCTACCGGGTTGTTGCAATCGATTTCGGCATCAAGCGTGCGATCCTCGATCGCCTTGTCGGCCATGGCTGTGAGGTCACCGTCTTGCCGGCGTCCAGTTCCCTTGAGGAGGTGCTCGATCATGCGCCTGAAGGGGTGTTCCTTTCGAATGGTCCCGGAGACCCTGCCGCTGTTGTTGGAGGCATTGCTCTGGCCAAAGGCCTTCTGGAGCAGCGACAGCTGCCTCTCTTCGGCATCTGCCTCGGCCACCAGATCCTCGGATTGGCGTTAGGAGGCTCCACCTTCAAGCTCGCCTTTGGACACCGCGGTTTGAATCACCCCTGCGGCACGACCGGGCAGGTGGAAATCACCAGCCAGAACCATGGCTTTGCGCTCGATGCGGCTTCCTTGCCAGCTGAGACCGTGGAAGTGACCCATCTGAACCTCAACGATCGGACCGTGGCTGCGATGGCCCATCGCAGCCAGCCGGTGTTTGGTGTGCAATACCACCCGGAAGCCAGCCCCGGCCCCCACGACGCCGACCACCACTTCTCCCGTTTTGCTGCTCTCATGGCAGAACGTCGCTGATGGTGGTCCAGCTGCTTCAGTCTCTCTAAACTTCGGCACAACACGCCTGAGGGGGGCTGGTTCCATCACTGAACTGCAGCGACTCACTGTTTCTCTGCGTGGTGGCTTTGAGCAGCGTGACCACTGTCTGTTGTTTCATTTCACCGGACAGCTCGATGCTTACTCCGAGAAACAGTTTCTGACGTACGTCACCGACGTTCTCAAGGCGAATACCTCAGCGTTGGTGATCGATCTCAGCAAGATCGATTTCCTTGATTCCTCCGGTCTCGGCGCCATGGTGCAGTTGGCCAAGCACTGCAATGACGCCAAGCGGAGTTTCCTGGTTGTGGGCAATGCCCGTGTTGCTCAAACCGTGAAGTTGGTAAGGCTCGAGGAGTTTCTTCATCTCGTGCCCGATCTGGAGAGTGCGTTGACCAAGCTGGCGGCTTGAGCGACTGGATTCGATCCCAACCAGGGCGCGGAGGTGCCGACGACCTGGGTCCTCTTCAGCTGGCGTGGTTGGGTGATGCCGTTTGGGAGCTGCATCAGCGTTTGAGGCATTGCCGCCGTCCAGGGCGAGCCGATGACCTGCATAAAGCTGTCGTGGCTGAAGTGAAGGCTGATGCTCAGGCTGCGGTGCTTGATCGCCTTGAGTCCCATCTGTCAGATCTGGAAAGGGATCTGGTCAGGCGTGGTCGCAACCGGGCTGGTCGTGGCCCCCGCCGCGGCGAGGCCTCCGTCTATGGACGAGCCACGGGATTTGAGACAATGGTTGGCTGGCTCTTTTTACAGAATCCTGCCCGGCTTGCCGAATTGCTGGATCGACTGGAGGAGACCGAAAACGACCTGTCATAGCCCCCGTTCCGTTCATGAGTTTCCGTTCTGATCGCCGCTCGTCCGGTGATGGCCGTTCCTATGGAGGGGGACGCTCCTCTGGTGCAGGACGCTCTGGCGGCGGCGGACGTCCCTACCGGACCCGATTTGAGCGCGAAGGCCGTTCGGATCGAGACAACCGCTCGGATCGCGCTGCCCGTTTCGATCGCGATGATCGTTTCGATCGTGGCGGGCGTGGAGAGCGGACAAGCCGCTCGACTCACAAGGACCGTTTTGACCGTGACGGGCGCTTTGATCGAAAGGCCCGCCCAGGTCGCGGCGATCGTTTCGACCGCGCCTCTCGATTTGATCGGGACTCCGCGTCTGGAGGCGACCGTCGCTATGCGAGGTCGGATCGTTCCGATCGCGGCAACCGCTTCGGCCGCGAGGATCAGCCTTCCAATGGTGGTCGTTTTTCCAAGGAAGGGTCGTTCAATCGTGACAACCGCTTTGCTTCCGACTCACGTTCAGAACGTGCCTCCGGCTCTGCGCGCGGCGGTCGCTTTCAGCGGGAGGACCGTTTCTCCAGTCAAGATCGATTCAATCGGAGCAACCGTCCGGGAGGGGATCGTTCCGCTCGCGCCGGTTCCTCAGGCCCTGAACGTTTCCGTGGTCAGCGGCAGGATGGCCGCGTTGGGGCCCGTCGCAGCAACTGGCATCGGGATGAGGCCAGAGGTTCCTTCGATCAGGCCTCCAGTCAGGGTGAGGACTTTGCCCATTCTCCTGACGCTCAGGCCGATGACATGCTCTGGGGGCGCCATGCCACTCAGGCGGCGCTCGAGGCAGGACGTCCGATTCATCGCATCTGGTGCACACCCGAAGTCCGCAGTTCCCCCAAATTCCTCCAGCTGCTGAGAGAGGCGAAGGCCTCGGGTGTTCTGGTTGAGGAGGTCACCTGGGCTCGCTTGGGACAACTCACAGGGGGCGCAGTGCACCAGGGCATCGCTCTGCAGACGGCCTCTGCCGAAACTCTGGACCTGCCCTCCCTGGTGGAAGGGTGTGCGGCGTTGGGAGAACCCCCCTTGCTGCTGGCTCTCGATGGCCTCACCGACCCGCACAACCTGGGGGCCATTGTTCGCTCGGCTGAGGCATTGGGTGCCCATGGCGTTGTCTTGCCACAACGTCGCAGTGCCGGTCTCACCGGGTCCGTCGCCAAGGTGGCTGCCGGTGCGCTTGAGCACCTTCCCGTCGCCCGTGTGGTCAACCTCAACCGTTCCCTCGAAACGCTGAAGGATGCGGGCTACCGGGTGGTGGGTCTGGCAGAAGAGGGGGATGTGACGCTTCCTGAGGCTGATCTGGATGGACCGTTGGTGGTGGTGACAGGCTCTGAGGGGCAGGGGTTGTCGCTGCTGACCAGGCGCCACTGTGATCAGTTGATTCGGATTCCGTTGCGCGGTGTCACGCCCAGCCTCAATGCATCGGTTGCGACGGCCATGTGCCTCTACGAGGTGGCGCGCCGTGGCTGGATGAAAGATCTCAAGGGACAGGCTCCATCGCCACCGATCGTGCGGCCGCGTTGTGGTGCGCTGGCGACGGCAGCCGGGCACCGTTCTGAGTCGGTGCAGATCGATGAAGTCTCCCCTGCGCCTGCGATGCACTCTTCAGCGGACAGCGATGCGGCAGTCGAGTTGCAGCCTGAGATTGCGACCCCCGTTGAGACCCCTGACCTGGCGCTTGGTCTTGATCCCACATCCACGGGTGCCACGTCGACGCCGGGAGGTTCTTTCAACGACAGCGTTGAACTCTGAGTCCGCGCCACTCCCGGAACGTCCTTCGTCAGCTGGAGAGGAAACAGGGCACAATGCCTTTATCTGCTTCCTCCCCTGATGGGCCTCCTGAACAGGCCGCTGCGCAGTGTCGCCAACGGTCTTGGTCTGGCTTGGTGGGCCCGGGTTCAGACCCAGGGACCCGACACCACCTATTGGTTCGGTCCTTTTGTGACCCGTTCCAGCCTGTTGAAGCAACTCCCCGTGTTCCTCGACGACGTGTCGTCAGAAGCGCCAGCACATCTCAGCCACACGCTGGTTCGCTGCCGTCGTGGCGAGCCCTTCACCCTGACAGCTGACGACGGCTGATAGCGTCGCTGCTGAGTAGCAGACCTTGTCGATGGCGATCGCCGAGTGGCGTCAGCAACTTCAGAGCGGCCAGGTATCCGCCCGAGAGCTCACGGACCATCACCTGTCCCGCATCGCCGCCGTTGAACCGAGTCTCAACGCCTATCTCGAGGTGACGGCTGAACGGGCCAGGGCTGATGCCGATCGGATTGACGCTGCCCGTAGCGCCGGTGAATCCTTGCCTCCCCTGGCGGGTGTGCCTCTGGCGATTAAGGACAACCTTTGCACCAAGGGTGTCGCCACCACCTGCGCCAGTCGCATGCTCGAGGATTTCGTTCCTCCCTATGAGTCGACGGTGACCACGCGTCTGTGGGAGTCGGGGGCCGTCTTGCTCGGCAAGACCAATCTCGACGAGTTCGCCATGGGCGGCTCCACCGAAACCTCTGCATTCGGTCCCACGGCCAACCCCTGGAATCCTGAGCATGTCCCCGGAGGTAGCTCTGGTGGCAGTGCAGCGGCGCTCGCCGCAGGGGAGTGCATGGCCTCCCTTGGCTCCGATACAGGGGGGTCGATCCGCCAGCCGGCCTCATTCTGTGGCGTGGTGGGTCTGAAACCCACCTATGGCCGCATCAGCCGCTATGGCCTCGTGGCCTTTGCCAGCTCCCTGGATCAGGTTGGCCCGTTCACCACCAATGTGGCGGATGCGGCTGAATTGCTGCAGGTGATGGCGGGTCATGATCCAAGGGATTCCACGTCTCTCAAAGCGCCTGTACCTGATTACAGCGCTGACCTGGCCAAGCCGATCAAGGGCTTGAAGGTGGGTCTGGTGAAAGAGTGCTTTGAGCAGGATGGACTGGCTGCGGATGTTCAGGCCTCTGTGATGGCCGCTGCCAAGCAGCTCAAGGCTCTGGGAGCCGAGTTGGTGGATGTGAGTTGTCCCCGTTTCACCGACGGCATTGCCACGTATTACGTGATTGCGCCTTCGGAAGCTTCAGCCAACCTGGCCCGCTATGACGGCGTCAAATATGGCTTTCGCGCTGAGGATGCTGAAAGCCTGGCGGCCATGACCGCCCGGAGCCGTGCCGAAGGCTTCGGCAGTGAAGTGCAGCGACGCATTCTGATCGGTACCTACGCCCTCTCGGCTGGCTACGTCGATGCTTATTACAAGAAAGCGCAGCAAGTGCGCACCTTGATTCGTCGTGATTTTGATGCTGCTTACGGGCAGGTGGATGTGCTGTTAACCCCAACGGCCCCCAGCACGTCGTTCCGTCAGGGGGCCCACGCCGATGATCCTCTGGCCATGTACCTGGCAGATCTGCTCACGATCCCAGCCAACCTGGCCGGCCTGCCTGCCATCAGCGTCCCCTGCGGTTTTGACTCCGCTGGTTTGCCCATTGGCGTGCAGTTGATCGGCAACGTGCTGGAGGAGTCGCGATTGCTCCAGGTGGCGCACCAATACGAGCAGGCGGCCCAGGTGATGGCGACCCGTCCCCAGGGAGCCTTCATCCCCGCCTGATCCCGTCAGCGCAGCTCGGGTGCACCCCATATCTGGGGTTGTTTCAGTCGAGCTTCTCTCTATCTTGCGTGGCCCCCTAATCTGGGGCCATGGCATTCGTCCCTCTTCATAACCACAGTGACTACAGCCTCCTGGATGGGGCGTCACAGCTGCCGCAGATGGTGGAGAGGGCCAAGGAGCTGGGGATGCCGGCCCTGGCGCTTACCGATCACGGGGTGATGTACGGAGCCGTTGAGCTCCTCAAGTTGTGCGAGGGCGCAGGCATCAAGCCGATCATCGGCAATGAGATGTATGTGGTGAATGGGTCGATCGATGACCCACAACAGAAAAAGGAGCGCCGCTACCACTTGGTGGTGCTGGCCAAAAATGCCATCGGTTATCGCAACCTGGTGAAGCTCACCAGCATCAGTCATCTTCGTGGCATGCGGGGTCGTGGCATTTTTTCCCGTGCCTGCATCGACAAGCATCTCCTCCAGCAATACAGCGAGGGGCTGATCATTGCCACCGCTTGCCTTGGCGGGGAGATCCCCCAGGCGATTCTGCGGGGCCGCCCTGACGTGGCCAGGGACGTGGCCCGTTGGTACCAAGGTGTCTTCGGCGATGACTTTTATCTCGAGATCCAGGATCACGGCTCTCAGGAGGATCGGATCGTCAATGTGGAGATCGTCAAGATTGCCAAGGAGTTGGGCATCGGCCTGGTTGCCACCAACGATGCCCACTACCTCACCCGCAATGACGTCGAGGCCCACGATGCTCTGTTGTGTGTGCTCACCGGCAAACTGATCACCGACGAGAAGCGTCTTCGCTACACCGGCACCGAATTCATTCGTAGCGAGGAGGAGATGGGGCGGCTGTTTGCCGATCATCTCGACCCTTCCGTTGTGCAGGAGGCCATTGCTACAACAGCCCTGGTCGCCGACAAGGTTGAGGACTACGACATCCTCGGGCGTTACCAGATGCCACGCTTCCCCATTCCTGATGGCCATACTCCGGTGAGTTATCTCAAGGAGGTGACGGAGCAGGGTCTGCGTGATCGCCTCAGCCTTGGAGCGGATGAAGCGATCAACAACGAGTACGGCGAGCGTCTCACCTACGAGCTCGGGATCATGGAGCAGATGGGCTTCCCCACCTATTTCTTGGTGGTGTGGGATTACATCCGCTTCGCCCGGGAACAGGGTATTCCTGTGGGTCCGGGGCGGGGGTCGGCTGCTGGATCTCTGGTGGCCTATGCCCTCGGGATCACCAACATCGACCCGGTGAGCAATGGCTTGCTGTTTGAACGCTTTCTCAACCCCGAACGGAAGTCGATGCCTGATATCGACACCGATTTCTGCATCGAGCGCCGTGGCGAGGTGATCGACTACGTCACCCGTCGCTACGGCGACGACAAGGTGGCTCAGATCATCACCTTCAACCGCATGACCTCGAAGGCGGTTCTGAAGGATGTGGCCCGTGTGCTCGATATTCCCTACGGCGACGCAGACCGGCTCGCCAAACTGATCCCGGTGGCGCGCGGCAAGCCTGCCAAGCTCGCCGCAATGATCGGGGAAGAGTCTCCGAATCCGGATTTCCGTGAGAAATATCTCAGTGATCCGGTCACGAAGCGCTGGGTCGACATGGCCATGCGGATTGAAGGCACCAACAAAACATTCGGGGTGCATGCCGCCGGTGTGGTGATTGCTGCTGATCCGCTGGATGAGCTGGTGCCCCTTCAGCGCAACAACGATGGTCAGGTGATCACCCAGTACTTCATGGAAGACGTGGAGTCGATGGGACTCCTGAAGATGGACTTCCTTGGGTTGAAGAACCTCACGATGATCGATAAAACCCTTGAGCTCGTGGAAACGAACTTCGGAGAGCGCATCGATCCCGACAAGCTTCCTGCTCAGGATGCCGACACGTTCGCTCTGCTTGCCCGGGGTGACCTCGAGGGAATCTTCCAGCTCGAGTCTAGTGGAATGCGCCAGATCGTTCGGGATCTGCGACCTTCATCGCTCGAAGACATTTCATCAATTCTGGCTCTGTACAGACCAGGTCCTCTCGATGCCGGCCTGATCCCCAAATTCATCAACCGAAAACATGGTCGTGAGGCGATCGACTTTGCCCATCAGGCCCTTGAGCCGATCCTCCAGGAGACGTACGGGATCATGGTGTATCAGGAGCAGATCATGAAGATCGCTCAGGATCTGGCGGGTTATTCGCTGGGTGAAGCGGATCTGTTGCGCCGGGCCATGGGTAAGAAAAAGGTGTCTGAGATGCAGAAACATCGCAGCATCTTTGTGAAAGGAGCCAGCGAACGAGGCGTGGATCAGAAGGTCGCAGACGAGCTTTTCGATCAGATGGTGCTGTTTGCGGAATATTGCTTCAACAAGAGCCATTCCACCGCCTATGGCGCGGTGACTTATCAAACCGCCTACCTCAAGGCGCATTACCCAGTGGCCTACATGGCGGCGCTGCTCACGGTGAATGCCGGTGCCAGCGACAAGGTGCAGCGCTACATCTCCAACTGCAATGCCATGGGCATTGAGGTGATGCCTCCTGACGTCAACGCTTCGGGAATTGATTTCACGCCCACTGGAACCCGCATCCTGTTCGGTCTGTCTGCCGTTCGTAATCTCGGTGAGGGTGCCATCCGTCATTTGATCGCGAGTCGTGAATCGGATGGGCCGTTCGAGTCCTTGGCCGACCTGTGTGACCGCCTGCCGTCATCGGTCATGAATCGTCGCAGTCTGGAATCATTGATTCACTGCGGTGCCCTCGATGCATTGGAACCCAAGGCCAACAGGGCCCAGCTGGTGGCTGATCTTGAGCTGTTGCTGGATTGGGCATCGTCTCGGGCGAAGGACCGTGAGAGTGGCCAGGGCAATCTGTTCGACCTGATAGCGGCAGCGGCGTCGTCGCCGCAGGGCGACACCGGTCATGACCTGAGCATGGCTCCGAAGGCGTCACCGGTGCCTGATTACCATCCCACGGAGAAACTGCGCCTAGAAAAAGATCTCGTTGGTTTCTATCTCTCGGATCATCCCCTGAAGCAGCTCACGCCGCAGGCGAAATGGTTGGCTCCCATTGGTCTCGGCAGCCTCGAAGAACAGGCGGATAAGGCCAAAGTGAGTGCGATTGCCATGGTGAGTGACTATCGCCAGGTCACCACCCGCAAGGGTGACCGCATGGCAGTTCTCACCCTTGAAGACCTCACCGGCAGTTGTGAAGCTGTTGTCTTCCCCAAGAGTTATGCACGTCTTTCCGATCATCTGATGGCCGAGGCCCGCTTGTTGGTGTGGGCTGCAGTCGATCGTCGTGATGAGCGTGTGCAGCTCATCGTCGATGACTGCCGTGCGATTGATGACCTGCGCCTGCTGTTGGTGGAGCTGGCTCCTGATCAGGCCAGTGATGTTGCTGTTCAGCACAAACTGAGGGAGTGCCTGCAGGCTCATCGCCCTGAGCAGGATGAACTGGGAGTGCGCGTGCCGGTGGTGGCGTCGGTGCGACACGGCTCCGATGTTCGTTACGTCCGCCTTGGTCCACAATTCTGCGTTCGCAATGCCGATGACGCAGCTGGTTACCTGAAGGAGCAGGCTTTTGTGGCCAGCACCCAGGCTGTTTTCAGTGGAGCAGGGTCAACGTGATTTGTGTTGAGTGATGTCGTTGCGATGAACAGGCACCGTTACGTGCTGCTGCTGTTCTGGGCCTTGATTGAACTGCGCATCCGTTGAAGATTGGGCTTGATGTGTTCAAGGCCGAGCAAAGTGCCGGGCTGGGCTTCCCAGCTGGCAGACAGCACGCCATAACTCAGGCCCACCAGACCAAGCAGGAAGCAAGCTCCTGAACTCACCAGTGTGATACCTGGTGGAATCTCAAGGATTTGTCGGGAGACAAGTACGTAGCTGACAATAAAGACAGCCATACCCATCACCGAAGGCACGCCCGTTGCGATGGCAACACGGCGTGCCATGCGATTGGCAACAGCCTTCGGGATGGGCTGGGAGGTGGTTCGCGACCGGGCCACACCTTTCGTCGGGTTGGCTGCGTCGACCGATCGACGGGGTTCAAACGGCAGGGGTTTGCGTTGATCGGCCATGACTGGAACGTTGGAAAGCGGCGAATCAGCCGCGGATGCCCAGTTTGCCGATCAGATCGCTGTAACGCTGCTCACTCTTGTTGCGCACGTAGCTGAGAAGACGCTTGCGGCGGCCAATCATCTTCAGCAACCCTTGACGGGAGGAGAAGTCGTGGATGTTGTTCTGCAGGTGGCTGCTGAGCTTGGAGATGCGCTCGGTCAGCATGGCCACTTGAACCTCAGCCGATCCTGTATCGGTGGCGTGGGTCTGGTGGGTGTTGATCAGCTGCTGCTTCTGAGTGGTATCGAGCGACATGCGCGGCGTCTGGCCCTGACAGTGCAAACAACCAATTTACCTCGTCACGGTCCCCTCAAGCCGATGCCTGACTGAGCCAGCGCAGGCTTTGTCGTAACCAGGCATCGGCATCATCAGGGTCAGGTGACGGATCAGCATTGGCAACGGCTCGCATCGCTCGCCGGATTTCAAGATCTTCGTATCCGAGGGCTTCCAGGGTTTGCTGCAGTTCCTCGAGGGGATCGCCCTGAATCGGCAGCATCTTCAGGTCGGTGCGGTCCACCAGTGACAGGGCATCCGGTGCCGGTGAACGCCAGCCACTGAGACGATCGCGAAGTTCCACCGCAAGCCTCTCGGCTGTCCGTTTGCCGACCCCCTGGGCCTGGGTGAGGCGCCGCAGATCTCCTTCCACGATCGCCTCAACCAGCGCTGAGGCGCCACAGCATTCGAGCAGGGCCAAGGCCATCTGTGGACCCACCCCATTCACTCCAATCAAGGTCCGGAACAAATCCCGTTCCTGACGTTCAACGAAGCCGTACAAGCTGGTGCCATCGTCGCGTTGCACCTGATGAATCCAGACGGTGCAGCGGCTCTCCGTCTCCAGCCTTGTCTGTTGACCAGAAGTAAGTTGAACCTCGTAGCCCACGCCGCCGCAAGCGATCACGAGGCCTTTTCGACCACCTTGAGACCAGGTGTCAATGCGCTCCCCTTGCAGCCAACCGATCATGGGGTTGCTCTCGTTGCTTCCATGCTGCCTGACCTGTCGAGCCCTTTCGTCATGCCCCCCCGCCTGAAACGCTGGATTCAACATGGGGTCGCTCTGGTTTGCGTGGTGCTTCTTGGCCTCGGCATGACGGCCTGCTCCGGCCCTGATCAACCCCCTCGTGCCGTGTTGCTGAAGGCATTGGGTCTTCAGATTCAGTTGACGCAAACGGCCATTGCCCAGTCGCTGGATCTCGAGGCGGCAGGGCTTCCTGATGTCAGTCGGGTGCGCGTGGAGGAGCAGGGGGCGATGCGCCTTGCCGATCATCGAGGTCTCCACCTCACGGGGCGTTTCGATTGGCGCTTGCCGGGCGATCGCGTCAGAGTCGACAGTCCCTTCGAGCTCTTCCTTGAACGTGGCGAACGGGGTGAGAGCTGGCGTCTGGCCCAACCCGTCGGTACCACGGAAACCGGTGGCCAGGAGTGGGTGACCTATCCATTGCCCCTTGATCAGGCCTGAACGACGAGCTGGGTGTTCGCCGCGGATGCCGAATGGGGAATCGCTGGATCGCGGCATCAGGCGTTAACTGCGCGAGGTGTTGTCGTGCGGTGGAGCTGTCGTGCTCAGGCCGGCTCAACGGGCCTGACGGGCACTGAGGCTGATCAGCGTGGCCCCCAACACGCAGGCGGCGCCAAGCACCACCGTGGCGGTGACCGCTTCGGCAAAGAACAGCACCCCCCAGAGTGATGCGAAAACAACTTGCACGTAGTTGATTGAGGTGGCGCGTGCAGCAGGCAGAGCCGCCAGCCCTTCCGTCAGCCAAATCTGGCCAAGTTGGGTGAACAAGCCCACGCCCAGCAGCCAGATCCACTGGATGGCCGTCGGCCAAACCGCTTCTCCCCAGAAGAACGGCAGCGTTGCCGGTACGGAGACGAACGGAAAATAAAAAACGATCACCAGGGGGTGTTCGCTGGCTGAGAGCTGGCGCACGCTCACGTAGGCCAGGGCCGTGAGCAGAGCACCACCAAGGCCGATCACCACGGCCATGGCCGGTAGACCTGCCACTGAGCTCCCGATCCAATCAGGCTGCACCACGAGCATCACCCCAAGCCAGCCGAGCAACACCGCCAAACCGATGCGTTTGCGGATCGGTTCGCCGAGCAGCAACCAGGCACTGATGGCGGTGAGTGTCGGATAGGTGTACTGGAGCAGGGTGGCGGCTGCCAGGGGAAGACGCGCCAGGGCTTCAAAGAAAAACAGCAGGGCTGTGGTGCCAAGGGCGCCGCGAACCAGCAGCAAGCCTCGCCGTTGTCCCCAGGGTGAGACCTGGGCGCGGTGGAGCATCCCCAGGGTGATCGCGATGCTGATCAACGAGCGTACGAACACGATTTCCGCCACTGGCAGTGCCCCGCCGAGATGCTTGACGCAGACCGTCATCAGGCTGAAGGCCAGCGCGCAAAGAATCAGACAACCGCAGGCGCGCCATTCCTCTGGTGATTGACGTCCCCGGATGGCCTTGAGCAGTGGTTGCATCCGTAGGGGCGGGCATCTTGGAGCCAACCCTGGCACCGCACCCTCCTCCACCGTTGAGAGCAGGGTCTCGCAGAATGGGGCCATGGCGATGCCCCGTCTTCACCCCCGCACGATCGACGCCGTCAAGGAACGGGCCGACATTGTTGATGTGGTCGGAGAGCACGTGGTGCTCAAGAAGAAGGGCCGTGAGTTCGTCGGCATTTGTCCGTTTCACGACGACAGCAAACCGTCCATGACGGTGTCCCCTGCCAAGCAGTTCTATTACTGCTTTTCCTGCGGCGCCGGAGGCAACTCCATCAAGTTCCTGATGGAACTGCAGCGCCAGAGTTTCAGCGACGTGGTGCTGGAACTGGCGCGGAAATATCAGCTGCCGGTTGAAACGGTTGATGGGCCTCAGCAGGAGCGGTTGCGTCAGCAACTGTCACGTCGAGAGACGTTGCATCGGGCTCTCGCTCTGGCTTCAGGCTGGTTTCGAACCCAGTTGCGCTCGCAGGCCGGACAGGCTGCCCTCAAGTACTTACGGGACGACCGGGGCCTGACCGAGGCCACCCTGGAGGCGTTTGAGCTGGGGTATGCCCCTGACCAATGGGATGGTCTGCTCAACCATCTACAGCAGGTGGAGGGGTTGTCCCCTGAGCTGCTGGAAGCTGCAGGGTTGGTGGTGCCACGTAAAGGCGGTCATGGCTTTTACGACCGCTTCCGCCATCGCGTGATGGTGCCGATCCGCGACCGTCAGGGCCGGGTGATTGGTTTCGGTGGCCGAAGCCTTGATGGCGGCGAGCCCAAATACCTCAACTCTCCGGAGACGGAGGTGTTTGAAAAAGGCAAGCATCTGTTCGGTCTCGATCGGGCCGCCAATCCCATCCGCAAAGACGATCGGGCGGTGGTGGTGGAGGGCTATTTCGATGTGATTGCCCTTCACGCCGCTGGTATCACCAATGCTGTGGCCGCGTTGGGCACGGCGTTGAGCAGCCAGCAGATCACGCAGCTCTGCCGCTGCAGTGATGGCAAACGGATCGTGCTCAATTTCGACGCCGATGGCGCTGGCGTCCGAGCCGCCAATCGAGCCATCGGTGAAGTGGAGCAACTGGCTCTGCAGGGTCAGCTGGAGTTGCGTGTGCTTCACCTGCCCTCCGGCAAGGACCCCGACGAGTTCCTCAAGGAGCATGGTCCAGGGGACTACCGGGCGTTGCTTGATCAGGCACCCCTGTGGCTCGACTGGCAGATCGAGCAGGTGCTTGAGGGCCGTGACTTGAACAAGGCCGATCAGTTCCAGCAGGGGGTGAGTGCCCTGGTGGAGCTGCTGGGCAAATTGCCTCCATCGGCCGTGCGCACCCACTATCTGCAGCAGGTGGCTGAGCGACTCAGTGGCGGGCAAGGGCGGCTGGCCCTGCAGTTGGAGGAAGACCTGCGTCAGCAGGTGAAAGGTCAGCGCTGGCACGGCCGATCGGCGCGGTTTGAACAACCCGGAGAATCCAGCCAGCGGGAGCGCTCCGAGGCGGAAATCCTGCGGTTGTACCTCCATTGCCCATCTCATCGCAGCGCCATCCGGCGTGAACTGCGCGAGAGGGAACTGGAAGATTTCGCGCTCCAGCACCATCGACTGCTCTGGGCCGCCCTCACGGATCTTGAGGAGACCAACATCGGGGCTGGACGCCTCGAGGCGGTCAGTCGCGGTCAGGACGAAGGCCATGAACTGGCAGACCTTGACCTGCCGCGGTTGCTGACCGATCAGCTGTTGCTCGAGAACAGTGCCTTGGTGTCACGACTGACCCCCTTGCTGGAGCCCGGTGAACTGCAGTTGCTTGCCTTGGCGAATCCGATGCAGCAACTCCGGGGCACTGCGGCCATGCTCGAGCGCCAAAAAAGCCTCAAGCGTTGTCGTCACCTGCTCGAAGCCTGGGGTGGGCAGCGTTTGCAGACCCTTGAGCGTTGCATCGCCTCGTTGATTGCGGAAGAGCAGGATCAACCCCAGGCGCTGGCCAACATTGATATCGAGCAGCGGATCCAAACGTTGTTTGAAGATCTCAACACCGATGCCCTGCGGTTTCAGGCTTTGTATTACAGCGAGCGCAAGCACATCGCTCACCTCGATCAACAGCGTTGTGCCGGCTACAGCACCAGCCAGGCTCCCCCTGGTGAAGTCCTGCCTCCTGCGGCATGAGGGGCTTCCCCCCGGGAGCCGGATTGATTCTCCTCGGCTTGCCTCCTGTGCTGGCCTGCTCTTGAACGTTGGACGTGCGGTCGGATGATGGTGGCGGCATGGTCTCTGCCATGTCTGCCTTCCTTTCTGACCCCCTGCATCATGACGGCCTTTCTCGAAGCGATCTGGCACGGTGAGGGCATCGGTGATGGCGGTGATCTGGAGGAGGCCCTTCAGGCGTTTGCCGCCGTCAAGCCCGACGACAACGACTGGGCGTCCGCCTGTGCTGTTGCCGGGGCTGATCCCCATATCGAGCGGTTTGCCTCCTTCGAGGCCTATCTCGACAATGACGATGCTCTGGAAGTCATCGCTGTCACGGCTGAAATGATCAGCAATGCCCTGCCGGAGGCCTCAGCCTGATGGTGGATTTGTTTGGCAATGTCTTTCACTTATAACTATGGCTGGCGTTATTGCATTTTTATGGCAATGATTTCATCCATTCATCAGAGGTCAAAATTGAATTTGAAATAAAAACCCTCCATGGCAAAGCCAAGGAGGGCAATCTTTACTTTGGTGTTAAATAAATTATGCCGACAGGCCAGCAATCGTGGACTCTTCAAAGATAAAGGCAAAAGCATCTTCATTGTAGACAGGAAGGTCAAAAACACCTACAGAAGTATCAAATGTTCCATATGGACCCAATGTTGTGCTTCCTGAGAAGGATTCTGGGCCAGCTAAAAAGCTGAATGGATTGTCGATCTCGTATCCAATTTCTGCACTTGGACCCTCTATCTCAAAGCCAAGGTTGAAGCCAACACTCGTGTCATTTTCGAGAGTTGAATTGGGGTTGACAATAACATCGTACTCAACGTTCCCATCTAAATTGGAGTCGTATTGGGATGCATTAGCAAACTGGAGGCTCTCGCCAATGATGAAATCTACCTCAGCGCCATTCTCAAACACTATCTTGCCATCAAGGCTTTGCGTTTCGAGTTCAAAATCTTGCAGGAAGTTTAATCCAGCATTGACGTCAACATCTAAAAGTTGAACATCAAAATAAGCCGGTCCAAGATTCGTTCTTGGAGGATCAATAATATTGACAGGTAGCCCAAATAGCTTTGTTGCGGCTTCGTCGAGATCTAAATCAAACTGCAGAAAGTTGTTGCTAGCTCCCTCTTCCTGGGCGATACTTCCTGAATCTTCACCTTCGACCGAAAGTTGAGGCCAAGCAAGTGTTGCTAACGCTAAATCACCGGCGATTGGTATCTCAACAGGAGTTACTTGTGTTGAGTCGAATTCAATCAAATCAATTACATTGTCAGCAAATGCAGCTGGGGTGCTAATGCTGATTGATTCATTGATTGCCACATCTCCTAGTTCGGTCTCTAGCAAAGTTATATTCACGCCTGCAGTGGCGCTGATTGAGACGTCAAATATGAAGTCTAGATCGTATGCACCACTAGGACTGGTGGTTTGAAAACTTGTACTAACAGCCTCTGCGAAAGTGTTGATCTGCAAGAAATCTAAGGTTTTATTGTATTGGGATTCTGCTGTAATATCATAGATTGTCGTTGCGTCAATGGAGCCACCATTGATTTCGAGGCTGGAATCGAATCCAATCCTTACATTTCCTTGCGAGCTGAAATAAAGAGCTCCGTCTGATGGTGTATCCCAGTTTCCTTCAATTCCGATGAATTGGTCGTCTGAAAATTCAAAATTGTCTCCCGTCCCCCAGATATCTTGATCGGTGGCTTCAAACTCGACTCTTGTTTCCGTGGAGTTGAAAACATAATCGATCGCGATTAAATCTGAAAAACCCTCTTGCGAATCAGGCGTGTCTGATCCAAATCCAAAATACTCAAATGAGGTTCCTGTGAACTGCAGGTCAAAGTCGTAACTTTGTTCTTCATCGAGCGTGAGCAACCACTCTGATGTGATTGGTGCACTGGGAAGTGTGCCATCATAATTGGTGCTTAGAAAATCAAGAGAAACCCCAGCTGGAAGCTCAAGAAGATTTTGTGAGTATGTTTTGAAGTATTCTGAGAAGTCATCATCAGTAATTGAATCTGTAATGGAAATCAGAATTTGATTGGCGGAGACGAGTCCACCAACTTCGTATGTTGATAGGGAAAAATTGATCTCTGGCACATCGGCAACAGGTTTATAGTTGATCGTCACTTCTGCAAAATCTGTCCCTCCATTGCCGTCGTGGATACAATATTCAAATGTGTCAACAAGCAGCTTGTCAATATCTAATGTCGCTAAATCAGTTGTTGGCGTGTACAGAATTGCGTCGCCTACAAGACTGTCTGCATCGTCACCATCGATAATTTCGAGCGTTCCATATTGCGCTAATGAGTTAAAGCCAGTAATTGTGAGTATGTCTCCATCAGCATCGGTATCATTATTCAAAACATTGAATACGATGCCTTGTGCTGCTTCGAGTGGGTCTTCATAGCTTGTAGCTCCATCTTCAAAAACATCATAGGAATCGTCGTTTGCGTCGGGTGCTGCAGGTGCAATGAAAGTGTTTTTTGCGGATCCTTCGCGAAATTCATCTGTGCTTTTCAGAACGACTCCAAACTCAACTTGTGCAATGTCATCAAGTGTGAGGAATTCTCCTTCACCGCCTTCTAGAGTGAAGCTAATTTCTTGAATATCATCAACATCTTCCTTCCTTCTTCCAGATTTGCCAACCTCTAATCCGAAGTCATAGCCTTTGCGGCCGCCACCTCTCATATTGGCACCGTTGCCAAGGTCGATTACATTGCCTGTTGCAAATTCAGTGATATTTTCTCCAGTCGCTACCAAGGAAGATAGTTCACCTGAAAAATCATTCAGGTTAAAGAAAAATCCTGACAAATCGGCCGTTAAGTCGCTGCCTTCAACAACTTTGACGGAGAAAAATATCTTTCCTTCGTCCTCCCCTGTTCCTTCGTATGCATAAACCTCTACATCTGGAGAGGTACCTGACCCCGGAATGATGAATGTAATGCTCCGCAGGCAATCCATCACAGTCAGGTTTTCCATGAAAAAATTTTCACATTCCAACTCATTTTCCCCTGCGTTTGTGTTTTTGCGTTGGAGCTTCCTAAGAGGAGCCTTAGCGAACGGTGAGAGGTTGACGCTTTTTTGGTGGCTGTCGCCTTCTTGGTTTGATCCTGGATTTCTTCTTTCCTATTTTGCGGTCCTTCATTTGGCGTTAACTTGATGTCATGAACTGATTGGATCGTTACTTGCTGTGTGGCATGACCTTTCTCGAAGCGATCTGGCACGGTGAGGGCATCGGTGATGGCGGTGATCTGGAGGAGGCCCTTCAGGCGTTTGCCGCCGTCAAGCCCGACGACAACGACTGGGCGTCCGCCTGTGCTGTTGCCGGGGCTGATCCCCATATCGAGCGGTTTGCCTCCTTCGAGGCCTATCTCGACAATGACGATGCTCTGGAAGTCATCGCTGTCACGGCTGAAATGATCAGCAATGCCCTGCCGGAGGCCTCAGCCTGATGGTGGATTTGTCGTTTGATTTCTCCGCTTTCAAACCCGTCAACGATCTCTGGCCCACCTGTGTGGAACGCCTGGGGCTGGACCGCTCCAAGCGCGCTGTTCAGCAGGCCCTTGATCTGCAGGGCATGAGCGGCGGGCCGGCAACATTGCCGGTGTTGTTTGCCGACACCTGTGGTGTGGCCCTCGCCAGCACCGTTCTGTTGCGGGAGCAGACCGGCCTCAATGCCCATGCGGAGGGCATGGTGCTGTTGCTGTCGAAAGCTTCCGGTGAGATTCAGTTGATCTGGGGCCGCTGAGTCACGTTGTTGCGCGGCTGTGATGCTCAGGCCTGCACGATCGGCACGTCGCTGAGGCGGGTGGTGGTGGCGCCTCCCAGCCGTTCCCGGCGCATCCTCCAGCTCGGGGCGAGTCCGCCAGCGGCCCAAGCCACAGCATGACGGCCATAGCGGTGATTGAGCCGGTCAATCGTGGCCATCAGCAGCTCGCGGCGCTGCTGATGCACGGGATCGCAGGGGGCGAGCAGGTGATGCTGCAGCTGGTGGCTGCTGCGGAGGTGCTGCATCAGCACACCTGCCTTGGCCAGTTGCCGGTGGGGCTGAAAAATATGGCTCACCAGAGGTAACGCCGCCTTCAGCAACACGCTGGTGTCGTTGCTGGGGAGGTCGAGTTGGAGGCTGGCGGAACGACTGTAGAAGCCAGCACTGAATGGACTGGTGCGGGTGTAAATCGTGAGAGCTCCAGCCCGTTGCTGTTGGTGGCGCAGTTTTTCGGCGGCTCGCACCACATAGGTGGCAATCGCTTGCTGCAGTTCGCTCAGGCTTGTGATCGGTCGGCTGAAACTGCGGCTCACGCAGGTTTCCTGTTTGGGAGCGGGTGTCAGATCCAGGGGGAGACAGGCCTGGCCCTGGAGTTCCTGCTGCAGCCGCCAACCCATGACCCCTGCCTTCGCTCGCAGGACCCCGGTGGGCATGTCACGCAGCTCCCGGGCATTGGTGACCCCCCGCGTGCGGCACCAGTGGGACAGCTTGCGGCCGATTCCCCACACATCTTCGATGGCAATCGCTTCGAGCCAGAGGTCGGGGTCCGGGCATCGGCCCAGATCGAACACGCCGGCGTGGGCCGGGATGCGCTTGGCCAGCTGGTTGGCGAGTTTGGCCTGGCTTTTGCTCTGGCCGAGCCCCACCGCAATGGGCAAACCTAGATTCTGTTTGATGCGGGCTCGCAGCTGTTTTGCCCACGCGCTGAGGTCTCCATCGGCCGGTCGGCTGAGGCAGGCGAAGGCTTCATCAATGGAATAGATCTCCAGCTCTTCCGCCTGGCACTCCAGCAGGCTCATCAGCCGATGACTCATGTCGGCGTAGAGAGCGTAGTTTGAGCTGCGCACCACCACATTGAGCCGTTCCAGTTCGCGTCGGGCCTGGAAAAAAGGCGTTCCCATGGCGATGCCAAGAGCACGGGCTTCGGCGCTGCGGGCCACGATGCAGCCATCGTTGTTGGACAGCACCACCACTGGCTTTCCCTGCAGAGCGGGGTCGAGGCTCTGCTCACAGGAGGCGTAGAAATTGTTGGCGTCGATCAGTGCCGTGGCCCGGGGCATCAGAGCGGGTGAATCACGTGGATGGCGACACCCCAGATCTGCACCTCCATGCCGTGGTGGAGTTCCAGGACGGGAAAGTCGGGATGGGCAGCCTCCAGATGCAGTCCCCGCTGATCACGCATCAGGCGCTTGAGCGTGAAGGCACCATCCAGTACGGCCACCACCACCCGGCCCGGCTTCGGATCGAGGCTGCGGTCGACGACCAACAGGTCGCCATCATGAATGCCGGAACCGGTCATCGAGTCACCGCTGACGCGCAGAAAAAAGGTGCTCGAAGGGTTTCGGATCAACTGTTCATTGAGGTCGATCCCCACCTCCACGTAGTCATCCGCCGGTGAGGGGAAACCGGCGGCCACGCGTCCATCGGCGAGGGGGAGCACGAAGCGCTGACACTCCGACCGCAGGGGTAACGGTGTGTTTTGTAGCTCCAAACTGCAAACCACCAATTGACGTAATAGTACATCTGTTCTTGCCGGTTGGCGTGTTGCGGTGCGCCCCTGTGGGGGACGATGGCAGCTCGCTGTGCTTGACCGTCTTGGCTGATGCCCCGTATCTGGTTGCTCTGGCGTTGATCAATCAGGGTGGTGTCCGTGCCATGCCCCTGGGAGGGCGGAGCCTGCCGGTGGATGCCGGTGAACCCGTCGACGAGGCTCCCCATGCGATGGCCCAGGAGGTGGTGCTGGAGTTGCTGGTGCGGGTCTGGCAGCGCAGTGACGATGGTGATCTGCGCCGGGCGGCGGGTGTGGGCAGTCTGCTCCTGGTGGAGCTGTCAATGGAGCGCTTGAATGACGCTCTACCGGTCCTGAAAGCGGCATGGCTCGAGACGGGTGACACCGCGGCCTTCCATCAAGGTCTGCAGACGAGCGCGGTACGCACCTGGTCTGTCAGTCTCGCCAAGTTTGAGCCAGTGACCTTCAGGCCATGGCGGGTCTGAACGTCCCTCTTTCTCGCTGCCCGTCGTGGGGAGAAGCCGGCCCTGGCTGCAGCGCCATCAGCCTTCGGGGTCGGCCAGGGCATCATCGAGGGAGATTCCGCGGGTCTCGGCATCGGCCACAACGCGATAGGCCGTCTGCCGGTCATTCACCACATAGCAGTGAAGGTTGGCGTCGCAGATGCGGAAGCGTCCTCCGGACATGAAGTCAGCGGTGAGTCCGGAGGAGGTTCTGAGCATGCGCATGGTGAGTGAGCTCCGGCTGCGGCCATCCTCTTCCCATCGTGACAAGGATGCTTGAGAAGGAATACTTAAAAGCGTCTGGTGATTGAGCGTTTGCGCTCATGGATCTCAGTGAGGTTCTTCTTAGACAGGAGTGAGCGATGCAGGTTGGAGTGATGCCAACACCGTCTGAGTCGTCGATGTTCCCTGTGCAGTCCGGATCACCGTCCTGTGCGATCCCCCCCAGCCCCCGGGTGATCCAGGCGTTGCTCAGCTTGGCCTGGCGTCATCCACGCCCGGAGCGCCCCGTCTGGTTGCGGTCAGAGGTCGGAGAATCGATCCACGCGGACTGAGTCCATCCAATGGGGTCGTTCTGATGGATGGGTGTCCGATGGTTTGAGGTTTCCAGAGAGGTGCTGATCCGTTCCATTCGTTTTTCCAGCAAGCTCTCACGCAGCTTTCATCAGTGCTGGCTAGCGGATCGGTAAGGCTGAAGGTAGCTAGGGAGAAGACCATGGGTGTGTGTCCCCGTTACGGCGCGCCGGAGTGTGGCCCGGCTTGTTGTCTTGCCACCGCTGAACAGTTCGCGACCTACGCCTACAACCAGCCTCCATTTCAGGCCTATTGTCCTCTGGTGGCGCGTTATGGCGAAAGCCTTCTGCACAGGGGAGGGACGCCGTCTCGACCTGTTGAACGCCATCGCCGCTCTGATGAGGGCGCCAGGCAGAGTTAAGGCTGTCGTTTCAAACGCTGTTCGCAGGGATGGCGGCGCAGCAGGACCAGCCGATCACTCTCCATCTGTCGCGGCCGCCGCGGTGGCTGACCCTGGAACCGAGTGCTTACGGCCGCATGATCAATCGCCTTGCCGTGTTGATCACCAAGCGTGCTCGCAAGCGTGGGGCCGCGTTCCGAGTGCATCAAGCGATGGCAGCGATTGATGCGGCCTGCCATGTCTGTCAGGGGATCGATCCTTACGACGGCCAGGCGTTGCGGCCTGTGCCACTGCTGCTGCTCGGGGGAAAGCAGGCGGATGCTGCGTCGGATCTGGAGCTCTGGCGATCCCCAACCTTGATCCATCGCAAGGGACTGCAAGAGTGTGATTTTGAAGTGGTGAGTTGGCAGACAGCGCAGGCCAGAGCCGTCCTTCCCGCGGCGGATTACATCGCCCATTGCCGTGCGGTGGTGGCTTGGATGGAGACCGAAACGCGCTGACTGGCAGACGGTAGAGACGTCATCCGTTGCGTGGCCCTTGGAGCCAACGATGGGTTGGTGGGAAGGACTGGTTCACCCACGCCGGTGACCTTGATCAAGGTGCAGTCCCAGCGCCAAGGCGGCTTGGCGCAGGTTGGCCCGCTCCAGCTGGCCTCGTTTGGTGTTCACCAGATGGTGACTCGACACCACGCAGCAGGACTCAAAGCCATCCTGTTCAAGACAGACCCGGAGGCAACCGTCAGCCAACGTCGTCACATTCATGGCACATCGCGTCAGGCGGATGACTGCATGCTGCGTTGGCGCCTGGCAGGGTGCCAGAGGGCATTTCTGCTCAGTTCAGGCCCGGTGATAGGGGCTGCCGGCACGGATCGACTGGGCTCGAAACAGCTGCTCCAGCAGCAGGAGACGGGCCAGTTCGTGGGGAAAGGTCATCGGTGACAGCGATAACTGCCAGGCCGCTATGGCCTTCAGTTCCGCAGTGATGCCATCGGCACCGCCGATCACGAAGGCCAGTCGTTGGCTGCCGTAGGTGGAGAGCTGCTCAGAGAACCGCACGGAATCAAGGGTGCTCCCTTGTTCCATCAACACCACTGGCAGTTCATCGGGGCGCAGGGCCTGACGGATCGCCTCGGCTTCCTTGTCCGGTGTGCTGTCGCGGAGTTCGGTGATGGTCAGCCCAGGAAGGCGCTTGAGATAAAGGGCAATGCCTTCTTGGACCCACCCCTTGCGGACCTTTCCCACCGCAAGGATTCGGCAACGGGCAGGGTTCAATCCTCGTCCTCGCTGTCTTCCAGGAACAGCTGTCCGAACGCCACATACATGCTTTCCTCTTCGCTGCCGGGGGCAACGGGAAGGCGTCGGGGCTGCGTGTTTTTGCCTTTCCCGCTGCGGCGTGATGGGGGCGCTGGCAAGGGGACCCCATCGTTGCTTGATGTGGCACCCGCCGCACATGGCGTGGTCTGTGGCTGCAGAGGGTTGTGCCGTTTGCGCTCCTCTTCGGCTTGCTGCTCAGCCTGCTTCAAGCGGGCGAGCAGATGCTCCGGCACTGTCCCGTCAGCGCTGACATTCATCAGCTCATGAAACAGAACCTGGGGATTCTCTTCGGTTTCCACCCGATGACGTTGTCGACTGGCGGGAGATGGGGCAGCGGCTGGGGCCTCCGGCTTGGCCAGAGCTTGCGGCAGTTCACGGCCTAACTGCCGCAGTCGCTCCATGCTGCGGGGATCGAAGCTCATTAGCAGCCCAGGGTGTCGCGGGTGTCACGGCCGGTGATGGGATTGGTGCCCTCCGCCACGGCACAAAGCGTTTTGAGCGCATCGCCGCGAAAGGGCACGTTGGTGAAGTCAGTGCCGGTAATGGTCACATTGATGAAGCGGGTGTTGAACGCGAAGGCGTCCTCCAGCACGGCATTGGTGAGGTTGGTGCCATCGAGCACGGCGGAATCCAGCGTTGCGTCGCGCAGGTTGGCGTTGCTGAGATCGGCGTCTTGCAGTTTGGCTCCGTAAAGACTGGCGCCCTGGAGATCACTGCCGGAGAGATCGGCTTCCCGCAGGTTGGTGAGGTTGAAGGTCACCCCCTGCATGTCGCGGTTGGCGAAATCGGCCCCAATCAACACCTGCTTGGCGTAATCCATGGCAGCTTGGGCAGGCTGCAGCGGTAGCCCGAACACCAGAAGGAAGGAGAGCAGGCGAGCCAGCAGGCGTCGACGCATCAAGGGATCTAGAACTCCGCTTCACCCTAGGTGGCTTGATGCAGTCACCAGCGCCACCAAAGCTTCGATGCCCCTGAATGGGCGTGTGTTGCGTCGCGGTCAAGAGCGGTGAACGAAAGAATGGGTGCCTTCGTGCAACGCTTCGGTGCTGCAAGCCGTTCTCCCACCCTCGCCTCACCTCTGGCATGCGCTGCGCACGGCGATTGCCGCCGCCTCTGCCCATGGGCTGGCAGAACTGATCGGGATTCCCGAGTCGTACTGGGCTGCGATTTCGGCGATCATCGTGATGCAATCGTCGCTGGGCGCTGCCTGGTCAACCTCGAAGCAACGGCTGCAGGGAACGGTGTTGGGGGTGGTGCTGGGTGCCTGGTTGGTGAGCGCACTGGGGATGCACGTGCTGCTTTACGGCTGCGCCATGGTGGGTCTTGGCTGGCTGTGCGGCCTGTTGCGCCTGGAATTGATCGGCTATCGCTTCGCTGGCGTCACGTTCACGATTGTGGTCTTGGCGGCCGATCCGGCTCAGGTGTGGTGGGTCGGGTTGTATCGGTTTCTGGAGGTGTCGCTTGGAATCACCACCAGTCTTGTGGTGACAGCGGTGAGTGCGCGGTTTGGCCCCAAGACCTGTTGAGACGGCTGAATCACGGCACGACGTGGCACCTGGGGAATGCTTGCTTTGATGTTCTTGGTGCTCTTGTGGCTGCTTGTGGTCATCACCAGGACGCGGGCATGTGGGCTGAGCAGCAGGTCCGGTTTCTGCTGGAGAGCTGCGGCTGGCGGTGTCTGGCCCAGCGGTGGCGTTGCCGCTACGGCGAGCTGGACCTCGTGATGGTGAAGGAGGGGCGTCCCCAGGCCCGCCTGCTCATGGTGGAGGTGAAGGCAAGACGTCGCTGCGGGCCAGATGGATGGGGTGTGGCGGCGTTCGGAGTGGCGAAACGGCGTCGACTGGCGCGGTCGCTCGCCTGCTGGCGAATGGAGCATCCCTTCTGGGAATTAGCAACCCTGGAGGTGGTGCTCGCACTGGTACAGCTGTCTCCTCACCCATGCGTTGTGCGTTGGCGATGGATGCCTGATTTCCCCTAACGCGATCGACTCCGTGGAGAGGGGCCGACGATCCTTCACGCTGGAAGCATGAGCTTCTCCGGTCACACCGCCCGCAAACGCTTTGGTCAGCACTGGCTGCGCGATGAACGTGTGCTGGATCAGATCCTGGAGGCCTCTGACTTGCAAGCTGTAGACCGGGTGCTGGAGGTGGGTCCAGGCCGCGGAGCGCTGACAGAACGCTTACTGCGTTCTCAAGCGGCAGCGGTACATGCCGTCGAACTCGATCGTGATCTGGTGGCCGGTTTGCGTGATCGGTTTGGATCTGATCCCCGTTTCTCTCTCTGTGAGGGGGACGTCCTCGACGTGCCCCTCACCCTCCCCGACAACGCGGATGCCACCAAGGTGGTCGCCAACATTCCCTACAACATCACCGGACCGTTGCTGGATCGCCTCGTGGGACGACTGGACCGTCCGGTTGATGCTCCCTACCAGAGGCTGGTGCTGCTGGTGCAGCAGGAGGTGGCGCAGAGAATCCGGGCCCGTGCCGGCCACAGCAGCTTCAGTGCCCTGAGTGTGCGCATGCAGTTGCTGGCCCGGTGCGCCACCGTGTGCCCTGTGCCTCCCCGCTGCTTTAAGCCACCGCCGAAAGTGCAATCGGAGGTGATTCGCCTGGATCCCCTGCCTGCGGAGCAGCGACCGGAGCCGGCCATTGCCCGCCGCGTTGAACAGCTCTTGAAACAAGCGTTTCTCGCCCGCCGCAAGATGTTGCGCAACACGCTCGCGGGGGTTTGTCCTGCTGATCAGCTGCAGGAACTGGCTGCCGCGGTGGGAATCAGCCTGCAGCAACGACCGCAGGAGGTGGCTCCACAGGCCTGGGTGGCTTTGGCCAGGGGTTTGAATCAAGCCGACTCCGCCCCTTGAACGGATGACGGCCACGGTTCGCGTCCTTGCTCCCGCCAAGATCAATCTCCACTTGGAGGTGCTTGGCCTGCGTGCCGACGGCTTTCACGAGTTGGCAATGGTGATGCAGAGCATTGATCTGGCGGATGAGTTGATCTGTCAGAACACTGCCGATGGACAGATTCATCTCAGCTGCGATGTGGGTGATCTCAGTACCGGTAGCGACAACCTGATCATCCGCGCCGCTGAGCTGTTGCGCAGCCGCTCGGGATTCAACGAGCTTGGTGCCACCATCCACTTGACCAAGCGCATTCCCATTGGTGCCGGTTTGGCAGGGGGGTCCAGTGATGGGGCAGCTGCCCTGGTGGCGCTCAACACCCTCTGGGGTCTTGGCCACGGCCAGCGGCAGCTGGAGGTGATGGCAGCGGAACTCGGCTCCGACATGCCCTTCTGTGTGGCTGGGGGGCTTCAGCTTTGCTTCGGGCGGGGCGAACGACTTGAACCCACGCCGGCCCGGGCTGCGGCTCTGGGGGTGGTCTTGGTCAAAGATCCAACCGTGAGTGTCTCCACCCCTTGGGCCTATGGCGAATGTCGTCGCTTGCGGGCTGATCGCTATCTCTCGGGCGAGGCGGCATTTGAACAGCGTCGTCAGGTTCTGAGGCGTGCCGACTGGCTGGTTTCGATGCAGACGGATGGTGTGCCCCCCCTGCGGAATGACCTCCAGGCCGTGGTGGCTCCCCAGACCCCTTCTGTGCTGATGGCCCTGTCGCTCCTGGCGCAACTTCCTGGCCAGCGGCGCGTGGCGATGAGCGGTTCTGGCCCTAGTTGCTTCGCATTGTTCAATGATCGGAGTGCGGCTGAGCAAGCTCTGGCATCGAACCGAGAGGCCTTTGAGCAGGCTGGTCTGGCTGCCTGGAGTTGTTCGTTTCAGCCTGAGGGGGTCAAGCTGACCGCATGAGCAGGCAAGACAGCAACATCGAAGGATTCCCTGAAGCGAAGGCCAACAGTGCTGATGAGATGGATGTGAAGGCCACACCCTCCGATCAGAAGCCACGCAAGGGCCCCCTCAGCTTTCTCTCCGGTTCTGTGACGAGTTTGGTGCTTGCTTGGTTGTGCCTGGGGTTGAGCAAGCGCATGGTGATCTATTTCTCCGTCCACTCACCCCATGTCAATTCGCAGATCGGCCAGAGCATCGCCACAGCTTTGAAGACCTTGCTGATCGGGATGTCCTTTCTGGCCACCTTCAGCTTCGCCTTCATCGGCCTAGGCCTGTTTCTTGTGTTTCTTCGCAGTCTTTTCACGGGCGAGCAGCCCGATGCTGCCTAGGGTTTCACCACTGGATCCATAGCGCCACCCAAGGCGCCGATTCGATGACCCCCAACGACCTCGGCCTGCTCGTGTTGCTGCTTTCACCAGGCTTGTTGCTGTCAGTGTTGCTGCTCACAACCTTTGCAGCCGGGGGCTGATTCAGCACGGGCTGAGATAGCTTGGCCGCTGACGCCGGCATGGCCGGGATTTCAGCAACGCCGTGGCAGGGACGCTTCTCTTCAATGCACTCCGTGAAGCCATCGACGAGGAGATGGCCAGGGATGCCCATGTTTGTGTGATGGGTGAGGACGTCGGCCAGTACGGCGGCTCCTACAAGGTCACCAAGGATCTCTACGACAAATACGGCGAATTGCGGGTGCTCGACACCCCCATCGCTGAGAACGCCTTCACTGGGATGGCCGTGGGTGCCGCGATGACGGGTCTACGCCCGATTGTCGAAGGCATGAACATGGGCTTCCTGCTGCTGGCTTTCAACCAGATCTCCAACAACATGGGCATGCTCCGCTACACCAGCGGCGGCAATTTCACGATTCCAACAGTGGTGCGTGGCCCAGGCGGTGTGGGTCGTCAGCTCGGAGCGGAGCACAGCCAGCGGCTTGAGGCGTACTTTCATGCCGTGCCAGGGATCAAGATCGTGGCCTGCAGCACGCCCACGAATGCCAAGGGCCTGATGAAGGCTGCCATCCGTGACAACAACCCCGTGTTGTTCTTCGAGCATGTGCTCCTGTACAACCTCAGTGAGGAACTGCCCGCGGGTGATTACGTCTGCGCGCTCGATCAGGCTGATCTGGTGAAGGAGGGGACTGACGTCACAATCCTCACCTACTCCCGTATGCGCCACCATTGCCTGAAGGCCGTGGAACAACTTGAAGCTGATGGCATCAATGCCGAACTGATTGATCTGATCAGTCTCAAGCCGTTTGATATGGAGACGATCGCGCGCTCCATCCGCAAAACCCACAAGGTGATTGTGGTTGAAGAGTGCATGAAGACAGGTGGCATCGGTGCTGAACTGATCGCTCTGATCACTGAGTATTGCTTTGACGATCTCGATCAGCGGCCGGTGCGTCTCTCCAGCCAGGACATCCCCACCCCCTACAACGGCAATCTCGAGAACCTGACGATCATTCAGCCTCACCAGATCGTCGAGGCCGCTCAGCAGATGGTGCGTACGGGGATCTGAAGCAATGGCACGACAGCAGGGCTGGTTCGCCCTCATCCTCGCCCTGGCGATTGCCGCCAGCTCCATCCTGTTCACGTTCCCGCTCGAGTTGGGTCTCGATCTGCGCGGGGGCAGTCAGCTTCTCCTCGAGGTGCAGCCGGCCGGTGACATCACCAAGATCTCGCCCAAGGAACTGGAGTCCGTGAAGGCGGTTCTTGATCTGCGCGTCAATGGACTGGGTGTGGCCGAATCCACGCTTCAGACCATTGGTGATGACCAATTGGTTCTCGAATTGCCCGGGGAAACGGATCCTTCCCGGGCAGCCAAGACGCTTGGCGAGACAGCCTTGCTTGAGTTCCGTGCCCAGAAGGAGGGGACAGAAGACGAGATCAAGACTCTGCTGCAACTGCGCAATCAGGTCACCAGCATTCTTGAGTTGAAAAGAAACAAAGAGCAGGATGATTCCGACTCCGTTCTGAGTGACGAGCAGCTGGCTGCGGCGCAGAAGGCCTTGGGTCTTGATGGAGCTTCCGGCAACGAACAGGAGCAACTGGAACAGTTGCTTGAAAAAGTGAACACAGACATTGCGGCTCGTTTTGAGCCCGCTGCATTCAACGGCAAGTTGCTCGATCGGGCCGGACGTCGTCTGAACGATCAGACCTCAACGTGGGCCGTCACGCTCACCTTCAACGCTGAAGGGGCTCAGGCTTTCGCCAGCCTCACCAAGTCGATTGCTGGCAGTGGTCGTCTGTTGGGAATTTTTCTCGATGGTCGTCCGATCAGCGAGGCCAGTGTCAGCTCTCAATATGAGGTGGCTGGAATCACGGGTGGTAATGCGGAAATCAGTGGCAATTTCAATGCAGATACCGCTCGCGAGCTGGAAGTTCAGCTCAATGGAGGTGCCCTGCCTCTGCCGGTGAAGATTCTTCAGGTGCGCACGATTGGCCCAAGCCTCGGTGCTGAAAATGTGCAGCGCAGTTTGATCGCAGCCCTGTCAGGACTTGCCTTGGTGGCGGTTTTCATGCTGCTGATTTATCGCCTGGCCGGCCTCGTGGCGGTGATCGCTCTCAGCCTCTATGCCCTGTTCAACCTGGCGGTCTATGCCTTGATTCCCGTCACCCTTACCCTGCCTGGAATTGCAGGATTCATCCTCAGTATCGGTATGGCGGTTGATGCCAATGTGCTGATTTTCGAACGCATCAAGGACGAACTGAGGCGGGGCAACACCTTGATCCGTTCGATCGAGACTGGCTTCTCGCAAGCATTTTCCTCAATCATCGATGGTCACCTCACCACCTTGATCAGTTGCGCAGCTCTGTTCACGCTGGGCACCGGACTGGTGAAAGGATTTGCGGCAACTCTGGGCATCGGAGTGGTCCTGAGTTTGTTCACGGCCCTGACCTGCACCCGTACTTTGCTGCGCTTCTTGATGAGCTATCAGGGTTTGCGCCGCGCCACCAATTTTCTGCCTCAGAAGCAGTTGCCCACCCAAACCGCCTGAGTCCCTCGAGTCATGATCGCTCTCAACCTCAGTCGATCCCGTCGCACCGTCTGGTGGATCTCACTTCTCCTGGTCGGCTTCAGCCTTGCCGGCATCCTTCTCTGCTGGACCAACCCCTCCATCAAGGCTCCGCTTCGCCCCGGCCTTGATTTTACCGGCGGCACCCAGATCCAGTTGGAACGGCAGTGTGGCAATGACTGTCAGCCTCTTCCGGTGGATGCTGTTCAGACTGCCTTGAAGGCGGCGCCACTGCCATCTGATAACAACGAGGCCACTCCCAATCTCGACATCGCTCGTGTGCAGTTCCTGGATGGAGGGCAATCGCTTGTCTTGCGTCTGCCGACGCTGTCAGCGTCCCAGAGCCAGGCTGTGATCGACGCCGTCGCACCCGTGGCAGGGCCCTTTGTGGTGCAGGGGCAGTCGGTTGACACCATCGGTCCGAGCCTTGGCAGTCAGTTGCTCACCAGCAGCCTGATCTCTTTGTTGGTGGCCTTTGCAGGGATCGCGATCTACATCAGTTTTCGTTACGACGGCCGCTATGCCGTGTTGGCCTTGTTTGCACTGGCTCACGATGTGATCATCGTCAGTGGCATCTTTGCCTGGCTTGGACTCTGGATCGGGCTTGAGGTCAATAGTTTGTTCGCCGTGGCGCTGCTGACCATCGCTGGCTATTCGGTCAATGACACCGTGGTGGTGTTTGATCGCATCCGCGAACGGCAGCGTGAAAATAGTGATCTGCCGGTCACCGATCAAATCGATCGTGCTGTTTCGGCAACGCTGACCCGCACCCTTTACACCAGTGGCACCACCTTGTTGCCACTTCTGGCCCTGATCTTGTTTGGTGGCTCCACGCTCTACTGGTTTTCGATCGCTCTGGCCCTGGGGGTGGTCGTTGGCAGCTGGTCGAGTATCGCTCTGGCACCGTCCTTGCTCACGCTCTGGAGCGGTAGTCGCTCACGGGCTGTCACCAGTGGCTGATCAGTCTCTTCCACCTCGCAAGCGAGGGGAACGTTGGTTTCCCCTGCTTCTTCTGTGTCTGGCTTTGTTTGATCTGCGCACGGAGTTGCTATTGCTGATCGATCACATCACCTTCACTTCGATTCGCTTTGCCATCAGCCACCACCTTCTAGCGGTCGTCGTGCTTGCTGCGTTCCCGTCGTTGTGGCGTCGTTACGGTCCCAAAGCGCGTCTCTGATGTGGTGCTCAAGAGGCTGCTGAAGCTGATGATTCGACCCCTGACCGCCACCGTCTCTCTGATGCGACCATCGATCGTCCTTTCGCTGAACGGTGCGGTCAGTTGAATGTCCACGGGCAGGCTGAGGACGGATGCGCAGAGAGAGCCACAAGGCTTCAGTGATGGAACCCTTTGGACAACTTGCGGTGGGCTTTCTCAGCTTTGCGGATGATTTTTTGTGCCTCTTCCCGGGTCAAGCACTCCTCAGCCTTGAGCTGAAGCTTCTCGAGCTTTCGGTGCTGTTTCTCCGGATTCAACGGTTCATAACCTTGCCTTAAATCATCTTAACTTGGGAAAGCTCCTTTTCTGTCGTCTTGGCAGCAAAAACGCCAGCAGTTCATCGGATTCGGTCCGCCCCCACACTGCCGCGAGTCAGTCGAATTCGATGGCTAAGTCCAGCGATCCATGATCTGGCGAACAACGACTAACTCCATCCCCACTTGGAGCACCACAACGAGGGGTAGCGCCAGCAACACGCCTGGCAGCCCGAGAAGTGCACCAAGACTGAGCTGGGCCATCAATGCAACTGTGGGGAGCAGATTGACTGTGCGGCGCAACAGGATCGGCGTGAGGACAAAGGCCTCCAGGTTCTGCAGTACGAGGCGAAGCACCAGAACCTGAAGCATCAGAGTCGGTGACACCAGCAGGGCCATCGATAACGGCAACAGGGTTGCGGCCGTGGGGCCAATGGTGGGTACGAAGGTGAGCAGCCCGCAGACCAGTGCGCTCAGCAAGGCAAGGGGTGCCTTCAGCAAGGACAGGCCAAGCCAGGTGAGCAGGAACACTGAGCTGGCCGAGAGGGTCATGCCAGCGAGCCACCCCCCGAGAGCCAGGCGACATTGGTCGAGCAGCCGCTTCATCGTTGGCCGAGCTGGCCGTGGCGTGACCGCAATCACCATGCGCCGATGAGAGCTCGGATCGAGCACCATCAGCACCGCAAGCAGACTCATCAGAAGAAGCTGAATGAGTCCGTTGGCAGCACCACCGGCAAACCCGAGAAGTTGGCTGCCCACCGGTTGGATCCTGTCCCAGCTGATCTGGCCCGGCAGGCTGGTTTCAAGACTTTGCAGGCGGGCATCACTGGCCACCAGCGATTTGAGCTTGCTGATCACGCTGGGCACCAGGGTGCTCAGTTCCTGCACTTGCCCGATCAGTTCTGGTACCAGCAACTGGATCACCACACTTCCGGCCAGCACCATCAGCACCAAAACAACCGATAGAGCCAAAAGGCGAGAAAGGCCGAAGCGTTGCAGGCGCTGGATCAGCACATCCAAGGCCACAGCGAGGACCACAGCCCCGAAGAGCACCAGCAGCACCCATCGCAGTTCCCAGATCAGCAGGGTCAACACCGCCAGGGTGAGGATCGCCAGGATCGTGCGGGCGTTCATCATCAACTCCTGGTCAGAGAACGGATCCAAATTCGGATCGCTGACGCTTCCATCCATCGAGCATGTCGCGGATCACCACTTCACGGATTACCACTTGCAACACCACGGCGAGCGGCAAAGCCAGCAGAAGCCCAAGCGGGCCGAAAATCACTGTGAAAAAAAACTGTGCGGTGAGGGTGAGACCTGGCAGGAGTTTCACCTGGTGATGCATCACCGATGGCGTGATCACGTAGCTCTCCAGATTTTGAATCACGACATAGAGACCGAGAACGGCGACCGACTTCCAAGGGGCATCCAAGAGAGCCACGGCCATGGGGAAGATCGTGCTCATGGTGGGGCCCACATTGGGGATCACATTCAGTAATCCAGCCAGAAGAGCATTCGCCACCACCAGCTTCACCCCCAGCAGGGACAGGCCGATGCCTGCAAGCACGCCGACACAGAGCGAGCTGATCAGCAGCCCCACCATCCAGCTGCTCAGGGCCTCACCGCATTGCGCCAGGATGTCGCGGGTGCGCCGCCGATAGAAGGAGGGCATCAATTGAATGGCCACCTCGCGATAGGCGTTGGGCTGCACAGCCACCATCAGCGTCACCGCCACGACGAACAGCAGCTGAACGAGACCAGAGCCAAGATTGCCGGCCAGCCCGAGCAGTTTTTCCAATCCACCGCTCAAGCCAGACGCGAGTGTTGCTCCATCCGGGATTGCTTGGCCATTCGCCAGGAGGCGGGCGCTCCAGTCGCTTGCCCCCTGAAGTCCGTAAACCATCCCCGAGATGTGGTTGATGGTGGAGATTGCGATCTGCTTGAGCTCAAAGGCTGCAGCTGGAAGCTTCATCAACAGTTGATTGAACTGATTGATGAAGGGGGGCACCAGCACGGCAAGGCCGATGCCCACCACAAGAACAACCCCCAACAGGCACACGAGCAGGGCGAGTGGACGTGGCATCTGCCAGCGCTTCCTGACGCTGCCGACCAGGGTGCAGAGTGCCATTGCCAGCACAATGCTGGCAAAGAGAAGGATCAGTACGTCACGCAGGCTCCAGAGAAGCAGGCAGGAGGCGGTGATCGCCGCCAGACCGATCCATTGGGGGAACTTCAACCGTTGTTATCGCCGCCGCCACCATCTTGGTCGGAGTTTTGGGAATAGCCCATTCCGTTTGCGTCGGCATAACGCTGGGCGAAACGCATGAAGCGTTCGAAGTCGGCTTCTGTTTTCCAGGTGTAAGTGGCTTCCAAGGCAAAGGGTTTGCCATTCACGAATCGACCATTCACCTCACGGGTGACAAGGGAGCCTTCTTCGTCGACCATCCACATTCCAGCGATGTCTCCGAGGGTCTCCGGGGCGAGGGCCTGGGGTTCTTCAAACACAAACTTGGCCTGACCGGTGCGGCCATCGCGGCTGCGCGTCATGCGGATGTCTGGAACCACAGGTTCGTTCACGCCGCGGAAGAACTGGATGGCTGCTTTGGTCTCGTCTGCCATGGAGGTCCGCTTTGCCAAATGAGGAGTTTAGGGATCTGCGTTGCCTGACTGTCCCTTCAATCGAACGGGTTGCACCAAACCTTCCTTCACCAGCCTGCGGGCAGCGCTCTCAGGTGCCTGGCCCGAAAGATCCACGCTGTGTCGCTCAGGCGCCTGCGCCAGCTCGTGGTCGTAACAACGATCGTAGTAATCGAGCATGGCCCTGCAGGCTTCGTGCCAGTTGCCACGTTTGATGGCTTCAAGCGCCTGATGGGTGCGCTGAGGCCCCAATCGCCGACTGATGCGCTGGGTTGCTTCGGCCAGGGCTTTCTCTCCCTGATGGCCATAAACGGCCACCAATTGATCAAGGCGTTCCTGCTCCGATCTGCGGATCTCCAAGACCTCTGCGGCCTGCATCTGCAGAAACAGGTCGCGTGGAATACGGCATCGCCCCACCTGCGCGCTTTCCGCTTCGAGCCAGATTTCCTCCGCGCGCTGGAGGCGATGGCCATCCAGTGCTTCGGCAAGGCGGTTTTCGTAGTGCTCGGTGCTCGGCTGCTCCGGCAAGCCCAGGCCTCCGAAGCTGCTGCCGCGATGATGGGCCAACCCTTCAAGATCGACGACGGCCACGTCTTGCTCGGCAAGGGCCAGCAGAAGATCGGTCTTGCCGCTGCCGGTGCGCCCACCCAGCAGCCTGACGGGCCAGGGCAAGCTGAATTGGTTCAGGACCCAGCGGCGATAGCTCTTGTAGCCGCCCTCGAGCACAAGGGTTGTCAGCCCGGACAGGTCGGCCAGCCAGGCCATGCTGTTGGAGCGCATGCCCCCTCGCCAGCAGTAGATCCTCAGGCGCTGGCTTTCTCCACCAGTTTTTTGCAGCGCTTCAGACAATCTGGCCATCGATGGTCCCACGATTTCAAGGCCGCGCTGGATAGCGTTCTGACGGCCTTCATGGTTGTAAAGGGTGCCGACCTCTGCCCGTTGTTCATCGCTGAACAACGGGATGTTGATGGCCCCTGGCCAGTGGCCTTGGTGAAACTCTCCAGGACTGCGTACATCAACCAAACGCCCGGGAGCGGCGCGAAAGGAGTTGATCTCGGTTGTCAAAGAAGCGCCCATGCCTGACATAGTGGGCCAACGCCGTGCCAGTGAGAGCCGGCTTCGATCCATGCTTTCTGGACTCTCCTCTTCCACCAACCTCAGTGTCGATCTGCTGCTGGAGCGTTTCTCCACAGGATCGGCGCGACAACGCCGTGGCCTGATCTCCTCCATTGAGTCGCGAGCTGAGGAGTTGGCAGCCCTTGGACCAGCGGCCCTGGACCGATTTGATCGTGATGGAGACGATTGGGCCGCCGGATGGTTGCTCCAGGTCTTTCAACGTCAGCAACCCCAGGTGCTTCCTGCCTTGCTCGGGTCCTCAAATGGATGGTTTTCAACGCCTTCGGCCGTTGGAATCGACTACAGCCCGCTCCAGAGGGATCTTCTGGCCGAGCAGTTTGAGGATGCCGATCGTTTCACCAGCCGTGTGCTCAGACAGCTTGCTGGACCTGATGCAGAGAAACGGGGCTACGTGTACTTCAGTGAAGTGCCTCCGATGCAAGGGCTAGATCTGATCACGCTCGACAGGCTCTGGACGGCCTATTCCCAGGGCCGTTTCGGTTTCACGGTTCAGGCTCGGCTTCTCACCGCTTTTGACGGACGCTATGAAAAGCTTTGGCCTCGGATCGGCTGGAAACAGGACGGAGTCTGGACTCGCTATCCCTCAGCATTCACCTGGTTGATCACAGCCCCAGAGGGCCATATGCCCTTGATCAACCAACTGAGAGGGGTGCGTTTGATGGACGCCCTGCTCAACCATCCGTCGCTCGTGTCTCGGCGAAAGTCTTAGTTGTTGGTGGCACTGATGGTCTCTGCCGTTATGGTCAAAAAAGAGTGCTGCTCTGTCGATGACGTCGGGCCATCAGACTTTGGTGTCCTTTCCGGACAGGTGGCGTTCATTGGTTTCTGTGCCCCGATTCCGCTGGGCTGATTTCATCCTTCCCTCCACGCTTCAGCTCAGTCCTCTTCTGGAGTTGTTGTTGGAACCTGTGGCCTGCGAGGAAACAGCATGCCGATTGGAGCTGGGCCTCCAGGAAGCTCTGGTGAATGCTGTGCGCCACGGCAATGGCGGTGACACGCGCAAGTGTCTGCGCGTCCGGCGCATTCTCACTCCCAACTGGCTCGTTTGGCAGATCCAGGATGAAGGCAGCGGTCTGGCTGTTCATGCACGAGACGGAGCCTTACCGGCCTGTCTGGATGCCGATCGCGGTCGAGGCCTGTTCCTGATTCATCAATGTTTCGACGATGTGCGCTGGAGTCGTCGAGGCAATCGCTTGCAGGTGGCTTGCCGCAAACCAGGGCGTCCAGCTTCCGAGCTCAGCGGTGCGGGCAGCCTGGATCTTTCAGGTCACGCTTGAGCCAGCGCAATCCTTGATCTGCCAGTGCACAGGCATCGTCCTGAGATCCCCCTTGAAGCAACTGAACAAGGGCTGCTGAGAGCAATTCCGCGGCCCGTCGATCCGCATCGCTTTTGAGTTGATGCCAGTTGCGATCCGTGAGGCGAAGGCACTCGTGCAGTTCCTGAGCCCGATGAGCTGCGTCGGTTGGCCAGCTTGTTTGGCTTGCGCGCATGGTGAAACTATGAAGCCTTCCTATCCTGAAGCCCTGCGCATGGAATTGAGGTGATAAGGCGATCTGCGAGGTGTTCGGCTCAAAGGCGCTCCGTCGGGCTTTTGCACACACTCAACCAGCTGCTCCGACTCAATCGCAGGCTCAATCATCGGCTTGTTGCCACAAGAGGAGTCACGACGCGATCCTCACCTGCACTACGCCGCGGACGACAGCGCCGAGCTTTTGCAAAGCAGCTTGCTGAAGCGAATGATCTCCTCAGCGCTCTGGGTTCGACGGCCTCCGGCTGGTGGTTCTGGCAAGGTCTGCGCTGGGCTGGACCGGCAATGTTGATCGGTTGGTGGGTGGCTCAGGCCACCAGGGGCTGACGTTGAACGACGGGGGAGTGCTCTGCAGTGACAGGCGCCGTTTCTCTTCAGCCATCACGAGTCGATCGGCTGCTGATTGCGGGGTTTCTCCCGGATCCATCGGCGACCGCAGGCAGATCCCGAAGCCTTTTGCTTCCACCTGAACAAAGCCCTCCATCAACACCACTTCGAACATCCAGCCTTTGAGCCATCGCACCTCGAAGGGATTGGACATTGCAGGGTGATGATGTCATTGCACCTTATGGGCTGTTGCTGCGCTGTCTGAGTTGGCTGTCAGCAAATGCCGATCACTGGGATGGCTTCGTAGCGGTCCATACGCGGGTCATGAAGTGGGATTCAGCGGCTATGCCAATAAACCCTGATTGCGTCAGCTTCAGATCGATGTTGTCGCCGATGTAATCGCGGTAAAAAGGCTCGTGGAAGGCCTTTCGGAAGTTATCCATTGCCACTTCGAATTCAGGTGAGTCCTGAAGTTGAATGGAGTCGGCGAGCACGAAAACACCACCGGGTTCAAGCACGCGGAAGCACTCGCTGATCACGGCCTGGCGAGCGTCGGCCGGGAGTTCGTGCATGAGGAACACACAGGTCACGGCCTGAACACTCGCATCCGTGAGTGGCAAGGCTTCTCCATTGGCCTGCAGGAGTTGGACAAGGTTGTTGCTGCCCTGGTTCAGCCATCGGTTGGCCTGCCTCAGGTAGGCCTGGGACAGATCCACACCGATCAGGGTCGCGTCAGGAACCGCCCCACGGATCTGATGCAACGTTCGGCCCGTCCCGGTGGCCACATCCAGCACCTTCAGGCTGTTGGCAGGGCGGTCATCAAAATGCCGCAGGCCTCGCTTGAGGGGGGCGATGACCCTGCGTCGCATGGCGTCTGCGGCGCCATTGAAGAGAATGTCGACCTGGAGATCGTAGAGCTCAGCTGAGTGGTCACTGAAATAACCATCCGTTTGGTGATGAAAATTCTGCAGGTAATAATCGGGATAAATTGCTGCATCGACCTCGTCGGGAAGATCACGCACATTGCGATCACGTCGCCGGTGCCAGGTGGACGGCAGATCAAGCCAGAGCTTCGGGTAACGGGTTGCCCAATCCAGCCAGGGGAGGTCAAACAGCTGGTTGGTGGGATAGACACCTTGTTGGGCCTCGCGCCAATCGAGATCTTCAAGGTCTGCCATGGATTGCCGCAGTTGCAGCAGCATGTCGGTGGACACTGGCGCTGTCTGAGGTGTGGCATCTGGAGCGACCAGCTCCATCAGCTTTGTGCTGATCTCTTTGTGGGCGACACCAGCAAGGCTGCGACTCTGCTGCAGTGTGCGGTAGACGATCTCTGTGAGCGTGGGCGACGCCATCGCGATCGAACTTCATCAGGGAATGCCCATTCCAACGGATGGATGGCCGATGGTGTGATGTGGGCTGGTCGCTTTTCGGAGATTCCTTCGGGGAGGGACGCCCATCACCTGTGAAGAAGTTCCAAGATAGGGCATATTCTGTAGCGATTGTTACAGAGTGGAGGCAGGTTCCAGGAGGCTGCCCCATGGCTGTTGAGCGTTCTGATCGTCGTATCGGCAATGTGATTGATCGTCATCGCCGTGCCGCTGTCGAATTTGTTGCCTGGTCTGACCACCACGGCAAAGAGGAGGTGTTGCATCAGGCTTCCCTGGCTCAGATCGAGGATCATCCCGATCTCGATGACGGGGCCAGTGCTCTTGCACAGCAGAGAGCCTGGTCGCGTCGTCATGCCCGTGAACGCCGTTTGCATGACAGTGCTTTGATGCAGCTCCGCCACGACGCTTGAGTTGCGTCTTCGGTTTGGCAGAAAAAAGCCCTCCCATTGGGAGGGCTTTTTTGAGGCCTTAGCACCGATCCCTGGGATCAGGCGTCGTAGTACATGGTGAACTCGTGAGGATGGGGACGCTGGCGCAGCTGCTGCACTTCCTCGTACTTGATGTCGATCCAGTTGTCGATGAAATCCTTGGTGAACACACCGCCTTCGAGCAGGTAGTGGTGGTCTGCACGCAGCGCTTCCAAGGCACCGTTCAGGGAGGCGGGAACCGTGGCGATCTTCGAGAGCTCGTCAGCCGGAAGTTCGAACAGGTCGCGATCTTCGCCATCGCCTGGATCAATCTGGTTCTTGATGCCGTCAATACCGGCCATCATCATCGCGCTGAAGGCCAGATAAGGATTGGCCAGGGCGTCACCCGAACGGAATTCGAGGCGCTTGGCTTTCGGGCTCGGGCCGGTGAGTGGAATCCGAACGGCGGCAGAGCGGTTGCCCTCTGAGTAAACGAGGTTGACCGGAGCTTCAAAACCGGGCACCAGACGCTTGTAGCTGTTGGTGGTGGGGTTGGTGAAGGCCAGGAATGAAGGGGCGTGCTTGAGAATGCCGCCGATGTACCAGCGGGCAGTCTGCGACAGGTTCGCGTAGGTGCCTTCGCCGAAGAACAGCGGCTGTCCTCCCTTCCACAGACTCTGGTGCACGTGCATGCCGGAACCGTTGTCGTTGAACACGGGCTTGGGCATGAAGGTGGCCGTCTTGCCGTACTTCTTGGCCACGTTGCGGACGACGTACTTGTAAGTCATCACGTTGTCGGCCGCTTGGATCAGCTCGGCAAATTTCATGCCGAGCTCGTGCTGCCCTGCACCAGCCACCTCGTGGTGGTGCTTCTCAGTGGGGATGCCCAGCTGCCCCATCAGCAGAAGCATCTCCGAGCGGATGTCCTGGGCTGTGTCGTTGGGAGAGACAGGGAAGTAGCCCTCTTTTTCCTGAATTTTGTAGGCGAGGTTGCCACCTTCCTCGATGCGTCCTGTGTTCCAGCCTGCTTCGATCGTGTCGACGCTGTAGAAGGAGCCGCCTTCGGCCGAGTTGTAGCGGACGTCGTCGAAGAGGAAGAATTCCGGCTCCGGCCCGAAGAAGGCCATGTCGGCCAGGCCTGTGCTGGACAAATAATTCAGAGCTCGCTGGGCGAGGGCGCGGGGGCAGCGCTCGTAGGGCTGGCCGGTGCGTGGCTCCTGAATCGAGCAGATCATGCTCAGGGTTTTGTGCCGATAGAACGGATCCACCCAAGCGGTGTCGGCGTCCGGCACCATGGCCATGTCGGAGGCCTGAATGCCTTTCCAGCCGCGGATGGATGAGCCATCGAAAGCAAGGCCTTCGGTGAAGGCGTCTTCGTCGACCAGGTCAGCGCAGACGGTGAGGTGCTGCCACTTGCCGTGCAGGTCAGTGAACTTGAGGTCAATCAGTTCAATGCCTTCGTTCTTAATTGTGCTGAGAACGTCCTGTGCGGTCTTACCCATGGGATCCCGAGAGGCTCACCTTCATGTGACTGCGCGACCGTAAACAGGCCTTTGGGGCTGTTTTGTATCAATTGGCACATTTTTTCGCTGGGCCGGCCTGCGTGCTTGACATTCGCCGCTTGGTAACCGTTTCTGTCAACTTGGGCACATCGCAGCTCCCAGCCGGGTTCTGCCCTTGTTGCTGGTGTTACGTTTCACCCTGACATCGTCTATGCCCTCGCCATGCGTGATGCCATCACCGGGTTGATCGGTCGCTACGACCAGCTTGGTCGCTACCTCGATCGCACTGCCATGGACAGCATCGATGGCTATCTGGGCGAAGCCTCTCTGCGTCTTCAGGCTGTTGAGGTGATCAACCGTGAGGCGGCGGAGATTGTTCGGGAAGCCAGTCAGAGGCTTTTTGAGGGGGATCCAGAACTCTTGCTGCCAGGAGGGAACGCCTACACCACGCGTCGTCTGGCGGCCTGCCTGCGCGACATGGATTATTTCCTTCGCTACGCCAGTTACGCCCTGGTCGCAGGCGACAGCACCATCCTCAATGAGCGGGTGCTGAACGGTCTCGACGACACTTACAAAAGTCTTGGGGTGCCTACGGGACCCACTGTGCGCAGCATCGTGCTCCTGGCGGATGTGCTCTGCGAAATGCTTGTGGCTGCAGGAGTCGCGATCGGACAATGCTCAGTTGTCCGTCAACCGTTTGATCACATGGCTGAAGGACTCGCTGCTTCTGATATTCGTCAGCGCTGATCGCGTTGCAATCCCTGAATCAAAGCCTGGTGAAGAGTCCCGACTGCGTAGGCTGATCGCCTCGAACTGCTTCTCAGGCTTTGGCGACACAGCACCTGCTTCCTACGGTTGACCAGTGCCATCGCAGCTCCCTTGCGCCGATCGCGACGCCTGACCGTCTGCTCCTGGGGCCAGGCCCCTCGAATGCCCACCCCACCGTTCTTCAAGCCCTCTCCCGGACGCCGATCGGTCACCTCGACCCTCTGTACGTGGAGCTGATGGCTGAAGTGCAGGAGCTTCTCCGTTACGCCTGGCAGACAGACAACCGACTCACACTGCCCATGAGCGGCACCGGCAGTTCTGCCATGGAGGCCACCCTCGCCAACACGGTGGAACCGGGCGACAGGGTTCTGGTGGCTGTGAAGGGCTATTTCGGCAATCGCCTCGTTGATATGGCGGGCCGCTATCGCGCTGATGTGCGTGTGGTGGAGAAGCCCTGGGGGGAAGCGTTCTCGCTTGAAGAACTCGAAGCGGCCCTGATTGAGCACAAGCCAGCCATCCTTGCGCTGGTTCACGCTGAAACGTCCACTGGGATTTGCCAGCCCATGGATGGCATTGGTGATCTCTGCCGTCAGCACAACTGTTTGCTCTTGCTCGACACGGTCACCTCTCTGGGTGGAGTTCCTCTGTTCCTGGATGAATGGAAGGTGGACCTCGCCTACAGCTGCAGCCAAAAAGGTTTGAGCTGCCCCCCCGGCCTCGGCCCATTCACCATGGGTCCAAGAGCTGAAGAGAAGCTGTCATCGCGAAAAGACAAGGTACCCAACTGGTATCTCGATGTCTCTCTCCTCAACCAGTACTGGGGCAGTGATCGCGTCTATCACCACACAGCGCCCGTGAACATGAACTTCGGGATGCGGGAAGCGCTTCGGCTCCTTGCCGAGGAAGGCCTGGAACAGGCCTGGGCCCGCCACCGTCGCAATGCCGAGGCACTCTGGTCGGGTCTCGAGAGCATGGGTCTGGTCCTGCATGCACCCGAGTCTCTTCGCCTCCCCACGCTCACCACGGTGCGTATTCCCGATGGTGTTGATGGAAAGGCCTTCTCCCAGCACCTCTTGAACCAGCACGGCATTGAAGTGGGTGGCGGTCTCGGCACCCTTGCCGGCAAGATCTGGCGCATCGGCCTGATGGGCTACAACTCAACCCCTGAGAACGTCGACCGGTTGCTCAACCTGTTCGACACTGAATTGCCCAAATTCAGCAAGACCTCTGTCGCCGCTGCTTGAACCAGCTCGCCAGCATGGCACTGGCTTCGCTGCCCATCACACCGCCTGTGACCTGCATGTGGTGATGGGCACTGATGTGGTTGCTCAAGTCAAGGGTGCTCCCCATGGCCCCTCGTTTGGGATCTCTGGCCGCATAGATCAGATGTCCGACTCGGGCTTGAACCAGAGCGCCAGCACACATCGGGCACGGTTCCAGTGTCACCAGAAGTGTGCAGTCGTTTAAACGCCAGTCGCCGCGAACGCGTGTCGCCTGGCGCATGGCCACCAATTCGGCATGGCCCAGGGGGTCCTGGTCCCGTTCCCGTTGATTGCCTCCAAAGCCAATTGTCCGTCCCTTCGCATCCAGAACCACAGCGCTTACGGGAACCTCGCCCTGGTGACCGAGTGTTTGCGCCCGACGCAGCAAGCGGGCCATCCAGAGCCGTTGCTGCTGTTCAGACAGGTGGAGCGGTTGGTTCAAGCCGTCGACCAAAAACCTCTCTTTGGTCAATGTGCCATCACGGTGGACAATGAAAGCCTCCGTGCGCGAGCCCTTGGTCGGCAAAGTCCAGCCTGTTTCGACCGAGCCCCTTGCTCCATTCGCCTCCCCACAGGGGCTTGACCCGGCGCTGGAACAGTTCCTGCACGCTGCATCCTCCCGTTTGTGCCACTGGCTTGGTGAAGCCCATGGGCGCGCTCCACTTCCCAGTCTGTCGGTCTTGCCCGATGTTGCTCCAGAGGCTCAGGGACTTGAGGCCAGTCGTCTTTTGGATGATCTTCAGCTGGTGATGGATGGGGCGTTTCAGCCTTCCCATCCTGGTGCCCTGGCACACCTGGACCCACCACCTCTCACCGCTTCCATTGCCGCCGATCTGATCTGTGCCGGCCTGAACAACAACCTGCTGGCCGAGGAACTCTCCCCCAGCCTCACCAGCTTGGAACGGCAGCTCTCCTGCTGGTTCGCCTCCCGTCTGGGCCTGCCGCCCACGGCAGGCGGGGTGCCGGCCAGTGGCGGCAGCCTCAGCAATCTGAATGCCTTGGTGGTGGCTCGTCACCATCAGGGGCTGGATCACAACATGGATGCCGTCGTCATCGCCAGTGCGGATGCGCATGTGTCGCTTTCAAAGGCGGTGCGGGTGATGGGATTGCGGCCTGACGCCCTGGAGCTGATCCCTGTGGATGAACAGGGTCGGATGCAGTGTTGTGTTCTGGAGCAGCGCCTTGAGCAGCTCCGCTTGCTACAGCGGCCTTGCCTGGCCGTGGTGGCCACGGCCGGCACGACGGTGCGTGGTGCCATCGATCCGCTGGTTGAGCTGGCTGATCTCTGTGAGCGGCACAAGCTGTGGCTGCATGTGGATGGGGCCATCGGAGCCGTGTTCGCACTGGCGAATGTGTCGAGGGATCTCCTTCCTGGCCTTGAACGTGCCGCTTCGATCACGGTCAATCCCCAGAAGCTTCTCGGCATCACCAAGACCTCATCGCTGTTGCTGGTGGCCGATTGCGACGTTCTCGCTGATGCCTTTGCCACGGGTTTGCCCTACATGGAACCGGCCTGGGGTGCAGGTCATGGTGGTGAGCAGGGTTTGCAGGGCACCCGACCCGCTGAAGTGCTGAAGCTCTGGCTGGGATTGCGACAGCTTGGAGAACAGGGAATTGCAACGCTGCTCACTGATGCGCTTCAGCGTCGCCAGCGCCTTCAGGACCAGCTCGATCCGTGCCGGTTGTCGATTCGCAGTGGGGCGTTGCACGTCGTGGCCTGTTGTCCCCATGGAGATGACGCCTCCAGGATCGAGTCCTGGTCTCGCACCACCCGTCAGCATCTCCTCGATCAGCAGTTGATGCTGTCGAGACCGCTGTATGCAGGGGTGCATCACCTCAAGGCTGTGCTGGGCAACCCCCATACCCAGGACCACCATCTCGACCAGCTGGCTGAGATCCTGAATGAATCTGTTGAGGGTTTCCACTGATGGCGCAACCCCCATCATCGAGAGGTCGCTGGGTGGCCATCATCACCGGCGCTCTTTCTGTCGCGATCGGGGTGATTTATCTGCTGCTGATCACGGTGCTTGATTCCAGGGGGGCGATGCGTCCTCCACCGCCCGAGGCCCTGGTCGGGGTGGTAACTGGCGCTGCACCTGCCGTTGCAGGGGCTCCACCACACGTCTGACAGCCGATTGAAGAAACCGTTCCAGGGCTGACTCGCGTCGATTGAGGTCGTAGTGGTGCTGGACCACATCCTGGACGCCTCCATCGCCCCAGTCCTGATCCTGTTGGAAGTAGGTGATGAAGCTGGCTCCTGCGATGCGAGTGAGCCAAGCCGCGGCAACACCCTGTACGGCTCGCCCCAGCACCAGGGTTGGCAGATTCAGGCTTAACGCAGCTCCGATCAAAGAAACGCCACCTTTGACAACGCCCACCCCTGCCAGAGTGCGCCCCACCGAAACGGCGAGTTCCTGGGCACGTTGACGTGTCAGAGACACGCCGTAGACACCGGCGATTTCCACCACCATCTGGGCATTGACGGCAGCTGTCCCCAGCAGGTCCACCCCTGGGAGCGGCGTTGCGGCCACAAGTCCCCCACTGATCCAGCTGTAGCGATCGACGCAGCGCCTTGCTTCCCGCTGGCGTTGTTGATCCAGCAACGACCTGCCGGTTTCCCCCAGATGCCTGCATTGCAGGAGAATGTTGTCAGCGAGGAGTTCTTCTCCATCGGCATGCAGAACGGTCGCCAGTCGCCGCAACAGCGACTCCACCTCTGCTGGTGCTTGCCACGGCTGTTTGCCAGGCCGAGGCACGGATTGGGGGGCTGCGCTCGTGGGAATCACATCGGCTGGGCTCAGCAAGTCGGCGCAACGCTGTTGCAACAACGCCAGGAGGCGGCGTTCCTCTTCCTCACCGCGCAGGTCGCACTTATTCAGCACCAGTAGGAGGCGTTTGCCAAGGCCCGCAAGGTGGCGGGTGACCTCCAGTTCGGCCGCCCGCAGATCACCATCCACCACCACCAGCATCAGGTCGGCCCGACTGGCTCGTCTGCGTGCTTCGCGTTCACGTTCCTGTCCATCACGCCCGCTTTCGAGAATCCCCGGGGTGTCAACCAGCTGCAGACCCCGTCGCAGGCCTTTCAGTCGCAAGCGATAGGTTTTGGTTTCTGTGGTGGTGCCCATCGTCGCCCCCACATCGCCGACGATTTCATTGAGCAACGCCCGGATCAGGGATGTTTTGCCGCTGGATCCTGTGCCGAACACCACCACGGTGAGATCACCCCGCTGAAGTTCTTGGGCCACCCGCTCCCGCTCCTGGCGAAGCCCTTCACGGCTCACGTCATCCTTGAGTCGATCCAGGAGGCGATCGATGCTTTCCAGGCTCTGTTCGGCGGCCAGACGACGGGTGTCTGGGGCGACCGGTGAGGGGTTGTTGGCTGCTCCCCCCAACCTTGATTGCTGTTTCCAGCCCTTGTACCAGGGCCAGACCAGCTGGGTGAGAACGGTCACGATCAGAGCTGCACCCAGCAACAGCACAGGACCCACCATCCAGGCGGGCAACCAGTAGCTCAGGTCCCACAAGAGGTTGCGGATGGCCTGGAGAACCATGCCGATCACCACAAGGGCGATGAGCGCTGCTCCTCCCCAGAACAGCAGGCGTTTGTTGCCCTTCACGGTGTGCTGCGACTCCCCTGTCGGGCCGATCGCATGATGTCGCTCCAGAGCGAGGCTGCCAAGGCACTGGAGGCAGCGGTTGGGCTGTTGTCGTCGTTGCCGAGCCAAACACCGAGTGTCCAGTTCCTTCCGGGGTCGTAGCCAATGAACAACACATCGCGGCCGTCGTTGGTGGTGCCGGTTTTGCCACCCTCATTCCCGCCGAGGGACGCGTTGCGACCCGTGCCTGTGCGCACCACGCTGCGGAGCATGCCCTGCATGGCGCGGGCCTGGGGCTGGGGGATGGCCTGACGGGCGCCAGCGATGTGGGTACCGGTCGCGTTAAAGCTGGCACAGTCATTCAGCCGTTCGACGTGACAGGTCTCCGCATCCACCAGTCGTCGGATTGTGCTGGGTTGATGCCAGACGCCTTGATTGGCCACGGCTGCATAGGCACCTGTTAGGTCGATCAGCCGTACTTCGCTCTGGCCAAGCGCCAGGCCCGGTACAGCATGCATGGGGGTTCCGATGCCGAGTTGCCTTGCCTGTTGCACCACCTGGTCCAGCCCCACGCGTTGAGCCAAGCGAAGCGTTGCTGTGTTGCTGCTGCTGGCGAAGGCGTGGTTGAGGCTGATGGAGCCGCTGCAGTCACTGCTGAACAGTTGACCGCCCCAACGCAAAGGACCGCAGTCGACCTGAGCGGTTGGGGTGAGCCCCTGATCGAGGGCCGCCAGGAACGTCATCAGCTTGAAGGTGCTGCCCGGTTGGCGCAGCGCCATGGTGGCCCGATTGAACTGGCTGCTCCGGTAATCCCGACCACCGACCATGGCCAGCACCCCACCGGTGCGGCTGTCGAGCACCACGGCAGCACCTTCGGTCAACCCAAGAGTTCCAGCGTTGCGCAGGAGTTCTTGCAGTTTCTGTTGCAGAAGGTGTTGGAGGTCTGCATCGAGGTAGGTCTCGATCAGAAAGTTCCCTTCTGCGGCGACATCAGGACCCACCAGGGTGCTGAGATCGCGGCGGACCTGGTCTGTGTAGAAGGGTGCGGAGCGTTGCCGAGCGCTGTTGATGCAGGCTGTGGGAGCCAGCGCGATTGGGCGACGTCGTGCCTGCCGCGCTTGTGCAATGGAGAGGCGACCAGCGTCGGCCATCTTGTTCATGACGCGGTTGCGGGCGTTCAGGGCCCGCTCGGGAAAGGAACAGGGGTCGTGCCCGTTGGGAGAGGGCAGCAGCCCCACCAGCAGAGCAGCCTCTTCAAGGCTGAGCTCGTCTGCTGAACGATTGAAGTAGGCCTGGGCTGCATCTTCAAAGCCCCAACCCACCCCCAGGTAGACCCGGTTGAGATAACTGAGCAGCAGCTCTCCTTTGCTGAAACGGCTTTCAAGCTGGATGCCCACCAGCAGCTCGCGCCACTTCCTCCCCAGGGTGTCGCCCTGGCCCACCTGGTCGGGGTAGAGGCTTCTGGCCAGTTGTTGAGTGAGACTGCTGCCTCCCTCCTTGACGGTGCCACCGCTGAAATTGGTCAGGAAGGCCCGCAGTGTCCCGATGGGATCGACCCCTGGATGCCACCAGAATCGGTTGTCTTCACTGCTGAGCAGAGCGTCGATCACCACCGGTGAAAAGCTGTCCAGGGAGGGCAGTTCCCTGTGGCGCCCTGAATCGCCGGAGGGCAAGGGTGCCTTGTCGCGGTCGTAGATGGCAATCGGGCCCTGCACCGTGGCCAGCCTGCCCCGCACCGGCACGGTGAGGGCCGCCAGGGCCAGAAGCACGCTACCGGCACCAAGTCCAGCCAGTAAAGCCATCGCCAGGGCCCGCTTCAACTGGTGCCCCAGTCGTTCGGCGGGGTGGATGAAGTGAAGCACCGGGGCTCCGCTTTCAGAGGCAGGCGCCAGTCTCACGTGATCTCCGTCACGGACGTCGAGATCGCGGATGCGATGCCCCTTCCACCACAGGCCATTGGTCGACTGACGATCCTGCAGTCGCCAGTGATTGCCGCAACGGATCAGCAGCGCGTGCTCTCGACTCACGGCCGGGTGGTCAACCGTGATCTCCAGGTCTCGATCACGGCCGAGGCGATATCCCTCCCCTTCAAGGGCAAGCTCTCGATCCGCGAAGCCTTGCTGCTCAATGCGCAGGCGCCATCGATGGGGATCCGCTGGATGAACGGCATTGCCAGGAGCCCGCCTGGAGTGTTCAGGCGGATGGAGACTCATGGCGGCGGCTCAAGGCATCAATCACGAAGCAGACCACGGCGAGGTTGATGGCGATATCAGCTCCATTGAAGATCGGAAATGACACTGGAACGAGTTCAATGAAATCGGTCACATGGCCAAGCTTCCAGCGATCAATGCCATTGCCGAGGGTGCCACCAAGCAGAAAAGCCATGGCCAGGCCCTGCCATACAGGTTGTTGGCGACTGCGCCAAATCCAAAGGGCAACGATCAATCCCACCGCCAGGCTCAAGAACGCCAGCATTGGTGTGGAGTCGCTGAACAGACTGAAGGCTGCACCCGTGTTGCGCACCCATCGCCACTGCAGCAATCCCGGTAGGAATGGACTGGGAACACCAAGCTGCAACTGATCGCGTACCCAGGCTTTGCTGAACTGATCCACCATCACGATCACGCTGCTGAGCAGCAGCAAGGGACCGCGAGAGAGATGGCTCGGCAAAACCAACCTGCGACCTATACGCATCATTGGATCAGCAAAAGGCGGCGAATGGGGTGAGCCAGGAGTCCAGCTGCCACACAAAGGGCAAGCTGAGCGGGCAGGGGACCCAAGCCATAGCGGTAAATCAGATCCGGCAGAGGCTCCAGCCAGCGACCAAGCACCCCCCCGAGGAGGAGGTTGAGCAGACCACAGAGTTGAAGCATCACCAGGCCCGCGATTGCAGCCAGGCTCAAGCGGGCGACATCGTTCATCTTCTCCTGCTGCGCCAGTCTTCCGCACAGCCAGGCCGCCGGCACAAATCCAGCCAGATAGCCGAATCCTGGGTTGAGCAGATAGCCGGGACCACCTCCACCATGGAACACCGGAAGATCAACAAGCCCGACCGTGAGATAGGCCGTCGCTGCGATCACTCCGGCCCGTGGGCCACAAACCAGGGCACAGAGCAAGAGGGCGGGGACCTGCCAGGTGCTGGGCATCGCCAGGACCTGAACAGGCATGCCAGGCCAGATCAGAGCTGCTGGAATCAGGCTTCCCACCAGGATCAGCATCAGTCCGGCTAGGGCGCCGCTCCAGGTGGCAAGTGCCCGCACGGAATGACTACAGCTGGACCCATCCTGCAGTAGGAGAGGTGGATTGCCCAGGGCTCATGGACGTTTCGATTGGTGATCAGGTGCAACTGGTGCGACCCCTTGCCTATCTCAAGACGGCGGATCCGATGCCGATGCTCCGTCCTCCCGATTTGGTCACGACAGATGAATGCGGAGAAGTGGTGGGCTTGAGGCCGATGCAGATGGCTGCCGTTCGGTTTCGCCGTGGCACCTTTCTGGTGCCCATCGACCACCTCAGCGTCACCTTGCCTCCCACGCCGCCGCCAGAGTCCTGAGACTGTCCGGAGGACCACACAGGCTGAGCAGGGGGCGTTGCAGGTGTTTGGCTGCGATGCGCTGAAGCTCAGCTCCATCCATGGCGTCCATCGCAGCGAGGGATTGCTGGTCGTAATCATCCGGCAGGCCGAGACCTCTGAGCTGAGCGCGTCGCTCCGCCCTCTGGCCTGTCGTCTGGGAGGCATGGGCCATCTGACCTCGTACCTTCACCCGCGCCAGGGCCAAGGCTTCATCGGACAAGCAGTCGCTGTGCATCTCATCCCAGCTCTGCAGCAACAGCCTCAGGGTGAGCGCAGCCCGCTCGGTGCTCGTTGCTGCGTGCATCACAAAAGGCGAGGCTCCCGCCTTCGATGGATAGTGCAGGCCAACGTCGTAGGCGACGCCATGCTCCTCTCGCAGTCTGCGGAACAACAGGCTCGACATGCCTTGGCCCAGATGCGCCTGAAGCAAGCGCAGGGCTGGATCATCGGGATGACCATGGGGCAGTGACGGCTGCCCGAGCAGCAGCACCACCTGCTCGGTTTTCTGCACCTTCAGGCAGACCGTCTGGCTGCCGTTGGTCTCGTCGTTCACTGCCTGAGGCGCATGGGGGGAGGTTTCGGTTGTTGCCTCGTCACGCGGTGAACTCGTGAACGCCTCATGCTCGGTGAGCAGGCTGAGAAGCGACTCTGGAATGGTGCCCGACAGGGCGAGAACAGATCCCTCCATTTCCAGCTGGTTGGCGAAGGGATGCAGAGCCTCTGGTGTCAGCTGTTTCAAGTCCTCTGCAACGCCCAGGGGGTCATGGCCGTAAGGGCCTGAGCCGTAGGCCAGAGAGCGCCAGCCGTCATACGCGAGGTGAAAAGGATCTTCTCTCTGGCGCTGCAGCGCCTGCAGACTGAGCTCTTTCTCCAGATCCACCTGATCAGGCCGTAACAGGGGGTGACGCAGCATCCAACCGATCAGCGGCAGGAGTTTCCCCCCATCCTGATCGCGGCATTTCAGGCTGATCAGCAAGCCGTCTTCGTTGGTGTCGCAGCGCAGGCCAGCGCCACACCCCTCCACGAGATCAGCCATCTCCATGGGGCCATAGGGTCCGCAGCCTCGACTCAGAAGTGAGCCGAGCAGTTGATGCACTCCACGTTGTCCGATGGGATCAGCGCCGCTGCCGCGACGCATCCAGGCCTTGGCAGCCAGGACTCCTGGTGTGGCCATCGGGTCGAGGATCAGATCCAGATGTTTCATCACGCCTCCTCGTCGGGTAGTGCCACCAGAGTGAAAGCCTGGTCAGGCTGCAGCTGATTGAACACCAGGTGCTGGAGGTCGTCTGCAGTCCAGCGTCCAAGGTCGTTCAGGGGTTCGAGGGGATCCTGGGCGCTGCGCCACAGGGCCTGGGGACCTGTCATCGCTGCCATCGATCCCGGGGCTTCGAGGCTGAAGCGCAGACCATTGCCGACCAGTTGCCGACCCCGGGACATTTCCGTCTCCTGCACTGGTGCCGATGCACACGCCGTGAGGACTTTGAACACCTCTTCCTCCACCTGGCTGATGTGTTCCGGCGGGCAGCAGGCCTCCAGCATCACCAAGCTGCCACGCTCAAGGGAGGTCAGATCCATGTCGATGGATTCAACGATCTGAAGCTCTTCTCTCAGCCGCGCCACCAGACGGCTGCATCGTCCTTCCGCCAGCAGGGTGGTGGCCAAATCCATCCCCATCACCTGGTGTTGATCGTCTGCTGACGCCGTGGGCCAGGCCATCAGAAAACGGGCCGCTTCAAGGCGCTCCACTTCGAGGCTGGTGCGCCCTCGTTGGAAGGTCAGGCTGGAAGGACTGTCAACGGAGTCGCTTCCTTTCAGGCGTGGCAGTTGCACCAAACGGCTGGTGGCAATGGTCTCCGTCAGCCCATCCGGAACAGCGCCTGCGACCACAAGACAGCAGTTGTCTCCGGTGTAACGGCGTCGATGAAACGCCCCCATTGTCTCAGGCGTGCTCGCCAGCAGGCTGTCCTCCCAGCCGAGAATCGGTCGGCCGTATGGGTGGTTGCAACAGCTGGCCCCCAGCAGGTGTTGCACCACCTGCTCATCTGGTTGATCGCGGTATTGGGCGATCTCCTCCAGCACCACGTCGCGTTCCATCGCGTAAGCATCGGGGCGCAGCGCTGGCTCAAGGACGAGATCGAGCAGCAATTCCAGGGCCTCGAGCGCTCCTTCCGGTGGAACGAGCACGTGAAAATGCACATCGTCAAACCCCGTGGCGGCATTGCTGCTGCCGCCCAGCGCCTCGACCTTGAGGTCGAAGTCGCCGGCCCTCAGTTGCTTGCTGCCCTTGAACACCATGTGTTCGAGAAAATGAGCCAGCCCCTCTTCACCAGGCTGCTCGAAGCTGCTTCCCGCTCGGCACCAGAAATCAAGGCAGGTGAGCCCCGCATCAGGCATCGGGGCCACAACACAGCGACTGCCGTTGTCGAAGCAGTGTTGGCTCAGGTGGTGCGTCAGTTGCAGACCTTGGGATTGGTGGCTCAGGATCCCATGGCAAAGTCCCATTCTGTGCTGAACCGCACCGGTGCCAACGCCTCCCCCCTCAACTCCAACCTTTCAGCTGCATCCGTTGGTGGATGCTCTGGCAGCCCGGATCAGGGATTCCAGGGATGCCATGCCGGCGTTGCAGCCGTTGGCTGTGGATCCTGAGCTGGAAGCGATCAGCTCCATCCTTGACGGTGAAGCGCTCTCAATCCGCAACGAACTTCATCAGTGCCGCGGTCTGCGCAAATTGCATCTGGAAATCGCTCGGCTTGGCCTCGGTCTTCAGATTCTCCATTGCGTTTTCTTCCCCGACCCTCGCTACGACCTCCCCATCTTCGGTGCAGATATTGTCGCCAGCCCGGCTGGAATCTCTGCCGCCATCGTTGATCTCTCCCCTGTGCTGGAGCGTCTGCCGGCGTCCGTGGAACAGCCACTGGCTGCTTTGAGCATTCCCCCCTTTGAACAGGTGCGTGAATTGCCCGCATGGGGAACCATTTTTTCTCCCTACGTCCGCTTCATCCGGCCTGTCAACAGCACGGAGGAAGCCTGGTTCGTCGATCTGGTGGAGAGTTATCTCACGGTGCTTCGAGGTGCTGTTGAGACGTTGGAGCCCGATGCCTCCGATGCTGTTTCTACGCTTGATCGACACCAAGGCCAGCTCTCCTATTGCCTTCAACAGAAACGCAACGACAAAACCCGACGCGTCCTGGAGAAAGCATTCAGCGTGGAGTGGGCCGATCGCTATATCGAAGAGCTGCTCTTCGACGATCCACCGACTCCTTGATGCGACGTCCATTGCTCCTGCTGTTGAGCGGTGGCCTGGGCCTGGTCGTCATGGCTGGTCTCTATGCGCTCAACAGGCCCCATGACGCCAGCCAAGCCCCTGCTGAAGATCCCATCGTCCGTGCGCCTGAAGCTGTTGCTGCCTTGGGTCAGCTGGAGCCTGCCGGTGATGTGAGAAAGCTGGCGGCCCCTTGGAGTGGTTTTGGCGGCACCCCAAGGGTGTCTGCGTTGCTTGTGAAGGAAGGGGATGCGGTTCAGGCCGGCCAGGTCTTGGCTCGTTTCGACAACCGTCCTCAGCTCGAGGCCGATCTCGGTGTCGTGGATGCTCGTCTTCGCACGCTCACCGACAACATTCGCCTGCAGCAAAAGCAAGTTGAGCGCTATACCAAGGCGGCGTCGGTCGGGGCGGCGGCGTTGGTGTCACTGGATGACAAGCGAGCTGAACTGCTGCGCCTTCAAGGTCAATGGCAGGAAGCCGACGCGGAGCGTCGCAAGCTTTTGGCCGATCTTGCCGACAGTGAGCTGCGTTCCCCGATTGATGGACTCGTTCTTCGGGTGCAGACCCGGGAGGGGGAGCGCCCTGGCGATGAGGGCATGATTGAAGTGGGCGCCAGTCAACGCATGGAGGCGTTGATCGAGGTGTACGAATCGGATGTGAACCGCATCCGCCTGGAACAGCCCGTCACACTCGCAAGCGAGAATGGTGGATTCAAGGGAACGCTTCAGGGTCGCGTGATCCGGATCAGCCCGCAGGTGCGTCAGCGTCAGGTGTTGTCGACAGATCCCACGGGAGATGCTGATGCCCGCGTTGTGGAGGTGCGCGTTCAGCTGGATCCGGATTCCGCTGCGAGGGTGACAAGCCTTGCGGGCATGAAAGTGATTGCACGCTTCTCGGCTCAGTGAGGATGAGCTTCTGGCAGAGAAGGCGCATTCCGCTGGCCTCCCTGATGTTGATTCGTCAGCCTGTGCGCCTGGCGGTAGCCCTCGCTGGCATCAGCTTTGCCGGAATCCTGATGTTCATGCAGCTCGGATTCCGAGATGGATTGTTCGACGCCAGTGTCACGGTTCACCGTCGCTTTGACGCCGACCTGGTCTTGATCAGTCCGCGCTCCACGAGTTCGGTGAGCATGGCTGGATTCCCCAGACGCAGGCTGTTTCAGACGTTTGCCGATGCCGAGGTTGAAGGGATCACCCCAGTTCACTGGAGTCTGATGCTCTGGCGCAATCCGGAAACGCGCACAACACGATCGATTCTGGCCCTCGGATTCGACCCGGAGGATCCGTTCCTCATGAACCCTGATCTATCGGTGGAGGCTGCGTTGCTGTCGCAGAAAGGAAGAGTGCTCTTTGATGAACGTTCCAGGCCGGAATTCGGACCTGTGGCGGACTGGTTTCGAGACGGTCGCACCGTGGAGAGCGAAATCAGCGGCCATCGGGTGCGCGTGGCTGGGCTGGTGGCCATCGGTACCAGCTTTGGTGCCGACGGGAATTTACTGACTAGCTCGGAAACCTTTCTGGATCTGATGCCAAACAAAGCGCAGGGATCCATTGAACTCGGCTTGATACGCCTCAGGCCTGGAGCCGACCCGGCTGCCGTTCAGGCCCGTCTCACCAAGTTGCTTCCCAGTGACGTCCGCGTGCTCACCAAGCAGAGTTTCATCGATTTCGAGCAGAACTACTGGCGCACCAGTACGTCCATCGGTTTCATCTTCTCGCTGGGTGCCGCCATGGGCTTTGTGGTGGGCTGCGTGATCGTTTACCAGATCCTCTACACGGATGTCAGTGACCATCTGCCTGAATACGCCACCCTGATGGCCATGGGGTACCGGGTCGACACCCTGTTAGGCGTTGTGGTGCGGCAAGGCTTGTTGCTGGCGGTGATCGGTTATCTCCCTGCTTATCTGGCAGGCCAGGGGCTGTTTTGGCTGGTCCGTGACACCACCCGTTTGCCGGTGGGCATGGATTTCACCAGGGCGTTCACCGTGTTCACGATGATCCTTGTGATGTGCATGCTCTCCGCTGGCCTGGCCATGCGCCGTCTTGTCGATGCCGACCCTGCGGAGATCTTCTGATGGCGGCAGTTTGCATTGATGGGCTCAGCCACTGGTTTGGCCGCGGCTCCAACAGGCGGCAAGTGTTGCAGGGGATCGCTCTTTCGATCCAACCTGGAGAGGTGGTGCTGCTCAGCGGCCCTTCAGGTTGCGGTAAAACCACTCTGCTCACCCTGATTGGAGCGTTGCGCAAGGTGCAGCAGGGACAGGTGGACGTGCTCGGTCAGTCTCTGAATGGCGCCGGTCGTGGTGCGCGTCAGCGACTGCGCCGGAAGATCGGCATGATTTTTCAGGGACACAACCTGCTGCGTTGCCTCACGGCAGAGCAGAACGTGCAGATGGGAGCTGATCTCCTGCCTGATCAGTCGTATCTGGCCAGGCGGGATCTCTCCCGGGAGTGGTTGAGGGCTGTCGGTCTTGGCGACCACCTCAATAAACTCCCACACGATCTTTCCGGTGGTCAGAAACAGAGGGTTGCCATTGCGCGGGCACTGGCTGCCCACCCCAGGTTGTTGTTGGCTGATGAACCCACTGCAGCGCTTGACAGCACCTCTGGACGGGAGGTGGTGGATCTGCTCAAACGGCTAGCCCGTGAACAGGATTGCTCCGTGTTGATGGTCACCCACGATCCACGCATTCTTGATGTCGCTGATCGCTTATTGCGAATGGATGATGGTCGCCTCTTCTCCACCGTTGGGTAGGTTGGTGTGAATCCATTGTTTTCATCAACTCCGCGATGGCCAAGCGCAGGAACCTCAAGAAGGAAAAGCAGGAGCGCAACCGCGCCTATGCCCGCAAGTTCAAGAAGCGCAAGATGCGGAATGACGGCCGTGGCGAAGGTGCCGGTAACGGGGTGACCGGAACCGCTAACAACGGTGGTGCTGCTGACTGATCCCTGCGATCAGTGCATCCGTTGATTAGGGGGCAGAAGCCCCCTTTTTTCGTGTCTTTAGGCTGACTGTTCACTTGCTCCGATCGAGCGCGGATGTTCTTCAGCGTTGTCATCCCCACCTACAACCGTTGGCCCATCCTTGAGAAGTGCCTCACGGCCCTTGAAGATCAGGCGCCCTCAGGCGAAGTCGAGGGATATGAGGTGGTGGTGGTGGATGATGGTTCGACGGATGGAACGCCTCTTCGTCTGCGGGAACAGGCGCAGCATTTTCCCCATCTGCGTCTGATTGAGCAGGACCATGGCGGACCTGCCGAAGCCCGCAATCGCGGCGTTGATCAGGCCCGTGGTGATGTGATCGTTTTCATCGACAGTGACCTTGTCGTCACCCCGGTGTTCCTGGTCAGTCATGCCCGGGCACTGAGCCGCAGCTGGGCTCAGCGCAGCAACAGGCTCTGTTTCACCTATGGGGCGGTGATCAATACTGCCAACTTCGACCAACCCAGCGCAGAACGTCACAAGTTGCGGGATCTGTCATGGGCCTATTTCGCCACGGGCAATGTGGCGATCGACCGTGCAGTGCTTCAGCAATCGGGCCTGTTCGACACAGGCTTCCGTCTTTACGGATGGGAGGACCTCGAACTGGGTGAGCGCCTGCGTCAGATGGGTGTGCAGCTGGTCAAATGCCCCGAGGCTGTCGGCTATCACTGGCATCCTGCTTTGTCCTTGGCCCAGGTTCCTGACCTGATTCGTGTTGAGCAGGAACGAGCCAAGATGGGGCTGGTGTTCTACCGAAAGCATCCAACGCGAAGGGTGCGTTTCATCATTCAGTTCACTTGGTTACACCTCGCTCTCTGGGAGCTGCTCACTCTGGGTGGTCTGATCAACGAGCGCAGCCTTCGTCCTCTCTTGGCCTGGCTGATTCGTCATCACCGAGCTGCGCTGGCGATGGAATTGCTGCGACTTCCTTTGAACCGAATCGGCGTGCGGGCTCTGTTCAGAGAGGCCAAAGCCCTTGGGCTGCGCTGATCGGCCTTTTGATAAGTTCATCAGGTTCTTTCATTCCGCACACCTGTCTGTTTCGGGTGCTGGTCTTTGACCATCCCTGACAGGTGGAGGCGAACCCGAAACCCCAAACACCATGGCTGTTGTCACTCTCTCCGAAATGATGGAGGCTGGTGCCCACTTTGGGCACCAGACCCGTCGTTGGAATCCCAAGATGTCGCGCTACATCTATTGCGCGCGCAATGGAGTCCACATCATTGACCTCGTGCAGACCGCCGTCTGCATGAACAACGCCTACAAGTGGGTGCGTTCAGCTGCTCGCAGCGGCAAGCGTTTCCTCTTCGTCGGCACCAAGAAGCAGGCTTCTGAAGTAGTCGCTCTCGAGGCCTCCCGTTGTGGTGGTTCCTATGTGAATCAGCGTTGGTTGGGGGGCATGCTCACCAACTGGACCACCATGAAGGCTCGGATCGATCGCCTCAAGGATCTGGAGCGGATGGAGTCCAGCGGCGCCATCGCCATGCGCCCCAAGAAGGAGGCTGCAGTTCTTCGTCGTGAGCTCGAGCGTCTTCAGAAGTATCTGGGCGGTCTCAAGAACATGCGCCGTCTTCCCGACGTGGTGGTCCTGGTGGATCAACGTCGTGAAACCAATGCGGTTCTCGAGGCCCGCAAGCTCGACATCCCTCTGGTGTCCATGCTCGACACCAATTGCGATCCGGACCTCTGCGAGGTTCCCATCCCTTGCAACGACGACGCTGTGCGTTCCGTTCAGCTGGTGCTCAGCCGTCTGGCTGATGCCATCAATGAAGGCCGTCACGGTGCCAACGATCAGCGCGGCGGAGACGATTACCAGGGCTGATCCCTGTCGTCATCTTTCAGTTGCCGCCCTCCCGCCTGGTTCGGGAAGGCGGCACTTCTTGTCAAACACTCTTTTTCACCCCCCCCCCTCCGATGGCTGCCGTATCCGCCAAGCTTGTCAAGGAACTGCGCGATAAAACCGGCGCAGGAATGATGGACTGCAAGAAAGCCCTTGCAGCGACAGACGGTGATTGCGACAAGGCCGTTGAATGGCTTCGTCAGAAGGGCATCGCCAGCGCCGAGAAGAAGTCAGGCCGTACCGCTGCGGAGGGTTCCATCGGTAGCTACATCCACACGGGTGCACGCGTTGGTGTGCTTGTGGAAGTGAACTGCGAGACCGACTTCGTCGCCCGTGGCGACATGTTCCAAGAGCTGCTTCGCGATGTAGCCATGCAGATCGCTGCTTGCCCCAACGTTGAGTACGTGACCACCGACGAAATTCCCAACGAGATCCGCGACCGCGAGAAGTCGATCGAGATGGGCCGTGATGATCTCGATGGCAAGCCGGATCAAATGAAGGAGAAAATTGTTGAAGGGCGTATTGCCAAGCGCCTGAAGGAACTGGCGTTGATGGAGCAACCTTTCATCAAAGACAGCTCCATTTCCGTTGCCGAACTGGTCAAGCAGGCTGCCGGCAAAATCGGTGAAAACGTTCAGGTGCGTCGCTTCACTCGTTACACCCTGGGTGAAGGGATCGAGGTTGAGCAGGTTGACTTCGCGACCGAAGTGGCCTCGATGGCCAAAGGCTGATCTTGGCGACCCACCAAGACAGGAACGTCTCCTTCAATCCTGACGAGCAACTGGCTCGTCTACGCAGCTGGTGTCGTGATTCGGCACCAGCTTTTTATGCTGACCAAGCCGATTACCTTCGTCGTCTTCGCCACCACCTCCCTCAGGTTGTCCATACGGCCCTAGGTGAGTTGCTGTGTGGCATCGATCGTGATCGCCTCATTCAGGTGTCCGAACAATCCCGTGACGAACTTCAGGGTCGGATTGATCAGCTGGTCAAGCGGTGTTCATCCTTGCTCACCATTGAGCAGCTGCAACTGTTGGCCCGGGATCTTGCGCAGGAAGAGCACATCCAGCGTCGTCAACTGAAGCAGTCGATGGTGGACTCCCTGCAACGACACTCGGATGCCGTTGAGGGTGCACGCCCGCACCGTGACCCTGAGCGCGCTGGCTCTGGCTCCGATGCAGGAGATGGAGCGGGCTCGGTGAGCCTGAGTTTGTCCCCGCCGATCGATCAACCTGAGCTGCTGGAGGGATTGCTTCCACCGCTTGGTCAGCCCGACGATGAACCTGCTGAGGAGGATGCGTCGTTGGGATCCGACGTCCTGTTCGACGAGCCTTCAACAGGGGCCGATCCGTCTGGGCTAGATGGCGATTCATCCCACGGGAGCACCGATTTGGCTCTGCTGCGTTCCTTGTTCGTGATGGCCGGCCAGGCGATGGATGCAGAGGACCAGGCTTCCCTTCGCAACGTTGCTGACGCCGAGGAACCCTCGTCCAGCTCGAGCGACAACGCTTCGGAGTTCATGCCGTCGATGCCTCTGGAGCTGCAACGCTGGCTGGACGGGCTTGATTGGGCGGTCAAGCGTCGTCTTCGCAATCTTTCCCATGCCATCAACGTGGAGTTGCTTCGAGCTGGCCTGGCCAGCAGCTTGTTGCCGATGAGCCTTCTGGATGCCGTGCTTTCGGGACAGGTGGAAACCTTGCCATCAGCTTCGAATCTGCTGCGCCTGAGAGTGCCCCTGCCGACGATGGCTCAGGGTAGTGATGACCTGATTGACCTCAACTGTGTGTTGCTTCGCACCGCAGACCTTGAGTTTGATCTGGTGTCTTTACGTCGTTGTCGCAGCAGCCTTCGTCAGCGCAAGCGCAGCTTGCTCACAATGGTTCGACAGCAGCGCCACTGGCAGCGGCGTGCCCAGACCCATCAGGTGCAGAAACAGTGGTGGCAGAGTCCCCCCAACAGTTCCCCCCAGACCTGACGCCGGCTTGCTCTGCGGCCGATCTGAAACTGCTGCATGCCTGGTTGCGACCGCTGCAGACGGCCTTGACCCTTGAGGCTGACCGTGGGTTTGTCGATCTGCAGGGGCGTCAGGAACGGTTCCATTCCTTCCTGACACGCGAGTTATCGACCCCGCCACCCATTCCCCTGCCGGCTGATAGCAGGGCGCGTCTGCAGAATTTCATGGAGGCTTACAGCGGCTACCCCTCCCTTCAGGAAGCAGCCCGTCGCCGTCTGGTCACCACCACCCGCCAGTGGCTGCATGGCTTGCGTCAACGGTTGGAACCCACTCAGCCGATCGCGCCGCCACGCCTCAGGCTGGCGGAGTCTCAGGCAGTTGCCAAAGCAAGCATGACGTCGGCAGGGCCCATCAGCCTTGAGGCTCCATTGGCACGGGTGAAGGGAATCGGACCGAAGTTGGCCGAGCGATTGGCGAGTCTGGGCCTTCTGGTCGTGCGCGATCTACTGCTCTATTACCCGCGCGACTATGTCGACTATTCCGCCATGCGTCGGATTGAAGCGCTGGAGGCCGGAGAGACGGCCACCATCGTGGCGTGCGTGCGCCGATGTCATGGCTTCACCAGTCCCCGTAATCCCAACCTCTCGATCCTTGAGCTGCAGGTGCAGGATCCGACGGGTCGCCTGAAGGTCACGCGGTTTCTGGCGGGAAAACGTTTCAGCAGTCCTGCTGCCCTCCACGCCCAGACGCGTCAGTTCCCGGTTGGAGCCACCGTCGCCATCAGTGGCTTCGTCAAGTCGGGTCCCTATGGGCTGACCTTCCAGGATCCCTTGATTGAAGTGATGGAATCCGCCGGTGCTCCCCTGCGCTCCCGTCAGATCGGCCGTCTGTTGCCTGTGTACGGCCTCACCGAGGGGCTTACTGCCGACCGCCTCCGCAACCTCGTGGAGCTGGTGTTGCCCCTCGCCGACGGCTGGCCCGAGCCCCTCTGTCCTGATCGACGCAAGTCTCTCGATTTGATTGCCAAGGCAGAGGCCTTGCGGGGGATCCATCGACCCGTTGACGGCGAGCGCCTTCAACAGGCAAGGCGCCGATTGGTGTTCGACGAGTTTTTGTTGCTCCAGCTGGGGTTGATGCAGCGTCGTGCGGCCATCCGTCAGCGCCAGGCGCCAACGCTTGAGGGTGTTGGTCAGCGTGATGGCCTGGTGGGGCAGTTCCTCAACGTGTTGCCCTTTGCTCTCACTGGAGCGCAGCAACGGGTGCTGGCGGAGATTGAAGAGGATCTCGTCAAGCCTGAGCCCATGGCTCGACTGGTGCAGGGGGATGTGGGCAGTGGCAAAACGGTGGTGGCCGTCGCGGCCCTGCTCAATGCCATCGATGCAGGCTGGCAGGGGGCGTTGATGGCACCCACTGAAGTCCTGGCCGAGCAGCATTACCGCAGTCTCTGTCGGTGGTTGACACCGCTGCATCTGAGCGTTGAGCTGCTCACAGGCTCAACGTCGCGTCCCAACAGGCGCCGCATGCTCACTGATCTTGCCAACGGCAGTCTGCACATTCTTGTCGGAACCCATGCCTTGATTGAAGACCCGGTGGATTTTTCTCGGCTGGGTCTTGTGGTGGTGGACGAGCAGCACCGCTTCGGTGTGCGTCAACGCAATCGTCTGCTCAGCAAAGGACTTCAGCCGCACCTGCTCACGATGACGGCGACGCCCATCCCTCGAACCCTGGCCCTCTCCTTGCATGGTGATCTGGACGTGAGCCAGATCGATGAATTGCCGCCTGGTCGTACACCGATTCAAACCAGACAGATTGCCGGCTCAGATCGTCAGGAGGCTTACGACCTGATTCGCCAGCAGGTGGAGGAGGGACAGCGGGCTTACGTGGTGCTGCCTCTTGTGGAGGAATCGGAGAAATTGGATCTGCGCTCTGCCGTTGATGTGCATCGTCAACTCGACGAAGAGGTCTTTCCTGATTTCTCTGTGGGCTTGTTGCATGGCCGCCTCAGCAGTGCTGAAAAGCACGCCGTGATTCATGCCTTCGCGCAGGGAAACTGCCAGGTTCTGGTCTCCACCACGGTGGTGGAAGTGGGAGTGGACGTCCCTGAAGCCAGTGTGATGGTGATCGACCATGCCGATCGCTTCGGCTTGGCTCAACTTCATCAGCTCAGGGGACGCGTCGGCCGTGGAGCTGCTGCTTCTCACTGCCTGCTCGTCAACGACAGTCGCAATCTTTTGGCGCGTCAACGGTTGGATGTCTTGGTGCGATCAACGGATGGATTTGAGATCGCCGAAATGGATCTTCGTTTGAGAGGCCCCGGGCAGGTGCTGGGTACGCGTCAGTCGGGTTTGCCAGATCTTGCGCTTGCGAGCCTCGCCGATGACGGTGCTGTTCTTGATGATGCCCGCGAAGAAGCAAGACGTCTGATCGAGACGGATCCGCAGCTCAATCACAACCCCGTTCTGCGCCAACTTCTTGAGAATCAACGGCTTCGAATGACATCCGCAGGCCAATTAAATTAATGCGTCGTTTTTTCCACAGGCATGAGTCCAGGCTGAGTCTCGGCTGGTTCCGGTCGGGGCTCGTCTTCAGGAATTGCTTATCAAGGGCGGGTTGGTTGAGCGGTTGGTCTTGCTGTGATTCCGTCGTTCTGTCATGGCCTGTTACGGCCTGCGGTGCAGGGCTTGTTTCCTGCTGTGCAGGTTGAGTCTTCCTCGATCGCAAGCTTTTTTTAATGGTTCTTGGATGACCCGTTGGTTAAGGGCGATTTTCTTTTTGCCGTTGAGGCTGGGTTGGACCGGGTGAGACGCCGTCTGGGGAAAATCGGTGTTCAGTTGTGGAAATGGATCCCATGTGTTGGCGTCTGCGACTCTGGATGCATTGGTGTTGCCCTCTGTGTTGAGACCGTGGAGTGATCGTCCGATCCATGAGTGCGGAGAGCCCCTCGAAGCACTTCAGCCGCACCTTTTCTGCCTGCGACCGCATCCGTACCAGTCGCTGGGCGCGCCTTACGGGCCAGGTGCTGATCCCTTTGTGCTGAGACAGGGGGTGCGTCTCCGCCTGCAGCGCGCCGAGAATCGACTGCGCAGGATCGACCCCAATCTGCGCTTCGCGATCTTCGATGCCTGGCGCCCGATCAAGGTTCAAGCCTTCATGGTGGAACGTGCTGTGGCCGACCAGTGCGCTCTTGAGGGACTTGACCCCAACGCTGCCGCCTCCGATCCCCTTGCAGCGGAGGCCCTTGCCGATGTGAGACGACGCGTCGGTCGTTTCTGGGCACCGCCCAGTGCCGATGCGGCGACACCACCACCCCACAGCACCGGTGCAGCTGTGGACCTCACGCTCTGCAGTGACGATCACATCCTGCTCGACATGGGTGGCGAGATCGACGCCATCGGTGCCGTCTCGGATCCCGACTACTACGCCGATGCCGCCTTGAAAGGCCTGGATCACAACGCTCGGCGCTTTCACCAAAGACGCACACTTCTCGCTTCCGTTCTTGGTGCGGAAGGGTTGGTCTGCCACCCCAATGAGTGGTGGCACTTCAGTTATGGGGACCAGCTCTGGGCCTGGCGATCCGGCCAACAGAGGGCGATTTACGGACGCAGTGATCAGGCCTTCAACAGTTCGCTGACGGCCTGAGCCCCGAGTTTGTGCACATGGTCGCCAAGGGTGCGGCGTCCCCCTGCCTCCTTCCAGCTCACCAGCAGAGGCTCAAGGGTGGTTTCCAGGTCGTCGAGCGGCATCTTCTGCAGATAGGGTTCACCAAGTCGTTGCAGATTGGCACTCCCTCCCAGCCAGAGCTGGTACTGGTTCACGCCACTGCCAACCAGGGCCAGCTCCGCCATGTAAGGGCGGGCACATCCGTTGGGGCAGCCTGTCATCCTCACAAGCACGGGCTTGTCGATCTCGAGTCGTTGCAGTTGGCTGTCGAGGCGCTCGAGCACGTTGGGCAAGATGCGTTCCGATTCGGTGATCGCAAGGCCACAGGTGGGTAAGGCCGGGCAGGCGATGGCATGACGAGCCAGGGGAGCCGGCATCTCGGGTGTCTCGATGCCGAGTTCTTTCAGAGCTGCCCGAATCGAGGCTCGCTGTGGAGTGCCGATGTTGCAGAGCAGCAGATCTTGGTTGGGAGTGAGACGAATCTCCAACTGATAGGTCTCCACGATCTTGCGCAGCCCCTTTTTGAAGTCGCCGGAGAGGCGTCCGCACAGGAGGGGCAAACCCACAAACCACATGCCTGCACGATGCCGATGCCAGCCGAGGTAATCGTGCAGCTTCGCTTTGGGCTCGTTGCGCAGGGGTTTCAAGTCCCCCTTGAAGTAACGACTGGTGAGTTCATCACGGAACCAACGAATGCCCTTGTCATGCAGGAGATACTTCATGCGGGCATGCCGTCGCAGTTTCCGGTCACCGTGATCGCGTTGGAGGGCGAGAACGGACTGGACCAGGTCGAACACCTGATCAGCGGGAACGAATCCGAGGGGATCAGCAATGCGGGCGAACGTCTCGTCCTTGTTGTGGGTTCGTCCCATGCCACCACCGACATACACATTGCAACCGCGAAGGTCACCGCTGACATCGGTGAAGACCACCAGCCCAATGTCCTGGGTGAGCAAGTCGATCGAATTGTCACCAGGCACCGTCACCCCGACCTTGAATTTCCGGGGTAAATAGGTGTCGCTGTAGAGCGGTTCCCGTTCATCACCGGAAAAGACGCCACCTTCCAGTTGACGCTTTCGCGCTGCTTTCACTTTGCGCTTGGTTTTGATCCGGTAGCTGAGATCACCGTCAACCCAGAGGTCGAGATACGACCCTTCAGCTGTTTCGGGACTGAGCAGATCGGCGATGTCATCAGCCAGTTGACGGGCGGCTGGATAACCGCCCTTATCGAACGGAGCGGCAGGGGCCATCACGTTGCGGTTGATGTCTCCGCAGGCGGCAAGGGTGGAGCCCAGGTTGCGAATGATCGTGCCGATGACCTCCTTCAGATCCGCTTTCGCGACGCCATGCATCTGGAAGGCCTGTCGGGTGGTGACACGCAGCGTTCCGTCTCCGAGGCGGTCAGCCAGTTCATCCATGGCCAGAAACAGGCCGGTGGGAATGCGTCCTGCCGGGCTGCGCAGGCGCAGCATCATCTGCCACTGCTTATCACGACCTTTTTCCCGCTTATCCCTGTCGTCCTGTTGATAGCTGCCGTGGAACTTGAGGATCTGGAGAGCATCCTCACTGAAATTCGGCTGGTCGTTTGCCAGCTCCGTGAGCAGAGGTTCCTTGAGAAAATCGCTGTCGCGTTTGCGCTGCTCAGCCTTGGGCAGCGGCGCAGCATCATCGATCGACCGATTGCCTGCGCCTCGGGAGCTTGTTGAGGCGTCGACACTGGTCTGTCTCACAGGCACACCATTCACGTGACCTCGAAGTTAGCGAAGCGGCTTCCAATACAGTCAATAGCTTGTCGAGCCGACTGGTGTGGCCTCAACCTTCCTGCTCGAGATCGGTACGGAAGAACTTCCTGCTGACTTTGCGCGCCTGGCCCTTCCCCAGTTACAGCAGCGTGTCCAGCGCGACCTCCGTGAGTGGCGTCTGCAGCATGGCGCTGTCGTCGTCAGCAGCACACCCCGTCGTCTTGCCGTTCTGGTCAACAACCTGGCTGATGGCCAGGAGGATCTCCACGAAGAACGCAAGGGACCTCCGGTCAAGCAAGCCTTCGTTGATGGCCAACCAGGACCTGCTGCCATCGGCTTTGCCAAGCGGTGCGGCGTTGATCCGTCGCTGCTCGAAGTGCGTTCCACGCCCAAAGGTGATTGCGTGTTCGCCACTGTGCAGGTGAAGGGGCAGTCGACTGTGCAGCTTCTTCAGACGGCCATCCCAGCCTGGATTGATGCACTTCAGGGCAGGCGTTTCATGCGATGGGGCGATGGAGAGCAGCGCTTCAGTCGTCCTGTGCGTTGGCTGGTGGCACTCCTGGGTGATGCTGTTGTTCCTGTCAGCCTGAAGGCCAGTGAGCCTGTGGTTCACAGCGGTCGCCAGACCCGCGCCCATCGCCTGCGCAACCACAGCGTTGCGTTGAAGACCGCTGATGCGTATTTCGAGGCCCTGGCTTCAGCAGGCGTTCAGGCTGATCGAGCCAAACGTGCGGAGCAGATTCGATTGGCTCTCGAGTCCAGAGCCGCTGACGTTGGCGGAGAACTGGACTGTCCGACGGGGTTGTTTGAGGAGCTGGTGGATCTGGTGGAAGATCCTCGTGTACTCCAGGGAAACATTGCTGATCGCTTTCTTGACCTGCCCCCTGAAGTGATCGTCACGGTGATGCAATCGCACCAGCGTTATGTGCCGCTGCGTCGTCCAGGTGTCGATCACGATCCGCTCCGGCTCGGCGCCAGAGACGTGCTGCACCCCGAATTTCTGCTGGTGGGTAATGGGCTTGCCGCTGCGGACGATCAGATTCGTCGGGGCAATGAGCGGGTGTTGAGCGCCCGCCTGGCGGATGCCGAATTCTTTCTGACAGTGGACCGTAAGCAGCCCAGTGGTGAGCGCCGTGAGTCCCTCGACCGCGTCACCTTTGCTTCCGGTCTCGGCAGCTTGCTCAATCGCAGCGCGCGCATCGAAGAGCTTACCTGCACACTTGTGTCTGCCCTGGAGCTTCCTGACTCCACTGCGGCAGCCGCGCAGCGGGCTGCTCACTTCTGCAAGAACGACCTCGTCAGCCAGATGGTCGGTGAGTTCCCGGAATTGCAGGGTCTGATGGGCGGCAAGTACCTGCTTCAAGAAGGTGAAAGCCGCGAGGTGGCCCAAGCGGTGGTGGAGCATTACCTCCCCCGAGGAGCTGGTGATGCGTTACCCCAGAGCGATGCCGGAGCGGTGGTCGCTTTGGCTGAACGGCTGGAATTGCTGTTGAGCATTTTCGCCAAGGGCGAGCGGCCCACGGGCTCCTCTGACCCCTATGCCCTTCGCCGTGCCGGCAATGGTGTGCTGCAGATTCTCTGGGATCGTGGCTGGCGGCTTGACATCATGGCGCTGTTGTCAGAGGCATCCGAGAGCTGGCAACGGCGTTTCCCAGACTTCGGTGTGGAGGCTTCGGTTCTGGCCTCTGATCTGGTGACGTTGCTGCGTCAGCGCGTGCAGTCTCAGCTTGAAGATGATGGCCACTCCGCCGATCTGGTTCAGGCAGTGGCCGGTGAGTCTCTGTCGGATCAACAACTGCTTGGTGATCCCTTGGACGTCCTGGAGCGCATTCGTCTTCTCAGCCAATTGCGCGATCAGAACCGGCTGTCCGCTGTTCAGGCGGTTGTGCAGCGCGCGGCGCGTCTGGCAGAAAAGGGTGCATTGGATCGCTTCTGTCTGGATCCGGGTGCGGTGGTTGATCCGACACGATTTGAATCATCCAGTGAGACGGCCATGCTGGCCGTGATTGAACAATTACATCCTTTGGCGGCCGGTCGTGACTACCAGGCCTTGGCGGATGCCTTGGTGGAAGCAACCCCTGTCCTGGAAGCCTTTTTCGACGGCGACAACAGCGTGATGGTGATGGCCGAGGATCCTCAATTGCGCCAAAACCGGCTCAATCTTCTTGGCGTCCTGCGCAATCAAGCCTCCCAACTGGCCCGTTTCGAACTGATTCAGTCTTGAGTGTGTGCTGACTGCTCTGGCTATGGAGATGCTGTGAGTGGAGTTTGAGCATGAGTAATCCTTCCGGTCAGACCAATGGAGGAAATCTTCAGCAACCGGTTGTGATTCGTCAGGGAGGCAATGGGATCAGTCTTGTGCTTGCGGCGCTGATTGTTGCTGCTGCCGCGGTCTACAGCATCAATGTTTGGTCGACGACGCGAAAGGAAACCGCTCCTGGGGCCAAAATCCAGGAAGGGGTTGAAAGGCTCCGCGAGGCGGCACAAAAAAAGCTGGAATCAACGCCTTGACTCCAGCTTCTGGTGATGCCACGAGGGTGAGCTGGGTGATCAGCTCACATCAACGGTTTCTTTGCTCTTCGTTTGTGCCTTGATTCGCTCGGCAGCTTCCTGAGCGAGAAAATCGCCGTCCGAACGCCCCACGGCTGATGGCACTGGACCGTACTGGGACGGTGCCAGGGCTTCACCTCGAATCAGACTGCCAAGGGTGCGAAGGGTGAGCTTGATCTGCTGCCAGGGATTCATCATCACCACCCGCTTGTAGAGGTAGCTGTCAAACGTCAGTTTCTGGACGTCCATGTCATCGCACATCTCAACGAATGCTTCGCGAGCGGCATCGTTGCGATAGAAGATCCGCTGAAGGATGTCGAGAACCGCATAGGTTGCTCCGTACTTCTTGTCCCATCGCTTCAGATAGGTCGATTTGATCGCCTTTTCGGTGGGGATGCGCTGCCCCCGATTGGAGATCTCAACGATGGCCTCAGCGCACATGCGTCCGCTCTTGGCGGCGAAGTAGATCCCTTCGCCGGAGCTCTTGGTGACGTAACCAGCGGCATCACCCACGAGGGCCATGCGACCCACCACCCGGCGGGGGCGGGGATGTTCAGGAATGGGGTGGGCCTCAACCTTGATGACTTCACCTTTGAACAGACGCTTGCTTGCCCGCTCACGAATACCCCTCTGAAGGCCCTTGATCAGCGACTGGTTCTGCTGCATGGTGCCGGTTCCCACGGCCACGTGGTCATATTTGGGGAACACCCAGGCGTAGAAATCTGGAGACACATCGGTGCCCACGTACATCTCCGCCAGATCTTCGTAGTAGGTCATCTCTTCAGCAGGAAGCTTGATGCGCTCCTGGAAGGCGATGGCCACGTTGTAGTCACCAGCGTCCATGGCTTTGGCGACGCGGGAGTTGGCACCATCCGCACCAATGATCAGATCCACCTCCAGTGTCTTCTGCTCACCGGTGGGGCCACCTCCGCTGTAGTCGGCGTAGTGAAGGATGTAGGGACCCTGGCGATTGCTGCCGGTGTCGATCTTCTGAACCAATCCATTCACCAGCGTGGTGCCCAGGTCAGCAGCACGGTTGCGAAGGAACGCATCGAAGACCTCACGGCGACACATGCCGATGTAGGCGTTGTCGTCGTAGCCGAGAGGATCAAGCTTGATGTCCACCTCCCGATTGGAGGGGGAGATCATCTTCATGTTCCGGACTTTCCGGTCGATGATCGAATCCGGCAGGTCGAATTCCTCGACCATGCAGAGGGGGATGGCGCCCCCGCAGGGTTTGGCGTTATCCAGCTTGCGCTCAAACAACCAGGTCTGAATGCCTGCCTTGGCAAGAATTTCGGCAGCACAAGATCCACTAGGACCACCACCGACGACGGCAACTCGCAGCATCTCAGCCCTACTCCGCTGGATCGTTTCCGAGAAGCTACCACCACTGGGCTATCGGCCGTGGTAAACCCCTGGCGCCCCCCCTTAGGATCGTCACAACACTGCAACATCATTTTGGTCCGAGCTGTCGCCCCCCGTCGCGCCCGCAGGGAGCGCGTCAGCAGGGACGACATTCCCGTGGCGCGTCGTTCCCGTCCATCTCAGCGTCGGCGACGTGGAGGGTTGGGTCTGTTGCTCGTCTGTGCCTTCGTGTTCAGTGGGGCGCTGGCCGTTGTGATGTTCGGTCCTGCCCTCATGGCGAGGTTTTCCACAACAGGTCGCGCCGTTGAGGGCATTGAAGAGAGTCCGTCGTTGGATGGTCGACTGCTGGGTCACTTCCCATACGACGAGGCGCAGGCCTTTGAGTTGGTCCAGGTCTCTCCTGGCTTGCAGCTCCATGTCGACGCCGCTGAGGCGTTGCAGTCGATGCAGAGAGCTGCTGCTGCGGACGGCATTGATCTGCGTTTGTTGAGTGGCTACCGATCCCAGGCTTTGCAGAAGGGCATCTTTTTTGATGTGAAATCAGAGCGCAACCAAACGGCCAGTGAGAGGGCCAAGGTGAGTGCTCCTCCTGGGTATTCGGAGCACAGCACCGGTTTGGCCGTCGACCTTGGTGATGGGGACGATTCCTCCACCAACCTTTCCCGGTCCTTTGAGCTGTCCCCTGCGTTCCGTTGGCTTCAGGATCACGCTGCCAGCTATCACTTCACGTTGTCGTTCCCCCGGGGCAATCCCCAGGGAGTGAGCTACGAACCCTGGCATTGGCGCTTTGAGGGCTCCGCGCAGGCCCTCAGGCAGTTTGAGCCGGCCAGGCGTCTGGCCCAGACACGTTGATCTGCCCCGATGCGCCGGAATTGCTGGCACCAGCTGGTGACTGGGCCGCTCTCAGGGCTGCTGTCTCCCAGGGTGCGGATGCCGTTTACTTCGGTGTTGAGGCCTTCAACGCCAGACTGCGAGCCGAAAACTTCCAGCTCGGAGAGCTCAGCAAGATCATGGCCTGGCTTCACGCCAGGGGAGTGAAGGGATTTCTCACCTTCAATGTGCTGGTGTTCACCGACGAACTCAGCCGTGCGGCAGAGCTCCTGCTGGCTGCTGATCGTGCTGGTGTGGATGCCTTGATCGTGCAGGACCTCGGACTTTGTCTTCTGGCCAGGGAGCTGGTGCCGGCATTGGCACTTCACGCCTCGACCCAGATGTCGATCACCAGTGCTGCTGGGGTAGCCCAGGCCGCTGATGCCGGCTGTGAACGGGTGGTCCTGGCCAGGGAGCTTGCGCTCAAGGACCTCAAGCGTCTGCAGGGACAACTGCACCAGCGGGGCCTGGCGATGCCCCTCGAGGTGTTTGTGCATGGCGCTCTGTGCGTGGCCTATTCCGGCCAGTGCCTCACCAGTGAATCCCTGGGGCAACGCAGTGCCAACCGCGGTGAATGTGCTCAGGCCTGTCGCCTGCCCTATCAGCTCGTGGTCGATGGGGAGCCCCTCGATCTCGATGATCAGCGCTATCTGCTTTCACCCCAGGATCTGTCGGCCTGGATGCAGGTCCCTGCCCTTGCGGATCTCGGCATCAGCAGTTTCAAGATCGAGGGTCGTCTCAAGGATGCGACGTACGTGGCAGCGGTGACGCAGGCCTATCGGCAACAGATCGATGGCTTGGTGACGGACCCTGAAGCGATGCGGCGTCAACTCGAGATGGGTTTCTCCCGCGGGCTCTCAAGCGGTTGGCTGGAGGGGGTGAACCACAGGCGGCTGGTGCACGGACGTTGGAGCAAAAAAAGAGGGCCTGTGGTGGGTTGTCTGGAGCGCTGTGACAGCAAGGGGTGGCTCACGTTGCGCACTGATGAGCCACTGGAGTGCGGTCAGGGTGTGGTGATTGAGGCCAAGGCTGCCCCTGGAACCGATCCGCTCCTGCCTCCCCGGGAGATCGGAGGGCGGATCATGCAGGTGGAGCACCTGTCGCAGCATCGCTACCGAATCCGACTGGGGCCAGGTCGTATCAGCCTGCGCGGACTGGAGCCTGGGGCCACGGTCTGGCTCACCGGCGATCCCCGTTGGCAACGCACCTGGCAACGAGAGGCAGACCGCAGAACGGATCCGCAACTTCATCCATTGCATCTGCGGGTTGTCGGCAGCCTCGGTGCACCACTGCAGCTGGAATTGATCGCGCCTCGACCAGAGGCGGTGGCCTCGCTGGTCGTGCACAGTCAGGGGTTGCTGGAGGCAGCCCGTGACCACGGCCTCGACCGAAGCCGGCTCGAGGCTCAGCTGGGCCGACTGGGGGGTACCGGCTGGCGGCTGGAGCCCTTGGACCTCGATCTGGCCGACGGATTGTTTCTGCCAGTCGCTGAACTCAACCGACTCCGCCGCTCGCTTCTTGATGCCATGGGTCAGGCCGGGATCACGCCTCAGCCGGTTGAGGCCCCTGCCTTGCCGAACACAGCCGTCAGTGCTGAGAGCATCCCCTCAATCCTGACGCGGTGTCTGACCTTTGCCGAGTCCAAGTATTCATCCAGCCCGGAGTCCAGCCCACCTCAATTGCAGGTGTTGGTGCGCAGTCTGGAACAACTTGAGGCGTTGATCGACCTTGATCGACCCGACTGGATTGCCGGGGTGGTGGCTGATCTGGAGCAACCCAGCCAGCTCAAACAGGCCGTGATGCTCGGTCGAGGGCATTGGCAGGAGGGGCTGCGCCTGGCCGGTCCGCGCATCACCCGGCCCGATGAAGCCTGGACGTTGGAACCCCTGGTTCGCGCCGAGCCCGATGGCTATCTGGTGCGTAATGCCGATCAATTGCAGCGCCTGACCTCGCTGGCACCCTGCAGTGGCGACTTCTCCCTCAACACCGCCAATCCCCTCACCCTGCGCTGGTATCGCGAACGTTGGGGGCTGGATCGTCTCACTGCCAGTTACGACCTCAATCTTGTCCAGCTGCTGGATTTGGCAGCAGCGGTCAACCCGCTCTGGCTTGAGGTCACCCTGCATCAGCACATGCCGCTTTTCCACATGGAGCACTGTTTGTTCTGTGCCTTCCTGTCTGAGGGGCACGACCACACCGATTGCGGCAGACCGTGCGAGCAGCACGAGGTGCGTCTTCGGGATCGGAGTGGTGTGGAACACCCTCTGGTGGCTGATCTGGGATGCCGCAACACCCTTTTCAATGGTCGCGCCCAGAGTGGTGTGGAGGCGCTGCCAGACCTGCTGAAGGTCGGCCTGAGGCGTTTCCGCCTTGAGCTTCTTGATGAAGATGCCGAAGCGACGCAGCGGCGGTTGCAGCTCTACGGCCAGGCCCTGGAGGGGTCGATTCCATCGGCAGCAGTCTGGAAGCGGGAACGCATTGATCAGCGTCTCGGGGTCACCCGCGGCACTTTGCGGGCTGATGGTCCGGAACGCACCAGCCGCATTCATTCCTGACGTTTCTCACGTTGAGATAGCCTTGCTCAGCAACGCCTGCGGGCGTTCAGGCTTTATTCACAGAACGTCACGGACATCATGAGTGCCCACAACAAGGCGATCCGCAATATCGCGATCATCGCCCACGTCGACCATGGCAAGACGACCCTGGTCGATGCGTTGCTGGCGCAATCGGGCATCTTCCGTGACAACGAAGCGGTACCCACCTGCGTCATGGACTCCAACGACCTGGAGCGCGAGCGCGGCATCACAATCCTGTCGAAGAACACCGCGGTTGATTACAACGACACCCGTATCAATATTGTCGACACCCCTGGTCACGCTGATTTCGGCGGAGAAGTGGAGCGGGTGCTTGGCATGGTGGACGGCTGTCTGCTGATTGTGGATGCCAATGAGGGGCCGATGCCCCAGACCCGTTTCGTGCTGAAAAAGGCCCTTGAACAGGGTCTCCGTCCCATCGTGTTCGTCAACAAGATCGACCGAGCACGCGTTGACCCCGAAACCGCCGTCGACAAGGTGCTTGATCTCTTCCTTGAGCTAGGCGCCGATGACGACCAATGCGACTTTCCCTACCTCTTCGGCAGTGGTTTGGGCGGCTTCGCCAAGCCCGACATGAAGACGGACAGCGACAACATGCGTCCTCTGTTCGATGCGATCCTCCGCCATGTTCCGCCCCCGGTCGGTGACGCTGAGAAGCCCCTGCAGCTTCAGATCACCACCCTCGACTATTCCGATTTCCTGGGCAGGATCATCATCGGTCGGGTTCATAACGGTGTGATCCGTCAGGGCCAGAACGCCTCCCTGATCAAGGACGATGGCAAGGTCAAGAAGGGGCGGATCAGCAAGCTGCTCGGTTTCGAAGGTCTCCAGCGTGTGGAGATCGAACAAGCATCCGCCGGCGACATGGTGGCGGTGGCCGGATTCGATGATGTGAACATCGGAGAGACGATTGCCTGCCCGGATGAGCCAAAGGCTCTCCCTCTGATCAAGGTGGACGAGCCCACTCTTCAGATGACTTTCGTTGTCAACGATTCCCCCTTCGCCGGCAAGGAGGGCAAATTCGTCACCAGCCGTCAGGTGCGTGACCGCCTTCAGCGCGAATTGCTGACCAACGTTGCCCTGCGTGTTGAAGACACGGAGTCACCTGATCGCTTTGCCGTGAGCGGCCGCGGTGAGCTTCATCTGGGAATTCTGATCGAAACCATGCGTCGGGAAGGGTACGAGTTTCAGGTGTCCCAGCCTCAGGTGATCTTCCGCACGATTGATGGCACACCCTGTGAGCCTGTTGAAACCTTGGTGATGGATGTTCCTGAAGCTGCCGTTGGTGCCTGCATCGAGAAGCTCGGGACACGCAAGGGTGAGATGCAGAACATGGAAACCAGTTCCGACGGCCGCACGCAGCTTGAATTCATCGTTCCTTCCCGCGGCTTGATCGGTTTCCGTGGTGAATTCATCCGTGCCACCCGCGGTGAAGGAATCATGAGCCATTCCTTCTTCGAGTATCGACCGATGCTGGGCGATTTCGATACGCGTCGCAACGGTGTCTTGATTGCCTTCGAGGAAGGCACAGCAACGTTCTATGCGCTCAAGAACGCTGAGGATCGTGGCCAGTTCTTCATCTCGCCTGGCACGAAGGTCTACAAGGGAATGATCATCGGAGAGAACAATCGGCCTCAGGACCTGGAGATCAATGTCTGCAAGGCCAAGCAGCTCACCAACATGCGTTCAGCAGGTGCTGACGAACTCGATACTCTGCAAGCCCCGGTTCAGATGACACTGGAGCGTGCCCTGGAGTACATCGGTCCTGATGAAATGCTCGAGGTCACGCCTGAATCCATTCGTCTTCGCAAGCTTCCTGCCAAGAAGATGGCCAAGCGTTGAGCATTGATCGTCAGGTTCCTCAACAGGACCCGATCCGACAGGACCCCCGGTTTCAGCTGGGGGTTCAGTTGTTCAATGACCAGCAGTGGTATGCCTCCCACGATGCGTTCGAGGATCTCTGGCATGAAACATCCGACCCTGATCGGCGTGTGCTGCAGGGCCTGATTCAGGTGGCTGTGGCTCACGTTCATCTCGAACGCAACAACAGCAAGGGAGCCACCATTCTTTTAGGGGAAGGTCTGGGCCGTCTCAACGGAATCGATTGTCCCGATTTCGGTCTTGATCTCCAGCAGTTTCGTGCCAGCGTGATTCGTCGTCTTTCCGTGCTTCAGCAAGGCGGAGATCCCGCTTCTTGTCCCGTCCCAGTGCTGGTCGATCGGCCATGACCTTCTCGGTACATTGGGCTCAGTTCGTGGCTCGTTGGCTGTTGTTTCCCCCACTCCGGCCTAACCGAGCTCAGCCTTCTCTGACGTTGGCTTTGTTCGCTCTGCTGGCTGCGGGCAGCGTGGTTGCTTCCAGCCGCCCAGCACTCGCCCAGTCTCTGGCTCCTGTGGAAGGCCCATCCAATGTTGGATCTGAGCCTGCTGCAGAGGTTGCGCCTCGAGGGCTGATCACGATCGAATCGGATACACAAAGTGCCGACAATGTCACTGGTGTCGTCACCGCTGCTGGCAACGTGAGGATCGTTTACCCATCCCGCGGCATGGTGGCCACGGCGCGTCAGGCGCAGTATTTCAGCCAGGAGGGTCGTTTGGTGCTCACCGGTGACGTGGATATCGTGCAAGATGGCGGCAATGCCCTTCGCGCAGAGCGCGTTGTGTATCTGCTGGAGCAGGGGCGGGCGGAAGCGGAACCCACCTCAGGTCAGCAGGTCTTCAGCCAGATGGTGATCCAGTCCGGCCGTCCCATGCCGACGCCTCTGACGCCATGAGTCTCACCCTCGATCGGGTGGCCCTCACTCTGGCGGGTCGGCCTCTGGTTTCCGATGTGTCTTTGCAGTTGAAACCCGGCGAAGTGATCGGTTTGCTTGGCCCGAATGGCGCCGGCAAGACCACCACCTTCAACCTTGTGATCGGTTTGCTTAGGCCTGACTCAGGTCAGGTTCTGATGGATGGCCATCCTGTGGTGTCTCTTTCGATGCCAGAGCGAGCACGCCTTGGTATTGGCTACTTGCCTCAAGAGCCCAGTGTGTTCCGCCAACTTTCGGTGCGCGACAACCTTCAGCTTGTCCTGGCGCAGAGTGGACTTTCATCTTCTCAGAGCCGTGAACGTCTCCATCAATTGATTGATGACTTTCACCTCCAGCCTTTTCTGGATCGAAAAGGATTTCAGCTGTCTGGAGGGGAACGTCGACGCACAGAGGTGGCTCGTGCTCTCGCAGTGGGCCTTGAAGGCCCGCGTTATCTCCTGCTTGATGAACCCTTCGCGGGGGTCGACCCCCTGGCCGTGGCCGATCTGCAGGGGTTGATTCATTCTCTGCGCGAACGCGGTATGGGCATTCTCATCACTGATCACAACGTGCGTGAAACCCTGGCGATCACGGATCGCGCTTACATCCTCACGGATGGATCCATCCTTGCTTCAGGCCCGTCTGAGCAAGTGGCCCATGATCCTCTTGTGCGTCGTCACTATCTCGGCGAGGGCTTCCAGCTGTGATGGCCACCCTTCACCAACGGCTTACAGGCACGATTCGACGAATTCCCCTTCTGGATCGCTGGCTGATTGTTGAACTGATCGGTCCACTGTTGTTTGCCATTGCGGCATTCACCGTGGTCTCCCTCTCTGTGGGAGTGATGTTCGACCTGGTCCGCAAGATTGTGGAGTCAGGCCTGCCGGTCTTGGTCGCTGTTCAGGTGTTGATGATGCGCCTGCCCAGTTTTCTGGTGATTTCGTTTCCGATGGCCACCCTGATGGCCACATTGCTCGCCTACAGCCGCCTGTCGGCTAACAGTGAGTTGACAGCTCTGCGCAGTGTCGGAGTGACGGCTCAGAGGATGATCGCGCCGGCGCTGGCGTTGTCACTTGTGATGACATCACTCACGTTCGTGTTCAACGATGTGATCGTTCCTCGCAGCAATCGTTCCGCCGAATTCACCCTGCAGAGAGCCCTTGGTAAGGCTATCTCCACTGAAAAGGGTGAAGACATCGTCTATTCCCGTTTTGGACGCCTCGCCGGTGCCGAAGACGGTGATCGCTCGAGGGGGCTGGCTCAGCTTTTCTATGCCAGGGAATTCCGCAAGGGAACGATGCAGGGTGTGACGGTGCTGGACTTTTCCCGAATTGGTTACACACAGATGCTGGTGGCTGACCAAGCCAAATGGAATGAAGTGGAGGGTAAATGGGAGTTTTTGGAAGGGCAGAGCGTCACGCTGACTCCGGAGGGCGGAACCATTACGGCCCAGTTCGACCGCTACCTCTACCCCCTGAGTGCGGCACCTGTGCGCATTGCCAAGTTGCCCAAAGACGCCAACAACATGACGGTGCTTGAGGCGATTGAAGCCGAAAAGCTGTTAAGGGATGCCGGCGATCGCAAGGAGGCCCGGCGCCTGCGTGTGCGGATTCAAGAGAAATTCACGCTTCCGATGGCCTGTCTGGTGTTTGGTCTGATTGGCAGCAGTCTTGGTGCCAAACCCAATAATCGAACCAGTCGCAGTCAGGGATTTGGCATCAGTGTGGTGCTCATCCTTGTCTACTACGTGCTCAGCTTCAGCTTCAGCTCCCTTGGCGTCAAAGGAACGCTGCCTCCCTTGTTGGCAGCCTGGTCACCGGTGCTGATCTGTCTGGCTGGAGGTTGGACTCTGCTCCGACAGGCCAGCCGCTGACTTTTCCCGCCAAAATCATTTCCTTGGAGATCTTCACGTTGCCCATGCCCATCGCAGGCGATGATCCCGTGCTGCTTCTGGGTCTTGCAGCATTTGCACTGTTGCTCGCAGCCCTGCCCTGGGGATTCTGGTCCGCCTCCAGCGGCACAACATCGTCAGGGGTCAGGGTGCTGGTGGCCCTTGCCAATCTCAGCCTCACCGCGCAACTGGTGCTGCGCTGGTGGCAATCCGGCCATTTCCCGATCAGTAACCTCTACGAATCGCTCTGTTTCCTCGCCTGGGCCTGCACGCTGACGCAACTGTTGGTGGAGCGCAGTTGGCCTTCTCCTCTTGTGGCGGCGGCAGCGACTCCCATGGGGCTGGGTTGCGTTGCTTTCGCCAGCTTTGCCTTGCCTGATCGACTTCAGGAGGCTTCCCCGCTTGTGCCAGCTCTGCGCTCCAGTTGGTTGGTCATGCATGTGAGCGTGATCATGGTGAGTTACGCCGCTCTTCTGGTGGGTTCGCTGTTGTCGATTGCGGTTCTTTTGATCGATCGAGACAATGCTCTTGAGCTGCGCAGCAGTTCAATCGGCAGTGGAGGTTTCCGGCGGGCAGCTCTCGAGGGAGCTCCCTCTTCAACGAATCTTGATCTCGAGTCGGTGGCCTTCAGCCGAAGCGAGCAGCTCGACAGCCTCAGTTACCGCACGATCACCGTTGGTTTCCTGTTGCTCACGGTCGGCATCATCAGCGGTGCGGTCTGGGCCAATGAAGCCTGGGGCAGCTGGTGGAGCTGGGATCCAAAGGAAACCTGGGCCCTGATCTGCTGGTTGGTGTATGCGGCGTACCTGCACACCCGTTTGAGTCGCGGCTGGCAGGGACGTAAGCCAGCGCTTGTGGCTGCGGTTGGTCTGGTGGTGATTGTTGTTTGCTACATCGGTGTCAATCTTCTTGGTATCGGGCTGCACAGCTATGGATGGTTCTTCGGGGATTGAGGGGCCCGGATCGGGCCAATTCTTCGGAGCAACGTCAATACCGTGTCCGATGGTTTGACCTGGCGCTGATGTCCACAAAAAAATCGCCCCGTCTGTCGGGGCGATTCATGGTTTGACCTCAAGTCCTTTGATCAGGTTGATCAGGACTTCTTGCTGTCGCGGATGCCTTGAATGGCAGCGGCGTAGTCGGGCTGGTTGAACACCCCCGAGCCGCTGACGATGGCGTTGGCACCGGCTTCGATCACCTTCCAGGCATTCGCACCCTTGATCCCTCCGTCCACCTCGATCCAGGGATCGAGACCTCGCTCGTCGCACATGCGGCGCAGGTCACGGATTTTCTGCACCTGATTGTCGATGAAGCTCTGACCACCGAAGCCGGGGTTGACACTCATGATCAGCACCAGGTCGCACAGCTCAAGGCAGTACTCCAGAGTGTCGAGCGGCGTGCTGGGGTTGAGGACGGCCCCTGCCATTTTTCCGAGATCCTTGATCTGAGCAAGGTTCCGGTGCAGGTGGGGACAGGCTTCCACCTGCACCGAAATGATGTCGGCGCCGGCTTTGGCGAAGTCGGCCACGTACTTCTCGGGCTCAACGATCATCAGGTGAACGTCGAGGGGCTTCTGGGTGACTGGACGCAGTGCTTCAACGATCAGTGGACCGATGGTGATGTTGGGGACGAAACGACCATCCATCACGTCCACGTGAATCCAGTCGGCACCAGCCTGGTCCACCGCCTTGACCTCTTCGCCCAGCTTGGCGAAGTCGGCAGACAGGATGGACGGGGAGATCACCAGAGGCTTGGTGCTCATGGAGGGAACTACGGGAATTGCGCGGCGATTGTAGGAACCGCCGAAGGCGCTGATACAGTGAGCCGCGCTCTTGAGCCGGAAAGCATTGCTGCATCGGGATCTTTGCCCCTTGTCTGCATTGTCTGTACGACTTCCGCTCGCTGCACCCTTACCCCCAACGTCGCACTCCAGTGGATCGCACTCTCATCCAGGAAATTCTTGAAGTCGTTGAGCAGGCGGCCATCGCTTCCGCAAAGCTCACCGGTCTTGGTCAGAAGGACGAAGCCGACGCTGCTGCTGTGGAGGCCATGCGTCAGCGCATGGGCCAGATCCAAATGCAGGGTCGCATCGTGATTGGTGAGGGTGAGCGTGACGAAGCTCCCATGCTCTACATCGGTGAGGAAGTGGGCAGCGGCACCGGCCCTGGTGTGGATTTCGCTGTGGATCCCTGCGAAGGCACCAATCTCTGTGCCAACAACCAGCGCGGCTCCATGGCCGTTCTTGCAGCATCCGACCGGGGTGGCTTGTTCAATGCACCCGACTTCTACATGAAGAAGCTGGCTGCCCCCCCGGCCGCCAAAGGCAAGGTGGATATCCGCAAGTCGGCAACCGAAAACATCAAGATTCTGAGCGAGTGCCTCGGCATGGCACCCAGCGAACTCACCATCGTGGTGATGGATCGCGCCCGCCACAAGGATCTGATCGCTGAAATCCGTGCCACCGGTGCCCGCGTGCAGCCGATTTCTGATGGCGATGTGCAGGCTGCGATCGCCTGTGGCTTTGCTGGGACCGGCACTCACTGTTTGATGGGAATTGGCGCTGCTCCAGAGGGTGTCATTTCCGCTGCTGCCATGCGCGCTCTTGGCGGCCATTTCCAGGGACAGCTTGTCTATGACCCCGCTGTCGCTCAGACCAAGGAGTGGGCTGATCTCACCAAGGAAGGGAACCTGGCCCGTCTTGCCGAAATGGGGATCGCTGACCCTGACAAGATCTACGAAGCGGAAGAGCTGGCCTCTGGTGAGCACGTTATCTTCGCTGGTAGCGGCATCACCGATGGTCTGCTGTTCAACGGTGTGAAGTTCGAAAAGGATTGCACCCGCACCAGCAGCCTGGTGATCAGCAACCTTGACAACACCTGTCGCTTCACTGACACCGTGCACATCAAGGACGGCGCTCAGAGCATCGGCTTGAACTGAACGTCGACGTCTGGATCAGAGGACCATCTCCATGCATATTGCCGTCGTCGGCCTCAGTCATCGCACGGCACCGGTCGAAATCCGTGAAAAGCTCAGCATCCCTGAGCAAACCATCGAGACCTCTCTCCAGACCCTTCGGGGACACGACCAGGTGCTTGAGGCTTCCATCCTCAGCACCTGCAATCGTCTGGAGATCTACACCCTGGTGAGGCACCCTGAGCTGGGAATCTCAGCTGTGAGGGACTTCCTGAGTGGACATTCCGGTTTGGCGACGGATGATCTCTCTCCGCATCTTTTTGCGTATCACCACAACGAAGCCGTCGATCACCTCATGAGGGTTTCGGCTGGTCTCGACAGTCTTGTCCTTGGTGAAGGTCAGATCCTCTCCCAGGTCAAGAAAATGATGCGCCTGGGCCAGGAACATCGTTCGATCGGTCCAATTCTGAACCGCTTGCTGACTCAGGCCGTCAGCACTGGAAAGCGCGTTCGCTCTGAAACCAATCTGAGTACGGGTGCGGTGTCCGTTAGCTCCGCGGCCGTCGAGCTGGCCCAGCTCAAGCTTGGACAGTCTCGCGGGGTCGATGACCTTGTCAGCCTTGAGTCTGAACAGGTTGCCATTGTTGGTGCGGGCCGGATGAGCCGTTTGCTGTTGCAGCATCTCCAGTCCAAAGGCTGTACCGGTGTGGTTCTGCTCAATCGCACACGCGAGCGTGCCGAAACCCTTGCGGCTGATTTCCCAGGTCTGCCAGTGCAGTGCAGCTCTCTTGAGGATCTCGACCGCACCCTGAGTACCAGTTCCTTGGTGTTTACAAGCACCGCAGCCTCGGAGCCGATCATCGATGCCGAGCGTCTGAATCGTCTCAATCGCCGCAGTTCTCTGCGGTTGATTGATATCGGGGTTCCTCGCAACATTGCCGCCGATGTGGAGGGGGTCCCTGGCGTTGAGGCTTACGACGTTGACGATCTTCAAGAGGTTGTGGCCAGGAACCAGGAAGCTCGGCAACAGGTCGCTCGAGAGGCTCAAGGGTTGCTGGATGAAGAATCGCGGCTTTTCCTTGAATGGTGGGACAGCCTGGAAGCTGTGCCGACCATCAACAAGCTGCGTGCTTCTCTCGAGGAGATCCGTACCGAGGAACTGCAGAAGGCGTTGAGTCGCATGGGCCCTGATTTCTCGGCTCGAGAGCGCAAGGTTGTTGAAGCCCTGACCAAAGGCATCTTGAACAAGATCTTGCATACCCCAGTCACCCAGCTGCGCAGTCCTCAACCGAGAGCTCAACGTCAGGAGGCGCTGCAGGTGGTTGAGCGCGTGTTTGCGTTGGGAGGTGAGCCTCCCAAGGGCTGAATCCAAATCCGTCGGCGCGAGTCACGGAGTCTTGAACAGAGTCTTGTTGTTCTCGACTGATCTGTGCCGCCGACGGTTTTTCTTTGAAAAAGTCCGTTAGGTTATCTCGCGTCTCTGGTATACAGACGTAGGTATGAAGCGGGTTTTGGCGATTATTCTTGGGGGTGGCGCTGGCACTCGCCTCTATCCGCTCACAAAGATGCGGGCCAAGCCTGCAGTTCCCTTGGCGGGTAAGTACCGGCTCATTGATATTCCCATCAGTAACTGCATCAACTCGAATATCAACAAGATGTACGTGTTGACTCAGTTCAACAGTGCGTCACTGAATCGTCACCTCACTCAGACCTACGACCTCAGTGCTGGATTTGGTCAGGGTTTCGTTGAGGTGCTTGCCGCGCAGCAAACCCCTGAAAGTCCCTCATGGTTCGAAGGGACTGCCGATGCGGTGCGCAAGTACCAGTGGTTGTTCCAGGAATGGGATGTGGATGAGTATCTGATCCTCTCTGGTGATCAGCTCTACAGGATGGATTACAGCCTCTTTGTGGAGCATCACCGCAAAACAGGTGCTGATCTCACTGTGGCTGCGTTGCCAGTGGATCCTGTGCAGGCAGAAGCCTTCGGTCTGATGCGGACCGATGAAAATGGCAATATCCAGGAATTCCGGGAAAAGCCGAAAGGGGAGTCTCTGAAACAGATGGAGGTTGATACCTCTCGCTTCGGTCTCTCGTCCGAGTCTGCAGCCGCAAAGCCACACCTTGCCTCCATGGGCATTTATGTGTTCAGTCGCAAGGCTTTGTTCAGTCTGTTGAATGACTATCCTGCTTACAAAGATTTTGGCAAAGAGGTCATCCCAGAGGCGTTGAAGTCTGGCATGAATCTCCGCAGCTATGTCTTTGATGATTATTGGGAAGATATCGGCACAATTGGTGCTTTTTATGAGGCTAATCTTGCTCTCACTCAGCAGCCCAAACCTCCCTTCAGTTTTTATGAAGAAAACTTCCCGATTTACACCCGTCCTCGTTACCTTCCGCCAAGCAAGCTTGTTGATGCTCAGATCACCGATTCAATTATTGGTGAAGGCACCATTCTGAAAAACTGCAGCATCAATCACTGTGTGCTTGGGGTCAGAAGCCGTGTCGAAGACAATGTGGTTCTTCAGGATTCACTCCTGATGGGTTCTGATTTCTTTGAATCGATCGCGGAACGCGATGAGCTGCGTCGAAACGGTGGCATCCCAATGGGGGTGGGTGAAGGGTCGACGGTGAAGCGCGCCATCCTTGATAAAAACGCACGTGTCGGCCGCAATGTCACCATCGTCAACAAGGACAATGTTGAGGAAGCTGATCGGCCTGAGCACGGTTTTTACATCCGCAACGGCATTGTTGTGGTGGTCAAAAACGCCTCGATCGCCGATGGCATGGTGATCTGAGCAGCGCCCTCAGTCTGCGCTTTCTGACAGTCGGTGATGCAGTGCCCCTGAGAGGCACTGCAATGGCCACACTGATCGCATTGTTCAACCACTGACGATGTCTAAGGCTCATTTCGGCCTGATCGGTCTCGGAGTCATGGGTGAAAATCTGGTGCTCAATGCTGAGCGCAATGGGTTTTCCAGTGTGGTTTACAACCGGACCTACGCAAAGACCGAAGAGTTCCTCGCAGGGCGAGGAGCTGGTAAAGACATCCAGGGCGCCGAGGATCTTCAGGATTTCGTGGCAAAACTGCAGCATCCGCGCCGCATCCTGATGATGGTCAAGGCCGGTGCAGCCGTGGATGCAGTGATCCAGCAGATCTCCCCTCTTCTCGAGGAAGGAGATCTGCTGATCGATGGCGGTAATTCTGAATATCAAGACACCGAACGTCGTGTTGCTGAGCTGGAAAGCAAGAGCTTCGGTTTTATCGGGATGGGTGTCTCTGGAGGTGCCAAAGGTGCGCTTGAAGGGCCGAGCATGATGCCCGGTGGCACCAAGGCCTCGTACGACGCGATTGAAAGCCTTGTCACGAAGATGGCCGCCCAGGTGGAGGACGGCCCTTGTGTGACCTACATCGGCCCTGGTGGTTCAGGCCATTTCGTCAAGACCGTGCATAACGGCATTGAGTACGGCATCGAACAGATCCTTGCGGAGGGTTATGACCTGATGAAGCGGGTGGCCGGCATGGACGGCACGCAGATGGCGGATGTGTTTGCGCACTGGAACAGTACTGAGGAGTTGTCTTCGTATCTCGTGGAGATCACGGAGGTCTGTCTGCGCACAAAAGATCCTGAGGACGCCACCGATCTCGTGGAGAAAATCCAGGACAAGGCAGGGCAGAAGGGAACCGGTCTCTGGACGGTGGTCAGCGCCCTGCAACTGGGTGCGTCGGTGCCCACCATCTACGCCTCCCTCAATGGCCGCGTGATGAGTTCGATGAAGGATCAGCGTGTGAAGGCTGAAGCCTGTCTGCATGGTCCCCCTGTGAAGCCCTTTGCGATGGGAACACCGGCAGACGGGATGGCTCCGCTGATGGATGCCATGGTGCTGGCGAGTATGGCCAGCTACGCCCAGGGAATGGAGTTGCTGCGCATTGCCTCTGCCGAGCACAACTATGACCTGCACATGCCGGCCATTGCCCAGATCTGGAAAGGTGGTTGCATCATCCGCTCACGACTGCTCAAGCGGATTCAGGATGCATTCAATGCTGATCCACAACTCCCCAATCTGCTGATTGATCCCTGGTTCGCAGAGCAGGTCAACCGTCGATTGCCCGGTTTGGCCAAGGTGGTGGCTGGTGCCGCTGAAGCTGGAATCCCCGTCCCTTGTCTCAGCAGCACCCTCGATTACATCAACAGCTACCGCACGGCTCGTCTTCCACAGAACCTCGTTCAGGCCATGCGTGACTGTTTCGGTTCCCATACCTATGAGCGCATCGATCGGGAGGGCTCCTTCCACACCGAGTGGCTCGACTGAGGTGACCGATGAGCTCTACTTACAAACTTGAGTGTGCCTCTGATCCTGCCGATTTTGCCCGTCGTGCTGCCGAAACAATGGCGACGGCGATTGACCTGGCCCTGGATCAGCGTGATCGAGCTCAGATCGCGCTCTCGGGTGGTTCGACCCCTGGACGCGCTTACAGCCTGCTTGCGCAACAGCACCTTCCCTGGGATCGCGTTGATGTTGTGCTGGGCGACGAGCGATGGGTCTCTGCCGATGATGAGGCCAGCAATGCGCGTCTGTTGCGGTCCACATTGCTGGCGCCAGGGACGCCAGGTGCCCATGCCTGTTTTCACCCTGCGCCGACCGTTGAGGTTGGGAGCCCCGAGGCCAGTGCTGATGCCTTCGAATCGCTGGTCTGTCGGCTGTGTCCGGGCAAGCCGCCTGTGTTTGATCTGATGGTGCTCGGGCTTGGCGATGATGGCCACACCGCATCGCTGTTTCCAGGAACCGATGCCCCTCAGGTGAAGGATCGCTGGACAACCATTGGTCGAGGCAAAGGGCTTGATCGCATCACGCTGACCGCACCTGTGCTCTCGGCTGCCCGGAAGGTGGTGTTTTTGATCTGTGGTGAGAGCAAGCGCGATGCGCTTCGTCGTCTTCTCGACCCCCAGGAGTCTGAGAAGCGAACCCCTGCTCGACTTGTACAGCCATCCACGGAGATTGTGGTGCTCACCGACGAAGCCGCTTATGCGGGCCTCTGATGGTGGAGAGAGCTGTGGAGGGTTCTCCTGAAACGTCACGTCCCCAATGGCTGATTGAAGGTGAAGGATTCCAGGGCTGGGGAAGTCTCAACGACACGATCATGGGAGGGTCGAGTCGTGCCGGAACACGTCTGTCTCAAGAGGGCCTTTGGCTGGAGGGGGAGGTGGTGGAACAGGGCGGTGGTTTCGTCAGTTGCCGGTCATCGATCTATCGCCCCCCTCTTGATCTGAGCTCGTTTCAAGGTCTTCGACTCCATCTCGATGGCGAGGGGCGAACGTTCAAGTTGGCTCTGGCTTGCAGTGACGGGGTTTTTGGCCTGACGGAATTGATTCCAGGGGGTCTCCGCTGGGTTGCTCCGATGGCGACCCAGCCGAACGGCGTCACCAGAGTGGAGGTGTTGTTTGCGGATCTCAAACCGGTGATCCGTGCCAGACCGGTGGCTCTGCCCATGCGGTTTGATGGCTCTGCAATTAACCGGCTGCAAGTGCTGCATTCGCGCTTCGATGAGGGGGGAAACGCCAATCAAGGATTTCGTGCTGGTTCGTTCAGGCTTTTGCTGCGTTCGATCGAAGCGTTCTGATTGATGCTTTTTGCAGGAATCGATGACGGCGACGATCAGGTTGTCGATCTGGCGGGCTTGATTGCCTCTGCAGCTGATGTCTGCCGCAAGCCATTGCGCCATGCCGTGATCGCTAGGTCGTCCGATTCGGCGCACGGAGACCCCATGCCAGAGCTGGTGGAGGCCTTTCACCGCGGTGACGATTTGATCTTGAAGCTGGAATGCCGTGACCCTGGCGGTGCCCGTTGTGCTGACGATGATCTTGAGCTGGAGATCTATCGCAGCGGCACGGATGTGAACCTGATGCTTTCCTGGTGTCATCAGCCTGAGAGACCTCTCCTTTGGCAAGGCCAGCATCCCGTTTGGATGGATGCCGGCAGCGGTCGGCGTTGTGCTCCGCCGATGGATGCTGCACCTCTTGAAGCGCTGAGTCGCCGACTGAGAGCGTTGTTGAGGCCCTCTGCGCAATCGCCGCTATGACAGGAGTGCTGTGTGGCTGGATGTTTTGGCTTTGAAGACGTGGTTGCCTGTGGGCTTGGCCGCCGTGATCGTTGCTCTGTTGCCTCTGCGACCTGTTGCATCGGCATCAACGCTGAATGACTCGCAACGCCAGACCATTGCAGCAGCGATGGGCTCCAGTTCAGCCGCCCAATATTGCGCTGGCAGTGATCTGCAGAGTGCGATTGAGAAGGGAATGATGAGCACGTTGGTGGCCGAGGATCTTGATACCTCGGCGATTGATCAAATCGACCTCAACAACAAAGCGATCGGACTCGCATTTTTTGAGAATCTGTTTGCAGACGCCTTCGCCAGCTGCCCTGGCAGGGCCAGGACGCTCTGGCGTCAAATGCTCGAGATGTAATGAACGCCTGATGGGCGCCTCTGTGCGTCTCAGGGTTGGTCGGTCACGGCCCCTTCGCTGGCGCAGGACACCAAACGGGCGTATTTGCCAAGAATCCCCGTGGTGTACTTGGGTGTTGCTGGCACCCAGGCCTTGCGGCGACGCTCCAGTTCCGTTTCATCCACGTTCAATTCCAGCAAGAGCTGGTTGGCGTCAACGGTGATGCTGTCTCCTTCCTGGATCAAACCGATGGTTCCTCCGACTGCCGCCTCCGGTGCAACATGCCCGATCACCAGGCCGTAGGACCCCCCTGAAAAGCGGCCATCGGTGATAAGAGCCACCTTGTCGAGTAGACCCTGGCCAACAATCGCGGATGTGGGGCTGAGCATTTCCCGCATCCCTGGCCCCCCGACCGGTCCTTCATTGCGGACAACCACCACATCCCCCGCCTTGACCTGGTTATCGAGAATCGCCGCCAGGCAGGTTTCCTCGCTTTCAAACACCCTCGCCGGCCCGGTGATCGAGGGATTCTTGACGCCGCTGATCTTGGCCACAGCCCCCTGCTCCGCCAGGTTGCCTTTGAGGATCGCCAGATGCCCCTTGGCGTAGAGCGGATTGGAGAGGGGCCTGATCACCTCCTGGTCGGCTGGCGGTTCCGAGGGGATGTCAGCCAGCAGCTCGCGCAGGGTTTTGCCCTCGATCGTGCGGCAGTTGCCGTGGAGAAGGCCTGCATCCAGCAGAAGTTTCATCACCTGTGGAATCCCTCCGGCCTGGTGCAGATCCACGGTGACGAATCGACCGCTGGGTTTGAGATCGCAGATCACCGGCACGCGCTGACGGATGCGCTCGAAATCGTCGATGCTCAGGTCCACTCCTGCGGTGCGGGCGATGGCAAGCAGGTGGAGCACGGAATTGGTGGATCCCCCCACCGCCATGATCACGCTGATCGCGTTCTCAAACGCTTCCTTGGTGAGCAGATCCAGAGGGCGGATGTCGGCTTTGATTGCATCGACCAAGACCTCCGCTGAACGGGCAGCGCTGTCGGCCTTTTCCGCATCCTCCGCGGCCATGGTCGAGCTGTAGGGAAGGCTCAGGCCCAGGGTCTCAATGGCTGCGCTCATCGTGTTGGCGGTGAACATGCCACCGCAGCTGCCTGCCCCGGGGCAGGCATTTTTCTCAATCGCTGTGAGCTGCTCTTCGTCGATCTTGCCGCTGGTGATCTGGCCGACGGCTTCAAACGCACTCACCACCGTGAGGTCACAACCACCAAGCTTGCCGGGTTTGATCGTGCCGCCATACACGAAGATCGAGGGGATATTCATGCGTGCCATGGCCAACATGGCGCCGGGCATGTTTTTGTCGCAACCTCCGACAGCCAGAACGCCATCCATGCTCTGGCCGTTGCATGCCGTTTCAATTGCATCCGCAATCACTTCCCGGCTCACCAGGGAATACTTCATCCCCTCGGTTCCCATCGAGATCCCGTCGCTGACGGTGATGGTGCCGAATGTCTGAGGCATGCCTCCGGCTTGACGGGCTGCTGCCTCGGCCCGCATCGCCAGGTCGTTCAAACCGACGTTGCAGGGCGTGATGGTGCTGTAACCGTTGGCGATGCCGATGATCGGCTTCCCAAAATCTTGGTCACCAAAACCGACGGCCCGCAGCATTGCTCGGTTGGGGGAGCGCTGAATTCCCTGCGTGACGGCGTCGGAGCGGAGCATCGATGGCAGCCGGTGGCCGGTGAATGACTGGCGCCAACCTACCGACGGGGGGGCGTGAAGCTTCAGGTTCTCGCGCCTAGATCCTCCAGTTGCTTGCGCACATCGGCGATGGCGGCATTCAGTTTTTCGACGCGATCTTCAAGCTGCTCGCCCTGCCCCGCCTTCTCGGTGGCGTCGAATGCCTCGCTGCCATCCTGAAGACGCGGTGCGTACAGCATGGAGCGTTGCCGCTGGCTGCGTTGCCTGCGTTCCGCCTCAGACAGCAGCCACCAGGCCAATCCCGCCGCCCCCAGCACGGCTCCACTCACCAGAGTGGCCAAGGTGCCAGATGCGGTCTCGCGCTGCGCCATGGGGAGAGGGCTGATGATTTCAGGCTAGTGAGGTTGTGCCGGTTCTGATCTGCATTCGCTGCACCGGTTCACCAATGCCGGGAAGGACCCTGCCCTGGTCATCCAGGCTTTCGTCAATGCAGGCGGTGTGGATGGTGAGATCAGGCAGTTGCTCACCGATGTGCTTCAGCCCCGGACTGGCGGCCACGGCTGTGATTACCCGCAACCTGCGCCAATCGTCAACGCCAGCGTCATGCAGTTGTTTCAGCCTCTGCATCAGGTGGACGCCATCGCTGATCTGATCCAGAAACAGCACCACGCCAGCCTGGGACTCAATCGCCTGCGGTACTCCGTCCAGGCAGAGCTGGGCATTGGGAAGCACCTGGCGTGCCCCCTGCCAGAGCGCCAATCCGCCTGGAAGCACTGGAATGGTGAGTAAGGCCACGGATGATTCGATCACATCACCTTCGGTGTCCTGCAGGGGGGTGCACACGGATTCGCGTCGATGGGGGAGCCAGTCACGCACCGCTTCGTAGCTCAGCCAACGACCCAGTTCCTCCATGCCTGTGGCATAGAGGGCCGGGGGTGTGCCGGCATGGCGCAGCACCGTGAGCCAGTGGGCAATCAGGGGATGGGGGGGAACCACCACCCTCAGGGTCTTGGCCATGTCGCGTGGTTTGGCTTGGAGCTGCCATAACGTGGCTGCTCAAACTACGGCAGTTGGTCAGCCCTCCTCAGCCGTTTGCGTTTCAAACACACCATGCCCTGCTTCCCCTCTCGCGCCTCACGCGGGCTTCAGTTCCTGCGGGAATGGGCGTCCTGGGTCGTGATGCCTGTTTGCCTGCTCCTGTTGGTGATCACCATCACCCCCGATCAAGCCGAGGCGATCACCGCTCCTGAATTGCGCGGTCAACGGGCGATGCAAGACATCAGTGCCGATATGCATGGCATGGATCTCAAAGAAAAGGAATTCCTCAAAGCTGACCTTCAGGGTGTGAATCTCTCTGACACGGATCTCAGGGGTGCAGTGATCAACACGTCTCTGCTGCAAGGGGCTGATTTGCAAAGAGCTGACCTCGGTGAGGTGGTGGCCTTTGCCAGCCGTTTCGACAATGCTGATTTGCGGGATTCTCGCTTCGTCAACGCCATGCTCATGCAGAGCCGGTTCAACGACGCGAGAATCGATGGTGCCGATTTCACGAATGCCGTGATCGATCTCCCCCAGCTCAAAGGCCTCTGTGCCCGAGCGGACGGTGTCAACAGCATCACCGGCGTTTCCACCCGTGAAAGCCTGGGTTGCCGCTGATGGCTCGTCTTCCTGTGACCGTCATCACCGGCTTCCTCGGGGCCGGGAAAACCACCCTCCTGCGCCATCTTCTCTCCCACAGCGGTCAGAGACTGGCGGTGATGGTGAATGAGTTCGGCACCGTCGGCCTTGATGGCGATCTCATCCGCAGTTGTGGGTTCTGCCCTGAGGACGAGCTCGAAGGCCGTTTGGTGGAGCTGAACAACGGTTGCCTCTGCTGCACGGTTCAGGACGATTTCCTGCCCACGATGGAAACCCTGTTGAAGCGATCCGATTCCCTGGATGGCATCGTGGTGGAAACGAGCGGACTTGCTCTGCCAAGGCCTCTGCTTCAGGCCCTGGAGTGGCCAGAAGTGCGCACCAAGGTGGTGGTCAACGGCGTGATCACCGTGGTGGATGGTGAGGCACTGGCTTCAGGAAGTCCTGTGGGTGACAAAGACGCTTTGGAACGCCAGCGTCAGGAGGATCCCAGCCTTGATCACATCAGTGCCATTGAGGATCTGTTCGACGATCAACTCGAGGCCGCCGATCAGGTGCTGATCAGTCGGGCTGACTGCATCGATGGGGCTCAGTTGGATCTGTTGCGTCAGAGCCTGACGGAGAGGGTGCGCACCGGTGCATCGGTGCTGGCCATGGAGCGTGGGGTTGTGGATCCTGCTGTGGTGCTTGGCTTGGAACGGCTGGCCTCTGAGCCTGCTCAGCCGGATCATCCCCACGACCACGACCACGACCACGACCACGACCACGACCACACCCATGTGGATGCAGTTAGCGGACTGCTGCGCCTGGAGCAGCCGGTCAGCCGCACAACCCTTGAGCAGGTGCTGCCAGCGTTCGCGCGCAGCCACCAGGTGGTTCGCCTTAAAGGCAGGGTCTGGCTCAGCGGCAAAGCACTGCCTTTGCAATTGCAGATGGTCGGTCCACGTCTGGAGATGTGGTTTGAAGCCGCACCAGCCCATGCCTGGGCTCCACCATCTGGTGAAGGCGTGGACCTGGTGGTCATCGGCTTCCGGTCCGATGCGGCTGATCGTCTGGGGGATCTCTTAAGGGCATGAGGCTTTGGCCTCTTCAATGGCCTCCCCCTAGAGACGATGCGGTTGGCCCGGATCAGCTGGTCAGCGGTGCTGCATGGATGGTGTCAATGGGTCACCACCAGTGCTTTGATCTTGGCTCGCCGCACCTGTTGGGCCAGGTCGAGAACATCGGTGCGCCGGATCAGGCCGATGCAGCCAAGCGTGCCGCTGTTGGCATTGAGGCCTGCGCTGGGATCCTGATGGATTCCCAGCACCCTGCGACCTGTTGTGAAGTTGGGTTCAATGCTGATCCAGACCGGCCCAAGTTCTGGATAAGCACCCACTGCCAGGGATTCAACAACGCCCAGGGTGTAATGACCTGTAGGTAATGGTGCGCGGCTGCCCATCTGGTCGCGGTCGGCGTTCTGGCGATTGGCGCGCCCGCTGACCGCGTCATAGCGGCGAATCGGTTCGCCTGGAATTTCGATACGCAAATCCCAGATCGGATCCCCGGTGCCAGCCAGCCGACGGTCGGTGCGCTGCAGCACCAGCACCGATTCACCGAGACCCTGCAACCTGGCCAGGAGCTCTTGGGGGGTTGCACTGCGCGGTGGCGTGACCGAATGGCTTGCACGCGCAAGGGTGACGGATGCGAGCGCTTCCTTCAGGGTTTGTGCCTGACCCACCAACGGCATCCCCATGGATGTCGACAGCACGGCAAGGCCCAGCAGGAAGGGTCGTGTCGGCATCGATCACACAGATAAAGATCCCGAAAACTACGGATTGTTTTTTTCGCTCCTTAAAAGAAAAGCCAGTTCTCTGTCCGACCCCGGGTCTCCTATGCGATGTCTGATCGTTCTTGTCGTTGTGTCAGCGGCCAGTTCAGGCCTGGGATCCAGAGTGAAATGGCCACTGAGCCCTGAAACAGCGTTGCGTACTCGGGATCTCTTTTCAGCAAGCCCCTTTCTTCCCGTCTGGCTTTGCCACGCAGCGTCAGAGCCATCAGGATCAGCAGGAGCACATGCACACCGCTGAGTCGCATCAGCATCACCCCTGCAGCGCAGATCAACACAGCCAGATACATCGGATGGCGGCAGAGCTGGTAGGGGCCTTGGCACACCAGAGAACTTCCGGGTTTGGGGTCCGGCAGAGGGGACAAGTTCGCTCCGAGGCTGAGGAATGCCGCGCCAGCGAGCAGAAGGCCTGCGATCAGGAGGCCTCCACCCAACAGCTGAACAGGCCAGGTGCTGAAGCCGCTCAGGGGGAGTGCTGTAGGGCTGGGCCAGCCCGGCACAGCCAGGACCGCCACGATCAGCGCCACCTGGACGACCAGCCACCATTCTCCTTGCTGATTCGACAGCAGGCCCTGCCAATGCAAGTTCCATCCTTGGAAAGCGTCGTGGAGCTTGGGGCGGTTGTCCTGCATTGCTGGATCGGCCATCGTTCCAGGCTTCAGTCTTGCGTTGAGGCCCCTGGCTGACAGTGGCTGGTGGCGATCAAGGTGTTGCCGAGCCATGTCGTCCGATGAAGGAAAGGCGTGGACCCTCATTCCTGGACAGTCCACACTTTTGATGAGGTGACCTTGAGTGATGACCGCACCACGCACTCTGCTGATCAGCGGCGCGTCGCGAGGGATCGGCCGCGCGATCGCCGAGCGTGCCCTTCATGAGGGTCATCGCCTCAGCCTTGGTCTGCGCCAGCCGGAGGTGCTCAGGGGAACATGCCTGGATCCCGCCATCGCAGGAACTGATCGCATTCACGTGCTGGATTACGACGCCAATGATCCTGGTGCAGCGGATCGCTGGGTCGCAGCGGCTCAGGACTGGTTTGGTGGTTTTGACAGCCTGATCCACAGTGCCGGCATTTGGTTGCCCACCCCTTTGCTGTTTGGGGATGATCAGAGCTATGAGCCTGATCAGCTCTTCCGCATCAATGTGATGGGGCCATGGTGGTTAACACGGGCGGCCTGGCATCAGCTTGTTGCCCATGGTGATGGCCGCATCCAGGTGCTGGTGTCGATGAGTGGAAAGCGGAGCAAGGGCCGATGGGCCGGCTATGTGACCAGCAAATTCGCCTTGATGGGTTTGTGTCAGACCATGCGTAACGAGGGTTGGGAGAAGGGAATCCGCGTCACGGCCCTTTGTCCTGGCTGGGTGAATACAGACATGGTGAAGACGATCAGCCCGATCGCGCCAGAGGCCATGACCCAGCCACAGGATCTGGCGGCCTTGTCATCGCGCTTGCTGGAGCTGCCTCGAGAGGCCGTGCCCTTTGAATTGGCTGTGAGTTGTTTGCCTGAGGTCTGAGCTGGAGGTCTGAGCTGGAGGTCTGCGCTCAGGGGTCAATCCAGCGGGAGGGATCCCCGGGCGCAGACACTGCCCCAGCAGAGCACCTGATCGGCCGCCCAGCTGGCAACGACTGGGACCCAGGCTGCTCCACTGGTTGGTTGCATCCGAACCTGCCCGCTGCCGTCATGCTCGAAACGGATGCGTTTGTTGTCGAGTTCGATCCACCATTCCTGCCCGATGCGAATGATGCCCATTTCGCAAGGCTGCCAGCCACCGTTCTCCAGCCGGCACTCCAGCTCAATGGTTTCAGCCCGTTGGTTTCGCGTACGTGCCTGTCCAGCATCGATCTCGAAGGTTGCCGATCCCAGCGCAACCATCAGTGCCACTGCTCGGATCGTTGGGATGGAGCACTGCATCAAGACAAGCACCAGGCCTGTCTTCAACGTGCATGTGATGGCCAGGGCCGGGTGCCTCGGCCTGCCAAGATTTAACAATTCCTGCGAGGTGACCGTGCCGCGTTATCAAGCCCGCGTATTGGTGAACCTGCGCCCGTCGGTGCTCGACCCGGCTGGTGAGGCCACCCGTTCTGCGGCATCCCGGCTTGGCGTCGATGGTGTGAGCAAACTGCGTATCGGCAAGGCGGTGGAGCTGGAGCTTGATGCTCCTGATGAACAGGAAGCTCGTCGCCGTCTTGAACTGCTCAGCGATCGCCTCCTGGCCAATCCCGTGATCGAAAACTGGACTCTGGAGCTTCAGCAGGCATGAGCGTCGGAGTGGTCGTTTTCCCCGGTTCCAATTGCGACCGGGATGTGCGCTGGGCGAGTGAAGGCTGCCTTGGCATTCCCACCCGCTACCTCTGGCATGAGGAACGGGATCTCCGTGGTCTGGATGCGGTGGTGCTTCCGGGGGGGTTCAGTTACGGCGACTATCTGCGTTGTGGCGCCATCGCACGCTTTGCGCCTGTGCTCGAGTCACTGATCGACTTCGCCGGTCAAGGTGGTCGGGTGCTCGGCATTTGCAATGGCTTCCAGGTGCTCACGGAACTGGGCTTGCTACCCGGTGCCTTGACGCGCAACCGCAATCTTCACTTCATCTGTGAAGATGCCCCGCTTGAAGTCGCTTCAGGCCGCACGGCCTGGATGCAGGGTCGTCAGGCTGGAGAGCGACTGACGCTCCCCATTGCCCATGGTGAAGGTCGTTACCAGTGCACGGATGACACCCTGAAGCAACTTCAGGATGACGATGCCATTGCCTTCCGCTACCTCAACAACCCCAATGGCTCAGTTGCGGATATCGCTGGAATCACCAATCCGTCCGGCAATGTGTTGGGCTTGATGCCGCATCCCGAGAGGGCCTGTGATGCCACCACCGGTGGAATTGATGGCCAGTCGTTGATTCAAGCTCTGATCGCCTGATGCGTCGTTGTCCTGCATCGCCTTCACAATGCGGGAAGTCACGCTTGTGGAGGCGTTGAGAGGTGCCTGATGGCTCCCCTTTCCTGTCCCGGCGAGACCTCTTCAAGGGAGGAGTGGCTGGCTTTGCGACCGCGGCCCTGGCGGGGTGGACCACCACACCGGGCCTGGCCGGTTCACGCACTGCTTCTGTCACCGCACCGGCTCCACTGCGCCGTGGTGCCCATCTGAGGGCGGTGAATCCCGGCACCTGGATGGATCCTGAGACCGATTTCACAGTGCTGCAGCAACGTTGTGCACTGGAGGGCTGGACGTTGGAGGTGCCAGGCAGTGTCAAGGGTCAGTGGCGGTATTTCTCCGCACGCGATCGAGATCGCGTGGCGGACCTTCAGAAGGCCTGGCTGGATCCCTCGGTTGATGCAGTGATCACCCTGGGAGGGGGCTGGGGAGGTGCCAGGGTGCTGGAGGCTGGATTCCGTTTTCCGCGGCGAGCCAAGTGGTGTCTGGGTTTTTCTGACACCAGTTCCCTGTTGCTGGCGCAATGGGCGGCAGGCTTGCAGGGCGCCGTTCATGGGTCCAGCGGCGGCGATGACCGTCAGTGGCAACGCACGGTGGACCTGCTCACGGGTCGTCCTGTGGCTCCCTTGAAGGGCACTGCTCTCAGGAGCGTGAGGGCTTCTCAGCTGAGTCGGGTGTCGGGCCCACTGGTGGTCACCAATCTCACCGTCGCGACGCATCTGATCGGCACACCCTGGTTCCCTGATCTGCGCGGGGCTGTCCTGGTTCTGGAAGACGTGGGTGAAGCTCCCTATCGCGTTGACCGCATGCTGACCCAGTGGCGCAGTGCTGGCTTGCTCAAGGCGGTGGTCGGCATCGGCTGTGGTCGTTTCTCCTGGGCCGAAGACGACATCCTCCCCGGTGACTTCAGCATGGAGGAGGTGCTGGAAGAGCGGCTGGGAGATCTTGGCATTCCTGTTCTCCTCGATCTTCCGGTGGGTCATGGACGACCCAACATGGCTCTGCCGCTTGGACGCCGGGCTGTACTTGACACGAAACGCGCCAGCCTGACACTGCTCTGATCTGCGGTCAGCATGGAGATCCCCGTGTTGCCTCGATGACGGATCTCACGATCGCCAATACCGTCACCGATCTGATTCAGGGAGATGTGAATGAGCATCTGGCTTATGAGCGCATTCCTCTCAAGGGTGATGTGCTTGGCCTCGGCACCACCACCAGCCTTGACAACGGTGAGCTCACGTTTCTCCCTGATCCGACAGGCGACACGGCCATTTGGAAGTGTGAGGCCTTCAACGGCGGCATCCGTCGGTTGCACCGGGGGGATGGCAGTTCTCATTTCCCTTATGTCTGTTTCTCCAGGGATGCCACAGGTCTGCGCTACCCGGTGGATGTCGAGCAGCTCGGGCCTGTGGATGGTCGTCGCTTGCAGGAGCTGGTGGCTGAAGCGATCCGCCTGGGCCATGACGCCGGCCGTTTGACGAATGCCCCGATCTATGGCGTTCGGTTGTTGGCGGAATGGCGGGAACTGGTGATTACCGTTGCTTCCAAATTGTGTATGGGGCAGCAGCGTCGAAACAGTGCGATCGCATCCACTTCCGAAGGCGATGCAACGGCCTCAAAAAGCATCTACGACCTTCTTCAGCACTATCGGCTCGCAGATCAAGATCCGGGCAATCCTGAGGATCCCGTTCATTTTCTCGGCCATTCCCTGCACTGGGAATGCTGCGGTTTTTTTGACACCAACCCTGCTCTCGGGCGCGTCACCGTTCCCCAGGCTGATGCCCATCTTCACCTGCACGGCTGCAGCACAGATCTGCGTTACGGCGGTCATCTGCACCATGAGCACCCCTCGACCGCGTTGACACGGCTTGACCGTCTGGCCATCTATCCCCTGCAAACAATTCAGACCTGGTCGAGCGATCTGTTTGTGCATGAACTGGCTTACCAAACAGGGTGTATCCAGTTCACGGTGGCCAATCAGGGCCAGCTCGATGTGAGTGATGTGGGCATTGCAGTGGTCGTCAATAACCGATACAGCGACCATCGGTATCTCCGCCTGCCCTGGATGGAGGCTGGCGGATCGGAACGCTTTTCCATCGCCTGGGCGCTGTCACCTGGCCGTCAAGACGTGGAGGTGTGGGTGGATCCGGAGCAGCAGATTCTCGAACCTGAGGCCCTTCGCAACAACAATCGTGCTCGTTTGAAGGTGCAGGTCTGATGCCATGAAAAAGGGGGGCGTCACCCCCCCCACCAATACTTCGTTGCTGACTGGATCAGGCAGCCACGGCAGCTTTCGGCTCCAGTGCGCCTTTGGCATACAGACCGGCGTAGTAGTTGATGTCGCGTTGCTTGATCTTGCTGGCGTTGCCGGCGGCCCAGAACTGCTGATAGCGGTCGAGGCAGACCTGCTTCATGTACTTACGAGCAGGCTTGTTGAAGTGGCGAGGATCGAAATTGGCGGGATCCGCAGCGGCGGCTTCACGCACAGCAGCGGTGAAGGCCAGGCGGTTATCGGTGTCGATGTTCACCTTGCGCACACCGTTGCGGATGCCTTCCTGGATCTCTTCGACGGGGACGCCGTAGGTCTCAGGAATCTGACCGCCGTACTTGTTGATCATCTCCAGCCATTCCTGAGGAACGGAGGATGAACCGTGCATCACCAGGTGGGTGTTGGGGATGGCCTTGTGGATTTCAGCAATGCGGCTGATGGCCAGCACTTCACCGGTTGGCTTGCGGGTGAACTTGTAGGCGCCGTGGCTGGTGCCGATGGCGATGGCCAGGGCATCCACCTTGGTCTTGGCGACGAAGTCAGCCGCTTCGGCAGGGTCGGTCAGCAGCTGATCCTTCGACAGCTCGCCTTCAAAGCCGTGGCCGTCTTCGGCTTCGCCTTTACCGGTCTCGAGGGAGCCAAGGCAACCCAGCTCACCTTCGACGCTGACGCCGATGGCGTGAGCCACGTCCACCACTTCCTTGGTGACAGCCACGTTGTACTCGTAGCTGGCAGGAGTCTTGGCATCGGCTTCAAGGGAACCATCCATCATCACGGAGGTGAAACCGTTGGCGGCAGCTCCGTAGCAGGTGGAGGGGCTGTTGCCGTGGTCCTGGTGCATCACCACAGGGATGTCGGGATAGGTCTCGACAGCCGCCAGGATCAGGTGACGCAGGAAGCTTTCACCGGCGTAGGTGCGGGCACCACGGGAGGCCTGCAGGATCACGGGAGAGTCGGTCTCGTGAGCCGCCTCCATGATCGACTGAACCTGCTCCAGGTTGTTGACGTTGAACGCAGGGATGCCGTAGCCGTTTTCGGCGGCGTGGTCAAGCAGGAGCCGAAGCGGGACGAGCGCCATGGTGAAGATCCTCTGGGGGTGAACGTCGTGGAGACGGATGCGGGCGAATCTACCGGATTTGCATCACGCCGATCATCCCGGTCGTTTCCAGCTTCGATGCGAAGCCTGGGCCTCATCGCAGGCTCTCTGGCTGAGAAAGCCTTCAGCCAAGCCCGGGATCATCGGCCGTCCGGTGCGAATACTGTCGGCCCACCAGCCCTGAAGTCTGGCCACAGGAGCAATCCGGCCATCGCTCCAGGTGGTTGCAAAGCTGAGATCGGCGTCTGCTTGCACCACTCTCGGCGCCTCACCGTTCTGGCTGATGCACAGGCTGAAGCCGTGGACGTAATCCTTCTGGTTGTCGCTGCCCAGCGTGAGGCTGCCCTCGGAGCCGTACACCTCCAGCCAGCAGCCACGGCCATTGCGGGCGACCGAGGCCAGACTCACCTGTGCGGGCACCAGGCCTGACCCATCGGCCAATTGCAGCCGAGCCTGAATCAGAGCCACATCTTCCGCATCGACGGGTTGAAGCTGACCGTTGGCATCCGGTCTGTGCTGAATCGCCGTGTGATGGAGCGCATGCAACCCGCACACGGGTCCAATCAGCCAATGCAGGGTGTCGAAGGCATGGGTTCCAAGAGCACCGATGACGCCACCGCCCTGTCTGAGGTCGGAGTACCAGCTCCAGGGACGGCTGGCATTGGCTCGGCTGCTCATCAACCAGTCGTACTTCACAAGCCACGGGGTGCCGATGGCTCCTGCCTGCAGAAGTCGTGCCGCCTGCATGAACAGGGGAACCGCACGGTATTCGAAATCAACCGCCACGCTGAGCCGTTTGGCAATGGCGATCCGGTGGAGTTCTTCCACTCGATCCGCTTCGAGGGCGACAGGTTTTTCCAAGAGAAGATGCTTGCCAGCTTCCAAGGCTCGACGTGCAAGGTCAAAGCGGGGAGCCGGGGGAGTCGTGATGATCACCGCCTCCACCTCCGGGTTGGCCAGCAGGACATCCCAGTCGGTTGTGCCTTGCAGGCTGTGGGTCGCGCAGGCCTGATCCAACCTGTCTTGGCGGGGATGCCAGAGGGCTACTGCGTTGAGGTCAGGGTTCGACGCAAGCGCAGGCAGATGGACGGCTTCCCCGAACCCAAGGCCCGCCACGGCGACACCGATGGGTTGCGTTCGGGAGGACTGTGGATACATGACTCAGGCCAGATCAGCTCGGCAGACCTGATCGATCACACGCTCGATCAAGCCATCGCCGCCAGCAGGTTCCCACTGCGCCTGCCATCGAGGCAAACCGTTCACTTGCTTATCGCGAAACAACCGCTGGTCGCAATCCACCTGCATCACAAACAGCGTGCCGAGGGTGGGGGTGTCTTCATCGGTTTCAGGGGTATAGCGACTGAGCACACTGAGGAACCCATCACGATCACGCCGCACGCTGCCGGCATCCCACCATTGGCGTCCATCGGCGGTGGGCTCCACCTCATGCCAGTCCACCGGCCCCGCGGCCGCAAGTCCGCCCCATGGCTGAAGCTGAACGGGCAGCAGAACCATGAACGTCAGGACCAGCGTGAAGAGGCCGAGGCTTTGTGCGAAGCGACGCATCAGCCGGCGACTCCCACTGGCTTGCTTCCATGCAGTCGCAGCAGGCTGGCGAGGGTCGTCTTCAACTGGTTACGCGGCACAATCGTGTCAACGAAGCCGTGCTCCTGCAGATATTCGGCGGTCTGGAAATTCTCAGGCAGTTTCTCCCGCAGGGTCTGCTCAATCACCCGCCGTCCGGCAAAGCCAATCAGGGCCTTGGGTTCAGCCAGAATCAAATCCCCCAGCATGGCGAAACTGGCTGTCACCCCACCGGTTGTGGGGTGGGTGAGCAGAGGCATGTAGAGCAGACCTTGCTCGCGATGGCGTTCAAGAGCTCCAGAAATCTTGGCCATTTGCATCAGGCTGAGCATCCCCTCCTGCATGCGTGCACCACCTGAGGCGCACACAATCAAGAGAGGCACCCTGCGGTCTGTGGCCTGTTCCACCAGGCGGGTGATCCGCTCCCCCACGACGGATCCCATGGAGCCGCCCATGAAACGGAAATCCATCACCGCCAAGGCCAGAGGCAAAGTGTCGACTCGACAGAAGCCTGTGATCACAGCATCCTTCAGGCCTGTCTTTGCCTGGGTTTCCCGCAGTCGATCGGCATAGGCGCGGCGATCCTTGAAGCCCAGTGGGTCGGTGGGCTCAAGGTCGCTGTTCATCGCGGAGAATGTTCCCGGATCAGCGATCAGGGCAATGCGTTCGCTGCTGTCAATGCGGTTGTGGTGGCCGCAATGGCTGCAGACGTTGGCATTGGCAACCAGGTCCTTGCGGTAGGCAACCGTTCCGCACTCCGGGCACTTACTCCACAGACCATCGCCCTCGTCCTGTTCCTGGGAGACCTTGCCGACGAATTGATCCTTGCGGCGATCAGCAAACCAGTCGAAGAGACTCATCCAGTCAGGTGTGGATCAGGACACCTTAATCGCAGTGGGTACAAGGAAATCCCTGCTTGCTCGCCATGGGGTGGTTGGGTTGCGACTGCCCGATGCGATCACCCAGCCATCAACCTGATGGTGCGTCCACCATCATCCAAGTTGTTGGAGCTCAAACCCGTCCGGGTTGACAAGTAATTCCCTGAAATTGGCCGTCGTTGAGGAACTGAATCCAGAACGATCCGCCGTCTCAGCTGTTCTGCCCCAGCATGCTGAGCCAGAGCTGCCACCACCAGGAGGCTCCTTTCAGCCATACCAGCCAGATGCCGGCAGCGATGAAGGGACCGAATGGAAAGGGTTCCCTTGGGCCGAGTCGTCCGCTCAATCGGGCGACTGACCCGATCAAGGCTCCTCCCAGCACCGCCAGCATCATGGCCGCTGCCAGACCAAGGGGGCCTAACCATGCTCCGCCCATGGCCGCTAGCTTCGCATCGCCGAGACCGAGCGCTGGTTGCCCGAGGATCCGTTCGGCCAGGGCGCTGATGCCTTCAAGGATCAGCAAGCCGGCACTGGCTGCGAGCAGGTGGGCCAGCAAATGCTCGGCTGCAAACGGCGTGGAGGTTGCTGCCATCCAGGTCACCGTGGCCCAACCGCTGATCACCCCCAGGCGACACAGCGGTTCGGGCAACCAGAGGTGGTCGAGATCAATCAGTGTGAGGACCATCAACAGGCTGACCAACAACACCCCTCCCGTCAGATTGATCAGCTTCGGAGTGGTCGATCCCAGTCCCAGGGCAGTCATGGCGGTGAGCCAGAGCCCTGCGGTCAGCAGTTCCACCAACGGATAGCGCGCTGGAATCCTCCAGTTGCAATCTCGGCAACGTCCTCGCAGCAGAAACCAGCCAAAGACTGGAAGGTTGTCGTGCCATCGAACGGCATGGCCGCAGTTCGGGCAGTGACTGCCTGGCCAGACAACTGACTGCCTACGAGGCCAACGCCATGCCACCACATTGAGAAAGCTGCCGATGCAGGCTCCGAATAGTGCCAGGAGCACAACGAAGGGGATCATCCGCGGGACACGTTGCGGCGTGGACTCTTGACCCTCAGGAACTGGGTGGCAACAAACTCTTCTTCCGGCAGGAGGGTAGGCAACTCAAACACCACACGACCTTCCCCACTGCTGGCGCAAAGGACAACACCGCTTGGTTCAGCGGCGCGACTCGCATCACTGAGGTAACGGAAATAGATCGAGCGTGCCCTTGCAATCAAGTCCTGGCTGTTCACACGATCCCATCGGGGGGCAGGCGAGGAAGCCACCGCCGCTCCAGTGATCACAAACGATGGGGTGGAAAAAGAAATGGGCCCACCTGATGCCTCAGATGCGCCCACGATAGATGTTTTCAGTGACCTTGAATCAGCCCAGCTTCTGCTTTTCCTCAATCATGCGGTGGATGATCGGTGTCAGGATCAGCTCCATGGCAAAACCCATCTTGCCACCGTTAACCACAATGGATGTGGGGCTCGACATGAACGAGTCGTGAATCATGTTGAGCAGATAGGTGAAATCAATCCCCCATTTCTCACGGGCACCCTTGCGGAAGTGGATAATCACGAAGCTTTCATCCGGAGTCGGAATGTTCCGACAGATGAAGGGGTTGGAGGTGTCCACGGTCGGGACACGCTGGAAGTTGATGTCGGTGCGGCTGAACTGCGGGCAGATGTGATTGATGTAATCAGGCATCCGTCGCAGGATCGTGTCGACGATTGCTTCGGCGGAATAGCCACGTTCTGCGTTGTCACGGTGGATCTTCTGAATCCACTCCAGGTTGGTGATGGGCACCACACCAACCAGGAGGTCGGCCAGACTGGCGACGTCATAATCGTTGCCCTTCACACCACCATGGAGGCCCTCGTAGAAGAGCACATCCGTTCCTGAGGGAATCGATTCCCAGGGGGTGAACTGACCGGGCTCGAGGTTCACACCCAGGCGGGCATTGTGCTCAGCAGCTTCTTCAGGGCTGTGGAGGTAGTAGCGCTTCTGGCCGCCACCGGTTTCGCCATAGACGCGGAAGAGCTCTTCAAGTTTGTCGAAGAGGTTGGCTTCAGGCCCGAAGTGCGAAAAGTTCTCACCTTTGGCGAGCGCATCGGCCATGGCCTCTTTCATGGCCATGCGCTCGAAGCGGTGGTAGCTGTCGCCCTCCACCACCGCAGGCGTGATGTTCTCGCGGGCGAAGATATGCTCGAAAGCCCGTTTCACGGTGCTGGTACCGGCACCGGAAGAGCCTGTAACGGCGACTACGGGGTGGCGCTTCGACATCGACGCAGGAGAACAGAATCCAGCGAGTTTGGCAGGTCACCTGCCGGATTTGCCCATCGTGGGGCCGGCATCGGCAATGGCTGTTACTCCCCGAGTGATTTGATCAGCTCGGCACCCATCGCTTCACAGCCCAAAGGAGTGCAGCCTTCAGCCATCAGATCGCCTGTCCGGAAACCTGCGGCCAGCACCCGGTCAACGGAACGCTCCAGGGATGTTGCTGCGGCCTCTTCCTTGAGGCCAATGCGAAGCATCATTGCGGCGGACAACACCATCGCCATCGGGTTGGCCTTGTCTTGCCCAGCGATGTCTGGTGCGGATCCATGCACCGGTTCGAACAGCCCTGGTCCTCCTGCCCCCAGTGAGGCTGATGGAAGCATGCCGATCGATCCGGTGAGCATGGCGGCTTCATCACTGAGGATGTCGCCGAAGAGGTTGCCGGTGAGCAGCACATCGAACTGGCGCGGTGAACGCACCAGTTGCATGGCGGCATTGTCGACGTACAGATGGCTCACCTCCACCCCTGCGAACTCCGGGGCCAGGGCATCGACGCGATCGCGCCAGAGCTGGCTGACATCGAGCACATTGGCTTTGTCAACGGAGCACAGCTGACCCCGCCGTTGTTGGGCCAGTTCAAAGGCGACCTTGGCGATGCGATCAACTTCACTGGCGGAGTAGGTCATCGTGTTGAACCCGCGTTCCTCTCCGTCGGCTTCGACGCGACCTTTCGGCTGGCCGAAGTAGATGCCTCCGGTCAGTTCCCGCACCACCATCAGATCAACTCCCTGAATCACCTCAGGCCTGAGGCTGCTGGCATCGATCAGGGCGGGCACGATCTTCACCGGCCTGAGGTTGGCAAACAGCTCCATGCCGGCGCGGAGGCTGAGCAATCCTGTTTCCGGGCGTTTGTCCCTTGGCAGGTTGTCGAAGCGCGGGCTGCCGATGGCGGCCATCAGCACCGCATCAGCCTGCTGACAGGCCTCCAGGGTGCTGGCCGGGAGAGGCTCCCCCGTGGCATCAATGGCAGCACCACCGATGGGTTGTTCGTTGAAACTGAGCTGGAATCCGTGGCGTGCACTCACCGCCTCCAGCATCCGCCGTGTCACCGCAGTGATTTCCGGCCCAATGCCATCGCCGGGCAACAGAACGACGCGGTGCTGGCGCATGGATCCTCAGAGGCTGAAGGTGCAACCAGGGAGGTTACTGAGGGGGGTGCGCCTCAGCACGCAGGCTGGCCAGCTCTTTGCGCAGGTCTCGGATCTGCTTGGTCAGTTCGGGGAGTTTGGCAAAGGCAGCTGAGCAGCGAAGCCAGAGACGATTGGAAATGGCTGGGTATCCACTCACAACCTCTCCGCTAGCCACTTCACCGTGGATTCCGCTCTTGGAGCTGGCGATGGCTCGGTCTCCGATTTCAGCTCGGTTCGCGACGCCTACTTGGCCGGCGAGAATCACGCCATTGCCAAGCTTGGCCCCTCCAGCAATGCCAACCTGAGACGCCAGAGCACAGCCTTTGCCTGTTTCCACGCCATGGCCGATCTGCACCAAGTTGTCAATCTTGGTGCCGGCACCGATGCGTGTTTCTCCCACTGAGGGGCGATCAATCGTGCTGCCACATCCCACTTCAACCCCTTCTTCGAGCACCACAAGTCCGGTCTGCGGCATCTTGCGCCACCCTTTTGCCGTGGGGACGAAGCCAAATCCTTCTGATCCGATCACGGCCCCGGAATGCACGACACAATGGCGCTGCAGGCGTGTGCCCGGATGCAGCACCGCATTGGCATGAATGACACACCCCTCAGCGACATCCACGTCGGGGTAGATCACCACACCGGGATGGAGCACGGTGTTGGGTCCAATCCTGCTGCCATCAGCGACGCAGACGTGGGGGCCAATGCTCACCCCAGGGCTCAGCTCAACGCGTTCACCAATCACCGCAGAGGGATGGATGCCAGCGGTAGCCCTGGGGGCAGGGTGCAACTGCTCAAGGGTCTCGGCGAAACCGAGTCTCGGGTCGCGTAAGACAGCCCAGGCCAGCCCACGCTGTTCAGCCAGTTGCTTGAGCTCGTCCTGGTCGGGCAGCAACACAGCGCCCGCAGCACAGGTGTCCAGTTGACCTGCCAACGCACTCCCTTTTTCCAGGAACGTGATCTGATCAGCTTTGGCTCGATCGATTGACGCTGCACCGCTGAGATCCGGATTGGATCCGAGGTGATGGGCCTGCAGCCCGGCCTCCCCCTGCTGAAGGGTGGCGATCAACTGGCTGAAACGCATGGGTCAGGTCTGCTGCGGCGGGATCGTAGATGCGCCTGTCATCACGAGAACGTCGCGATTGATCACAACGGGTGAACCGGCAGAGCTGTCTGGCGAACGTGAGGACCCATCCAGGACGGTTCTTTCAAGACGATCACTGCTGATGGAACTCAGTCCCCGCGCGATTTCTGTGCCTGTTGGGTCGAGCAGTCGAACGGGTTGATTGGCAGCGAAGTCTCCTTCGATCTTGCGAATGCCAACCAGTAACAGAGAGGCCCCACGCTGCTGCAGGGCCTCACAGGCCCCCTGATCGAGATGGAGACTGCCCTGGGGCTGCAGGGCATGGGCAAGCCAGCTTTTGCGGTTGCCCAGGGGTTCGGGATGGGGATGAAACACGGTGCCGCCGCGTCCACCTTCGAGAAGTTGATGCAAGACGCGCTCCTGACGACCATCGGCAAGATGGACGGTGATGCCGCTCGCTGTGGCGATGCGTGCTGCAGCCAGTTTTGTGGTCATGCCTCCTGTTCCCCAGCGACCGCCATCGCCCGCACCTTTTTCGAGAGCTGCCAACTGGGCGGGATGGTGGACGTCTGAGATCGGCTTGGCGGAACCATCAAGACGTGGATCAGCGGAATACAGCTGATCCACGTCGGTGAGCAGAATCAGATCGTCGGCCCCCACGGCTGCAGCCAGCAGAGCGGACAGGGTGTCGTTGTCACCAAAACGCAGTTCGGCAGCTGACACCGAATCGTTTTCGTTCACGATCGGCAGCACATTCCAATCGAGCAGCTGATGCAAGGTGGCTGAAGCGCTCTGATAACTCCGACGATCGGAAAGTTCTGAACGGGTAAGCAGAACCTGGGCAACGGCATAGCCCTGTTGTCCCATCGCCTTTTCGTAGAGCGCCATCAGATGGCCCTGCCCCACTGCAGCCGCTGCTTGAAGGGCCACAACGCTGTCGGGCCTCTGATCGAGTCCGAGTCGGCGACATCCCAGGCCGACAGCACCGCTACTCACCAGCAGAACCTTGTCTCCTCTATCAAGACTGGTGGCAAGCGCGGCGGCCAAGCGTGCGATCACGTCAGCGGTGGTCTGACCGGGCTGCCCCCTTAACAGGCTGGTGCCTACCTTCACCACCCTCAGGGTCATCGACTTGCTCCCCCGAGCAGTCGAGCCAGTTGTCGCTCAAGACGCTGAACCCGATCATGGGGGCAGGGGGTGCCATCGGCCTTGACCGGTTTGACCAGCACCGTATAAAGACCGAGGCGATTCCCCGCCAGCACGTCGGTGAAGAGTCTGTCACCGACGATCGCCAGTTCGTCCGGTTGCACGTGCAACTCCTGGAGAACGCGTCGCAACGCAGCGCGGCGCGGTTTCGCTGCTCCGCTGGTGAAGCTCACCCCCAGTTGATCGGCCACAGCCTGAATGCGCTGACGGGAAGGGTTGTTGCTGAAGAGATGCAGTCGCAGATGGCGCTGAGCGGCCGCTGCCCACCCCATCACCGCATCAGGGAGACGCACGTCATGACCAGGCAAAAGCGTCCGGTCAACATCGAGCAGAAGACTGGTGATGCCGCGGTCGAGCAGATGCTCAAGCGGCAGCTGCACAACAGTCAGTCCAGGATCCCAGTCGGGTTGAAGCCACTGACGCCGCATCACTCGAGAAGCTCACGCTCTTCCAGTTCAGCCTCAATTCTGGGTTGAATCCGATCGAAGTCTTCACCCTCCACAAGAACAGCACCTGCCTCATCCATGCGCGCCACCACGAAGAATGGATCCAGGGGAATGTAGAGGCCGTATTCCTGCTCTTCCACGAGGAAGCTCACAAGGAGTTCATAGGTTTCAGCGTCGTCGTCATCGCCGTCTTCGTCTTCGAGATCGTCAGGCTCAGGTTCATCCAGCTCTCCGCTCACGGTGAGCGTGACGGCAGAGCGCACCAAGGTGAGCTCGTGCTCCTGGAGCACGACATCGGCGACGGAGAGGATCGGTTCGCTGTTGCTGATCGCATCAATGAGCTCAGGATCGCTTCCATCCTTGAGCCGGAACAGGCACACCGGAGTATCCACTGGTGTCAGAAGGGCGTAATCGCTTCCGTCAAGGGGAATCAGCTGCTCGAGGAAGCACAACAGATCCCTGCCCGTGCTGTCCTTCACCAACACGGTGGGGACCTCTCCGCTGTTGCCGGGGCCGCTGGCGTTCATGGGTGATACGTCTGTTGCTTCAGGATCCTGCATCGCCGGGCCCCGTGCCATGCCGTGGGGCCGAAGAAGGGACCGGTTCGGGTTCGGGGCCCTCGTTCAACCACTGGTCCAGCAGAAGCGCTGCAGCTTCACTGTCGAGGCGTCCGCTTCTGTCTCCATGCAGATGGTGCTGTTCTGCTGCAGCCCAGCTGCTGCTGTGCTCATTCACCCAGGCGATCGGTAATCCAAGCCTTTGGGCCAGACGAACGCCGTAACGGCGGCAGTGCTCGGCCTGTTCAGTCGGTTGTCCCCCCTGATCGAGGGGTAGGCCAACGACAAGGGCCTCGACTCTCCTTTGCAGACACAGTGGTTGAAGCTGTTGGAGATCCTGTTCGAAGCGACTTCGCCTCAGTGCTGGGAGTGGCTTCACGCTGATTCCCAGTGGATCGCAGCCTGCAAGGCCAATGCGCCGACGCCCCACATCGAGGCTGAGCACGGAACGGGGTTTGGGGGCTGAAAGGCCCATGACGTCAAACAATCTCAGCGGTCGCCCAGTGAAGGCGTGGGAAGGGGCGGTTGCTGAGGCTGCAATCGCCCGAGCATCGCTTCCAGCGGACGGGTGGCCTGCAGGCGCCGGACATTGCTCTGACGACGCCAGAGACTGCGGCCAAGAAGCAGTTCATCATCAACGCGGTTCCATCCTTGGCTGTCCAATGACGCTTTCAGCTCTGCGTCTTCGCAGTTGCAGGCAAAGGTGGCTTGGGGTTGGTCGGCTGCAGCCTTGGTGAGCATCCAGGGAAGGGCCTGATTGAGTCGCGCATCCCACGCTGGCTCCCGCAGCACTTCCAGTACCTGATCGTTGTCGCTGCGCTGCTGCCGTTTCAGGCCTGCGATGGCCACTTCCCCCCGAGCTCCTGATGCGACCAACACGCCGCTGCCAGCTCCGGCTTGATCCAACAGATCCATCGGCTGACGATCAACGATTTGACGCTGAAGATTGCTGGTGGATGCCTGATCGAGAGGCCAGAGCATTGGCGCTGTATGTCGATCGAGAGCAACCCAGCGGCTTCCCTCTGGCCGTGCAATGCGCTGGCCGGGGGGAACCTCTGAAGCCTCTGCGGGGCGCCAGCGGCAGAGGGTTCGAATGGGCTGAAAGCCCAGTTCCCTCAGAACAGAGAGCTGGATGGAGTCGCTGGTGCTGCAGCGCACAACCCAGCTGCAGGAACGGACGTGCGGTTGCAGCAGGGCCTGCTTGAACATCTCACGAAGCAGGTGACCCTGGCTGATCGTGTCAGATCTGTTGAGTGGCTGCACATCCATGCGCCAGCAGCTGCCCTGACGGTTGTGAGGGCGCATCACCAAAAGGATGAGAAGGCAGTGGTCCTCTCTGGCGACGAGCGTCAGGGGCTTGCTTGGATTCATCAGTCCAGGCACAAGAGCTTCCGCCTGACCCAACCAACCCTGGAGGAGCAGGGCCTGCAGCTGTGGCAGATGAATGCTCTGATCTGTCGCCTTTAGACAGGAGAGGTGAGCGGCTTTCAGCGGCTCGACTTGGAGTGAGTTGCTGGAAGACTCCACCTCACGTGCCGATGTCACATCAACAATGTATCTCTCATCTGCGGTGAAGTGCGTCAGCCACCGGGTCGTACGAGCACCAGCGGGGTGCGTTCATTCGCATTGCCGGCAGGGTTGGGACGCAGGGCACGCTGCAGCAGCGATTCATCGCAGCCGCGGCTGCTGGCGAGCACTTTGACGCGTCCCAGATCGTTGACATCAACGATGGCGACGGCCACGCCAAGGGACTCAGCGGCCTGTTGGCACAGGGATTCAGGTTCTGATGGACCCAGAACAATGGTCTGGTCGTAGGGAGGTGTGGTACCGGTGACGTCGTCAATCAACCGGGCCTGGGACCCTGCGAGCCGGTAGAAGCCACCAGGGCTTCCCAGCACTTTCAGAACCAGGCCGAGACTCCAGGCCAGCAACACCCTGGTCGGCCCCACCTGGTCGATCAGGGTCTGGAGGCCGCAGGCGGTGGCGAGACTGCTGGTCGGGTGGAAAGCCCTGCAGAGGAGCCGAGCGAGCCAACCAGGCTCAACCGTGGATGGGTGGGCATAACGACCCTGGATCACAGCGACAGGGGTCTCGCCAATGGTGAGAATATCGCCGGGTTGAATCAAGTCGCCCGCATAGGTGCGCAGCACCTCAATCGTGTCATCGAGGGGGCCGAGCAGGTGGGTGCGGATCGGCAGCACAGAGCAGTTTTCACCAGAGCGGAATGCAGCATTGGCCGCGAGCACTGGATCGGGACGGCGCAGCGGTACAACCACCCCTTGCTGACGTGTCAGACGGCCAAACGGTCCGTAGTTGATCCAGTGCACATCGGCCCAGAGGGTATCGACGTCATCCACTGCATTCACCCCTGCTGTGGAGCGGATCGCGACAGTCACCTTCACGCGGGTGCGTCGATTGCCTTTCACGATGTACGCAGCCCAGTAGCCATCGCGGCGGGCTTCTTCGTCGGGGTGCTCGGCCGTGAGTTGTGTCTGGATCTGCAGGTTGCTGAGATCGGTCTTGCCAAGCAAGACCGGCTTCACGTCGATTTCAGGAACGAAGACCTCCATACGGGGATGGGGGTTGCTGATTTCAAGCCAACCCTCCACCAACAGGTCCTGGCCCCGGGGCGTCACGGACCAGTCAAGGGCTTCAAGCCGGAGGGGCGACGCCGGCCGGAGACGATGGCGCGCCTCCAACCAGACCACGCCCAGACCCAGCAGCAGGAGGATCAGGAGCAGCAAAGGCATTCAGTCTTCGACGGCTTGGGCCGTAGGCATCAGCCGCGCAGCGTAAGCGGTTTCAACGCCTGGTTCAGCGGGTCTGAACCTCAGTGTTGAGCTCATTGAAACTCAGGCTGGTGCTGACGCCTTCAGGCGCTGGAAGACCGGTGGCTTTGCTGATGGCTTTGTTGATGGCGTCAAGGGGGACCTGGCCTTCCTCGTCCAGCAACACCGTGCCGGAGCCATCCAAGACCACCACCTGCGGGATGCGCCCGTGCCAGTAGCTGGCAGGATCAGTGCTTCCCTCGGTGGGACGCCCCTGCAGCGCATCGGTGGTGAGGGGCATCAGATCAACGGCGCGTCCCCAAAGCCTCTGCAGTTCAGAGACCGAAGGCGCGAAGGCCTTGCTGGTGCTGCTGTCATCGAGATAAAAGATCAGGATGCTGGTGCGTCCGGCGTCCTGGGAGGTCTTGAGTGTTGTGGATGGTGGTACGAGAGACCCGTTGCCGGAGTAGAGGGCGTAGATGTTTCCGTCGTAGCGGTCGTCAGTGAGGCTGGCGTTAGCCGCTGGACCCATCAGGGTGATCGCCAGAAGAAGGCCCAGAAGCGAGTTGAGCAGTCGGGCCATCGGCGCGATCATGGAAAGGCCGCATTCTGCCCCTCAGCCACGGCCGATCGGGCGACGACCGACGCTTCGTCCCATTCCCTGGGCAATGCCGCGTCCCACCAAGCCGATTGCTCTGCCAATCACCTGGGTGAGCACAACCACCATCAAGTCCCCGATGCGTTGCACAAGGGTCTGCACCTGCGGCGCGATGGCATCGCGCGCTTCAAGCAGGAGTGCCACCTGTTGCTGCCACCAGCCAAGGCTGCGCAGCTCTTGATCGCGGGGCTCGGTCAGGGTCAGGGGCTGGATCTTGCCTGCTTTGAGTTGAAAAAGGAGCCGCTGGCTTTCATAGAGACGGATGGGTCGCTGCACCCATAGCTGCCACCGTGATTGGTTATTGAGCTGGTTGCGAAGCCGTTCCAGTTCGCGGGTGGAAACCAGCCGATTATCAAGTAAGTATCGGCGCAATTCAGGCCAATCGCCGCAGATGCCCAGGAGTTCTGCACTGATCAGTTCCGCACTGCGAACAAGCCAGTTGCTTACAAGGGTTTCGAGTTGCAACAGAGCTTTTGGATGGTCTGCGGGCAGTAATTGCCCATCGACCAGGACCGGCCTGTCGAGCACCAGCGGCTCGAGCATCCGGCGGGCATCCGGGAGCTCCTGATCGACCTGGCTGAGGTCGGAACTGTTGATCAGTGTCTCCGCCACAGGATGAAGGTCTTCACCGCGGGGTAGACGGACGTAGCTGCCTGTCATGGCCTGGATGGCCTGACGGCGAAGATCGGTCTGAAGGGTGCCCCATTGGTCCTGTAGTGGCAGAGGATGCTCGATGCCTTCCGGAGGGCCAGATCGCAGTCGGTTCATCACCTGATCAAGCTGTTGCAGGAGAGCCAGCAGAAGGTCTCGTCGACGTTCCGGCTGCAGTCCTTCGATGGCCAGCAAGGCACCGGTGCCGTTGCTGAGGCCCTGATCAACGGCATTGATCAATCGATCCTGAATCGAGGCCCATACGGCGATGGCGTTTCGCTCCCGCAACGTGATGGCGACACTTTGGTTGTCGTCGCCATCACGTTGCGGTGACGCATCTGGGGTGTGGATGTCTGTTGTTCTGAGCTGTTCAGCCTCGGCGAGACCAACCTGCAATGGGCCCCACAGCCAGAGAAGGAGATTCTGGGCACTGACAAGTTCCCGCTGCCGGCCTTCAAGCAAAAGACGCAGCAGGAGGTTGTCCGGTGGTGGAACCAGCAGGGCATCGATCAGTTGAAGATCGTTACTGATCTGTTGAAGCCCACTGGTGAGCAACCACTGGCCAAGGCCCATGGTGGGCCGGGTCGTTTCAACACCAGGGCCACCGCTGTTCAGTCTCACAACACGTCCGCCTTTGAGGAGCGTTGCAATCCCTTCTCGCAGGGTGGGCAGGTCGGGATCCTGCAACACACCCGGACAATTCAAATTAAGTAATTCCGGACTGCTGAACTTCAGCGTTCCAGGCAGGAGAACCAACACGGGGGTTGGTTGCCAGAACTCCTGAAGCTTGTGAAGTTCCAACTGCAGCTGCTGAATGGAGGCCACAGTGTCCAGAGACCAGACCACCAGCCTGGGATGGCTGGTCAGCAGATCCTCTCGAAGACAGACGGGAAGGTCGGGATCAAGAGATGTGAGTTGAAGCGCCAGGGATTCACCCAGCAGAGGTGGGGCCAGTAAAAGGATCTCGGCTTTGGATGCGTTCACCCCGATCCCTGAATGGTTCAACTGCGGCCAACGTAACGAGCAATCCCGGTTGTCTCCAGTGCCGCACGGGAATCAATTTGTGCTTCGTCGTCCGTTCAGCTGCAGGGTGTACGACTCGATGCGATAACCAGTGGACAGTTCGATCTGGTCGAGGAGTTCCTGAGGAAGCGACACATCGATGTCTTCGATTGTTCCGCTGTCCAGGCAGGTGAGATGGCTGTGGGGATCACTCCGGTAGCCATACAGACGACCATTGGCCCGATCGAGACACTCGATCACGCCTGCAGATTGCAACGCCTCGAGGTTCTGATACACCGATGTGTGACCGATTCTGCGGCCTCTGGCATTCAGTCGTTCGAAAATATCCCGGGCACTGAGGTGGCTTGCTTCCGTCCACAGGAGATCCAGCACCATGCGCCGCTGACGGCTGAGTCGCATGCCGAGGGAACGGCAGCGATCAAATGCACTCTGAACACCCCTACAGGGGGAGCTCTCTGCAGAGGGCGGATTGTCCCGACTCACGTCCACCATGATCGTAAGTGGAATGACTTCACATTAGGAGTACGCTTGGCAGCGTGCAGGATGCGTGAATTCGTGATCAGGCAAAGGAGCCCAGGCCGGTCTCGGGGTCCTGAAGGCGTGCACCACCCATGGCCTTGATCGCCTCTCTGAGATCGATGCGACCGTCATAAAGGGCGCGTCCAGTAATCACACCGGTAACGCCGTGGGGCTCGAGGCCCATCAGCGAAAGGAGATCAGCCATGCAGCCGACACCGCCGGAGGCGATCACAGGCACGCTGCTGGCATCAGCCATTTCCCGCAGGGCATTGAGATTGGGCCCCGCCAGAGTGCCGTCTGTGGCGATGTCCGTGCTGATGATCGCTGCGATACCGGCATCGCTGAGGTCGCGCGCCAGGGCTGTGGCTTCCACATTGCTTTCTTCCACCCATCCTCGGGTGGCGACTTTTCCATCCCTGGCATCGATTCCGACCACAACTTTTCCGGGATGACGGCTTGCGAGTTCCTTCACCATCTTGGGGTTCTCGATGGCTGCCGTTCCAAGAATCACGCGGTCAAGGCCGCAGTTGATCAGAGATTCAGCCCGTTCCACCGATCGCACCCCGCCACCGAGCTGAACGGGGATGGACAGCGCCTTGGTGATGGCTTGCACGCTGGCGTCATTGACCGGATCCCCGCTCTTGGCGCCATCCAGATCGACCAGATGCAAGCGGCTTGCCCCCTGCTCCTGCCAACGCATCGCCTGCGCCACGGGATCGTCGCTGAAACGGGTGACCTGGTTGTAATCACCCTGATGGAGGCGGACGCAAGCGCCTCCGAGTAGGTCGATGGCAGGAATGATCTCCATGCGTCAGCCAGCTGATCTGCGCCCCATCCTGCAGGGCCATGGCCCTAGCACGCTTCAATGGCCTCGAACAGCAGAGGTGTGATGAAGATCCTGGTGATGGGTGGCACCCGTTTTGTCGGTAAGCCTCTCGTGCAGACACTCCTTGCCCAGGGTCACGACATCAGCCTGTTCACCCGCGGGCGTCAGGCTGCACCGGAAGGGGTCAACCATGTGAAGGGAGATCGCAGCAACGCCGATGATCTGGCCCAACTCCAAGGGCAGACGTTTGATGTGATCGTCGACAGCTCAGGTCGCACCCTGCAGGACAGCGAAGCGGTGGTGGCCATCACGGGTGCTCCGACCCATCGCTTTCTGTATGTGAGCTCGGCGGGCGTCTACGCAGGCTCAAACCTCTGGCCCCTGGATGAAGACGCTGCCCTGGATCCCGCCAGCCGCCATGCCGGGAAGGCCGAAACGGAAGCCTGGCTGCTCAAGCAGGGCATTCCCTTCACCAGCTTTCGACCCACCTACATCGTCGGACCAGGGAATTACAACCCCGTCGAGCGCTGGTTCTTCGAGCGGGTCTGCAATGACCTTCCTGTGCCGATGCCCGGTGATGGAAGCACGATCACCCAGCTCGGCCATGTTGAAGACTTGGCCGATGCGATGGTGCGATCCCTGGCGGTGGATGCGGCAACCAATCGGATCTACAACTGTTCGTCCCGCAAGGGCATCACCTTCGCGGGTGTGGTGGAGGCTGCGGCTCTTGCCTGTGGGAAAGATCCTGCCAGCGTCGAGATCCGTGCGTTTGATCCCAGCGGTTTGGATCCGAAGGCGCGTAAGGCCTTCCCCTTGCGTCTCAGTCACTTCCTCACCGATGTGAGCCGAGCCGAGCGGGAATTGGCCTGGACGCCCCGTTTTGATGCCATCAGTGCGTTCCAGCACAATTACGACCTCGATTACAGCCAGCGCCCTGTGCTCACCCCTGATGTCAGTGGCGATGCAGCTCTGATCGGTGCGGCCTGAGATACCCCAGGGCGGAATGCAGAGCCATCACCAGGGAGGGCCAGAACAACCACCAGCCGAGATCGTGCAATCCTTCGACCAGGCCGGAGTGGCCCCAGCCTGAGGGCCAGAGCAGCAGAAGAAGACTGATGAACTGCAACACAGTCTTGGCTTTGCCCCATGACGAGGCCGGTGCCCCGTCAACCGCATCACGGCGCCATCCAGAGATCAGCAGTTCCCTCGCCAGCAGTAGCCACACTGCCCAAAGCGGCAAGGTCTGATCGGCGGAAAGCCACAGCAAGGGCGCTGCAATCAGGAGTTTGTCGGCGAGGGGATCGAGTCGTGCTCCCCAGCGGCTGCCCCCGCCGGCCCGCCGCGCCATCCATCCATCCAGGGCATCCGTCAGCCCGGCGGCCAGGAGCAGCATCCAGGCCAGGCCCTCTTGTTGCGTCAGCAATGACACAAGCAGCGGAAGCCCCGCCACCGCTCGAATCAAAGTGAGACGGTCTGCCCAGATGCGCCAGAGGGAGTTCAAGCTCAGAATGCGTGCACTTGCTTGCGTCCCATGGTGCTTCAGCAGACGGTCCGCGATGTGATGACGTTTCCCGTGTTCAGCGTGACGCCTGAGACCGAGTTGCAGCAAGCCGTGTCGTTGCTCAGCCAACACCACATCGGTGGATTGGCGGTTGTCAACGGAGAAGGGGTCTTGATCGGTGAACTCACCGAGCAGGATCTGATGGTGCGGGAAAGTGGGGTGGATGCTGGCCCCTACGTGATGCTGCTCGACAGCGTCATCTATCTACGCAACCCACTGAACTGGGATAAGCAAGTGCATCAGGTGCTGGGCACCACTGTGAAAGATCTGATGGGGCAAGGGGTTCATTCCTGCTCTGAATCACTGCCTCTTCCCAAGGCTGCCGCGCTTCTGCATGAGCGCAGCACCCAGCGCCTGTATGTGATTGACGCTGCCAGCAAGCCCGTTGGTGTGATCACGCGGGGTGATGTGGTGAGGGCACTCGCCGCAGCCAACGCCTGAGCTGCTTGAGCCCCTTCCAGCGAAGCCGGCCGGTGATGGGCTCCTTGCGTGCAACGGTGCTTGGAGGTGTCGACCTCGCTTTCAAGGAAGGGGAGGGGGAAGCAATGGTGGCGGAGGAGCGTCATGAAACCGCGCGAGAGGCGCGGCCTGGGCAGCGTTGGGTTGCTCATAGACGCTGCTGTCTTCGGCGATGTCCATGCGAGGCAATGGTTCGGGGTTCGGCATCACCAGTGGTGGTGGCAAATCGGGCGGCAGGTTGGGACGGAGCCGGTCTTTCGCATCGGGCCGTTCCATGGTGGTCTCATCGGTTTCGAGGCCAGGCAGGGACGGGTAGAGGTTTTCACGCAGCACCAAAGGATCGGCTGTGATGGGTGGTTCAGGCAGAGGGGCACGATCTCGTGACGACTCTGGGCTGACGTCACTGTCTCGATCGGGCTGTTGACGGGGAGTCGTCGTCGGCGGCCAAATCATCCGGGCGATCGGTTCAACCCCTTGTTCCATGACTCGATTCAGACCTGCAAGTGACCGATCCATGAGACGCTCCGCAACCCACTGACCGCAGTCGATTGGCGTGGAGCAGCGATTTTGAAGGCGAAGCGTCAGCCCGATGTTGTCCATCAGCGTGCCGTTGAGCGGAGCTCTGCGTTCACTGAGACGCAACAGGTAAGGAACATGTACAAAGCTGGTCGCTCCCCCGCTGATCCAGTTGGCGTCCTCTTCGGTGAAGCCTTTGACCCTGGGGATGATCAAACGGCTTTTGGAGGCATGGTCTGGCAGGTAGGCACTGACGAGCCCCCTGCGTCTGGCGAGATCCTTGGTTTGTTCCAGCGTGAGGCCGTCCTTGCTCATCAGCATTTCCAGGCGGCCGTCCTGACGTAGTCCAAACACCATTCGAATCCGGGGGAGGTAGTACCGGATTCGCTGGCCCATGCTGATGCTGTAGGCGCCGGCGTAACTGGATGGAGGTTGCTCCAGATCGTTGTAAACGCTGTGGAGTCCCCCGATAAACGTGTCGTACTGGCCGGCATGCTTGTTGGTGAGTTCGCCGTAGCTGAAATCGACTCTGCCGTCGTGGCGAATACCGATGAACGCGCGTTGCCGTGCTGCCGTTCGGTTACGTCCCTTCCAGATGCGTTGACCAAGTTTGAGGTCTCCTAATGGAACGGTGACTTCCCTCCCCCCGTCTTCCAGGTGGCGCTCATACATCGGCCCTGTGACGTAGGCCAGGGCTGCGGTGTCGTGAAAAGCATCGGTTTCCCGATCCCAGCCTTCCAGCAGGTCGACACGCACCTTGCGCGGATCGAAATCGAGGGCGTACACCTCGTCGTCTGGCTTGTAGCGAAACGTGCCCCCTGCTTCTCCGAGATTGTCAAAACCAGAGGTGGCGGTCAGGTCTCCAGGCCCCGGAGTCTGCGGGGCAAGAGCGACGAGCCCTGCAAAGGTGAGCAAAGGCAGTCCAAGAATCCAGACCCGCTTTCGCAGCAGTAGGGGGCTGCCCTGTCGTCTGGATCGACGGCCCCGTTTCCGTCGCGTGTTCCGTTCACCCGCGTTTGACCGAGGTCTGCGTCGGCTTGAAGAGGGTGTTCTGACAGGGGCGCGTGTCACTTGGCGACCCTCAGCCGTGGCGTTGTGGAAATGGGTTCGAGCCAAGGAATAACGGCGTGATCAGCCACCAGCCATTTCTTATAACGCCCGTCGCAGCGGTGGCCACCCGTCAATTCCCCAAAAGCGGGAATCAGCAGATGCTGCGAATCACTTGCGTAGGCAAAACATGGAACTCTCAGGTGGTCGCAGCCTTGCCTGATGCAGGCCACAGGGTGCACGTGGCCGCACACATTCAGGAGACCGTCTTGGGACGGAGGCGTTTCTGGTTCGTGGCTCAGCCAGAGACGGCCGAGCTGGCAGCTGGGGTGTTGCTGCAATCCTTCAATCACGCTGGATCGGTCGTGATTGCCTCCAATGAGGTGGATCGGGCAGCCTGCCAGTTCCCCCAGGGAACGCAGGATGTCCCGCAAGGTATGGGTGAGGCCGAGGCGACCATGGATCAGGTCGCCAAGGATGAACAGCACCTCCGGGCGGAAGCGATTGCAGAGTTCCAGAAGCGCATTGAGGGTGCCCTGATCGGCATCACTGGGCAGGGGAATGCCGTGGGCTTGAAACACCTCGGCTTTGCCGAGGTGCAGGTCCGACACCATCAGTTGTCGGCCATTTTCCCGCCAGAGAGCTCGTTCAGGCAGAAAGGTGAGTACTTCATCACGCCACGTCCAGCGGTGACTCATTCCCACCATGCGACCTTGCCGTGGCTTGAGCTCCCCATCGGGTCATTGTGGCGGTTTCATCGGTTCCTGACAGCACCGGGCACCAAAACTGTCAGGCTGGGTCCGTATGCGTTGCTCCCTGATGACCCTGGCATTGCTCATTGCTCTGGCTGGATCCCTTGTCGCCATGGGTGTGATTGTGCGTCGGCTTGATCAGGCCTGAGCCAAGGCTGGCGATCCTGTGGCTCCCGATGCTCGATGGATCACTGCAGGCTTTGGTGACGACGAAGGCCATCCTCGATCAAAAATGACGCCAGGCTGCTGCAGCTGCGCCCTTCCTGGAGAGCCTGTTGTTTCAGTCGACCCATCACGCCACCGGGCAGGGTCACATTGAGCCGGTCTGATTCGGCAGCTTCAGCTACCTCCGCAGCTGACGGTGCGGGCTGATCTGCGTCAAGTCGCTCTTGAAGCTCTTGCAGAATGGAGCGCAAAATCGACACGTTGACGTTACTGATTGGTGGCCAAAGCCTATTTTGTCTCCACGGTTTTGGCCCGGCGCAGCTAGGCGGTAACCTGTTGCCCGATTTAGGGAGTTCTGATGCGATCACTGGCGTTGAAGCTTGCTCCCGGCCAGGATCTGCGACTCTCTCTCGAAACACTTGCCCGATCTCACCAGGTGTCGGGGTACGTCCTGAGCGTTGTCGGCAATCTCTCTAGAGCGTCGTTTCAGTGCCCTGGACAGCCAGCCCCCAACGTGCTCGAAGGGGATCTGGAGATCATTACCCTCCAGGGTCACTTTTCTCCGGAGGGTGCCCATCTGCATTTGAGCCTCTCAGATGGCGCCTGCCAGGTCTGGGGTGGTCACCTTGAGCCAGGCACAATCGTGCTCAAAGGAGCCGATCTGCTCGTCGCTCTGCTCGACCAGCCACTGCCTCAGGTTCCGACCCCCCTTGAGCCGGCTGCGGAAACGCTTGTTTCGGCGCCAGTCGATCGCGTTGAAATCGCTGTTCTGCCCGGTTGCCCCTGGTGCACGCGGGCTCTCCGCCTTCTCCGCAGCCTCGAGATTGCCCACACTGTTGTCACGGTTGATTCCGATGAGACGTTCCATGCGGTTCAATCCCGCAGTGGGTTGACAACGTTCCCGCAGGTGTTCGTCGATGGGAGCCTGCTCGGTGGCTATGACGCTCTCGCCAAGGCTCACGCCGAAGGCGGTTTGAATCATCTTCGCTGAGATGTCTTCGCCTGAAACGCAAAGCCTTTGGCAAACGAAGCCCTGGTGGTGTCAACCCTGGTCAATTCTTCTGACGGGATTGGTGTTACCGATCACCAGCTGGCTTCTGTTTCACAGGGTCTCGATCACGGCTGCAGCAGTGATTGCTGTCCTGGTTTGGTGGTGGGTCTTTCTGGTGCTCGCTCCAGCTTCATACCAGCAGGCTGCTGAAGATCCCGGCGAGAAAAGGCTGCCGGGTTGACCCAAGGTCTTCAGCCGCGCTTCTCGAGACGATCGCGCTGTTTCGCTTCGATCAGTTCCGTTTCCAATTGTTCAATCAAACGGCTCACCAGTGCCTGAAATTCAGGTTGGCATCCACGGAATGCCGCTTTGTGTCGAATCGGTTCGTTGCGTGTGCGCAGGTCAGTGAGCATCAGTTCCAGGGCATCAATGCTCGCGTTGCTGTTCATGGATCTGATCACTGATTTGGGGAGGTTATGACAGGGGCATCACCTGGCGATAGCCGGCTGACTCGATCACCTGCAGTGGGGTATCAAACAGGGCGGAGAGTTGGGGCCCGCTGAGGATGGAATTCCGATCCCCATCGGCGATGACGCTTCCCTGCTTCAGGCAGATCACTCGTTCGATCTCAGGGATCAGTGTTTCCACCTGATGCGTGATCATCACCAAGGTTGTCCCGCTGCAGCAGAGTCGACGAAGCACCCTGAGCAGGTCGTGCTTGGCCTTGAGATCAAGGGCATTGGTCGGTTCGTCGAGCACCAGCACGTCCGGTTGATGAGCCAATGCCCGTGCAATCAGCACCCGACGTTTCTGGCCATCAGAGAGGTGACCGAACGGCTCATGGGCAAGGGTGTTGAGCTCCAGTTCTGGAAGCAGATAATCGACCCTGGCGGATTGCCGCTTGGTTGGAATCTGATCGACGCGCAGACCAATGGATCCGAAAAACGCTGAGAGCACAAGGTCTCTGCAGCAGATCTGACGAGGAACTCTCTGTTCAAGCTCTGCTGAAACCAGTCCGATCTTTCTTCGCAGCTCCCACTGGCGTGGTCTCTCGCTGCCGAAGAGGTGAAGGGACGACCCCTGTTTCACCACCGGGTGAAGACTGCGATCGATCAGCCGCACCAAGGTGCTCTTACCGGAGCCGTTGGGGCCAAGGACGGCGGTGTGCTGACCCTTGTTCAACCGTAGGGTGAGATCGTGGAAGATGCACTTGGAGCTGATCCAGGCTTCAACGGCCTTGAGGTCAAGCCAAGATGCAGAACGTTCGCTCACTGAACTTGCCTTGATGTCATCGGTCTGTCGCCAGTGTGGATCACGATCTTGGCGGGCTGATCGTTCATTGGCAGGGCGACTGTTTTGCACCCGTTGTGGTGCACCTCAGGGGGCTCCCCCCCAGCGGAACCCTGCGGTGAAGCGTCAGGGACGTTTCATTGTTCCTTGGTGGGTCTGGCTGTTGGTGGCGATGCTTGTCGTGATCCTGTTGCCGTTGCTCTGATCTGGTCACAGAGCGCATGACGTCGCTTTTCAGAGGGTGATTGCACCGCTCTGCCACTGCTCAACGACGTGCTGTAGGCATCCCGCCAGTGGTCTGACCTGTTGCAGACGTTGGCTCTTCACGACCCCTTGCCGGATCTGTTCAAGCCCCGCAAGCGTGAGGTCTTGACCTTCCCGTAGTTGAAGGTGCTCGATGGGGACCGACAAAGGTCCGATGAACACGTGGAGCAGCCGATGGTCATGGCGCCACGTCAATAGTGGCTTCAGGTCTGCTGCTTCAAGCGTGATCTCTTCCCTCAGTTCACGCCGCAGTCCTTGTTCCGGTGTTTCGTGAGCTTCGAGATGGCCTCCGAACAGTCCCCAGCACCCTGGCGCGATGATCCCCTCGACATCGTCGCGAAGTTGAAGAAGCCAGAGGTTGTCGCGGTGAAGCATGGCAACGGCGACTTCAGTGCCAGGTTGCACAGTTGGCATTGCACAAGTTTTCACTATCTGATGGCCGACACCCAAAGGCAATGCGCCTTTACACGGATAGGCAACCCCGCCCAGCCAGCGCAAAGTAGGTGCATCGAGATCGGAGGCGCTGATGACAGCCGACACTCCACCTGAGCAAACCTAAGAAGCAGACTGACTTCTGGCCCCTGCTCCAACAGTTTCCACTCATCCGTAGAGCTGGTCCTTTCGCAGGCACTGATCCGGTGCGCCACGCGAATCGACACTCCACTGCACCGCCCAACGCTGCTCATGCAGACAAGGTGCCCCGGAGCTTCATCAGCACTACACCTGGACGTCATGGCCCCAGGGTTGCCAACGCCAGAACGCTTCGCCCCTTTCCTTCTTTCCCAAGACGTGACGGGGTTGAACCATGCGCGAACGAGCGAGCTAGGCCGTCTTCCCACCCGGGAAGGCGGCCTTCCTGATTGGACCAACCTGTCGTTGGTTCTGGTCTCAGATCAATTCGGGGTGAAGGGGATCCCCCTTGAACGGCCCAATCACCGCCGAGGTGATCCATCCACCGTAGAAACGGCCCGGCTGGGGGCTGACCAATTCACCCTCTAAATGGCAGGACTGCATCAGTCCGGGGTAGAGGCTGATCCATCCCGCCAGCAGCTTGAAGCGATCCGTGGGTGTGGGATAGCTCCAGGCTGCACGTTCCTGGCGGTGCTCCCCATCGCGATTGGAAAGATTCCAGTATCGGGCGATCCCTTTCCATTCACAAAAACTGGGGCGTCCGGTGGTCGGGTGGAGAGTCCCCGATTGAAAGGCCTCAATCGGAATGTAGATCGTTGGAGGGTGGTACGTCTCACACACCCGAACGTAGGTGTCGCTTTGGGCAATCAGGTCACCACCGAGCGTCACCAGCACCGGTCCATGGCGCTGCTCCACGAGGGGGGGACGTGGGTAGTCACAAACACGTTCCGGTGTCATCGAGAGGTCGCTACGGGCTCCGATGATGGCTGGATTGATGGTCTTGTGATGGCGATGGCGGCAGCCGCTCAACCTGTGGTGATTCTTGGTGGCTTTCTGATCACAGACGAGGCCTATGCGCCAATGGCCTCTTGGATTGAATCACGTCTTGGCGCCGAAGTTCGGGTTGTTCCTGCCAGCCGTTTTGATTGGATGCTCACGAGCTGGGCCATCGGCTGGAGGCGTTTGCTCGATCGGGTCCACCACCATGTCGGTACCTTGGCCCGTCAGTCGCCGACAGGACAGGTGACCCTGATCGGCCACAGCTCAGGCGGAGTGATGCTTCGGCTTTACCTCAGCGATGAGCCGTTTTCAGGCCGTACCTATGGCGGAGCCAGCCATTGCAATCAGCTGATCACACTGGGCAGCCCCCATCAGGCTCAACGTGGCACGCCACTGCGCCTGATGGTGGACAGGAAGTTCCCAGGCACACCGTGTTCTGACGTCGATTACCTCTCGATTGCAGGCACCCTTGACCTGGGCTCCGCCAACGCCAGCGTCTTCAGCAAACGCAGTGCCGCCGGCAGTTACCGAAGCATTGCCGGTACCGATGGCGTGGAAGGGGATGGGTTGGTGCCGGTGAGCTCTGCCTTGTTGGCCAATGCCCGACATCTGATCCTGCCTGACACCGCCCATGGTGGATTGTTTGGCCGCAGTTGGTATGGCTCTGAGGATCGTTTAGGTCTATGGACCGATCAAATCGGCCGGTACCCAACCCAATCAGGAATGAATGTGCAGGAGGGGACGTCGGGATCGTGAACCAGATGAACCCTCCAACCCTGGAGCTCTTCAATCGGTAAGCAGTCGTCGACGCCTCCCACTGCATCCAAGGCGTGCAGATCGTCCTTGTGCTGCTGCAGCCCTCCTTTCAAAAAACGTTGGCGAGCCAGGCGCTTGGCAGCCTGGGGGTTGGGTGCCACCACACATCCACATTGGTGCAATTCGAGCAGGCTGCTGGCTGCGTAGGCGCCCATGTTGACGAACCACAGGCGTTGGTGGACGGTTGAGGTCGCTGACGTTGAAGAGAAGGAAAGAGGAGAGTTTGGTTTGGGTGTGCGGTGCAGCCGAATGGAGTAGCCATCCACGCCCCGCACTTCCACATAGCTGTCGAGGTGGAGTCCCTTGCGGCTGCCGAACCATTGGCGTTTGAGTTCAGGGATGGTGTCGTCGATTGACGTCCCCACGACCCAACGCACATCGTGCAGTTCAACGTGACTGTGGGGTGTCCGCCCACCGAGGACCACCAGAAACAGATGCATGGTTGGTGAGAAGGGAGCTGGGTCGCCGATCGTGGCCACTGGTCTGCCTTGCATGCCGGTCAGTCCGTCAGCACCAGCCTGGCAATACCTTGGCGGTTCATGGCATTCGCGCTGGGAGCCATGGCTGCAGTCATGGCTGAGGGTGTTCGGAGGATTGGGTGTCGATGCACGTGTCTTCTGCGGGAGGAATCTGAGGACTGATGAAACGACTTATCCCTCTGACAGATGGGTCAGGAATGAATACGATTGCAGAGGAAAGGGTCAGATCCCATGAAACAAGCCTTCGCCATCGCTTCCTTGCTTGGACTCTCCTTCGGCCTTCTCGCCGACCATCAGCGAGTTCATGCCGAACCAGAGGTTGGCACTCCATGTCGAATTACATGGGAAAGTGATAAGCCTGACCAAGAAGGACTTTGTGATACCTACACATTGGGCGTCGACACTGGCAATAAGGTTATTTTTATGAGCAATGAGTGGATGTTTAAGTTTCTAAGCAGCGATCAAGGTAAGACCTATGACATGAAGCAAGAGGGAGGAGAAGATGTTTACAGTTTGACAGATGATCGCTACGGTCGAGCGATCTTTTCAATTTATACAAATTGATCGATTGGCTCTGTCGTCGAAGCCGTGCTTTTATTGTTGTAATTTGCGGCCTAATGCTTGATTAGTTTATCCACAAAAGGTTAGCAAATCTGCGAAAATCTATTGTCAATTAATGATACATGTTCGGGTTTAGGGGTGCCATGTTTGCGTTGATTCGAAGATAGTTAGCGATTAGTTTGCTGTTTGATGGGAAGGCAAATTCGTTAGCTCGCTTTTTTCAGTAATTTTACATATAGCGATATCATTGACTCTGGGAGTAATGAGATTTTGTTAGGCCTGCTTTCTGGTATTGATTCTGACAGAATGCTCCATATGGCGATATCGCCTTTTTTGACGTTGGCTTGAGGGCGATCTTGTTGGAACTCCAAGACGTAGTAAGGCGCCGGCTTCCTTTCTGGATGCTTGATCCAGAGATAGCCGTTCTTGAACTCGTAGGTCTGATGACGAGGAGATGGACGAGAGATTGTCTCTAGAAGATCTTTTGTGTTGTAATCGCCCAGCAAGATGAGATGTTTGAAATGTCCATCTTTTGCAAAGGCGAAGGCTTGCATCTCTGCAAACCAGTGATCACTTTTTGGAGTCATTCCTGGTGTGAGCTCGTATGAGGCCATCACCCAAGTCCCCTCAAGCACCGATGCGCTAAGCACTCTGCAGGGCTCACTTTTGACTGGTGGGCATAATCTTTGCGGGTATTCTGCCTGTCTTTGGTTGCTGCAGGCCATCAAGGTTCCCAGGAAGGCCGTCAAAGCGAAAAGAATAGAGTTTTTTATTCCTAACAATTGTCATCAATGCATGCGATTTCCAAAGCCTAACTCAATCTCATCGCCTTGAGTTGATGATTCGAGGTTCTCATCAGACTCACAGAAAAACGACAGATGCGCGTTGATTGCGGAACCCATTTGGCTCGCAAGCCTCCCATGAAACGTTGGGCGGATTGGCGATGTGGGGCGCTGATCAGATACATTTGACCTGATGAAGACCTGCTTGCCGTTGAGTCTCTCGTTTGGCTTTTAAGCCGAAGTCTTTTGTGTTAGCAAGAATGCAGCTTAGAGGTATGGCGAGATTCGCAATCAGATTTCTTTGTTGAGTGCTTCGCGTTGCATTCTCTGAATCCGCTCCAGTACAGATTCATTGCTCATGCGGTTGTTGAGCCGTTCCACCAGTAGGGGGAATGCCATTGGGCCTGGCCTGGGTGTTGGGCAATGCATCACTTCGCCGCGGGCCATCCGCTCCAAAGCTGTTTTCAGCCTCGGAAGCTCCAGCTGTTCGTTGAGCACTTCATCTCTTGCCTGTTGAAGCAGAAGATTGTTGGGTTCATGACGGCTGAACACGTCGAAGAGGAGTGAGCCGCTGATCTGCAATTGACCCGTGCTCTTACTTTGCCCGGGAAAACCTTGTACGAGTAATCCCGCCACCTGGGCAATGCTGCGGAAGCGACGTTTACATAATTCAGACAGGTTGAGCGCCTGTTCAAGGTCTTTTTCCAGTTGATCGCTGCTGAGCAGCTCGTCAATGTGCTCTTCGATCAGATTGCTGAATGGATACTGGCGCGGGGCGAGCAGTTCAAACCCGTAGTCATTCACCGAAACGGTGATCGTTCCCCGTTCCAGGCGTGTCAGGCGGGTGGCGAACAGGAAGCCGAGTCCTTCATGCACGAAGCGCCCTTCAAAGGGATACACGTAGAGATGACTGCCTTCGCGGGTCTGGCAGGTCTCGAGCAGGAGCTGATCGGCACGCGGCAGGGTGGAGAGGTCTTGTTGGCGTTCGAACAAGGGTTCGAGAGCCTGCAGTTCTGGTGTGTCCAGTTCGCCGCGACCAGCCCGTGCCACCTCCTCACGCAGGTGATGGGTGAGCAGGTCTGAAAGCGCCATCTGCCCACCAGCCCAGGCCGGAACGGTGGTGCTCTTTCTGGTGGTGGCTTTGACGTAAGCCGTCATGTCCCGCAGACGAACAAATTCCAGCTGCCGTCCGGCAAAAAAGAACACGTCGTTGGGTTTGAGTTGGCTGACGAAGTTTTCCTCGACGTGGCCCAGCACGGAACCGCGTACAAAGCGCACGCGGATCGCCGGGGCCGATGTGATCGTGCCGATGTTGAGGCGATGCAGGCGAGCAATCGCTGTTTGCTTCACCGCCAGACGGCCGTCGTCGCCTCGTTCCAGTTTCCGGTAGCGCTCGTAGGCACCCAGGCATTCGCCGCCTTGCTCCAGAAACTGAAGGCACCACTGCCACTGGTTGTCCTTGAGTTCGGAAAAACTGGCGGTCTGGCGCACAGCCTTGAGGGTCTGTTCGGGATCAAAGCCTGGTCCACAGGCCAGCGTGGTGAGGTGCTGCAACAACACATCCAGGGGCATCAAAGGTGGGTGCCGGTCTTCCACCAGTCCGGCACTGAGGCCTCGGCGTACAGCACTGAGCTCCAGCAGTTCCAGAGCATTGGTGGGCATGAACAACACCTGGGAGGTGCCGCCAGGCAAGTGGGCTGAGCGCCCGGCGCGCTGCAGCAGGCGGGCAAGGTTTTTGGGTGAACCGATCTGCACGACGCGCTCCACGGGCTGGAAATCCACCCCCAGATCCAAAGAACTGGTGCAGACCACCCAGCGCAGATCCCCTGCTTTGACATTCGCTTCGATCGCTTCGCGTTCCTGGCGATCCAGGGCGCTGTGGTGCAGCGCCAGCAAGCCTTCCATCTCCGGGCAGGCGTAGCGCAGGCATTGAAACCACCGCTCTGCCTGGTTGCGGGTGTTGGTGAACAGCAGGGTGCTGATGCCGGGCACCAGCTGTCCCACCAGATCCTCGTAACGCCGAAGACCGAGGTGTCCTCCCCAGGGAAACCCGTCGATGCTGTCGGGAAGGATGCTGGACACCTCAAGGGAGCGGGGCGCCCCACCGGTGACGATCACCGGCTTGCCGCCAACGCCGAGGACATGCTGGGCTGCGGCATCCAGATTGCCGATCGTGGCGCTGATCGCCCAGGTCTGCAGTGCTGGATTGGCCATCCGCAACCAACTCAGGGCCAATTCCGTTTGTGTGCCCCGTTTGCTGCCGATCAGCTCATGCCACTCATCCAGGATCACCGTGTCGAGCTGGGACAACAGTCGCTCGGCATGGCGACCAGCCAGCAGCACGCACAGCGATTCGGGTGTGGTGATCAGGATCTGAGGCGGTGTCTTGATCTGTTTGTTGCGATCACCGGTGGAGGTGTCACCGTTGCGGATGCCCACCCGCAATGGCCAGCCCATGGCCTTAATCGGCTCCTCCAGGGCGAGCGCTAAATCGCGGCTCAGGGCCCGCAGCGGCGTGATATAGAGCAGTTTCACCCCTGAGCTGGCTGTGTTGTCCGCCAACATCCGAGCGATCGGTGCCATCACTGCGGCATAGGTTTTCCCTGATCCAGTCGGCACTTGGATCAATCCCGATGCCCCTTCCAGGTGGGCCTTCCAAGCCTGTTGTTGGAAGTCCTGGGGCGTCCAGCCTTTGCTGAGGAACCAGGCTTCGATCGGCTTCAGCAGAGTTTCGGGTCGCGTCATCCGCCAGGCTCCTGCCTCTGTCGCAACAGCGCCTGGGCGCTGCTGAGGCTGTCAGCACTGTCGGCGGTGCGGTCGTTCCGCCAGCGCAGGATGCGCGGAAACCGCACCGCCAGACCACATTTGTGGCGTTTGGAGGGTTGGATCCCCTCAAACCCGATTTCAAACACCAACTCCGGTTCCACCACTCGGGTGGGCCCAAAGCGCTCCCGCGTGTGGCGGCGAATCCAGCGATCCAACGTCAGGATCTCGTCGTCGTTAAGGCCCGAGTAGGCCTTCGCGAAGGTCACCAGTTGATGGTCGCTGGGATTGTCGGCGCTGCGGTCCCAAAGAGCAAAGGTGTAATCGGTGAACAGATTGGCGCGGCGGCCCGTGCCTGCCTGGGCGTAGATCAGCACCGCATCGAGGGTCATCGGCTCGAGCTTGTGTTTCCACCAGTGCCCGCGCTTGCGCCCTGCGAGGTAAGGCGACTGCAACTGTTTGAGCATCAGCCCTTCAGCCCCTCCCTCACCGGCCAGCTGGCGCAGTCTGTCGAGATCGTCCCAGTGCTTCAGCGCTTCTCCCTGGCTTTGCCGGAGTCGCCAAGCCTCTGGTCCCTGGATGGATTGGCAATGGATTTGGAGTGCGTTCAGACGTTCCTTGAGGGGTTGGTCACGGAGATCCGTGCCCTCGTTTTCCAGCAGGTCGTAGGCGACGAATTGCACCGGCCACTCCCGCTGCAACTTCGTTCCCACCCGTTTGCGTCCCAGTCGTCGTTGCAGGCTGGAGAAGGGCATGGGTCTGCTCTCCTGTTGTTGCCAACAGATCACTTCCCCATCCAGCACCGTGTTGAACGGCAGGTTCTCGGCCATCGCCACCAGTTCCGGAACACTGGCGTTGATCAGTTCCTCGCCCCGGCTCCAGAGAAACACTCCTTCCTCACGTCGGATCAGTTGCCCGCGAATGCCATCCCATTTCCATTCAATCCACCAACTTTCCGGTGCGGTTGCGCTGACCGTTTCGCGCTGCAGTGGGCTGGCCAGAAAAAAGGGATAGGGCACCGCTCCGCGATTCGTTCGGGTCACATCCTGCGCCGCGCGCAGGTGTTCAAACCATGCGGCGGTGGGTTCGACGGGCCCCATCAGGCGCTCCAGCACCGTGGTTTCCTCCAGTGCAAAGGCGGAGGCAACGGCCTTCACCACCAGTCCGCGGGCCACACCGATGCGGAAGCCGCCGGTGAGCAATTTGTTGAGCAGGAAATGGCGCTCCTCCGGCACTGCAGACCACAGGGCTGTCATCGCCTGCTGCTGCAGCTCCTGTCCACAGCTGGCGATGGTGGGCAAAAGCGACTCCATCCACCAATGCAATGGTGGGCTTTCCGGAATGTGTTGCAGAAGCGGAGTCAGATTTGTGTCGTCGAGCGACGGAGGTGCTGAGAGCTGTTCTCGTAGCTGGGGCCAGAGCAGGGCCACAGTTTCTGCCGAATCGCCCACATGGCTGTGGCAATCCTCAAACAGCCAGTCGGGAAGCGAGGTGCTGGCCTGAAGGATCTCGCGCAGCCGCCGGCCCGTGATCAGCCGTTTGCGCCGTTCCCCGAGCAGCAAGGTGAGAGACCAGCTGCCATCGTCAGGGGCAACTTCAGCGAGATACGAGCGCAACAGTTCAACCTTGCGCTTGGATCCACTGCTGCTGTCGAGGGCATCGATGAGTTGGGTAAACCGTTCCACGACTCAGCCGAGTGCGGCCAAGGGCGCTGCCTGGATCCCTTCCACTTCCATGAGGTAGCGCGCCAGCACATCGTTCTGGCCGTGGGTGACGTACACCTGCTTGGCACGACTGTCCTTCACGGTGCGGATCAGTCCTTGCCAGTCGGCATGGTCGCTGAGCACGAATCCCCGTTCGTAGCCCTTGCGGCGTCGGGCACCGCGCACGGCCATCCAGCCGGAGGCAAAGGCTGTTTGGGGTGAGGGAAAGCGTCGCATCCAACTCGAGCGATGGGCGGATGGTGGCGCAAGCACCAGGCGTCCTGCGAGTGATTCTTTCCTGGGAATGTCACTCACTGGCCGGCTGGGCACCATCGGGATCGCCGCATCCCGGTAGTGGCGCGTGACGGTCTCCACGGCTCCGTGCAACAGCACTTCTTCTTCAACGCCGATTGCTGCCAGTTCGGCCAGGATCCGTTGGGCTTTGCCAAAGGCGTAACAGAACAGCAGTGAAGGCCGGCTGCGATCGCCTTGCCACCAGTCTTGAATGTTGCGGGCCAGCGTGGCCCCATCACGCCAGCGATAGATCGGCAGCGCAAAGGTTGCCTCGGTGATCAGCACATCGCATGGCACCGATTCAAAGGGGGCACAACTGGGATCGGGGCAGCGCTTGTAATCACCGGTGACCACCCAGACCTCACCCTTCACCTCCAGTCGGATCTGTGCACTGCCCAGCACGTGTCCCGCACTGTGAAAGGACACCTGGGCATCACCGATGGATTGTTGCTCGCCGTAGTTGAGGGTGCACAGGTTGATCGTTTGACCCAGCCTCTGGCGCAGGATTCCTTCACTGGCTGCAGTGGCCCAGTATTCATCACAACCTGGCCGGGCGTGGTCGGCATGGGCATGGGTGATCAGTGCCCGCTGCACCGGTCGATGGGGATCAATCCAAGCCCTGGCAGCCGGGCAATACAACCCTTCAGCGGTGTTGACGAGCACAGTCATGCAGTGGGTGACTCACAGCTCCCTGGCGATGCTCAGCACCTTGATGCCATCTGCAGTGTTTCCTTTGCAGGTCACGCCGATGTTTTTGACCATCACGGTCTCGCCGCCGTAGAAACCGAATTGCTTGGTGTTGTCGTAGCCCCAGGCACCCTCTTCGCTGTTCAGATCCCACACGTACACCTCACAGCGGGTGCCGTTGATCGAAAACGCTTCGCCGACTTCAGCTTTGATGAATTTGGCAATTTGAGGTTTTCGATCCTTCACCTCCAAGCCGACCGTATCGAGGGCGTTGTAGAGGTCGTCCATGGTCAAGTCTTGTGTTTTGGCTGGCGTGCATCCCATCACCCCTGCACAACAGAAGGCTGTGATGCAAGTGGCGACGCGTTTGCGCATGGGTATCAATCGTTTCGGTTACTGGCTCATCGCGAGCATGGCCTCAATCGGCTTGAGAGCGCGTTGGCGCAAGGTTTCATCCATTTCGATCTCTGGTGCTCCAGTGGCGAGGCAGCGCCACAGCTTTTCAAGGGTGTTCAGGCGCATATAAGGGCAGGCGTTGCAGCTGCAGCCATCGGTGCCAGGCACATCGAGAAACTGCTTGTGGGGTAAGCGCCGTTGCATCTGATGAATGATGCCGGGCTCCGTGAGCACAATGAAGGTGTTGGAGCTGCTGGTTTCGGCGTAGTTCAACAACTTGCTGGTGGAGCCGATGAAGTCGGCCAGATCCAGCAGCGGTTGGACGCACTCCGGATGGGCGATGACTTCAGCCTCTGGATGTTGCAGTTGGAGCTTGAGCAGCGCTTCTTCGCTGAAGGTTTCATGCACGATGCAGCGCCCTGGCCACAGGGTCAGCTCCCGTCTGCTTTGATCCTGGACCCAGCGGCCCAGATTGCGATCGGGTGCAAACAGAATCGGTCGGTCAGCCGGCAATTGGCGCACCAGATCAACGGCGTTACTGCTGGTGCAGATCAGATCGCTCTGGGCTTTCACCGCCGCACTGCAATTGATGTAACTCACCACGAAGTGGTCGGGATGCTCAGCTCGGAAAGCGGCAAACGCCTCAGCCGGGCAGTCATCCGCCAAGGAGCAGCCGGCCTCGAGATCCGGCAGCAGAACAGTTTTCTGAGGGCTGAGGATCTTGGCGGTCTCGGCCATGAAGTGCACGCCGCAGAAGACGATCACATCCGCATCGGTGTTGGCGGCTTTGCGCGACAACTCCAGCGAATCACCGATGAAATCAGCGATGTCCTGGACTTCGGGCTCCTGGTAGTAATGCGCCAGGATCACAGCGTTTTTCTCCCGGCGCAGGGCGTTGATCGCTGCTGGGAGTTCTGCAGGCGCCGGGGAAGCAGACGGGACCGTCGATGGGGTGGAATCAACGGTCATCTGGACCATCTGCGGCAGGATGGGCCACAGCCTAGGCATTGCCCCTGACACCTTCGCGCTCCCGCCTTCGGCTTGCCATCGCAGGGGATCTGCACGGTGACTGGTGTGATGCCGATGCGGCCCTGTTGGAACGCCTCGCTCCCGATGCGGTGCTGTTCGTGGGTGACCTTAGTGATGGTGACCTGCGCCTCACCAAGGCCATCACCCGTTTACCCCACCCGGTGGCGGTGATTCTTGGCAATCACGATCGCGGTCAAGATCGCAGCGGAGGTGTGTTCCAGCGTCAACTCGATCTACTGGGTGATCTGCACTGCGGGTGGCGCCAACGCTGCTGGCAGTTGCCCCGTTTGGGTGTGGTTGGCTGTCGGCCAGGCACCGCTGGGGGGGGCTTCCATCTTTCGAGGGCCGTGGAGGCCGTCGTGGGTCCGATCAGCGTGGAGGAATCGGCGCAGCGAATCGTTGAAGCCTGTGACTCGGTCCCGGAGGATTGGCCCCTGGTGTTGCTGGCCCACTGCGGGCCCCGTGGCCTTGGCTCTGACGCGAAAGATCCGTGCGGCAGGGATTGGAAGTCTCCAGCCTGTGACTGGGGTGATGCGGATCTGGCGCTGGCTCTCGACCAGTTGAGCCGCCAGCGATCACCGCAGCTGGTGGTGTTTGGCCACATGCACCATCGTCTGAAAGGACGCCAAGGTGAACGCCGCACCTTTCATCAGGACCGACGTGGCACCGTTTTCCTCAATGCCGCCTGCGTTCCTCGCAGAGGACTGGATCAACGTGGCCGAGAGCTCTGCCACTTCTCCTGGGTTGAATTTGAGGATGACCAGCTCAGCCATGTGAGTCATCGTTGGTTTCTCGCTGACGGCCGGGTTGCCTACGCAGAAACCTTGTATGAGCGAGAGCGTGTTGAGGATCGCCGCAGATGCTGATCTACGTCGGTATCAGCAGCCATGGCTATGGCCATGCTGCGCGGCAGGCTGCAGTGCTCACGGCACTGCATCAACGCAGGCCCGACTGGCGCCTGGTGGTGAGCACTGCGGTGGATTCCAGATTTCTGCGCCTGGTTTTCAAGGGCATTCCCGTGGAATGGCGTCAGCTGCGCTGGGATGTGGGAATGGCCCAGGCGGATGCCCTCAGTGCAGACCCCCAGGCCACCCTTGCTGCCCTGGCAGCACTGGATGCAGCACTACCAGCACAACTCGAGCAGGAGGTGGGTTGGCTCCGTGCCCAGAACACCCCCGTGGTGGTGGTGGGTGACATCCCTCCGTCTCTGGCGGAGCTTGCCGAAAGGGTTCAGGCTCCCCTGGTGTGGATGGGCAACTTTGGTTGGGACGATATCTATGACCCGCTCGGCCAACGCTTTGCTCCGTATGTGGAAAGGGCGAGGCAGGCCTACTGCCAGGCCGATCTCCTCCTGCGCATGCCTTTTGATCTGGCCATGAATTGGGGGCTGCCCACCCTCAGGATCGGCTTGACAGCAGCGGAACCCCGTCCTCTGCCTGAACCGGTGCAACGGCAGCTGAATCCAAGCCAGCAACCCAAGGTGCTGGTTGGATTTGGCGGCCTTGGCTTCCATCTGGATCCAGAGCTCTTCAAGCTCTGGCCCGACCACCAGTTCCTCTTGGCAGCACCACAAGCACCTGAGGTCAGGCCGCTACTCGAACAGCAAGCGAACGTCACGCTCCTGCCAAGCGGGGTCAGGCCCGTTGATGTGATGCCAGTCTGCAGACGACTGCTGGGTAAACCTGGCTTCAGTACCTTTTCGGAAGCACTGTCCAACCACCTGGGAGTGCACGCGGTGCACCGTGAGGGCTTCGCCGAGGCAGCAGCGTTGATGCATGGTCTGCGGCGTCATGGCCGGCACCGCTTCCTGACGCGGACGTCCCTGGCTGATGGAGATTGGCAGCTCGATCAAGCCTTGGTGGCTCCTTCAGAGGAGGAACTCGCTCTGGATGGTGCTGCCACTGCTGCTGATGTAATTGTCGCTGTTGCGGAGAACGAGGCAGACGCCTTGAATGGCATTGATCAGAGCTGCTTATCCAATTGAATGGATCTGATTGGATTGATTCCGTCCGCAAATCCCTTGAGGCGACAACTTGAATTCGGCGCAATTGATCGTCGCTTATTTGGTTGCAGACGATTGATTCTCTGTCCATCTGTTGGTTGGGGTTGGTGCATTGCTCCGTGAAGGTGTGCTGTGAGCTCAACACTCTGATGTTGTGCTTATCCGGCTCAGGCCGGTTCGTGAGCTCCATGCGATTTGGTTGCTTGCGCGTCGCAGTTGCGGCATTGCTCCCTGAACCCTTTTTATGACTGTCCTTGCATCGTCCGCATCTCGCTTCGCTCTGGCGGCCGTCGCAAGCACAGTCTCGATCATTCCTTTGCCCGCTGTTGCGGCATCAGTCAGCCTGCCCTCTCTCAAGAGCAGCGCCCGTTCGGTCACAGTCCAGCTTCCTGAGGAAAGGCCGGTGTTGGGTCTTCCCTACGTGATCACCCCCGAGCGCCGTGCCTTGTTGAATACGATTCGATATGCCGAGGGCACCTGGAAAGGTGGCCTTGACCTCGGCTACAGGGTGATGTTCGGCGGCGGCCTGATGGCGTCTCTTGATCGCCATCCCAATCGCGTGATTTATTCCTCCCGCTACGCCAGTGCCGCCGCCGGTGCGTACCAGTTCATGCCCTTCACCTGGACGATGGTGCAGCGCAATATCGGAGTCCGTGGGTTTGGGCCAGAAGCTCAGGATCAAGGTGCCATCTATCTGATCCAACGGAGAAAAGCACTGGGTCTGGCTGATTCAGGTCATCTCACCCCTCAGCTTGCCGCGTTGCTGGCTCCTGAGTGGGCCTCGTTTCCAACTCTTCGCGGCGTCAGCTATTACGGCCAGCCGGTGAAGCGATTCACCAATCTGCACCGTTTTTACAACGCGAGTCTCGCTCAGCTTCGCTTAGCCCGCGATCAACGCCGTCAGCAACTCTCCAACACCAAAGGACGTGAGGATTCAGGCAAGACCTCCCAAACAGTGTGCCCACCACCGACCATTCTTTGCGGCTTTTGACAGTCCGGTAAGAAGATGAAGCGAGGCGCTGAATGCGTTCAGCCCTCCTCCTGGTCTTCCAGTTTCCGACCCACTGTCGCCTGTGCGATCAGGTAAGCCACCACTGCGCCACCAAGGAATCCCAGTCCGTTTCGCAAGACGGGAAGCAGGTCACTGGTACGAGTCACCACCGGTGCAATCCCGAAGACTCCGAACAACATCACCCAAAGAGGGGAAAGCAGCAGCAGCCAGGGCCAGGCAATCCAATCCTCCTTCTCTCTGGGGAAGGCAGCAAAGCCCGCAATCAGGCCACCAAGCACCGACGTGCTCAACGTCCACAACCACTGCTCAAGCGGCAACCCTGGCACCACCTGGCAGCCCCCACGATCGAGGCACACTTCCACTGCATCAAGCGCCGCATAAATCGCGCCATCTTCTCCGTTGTCGCGAACGTAAAACTGGTTGCCATAGCGGGTCTGAAGCTCAACCCACCATGTCCGGGGCATCAGCGCGAAGAAGGCATCCCCCACGTTGAAATTGAGCAGGTTGCCACCCCTTGGATCGGCAACCACAAGGAGGCTGCGTTCATCCAGTCCCCAGAAATCCTTCACAGCCAGACCTGGAGTGCGTTCGTACTGCGTCAGAACACGCAGTTTCCAGCCTGTGCGTTCTTCAAAGGCCGTCAAACTGGTTTCAAGTTCAGACCTCTGGCGCTCACTCAGGGCTTTGGCCAAGTCGATCACTGGGGTTGGGTGATCAGGCAACAGCTCAGGGTTGTCCAGGGCCTGGACCGGTGGACAGGCCCAGAGAAGGATCACCAAGGAGAGCATCGTCAGCAGGGCGCGAAATCCTCGATGTGCTCCCATGGCTTCAATGCAATCAGGGGCATTCTCTCGAATGGATCGCCGTGGTGCGCCTTCACCTGCCTGGATGGTCACGCGTTTTGAACAGCAGGGAGGAACGATGTCGTTCCATCAGTTCATGCAGTTGGCACTGCATGATCCAGAGCACGGAGCCTATGGCTCGGGTCAGTTGCAGGTCGGCCCCTCAGGAGATTTCGCCACGTCGCCATCACTTGGGCCTGATTTCGCTGAGCTCCTGGGCTTGCAAGTGATCCAGTGGTTCGATCAATTGGCTAGCGAACGCCCGGATCATCCCCTCAGCCTGGTGGACTTCGGTCCCGGAGAGGGCGATCTCATTGCCGATCTGGTCCGAGTGTTGCAGCGTGAAGCCCCCCATTGGATCAGGCGCCTTGAGGTGGTGCTTGTGGAGTTGAACCCGGGGATGGAGGCGCGACAACGTGAGCGTTTGGGTTCCTCTGTGTCACCACCGGTTCGCTGGAGCACCCTTGAGTCCCTTGCCTCCCAACCGGCCTACGGCATTTTTCTGGCACATGAACTGCTCGATGCTCTACCGGTGGAGCGACTGATCTGGCACGACGGTGAGTTACGTCAGATGGGTGTTTCCCTGAAACGTTGTGATGGCTCCGCAGACGCTTCATTGGTCTGGCTGGATCAGCCCCTCCCGGATGGGTTGCGTGCGCAGCTCTCTTGGGCTGAGCAACGCTGCAAGATTGAGCTTCCTCCGAAGGATGCAGCAGATGGCTGGTGCAGTGAATGGCATAGCGACCTTCCCAACTGGCTGCATTCGGCTGCGATGGCCATGGATCAGGGTGTCTTGTTGATTGTCGATTACGCCCTTGAAGCGAGTCGTTACTACACAGCGATGCGCAGTGAGGGCACATTGCTGTCCTATCGAAAGCAACGGGCGAGTGCAGATCTTCTCGCCCATGCCGGAACCGCAGACCTCACAGCCCATCTCTGTCTTGAGACTCTCATCGCCAACGCAGAGGAACGGGGATGGAGGACCCTTGGCCAATGCCGGCAAGGGGAGGCCCTCTTGAGTCTGGGGCTGGCGGATCGTCTGCACCAACTGCAACAGCTTCCCGTTACGGCTCTTGCGAACGCTCTGCAAAGGCGGGAAACGCTGCTGCGCCTGGTGGATCCAGCCGCCCTCGGAGAGTTCCGCTGGATTGCCCTTCAACGAGATCGGGGGCTGAGCGAGAGTTTATCTCCGTTGGCATGCCGGATGTTCCAGCAGCCAGCATTCAACTGAGAGCTTGAAGACAAGCGTTGATCTGTTCGGTGGTGACATCAGAACAGATGGAAACAGCCCCGATTCGGCTGGGGATCACAAACCGGATGCGACCGTTTTGCACCTTCTTGTCGCCTTGAAGGGTGTTGAGCACCGCCGAATCACGCAAAGGCGGCCACACGGTGGGCAGCCCACAGTTCTGGAGAAGACGGCGCTGCCTGTCGGCCTCGTCTCGCGACCAATCGCTTCGCTGCACCGCCAATTCTCCGACGGCCACCATGCCGAGGGCCACGGCTTCACCATGCAGCCAGGTGCCGTACCCGGTCAGGTTCTCCACCACATGACCAAAGGTATGGCCGTAATTGAGAATCGCTCGCCTACCACCTTCCCGTTCATCTGCCGCGACCACATCCGCCTTGGCCCGGGCCGAGCGCTCGAGGATGGTTTGCAGAAGAGCGGCGTCGAGATCGGCTGTTTCGCTGAGACGGCCACTGCGCTCAAGCAGTTCAAACAAGTCGGAATCACCGATCACGCCATACTTCACCACTTCAGCCATGCCAGCCCTGAATTCACGTGATGGCAGGGTGCTGAGGGTCTCGGGATCAATCAAGACAAGCTTCGGTTGGTGGAATGCACCGATCAGGTTTTTGCCCCCCGGGTGGTTCACCCCTGTTTTGCCACCAATGGATGCGTCCACCATGGCCAGAAGAGTGGTAGGAACCTGCACCACCGCCACGCCGCGCAACCATGTGGCAGCGGCAAATCCCGTCATGTCGCCCACAACACCACCGCCGAGGGCCACCATCAGTGAGCCCCGTTCCAGTCGCATTCGATGGGCGGCATCGTGAATCTGGCTGATGGTGCCGAGATGTTTCTGGTCTTCGCCGGCATCGATCACCAGTAACTCCGGTTCGAAACCACAGCGTCGAAGACTGGTCAGGCAACGATCCCCGTAAGGTTCCGCCACATCAGGGTTGCTCACCACGAGCACTTTCCCTGGTGAGACCCCAGTCGCCAGGAGTTCATCGCCGAGATGCTGAAGGGCACCGTGGCCAATGACAACGTCGTAGGGATTCAATGCAAGGTTGACTGGGATGCGCTGCATCGGTGGTCATTCAGCGCCTGAGGCGTCACGGTTGCTCGACCACTCTGCCGTCTTGTCCTGTTGCCAGGCCTAACCTCCGCCAAGAGTGACATCGGGCATGGTGCAAAGGCTTGAATCGAACGGCTGGCAACGCTCTGTTGTCGCCTGGGCGTTTCTCCTCCCGGCGCTCAGTCTTCTCTCCGTTTCGGTGTTGATTCCAGCCCTGATGGCGCTGGTGATGTCGTTCACCCAGACAGGACTCGACGTCGGAGAACCACTGCGCTTTGTGGGACTGGCCAATCTCCAGCGATTGGTGCGCGATCCCATGTTTTACCGGGTGCTGATCAACACCCTCCTTTATCTCATTGGCATCGTGCCTCCGATTGTGCTCGGCTCCCTGGCCCTGGCTGTGCTGGTCAACCGCCGGTTGCCGGGGATGCATGTGCTCAGGGCCGGTTTCTATACCCCGGTGCTGGTCTCCATCGTGGTAGCGGCGATTGCGTTTCGCTGGCTGTATTCCGAGAACGGTTTGTTGAACGGTTGGCTCGTTGCCCTGCTGGGCGATGGTTTCGCACCGATTGGCTTTCTCTCCAATCCCTTGCTGGCCTTGCCTTCCGTGATGGTGGTGACTCTCTGGAAGGGACTGGGTTACTACATGGTGATCTTCCTGGCCGGATTGCAGGGCATTCCCCAGGAGCTGTATGAAGCGGCTGAACTCGATGGCAGTGAAGGCTGGCGCAAGCATCTCGATATCACCCTTCCCTTGTTGCGTCCCTACATCACCTTGGTGTCTGTCATTTCTGCAATCGCTGCCACCAAGGTGTTTGAGGAGGTCTTCCTGATGACGCAAGGGGGGCCTGCCGACGCAACCCGTACCCTCGTGTATTACGTCTATGACCAGGCCTTCTCAGAACTGGAGATCAGCTACGCCTGCACGGTTGGTTTGGCGTTGTTCCTCTTGGTGATGCTGCTGACGCTGATCAGGCTCGTGTTTGCCGGCGAGAGAGGATTGATCTGATCAACCATCGCTCATCCCGTCGTCTCCATGGCCAGCGCGGCAGTCTCCAGCGAACACCCCCCGATCGGAGTTGTGGGTGGAGGTCAACTGGCGAGGATGCTCGTGGAGGCTGCGCGCCAACGCCAGGTGGATGTGGTGGTGCAGACCGGATCTGTGGATGATCCTGCTGGCCGGATCGCGACATCCGTTGTGGAGGCTGACCCTGTTGATGCCATTGCCACAGAACAGCTGTTGGCACGATGCAGCGGGATCACCTTTGAAAATGAATGGGTCAGCATCGAGGACTTAACGGCCCTGGAACACAGAGGCGCCAGGTTCCGGCCCTCCCTCGCCAGCCTCAGTCCGTTGGTCAACAAGGTGCATCAGCGTCGACTGCTCGATCAGTTGGCAATTCCAAGTCCTGACTGGGTTGAGTTGACGTCGATTGATTCCGGATCGCCCACACTCCCCAAAGACTGGAGCTTTCCTGTGATGGCCAAAGCTGCCACTGGTGGTTACGACGGTCGCGGCACCCGTGTGATCCGGTCCGATCAGGCATTGGCCGAGCTGCTCAGCGAGGTTGATTGCGAGGACTGGTTTCTGGAGGCCTGGGTGGAGTACGAGCGCGAGCTTGCCCTGGTTGTGAGTCGTGATGATCAGGGGAGGGTGCGCGCTCTTCCTCTAGCGGAAACCCATCAAGCCAATCAGGTGTGTGATTGGGTTCTCACACCCGCAGAGGTGGAACAGGTGGTTGATGCAACGGCCTACAACATGGCTGCATCACTGCTGACGAAACTCGACTACGTCGGCGTGTTGGCCATTGAACTTTTTTATGGCGCCAAGGGTTTGTTAGTGAATGAGATTGCACCGCGAACGCACAACTCTGGCCATGTTTCGATCGAGGCCTGTGCAAGCAGTCAGTTTGACCAACAGCTCTGCATTGCGGCTGGGCTGGATGTGCCTGACCCCGCTTTGGTGGTGCCAGGTGCGCTCATGGTCAATCTCCTGGGTTTGCCATCGGGGCAGGCTGCATCCCTGGAGCAACGGCTTGCGCTTCTGCGCAGCGAACCAGACCTTCATGTTCACTGGTACGACAAGCAGGGAGAAAGTGCTGGGCGCAAGCTTGGTCATGTCACCGTGGTCCTTGATGCCGAGGAAGCCGGTGCGCGTCGTCATCAAGCCAAGGAGGCCTTGGAACGCGTTCGCGCCATCTGGCCCTTGCCGATAAGTTGGTGATGAACTGCTGTGTTGGTGACGGCCTTTTCTAGTGCTCTGATCTGACTCTCTATCGACTTGGGGTGACTGTCGTGCTGGTGCAGTAAACCGGCCTTGTAGCCGGAAACGGATCCATCACTTTGTTGCCCCTTCTGGTTCTTCCAGGTCGATCACTGAGGCTCGCACGGCACAGCGGTTCACCAATCAATCCTTTTGTTTTTTCTTGACTGTCGTGGTCGCAGCTGTGCAACACCGTTGGGTCTGGTGTTGAACGAACTTCAGGGTTGTGTTCTGGGAGAAGAGAGCTTCCCGTTCTTCTTGTTGTGATTGGAAGGCTGTGAAGCCTGCAGTCGTCGTTCCAATTCGTCTGCATCAAGGGATGTCACCACAAACACTTCCTGCACCATCGCCCCCTTTCTGGCGACGAGTTTGAAACCACCCAGCATCCGGGTGGAAACCCTGAGCCGAAGACTCTGTGAGCGTCCTTTCACGCGAGCAATCACGCCAGGTGTGATGGTCTGAATGGCTGGATCAGCTGCCAGTCGTTTCAACCAGACAATCAGGCCATCGACGTAGGTGCTATGGGTGATCACCAACCGTCCCACGTGCTCACCAAGCCAAGAGTTGGCTGAACCTAGCGACTGTGGCTACGACACAGGGAGAGCCCTGCTGTCGGTGATGCTCAAGTCAGTGGATACCCTGCGGCTTTTAGTGGGAGAGCCATTGCTCAAGCGTCATGGGCCGAATGCTTGTGTCCTCACCACCGAGCTTCATGGTCCTGAAGTGCGTGGCCTCGCGTTCTGTCCCGGCCGAGTGTTGCGCTACGTGCTTGATCACGACAGCAAGCGTTTGAAGACCTCGGTGCTGTTGCGCCTGATGCGGTCAAAACGAGTACCTGCGGCCTGAGCTGCCCTCAATCAGGTCCGTTAATCCAGTTCTGAAGCCACAACGGCACCCAAGGCTTGATCGACATCGCGCTTGAACAGACTGGTATCGACTTTGAGCAGAAGCAGGCCAGCAATCAACAGCCCCACAGCCTGGGTGATGAACACCCCTGCGTAAGCGGCAAAACTGTTCTGACCTCCAGTCACTGAACCAAACAAGCTCAACAGGCTTCCGCCACTGATGGTGGCAAGGCCTCGGGCATAGGCCTGTGCAAGACCCCACACGCCGATGAACGTGCCAGCCATCAAGGGTGAAGTGAGGCCAAGCATGAGGGTCAGACTCGCGTTTGTACTGACACCAGCGCTGTAACCAAAGAGAAACAGGCTGGTTTTGAACAGAGGCTCCGAGGCCATGGAGCCAGCGATCACCATGCCCAACACAAAGACAGCCGAGAGAAGCCCGCCGAATAGAGCCGTTCGCTGGGGGCCGAGACGAGGGACCAGAAGAACACCCGTGGATGCAATGCCCAAAAGAGTGCCAACCCCCCAGGTGGCGTTCAGCCGTGTACTGGCGCAAACATCCATGCCAAACACGGCGCCGCCGTAAGGCTCCAGAACGGCTTCTTGAAGAAACAGTGAGAACGTGAATAACGACAGCACAACAAAGAAATAGCCAACCTGAGGAGACGCACGGAGAATGCGCCAGGCCTGACCGATGCTCAGCTCATGACTGGCCTCTGAAAGCGAGGATGACGTTTGAGTTGATGAGTGATTGTCCTGCGTTCCCGTCTGTCCCTGGCGAGGTTCGACACCAACAATGGCCACCAGCACGAGGGCGAAAATCACAAGAGGAGCCACAACGATCAAACGCTCCACCCCTGCGATCACATCCATCAGATCTTTTGACGCACAGGAGTTGCCGAGAAAGGCACTCAACAGGATCGCCCCAGCCACGATGCCCACCATCAACATGGACCAGACCACCGACACCAGGGTTGGCCGTTGTTTTTCCGTACTGATGTCGACCAGCAGGGCGGCAAAGGGCGTGGAACTGGCGGAGATCGCCAGGCCGTAACCGACAAACACTCCGGCAAGCAGTAAACCTCGCATGAGCACTGCTGACGTATCTCCCATCTGGGACGCTGCAGCGAGCCACAACACCGTGCGGCCTGCCACCCAGGTGAGCAAACAGAACACGGCCGCTCCACCCAGAATGAAAGGTGTGCGTTTGAGGCCGTTCCAACGGGTGCGGTCCGACCGCTGACCGAACCAGACGCGGCTGAAGGCAACCAGTTGCTGCCCGCCAAGAGCGAGGGCCGTTAACGCTGCTGGAACCGAGAACTCATCGATGAGCAACCTGTTGAAGATCCCAAGGGTGAGTACCGAGAGTGCACCCAGGCAGGCCTGAAACAACCCGAGTCGCAGGGCAAGGGCGATGAATCGTGCCGATCCCACAGGGATCCTCCCAACATGCTTGGACTTGAAGCTACTTGCTTCAGCAACGCTCGATCGGAGCCATGGTCAAACCTTCTCCGCTGAGCTGCTGGTGGTAAAGCTCCGCTTGCTCCAAAGGGCCACACCACACCTCCGCGGAGCCCTCCCCATCGATGCGGTGCGCCAGCTTCCAGGCCCTGTCACTGCTCATCCCAGGAATGATCTTGCACAGACAGTTCACCACGTGCTCGAAGGTGTTGATGTCGTCGTTGAGCACAATCACGCGAGCCTGTGGATACCTCTGGGTTGTCTGTGACCGCTCCAGCAACGTTGAGGAACCAGCAGTGGAGCCTGTCATGAGAGTCAACAGTCCGTCGGAATGAAGCAGGAGACTAGTTAAACTCCTTCAGTCTGCATCGCTTTCATGCTGTTCACTTTTGCCTGGGCTTCCTTGGCCGCCATGTTCAGCTTCTCGATCGCCATGGTGGTCTGGGGCCGGAATGGTGACGGCACGCTGAACTTCTGAATCCATTGTCTGAAGTGCTTCAATCGCCAATCCTCAGTCAGGGGTTGGCCGTCACCGCAGCATCCCTGCTCGTGTTTGTCAGCGGTGCTGTGATCTACCTCTCAACCATTGAATGGCGAGATCGTCGTCGTCGTCGCAACGGGTCTGGAAGGGTCTGAAATCGTTTCTTCGGACCAACCGCTTGTCCTTGGCGGCCGGTTCGGTACTCACCGGTCTGGCGGTGACCGGCCTGGTTCTCTCCACTGACGATCAGGCAGATCGCCATTCCCACGCACTTCAGAAGCTTTCAAAAGCACTCCCGCTATTTCAGGCATTTCGTGCCGATCCAACGCAACCGGCCCCTCTGCTCTGGAAACGTCGGCTTGGTGTCAAGCCCGCGACACAGATCTGGCGCCGCTTAGGGCGGGGAATCTGGTGGCAGGGATGGAGCGTTGATGGTGAGGCTTACCTTGTCTTGCCGACGAACCTGCTCACTGCCGAAGAACGAGCTCGCGCGATTGCCCATCCCCTCGATGGACTTGAAGTCCTCAGCGCCGATGGTCTCAATCAGCAATTTTTGCGCCAACAACTTGATTCGACTGACAGCTCCGGGGTCGACACCTCTCCCCTGCTCTCCAGTTGTCTGCGGCGGTTAGCCCGGGGACCTTCCGTGATCTGGGGGCCAGAGGCGCTGGCTCGATTCAGTGGTGCGACCGCTCCCCTGCTCCAGTCGGCTGGCTATGGCTGTCTGTCGCTACGCGTCCGCAACGGCCATCTTCAATGGCATGGCTGGGTCGGCTCGCGCAATCTTGCTGGTGCCCCTTCGTCACTGAAACCTGATCGTGAAGGCTTTTCTGATGATGATCTGTGGTCTGGGAAAGGCGAACAGCAACGAACGGCGAATGTCTTCGATTTACTGATGATGGAAGGGGAACAACTCGGTGTTCTGCTGTCCGCCCTAGAAAGTCGGGAGATCATTCGCCGCCCGCTTGAGCGAAACTATGCCCTGAGTGGTGTTCAGCGAACAAAGCTTCTTCAAACGCCTTTCCGGCTCAGACTGGTGGCCAGACCGCAAGGAGCCTTCAAGGCTGGTCTGCAGCTGCAGCTGTGGCCTCAGGCTGATCGACAGAGTATCGACAGCTCCCTGCAAGCTCTGACAGACCGACTGAACCAACAGGGTCTGGTGCAGGAGGGGAGTCGGAACGTGATCTGGCGTGACTCCGACCCCCTTGATCAGACTGTCCTTGGGGGGTGGCGGTGGTTGCAACCTCATTCAGCGCGCCCCACAATCAGCCTTGGGCTTGGGATGGAGCCATCAACAGTTCCACTGCCGAGTTTGAGTGATCAGGCTGCACGCCCCGACATCCTCCTGGATCTGAGGGCGCGTCCAGCAGATCTGACGACTCGAGGCCTGCTGGATGGGAAATGGCCCAGGGTGGTGAAACAGGCTCAGACATTGAGCCTGCGTCTCCGCAAACTCAGTTCTGACCGCGCTGAATCTGCATGGTCAGAACTCAGCGGTCAGGTGGAACTCCCTGTGGCTGAAGACTCCACCTCCACAGACGCCCCATCTTCTTGACGCTCCCGCTTGCGTCGTTCAGCCGCCAGGGTTTCCTCCACCAGTTCAACAGCCTGAGCCATTCTCTCCAGATTGGAAAGATAGAGACCGAGGTCTTTCTCCACGCGATCCCTGGAAAGTCCAAGGGGCTCACTGAGTTCATGGGCCGATTGAGCGAGTTCCTTCGGATCCGCACCATCCTGTCCACGTGCTTTCGCCAGCAGCGTCAGCAGCCCCACCGCCATCAGCCGTGAGTAATGGAAGTTCTCCTGGTCGGCACGTTTGAGCACGGAGGCCACGGCTTCAGGTGCACCTGCACCTTTGTCGTGCAACCAACGCTGCACGTCATCCATGGAGTGACCTTGGACGGCATCCTCACTGGACGCAGCCAGTTGGCGAAGCTGATCGGCGTCAAAGCCGTTACAGCTGCAGAGGGCATTGAACAGGGATGGCAGGTGTTCCTCAGGCCTGTATCCACGTGTGAAGGCGTTGAACACCTGCTGAAGGCCCACGGCAAACAGGGCATCTACCTGAAACGTCTTCTGGTGACTGAGCAGATGAAGCTCCACCAGCAGCTCATCAGCTGTGCGCCGATAGAGCGATGGGATCACATAGGGGAAGGCTTGGTGAAACGCCCGCTTGCTGTCGGCGATGGTCAGATGCTCACCCAAATGTCCGCACCAAACAAAGTGAGATAAACCTTAGCGTCGCTGAGGACGCCGTTAGGATTGCGGCACTCTCAAACAGACCAAAATGATCCCGATCGTGATCGAAGAATCAGGCCGGGGTGAAAGGGCCTTTGACATCTACTCGCGTCTGTTGCGCGAGCGCATTGTGTTTCTGGGGGAGCCTGTCACAAGCGAGTCGGCAAACCGGATCGTTGCCCAGCTGCTCTTTCTGGAAGCGGAGGACCCTGAAAAGGACATTTACCTCTACATCAACTCTCCAGGCGGATCTGTTTATGACGGTCTTGGCATCTTTGACACGATGCAGCACATCAAACCCGATGTTCATACGGTGTGCGTGGGTCTCGCTGCGAGCATGGGCGCCTTCCTCTTGAATGCGGGCACCAAAGGCAAGCGCAGCAGTCTTCGTCATTCACGGATCATGATTCACCAGCCCCTTGGTGGCGCAAGCGGTCAAGCCAGTGATATTCGTATCCAGGCTGACGAAATTCTCTTTCTCAAAGAGAAGCTCAACCGAGAGCTTGCCGAACGCAGTGGTCAACCTCTGGAGAAAATTCAGATCGACACCGACCGAGATTTTTTCATGTCTCCACAGGAAGCTGTTGATTACGGATTGATTGACACCGTCATTGATCGTCGCCCGGTTCATTCCGTTTGACGCCAATCAGACTTTTTGAGTTCAGCCTTTAAGACCAATGAAAAAGCCCCATACTAATGGGGCTTTTTGGTGCACATCAATCGCGAAATATTGACTAGGGAGGGCCCAATTTGCCTCAATATTCTACAGCTAGTTGTTAAGCACGGCAATACTACGCTCTTTATCGGGGATTGTGGTGAACTTTGAAACGAGATCACGGAATTCATCTCCATCCATGCTTTCGATTTCAATCAGACGTTCCACGAGATGATCCATGACTTCACGGTGTTGAGCAACCAATTCGACAGTTTCGCTGTAACAGCGTTTGACCATGGCACGCACCTGTTCATCAATCTGTTTTGAGATTGCATCAGAAACATCGCTGCGCGTCATCAGATCCCGGCCAAGGAAGACTTCCTGACCACCCCCTTCGAGGGCAATCGGACCCAGATCAGACATGCCGAAACGGGTCACCATTTGACGCGCCATCGAGGCCACCTGTTGGATATCACCACCAGCTCCAGTGGTCACCTCCTCGTAGCCGAACACCACATCTTCAGCTGCACGACCACCCAGAGCACCCATGATCCGTGCTTTCAACTGAGCTCGGGAGACAAGCATCTGCTCTTCATCAGGAGAAAACCAGGTCAATCCCTGAGCTTGCCCACGTGGAATCAACGTGACCTTCTGAACGGGATCATGGGCTTTCACCAAGGTTCCAACCAGGGCGTGGCCAACTTCGTGGTAAGCAATCAAACGCTTGCTGCGTCCGTCCGTCAGGGGCTGACCCTCCATCCCGGCGATGATCCGATCAACAGCATCATCGATTTCACCAAGACCGATGCTGTCTTTGCGGCGGCGGGCTGTGAGGATCGCCGCTTCGTTCAGCAGATTGGCCAGATCGGCACCTGTGAAGCCCGGGGTACGGCGGGCAATGCTCTCAAGGGTGAGATCACCGTCGAGTTTTTTATTGCGGGCATGGACTTCGAGGATCGAGAGACGACCTTTGATGTCCGGGGCATCGACTGTGACCTGACGATCAAACCGACCCGGACGCATCAGGGCGGAGTCGAGCACGTCTGGACGGTTCGTGGCCGCAAGGATGATGATGCCGCTGTTGCCCTCAAAACCATCCATCTCGGTAAGGAGTTGGTTCAGGGTTTGCTCCCGCTCGTCGTTGCCACCGCCGATGCCAGCACCACGCTGGCGTCCGACCGCATCGATCTCATCGATGAAAATCAGGCAGGGGCTGTTTTCTTTGGCGCGCTTGAACAGATCACGCACGCGGCTGGCGCCAACACCGACGAACATCTCGACAAATTCCGAGCCCGACAGTGAGAAGAAGGGAACACCTGCTTCACCAGCGATCGCCTTGGCCAACAGTGTTTTGCCTGTGCCGGGAGGACCGACGAGCAAAACACCTTTGGGAATACGTGCACCGACAGAGGTGAATCGTTCAGGTTGCTTGAGGAACGTGACCACTTCCTGCAGGTCCTGCTTGGCCTCTGCAACACCGGCCACATCGTCAAATTTGACGCCCGTATCAGCTTCCATGGCAAAACGGGCTTTGGTCTTGCCGAACTGCATCGCTTGACCTGGCCCGCCAGGCATCCCGTTTCCCCGACGTGCGAGGAAGATCAACGATCCGATCAGTAACAGAGGGAACAGCAGATTGCCGAGCAGTCCAAGGGCCGGTGGCGCAGTGCGTGGAGGATGGACGTCGAAACTGATTCCTTCCTGTTTGAGGGTGTTGATCAGTTCGGGTGCCAATCCGGGTAGGTCGACACGCAACCGCTGCACGCGGTTGTCAATCTCGGGGTCCACTGCTTCAACAACGGCATTGCGACCACCGTCGTAAATGTCGACGGCCGTGATGCGACCGGCCTCCACGTAGTCGAGGAAACGGCCATAGCTCATCCGTCCCACAGCAGCATTGCGGGGAGCCACCGTTGGACCGTTGGGGTTGAGGGCTTTCATCCCTCCGTTGCCAATCAACTGCCAGCCGAGCAGCAACACCACGCCGATAGGAAGGACCCAAAGAGCGATCTGGCGCCAGCGTTGATTCATGGAAGCCGTGAAAGTTACATGACTTTAAGAGTTGGAAGCGTGAATCCGTTGACTGAATGCCTGGTTTGGTCGATAGAGCCGGGATGAATCCCCCTTCAGAGGCTGCGGAGAGCCACGATCGGATCAAGCCGTGCAGCCCGGCGAGCCGGCACGACGCCAAAGAACAAACCGATGGATCCCGAAAGGCTCACTGTGACAAGAACAACAGAAACTCCAATCGCTGCAGGGAGCGGCGTCAGTGCAGCCACGAGGGCAACGGCGCCTAAGCCAGTGAAGGTACCGATTACCCCTCCGAGTGAAGCAAGCACCAGTGATTCCACCAGAAATTGGCTGAGCACATCGGAACTGCGGGCTCCAAGGGCTTTGCGCAGGCCGATCTCCTCGGTGCGTTCACTCACCGACACCAACATGATGTTCATGATGCCGATCCCGCCCACCAGCAAGGAGACACCCCCAATGGCCGCCAGCATCAGGGTGAGTCCTCCGGTGATGGTGCTCACGATTGTGAGCGCATCCTTCTGAGAGCGCACAGTGAAATCGTCATCGCGAAGGATGCGATGACGCTGTCTCAGGAGATTGGTGATCTGAAATTTGGCAGGTCCGGTGCTGGCTTCGTTGTTGGCCTCAACACTGATGAAGCTGAGGCTGACTCCGTAGGTGGAATCGCGTCCGGTCAGCCGGCTCACCATCGTGCTCAGGGGGATGTACACATCCTCATCCTGGTTGTTGCCAAACACGGCTCCCTTGGGTGCCATCACTCCGATGACATCAAAGCTCTGATCCTTGATCCGCAGGGTTTCACCGATCGCTTGACCGGATGGAAACAATTTGTCCCGTAGATCAGGGCCGATCACCACGACGGCCCGTGCTGCCCGCAGGTCCTGGTCACTGATGAAGCGGCCATTGGCAACTTCAAAACTTCTCACCGGCAGGAATGCAGGCGTAACGCCATTGATTGAACTGCTGGAGCTGCGCGACCCAGCTTGAACAACCTCCCTTGTCGCAATCTGTGGAGCGACCCGCTTGATGCTGGGGACCTGATCTGCGATGGCTTTCGAATCCTCCAGGACAAGAGTCTTGGGGACGGCGATACCGCTGCGGCGGGTGTCATTGTTGCCGGGCACCACAAACAACACGTTGGCTCCCAGACTGCTGAGCTGATCTTCAGCCAGATTCTGAGCTCCACGACCGACGCCGACCAGCGTGATCACGGACGCGTTGCCGATCACGATACCGAGCATCGTGAGGCTGCTTCTTAATCGATTGGCTCGCAAAGTCTTGAGGGCCATGCCCACGATCTCGGTGAGCGGCAGCTTGCGAGCCATGGGGAAACACTCAGATCGTGGCGTGGGAAAGGCCGTTGTCGAGCAGTCCATCGTTGCCGACGATGCCCACCTTCACCAGATCGGTCGATCCGGACACCTCAGGTTGAGTACCGGCGGTCTGCACAACAAGATCCCCCGATTTCAACCAGCCGCGTTCATGGGCGATGGCCATGGCGGCGGCGAAGGTCGCAGAGGTCCGTTCATGCACCTCCGTCAGCAGGGGGGTCACACCCCAGACAAGCTGCAATTTGCGAGCAACCGCAGCATCGCTCGTAATGGCGAGTACAGGCGCTGCAGGGCGGAATTTGCTGACGTTGTGGGCGGTCGCTCCGCTTTTGGTCAGCGGCAGAATCGCTGATGCGTTGAGATGGGCCGCGATCGTGCTCACCGCGCTGCTGATCGCATTGGGAATGGTGCTCGGCAGGTGGCTGTCAATCATTCGCTGCGGATAATCCTTTTCGATGCGCCGAGCGATGGTGGCCATCGTTTCCACTGCCTCTACAGGAAAATCACCGACGGCAGTCTCATTCGACAGCATCACTGCATCGGTGCCATCGAGAATCGCGTTCGCCACATCACTCACTTCAGCGCGAGTCGGTCGAGGACTGGATGCCATCGAATCAAGCATCTGTGTGGCTGTGATGATCGGAATGCCAAGGCTGTTCGCTTTCTGAATCAGTTCCTTCTGCAATAGCGGCACTTCCTCGGCTGGCATCTCCACACCGAGATCGCCACGGGCGACCATCACCCCGTCACACAGAGGCAGGATCGAATCGATCTGATCAATGGCCTCGAATTTTTCGATCTTGGCGACCACAGGAGTGGTGTGACCGTGCTGTCGAATCAGATCGCGGATCTCCTGCATGTCGGACGGGTTTCGAACAAAGCTGAGGGCCACCCAGTCCACCCCTTGCTCGAGACCAAAGGCCAGGTCGGTTTTGTCCTTGTCTGTCAGCGCGCGAACGGACAGCTGCACGTCCGGGAAGTTGACGCCTTTGTTGTTCGACAGCACGCCACCCACTGTGACGGTGCAATGCAGGGTTTGATCGTCCTTCTGAACACGATCAACCTTCATCTCCACACGGCCATCATCAAGAAGGATGCGGCTTCCAGGCGTCACCTCATCAGCCAGTTTGTCGTAGGTGACGGTGGCAATCTCTTGATTGCAGGCCACAGCCCTTGAGGTCAGGGTGAAGGGGTCTCCGTTGGCAAGGGTGATCGGACCATCCGCGAAACGTCCCAGACGAATTTTCGGACCCTGAAGATCCTGAAGAATGCCGATGTGTTGCCCGAGTTCAGCAGAGACCTGACGAATGGTCTGGATCCGAGCGGCGTGCTCGCTGTGGTCGCCGTGGGAAAAGTTGAGTCGGAAGGTAGTAGCGCCAGCTTGGATGAGTTCCCGAAGTCGTTCGGGACTCTCGGTGGCTGGGCCAATGGTGGCCACGATCTTGGTTCTACGCGACAGATCGATTTGCGCCATCCACTGGGCCTTGAACAAAGGGGAATCTACCCTCCAGTGCGAACGGGCCTGTCGTGGCCTTTGATCTGAGCAGGGAGCAACAAGGCCATGGATCTGAACGCCTATCAGCAGTCGGCTCGTGAAACAGCCAGGTATCCCGAGGTTGGATCCAACCCGATTTATCCCACCCTGGGCTTAACGGGAGAGGCCGGTGAAGTGTCCGACAAAGTGAAAAAAGTGCTGCGTGATCGAGGCGGAGAGTTTGATCGTGAGAGTCGGGAGGCGATCAAGCTGGAGTTGGGTGACGTGCTCTGGTATGTGGCTCAGCTCTCCAGCGAACTGGGCTTCAGCCTCGAGGAGGTTGCAGCGAGCAACCTGGAGAAGTTGAGCAGCCGAGCTTCACGTGGTCGCCTGTCTGGAAGCGGGGATCACCGCTGACGTTGGCGATGCCAACGTCAATGGAGCCTTCCAGTCGTCAGCCGTAGCTGGCGTTGAGAAGCTGGGCACTCAGACCTTGCATCCAACCCTGCGCAAGGTTGAGCACGATGAAGGCGAGGATCGCCGAAAGATCAAGCCCGCCCAGTGGAGGAATGATCCCGCGAAACGTATTGAGATAAGGGTCTGTGATGGAGCTGATCGCACTGAGGGCTGGGTTGCCGCCCCAGTCGAGGTTGGGGAACCAGCTCAGGAGAACGCGCACCAGCAACACGAAGAGGTAGATGCCGATGGTGCTGGCCAACACACCCAGCAGTTTTGCCAAATAAAAGAGGACGTCTGAAGACATGGTTCCTGTGGACCTGCAACGACTCTATGCAGCCTGAGCGGATTCGTCGTTCGGCTCGATCGCAGCATCACCATCGGGACCGGTCGGCGGCAACACAGAAAAGGTGCGATGAAATTTGTCCGTGAGAGTGAGCCAGTAAGAACGGCCTTCACTCTGGCGTTTTCTCTCGATGAAGTTCTGGGCCAGCAACTCCTTGATGTGGTCATAGGCACCAGACCCTCGCAGGTCGACGAGATCCGACTGCAGGACCCGCTTCTTCAGAGCGATCGTCGCCAGTGTGCGCAGGCATGCCGTTGACAGGTTGACGGGCAACAGATCGCGTACCAATTCTCCAAGACCAGCGCGCAACTGCAGGCTGTAGGTGCTGCTGCCGACAACAATTTCCAAGGCTGTATCGCGTTGTGCGTAGCTGGCTTCAAGCGCCAGCATGGCTTGCTCCACCAGGGATTCGCTGGTCTCGGCGAGCCGAGCCAACTCCTTCAATCCAACCGGTGTGCCTTTGAGATACAGGATGGCCTCAAGCCTGGCTGGAAGGGAGATCTCGTGCGTCTGTGCCATCACCCTCCAACAAACAGCACTTCAACTTATCGTCTGCGACGATTTCAGACAGGGCTTGACTGGCCAAGGAAGAGCCGATAGGCGGGATTTCCGGTTTCTTCCCAGCTGGGGTAGCCCACATCCCGCAGAAAGGTGTTCCAGTTCTCCAGGTCTGTGTTCTTCACCAAAACTCCCACCACGATGCGGCCCACATCCGCTCCATGGTTGCGGTAATGGAAGATGCTGATGGTCCATTCCGGTCTTAACGCGGTGACAAAGGTCATCAGCGCCCCGGGACGTTCGGGGAACTCAAAGCGATACAACAGCTCAAGGCAGTCGTCATCGTGACGGCACTGGGCAGAGGCTGGTAAGCGACCCCCCACCATGTGCCTGAGATGAACCTTGGCCAGTTCATCGTCGCTGAGATCCTGACAAGGAAATCCCTGATCTTGAAGCAAGGCGATCAGAGCCCGTCGATCATCGGGACCTTGCACCTGCACACCCATGAAGATCTGAGCCGTGGGGCCATCACTCATGCGGTAGCTGAATTCCGTCAGACTGCGACGTTCCAGGCATTCGCAGAGCTGACGCAGACTGCCGGCCTTTTCTGGAATCTGCACGGCCAGCATGGCCTCGCGTTCTTCACCCAGCTCCGCCCGCTCCGCCACAAAACGAAGACGATCGAAGTTCATATTGGCGCCGCAGGCGACGGCCACCAGGACCTGATCTTTTAATCCCCGCCGAACCACATCTGCCTTCAGTCCCGCGATCGCCAGGGCTCCAGCAGGCTCGAGGATGGAGCGTGTGTCTTCAAACACATCTTTGATGGCCGCGCAGATCTCATCTGTTCCCACCGTGACCATGGCGTCCACGTAGCGCTGGGCCAGCGCAAAGGTGTTTTCCCCCACCTCTCGCACCGCGACGCCATCGGCAAAGAGGCCGACCTGGGGCAGACGAATCCGCTCTCCTGCCTCCAACGACAAGGTCATGGCGGCAGCGTCATGGGGTTCGACCCCGATCACTTTCACGTCGGGCCAGAGACTTTTGACATAAGCCGAGATCCCACCGATCAGGCCACCTCCCCCCACCGCCACATAAATCGCATCGGGGGTCTGGTGGATCTGACGCAGGATTTCCATGCCGATCGTTCCCTGGCCGGCAATGACCTCTGGATCATCAAAGGGATGAATGAAACAGAGCCCATCGGCTTCACTCCGACGCATGGCCTCGGCGTAGGCCTCGTCGTAGGTCTCACCATGCAGAACAACCTCGGCGCCTCGGGCTCGTACCGCTTGCACCTTCACGTCAGGTGTGGTGATCGGCATCACAATGACGGCCTTGCAGCGCAACTGCTGGGCACTGAGTGCAACACCCTGGGCATGGTTACCCGCACTCGATGCGATCACCCCTCGCCCCAGCTCGTCTGTGCTGAGCTGGGCCATGCGGTTGTAGGCGCCGCGCAATTTGAAGGAGAACACGGGCTGGAGGTCTTCGCGCTTGAGCCAAACGCTGTTGTGAAGTCTGCGACTGAGATTGATGGCTTGCTCTAAAGGTGTTTCCCGTGCCACGTCGTAGACACGGGCGCGAAGGATACGGGGCAAGTAGTGATCCATCCGGTCATTGTGTCTCGCCGCTGCTGCCGGGTGCCCCGTAGATTGGCCTGATCGGCCGGCGGACGGGAATGCATCTGAGTGAGTTGACCCACCCCAACCAGCTCCATGGCATGTCGGTGCAGGAGCTTGAGGCCATTGCAACTCAGATCCGCGAACGGCACCTCGAAGTGGTGTCCAAGAGCGGTGGCCACCTGGGCCCTGGCCTGGGCGTCGTCGAACTTACCCTGGCCCTTTACCAAACCCTCGATCTTGATCGAGACAGAGTTGTCTGGGATGTCGGTCATCAGGCCTATCCCCACAAGCTCCTTACAGGCCGTTACGGCGATTTCCACACTCTGCGTCAACAGAATGGTGTCGCTGGCTATCTGAAGCGCTGTGAGAGCGAATTCGATCATTTCGGTGCCGGTCATGCCAGCACATCAATTTCTGCTGCCCTTGGCATGGCGATCGCCCGCGATCGTCGCGGTGAAGAGTTCAAATGCGTTGCCGTGATTGGTGATGGTGCCCTCACCGGGGGCATGGCACTCGAGGCGATCAACCATGCGGGACATCTCCCCACTACGCCGTTGTTGGTGGTGCTCAACGACAACGACATGTCGATTTCTCCACCAGTGGGTGCCTTGTCCACCTACCTGAATCGCATGCGGCTCAGTCCCCCCATGCAGTTCATCTCAGGCAGCGTGGAGGAGAGCATGAAGCATCTCCCGTTCATGGGCGGTGAAATTCCCCCTGAGCTGAACCGCCTCAAAGACAGCATGCGACGTCTCGCTGTCCCCAAGGTGGGAGCCGTGTTCGAGGAGCTTGGCTTCACCTACATGGGCCCCATCGATGGTCACGACATCGCAGAAATGACCCGCACCTTCCAGGCTGCCCACCGTGTCGGTGGGCCCGTGATGGTGCATGTGGTCACCACGAAGGGTAAGGGTTATCCCTATGCCGAAGCGGATCAGGTCGGGTATCACGCTCAGTCGGCATTCGACCTTGAAACTGGCAAGGCACGTCCGAGCAAAACACCGAAGCCTCAGAGTTACAGCAAAGTGTTTGGCCAGACTCTGGTCAAGCTCTGCGAGCAGGACCCCCAGGTGATCGGCATCACCGCTGCCATGGCAACCGGGACAGGTCTCGACCTTCTTCAGAAAGAGATCCCGTCTCAATATGTCGATGTCGGTATCGCTGAGCAACACGCCGTCACCCTTGCCGCAGGCATGGCATGCGAAGGACTCAAACCTGTTGTGGCCATCTACAGCACGTTTTTGCAAAGGGCCTATGACCAGCTCATTCACGATGTGGGCATTCAGAAGCTGCCGGTCACGTTTGTGCTCGACCGAGCCGGCATCGTCGGTGCCGATGGGCCGACCCATCAGGGCCAGTACGACATCAGTTATTTCCGGGCAATCCCTAACTTCACGGTGATGGCCCCCAAGGATGAGGCGGAGCTCCAGCGCATGATGGTGACCTGCCTTCAGCACAACGGACCCACCGCTCTGAGGATTCCGAGGGGACCTGGAGAAGGTGTTCCTCTGATGGAGGAAGGTTGGGAACCTCTGACCGTTGGATGCGGTGAAACAGTGCGCAGCGGAGACGATCTACTAATCGTTGCGTACGGCTCAATGGTCAGCCGAGCGATCGAAACCGCTGAGCTACTCAGTGCTGCCGGAGTTCAGGCCACCGTCGTCAATGCACGTTTCCTTCGCCCCCTTGATCAGGCCTTGATCCATCCGCTCGCACGCAGTATCGGCAAAGTTGTGACGATGGAAGAGGGCGCCCTTGCAGGAGGCTTCGGCGCGGCTGTACTCGAGTCGTTCAGTGATCACAACATCCAAGTGCCGATGTTGCGTATTGGGATTCCAGATCAACTCGTCGATCATGCAACTCCGCAGCAAAGCTTTGAGCGCCTGGGGCTGACACCAGCACAGATGACCCGACGCATCTGTGAGAGCTTCGCTTGGACACACGCTTCAGCAAAAATTCCCGAGAAGGCATCAACTGTGGCTTAAGCCACCAGCACTGGCATCTCAGGGAAAATGGAGCCGAGTCGGCTGGAAGAGGGTTGGTGTGCCCTCTTCCATTTCTGAATCCTCAAAGGACGCCGCGTGCTGCCAGGCCCTGGATGGCACCAATGCCAAGGATGTGACCAAGGCTGGTGGTGCCGAGTAAGGCTGCGTGACCCATGCCACCGAAGAAGGCTGCGTTTGGCAGCTTCGCACCTTCGTTGGGATATTTGATCGTGGCTTTGCCGAGGCCAATGGCGATGACATTGCAAACGATCATCACCAGGGCCACTTTCGGGGACCAGCTGAAGGAGGCGGGAGCGATGGCCAGGAGCGGGGTGAACATGCAAACCCTGAATAGACACTTTATCTTCAGGGATTGGGCAGCACCCTTCTCATCCTCGTAAGAGTTATTCACCCTGTTCAACGTCTGTGGTCTGACGAAGTCGCCGTAGAAGCCCTGCCACCACCAGTGCATTACTCAGTGTGAGAAAGGCTTCAGCTCCACCATGGAGGGAATCGATGCCCACCAGTTCGCTGTCAAACATCTTCAGCGCGATGATGGCTGCGCCGATCGTGACCGCCACGAAGAGCAACGTGAGCTGGAACCCCAACAGACTGAGCGGGTGAACACTTCTGCTCCGCGAGATCAAACGCAGGAAAAGCAGATAGGGCAGGAGTGAAACGGCAAAGAATGGGGAGGGGTCAATACCAGCGAGCATTTGAAGCCAGGCCATCATGCGTCGCTCTCACGGTTCGCTGCAGAAGACGCCCCTTGTTGCTCGGATCGCAGCAGACTCCAGGCCGCAACAGCGAGTGCGCAGTTTCCCAAGGCGGTGCTCCCCGCCTGCAGCACCACCAGCCCGCGCAGTTGCTCACTGTTGTCAAACCAATGCCAGGTGCACGCTGCCATGGCGCTGACCAGGGCTGGAGTCATGGCCACAGCCATCCAGATCAGGGCAGGATTCCTTTCCTGATGTGCCTGCCAACGCAGAAGCGCCATTGCCAGGATCCATTCCAGAACAGAGGCCACATGGATCCACCAGGTGCCAAGTGACAGGGCGTGCATCAAGGTTGGAAGCTGAACGCAGCCTAGGCGCAGCTTTCGACCGATAATGAGTGGATCAATGGGTGCTCGATGTCGGTAAGGAGACCCAAGGGTGAGCCGGCCGTGATGCTGTGTGGCTACTACGGCGAGCACAACCTTGGAGATGACGCTCTGCTGAGTGTTCTGTTGGGACAGCTTCCCTCAGAGTGGAGTGCCTGCATCACGGCGTTTGATCGTGAAGCTGTCTCAGGCCTCAGACCCTCTGCATTGGTGGTGCAGCGTCGCTCCTTCCTGGAAACAGCCAAGGCGCTAACCAGCATGGATGCCCTCGTTCTTGGCGGAGGCAGTCTTTTGCAGGACAGCACGTCATTGAAAAGCCTGCTGTATTACATCGGTCTGCTCTGGTTGGCGCGGTGCAGAGGGATCCCCGTGATTCTGTGGGGACAGGGACTTGGCCCCCTGCGCCGAACGCTGAGTCGCGTTCTTGTTCGAACAATCCTCCCCAGCGTGACCGCGATCAGCTGGCGAGATCCAGGGTCAATGGGAATGGCGACTCGCTGGGGATTGCGCGTACCGATGCTGATGGCATCAGATCCTGTGTGGAGCTACCCCAGTCAACCCTGGAGAGGCGGCAGCTGTTCACAATGGGAAAGGACAGGACTGGTGCTGTGCTGGAGACCCACCTCTCTGTTGGATACACAGGGGTGGGCTGCTCTCGTCCAGGCAGTCAACACCTTGGCAGAAAACCATCAATTACCAGTCACCTGGCTGGCTTTTCATCAGCGTCAGGATGGTGCGGTGCCTGAGATGCTGACCGAACGCGCTTTGATCCCAATCAGCTTGCGTCAACGTTCAACATTTGAAACTGCCCAGAGCCTCGAGCAAGTACTTGGCTTGATGGCAAGGGCGCAATTGGTGTTGCCGATGCGTCTACATGCCTTGATTCTGGCTCAGTTGGCAGGAGCTCCCTGCGCAGCCTTGAGTTATGACCCTAAAGTTGAGGCAGCTGCCGCGATGGCAGATGTGGATTGTGTTGATCTTGCCAAACTGCCAACGCATCACGCCTTACAGACACGATGGCAGGCACAACTGATGAAACCTCCGAGTGGGGAATCTATCGCGGCAATTAAACAGGATGCTGCACAACATGGTGAAATGCTTCGTCGAATACTCCTGTCATTCAGTGCGTTGGGCTAAGCACTGATTCGTTTTCCGTTTTCAACATTGAAGTGATGCTCTAGATGCGTTGACCATCCCACAGCAATACGCTCTGGAACCGACTGTTCAGCGCCGATCATCATGCGCAATGTCCCAATGGACGAATCCAATTGCCAGATCTGACTGGGACCCAGCCATTCTCGATGCAAGAGGCGACAGGGGATTCCATCAGAGATCAGTTCAATTGATTCAGGTCGAATTGCCCTCACCACTCCTTGCTCAGGTGGCAAAAGATTGATTTGTGGGCGACCAATGAATTCTGCTACAAAGAGAGTTTCAGGATGATGGTAAAGCTCCATCGGAGTTGCCACCTGCTCAATTCGTCCTTGACGAAGCACGGCGATTCGATCGGCCATTGCCATCGCTTCATGCTGATCGTGGGTCACAAACACCACGGGTTTCTGATCCTGAAGCACGAGGCGACGGAGTTGGGGCCTTAACTCTTCGCGCAATTGTGCATCGAGATTGCTCATCGGCTCATCGAGCAGATAAATCTGAGGATCGCGCAACAGGGCTCGAGCCAGTGCCACCCGTTGACGTTGCCCTCCCGACAGTTGGGCCGGCTTCAGTGTTGCCTGTTCTTCAAGCTGCACCAGTTGCAGCACGCGACGAACCCTCTGCTGTCGCTCATCCCTGTTGATACCTCTCACTTTCAAACCCAGTTCAAGGTTTGCGGAAACACTGAGATGCGGAAACAGCGCATAGCTCTGGAACACCATTCCCACCTTGCGTTCAACGGCGGCTGTTGTGGTGATGTCCGTGTCATTGAGACGGATCGTGCCCTCGTCTACTCGGTCAAGACCGGCGATCAAGCGCAGTGTGGTGCTCTTGCCACACCCACTTGGGCCCACCAAGGCAAGACATTCTCCTTCTCGAACCTGGAGGTCAAGATGCCGGAGAATCCATCGATCTCCGATGCGGCGACCGAGATTGGTGACGGAAAGACTCATCCCTTGACAGCTCCGCTGGTCAAACCGGAAACAATCGACTTCTGGAAGATCAAAACAAGAAAAACAAGAGGAATTGAGCCAAGTACCGTTGCTGCAGCGTAGGCACCATAGGGAACAGAGTAGATGGATGAGCCTGCAATTCTGGCCATAGCAACTGGCAAGGTGAGAAGACTGGAATCACTAATCCACGTGAGGGCGATGGGATACTCATTCCACGCAAAAAGAAAAACAAGAATGGCTGTGCTGGTGGTAGCTGGAGCGATCAGTGGAATCAGGATCCATCGCAACCGTTGCCATAGATCGAGTCCTTCCAGTCGTGCGGCTTCCTCCAACTCAATAGGTAAATCCCTAAAGGCTGAAGACAAGAGAAGAATGGCCAGTGGCTGGGATAAAGCCGCGTAGGGAATTGTCAAGGCAAAGAGGTGATTGCCAAGATTGAGGCTACGGGCAACCTCCAACAGGGCTAAGAACAGTAAAACGTAGGGGAAAAGCGCAGCGACAACCAGAAACAGTCGCGCCACTTTGCTGATCCTGTTGTGACTTCTTGTCAACGCGTAGGCTGCAGGAATGGCGATCAAGAGTGTTAAGACTGTACTGCCAGCGCCTACAATCACACTGTTCAAGAGATACCTCCAGAACGGCGGATCTGCAGTGAGAACGGTTTGATAGTGGAGAAGGGTCCATCGTTGTTGGAGATCTGAAGCAAAGGGTGTGATCAACGCTTCATTGGTACTGAAAGATGTATAAAGTTGCCAAAATAAGGGTGCAAGCGACCAAGTCAGCAGCAAGAAAACCCAAAGACGACGGTGGTTTGTCATCAGCTCAAGCCTCCCCAGGGCGACGTTGCACCCGCTGCAACATGAACCAGAACCCCAGACAGAGCATGATCAGCAACAGAAAACTACCCATCATCACGGTGGCGCTGTAGCCGAAGTCAAGGAAGCGCATGGCGTTGAGATACGCATAGAGAGCCAGACTTTCCGTACTGCCCGCAGGCCCACCCCCAGTCATCACCTGGATGAGATCAAAGACTCCGAAGGCCTGTGCCAAACGGAAAAGCAAAGCCAATGCGATGTAAGGCTGCAGAAGAGGCAGGGTGATACGCCGGAAACATGCATAGGGTCCTGCCCCTTCGAGTTTGAATGCCTCGTAGAGATCTGAGGGGATGGTCTGAAGACCAGCAAGAAGGATTAAGGCCGCAAAAGGAGTGGTTTTCCAGACATCGCCAAACACTGTGGCGATCCAGGTGATTGAGGGGCTGGAGAGGATGTTCAGGGCTGGCAAACCAAGCAATCCAGCTGCTTGCTCAACCGGACCGTAGGGGGTATTGAAGATCCACCGCCAACCCAGTGCCATCACTGTGGTGGGCAGTGCCCATGGAATCAGCGTGAAGGCCCGAACGGCCCCTCTGCCGCGCCAACGCTGATCGAGCAGCAGTGCAATTGCGAGAGCAAGTAGCAGCTCAAGACCAACTGATACGAACGCAAAACGCAATGTCTGAAGGGCGTCTTGCCAGAAACGCGCATCGTTCAGCAAGCGAAGCCAGTTGGCTCCCTGATTGGGAACGGCCACAAATCCGGTGAGAACGGAATCTGCATGACCACTCAGCCAGAGATAACGGAGCAACGGCAGCACAAAGACCATTCCGAGTAGCAGGGCTGCGGGAAGCAGAAGTAATGTCACGGACGCACCTCACCAGCAGATCGCAGGATGGTTCGACTTGTGGTTGTGGCCTGCTTCATCCCGTCCACAGGCGAGCGTTCTCCTGTGAGCACTCCGCTCAAGTCGCGTTGTAAGACATCGCTGAACTGGGCATAAAGCGGTGTTTCTGGCCGAGATCGTGTGTACTTCAGTGCATCCAGAAGATCAGGAAGGATGGGATTGTCGGCTGTTAACTCAGGATCACTGAACAATTTCTCAATGGTAGGAGTGTAGCCATAGTTGAGATAAAGCTTCTTCTGAGAATCCTCGGATGTAAGAAAGCGAATCGCCTCAGCAGTTGCCTCACGATGAGAGCTGGTTCGAAGGATCGCCATGCCCCAGCTTCCAAGGGTGGCAGTTGGTGGTGACCCCGGTTCAGCCACCATGGTCGTCACACCGACATGTCCTTTGACGGCACTATCTGGTTTCTGGAGTTCGGCCCAGGCATAAGGCCAGTTGCGCATAAATGCAGCATCACCCACCTTGAAACTCTGCAAGGCTTCAGATTCGGCGTAGTTGGTGACAGCCTGGGGACTCACTCCAGAAGTGATCAGATTTCGCAGCCAGGTTGATGCCTTCAATCCTGCTGGCTGATCAAGGCCAATCGCGCCAGTTTCGGGTTGCATCCAGAAGCCACCAAAACCCTCAATCAACTCCAGAAAAACACAACTGAGGCCTTCATATTGACGACCTTGCCACACATATCCCCAAGGAACTCGAGCTTGTTGTTGTAAGGATTGACTGACTTCAACCAACTGCTCTGGTGTGGTCGGAGGCTCGTCCATCAGATCGGTGCGCCAGTAGAGCAGACCCATGTCGGCTGTGAATGGCCAGCGATACAAGGCACCGTCGTAGGAATTTCCCTCCCGCGCTCCCGATGCAAGAGCGTTCACATCGGAGGCAGTGAACCAGGGATCAAGAGGGACCAGCCAACCTGCAGCAGCATATTTCGGCAGCCAGGTGACATCCATCAAAAGGGCATCAAACGGAGCATCACCGAGCAACAAGCTGCTGATCGCCAGATCAGAAATGGCTTCTGTTTCCAGCGGTCCCCGCACCGCATTGAGGTGAATCTCACCCCGATGCTTCTGGTTGAATTCTCTGATCAAGGCTTTGCTCGCCTCCGCGAAGGGAGCAGGCATCAGAATGCTGACTTGCTGAATCGTTCTTGCATGGGCCCAGAACCATCCCGACGGAATCATCAAAATTGAAACAACGACTGCCAGTGCCAGCAGCCGGAATCGTTGCCGAGAACGGTTTCTCATCGTGGAGTGAGTTCCAGCCCACCCATTTGTTCCTCAGCCCAGTCCTGAACGGTAAATGATTCGACGGCATTCGCCATGGTTCGCATGCGTCGTTTTTGCTCCTCCAAAGGCATCTCGAGCGCCTGTTCAATGGCCTCATCCATACGCCGGTGTGAGTATGGGTTGGTCAGGACCGCACCATCCAAGACAACTGAAGCACCCGTGAACTCAGATAGCACAAGTACGCCTCCCTGATCCTGACGGGCAGCTGCGTACTCTTTGGCAACTAGATTCAATCCGTCACGCAATGGGGTGATCCAACAGATATCTGATTGTGTGAACCATGCCACCATCTCCTCATAGGGGATTCTCCTGGTTGAGAAACGGATAGGAACCCAGTCGATCAAGCTGAATCGACCATTAATCCGACCTGCCATTTCTTCAATTGAGCGTTGAGTGTCTTCATAGATTTTCATTCCACTCGCCGCAGACACGCATGCCAACATGAGAACAACCTGACCATGAAGATCGCAGCGTCGTTCCAATAGACGTTCGAAGGCCAGCAGAAGCTCTTCATTTCCCTTGGTGTAATCGACTCTGCTGGCAGAAAGGATGAGTTTGCGACCTTTGCGTGTGTCTTCTTCAATTCTTGCCCCAAGGTCTTTGATCTCCTGGTCGGCCACCAAGGACTGAATAACATCGGGTGAAGTGCCGACTGGAGAGGACAGCAATTGAATCGTGCGGCCTCGGTAGGTCAGCCAGGGGGTTTCAGAGGGCTCCGTGAGCGCAGTACCTGTGGTGAGAAAACGAGGATTGACCTCTCGTTTAGGGCCTTTTTGTGCACCTAACAAGCAATTGGAGGCACGAGCAAAGTTTTCGGTATAGCGAGGAATGTGAAATCCAACCATATCGCAACTCAACAAACTTTCAAGTATTTGTTGACGCCATGGAAGAATGGCGAAAACATCATTGCTCGGGAATGGTGTATGGTGAAAAAAAGCAATTTTGAGATCCGGACGTCGTTGGCGAATATATCCTGGCGCTAGCCATAAATTGTAGTCATGAATCCAAACAGTGGCTTCTTTCGCAGCTTCTTTGCAAGCAGCTTCGGCGAAACGCCGATTAACCTCTTCAAAAATGCTCCAATCAGCATTGTTGACGTTGAAATACGTCGGAAAGGTGTGGAGGATCGGCCAGAATGATTCCTTGGATGTCACATGGTAAAAGCTCGATATTTGGTATTTCTCAAGTGGAATCCGCCTGAGCGTGAAACTGGCTGGTTTCTCCATGGCAATTCTTTCGTCACCACTATCATCTCCCTCAGTCACTTCGCGCCAGGCAATCCAGGTGCCGTCGATATGGCTTCTGAAAAGATTTCTGAGGGTTGGAATAATTCCGTTTGGGCTCTTCTGATCTGCCCAGCTGCGATTTCCGTTTCCGTCTATAACTTCATCAAAAGGAGTCCTATGATACAAAAGAATAAAAGAGCTTCTTCCTTCCTCTCGCTGCATAAAAAAAATCCGAAACCGTTTAGGGTCAATGTACTGTCCCTTTCTCCACCCTTCCTTAAAAGCAGTTGTTTGTCAAACAGATGCTTCGCTCTGCAACACCCGCAGCGTATCGAAGACTTCTCTTGCGTGACCGGTCGGGCGAACACCTCTCCACTCCCTTTGAATCAGGCCCTCAGGGTCGATGAGAAAGGTGTGACGGAGCGAGTAAGGAGCCATCCATGATCCATAGGCTTTGCTCACAGAGCCGCCAATGTCAGACAGCAAAAGGAAATCAAGTTCTTCTGAGCTGCAAAAGGAAGCATGGTCTTCGACTGCATCGGCGCTGATGCCGACAATGGAGGCGCCAATATCCTCAAACTGCTGATTCATTGTCTGGAAGCCATGGGCTTCAATCGTGCAGCCAGATGTGAAATCCCGCGGATAGAAATACAAGACAATCCAACGACCTCGTAGGTCACCAAGTGTCCATTCTCTAGGTTGGTTGGAATCTCTGGTGGTGCCTTGCAGTCGAAATGCTGGAGCTTGACTGCCTGGATTGAAAGCAGGACCGCCTAAGGCAGCACTCGGTTTGGCAAACCATAAAAAAAGCCCAAAAACAGATAACCGATTCAAAAAGCGACGTCGGTTCATTCTGTGGGTTTGGGCTTTTGATTGAGTAAATCCTAAAAGAATTCAGAACTTGCTGAGGTCCACTCCCAGAGAACGGGCGTAGGCGCCCAAACCCTTCTTTTGAATCGTCTTGAGTGCACGGGTCGTGACACGTAGCTTCACCCAACGGTTTCCTTCGGCCCACCAGAGACGACGCTGCTGCAGATTGGCCTGCTGAAGCTTCTTGGTGCGGATATGGGAGTGGCTCACGGCCATGCCGTTGTTAGCCCGTGTACCGGTGAGCTGACACACCCGAGACATGATTGACGTTCCTTTAGAGCGGTGGCGTAAAGCCAAGCTTCAATTCTATCAAAAGGGGACTGCTAGAGACCCCTTTCCATCAACTGTGCCATCAGGTGCGTGGTTCGGGTCTGGAAACCAGCCAGTTCGTTTGGTTCCAGGCCCCCAACTGACAGCCGTGCCATGTCATACAGATGGTGAGCCATGGAATCGGCCAGTTGCTGACTTGGAGATTGCCCCTCCTGGCCTACCACAATGCTGCCAGCGCTGAGCTTGACCATCCCTTCCACGAGCGGGTGGCGTCGGTTGACAAGCAGGACGTGATGATCGGGCAATCCAGGCAAACGCTGGTCCATCAGAGCCCCGATGTCGTTCATCCGTCGCATCTGCTCGGGCAGCAAGATCAGTGCAGCAGGCGCGTCGGGTCCGCCTTTCAGAGCCTGAATCTGAATCGTGACCTTGTCATTGTTGAGGGCACCTTTGATCAGGGAGCGCAGTGACTCCGACTGGGTTTCACCATCTTTATCGCTCAAATCTGGTTCTTCATCCCTGAGGCTGTCGTCTAGCTCGGCATCGACCCGTTGAAACTTGAGGTTGTCGTGCTTCGACTCGAGCCAGGGAATGAACTGACTGTCGATCACCGTTTCAGCGAGCAACACCTCGGCTCCTTGCCCCTTCCAGAGGCTGAGAGCACCAGCCTGAGCAATTTCATCGGTGCAATAGAGAATTCTGTTGGCGCTGTCGCTCTCCTGACGGGTCTGGTAACTCGCAAGCGTGGTGAAAGCCTTCTGCCCAGCTTGGAACGGCTCATCTCCTTCCGTTGGGGAAGGAGACGCGGTGGTTCCGAAGAGAACGAGTTCGCTCACTTGTTCTGCGAATTTTTCATCCTCCATTGCCCCAATTTTTACAAAGGGCGCCAGGGCCTCCCATGCCTCGGCATAGGCCTGGGGGCTATCAGTCTTCAAGCTGCGCAAGCGATCAGCGACCTTTTTGGAAACGAAATTTCCTATCGATCGAACACGTCGATCGGTTTGCAATGCGCTGCGACTGACATTAAGTGGGATGTCTGGTGAGTCAATGACACCCCTCAGTGGCAACAGGTAACGAGGGACGATCTCCTTGATCGAGTCGCTGACAAAAACCTGATTACAGTAGAGACGAATTTCACCCTTTTCCCAATCAGCGCGACCACTCACTTTAGGGAAGAAAAGAATACCCTGAAGGGCATAAGGGTAATCTGTATTCAGGTGAACCCACAATAAAGGGTCTCCTTGGAATGGGTAGAGGTAGCGATAGAGCTCGATATAATCTTCATCAGTCAGTTCTCGTGGTGATCGACGCCAAGGTGCTTCTTTTTTGTTGACTGATTCGCCTTCAAGCTCAACGCTTACTGGCATGAAATCACAGTACTGCTTAATCAGAGTACGAAGCCGTGCCGGTTCGAGGTATTCGAGTTCATCTTCCATCAGATGCAGGATCACATCGGTTCCTGCATCGGACCGCTCGCAAGCTTCAAGGCTGAAGTTGGGTGATCCGTCGCAACGCCAGCGGACTGCTTCACTGTCGGGGCGGGCAGATCGAGTCACCAACTCAACTTCTCTTGCAACCATGAAGCTAGAATAAAATCCAAGGCCAAAATGGCCGATGATCGCATCGTTTTCTTGCTTGTATTTTTGCAGAAAGTCTTCAGCGCTTGAAAAAGCGACTTGGTTGATATAACGCTTGACTTCGTCGGCAGTCATGCCGATTCCGTTATCTGTAATCGTTACAATCTTCTTCTCTCGATCAATACTGATCGAGATCTTGCCATCATCTCCTTCACTGCAATCGCCTGCCATCGCTGCCATGCGGCGCTTGCTGATGGCATCGGCAGCATTGCTGACAAGTTCACGGAGAAAGACTTCGTGACCGGAATAAACCGCTTTTTTGATAATTGGAAAGATATTTTCAGTATGAATCTGGATCTGACCCTGTTCCAGCACGGTCATGGCAAGGCAACAATTGCAATGAACTTAGTGAGTCGTTGCCACTGACTCAAGCCCTGCCATGGCGAGGTCTCCGTACACCCAGCCTTAAATCAGGGTGTGCGCTGTAAGTCGCCCCGTTCTTCAGCAAGAATGGCACCCTCAACAGGACAGACCTGCAGGCAGATGCCGCAGTCGATGCAGGTGTCGAAATCGATCCAGTAGAACTCTGTCCCCTTTTGATTGCGACCTTTGCCTTGTTGGATACAGGCAACAGGACACGCATCCAGGCAATCCGCAATGCCCTCACAGACATCCGTCACGATCGTGTGAGCCATCCAACCAACGATGCAGCAGTGATCTTAGTCAGAGAGCCAGTGCAGGCTGTTACAGCCGCGTTCGCCGAGGAGAGCCTTGGCTTCCTCCTGGTTGCTGAGCGGACTGAGTTCGATGACAGCGGCAGTTCCATCCTGATGGAATCGGCGCTGGTGGTGCAGTGCCGATTCAAGGTTGGATCCAGATCCATAGGCCACCAGAACGCGGTCGGAATCACGTCGAAGGGGTTGGTGCGCTGAAGGCAGGTCGCGGACGTCATCCAGACAAACACCGAAGCCAAGGCCTGCAGCATCAGCCCCTTTCGCGCCAAAGCGTCTCAGAACACTGTCGTAACGACCTCCACGAGCGACCACAATCGGGGCCGACGATCCTTGACACACCAGCTGAAAGACAAGGCCGTCGTAAAGCTCGAAATGGGGCTGAAAGGTTGGATCGAGTTGAAGTGTGATGCCCAGTTCGTCTGCTCTTGGCTGAAGATGACTGAACAACCGTTCCAGGTCCGAGAGCACCGGTTGTGGACCAAAGGAGCGACGCAGTTCCTCGATCACAAGACCAGGCTCACCCCGCAGATCAAGCTGCTGCTCCAAGCGTGCACGCTGTAGCTCGGAGATGTCGAGACCTTCGAGAGCAAAACGATCAAAAGTGACCATTGCCTGCTTGATCAGCTCACGCTCCGGGGCTTCAAAGGGAGCGAGCATCAGCTGCATCAAGGCAGCATGGCCTACTAACAGCCTTGCCTGATGGTCAGCAACCAGATGAAGGGCTTCGAACGAGGCCATCAGCAGTGACAACAGTTCCAATTCGCCGTGCACTTGCCCACTGCCGAATAACTCCACACCGCTGAAGAGTTTTTCCTCGATGCGCTGCCCCCCTTCATCATTGATTCTGCTTTCGAACACGGTTCCGGATGACCAGAGACGCAATGGTCGCGATCGTTCCGCAAGACGGGTCGTGGCAGCTCTGGCGATTGAAGCCGTCATCTCAGGCCTCAGCCCCAGTGGTTCATCAGCAACAAGTCGGACGATGTCATTGCTGTTGATGCCACCTCCCGCCTTGAGGGTGTCCATCCGCTCCACCTGGGGCGGGGACACCTCGTCGTAACCCCATTGCCGAAAGACCTCGGCAAGCTGTTCACGCAGGATCTGGTTGTGCTCCACCTGCTGAGGGTTGAGATCTCGCGCGCCCGAGGCGGGTTGCAGGGCCATCCCAGTGGTAGCTACAGCTGCTTCAGGATCCCACGTGCCCGAGCTCAGGTGCACCGAATGAGTCCCCTGATAGTGGCTTGACCTTGTTCAACTCCCGCGAAATCTTGGCTTGGAGGGATGGATTGGCAGCAAGCACGCGACCCGAACACAGATCAAACGGACTGCCGTCGTAATCGCTGACATCTCCACCAGCCTGCTGAACGAGGGCAACACCGGCGGCAAGATCCCATGGAGCGAGTCCACGTTCCCAGTAGCCATCAAGAAGGCCAGCCGCCACGTAGGCCAGGTCCACAGCGGCTGCCCCCCCTCGGCGTACTCCATGGGTGCGATGGGTCAGCCAGCAGAACTCGGCATAGTTGTTATCAAGTCTGGTGTGACGGTCGTAGGCGAATCCTGTCACCAGCAGTGAGTCCGCCAATTCCTCACAGCCCGAGATCCTGATGGGATCGTCGTTACAGAAGGCACCGACGCCAGGGCAGCAATGGAACACCTGGTGGAGAAAGGGAACGGCGATGGCGCCGAGCAATGGACGGGCGTTCCAGCAGAGGCCGATCGATGTGGCGAAAAAGGGATAGCCATGGGCAAAGTTGGTCGTTCCGTCAAGGGGATCCACCATCCACTGCAATCCGGAATCGGCGCCGAAACGACCCGATTCCTCTGCAAGGATTCCAATCTGTGGAGTCGTCTCTTTCAACAGCTGTAGAACTGCCGCCTCAGCGGCTTCGTCGGCTTCAGTCACCAGGTCTCCCTGGCGTCCCTTGCTGCGGATATTGCTGAGCTGCCCGTAATGGGCCATCAGAATCTCTGCTCCGCATTGCGCCGCTGTCCGAGCGGTGCGGTGCAGGGTCGAGAGGTCCTCAGGCGATAAACCCGCCTCGTCAGCCACGCGTTCACAGCGCGTGCGTGTCACATCACTCATCGTCTAGGGGGAGTCCTGTTGTGATTTGGCCCTTTCCGAAATGGCGGCCGAACTGAAGGTCATAGACCTCATCTTCATCCTGCGTGACGGCTTCAAGGTCTGTCGTCGCGCGGGCCACACACAGCAAGCCATAGCCCTGAGCACGCAATTCCTTCGAAAGGCCCATCGCTTCACGCTGATCGAGCTCGCCGCTGAGAACACGCACGGCGCAGGCCGTGCAACAGCCGTTTCGGCAGGAAAAGGGAAGTGGATCTCCCTGTTGTTCGAAACTACGCAGGATGTACTCACCATGGGGTACATCGTGGGTAATGCTTCGCTGCTCCTGTCGCCAGTGGATGGTGACCCTGTGGCTACGGGGCATGGTCGATTGAGTGCGAACGCCCTGCTACATTCGCATTGCTTCAGTCAGCCGCTGGAGAGGTGGCCGAGTGGTCGAAGGCGCAGCACTGGAAATGCTGTATAGGGGCAACTCTATCGAGGGTTCGAATCCCTCCCTCTCCGCTGAAGAAACCGGCCAAGGGCCGGTTTTTTTTTGATCATGTCGTAGACGTAAAAATTTGAAATGGTTTGGTGATTGTCTTTCGATCGAATGCAATCAAGTCTCTCTGAATGGTTTGTATTCTCCAAGAACGGTAAGGGGATTCACCCAAACCGCCCCGAGACGTAGTCCTGAGTCGCTTGTTGTGAAGGGGCATTGAAAATCTGATCGGTTTGATTGAATTCCACCAGATAACCCACCTTTCCCGACCCTCCATCCTGAGCCTCAGCATTGAAGAAGGCTGTCATGTCACTCACGCGCACAGCCTGCTGCATGTTGTGGGTCACGATCACAATGGTGAACGTCTTCTTGAGCTCATGCATTGTCTCTTCGATTTTAAGAGTGGAGATAGGGTCAAGCGCTGAGCATGGTTCATCCATCAGGATCACTTCAGGTTGGATGGCAATGGTCCTCGCAATGCAAAGACGCTGTTGCTGTCCACCTGAGAGGGAACAACCGCTTTCATTCAGCTTGTCTTTGCATTCATCCCAAACAGCAGCTTGTCGTAGAGAACGTTCAACCAATTCATCCATATCGCCACTGAAGCCATTGATCCTGGCTCCGAAAGCGATGTTCTCATAGATACTCTTTGGGAAGGGGTTGGGTTGTTGAAATACCATGCCGATACGACGCCTCACTTCCACCGGATCGATCCGTGGATGATAAAGGTCGGCTCCATCAAACAGCACTCTTCCAGTGAGGCTGCATCCATCAATCAGATCATTCATGCGATTGAGTGATCGCAAGACAGTGGATTTGCCGCAGCCCGAAGGTCCGATAAAGGCAGTCACCTTGCCACGAGGAATGTTGCAGAAAACATTGCGTACTGCGACTGACCCGCCATAGCTGATCGAGACGTTGTCCAGAGACAAGCAGATGTCTGAAGCAATAGTAGAGAGGGTGGCCTGGACAGAACCGGTCATGGGATCAGGGTGAGAACTGAGAACGATGAGAGGGATTGCTGTGCAAAAGACACGGGGGAAGCGATTTACTTCGACGTGAGCCTGTTAATCCATCGTGCCAGGAGATTGAGAAGAAGAATGAACATCACGAGCACAAATGAGGCTGCCCAGGCGAGTTGCTTCTGGACCTCATAAGGCATGTTGGCGAACTTGAAGATCAAAACTGACAGGGTGCCGACCGGATTGAACGCACCGTCTGCCCACCAAGGTGAGTAAAGGGCTGTGAAGATGAGAGGTGCCGTCTCTCCCGCAGCACGGGCAATCGAGAGCACGATTCCCGTGGCGATCGAGGTCGAAGCGCAGGGAAGAGTGATTCGAATGATGGTCACAAACCTGGAGGAACCAACGCCCAGTGCTGCGCGGCGAAGATCATCAGGAACCAGTTTGAGTCCTTCATCGGTGGTCTTGATGACCGTTGGCAACATCAGAACCGATAGTGCAATTCCACCTGCAATCGCGCTGTAGGAGTGGCCGAAGAGAAGACGGGTGGAAACAATGGAGCTGTAGACGAAAATGCCAGCAATAATTGAAGGAACACCGGACAAAACGTTGGTTCCAAATCGGATGAACTGAGAAAACCACCCGGATTTTGAATACTCAGATAGAAAAATGCCGCCTCCAATCCCGATGGGTATGGCAATTGCACTGGCGATGGACGTGACCATGAATGATCCCTGGATGGCATTGCCAATGCCCCCTCCATCCAGTCCGGGAGCAGGTTGCTCCAATAAAAACAAATCGAGGCTTAACTTGCTGGATCCCTCGATCAACACATAGCCCAGTACAAACAGTAGGGGTAAGACAGCAATCAAGGAGAATAGAGATGCCACTGTCGTGAGCAATGCCTCTAAGACATTGCGACGCCGCAGTGGTTTAAACCTGAGATCAGGTATGGATCTTGACTGAGATTGAGATGTTGTTGACATCAGTACTTCAGACTTAGACGCTTGACTACCAATTGAGCGAGAATATTCACAAAAAGCGTCAGAATAATCAGCACCAATGCCGCATACATCAAGGATGACACCTGGCTGCCATCGGCTTCACCAAACTGATTGGCCAACATGGCTGCAATCGTATTACCTGGAGCCAGCAAAGACCAGCTGAAATTATTGGAATTGCCAATGATCATCGTGACGGCCATGGTCTCTCCCATGGCACGACCCAGGGCCAACATGACACCGCCAACAATTCCTGAGATGGAAGCAGGCAGAATCACATGCAGGATGGCAGTCCATCGAGTACTGCCAACTCCATAGGCCGCCTGTCTCAGCCTGTTGGGAACTTGATTCAGAGAATCTCTGGAGATGGCCGTAATGATGGGAAGAATCATCACCACCAGCACAAGAATTGCAGGTGCAGTGCCGGGCCCCAGGGGTTTTGTGCTGAACAGTGGGATCTCCTGGAAGTTCTCATAGAGCCAATTCAGACCGGGTCGTATGGCGGGTTCCAGAACAAAAATGGCCCACAGGCCAAGAACGACGGAAGGAATGGCTGCCAACAGTTCCACCATCAATCCGATCACGGCACGGACTGGCTTGGGAATAAAGCTTTCGGTGATGAAAATGGCTGTACCAACGCCTAGAGGAACAGCGATAAGGAGCGACACAAGCGATGTGACCAGCGTTCCATAGATCGCTGTGAGTGCACCGTATTCGTCTTCAACAGGATTCCAGGCAGAGGTGACGAGAAAACGCCACCCATAGCGCTGAATCGACTCGAGAGAGCCGAAGAACACGATCATCAGGATGGCAAACAAGACCACGGCGACCATGGATGCCATCAACACAGTGCCGACATTGAAGCCTGTGTCCACAAGCTTTTCAGAGGCAGGGCGGTGTCTTAACTGATACGTCCCCTTGGGGTCGATGGCCATACCTCAGGTGCTCTCACTCTTAAAGCTACGTGCAGAGGGTTAGCCCCATCATTAAGGCGTGGTTATTCAAAGGTGAGTCGGCCACGTCACAGACTTTGGGCTGATGGGTCGGGACCGGTAACTTGGGACCACGCAACGCACGGATATGGGGCGGATCGTCGGAATCGACCTTGGAACGACCAACTCCGTGGTGGCTGTCCTCGAAGCAGGTCGGCCACAGGTGATTGCCAATGCCGAGGGAACACGAACGACCCCATCGGTCGTTGGTTACACCAAGGATGCTGAGCTGCTGGTCGGGCAGGCCGCTCGGCGTCAGCTGGTCTTGAGCCCGCGCAATACCTTTTCGAATCTCAAGCGGTTTGTCGGTCGGACCTGGGATGAGCTCGACGACAGCAGCCTCACGGTGCCGTACACGGTGCGGGCGAATGCTCAGAACAACGTGCGTGTGGCATGCCCGATCACCGAACGGGAATACGCCCCAGAGGAGCTTGTTGCCAGCATCCTGCGCAAGCTTGTTGACGACGCCTCCACATACCTGGGAGAAACAGTCGAGGCTGCAGTGATCACCGTTCCTGCCTATTTCAACGACGCCCAACGTCAGGCCACCCGAGATGCCGGACGATTGGCTGGTCTGGAGGTGGAGCGAATCCTCAACGAACCAACGGCTGCAGCGCTGGCCTACGGCTTTGATCGCAGTGCCGTGAAACGCGTACTGGTCTTCGATCTGGGCGGAGGCACCTTTGACGTGTCATTGCTGCGTGTTGCGAATGGTGTCTTCGATGTGAAAAGCACGAACGGTGATACACAGCTCGGAGGCAATGACTTCGATCAACGCATCGTTGATTGGCTCGCTGAAGACTTTCTCAAGGCTTACGGTCTTGATTTACGGCGAGACAGGCAGGCCCTTCAACGCCTCACGGAGGCCGCAGAGAAGGCCAAGCAGGAGTTGTCCGGTGTGACCAGCACTCCGATTTCCCTACCCTTCATCGCCACGGGTGACGATGGTCCACTGCATATTGAGTCCAGTCTTGAACGGAGCACGTTTGAGAGCCTGTGTCCCGATCTTCTCGACCGTCTGCTTGTACCCGTGCAGTCAGCGATGCGCGACTCCGGCTGGGCTGCCGAAGACATCGATGATGTGGTTCTTGTAGGAGGCAGCACGCGCATGCCGATGGTTCAACAGCTGGTGCGCACGCTGATTCCTCACGATCCCTGCCAGTCAGTCAATCCAGATGAAGTGGTGGCGGTGGGTGCTGCCGTCCAAGCAGGCATTCTCACCGGTGAGCTGAGGGACCTCATGCTCAATGACGTGACCCCCCTTTCCCTTGGCCTGGAGACTGTGGGCGGGTTGATGAAGGTGCTCATCCCCCGCAACACTCCGATCCCTGTGCGGCAATCCGATGTGTTCAGCACGTCGGAATCGAATCAATCCTCCGTTGAAATCCATATCTGGCAGGGGGAGCGCCAGATGGCCTCTGATAACAAGTCCCTGGGACGATTCCGTTTGTCAGGCATTCCCCCTGCACCTCGAGGCGTGCCTCAAATTCAGGTGGCCTTTGATATCGATGCCAACGGCATTCTTCAGGTCAGTGCCACGGATCGCACCACCGGCAGAAAGCAGTCGGTGACGATCCAAGGTGGATCCAATCTGAATGAGGATGAGTTGCAGGCTCTGCTGGCTGAAGCCGAGGCGAGCGCGGATGAAGACCGCCGCACTCGAGCAGCCATCGAACGCCGCAACAGAGCACTCACCCTCGTGTCCCAGGCAGAACGTCGGTTGCGTGATGCTGCATTGGAACTGGGTCCCTACGGGGCGGAAAGGCAGCAAAGAGCCGTGGAGATGGCGATGCGTGATCTTCAAGATCGTCTCGAGCAGAACGATCTTCAGGAACTCGAACTCAGCGTCAGTGCGCTGCAAGAAGCGATGTTTGGCTTGAATCGACGCCTTTCTGCGGAACGACGGTCGGAATCGAGCCCACTCCAGGGCATTCGGAACACCCTGGGTTCCCTGAAAGACGAACTGTTCGCTGATGACGACTGGGACGACGATCCCTGGGCGACCTCCGGCGGACGTTCTGCCCCTGAGCGCTACGGCAGTTCACGACAAGGGATGGATCCCTGGGACGATGACTTCTACCGCTGAGCCCAACTACTGGTCTCTCCTCGGCCTTGAACCCGATAGTGACGCGGATGCACTGAAACGCGCTTTTCGGCGCGAGGCACGACGTTGGCATCCCGACCTCAATGCCAATGATCAAGAGGCTGAAGAACGTTTCAAGCTGGTGAACGAGGCCTATGCCGTTCTCAGTGACCCCAAAAGGCGTCGAGCCTGGGAAGGAGGCGGACGGGACACCAGCATCAGTGATGACCCGTTTGCTTCGGGGTTCCCAGAGTTTGAGGACTACCTGGCCGTGGTGCTGGGGGATGCACCGCAATGGCGACCTGCCAGGGAATCCTCAGAGGACGATCTCCATGGGAGGCAAGAGCACGATGATCGTGCCCGTGCCGCCTCAACTGACTGGCCCACCACCACACCACCGCCGCCGCCACCTCCGGTTCGAGCCGCCGATCAGCTTGAAACCGACGTTCTGTTGACAGCAGATCAGGCGTTGCTGGGAACAGCCGTTGAATTGCAACTGCCTGATGGAACCGTGGTTGAGGTGCAGACGCCTCCCTTGGCAGGAGATGGCTGGAGGCTGCGTCTGACAGGGGTCACCGTTGGCGGTGGGGATCATTTTCTCCAGTTGCGTGTGCAGACCGAAGACGGGCTTCGCATTGATGGATTGAGGGTTCACTACCGACTGGAGCTGCTGCCGGCTGATGCAGCCCTCGGCTGCGCCGTCGAAGTACCCACCCTTTCGGGTCCAGTGATGCTGCAGGTGCCTCCTGGATCGTCAAGTGGAAGGCTGCTGCGCTTGCGCGGCCGAGGCCTGGAGCTTGATGAGCAGCGTGGAGACCAACTCGTTGAGGTGGTGGTTGTAATTCCAGCTCAGCTCAGTGATGCGGAACGGGCTCTCTACCGACGTTTGCAGGAGCTTGCTCTCGAGGCCGAGGAGTCGTGAGCGAGAAGCTTCGATGACAAACTGAGGTCGCTTCTGTAATGCGAATGCTGGTTCACGTTCTCCTTTACGACGCCGGGCAGGACAGCGAAGGCATTCACTCCCTCGAACTTTCCGGCAACACGGTGGTGCTGATGTTCGAGAACGGAGACGACGCCGAGCGTTATGCAGGATTGCTCGAGGCCCAAGACTTCCCTGTGCCTTCGATTGAAGCCCTCGACCGGGAGGAAATCGAAATTTTCTGCTTGAAGGCCGGCTATCAGGCACGTTTTGTCGAATCGGGTTTTGTCCCAAAGACCGATGAAGAGCGACTGTTGCTGGCCCCGCCCTCATCAAACCGGGATGTCAGCGGTTGGCAGGACGCTGACATGGACGAGAGCCAAGCCACAGCTCCCCCAGAAACATCATCCAACAATGACCTCGATGCCATCAGGCGCAGGCTTGAAGGGCTGCTCTGAACAACCATGACATCAAGCCCACAAGGCGTTCACGCTATGCACGCTTCTGAAGACAGGGGGCATCTGCTGACGGAACAGGCCAATCCCCGCAGCAGTGAACTCGACACACTGTCTTGTTCCGATCTGGTGAATCTGTTCATCAGTGAAGACCTGAAACCTCAGCAGGCGGTTGCGGCGGCGTCAGCCGCGATTACTGATGCTGTGGAGCAGATTTCGCAACGCCTTGCCAGGGGTGGTCGGTTGTTCTACGTGGGAGCTGGGACCTCCGGCAGGCTCGGGGTCCTGGATGCTGCTGAATGCCCTCCAACGTTCTGCAGTCCACCAGAACTCGTTCAGGGAATCCTGGCCGGAGGTGCTGCCGCCCTTCTGAAGAGCTCTGAAGGTCTGGAGGATCTCCGGGCAGGTGGAGTAGAGGATCTGAATGCAAGACACTTCGGTCCCGGTGACTGTCTCATCGGCATCGCCGCTGGGGGGACAACGCCCTATGTGCATGGAGCCCTTGACCATGCCATGAACGTGGGAGCACTCGCGATCGCCATGGCTTGTGTCCCGGCAGATCAGGCGCCCATGCCCTGCACCATCGACATTCGTCTGCTCACCGGACCTGAACTGCTTACCGGTTCCACACGACTGAAGGCGGGAACCGCCACGAAGATGGCTCTGAATGTGATCTCCACCGCCGTGATGGTGCGCCTGGGCAAGGTCTACGGGAACCGGATGGTGGATGTCGCTGCCACCAACAGCAAGCTGGTGGATCGCTCTCTGCGCATTCTGCGCGACCTGGCTGGTGTCCCCAGGGACGAGGCCATGGTGTTGCTGAAGGAGGCTGATGGATCGGTGAAGGTTGCACTGCTGATGGCAGCCAGTGGCTTGTCAGCTTCCGATTCGATCAAGGTCCTTCAGGACCATCACAATCAGCTCAGAGATGCCTTGAAGAGTTGCGGTGTCTCCCTGAAGTCCGCCTGACGGACGCTTCACTCTCACCGGCGACAGAGATCGCACCCAGGATCCACACCTGTCTGACTTTGCATGTTGAGGACATCACGCCCTGAAGGCTCCCCAATAGGGGCTGGTGAAGAGATCAAGCGCCTCTCGTGTTGAATCCGGCACGGTCTCCGGGCGTGTCATCAGGGCATCCGCCAAGGCGGTGTGGGCAGCGGACTGGGGCCTGTTGGCTCTGAGGCCCTCCATCAAGCCTTGAAGTATCGGACCGGTGGCTGCTGCGTTGGCCTGCAGATTGGCAATCACCATGTCGACGCTGACAGCATCGTGATCGGTATGCCAGCAGTCGTAGTCGGTGACCATGCTCAGGGAGGCGTAGGCGATTTCAGCCTCACGGGCCAAACGAGCTTCCGTGTGATTCGTCATACCAATGACATCACAGCCCCAACTGCGATAGAGCTCACTCTCTGCTTTGGTGGAAAAGGCGGGGCCCTCCATGCAGAGGTACGTCCCCCCCCGGTGAAGGGTCTGTCCTACTGGCATGGAGGCTTCAGCCGCAGTGGCCAACATGTTGCTGAGCTCGGCACAGAAAGGCTCCGCCAGGCTCACATGGGCTACGCAACCCTGACCAAAAAAGCTGGCCGGGCGTTGCATCGTGCGATCAATGAATTGGTTCGGCACCACCATGTCACGAGGTTTGAGCTGCTCCTGCAGGGAACCAACAGCAGAGATGGAAATCAGCCATCCCACCTGTAACGAACGCATTCCCCAGATGTTGGCTCGATAAGGAACCTCCGTTGGCAGGAGGTGATGGCCGCGTCCATGGCGGGCCAGAAAGACCACATCCACACCATGCAAACGTCCAGTTCGATAGGCATCGGAGGGCTGCCCATAGGGGGTCTCCAACACCACCTCTGAGATGTCCTCGAGCCCTTCAATGGCATAGAGACCACTGCCCCCAATCACCCCAACCCTTGCCTGTCGCATTCGCTCGTTCAGGGCAGCAGTGGTCATGGCGTCAGGTGGAGTTCGCACCATCCTGCATCGGCCTAGCATGATCGTTTCGTGGCAGCACTTTGACCACTGTTCTGATGGACACCGAGGCAGGAAAGATCCGCCTGGAGATGTTCGACAACGACGCCCCCAACACAGTGGCGAACTTTGTGAAGCTCGCGAAGGAGGGCTTCTATGACGGACTCGCCTTCCATCGCGTGATCCCAGGGTTTATGGCGCAAGGCGGCTGTCCGAATTCCCGCGAGGGTGCTCGTGGAATGGCCGGCACAGGCGGCCCTGGCTACACCATCAACTGCGAAATCAACAGTCGCAAACATGGCCCTGGTGCCTTGTCGATGGCCCATGCCGGCAAGAACACCGGTGGCAGTCAGTTCTTCATCGTTCACGAAGCCCAGCCCCACCTCGATGGAGTGCATACCGTGTTCGGTCAGACCGGCGACATGGATGTGGTCCTGGCGCTCAGCAATGGCTCACGCATCAACAAAGTGACGGTTGAGGACTGATTCTGATCAGCTCCATTGCAACAGGACTGGCTGATCAAGCTGGTTCTGTTCTTGCATTTCCCCCTTACGGAGCGTTTCGAGCGATCGTTCGATTCGCTCTGCCGTCTGGGGTGGATGATTCAGCTGTTCCATCGAGGCGGCTGTGTAGAGACCGATTCGTTGGGTTTCTGGCCAGGACGCCATCGTTTCCAGCAGGGCCCGCAGACGAGTGAGGTAGGACGCAGTCCCTGCACCCGTGGGTTGATCCACGATTGACCATGCGAATGCGGGGCGTTCCCATAAAGCAAGAAGCCGAGGTGAAGAGCTCGCCCGCAGGCTGATTTGCAGAGAACTGGCAGCGGATTCGCTACGGGAGCGAATCAGGGGCAGCTGGTCGATGTTGCAGTCTCCATCCCAGCTGATCACTGTTTGACTGGGCGTTTGGATGGGCGTCTCCGTTGAGGTGGCGCTGAGGGGCATGGCCACTCCCTGCTGAATGAGATGGCCGAGCTTGTCGCGTTTGGCAGCAAGGTAGTCGGCGTTGTGATCGCCTGGATCGATCACCAGAGGAACACGATCAACGACTTCAAGGCCATAGCCCCCAAGACCTGCAATCTTGCGTGGATTGTTGGTCAGCAACCGGAGCCGGTGAATGCCGAGATCACTCAGGATCTGTGCACCAACACCGTAATTACGCAGATCCGCTGGGAAACCGAGCTTTTCATTCGCCTCGACGGTGTCAAGTCCCCCATCCTGAAGGCTATAAGCCTTCAATTTGTTGATGAGGCCGATTCCACGGCCTTCCTGGCGCAGATAAACCACCACCCCTTCGCCTTCGACTTCAATCCGACGAAGAGCTGCTTCCAATTGGGGACGACAATCACAGCGAAGGGATCCGAATGCATCGCCGGTCAGGCATTCCGAATGCATCCGCACGAGCACAGGCTCCCGCAGGTCTTCCGGATTGCCTTTCACGATGGCAATGTGTTCACTGCCGTCCAGCTCATTCCGGTATCCAATCGCCTTGAATTCTCCGAAGGCGCTCGGCAGGGCTGCATGGGCCTGACGCACCACAAAGCGCTCATTTTCGAGGCGGTAACGAATCAGATCAGCGATGCTGATCAGGCGCAGCTTCCACTGATCCGCGTACTGCCGCAGTTGAGCAAGCCGGGCCATGGAGCCGTCGGCATTCTGGATTTCGCAGATCACGCCGGCTGGCATCAGTCCGGCAAGAGCTGAGAGGTCAATGGCGGCTTCGGTATGTCCCGCGCGCTTGAGCACACCCCCTTGACGGGCGCGCAGTGGAAAGATGTGACCGGGTCGACGCAGGTCAGTGGGACGGGCATTCGGTCTTAACGCCACTTGGATGGTGCGTGATCGGTCTTCGGCGGAGATCCCCGTGGTGACGCCATTCTCTGGACCGGCATCAATGCTCACCGTGAAGGCTGTCTGATTGGCGTCGGTGTTGCGATCCACCATCAGTGGCAGATCAAGGGCATCAAGCTGCTGCCCCTCCATGGCGAGGCAGATCAAACCACGCGCATGGGTGGCCATGAAATTGATCTGATCTGGCGTGGCGTACTGAGCAGCACAGATCAGATCACCTTCATTTTCACGACGCTCATCATCGACAACAACGACACATTCGCCGTTGCGAATGGCAGCCAGGGCGTCGGGAATGGAATCGAAGCGAACGGTTGGGGTGGCGTCAGCGGCGTAGGGCGTGCTCAGGGGTCTGCGATGGCCAACGGTCTGCATTCATTATCGACATCGGTACGATCACTCCACCACCATCTCCTCGCATGCAGTCCAACCCAACAGTTCCCACACCCATTGCCACGGGAGGGATGGCTGGACGCGTTGCGGTAATCGGTGCCTCAGGATACGGGGGACTTCAGACCCTGCGTCTGCTGCAGCGACACCCCAACTTTGCCGTCACGTTTCTCGGCGGAGAACGCAGTGCAGGGAAGCGCTGGAGTGAGATCTGCCCGTTTCTACCCCTGCTCGACGATCCTTTTGTCGAAGCACCATCAGCAGAGGCCATTGCGGAGGCGGCCGATTTCGCGGTGCTCAGCCTCCCCAACGGTTTGGCCAGCCAGTTGGTACCACCGTTGATGGAGCGCGGTGTACGAGTCGTCGACCTTTCAGCCGATTACCGCTATCGCTCCCTGGAAACCTGGTCTCAGGTGTATGCGCAAGAAGCACAGAAACATCAACGTCATGATGCCGATCTGTGCAACGAAGCCGTCTATGGCCTTCCGGAATGGGAAGGCCCCGCCATTGCTCAGGCACGGCTGGTGGCTGCTCCTGGCTGCTTCCCCACCACAAGTCTGCTGCCGTTGCTCCCTTTTCTGAAGCAGGGGTTGATCGAAACCGATGGCTTGATCATTGACGCTAAAACCGGTACGTCCGGAGGTGGACGAGCAGCCAAGGAACACCTGCTGCTGGCAGAAGCCTCAGAGTCCATCTGCCCCTATGGCGTGGTGGGGCATCGACACACCTCTGAAATTGAACAGATGGCCTCGGCAGTGGCTGGCTGTGGAATCAACCTGCAGTTCACCCCTCATCTGGTGCCGATGGTGCGTGGACTCCTGTCCACGGTCTATGCCCGCCTTCGTGATCCAGGTCTGACCGCTGATGACTGCCGAACGGTGTTGGAAGCGGTGTATCGGCACCACCCCTGTGTGAGGGTCCTGCCAGTGGGCACTTATCCCGCCACCAAGTGGGCGAAACACACCAATCAGGCCCTGTTATCGGTTCAAGTGGATAACCGCACAGGACAGCTGGTCCTGATGAGTGCTGTCGACAACCTGATGAAGGGTCAGGCAGGCCAGGGCGTGCAATGTCTCAATTTGATGGCGGGTCTTCCTGCCATTACGGGCCTTCCACTCGAACCCTTCTACCCCTGAGCGTTTCTGATCCGTTGTCCCAGCAACGCCACAGCCCAGGGATACATCCTGTGTTCCTGGGTATGAAGACGCTCAGAAAGGGTGGCTTCGGTGTCGCCGGCCAGAACGGGTATCGCTGCCTGACAAATCACCGCACCGGCATCGACCTCTTCAGAGACGAGGTGGGCGGTACAACCCGAAATGGAAACACCCGCTTCCAGAGCCTGGCCGACGGCATTCATTCCCCTGAAACTGGGAAGAAGCGATGGATGAAGATTGATCAAACGACCCTGAAAGGCATGGATCAACAATGGAGTGACGATCCGCATCCATCCCGCCATCACCACCACCTCCACACGTTCAGCCAGGAAGACACGGATCAGGGCGTGATCAAGATCTTCACGCCGGTTGTAGAGACGGTGATCAAGAACCACAGAGGGAATGTCATGCCGTTCGGCTTTCAACTGGGCACCGCAGCCTGGGTTGTTCACCACCAAACAGCAGATCTCAGCTTCGAGCTCGTGTTGACTGGCCTGAACTAGAGCCTCAAAATTGCTGCCCGTACCTGAGGCCATCACCCCCAACCTCAAGGGTGGAGAAAACCTCGGCCAAGGATCAGTCGGTCTTGGGGCGATCAGGACGGAATCATCACGATCCGCGGGTTGTTGGCAGTGGCTATGGTTCGACAAAGCGGGCATTCAGACCATGTCCCATCTGTCCATCCTGCCTACTGCGCTGACCGACCTCAATCGGCTCGCCTCAGTTCTCTCAACAGAGGGTTACCGCATCCAACGCAATGGGGTGTTGAGTGCGTTTCCAGGTGTTCAGGCCAGCGTTGATCTGATCGCCACTCACAGCTGCGGTGTGTCGTTTGCATGGCGCCGTGCGACAACGTCGAACACTTTGGAGTTGGTCGCTGACGTGGAACGCCAGAGTTCAATTGATACCTATGGGCGACGACTTCAAAGGATTAACCGCCTGTACGCCCTCTCACAGGCGCTCGATTCTGTGCAATCCAGGTCCATCTCCGAGTCTGTGATTGCTGTCTCCTGTGACTGACGGTTCAGGCGTACACCTCTGTATCGACCTCACTGATCCGGCGTCGCAGACACTGAATGTGTCGGTGAGCTGGACCCCTGAGCATTCTCAACAACGCTGGCAATTACCGGTGTGGACTCCCGGTTCCTACACAGTCAGGGATCCGTCGCAGCACCTTCACAGCCTCGTTCTGCGCCAGGCAGGAGAGCAGAAAACCGTTCGACGCGTGGCACCGTCGAGATGGATGGCCAACGTTGAATCCTTGATTCCCGTTGAGTTGACATATCAGCTGGAGGCTCGGCAACTCACCGTTCGTACGAACTGGCTCGACCCACACTTTGCCTCGCTCTGCCTTTCGGCTGCAGCGATGTTGGTCGAGGGGAAGCGCTGGCTTCCCCACAGTCTGCAACTCCTGTTACCGGACGGTTGGCACGGCCATGTCCCTCTGCCATTGCAGGACGACGCCTACATCAGCACCGATTTCGATCACCTGGTCGACAGTCCGGTTCACGCCGGTGCCTTCGAGGCTCGTCCCTTCGTTGTGGCGGGGTGTCGTCACTCACTGATGCTGATCGGGTGCCCTCCCATGGGCTGGCCCGAGACCCTCGTGAACGACGTGGAAGCTGTTTGTCAGGCGGCGGTCGCCCTCATGGCTGGGCCACCACCAGCTGGCGACTGTTATCAGCTGGTGATTCAGCTGCTGGATCGTGGCTATGGAGGTCTGGAGCATGACCACGCCGCTGTCCTTCAGTTCGCCTGGCCCGCGTTGGCCAAACCCGGTGGATATCACCAACTGCTGCAACTGATTGGTCATGAATACCTGCATCAGTGGAATGTGCGCCGCTTACGTCCCAGTGATTACATCCCCTATGACCACGGTGCCCCCGTCATCAGTGATTGCCTTTGGTTCGCAGAAGGGATCACCAGTTACTTCGACCTTTGCCTCACCCTTCTTGCCGGTCGTTCCGATCGACAGACCCTGCTTCAAGATCTAGGCAAGGATCTGTCGCATGTTCTTCTCCATCCTGGTCGCAGCGTCCAGTCACTCGCAGATAGCTCCCGGGAAGCCTGGGTTCGTCTCTACAAGACCACACCCGCGGGATCACAGACCCAAATCAGTTACTACAAGCTCGGTACAGCCCTCGCGTTCTGCCTTGATGTTCGTCTCAGAGCGACTGATGCGTCCCTTGCGCAGGTGCTGAGAGACCTTTGGAGTCAGTTCGGCGTTGTCGGCCGTGGCTATACCCGTGAAGACATCCAAAGGACCATCGCGAATTATTGCCCCTCGTTGGCGGCAAACCTGCCGGAATGGCTTGATACCGTTGACAGTCTTCCCATTGCCGACTGTGTTGATGCTCTCGGCCTGTTGCTGACGCCCTCCAGGTCCGAAACGGGTTGGACCGGTCTCACCGTGATGGACGCATCGAACGGTGTGGTCATCAAGGAGGTTCGGCACCACTCTCCGGGCCATCGTGCCAATCTCATTCCCGGAGATGAAGTGGTGGGTGTCCGAGGAGTCCGCATCACTTCAAGTGAACAGTGGCCCTTGCTGCTGCAGGGAGAGCCGGAACTGGCCATTGTTTTTGCACGACGTGGACGTTTGGAAGAAACCCAGTTGATTCGTGAACCCAACCGCATCAAATCCATGACATTGGAGTGGGACCCCCATGCCTCCCCACAGGCGAAGGCGCTTAGAGATCGATGGTTCGAAATCGTCTGAAAACTCGCTTCAGCGGTCTACGTCACCGTCTGGATCGTCGCTCTGGGATCGTGGCGGTCGGCTGCTTCGGAGTCTTGCTCAGCCTCAGCGGAGCAGTCTGGCTGGGTTCTGGAGATGGTGGTAAACAACAGGCGAAGGCTCAACCTTCCCTGCGGGAGTTGCTGAATGAAGTCACAAGTGCCAGTCCGAGAAAGCTGAAGGAGGGTTCGTCATCACAACGGCCAAGCCCACCAAAAGCCACTGGTTGGCGATCCCCTCTTCAACGGCAATGCAACAACCTGGATAAGAATCTGGCTACGCATCTTCAGTCGTTAAGCAGGCAGATCAGCAAGAATCGAGAATCAATCGCCATTGATGCCAGCAACTATGGCAAGCGATACCGCAAAGATCCTTGGGATCAGGCGATCAATCCGATGCCTCGCGTCGTCGTCCTTCATGAAACCTCCAACTCACTCACGTCTGCCATCAACACATTCCTCACTCCTCACGCCAATGACAGTGATCAAGTGAGTTACCACACCCTGATCGGACGAGATGGTCGGGTCGTCGATGTGGTGGACCCACTGCATCGAGCCTATGGGGCTGGTTACTCAGCCTTCCTGGGGGAATGGGCCGTCACCAACCCGGAACTGCTGGGATCAGTGAACAACTTTGCTCTCCATCTCAGTTTGGAGACACCGCCCGATGGATACATGGGTGGACGTTCCCATTCTGGATACACAGACGCGCAGTACGACGCCCTTGCCGTTGTGCTCAGTGACTGGATGGAGACCTTCGGGATGACCGCAGAAGCCATTACCACCCACGAGCATGTGGATCTCGGAGGGGAGAGGGGTGATCCGCGCAGTTTTTCCTGGCCAGAACTGCAGAAGAGGCTGGCATCGCTACAACGACTTTGCGGCGATCAGATCGCCCGTTGATCGGACTTGACGTTTGTGGAATAAATCAGTCCATGCAGAGCCGGATCCTGCATGTAACGAAGGATTCGAGCGGGATAGTCCAACTTGCCGTTGTGGAGATAGGCAAGGGTGGCGATCGCCTTGGCATCTGCGTAGGACGCACTGGCGTTGAGCATCGCGGTGGGAGGGAGTTGCAGCGCTCGCTTCAATCGACTCAACTTTCCGGCAAGCAAAGCGACGTTTTCGCTCGGGTCCAATAAAAGATCACGGGCATCTGCGACCTGATCGTGGGTGGGATTCGAAGGAAGGCGACCTTGATGGATCAGTTCACTGATGCCCAACTGAGCAGGGCCATGGGTTGAAATCAATCCTGAATGGGCAACAAAGGGCAAGCCTTCACCAGGTTTTGAATGCTGGAGTTCGTCATAAAGAATGCCTGCCAACAGCATCGGGTTGACGTGGTGCTGTTGTGACTGACGCAAAATCACTGGCTTCAATTCAGTCAACCGGTTCAACGTCAATGAGCGCAACGGTTCAAACTGATCGACCCCCTCAGTGAACAGCTGAGCAAGAGGTGTCTGGGGCCCATGGACACCAAAACGTTGCTGAAGGGTCTGGAGCTCCTCTGCGGAAAAGTCGGAAGGGTCACCATGGGCCTGCCAGGTGGAATCCACCTCGGCTTCCAACGCCACCTGAGCATCGATCACGTGCCCAATCGGAACCGGAGTCAGCAGCGATCGAAAAGCAGCAACCACACCCAGGGCAACGGCGAAGGTGGCGAGTACCCGTGTTCTTGAAAGAAAAGGGATCACCGAGACCGATGGGGCGATGAACAGACGCTAATGGTGCTGTCGCACAAAACAGTCATTCTGAGAAATCTAAAGATACCTTCATCAGGTGAGCGTCCATGAACCCAAGCGATGAGCTTCCCAGATTTCAGCGCTAATGACCCTCAGGTTCAATGGCAGCGCTTCTGCGAACTGCTCTGGTTTCATGACGATCTTGGCATGTGGCTTGACATCAGCCGCATGCACGTCAACGATTCTGACCTTGACTCTCTAAAGCCGAAATTTCAGCAGGCGTTCACAGCCATGGCTGATCTTGAGTCGGGCGCTATCGCCAATGCAGATGAACAGCGCCAGGTGGGTCATTACTGGTTGCGGAATGCGCAGCTCGCGCCAGACGCTTCGGTGCAGGCCCACATCGCTGCCGAAGTCGATGCAATCGAATCCTTCGGGCAGGCGATTCTCAGCGGCGACATCAAAGCTCCCAACGGTCAGGCCTTCACCGACGTGTTGTGGATTGGGATCGGAGGCAGCGGCCTCGGCCCATTGCTGATGATTCGCGCTCTGCAGGATGCCGGAACGGGTCTGCCCTTCCACTTCTTCGACAACGTTGACCCCAACGGCATGAGCCGTGTCTTGGCTGGCCTGGGGGATGCGCTTCCCACCACGCTGGTGATCACCGTGAGTAAATCCGGAGGAACTCCGGAGCCCTACCTGGGCATGGTGCAGGCACGGGCAAGGGTGGAAGCATCAGGGGGATCCTGGGCTGACCAGGCTGTCGCCATCACCATGGCCAACAGCAAGCTGGATCAGCTCGCCGCCGATGAAGGCTGGCTCAAGCGCTTCGACATGTTCGATTGGGTTGGTGGTCGCACCAGCATCAGCAGCGCCGTTGGCCTGGTCCCTGGTGCCTTGATCGGGACTCCGATCAGGGAGTTTCTTGCCGGGGCAGCACAGATGGACGACGCCACGCGTGTCGCCGACCTGATGCGTAATCCTGCGGCGTTGATGGCTGCCTCCTGGTTCGTCGCCGGAGACGGGTGTGGCAAGCGCGACATGGTGGTGCTTCCCTACAGGGACAGGCTTGAAGTCTTCAGCCGTTATCTCCAGCAATTGGTGATGGAATCCTTAGGAAAACGCCTTGATCGACAAGGCAATGTTGTTCACCAGGGAATTGCGGTCTACGGCAATAAAGGCTCGACCGATCAACACGCCTATGTTCAACAACTCCGTGATGGCGTTGACAATTTCTTTATCACCTTCATTGAAGCCTTACGCGACAGCGACGACATCCCGCCGATCAATGGTGAACGACCCGGTGACTTTCTTGATGGTTTTCTGCAGGGAACCCGTTCGGCCCTGACGGAGGGCGGACGCCAAAGCATCAGCATCAGCATGCGTGAGTTCGATGCCCGGCGGCTTGGTGCCTTGGTGGCCCTGTTCGAGCGTGCAGTGGGTCTCTACGGCGAGATTATTGACGTGAATGCTTACCACCAGCCAGGTGTGGAGGCTGGCAAGAAGGCGGCAGCAGCGATTCTCGATCTTCAGGGAAAAGTCGAGTCTGTCTTAGCCGATCGCCAACCCCGGTCGGTGATTGAGGTCCAATCCGCCATTGGCGAAGGAACGGTGGAGTCAGTGTTCTGGATTCTTCGCCACCTGTGTGGGAATGACCGCGGTTACATGGCTCAGGGGAGCTGGGAACAGCCCGCCTCGCTTCGTTTCAGCAAACTGTGACTCAGCCATCGCCACTTCCGAAAGATCGGAGGTGGCGATGGAACTGTGATCAGGGCACAAGATTCACCAGTTTTCCAGGAACGACAATCACCCGTTTGGGAGGTTGACCTTCGAGCCACTTGGCAGCAACTTCACTGCTGAGAGCAAGGGCTTCAAGCATGGCCTTGTCAGCGTCGGCAGGGGCTTGAAGACTGCCCCTGACCTTACCTTTCACCTGAATCACCACTTCAATGCTGTCCTGAACCAAAGCGGAAGGATCCTGTTGAGGCCATGGCTGACGGTGAATGCTGCCTTCCCCATGGAGGCGGTGCCAGAACTCTTCGGCGAGATGAGGAGCGAAGGGAGCCAGAAGACGGATCAAAACAGATACCGCTTCATCTCTGACCGTTGCATCAATGTCTTCAAGTGTGCCATTGAGAGCATTCGACAGTTTCATCAGTTCAGAGATTGCTGTATTGAACTGGAAATCACCGCTTAAATCATCACTGACCTCAGCGATCGCAGTATGCACAGCGCGACGAATCTTCTTGTCAACGTCAGTTAGTTGATTGGAGATGGAGAAGATGGTCTTGCCTGCAAGGTTCACCTGAGAAGGACACTCTCTGGCAACTGATTCAACCAATCGCCAGAGGCGTTGGAGAAATCGGAATTGTCCTTCCACATCAGCGTCATCCCACTCCAGGTCCTTTTCGGGTGGTGCTTTGAAAAGGATGAACATTCTTGCTGTGTCAGCTCCGTAGCGATCGATCACATCAGCTGGAGCCACACCATTGTGCTTGGATTTGGACATTTTTTCGAACAAAACCTCCAACACACCACCATCTTCAGGATCTCTCGGATCCCCCTCATCACTTATCAGAGCTGGTGACACATACCGACCCGTTCGAGGATTGCGGTAGGTGACCCCTTGAACCATGCCTTGCGTCAGCAAGCGATCAAACGGCTCATCAATGCCGAGCAGGCCACGATCACGGAGAGCCTTGGTGAAGAAGCGGGCATAAAGAAGATGAAGGATGGCGTGTTCAATGCCACCCACGTATTGCTTCACCGGGAGCCAACGATCGATCGCTTCTGCGGTAAAGGGTGTGCAGGTGTTGTGAGGGTCTGCAAAGCGGAGGAAATACCAGGAGGAACACATGAAGGTATCCATCGTGTCGGTCTCCCTTTTGGCCGGCTTGCCACACCTGGGGCAGGGCACGTTGACCCACTCATCAAGCTGAGCCAGGGGAGAGGCGCCACGACCGGAGAGATCCACATCCCTGGGGAGACTGACTGGCAGCTCGTCCCGTGGCACGGGAACGGGGCCACAGGTATCGCAGTGAATGATCGGGATTGGACAACCCCAGTAGCGCTGACGGGAGATCAGCCAGTCGCGAAGTCTGTACTGAACCTTGGAGTTGGCCCAACCCTCCGCTTCGCCCCTGGCCGTGATTGCCTTCTTGGCCTGATTCGAAGACAGGCCATTGAAATCACCTGAATGAATCAACACACCAGGTTCCGTCCAGGCCTGACCGTCATTGAGATGCTCGTCAGCTCCGGGGACCTGAATGACGACGCGCAGGGGCAGTTCATGCCGCCGTGCGAAGAGGAAGTCGCGTTGATCATGAGCGGGGACACCCATCACGGCACCGGTGCCATAGTCGGCCAAGACGTAATCCGCTATCCAGACAGGGAGTGTTTCCCCATTCACGGGATTGATCACTTCAGCGCCAATGGGAATACCGCGTTTGGGCTGATCCTCGGCAGTTCGCTCCTCAATACTCAGGCCAGACATCAAGTCACGGAACGCAGTCACCTGGTCGCGATGGTCGGGACTTGTGATGGCGTCCACGAGAGGATGCTCTGGTGCAAGAACCACATAACTCGCACCAAAAAGAGTGTCGGGACGGGTGGTGAAGACCGTGACAGCAGCTGAATCCTTGGGTGGTGATGTTGATGAACCGTTGAGGGCAAAGGTGATCTCCGCTCCCTGCGAACGGCCGATCCAATTGGCCTGCATGGTGCGAACCCGTTCTGGCCACCCGTTCAGGAGCTTCAGGTCATCCAGGAGAGCATCGGCGTAGTCGGTGATCTTGAGAAACCACTGACGCAACAAACGCTTTTCAACAACAGCACCGGAGCGCCACGATTTTCCATCGGCATCAACCTGCTCGTTGGCAAGAACGGTCTGATCGATTGGATCCCAGTTGACCTGGGCTTCTTTTTGATAAGCGAGGCCTCCTTCGTGCAATTCGAGGAACAACCACTGGGTCCACCGGTAGTAATCCGCATGACAGGTGGCCTGCTCTCGAGTCCAGTCGATGGAGAGACCAAGTCGAGCCAACTGATCCTTCATCTGGGCAATATTGCGATCAGTCCAGACCGCTGGATCAATGCCCCGTTCGATCGCCGCATTTTCGGCGGGCAGTCCGAATGCATCCCAGCCCATCGGGTGAAGCACAGCATCACCACGCATCCGCTGAGCTCTGGCAATGACGTCGGTAATCACATAATTCCGCACATGACCCATGTGCAGACTGCCCGATGGATACGGGAACATCGACAGGGCATAAAACGCTTCCTGCCCCTCTGAGGGCTCCGGTGTGCTGTCGAGATCCAGGGTTTGCCAGTGGGTTTGCCACCGTTGCTCGATCTCTAAGGGGTCATAGCGGCGAGCTGCATTACCGGATTCAGGCTGGGGGGATGACGACGCGGAGCTCACAGGCATGGTTCACCTGGAGGAGATCGTCCCACAGCCGAGATCACCAACAGGTGAGACCGGTCGATCAGCCCAAGGGACGGATCAGCATGATCGCCTTTCGATTGATCAGGATCGGATCGACAGCGTCGGATCGCCTGATGGCGAGAAACTCTGGGTCCTGCCATTGCAGAACACCCTCATGGCTGCTGCCATCGGGAAGTTCGAAACGCAAAACCCTCTGATCACGGGTCCACGCCTGCAACTGACGCACACCCGGCAGACTGGGGTCGAAACTGGTGTGATCCATTCGAAACGTTGGTCGCGAAGAACTCCATGCTGCAGTTCAGCAAATATCAAGGCCTTGGCAACGATTTCGTCTTAATCGAAGGGAGAGACGGACAGCTCCCCAAAGCCATTACTTCGCCAGATCCTGAGTGGGTGCGGAGGATCTGTGATCGTCGTTTCGGAGTGGGCGGTGACGGAATCATCCTGGCTTTGCCTGCTCAGGCCGACGGTGAATTACGCATGCGCATCTTCAATGCCGATGGCAGCGAGGCGGAAATGTGCGGCAACGGCATTCGTTGCCTGGCTCGCTTTCTGGCCGATAGCGATGGTGATGTCGCCGGTCGATCGTGGCGGATTGAAACGCCTGCAGGAATGATCATTCCGGAGCTTCAGGCCAACGGGCAGATCAGGGTTGACATGGGACTGCCGATGCTCACCTCCGACCGTGTTCCCACAACGCTCGCCGTCGGCGATCAGGGACTGCCGCAAGGAACGATCACAGTGACAGGGGAGTCCCTTGAAGTGGCATCCGTTGGCATGGGCAATCCCCATGCGGTCGTTCCCTGTGACGATCTGGCGACGATTCCTTTTGAGAGCTGGGGTGCAGCATTGGAGCGCTGTGCTGAATTTCCTGCGAAAGCGAACGTCCACTTTCTCAAGGTGCATGGACCTAACTCGCTGGAGATCCGCGTCTGGGAACGGGGAGCTGGACCAACACTGGCCTGCGGCACCGGTGCTTGCGCCTCGTTGGTCGCTGCTCACCTTCTCAACCTCTGCAATCACACCGCCGAGGTGACCCTTCCTGGAGGTCCTCTCTTGATCAGCTGGCCAGACAGGGATGGATCCGTGTTCATGACCGGCCCAGCGGAACAGGTCTTTGATGGTGTGATGGTGCCTGAGTTGGTGCCCGCCATCGGAGACGGAGAAGCGGATGAAGCTGCGGAACCTCCGCACGTCATCAGCGCGCCATCAACACCAACGACGGCATCCTTGCCGAACAGCCATGGATCCTTCGATTGCGCAACTGCGTGCAAGGACGGTTGTCGACAACCGGATCAATGCCTCCGCAGTGAGGCACAACAGCAGGTGCAGTCGTTGCTGGAGTCGATGTCACTGGACGCGATGATCAATCTGGCGAGTGATTCCCTCGAGCAACGCACCCGTTCAAGAATCGAGAAGAGCCTGGGTGACTGACCTCGCCACGGCGATCTACGTTGACGCGTGTGCCACGGCGCCCCCAGGACCGGGGGTAATCGAACGGATGGCCGAGGTTCAGGCTTGTTGTTGGGGGAATCCATCCAGCCTCCATCGGCATGGCCTTGCGGCAGCCGAGTGCCTGGAACGGTCGCGTTGGCAGATTGCCTCAGCTGTGAACAGCCGCGCCGAGGAGCTTGTCTTCACTAGCGGAGCCACCGAATCCGTGCATCTGGCCTTGCTTGGTCTGGGGATGGCGTTACCGCCAGGACGACTGGTGATCAGCGCCGTTGAACATCCAGCGGTGAAGGCGGCAGCCCATCAGCTCAAACGTCATGGATGGCAGCTGACAACGTGGCCCGTTGATCGCTTCGGACGCATCCAGATGGAGCGTTGTGAGGAGCTCTTGGCCACACCAACACGGCTTGTTTCGCTGATCTGGGGACAGAGCGAAGTGGGAACACTGCAACCGATCCAGGTGATCGGCAAGCAATGCCGCGCCCGTGGAATCGCCTTCCACACTGATGCCACGCAGGTGCTAGGTCAGGGGTTGCCAGACTGGCAAACGCTTCCGGTGGATCTGCTGAGCGGATCGGCCCACAAGTTCGGTGGAGCGAAGGGGGCAGGTTTTCTGCTTGTTCGCGATCAGCTGCGTCACCAGATGCTCTCTCTGCAAGGGGGAGGAGGGCAGGAGCAAGGCCTCAGAGCCGGTACCGAATCAGTGGCGTTGATGGCTGGAATGGCCCAAGCCATGGAAGCGCTACCCAGGTGGCGAGAACCATCACCAACCACAACCGGCGGAGCCGTGATCATGACCCCTGTGATGGAACTGAGGAATCGTCTACTCCGCATGATGCTGGCGGATCCTCGGCTGCAGCTCACAGGGGAACCACAACACCGCCTTCCTCACCACATCTCGCTGGTGGCGATGGATCGCAGCGGTGCACCGTTATCGGGTCGTCACCTCGTTCGGGAACTGGCCATCAGGGGTATCTCCTGCAGCAGCGGTAGCGCCTGCTCATCCGGGAACGATGTGGGCAGCGCTGTTCTCGAAGCGATGGGGTATGAGAGGGATCAGCAGAAGGCCGCTCTGAGGCTCAGCCTGGGGCCCTGGAACCAAGACCATGAGTTGACACCGATCGTGGAAGCGCTCACGCAGGCCCTCGATGCCTGTGAAACCATCAGCTGAACTCCGGGCAGGCGGGTTACCCTCCAACCACTTCTCTTGATGACGTGAGCGCCACTCTCCCCGCGGATCTCCGAGCGGCCGAAGCCGATGCGTTGCAGTCCTTGCTGGATGCCTTGCGTCAGGGAGAAGGAAAGCGATGGTCCGTGACCTGGCGGTTTGAAGGACTCAGGCTGCTGCCCGTGGTGATCCGGTTTGTGGCCGGGATGAGACAAGCGGGAATGGATCCTCTGATCGCATGGTCCGACGCGGGTGCGGCGGCGTTGGCACAACGGGATGCACCGGAGCTTGCTGACGCCTGCTGTTCCTTGATGGACCTCAAACGGGGACGTTTTGCAGATGAAGGCGATCGTTGCCTGCTGGCGGTTGCACCTCAACCCAGTGATTACGACGACTTTGAAACTGCCGTTGAAGCATGGGCTGGCCCGGTCGCCATGCTGAATGGTCGCCTCGAGGATGCAGCGGTGGGCATCGGCAATGTGGCTCGAACGCGTCGGAAGGGATTTGTAGCCACATGGCAGGTGGCTTACTGGCTGGAACCGTTAGCTGAAGGAGCGCTTCAACGCAGGTATCCCGATGCCTGGTGGGTGTTTCGTCGTGACCCTGATGGACACCGTGCCGTTGACAGCTATGAAACCCGTCCTGATCCGGAGGCCATGGAAGCGGCCCTGTATGGCGAAGGCTCTGAACTGAAGCGCCAGGTGGGCGCCATGGATCGGTTTATCAACGACCTCCGGGGCTGAGCAACGGATCGCTTGTTAGTTGAGTTGACCGTCCTTAAATTGACGATTCCCGGACACGGTTCATGGCAGGCATCAAAGGGATTCGTTCTCTCTCCTGGCTTGACGGACTGGCAGGGACTGCTGCCTTGGTGGCCCTTGCTGGAGTGATCTGGAGCCCGAAATTAAGCAACACGGTGGCGCGGGCTACGGGCAACGTGAAACCTGTGATCCTCAGCGTTGATGTGCGTGGACTCCCCACCGCCGATAAACAACAACTGATCGCTGATGCTCTTGAGCACGGCAGCACCAGCGTGGTGATTCGGAACCAACCAGCTGGATCCGTGAAGCTTGTGGAGATTGAAGACATCTCCAGCATGGTCACCACCCTCCTTCCGGATGGACGGGTGATCGAAGCCCCTGATCCCAATCGTCTGCGCCAGGGGATTCTCGAAGCTCGTTTCGTTCTTCAGGGGGACGCCACCGTTTCCGGCTCAGGCATCGTGCTGGCAGGCACCAAACTCAAGATCGGCTCTCCTGTGGAACTGGAAGGTCCTCGTTATCGAGTGAACGGAACCGTCAGCGGTGTTGAGGTGAGGGGATGACAGTGCAGCAATCCATCCTCAACGCGGGCTTGCTGAGCTTGCTCGCAACTCCTGTGTTGGCAGAACCAAGCCTGAGTCTTCGCGATGTCCTCAAGGGCCAGCGTGAAGCATCGGTCCCTGTGTTGGCACCGCCTCCACCTCCCAGGAATCAAGCCCTCCCCCTGCTGCGACTCGGAGTGAGTTGCCAACCGCTTCAAACGGCGATCAGGAATGATCTCGGATCCTCTGCGGCGGCCTGGAGCGTGAGCGTGGTGGATGCATCCGGATCACTGCTCGCTGATGTGAATGGTGCAGTTCCTCGCGTCCCTGCCTCCAATCAGAAACTGATCAGTACCGCCTTTGCATTGGACCGACTGGGACCAGACTTCCGGCTGAAAACCCGCTTGTTGCGTCGGCCCGACGGGCATTTGGAACTGGATGGACAAGGAGACCCTGATCTCGGTTTGGCTGGAATCCAGCGCTTTGCGATGGCTGCACTGGCAAGGGGTGGCTCCACAAACGACCTCACGGCCTGGAACAGTGGGACCGTCAAACTGATGTTGAGGGAAGAACCCCAGCAACGCTGGTGGCCCAGAGACTGGCATCCAGCCGATCGGGCTGAAGCGTATGGCGCACCGATCACCCGCCTGGCCCTCACCAGCAATGCCCTCAGTCGTGCCGTCAGCAACCCAGCGGCGCGATTCAAAACCTTGATGCAGCGTGAAATTGAACGGCAGGGCGGCAAAGTCACGATGCAGTTTGTGCGAGCAACGCCCCCGGCTGCACAGTCCAGGGGCACCGATCAATCGGTGGTGCTGCATGAGGAGACTTCCGCCCCAATGCATGCGCTGCTGAGTCTCGCCAATACCGAAAGTCACAACTTCACGGCCGAAGTGTTGTTGCGCCAGGCTGCGAATGCATGGGATGAGAACCAGGCATCCCGGGCTGCCATGCTCTGGATGCGCAGGCAAAATCTGCCCATCCAGGGTCTCAGCGTCGCGGACGGCAGTGGACTGTCCCGTCGGAATCGGGTCACAAGCCGCACCCTTGCGGCCCTGCTGATGCGCATGAATCAGCACCCGCTCGCTGGTTACTACCGAGCCTCCATGGCCATTGCAGGGCAGCGTGGAACCCTCAGAAATTATTTCCGAGGCACATCTCTGGAGGGCCGTTTCCATGGAAAGACAGGCACGCTCACCGGAGTGCGCTCAGTGAGTGGATTTCTCGACACACGTCATGGTGTGCGATTCGTGAGCATGATTTCCAATGGAGCAGGAAGCCCGAACAGCACGATCGGGCGAATCCTTCAGTCGGTCCAGCGGCTCAGCCAGTGCCCTTCATCGCCTTGAGGCGAGAGGCGGCACGACGAGCGCGGGAAATCGGTACGGCTTCGTTGCTGTGGCGTTCCGCGTTGCGATTGTCAGTCAGGCCACCAGTCTCAGGCCGAATGGTCTGAATCTTGACCAACTCCTCACGACCCGCCAACACGACCTGAGCCATCTCCTTCAGACGGAACTCCAGTTCACCAAGGGTTTGCTCGGCATAACGGTTCGCACCCTCTTGAACCGAGGCGGCTTCCTGACGCGTGCGTTGAATCAGGCCCTCACATTGTTGCTGCGTCTGTTGCCTGAACTGAAGGGCATCCTGATGGAGCCGATCGGCTTCAGTTTGGGCTTCCTTCTGCTGGCGCAGGCCTTCCTGACGGACCTGTTCAAGCTCCTGCAGAGCCTGCTGCCTGTTGCGCTCGTGTTGTTCTGTGAGCTGCCGCTTGAGCTCAACCGCTTCCTGATCAAGCTGTTGTCGGCGCTGAAGAGCCTCCTGCTCCAGTTGCTGACGTCGTGAAGCGAATTGTTGTTCAAGCTGAGAAAGCTTGGCCTGCATGTCCTGCTCCATCTGAGCCGATTGCTGGCGGGTGTGTTGCAACAACTGCTCGCATTGAACACGAGTCTGGTCGCGCATTTCATGCCCCTGACGCTCAGCTTCCTGGCGAATCGAGGCCGCATTCACCAGCTGTTCCCGCTGCTGCTGTGCCTTCAGCACGATTTCGTCAGCTTGCTGTTTGGCAGAGGCAATGAAGTCATCTCGCTTCTGCAGGAGTTGATCCGCCTGGTTGATCTGAGAAGGGAGAGCCTCACGCACGGCGTCAAGCAACTCCACTGCGTCTTGTTCATTGACCAGTCGACCACCGCTGAAGGGGATGCGGGTGCCCTCGAGCAAGATCTCTTCGAGTTGGTCGATCTGGTCGATCACTGGAAACCGTATCTCGCTCATCACAGGCGGTCCGGGAAAGGCAAATTAAAGAGCCTTGCAAGGTCATCCGCCACCACCTTGGGGACCATGTGGCCGACTGGCCCCCCGAAGCGAGCGACCTCTTTCACAACGGAACTGCTCAGGAAGCTGTGATGGGCCGACGTGGCCAGAAAAACCGTTTCAAAATCAGCACACAACGATCGGTTGGTATGGGCGATCTGCAATTCGTATTCGAAGTCGCTCATGGCCCTCAAACCACGCAAAATCAGGTTCACGTTCTGCTCGCGCGCGCACTGCACTGTGAGGCCATCGAAACTGATCACGTCCACACCGCTGAGGTGAGTCGTGGCGATGCGGATCTGATCCAACCGGCGCTCCAACGGGAAGGCAGGCGTCTTGCCGGGGTTCTGAAGAACAGCCACCACAACCTCTCCGAAGAGCTCACAACCGCGCTCAATGAGATCAAGATGACCCAGTGTGAGGGGGTCGAAACTGCCGGGGTAAAGAGCCCGCATGAGCTTGAGACCGCTGCTCGGATCCTATGCAGCTCCGTCTGACTAGATTCGCAGAATCAATGACGGTGATCCATGAGCCTCGACGCTGACGCCAAGAAGGTGCTTCTGCGCAAGATTCCCCACGGTCTTTTCATTTGTGGCGTGCGGGAAGGAGACCAGGTCAATGGATTCACCGCCAGCTGGGTGACCCAGGGTTCCTTTGAGCCACCGCTGGTGGTGATGGCGGTGCGCAGTGACAGCACCAGTCACGGAATGATCGAACGCAGTGGTCGGTTCTCCCTCAATGTGCTGCGAGCAGATCAGAAGGATCTCGCCGCAGTGTTTTTCAAACCACAGGCTGGCGTCGGCGGTCGCTTTGATGCGGCGCCCTACGACGAAGGTCCCCTCGGCCTTCCACTGCTGAAGGATGCTGTCGGCGGTGTGGAGTGTGAAGTCGTTGGCTGCGTCGCCCATGGCGACCACAGCGTGTTCGTCGGTGAAGTGAAATCGGCGTGCGTGATTGCTGACGGCGATGCACTGAATCTGGCAGACACCGGCTGGAATTACGGCGGCTGAGAGACCCGCACACATCGTTCGTTCCGTTCGTTTTCACCTTCGTTCACGCCAGCTGTGCCTTCATGTGAACCCTTGCTGGCCCAGCCGGAACGGCTGGAGCGAAGACTGAAGGAAATTCCTCCTGAGCCCGGTTGCTACCTCATGCGGGATCGGGAGGACCGCATTTTGTATGTCGGCAAATCGAAACGCCTCCGCAGCCGTGTAAGGAGCTACTTTCGCAGCCGCCATGACCTGTCTCCACGGATCCGCCTGATGACAAGGCAGGTCTGTGAGATTGAATTCATTGTCACCGACAGTGAAGCCGAGGCGCTCGTTCTTGAATCAAATCTGATCAAGAATCATCAGCCACATTTTAATGTGCTCCTCAAAGACGACAAGAAATATCCCTATCTCTGCATCACATGGAGTGAGGCTTATCCACGCATCTTCATTACGCGGCGGCGGCGTTTTCGCAGCCCACTGGATCGTTTTTATGGACCCTATGTGGACGTGGGGCTGTTGAGGCGGACCTTGTTTCTGGTGAAACGGGTGTTTCCGCTCAGGCAGCGCCCTCGTCCGCTCTATGCGGATCGCACCTGCCTGAATTTTTCCATCGGACGATGCCCCGGGGTTTGCCAGCAGAAAATCAGTTCAGAGGACTACCACCGCACCCTGCGCAAGGTGGCCATGGTGTTCCAGGGTCGTAGTGATGAACTGCAGACCCTGCTCAATGAGCAGATGGAACGTTATGCAGAGCGTCTTGATTTCGAATCGGCGGCACGGGTCAGGGATCAACTGCAGGGACTGGATCAGCTCACTGCTGATCAGAAAATGAGCATCCCCGATGCATCAGTGAGCCGAGATGTCCTGGCTGTGGCCTGTGACCAACGCGTTGCAGCTGTGCAGTTGTTCCAGATGCGCGCAGGCAAGTTGGTGGGACGCCTCGGTTACACGGCCGACGCCGAGGGACTTGAGCCAGGTCAAATTCTTCAACGCGTGATCGAGGAGCACTACAGCCAGGTTGATTCCGTTGAGGTGCCGCCGAAGGTGCTTGTGCAACATGCGTTGCCGCAGCAGGGGTTGATGGAGGAATGGCTTGGGGAACAGCGCGAACGACGGGTACAGATTGAGTGTCCTCAGCGTCGCCTGAAGGCGGATCTGATCGACCTGGTGCAACGGAATGCTGAATTTGAATTGCTGCGTGCCCAGCAGGGGCAGGAACAGCAGACGCTGGCGACTGAAGACCTGGCTCAGCTCCTGGAGCTACCGACACCCCCCAGGCGCATCGAGGGGTATGACATCAGCCATATCCAGGGGAGTGATGCAGTGGCCTCCCAGGTGGTGTTTGTGGATGGGTTGCCAGCGAAGCAGCATTACCGGAAATACAAGATTCGCAGCAGCAGCATTCGGGCCGGCCACAGTGACGATTTCATGGCCATGGCAGAGATCATGCGCCGTCGTTTCAGGCGCTGGGCCAGGGTGAAAGCAGAAGGCATCGACCTTGGCGCCCTACGCCACCAGGGGGGCAGCGCACTGCAGACCGATGGGCTCAATGACTGGCCGGATGTGGTGATGATTGATGGCGGCAAGGGGCAGCTCTCGGCCGTGATGGAAGCGCTGCGGGAACTGGATCTCCATGAAGACCTCAATGTTTGCTCACTGGCCAAGCAAAGGGAGGAAATCTTCCTTCCAGGGGAGAGCGATCCGATTGAGAGCGAACCTGATCAGCTGGGCGTGGCGCTTCTGCGCCGGTTGCGTGACGAAGCCCATCGGTTTGCGGTCAGCTTTCACCGCCAGCAGAGGGGTGAACGCATGAAGCGTTCCCGACTCTCCGACATTCCAGGACTCGGTCCGAAACGCATTCGAGACTTGCTGTCTCACTTTCATTCAATCGATGCCATCCAGATGGCAACCGTGGAGCAGCTCAACGCCGCTCCGGGAGTCGGCCCTTCACTGGCGGAACAGATCAGGGATTACTTTCACCCAGGGGAGGCTGGCGCTGATTCTCTTGAACAGACCATCGAGGCCGATGAACCATCCACATGAGCCTCAGCAAGCCAGCCGAATGATCCGTTGGAGGCAGTGGATCCTCTCCCTTGCCGGAGTTGCCCTGCCCATCGTTCTCGCGACCCTGCTGGCCAACCCGCGGTCTATCGAGGCGGCTCCCGGCCTCTGCACAGGTCCGGTGTGCGCCGATGCCATCACGCGTAGTGCCAAGAATCACTGGCAGTTGCTGTTGCGCCTCGAGGATCAACAAGGCCATCGGGAAAAGGTGGTTGTGGATTGTCGCGCCGGAGTTCTCAGTCCTCAGGCCGGTCTTGTGGACCGCGGCTACGCCAGGTCCCTGGGGCTGAGGTTGTGCCGTTACGTGTCCTGAAACGCAATCACTGCTCCTCATTCCTGACGTTCGTTGGATCTCACGCTCGTTTATCCCCATCAGTTATTCGCCAGCCATCCGGCCGTGGTGTTGGGGAGGACCATCGCCCTGATTGAAGAGCCGCTTCTGTTCGGGACCGATTCGCAATGGCCTTGCCGCATTCATCGCCAAAGAGCGCTGTTGCATCGCTGCTCGATGGAGGCCTACGCCGAATGGTTACGGATGCAGGGCCATGAGGTGCATCTGAGGCAACACCACGAAGCCAAAGACACGGCGGGGCACCTCAGGCATTGGTGGGACCAGGGTTACCGTCATTTCCACCTGGCTGACCCGGTCGACGATCTGATCGAACGGCGGTTGAAGGCGGTGGTGCGTGAACTCGGCGGTGAGATCACCATCACGACCACCCCGATGCTGCTCACGCCATCAGCTGTCCTGACCGATCACTTCAACGATGGGAAGAGGCCCTTGATGGCGCGCTTCTACGAAATGCAGCGCAAACGGATGGGCGTGTTACTCACACCAGACGGGGGACCACTTGGTGGGAAGTGGAGCTTTGATGCCGAGAATCGCAAGAAGCTACCGAAAGGGATTGCAGTGCCATCGGAGCCTGGCATCCATCACGCTGACATCGATCACGGTCGACAGTTGGCGGAACAACGCAAGTCTCTGGAGCAGGAAAACCTTCCGCTTGTGGGGTCAGCAGAAACCTTCAATTATCCGATTAACCACACTCAGGCCAACCAATGGCTGGATCAGTTTCTTGAACAACGGTTCGGACGCTTTGGAGATTACGAAGATGCCATCAGCCAACACCATCGGGTGATGTGGCATGGCGTGCTCACTCCAATGATGAACATCGGTCTGCTCACACCGCAACAGGTGCTGAACAGGGCCATTGAGGCGGGCGAAGCGTTTGACGTTCCACTCAACTCGTTGGAGGGATTCGTGCGTCAGATCATTGGTTGGCGTGAATTCATGGCTGCCATGTATAAGCGCCATGGCGTTCAGATGCGTACCACCAACTTCTGGGAGTTTGAAGACCGACCGATACCCGACGCTTTCTATCAAGGTACGACTGGCTTGCCTCCCATCGATGATGCAATTCACCATGCCCTTGAAACAGGGTGGTGTCATCACATCGAACGATTGATGTTGATTGGCAATGTGATGCTGTTATGCAGCTTTCATCCTGATCGTGTTTATCAGTGGTTCATGGAGCTGTTTGTGGATGCCTATGACTGGGTCATGGTGCCGAATGTGTATGGAATGAGTCAATTTGCCGATGGAGGGCTCTTCACCACAAAGCCCTATCTCTCTGGATCCAATTACGTCAGGAAGATGTCGGATTACAAGAAGGGGATCTGGTGTGAAGTCTGGGACGGCCTGTTCTGGAGCTTCATCGCACAGCATCAGACATTTTTTCGCAGTCAGTACCGTCTTGCGATGATGGCGCGCAATCTTGACCGGATGGATCCTGAGTGCCTTGCTGCCCATCAACAACGGGCATCACAGTTTCTTGACGGGCTGCGGTGAGTGCTTCCTAAGGTCATGGCCAGAATTCAGCCCGAAGAGACACAACCGTGATCACCATGCCCCCCGAGGCGTACCTGTGGTTCAAGACCCTCCACATTGTGGGCGTAGTGGTGTGGTTTGCAGGCCTGTTCTATCTGGTGCGGCTGTTCATCTATCACGTGGAAGCCAATGATCTTGACGAGCAACTGAAGCAGCCGTTTCAGGAGCAGTACACCCTGATGGAACGTCGCTTGGCGAACATCATCACAACCCCTGGAATGGTGGTGGCTGTAGCCATGGCTGTCGGTCTGCTCATCACCCAGCCCAGCTGGCTTCAACAGGGCTGGATGCACGCCAAACTCGGCTTTGTGGCGCTGTTGCTTGCCTATCACTGGTTCTGTTATCGGCTGATGGGACAGCTCCACCGGGGTGAATGTGCCTGGAATGGTCGCCAGCTCCGCGCGCTGAATGAACTGCCCACCTTGCTGCTGGTGATTGTTGTGATGCTGGTGGTCTTCAAAAACCAGTTCCCAACGGGGGCTGCGACCTGGTTCATGGTGGCTTTGGTGGTGTTCATGGCCGCATCGATTCAGTTCTATGCGCGTTGGAGACGACTCCGCCAGGAGTCGATTACCAACGCTGAAGGCCATGCCAGCTGAAGCGCATCCTCTGATTCCTGTCCTCAGGGGCGTGGGACCGGACAGTTGCCCAGGAACCCTCAACTTTCACTGTCATACCCAGTGCAGTGACGGCAGCCTGTCCCCCCTTGCCCTCATTGAGCAGGCGCAGCACATCGGTTTGACACATCTGGCGGTCACCGATCATCACAGCACCGCTGCGTTCCTGCCGATGCGGAACTGGATCGAGGAACAGAAGCAGCAGGGACGGACCGTCCCCATGCTGTGGACGGGAATGGAGATCAGTTGTCTTCTCAAGGGGTGTCTGGTGCATGTGCTGGCCCTCGGCTTCGAAGTGGGCCATCAGGCTCTGCGCTTGTACAACCAGGGTGATGCCGCCGTGGGGGAGCCCCTTCGTGCGGATGCTGTGGTGAAAGCCATCCACACCGCGGGGGGCCTCGCCGTGCTGGCACATCCAGCCCGCTACCGACTCGGTCACGATGTGTTGATCAAAGCGGCCGCTGCCATTGGCATCGATGGAGGGGAAGTCTGGTACGACTACGACATGCAATCGCAGTGGCAGGCGACGCCAATGGTGTGCGAAAGCATTGATCAGCAATTGAAGAACCTTGGCCTTTTGCGTACGTGTGGAACCGACACCCACGGTCACGACCTCAAAGGCCGCTAAGTTCGCTTAAGCACCTGACTTCCCGGGCATGGGCCTCTTTGATCGACTGCTGAACTCGGGCTCCAATCCCGACAACGCTTCCACCCAACAGAAGCCCAAAGCGGAGAAACAGCAGGAAGCCTTCTTTCTTGACAGCGACTCCTCGTCATCGCTCGGCGATCGCGATTACATGCGGGAGTCCAAGACCATCCGCCGCACCTTCCCTGGCACCGCCGATAACCCCGGCGGTAAGGAGCTGGTGACGGAAGTGGATGCCATGGACCTCAAGGTGGAGGTTCAGTCAGAAGGTCTGGGTGGAGCCACAAGCAGCCAGAAGGTCACCTCTGTCACTGGTGGCGTGCCCAAGCCAGTGAAAAAAACCTTCGCCGAGGCGATGAGCAAGCAGGAACTTCAGGAACGCCTCAAGGGCAGCGCCCTCAGCAGCACCAATACCCCTGCGGCCGCTGACGCAGCCCCTGTGGCTCGCAAAGCCCAGCTGAAGCAGACACCAAAAGCAGACGAGACCAACCCGAATGCAGGGTCTGCGAAACCTGGGTCGATCGATCCCTTCAGGGCGATGGTGCGAAGTCTGAACCAGTGATCGGGGTGATCGATCCGTTCTCCACAGTTGCTTCAGCAGCGAGAACGAGATCCTTCAAACGATTCAAACGGCTCTGATCAGCATCTGACCAGAGCCCTCGATTGGCCGCTTCCAAGAACCGTTCTGCCATATCCCTGAGAGCCCAGGGATTGTGTTGCATCAGAGACTCTCTTCGTTGAGGAGCATCCAGCCAGTGGTCCTGCAGGGCGGCGTAGCACCAGTTCGGCACAACGCCGGTTGCTGCGTCATAGGCGAAGAGATAGTCAAGGCTGGCAGCCATCTCGAACACGCCTTTGTAACCGTGCTCCTGCATCCCTTCAATCCAGCGGGGATTGAGCAGGCGGCTGCGCATCACTTTGTCGATCTCAGCCGATAGGGGTCTGATCCTGAGACGTTCCTGGCGGGAATGGTCGGCAAACCAGAGGGCGGGAGCCTCACCGCGCACCCGAGAGACCGCTGCTGCCAGTCCACCATGGAATTGGTAGTAATCATCGGAATCGAGCAGGTCATGCTCTCGGTTGTCTTGGTTATGCAGCACAAGTTGCACCGTGGCGAGACTGCGTTCCAGTGCCTGGCGGTTCTGGATTGGATCAGCGGCTCCGTCATAGGTCCACTGACTCCATTGCAAGTACGCCTCGCCGAGGTCGTCTCTCCCCTCCCATTGGCCTGAATCAATCAAAGCCTGCAGCCCGGCGCCGTAGGCGCCTGGAGCCGACCCATAGATCCTCGGTTGATGACCTTGCTGGCGATGAAGAGCGGCCAAGGGATTCATGGATTCAGGCTCATCCAGACCCGCCACCAGTGCCTGAGCTCTGTTGACCCAGACGATCAGCTGGGGGAAGGCGTCACGGAACAGACCAGACATTCGCAAGGTCACATCCACCCTGGGGCGACCGAGCAATGAGAGAGGAATCAGCTCGAGGTCGACCATGCGCCGTGTGGGACCGTCCCAAACCGGCCGAACACCCAGAAGGGCAAGCAACTGGGCAATGTCTTCCCCACCGTTGCGCATGGTGGCAGTTCCCCACACGGAAAGGGCCATGTGACGAAGGGGTTCTCCCTCCTCGAGCAGATAAAGATCCAGAAGCCGTTCAGCACTTCGGCGCCCCAGATCCCAGGCCGCTTCCGTCGGCAGTCCGCGCAGATCAACGGAATAGAAATTGCGACCCGTGGGCAACACATCAGGACGGCCACGGGTTGGTGCACCTGATGGCCCACTGGCCAGGCGTCGACCTTCGAAGAGGCGAAGCATGCCCTTGCGTTCCTGCTCCGCAGAGGAGGTCAATCGTGGGATGAGGTTGTCGCGTAACTGCAGCAGAACCGGATCGTCTGCTTCGGCCATCCACGTCGCAAAGGTGGCGTTCAGGGGGCCTGCCGGAGCGCAGCCGTTCGGTTTCAGAAGACAGAGGATCAACGTGGAGGCCTGGTCCTCAAGCCAGGCCACAGCATCGGCAACCCTTCGATGGCCGGAAGCCTTCAGATCAAGCAGACGTTGCTGATCCTGCTCGCTCAGAGGCAGTCCCTCCTCGTCGCCCCAGGGGTCGATGCCCAGACCCACCAGGCCTGCAAGGCGCTGGGTCAGTCCAGGCAGGTCGGCCGAAGGGGCACGACTGATGGCCACCAACAACTCCACCAGTGCATCGAGGGGTGGGGCAGCGCCGAGACGATGTAAGCCGGTGCGGATCTGTGCTTCCTTCAGTTCACAGAGGTACGCCTCAACCTGATCAAGACATTGCGTCCAGACGTCACTGTCGATGGCCTCGAGCTCGATGCTGGTGGCAGATACCAGCTGTGGCGGCAGCCCAGGCCAGTTCAGCTTCTGCAGCAGAGCCAGCAATTGCTGGTTGAGTTCGGTCGTGCGATCCGCATTGAGCTGGTTGGCCTCAACGTACTCATCCAGGAGAGCCTCAAGACTTTCCATCTCACCGTGGACACCCGCACGACCAAGAGGTGGTGTGAGGTGGTCAAGGATGACGGCATGGCCCCGGCGCTTGGCCTGTGAACCTTCACCGGGATCGTTGACGATGAAAGGGTAGAGATGGGGAACAGGACCGAGAGCGAGCGCCGGTCCACAGGCCTGGCTCAGGCCGACCGATTTACCGGGCAACCATTCAGCACTGCCATGTTTGCCCAGATGCACCACCACCTGGGTGCGATGCACCTTGCGCATCCACAGGTACTGCGCCAGATAGCGGTGGGGCGGCGGCAGATCGGGCGAATGGAGATCACTGAGTTGATCCGGGTCATAGCCACGGCTGGGCTGCACCAACACGCAGAGATTCCCCATCTGCAGACCATGAATGGCAAAACCCTGAGGTTCGAGGTCTTCAGCATCCTGCGGAGGCCCCCAACGCTGTTCAATCTCCCGTCTCGATGCTTCGGGGATGATCGACCACCAGGCCTGATAGTCGGTCAGCGACAGATGCGTGAGCGGGGGAAGGTGGTGACTTTCAGGATCGTTGGTGCGACCTGCAAGCAGCCGCAGCATCAGGTCGTCACTCGAACCGGGAAGCGGCTGGTCGACCAGTGCGTACCCCGCATCCTTCATCCACCCCAGGAGATTGAACAGGCTGGCTGGCGTATCCAGTCCAACCCCATTGGCCAAGCGTCCGTTTCGAACCGGATAATTGGCCAGTACCACCACTATCCGACGCTGATCGATGGGGGTCTGACGCAGATCGATCCAACGTTGCGTGTGTTCAGCGATCCAGGCCAGACCAACAGAGTCAGGCACTGACCGCGGGACTGCCGTTGCAAGCGTCGGGTGGAGCTGATCCACTTCACGGAACGCTCCGATCCTGGTGGTGATTCGGCCGTCGAGTTCAGGCAGAACAACTTGCAACGACAGATCCAGGGGGGCCAGCCCTCGGGCGGAGTCTTCCCAGATGGCTCGGGGTTGGCTGCTGTTCAACAGCTGCAACACAGGCCTGTCAAGGCGATCCCAGAGGGGAGCACCGAACCCTGCCTGCTCGAACTGCACGGAAGCAAAGGACGTGGCTGTGATCACCACCTCGATCTGTTGCTGCTGAAACAGATCCAGCACTCCCTCCTGAACCGCTCCATCCCGAAGGCTGCTGACCCAGACGGCGCGGGGCACCAGACCGCGCTCTCGCAGGCACCGTTGCAACGCCTGCGCCATTGCCAGATCCCCGGCCTGATAGTGGGCCCGATAGAGAACAACACCAACGCGGGGACCTGGCTCCTGCTGCCAATCCCAGGGGCTGGGGTCTGGAATCGCCTGGGGGACAAGTTGCGCAGGGTCTGTGGTCTGACCGGTAAGGACCTGCTCCAGGGCGCCCATCACAACCGTCAGGTTCTCAAGGCCGCCCTCCCGCATCAACAGGGCCAGTCGATCACTCAGCGCCGTGGGCACCGACCCAAGGGGGTGAAGCAGGGTGTCTTGATCGGCTGTCCCTGCCAACACCAGCAGCTGACGATGGGGAGACCTCTGCTGCCACTGCTGAAGCTGATCGAGGCCATACGACCAGTGACCTCGACCTCCGAGCAGGCGCACAACGATTAACTGCGCCTCAGCGGCCGTCACGCTGAGGTAGTGATCCACCTGAGCTGCGTGCTGCAGGCTCGACAAAGGCAAGGCGCGAATGCGCCCACGCCAGGGGTCCCCTTCCGGTAACGAGAGCCAGCAGGCCAGTGTGGAGAGATCTGTGGCGGCACTGGTGAGCATCAGCACCGGTGCAGGAGGTTGCTCCACCACCGTGATGGCGGCGTCGAAATCACCTCCGGGAAGACTGCTGAGTCGATGCATCCGTCCATTGTCGGCGGCGACACCGAGACCATGGGTGAGAAGATTTGGCCATCGGCCGTCTCAGCCATGCATCAATTTCTACCCTTCGCCTGGTTTGAAGGCCGGTGCGTCCCTTTTGAGGGGGCACGCGTCTCGATAGCCACCCATGCCCTGCATTACGGCACGGGAGCCTTCGGTGGCATGCGCGCCATCCCAGACAAGGGACAACCCAACGGCATGCTTCTCTTCCGGGCGGATCGCCACGCGCGCCGCCTGAGCCAGAGCGCCAAGCTTCTCCTGGCTGATCTCAGCGAAGACCAGGTGATGGACGCCCTCACAGCGATGCTGAAGGCCAACAAGCCGTCTTCACCGATTTACCTGAGGCCCTTTGTTTACACCAGTGACCTGGGCATTGCCCCCCGCCTGCACAACATCGAGACCGATTTCCTGATCTATGGACTCGAACTCGGTGATTACCTGTCTCCAGAGGGGGTGAGCTGTCGCATCAGCAGCTGGACACGTCAGGAAGATCGTTCGCTCCCCCTGAGAGGCAAGATCAGTGGCGCTTACATCACCAGCTCGCTTGCCAAGACAGAAGCAGTGACAAGCGGCTTCGATGAAGCGCTGCTGCTGAACAGCCGAGGCAAGGTGAGTGAAGCCAGCGGCATGAATCTGTTCATCGTTCGCGATGGGCAGCTGATCACACCAGGGGTGGATCAGGACATCCTTGAGGGAATTACCCGTGCCAGCGTGATCGAACTGGCGAAAGCCATGGGCATCGACGTGGTCGAACGTCCCGTGGACAAGACGGAGCTGTTCATCGCCGATGAGGTGTTTCTCACGGGCACTGCGGCCAAAATCACCCCTGTACGCCAGTTGGAATCGACCCCTCTGACGGGAGAACGACCGGTGATGACCGCCCTGCGCAACAAACTTGTTGCCATCACGGAAGGGCGTGATCCCGACTACGCCCACTGGGTCACCCGTGTGGATCTGGGCGACTGAACCTGCTGCCTAGGATGGCTCGATCAAGTGGGTCTCCGATGACAGCCGGAACGGTCAGTGCAGCGACATCCCGTTTCCTCACCCATCTTCATTCACCCCAACGCCCCGTTCTGGTGTTTGACGGAGCGACGGGAACCTCACTGCAGCAGCTTGAACTCAGTGCAGACGATTTCGGCGGCGCCGATCTGGAGGGCTGCAATGAAAATCTGGTGATCACCCGGCCTGACGCCGTGCAGAACGTGCATCGACAGTTCCTGGATGCGGGCTGCGATGTGATCGAAACGGATACCTTCGGAGCAGCATCCATCGTGCTGGCGGAATACGGTCTCGAAGACAAGGCATTTGAGCTGAACAAAAAAGCAGCCGAGCTGGCACGAGAGGTCGCTGACGCCTACAGCACCGATATCAAGCCTCGGTTTGTGGCCGGATCCATGGGACCGACCACCAAGCTGCCAACCCTGGGGCACATTGCCTTTGACACGCTGAAAGAGGCCTACACGGAGCAGGCTGAGGGGCTGCTGGTGGGTGGTGTTGATCTGTTCATCATCGAGACCTGCCAAGACGTGCTGCAGATCAAGGCAGCCCTGCAGGGAGTGATGGATGCCTTTGAGAAACGAGGCGAAAGCAGGCCTCTGATGGTGTCCGTGACGATGGAAACGACTGGAACGATGCTGGTCGGCTCCGACATCGCAGCCGTGGTGTCGATCCTTGAGCCGTTCCCGATCGACATCCTCGGCCTCAACTGCGCCACCGGGCCTGAGCAGATGAAAGAACACATCCGCTATCTGTCAGAGCATTCTCCCTTTGTGGTGAGCTGCATTCCCAACGCCGGACTCCCAGAAAACGTTGGAGGCGTCGCCCATTACCGGCTGAAGCCGATCGAACTGAAGATGCAGTTGATGCACTTCGTGGAGGATCTTGGCGTCCAGGTGATCGGTGGTTGTTGTGGAACCACACCGTCCCATATTCAAGCGCTGGCGGAGCTTTCCGAGGAGCTCAAGCCAGCAGCGCGTCAGAACCGTCGCTCTCACCTCGAACGCGCAGCCCTTGGATACGAACCCTCTGCAGCCTCCATCTATGGAGCCACCAGCTACCACCAGGACAATTCCTTCCTGATCATCGGGGAACGTCTCAACGCCAGTGGATCGAAGAAGGTACGCGACCTGCTCAACGACGAAGACTGGGATGGTCTGGTGGCTGTCGCGCGTGGCCAGGTGAAAGAGAACGCCCACGTTCTCGACGTCAACGTTGATTACGTCGGCCGCAACGGTGAACGGGACATGAAAGAGCTGGTGTCCCGTGTGGTCACCAACATCAACCTCCCACTGATGCTCGATTCCACCGAATGGCAGAAAATGGAGGCGGGCCTCAAGGTGGCTGGTGGAAAATGCATTCTCAATTCCACAAACTTTGAAGACGGCGACGAGCGATTCTTCAAGGTGCTTGAACTGGCTAAACGCTACGGAGCCGGTGTGGTGGTTGGCACCATCGATGAAGAAGGCATGGCACGAACTGCAGAGAAAAAACTGCAAATCGCCAAAAGAGCCTATCGCGCTGCCGTTGAGTACGGAATACCAGCAAGGGAAATTTTCTACGACCCCCTGGCTCTGCCGATTTCAACGGGGATTGAGGAGGATCGTCGCAACGGCATTGAGACCATTGAGGCCATTCGTCGGATCCGTGAAGACCTCCCTGGCGTCCATGTTGTGCTCGGCGTGTCCAATGTCAGTTTCGGCCTCTCTCCTGCTGCACGCATCACCCTGAATTCCGTGTTCCTGCACGACTGTTGTGAAGTCGGCATGGACGCTGCAATCGTATCTCCTGCCAAGATCCTTCCGCTCGTCAAGATCAGCGAAGAGCACCAGCAGGTCTGCAGGGATTTGATTGAGGATCGCCGCCGCTTTGAAGGTGACGTTTGTGTTTACGACCCCCTCACTGAACTGACTGGCCTGTTCGAGGGTGTCAGTGCCAAGGATGCCCGGGCATCAGGACCATCACTTGTTGATCTTCCTGTGGAAGAGCGCCTCAAGCAACACATCATTGATGGAGAACGCATTGGCCTTGAAGACGCATTGAATCAAGGCCTGGAGGCTTACCAGCCGCTTGAAATCGTCAATACATTCTTGCTTAATGGCATGAAAGTGGTTGGTGAGCTATTTGGCTCCGGCCAGATGCAACTTCCTTTTGTTCTGCAATCCGCAGAAACAATGAAGGCGGCCGTGGCATTTCTTGAGCCACACATGGAAAAGAGCGAAGGGGAGCGTTCGGCCAAGGCCAAGTTCCTGATAGCCACAGTGAAGGGGGATGTTCATGACATTGGCAAAAATCTTGTTGATATTATTTTGACGAATAACGGATACGAAGTGATCAATCTTGGCATCAAGCAGGATGTCAATGCCATTATTGAAGCCCAGAAAAAACATGAGGCAGACTGCATAGCCATGAGCGGTCTTCTGGTGAAGTCGACGGCCTTCATGAAAGACAATCTTCATGCCTTCAATGAAGCTGGAATCTCTGTGCCCGTGGTGCTTGGAGGGGCGGCCCTGACTCCTCGCTTCGTCAATAAAGATTGTAGTGAGGTGTATCAGGGCAAGGTCATTTACGGACGAGACGCCTTTACCGATTTACGATTTATGGATGCGTACGTGAAAGCAAAAGCTGACGGCAGCTGGAGCGATCACCAAGGTTTTGCGAATGGAACTCCGGAAGGATTAAGCCTCGGAGGAGAGGGACAAACAGACCACGACGCTTCTTCCCAGACATCGTCCAACGAACAGAGCCCTGACAGCAACGACGGCAGTCATGACTCCGCCGCAACCACAGAGCGATCTGAGGTGGTCAATGCCGAAGCGGCCGTCAAGCCCCCCTTCCTCGGATCGAAGCTGCTCACGGCTGAATCCATTCCGTTTGAAGAAATCGTGAGCTATCTCGATCGACAGGCCTTGTTTGCCGGGCAGTGGCAAATGCGGAAGGCAAAGGATCAGTCGCGGCAAGACTATGAGGCAGAACTCGAAGCCAAAGCAGAGCCTGTCCTTCAGGCGTGGTTGAAACGCATCCGGAGCGAAGGCCTCCTCCAACCAGCTGTTGCTTATGGCTATTTCCCTTGCGGCCGTGAGGGGAATTCCATTGTGGTTTTCGGTCCTGAGACCAATCAGGAACTTGGACGCTTCGCCTTACCCAGACAACGCAGCGGCAATCGCTACTGCATTGCTGATTTCTTCAACGATCTAAGCGAGGAGAGACCAACCGATGTGTTGCCCATGCAAGCGGTCACGATGGGGGAGGAGGCCAGCCGCTTCAGCCAGTCGTTGTTTGCGGCAGACGCCTACAGCGACTACCTCTTCTTCCATGGCTTGGCGGTGCAGATGGCTGAAGCCCTGGCTGAGTGGACCCATGCGCGCATCCGTCGCGAATGCGGGTTCGCAGACGATGAGGCCATGGCGCTGCGTGATGTTCTGGCCCAGAGGTATCGCGGCAGTCGCTATTCCTTTGGCTACCCCGCCTGCCCGAATGTTGGTGATTCCCGCCAGCAACTGGAGTGGCTCGATGCGGAACGGATCGGACTGAGCATGGATGAATCGGATCAACTGCATCCTGAACAGAGCACGACAGCCCTGGTGGCCTTGCACAGCAAGGCCCGCTATTTCAGCGCTTGATCGGCAGGTGATTCCTCACAGGCGGCTGTTGGTTGCTGCTTCAGACTGAACGCAGAAACGTGACCAGCCATGGATCTCAGCGGACCCGATGCCATCGACAAGGCCATCGCTGCAGGCATGGACCTTGATGGATCCCCATTGCCTGAAGCCATGCTCAGCCTCTACAGCGAGGTGATGGACAAAGAAGGGCAGCGCAAGCGCAGTGGGGTTCGCAAATCGATGCGGAACCGGATTGTGCGCACAGGCGCCAAGCATTTCGATCAATCCACGCTGAACCAGCGCTTGATGGATGCAGGCTGGGAAGGTCTGAAAGACAAGGAGATCAACTTTTTCTACCGATGATCGGAACGGTCCTAGTGCACCACCACTGGGACCATTCTGAAACGCAAGCGAGGAGATCAGCTCAGTTCGCGCAGAGCTTTTCCATGGTTTCAATCACGTCTTGCTGGAATTCCTCAAGGGCACTCGACTCACTGAGATCGATCCCTTCTCCAGCGGCATTCTGGGCCAGATCCTGGAAATGAAAGGCCCCCTCGCCGTTGGCGAGAAACTCAATCGCAGACGATTCACCGCTTTCGCGGAAGGCATCGCACAGCGCAAGGAACGCGGCGTCTTCAGTGAACTCCCAATCCATCGGGGGGGCATGACTGATCGACCTTTAACGCCTCGCCCCCCGGATCCGTCAACCACCTTGTCGCGCAATGTGCCATTAATCAGGCAGAATCCATCCATTGATTCCTTTGGTTGAAGCGTGGACAACCCCTCTCGCACAGGCGTTCTCAACGTTCTTGGCCAACCGCTTGAATCGTGCAGCTGCGAACCAATGACCGGTTGGTACCGAGACGGAAGTTGTCGAACAGACCCGACAGACCTGGGCCAACACAGCATCTGCTGCGTCATGACCGAAGGCTTTCTCACCTACAGCAAGGCCCAGGGCAACGATCTCTCCACCCCGGTGCCAACCTTTGGCTTCCCTGGTCTGAAGCCCGGTGATCACTGGTGCGTTTGTGCACCGCGTTGGAAGCAGGCCCATGACGATGGGATGGCTCCCCCCGTCAGGCTCGAGTCCACAGAGGCCAGCACCCTCGAGATCATTCCTCTTGAGGTGTTGAAGCAACGGGCTCACCAAGGGATCGGTTGACCGTCCCAGGCCAGGAACGAACCCGTCTGATCAGGGCCCTGCCTGGTCAGCACATCGACAAGGTGCTGGGCTGCATGCTCCGGGCTGAATAACGATTCGGCTCTGACAAACCCCTGAAATGGCTTTGACAAGGGCGTGTCCGTCGTCCCCGGATGCAGCATCAGCACAGTGCTCTGGGGAAAGCGCCTGGCCCACTCAAGGCTCAGGCATTTGAGGTACATGTTCTGCGCCGCTTTGGCGCCGCGGTAGGCATACCAACCACCTGAGCGGTTATCGCCGATGCTGCCGACACGGGCACTCAGGCTGGCGAAGTGAAAAGGACGCGAACGATCAAGCAGAGGTTCAACGCACTGTGCCAAAACAAGTGGGGCGATGGCGTTGACCGACAGGCTGGCTTGCAAGGCATCAACAGTGACTTGCTGGAGACGCTTTTCCGGCATCAGGGGGCAACCGTGATCAGCGTTTCGATGCAGAAGCCCGCTGGCATTGATCACCAGCCGCAGAGGCCTGTGATCGGACCTCAGACGAGCCTGAAGGGCGTCGAGACTGGCTGACGACTCAAGATCAACCTGCCATCCGATGGAAGGCTCCAGCGAGCGTCCGCAAAGCACCACCTCAAGCGAGGGACACCGCTCAGCAAGACAAGCCGCCAAGGCCCGACCGATCCCACCAGCACCAACCACCAGGGCCAGCCCCTGCCACGAACAACGGCTCATCACTCATGCGTGTTGCTGATCAACCGTATGCAGCAAACGGTCTTGGGCGTCAGCATGATGACCGTGTTCTGAGCCCCCGTGGCCATGAGGATCCCCACCCTGGCCAGGATGACACCGATCCTTGCGATGCTGGCGGCTGTGGCTCTCTGGCGCGTCATGCCAAGCGCCTTGTCCACCGCCAACCCGACTGGGTCAATCAGTAGCGATGCCTTGCTCGAAGCGCTGCTTGAGAACGAGGAGATCCGAGCCAAGGAGCATGACAAGGGTGAACAGCTTGATGATTCCCCTCTCAAGCAGAACAGGCAGTCGCCACGGCAACCAATCCAGCCAGACCAACAAGCAAGTGTGCGCATCGCGCTCTTCAAGCATTTTCCGGTTCGACGTCTGCAGCCGGGACCGGGCGCCAGGTGCCGATCGGCCACAGGTGAACCGATCAGAACCATTGATCTGGCACAAGACAACCGACGCGGTCTGATCTGTCAGACCAATGGAGCAGCAACCATCGCAGTGAACAATGCGGCTTACCAGGGAAGCATCGAATTGGTTCGACACTCCGGCCAATGGCTGGCCGTCAACCAACTGCCGATCGAAACCTACGTGGCATCCGTTGTGGGTGCCGAAATGCCGAGCAGCTGGAACCCGGAAGCCCTCAAAGCCCAGGCCGTTGCAGCCAGGTCCTATGCACTCGTGCATGTGATGAGGCCTGCTTCAGGCCTGTATCACCTCGGCGACAGCACGCGATGGCAGGTCTACGACGGTGTGCGAAGCACCTCTGCTTCCACACGCCGTGCGACGCAAGCCACAGAGGGGCAAGTCCTGCAGTTCCGCGGTGGACTTGTGGAGAGCCTTTATGCCGCATCAGCCCAAATCAGCGCACAAGCCCATGGCCATCTCGGGGCAAGTATGAGTCAGACGGGAGCACAATCACTGGCAGAACAGGGAAAGGATTACGCCCAGATCCTCGATCGGTATTACAAAGGAGCATCATTGGCGCGCATCAGACTCGATGGGGATTGAGAGCTACGAGCAGCTGGCGTTGCGTCGCAGCGAGTCAGCCCTGGAGGAGGGAGCTCTGATCCCGCTGAGCACCTGCAAGATCCCCCTGGATGGCAACGACCAGTTCGAACTCAGGGAGCTCACCTCAGCCTTGCCGAAGCATTTCCGCCAAGCCGGCCCTCAACCGAATCCATTTTGTCCCTGGGACCGACGACTTGAGGTGTCCCTGATCGGAGCTCACCATGCCCTGATCCTGAACAAGTACCCGGTGCAGCTCGGGCACATGCTGTTGATCACAAAAGACTGGGCCTCGCAGAGGGATTGGCTCGAAAGCAGCGATTGGATCGCGGTGAGCAAAGTGGATGCAGTCACCACGGGGTTGTGGTTCTTCAACAGTGGACCCCTGGCCGGTGCCAGCCAACCCCACCGGCATCTGCAATTGCTGCCCCGGCAGACTGACGAAGCGCGCTGCCCGCGTGAGCAATGGTTTTGCAACCTTCTCAACGATCCCCGTGACAACACGGTGCCGGTACCACCCGTGGAGGCAGCAACAGCCGTTCGGCCCCGAAATCCTGAGCACCGCGATCAGGCTGAACACCTCGCCGAGCTGTACAGCAGTCTTGCCATGGAGCTTCAACTCGGAGTGCCAGGACGAGAGAACGCACCTCAAGCCCCTTACAACGTGCTCCTCACGGACCATTGGATGGCGATGGTGAGACGTTGCAGCGATGGTGTCCATGGCTTCAGCGTCAACGCTCTTGGTTTTGCGGGGTACCTGCTTGCCACAGAAAAGGGGGATCGGAACTGGCTTTTAACCAACGGCCCCGAACGCCTGCTTGCTGAAGTTGTGGACCCATTCCGTGCAACCACGGATGACGGATCGTCCTGAACCGTGAATGGCTGAGTGATGAGGGTGAACCGATCCAAACCTCAACGGCACAACCATGAACCACACAGCCAACCAAAGAAACGAACAGGTCCTGGCCTATCTCGATCTCGTCACGCCAATCGCATGGCATTACTCCCGGGCATCGGGCCAGGATCACGACGACCTGACACAGGTGGGACGCTTAGGACTGCTGAAAGCTGCCCAGCAGTACAACACCGGTGGTGAAAACACATTCAGGGGGTATGCGAAAGCGCACATTCGCGGAGCAATCCTTCACTACCTGCGCGACAACGCAGGCTTGGTGCGATTGCCGAGAACACTGCAGGAACAAGCGCAACGCATGATCCGGGAGCACAGCTCCAACTCACCATCCAGGTCAAACCTGACTGCGCAGGACTCTCTGGTGGTCAACACGTATCGCTATCAGGCCCAGTGGAGCGACTACGACGAACAAGTCCATTATCAGCAGCAACACGAGCTATCAGACATGCAACGGCTCACGGACAACGAGCGGAAAAGCGCATTGGCAACCTGCTGGAAGGCATTGCCCAGGCAAGAACGGGATTGCCTACAAGCTGTCGTTGTTGAAGGCACCAGCCTGAGAACAACTGCGGAACGTCTGGGAACCAGTGCGATGACGGTGCAACGACGGGTCAAACGAGGGCTGCGCAGACTGGCGGGTGATTGTCGACAGAAGGGCCTCAGACCGTAGGCATCCTCAGTCAGACGTCTCAGAGTCGCGGCTGATCTGACCCTCCAGGGTTGCAAGAGAGGCATTCACGGCGGCGAGTTGTCGCTCCAATCCATCGCGCCAGAAGCGCAGCATGTCGAGCTTGCGTTTCTGGTGCTGCTGACGCCAGTCAGAGCCAGACGTGGCCGAGCAGAGAGAGGAAGGAAACATGAGGTCGAGCAAAGATTGTTCAATCCTCGCTAACTCGTGGCGAGTTCGCGAAGCACATTGGCTTTCGAGCCAAACGTGTTTAAGTTTGAGGGCTGCGAAGTTTGTTCCACGGAACAGCGACGCAAGCTCGCCGCAGGAGTCTCCCTTGTCTCAGCGCATCTCACTCCTAGTCTTGTTCGGCGTCTCTTCCTTGATCGGCGAGACACTCCTGCATCAGCCTGCGATGGCCTACGTCCCCTTGATGGCCGGTCAAGCCGCACGGCCCTTGAACGGTACGTTCAATAACGTGCCTGTTCTCCATTCCAATCAGCCGGAAATTGTTAAAGGGGGGGGGATTCTGGTCAACACCCAGCAGGGTGTAGGAATTGCAGCGGAAACAAATCAGCCTCTGCGCAATGCGGCCTTCACCTTCAACGGTGAATTCGGGCTGCATATGCATCACAAGTATTACCCAAGTGATTCTTCGCGTCTTGGTGGCAGAAGGAAGCGAGGACTGCTCACGATTGCTGCTATCGCAATCAATCCTGGCAGTCGGCCGGTCACACTCACCATGAAGAGAGGGTCAGTCAAAAATAGCTTTGAAGCCCCTTATCACCCCAACAAACTCATGGGTGTGAAGCCACTTGGTCGGCGCCCATGGAACACAGGCCCCGGTGACGCAACCGCCGTGCAGATGCTCAGGGGCGAACTGGATCGAGGATTACCTGAAAGGATTGTGATTCCTCCGAGAAGTCGGAGGGTGATCGTGAGCACTGTGCTGCCTGCACGGGGAATTGCCAACGGGCTGCTGAGAGGAAGCAGCGATGGCAAGTTTCAAATGGCTGTTGTTGCAGCAGAGGAAAGCCAGAATGAATCAGATCTGATGGCCGTGCTTGACAGAGGAAGACTGGCCCCTGGACGCATTTATCTGAACAGACTCAGAGAAATTGAACAAGGAAGAGTGTTTTCACGAGTTGCAGGTGTTGCACTCGGAGACCACTACACCGCCTCCATTCGGCACGATCTTCAGCAAGGCTCCTTGCATGTTCCGCTCACCAGCACCCACAAGCATCATTTCGGCACCAGGGACATTCAGATCAACCCTCTGAGCACGCGCATGATCGACTCAGCCGTGAACAATGTCGGCACCTACGGCGTGCGCTACGACATCGATCTGAACCTGACAGGAACAGGCCCCCATGAGCTTGTTCTCAGTCATCCAGTTGCGTCCGGGCGTAGTGCTTTTACAGCATTTCGTGGATCGTTGAGAATCGAAATGGATGAAGGCTATCGCGAAGTGCACGTAGGACTTCGATCAGGCCAGAGCCTTCCCATCAGTCAGCTCAATCTGAAACCAGGCCAGAACAACCGCGTCAAGGTGAGCCTTGTCTACCCAGCGGATGCGACACCGGGACACCTCTTATCGGTTGTACCCGTGCAACAACTGGCCATGATGCAACGGCGCCAACAGCTGCAGGAAGCTGCAGAACGGGAACTCGCTGCCAAGAAAGAACGACAGATCACTCCCACCACAGCTCCGCCGGCACCCGTAGCGAAAACGCGGTCAACGCCCTTACCCCAACCTCCTGAGGTTCTTGCCCCGCAGAGGAGGCCATCTGATCATCAGCCCTCCTCACGACAGCGATCAACCATGGCAGGCTCCCGGCGAGGAACCAGCACCATGCCACCAGCGATGATCATGCCGAATCGATTGACGCCCAGTCTCGAGCAGCGTTATCGAGAGGCCCTACGCATCAAAGAAGAGTGGCTTCGGCGCATGCAAGGTCGATAAGCTTGGCTTGCAAAGTCTGACTTGAGTGACAGAACCTGAGACCAACGAGAGGCGGCGGATCAGTGTTGAGCTGCCCAACTCTCTCGTCAGGCGTCTGGATGATCTCAAAGGGGAGTGGGGCCTCCGAGCCCGAGGCGATTGCCTCACACGGGTGCTTGAGGAAATTTTCAGGAGCTACGACGATCAGGACGACGAAGACCGCCTGGACGGTGCGGATTCTTCCAACACCCAAGTGGATATCGGCACAACCTCTGCCGGGTCTCACTCCACAGAGAGTTCAGAGCTTGATCACCAGTCAGCAACCCCTGTTGGACCGAGCTACAGCGAAGATCGTGCCCTGGTCCTGATTGGGCGTGGCGCTCTGGACATGATTGATGGTCGGGAAGTCGCTCCGCATGACGTTGCTTCCACGGAGGTCAAAGCCGCCAACAAATCAACAGGAGGAATCAACCTCCCCGGCTTTGTTCAGAAGCGCACCAGTGAAATCAGAGAAAGCCTGAAACCGAAAGGATCGAAGACGGCCGACAGTCCGCTGCTGCCGACCATCGAAACAACGGTGCTGGTCACATGCAGCCAAGCCGTTGCGGACCACTGGTTGGCGCTCTACGGCAAGTCTGCAGGAAGCACCGTTCTGGAAGCCGCCATGACATGGCTGGCTCGAGACATCTGGCCGAATGTCGACGGCGCAGAAGGCCGCACCTTCACCTGGACGCAAGCCAGTGGAATGATCAACTCCCTCTGCCCGGGATGGGTGGAAGCAGCACCACGCTTTGAGCAGGTGATGGTTGTCGCAGGGATTCTGGAAGATCCCTTCGCCTCCGCAACGCTGATTCACCGGCTGCCGACGTTGATTCGACGTTTCGTTAATCGATTCAAACGCAGCCGCAAAGTCACCTCCTTTGAAACGCTGGAATCCACCATGACCGTGCATGGAGCTCTGAAGCTGCTTGGCATCCCAACGCAAGCCGGCGCATCCCTCACACTGAAAATCATTCGCGATGCGTACAAGCAACAAGCGTTGGACACCCATCCCGATTCAGGAGGCTCGACAGACGCCATGCGACGCCTCAACGAGGCCTATGGAATGCTGCGAGAGCTTTATCGACAAAAAAACTGACCGACAGTCTCTAGCAAGACCCATCGCAAGACCCATTTCCCGTCTCATCCAAGACAGTCACGACACAAGGGTTCTCGCTGGGCGAACCAGACGAGCTTGACCCGCTCAGGCCGACAACCGCTCGGATCCTGATCATCGCCAGCTCGGCACTACAAGGCCATGCAAGACCCAGCAAGGGGGCACCCGACAGGCGGAATTGAATCCAGCTCGACCAGGGTCAGTCCAGACCTGAGACGCGCCACGAGACCAATTCTAGACCAGCAAGGCCAAATCCTTGTCACTGCAAGGCAATCAAAAAGAATCAACATCGATTTTTTCGATCGTTTTATTTGCAGCCTCCCAACCCTTTGCTGACGTCCTCTGACGTTGGATCAACCACGTCGACGACGGACAGAAAACAGGCGAAGAGGCGCACTCCGGGTGGCCATCCCCGTGTCCACCGAGTCCATGATCGTCGTCCAGTCCAAATAGCAGGGCCGAAGATTTCTGTTTTTACTTGATTATTTGACCCTGCGTACCTGCTGTAGACACAGATACGCAGGGTCAAGCCAAGCCCGGCGGTCCACTTTCGATCCAAGGAAGAGCAAATGCCTCATTTGATGCATCCCTGGTGAGACGCCAGAAAGCTCACCACCCATCGCCCCTGAGTCCAGGTACGAGACTAGAAATAAGACTCAGGCAAGACCCAGGATTGTCGATCATTGCTGCAGAGACCGCTCAAAAGCAATGTGCACCAGTAGCTTGTCGCTGCCCGGGGGGCATTACAGGGACAGGATCCATATGTTTCGTCTATCCAGAACGTGTCGCAAACTCGGTCTCGCACTAAGTCTTGACTTCGGCTATTGGGACCTGAAGACAATAAAAAGGCCGGTGGTGATCACCGGCAACTGCGCAGGTTGAGGACGTGATCAATCAGGTGGACGTCTGCATGCCCTGAATCAGAAAGTCGAAGTAGGGAGAAGCGAGGGATTGCTGATCATCGGAAAGAAGCGCTAGCGATGCTTCGCGCATGGCTTTCATCGCCTCAACCATTCCCTGCATCGGGACACCCAGGCTGTTGTACATCTCGCGGGCACCCACCAAACCGATGTTTTGGATCATTTCGGTGCTTCCTGCCAAGACGCCGTAGGTCACCAAGCGCAGGTACCAGCTGTAGTCGCGAAGGCATTGAGCACGCTGCTTCTGGCCATAGGCATTGCCGCCAGGTGCCACGTATTCGGGTTTACGGCTGAACAGCTGTTTGGCCGACTCATCAACGATTTTCTTCTCGTTGTCGGTCAAGACGCGAACAACCGACAGGCGGACGGCTCCCTGATCGAGGAAGTCGACCATCGAGCGCAATTCACCGCTGGTGGGATAGCGGAGATCGTCATCGGCCTGCAGAATCAGATCCCGAACAACGCTCATGACGGCTGACATGCTGAAGAGAGTTTAGTGCTCTAAAGCCCTCAAACCGCGCACCGCGGCTTGGGTGTAACGCCTTTGCAATGGCCGAGACCAACCCCACACCCGTTCCAGGCCTGGTGATCACCGTGACCGGTGAGGATCTCGACCTACGCGGCAATGGCATCGCCCGTTGGCAGAACTGGGTTGTGGTAGTTCCTTGTCTCCTGCCCGGAGAGGTGGCACGGGTTCAGTTGCAACAACGCAAGCGGTCGCAATGGTTGGCGCGTCGTACCGAGACCCTGCTCGCCGCCGTGGACGGGCGTAAGCCCCCCTGCATTCTTGCCAATGACTGTGGTGGTTGCAGCCTTCAGCATCTCAACGACAGCAGTCAGACGGCATGGAAGCACCGACAACTTGATCGAGCCCTGTCGCGTATCGGGGGGCTGCAGCATCAGTCAGAACCGGTGCTCACCAATCCATCCCAAGCGCTGGGCTATCGCAATCGAGCCCTGATTCCTTTGCACAGGGATGCCCAAGGAAAATTACGCATGGGCTACTACAGGCGTGGATCCCATCGCATCGTCAACCTCAACCATTGCCCTGTCCTGGATCCACGCCTGGATGACTTGTTGGAGCCGATCAAGCAGGATCTGCAAGCTACCGGCTGGCCGGCTGATGCCGATCTGCACAACGGTGATGGACTGCGCCATCTCGGTCTTCGCCTCGGCACCCGTACCGATGAGGTCTTGTTGACGCTGGTCAGTAGCACAACAGCGTTGGATGGGCTTCGAGATCTTGCCCAAGCATGGTGTCGCCGATGGCCCCAGGTCAAAGGTGTGACCCTCAATCTGCAGCCCCAGCGCAACAACAAGGTGCTGGGCTCGCAGACAGAACGTCTGTGTGGTGAAGACCACATCGAGGAAACCTTCTGCGATCTCTCGCTCCGGCTTGGAACAACCACGTTTTTTCAGGTCAACACCCTGCAGGCTGAAGCCGCCATTCACCGGCTTTGTTCCTGGCTTCTGCTGAATGCTGGATCCACCACGGTGATCGATGCCTATTGCGGCATCGGCACCATTGCGCTTCCGCTTGCGGCCCAGGGGCACACCGTGCTCGGACTGGAACTGCACCAAGCCTCCGTCGATCAGGCCCGTATGAACGCATCACGCAACCGGCTCGAGACCGTCCAATTCAAAGCAGGGGATGTCAAAACCCATCTGAAAGAGGCCTTGCCCAGCCACGATGCACTGGTGGTCGACCCACCCCGCAAAGGCTTGGATCCTAAGGTCGTTGACCATGTCCTGGCATGCCCGCCGAGGTGGCTGGCCTATCTCAGTTGTGACCCAGCCACGCTCTCCCGGGATCTCAAACGGCTGGCGGGGGAGGAGGGTGTGTATGCCATCGAGCAGCTTCAACCCGTCGATTTCTTTCCTCAGACCACCCATCTCGAGTGCTTGGCTTTGTTGAAACGTCGCTGATCGGATCAGCTGCGCAGTTCAGCATTGAACTGCCTGGTGAGCGCCTGACGCACTTTCTCGTGCACAGGCAGAACCTGCTCATCCGTCAGCGTGTTCGCTTTGCCGCGATAACGAAGGCGGAATGCCTGACTGCACTGGTCATCGGTGAGCTGGCCACCCTCAAAACGATCAATCAACTCAACGCTTTCCAGCAGGGGTTTACCAGCTTTGCGAATGGCCTGGAGCAGCTCAGCACTGTGCTGGTTGCGGTTGACCACAACGGCAAGATCCCGTTCCATCGCAGGCACCGTGGGGTATGGCTTGTAGGCAGGCGTCCAACGGTTGCTGCGGGTTGCCGCTTCCAGCAAGCGCGTCACGTCCAGATCAAACAGATAGGTCTGATCAGGCAGATCAAATTGTTCGCAGAGAAGCGGATGCAGCTGACCAAAGTTGCCGAGGGGGCGGCCTTCCAGCACCAGTTCGGCGCAGCGCCCTGGATGGAACCGACCGTCGCCGGTGCTGGGCCGATCGATCACATCCAGCTGAAAGGCTTGGAACACTCGTGTCAACACGCCGCGGGCCTGGAAGTAATCCGGTGGTGCTGCCTTGCCACTGGTGCTCCAGCGTTCGAGTCGACGGTCGGCACAGATCACACCGCCGAGACGTGCCTGTTGCGCAATGGCCTCGCCATGGCTGGCAAAGACGTTGCCGATTTCAAACAGCCAACATCCCGGCTTCGACGCCTGAAGGTTGCGCTGGCAGACCCGCAGGTGTTCCTCCCACAGGCTGGCACGCAGGTGACTTGTTTCCGCCAGAAGAGGATTGCTGATACCAATCCGAGCTTCAGGTTGAGCCTCACCAACCGGCTGGGCTTCCGGCTCAGCGGAAGTTAAGGAGAGAGTGGTGATCTCCTGCAGCCCCGAACCGCAAAGCAGGGTCCGAAGGCGACGTTCGGCCTGTTGCGTCGGCTTCAGACCACCTGGCTCGAGGGGGTCAGGCAGGTGCGATTCAAAGCGATCAAATCCAACAAGGCGTGCCACTTCTTCAATCAGGTCGACTTCGCGCACCAGATCGCAGCTCCGCGATGGAGGCACAGACACACTCCAACCGTCCTCACGGGATGCAAGCTCGCAACCCAGAGCCGTCAAGCACTGTTCGATCACCGTGTCATCGAGATCCATGGGCCCGTGATCCGAAGCCAAAGGACCGAGTAACTGATGCAAAGTCGCTCTGCGCAGCAACAACGGCGCTCTCTCCTCCTGCGGTGCACTGCAGACATGGGTCGTCTCCGCATCGCCGCCAAGATGCTCGAGGATGAGATCGATCGCTCTCTGCGCTGCTGCAAGGGTGACCTCAACGGGGAGCCCTTTCTCGTAACGGCTGCTGGATTCCGTCCTTAGACCACCACAGCGACTACTGTTGCGCACGGCCGTGGGACTGAAGAGCGCACTTTCCAACCAGACCCTATTCGTTGCAGGGGTGACGCCGCTGTCTGCGCTCCCCATCACGCCAGCCAATGCCACAGGACGGTTGCGACAGGTGACCAGCTGGGCCCGCGAATCGAGCTCGATCTCACGACCGTCAAGGCCTTGAAACAGCTCACCCTCACGAGCCTGACGCAATCCGAAGTCGGCGGCGGAGACAACACCTCCGCACAGACCATCAAGCACATCGGCATCAAAGGCATGCAACGGCTGACCCTGTTCCAGCATCACGAGGTTGGTGAGGTCGACAACGGCATTCACGCTGTTCATGCCGGCACGATCCAGTCGCTGACGCAGCCAGGCGGGCGAAGGAAGGGAAGCGTTGAGACCTTTGAGCTCGGTGATCGCATAGAGCCCCCCCTGCTTCATGGCATCTGCGCTGTGGTCATCAGTCTCCAGAGGCGCTGTGACCTTGGGCTGTTGCAGTCGCGGCAAGTTCAGTCGAGCACCTGTGAGCGCTGAAACCTCACGGGCAATGCCGGCCATGGAAAGACCATCCGGGCGATTGGCGGTGATCGCCAGCTCCAGCACGGTGTCGTCCAGCCCCAGAAGCGCAGCCACAGGGGTCCCCGGAGCAGGGATCGTGGCGACCAGGTCTTCAAGAATGGCGATGCCATCCACGTCGCTCGACTGCCCGAGCTCAGTCAGGGAGCAAATCATCCCCTCGCTGGTCACCCCACGCAGCTGACCGGATTTGATTTTCAGATCCACCGCTGGCAGCACAGCTCCAACGGTGGCAACTGGAACATGAATACCCGCCCGAACGTTCGCGGCACCACAGACGATCTGCAAAGGCGTCCCGGAACCGACATCCACCTGGCAAACACTCAGCTTGTCGGCATCGGGGTGTTTCTCCCGTTCCAGAACATGGCCCACCACAACGCCCTGGGCCAGCAAGCTGAGGTCTTCGATCTCCTCCACCTCAAACCCTGCCATCGACAGACGCTCCGCCAGTTGTTCCGTGGAGTCGTCGAGCTTGACGAGGTCCTGAAGCCAGGAGAGGGAAACCCGCATGAAGCCGACAAAATGAGCCAGCAATCCTACGAATCATTCCCACCGATCATTCCGAGGCGCACATCCGGGTTTGAGGGGACCATCGGTCTGTAAGCTTGTTGGCTGTCACTTCGCTACGCAACTGCGGCGCAACGTCCTTTATGGCCAAGAACAAGGGCGTCCGGATCGTGATCACTCTCGAGTGCACCGAATGCCGGTCCAATCCCGCCAAGCGCTCTCCCGGTGTGTCCCGTTACACCACCGAGAAGAATCGCCGGAACACCACCGAACGGCTGGAGATCAAGAAGTTCTGTCCCCACTGCAACAAGCCGACTCTCCACAAGGAGATCAAGTGACCCTGCAGGTCCACACCACTTCCCAGTCGTTCTGAATCATGTCCAGCTCTTTCTTCAAGAAGCGTCTCTCTCCGATCAAGCCCGGCGATCCCATCGATTACAAGGATGTGGATCTGCTCAAGAAGTTCATCACCGAACGCGGCAAAATCCTTCCCCGTCGTCTCACCGGCCTCACCGCCAAGCAACAGCGTGATCTCACCAATGCTGTGAAGCGTGCTCGCATCGTGGCACTCCTGCCCTTCGTGAATCCCGAGGGCTGATCCCTGGCTGCCCAAGTGTTTCGAGCCGGCGATCTCGTCGGCTTTCTTGATTCCCCTGGGCCCCAGCTTGCTCTGATCCAAGCTGTTCAGGGCAGCAAATACAAGATCAATCTCGGTTTCAAAGCCAAAACCCTGGTGGTTCCCAAACGCCACCTGGAAGTGATTGCCCCCCTGCCTCACAGTGTTCAACCACCATCAAGGCTGGGGGGCTCTCCATGGGAATTCAGCGCCACCGACCTGCAAACGAACAATCCCAGTCGTCGCGAATGGGGCGCAGCCTGGGTCTTATTGCGAGAAGCCAGCGAGAAGACCGGGCTTGGTGAATTTGCCGATCTTGTTCTTGGCTCGGACACGCCGTTGCACCGCGCAGCCTGCTGGCTGGCCTTGCATGGTCCCCAGCTGATGTTCCGCATCAGGCAAGGAGAGATCGAAGCCCGATCCTCAGAAGACCTGAAACGACTGCGACAGAACCAACGACATCAGCGCATCGAAGCCAGCAGGCGCCAGCAGCTGCTCGATTTATTTCATCGCAAGACCCCGTTCAAGCTCACGGATCTCGACTGCCACCAACAACAGTGGATCGAGCAGATGAAACAACTTGCAGCCGAGCGAATCGAGCCCGACAAGCTTGCGCCGAGATGTCGGGAGGTGCTTCAGGCACTTCATCTGGATCGCTCCAGTCACGACCTTCATCAACGACTTGTGCAACTCGGCCAGGCAGACCCGCATCAGCTACCAGCTCGCCAGTCAAGCCGATGGTCGAGTGGTTTCAGTCAGGCCATGGAGGAGGAAGCGGCAAAGCTGCTGGATCGCAGTGAGCAGTGCCTGCCAGGTGACGACCAACGTGAGGACCTCTGCCATCTGCGCTGCGTCACAATCGACGATGCCGACACCCGAGACATCGATGACGGCCTGTCCCTCGAACGGTTGGCCAATGGGACAGAACGCATCTGGATTCACATCGCCGACCCAGGACGTCTGATCGAGCCAGGGTCCTGTCTCGACAACGAAGCCAAGGAGAGAGGCAGCAGTCTTTATCTGGCGCAGGGCATTGAACCGATGTTTCCCAGCTCGCTCTCCACCGGTCCCTTCAGCCTCCGTGCCGGTCGGCGCAATGCAGCCTGGAGCACCTGGGTTGAACTCGATCAGGATGGAACCATTGAGAGCTACGGCATCTGCCGCAGCTGGGTGAAACCCGTCTACAGGCTCAGTTACGACGATGCGGATGATCTGATTGATCTGGCTCCACCGGAGGAAGCCGATCTGGCCGACCTTGATCGTCTGCTGAAACGCCGGAAAACCTGGCGAGAACAGCATGGCGCGCTGATGATGGAGCTTCCTGAAGGCCGCGTGCGTAGTCGCGAAGGAACGGCCTGCATCGAGATCAGTGAACCATCCCCCTCACGCTTGATGGTGGCTGAGGCGATGATTCTCGCCGGCGCTGTGACTGCACAATTCGGCATCGATTGCGCCATCCCTCTGCCGTTTCGTAGTCAGCTGCCTGCGGATCTGCCCTCACCCGCACAGCTGGATGACCTGCCGGAAGGCGCCGTTCGCTTTGCCGCCATCAAGCGCTGTCTCAGTCGAGGACTGATGGGTACGAAGCCCGCCGCCCATTTCAGCCTTGGCTTACCCGCCTATGTGCAGGCGACTTCACCGATCAGGCGTTACGGAGATCTGGTGGTGCAGCGTCAGATTCTGGCCTGCCTGGACGGTGCATCACCCATGAAGGAAGACGAACTCCAGGAGCTCGTCACCCAGGTGGATCTGGCCTGCCGTGAGGGCATTAACATCAGCCGCGAAGATCAGCGACATTGGCAACAGGTTTGGTTTGCTGACCACAGTCAGGAACAATGGCCAGCACAATTTCTGCGCTGGTTGAGACCCCAAGACGGTCTTGGCTTGATTCGGATTGACAGTCTCGCCATGGATGTTGCCGCTGGTTGTCCACCGGGAAGCACCCCCGGTGATCGGCTGAAGGTGACCGTGGCATCGGTTGACCCTGTGGCAGATCAGCTGCAGTTGCGGGCGAGCTGAAACAACTGGGTGGCGACAACCTCAGACCTTTCAGGCAAGTCCGATCACCCGCAGCCAGGGCCCCCAGGGATTCGCAACACCAAGGAGACGGATGTCCACGGGCTGATCAAGTTGCAGCATCCAGCGCTGCATCGCGGGTTCCAGGGTGATCACAGGCCACTCGCAGCCATTCGATTGGTGGAGGACGTATCCGCCGGACCCATCAGGCACCAGGCGACCAGCCCTGACAGTCGCATGCTGCCCCAAGGGGGGGCAATCACCAGCCATGGGAGAACTCGCTGTCGGATCAACCACCAGCCCCTGATCGATGCCAAAGCCTGGATGATCGAGGGCAGCAAGCTGACGTTCCTGCCACAGAGGATGGTGCCAGGGGGTATCCCAGAGAGGAACCACGGCAGAAGGGGCCTGAGGATCACCAATCAAACGTTCCTGAACCTGTCGTACCGGTAAGTCATGGAGACGGCAGTTCAACTGCACCGCAAGGGCAGCAGCCGCACCGGCAGCCTGGCCCACATTGAGAATCAATGGTTGAAGCCTTGTTGCACCATTGGCCATATGACTCGTGCTGAAGGCTTTGTCGGCCGCCAGCAGATTCGGACGCTCGACACTGAGCAACGCCTGGAGAGGGATGCAGAAGGGTGTCCCCGTCCAACGTCCACCCCATCGGCAGCTTTTGGGGGCTAAGGGCCAATCAGGGCCTGGATAGTGATGATCGTTGGCGTAGTTGCCGATGGCAATTGACTGCATCACTCCCTGACCATCCAAGGGCAGGGGCGCCGTGGCTTCTCCATGGCCAACAGGCAGCAGATGCTGTTCAACCACCGTGTTGAGACCAACCATTCGACGGCCTTCACGCCAATAGGGCATGACCGCCAGCCAGGCAGCTGGGCTCTCGGCCTCCTTCGGGAAGGCCTCACCCAGTCGCAGCCAACCTCCAGTGGCGGTTTGCAAAGCTTCGCTGAAGCGCACGCTGTGGGCCTGCATCTGAGCGAACAAATCGTTCTCCTGCTGCTGATCACCGCAGAAGGCTCGATCCAGTCCCCAGTGCCAGTCGTTGCCCTGCAAGGGCCAGTTGATCATCACCAGACCACTGGGCAAGCGCCCGTAAGTGATGGTTCGCTCCAGGCCGAACGTCTCACAGGCGTTCTCAAAGGGAGGACGCAGGCATGGTTGGCTGATCGGACCATGGCCCCTGGCCCGATCAGCCCTTAACCGGTCTTGATCCAGCTGCCCCATCACGACCCAGGTGGGGGATTGCACTGGGTGGTCGCGAAAGAAGATCTCCGTGGACAACCGCTGCTGCGTTGGCGCACTGGGCTCTCCCCACTGCTCCTGCGGCTCCCAGCCGAAACGGAACGGTGCGTCAGCGAGAGGCAGGAGATCACCGCGATCGCTGCCATCGATCGCCACCGCACAGCGCACACGCTGCTGGCCACCAGCAACCTCGACGCGGAAGCCTGAAATCAACGCACCGTCGCGCTCCACGTCCAGCAGGCGACACGAGGGCCACCACCGCAACTTGTCCTCAGTGCTGACCCAGTCCTGGAGAATCTGCTCCGCTGTTGTCGGTCGATAGCCGAAACAGCTCACCCAGTTGTGATCAAGCCCTTCGGGCTCGCGCCGCTCGAGCTCCCTCAGGAAGGCACCCCATAAGCCCGTCTGCCATGGAGTGAGCTCGTTCCCATCGGGGCAACACACGCCGGCGGCACTGACCATCCCCCCAAGCCAGCGATCCGGAGTCAGCAACAGGGTGGTGGCACCACCGCGTGCCGCCTGGATCGCAGCCGCGACTCCACCTGTACCACCACCCCAAACAATCACATCAACTGCATCGATGGATTGATGAACGGAGATGCCGTGACGTGGAGCTGAAGGGAGGGATGGTGCGCTCATGCCCGTCTTGAAGCACGATCAGCCAGGACCATCTGTTCCAAGGCTGCCAACCGGCACCGGGGACACAGTTTCGAGAGCTGAGCGGCCAAGGTAGAAACCATGATCAGGGGTCGTTAGGATCCAGCTCCAGTCGCCAAACCGCAGAGTGGGATGGCAATGCCAGGAGTTGATGTCGGAGAGATGACCTACAGCCTCACGACCCCTCTGTATTACGTCAACGACAAACCACACCTGGGGAGCACCTACACGACGATCGCCTGTGATGCACTCGCCCGTTTTCAACGGCTGGAAGGTCGCGACGTCGTCTTCATCACTGGGGTGGACGAACACGGTCAGAAGATCCAGCGCACGGCCGCTGAACGGGGGGTGAGCCCCCAGGAGCACTGCGACAGGATCAGCCAGAACTATGTGGATCTCTGGCAGCGCTGGGGGATCAGCAACGACCGATTCATACGCACGACCGGTGATCGTCATCTGCCTCTCGTGGAGGCATTCTTCCAACGCTGTGAGGCCAATGGTGATATCCGCACGGGCCGCCAGACCGGTTGGTACTGCGTTGGATGCGAGGAGTTCAAGGATGATCCGCCGGACTCCGAGGATCCGACCTGCCCACTGCACCAGAAACCATTGGAGTGGCGGGACGAAGAGAACCTCTTTTTCTGTCTGTCGAACTTTCAACAGCAGATCGAGCAGCTGATCAACGAATCCGACTTCATCGCGCCGGCCAACCGTCGCAAGGAAATCCAGAACTTCGTTGCCGGTGGTCTGCGTGATTTTTCAATTTCAAGAGTCAATGTCTCGTGGGGACTTCCGGTGCCAGGCCATCCTGGTCACACCTTTTACGTCTGGTTCGACGCGCTTCTTGGTTACCTAACCGCCCTGCTTGATGACGGCGGAGCCGTGAATCTCGATCGACTTGAAAGCGTCGGCTGGCCTGCCCAGATGCAGGTGATTGGCAAAGACATCCTGCGTTTCCACGCCGTTTATTGGCCGGCCATGTTGATGTCAGCAGGCTTACCGGTACCCAAACGTGTGTTCGGCCATGGCTTTCTGACGCGAGAAGGCCAGAAGATGGGTAAATCCCTCGGCAATGTGCTTGATCCCGAAGCGCTGTTGGAGAGCTGCGGCACCGATGCCGTTCGTTGGTATTTGCTGCGGGATATCCAGTTCGGTGATGACGGCGACTTTCAGCAGCAACGTTTCACCGATCTGGTCAACAACGATTTGGCCAACACGATCGGCAACCTGCTGAATCGCACCGCATCGATGGCACGCAAATGGTTCAGCGATGCCGTGCCCCCTGCTGGTTCAGCCCTCGACCAAGACCATCCCCTCCGTCTGCAGGCTGAAGCGGCAATCATCACGGTGCGAGAGGCGATGCCGGAGATGGCTTTTCAGCGTGCCTCTGAAGCCGTGCTGCACCTCGCCATCCAGGCCAATGGCTTCCTCAATGAGAGAGCGCCTTGGAGTCTGATGAAGCAACCGGGTCAGGAAAGCGCTGTGGCCTCTGATCTCTACGCCGTCCTGGAGTGCTGCCGCCTTGTGGGCCTCCTCCTCAATCCCCTCGTGCCGGATCTCAGCGAGCGCATCCTGACGCAGCTCAATCAGGGCCCGATGCCGGAACGATGGAACGACCGGTTGATCTGGGGGATGCTGGGTAGTGATCAGCCCTTGCCGAAACCCAATCCGGTGATGCAACGACTTGAACTGGAGAGCCCCCTTTGACGGCAATGCCGCTGCATCGACTACGCCATGGCGTGCTGGGAGCCGCTCTCCTTCTTGGTGGGTGCGACTCCAATCCACAGGCAGGTGAAGCAGAGGCACCACCCTTTGTGTTTCGATCACTCGAGCTTCGCCAGAAACGAGCTGATGGGCAGCGCGACTGGGATCTGATCAGTCCGGAAGCCCGCTACGAATTCGACCGACGTCTGGTTCGGGCCAGCCGTCCTGAGGGGATCCTTTATCGCAATGATCAACCGTCCTTTCGAATCAGTGCCGAACGGGCAACGGTTGTGAACGATGGCGAGCTTGTCCTGCTGGAGGGTCAGGTCCAACTGCAACAACTGCAGGGCCAGAAGGTCTTGATCAAAGGTGACCGACTGCGATGGACGCCTTCAACCTCCCTCCTGGTGATGGAACAACGTCCTGAAGCCATCGATGACCTCACCCATATCAAAGCCAGTAAGGCAACGCTCAACCAACTCTCGGAGGATCTCACGCTCCTGGGCACTGTGCAGCTGGAGCGGTGGAGCCAGCCAGAAGCAGGCATCGCTCCTGCCAAACGAGCAGAAACCGTGGTGCGCAGCCAGAAAGCCGCCTGGAATTTAGGGAGTGGGGGCCTGAAAGCTAAAGGTCCGATTCTCGGGCAACGCTTCAACCAGAAGCGCACCGTGCTGCAGGAGCTCAAGGCCCAGCGCCTTGAGGGCAACACTCAGCAGGGCTTCATTGACCTCATCGGTCCAGTGAATGTTGTCGCTCCCCAGAGCGAAGGGCGACTCGAAGCTTCCACCACGCGCTGGTTGTTCAGCGATGACACTCTCGTCAGCGCCTCACCATTCCGAGCGTCGATGAAAACGTCAGACCTGGTGGGGGATGGTTTCCGCATCAACATGGACAAGTCCACCGTCAGCGTCCAGAACGGATGTCGGTTCTCTCAGCCCGGCGAGGAACTCAGGGCCAACCAATGCCGTTGGAACTGGATTTCAAATCGCGTCTCTGCCCAGGGCGGCGTGGAGTTGAAACGTGCATCCAACCAGCAGGTCACTCGCAGCGAAAGGCTGGAAGGAACCGTTGGCGATCAAGGAACCGTGACGTTCTCGTCTCCCGGTGGATTCGTGCAATCAGAACTCACGATCAAGGATGCGTCAGGCTCAGACCAGGAGCGTCGACGTCCGTCATCTCCAGTGTCGTTCTAAGTCGCTCGCACCAACCAGAAAACCAACGCTCATCGGAGCGGCTGAAGCACCGCTCCGACCATCCCCCCAGCACCACCCAACCACGTTGACCGAGGGGATAGACCATCACCGATGGCAGATCAGGCAAGACAGGATCGAACTCGAATCGGCCGGGATAGAGAGCAGTTTTAACCAGCGAAACCAATCGCCCTTGCTGACGGGCCCGTTGACAGATCGCACCTGGCACGAAGCGCTCCGATCCAGCGATCATGTCTTGATCGCCCTCCTCATCCTGGAGAACCAAGCCACGACGCAACACAACCAATCCATTCCAGGCCACGAGAATCGTTGCTGCGGACGTCGCTGTCAGCAGAAGATGACTCCCCCAGGCAAGCTCAGTACGCGCTTTCTCTGTTAGCGAAGGAGCGATCTGCAACACCTGGGTGCCCGGGAGCGCCACAGCGGATGGGGCCAACGGTTGCGCACGCGTCCACAGCACAGCCACCAACATCAGACCAATGGCGGCCATCCCGGCCAGGACCTCAGCACGCTGCAGACTTGGGTCGATGGCAGCAGCAGTGAACACATTCGCTGCCGCGAGCAGCAGCGTAAGGACTCCGGCCGCAAGCGTGACGCGGGCTCCAAAAGGCATGAATCTGACGGGGTGGCAGATGGTGGCACTCTTGCTCAAATGGGTGTGTATGCACCAGAGCCCATGGACTCCGCCGAAGCGTTTGCCGCCATCGCTCTGGGAGCCGTTGCCTGCGACGGTGTCTTGGCAAAGGACGAAGCCCATGCCTTGAGGCGACAACTTGAATTTCGGGCCCCCTACAACCTGTGCACCGAAGCTGCAATGGGCGAGCTGTTTGATCGTCTCCTGACAGTTCTGCGTGATCGGGGCCTGGATGATCTGATCGCCCAGGCCTTGCCTGAACTCAGCACCGCACAACAGGAAACGGCCCTCGCGGTTGCTGCTCAGCTGGTCCATGCCGACCGCGTGGTGGCGCCAGCGGAAACCGAATTCCTCAATGGACTCTGTGGTGCGATGACCCTGCCCGAGGGCCAGGCACGAGGAATTGTTTCGGCAATCATGGCTCTCAACCGCGACAGCCTTGCCAGCTGAAGGCAGACTGTCGTCATCAAACCTCAGGAATGATGCTGCGGATCCGATCACTTGTTGCCGGTGTGCTGGCCGCCTGTCTGAGCCTGTTGCTGGTTGTTCCTGTCGCCAACGCAGTGGCGCCAATGGACTTCCCCCCATCTGCGCCCGACGAAAGCGTGACCGATTCGGCAGAGGTCCTCAGTCGGTCAAGCCGTTCCGAACTCGGTGCCCGTCTCGACCAGCTCCGTGCGGAAAAGGTTGACGCCCGCCTTGTCACTCTGCGTCGACTTGATTACGGACTCAGCCTCAATCAATTTGGGGAGCAACTTCTTCAACGCTGGTCATCTGAAACCAACGATTTCCCTTTGGTTCTGTTTCTGATCGAAGCGCAGAACAAACAAGCTGCTGTGGTAGCTGACCCCCTTCTGTTGGACCGTATCTCCAAGGAACTCCTCTCCAGCACTGGCCGCACCACCATGAGCCAACCCCTTCGTCAGGGTGATCGTTACCGCCAAGCCAGCCTCGACGGCATCAACCGCCTTGAGGTGGTTCTCGCCGGTGGTGCAGACCCCGGCCCCCCCGTTGAAGTCGAGCGAACCACCCTTCCGACCAATATCCCCACCGCTGAAGAGACCAAGGACAGCAATGCGTTCACATGGGTGATCGTGCTCCTGGTGGTCGGCAGCATTGTGCCGATGGCCACATGGTGGATCTTCTCCCGCTGATCCTCGGCACCCTCCATGGCACTTCGCAATTGGATCAATACATTTGGGCAGGCCAAAGTCCGCGACCTCACCAGTGATCTCGAACGGGGCTACGAAGCGGCTCTCTTGATTCAGAGCCTGGAGCTCGAGTACTACGGAGATCGGCCGATTCGACCAGGTCTCGAACTGTCGGTGCCCAGCTCGGTACAGGCCACGATCCTGCGCAAGTTCAAGACTGCTCTGACGATCTGCAGGAACAGCCTCGACATACTGGAGCCCATTCGTGGCCAGTTCGACACCCAGGAACTGCGTCAGCTGCAGTTGATCGAGGCTGTGGTCAATCGTTATTCCCCCCGGCGCACGACTGCTGCGCCGACCATGAGTCGTGATCCTGATCCTCTGCCGCGATCTCTGCTCGGGGTGATTGACTCCGTCCGCAGACAGCTCGATCCCACCGCAGAAGCGACCTTGGTGGCAGGCTTCAGGCGGCGGCGGGATTCCACCTTGATCTCCCTCAAGGTGCTCCTGTTATTGATCCTGGTTCCACTCCTGGTTCAGCAGGTCAGCCGCACCTACCTGATCAGTCCCATGGTGGATCGTTTTGCCCCCGATCTTCCGTTCCTCAGCTACCCCAAACCTCAACTCGAAGAAGAGGCCGTAGAAAAACTGAGGGTCTACAAGGCCGAGATTGAATTCGATGCGTTACTGAAGGGAAAAGCCATCCCCTCCCAGGAGGAACTGCAGCAGGCCCTGTCGGTCAAAGCCGAGGAGCTCAAAGAGGAAGCTGACGCAGCCAGCACCCATGCCATCAAAAATGTCCTGGCAGACCTGGCAGCCCTGCTGGCTTTTGTCGTGGTCTGTTTCACCAGTCGTGAAGAGCTCAATGTCCTCCGCGGTTTTTTTGATGAAGCGGTCTACGGCCTGAGCGATTCCGCCAAGGCTTTTGCGATCATCCTGTTCACGGATATCTTCGTCGGTTTCCACAGTCCGGAAGGGTGGACCGTCCTGCTTGGGGGAATTGCCAACCACTTCGGTTTTCCAGCTCGTGAAAACTTCGTCCTGCTTTTCATCGCCACCTTTCCAGTGATTCTGGCGACGATCTTCAAATACTGGATTTTCCGCTATCTCAACCGCGTCAGTCCTTCCTCTGTCGCCACACTGCGGGGCATGAATGGCGGTGGATGAAGCCGGCCTTGTCTTGGTGAGCGGCCCAAGCCGCAGCGGCAAAAGCCGTTGGGCGGAATCCCTGGTCAAAGGCCACGATCAAGTCACTTACGTGGCCACGTCAGCCCCCAGACCCAAGGATGACAACTGGCAACAGCGCATTCGAGTGCACAGAGAACGAAGGCCCGCGCACTGGACAATGTTGGAAACTGACCTTGGCATTGCTGAGGATATTTCTAGCCTTCCCGAGGAACACGCTGTTCTGATTGATTCCTTAGGGGGCTTTGTGGCGTGGGGACTCAACCTGGACACCGTTGCATGGTCACAACAATGCGCCCAGTTCCTCGATTGCCTCAGCAAGCGCAGAACACGCGTTGTGATCGTGATTGAAGAAACAGGCTGGGGCGTCGTTCCAGCCACCCCGATCGGGGGCATGTTTCGAGACCGACTCGGCTCACTGGCTCAGGAGCTGGAACAAGTCAGCCGACGCAGTTGGCTTGTGGTGCAAGGTCGTGCCATTGACCTTCACGCGATCGGAGTCCGCGTATGACACTTGCTCCATCCCCCCTCAGGGTTGCCCTGTTCGAGCCGAGAATCCCCCCCAACACCGGCAACATCGCCCGCAGCTGTGCCGCTTTTCAATTGCCTCTGTCGTTGATTGAGCCCTTGGGTTTCAGCATCGACGACAAAACTCTCAAACGTGCCGGTCTGGATTACTGGCCACACGTTGACGTGAGCACCCATTCAGACTTTGAGGCCTTTGAAGCCGCCTTGCCACACCCGCACCGACTGATCGGCTGCAGCCGGCACCAAGGTCAAAGCCTGAGCACGTTCGAGTTTCAGTCGGGTGATGTCTTGCTGTTCGGACGGGAAGACACAGGCCTCCCCACCGAGATCCGCCGGCAATGCGATCAGATCTGCACGATTCCGATGCGAGGACACCAACACGTGCGCAGCCTCAATCTGTCTGTGTCGTGTGCTCTGGTGACCTTTCAGGCCGGCCTGAAGCTCGGGTTGTGGTGATTGACAACCTGTGCCAAAGCCCCTTGCGAGGGAGTGTTTGAACCGTTACCTTCCGCTCAATTCCGAGGTCGTGGCGACGTCTCGTGATCCGAGTCCTTTCATCACCTGCAATGAGGCCTCTTCTTGCTCTTGTCGTGACCTCTTCGGTCCCAGTGGTCGGCCTCACCGCCCTTGGAGGGGATCCTGGTATCGCCGAACGACGTCACAGCACCGCAGCACAGGAGTTTCTGCTCGCGAGCGCCTCTCCTCCTGCCCAAGCAAAGCGTATCTGGGTTCAACTTGTCGCTGACACCACACCTAAAGAACTCGCCGAAGACCTCAACCTGAAGGTTGAAACCCTCAAAACGCTGAATGAAGCATCGGACAACCAGACGCTGAAGAAAGGCAGTTGGGTTGTCCTTCCTGAGATAAACCGACGTCTGATCGCCCTCTCCACCCATCTCAACTCCGGGCAGATCAAGACGAGTGCTCCACTGACACCTCCCCCTCCAGCCTCTGTGGATGTCGTGAAGGTGTCCAACGGAGATTCCGTGTCATCGATCGCCACGCGCCACGGTCTCACCATTTCCGACCTGCGCAAACTCAATCCCGGTGTCAATCTCGCGAGGCTTGTAATTGGGAGCAACATCCGAGTTGCCAATGCCGCTCCAGGCGCTGTGCTGGCCATTCGTCCTGGCGTTTCCGGTGGCGCCAGCTGGCCATCTTTGCCTTCACTTCCAGGCGGTTCCATCCCTCGCCTGAACCAATCCTTCCGATGGCCCGCAAAAGGTGTCTTCACCTCTGGTTATGGATGGAGGTGGGGACGCATGCACAAAGGCATCGACATCGCCAACAACGTTGGAACCCCCATTTTGGCCGCGAAAGACGGGATTGTGGCCTACTCGGGATGGAGTAGCGGCTATGGGTATCTGGTTGAAATCAACCACAGAGACGGCTCTTCCACCCGTTACGCCCACAACAGTCGTTTGTTGGTACGCAAAGGGCAGATTGTTCCCCAAGGCCAGACCATTTCCCTGATGGGAAGCACCGGTCGCAGCACAGGTCCCCACTTGCATTTTGAGATCCGAAAACCTGGTGGTGCTGCGGTCGACCCGATGGCTGTTCTGCCCAGTCGACGCGCCTAATCGGGGACGGTCGATCGTTTAAACTATCTGAGTTGTGACAGGGTAGCTCAGCTGGTTAGAGCGGCGGATTCATAACCCGCAGGTCGGGAGTTCAAGTCTCCCCCTTGTCATTTAGCAAAAAGCCCAGCTATTAAATAGCTGGGCTTTTTGATTGATACGACCATCGATCAAGAAACAAACTCTCAACGCATTTCTATCGCATTCAACCGATCACGGAATGATCGGGGCGTATCCAATGATTGATCTGCCGTCGATCCTTCTCCGTGGGTGGCCTCCAGGGCGTTGGGTCGACGCTGAGCGCGAACCGACTGACCACGCATGGGGCGGGCCTGCAGCATCAAGGCCTTGGTGTGAGGGTCCCTGGCAAGGGGCTGGGCCTTCAGCTCGCTGCGGACCTGATTGAGCAAACGGAAATGACCGGTGCTGCTGAATTTTCTGAGCAAGGCCTGATCCCAGGCCATTGAACGCTTGATCATCAGACCAGTCTATCTTTCAAGGGGGCTGAACCCTCTGGATAACGGCACCGGAACCGGATCGAATCTCCGTGATAAATTGATGCGAGCAACTGGTAGTCGAATCGACTTCGTATAGCGAGTGTTCGAGTGCCGGAGCTTCACCATCGCTCTTCCATCATGACTGCCACAGGCTGTCTGCGTGTGGGCCAGCAGGCCCCCGACTTCACTGCCACCGCAGTGGTTGACCAGGAATTCAAGGAGATCACCCTGTCGCAGTATCGCGGCAAGTACGTGGTTCTGTTCTTCTATCCCCTCGACTTCACCTTCGTGTGCCCCACGGAGATCACCGCGTTCAGCGATCGCTACGCAGAATTCTCCAGCAAGAACACTGAAGTGCTGGGCGTGTCCGTGGACAGCCAGTTCAGCCATCTGGCCTGGATTCAGACCCCTCGCAATCAGGGCGGCCTTGGCGATATCAGCTATCCCCTCGTTGCTGACCTGAAGAAGGAGATCTCGACTGCCTACAACGTTCTCGACGATGAGGCCGGTGTGGCTCTGCGTGGTCTGTTCATTATCGATCCGGATGGTGTGATCATGCACTCCACCATCAACAACCTGCCCGTCGGCCGGAACGTTGATGAAACGCTTCGTGTGCTGCAAGCCTTCCAGTATGTGCAGTCCCATCCCGATGAGGTCTGTCCCGCCAACTGGACTCCTGGAGAAAAGACCATGAAGCCCGACCCCGTTGGCAGCAAGGAGTTTTTCGCTGCAGTCAACTGAGCCACACGTCTGCGCTCTGAGAACCGCCCCCATGGGGCGGTTTTTTCTTGGCCCTGAGACTCTTCAAAACTCAGTCAAGGGAGGGTTCTGGCGTCAGCGAAAGGTCTTGAACCAGAGAAGTTGATGATTCATCTCCAATCAATGCCTTCAGCGCATCAGTCAGATTGGAATCCATGGCAACACGGCTGCCGTCGCTTACAACAACGCGAATCAGCGTTGGCAGGCCTCCACGACTCGCCCGTAGATACACAGGCTCCACGTAAAGCAACGCTTCACCAATCGGAAGCACCAACAGATTGCCCTGTACCACCTCAGAACCTGCACGATCCCATAAACCAAATTTCTGACTGATCAGGGGATTCTGATTGATGAGTGCCTGAATTTGTTCAGGACCAAAGATCCGCCGCTCGGATGGAAAGCGCAACAACACAAGCTCGCCGTAATGAGGACCATCACTGCGGGCAACAAGCCAGGCAGCCAGGTTGGGTCGTGCCAGCGGTGTCAGAGGCTGAAGCAGAAGGAATTCAGAGGGGTTGGCTGAGTTGATCTGAGCCGTAATGTGATAAGGAGCAACGGGAATCTGACGCTTGCCATAGGTCTCCTTTGGCACTTGCCAAACATCATCACCGCTATAAAACGTGCGTGGGTCAGTCACGTGATATCGCAATAACTGCTGAACCTGCAATTCAAACAGATGATTTGGAACCATCAGATGAGCCTGTAACTCTGCAGGCATGGCATCGAGTGGCTGAAACAGTTCTGGGAAGAGTGCCTGCCATCCAAGGATGATGGGATCTTCAGGCTCAGAGACATACAGATGGACGCTGCCGTTATAGGCATCAACCACTGCCTTCACGGAATTACGTGCATAACGAAGGGAGCTGCCATCAGGGAGATCCGCTGAATAAGGATAAGTCTTCGACTCTGTATAGGCATCAACAATCCAATATTGATGTTGTTCTGAGACGTAACCAGGATGATTCCCCTCGATAGGCACGGACACGAGATAGGGGTCGCCATGGAAAGCCAGGAATGGAGCAAGTGCCTGTAAACGCTGGCGGACATCCCGACGAATCAGCAGTTTCGACGTTGACTGCAGAGAGGGGGTGTTGAGTAATCGAGGCTCTTTGAGATAAATCGCAGCAGTAAGTCGCTGCCAGGCGTTGGACAGTGGCACACCCGCCTGCCCGGAATAGTGGGTGTATTTATTGACATCACCTTCGGGAAAGTCAAATTCCGGCACGTCGGTCGGTGCCACCGCATAGGGCGAAGGCAACATGCCGAAATAGAGCGCTGCTCGACCGATCGGCACCCGTTCCATGACGTCCTCGCGACTAATATCCAAGGACGCATTTCCTGTAATCCGAGTGGACTTGCCTAGATCACTGATGAAGTATTCAGGCAGGTTGTCGGTTGCCTTCGTATTGACAGGACTGAGTGTGAAACCGTAGCCATGGGTGAAGACGAAATGACGGTTCAACCAGGTTCGAGAACGCTCAGGCAATGACGCCTGATCGAGCTCACGAGCGGCGATGATCACTTGTTGGCGCTGGTCCTGATCCGGAGCCAGTTGGTAGCGATCAACGGCTGCATTGGAGAAACGGTAATAAAGCCTCAGTTGTTGCAGTTGCCGGTTTGTTGCCAGCAGAGGTTGGCTATCCCAAAGGCGCACATTGCGCCGCGTGGAAGCACCCTCCATCAGATCCTGAGGACGCAGGCGCGGGGCCGGGTTGAACGACTGGGAAGAGACTTCATTCAGTTGAAAAGCATTTCGTGTCGCCGTGATTGCATGATCTAAATAAGGGGTTTCAAGCGTCAATTCCCTTGGTTTGACCACCAACCACTGCAACGCTGGTGTCATCACCACTTCAAGGATGAGGGCACCAAACAGCACAGCAGCAGCCAGTAATCGCCAACGTCGCCGTGGAATCGAACCAGGCAGGGGGAAGACCAGTGCGGCCAGGGCAAACAGCGCGATCGACGCCGATTGGCGCAAAGGCAACACGAAATGGACATCGAGCCAGCCAGCACCGGCCACCACACCATCCTGCGTCCAGAGCATCTGATGACGCGAGAGCCAGAGAAGTGCTGCCAGGAGCCCGAGAACAACGGCAAGCAGGGGGCGCAAGCGTCGACGCTCAATCGGCAGCAGTCCATCAAATCGCCAGTCAGTCAGGGCTGGCGATCGCGTGAATCGCACCAGCAGGGCTGTACCAACCGTCAGCACCAGCTGAGCCAGCAACAGTTGCCACAGCAACGCCAGGGCCGAGAACCGTCCAAGCCCGAAGCTCACATCAGCTCCGAACAGAGGCTCGACCTCACCCGTTGATGGAATGGTGAGTGCCAGGGCCCAGAGCCCCCAGGCCCGTGCCGCTGTGAAGCAGGTCAACAAGCTTCCCAGCCAGAACACAGCGGCCATGGCACGACGCTGGGTGAGACCCACCGCAAGGGCGATGAACCCGGCCACTGTTGCTGTGATCACACTGGCTGCATCCACGGGTTGTTCCCACCACTGCCCCAAACGAAAGGGGGTCAACCAGGCGAGCCAGGCCAGACGGGCCAACACCAGCAGGTCGAAGACGACGACACAACCACAAAGCACCAGCACAAAGGTGTACCGGAGCCCTGCCATTGCCAGCCTGTGAGGATCCTCCCGATCCACCGAGAGGTCACGTCGACCCAGCCTCAACCAGTTGTGGCGCCAGAGAGCACCCGCCAGGGCCAGACAGGCGGCCGCCAGAAATCCTGCAGCCTGCAACAGCCAACGACGCAGAACAACCGTTTCAAGAGAGAACTGCTGAAACCAGAGCCACTCAACCTGCAGCCGAGCGACTGCTGCAAGAGCGAGAACGAGGGTGACAAGACAAAGCCAGAACCGAAGGCGGTGCTGGCTGAAGAACCCCTGACGATTCCTGGGTCGGGTGGGACGACTCAATCCCGAACGATCAGCTATCCCAAATTAATCAGCTCATCAAGAGTGAGCTCAGGACGTTCCCCGACCGACAGATCGTCGAGCTGACTCAAGCAGGTCATGGTCGCCAGACGCAAGCGGTTGAGACCGAGGCGGACTCTGAGGCTGAGGAGCCTGCAGACCAGCAAGCTTTAAGAACCGCTCTGTATGCAGGGTTTCTTCAGTGATGAGCGCATCCACAAGACGATCCATCGTCTCGCGACGGGGCTCGAGGTAAGACACGGCCTGAGCCAGGGCCTCTTTGGCAAGGTCCCTGATCTGGGTATCAATCTGGCGTCCTGTACTTTCCGCATAGGACGGTCGTGTATGCACAAGATCGCGCCCCAGGAAGACTTCATTGCCGCCGGCTTCGAGTGCCACGGGCCCAAGCGCAGAAAAGCCGAAACGGGTGACCATCTCACGCGCCAACTGGCTCACCACCTGAAGATCCCCGCTCGCTCCCTGCGTGACCTCGGCATCTCCGAACACCACCATCTCTGCAGCCCTTCCTCCCAGGGCAACAACCAAGCGAGCCCGTAGCGCCGCCTTGGTGAGAAGACCGGAGTCGATCACCTCCTCATCGGGCCAAAACCGCGTGAATCCGCCCACACCGCCACTGCGGGGCAACAAGGTGACTTTGTCGACCTTGTCGGCGTGGGGGGTCAACGCCGCAACAAGCGCATGACCGATCTCGTGATAAGCAATCAGACGCTTTTTGGCGTTGTCTTGAAGGGGTGCAGCCGTCAATCCCATCGTGATTCGCTCAAGGGCCCGTTCGATCTGCTCGTCACCGATGGCCGTCGCCTGATCGCGCGCCGTCAGGATCGCGGCTTCATTGAGAAGGTTGGCAAGGTCAGCACCAGAAAACCCCGGTGTGCGCTGGGCCCAATCACCAAGATCAACATCGTCCTGAAGAGGTCTGGTGCGGGCATGCACCGACAGGATCGCCTCACGACCACGGCGATCGGGAAGGTCCACCATGATGCGCCGATCGAAGCGACCCGGGCGCATCAAAGCCGTATCGAGCACGTCAGCCCGGTTGGTGGCGGCCAGCAGGATGACCCCAGAGTTATCAGCAAACCCATCCATCTCAGTGAGCAATTGGTTGAGCGTCTGTTCCCGCTCGTCGTTGCCCCCACCGATTCCGGCACCACGCTGGCGGCCAACCGCATCAATTTCATCAATAAAGACGATGCAGGGTGATTTCTCCTTGGCCTGTCTGAACAGATCACGGACCCGAGAGGCGCCGACACCCACAAAGAGTTCCACAAACTCAGAAGCCGCCATCGAGAAAAACGGAACACCCGCTTCGCCGGCGATCGCCTTGGCCAACAGGGTCTTACCGGTTCCGGGAGGACCGACCAAGAGCACACCTCTGGGGATCTTGGCTCCCAGTCGAATGAAACTCTCGGGTTCTCGCAGGAACGTGACCACTTCCTGCAGTTCATCCTTGGCCTCACTGATGCCTGCGACGTCTTCGAAACGCACCGTGAGGTCGTCTTGGGGTTTGACCCGAGGTTGACTGCGGCCAAAGCCCATGGCGCGATTGGCCACCTGCGCTGAGCGCCGCAACAAAAACGACAATCCCACCACGATCAGCAGAATCAGGCCGAGATTGCCGGCGACACCGGCCATGGCCTGTTCACCTCGAATGTCCTTGACCTTGAGAGGCACTCCTGCGGACTCAGCGGTGCGCAGGATCTGCTGATTATTGGCAAGGATCGGAACCAGCACCCGACGACCATCGGGGTAGATCGCCGTCACTTCTCGACGTGCTGGAATCAAAATCAGCTCTTTGATCTCTCCGGCTCTGATTTGCCTGAGCAAATCGCTGTAAATCAGTGGATATTGAGACGTTGAAGGAGCCGTCTTGTCAGGGCTCTGAGGACGTTCCGAAAGGCCTGAACTCACGGCAAGGTTGCATTGATGAAAGCCTAGCGATTTGACGAGAGGACTCTCGACAGGGGAAGATCTCCGTTTGGCAGAAACCCGCCGGCAATGGCTGTACCCAAGAAGAAAACCTCCAAGAGCAAGCGCAATCAGCGTCATGCCGTCTGGAAGGCCAAGGCAGCCACTGCTGCTCAGCGCGCCATGTCAATCGGCAAATCCGTTCTGAGTGGCCGGGCTCAGGGCTTTGTCTATCCGGTTTCCGAAGACGACAGCGAAAGCTGATCGCAGCGGAGCTCACGGATGACTCGAGTCTCCGTGAGCTCCACAACAACATTGGCCATCGAGATTGTCTGCAGGGCTTCCGGAGGAAGGGCAGATTCGATCATGCGAATGAATTGTGACAAGGCGCGGTCAGGAAGTCTGATTCCACGCGCTTTCTCCATGCTGGCTTCCTGTTGTGATTTCCACAGACGCGTGGCTGACACACTGGGTGCCCGCAGATGCCAGAGCTCACTGAGCTCAGACCAGATTGGTTGATACGTCTTCAGCGCCGAACGCACCACTGTTCTGTACTCCTTCTCAGGCAGGTTGAGGCCTGGATCCAGATCGGTCCCAACGTCCGGGGATGCACCGATGAACCATCCCTCCAACAGCACCACATCCGCAGGGGAACTACTCCAGCCAGCACGATCGCCGCGACCTTCACGCAGGGATTTATCGAAGTGAGGGGCGCTCCATTCACCCCCCGCCCTCCACGCCCGAAGACATTGCTGCATCAGTGCAAGGTCATGACTGCCAGGCAGCGCTCTCGGAACTGACCAGGGATTGCCGGCCATGGCGAGATCCATGGCCTCTGCGGGCCAATAGAAATCATCCAGAGAGACCACGGCAACAGACAGCCCAAGCTCATGGCTGACCTGCTGGATCCAGGCGGCGAGGCTGGTTTTACCGCAACCCGGCAAACCACTCAGACCTACCACCGAACGAACACCTGAAGAGGCACGTTTCTCAAGGCCTGTCAGCAGGGGAAAGCCAACGCCCCACAACCATTCAGGCGTCACAGGGAAGGGCCAGGCCGTGGCGCCCAGGTCAGCTCCACCGCGCCCCTGCCAGGTGCGATACCACTCAAGCGGATCCAACCATCCGAGCTCCTCCAACACAGTGGAGTGACCTGGGATCCCCTCGGGGCGAAACAGCATCGGATCAAGACCCAAGTTTGTAGGCCTCCAACACCACTGCATAGACCACGCCCAGACGCAGGTTGTCGATCGCCAACCATTTCAGTGGCCATGGATCGGCAACGACTCGTGTACGCAGCCTGATGGCCAGCTCAATCAGGAGCACCAGTACAAGCACCACGACAGGCCGTTGACCGATCTCCTCGAGGTAATAGGTCGTGAAATTGCTACCGATGAAAAAGCCGATCAATAGAGCCAGGGCTCCGATGCTGCGACGTCTCCAGGGACCCACGAAGGCCGGTCTGATCTGATGCCCCAGCTGACGTTGAAGACGTTCATAGCGAGTGAGCTGCAACGCCATCAGCGGGAAGGATCGAGAAGCCTTTGCAGATACTCCAGCGTGATCATGCCCTCAGCACAAGGGGGTCCTGACCGTTGTGAGAGGCGATGGTCAACCTCGCCGAGGTGATCGATCACGGCACTGGCCCTCTGCAGAAGACCCGGGAGGTCTTGATCCCAGGCGGAGGGCGTCAGGAGGCAGGCCAGGGATGCATCGGTCGCTGCCACCAGTCCTGCGGCGGAATCCTCAAGGGCCACACAGGCATCCGCCTTGAGGCCGCTGCGCTCGAGCGCGCAGCGGTATGGGGCGGGATCGGGTTTGTGCCGTTCGACATCACTGGAACTCACCACACCTGCAAACGGACTGCTCCCTTCCCCGAAGAGGCCCTTCAGCAGAGCATCCACCGAAGCCGGACCGCTGCTGGTAACAATCCACTGTTGGACACCCGCGAACTTCAACTCATTGAGAAGACGGGCGACTCCAGGACGCAGTTGCACTGCGCCTGAAGCGATCCGAACGAGGTAGTGCTGTTGTTTGCAAGCACGCAGTTGATCCAAGAGGGTCTCACTCAGCGCATCACCACGGTCGCGGGCATAGACCGCCATGCGCTGGCGACCTCCGGGAATGCTGAGCAGGCGCTGATAGGAGGCACGATCCCAGTGCCAAGCCAAGCCAAGGTCACGGAAAGCGGAATTGAAGGCAGGTCTGTGCCCATCCATCTCTGTATCCGCAAGCGTGCCGTCCACATCCCAGAACACCGCCTGCAATTGGGCCATGGCACCGAGTCGTCGTTGTTTCGACCAGCTTGCAGCACCCACCACAATGCAGAGACGCAAGCGATGGCGTTCGTGGTCTCCGCTTCCAAGCCCCAGCTCTGGCAACTGCCCCAACCCCAGGGCGTGAATCCCTTGGAGGGGCTCGACCTTCCTCTCCCCCTGAGGGCCGTGCTGGCTCGGAGGGGGAACGCGACTGTGGACGAAGCGACCCTGTGGCTTGATCCACCAGCGCTCCCGTCAACGGCGCATCATTTCCCGGATCTTCCAACGGCTGTTGAACGTCTCACCCAGGCCTGCCAACAGGGTGAATCCGTTGCCATCTGCGGTGACTACGACGCCGACGGCATGACCAGCACAGCACTGCTGATTCGAGCCTTGAAGCCGCTTGGGGCCGATCCGATCGCAGCGATTCCCAGTCGGATGGACGATGGCTACGGCCTGAATGTGCGCATGGTGGAGGAGCTCCATCACGAAGGCGTCAAGCTTCTGGTCACCGTCGATAACGGCGTGGCAGCCGAAGCCGCTCTCGCCAGAGCCAAGGAGCTGGGAGTTGAGGTGATCATCACGGACCATCACACCATTCCGGATCCACCACCCCAGGCACTCGCTCTCCTGCACCCAGAAACAACGCCCAGTCGGTCCCCCTACAAAGGTCTGGCGGGTGTGGGTTTGGCGTACGTCCTGGCCCGTTCTCTGGCCGAATCACTCGATCAACCAGACGCGATCAGCAGCGCCCGGGATCTCTTCTGCATCGGCACCATTGCGGACATGGCACCACTCACCGGGGCCAACCGCAGCTGGTTGCGGGAAGGCTTGAGCAGCTTGCATCACAGCCGCTGTGCGGGCTTACGCGCCTTGCAGCAGCTCAGCGGCCTTGACGATCGGCCACTGCGTGCCATCGATATCGGCTTTCAGCTGGCTCCACGCATCAATGCCGTGGGCCGTCTGGGGGACCCACGCCTCGTCGTCGACCTCCTGACCGAAGACAACACCGCTGCAGCGATCGGACTGGCACGGGAGTGCGACGGACTGAATCGTCAACGGCGTGAGCTGTGCGATGCGATTGAAGCCGAAGCCGTCGCCCTGGTCGAAGCGGACATCCAACCCTTGCCCGGCTTCCTGCTGCTGGCCCAGAGCCACTGGCACCATGGCGTCATCGGCATCGTGGCCGCAAGGCTGATGGAGCGTTATCAAAGGCCAGCAGCACTGCTCGCCGGGGATGGCGATGGGCTCATGCGGGCTTCCGTGAGAGCGCCCGATGGTTTTGCCGTGGATCAGGCGCTTTCAGCCTGCGCAGAGCATCTGGATCGCTTTGGCGGACACCCTGCAGCAGGTGGCTTCACCGTTCGTGCCGAAAACGTGGCCGCATTGCATGAGCAGCTCAACACCTTGGCCCTTGAATGGATGCGCAACCGCCCCCAGGGTGTGGTCGTCAGACCTGAAGCCCTGCTCAGCTTTGACCAGATCGACCGACGACTGTGGTCAGCACTGCTGACGATGGAGCCCTTCGGCATTGGCAATCCGGCCCCGCTGTTCTGGACGCGAGGCTGTGAGGTGATCGAACAGCGACCGTTGCGGGGAGGGCATCTACGCCTGCGTCTGCGCCAGAACGGAACCATGCATGACGCCATTGCCTGGCGCTGGCAGGGCCAGGGAACCATCCCGGATCGAATTGATCTGGCCTTCAGGCTTTCGCTGAACCGATGGCAGGGTGAGGAGCGGCTGCAGCTCGAGATCGAGGCGTTGCGTGAGCACCACCCTTCCATGGACCTTGAGCGGATGGGGCACCGCTACAGCTGTGAACAAATTCATCGCGGTTGCATCAGCCTGACCAACCCGAGTGGTGAACGCTTGGTGGTGACGCTCGCGGATGACGGCCTGCATCACTGCGACGACAGGCGCGCCTCCCACCCCTACGTTGCGGGACTGATCGAGGAGGCCGCCATCGGTCTCGGCATGCAGCCATGAGGTCAGACCCGCGTCACCAGCACCACCTGATTCCCAACCACCTGGATCAGCGGAGCTCCTCGCTGCAAACTCTCCTTCGCCATGGCATCGGCCTCATGGTGGTCGGCATTGCCATCGGCCTGGCCTGCTGGCCTCTGAACAGTCTTGACCGCATCCAGACGGCTCTGTTCGGTCTTCTGCCAACGCGAGGGGATGCCTGGACCTCACAAGGCCTGCTGGTCGCCTCGCTTCCGTTGGTGATGATGCCGATCCTGTTGATGCTGCAACGGGGTCCCTGGAAAGCGGGTGCAGGATCCGGCATTCCCTCCACCATGAATGCCCTTGATGATCCCTCCCTCATGGCAGAGGCCATGGCGGCTCCAGGCACGGTGCAACGGGGATTGCTGTGGTCAATGGCGACAGCGGCGATGTTTCCGCTCGGCAGGGAGGGGCCTGTGGTGCAGGTGGGGGCGGCTGTTGCCAGGGCGCTCCATCCCCGCCTGAGCCGCTGGCTTCCCAGCCTGAATGAACGTCAGATGGTGGCGATCGGTGGTGGGGCCGGCTTGGCCGGTGGCTTCAACACACCGCTGGTGGGGGTGGTGTTCATGCTCGAGGAACTGACCACCGACTACGCCATCACAATGATCTGGCCTGCCCTTGTGATCGGGGTCGCTGCCGCGGGGTTCAGCAATCTCGGAGGGCAACCCCTTTTCGGACTCGGGATCATCAACGTGATGTCACCGGAACTGGAGCAGCTGCTCATGGCGGTGCCCATCGGCATCGCGGGAGGACTGGTGGGTGGTCTGTTCAGCAAAATCCTGGTCTGGGCAACCGCCAGACTGAAGCCTCTGGTTCAGACATTCCCTGTGCGAACAGGGCTTTTGCTCGGGGCTGGACTCAGCTTGATTGCCCTCAGCAGCTGGGGCACCAGTACCGGCGATGGCGAGTCGTTACTGCAGCAGTTGATTGATGAGGGGATGCCGTTGAGCGGCAGTCATGCAGGCGAACTACAGCATGGTTTGACAAGCCTATGGATCACCCTGGGGAGGTTGATCGGACCTCTGATTGCCCTGGCTCCAGGGGTGCCGGGTGGGTTGATCGACCCAGCACTCACCTTTGGCGGATTGCTTGGGTACACCATCTGTGCCGTGCTGGGAATCAGTCAGCACCTCGGCATCGCCCTTGGCCTTGCCGCCGGTCTCTCGGGAGCAACCCAACTTCCCCTGGTCTCCATCGTGTTCGCCTGGAGACTGACCGGTGACCAGCAGTTGTTTGCTGGATTGATTCTTGCTGCTGTGATTGCCGCCTACACGGGGAGGCTGATCGCGCGTCAGCCCGTGTATCACGCCCTCAGCACCCTTCAGAGTGCGCCACGGCGGTAGAAGAGGATGAAGATCACTGCAGGGCCTGCAACCGTGATCAGGGCAAGTGCTGCGAAGTTTGCAATCAGATGAAAGTCAATGCCCATGAGGTGAATGCGGTGATCCGACGCAATGATCTCATCAGATTACGGAACACGCCTCAACAAAAGCCGAACGATGCCCTGCCACTGTGATGGCTTGTCACAGCTTGAGGCCATGGCGAAGGCAACACACTCCTGGACCTGCATCAGCCATTGCGGAGCCTGTTGTCGTCTGGCTCCGGAAGAACGGCAGGAAGCCCTAGCGGCCCTCAGTGACGAGCAGCGCAGGCTCTACATGGACATGGTCGGGCCGGATGGCTGGTGTCGTCACTACGACAGCGGCGGACGGCGATGCAGGATTTACGACCAGCGACCTGATTTCTGCAGGGTCAGTCATCTCGCGAGGCTGTTCGACGTCCCAGCGGATGACGCCGATGCCTTCGCCATCGCCTGCTGCAACCAACAGATTCGTTCGATCTACGGAGGCAGGAGCCGGGAACTGCGTAGGTTCAAACGCAGTGTGAGCCAATCGAAACCGATCAATGCCTGAGGTCGACACCAGCAACGGGATCGATTCCATCACCCCCGCCGAGCAGGCCTCTGGGCTGAGCTTCACCACGGTGATGCTCAGCACCTTTTCCACGGTGTTCGTTGCTGAACTCGGTGACAAGACGCAACTGGCCACCCTCCTGCTCTCAGCGCAATCCGGCCAGCCATGGCTTGTCTTTGTGGGCGCGGCACTGGCCTTGATCTGCTCGAGCCTGGTGGGCGTTCTGGTGGGTCAATGGCTCTCCAGCATTCTTCCCCCTGAACGCCTGGAACAGATGGCAGGCGTGCTGATGGTGGGGTTGGGGGTCTGGCTGGGCATTCAAGCCCTGCAATCCCTTCTGCAAAGGACCCTCTGATTCCGTCATCCATGGATTTCTCTCTTCTGCTCTCCACCTTCCTGACGGTCTTCCTTGCCGAGCTTGGCGACAAGACCCAGCTCGCCACTGTCGCGATCAGCGGCACATCGAATCGTCCTCTCGCCGTCTTCCTCGGCTCCTCGAGCGCCCTGGTGCTGGCGAGCCTGATCGGGGCTCTCGCAGGGGGGTCGATGGCAAGTGTGATTCCAACGGAAGTGCTGCAGCTTCTTGCTGCAGTGGGCTTTTTGATCATCGGCCTGCGCCTGCTCTGGCCGATGATCAGCCCGATGGATGCACCCGATGGTGGTACCGGGAACGGACCAGGGTCAGCCCTTTAAAGTCAAACAATCTCTGGAACGCCTCTGCAGGCCCCAAGAGCTTCGGTTCAGGGCTGATCCAGTGCCACAAACCCCCGGTCCTGAAGGCCGGTTCACGCTCCCTCAACGATGAAGTTTTCGGTCGCCGATCTCCTCGACCATCTCCCAAGCACCGGATCACTTGACACGGGAAAAATCGAAAAGATCCTGCGGCTGTCCAATCGCGCCGAAAAGCAAGGGCTGTCCCTCGCTCTCGACAGTCTCAACAAGCTGGGAATCGTCAGCGTTCTTGAGAACGGCGACGTCAGACGAAGCCATGACGAGGACTTGATCGAAGCGCGGCTGCGGTGCAGCAGCAAGGGCTTTTGTTTCGCCATCCGTGACGACGGTGGAGAAGACATCTACATCCGTGATCACCAGCTCAACCACGCCTGGAACGGCGATCGGGTGTTGGTGCGCATCACCCGAGAAGGGGGACGACGTCGCTCCCCGGAAGGCGGCGTTCAGTGCATCCTCGAACGCAGCACCACCCGTCTGTTGGCCCAGGTCGAACGGCAGGAGGATCGCTTGCTGGCGGTTCCCCTCGACGATCGATTGCTGGCCTCGATCGAGCTTCCCGAGGAGGATGCCGGCCACCTGCCCGCAGGCGACGCACCATCGGTGGTGGAAGTGGCCGTGGATCGCTTCCCGGTGGCTCAGTACAACGCCAAAGGACACGTCGAACGTCCGCTACCGCTTGACGCAGGTCCAAGCGGTGACCGCGAACTGCTGATCACCAAAGCGCATTTGCATCAACGGGCTTCGGCACCGCGCAGCAGCGCCAAATCTCCGGCCCCTAAAAAGAGGGTCGACCTCACCGCCCAGGCTTCCTTGCTGTTGCGCAGCTGGACGGGTCAAGAGGCCCCTGGTCTGCCGGCCATCCACGTCGAGCCCCATGAGGGGGGAACCCGTGTTTGGATCCATGCCCCCAGCGTGGCCGAACGCATCAACCCCGGCAGCAGCATCGATCGGTGGATCCAAGACCAGGGCGAGGCGGTCTGCCTGGGCGACACCTGGAAACCGTTGCTCAACAGCACCTTGAACCAGGCGTGTCGCTTTGATGTCGACGCCACCCAGGACGCCATCACTCTGCGAATGGATATCAGCGCAGAAGGCGCTGTGAGTGATTTTGAGTTTCAGCTCAGCCAAGTACGGCCCGTCGCCACGGTGAGCATCGACGCCCTCCAAGCCTTAGCCGCCCGGAAGCCCAAGGCACGCACCGTACCCGCCGTTCTCAAGCCCCTCAAGGATCAACTCGGTCAGATCGAGACGTTGTTGTTCTGTGCTCGCAGCCTGCAGCAACAGGCCTGCACGCAGGGAATGATCGAACTTCACCTGCCCTGTCCAGAAATTGAAAGTCTGGGTGATCTGCGCGCAGCCAAGCCCGACGCCAGCAGGCACCCATGGCTGTCACCCCTCGATGTGGAGGACCCGAACGCCATCCTCTCGGTGTTGATGCGAACCGCCGACCTGTGCTGGGCAGAACATGCGATGGATCTGAACCTGCCGATGCTGGTGCTCGAAACCTCGCCCGCCGACCCATCCATGCTCACGGACGTCGCCAAAACGGCAGTCGCGCTGGAACTCCCTCTCGAGCTTGACGAAGACGGCACCCCATCCGCCAGCGACCTCTCCAAAGCCTTTCAGAACAGTCCGCTGCGCAGGATGCTCGACCTGCAGATGCGTCAGGCCATCAGTGCCCCTCAGCTGCGCATCCAACGCAACGCAGCAGACTCTGCGCTTGCTTCAACCGATGCAGACAGCACCCAGGAAGGAGGCATCGGCGCGGAAGGTTCCAAGCATGAACTGGGCGAATCCCTGATCGGTGCCCCTTGGTGCTGCCCCACCCTTCATGCCAGTGATCTGATCAATCAGCACGTTCTGGCGGCCCTCCTGAATGAGGGCAAGGATCGTCCCACCGTTCGCCACAAAGACAAGGTCAATCTCGGTCAGAAGGGAGCAGGGAGCCGTGTGAGTTGGCCACTTCTGACCGCCACTCAGGAGCAGAAGCTGCTGGATGGCTTTCAGGAACGTCAGGCCATGCGTTTGAACAATCGACGTCGCCAGGTTTCAGAGCTCGAGAAGGATCTGATTGCGATGGCGCAGTCCCGCAGCGCCGAGCCGATGGTGGGAGAGGAGCACGTGGGCTTCATCAGCGGAGTGCAGAGCTATGGCTTTTTCGTCGAACTCCCCCCCTCCATGGTGGAAGGCATGGTGCACGTCAGTGCCCTCAATGATGATTGGTATGAATTTCGCTCTCGTCAGAACCGGCTGGTCGGGCGGCGCAATCGGCGTGTCTTCCAGTTGGGCGATCAGGTCAACGTGCGCATCGTGAAAGTTGACGTCTTACGCAATCAGATCGATCTCGACATCGTCGTGAGCGAATCAGCGCAAGCGGACGATGACAAGGCCTTGCCGGTTGCTGTGAGCGACAACTGAGGCGGCGCAGCATGAAGCCCCAGCCAGACCAGTGCTCCGATCAAGGCACCCTCCCGATCGTGCTGGGCGTGTCAGGAGCTTCAGCCCAGCAATTGGCGGAACGCTCCTTGCAGCTGCTGCTTGAACATCAACGGCATGTGCATCTGATCTTCAGCCGTGGAGCCCACGAAGTGTGGAACGCCGAGCTTGAGGTTCATGTGCCTGTGGAACCGGAAGCCCAGGCCGCGTTTTGGCGCGAACGTTTGCGCTGCCATCACGGTGTTCTTGAATGCCACCGCTGGAACGATCAGGCCGCCAGCATCGCCAGCGGCAGTGTGCGCACACGGGGCATGGTGATTGTTCCGTGCAGCATGGGCAGCGTGGGGCGAATCGCCGCCGGCGTGGCGACTGATCTGCTCGAACGGGTCGCTGACGTGCATCTCAAGGAGGGCCGCCCTTTGGTGTTAGCCCCTCGGGAAATGCCCTGGAACCTGATTCACCTGCGCAATCTCACGACGCTGGCAGAAGCAGGAGCCAGGATTGCCCCACCGATTCCAGCCTGGTACACCCAGCCCAAAACCCTCGACGACATGGTCGATTTTCTGGTGGTCCGATTATTTGACAGCCTGGGGGAAAACCTGAAACCGATCCAACGCTGGCGTTCTCCCCAACCATGACCGGCCTGCAAAAGCTGCTGCTCGTGCCCTGCCTCAGCCCTCTGCTGATGGCCCTGACTGTGGCAAGCCTCAATGGCACCCAGCCGACGTCATTGCGCTTTCTCACCTGGCGCTCCAGCAAGCTCCCCATCGGCGCATGGATCGCATTGGCATCGACGGGTGCTGCCCTGTTCAGTGGCCTGGCCGCCTTTTCAGCCTCGGCAGGCAACCGACCACTGCGACGTCAGGTGCATCGGTCCATGGACTGGGGCCGTCGAGACCCGGGCGTTTGGGCACAGGAAAGCGAGCCTGCCCCGTTCACCCCCCATCGCCAGGAGATGGACAGGGGTCCATCCACCGCGACAGCTTGGCCGGAACGCGACATCCGTGATCCAGCCCCGACCGTGGCCGTGCCTTTTCGGGTGATTCAACGGGGACGACAGTCAGGACCGCCAACCACCGCTGCGGACACCGTCAGCAGCCCCATGGAGGCGAAGGCCAACACGACGGATGACTGGGATCAGCCTCCAAGCGACGACTGGTAGAGGCTGTGGAAGCGAACGCAAAGCTGTTTACAGTTCCGCCAGCGACACCATCACAGTGAGCGACACTCCAGCTGCAGCCGCCTCCGCTCCTGCTGACAAACCAGCCAAGGCCGCGAAGCCTCCCAAGCCGGAAGACAAGCCGTTTGAAGCGTTCATTCAGGACGATCTCATCCCAGCTGTCCGACAAGGTCTGAAGAATCACAACCTCAGTCCAAGCTGCCTGGAGTTGTGCCAGGGCGAACGGCCTGTGGTTGGCGGGGAGTGCTGGATGATCCGTGGTGAACTTCCCCCAGGCAGGCGCTTCTGGCTCTGCTTTGACGACGCTTCGATCAATGCCGGCAAAACCATTGCCCTAGCGGATCCAGGCACTGACGCCAGCCTGCTGGAGTCGTTTCTGATCGATGAGAAGCGGATGAGTCTTGCCCTGCTTCAATCGCGCCTCTTGCAGCGCCTGAACGGACAGAAGTGGCTTGGAGGCAACTGAGCCTTAAGCAAAGCAGTCGTTGCAAGTGGTGGGGCGCCTACATTGGCTTCATCTGAAGTTCTCAAAGAGATGGTGCCTCCCACCGCCGTCAGTGAAGCGGCAGCCCCCGGTTCAGCCGTTTCCGTCAAGGACCCGGTGAAGGACACGATCCTCACGCCGCGCTTCTACACCACCGACTTTGACGCGATGGCGGCGATGGATCTTCGCCCCAATGAGGCGGAACTTGAAGCCATCTGCGAGGAATTCCGTAAGGATTACAACCGCCATCACTTCGTTCGCAACGACGAATTCGATGGTGCAGCCGAGAAGCTTGACCCCAAGACGCGTCAGGTGTTCGTCGAGTTTCTCGAACAGAGCTGCACCTCTGAATTCTCCGGCTTCCTCCTCTACAAGGAACTAAGCCGTCGCATCAAAACCCGCAACCCGCTGCTGGCTGAGTGCTTTGCGCACATGGCAAGGGACGAAGCCCGTCATGCTGGCTTCCTCAACAAATCCATGAGCGACTTCGGTTTACAGCTCGACCTTGGATTCCTGACAGCCAACAAGAAGTACACCTTCTTCAAGCCGAAGTTCATCTTTTACGCAACGTATCTATCTGAAAAGATCGGTTACTGGCGCTACATCGCGATTTTCCGTCATCTCGAAAAAAATCCCGACAGCAAGATTTTCCCGATCTTTAATTTCTTCGAGAACTGGTGTCAGGACGAGAACCGTCATGGTGATTTCTTCGATGCCCTGATGAAGGCACAACCAGACACGGTGCGTGGCTTCAGCGCCCGTCTGTGGTGTCGTTTCTTCCTTCTCGCCGTCTTCGCAACGATGTATGTGCGTGACGTCGCCCGGAAGGAGTTCTACGAAGCCCTTGGTCTTGATGCCCGCGAATACGACCGCATGGTCATCGACAAAACCAATGAGACCTCGGCTCGGGTCTTCCCAGTGGTGCTCGACGTCAAGAACCCCAAGTTCTGGGATGGATTGGAGAACCTCGTCTCCAACAACGCGGCCCTGGCGGCAGCAGACGCCAGTGGAGCCCCTGCTCCCATCAAGCTGATGCGCAAATTGCCCCACTTTGTGGCGAACGGTCTTCAGATGGCCTCACTGTTCCTGATGGCGCCTGTGCGCAGCGAGAACTACCAACCTGCTGTGCGCTGATCAAGTCATATCCAAGCCCTGGATCTCCGCGATCCAGATCCAGGGCTTTTTTTCATGAGACCTGCCTGGAGCCGGTCATCGGGCTGCCTGATTCTCCATAATCGATAACTCATGCAGTAGGTCGGCGGTTTGGTCGCATCCCCTTCAGTGGAACCACGGGATCAAGGCTTTGACCCTGCCTTCACCCCCTGGCTGCAACGACTCGAGCGCCTGTTAGGTGAAGGCACGCGAGCCGGCGCAGACCTTGTGGAAGTGTTCCTCGAGCGCACAGACCACCTGGGGGTCTTGGCTGAGCAGGACCTGATCACCAGTGTCAGCCCTGCCTTCGGCATGGGAGCTGGTGTGCGGGTGTTCCACGGGACACGCGATGGTTTTGTGAGCACGAACGATCTCAGCGATGCGGGGCTTCTCCAGGCCCTTGATCAAGCCTTGGCCATGTTGAATCTGGCCCGCAGCTCCACCAGCAGCCCTGGCAGGTTTGAGGGGCTGATGCCCCTTCGCGACTTCGGGGCTGGCAAACATGACTGGTTATCCCGGTCTCCGGATCTCGCCACCAGCACAGCCCAACTGCTGACGGGAACCCAACGTCTGCAGCAGCACGGTGCGCATCTCGAGGTGCGCCGAGGCAGTTACAGCCGCGACTGGCAGGAGGTGCTGGTCGCAGCCAGTGATGGCACATTCGCCCGCGACATCAGACTCCACCAGTCCAGCGGCCTCAGCGTTCTGGCCGCCGATGGCCAACATCGGGCCAGCATCGGCCGTCGTTACGGATCCACCGATCGGCCCCTTGACCTACGCGAATGGGACGTGGATGCATCCGCCGCTGAGGTCTGTGCCAGTGCCGCCACCATGCTCTACGCCGATTACGTCGACAGCGGCCAGATGCCCGTTGTGATGGCCAATCGTTTTGGCGGTGTGATTTTCCATGAAGCCTGCGGGCACCTCCTCGAAACCACCCAGGTGGAACGGGGCACCACCCCGTTTGCGGACAAGGTGGACCAAAGCATTGCCCATCCTGCGGTCACAGCCATCGATGAAGGTCACAGTGCCGGAGCCTTTGGCTCCATTGCCATGGACGACGAAGGGATGGAGTCGCAACGCACCGTGCTGATCGAGAACGGTGTGCTGAAGAGGTTCCTCAGTGATCGTGCCGGAGAGATGCGCACCGGCCATGCCCGCACTGGCAGTGGACGGCGTCAGAGCCACGGCTTCGCCGCCGCAAGCCGCATGCGCAACACCTACATCGCAGCTGGTCCCCACAGCCCTGATGATCTGATCAGCTCCATCGACAACGGGCTCTACTGCAAGTCAATGGGGGGAGGCAGTGTGGGCGCCACCGGTCAGTTCAACTTCTCCGTCGAGGAGGGCTACCTGATCGAGAACGGGCGCCTCGGTAAACCCGTCAAGGGAGCCACTCTGATCGGCGAAGCCAAAGAAGTGATGCCGAGAATCTCCATGTGTGCCAACGATCTTGATCTGGCAGCTGGGTACTGCGGATCAGTGAGCGGCAGCATTTTTGTCACTGTGGGCCAACCCCACATCAAGGTCGATTCCATCACCGTCGGAGGCCGCTGATCATGTCAACCACCACCACCCCGGCTGCGGCGCAGGCCCTCGATGTGACGGCACTGCGCGATCAGCTGCATCACCTCGCCCAACGCGAGGGCATTCAACGCTGGGACCTCGGTGCCAGCAGGAGCTCAAACGCCTCCGTGCAGGTCGACCGTGGTGAAGCTAAGCAGATGAAGGCGTCTCAACGCAGCTCGATCACCGTGCGCGTGTGGAACAGCGACGGGCTTGTCGGAATCACCAGCACGTCCGATCTCTCCGCTTCAGGCCTCGAGCGAGCTCTGACCGGTGCCCGTGACGCCAGTCGGTTCGGCAATCCTGCTGATACTCCGGGTTTTTCGCCCCTGGCCAAGGCACCGGCTCCGGAGCTGGATCGACCTCTCCAGCCGGAGCAAGGCATCCAGACCTTGCTCACCACGCTGAAGGATGCGGAAGCGTCCCTGCTCAATCGTCACAGCGCGATCGAGACCATTCCGTACAACGGCCTCAGTGAAGGATGCAATGAGCGCATCTATCTCAACAGTGACGGCGCCCTTCGTCAGGTTCAACGCAGCCAAGCCAGCCTCTACCTCTATGCCAGGGCAGAGGAAGCGGGCCGAAAGCCGCGCAGCGGTGGCGCCGTGCGCATCGCCCTCGGCAGTGCAGGCCTGGATGTTCAAGGCTGTATTGATGAGGCCGCTGAGCGAACCATCAGCCACCTCAACTACCAACCGATTGAAACGGGCCGCTACCTGGTGTGCTTCACGCCGGAAGCCTTTCTCGACCTGCTTGGTGCGTTCAGCAGTCTTGTGAACGCCAGAGCCATTCTTGATGGGGTCAGTCTCAGCCAGGCGGATTCGATCGGCAGTCAGGTCGCTGTTCCCTTTTTCTCCCTTCACGACAACGGTCTTCATCCAGGCCATGTCAGTGCCTCCCCCTTCGATGGGGAAGGGACACCCACACGGCGTCTTTGCCTGATCCGCAATGGTGAGCTGGAGAGTTTCCTGCATTCGGAAGCAACCGCCCGGCACTTTGGGGTCGAGCCCACGGGCCATGCCGGCCTTGGCGCCAAGGTCTCGGTGGGACCCGACTGGTTTGAAGTCAGCACCAGCGAGGGCACAAGCAGCGGCAGCTCACACCTCCATCACACCACCACCGCTGACACCTTCGTGATGATCGAAGGGCTGAATGCGCTCCATGCCGGGGTCAAGGCCAGCCAGGGATCCTTCTCCCTGCCTTTTGATGGCTGGATTGTGCGCGGTGGCGAAAAAGTCTCGGTAGAAGCCGCCACGGTGGCAGGCGATATCCGTCAGGTCCTGAACGGGATTGTGCATCTTGAATCGGATGCGATCGTGACCCATCAGGGGGTGTCACCTCATGTCTGGGTGGATGGTTTATCGATCACCGGAGAAGCCTGAACGAGCGTTGACGTGAACATCCTTTTCTGGGGAACGCCTGCTTACGCCGTTCCCACGCTGACGGCGCTGCAACGGGCAGGACACACCATTGTTGGGGTGGTGACACAGCCCGACCGCAGACGTGGGCGGGGGAAACGGCTGATGCCCTCACCCGTGAAGGACGCTGCCCTCAAGCTGGATCTGCCGATCTTCACCCCGGAGCGCATCAAAACCGACCTGGATTGCCAGGAGACACTGGCCTCACTGGGGGCGGATGTCTCCGTGGTGGTGGCCTTCGGTCAGATCCTGCCCAAACGCATTCTCGAGCAGCCCCCGCTGGGATGCTGGAACGGTCACGGATCGCTGCTGCCGAGGTGGCGCGGGGCAGGCCCCATTCAGTGGTCACTGCTGGAAGGGGATCACGAAACCGGCGTCGGCGTGATGGCGATGGAAGAAGGACTCGACACGGGCCCCGTGCTTCTCGAACAACGCCTGCCGATTCAGCTGCAAGACACTGCATCCGATCTGGGTGAGCGCCTGAGCCAACTCACAGCCGAACTGATGGTGAAGGCCATGCCCCTGATCGAAGCCGCCGGTCCAGGGCCCGAGCAGGAAAGGCTTCGGCGCTTGAACGTGAAACCGCAGACATCCGATAGCTGCTACGCGCGGATGCTCACCAAAGACGACTTCCAGATTGACTGGACGCAATCAGCTCTGGCCATTCACCGCAAGGTGATGGGTCTTTACCCCGGTGCAACGACGACATGGAAGGGGAAACGGCTCAAAATCACAGCCACTGAGCCGCTGGTACAACGCCTTGCTGTTGATCTCAGCCAACAAGCCGCTCAACTGGCCCAACGCTATGGCCTGCCCCCGGGCGGAACGTCCGACCCAGCGATTGATCCTGGAACGGTGATGGCGGTGGTGCCTGACTGCGGTGTCGTGGTGGCCTCGCGTGGATGCCCAGTGTTGGTGAAAGAAGCACAACTGGAGGGAAAAAGCCGAGCCGGTGCCGTTCAGCTGCTCCAGCAACTGCAGGCCGAAGTCGGAGACCGTTTAGGCGACTAGGCGCTGATAAGCCTGATTGATGCGATGGAAGTCCGCTGCAACACCGCCCATATCGGGATGGTGCCGTTTCACCAGGCGACGATGGGCCTGCTTGATCTGTTCGCGGGTGGCTCCCCAGGACAGACCGAGTGCCGCCAGATCCTCCAGCTTGCGTGGATCCGCTCCTCTCGGCGCCCCGCCTGGTTCTGCTCCGCTTCCACGACCCGCACCCTGTGAAGCATCGCTGCGATCAGAGGCACGCTGATCAGAACGGGTGCGCCGACCTGCCGTGCTGCGCACCAACCGCTGCCGCAGTTCTGCCACGACTCGGCGAGGATCTTCCTGCAGCCATTCACGCGTGCGAACGCCATAGAGGGCAAAGGCCGACAGAACAGCCCACTGCTTCTTGCCCATGGGCCCCGCCATGGCGGACAGAAGGTCTTGCCCCAGGCCGGGGAGCAAGCGATCAAGCCGCTGTTGCAGGCTGAGGTTGGGATGAAAACTCTGGCGATTGAGGGTCTCAACCAGCTGTTCCAACCCCTTGGCACGAAGGTCTGACCAGCCGGGTTGCTGAGCAAGCAGCTCTCCCCATCGCTTCACCTGCTGGGCGGTCACCAAGGGGTCGGGATGCGTCGACCGTTGATGGGGTCGGTTCCATGCGGGGGGGTGTTGACGCTGACGCTCCAGAGACTCCAGCTGCGTTCTCAGATGGCGCACCTCCCGGCGGAGCGATTCATTCTCTGCAAGCAGAGCCTCCACGTTGGTGGTGACGTGCTGGTGGCGGGGCTGAGCGGACCACTGTCGGGGGTCAAAGCCCATAACAAGACAAGGTCAGATCAGCGTTGTGGAGGGCGACCCGATCGTTTCGGCCTGCCGGTCGATGGGGAGCGGGAATGGGCACTGGCGCCACGATCATGGCGGCCGCCGCCGCCTCTGCCTCCACGTGGTGCACGACGACCGCGGCCACCACTGAGATCAAGGGGGGGAGCCTCGAGAACCGTCGGTTCAAACCCAGGGACCAGGACCCTTTCGAGACGCTCGTTCGTAGTGCGTTCAATCGCCTTGAGCAGCAGGGCTTCTTCCGCGGCCACAAGGGAAATGGCATGACCACATTCGCCAGCCCGTCCGGTCCGGCCGATCCGATGCACATAATCTTCGGCCACGTTGGGCAGGTCAAGATTGACCACATGGGGAAGTTGCTGAATGTCGATGCCACGGGCCGCAATATCCGTGGCGACCAGCACGCGAACCCGGCCATCCTTGAATCCCTGGAGGGCACGCGTACGGGCTCCCTGGCTTTTGTTGCCGTGGATGGCAGCGGCTTCAAGCCCTTCCTTGGTGAGCTTCTCGGCCACACGGTTGGCGCCGTGTTTCGTGCGAGAGAACACCAGCACCTGCCGCCAGTCGTTCGAACGGATCAGGTGGCTCAACAAGTCGGGTTTGCGCTTCATGTCACAGGGATGCACCACCTGTTCCACGGAGCGTGCGGTCTGGTTCGGCGGTGTGATCTGGATCTGCTCCGGGTCCTGCAGCAGCCCGGTGGCCAGTTTGCGAATCGATGGGCTGAAGGTGGCTGAGAAGAGAAGGTTCTGGCGACGGTCGGGCAAACGCGACAGCACCTTCCGGATGTCGTGAATGAAACCCATATCGAGCATGCGATCGGCTTCATCGAGCACGAGGAATTCCACACGGTCAAAGCGAACGGCCCCCTGCTGATGCAGGTCGAGCAGACGCCCGGGAGTAGCCACGAGCACATCAATCCCCTGCTGCAGACGCTGGATCTGCGGGTTGATCTTCACCCCGCCAAACACCACCTCGCTGCGAAGGCGCAGATGCCGGCTGTAGTCACGCACATTGTCGAGAACCTGGGCCGCCAGCTCACGGGTGGGGGTCAGCACCAGGGCACGGATCTGACCACGCCCGGGGCGAGCGCCGTGGCTCAACCGCTCCAACATCGGCAGGGTGAAGCCTGCGGTTTTTCCAGTGCCGGTCTGGGCTGCAGCCATCAGGTCCCGACCGCGCAGAACCACCGGAATGGCCTGCTGTTGGATGGGTGAGGGTGCCTGATACCCCTTCTCCTCCAAAGCCCTGAGCAGGGGCGCACTGAGGCCCAAATCCCCAAAGCTCTGTCCAGACACAACGGAGGGAGACAACGAAGCGGTGATGGCCAGCATGCGAAGACCCTTCACCCTAGAAGCCGGGCATGAAACGGCTGACCTACCACGCCATTGCCGCCGCAGACGTTCAGTGACAGCCGTAGAGGGCGTACGCCTGCTGCCAGACCTGGTCCAGGTCTTCATCCGAGAGGCAGAGGGCCTGAGGGAAGAGACCCTTCAACCATTGCCGACGCTGATCGGGGGAACGGTCATCAAAAAACTGATCCTCTGCGGCAAGCACCCGAAATTTGAGGAACTCCAGCAGACGATGGCGCGTCCTGAGTCTTTCTTCCTCACTCAGTGCCATGGCAATTCCCTAAAACCCCGGACCTCACGACGAGACCGTAACCGTCTCGCACGTGGTTGTGGACCGAGAAGACGTTGCTGCGCTCTAGGCAATGGCCGACGAGGAGGAGCGTTGCATCGGTCAACAGCAATCCGCTCCTGGCCAGCGGCCCAGACGATGACAGCCAACGGAGGCCCCAATCCAGTTGCAGTGCTGTTTCTCGATCGCGAACTGCTCGGCAAACCCTTGGTGTTGGATTCCGTCATCCGGGCTCGAACGCGACACTGCAGGGTTCACCAAGGCTGGTGGTGGGATTGCTGAACGGCAGTGCGTTGCGCTTGATGGAGGCCTTAAGCCTGCGCGTCAAAGACATCAGCATCGAGCGGCGAGAGCTCTGCGTGCGCGATGGCAAAGGGGGGAAGGATCGACTGACGCTCTTGCCACAAAGCATGTTCCCAGCACTGGCACGCCATCTAAGTGATGTTCGCAAGTTTCACCAGCGTGATCGAAAGGCCGGTTGGGGGCAGGTCCTGATTGCCGATGCGTTAGGTCGCCAATACCCCAGCCGAGCGTGAATGGGAATGGCAATGTTCGACGGCAAAAACGGTTCTCGGAGCCGCCCAATCGCTAGCAAGGCGTATCAGGCGGGGCGCAGGGAGGTATCGCCAATCCATGTTGTGAACAGCTGTTGCTGATGATTGTCGAAGTGGGGGAACACTCCCTTTGCGCAGACACCCCATCGATGGCCAACCCGAACCAGCCGCCGGGCCTGATCCAGCGCTACCGGGAAGAGCTGCAGGTGAGGCACTACGCACGCCGGACAGTGTCGAGCTATGAGCACTGGCTGCGGAGATTCCTGCGCTTTCAACGGATGCGTCATCCGCGTGAGATGGGGGAGGCAGAGATCAATGCGTTCCTGAGTCATCTGGCGACAGAGGAGAGAGTGAGTGCCTCCACGCAGAACCAAGCGCTGGCGGCCTTGCTGTTTCTCTATCGCACGGTGCTGGGTGGTGATGTGGGGAACCTGGAGGGTGTGATCCGAGCCCGCAGACGGGCGCGCCTTCCCGTGGTGATGACGGTGGATGAAGTAAAGGCCGTGCTTGGCCATCTGGGCGGAGCCGAGGCCCTGGTGGCCCAGCTTCTCTATGGAAGTGCACTGAGGCTGATGGAGGCGCTAAGGCTGCGGATCAAGGATGTGGACCTGGAGAAGTGCTGCATCACGGTGCGCTGCGGCAAAGGAGGCAAGGACCGGCGCACCGTGCTTCCCTCGAGCCTGGTGGAGCCCTTGCAACGGCACCTGCAGCACGTGAGGAGTGTGCACCAGGCCGATCTGGCAGCGGGTTGGGGTGCGGTGGAGCTCCCCCATGCCCTGGAGAAGAAATACCGAAATGCGGCGAGGGAATGGGCCTGGCAATGGCTGTTTCCCTAATGCCGCCGTTGGCGGAGTCCCCGGCAGAGACTGGAGGGGAGACACCACCTGGATCCGAGCCTGGTACAGCGGGCCGTGCGTGCTGCCGTGCAGGCGGCGGGGATCAGCAAGCCAGCCACCTGCCACACCTTCCGCCATTCGTTTGCCACACACCTGCTGGAGCAGGGAGCCGACATCCGCATGATTCAAGAGCTGCTGGGTCACAGCGATGTGAAGACCACGATGATCTACACCCATGTGCTGAATCGCGGTCCATCAGTCGTCCGCAGTCCCGCGGACTTGCTCTGAACCCGAGGATGTTTTGCGGTCCTGGTAACAAACCAAGCCGGGCTTGGATGGGGTGCGGTGGTCTTGCTAAAAGTAGGTAATTGGTTCCTGAGAGGTGATTCAAACGGATTTTTTTGCCGCATAAGCTGCCTGGCGGCAGCTTGTGCGGACCGCCGTAAGACTGTTATGTGTGTTTATGAATAAGTGTCTGACTGTTATTTTAGTGATATTATTGATTTCTTGCTCCAAGGTGGGCGAAGCTCCAGAACGAACTTTTGACCATTCAAAAGAGTTTGTCGACTTATCAATAGAGATAAGAGGGAACTGGAAACAAGTTTGCATAATTACACCTTATTCAAACAACCAAAGCGCGGAAGATCTAATAGGCTTTAAGTTCGACATCGAGACAAAAAGTAAAATTCACACACTAGATGGTATTACTTTATTGGTTGCTACCGATGGCAACAAGGTTTTTGAATACTTTGAGGTTCCGCGAAACAACCTAGACTTTTCATCATTAAAGTCTAGTTGCTACAGCAAAGACGATTCAAAGTTTAAAATCATAAACCGAAATGGATGGAATGGTGTTCAACACATATAACAAGGCGTTGCAGGCTGGGACTTTTAATAGTTGGCTTCCCTCATTGCGTTCGTTATTTTAGCCAACTATAAAAAGCCGCTAAACGGGGCGCTAGGCACCATTAAGCGACCAACAATCGCCCCATATGAATGACTTGAAATGGTCTCCATAAGGATTATGGCCTTCAGCTAAGCAACCAAGCGTTGAAGAGCTTTTGCGGTCCGCATAACAATCCATGCGAGGAGTGGAATCCGCTAAAATTGTTGCTAGAGCTGGGGTGTTGATCTTGGGGGAAAGCTGCCATTGCCAGCTTATGCAGCAAAAAATCAACTATTAGCAACTTCTACTGTCCGCCGAAACACTGTTAGCCATCAAAAGGAAATACCGTGCCAGTCAGCCTTGAAAAACTGAAAATTGGGCAAGAATATGAGCGGCCATCCCTGGCTGATATTTGGGGCTACAAAGGGTTTCAGGCTATTTCCAGGGGCGTTGTAACGCCATCAGGAACTAAATACATCATCCTGTTTGTCACAAAACAAAAACAAGAAGCACTAACTCAATACAATGATTATTTAGACGGCGAGCTGCTTCACTGAGAAGGCGAAGAAAAGCATTCATCAGACAACAGAGTGATCAATGCAGAGTCTGTGAATGATGAAATACACCTCTTTTATCGAGACATTCATCATACGCCATTTGTGTATTGCGGACAGATTCATCTAAAAGAACATCGCCGCCTTAGCTCGTCACCCAGTCAATTTGTGTTTTCGGTCGGGAACAAAAGTCAACGTCCAGACATGTTTGACGATATCGAAGCGCACAAGGATGAATTCAAATCGCTAGATCAAACTGAAAAAAAATCAATCGTAAAGAGTCGCATCGGGCAGGGCTTGTTCAGGGATGGTGTAGTTGAAGTATGGGGAAGTTGCTCAGTTACTGGGTTAGGCAATCTCTCTGTGGTTCGAGCCTCGCATATCAAACCGTGGAGAGATTCATCCAATCAAGAGCGTCTTGACCCAATGAATGGGCTGTTATTGCAACCCACATTAGATCACTTGTTTGATTTGGGACTAATCACATTCGATGAAGCCGGTATAGCAATGATTTCCCCTCAACTATCACAAGATGACATTGAAAACTTGGATTGGCTGGCAATCTCAAATTGAGGAAGGTGCCAAGCAGATTAATGGGTTATATGGAGCACCATCGAAATCATGTATTCAAAAATAGCTAACAAGGCGCTCGTTCCGCTCGTTCGGACGCAAACTACGCTGCGCTTCGTTTGCGCCGCACAGCTTGGGCGTTAGAAGCATCGAGAAAGCGGCTTAAGTAGAATCGGGGTGCATCCGAAGCGCCTCGACCACGACATTCATTGAGAGCAAGCCGAATCCCGCATCCTGCTGGCGGGCGATCGTCCTTTTTGGTCGAAACGTCGCGTCATACAAGTTTGCCCTCGCTCGCTCGTTGGTTGAGCTCGCCCCAGCAACCGATGACCTCGTCCGCCTTGATGATCTCGCGGTACCTTTCGCTCGGGAGATCGCCCGACACCTCAATTCCGCGGATCGACAAGCGACCTCGCGCTCAAGCGTGTTTCTCGACGCCTGTCGCAACTTCAACCGCGGCGAACTCTCAGCCGATCAACTACGCATGGAGACCGTCAGGCGTGGCTTCAACAATGTCATCGATGCATTTCACATCGTCGGCTCTTCAGATGTACCAATTCGGTTCTTCCACGACGAGCGTGCGACAGCCAAAGGAATCCGGCTCACTGAAGAGTTTCGACGACTCATGGCGGACACGCAGGCCAACAGCTTGGCGCTAGAGGCGGAAGCACGATGGCGTCTAGTTGAGACGGCCTGGAACCTTGGAGTGCCTTCGCGCGTGTTGGAAGTAAGAACAGACATTGAGATTGGCGAGCTTTTCATCGCGACTGACGCAACTCGTCGGGTGTCAATAGCCGGAGTGCGCGATGCTTTAAACGGGTATCAGAAAGGCACATGTTTCTATTGCCATCAACCAATCACCATCGACCGTAGTGAGACGTTGGACGCCGATGTCGACCACTTTTTCCCCAAGCGACTCGACCATGCCGAGCCGTTTTGTGGCTTGAATATCGACGGTGTATGGAACCTCGTTCTGGCCTGCACAGAGTGCAACCGTGGCCCAGGTGGAAAATTCGACCTCATCCCACACATCGAGTACCTTGAGCGCCTGAACGTGAGGAACAACTGGCTCATAGACAGCCACCACCCACTCCGCGAGACGCTGATTGCGCAGACCGGTGCCACCAAGCAGAAACGCGCGAGCTTCCTTCAGCAATGCGACCAGCTCGCTATCAACGCGATACCAAGTCGCTGGCGACCAGCGAACTCATTTGTCGCCAACTCCCTGCTGTAAGCCTCTAGATGCGAAAGACCTACAACAAGCTTGTCCGCGACCGAATCCCTGAGGTCATGGAAGCTGCCGGAAAGGCATGCACCGTCCGGGAGTTGCGCGACGACGAATACGTGGCACAACTCATTGCAAAACTCCACGAAGAGGTCACCGAGGTTTCCGAGAGTAGTGGCGACATTCAGGAGTTGGCAGACACCCTTGAAGTCATCCGCGCTCTCTGCGTGGCCAAGGGCCATACCTTGGAGGAGCTTGAGGTCGTGCGAAGGCAAAAGGCCGAAACGCGAGGCGGGTTTCAGAGGCGCCTCTTCTTAGTCGATGGCGAGATCTAGCCCTAGCCTTTATGGGCATCGAACAAGTCCTTCAAGTAGGCAGACCACCAACAATAATCTTCTTCCTTCGCCACTACAAACTCTCTGCCTGCCACTGCGGGGCAGCTTTCAACAAAATAGAAAGAAAAAATATGAAAAAATTGACACTCTTCATTGCACTTAGCCTCACTACACTAGGCTGCACTGGTAATCCTCGAATCTCGACAAGCAATCTTTTGCCACGTGATTTTAAAGTTTACGTAAAGGAAAATATAGCAATCAATTATCCCTTACCAGGCCTCGAAAGACGAATATTGCCTACAATTAACCATTACACAAAAGCTGACGGTGGATATGTAGCAGTATACACAAAGCAAAAAGAAGGCTCCGTATACGGGGTAGGCAATGGAATTTACGTCATCGGCCAGATAAGAGTACAAGGCAAATATATTGATAGAATCTTTTACCCAAAAGGTTACAAAAAGGGCGACAACATAACTAAAGACGATAACATCCTAAGTCTTTGTCATGAATATTTCCCCCAATTCAAACATAAAGTTTGGATTGGGGGTGACACAGGAGGTTGGTACGGCAATCAAGGTCATTCCAACTAATGGTGTAGCAGAACAATTGGATCAACCGAATAGCTTCCACTCGCTTCGCTCATGACAACTGTAAGCGACCCACGACGATCGCGCAGAACCTGAATTCAAAGTCGTCCATTCGTGCCAGGCTTCTGAATATGTCGCTCAATCAGCACTCCAGCAGTCCGAGATGCCGATTCAAGCGGTTATGCCAAAGCCCTTTTCCTCGTGAAGTAAACAAGCGCAAGGATAAAATTCAGGCAAGGAATCAGGAACAAGGGCGTCAACCAGGTATTCATTTGGAGGTCTCTCAGTCGTCGGTTGGCAAGCGCAGATGTAGCAAGAATGATATAGATGCTTATCAGAAAATTAAGCACACTTACAACCGACAAAAGGACTCCCACCGAAATCAGCCCAGACGATTCGGAACCCATGCTTTCAGGGGCCGTGGAGGCATAGACATAGAACGCCGTACCGATGGTGACAATCATGGACACAATGGCCTGCACGACTGCCATGGAAATCACAAAGACCCAGTACTCAGCCCTTGATGAGGTTGACCGATAGTCAAACGGTTTCGTTGCTGCCCTTTTGAACAACTGAGGCCAGCTCAAGCAAGACGATTCAGGCATTGAGAATGCCAACAGGATTCAAAACATAGCCCTGAAATGCAGCGACAGCTCTGCCGAACAAAAGCTGCATCACCTGATGAAGCTGCGCAAATCCAATCAGACCAGTCGTTGATCGAATCACACAATCACGCATCAAGTCCATGCCTTGCGGTAAGCACCCTCGCCGGGTCTGGCGAAAAGTGTTGGAACCCCATGGCCACGAACCGAGCAATCACAACGACGACTGACGCGTCCTCCTGAATGAAAGAAAGACAACTGTGAAGGGATCACGAACGTTGTTTTGGCCACACGGCGGACCTTCCGGCACAGCCTCACCAGAGGGGAGTCGTGGGCTGAGTCGACGTGTCTGAGAGCTCGGGTGCCATCACAGCATCGGTGCTGGCCTCGGACGCGGTCATCAGCTCATCGAGACTCACGTAGAGCCTGCCACTGGTCTCATTCAGTGGTCCCCGTGCCTTGACCCGAATCTGCAACAAGTCCTTCAACGTGGCGGTGGCGTTCTGACCAGGCTTCAGGGTGTAGAGCAAGCCATCGCAGGGGCCACGCTTGCTCGCTGCTGTACAGATCACAGGCAGTCGATTCATCCGTCCTGTGGTGATGTAGGCCAGACGTCCCTGCTTGAGATAGGTGTCGAACCGTTCGGACACCTCCTCGCAGCGACGCTGCGGACCCCAGCCGGCAGCAGTGAACGTGCTGCTGGTCCAGCGGATCACAGGGATCTGCGTGCCATCAGCTTTCAGGGCGTTGGTGGCTGGAGCACCATTGGCGACACCGCAGACAAACCCCCGTGCGCTGGCTCCGGCCAGAACCGGCTCCACAGAGAGCCAAGAGGCAGCTGCTGATAGCGCGACACCTGCAATCACACCAGCTTTCTGACGCACAAGCCCCACGAATCCATCGGACCCAGAGATTAAGCCAGGCCTTCCTGGATTCAACGTGGCGTCAGAAGAGGGGCTTGTCCCACCAACCGTCTGGCTGACCGCCCTGCAAATCGCCTTGACTTGGTGGAGGCAAGGCTGGTTGCGGTGGAGCCACAGGATCCCCAGCCTTGCTTGGCTCCTGTTTGGGGTCCTTCGGAACCTCAAGTTCGGATTGAGCCATCAGGCGTTCCAGTTCCTGCATCAGCCGCCGTGATCGCTCATCGGCAAAACTGCGGCCATGGATTTGCACCAGGAGATCCTTGGCCTGCGCCAGCTGCCTCTGTTGGCCTGCACCCCTCAGCCTGGATGCCGCAGTGATGGCGTCGCTGGCCCGATCCAGGCTGGCCTGGGCCTTGGTTTCCTCCAGCACGACGATCTGCGCTGTTCGGTTGAGCGACGTCAGTCGGTCGACCTCACGCTTCTCGCCTGGAGAAAGAGGACCTTCACTGAGTTGGATCAGTTCACGGTCCAGGACCTCCGCGGCTCTGCGGTAGCTGCGGAGATGGGTGGCCTCCTGCAGCTGCTTCGCGGCTTGCCTTGCTAATCGGCGTCGACGTCGACACAGCAGGCGAGCAAAGAGGAAACGCCTTGCAAACACTTGGAACACGCCCTGTTAAGACAGAACACCCGGTCACTGCTGCAGACAGGGCGGCAAGGGCCAACCAGGGAGCAGGGCTTCTGACCATGGTGCTCCGTTGATCGGCCCCCATTGTGGCGATTCGATTGGCCGTGTTGGCGCAAAGAGGCGCTCAATTGCTGCCAAAAACACCCTCAGGGCGACGCGTCACAGCCGACGAAGCCATTGACTTGCTGGTGTCACTGATGGCAACGGACAAACAGGCAGACAAGACGTGGCGTGGTTTTGACAACTCTCTGACCACAAAACACCTGCATCAAGAATGGAACGCTTGCTGGTCAGGTTGCAAGACAAACTGATTCAAGGACTACGAGCTGACAGCACTGCTTCGAGGCGTCAGAGCATTGAATGCCCTTCCAGGTAACCAACAGCAGTGATTGTGGCGATAATCAACAACAACGCAGCCACACCAATCCAATCTGGAGTCATGACCTCCTCGCCCCAACGGCTTCCAATCAATATTTAAATCCATGCGATCGCTCGGCTGGATGCATCTGAATGGATCAGCACACAACTTGACAAGTCCACAGCCCAGGCCCTCAATCTTGAACTGGACGATCAAGCATCCAGCAACGAAAATTGACGTTGACTGACGCCCAGCGCCAGAGGTTCCTGAGGATCAAGATAAGCGATCCATGGGGCGAGAACTTCCACCACAGACTGAGGTTGCCAGTGGCGCTGCTTGGTCTCTGGGTGGGGGAAATAAATCAAGCCACTCAGCTCCTGCGATGACCTGATTCGCCGCAACACCACGCGCCAGAACGAAAAGGTTTCAGGTGGATGCAAGGGTGTCCAACGAAGATGGGGAAAGCAATGATCTGCGTCTCTCAACACCACGCTCTTGGGTGCAAAGGACACGTTGAGAGTTCCGGGCCAGTAAGGGGAAAGATCGAGCCCCCTCTCCGCGAACAAGGGGGCTTGCATCGTGATGGTGCCAGCCGGATAGGGCGAATCGGGGCGGAGAGGGTCACGATTGGCATGGCCTGACGCAACACCATGGCCGCGCAGCAGTCGGCAGGAATGCCATCTGAGATCTGGCCATGGCTCGTTCATGGCCTAAGAGCGCGCTTCACGCTGCAGACAGGAATCACAGGGTCCATCAGGCAACACGGCACATCGCAGCAGTGGACTGAGCGCATTGAAGCGACAGCTTGGATCGCCAATCACCCAGCCGTGGCGGAAACGACGCGCATCCAGGGGTTGGCGTTGCTGCTTCACCGACAACACAACGGACGCGAGTTGATAGCGACCGGATCGCAGGGCGTAGCGATGACGTCGTTGCAGCACGAAATAGGAGTGCTGTCCGTGCTCAAACCATCGACCTGGGTGAGGTGCCTCATCAAGCTCCATGCGATCCACCAGGCGCTCACTTCCGGCCTGTCGAAGTTCAACCAGCATCGTCAGGATTCCTCGGCCATCGATAATCTTCGTTCGGAAAACCCCCAGATCAACAACAGGGTCACGGTCACCAGAGTGCACCATTCCGGCACAACAAGGGTTGGCCAAACCAAGGAGACCAAAAGTTTGAGGCCGACAAAGGCGACCGCGAAATAACCAGCCGATTCGAGACGGGAAAACATCTCAAGCCAGCGAATGAAAAGACCCGATGTGAAACGCAAAGCCACCACGCCAATGAAGGCGCCGGTGATCACCAAAATCAGCTGGTCACTGATCGCCACGGCCGCTGCAACACTGTCAATGGAAAAAGCCAGGTCGGTGAACGCCAGGGCCAGGACGGTACGAACAAAGGAATTGGCACCCGCTGCCGATGTTGCGGCTGAACTGTCAGTCGTCTCACTGTTCGGCCAACGTGAACGCCAGTGGTCGATGAACAACCAAAGCAGGTAGCAACCAGCCAGCAACTGAATGGGCCGGAATGCCAGCACCCATTGAGCCATCAGGATCAGGCCAATTCTTAAGCCGAAAGCCATGGCGATCCCCAGATTCAGAGCCTGGCGTTCCCGCTCTGGATCGTGCTGAGCGCTGGCGATGGCGGCCAGGGCGATGGCATTGTCAGCGGAAAGAATCAGTTCCAACGACACCAACACCGGCAACAGAGGCAACAACTCCCCCCAACGGTCGACACCGTCAAGAAGGGGGGTGAGTGATGGCAGAGCTGCTGAATCCATGGGATGCAGCCTAGAAATGGGCAGCTTGCACCAGTGGAATGCACACCCAGGCTCAGCTCTGCCACATCGAGTCGACGCGCTGTGTGGTGCTGGTCATGGCCTCCGAGGGCGGCACGGTGATCGCCAGTGCCATCGGGGAGGCAAGCAGTGCCGAAGAGGCTGAAGACCGAGCCCTGGAGAGGCTTCTTCGGCGCCTCGGAACAGAACAGGCCTCCGTGTCACCACCTCCCAATCCCCCATCAGCCGCACCCCGCACAGCAACACCAAAGCCAGCAGCCGTCACGCCGAACGCCGCGCCAGAAGGCAACACCAAGGAGGTGCCGAAAACGAGCAACCCTGTCCCCCCGGACCTGCCATTGCTTCAGAGCCCTGAGCCACAGCAAGCGGACCAGGCCCCCAGCGAAGCGCCAACCGACCCTGACGACTGGAGCGACGAACTTGCCGCCATCGACCTGGAACTCCAGCGGATCGGCTGGGACCGAGCCCAGGAGCGCCATTACCTGGAACGGGCCTTTGGTCATGGCAGCCGCCACAAGGTGACGCGCTACAGCGACCTCGTGGCCTACATCAAACGGTTGCAAGCCCTGGAGCCAGGCACCTCGGCTGATCAGGCACCTGTTCCGCTTCGTCGCAGTGAGCTGATCAGCCAGGGGGATCAGATGCTGCAAAGCCTTCAGTGGGAGCCTGCAAAAGCGCGTGCCTTCTTGCAGGACAAACTTGGAGCCAGCAGTCGCCAATCGTTGAGCGATGAACAACTTCTCGGTTTTAATATGCTGCTTGAAAATGAGATCGTCAGCGGCCAATAAAACCGGTCAGGCCAGAGTTCAGACAGCAAAGGTTCCGCAACGCGTCAATCGAATCATTGAGTCAACATCAAACGATTGCATCCACGGGTCAGAGGGATCAGACCAAGCAGCGACACAGACCAGCCAGTGCGTGAGCGACTGCACCGTCATCAACGCCTCCAGACGCGACAGCAGTACTAGGGAGCCCTGGCCGTGTCAATCGCATCAGCCGGTTCCCTATAGTTTTCAGCCGAAGACAGGCAGAGCCATGGATTTCACAATCGTGATTCTGAGTGAACATCGATCGAAGTATCCCAACATCACCTGGAGTGACTGGAAAGATCGCAACCGCAGCCAAATGAGGAGCCAGGGCGATCATTGGAGCAGAGCCACCATGGCTGGCAACGACATCAACGACTGCCTCACCAAGAACAAGATTGACAGCAATCATCTTGTGCAATGGAAAAAAGCCACAAACACTCTCTATCAAGTCAGCCTGCCGACACCCACCTAGCGAAGGTTGTGCAGGGAAAATCTGATCAACAAAACAGGGGTTCGAGATCAAACACCTAGGAGTGTCAGCGCTGATTGGAATCCATTGAACCAACGTTGGCCAACATCCATGCGGCCAGGGTGGTGACAGCAGCGCCAAAGGCCAGGAAGGCAAGCAGTTTTGTTTCCACGGCAGTGATGACCTCCTACGACCTAAGCCTTCGCAACAACATCACGTTGGCGTGATTCCGTGACGTCGGTTGAATCAACGGGTACAGATGGCTGACGCCGTGGCGCAGGCTGCGGAAAGAACAAGGATGGAACCGACAACACAATGAATGAGGCGCTGACGCCAAGAAACACAAAAAGCGGAATCGGCCGCACCAGTGGTTGACGCTCCAGCACGGTGCCGCAACGGGAGCAGATGGGGGTCGCACCCTTGGGAGGACGCAACACGATCGCTGGCCCACAGCAGCAGTCGGGGCAACGAAAGCGAGGCATCGAACCAGACGATTTCTTCAACGTTAGGCAGACGGACCATGGCTTGCCCTGTCGCGACAGATCTCCTCCACTTGCGAGGATCAGACGTCATCGACGTTGGTGATCCATGCCCCTGAGCTCCCTGGTCAGCCTGCTGCAGACGTCGGCGCTGACCGGTGAGCTGCTGGAGCGCACGGACCGGTCCGAGCGCCTGCTGCTGCGTGGTGCAGGCCGTGGAACGAGAGCCCTGGTGGCCAGCGCCCTGGCCGCTCGTGCCGATCAATCTCTGTTGGTGGTGGTCCCCAGCCTTGAAGAGGCAGGTCGCTGGACAACGCTGCTCGAACAGATGGGCTGGCGCTCAGCCCAGCTGTATCCCACCAGTGAAGGCTCCCCCTACGAACCCTTTGATCCGACCACGGAGATCACCTGGGGACAGCTTCAGGTTCTGAGTGAACTTCAGGATGCAACCAGCCGCGCTGGCCTGGCGATCGTGGCGACAGAACGCTGTCTTCAACCGCATCTCCCGCCACCGGAAGCGCTGGCTGCCCGATGTTGCACCCTTCGCAAGGGAGACAGCGTCGACCTGGAAGCACTGGCTCTGACCCTGAGCCAGCTCGGCTATGAGCGTGTCTCGAGTATCGATCAGGAGGGCACCTGGAGTCGACGCGGCGACATCGTCGACATTTTTCCGGTCAGTTGCGAGCTGCCTGTGCGGCTCGAACTGTTTGGCGACGAACTCGACAAACTGCGCGAATTCGATCCCGCCAGTCAGCGATCCCTTGATCCGGTCGATCAACTGCGTCTGACACCGACGGGGTTCAGCCCTCTGATTGCCGAGCAGCTGCGCGAAAACATGCCGGATGGGCTGGACGAGCTCCTCAATGAAGAGCAACGCAATGCCCTTCTCGAGGGAGACACCCCTGAAGGCATGCGCCGGCTGATGGGATTGGCCTGGGCAGAGCCAGCATCCTTACTCGACTATCTGCCTGCGGGGTGTTGTGTCGCCATCGACGAGCGCCGCCATGGCAGAGCCCATGGTCAGCAATGGCTGGACCATGCATCAGACCATTACAACGAACTGGGGCTGTCCCTACCGCCCTTACACCGCAGCATTGATGCGGCCATGGCCCTGGCCGATTCGTTTACGGGCTTCGATCTCGCCGAGCTGCAGGAAAACGACAACCACAGCAACAGCTTCGATCTGGCCAGCAGGCCCGTACCGGCCTACCCCAATCAATTCGGGAAGCTGGGGGAGTTGATCAAGGGTTACCAACAGGATCGACAAGCTGTCTGGCTCCTCTCAGCGCAGCCGAGCCGAGCTGTGGCCTTGCTTGAGGAACACGACTGCATCAGCCGCTTCGTTCCCAATGCCGCCGACCATCAGGCCATTGATCGTCTGATTGAACAGTCGACACCAGTCGCCCTCAAGACCAAGGGAACCGGTGAACTGGAGGGATTGCAGCTGCCCGCCTGGCGCGTGGTGCTGATCACCGACCGAGAATTCTTCGGTCAGCAGAACCTCACCAGCAGTGGTTATGTGCGTCGGCGTCGCAAAGCGGCGAGCCGCACCGTCGACCCCAACAAGATGCAACCGGGCGACTTCGTGGTGCATCGCAACCACGGCATCGGTCGGTTCAAACAGCTGGAAAAGCTGGCGATCAGCGGTGAGGTGCGTGATTACCTCGTCGTGCAATATGCCGACGGAATCCTGCGCGTCGCCGCCGATCAGCTCGGCAGCCTCGGGCGCTATCGGGCCAACAGCGACAGCCCACCTCAGCTCAGCAAAATGGGGGGCTCAGCCTGGGTCAAGGCGAAGGAGCGTGCCAGCAAGGCGGTCCGCAAGGTGGCGCTCGATCTGGTGAAGCTGTACGCGGAGCGGCATCAGGCGCCCGGCTTTGCCTACCCAGTGGACGGACCCTGGCAAACGGAACTGGAGGAGTCCTTCCCCTACGAACCGACACCGGATCAGATCAAAGCCACGGCAGACGTGAAACGCGACATGGAGAAAAGCCAACCCATGGACCGCCTGGTCTGCGGTGATGTGGGTTTCGGCAAAACCGAGGTGGCGATCCGAGCGATCTTCAAAGCGATCACCGCCGGCAAACAAGTGGCCATGCTCGCGCCCACCACTGTGCTGGCACAGCAGCACTGGCGCACGCTGTCGGAACGGTTCGCGCCCTATCCGATCAAGGTGGCGCTGCTGAATCGATTCCGGACCACAGGCGAACGCAAAGCCATCCTTGAAGGCCTCAACAAGGGCACGATTGATGCGGTCGTCGGCACCCATCAATTGCTCAGCAAAAGCACATCATTCGACAAACTCGGGCTGCTGGTGGTCGATGAAGAGCAGCGATTTGGTGTCAATCAGAAAGAGAAAATCAAGGCCCTTCGCAAAGACGTCGACGTTCTCACCCTTTCAGCAACACCGATCCCCCGCACGCTGTACATGAGCCTGTCCGGGGTGCGGGAAATGAGCTTGATCACAACACCGCCCCCCCTGCGCCGTCCGATCAAGACCCACCTCGCCGCCCTGGATGACGAAGCGGTGCGCAGTGCGATTCGTCAGGAACTCGACAGAGGCGGCCAGATCTTTTATGTGGTGCCCCGTGTGGAGGGCATCGAAGATGTGGCTGGCAAATTGCGCCAGATGCTGCCAGGGCTCAAACTTCTGGTGGCCCACGGTCAGATGGCGGAAGGCGAACTCGAAAGCGCCATGGTGGCCTTCAACGGAGGAGAAGCCGATGTGATGCTCTGCACCACGATCGTGGAGAGCGGCCTCGATATCCCCAGGGTGAACACGATTCTGATCGAAGATGCACATCGCTTCGGATTGGCCCAGCTGTATCAACTACGCGGTCGTGTCGGACGCAGCGGCATTCAGGCCCATGCCTGGTTGTTCTATCCGGGTGACGCCTCCCTGAGCGATGCAGCCCGACAACGACTGCGGGCGATTCAGGAGTTTGCCCAACTGGGTAGCGGTTATCAGCTGGCCATGCGCGACATGGAAATCAGAGGGGTTGGCAACCTGCTGGGGGTTGAACAGAGTGGCCAGATGGAGGCCATCGGCTTTGACCTCTACATGGAGATGCTGCAGGAATCCCTGGCGGAGATCCAGGGACAGGACATCCCGTCAGTGGATGACACCCAGGTGGATCTGCAGGTCACCGCCTTCATTCCGGCTGACTGGATCACCGATGCCGACGAAAAGATGGGGGCCTACCGTGCCGCCGCGGAATGTCAGAGCCAGGAGGCTCTGGTGGAAACGGCTGCGGTCTGGGCCGATCGCTACGGAGCACTGCCGGGCCCTGTGCAATCGCTGTTGCAGTTGATGGAGCTGAAACTGCTGGCCAAACGCTGTGGCTTTTCCAGAATCCGTCCGGACAAACCGAACATCGCCCTCGAAACACCCATGGAGGAGCCCGCCTTCCGCATGCTGCGCCAGGGTCTGCCCCAACACTTGCATGGACGCCTGGTGTTTCAAGCGGGCAGCGGCACCTCCGCCAAAGTGCTGGCCCGAGGCCTCGGAGTGCTGCCCATGGAGAAACAGCTGGAGGAACTCAAGTCATGGCTTGAGCAGATGGCGGCCCAGATTCCTGGGGCCGATGGCCTCACCGAGGCTCAGCGGGCCAGCCAGGAAACAGCGAAGAACGAAGCCGTCCTATCGGTCTGAACAGGCCCTCGCTCGAGAGGGGAACACTTCTATGAGAAGGTTCCTACACACAGCGCAATTCTTCGTTACAATCTGGGGGCCTTGTGGAGACACGCCTTGGGTGAGTTCATTGATCCCATCAATTCAGTTCCGTTTGGGCTGTATGGAGGCCTGATCAGTGCCGCCGCTCTCGGCGTGTTCGCTCTTGTTCAAGACGACACGGAAAATGATGATGACGATTCAACGCCTGGTGGAGGCTTGATGCAGCCCATCTCCTGAGCCCACCTCAGCGCTCAAATCAACCATGCCCCCAAGTGACGGCCTCTCGCTTGGGGCTTTTTGTGTCAAGAGGAGTCTCGATCCAAGAACGTCAGCCAGCTCCTGCGAACGCCTTGCTGAGGTTGGTTGATCCAGGCACAAAGGTCTGCTGTTGGTTGGCGGTCTTCAATGCTTTGAGCAGAGTGGTTTCCGCGGTGCGGTACTGGCTGTCTTTGTTTGTACCCAGATCCTCAACACTGAGCGACTTGATTTCTTCTTCGCTCATCTCCACCGCCACATCCGGCTTGATGCCGTTTTGGTGGATATCCGTGCCGTTGGGAGTCAGATACTTCGCAATCGTGACGGTGAGGCCAGAACCATCCGCCAACCCGCGAACCGACTGCACGAGACCTTTGCCAAAGGTTTTCTTGCCCACCAGCTGGGCCCGATCATTGTCTTGCAGAGCACCCGAGAGAATTTCACTGGCACTGGCTGAACCCTCATTCACAAGCACCACCACGGGCCGTTGCGTCAGCGCTGAACCCGTGGCTCTCCGCACGTCCTGAATGCCGTTGCGGGTTTTGGTGCTGACAATCGTGCCCTCATCAAGCCACTGACGCGCAATGTCAATACTGGCCTCAAGCAGACCACCAGGGTTGCTGCGCAGATCGAGCACATAACCCATCACCCCTTCGCCTTCCAGTTTGCGGATGGCAGCCCGCATTTCCTTGGCTGCATTGGCATTGAACTGTTTGAGGCGGATGTAACCGACCTTCTCGCCGCCGGGAGTGCGATTCAGCTGACTGTCCACCGAATTGATTTCAATCCGGGCCCGCGTCAAGGGCATCGAAATCACCTGTCCTTTCCGCCTGAGTCCAAGGGTGACGTCGGTGCCTTCCTTGCCGCGAATCAGTTTGACGGCATCCTCGGTCGTCATCCCCTTCGTGGACTGACCATCAATCGAAACGATCACATCCTTGGGTTGCACACCAGCGCGGGAAGCTGGTGTGCCCTCGATCGGGGAAACGACAACGATTTCCTTCGTTTCCTTATCCAAGGAAATCTGGATGCCAACCCCCATCAATTCACCGGAGGTCTCAATCTGCATTTCCTTGAACTCTTTCGGATCCAGGAAACGGGTGTATGGGTCCTCAAGACTTGCGAGCATGCCCCTGATCGCTTCGTACGATTCAGGGGTTCCGGCATAGGGTTTGGCCAGCAATTCGCGCCTGAGGCGTTTCCACTGCTGAGGGTCGTACTGACCGGTTGAATCGAGGTAATCGCGATAAACGATCTGCCAAACCTGATCAATCACCTCCTTCGGGCTGTCGGTGATCGAAGAGGAGCCAGTCGTGGGAAGTCCGAGGCCGGGTGATGACAGGGCCACAGCCGCTGAAATGCCACCAGCCCCAACAACCCAAAACCATGCAGAGCGATTGGAGCGATTGAGTTGTGGCGCTGGCATGGCGTTAACGCAAGCCTGATTGTTCAGCCTAACGAGTTCAAGCCGGTTCCACCCAGCGCCCGTCATCCTTGATCAACTGAATCAGAGCGGCAACCCCCTCCTGTTCAGGCACCTTACGGATCTCATCACGACCGCGATAAAGGGAAATCACCCCAGGGGTTTTGCCGACATAACCGTAGTCAGCATCAGCCATCTCACCGGGGCCGTTGACAATGCATCCCATCACGGCGATGTCGAGACCCGTCAGATGCGACGTGGCGTCACGCACCTGATTGAGCACATCCTCGAGATTAAACAAAGTGCGACCGCAGCTTGGACAGGCCACATACTCCACCATGGTTTTGCGCAGGCCAAGGGCCTGAAGAATCGAGAAGCACACAGGAATCTCTTTCTCAGGGGCTTCGGTGAGAGACACACGGATGGTGTCGCCCAGGCCTTCAGCCAGCAGGGTGGCGATGCCTGCAGTGCTCTTGACGCGGCCGTAATCACCATCACCCGCCTCAGTCACACCGAGGTGAAGCGGATAGTTGAACCCTTCGGCATCGAGGGTGTCCGCCATCAGGCGATAGGCCGCAAGCATCACAGGAGCCCTTGAAGCCTTCATCGAAATGATGATGTTGTGGAAGTCGAGTTCATCGCAGATGCGAACGAATTCCATCGCGGATTCCACCATCCCCTTGGGGGTATCACCGTGGGTGAAGAGCATTCGTTCCGCAAGAGAACCATGATTCACACCAATGCGCAGCGCTTTGTTCTGCGCCTTCAGCAACTCCACCAAAGGCAGAAAATCCTGCTTGATGCGCTGGCCAATGGCTTCAAATTCGTCCTGGCTGAACTCCTGCCGGGAGGGGTCAGGTTTGTCAAACACAAACAGCCCTGGATTGATGCGGACCTTGTCGACATGCTTGGCCACCTCAAGAGCGATACGGATGCCGTTGTGGTGAACGTCCGCCACGAGCGGGACCGTGCAGCCCTGAGCACGCAAGGCTGATCGGATCTCTCCCATGGCTTTGGCGTGGGCCATGGAGGGGGTTGTGACCCTGACGATTTCGCAACCTGCCTCCGCCAGACGCTGAATCCCAGCAACGGCTGCCTCAATGTCGAGGGTGTCCTCGTTGATCATCGACTGCACCACCACCGGGTGCTCACTGCCGATCGGCACCTCTCCCACCATCACCGTCCGGGTGACGCGTCGATGGATCTGGGTGTCGTAGCGCCGGGACTGCGCGTTGATGGCAGAGACGGAAGTGGCTGTCAAGGGTTCGGCGCACCGGATGCAGGTTCACCCTGACATAACCACTCCTGCACCTGACGGAGATCAGCAACCGTCAGGGACACTGGCTTGCCTGGTTCGCGCGATGGATTGCGCAGCAGATAGGACGGGTGGAAGATCGGCATCCACAGCCGGTCATCGCGACGAATCCATCGCCCCCGCAAACCACGCATGGCCTGCTTGCTGTTCAACATGGCGGCGACCGCTGTAGCGCCCACAAGAATCACCACAGCGGGGTTGACCCAGGCGATCTGGTCATTGATCCAGGGGCGGCAAGACCTGAGTTCAACGGCGGTCGGCTTGCGGTTGCTGGGTGGCCGGCACTTCACCACATTGGTGACAAACACATCCTCTGCAGGATCCAGTCCCGCCAGCTGCAACAACTGATCCAGCAATTGACCGGAACGCCCGACAAACGGCAGTCCACGGGCATCCTCACTGGCGCCGGGCGCTTCACCGATCACCATCACCCTGGCCTCGGGATTGCCACGGCTGACCACCACATGCTGTCGTGTGGAAGCGAGATCACAGTGGCGGCAGGCCCTGCAACGGGCCAGCCAGGCGGCATCAAACGTCAGCGAATCAGACACGGGCTCCAAGCGATGGTGTGATCACGACGTGGGCGTCACCAACAACAGAAAATCATTGCCATCAGGATCCTTCAGCCAGCATTCAGCCCCGAACGGCTCGAGGCGGGGAGGATCCAGTCGCTGCGCGCCCCGGTGGCAAGCCCGTTCACACCAGTGCTCAAGGTGCTGCAGCGGATCCTGCTCCGACCGTTGGCAGAAACAGGGCGACCAGGCCCTGCCCTGAGCGGCCAATCGACGCTGCCGAGACGGTCGGTAGAACTGCAGATCAACGCCGGCGGCCGTGGTGACCAGCCAATGGGCAGACGAGAATCCCGGCCGCGGGTTCACCTCCAGCAGAGCGGCATAAAACAGGGCCATCCGCTCTGGATCAGACGAGGCAAGCACCCAACTCAGCTGCCGCTCGAGGGGTTCCAAGCCAGCCATGCAACAGATTCGTGAATGTCGACTGATGTTGGCCCAAACCTCCTGGCCGGCGGCAGCAGATCAGGCAGGATGGTGGCTACCTGCGCACCCGCTGGAGGGGTGCCGCCTTGATGTCCAGCCCGTCCCTGCTCTCTCAACGGGCTGTCGCCCTCAAACCCTCCCTCACCCTGGCCATCAGCGCACGTGCCAAAGCGCTGCAGCAGGAAGGCCGCGACATCTGCAGCATGTCGGCCGGGGAACCTGACTTCAACACGCCTGACTTCATTACCGAAGCAGCCATCAAGGCGTTGCATGACGGCATCACCCGCTACGGCCCCGCCGCGGGCGATCCGGAATTGCGGCACGCCATCGCCGACAAACTGACGCGCCACAACGGCATTGCCTCCAAGGCCGACAACGTCCTGGTCACCAACGGTGGCAAGCAGGCCATCTTCAACCTGTTCCAGGTCGTGCTGAATCCAGGAGATCAGGTGCTGATCCCTGCGCCCTACTGGCTGAGTTATCCGGAGATGGCCAAGCTGGCAGGAGCGGAACCCGTTGTGATTTCCTCCTCGGCCGAGCAGGGCTTCAAGCTCGACCTGCAGGCGCTGGAAGCAGCGATCACGCCGCAGACGAAACTGCTGGTGATCAATACCCCCAGCAACCCCACAGGTCGGGTCAGCGACCGGGAGGAACTGGAGGCCGTGGCTGAACTTGTGCGTCGCCACCCCCAGCTCCTCGTGATGAGCGATGAGATCTACGAATATCTGCTTGAGGAGGGGGAAACCCACCACAGCTTTGCCTCCGTGGCGCCGGACCTGGCCGATCGCACCTTTGTGGTGAATGGATTCGCCAAAGGCTGGGCGATGACTGGTTGGCGCCTCGGATATCTCGCTGGACGCTCAGAGGTGATCAAAGCCGCAGCTGCACTCCAGAGTCAGAGCACCAGCAATGTATGCAGTTTTGCCCAGCGGGGTGCCCTGGCCGCGTTACGCGGTCCCCACGACTGCGTCACCGCCATGGCAGCCAGCTACAACCGCCGCCGGCGCCTGCTGGTGGAGGGGCTCCAGGCCATGGACGGTCTCACCCTCGCCGTTCCTCGGGGCGCTTTCTACGCCTTCCCTCAGCTCCCAGACCATTGCAGCGACTCCCTCAGCTTCTGCGAGACAGCCCTGGAACAGGAGGGCCTGGCGTTGGTGCCCGGTGCGGCCTTCGGCAACGACCGCTGCGTGCGACTTTCTTGCGCCGTGTCGCATGAGACGATCGTGGAGGGTCTCAGCAGGATGAAGCGCCTGATCGCCAACCAGACCTAGTCACCCACTTCAACGCATTCCCCACCATTCATGCCAGCACGAGAACATCGGGCCGTCGTCTGCCTGGCCCTGCTCTGCAGTCTGACGACGACGGCCTTGCCGACTTGGGCCGTTGAGGCACTGCGCATTGGGGCAATCCCTGATCAGAACCCGGAGAAATTGAACCGCCTCTATGGACTGTTGGCCAAGGACCTGAGCCGAACGCTGCAGGTTCCTGTGCGCTATGTGCCGGTCAGCAACTACCCGGCTGCGGTCAGTGCCTTCCGGACCGGCGGCCTTGACCTGGTCTGGTTCGGTGGATTGACCGGCGTGCAGGCACGCCTGCAAACCCCTGGGGCGACGGTGCTGGCGCAACGGGATATCGATGCGAAATTCCGCTCCGTTTTCATTGCCAACCCCCAGTCGGGTCTGCAACCGATCAGCAGCCTTCCGGGGCTCAAAGCACTGAAGGGAAGCCGCTTCACATTCGGCTCCGAGAGTTCAACGTCAGGGCGGTTGATGCCGCAGTATTTCCTCCAGAAGGCAGGCCTCACCCCGGCCGATTTCTCTGGAGGCAGGCCTGGCTTCAGTGGCAGTCACGACGCCACCATTGCGCTCGTGAAGAGCGGTTCTTACCAGGCAGGCGCGCTGAATGAACAGGTGTGGACCAGTGCGGTCCAGTCGGGTGCGGTGAATCCCAGCAAAGTGCGGGTGATCTGGCGGACTCCCACCTACGTGGATTACCACTGGGTGGCCCGTCCAGGGCTCGACAAACGGTTTGGAACCGGCTTCACCACCAGGCTTCAGAAAGCGATTCTGGGGATCAAGCCCACCACCACCAATGGCAAAACGATCCTGAATCTGTTTGCAGCCAAGGCCTTCATTCCTGCAACTGCGTCGCAGTACGAATCGATCGAGTCCGTGGGGAGGAAGCTGGGCAAGATCCGGTGAGCACGCTGCTCGAGCTCGACAACGTTGGCTTGCTCGGTCGCAATGGCCCTCGCCTGATGCAGGTCTCCATCAGGCTCAAGGCCGGAGAGACGGTGGCGCTGCTCGGCCCGAGCGGCGCTGGCAAAAGCAGCCTGCTGGCCGTGGCCAACGGCAGCATCAAGCCCAGTTCCGGCCAGGTGTCGTGGCGGGGCACACCCCTGGTGAAACGCTCCAGACGCGACCGACGCAGGATCGGCACCCTCTGGCAGGACCTGCACCTGGTGGAGGAACTGACGGTGGCACAGAACGTGAATTGCGGAGCCCTGGGCCGTCGATCCCTGGGGTGGGCCTTGGCCAATCTGCTGTTTCCCCTGGAGCAATCCGCCTGTGTGGACTGCCTTCACCAGGCGGGACTGGCGCCAGAGCTGGTTGATCGTCCCGTTTCAGCGTTATCAGGGGGGCAGCGACAGCGGGTCGCCCTGGCCCGACTGTTCCGGCAGCAACCCGAACTGGTGCTGGCGGATGAACCTCTCTCCAGCCTGGATCCTGCCCTGGTGGACGAGCTGCTGAATACGCTGTTGCGCCAGTGCCCGTCCAGCCCGGCAGACCCACTGCCCCGATGCACGGTGATCTGCCTGCATCGACCCGACCTGATTCATCGTTTCGACCGGGTGATTGGCCTGAGACAAGGCGAGGTTGTCCTCGACACATCGGCGGCCGACGTCACCCAGGAACAACTCACGGAGCTGTATCAACGACGTCCTGGTCCAACCCGTCCTGAGTCTGTGCAATGAAGCGGCGTTGGCTGCGTCCCAGTCCTGCTCTGTTGTGCTTGCTGCCTGGCCTGGCTCTTGTGCCAGTGCTGTGGATTGTCGCGTCAGGACTTCATAGCGGAGGGCTGGAGAGTTGGGGCCAATTCCTCACAGCTGCCGTGCAGCCCAGCAGCGATCCATTCCTGCTTCAGTCGCTTCGCCAGGGCCTCCAGGTCACCCTGGCAACAGCACTGGTGGGATGGGGGCTCAGCACGCTCCTGGGCCTGATCGTGGGAATCGTCAGCAGTGACGTGCTGTGGTGGAGCTACCGCCTGCCCACCTGGCCAGCAGGCTGCTTGCGCAAGCTTTTCGCCCTGCCGAGAGCCGTCCATGAATTGCTCTGGGGACTGCTGTTACTGCAGGTGGTGGGCCTCCACCCCTGGGTGGCCGTCGCCGCCATCACCATCCCGTATTCCGCGCTTGTGGGGCGCGTCATCCGCGATCAGCTCGACAGCCTGGATCGTCGTCCTCTGAAGGCCTTGCTGACGGGTGGAGCCTCAGCACCTGAAGCGTTACTGACCAGCCTGGGGCCTCCCCTGCAGCCGATCCTGATGAGCTACGGAGGGTACCGGCTGGAATGCGCGCTGCGCAGCGCCACCCTGCTCGGGGTGTTCGGCCTCGGCGGCATCGGCACCGAACTGCAACTCACCTTGCAATCCCTGCGCTTCAACGAATTCTGGACGGGCCTCTGGCTGCTGATTGGCCTCAGTGTCGGTTTGGAGCAGGTGTTGGCGTTGTGGCGTCGACAGCAACGGCGCCGGCCCACGCCCTGGGGTGGTGTGATGGGGATGAGCCTGGTGGTGATGGCCTTCCTGATGGGTGGTCACTGGCTGAACCAACTGCTGGGAGACAGCGCCATGCCGCTGCAATGGATGCTTCCCCCTTGGCCCGATCTCAGCGCCATCCAGGCGGCGGCACTGGAATTGCCCTGGCTGATGCTGTTGCAACAGACCCTGGAGCTCACCCTCCTGGCGGCGGGCATCGCCATTGGCCTGCCTCCGCTTTGCCTGCTTCTGTTGCCCGATGGAATCGCCAGACAGCTGCTGCTGGCCGCCTGGACCTTGATCAGAGTGCTTCCACCACCCCTGACACTGCTGATGCTGCTGCTGGCCAATGTGCCGAGCCTGGCGCTGGCAGCCCTGGCCCTCGGACTTCAGAACGCCGGGGTGATGGGAAGGCTGCTCAACGAAGGCTTGGACCAGCAGAGCCAGCAACCCCTCAGGGCGATCCAAGCCACAGGGGCAGGGGTCAGGCAGGCCTGGCTGGTGGGAGCGCTGAGTCCGCAGAGCCGTTCCCACCTGGCCTATGGGGCCTATCGCACGGATGTGATCCTGCGGGAAACCGTTGTGGTGGGGCTGGTGGGGGGCACAGGACTGGGGTGGATGCTGATTGAGTCGCTGAGTTCCTTTCACTGGGCAGCTGTGCTGCTGTTGATCGTCTGTTTCTCCGTGCTCACCCTGGTGGGTGAAGCGATCAGTGATGGGCTCAGACAACGGTGGTTGCGAACGCTCGGTGACTCCGCTCCGTCCTGATCCTGCAGAGTTGGCAGCAACGCAGTGTTCATTGATGGCATCAGCACCTCGCCAGCTCACGGTGGTCGGCGATAGCGGCGTGTATGGATGGGGCGATCGCGATGGCGGTGGCTGGTGCGAACGACTGCGGCGCACCTGGATGCAGACCCCGGATGCACCCGTTGTGTACAGCCTGGGGGTCCGGGGCGATGGCCTCGAGAACGTGTCCAAACGCTGGGAACAGGAATGGGGGTGTCGCGGCGAGCTGCGACGCCAGGTCCCCGCAGGCCTGGTGCTGGCGGTGGGTCTGAATGACACCGCCCGGGTGGGCCGAGTCGATGGACGGCCGCAGCTCTCCGTCGATGCCTATCGCTTCGGTGCGGAGCAACTGATTCGTGCGATGCAGCTGCGCACACAGGTGATGGTGGTCGGTCTCACCGCGGTCGACGAACAGTCGATGCCGTTTGCGGAGTGCCTCTGGTATGACAACGCCTCCATCGCGATCTACGAAGCCCTGCTCGAAGAAGCCTGTCTGGACGCAGACGTGCCCTTCCTGCCGCTGCATCAGGCCATGCAGCAGCAGCCGGGCTGGCTGGGCTGGGTGGAACCCGATGGCATCCATCTCAATGCAGGGGGGCATCATTGGATTCACCAACGTCTGATGCAGTGGCCAGCCTTGCGGGATTGGGCCGGTCTGGAAGCGCAACCGCAACGCACACCGCGATCCAATTGAGGGCGGAATCAGCCTTCGTAAAGTCAGACATTCAGCACTGCATCTGTGCCGAACCCCACCGCAGCCATCATTGCCCAGGCCTCCACAAGCCAACTCAAGGACTATCTCCTGGGCTTCACCGAAGAGGCGGCCATCCTCGCGGTGAGGGAGCTGATCAAACGCGGTGAACGCGCCGATGACGTGATTCAAGCGCTGGAGTCGGAGCTCCAACCCAGCCTCGACAACGGCATGCCGATGCGTTCATGCCTCGAACTGATCGCCGCGCTGAAGCAGGAATTTCTCCCTGGCAGCCCCTCCTGAAGCGGCAGAAGACACCGGCAGAACGCTTCAACACCCGCACAGCCATCCCTTCGGGCTCACGGCCGACGCGCTGTCTTCCCTCTCAGGCATGAACAGGAACCTCCCAGCGGGGGAGGGCCGTCGATGAGATCGGACAGAGCGTGAAGGCAGTGGTTTCACCTTCCATGTCTTCTCTGTCAGACGCCCAACGCCAACAGCGGCGCATCCGCCGCGAGCAGCGACGGGGACTCGCACCCACCATCACGCACCGCAATGCCATGGTGCTTCAGCACTACGGCCTCGCCCATCTCTCAGCCCAGCGTCAGTCGGCGCGGGGCACCGGAGCTCTCGATGATTTGCTTCAGGAGGCCAGTCTGGGCCTGATCAAAGCCGTCAGCGGGTTTGAACCTTCCCGTGGCCATCGCTTCAGCAGCTACGGCGTGGCCATGGCTCAAGGTCAGATCCTTCATTACCGCAGGGACCGCGAGGCGATGCTGCATATCCCCTGGAGGCTTGCGTCCCTCCATGCCAAAGGAATGCGACTGCAACAGCAGCGGCAACACCAGCAATTGCCGCTGCTGTCACCGGACCGTCTGGCGCAGGCCCTCGGAGTGACACGTCAACGCTGGCAGGAGGCCTGCACCGCGAACGATCAACAACGGCTGATCAGCCTTCACCAACCGATGCATCGCGACAGCAGCAGTGATGCCTCAGACGGCTGCCTGCTCGATCAGCTCAGGGATGGCAGGGATGACGGTGGCGACGATGGGGCCAGAGATTGGCTTCTTCAGGCTCTGCAGCAACTCCCCGACCAAACGCGTCAATGGCTGATCCGCCATCACATCCATGGCGAAAGCCTTCGTCAGATCAGCGTCAGCGCTGGTATCAACAGCAGGGTCATCCGCGCTGAACTCAGGCAAGCCCTGGACAATCTGCAACAGCTGGCCTGCAGGCATCCCACGCCTTCGGTTCAGAGCACCAGCTGAAATCGGGCCGCCGCCACCATGGCCAGCCCTGCCGCAATCACCGTTTGGATGGCGTTAACCAGCTCGTTGCTGAGCCAAGGCAAACGCCGCTGTGCCACGGCACCGATCACGCTCTCCAACAGCGTGGCCAGGAGGCCGACAATCACCACCAGCCAGACGACACGAGTCAGTGGCACAAGGCCCAGAAGGACGGCGATCAGGGTCATCAAAGCGCTGCCGGCGGCACTGGCCAACGTTCCTTCCAGGCTGATCGCCCCCTCGGTGCCTGGGGGCACATGCCGCAATGTGGTGATCAGCACCGTGGTGCGTCCCCAGCGTTTACCGATTTCACTGCCAAAGGTGTCAGCCAGCTTGGCGGCGAAGCTGGCGGCAAACCCCAGGAGCAAAAGAGCGCGAGCACCCACGCCAGCTCCCACCAGCAAGGCCAGCACGGTGCCAACCGCTGCTGATCCCCAGACATTGGCTGGACTGCGCCTGCCACCTCTGGCCTCCGCCAGACCCTGGGATTGCTTGCGCTTCAAGCCAAGCCGGGTGACGAGCGAGCCGAGGGCGAGATAGCTGACCACCATCAGCCACCCCTGCCAACCCAGACATCCCCAGAGGATCGTGCCCAGGATTCCGGCATGACACCAACCGGAGCGCGTCAGGAGCGGCAGCCGCTGAGCCAGGGCGATCAAGACCCCGTTGAGCGCGAATGCCCCAGCCCAGACCAGCGGATCGGAAGCAGGAAAGAGCATCAGCCAGTGTTGCACTGCCCTAAGCATCCACCGAGGGGGGACGCGGGCAACGGATAATCAGCCCAGGTCATTGTTGGGATCCGGGCATGCTGTTCAACAAGAAGGGCTTCTTCCTTGAGTTGGAGCAGGACTCCACCCCCCCCAGCACCCCTGCCGTGACGGTCGCCCCGGTGCGGACCGAAGCCGTTGAGGAGACCAAGACAGCCAAGACCCCCCCAGCCGCTGAAGCGGTTAAGCCAACGCCTGCTGAGGCTCCGGCCCCCCAGGCAGTCGACAAGCCCAAGGCCAAGGGCCCCTCGCTGACCACGGCTGAGGCGATCGCAGCCGAACTCGCCGCAGCGCAATCCGCACGCCCTGCGGTGACCATGACCACCTACGCGCCCAATGCGCTGCAGCCTGGCAACGGCCTGCGCCCCCAGCGTCGCCGTCAGGGCGCCAATCTGAAGGGCTTCCGCTCCATGGCCTCCGAGTTGTTCAAGAGTTCCTCCACCGGCCGAGAAAACAGCCTCTGATCGGTCGAATCGCGTGATCAAGACGACTTGGCGTCCCGCCAGGTCGTCATCAAGGTGGCGGCGCTGACAGCAGCTGTGGAGGTCCGCAGGATCGACGCTCCCAGTTGAACGGCACTGAAGCCTGAACCCAGGGCCTCCTCCTGTTCGCGGACGCTCCATCCCGCTTCAGGTCCGATCGTGATCCAGACCTGTTCAGGGGCTTCACCCCCCATGGTGCGATCAAGCCCGCTCAGCCACTCGGTGAGATGCAAGATCCCCTCCTGGCGGGTCGTGGCAACGGCACAGGCACTGGTGTCGGGCATCGACGCCCACCAGGCCTTCACCTCCATGGTCGGCCGCAACGCTGGCGTCCAGAGCCGCTCACACTGCTCAACGGCTTCATCAACAATTGTTTGCCAACGTTCAGGGCGATCGTCAGCCTGAGGGGTGCGCCATTCGGAGGTGAGGGGCTGAATGCAGTCAATCCCGAGCTCGCAAGCCATGCGCATCAGCGCATCCATTCCCCGCCGAACACCAACCACCGCCAATCCCAAGCGGGGGGTTGGCGGTGGCGTCACCAGGCAGGGGTGATCCACCCCGCGGGGGAAGGCGAGACGTTGTCCATCGATCAGTTCAGCAGTCCAGAGGTGGCCGACGCCATCCACCACAGCACAGGGATCGCCAGGACGGAGCCTCAGGACCCGCCTGAGGTAATGCTGTTCCTTCGGCTGCAGAGCAAGCGCGCCACCACCATGCTCCAGGCGATCCGGGGCGATCAACAGGCGCCGCAGTTCCGCCATCGGGCTTCAGTTCATGGAAGGGAACACGCTGTCCGGATGCTCCTCGACGGGCCAATCCTCGTTTTCACCACCCACCAACACTTCCTCCAGCTGCACCACATCACTGTCGAGCTGGCGCAAGGCATTGATCAGGACATCGAGGGCGAGGGCATCACTGGTCCCCAGATCCACCCAGCAACGGCCCCACTGCTCGTTGTATTCAAGCTGGCCCATGTTGTGCATCAAGGCAGGCATGGCTGCCGCTGCCTCCTCATTGTCGTAACTCATCCAGCTGAGCTCATCGCCTTCCTCATGACTCTGGAGGTTTTCGGCATTGAAGGCACCGAGCCGGCCCAACACATACCAGCTGTCAAAGACGCCATCCACGTAATTCCGTTCCCCCTGACTGGGCACCTCTGCGAATCGCAGCCATAACCAACAGTTAAACGGATCAACGTCTCGAAAACGAACGTTCATGCTTTTGCACTTCCCACCTCATCATCGCTGCAGAGGTGCACGGATCGGTCAAGCTGTGGCGACACGATCGCTGCCCACGGCTCAGACAGCACCTGATGCTTGAACTGATCAACCTGCGTTATCAGCCGGCCACCACCGAGCACCCCATCCTGGAGAGCATCAATCTCCGGATTGGCGTTGGTCGCCCCATGCTGATTTCGGGGGCCAGCGGCAGCGGTAAAACCAGTCTGATCGAAGTGATCAGTGGCCTTGCCGGCGAACAGGATGGCTCAGTGCACTGGCATGGTGCGCGACTGACACGACGTCAGCGACGCTGGCTGTGTGGGGTGCTGTTCCAGTTTCCGGAACGCCATTTCCTCGGCTTGAGCGTGATCCAGGAGCTCAAACTCGGCCACCGACGGCTGAGCACGGAACGCATCCACCAGGTTCTGCGACGGGTTGGCCTCCACGCCATCGATCTCAAGCAAGCACCTGAACGTCTCAGCGGTGGGCAGCAACGACGCCTGGCGCTGGCGGTTCAACTCCTGCGGGAGCCTGATGTGCTGCTGCTCGACGAACCCACAGCCGGACTGGATTGGTCCGTGCGGGATGACGTGCTCTCACTTCTTCAGGATCTCGCCAAGGACAAAGTGCTGATCGTGGTGACCCATGAGCCGGATCTGTTCCATCGCTGGGCATGCGAAGAATGGAAATTGCAGGGAGGACGACTCCGTGCTCTGTCACCATTGGCCCCAGCTGATTGAGATCCATGCGTGACCGCCTCGTCCGGGCCACTGCAGCCGGGGGCGGTATTCGTCTGGTGGCCGTGACCACCACGGAGGCCACCCGAGAGGCCCAGAGACGCCATGGCATGTCGTACCTCACCACGGTGATGCTGGGTCGGGCCATGGGGGCGGGCCTTCTGCTGGCGAGCTCGATGAAAGTGAGCCATGGCCGGGTGAATCTTCGCTTTGGTTCAGACGGTCCCCTGCGCGGACTTTCCGTGGATGCAGGCCGCAACGGCACCGTGCGTGGTTATGTGGGCAACCCGGCACTGGAACTCGATCCCGTCGCCGATGAACAGGGGCATTACGGCTTCGACTTCGCCGCAGCTGCGGGGACGGGCTATCTGCACGTGGTGCGGGATGAAGGCAAAGGGGAGCCTTTCAGCAGCACAGTGGAGCTGGTGCGCGGCGGGATCGGCGAGGACGTGGCCTCCTACCTGCTCCATTCGGAGCAGACCCCTTCAGCGGTGTTTGTCGGCGAACAGATCAACAGCGACGGGCTGCAAAGCAGTGGTGCACTCCTGGTGCAGGTGCTTCCGAAAGCAGCCGAAGAGCCAGCCCTGGTGGCACTGCTGGAGGAACGCTGCCGTGAGATCGACAACTTCAGCGGATTGCTTGCCGCCTGTGAAAACAACCTTGAAGACCTGCTCAAGCAGGTGTTCCCTGATCTCGACCCCCAGCCGATTCCAGCCGGAGAACCGAGCCAACCGATCCGCTTTCACTGCCCCTGCAGCTTTGAGCGAAGCCTTGGAGCACTGCAGCTCCTGGGCGCTGAGGAACTCACCTCCATGCTTGAAGACGATGGAGGCGCTGAACTCACCTGTCACTTCTGCAGTGAGGTGTACAAGGTGGATGCGGCAAGCCTGGAGGAACTGATCAAGGCCGCCTAGGCCAGCAGCAAGGCACCCGCAAGCATGAGGAGAAATGCCGGAAGCGCCTGCACCTGATCAGGGGCCACAGGCAAGGTGGCGGTGCCTGCACCCATCGCACTGAGAAGCAGGGCTCCAACAGCAAGACCAACAGCGAGCAGAAGCAAGCTCCACCCCAGCGAGGCCAACGGTCGTCGGCCTCGACGCACCTGGCTGATGAACAAGCCGATCGTGGCCAGGGACAACACCAGATCAGCGGTGCCGGTGGTGGCCATCAGAAGCAGAAGTCCGACAACACCAACCCCGGCACGCACCAACAGATCCTGACCTTCCACCAGTCTCAGGTCGGGCATCCATCCCGCCGTGGAAATCGATGGCGTGGGAAGAGACAACTGACGCAGGCGCGTCAACACACCCGAATCGTCCGCACTCCCGGCCACCTGCGTCGCGCCCTGTTGTTCCCGAGCCGATGCATTGGCGGCAGCCATGCTCACCTTCCCGGACTGTCGATCTCTCAGGCGCGCCATCAGAACGGCGTCGTAAGCCGCCTCAACCTTGGCCCTGGCTTGGGGGTCATCGCCCGCTGACGTCAAGGCCGCAGCCTTGGCCCGCTGAACGTCCTCAAAACCGCTGTCGGCAGAGATTCCTAACTTTGCGTATGGGTCCTGTGAACCGGGATCAGAACCGGAATCAACCCCGGAAGCCATAACACCAACCTGCGCTGATAGCAGCGTATCGATTCAGTTGCCGAGGCGGCGAACCGATGCACAAGCTCGATGCAAAGCGGCCAGTCTCAAAACACGGCAGGGCCATGGCGATAACCGAGGCACTCCTCCAAGTGGGCGCGCCGCTTCTGGGCCTGCGAGACGCCCAGCGAAAGGCGGGTCTTGATCAAGGGCATCTGGGGAGGAAGGTGATAGCCCTCGAGAATCTCGACACCTCCCTGAACATTGCGAAAGCAGACGTAATCGGTGCCGCCGTCATCACTAGGACGGTGTAACCAGATGGTGGTCACCATCGCGGTCTTATGGATTTAAAAAAGTCTGGCGAGACGATCAGCAGACCGCGAGCCCCGCGTTCAAAGACTGATCGGTTCCACGCCACTCACAACCGGCGCCACCGCACTCAGCTCCAGGTCGGCATGCTCCTCGATCAACTGATTGAGATTCCAGGTGTTCTTGAACAGCAAAACAGGTCGCTGCCAGGCGTCTTGCACGGTTTTGCAGTTGAAGATGCGACCGATTTGTTCCAGGGCTGGCCAGCCACCATCCACCCAACGCGCCACCTGGTAGCCCATCGGCTCCAGACGGGTTTCAACGCCATATTCGTTCTCAAGGCGGTGCTGAACCACTTCCAGCTGAAGCTGGCCTACCGCCGCGAGGATGGGATCACGCCGACTTTGATCGGTGTCATAGAGGATCTGTACAGCGCCTTCCTCACGGAGCTCATTCACGCCCTTCCGGAAGTTTTTGAAGGCCGAAGGGTTGGGGTTGCGTAACCAGCTGAAGATCTCCGGACTGAAACAGGGAATGCCCTCGAATTCCACCTTGGATCCTGTGTAGAGCGTGTCTCCAATCGCGAACATTCCAGGGTTATTGAGACCAATGACATCGCCTGGATACGCATCTTCGACCACCGCACGGTCCTGGCCAAACAGTTTTTGCGGTCTGGACAAGCGAATCGACTTCCCTGTGCGGGCATGGCGCACGCTCATATCTTTTTCGAACCGACCACTGCACACCCGCACGAACGCCACTCGGTCGCGATGGCGAGGATCCATGTTGGCCTGAAGTTTGAACACAAATCCACTGAACTCGGGCCTGAGGGGATCGATGAGTCCATCACTACCACTGCGAGCAATCGGACGCTGCGCCATCTCCAGAAAAGCGTCCAGAAAGGGACGCACTCCAAAGTTGGTCATGGCTGAACCGAAGAACACGGGCGTCAGTTCACCGGCATGCACCATCTCCAGGTCGAGTTCAGCGCCTGCCGCTTCCAGCAGCTCCAGCTCTTCCACCGCCTGCTCAAGCAGATCGGCCTCTACGAGGTCTGCAAGCCTGGGATCAGCCAGCTCCAGCTCCAGCTCCTCCGACTGACGCCCCCGCTCGGCGCGACTGAACAGAATCACGAGGCGACTTCGACGATCAATCACACCACGGAACTGCTCACCGCTTCCGATCGGCCAATTCACAGCCCAGGGAGTCAGCTTGAGTTCCGATTCGATCTCATCAAGCAAGCTGAGGGGATCGCGGCCGGGGCGATCCATTTTGTTGATGAAGGTGAAGATCGGGATCTGTCTCATGCGACAAACCTCGAACAATTTGCGGGTCTGTGGTTCAAGACCCTTGGCCGCATCTTCGAGCATCACCGCGTTATCAGCGGCCGCCAGTGTTCTGTAGGTGTCCTCGGAAAAGTCCTGGTGACCAGGCGTGTCCAGCAGGTTGATGATGTTGGGGCCGTAGTCGAATTGAAGAACGGTGGAGGTGATCGAAATGCCGCGCTGCTTTTCAAGCTCCATCCAGTCAGATGTCACTTTCCTTTGTTCTCCACGCGCCTTGACGGCACCCGCCTGCTGAATGGCACCCCCATAAAGCAGAAGTTTTTCAGTCAGCGTCGTCTTGCCGGCGTCAGGGTGGGAAATGATCGCGAAATTCCGGCGCCGATCCACGGCCTCTGCCAGGTCCTCCAGCGAGGCGGCTTCGGGCTTCGAAGCGTTGTTCACGTTGGCGGACACCGGACTCAATCTCCTCGGACGATCGTGCCAGCCTGCCAGCCCGAGGGCCGACCGGACCGATCAATCCAAGCGCCCTGTCACCTCGAGATAACGGTCTGCCACCGCCTCAACCCGCAGGGCGCTGAGGCCAAGCTGATCCAACTGAGCCCTGACCTCCTCCACAGTGAAGGCTGCATGCAGCGACGCCAGATAGTCACGACGCAGCACGTCAGGGGCCTGAGGCAGATAACGCTCCCGCAGGGCGAGAGCCTCCTGAGCACTGGCGGGACGGCGCAGGTCGCGATGCATCACCACCGCTCCAGGCCTGGACAGCTTGAGCATGGCTTGCCACAGCTGGTGGGGGTTGTGAAGATGGTGCAGCAGGCTGTTGCTGATCACCAGTGCCGCCTCGGCTCCGCCCACATCAGCCACAGCGCGCCAACCATGCATGGCCAGCTCGGCCAGTCCAGCCCGTCGATACTGCAGGTGGGCGTCAGAGCCAGCCAAGTCGGCCTGACGGGAACGAGCAGCCCCAAGCATGGCGTCCGCACCATCCAGACCGATGACCTGGCACATCGGCCAGCGTCGATGCAATCGCTCTGAAATGTTGCCAGGTCCACAACCCAGATCCACCAACACATCGTCCTCGGTTGGCTCTAAGCCGAACTGCCGGACAAGCGCTGCCAGCCGAGTCAACACCGATGCGTCCGTCTCACTGAAGTTTGCGGAGGCATAGGCAGACACCTGCGGCGCCGACTCCATCAACTCAGGCTCAGGAATGCGCTGCATCATCGTTTTGACGATTGAGTTTGGGAGTCAGGAAGAGCGAGTCAGGAAGAGACGTTCAAGCCACTCTTCACCCATCCGCGCTTCAGGCACTTCTTGCGGACATCGGGGCTGTGCTCCTCATCATCGGCCAAAGCGTGGGGGCGATGTGAACGCCAGCACCATCCGCAGGGCCTGCGAGAGCAGCGGCAGGGATGCTCCAGCCGTCAACCACTCGCAGCCGATGCACTGCCAATAGTGGCGACGATCACTTGCAGACCCCAGTGGTGGAGTTAGGGTGCCAAAACGATCGTTAGACCCCCTCCAGTGACTCTGACCCCAAGCCGTCCGGCGGACGCCAAAGAGCTCGCTCTGGCCAACGGTGACTTCCCTGCGACTGCCCCTGCAGCGAACCCCGTCTTTTATCGGACCTACAGCCGTAAGACCTCAACGGGTCGAGAGAGCTGGGATCAGGTGGGTCAACGCAACCTCGCCGGTCTGCATCGCCTTGGCGACCTCAGCGATGAGGACGTCGCATTGATGGCCCGCATGCAAGCCGAGAAAAAGGCTCTGCCATCGGGTCGGTGGCTCTGGATCGGCGGGACTCCCTGGATCGAGCAGCAGGTCAACTTTTCCGGTGCCTACAACTGCACATCCACCAATCTGATCGACTGGGAAGCCTTCGGTCTGATGATGGACCTGGCGATGATGGGTTGCGGCACCGGCGCAATCATCGAGCCGCGCTTGATCGACAGGCTGCCCATCGTTCGCAACCCGATCGAAATCCTTGCGGTCAGCGACATCGGCGTCACCCAAGCTGGCAAGCGTCAGGAGGTCACCACGCACAGCGTCGACGGCAACCACGTCTCCATCAAGGTGGGTGATACGCGTCGTGGCTGGGTTGATAGCTACCAGCTCATCCTTGAACTTTGCAGCGATGAGCGTTTTAACGGTCAGACCGTTCAGGTGAGCGTCGATCTCTCCGATGTACGCCCGGTTGGTGAAACGCTGAAGGGGTTCGGCGGCATGGCCAATCCCGTCAAGCTGAAGGATCTCTACGGGCGGGTGGCCCGTTTGCTTGGTAAAGCGATCGGCCGTCGACTCACGTCGATTGAATGCTGCCTGCTGATCGACGAGGCCGCCGTGACGATTGTCGCTGGCAACATTCGCCGCAGTGCCGGCATGCGCCAGTTCGCGGCCGACGATCAGGAAGCGGCTTCCGCCAAAGACAACCTCTGGCAGCAAGACAGCGAGGGCAACTGGAGGATCGATCCTGAAAGGGATGCCCTGAGGATGGCGAACCACACACGCGTCTATCACACACGGCCGAGCAAAGAGGTGTTGCTGCAGGCGGTGACCAAACAATTCCATTCAGGTGAGGGGGCCATTCAGTTCGCACCCGAAGCCCTGGCCCGCTCCAACGCTGATCTGCTCACCACGCCTGAACTTCGCAAGGAATTCATCGATATCTACTGCGATCAGGGCCGCGACGAAGCTGGTCGCTGGCTTGAGTTGCACCATGGCCCGATCGATGCCGCTGAGCTCGAGCACCGCCTCAGCCGCTACGGCCTCAATCCTTGTGGAGAAATCCTGGGTGCTGATTTCCACTGCAATCTGGCGGAGATTCATCTCAATCAGATTGATCCCACTGATGACGAAGGCCAACGCGACGCCTTCCGCGCCGGCGCCTTATCGGTGGCGTGTTTGCTGAATCATCGCTTTGAGATCGAACGGTATCGACAAAGCCGAGCCTGGGATCCAATCGTGGGTGTGAGTTTCACAGGCTTGTTCGATTTCTTTGTCCATGCTTTCGGCACCCCTTGGCTGAACTGGTGGGAAGCAGGACGCCCCGACAGTGACGAGGGTCGGGAGTTCAAGCGCCAGGAAGCCGAATACTTGAGCCGATGGAAGACCATCGTCAACGAGACGGTCTGGGAGTACTGCGACCGTCATGGCTTGCGCCGTCCCAACCGATGCACCACGGTGCAACCGGCTGGAACCAAGAGCTTGCTCACCGGCGCAGCACCCGGATGGCATCCCCCCAAGGCACAGCGCTTCATCCGACGCATCACCTTCCGGAAGAACGATCCGGTGGCGATGGCCTGCATGGATTACGGCTACACCGTTGTGCCATCGCAGTCGGACAAAGACGAACAGGGTCGCCTTCTGGATGATCCATTCGATCCCCGTTGCACGGAGTGGCTGGTGGAAATTCCAACCGAGGTGAGCTGGGCCAACCTGCCCGGAGCCGATGCCGTCGACATCAACGCGTTCTCCGCGATGGCGCAATTCGACTTCTATATGCAGGTGCAAACCCACTACACCGCCCACAACACTTCAGCCACCATCGAGTTCCGCGAACACGAAATTGAACCTCTGGCGGATGCCCTCCACCAGACCATCGAAAACGGCGAGGGGTACATCTCGGCAGCTCTGTTGGCTCGCTTTGATGCGAACGCCACCTTCCCAAGGCTGCCGTTCGAGCCCATTGACGCCTCGACCTACGAGACGATGCAGGCCGAGGTGGTGAAACGCCGCGTGAACAACGACTTCTTCGATGCATTGCAGCGGTATGACAGTGGTGAACTGAGTGAAGCGGGCCCTGCGGGCTGCGATTCCGACAAATGCCTACTGCCGCTGGCGAAACCTGAGAACTGAAGACCCTCAGGGACTAAAATGGTGTCTCCTGATCTTCAGGCGACACCCATGGAGAGGTGGTCGAGTGGTTGATGGCTCTGGTCTTGAAAACCAGCGAGGTGCGAGCCTCCGTGGGTTCGAATCCCACCCTCTCCGTTGAAACAACGTCCTGAAAGATCCAGGACAAATCTCGAACCCAGTCATTGACTGGGTTTTTCATTGCCTTGCCGTCGCGATCAGCTCCCCGAGAGCGGGTTCACGATTGAACGGCTCATCAGCAGCAAAAGACGCTCAAACAACGCGAGGACGACTGCCAGCAATCTCCCCTGCGCCAATCTCACCATCACGAGGGGGACGCGGACGAGCCATCCTTAGCACACCGTGACGGATGCGCCAGTCGCTGCAACCCTCCGAGGGGCCAGCCGAGATTGCTGAGATGCCTGAGCAAATCTTTGGATGCCAGGAAATAGTGAGGTCCGTAGGTGGCGGAGAAACCGATTTCATTCAATGTCATCAACAGGAGGCGGTGCTCCCGCTGGGTCCCGTCACGCTCGCCGAACAGGACAAATCCTCTTGAATTAAGGCTCTGACGCTCAACCTGATTGAGATCCTTGGCAAATCCGACGCAGAGGGTGTGGTCCACCTCGCGATAGGCAGTGAACACGCGAGCGCCCCTGTGCTCGCTCAGATACTGGTAGCGCTCGCTCACAGCGATCACTGAATCCATGCAGGGTGCGAGCAGAGCCTGTTCGATCACATCCAGCTGGATCATCAGGCGCCCCCCATGCCACTACCTGCAAGACGCTCCTCGCAGGCGATCTCATAGTTGCGAATGGCTCCTGCAGGGATGGAGCCGTTGCTCTTGAGTTGCCGCACCGACAGCTCAACGCACTGAAGAACAACGCTGGTGAGCTCCCGCCCCTCACATTGAGCCCAACTGCGGAGGAGCACATGAAGGCTCGGCGGCACAGAGACCGTGAGCTTGACCTGATTCTCGCGGGGCAAGCCCTTCATCAAGCAACTTCTCGACAAGCCAAAACTAACAACCGATCACCTGCTGAGCAACCCCGAAGTACCCCCAGAGACACTCCGAAGACACTTGATGCCAAGTCAACAGCACCAAAAAGCAAGGGCAAGATTGTTGGCAGGCATCTCTCTGACCTGCATCGAAGTGAACCCCGAGTCACTCGCCAGTAACTCGACAGCCTCCAAGTCGCGGACTCCCCATGCTGGGCAGCGAGCGCGCAGCGACTGATCAAAGGCAAGATTGCTCTCACTGCAATGCGCCCCTGCACGACGGAACGGGCCATACAACACCAAGGGAGCATGGGAAGGCAGCAATCGCGCCGCTTCACGCACAAGGGCTTCACAGCACAACCAGGGCGCGATGTGAATCAGGTTGATGGCCACAATCGCATCAATGGATGCGCCGGGCGCAACGGGCCAGGGTCGTTGCAGCACATCCAGGCCGAAGGCTGCAGGCATCCGATCATTGAGACCCTGGTGAACCCTCCAGGCCTCAATGCTGGCCAGATGCGACGGATCTGGATCTGTGGCTTGCCACCGAAGCCTGGGGAACCGTTGCTGAAAAAACACAGCATGTTCGCCGCTGCCACTGGCGACCTCCAACACCACACCCTCGCTGGGGAGCCAGTCAGCCATCACTGCAGCAATGGGCTCCCTGTTGCGCATTGTCGCCGGGAAGTAGAGACGTCGATCCTCAGACGAAGGAGAAGGAGAAGAGGAAGGGTCGGCCATCGCTTCAGGATGCTCAATGGAGAGGCAACTGGACAACGATCGCCGTAGCCTTCGCGGGAGCAGCGCGTGGATCTCCTGATGCAAAGGCTCCATCACCCCTTGAAGCCGTGGGGAAGGGGCGCCCTCACGGGCCTCGTCCTCGCAGCAGCTCTGGCCTCAACGGCGGCAGCCAATCAACAATCACGTGAAGTGGTCAGAGTCTTGAGGGTGAATGACGGCCAGGAAGTTCTGGTGGAAAGCCGAGGCCAAGGTCGCGCGGTGAAGCTGAGCTGCCTCGCTGCCCCGAGACCTGATCAACAGCCGTGGGCGAGCGAAGCGACGGCGGCCTTGAGAGAACTCCTCCCCGAAGGAACGGAGATCACGTTGGAATTACGCGCAAGGGATGTTGAAGGACGACTGGTGGGACGTCTGCTTCCACGCACTGATCGCGTGTCCCAGACAAACCCCAACATCTCCCGTGGTGATATTGGCGAATCCCTGATCCGGCAGGGACATGCGTTTGTCCGCGATGGCCACCTCGGTCGCTGCGACGATCTTCTCTATAAGACCTTGGAAGCCAAGGCGAAGGCTGAGCGGCTGGGGGTCTGGAGCGTGCCCGATGGCATTCCCCGCCCCTGGGACCACAAGGAAGCCCAACGAGACAGAGGAATGGCTGAATGAAGGGCAGGGAATGGTGTCGCTTGGCACACCATCACCATCCAACTCACGGGTGAATAGGAGGATCGACCACGGACAAATGGCCTACGAACCGGGTAGTCAGGATTGTCGCTTGCTGATCGAAGCCAAAGGGAGCCTTGAGCGGGCGCTCCATACGCTGAATGGGCTTCCCCACACGGACCATATCCAACGCCAGCTTGTCTCGATCTACAACCAGCTTGAGGGCATGCATGATCTGAAGCGCGCTGGCGGACAGGAAGTCTCGTTTCGGACGGCTGACTGGAGTGCATCCAGCACGACTGTTCAAGCCTTCCGAGCCACCACAGATCAGTGATCTACTCAACAGGGAGGGACCAGATAGCACTTGCGCTTACCGAACGATCTGGTCGCAACCCTGCTTCCTGAGCCAAGTCTGATCGACTCAGACAGCAGTGTTGCGGGGAGATTCAAACGTCGCCTTTCATCCACGTGCCAGTGTTCCTGGAGGTTCCGCGGCCAGTGCCTGGCCATCCGCTCCAATTTCGGACGCTGATCCTCCGGCTTGATCACAGACATGACACCACTGCAAAACGTGGAATAATCCACACCTAGCCAGCCCACTGCCTGGTGCCAACACCTCAACAAATCGTCTGCTTCCCAAGCAGAGTCGGGCTTTGACACAGCATGATCAGCTGTGTGGAGCTGTGTGCAGGGCCAACGTGAACCGCCTGGAACAGCTGTTTGCAGTGATCGTCACCACAGGATTGGTGATGGGCAATTTTCTGCTGTTCACACCCTGGCGCAATGGAAACGATCCGCGCAGAAGCACGGGAAGCTCATCCACAAGCCCAGCAGAAGTCCGTATCCAGCCCTAGAGCGGGGCGAGACCCTAACTGGAAGCGGTCTGATCTAATGGCATCTCGGGCGTGATCAGAGCCAAGGACCGAGCGACCCGCTCCGCATCAACACGGATGGCCTCTCAAGCCAAGACTGACAAGCGTCAAACCCCTAACAACGACACCCAACAGAGCGCAGTCTTACCCAAGGCAGTCATATCAACGATATGATATTAAAGATAAATTAAAGCGAACGGGCACTATCGCAAGTCATTAAGTTTCAAAAAATCGATAAACCCATCACCAATCGTTTCGCCTATGGTTTGAATAGAGAAGCTGTGAGGCCTTAGACCCAATGAGCAATTATCCCGAAGGAGGAGTGCTCAAAGGCATGTCGAACGAGAACACACCATTCATCATGGTCAACAATCAAGGTCTGATTATTGATGTCAACAAGGAGTTTAAGACGTGCTTTGGCTGGGACATCACTAACATCAAAGGAAAAACATTGGACCTCGTGCTGCCTGAAGTCTTCAGGATGTCACACCACCTAGCCTTCTCAAATTTCAGCTCTCCAGAGAATTCGCAGGTTGTCGGCCACCCATTAAATCTAAAAGCCCTACGGGCCGACGGAGAAGAAATCAACTCAGAGCACTATATTGTTGCTGAAAAGCAAGGTGAGGACTGGTACTTCGGAGCTCATTTGAAACCAATACCATGACACCGGATAGCCTTGAAATAAGCACAGACAATCTGATTGAGCCGCTACGCAGGTCCCTGGCGAGGCTTGAATCTGCCTTGTCCAAGGTCGACGAACCAATTATTATTTTCGACGAAAATAACAACTTGGAGTGGTGCAATAACTCGTTTGAAAAAATGGTGATGAAGTCTCGCTTATTCATGCTTGGCCAAAACATATCAACCTGCTTGGCTCCACTCATCAATGCGCACCACGATCAACCAGATAGACGGTTGTCGAAAGACAAGGACGAGTCCAATCTTGAGCCACTACTCAAACTATCTGAAGGAAACTTCAACATAACCCTTAAGAGTGAGGCAGGATTAAGCCACTACGAATGCGAGATTAAAAAAATCAATGTTGAATTAAATACGAAAATTGTTGTTTTGAAAAATACTGATCACCTCATTGTGATCGACAACCTCCAAGACAGCCTCGACACATGTTCTCTGACAGGCTTATTGAACAGACGAGGCCTGACGAGGCATCTAGAAAAAGAGTTCGCACAGGGCAAAAAAGACTCCATTGGCTTAATCTTTTTAGACCTCAATAAATTCAAAGAGATCAATGACGGCTTTGGCCATGAAGTTGGCGACAAAGTGCTTAAACAATTCTCAGACAAACTAATTGAAGCAACACGACAATGCGATGTCGTCTCAAGATTGTCTGGCGATGAGTTTGTCATCGTTGCCAGCAAAATCAATACCAAGAATGCAAAATCATCGATCGACAAAATCATCAAGAGGCTCACCAAGCTGACTGAAATACCAATCAAAGTGAACCGTGGCGATCAAGAAATTTCGATTCGAGTCAGATCAAGCGCCGGTGCGAGCTTAGGCTACAACGCAAATTCTCCCAAAGAATTGCTTAGCCAAGCTGATAATGCGATGTACCAAGCCAAACAAAATGCTGATCATCTTCACTACTACGGCAAAGACCTTGAAATCACCCGTGCAAAAAATCATTTAATCCGAGAGAGCGCTAAAAAAATCATAGAAACGCGCAAAATCCCTTTTCACTTACAACCAATCTTTGACCTAAGACTCGAGCAATGCATCGGATACGAAGTTCTGATGCGACCATTGTCTAACAATGGCATGCTTTTGCCACCTCTAGACTTTGTCAAGTACTTCGAATCATCGAACAACATCAACGAAATTGACCAGATTGTACTTGAATCCGTGCTTGCCTGCAATGGCATTGAGAACATTGTGAGGAGCAAGGACAGACTTTCCATCAACCTAAGCGCACTAACGCTGAAAAAGAATGGAGTGGCCCGATTAATCCTTCAAAAAATCCAAAATGCGAGATGGATCAACAACAAGCAAATTATCATTGAAATAACAGAAACAGGCTTTATTGATAATCTCGATCACCTTCGATCAGAGGTCCTCCAACTGGTTGAAGCAGGAATGACAATTTTACTGGATGATTTTGGTAGCGGTTTTACAGGCTTCACCCAACTACTGGAACTACCGATCCAAGGCTTTAAAATTGACCAGAAGCTGTTTCAAGATTCATTGAAACATGACAAGCACTCTGCGGTCCTTCAGGCGATGGCAATGATCGCAGAAAAAATCAACATGATTGTTGTCGTAGAGGGCATTGAAAAACAAGACCATCAAAAACACATGCAAACACTCGGCTTTCAATATGCACAAGGATTTGGACTAGGCTTGCCAATGCCTCCAGATTATTATTTATCTAAAGATAATAATTACGAGAAACAAGGATTAACATGCATGCTCGGCAAACATAAATTGAGTCCCTTTGACCCTGACTATGCAGCAAAACTCTGAATTAAGCCTCTGGAGGACAGTAATACAAGCACTTTCAGCTTGATCGTACAAATGATGACAGCATTGGGAGAATCTGCACCGAACACGGGTGAAGCAGATGAGAATCAAAGATCTACGGAATAACGACTGATGCTTGACAACAAGCAACGCCCTGCATGGATGAATTGGCTTTTTCTTGCCATCTTTCTATGGTCAAGTTGGCAACTTGCGGGACTTTGGTTTGCTCAGCTGCACAGCTAAACCACAGCCAATGAACGAACGATCAAGCTCGAAGACAATCATCATTCGCATGATGTCATCCTGGCGCAACGGCTACTTTCTTATCACTGGTCATCACCATTGATCCTGATTTAAACTGTCGGCAGACCTGGCAGCCGTGAAGTTCCATGGGGAGCAAATCAGGGTTCACATCAAGTGAGCTCGAGGCAATCAAGCACCTCTACATCAATGAGGGCAGATCAGTGACACAAATACCAAAAATCATTGGTAAAGGCAGTGAGGTATCCGTTCGTAACGCCCTCAAAAAAATTGCAGCCAAAAAGTCAGAAGGAGGAAGAACCAAACTTGAGCGGTTCAAGCCGGGACAGGTCTATGGAAAAATCACCTTGATTAAGCAGCTCAAGAAATCCAAAAAGCTGAAATATCATGTTTCTTGCGCATGCGGCTACGAGTTCGATGTTGATCCCTATCTGCTCAGCCTTCCCGATGGCCACAAAGACAAAATCTCACAATGCCACCAATGCCGAGGTACGCGGTGATGATGCATCGCCTCACAACGATTCCAGTCAGTGATTCATCGATGGGGTGTGAACCTGCTGTAGATCTCAACTGTAGGGATAGGCGTTTGGCACAAAAAACTGCTCATTGATGGGCGGGCGAGTGTAATCACCTTGTTGAGGACGCTCGGGCAGTTGAATCGCCGGTGGAGTCATGTCTTCCCAGGGCACTTTGCTCAGGACATGGCGAAGGCAATTCAACCGGGCCCTACGTTTGTCATCCGCTTCAACCGTGAACCAGGGTGCTTCTGGAATATTCGTTCGGGCAAACATCGCATCTTTTGCCTTGGAGAACTCCACCCAACGGTTTCTTGCCTCCAGATCCATCGGGCTGAGCTTCCACCGCCGCGTGGGGTCGTCAATCCGCGACTGAAAGCGAGCTTCCTGCTCCACATCACTGACAGAGAACCAATACTTCAACAGCAGGATTCCACTGTTCACCAGCATTTGCTCAAAACGCGGGCAATCCTCAAGAAAATGCTCCACCTGAGCTTCAGTGCAAAAGCCCATCACACGCTCCACTCCAGCGCGGTTGTACCAACTGCGATCAAACACCACGATTTCGCCCGCACTGGGAAAGTGCTCCACGTAGCGCTGGAAGTACCACTGACTTTTTTGCTGATCGGAAGGGGTGCCAAGTGCCACTACACGACATCCGCGGGGGTTCATCGGTTCGGTGAGGCGCTTGATCGTTCCTCCCTTTCCGGCAGCATCCCGTCCTTCAAACAACACAATCATGCGGAAGCCTGTGGCTTTCACCCAGTACTGCATTTTCACGAGATCGGTCTGCAGCCGTTCCAGCTCAGACTCATAGAGCTTCTTGTTCAGGCGTTCTGCCTTTCGCGACCCCCCTTCGATCAGATCGTCGAGCAGTTCAGATGGGAGCTGAATGTCCTGTTCACTGCCATGAAGGGCCGACAGCACCGCATCCGGCAGTGTTTCAGCAGCAGATTTCTTGGATTGGGCTTTGTCTTTACGCCCATGCTTCTGGCGATGTTTTGACGCCATCGATTGGCTGCAATCCTCAAGACCCTGTCTGGCTGAAAACCTCAGCAAGGCCCTCTGAGCTCAGCTTTTCTCAACCATTGATGCAGTCCTTGCATGCCCCTTGAGAGGAAGCCTGAAGCGAATCACGAACTGACCCCATGCCCTCTCCCCTGGATCAGTCATTCCATCGACCCGTTCACAGCTCAAGACGCCGCCGTGGCCACGCACCACATGGGACACAATGGCTAGGCCAAGGCCGCAATGACCCTGCTCACCGCGGGATTCATCCAGGCGCTGAAACGGAAGCAAAGCCCGTTCCCATTGATCATGCGGCATGCCCTTGCCTTGATCCCACACCTCAATCACCGCATCGGCATGGTCACGACGCAGACACACGACCACAGGAGCTGAGCCATAGGTGAAGGCGTTGTCGATCAAATTGGCCACCGCACGCCCGAGCGCCACGGGTTTGACAGCAGCCTGCACCGGATCGAGGTTGAGCTGCAGCTGATCTGGAGGGTGACTGGTGCAGACTTCCGCCAGGAGTTGATCCAAGGGCAAATCCACCGGCTCCTCCCCATCACCGCCACCTGCAAACAGAAGAAACTGCCCGGTAATCCTCTCCAGTGATTGCAGATCTCCTGAACAGCGATCCCGCTCTTCCGCCGACAGGACCGGCATGGATAAGCGGAACTGCAGACGCGTAATCGGTGCGCGGAGATCGTGGGCAATGCCGGCCAACATGGTGGCTCGATCGCGTCTGTTCTGAGCAAGCCGCTGCAGCATGGCGTTGAAGTGGTGGGTGATGCGCTGCACCTCTGGAGCGCCCTGGGCCTGCACCGCATCGGGATCCTCCCCATCGCCCACGCGAGCAAGGGCTTTCTCCAGGCCACGGAGAGGGCGTTCCACCTCAAGCAGAAGAAAGAGCGCCCCACAACTGACGCCTGCTCCCAACAGCGCCAGCACCATCAACGTTGGTTCCGGTGGCCAAGCCATGGGCGAACGCAGCTTTACCCGCAGCCAGATCGGTTCGAGGGGCGAGATCAACTCCACCCAGACATCCCAGCGTTGACCATTGGCCACCACCATCGGGCAGTGCGCCAATCGGCGGCACAGTTCCTCCTGCAAGGCCTGGGCCTGACGCTGCAAAGAAGGTGACGCTGGCGGGTCACTGGAGGGCTGTTGCACCACCGCCAGATCGAGGCCCGTGAGCTCAGAGACCAGATGGGGTGGATAGCGCTCGAGCGCCAACTCGGCCAGCCGCACATTCAGGGCCAGATCTCTGCCCAACTGCACGGTCTGCAGCGCTTCGACCTGCCGTCCGAACAACATCTGCAACATCAGCAGACACAGAGCCCAACTGCCGAACCCAAGGGCACTCCATCCGATCAACGCCCGGAAGAGCAGTGTCCAGGAGTGCCTGCGTCCCATCAGATCGCATCCTCAGCGGGAGCGCGGAGACCCATCAGGAACAAACACATAGCCGTAGCCCCAGACAGTTTGGATATAGCGCGGGCGGCTGGGGTCGGGTTCCACCAATTTGCGGACCCGCGAGACCTGAACGTCCATGCTGCGGCTGTCGGTGTCGCAGCCAGGCCCCCTGGCCAACTCAATCAACCGTTCCCGCGACAGCGGGCGATGAGGGTGCTGCACGAATGCAGCCAAAAGGCTGAATTCACCGCTGGTGATCACCGCGGGCGTGCCTGCACGGACCAGGGTGCGCGCCGAAAGGTTGAGCACATTCTCCCCGAAACTCACGTCACCGCCATCCACCACCGGTGTTCCAGCGGGCAGTGCACTGCGCCGACGGAGCACGGCATCAATCCGTGCAGACAGCTCCCTGGGGAGAAACGGCTTGCCCAGGTAATCGTCGGCGCCCTGTTCAAGACCGATGATGCGATCGACGCCTTCACCCCGCGCGGTGAGCATGACAACCGGCAAGTCATCCCCGCCATCGCGCAGGCGACGCAGGGCCGTCAGCCCGTCATCGCCAGGCATCATCAGATCCAACACCACCAGATCGGGGCGCTGAAACTCCAGCCTCGCCTCAAACTGCTTCACATCACTGAGGCAACGCACGTCGTAGCCCTGATCAATCAGATAGGTTCCGACCATCTGCCGCAGATCGGGGTCGTCGTCCACAACCCAAATCATTGCTGAACGCCCCATGGCAACCGAAGCCGGCGACTGGGCTGATCGTATGGAGCGAGACGGCCGCTGTCTGCAGTTCTTGAACCCTGTCACAGCTCCCCTGATTCCGGTCATGATTCAGTCATGACCTCCGTCTTCAGACTGCATAGGCTGTCGCCATGACACGTTTGCAGCCCCACCTCCACCACAGCGTGATCGCCATCGGCCTGGCTGCGTCAGTGCTGAGCATGGATGGGTGGCTGCGACCCGCCTCCAGCCAGGAGGAGATCAGGCTGTACGGCCAACGCATGGAGGCCATGTTCGTGCGCATGGATGCGAACGGAGATGGTCGTTTGGTTCCGGCCGAGGTGCGTGGTCAGGCCTATCTCGAACGTCGCCTGCGTCGCCCCGACTCCCGTGGCTTTCTGTTGCTGGAAGATCTGCATCAGCGTTCTCCACATCACAGTGGCCGCCGACTCCAGCACCATGTCAGGCGCGCCGACCGGAACGGCGATGGTCAACTCAACAGGCGCGAAGCCCAGGCACTGCCCTGGGTCGCTCGTCATTTCAGAAGTCTTGATCTCAACCGTGACGGTCTGGTCAGCCTTGCTGAACTGTGGTCGCTTCAGAAAGCCCTGTCTCCCCGCATGAAACCCTGAGCGAAGGGCTCATCTCCGTCGTGCAGGCGTCCGTCGCACACCAGGGGAACGCTTGCGTCGTTGAGGGCTGGGCGGCGCACGCATGATCCGCACAACGGCACGCACAAGCCGTGCAGCCCCTCCGCACAGGCAGACCAAACCGAGCAGCAGAAACGCTGCCAGCAACAACACCGAGCCCAGTCCCAGCAGCGCTTCCAGCAATTGCGCCACACCCTGGATGAGATCAGCGATTATCTCGCTGACCATCAGCAGGGGATCAATCCGCTGAGGAAGCCAGGTCAGCAAGGCGAGTGAGCCAACCCCCAATAGCAACATCAGCGTTCCTTCCAGGCCCTGACGCCAAGGGGGCAGCACAGGACGTCGACGCCGACGGAACACCCGAGCTTCCCGATCAGCAGACGTCGGGCGTTGAAACCGTGCCGGGTTCATGGCACAAACACGTGGCCTGCACCACGCATCCAACGTTCAAATTCGATCACCACAAGCTCGTTGGGGCAGTCGATCAGGCTGAGATCACCAACGGTGCAGTCGCCGTAGCCGCTGTGATGGAGGGTGAGGTGATAGCCCGATCCACTCAAGCCACAGACCTCAGGATCGCTGCGAACCACCACATCAAGCGAGGCTCCGATCCGGGCAACACGACGTCTGAGATCCGACCAACTCGTTGACATCCCCAACAAGATCCTGCAATGCAGTGATTCTCGCCTTCAACGGGCGATCGTCAACGACGCTCACTCCCCTTCTGAGGGGGCGGGCTTGGTGGGGTCGGCGGCGGCGGGCTGTTCGGTTGAGACCACGGCGGGCTTCGGCGTCTGGAGGTCAGGCATCGGCAGCAGCGACGCCAGAGCAGCAACCACCACGAACGCCCCTCCGCCCAAGACTGACGGTGCAAGGCGTTTGACCAAGGGCACGCGCTCTGCGAGCTCGCGTCGAGCCAGGGGACGATCAATGTGGAGGGGCCAACTGATCTGCACCCTCTGATCCAGGCGCATGGCATCAAGGCAGCGGACAAGATCGGCCAGTTCTGCATCGTCGAGGCTGATGATCAGCGGATCCACACCGGGTTGGGTACTGCGCAACTCCAGTTGGTGCCTCCCGCCATCGGCGGGGGAAAGGCAGACCGGTGAGGTGTCGTCACCACAACGTCGCGCCACCCCGGAGAGGCGATAGCGGGCGTAGGGCAGCACCGTCGCCAGCATCGCCTCAAGGTGCTCACGCTTGCCCTCCATTTCCGGCGAGCCCACGAACTGCAGGGTCCAGGTGGAGAGGATGCCGATCACACCGTCACCGTGGTCAGCGGAGATGTCGGGAAGTCCCTCCACCTTCAGACGGGCCGCCGTCTGGTCGTAGCGGTAGGAGAGCTTGAGCATGCCGAAGGGAAAGGGAACGAGGCGGAAGGGAAGGGTGGCTGATCGGGTCAGGGAGTGGGGTCTTCCAGACTGGCGCGCAAACGATCGACACCACCCGGCCCTGCGGCCAGTGCCAGCGTCAGCACCAGCTGCCGCTGGATTGAGGCACCCTGATCGTCTTGCAACAGCTTCTGCACCGAACCGCGCCGCAGGTTCAAGCGCTCAGCCACCAGATCCCTCAGGCGCTGTCCGACCAAGGTCCAGCGTTGATCGGTCAAGGCCGCCGGCTCACGACTCGACAACAGCTGGTGCAGCATGGGGTAGAGACGATCAGCCATGGCACAGACGATGCGGATCAGTGCCTCGATCTCCGCGGAGGTGAGGGCCGTCCGGCGGGTGGAACGACGCAACGGGTTCGTGCAGCGCCGTTTCCACAGCTCAACGCGATTGGGAAAGAGAGCGGTGAATCCAAGTTGCTGAGTGGCCCAGAGCATCGCTTCGCCGCCATTGAGATCCAGGGCCTCAACGGTGAGCAAGAGCAGATCCAGCCGTTCAAGACCACGACGATCGAGTGCCGTCTTCAGATTGGAGACCCCCTGGCCAGACGATGGGGCCAAAGCAGGGGTGGCAAGAGCGTCGGTCATGGCTGCGATGATGCCAGCACTCAGGCCTTCGCGTCACCCTTCGTTGGATCTTCGACCGCTCATTCGAGACATTCCGGATTTTCCAAAGCCGGGAATCCTCTTCCGCGACATCAGCCCGCTCCTGCGTGATCCGGTTGGCTGGAAAGCCGTGATGAAGCGGATGGGCACCATCTGCGAAACGCTTCAACCCGATCTGATCGTGGGCATCGAGTCGCGAGGCTTCATCGTTGGCACGGCACTGGCCACCGATCTCGGCCTGGGATTTGTTCCCATTCGCAAACCTGGCAAGTTGCCAGGGGAGGTGCTGGGGGTTGATTACGCCCTCGAATACGGCACCGATCGTCTTGAGATCCACAACGATGCCCTCGCCGACAACCCCAAAGTGCTCCTGGTGGATGACCTGCTGGCCACCGGCGGCACCGCAGCGGCCGCATCGCAGCTGATCCAGCAGGCCGGCGGTACGTTGGTGGGCTGTGGATTCGTGATCGAACTGGCTGGTTTAGGGGGTCGTAGCAAGCTGCCTGAGGCCACACCGGTGGAATCGTTGGTGATCTATTCCTGATCGTTGATCCAGTCGAGAACCTGCTGATACTGATGGAGGCTGAGCAAACCAAAGCTCCAGAGCACCACGGGCAAAGGAGCCTGCTCGAGCTCAGCCTGACGCTGACCCAACTGCAGGGCCTTGTCACTCAAACCGAGCCGCTCACGCAGGAACTGGAGAAGAAGGGGCGACGGTGGAGGCTGGGGATCGCTGCTGTGCACCATGGCGATCTCATCGCTGCGTCCACTCTGACGGCGCTGCCATAAATGTCATCGGGCCATCACTCATGGCCTGGAGCGCGCAACGACGCAACAGCGGCATCCGTTTCAACAGGGTCAGGGCCAAGGTGCGCACTGGCAGCAGACACCAAAAGCGATTGGAGAAGAACCGCAGCAACAGATCGGTGCCCACACCGATCAGGATCAGGTCGACCAGGCGATGGCGGGAATAACGCCTCGCCAGACGATCGAGGCTTCGCCTGCCAACGCTCCGAGGCGCGCGCTGGTAACGCTCCACCTGGTGCAGCAGTTCCGCCACATCACGCCAGCAGAGGTTGAGGCCCTGACCACCCACGGGGTGGCAGCGATGGCCAGCTTCACCGACCAGCAGACGCGTTCCGCTGGCCAACGATGGCGCAAGGCTCAACTGCAGAGGCACCGCCACCGGTTGATCCAGCAGCGCATCGGGAGTGAGACCAGGCGGGAGCACCGTGGCCAGCAGATCCAGCAGTTCCGCTGGCGCCAGGGCCGCTCGCCGTTGGCACAGAGGCAACGGAGCACTCCAGACGAGCTGAAAGGTGCTGCCACCGAGTGGCAGCACAGCGAACGGGCCCTCGGCACGAAAACATTCGTGGGCCACGTCGTCTGCCACACCACGGAGACTCACCTTGAGGGTGAGGCAACCCTGGCGATAGGGAACGCTCCAGAATCGCCATCCCCAGGCCTGGCGATGGGCGGAGCGGGGTCCATCAGCGGCGATCGTCAGATCAGCGTCTGACCACTCCTCCGTGGGAGTGGATCGTGGTGGCGACCCGAGTTGGAGCTCCACAGCGGCGTGTTGCTGCAAACGCTGCAGCAGCACCTGCATCAGTGGTTTGTGATCCAAAATCCAACCGATGGCATCAGACTCACGATTGCGCGGGGCCAGATCCTGCACCCGAAACCAGACGAACGGTGCCACAGCCTGATCATCCAGACGGAGCTGCCGGAACGGCACGAGATGGGAAGCCAGCGGCTCCCACAGGTCCAGATGGTCCAGCAGCCGCCGAGAGGACTGAGTGATCGCGTAAGCACGGCTGCGCGACGCCAGTGCATGCAGGGTTTGCGGATCCTGAAGACGAACCCTGCAGCCGAGACGGGCCAGGCCAAGGGCCAGCAAGGCACCGGTCGGGCCGGCACCCAGCACCGAAATCGACAGTGAGCGGAGGACCTCACGGTCGGCTTCGGCGTGCTCGTGGGAACTCGCAATGGGAGCACGCATGGGCGAGGGGTTCAGCTGCTGGCAGGCCACATCACCCCCATCCAATCAGCCCAGACCCAGCAGACCGTGGGTGAACGCTTCACCGCCGAGGGCGAATTCAGTGGCGAGCAGGGCAATGAAACCGAGCATGGCCATGCGACCGTTCAGCTTTTCGGCGCGGTCGTGAAACCCCCAGCCGTTGTCAGCTTCGACAACTTCCATGCGGGGCTCGGTCGCAAACGCATTCAGACGTCCACCGTCTTCAGTGGTGACGGTGGCTCCGCGGATGGCGGGTGCGTTGGAAGGGGTGGCCTGGGTCATGGCGAACCATTCATCTTTAAGCACTGTAACTCAATATTGCGAAATGTTGCGCATTCAACGGCGACGGGGCGTCGCCAACCGCCGTTGGCACAGTTCCTCAAAGGCCGGACGCAACAGGAAGGGGTACTCCCCCACCCAGAGCCGCAGGCCAGGCATCCAGGCATCACTCAGGGCGGCAACACGGGAAAAATCCTTGCGATCGCTGAGCACCAGACAACGCACCCGGGCTCCCGGACGGATCTGACCATGGGGCTTGGCCATCGGGAAGCTGAGGCGACCGAGATAACCGTCTTCATCGGCCAGCTCCAGCACCAGCCAGGTGCGCCGGTTCTCCACCAGTTCCAGATCACCGCGCTGATTGGCCTGCTCCCGGCGGCTTTCCACCCGCTCCTGGGTGAAGGCATCCGCCACCTCGCCATCAAACAAGGCGGCTGCGGGATAGCGCCGCAGCGTGGCGTTGCGGCGACCCGCCTCAAGGATGGGTCCCCACAACACATAAAGAAGCAGTGCAACGCCGATCAACAACCAGACCGAGCCCCAGCGGTTGGAGAACTGGCTTTGGCTGATCAACAGTGTGATCACGCCTCCAATGGCGGCGATCAGCACCCTCTGAAGAATTTTGCGCGGATCGCCCAGCGCCGCAGCGAACTGCGTGCCGGTGGCCACCGCAGGAATCAGGCGCTGAAGCTCACCGGGCCGCAGGGGAATGAGCATGAAGAGAAGGCGCGGGGAATCAGAGCAGGCGCTCGAGGCCGTATTGCAGGCTCTCCAGCTGACGAACCTTGCGGATGCAGAGCAGCACCCCAGGCATGTAAGCGGACCGATCAATCGTGTCGTGACGCAAGGTGTAGGTCTCACCGGGAGCACCGAACATCACTTCCTGGTGAGCCACCAGGCCGGGCAGACGCAACGAGTGCAGGCGCAGACCACTGGGGCGCACACCACCGCGACTTCCCTGCAGGGATTCGTGTTCATCCACCTCCGATGGATTGAAGCTCTTGCCCAGCTCCTCCATCAGTTCGGCCGTTTTGATGCACGTGCCACTGGGGGCATCCGCCTTGCGGTTGTGGTGCAATTCAGTGAGCTCCGCGTGGTCGTAGAAGCGGGCAGCTGCAGCCGCAGCCTGCTGCAGCAGCACCATGCCCACGGAGAAGTTGGGGATCACGGCCCCGCCGATGGAGGCTTTGGCGGAAAAGGTCTGCAGATCCTGCAACTGCTCCGGGGAGAGGCCGGTGGTGCCGATCACAGGATGGACGCCATAGGCGATCGCAGCCCTGGTGTTGGCATACACCACCGACGGGTGCGTGAAATCCACCATCACCGCACCCGCACCGGGCCCCTGATCACGCACGGCCTGGCTGGCGGAGCAGAGCGTGGCCTCGAGATCGGCCGTGATCGCCACATCCAGAAGGCCGAGGCCCAGGGCTTCCCCCACATCCACCCCTTCCTTGCCGGGGGTCGTATCGATCGCTCCCACCAGCTGGCAATCCGGCGCCGCCTGCACCGTCTTGACCACCTCGGCGCCCATCCGACCAAGGGCCCCCACCACCACCACGGAGATTGGTCCGGAAGCTGAGGTCATGGGGCCTGGATCACCTGCGCCAAGACTATGTGGAGGGGGCCTCGTCGCCGATGGCCTGGAGCAGAGCCTCTTCATCGACGGCATCACACTGCTCGGGCCGGAGGCACGCGTCTGCGTAGCGGCGATACACCCCTGCACGCACAAACAGCCTGAACAGATCAGGGTCGAGATGATGTTGCTGCACCATCGAGGCCATGATCGTCAGAGCGACCGACAACGGCTTGGCTGATTTGTAAGGGCGATCCGCCGCCGTGAGGGCTTCGAACACATCGGCGATGGCCATCATGCGCGCCAGGGCGCTCATCTCATCGCCCCGAAGACTGCGCGGGTAGCCCTTGCCGTCCATCCGTTCGTGGTGGCCGCCGGCAATTTCGGGCACCGCCTTGAGATGACGCGGGAACGGCAGCGCCTCGAGCATCTTGATCGTCTCGAGAATGTGAAGGTTGATCGTGTAGCGCTCCTCATCGGTGAGGGTTCCCCGCGAGATGCTCAGGTTGTGCAGTTCCCCTCGGTTCGCCTGCAGCGGCGGGGCGAGAAGCGTGAACCCCCAGGGATTGTCAGCCTCAATGGCCTTGTTGGCGGGCCAGGCCACCTGATGCCTGAGCCGATCGGCCAGCAGGGGCTCGTCGCAGGGCAGTGGCGGCGCAGGTTCAGCAGCCACCTGGCGGAGCTCCTCCTGAGACAGACCCAGGCGATCATCGAGGGTGCGCCGCCAGCGACGCGACGCCAGGCTGTTGAGGCGATCGATCGCCTCAGGATCCAGACGCTCACCCCCCTGATTGCAGGCCGCCACGAACGCGAAGTCATCATCCAGCTGACGCCAGAGGTCTTCCATGCGGGCGCGGCTCTGCAGGGGATCGTCACCGGCAGCGATTGCCTTCCAGTGATCGATCTCCGCACAGGCCTTCAGCAGTTCAAACCGCATCCGCACCTCATGGATGCGGTTGTGAATCGTTTCGAGTTTGGTGGCCTTGTCGACCACGTATTCAGGCGTGGTGACCTTGCCGACATCGTGCAGCCACGACGCCACATGCAGGGCTTCCCGTTCCTCGGCGGACAGCGCAAATCCGGCGTAGGGTCCGTCCGTGGCTTCACAGGCAGCGTCTGCCAGTGCTTTGGCCAGCAAGGGCACGCGCGCACAGTGGCCTCCTGTGTAGGGGCTTTTGGCATCAATGGCCCCTGCCATCAGTTCAATGATCGACGCCAGCAACGCTTTCTGGGCGCTGATCAGGCTGCGGGTTTCGAGGGCGATCGAGGCGGACCCCGCCAGCGCCCTGCAGAACGCCACCTTCTCCGCCTGAGGGGGTTCGGCGAAACGCAACCCCAGCAGTCCCAACAGCTGACCGCTGCGGCTCAGCAGCGGCAGACGAAGGGCTTGATCGGTGTCAAACGGCTCATCCAAAGCCTTGTCACTAAGCTCAGCAGGGAACGTCGTGGTGGGCAGTTGCAAGCGCGAACGCAACAGGCCATCCACGGCATCGTCGTCATCCCTGAGATAGAGAACGCCGGACGACGCATCGCTGCTCTCCAGCATCAGCTGGAGCAGGCGTTGCAACAACTGATCCAGGTCGGGCTCGCCGCCAAGGGCCTCCGATGCTTCCAGCAGGCGATGAATGGTGTCGCGCATGGTGGCGAGCACCACACTGAGATCCCTCACCTCCGTGACCGGTGTGGTGGTGGGAGGAACGGAAGAGAAGTCAAACGACTGAATGGCCCGTGCCTGTCGCCTCAGGGCCAGCAGCGACCCAGTGACGGATCGGGTGAGCAGCCAGATCAGCGGCAAGGTGGCCAGCACCATGCCCAGGGTGATCCACTGGGCCTGACGCACCGAGGCGAGCGACGCCGCGAACACCTCCTCCGAGGGGATGGCCAGCACCAGAAGGGAGGCCTCGTCGTCAACACCGATCGCAGGGATTTCAGCCACATTCAGCAGCCAGTGGCTGCCATCGATCACCACCTCCTGAACGTCGACCCCGTCGTAGAGCTCGTTGAGCGCTGTCTGGTCCTGATCACCGCTTCGCCGCGAAGAGTGATTGGACGCCCGTAGATGCTTCGTCAGGAAGGGGGCGATGCCTCGCAGCAAGGGATCGCTGGACTGGGTGAGGTGTGTGCCGATCGCACCCGAAGGCGACACCTCATCAGTGAGCCACACACCCCCTTTGAGATCGATCAGACTGAGTCTCGAGGATTCGGTCGGCCTGAGCTGGATGAGAAGCTCTCGCAGTTCGGAGAGTGGAACCGACATTTCCACCACATCGCCGGTGGCCGTCTGTTGCCCCAGCGTGATCAGCGGCCCGAGCACCGGGTGACGGTCATCGTTGGAAAGCACGGATTGCATCCCGGACTGACGGGCAGCGCTCAGGGATCGGCGCTGCCGAGGGTCCTGCTTCGTGTTCCATCGATCCTGGGCAGGCGTCCAGCCCTCGACAGGATTGAACGCCTCATTAAAGAGATAAAAGGTCGGTGTGCTCTGACCGGGCTGAAGACGTTCCACCAGCAACGCGGAACGCTCCGGAAGGGCGAGATCGGCCAGAAGCCTGGTGTTGTGGAAACGGAACCAATGGCCATTGGTCTTGAGCACGTTCACCGAGGCCAGGTGGGGCGCGTCCTCAAACAACATTGAGGCCTCAATCAGGAGCTGACGCCTGACCTCACCGTCGATCTGGGGGATCGCTGTGACCAGGGCATCGAGAGCGGCAAGGTGGTTGAGGCTTCGCTCCGGATCCATGATCCGCTGCCAGCGATGCCGCACCGTGCCCCACTGCGCTTTCATTTCGGCTCTGGTGGCGGCCAGGGCCAGGGTTCTCAATCTCTGGGCCATGAACGAGGACACGGCCAGGCCTGTTCCCGCCACCAGCGGGACAAAAACGAGGAGCAGAAGGAAGCGGAGCGGGATGGTCCGTCTGCCCAGAATCCGCTGCATCCGACAAGCGCCTGTGAGTTCAGGCTAAGAACAGGCACCAGCTCAGACAACTTGCCCTGCAGCAAGGATTCAGGCGTGATGACGGCACAGAGATGACGCCGTGATGCGGATCAGATTCCGGCTCTATGTAACGCAACACGGCTGAAACCCACGCCAGTGCCTGCATTCTCGTAGGCTTCTTCACATAGCTCAATGCATGCCGATGTTCACGCAGGTTCGCTCCGCCGATCGCCGGGTTGTTCCTGCTGAGCCCAACAACCACCAGTCAGTGATGAAGGCTGTGTACGTGGTGCTTGAGCCTCAGTATCAGAACGCTCTCACCCAGGCGGCCACAAGCCTCAATGCCCAGAACGGTCCGCTTGGGATTGAGCTGAGCGGTTATCTGATTGAAGAACTGCGGGATCCGGATAATTACGCTGACTTTCAGGCGGATGTGGCTGCCGCCGATGTGTTTGTGGCCTCGCTGATCTTCATTGAAGATCTGGCCCAGAAAGTGGTGGATGCCGTCACGCCCCATCGCGATCGCCTCAAGGCTGCTGTGGTCTTCCCCTCCATGCCCGAGGTGATGCGCCTGAACAAACTGGGCAGCTTCTCGATGGCCCAGCTGGGGCAGAGCAAGAGCGCCATCGCCGGCTTCATGAAGAAGCGGAAGGAGTCCGGCGGCGCCGGCTTCCAGGACGCGATGCTCAAACTCCTCAACACGCTGCCCACGGTGTTGAAGTACCTGCCCGTGGAAAAGGCGCAGGATGCTCGCAGCTTCATGCTCAGCTTCCAGTACTGGCTGGGAGGCACACCGGATAACCTGCGCAACTTCCTGCTGATGCTGGCGGACAAGTACGTCTTCCCAGCGTCGGACAGCACTGATCGCCCTGCCATGGAGGTGGCCGATCCAGAGGTGTTCCCCGATCTGGGCATCTGGCATCCCCTGGCCCCCTCGATGTTCGAGGACCTGAAGGAATACCTCAACTGGACGGCCAGCCGAAACGACCTCAGCAATGAAGCGCGCCAGGGCCCGTTGATCGGTCTGGTGCTGCAACGCAGTCACATCGTCACCGGTGACGATGCTCACTACGTGGCGGTGATCCAGGAGCTGGAGTTCCGTGGTGCCCGGGTGCTGCCGATCTTCTGCGGCGGTCTCGACTTCTCCAAGCCGGTCAACGCCTTCTTCTACGACCCGCTCAATCCGGAGCAGCCCCTGGTCGATGGCGTGGTGTCGCTGACGGGCTTTGCCCTCGTCGGCGGTCCTGCACGCCAGGACCATCCCAAAGCCGTGGAGGCCCTGAAGCGACTGAACCGTCCCTACATGGTGGCGCTGCCCCTGGTCTTCCAGACCACCCAGGAGTGGGAAGACAGCGATCTCGGCCTTCACCCTGTTCAGGTGGCGTTGCAGATCGCCATTCCCGAACTGGATGGTGCGATCGAACCCATCGTGCTCTCCGGGCGGGATGACGCCACCGGCAAGGCTCACACCCTGCAGGATCGGGTGGATGCCATCGCCGAACGGGCGATCCGCTGGTCGTCCCTGCGGATCAAGCCGAGACAAACCAAGAAACTAGCCATCACAGTGTTCAGCTTCCCCCCCGACAAGGGGAATGTAGGAACGGCCGCCTATCTCGACGTGTTCGGTTCGATCCACCGGGTGCTCGAGGAGATGAAGGCCAAGGGCTACGACGTGCAGAACCTTCCCCGTGATGCCAAGACCCTGATGGAGGCGGTGATCAATGATCCCGAGGCCATGCAGGGAGCGCCTGAGCTGTCGATCGCCCATCGCATGAGCGTGGAGGAATACGAGAGGCTCACGCCCTACTCCGAGCGACTGGAAGAGAACTGGGGCAAGCCCCCCGGCAACCTCAACAGTGATGGCCAGAACCTGCTGATCTACGGCCGCCACTTCGGCAACGTCTTTGTCGGCGTTCAGCCCACCTTCGGCTACGAAGGCGACCCGATGCGTCTGCTCTATTCCCGCAGCGCCAGCCCCCACCACGGGTTTGCGGCTTACTACACCTACCTCGAAAAAATCTGGAAAGCCGACGCCGTTCTGCATTTCGGCACCCATGGCTCGCTGGAGTTCATGCCTGGCAAACAGATGGGCATGAGCGAAACCTGCTACCCGGATTCCCTGATCGGCGCCCTGCCCAACCTCTATTACTACGCCGCCAACAACCCGTCGGAGGCCACCATCGCCAAGCGCCGTGGCTATGCCTCCACCATCAGCTACCTCACACCTCCGGCTGAGAACGCCGGCCTCTACAAGGGACTGAAGGAACTGGGGGAACTGGTGGGTTCCTACCAACAGCTGCGGGAGGGGGGCCGCGGTGTGCAGATCGTGAACACGATCGTGGAGACCGCGCGCCAGTGCAATCTCGATAAAGACGTTGACCTGCCTAACGACGACTCCTCCACGCTTGATCTGGAAGGGCGGGATGCGCTGGTGGGTTCGGTCTACCGCCAGTTGATGGAGATCGAAAGCCGGTTGCTGCCCTGCGGACTGCACACCATCGGCAAGCCGCCCACGGCAGAAGAAGCGATTGCCACCCTGGTGAACATCGCGGCGCTGGAACGGGAAGAAGACGGCCTGAGGTCCCTTCCTGGTCTGCTGGCCGAGGCCATTGGCCGCAGCATCGACGATGTCTACAAGGGCAACGACGACGGCGTGCTCGCCGACGTGGAGCTGAACCGCACGATCACCGAGACCAGCCGGTCTGCGATCGGCTCGATGGTGCGCTCCCTCACCGGCCTCGATGGTCGCGTCAACCTGCGCGGCAACTTCGGCTGGCTGATGGATTGGCTGACCAAGGTCGGTTTCAAGCTGCCCACCCCCTGGCTACGGGCCTGTTGTTCGGCCGGTTTCACCAGCGTTGATTCGGTGGAGCTCGACAAACTGTTCGCCTACCTGCGCTTCTGCCTTGAGCAGGTCTGCGCCGACATGGAGATGGAGAGCCTGCTGCGGGCACTGGACGGTGAATATGTGCTGCCAGGCCCCGGTGGCGATCCGATCCGCAACCCCGGCGTTCTGCCCAGTGGCAAGAACATTCACGCGCTCGATCCCCAGGCCATTCCCACCCGCGCTGCCGTGGCAGCGGCCAAGGGTGTGGTCGACAAACTGATCGAGCGCCAGAAACAGGAGCAGGGCACCTGGCCGGAAACCATCGCCTGCGTGCTGTGGGGCACCGACAACATCAAGACCTACGGCGAGTCCCTGGCCCAGATCCTCTGGTTCATCGGCGTGCGTCCGGTGCCCGACTCCCTCGGCCGGGTCAACAAGCTGGAGCTGATTCCACTTGAGGAACTGGGGCGTCCCCGCATCGATGTGGTGGTGAACTGCTCGGGTGTGTTCCGCGATCTGTTCATCAACCAGATGGCCTTGATCGACCAGGGCGTGAAGATGGCCGCCGAAGCAGAGGAGCCGCTGGAGCAGAACTTCGTGCGCAAGCACTCCCTGGAGCAGGCCGAGAAGGATGGCACCAGCCTCCGCGATGCCGCCTGCCGGGTGTTCTCCAACGCCAGTGGCAGCTACAGCTCTAATGTGAATCTGGCGGTGGAGAACAGCACCTGGGAGGAAGAAGGTGAACTGCAGGAGATGTATCTATCGCGCAAGACCTTTGCCTTCAACGCCGACAACCCCGGTGAGATGAACCAGAAGCGTGAGGTGTTTGAATCGGCGATGAAAACCGCCGATGTCACCTTCCAGAACCTGGATTCGGCCGAGATCTCCCTCACCGATGTGAGCCACTACTTCGACAGTGACCCCACCAACCTGATCAAGGGTCTGCGGGACGACGGCAAGGCACCGACCAGTTACATCGCCGACACCACCACGGCCAATGCCCAGGTGCGCTCCCTCAGTGAGACAATCCGGCTCGACTCCCGAACGAAGCTGCTCAATCCCAAGTGGTACGAAGGCATGCTGGATTCGGGCTATGAGGGCGTACGGGAAGTGGCCAAACGGCTCAATTTCACTCTGGGCTGGAGTGCCACCAGCGGGTCTGTTGATAACTTCGTGTATGAAGAAGCCAACGAAACGTTCATCAACGATCCAGAGATGCGCAAGCGTCTGCTGGAGCTCAACCCGCACAGTTTCCGCCGCATCGTCGGCACCCTGCTGGAGGTGAATGGCCGTGGCTACTGGGAAACCTCCGACGAAAACATCCAGCAGCTGCAGGAGCTGTATCAGGAAGTGGAGGATCGCATCGAAGGAGTGGCCTGACCAGTTAACGAAAGATCAGAGATCACCTCACAACGCTTTCATTGCCTGACCAGCGTTTTTTAGGTGGGCGTTTTGAGGATGTAACCCACACCTTTTACGGTTTGAATCAGTTGAGGCTGCCCCTCCCGTTCAATTTTCTTGCGGAGATAACGGATGTACACATCGAGAAGGTTGTCATCACCAGTCCAGCTCTGACCCCACACACCATGCAGGATTGACTGGCGAGATACGACCTGATCGAGATTATGAAACAGGAATTTAAGCAGATCGAATTCCTTCACCGTCAGTTTCGCTTTGCTGTCATTTCGACAGACTTCTCGGGTCTTGATGTTGAATTCAAGGTTATCAAGGCTGAGAAGGTCTCCGTCGGCATGGGACTGCCCCATCCGCACGCGACGCAACAACGCCATGATTCGTGCGTCCAGCTCTTCCCAGGCAAAGGGACGCGACAACACGTCATCGGCGCCTGCCTTCAGAGACGCCGAGCGGAGTGAAAAATTGTCGTCATCAAGCAGGTGAAACAGGGGAATGGTCAGACGATCGGCCTGGAACTGCTGATGGAGGAGAAAACGATCCTTATTTTCAAGCGTTAAGGCGTCTTCACTGAGAGCGAGAAGAACGAGCGAAACATCGCCGTGAGGCAGATGGTCTAGCGCCGCCTGAACAGAATCAACACGAACTACAAAAAATCCTCTCGCTTCAAGATGCTTACGAAGAAGATCTTGATCGGAGCCAGTATCAGCAATAAGAAGCAGACGATCCTGCACAGGCTCTTGATTAACCCAATCCAATCATAAAGTGACTCATGACAAAAAAAGAAGACGCCCTGGACTCAGGCGTCTTCTTCATCACGCTGTTGGCATCAGACCTCAAACCATCGCCGAGGCTTCCGAGGAGTAATCGTCGTGCTCGAGATGGTTGGCAACGACCAGGTCGTCGAGATTGGATTCCAAAGCCGCCAGCACAGAGGCCGCATCCGCATCACCTGCGGCATCAGCCACACTGCCGATGGAGGCGTCTGTATCCAGGTCACTGAGTTGATCAGCCAGCTCATTGAAGACTTCCTGCTGAATGGAGTGGAACTCATCGGCAGAGAGGCCATTGCTGTCGAGGAAGTTGCTGACCGCCTCATCCAGACCGTAGGCCAACTCGACCTGGCTGACATGACCATCGCCATCCGTATCTCCCGAGGCCTGCATCGTATCGAGATAACCCGACACCAACTCATCAATCAGCGGACTGGAACTCATGGCATCCTCAGTGGTTGGATCACCCTCCTGCGCTGAAGCTAACTCATCAGGAGATGACTGAACAGCAAACGCGACATCTTCAGCAAGGCCAGTGGAGCCGTCTTCATATTCCACCTCCACCTGTCCATAAACAATGACACCACCATCAGCAGATGACTGCAGAGCCGAAGAATCGTACGAATATTCTAGCGAAATGGACTCAATGCCCAATTCATTCAAGCCATAAAACTCTCCCTCCTGCTGCTGACCATCGAGATTGAGATCAGACCAGACACCAAAATCAGCAAAGGTGGAATCATTGGAGTCTAGAACTCCATCGCCATTGGAATCGAAGTAAGCAGCCAAAGCCTGAACGTCGGTCAAGACCGATGGATCATCACCCCACATCATGAAATTAATTTCACGAGACTCATCAAGAATTCCATCTTGATTGTAATCATAAGCCAGTAAACCATCTACAGGAGCAACAAACGCGGCGTAGACGATTGATGAATCAAGAACATTTAGATTGAAATCAGATTGATAAGAGACCATTCCGTCCCCATCAAGATCAATCGCCACAGGGGCCACATAAGAAGCAGAGGTGACAACATCACCTGCATCGTTGCCATCCATCAAGACAGACATCGTGAACGTGCTGTTATCGAAGTCACCATCTGTAATTTCAAAATCTAATTGGTAGCTAAGATCAGGACGATCAACATTTTCAGTAAGAATATTGGGCCTGTTAAGCTTGTACTGGTTACCTTCAGGATCATTGTTGAAATAAGAAACGGATGATATGCCAAGGAATGTTTCACCAGGATCTAGCGCAGGAGCTGCCACAGAAACAATGACTGTCGCAGAATCGCCATTGGCATTGTAATCAGTTTCACCATAAATGGAGACTCCTTCTGCAGTTAGAACAGCAATATAGCTTTGACTCCCAGGCAAGGAAGGAATCACATTTGTGAAGACGTATTCGGTGTACTGGTTGAAGTCGGTAATTCCATCAGTAGTTACATAATTAACCTTAACTGTCAGAGAGTAGGCAGCAGAACCAGTCACACTCTCCAAAGAGATAGCGAAGCCGTCTACAAGATAATCATTACCAGTAACCTGTAACGTATCATCAGTAAGGGGAGCAAAGTTTGGGACAATGCTGACAGTCGCTGTTCCTTCCTGATAAAACAAAAATGATATGGAAGAACCAGCCGTAAAATTATTACTGCCAGCGCCCCAACCAGAAGTACTGCCATTAACAGTATCTTCGTTTTCAACCCAGACAGGATCTGTATATACAGTGGCAGAGAAATCTGTCTGACTTGAGTCCCGAGACGCAACAGTGATAATCGTGAATGTATCATCGCCGTCCTGTATGTCACTCGACAGGAAATCGGTGTTTCCTCCCTGAGAAGCGGAACCAGGAACATCAATGAAAGTGGTCTCACCAGGAACTTGATACCAAATAACAGCATCATTAACACCTGAATCAGGATTCAATGAGTAACTGGTTATCACTTCTCCTGTTTCATCATAGATGACATTGAAACCATAAACTCCAGAAACAGGATCGTAGGCAACACTATCAGTATCGATAGAAAAACCATCTGTTGAGGTAGAAACAGAAATTGGCACAAAACCATCATTGGTAGTGAGATAGACATCACCTCCATTATCAGCACCAAAATCCCATTGGAGAAGATCTAGAGTTTGATTAGTAGGCGTCGTGACATAGGCAAGATTCAGATTGGTCGTGCTTGTTCCATCTTGATTTGTGATCGCTGGGCCGTCATCACGCAGTTCCAGACTGTCGCCAATGTCGGTGCTCAGTGTTGTCGTCGCCTTGTCTCCATCACTGTCTGTCGCTGTCACTGTTCCTGACAACTTCACCAGACCGTCCAGCGTCACCTCATCACTCGGATAACCCGTGATTGGATCGTTCGGAGCAGCCGGATCCGTTTGAGCAACAGGCTGAGTCACAGCCTGATACTGCGTCAGCTCCACATTGCCGACGTCATTCACACCCGTCAGGTCAACCGTGAATGCAACCGTTCCATCGATCCCATCGACCGCAATGTCATATCCAGCATTCGTACTACCAACCAACTGCGTTCCAGCAGCATTCAGGAACACATAAATGGGATCGCCTTCCGTTCCGGGTTCCTCACTCGTTAGCCCCGTTACACCACCGACCCCAACGAGATCACCAAGCTCCAACTTGTAGTTCGAGACATCCGCAGTCTCAGTCCCTCCAATATCCGCTCCAAAATCAATCTCCCCTGCAAGCACTGCAGCACTCACAACGGCTTCAAACGCTGCATCAAAATCAGCATCCGCACTGGCGCTAAACCCGCCGGTGTAGTTACCACCAGCTGCTGCTGCATCCGATGTCACCAGCGTGATCTGACTCAGATCAACCTCGCCAAGTTCGCCAATCGCTGGGCCGTCATCACGCAGTTCCAGACTGTCGCCAATGTCGGTGCTCAGTGTTGTCGTCGCCTTGTCTCCATCACTGTCTGTCGCTGTCACTGTTCCTGACAACTTCACCAGACCGTCCAGCGTCACCTCATCACTCGGATAACCCGTGATTGGATCGTTCGGAGCAGCCGGATCCGTTTGAGCAACAGGCTGAGTCACAGCCTGATACTGCGTCAGCTCCACATTGCCGACGTCATTCACACCCGTCAGGTCAACCGTGAATGCAACCGTTCCATCGATCCCATCGACCGCAATGTCATATCCAGCATTCGTACTACCAACCAACTGCGTTCCAGCAGCATTCAGGAACACATAAATGGGATCGCCTTCCGTTCCGGGTTCCTCACTCGTTAGCCCCGTTACACCACCGACCCCAACGAGATCACCAAGCTCCAACTTGTAGTTCGAGACATCCGCAGTCTCAGTCCCTCCAATATCCGCTCCAAAATCAATCTCCCCTGCAAGCACTGCAGCACTCACAACGGCTTCAAACGCTGCATCAAAATCAGCATCCGCACTGGCGCTAAACCCGCCGGTGTAGTTACCACCAGCTGCTGCTGCATCCGATGTCACCAGCGTGATCTGACTCAGATCAACCTCGCCAAGTTCGCCAATCGCTGGGCCGTCATCACGCAGTTCCAGACTGTCGCCAATGTCGGTGCTCAGTGTTGTCGTCGCCTTGTCTCCATCACTGTCTGTCGCTGTCACTGTTCCTGACAACTTCACCAGACCGTCCAGCGTCACCTCATCACTCGGATAACCCGTGATTGGATCGTTCGGAGCAGCCGGATCCGTTTGAGCAACAGGCTGAGTCACAGCCTGATACTGCGTCAGCTCCACATTGCCGACGTCATTCACACCCGTCAGGTCAACCGTGAATGCAACCGTTCCATCGATCCCATCGACCGCAATGTCATATCCAGCATTCGTACTACCAACCAACTGCGTTCCAGCAGCATTCAGGAACACATAAATGGGATCGCCTTCCGTTCCGGGTTCCTCACTCGTTAGCCCCGTTACACCACCGACCCCAACGAGATCACCAAGCTCCAACTTGTAGTTCGAGACATCCGCAGTCTCAGTCCCTCCAATATCCGCTCCAAAATCAATCTCCCCTGCAAGCACTGCAGCACTCACAACGGCTTCAAACGCTGCATCAAAATCAGCATCCGCACTGGCGCTAAACCCGCCGGTGTAGTTACCACCAGCTGCTGCTGCATCCGATGTCACCAGCGTGATCTGACTCAGATCAACCTCGCCAAGTTCGCCAATCGCTGGGCCGTCATCACGCAGTTCCAGACTGTCGCCAATGTCGGTGCTCAGTGTTGTCGTCGCCTTGTCTCCATCACTGTCTGTCGCTGTCACTGTTCCTGACAACTTCACCAGACCGTCCAGCGTCACCTCATCACTCGGATAACCCGTGATTGGATCGTTCGGAGCAGCCGGATCCGTTTGAGCAACAGGCTGAGTCACAGCCTGATACTGCGTCAGCTCCACATTGCCGACGTCATTCACACCCGTCAGGTCAACCGTGAATGCAACCGTTCCATCGATCCCATCGACCGCAATGTCATATCCAGCATTCGTACTACCAACCAACTGCGTTCCAGCAGCATTCAGGAACACATAAATGGGATCGCCTTCCGTTCCGGGTTCCTCACTCGTTAGCCCCGTTACACCACCGACCCCAACGAGATCACCAAGCTCCAACTTGTAGTTCGAGACATCCGCAGTCTCAGTCCCTCCAATATCCGCTCCAAAATCAATCTCCCCTGCAAGCACTGCAGCACTCACAACGGCTTCAAACGCTGCATCAAAATCAGCATCCGCACTGGCGCTAAACCCGCCGGTGTAGTTACCACCAGCTGCTGCTGCATCCGATGTCACCAGCGTGATCTGACTCAGATCAACCTCGCCAAGTTCGCCAATCGCTGGGCCGTCATCACGCAGTTCCAGACTGTCGCCAATGTCGGTGCTCAGTGTTGTCGTCGCCTTGTCTCCATCACTGTCTGTCGCTGTCACTGTTCCTGACAACTTCACCAGACCGTCCAGCGTCACCTCATCACTCGGATAACCCGTGATTGGATCGTTCGGAGCAGCCGGATCCGTTTGAGCAACAGGCTGAGTCACAGCCTGATACTGCGTCAGCTCCACATTGCCGACGTCATTCACACCCGTCAGGTCAACCGTGAATGCAACCGTTCCATCGATCCCATCGACCGCAATGTCATATCCAGCATTCGTACTACCAACCAACTGCGTTCCAGCAGCATTCAGGAACACATAAATGGGATCGCCTTCCGTTCCGGGTTCCTCACTCGTTAGCCCCGTTACACCACCGACCCCAACGAGATCACCAAGCTCCAACTTGTAGTTCGAGACATCCGCAGTCTCAGTCCCTCCAATATCCGCTCCAAAATCAATCTCCCCTGCAAGCACTGCAGCACTCACAACGGCTTCAAACGCTGCATCAAAATCAGCATCCGCACTGGCGCTAAACCCGCCGGTGTAGTTACCACCAGCTGCTGCTGCATCCGATGTCACCAGCGTGATCTGACTCAGATCAACCTCGCCAAGTTCGCCAATCGCTGGGCCGTCATCACGCAGTTCCAGACTGTCGCCAATGTCGGTGCTCAGTGTTGTCGTCGCCTTGTCTCCATCACTGTCTGTCGCTGTCACTGTTCCTGACAACTTCACCAGACCGTCCAGCGTCACCTCATCACTCGGATAACCCGTGATTGGATCGTTCGGAGCAGCCGGATCCGTTTGAGCAACAGGCTGAGTCACAGCCTGATACTGCGTCAGCTCCACATTGCCGACGTCATTCACACCCGTCAGGTCAACCGTGAATGCAACCGTTCCATCGATCCCATCGACCGCAATGTCATATCCAGCATTCGTACTACCAACCAACTGCGTTCCAGCAGCATTCAGGAACACATAAATGGGATCGCCTTCCGTTCCGGGTTCCTCACTCGTTAGCCCCGTTACACCACCGACCCCAACGAGATCACCAAGCTCCAACTTGTAGTTCGAGACATCCGCAGTCTCAGTCCCTCCAATATCCGCTCCAAAATCAATCTCCCCTGCAAGCACTGCAGCACTCACAACGGCTTCAAACGCTGCATCAAAATCAGCATCCGCACTGGCGCTAAACCCGCCGGTGTAGTTACCACCAGCTGCTGCTGCATCCGATGTCACCAGCGTGATCTGACTCAGATCAACCTCGCCAAGTTCGCCAATCGCTGGGCCGTCATCACGCAGTTCCAGACTGTCGCCAATGTCGGTGCTCAGTGTTGTCGTCGCCTTGTCTCCATCACTGTCTGTCGCTGTCACTGTTCCTGACAACTTCACCAGACCGTCCAGCGTCACCTCATCACTCGGATAACCCGTGATTGGATCGTTCGGAGCAGCCGGATCCGTTTGAGCAACAGGCTGAGTCACAGCCTGATACTGCGTCAGCTCCACATTGCCGACGTCATTCACACCCGTCAGGTCAACCGTGAATGCAACCGTTCCATCGATCCCATCGACCGCAATGTCATATCCAGCATTCGTACTACCAACCAACTGCGTTCCAGCAGCATTCAGGAACACATAAATGGGATCGCCTTCCGTTCCGGGTTCCTCACTCGTTAGCCCCGTTACACCACCGACCCCAACGAGATCACCAAGCTCCAACTTGTAGTTCGAGACATCCGCAGTCTCAGTCCCTCCAATATCCGCTCCAAAATCAATCTCCCCTGCAAGCACTGCAGCACTCACAACGGCTTCAAACGCTGCATCAAAATCAGCATCCGCACTGGCGCTAAACCCGCCGGTGTAGTTACCACCAGCTGCTGCTGCATCCGATGTCACCAGCGTGATCTGACTCAGATCAACCTCGCCAAGTTCGCCAATCGCTGGGCCGTCATCACGCAGTTCCAGACTGTCGCCAATGTCGGTGCTCAGTGTTGTCGTCGCCTTGTCTCCATCACTGTCTGTCGCTGTCACTGTTCCTGACAACTTCACCAGACCGTCCAGCGTCACCTCATCACTCGGATAACCCGTGATTGGATCGTTCGGAGCAGCCGGATCCGTTTGAGCAACAGGCTGAGTCACAGCCTGATACTGCGTCAGCTCCACATTGCCGACGTCATTCACACCCGTCAGGTCAACCGTGAATGCAACCGTTCCATCGATCCCATCGACCGCAATGTCATATCCAGCATTCGTACTACCAACCAACTGCGTTCCAGCAGCATTCAGGAACACATAAATGGGATCGCCTTCCGTTCCGGGTTCCTCACTCGTTAGCCCCGTTACACCACCGACCCCAACGAGATCACCAAGCTCCAACTTGTAGTTCGAGACATCCGCAGTCTCAGTCCCTCCAATATCCGCTCCAAAATCAATCTCCCCTGCAAGCACTGCAGCACTCACAACGGCTTCAAACGCTGCATCAAAATCAGCATCCGCACTGGCGCTAAACCCGCCGGTGTAGTTACCACCAGCTGCTGCTGCATCCGATGTCACCAGCGTGATCTGACTCAGATCAACCTCGCCAAGTTCGCCAATCGCTGGGCCGTCATCACGCAGTTCCAGACTGTCGCCAATGTCGGTGCTCAGTGTTGTCGTCGCCTTGTCTCCATCACTGTCTGTCGCTGTCACTGTTCCTGACAACTTCACCAGACCGTCCAGCGTCACCTCATCACTCGGATAACCCGTGATTGGATCGTTCGGAGCAGCCGGATCCGTTTGAGCAACAGGCTGAGTCACAGCCTGATACTGCGTCAGCTCCACATTGCCGACGTCATTCACACCCGTCAGGTCAACCGTGAATGCAACCGTTCCATCGATCCCATCGACCGCAATGTCATATCCAGCATTCGTACTACCAACCAACTGCGTTCCAGCAGCATTCAGGAACACATAAATGGGATCGCCTTCCGTTCCGGGTTCCTCACTCGTTAGCCCCGTTACACCACCGACCCCAACGAGATCACCAAGCTCCAACTTGTAGTTCGAGACATCCGCAGTCTCAGTCCCTCCAATATCCGCTCCAAAATCAATCTCCCCTGCAAGCACTGCAGCACTCACAACGGCTTCAAACGCTGCATCAAAATCAGCATCCGCACTGGCGCTAAACCCGCCGGTGTAGTTACCACCAGCTGCTGCTGCATCCGATGTCACCAGCGTGATCTGACTCAGATCAACCTCGCCAAGTTCGCCAATCGCTGGGCCGTCATCACGCAGTTCCAGACTGTCGCCAATGTCGGTGCTCAGTGTTGTCGTCGCCTTGTCTCCATCACTGTCTGTCGCTGTCACTGTTCCTGACAACTTCACCAGACCGTCCAGCGTCACCTCATCACTCGGATAACCCGTGATTGGATCGTTCGGAGCAGCCGGATCCGTTTGAGCAACAGGCTGAGTCACAGCCTGATACTGCGTCAGCTCCACATTGCCGACGTCATTCACACCCGTCAGGTCAACCGTGAATGCAACCGTTCCATCGATCCCATCGACCGCAATGTCATATCCAGCATTCGTACTACCAACCAACTGCGTTCCAGCAGCATTCAGGAACACATAAATGGGATCGCCTTCCGTTCCGGGTTCCTCACTCGTTAGCCCCGTTACACCACCGACCCCAACGAGATCACCAAGCTCCAACTTGTAGTTCGAGACATCCGCAGTCTCAGTCCCTCCAATATCCGCTCCAAAATCAATCTCCCCTGCAAGCACTGCAGCACTCACAACGGCTTCAAACGCTGCATCAAAATCAGCATCCGCACTGGCGCTAAACCCGCCGGTGTAGTTACCACCAGCTGCTGCTGCATCCGATGTCACCAGCGTGATCTGACTCAGATCAACCTCGCCAAGTTCGCCAATCGCTGGGCCGTCATCACGCAGTTCCAGACTGTCGCCAATGTCGGTGCTCAGTGTTGTCGTCGCCTTGTCTCCATCACTGTCTGTCGCTGTCACTGTTCCTGACAACTTCACCAGACCGTCCAGCGTCACCTCATCACTCGGATAACCCGTGATTGGATCGTTCGGAGCAGCCGGATCCGTTTGAGCAACAGGCTGAGTCACAGCCTGATACTGCGTCAGCTCCACATTGCCGACGTCATTCACACCCGTCAGGTCAACCGTGAATGCAACCGTTCCATCGATCCCATCGACCGCAATGTCATATCCAGCATTCGTACTACCAACCAACTGCGTTCCAGCAGCATTCAGGAACACATAAATGGGATCGCCTTCCGTTCCGGGTTCCTCACTCGTTAGCCCCGTTACACCACCGACCCCAACGAGATCACCAAGCTCCAACTTGTAGTTCGAGACATCCGCAGTCTCAGTCCCTCCAATATCCGCTCCAAAATCAATCTCCCCTGCAAGCACTGCAGCACTCACAACGGCTTCAAACGCTGCATCAAAATCAGCATCCGCACTGGCGCTAAACCCGCCGGTGTAGTTACCACCAGCTGCTGCTGCATCCGATGTCACCAGCGTGATCTGACTCAGATCAACCTCGCCAAGTTCGCCAATCGCTGGGCCGTCATCACGCAGTTCCAGACTGTCGCCAATGTCGGTGCTCAGTGTTGTCGTCGCCTTGTCTCCATCACTGTCTGTCGCTGTCACTGTTCCTGACAACTTCACCAGACCGTCCAGCGTCACCTCATCACTCGGATAACCCGTGATTGGATCGTTCGGAGCAGCCGGATCCGTTTGAGCAACAGGCTGAGTCACAGCCTGATACTGCGTCAGCTCCACATTGCCGACGTCATTCACACCCGTCAGGTCAACCGTGAATGCAACCGTTCCATCGATCCCATCGACCGCAATGTCATATCCAGCATTCGTACTACCAACCAACTGCGTTCCAGCAGCATTCAGGAACACATAAATGGGATCGCCTTCCGTTCCGGGTTCCTCACTCGTTAGCCCCGTTACACCACCGACCCCAACGAGATCACCAAGCTCCAACTTGTAGTTCGAGACATCCGCAGTCTCAGTCCCTCCAATATCCGCTCCAAAATCAATCTCCCCTGCAAGCACTGCAGCACTCACAACGGCTTCAAACGCTGCATCAAAATCAGCATCCGCACTGGCGCTAAACCCGCCGGTGTAGTTACCACCAGCTGCTGCTGCATCCGATGTCACCAGCGTGATCTGACTCAGATCAACCTCGCCAAGTTCGCCAATCGCTGGGCCGTCATCACGCAGTTCCAGACTGTCGCCAATGTCGGTGCTCAGTGTTGTCGTCGCCTTGTCTCCATCACTGTCTGTCGCTGTCACTGTTCCTGACAACTTCACCAGACCGTCCAGCGTCACCTCATCACTCGGATAACCCGTGATTGGATCGTTCGGAGCAGCCGGATCCGTTTGAGCAACAGGCTGAGTCACAGCCTGATACTGCGTCAGCTCCACATTGCCGACGTCATTCACACCCGTCAGGTCAACCGTGAATGCAACCGTTCCATCGATCCCATCGACCGCAATGTCATATCCAGCATTCGTACTACCAACCAACTGCGTTCCAGCAGCATTCAGGAACACATAAATGGGATCGCCTTCCGTTCCGGGTTCCTCACTCGTTAGCCCCGTTACACCACCGACCCCAACGAGATCACCAAGCTCCAACTTGTAGTTCGAGACATCCGCAGTCTCAGTCCCTCCAATATCCGCTCCAAAATCAATCTCCCCTGCAAGCACTGCAGCACTCACAACGGCTTCAAACGCTGCATCAAAATCAGCATCCGCACTGGCGCTAAACCCGCCGGTGTAGTTACCACCAGCTGCTGCTGCATCCGATGTCACCAGCGTGATCTGACTCAGATCAACCTCGCCAAGTTCGCCAATCGCTGGGCCGTCATCACGCAGTTCCAGACTGTCGCCAATGTCGGTGCTCAGTGTTGTCGTCGCCTTGTCTCCATCACTGTCTGTCGCTGTCACTGTTCCTGACAACTTCACCAGACCGTCCAGCGTCACCTCATCACTCGGATAACCCGTGATTGGATCGTTCGGAGCAGCCGGATCCGTTTGAGCAACAGGCTGAGTCACAGCCTGATACTGCGTCAGCTCCACATTGCCGACGTCATTCACACCCGTCAGGTCAACCGTGAATGCAACCGTTCCATCGATCCCATCGACCGCAATGTCATATCCAGCATTCGTACTACCAACCAACTGCGTTCCAGCAGCATTCAGGAACACATAAATGGGATCGCCTTCCGTTCCGGGTTCCTCACTCGTTAGCCCCGTTACACCACCGACCCCAACGAGATCACCAAGCTCCAACTTGTAGTTCGAGACATCCGCAGTCTCAGTCCCTCCAATATCCGCTCCAAAATCAATCTCCCCTGCAAGCACTGCAGCACTCACAACGGCTTCAAACGCTGCATCAAAATCAGCATCCGCACTGGCGCTAAACCCGCCGGTGTAGTTACCACCAGCTGCTGCTGCATCCGATGTCACCAGCGTGATCTGACTCAGATCAACCTCGCCAAGTTCGCCAATCGCTGGGCCGTCATCACGCAGTTCCAGACTGTCGCCAATGTCGGTGCTCAGTGTTGTCGTCGCCTTGTCTCCATCACTGTCTGTCGCTGTCACTGTTCCTGACAACTTCACCAGACCGTCCAGCGTCACCTCATCACTCGGATAACCCGTGATTGGATCGTTCGGAGCAGCCGGATCCGTTTGAGCAACAGGCTGAGTCACAGCCTGATACTGCGTCAGCTCCACATTGCCGACGTCATTCACACCCGTCAGGTCAACCGTGAATGCAACCGTTCCATCGATCCCATCGACCGCAATGTCATATCCAGCATTCGTACTACCAACCAACTGCGTTCCAGCAGCATTCAGGAACACATAAATGGGATCGCCTTCCGTTCCGGGTTCCTCACTCGTTAGCCCCGTTACACCACCGACCCCAACGAGATCACCAAGCTCCAACTTGTAGTTCGAGACATCCGCAGTCTCAGTCCCTCCAATATCCGCTCCAAAATCAATCTCCCCTGCAAGCACTGCAGCACTCACAACGGCTTCAAACGCTGCATCAAAATCAGCATCCGCACTGGCGCTAAACCCGCCGGTGTAGTTACCACCAGCTGCTGCTGCATCCGATGTCACCAGCGTGATCTGACTCAGATCAACCTCGCCAAGTTCGCCAATCGCTGGGCCGTCATCACGCAGTTCCAGACTGTCGCCAATGTCGGTGCTCAGTGTTGTCGTCGCCTTGTCTCCATCACTGTCTGTCGCTGTCACTGTTCCTGACAACTTCACCAGACCGTCCAGCGTCACCTCATCACTCGGATAACCCGTGATTGGATCGTTCGGAGCAGCCGGATCCGTTTGAGCAACAGGCTGAGTCACAGCCTGATACTGCGTCAGCTCCACATTGCCGACGTCATTCACACCCGTCAGGTCAACCGTGAATGCAACCGTTCCATCGATCCCATCGACCGCAATGTCATATCCAGCATTCGTACTACCAACCAACTGCGTTCCAGCAGCATTCAGGAACACATAAATGGGATCGCCTTCCGTTCCGGGTTCCTCACTCGTTAGCCCCGTTACACCACCGACCCCAACGAGATCACCAAGCTCCAACTTGTAGTTCGAGACATCCGCAGTCTCAGTCCCTCCAATATCCGCTCCAAAATCAATCTCCCCTGCAAGCACTGCAGCACTCACAACGGCTTCAAACGCTGCATCAAAATCAGCATCCGCACTGGCGCTAAACCCGCCGGTGTAGTTACCACCAGCTGCTGCTGCATCCGATGTCACCAGCGTGATCTGACTCAGATCAACCTCGCCAAGTTCGCCAATCGCTGGGCCGTCATCACCAACAATCAAATTATTGCCAAGATCAATACGAGCCGTAGCCGTATCAGTATCAAAATCTGCATCTGTAGCAGTTATTTGCTGCTCGACAAAGAGCTGATTATTACCAAGTGTTCTTTCATCGGAAGTGTAGTCGGACGAAGTTGGAACAAGATGATCCAACTGTTCGTATTGCGTAAAGACAAGATCGCCGAAAACATCGGGCTCGGCGGGATCAGAATTAATAACAACATCAAAAACAACAATCTGCTCGCCAGCCAAATCAATTCGCCCTTCAACCTTGAGAAGGTCTCCATTGACTCCTAAAACTTCAAACCATATGACTTCCTCACCCTGACTGCGCCAAATAGAGCCGTCATCATCTCGAACAGGGGTGACTCCAGATACGATGTCTTCGAATAAAACTAGCTGGTAATCAGATACAACTGGTGAAGGTTCGCCAGTAGGCGATATATCCGATGCAGCAGGTCCATCTGCATTGTAATCAACAGAAGAAACGAAAGCAGCTTCAATCGAAGCAGCAGGTATCACAACTGAATCAGAATCTGTTCCAGCAGCAGGCACATCTCCATTCGAAGAGCCTTGAAAATTACCATCGAGGGAAGTATTTCCATCATACGTGACAAACAAACCCTCAATGTCTGAACCCTCAACATTGACCTCAGGCTCATCATCAGTAAAAACAATGGCATTCGTGATATCAATTTCTTGCGTAACTGACTGGCCGTCAGCTTGGGTCAATGTACCAACAAGCACAATGCGCTCAGAGCCCGCTGGTGGAGTCTCGTTATCAGGATTTTGACCAAACAGGCCAACACGATCATTCGTATTAGGATCGGTTTGTGGATCTCCATGCAGAACCGACCGGAACTGAGTCAGCGTGATGGTTCCATCAAGCTCATTGCCGGAAACAGTAAAAACTGTTGTTTCATTGGCACCACTACCAATAAATCCAACAACAACATCCTCACCATCGACCCGGTCAATTCTTAATTGAACAGTTTGGCCGGTCAGTGAGTCCCGAATAGTTATCGGACTGCCAGATGTGAGATTCAGGTCAAAATCAAGTTGACCAGGCACGGGAGTCGCAACCCGTGTCGTCACACTCACAGGAGATTGATCGGTGTTATCACCAACCGCCACCGGTGCTGAACCATCTGGTGTACCTGCATCAGGCGTCACCAGCTGTGGATCATCCAACGAAAATTCGAGCTGAGGCTCTGGATCCGGCTCCGGCTCCGGCTCGGGCTCAATGGCAGGAGCGACCCCTTCATCGACTGTTTCCGTGATGATTGGATCCGCCGTAGGAACAGGAGATTCAAGAAGTTGTAGCGTTTCAGGCTCATCCGCCTCAACCGGCTCTTCAGAAGCAAGAGTGACGCCCCCGCCGAGGCCTTGGGGTTGGGTCTGCACCTCAATCTCAGGACCCACTGCATTGGCTGGGGGCTTCCCCGGATTCACCGTCTCGGGTTCGCCCTCATAGGGCACATCAGGGACCTCTGTATTGCCCTCAACTGGAGCTGTACGGCCACCGGGCACGTGAACTTGCTGCTCAGAAGCCTGGACAACCTGTTTGGTCTGCTCATCGGTACCAGCAGCATCAAAACCGGTTTGATCAGAGGTGAGATTTTCGTCAACCATCGTTCGTCGTCCTGAAGGCACTACTAGGTGATGTTTTCAAGTTATTCCGCTTCTCTTGCAAAACAGGATTCAGTCACTGAGGGACGAACCTCTAGAACCCTGAGAATACGCTGATAACAGCAAACCCCCTGCAGCGCAGGGGGTTTGAACCTGAATGCAAACTGAGAGGCGGCGCGAAACGCCGGTGATCACTCCCTCAGAGCACCGCCCATCGTGCGCACAAACGGCTGGAACAGATAACGCAACACATTGCTGCGCTGGCCCTGGATATCAGCCACCACAGGCATACCCACCTGAATCGGGTATTTCTTGCCTGAGGGATGTACGGTCTGGCGCTCGAGCTGCACCTGACCGATGTAATAAAACTGGCGGTTATCCGGATCCTGCACTGTGTCGCCGGAAATACTCACCAACTGACCAGGAATCGATCCATACACCGAGGAGTCATAGGGCGCAAGGTTCACCTTCACGTCCTGCCCCACCTTGACAAAGCCGATGTCCTGGGAAGGAATGCGGATCTCCGCCAGCTTGTTGCTGCCGGCAGGCACCACGGCCCCCACCACAGCACCAGGACCCACCACAGCGCCAGGGGCATGGAAACGCAGGTCACTCACCACACCATCCACCGGTGCGGTGACTTTGGTGCGATCCAGCTGAAACTTGATCTTCTGGATGTTTTCAGCCACCACCTGCTCTTCATTGACGAGCTGGGCAATCTGGGAATTCTGCTCAAACACAAGGCCTGAATTCAGACCGCGCAGATTCGCCTTGGCCTGACTGAGTGCCTTGCGAGACTCATTCAAAGCCGTGCGGGTTTCAGCCACCTTGGCTCTGGCCGTGAGGTACTGCAGTTGTGACGCTGCACCGGAATCGGTGAGCTGCCCCCACATCTCACGTTCCTCAATGGTGAGGCGCAACTGGTCGGACAGACCAGCCACCTCAGCCTCTTTTTCAGCCACGATCGCTTTGGATGCCTCCACCTGATCGGCAGTGTTGCTCAAACGGCTATCGAGCAGTGCCTGCTGAGCCTCAGCAATCTTGGCGTTGGCAGGCTCACCGGATCCAACCGTGTCCTCTGGAAGCTTTCCATCACCACGGATGGCGGCCTGGAGCTGTTGCTGTTGCAGCAGCAACGCTTCCAGCTTGGCCTGCATCGCCGCATATTCACTGCCAACCAGTTTGGGATTGAGCGTCAGAAGCACATCGCCTTTGCTCACAGTCTGGCCGTTCTGCACCGACACATTCGAAACGATCCCGCCTTCCAGGTGCTGGAGAACACTCACCGAACCCTTGGGAACCACCTCACCGGACGCTTGCACCACCTGCGTGATCGGTGTGAGCAGCGCCCAGGGGAAGAAAATCAGCGCCGCCCCGCCCAGACCGAACAGTGTTCGCCGCAGGAATTTATTGTCGCGCGGTTCTTCGAGTTCGAGGGCCTGATTGAGGCGATTGCGACCGATCAACGCCGAGGTGTCGGACGTGGTCAGGGAAGAGAAGGAGCTGAGCAGACTGTCGGTTGACAGGCTGGAGCTGTTGTTGGAGGGAGTGGAGGAGGAAGCGGAGGTGGTGGTCATGACGTTTAAGAGGAAAGAGAGTGGAAGAAACGTGGTTGACAGCAAGCAGACGGCTCGGGGGCGTCAGGTCATCCCGGCATCGCGCTGTTCTTCTGCAAACTCTGCTTGAGTTCGTCCTGGGTGCCTTCAAAAGCGGTCACGCCCTTATCAAGGATGCAGATCCTGTCGGCAAGATCCAGCAGCATGGCGTTATCGGTCGAGAGAATCACCGTGCGCTTCTGATGGCTGAAGTGGGATTGCGACAAGGTGGGCACCACCTTCGCCACCACCTCAAACTGCTCTGGAGTCAATCCCTGCGTGATGTCATCGATCAGCAGGATCGGTGCATCCTTGATCAGGGCCTGCGCGAGCGACAACAATCGGCGGATGCCGATCGGGATCTGATAGAGCGCCTGGTGATCGATGATCGATTCATAACCATCGGGGAACGAGGCGATGAAGGCGGTGAGTTCGAGTTGATCGCAAACCCGTTGCACATCGTCAAAACGGGCATCCGGGTTCATGGCAACAAGGTTGTCCCAGATGGTGCCGGGCAGAAATTGGGGTGACGGCAACACATAGGCGATGTTGCGCTGAATCGCATCGGCTGAGAACTGCCGGTGATCCTTGCCGTCAAACAGCAGCGTGCCGCTGCTTACCGGATACAACTGATCAATCACCCGCAGCGCCACCGACTTGCCGGATCCGGATTTGCCCGTCAGAGCAAGAATTTCCCCGGGCGTCGCCCGCATCGAACAACGGGTCAGCTGCAAGGAGGAGTCGTAAGCCAGGCGGCAGGAGACAGCCGTCATTTCGATGTAGCCGGAGAAACGGAATCCCTCGTAGGTCGACAGATTGGTGGGACGATCACCGGTCTTAAGACGCATGAACTGATCGAACTGGTCGTACTGACGGCGCACCGCCTCAAAGCGCAGCAGAGCACTCATGAAGTACTGGAACGGCGTGAACACACGCCACACCAGGAACATGGCGGCGATCAGGTTTCCGTACACCTTGGGGTCCTGGGACTGGAAGGCAAACCAGCACCCCACGCCCAAGGTGATCACACCGGCCAGCTGCGAGGCGGTGGAGGAGATCACCTGAAGTCGGCCCACCTGTTCGTTGATCGTCAGGCTGGTGGAGGTGCTTTGACCCGACAGTCCACGCAGACGCTGGAACCACACCCACTCCAGATTGGAGAGACGCACCTCCAGAAAGCGGCGCACCAGTTCCTGCTGTGCCTGGAACAGACTGATGCCCGTGGTGATGTTCAATTCCTGCGCACTGCTGTAGTAGCGCGAGAGGAAGGCAATCAACACGCCGCTCAAGACCATGATCACAATCGGCACGAGCACAAGCGCACCGCCAAGCCACCAGATCGCCAGCAGATAGAGGAAGACAAAGGGGGAATCGAGCAAGGCCAGAGCCAGAGGCCCCTGCGCATAGGCAAGAATCGACTCGAGATTGCGCGAGCGACTGCTGAAGCCTCCGTAGCCCATCATTTCCAGTTGCCGGAAATCAAGACCCAGAAATTTCTGCAGCAACTTGAGGCCAAACAACACATCCAATCGGCCGCCCAGATTGGAGAGCAGCTTCACGCGCCACTGCCTTAAATTCAGATCGAGGGTGAACACGAAGGCACCACCGATCAGCAGCCAGAAGGTGGAGCTCAGACTGCGGGCTGGAATGGCGATGTTGTAAACAGCGCGAATGTAAAAAGGCAGCGCCAATGACAGCAATGCGATCGCAAAGCTGATCAGATAGAGCGTTCTGATCTTCGTGGAGAAGCGAAGCAACAGAATCTCAATGAAGGATGAACGCTGATTCAGCTCCGTGTCGTCCAGCACCAGAATCCATCCACCCGGCGCGACGGCGTCGAGGGGGAACACACCACTGGCGTTGACCACCTGAAGGCCTTCGTCCGGGCCGTTCTGCAGCACAAACGGTTGGTCGTCAGGCGAGACGTAGAGGGCCGGCAGCAGTGTGGTTTTCAGGTCGTTGAAATCATTGATCTGCAATAAACGTGTGTTGTAACCAAGCCTGAGCAGAACATTGCGTGCATCCACCAGGTCGAGGCTGCGGGGATCGCGCCCCATCACACTGGCGAAATCAGAGCTTTGACCGGTCCATTGCAGGCTCTGCAGAAACAAGCGCAGACAGAAGGCGAGGGGAGCCTCCGAGCTGAGCGTCAGGTCGCGGGTCAGAGAACGGGAAAGAGTCATGGCAGCAGGAAAGGAAATGCGATCGTCAAAGACGTGAAGGGATCAGGCCTTCATCCCCCCGATGCGGGCGACAGCACGAGGGTCGATTGGTTCGCAATCAGCCGTTCCAGAACACGACCACTGCCATTCACCAGAATCGTCTTGCGTCCTGCGCAGCGTTGAAGGATCAGTTCCAGGCCCTCGACAAAGCGCTTGCCGAAGGAACAATCACTGAGATCGAGAAGCACGACCGACGCCGTTCCCGACAGGGCTGCGATCACCTGCAGCAGATACTGCGAATCGATCGAGAGACCACTGGGCTTGGCCGTGCCAATGGTGGTGTCGTAGCCACCGGGCAAGGCTCGGATCTCGGAGTCCACTCCCAGCAGCACCGACCAGAAATAGGCGGATTTCTGATAGCGACTGGGCTGGAATTTGCAGATGTTCTGCAGGATGGTCCCCTCAAAGAACTGCGACGAGGGGGCGCAATAGGCAAACGCCTCACGCAGCGAGTCAGTGCTGTAGCTGGAAAGGTTCTGGCCGTCAAGAACGATCCCGTCGTCTCGATCGGCGCGGATCAGCTTCACGAACAGGTCCTTGACGTGATTGCCGTACTCCTGATCACGCACCAGCATCGCTTGTCCGTAGGGACACGAGAGCGCAACGGATGGGCCGACCAGCAGTTCCAGTCGCTCCTGAACAGCCGGCATGAAGGTTGTGGAGCCACTGGGAAGCTCCTCTGGCTCCTCCATCAACGCTTCGTATTCATCAAACGAATGGCCGAGGCGCCGGAAACTGTTCCAGAAGGTCATCGCCTGCTGCCAGGGGCTGAAAATCTTGCCTACCAGGAGCAGACAGGCCGCAAGGGCACCGACCAGGAGACGGTCGCCAATGATCATCAGAGCTCCCATCGTGACCACACAGGCAAAGGTCACCTGGCTGATGTAGCTGCCTAACGCCTGATAATTGCCAATCGCGGTGGCGTTGGTCATGCGCTGCCAGGACCAACGCTCCTGAAGCGGCTCACCATCAACAAGAAACTGATTGTTGAGACCGTTGGTTTTGATCAGATCAACGGAATCAAGCACCTGCGACTGATAATGCTGCCGCTCGATGTCCAGCTTGTCCTTGTCGCGATTGAGAGCTTCAAATTCGCGGGAGAATGCGAGCGACTTGAAGAAGTAAATGGCGATTCCAATCACCACCGGCAGCACGAGGATGCCACCGAGAAGCATGAACACAAGGATGAACAGCAGCGAGAAGGCGAGATCAACGGCCACCGTGAGGGTTTGCACCGCACTTTCATCGCGCAGCAGATTGATACTGTTCAGCCTGGATAGATGAACCGATGCATTGTTGGCCAGAAAGCGACCAACAGGGGTGTTCACAAAGCGCGCATAGGCATCCAGACGCTTGCGGTGCTCGATCTGGGCACTCTCCCGACCGACCAGCGACAGCCGAAGCGCTTTCAGCCATCCCCCTGCCGCCATGGCCAGCACCACAAGCACCGTGAGCAGGATCAGGCTGTCGTTGGCACGTTTGGGAAGAATCGACGTGTAGACGATATTGATGTAGAGCGGCGTTGACAGCTCAAGCAGATTGATCAACGCCGACGCGACAAGAATCTGCCCCAGCTGAATGCTGTGCCAATCGAAGGATCGAATACTCTGAAAATAGCGATGACTGATGAGCTCCTGCCAGAGCTCACGGCAGTTCGCATAGGTGCGCTGAACCCTGCTGACGCTGTTGCCCCAGAACGATCGCGCGTGCTGATTCACTGATGCAGTCATCGCCGAAGAAAGCCCACGACTGGTTTTAAACACCCGCAACTTAGGCATGAAGACAAGCGTCAACAACGATGTAACACTTGGCGACAGCCTTGAGTCGTCTTATCGTTGATAGCTATCAAGTGCTGATACGGCGCCACGATCAATGCTGACGATTGAACTCCGTTCCGGGTCTGCACGCGTTGAGATCGCAGGCCATGGGTCAGGCTCCTATCTGCGCTACACCTATTTCGGCTCCGCCCCTCAGGTGGCCTTTGTTGAAGAACTGGTTCAGGATGCCTTTGGTGAGAGGTCTCCCCAGCCGACTGAACTGCTGAGCTTTCTCAACGCCAATGAATGGGTGCAGAAAGTTTTTGGTGCGCCCGAACTGATTCAGGGCAGCCTCGATACCACGGCCCACAATCCAGACAAGGCCTTCGAAAAACTCGAGTTAGGTCAGAAACTTGTGGTGTCAGGGCTGCTCAGCCAGGACGAACTGGATGAACTTCTACAGGAATACATTCCCTTCTCCGGCTCTCAACGCTTTGGTGAATTCCTGAAGCTGAAGATGTGTCTGCCCCACAAGGTGATCGATTTCATGCTGGGGCTGTCCTCGGAAGACCTGCACCAGTTCAACAGCAAACGACTGGGAGAACGTCTGATTGCCATGGGTCTGATTGACGAAGACAGTCTCAAGGAAGCCACAGCCAAGCAAGCGCGCATGGCCACCAGACCTCGCATCGGCGATGTGCTCGTCTCCATGGGTGCCATCAAACCCGAACAAGCCGATTTTTTCTCGAAGCTGATGGTGTCGGAGGATGGGAATCTGCAGGCAAGCCAGGGCGCTTGAGCCATTCGTCGCAGACTCAACGTTGCCTGGAACAGCGATCTGCACAGAGCTGATCCAGGTCAGCGCGTCCTGTCAGGCGTAGGCGGTGGGTCGCCCACAGGCCGTACATACGGTCCACCAGCATCCCGAGCATGGGCCAGGTTGTTGGGGCGTAGACCCATCCCAGTCCGATCAGGCGGTAGGCGGCACGGAACACGGCCACGTCGGTCAGCACTGTTCCATCCGCGCCGATGGCATGGATGCGGGCCATCGCCTGGCGATACGTGATCCCACCCCAGTCCTCGGGGGCATAGTCGGCGGCATCCACATCCACGAATTGAATCTGCCCCCTACGGTCCCGTTGTCGCAGAAACGACACCTCGCGCAGGCAAAGCGGACAGCCTCCGTCGTAGAGCAGGGTCAAAGCAATCGGATACGTGGTCAACGCAGACCTGCAGAGCTCCGGTTCTAGCCCATGGGCCAGAGCGTTGAGGCCATCTGCACCACCTGACGGATCGGTGCCACGTCATGAACGCGAAGGACGGCGGCCCCTGCCGCCACCGCCCTGCAACAGACCGCTGCCGTCCCCCACAGTCGGGCCTTCGCGCGCGGCTCCTCAAGCACCGCACCAATGAATCGCTTGCGTGACGGGCCCACAAGAACGGGGATCCCGGGGTCGATCAACCGTTCCAGGCCCTGAAGCAGGGTCAGATTCTGCTCCGTTGTCTTCGCGAAGCCAAGGCCTGGATCCCAGATCAGCTGATCACGGCTCACGCCGGCCTCCAGGGCGCGGGCACTGTCCTTCTCAAGAGCCTCCAGCACAGCCCCCACCACATCCATTCCATAGTCGGTGAGCCCGTCCATCGTTTGGCTGTCGCCGCGGCTGTGCATCAGCACATACGGGCAGCCCGCCTGCGCGATCAACGCCAGCATGGCCGGATCACGGCGCCCGCCACTCACATCATTGATCCAGTCCGCTCCTGCCTCCAGAGCGGCTTCGGCCACAGCAGCCCAGTAGGTGTCCACAGAAATCAACGCCTGCGGGCAGGCCGCCCTGATGGCCTCCAGGGCGGGCATCAGCCTGCCGATCTCCTCCTCAACGCCGACCTCATCGGCTCCCGGTCGGGTGCTCTGGGCCCCAAGATCAAGGATGGAAGCGCCTGCCGCGAGCTGACGGGTCGCCTGTCGCATGGCCCGTTCCGGGGAGTTGAACAGGCCTCCGTCGCTGAAGGAATCGGGGGTGAGGTTGATCACCCCCATCACCGCCGTGCGTTGCCCCCAGTCATCGGGCCAGAGCGGTCGATGCTGCTGGGTCACATCGTCAGACGGGCTGATAGTTCGCGATCCGGGCGAAGCTCTCCGCTTCAAGGGAGGCTCCACCCACCAGCACACCGTCGATATCGCTCATCGACATCAGTTCATCGATATTGCCTGGCTTCACGGAGCCTCCGTACTGGATGATCAGATCAGGAGAGCCAAGCCAGCTGCGAATCAGACCACAGATGCGGTTGGCTTCAGCGGATTCACAGGTCTTGCCCGTACCGATCGCCCAGATGGGCTCATAGGCAACGATCAACCTGGAGGGATCCAGGCCTTCAAGGCCCTGCTCCACCTGACGTCGGATCACCCGCTCAGCCTCGCCGCGGGAACGCTGTTCATCGCTCTCCCCGACGCAGACGATGGGAATGAGGTCGCTCGACTGAGCCGACCTGGCCCTGTGGTTGATCTGCTCGTCGCTTTCGCTGAAGTACTTGCGAGGTTCGCTGTGCCCGACGATCGCGTACTTCACCCCATGCTCCTGAAGCATCGCCGGGGAGATTTCAGCGGTGTAGGCGCCGTGCCCCTCCCAGTGCACGTTCTGGCTTGACAACTCAAGCTTGGATCCCTGCGCCTGCTCAGCCATGGTTGCAATCGCCGTGAAGGGCGGTGCCACCACCAGATGTCGGTCGTCAGGGGTCTCGGCAATCAGAGGCAGGAAGGCGGCCATCCACGCTTTGGCCTCTGCACAGGTCATGTGCATCTTCCAGTTGCCAGCGATCACCGGTTTGTGCACGCTCGAGTCCCTCAGACGGTCAGCAGCAGCCAACTTACGGTCCAGGCAGCGCGTTCGGCCCTCAGACCTTAGTGACGTCCGCCTGATCTCCGCCCATCGCCACGATGTCACCGATCTGTAGCTGGCGGCCCCGTCGCAACTCTTCCACTCCGTTCACGTGCACCTCGCCGGCCTGAATCCGCATCTTGGCCTCCCCTCCGGTGGCCACCCAGCCTTGCCATTTCAGGAATTGATCAAGCCGCATCGGCGGGAAAGAACACCAGAGACCATTGATAGTGTGACGCCATGCTGAAACCGTCCGACGCAGGCTTCCGCAGGCTGTTGCCCCTGCTCCGTCCCCATCTGCGCCAGCTGATCGCCGGTCTCGTCTGCATGCTCATCTATGTGAGCAGTTTCCTGCTGTTGCTGCGACTGGCGGGTGACCTGTTTCCTGCCCTTGGATCCAAGGATCTGGCAAGGGTGCTGGCGTTGATCGGGCAAGGGGTGCTGATCTTCGCGGTGCAGAAGCTGGCCCAGTTCGGCCAGGATTCGCTGCTCGCAGGGCCGGCGCTCCAGGTGAGCCAAACGCTGCGCAGCAACCTGTTCAGCCGTCTGCAGACGGTGGAACTCGGGGCGTTGGAGAAACTTTCTGCCGGTGACCTCACCTACCGGCTCACGGAAGACGCCGACCGCGTCAGCGAGGTGCTCTACAAGACAGTGCACGACACGGTGCCGAGTGTGCTGCAACTGGCGGCAGTGCTGGGCTACATGCTCTGGCTCGACTGGAAGCTCACCGCCTCCATCCTGCTGCTCGCACCGGTGATCATCTGGCTGATCAGCCTCTTTGGTGCTCGCGTGATGGTGGCCACCGAACGCAGTCAGCAGAAGGTGAGCGAATTGGCCGGCCTGCTGGGTGAAGCGATTGAGGGCTTGCCCCTCGTGCGGGCATTTGCCGCCGAGCCCTGGTTACAGGGTCGATTTGAAGACGAAATCGACCAACACCGTCAGGCCCGTCACCGCTCCTACAACCTCGTGGCCCTGCAACATCCCGTGGTGGGAATGATCGAGGTGGTGGGTCTCTTTTCCGTGCTCGGCCTCGCGGCCTGGCGGATCCAGAGCAACGATCTCAGCATTGCCGGCCTCAGCAGCTATCTCACAGGATTGGTGGTTCTGATCGATCCGATCGCCCACGTCACTAACAACTTCAATGAATTCCAGCAGGGCCAGGCGTCCCTGAGGCGACTCCGACAGATCGAGAAAGAGCCTCAGGAACCGGCAGACCCTGTGCAGGCGCTGCCGCTTGGACGGCCCCGGGGGAACCTGAAGCTGGAGCAGGTTAATTTCGCTTACAACAACGCAGATCCCGTTCTCCACGCCATCGATCTGAGCATTGCGGCCGGGCAGGTGGTGGCCTTGGTGGGTCCCTCCGGTGCAGGCAAAAGCACCCTGTTTTCGCTGCTGCTGCGTTTCAACACCGCCCAATCGGGCACGATTGCGCTCGATGGCAAGGATCTCAGTCAGGTCAAGGCCAGGGAACTCCGCAAGCAAATGGCGCTGGTGCCCCAACGGACCACAGTGTTTTCAGGCAGCATTGCCGAGGCGATTCGCTTCGGGCGGCAGGCAAGCCACAGCCAACTAATCCAAGCCGCACAACTGGCCAACGCCCACGACTTCATCATGGGGTTGCCGCAGGGTTACGACACCCAACTCGAGGAGCGGGGCACCAATGTCTCAGGTGGCCAACTGCAGCGCATTGCCATCGCCAGAGCCGTGCTCGGCAATCCCGCCGTTCTGCTCCTCGATGAAGCCACCAGTGCCCTGGACGCTGAAGCGGAAGCAGCGGTGCAGGTGGGGCTGAAGCAAGCCATGCATGGGCGCACGGTGCTTGTGATTGCTCACCGTCTTGCCACAGTGCAGGAAGCGGATCTGATTGTCGTGCTGGATCGAGGCCACATCAGCGAACAGGGCAGCCACGACCAACTGATGGCGAACAACGGGCGTTATCGCGAGCTGTGTGAACGGCAGTTCATCCGCGTAAATACTGAAGCGAGGGTGTCATGACGGAACAACCAACACCTCCCAACCGACCAGCACAGGCTGAAGCAACGCCATCAGCCACACCGATGCAGCAATGGGAATACCGCGTCGTTCACATCAACATCAACAACGACACGCCCTCGAAACCGGCAACAGCGGAAGCGGCCAGCAAGAAACTGCAGGGGTCCCTCAGCCCGGAATTCATCAAACGTGAATTCCCGCAGCTGTATCAACAACAATCCAACCAACAAAAACATCCGGCTGCACAACTGCAGCACTTTCTCAATCTGCTGGGCAATGAAGGCTGGGAGCTGGTGGAAACCTGTCAGGTGGGGGGATTGCTGATGTTTTTCTTCAAGCGACTTGCCGTTCCACAACCAGCAGCGTCAACCGACCCGAAGCAATCAACAATGCACGATAAAGACGATACGATTCAATCGAAGCAAAACTGATCAACATCAGCTCCATGGCAGAACAGGAACAGAATCCGATTCTCACCTTTGAAGGCAAGCGCTACGACCTCAATACCCTTCCCAACGAACTGAAGGAACTGGTGCGAGGGATGCAGGTGGCTGATGCCCAATTACGCATGCACGAAGACACCCTCAAGGTGCTTGCCGTGGGCCGTCAGTCGATGGCCTCACAATTGAATGAGCGCCTGAAGAACGTCACGCCTCTGCCTGATGCCGGTTGAGACTTGTCGTTGAGATTGAGGCGCGAGCACCCCGCAACGCCGGATCCCAACAAGAAAGCCTCCTGGACAATCCAGGAGGCTTTTTTTGATGCTGTCTTGGGGAGGATGGTCGGACCAGCCTCAGGAGTCCAAGTGCGTCGGGCCTGCCGATCGGAAGTCGTAGGCGCGAGTCAGGCGGAACACCACGGGGGAGAGCAAGAGCAGACCAATCAGGTTGGGGATCGCCATCAATCCGTTGAGGGTATCGGCGACGCCCCAGACCACACCGCGATCGCCGACAAGGGAACCGATCACCACAACAGACACCCAGACCACACGGAAAGGAAGAATCGCCTTCACACCGAAGAGATATTCAGTGCAGCGCTCGCCATAAAAACTCCAACCCAGAACAGTGGTGAAGGCGAACACAAGCAGACCGAAGGTCACCAGCCAACCCGATCCCTGAACCGCCTGATTGAACGCTGCGATCGACAGTTCAGAACCTGACAAGCCACCGTCGTAAACCCCGCTGACAAGAATCACCATGGCGGTCAGGGTGCAGATGATCCAGGTGTCGATGAAGGTGCCGAGCATGGCCACGGTCCCCTGACGGACTGGATCGTTGGTCCGCGCGGCTGCATGGGCAATCGGAGCACTGCCAAGGCCGGCTTCATTCGAGAAGATGCCACGCTTGAAGCCCATCAGAATCACCTGCACAAGGGTGCCAGTGGCAGCCGCTTTCCCGGTGAAAGCATTGGAAAAGATCAGTTCAATGGCGGTATCCAGTTTCGACGCATTGGCGAGAAGGATAAACACGCAACCCAGCACATAGGCGATCGCCATGAAGGGAACAATCGCAGATGCTGCCTTGGAGATTCGCTGCACACCGCCGATGATGACGGCGAAGACGAGCAGTCCAAGAACAATGGCTGTGATCTCACGCGGAATACCCAGCCCTTCAAGGGCACTGGAGACCTCAAAGCACTGAACACCATTGCCGATGCCGAAGCCAGCGAGCATGCCGAACAGGGCAAACACACCGCCAAGCCAGGCCCAGCCTGACCCCAGGCCTTTGGCGATGTAATACATCGGACCACCGACATGGTTCCCGAGTTCATCGACCTCGCGGTAGTGAACCGCCAACACCGCCTCGGCGTACTTGGTAGCGATGCCGAAGAAGGCGATCAACCACATCCAGAACACAGCTCCGGGGCCACCCACAGCGATGGCACCGGCGACTCCTGCGATGTTTCCCGTCCCGACCGTCGCCGCCAAGGACGTCATCAACGCCTGAAACGGAGAAATATCGCCTTCCGCGACCGCCTCAGGCGCTGACAACATGATTCTGGCGCCGTACCTGAGGCGCAGAATCGGCATGAAACCCAGACCGATCATCAGGACGATTCCTGTGATCGAAATCAGGCCAACGGTCGGCCACCCCCATGCGAACGCGTTAATCGGTCCGTTGATGGAGGTGACCAGCCTGTCAAAGCCTGATTGCGTGGTAGCGAAAACCATCAAGGACGGTCGAAATCACCACCATGAAAACCGATGCGTCAATGGCGGTTACTCAGCAGGTGGCCAAATCAACGAATTGGAACACTTGCCGGCCCAGCTGCCCGTCTGCATCCGTGCTGGTGATCACGCGCTGCTCAAGCACCCAGGGACCACCGTCGTTGAGAGGCGCAAAGCTGTCCTCAAACTGACTTTCCCCACCGCGCGCAGCACCGGTTTCAGGGTCGGAATACTGACTGCTGTAGGTGTGGCTCAGATAGCCAGCACCGGTATCGGTGGTACTGCCGGTGTGGATGGTCACAACGGTTCCATGGATGTGTCGATGCACCATCGTCACCACGTCATCCTTGATGCGATAGCGGTCGCCCTCGCCTTTGCCACCGATCAACACCTCCAGACCTTGATCCGTCGTGTCCCCAGCGGTGAAGGTGTTCTCGCCGTGCACCTGTTCAAAACCGCGGCGCACCCGATGAATAGCCACTTCCCACAGCTGTGATGCAATCGCTTTCTGCACCTCGGCCTCATCCACACCCTCCACAGACGCTTTCAGATCAGCCCCCACCGTGAAGGTGCCTTCCACCCGTCGGTCTCCCTGCTGCCAGATGCAGCGCCCGCGGTAGCCAGCGAACGCGGGTTCCCAGGTGTAGCGATTCTCGTAAGCAGCGCGGAAAGCCTCACGGCAATCAGTCCCTGGGGCAATCGAGGCAGTGATGGCCTGAGTCACAACCGAAGGCTCGAACAATCTCTGAAACCCTAGTGGCTTGCCTGTCAGGGATGGACATCCTGCAGAGCATGGATGGAGAGACTTTCAGCCTGCAGAGCGGCGATCGCCTCCACTGCGGCCCGTGCACCGGCCAGGGTGGTGACCGTCGGCACCGAATAATCAAGAGCGGCCCTGCGGAGGTAGCGATCGTCATGGGCCGCCTGGCGACCGATGGGCGTGTTGATCGCCAGTTGGACCCCACCGGAACGGATCAGATCCTCGATGTTCGGTCGTCCCTCGTGCACCTTCAGCACCGATGTCACCGCCAGCCCTTCGTGTTCCAGCACTTTGGCGGTGCCAACCGTGGCGGTGAGTTCAAAACCGAGCTCAATCAGGCGGCGGGCCACGGGCACGAGCGCTTGCTTATCGCGATCATGGGTCGAGAGGAACACCCGTCCCGCCGTGGGCAGAGCATCGCCAGCCGCCAGCTCTGCCTTGGCGTAGGCCATGCCGAACTCTTGCGCCGAGCCCATCACTTCCCCGGTGGAGCGCATTTCAGGTCCCAACACCGAATCAGCGCCTGGGAAACGGCGGAAGGGCAACACGGCCTCCTTCACCGCCTGGAGGGGCGGCCTGGGTTCCTCGGTGAGGCCCACCTCCTGCAGCGTCTCACCCGTCATCAGGCGCGTGGCGACACGGGCAAGGGGAACACCGGTGGCCTTGGCCACAAACGGCACGGTGCGAGAGGCACGGGGATTGGCTTCGATGATGTACACAACCTCCGCACCGGACGAATCACGCTGCACGGCGAACTGCAGATTGATCAGGCCCTGCACCTCCAACGCCAGTGCCAGGGATTCGGTCCAGCGTCGAATCAACGCGAGGGCCTGATCACCCAGCGACACAGCCGGGAGACAGCAGGCTGAATCACCGGAGTGAATGCCGGCGGGCTCGATGTGCTCCATCAAGCCACCGATCACCACCACCCCTTCGCGATCGCAGAGGGCATCCACGTCAACCTCGACGGCGTTTTCCAGGTACTGGTCGATCAGAACCGGATGGTCGGGCTCCACCTGCACGGCCTCCACCATGTAACGGTTGAGTTCCTGCTCGTCGAACACCACCTCCATCGCACGCCCCCCCAGCACATAGGAAGGACGCACCACCACCGGATACCCCACGCGGGTGGCCACGGCACGGGCCTCCTCTTCACTGCGGGCCAGGCCATTGCGGGGCTGACGGATGTCGAGCTGGCGCAGGATCGCCTCGAACTGTTCACGATCTTCAGCCCGGTCGATGGAGTCCGGCGACGTGCCCAGGATGCGCGTGCCTGTCTGAAGGCCGTCGTCACTCTTGAGCCAGCGCAGCAACGGCAACGCCAGCTTGAGCGGGGTTTGACCGCCGAACTGAACAATCACCCCCTCCGGACGCTCCGCTTCGATCACGTTGAGCACGTCCTCAAGGGTGAGGGGCTCGAAATACAGGCGATCACTGGTGTCGTAGTCGGTGGAGACCGTTTCCGGGTTGCTGTTCACCATCACCGTGGCGAAGCCCCTGTCCTGAGCAGAGAACGACGCGTGGCAGCAGCAGTAATCGAATTCGATGCCCTGACCGATCCGATTCGGCCCACCACCCAGAATCATTACCTTGCGGCGATCGTCCGTCTGCACTTCCGAAGCGGGCTGCAACGGCTCAAGATCACCCGCGGCATTGAGCCGGCACACCGGCCGCTCGTACGTTGAATAGTGATATGGAGTGGACGAAGCGAATTCCGCCGCACAGGTATCCACTGTTTTGAAGACAGAGACAATGCCCTTCTCCTGGCGGTAGCGACGCACCGACAATTCATCGGTGTTGGTGGCCCAGGCGATCTGACGGTCGGCGTACCCCAGTTGTTTCAGACGCAGCAGATCGTCGGCGCTGAGCTGGTTCAACGCCCGTCCACGCAGGATCTCAGCCTCACAGTTGATTAGCGTGCGCAGCTTGGCCAGAAACCAGGGATCAATCCGACTGAGATCGTGGATCTCCTCATCGCTGCGGCCATCCACCATGGCGGCCCGCACCGCGAGAATGCGCTCAGGCGAAGGGGTGCGCAAGCTGCGTTCCAGCTCTGCCGAGACCACCGGGGGATCGGGTCGATCACAGCCCCAACCGGACAGGCCGGTCTCGAGGGAGCGCAGAGCCTTCTGAAACGACTCCTCAAAACAACGGCCAATCGCCATCGCCTCACCCACCGACTTCATCGCCGTTGTCAGAACCGCCGGTGAACCGCGGAATTTCTCAAAGGCGAACCGTGGAATCTTGGTGACGACGTAATCAATCGTGGGCTCGAAGCAGGCAGGCGTCTTGCCGGTGATGTCGTTGAGGATTTCGTCGAGGGTGTAGCCAACCGCAAGTCGTGCGGCGATCTTGGCAATCGGAAACCCAGTGGCCTTGCTCGCCAGTGCAGAGGAGCGGCTCACCCTGGGGTTCATTTCAATCACCACCACCTCACCATCGGCGGGGTTGATGGCGAACTGGATATTGCTGCCACCGGTGGCGACACCGATCTCACGGATGATCGCGATCGATTGATCCCGGAGGCGCTGGTACTCCCGATCGGTGAGGGTCTGGGCAGGCGCCACGGTGATGGAGTCACCGGTATGCACCCCCATCGGATCGAGATTCTCAATGCTGCAGACGATCACGACGTTGTCGACCTGATCGCGCATCACCTCCAGCTCGAATTCTTTCCAGCCGATCAGGGATTGTTCGATCAGAATCTGCGAGACCGGACTGGCTTCCAGCCCGCTCTTGCAGATCGCAGCGTATTCCTCGGGGTTGTAGGCAATGCCACCGCCACTACCGCCCAGCGTGAACGCCGGCCGGATGATCCGCGGGAACGTGCCGATGGCAGCCCCCACGGCCTGAGCCTCCTCCTGGCTGGATGCGATCCCCGAAGGACAGACCTTCACGCCGATCCGCTCCATCGCCTGTTTGAACAGCTGGCGATCTTCGGCCTTGCGAATGGCGGGGAGATCGGCACCGATCAACGCCACCCCGTACTTCTCAAGGGTGCCGTTTTCAGCCAGGGCAACAGCGAGGTTGAGGGCCGTCTGTCCACCCATGGTGGGCAAGAGGGCATCAGGGCGCTCCTGCTCAATGACGCGGGTCACCACCTCAGGGGTGAGGGGCTCGATATAGGTGCGATCTGCCAGCTCCGGATCGGTCATGATCGACGCAGGGTTGGAATTCACCAACACCACCTCATAACCGTCGGCGCGAAGAGCCTTGCAAGCCTGGGTTCCTGAGTAATCGAACTCACAGGCCTGTCCGATCACGATCGGACCAGAACCCAGCAAAAGAATGCGTCGAAGATCTGACCGCCGCGGCATGGGCTTCTGAACGTAGCCAAACCTGTTAAGCCTCCCATGCGGCAGGCCCACGAACTTTCGTCCCAGAGGCGTGAGTCGCTAGTTTAAAGCGATCTGGAAGATCCTCGAACGACCATGAGTGAGCTCCAGCGCCTCAAGGGGCTGCTGCCACCGGAAATGCAGAGCTGGGTGTTCGTGGAGGCTGCGGCTGCCATTGATCCCCCCTTGATCACCCTTGAGGAGATCGGTCGGGATGAAGTCGAGATCCAGGTGGACCTTGAGCAGTGGGACAACCTCGCGCTTGACCACCGCAACCTGTTGTTCTGGCACGAGGTCGGTCGCATTCAGAACGACACCATCCCGCGGGATGGATGGGAAATGGCTGCCCTGGCCATCGGCCTGGGCGGAGCCATCGGTGAGCTTTGGGTCCAGGACGGACTCCTGCTGATGATGGCGCTGGGCCTGTCCGGTTTTGCTGGCTATCGGCTCTATCTCAAGAACAATTCCGAAAAGCGACTGCAGGACGCCATCACCGCTGACGAACGGGCCATCGATCTGGCCTGTCGGTTCGGCTACAGCGTTCCCAATGCCTACAAAAGCCTGGGTGGCGCGCTGAAGGAGCTGGTGGAAAAGACCCGCAAGAAGAAAAAGCGCAGCTTCTACGAAGATCGCCTGGAAGCGCTGCGCAAGAGTGCCAGCAAAGCCAGAGCGGAAATGGCGCAACAGCAGGGATCGCGGGAATCCGTCACCAGTGAGAACGTCTATGGCTGACGCCGATCAAACCGAGCTCAGCAGCCTGCAGTTAGCGGAACTCGCCGCTGACGCCTGCGACGACCGCAAAGCCACCGGCATTGAACTCATCCGCGTTGATGAGGTGTCCAGCCTTGCCGACTGGATGGTGATCGCAGGTGGACACACCGATGTACAGGTCAGGGCCATTGCCCGCTCCGTACAGGACAAAGTCGAGGAGGTGACCGGTCGTCTTCCCATCCGCCGCGAGGGATTGAATGAAGCTCGTTGGGCGTTGCTGGATTACGGCGAGTTGATCGTTCACATCCTCCAGCCCGGGGAGCGGAGCTATTACGACCTCGAGGCCTTCTGGGGTCACGGAGAACGCCGAAGCTTCGTAGCGTCTGGAGACGAACAGGCTCCCTGATCCACATTGATGGCCAGCACCGTTGCCTGCCCCGTTCCTCCAGAACAACGCCCCCAGGAAGAATTTCAGCAACTCTGCGACTCCTGGTTCTTCACCTGGCCCACCGCCTCGCAGACCAAGCTTGATCAAGCCCTGTTGATCAGTTGGTTGGGCATCCTCCCTGTCACGGTGCTGGTGGCCAGTGGCAGTTGGACCCTGCGCAATGATCTCCCTCGCCTGTTCGCGGCTGGTGCTGTCGCGGCACTCGTTCTTCCGATGCTGCTGCTGGTGAGGCAATGGCTCGGCTGGAGTTACGTGCACAAACGCCTGCTGTCGGAACAGGTGGAGTACGAAGAATCTGGCTGGTACGACGGCCAGGTCTGGGAAAAACCCTTGGCTTGGCGAGAGCGTGATCTGTTGATGGCACGCCACGAGGTGAGGCCCATTCTCGGACGCCTGGCCCGGGCGATGGCCTGGACGGCAGGCCTGATGCTGGGCGGGGCGAGTCTCTGTCAGGCTCTCTGAGCAGCACCGCCTTCGAGCATTCATGGCCTTGCCTTCCAGCCTCAGTGGCGGCGCGTCCTTGGCCACCCCTCCCTTGGAGGTGAGGCTCAAACGTGATTCGAGCCTTGAATCGGTGCATCGGGTTCACGCTGTGGTGTGCGACCAGAAGGGACGCATCCTGATGCGAGCTGGTCAACCTGACTTTGAATCGTTCATCCGCTCTGCACTGAAGCCGTTCCAGGCCCTTCCCTTCCTCAGCAGTGGAGCGGCCGCTCAGGTGGATTGCGGGGAGAGGGGTCTGGCCATCAGCTGCGCCTCCCATGCCGGCACAGCCGGCCATGCCCGGGAAGCCTTCAAAATCCTCTGGAATGCCGAACTCGAGGCATCGCAGCTGCAGTGTCCCGTGCCTGAAGGTGGCAGCAGCCCCCTCGAGCACAACTGTTCAGGCAAACATGCTGCATTTCTGGCCACCTGCCGAAAAATGGCCTGGCCAACGGAGAGCTACCTCCACAACGACCACCCCGTGCAGAAGGAGGTCAATCGCCGCGTTGCCGAACTGCTCGGCCTGCCGACAGACGAACTGATTGCGGCGCGCGACGATTGCGGTGCTCCCACCCTTCGCCTGCAGCTGGCGCAGATGGCGCTGCTCTATGCCCACCTCGGAGCCTCAACCCAGGCGGAACTCGAACAGATCTGCAGAGCCATGCTGGGCCATCCCCATCTGATCGCAGGCGAAGGGAAATTCGACACCGAGCTGATGCAGCGCAGTCATGGCCAGGTGCTGAGCAAAGGCGGCGCCGAGGGCATTCAATGCCTCAGCCGGATTGGAGAGGGCCTTGGTGTAGCCATCAAAGTGGAAGACGGGGCCCGCCGGGCGAAGCACGCCGTGGCGCTTCACCTGCTCAGGCAACTCGACTGGCTGACCCCCAGTGGACTGGAAGAACTTGAGGCGCAGGTGCTGATGCTCAACCCTGGCGTACTGCTGGAAGTGGAGGGTGAACTGCGGACATGACCTCCCCGCTGTGCACAAACCTCTGTGTATAGTTGTCGAGTCGCGAACGCGGCCTAGCGCCGCGGGGTAGAGCAGTCTGGTAGCTCGTCGGGCTCATAACCCGAAGGTCGGGAGTTCAAATCTCCCCCCCGCCACCAAATCGACCCCCCTGGCATTAAAAATGTCAGGGGGCTTTTTGATGGATCGGCCACCGCCGCCGCTCGAATGGGAGCGCGGAGCAGACAAGGCGTCAGGGACGTTGGTTGGTCGTGCGACACCTCGCTGTCTAACCAGGAAGCTCAGAGGGTCTGATCAGCCCCTCCAGAGCCCTTTGCAGATCAGAGGTGAGAGCGGCGACGGCCTGTCGACGATTCTTGCGGTACTCGGCCAGTCTCTCCTCAACAGCGATCGGCGCGCCCATGGTGATCTGCACCCTCCTTGGGCCCAGACGGGGGCGTCGAGCCGGGTTGGTGCCAAGCAGTCGGCATTGGGTGTCCCAAAGCAACAGCAGCGTGTCGGCAAATCGCTCCTGACTGGGACGCTCTCTTACATAACTGCCACTAACGGCTGTGAAGCTTTCCACCATGCGCATGTGCCACAGGCGTCCCTCGGTTTCATCCGCCAGCCGATCGGCCAAACCTCGCTGAAGCTGGCACTGGCTTTCAGCCTCACCTGCAGGCGGATAGAGCCGTTCCCATGCAGCCTGTTCAAGACGCCGACAGCGCTCATCGAGGCTGCCGGCAGAACGGACTCCCAACGACTCCTCCACGACCTCAAGGGCTGTGGTCAGTAAACGCTCAAGCCGTGGGACAAGTCCGGAGAGCTCGGGCAGGTCGCGTTGGTAAGCACGCCGATAGAACTGTTCCAACAACTCCAGCATCCGTTCAGCCAAGACCAACAGACGTCCGTAGAGCAGGTCGGGGTCCAGGCGTCCAGCCGTTGGCGGAGAAAGACCAGCGTTGCGCTCCATATCGCACAACAAGCCATCGATCCCCCCCCAGATCGGCTCGCACCAGCTGTATTGCAGGCCGATCGGAAGAATGATCATCCGCTCGTGTCGCGCTGAGCGAGCCAAGTCTTCGGCAGTCCAGAACGCCAGTTGGGCGATACCCGGCTCGAGAGGACTGACCAACTCGTTGTGTCCATTCGTCGCTCCCTCCGGCGCTGCCGCAAACGGAAACGAACCATCCAGGAGGAGTGCTCGGGCAGACCGCAAGGCTGCGGTATCCAGTTTCCCGCGCTGAATCGAGGTGCCTCCCAACCGCTGCAGCAGCCAGCCCAGTGGCGCACCTGCCCAGAGCGGGATCCCACGGTCATAGAGAAAGAAGCTGTGGGGGATGCCGCGCAAGCGCCGACCCCGTTGCCGGTCCTGACGAGGGAGTTCACGCCAGAGAAGTGACGCTAGGCAGAGCGGGTCACTGATGCTGGGATGGCGGAATGCCAGCATCAGCCTGCTCTCTCCCGCTTCGAAGGAGGCCATCGACGACACGAGCCGGTCGCCCCCAGTCACCTTCAGCTCTCGGATGTCAGCGACCGTCCTGAGCCCGATCGGGAGCAGCAGCCGGCTCAGTGCGAGCACGCGGCGATCAAAGCGGGGGGGCAGGAAGGCCAGCGGAGGAGCGGCGGGCATCAGCGAAACGGCATCGGTGTCGTCACTCCGTCCAACAGACGATGTTGTTCTGGTCTAGCAGCGATGGGAGTCGCCCCATGGCCCGCACCCGAAGCTTTGGAACGTCAATCTCCGCCCATCCAGACCTCTGAGGTGAGAAGCAAGATTGGGAGATTGTTATTGACCGAATTAAGGCAGACTTTCTTCAGGAGACAGCAATCTTTCAACGGCTTTGTGTTCAGTGAAGACCGTGAACAAGCATCCCTTCGAGGCAATCGTGGTGGGGTCGGGCGCCACAGGGGGCGTGGCCGCCATGACGCTGGCGGACGCCGGATTGCGTGTGCTGGTGCTCGAAGCGGGGCCTGAGCTCACGCCCCAGCAAGCCCTCGGAGGAGAGCCTGGCAACAGCATCCGTCGGGTCGAAGGCCTGCTCAGCGGGCGCCATCACCAGCAAGCTCAGCACCCTGGCTACTGGAAACAGAATCCGCTGCTTTACATCGACGAAAAGCAGCATCCCTACAGTCATCCCCCTGATCGCCCCTTCCTCTGGACCCGAGGCCATCAGGCAGGGGGCCGCAGCCTCACCTGGGGGGGGATCACACTGAGGCTGTCAGACAGAGAATTCAAAGCGGCTGACCACGACGGGCACGGGGCGAACTGGCCGATCTGCCATGACGATCTCGCTCCGCACTACACCGCCCTCGAGCAACTGCTGGCCGTTCATGGAGAACGCAACGGGCTGCTTCAAGTCCCCGATGGCTGGTGTTCCACCGCGCTGCCCTCGACCGCTGAGGAGAAGCGTTTCAGCGACGCCGTCACTCACCAGCTCGGCTACCCCTGGATCCGCTCGAGGGGCTTCGAATTGCCTGCGACCAGCCCAGACAGCCCCTGGCCTCGTTCCAGCAGTCTCGGCAGCACCATGAAGCGGGCACTCGCGACAGGGCGCGTCGAGCTTTGCAGCGGTCTGATGGTCGAACGACTGCTGATGACGCCAGACCGGCAGCGGGCAGCAGGTGCGATTGCCATCAAGCTCAGCGATGGCAACCGGCATCGACTGGAAGCGCCCCTGATCGTGCTTTGTGCCTCCACCATTCAAACCCTGCGCATTCTTCTGCAATCAGAACAGCAGCACACGGCGGATGGCTTCGACGACCCCTCGGGTCGTCTGGGCAAGGCCCTGATGGACCACGTGTCCACGTGCCGCTTCTTCGCGATGCCATCTGAATCTGAGGCGGTGAATCCAGCGAAGTTATCGGGGGCAGGCAGCTTTTTCATCCCCTTCGGATCCTGCCTCGAAAGCACCGGCTCCGTCGACTTCCTCAGGGGCTATGGGCTTTGGGGCGGCATCAATCGCTTTGATCCTCCTGCGGCTCTCAAGCGGCAACGGGATTGCCGCCTGGGCTTCCTGATCGGCCACGGTGAGGTGCTGGCCCGTCACGACAACCACGTGAGCCTTTCGTCCCAAACCGATGCGTGGGGTCGACCCATCCCCCATATCGACTGCCGCTGGGGAGCGAATGAGCAAGCCATGGTGGACCACATGCACACAACGATGCTGTCGGCCATCAGCGCTGCGGGCGGAGAACCTCGACCACTGCAGGATCTGATTCATCTGCCCCTGATCGAACCGCTGGTGACCGCCAGTGCTGCCACCAACGATCAGGCCCCACCTCCGGGCTACTACATCCATGAAGTGGGTGGCGCTGCCATGGGAACCCACGAATCCAGCAGCGTTGTCGATCGTTTCAACCGACTCTGGCGCTGCACCAACGTCTTGGTTGTGGATGGAGCCTGTTGGCCGACGTCGGCCTGGCAAAGCCCCACACTCACGATGATGGCGCTGACCCGCAGGGCCTGCCAGGAAGCGGTCAGGGCTGGGAACGGCTGAACAGATCGTCGAGATAACGCTCGGTCACCGCACGATCACCGCAACCGTTCTGAAACAGAAAGTTCGCCAGAGCTGAACTCATCACCCGGTATTGATCCCAATGGGCGTTGCTGCCGATGAAATCCTTCATGCCGCGATACAGCACCTCAGGGATTTCAGCTTCCAGGCTGACGTACGTCGTGGAAGCAGCATCGCTCTCGAGAGGAGAACACTCCTCCGAAACCTCCACACACCGTTCCAGTTGATTGCGATCCAACAAAGCCTCTTGTGATCCGTCTGTCCGACAAGAATCCATCGTTGAGGGGACCGCGTCAAAGCCGGAACGAGCCAGCCCCACCGCAAACAATCTCAATCAAGACTCACGCCAGTGCAAGAGATTCCAACGCGAAGTCACCGCAGAAAGACTGACAAGGACAACTTCACGACCTCCTGTCAAGAAGGCACTGATACACCCCTGAAAATCAGACACAATCCCCAGCACCCTTGCGCCACGGAGAGCCCCCGTGGAAAACGACGCAAAGCCTGTGGAAAACGGCACCAAATCAACCCACTCGGTGGCCTGATAAGCCTTGCTTATCTTGCCTGGTCTCTCGAGTCCAGGTCGAGAATGAGATTTTTGAGGGGGCTGGTTTCGACGCAATCTCTTCAGGTTTGCGTTGAAGGTCCTTCATCTTGTTGCGCTGTTTTGCGAAGGGTGTCCGGACCTAACGGATGATCAGCGTGCGGGTAGGGGTGGTGGTGGTGCTCATGGCTGTGGTCATGGCGATTCCCGTGCTGTTCGTGGCCGTGGTGGTGATCGCCCAGAGGGATGGGAATGCCATCCGGTTGGCAGGCACCGGTGCACTCGCGCTCGCAGAGATCGCAGCCATCGGTCAGCCCCTCCACGTGGTGATGGTGGCTCTCCTGAGCCAACCCCACCTCATCTTCAAAACCGAGCACCTGAGCGCGGTACTTGCAAAGCGAGCAGTTCATCGCCGTTTCTCCTCCGACGACTTCCTGCACCCGTTCCACAAAGGTGTCGAGCACCAGGGGGTGATCTCCTAGATACTGCGCCGACACGAACTCCACATCCGAATGATCTGCGGCCACCAGCTCGGTGTGCTGACGGATCCTGCTCACCAGAACCCCAGAGAAGAGAAAGTAAGGAAAGACGACGATGCGTTTGAAGCCAAGTCGTACGACGTGCCGCAGACCGGGCTCCACCAGGGGAAACGTCACGCCGGAATAGACCGTTTCACCCCAGCCGAAACCAAACCCCTCCACCAGCATCCGGGTCACCTTCGCCACGTTGGAGTTGGCATCGGGATCTGAAGAGCCTCGACCCACAACCACCAGAAGGGTTTCCGACAGGGGCACGTCGTGTGATGACTGCTCAAGTGCCTTCCGGATGCGGGCACCTGCGGCACCGATCATCAGGCGATCCACCCCCAGTTCTCGACCGTACTCAATCGACAGACCCGTTTCAGCGCTGTAGGTGTTCAGGACTGAAGGGATGTCGTTTTTGGCGTGACCAGCAGCAAACAACATGGCCGGCACCGCCAGCACACGCTGCACGCCCTGGGCGCGCAGGCGATCGAGCGAATCGCGCAGGATTGGCTGGGCGAATTCCAGGTAGCCATGCTCCACCGGCAGCCCCCCCATCCGAGGGCGCAGTCCCTCCACCAGACGAGCGAACTCCTCCACCGCGAGTCGATTACGGCTGCCATGACCACAGATCAAGACCCCCACCCCCTCTGCCTTGAGCTTCGAAAGACCCGCCGTCACAGTGATTAGTCGCCTGAGCTGACCCTATCGCCGCCATGTCGCCATGATCCAAAGGAGAGGTCCTCCCGCCGTTGGCGCCAGTCCATAACGCCATTGCTGCTGGATGCCAGAGCCTTGGGGTGATCACCCCGTCATCGGCAGAGCTCGAAGCACTGCTGACGCTGCAGGACAAGTCGTCTCCCCTGCGCATCTGCAGCGGAGGCACCACCAGCCGCTGCGCGGCTGATCAGCACTGGACCGTTGATCTGAGCCTGGAGCACCGGGCGATCCATCTCAATGCCGACCGCAGTCGGGTTCGTCTTGGCGCTGGGCTCACGATGGGAGAGATCCAGGCCGAACTGGCTAAGAGCCACCGCATGATCCCCACCGGCCTGTCCGGCCTGCCAGGGGCGGGGTTTCTGCTCAGCGGAGGGATGGGGCCCCTCAGCCGAAGCCTGGGGCTGGCCATGGATCACCTTCAGGCCGTCACAGGCCTCTGGGGCAACGGCACACGGTTCAGCCTGGAGAGACCGACCGGTCGAGACCACCCTGGCGCAGCGGCCCATACAGGCTGGAGGGGGCTGCTTGGAGCCGGTCTGTTTCTGGCTGCGGTGGAAAGCTTTGAACTCAACACCACCCCATTGCTGCCGCTGATCGTGCAACAGGGGTGTCTCAGCACAGACGAGCTGGCCACGCTGATCCAGGAGGCTGAACACTTCCCGGAAGGTCTGAGTTTGCAATGGTGCTGGGGACGCGAACGGGAAGTGATGCTGGTGAGCAGAGCCGATGATCCCCACAGCCAGGCGCAACTGGATCAACTCAGCTGCGAGTTCAAGCTCCCGGCCAGGCACCGCACCGCCCTCAAAGGTCTGCATGGGTTGCCGGCATTCGGGGCCTTGGCGACGGACCCACGGCCGCAGGAACCACCCCACCAGGAAGTGCTGGGAGTGCTGGGCCCCCGCTGGGGTGAGGCCACCACAGCCTTGATCCAGGCCTTGGCTGAGGCCATGGCATGCCGTCCCCACCCCCGTTGCAGCATCGCCAGTCAGCAGCTGGGGGGGGCGGTGGCCCGACATGCGCCCAACCAGAGTGCCTTCATCCATCGTCAGGCCGAATGGAAACCCTGGATCACGGCCGCCTGGCGAGCGGGTGATCGGCAAGGCCGCGTGCGGTCCCTGGCATGGCTTGCGCAGGTGTGGGGCCTTCTCCAACCGCACTGCCCAGGTGTGCATCTGGCCCAGCTGCATGATCACCTGCCCTGGCACCAGCGAACGCTGGAGGGAGCATTCGGCCATCAGCTGCCGTTCTTGCGCAAGCTCAAACGTGAGCTGGATCCGGAAGGACGACTCCCCTCCCTCTGATGCATCCCTCCTACCAACGCCGTCATCGCCATCGTCAGGGCAGTGGGATACGGTCGCCCCATGACAGCCCGTGAGCCGATGCGGCAGTGGTTTAACAATCCGGTCAAGGAAATGTTGTCCGGACTGGTGGTGGCCTTCGCGATGATCCCGGAGGCGATCGCCTTCTCCGGGATCGCGGGAGTGGACCCTCAGGTGGGTCTCTTCGGTGCCTTCTGCCTTTCGATCACGATCGCGTTCGTGGGTGGCCGCAGCGCCATGATCACGTCGGCAACAGGCTCGACAGCCCTATTGATGACGGGAATTGTTGCCTTCGGAGATGCCCGTTCCAGTGAACTGGGGGTGAGCGGTCTCGGTCTGCAGTATCTGCTCGTTGCCGGTGTTCTGACCGGTGTGTTTCAGATCCTCTGGGGGTATCTGCGCCTCGCCCATCAGATGCGCTTCGTGCCGCAGGGGGTTCTCAGCGGATTCGTGAATGCCCTGGCGCTGCTGATCTTCCAGGCGCAGCTTCCCAATCTCGGCATCAACCTCCACTTCGGGGAGAAGGCGGCCCACGATGCGCAGACCATCCTGCCTGCGGCTCAGATGCCGGTGGTGTGGCTGCTGGTGCTGCTCGGATTGGTGATCATCTACGCACTGCCCAGGGTCACCCGCGTGATCCCTTCGCAGCTGGTGGCCATCGTTGTGCTGACGCTGATCAGCGTCAATCTCGGGCTGGAGATTCCCACGGTGAAAAGCCTGGGAGAACTGCCGAGCCAGCTGCCCGTTCCCACGATGCCCTTCGGCTCCCTCGCCGACGGCAAGGTTCCCTTCAGTCTTGAAACCTTCGGAATCGTGTTGCCGACGGCTCTATCCATCTCCCTGGTGGGCCTGATGGAAACCTTTCTCACCCAGGACATCCTCGACGACAAAACAGACAGCACAACGAACAAAAACACCGAAGCCCGCGGTCAGGGAATCGCCAATCTCGTGTCTTCATTCTTCGGCGGAATGGCCGGATGTGCCCTAGTGGGGCAATCAGTGATGAACATCGACAACGGCGGGCGCGGTCGCTTTTCCACCCTGTTCTCTGGCGTCAGCCTGATGGCCATGATTCTGCTGGCACGCGGATGGGTCCAGCAGATCCCGATGGCTGCTCTGGTGGCGGTCATGATCAGCATTGCCGTGAGCACGGCCGATCTCAACGGCCTGCGGGCGATCGCCAGAATCCCCAAGAGCGACACTGCCGTGATGCTGATGACCTTCGCCGTCACCATGCTCACCACACCCCACAACCTGGCACTGGGTGTGCTGGCTGGTGTGGCCCTTGCAGCACTGCTTTTCAGCCGCAAGGTTGCCAAGGTGATCCGGGTGGAAGCGGAAGACGTGGGCCCGGACCACCGGCGCTACGTCGTCACCGGCCAGCTGTTCTTCGTGAGCAAGGTGTATTTCCTGCAGGGTTTCGATGTCCACGACCACCCCGCCCGCGTCACGATCGACCTGAGCGCGGTGCACATCTGGGATCAAACCGGCGTCGCCGCACTCAATCAGCTCACCCGCAAACTGGAACGGGGCGGCTCATCAGTCACCGTCGAGGGGCTCAATCATGAGAGTCACAACTTGCTCGAGCGCATCGGCACCCAACCCGACGCTGCCCACGGCTGAGTCCCTGGCCTGCGTCAACGGGTGGTCAGCCTGCCTCCAAACCCCTCCGGCAGGTTTCCAGATCCTTGACCATCAGACGGCGACGGGTGTTGAGAGCGGCATTGCCGGGAACTTGATCGAGGTATCGATCGGTCACATCAAGCCCAATCCCCAGAATCAAGCAAAGGGTCTGCAGGTCTCCCTCTGCCATCGCCCGTTGCCTCGCACTCTCTCGGAGGATTCCAATCAACGCCATTTTGTTGTTGTAGATCCGCCTCATGGCCTCTACCTCGTTGGCTTGGGGAGCTGCAACGAGCGGAGCTGGCAAGGCCATTGCTGAAACGGCCAATGACGCGGTGAGGGATGCGGACAAGGCGATCCAACGGCATCCATTCATCTCTTCAGCTCAACGGCCATGGCCAACCTAAGGACAGTGCACGGATCCAGCCATCCATTGCCGAAGGTCTTGTTCGCGAAGGTTTGAGACACTTGGGGGAACGACAGATGACCATGCAGCTCCGCATCCTTGGTGGATTGCTTGCAGCAGGAACCTTGCTGCTGCAGTCATGTGCATCCCTCGGAGATGGGGGTGCCTCCCGCCTTGGTCTGATCCAGCAACGCCAGAGCCTGCGCTGTGGCGTCAGCGGCAAGATTCCTGGTTTCAGCTTTCTCAGCGCTGATGGCACTTATTCCGGGCTGGATGTGGATCTCTGCAAAGCCTTCGCGGCAGCGTTTGTCGGTGATGCCAAGGCCATTGAGTACCGCCCTTTGACGGCGCCTGAACGCTTTACCGCTCTGCGCACCGGTGAAATCGATTTGCTGTCGCGCAACACCACCAACAACCTCAGTCGTGATGCCGGAGGTGGAAACGGCGTCAGTTTCGCGCCAGTGGTGTTCCACGACGGTCAAGGGCTGATGGTGAAGGCCAGCAGCGGCATCCGATCCCTCGCCGACCTGAGCGGTCAAAGCATTTGCGTCGGCTCTGGCACCACCACCGAGCAAAACCTCAACGACGCCTTTGAAAGCCAAGGCATCCCCTATCAACCGATCAAATACCAGGACCTCAATCAAGTGGTGGCGGGTTATCTCCAGGGCCGCTGCGCCGCCATGACGTCCGACCGCTCCCAACTGGCTGCAGCCCGTTCAGGCTTCGACAATCCCAAGCAGCACCGCATTCTCGAAGGCGTACTGAGCAAAGAACCCCTGGCGCCGTTGTCTGTGGGAGGGGATCAACAGCTCGGCGATGCCATGCGCTGGGTCGTTTATGCCCTGATCACCGCCGAAGAACTCGGCATCACGCAAGCCAATGTGCGTGACAAGCTGGCCGAAGCGAAAGCCCAGCCGGAACTGACACAGCGACGTCGTTTTCTAGGAGTGGAAGGCGAACTGGGCAAAAAACTGGGCCTCGCCAATGATTTTGTGGTGCGAGCCATCGAAGCCACGGGCCACTACGGAGAGATCTATGACCGCCACCTCGGTCCCACCAGTGCCGTGCCAATCCCCAGGGGCATGAATCAGCTCTATCGCGATGGAGGAGCCATGACCGCGCCTCCCTTTCAGTGAGCTGAACTATGATGCCACGGTCAACGAAACGGCTGGTTGCCCAACTCGGAGTTGTGGCGCTATTGCTCACCGTGAGCGCGATTGTGGTGAACAACCTGGCCGTGAATCTGATCCGCACCGGCCTGGGATTGAGCTTTGAGTGGCTGGGCCGACCGGCTGGATTTGCCCTGGCTGAATCGAGCCTTCCGTACCAGCCCTCCGACAGCTACGCCTGGGCACTGTTGATCGGTTGGCTGAACAGCCTCAAGGTGATCATTGCGGGGCTGATCACAGCCACGGTGCTCGGTGTGCTGGCGGGGGCTGCCCGACGCAGTGTCAATCCCTTCCTACGCGGAGTCTCTGCTCTGTATGTGGGCCTGGTGAGGCAGATCCCACTGCTGCTGCAACTGCTGTTCTGGTATTTCGTGGCCCTGCTTGGCCTGCCGCAGCGCAGTCCCTCACCTCTCGGATCATTGCTCAGTTTCACCAATCAGGGCATCGCCGTGCTGGGGGTGCACCTCAGCGTTGAATTCACCGCCGTTCTGCTCGGGTTGAGTGTGTTCACCGGAGCGTCCATCGCCGAAGTCGTTCGAGGAGGGCTCGATGCCGTGCCCCGCGGCCAATGGGAAGCGTTTCGAAGCCTGGGGCTGGGCGAAGGGATGGGGTTACGGCGCGTTGTGCTCCCCCAGGCCTTGCCAGCGATCATCCCCGGCCTCAGCAGTCAGTACCTCAACCTCGCCAAGAACAGCACCCTGGCCATTGCCGTTGGCTACGCAGACCTCTATGCAGTGAGTGACACAACCATCACCCAAACCGGTCGGGCCATTGAAGGGTTTCTGTTGCTTCTGCTCAGCTTTCTTCTGCTCAATCTGATCATCAATGCCGGCATGCAGCTGTTGAACAGAACCATCATTCAGCGTGGACAGCGTTCTTAAACTCCTCACACATCCAACGCCACCATGCCAGCCAAATCCACGATGGCAGCGATCCTGCTCACCCTTGCCGCCATTGCAGCGATCGTGCTGCCGTTTCTTTCGGCCACGCTGCTCACCGTGGGCCTTGGCGGGATCGCATTCGCTGCCGGCATCGGTCAGCTGCTTCGCCTGGGGGGACCTGATGGCATGACCGCCAAAGTCTTCCTGGCATTGTCGGGAATTCTCTATTGCTCTGCAGCCCTTTGGGTCCTGGTGGACCCGATCGACAGTGAGGTGAGCCTGACGCTGTTTGCCGGCGTGCTGCTGCTGGTGAATGGCGTGATGGAGCTGGCGGCGGGGGCCAGTGCGGGCAAGCAAACCGGCGGCATTGTGATTGTGGACGGTCTGATCACGTCTGTTCTGGGCCTTTTTCTGTTGCTCGAATGGCCCAGTGACAGTGTCTGGGCTCTCGGCACCCTGTTCGGCGTGGGCTTGTTCATGACAGCACTCAATCTGTTTCGAGCTGATGCCTCGGCACCTCCCTCCGCCTGATGAACCTCTGGACTTCGCTCCGACGTCATTGCCGGCGCCATCCGATCGACAGCGTTGCAAGCCTGATGGTGATCGGGTTGATCGGCTGGGCCGTTTGGGCGAGTGGCGTTTGGGTGTTCAGCGCAGCCGACTGGTCGGTGGTGCACAGCAATCTCCCCCTCTTCGCCGCAGGCAGTTATCCCGCGCCAGAACGCTGGCGGCCGATGGTGTGGTTCATCGCACTGATTCTGTGCGCCGTCGCCACGCTGTTCCTGCCCACCACCGGCAGACCCGTGCGCTGGTTTCGGCTGATCCTGCCCTGGTGCTGGATCATGATGATTCCCCTGGGTGTTGGTCTGCTCGCAGGTGTCCTAGGCCTCACTGCAGTGCCCAGCCGTGCCTGGGGTGGACTCAGCCTCACCCTTCTGCTCACGACCTGCAGTGGGGCCCTGGCCCTGCCGATCGGCATTCTGCTGGCGCTCGGTCGGCGCAGTGAACTCCCGGTGATCCGCAGTTTCAGCAGGCTCTACATCGACCTGATGCGAGCGGTTCCCCTCATTGCTGTGCTGTTCTTCGGCCAGCTCCTCATTCCCCTGTTCCTGCCGGTGGAGCTTGAAATCAACAGGGTGCTGCGGGCCATTGTCGCCTTTGCTCTCTTTGCAGCGGCCTACGTCGCCGAAGATGTGCGCGGCGGACTTCAGGCCATCCCCGCCACCCAGACTGAGGCGGCAGCAGCGCTTGGTCTCTCACCCTTGCAGAGTTTGCAGCTGGTGATTTTGCCCCAGACCATGCGCATCGCCATTCCAGCCCTCACAAACCAGGCGATCGGGTTGCTGCAGAACACCAGCCTGATGGCTCTTCTCGGCCTGGTTGAGCTTCTCGGAATCGGCCGCAGTCTCCTGGCCAACCCCGCATTCATCGGACGTCACCTTGAGGTGTATGTCTGGCTGGGCGCTCTCTACTGGCTGTTCTGTACTGCCATGGCCCTGCTGGCGCGCAAACTTGAGCTGAGCGGACCTCCTCTCGGTGGCCATACCCGCTGATGCATTCCTCGTCCCGGTTCGATCCCATGCACGCTGCCATCGAAGCCCGCCACGTTTGCAAGACCTTCGGAGCTGGCCACCGCGCTCTCGATGATGTCTGCATGGAGGTCGCCCATGGTGAAGTGCTGGTGGTGATGGGCCCATCCGGCTCTGGCAAAAGCACGCTGATTCGCACCTTCAATGGCTTGGAAAGCATCGACTCAGGGGAGCTGCGCGTGCTCGACATCGGCCTCGATCGCGATGCTGAGCCGCGACGAATTCAGCGGATCCGTAAACGCGTGGGCATGGTGTTTCAGCAGTTCAACCTGTTTCCCCATCTCTCCATCCTCGACAACATCACCCTGGCTCCGGTGCGCGTGCAGCACCAGAAGCGTGAGCTCGCGGAAGAGCGAGCCCTGCAGTTGCTTGAGCAGATGGGAATTGCGGAGCAAGCCAACAAATATCCTGCCCAACTGAGCGGCGGCCAGCAACAGCGAGTCGCCATCGCTCGCGCGTTGGCGCTGAAGCCGGAGGTGATGCTGTTTGATGAGCCCACCAGCGCTCTCGATCCGGAGCGGATCAAAGAAGTGCTCGATGCGATGCGCACTCTGGCCAGCCAGGGCATGACCATGGTTGTCGTCACCCATGAACTGGGGTTTGCGCGCGATGTCGCTGATCGCGTCCTGTTCATGGACGGGGGACGGGTGATTGAAAGCGCCGATCCGGAAACGTTCTTCACGCAGGCCCGGGAAGAGCGAACACGGCGCTTTCTCAGTCAGATCAATTAAATCGCCTCAAGCTTGATCGAACACAACGATCACTCCTCGCCGTCAAGGCCTCCTTCGGGAACAAGACGAATCACCTTACGGCCAAGCTTGATTTCAAAATTGTCACCAGGCTTGAGATCCAGCATGGCGGTATAGGCCTTGCCGATCAACAGATTGCCATTGCCTTGCACCTTCGCAATGTAGGACAGCTTCCGACCTGCCTTGCCAATGCCGGCACCACCACTGCCCAGGTCAATGCCCTTGGCGTTGAGCAGAGCCTCATAAAACGCCGTGAAATTAACGCGGTCGGAGCCATCCTTTTTCTGGGAGACATAGCCACAAGCCGTCGCCAGATCGGTCTTCGAGGCATCCCCCATCTCCTTCACCTTGGCGAGGAGCTCAGCACCAGTCAGCATCAAAAGTTAAACGCAACCAAATTGTTATAACGCCCAGAAAACATCAAGCAAGGGAAGCGCTCGATCAACGATCCGCGATGGAAAGAGAACGCAAAGCCTTCTCGGCGGCGAGCAACTCTCTCTCCGTCTGCAGCCAACTTTCATTGCCAAACGGAAGCGTTTCCACCTGATGCGACAGCTTGAGCCGCAGCTGATCCAACCGCCTGCGCAGAGAGGAACGCAACTGCAGAACGCGCAGCGGAATCGAACACGAAGGCGCCGCAGCAAAAGCCATAGCGATTCCATCAATAGACAGTAGCCACTTTGGCACAAGGCGAGAGCGGTGTTTGTGCTTACTGTTTCGAGGATGCATCCCGTTGCTCCCATCATCCGCCTGGTCGCGGAATTAGTCCCCTCGCTCGCACTGGGACTCTGGATCGGCAGGGCCAGGCCCCACTGGACACGACCGCTCGCCACCCCCCTCGTGCGTTACGGCGTCCCCGTGAGCGTGATGGGCTTGCTGCTCAAAGGGGGCTTGTCATGGAATCTGGCCGGCATGGCCCTCACTGCAGCCCTGGCCATCGCCCTTTGGATGCTGGTGATGCAGCAGCTGCCGAAACCCTGGCAAAGGGTGGTCAGCCCCACCCTCCAGATTGGCTGCGCCCTTGGGAACACAGCTTATTTCGGCATCCCCGTCGCCCTGGCTCTGCTGCCGGCCGAGGCCTTGCCGATCAGCATCGGCTACGACCTTGGGGCCACGCTGCTGGCCTGGAGTCTTGGCCTCTTCTGGTTACAGCGCCAGAACGATCAGGCCAGGGGGCAGCCAGCCGTGGTGAGGGATTTACTGATGCAGGTGGCAGCAAGCCCCGCCACGCGTGGGCTGGTCGGTGCCTGGATCGTGCAGGCAACCCCGTGGAGCGACGCCATCGCATCCGCGTTATGGCTGCCCTCGCGAGTTGTGATTGTGCTGGCCCTGGTGGTGGTCGGCATGCGCCTTGGGGCTCTGCCATCCACGCAGGCAGAGAGCCAAGACACGAACGCGACAGCGGAACCAACCAAGGCTGACCTGCTCTCCAGAGTCACACCACCGAAGCAGATCCGTGCGGCACTGATCAGTAAATTGCTGCTTTTTCCCTGCTGGGTCTGGATGGTGTGCAGCCTTCTCCCCATCACGGCACTGAGTCGTCAGGCCCTGGTGCTGCAAGGGGCAGCTCCGGCAGCTATTTCCGTCCTGCTGATGGCGGAGCATGCTGGTCGAGATGCCGATCTGGCCGCTCGATTGATTCTTCGCAGCACCCTGTTGGCTTTGGTGAGTGTTCCCATGTGGTGGATGGTGCTGCAGGGACTCTGAACACCCGGAACGTGAGATTGAGACGGACCGTGCGGATCTGCTTGCGCACGGGCAGGCCATGCACCCATTCCTGCTGGCAAGGGGGGGTCATCACCAACAGATCTCCATCAGCGAGGTCCAGGGACTGGCGATCGGACCCATCACGACGACGGAGCTGAAAACAACGGGTCGCCCCCAGTGACAGGGAAGCGATCGGCTGGTTGGCGTCGATTTCAGGTTCATCGTCGGCATGCCATCCCATCCGGTCGTGACCGTCGCGATAGAGATTGCACAGACATCCGTTAAACGACACGCCACAACGGTCATTCACTTGATGCAGCAACGGCGCAAACCAATCGGGCCACCCCTGGCCCCGATGCTCGACACCGCTGTACCGGTAAGTCACCGAAGGGTCCGCCAGAAACGCAGCCAACCGAGGTGTGAGATGGCGTTGACCGAACACCAACACCTGCGGTTGATCAAAAACCAGCTTCTCGGTGAGAGCTTGTTGCCAGCGGCAAGCCTCCGCGGGCGACAACCAGGCGCTGTGGTGGCTCCAGGGCAGGCCAGACATGAATCAGGCACTCGGACTTGTCGCCATGCTGAAGGCTGAGGCGATCAATGCGTGATGGGCGCGACTGCAGAGCCACCAGCACTGATCCAGGCCCTGATGCGTCCTGAGGCCTACCCCCACCCCGTGCAGACGGTGGAACTGATCGAAACGCATATCTCCTGGGTTCTGCTCACAGGAACCTTCGCCTACAAGATCAAGAAGCCGATCAACCTGGGCTTCGTGCAGGCGGCGTCCCTGCAGCAACGACTGCACTACTGCCACGAGGAGATACGCCTCAACCGACGGCTGGCGGCCGACCTCTATCTGGGGGTTGTGGCCGTGATTGGCCCTGTCGAGCAGGCCTGCATGCTTGAGAGCCTGCATCTGCCCCAGGGGCAACGCATGCTTGAAGCGGCAGTGAAGATGCGTCAGTTTCCGCCCGAACACCTGCTGAGCACAACATTGGCCCAGCGAAGCGTCGAGGCCTCTGCACTCAACAACCTGGCTTGGTCCCTTGGTCGATTTCACCAGCAGGCGCCGGCCGCCTCACGAGAACAAAGCTTCGGAACGCCCCCTCAGGTAAGCGAACCGGTCTCCACCAACCTGTCGGTGCTGGATCGACTGATCAGCGATCCCGCTCAGCGCGAACAACTGCACCGGCATTGGCGATGGACACAGGAGCAACAACAAAAGCTCTCGGCACGTTTTGAAGCACGCCACCAGAACGGTGAGATCCGTGAATGCCACGGTGATCTGCATTGCGGCAATATCCGTTTCACCTCCCAGGGGGAGTTGGAGGTATTCGATGCCATCGACTTCAATCCCGACCTGCGCTGGATCGACCCGATCAGCGAAATGGCCTTCCTGGTGATGGACCTGCAGATGCACAACGCCAGGCCCCTGGCGATGACAACCCTCAATGCCTGGCTGGAATGCACAGGTGCCTATGCAGGCATGGATCTCTGGCGCTGGTATCACGCCTACCGCGCCATGGTGCGCGCCAAGGTGTGCGCCCTGCAGGCGGAGCAAACCCCGTCGAACCACACCACGCAGCGCCTACGGCGAGACCTGAACCGGTACCTGCAAACCGCCTCTGGCAATGAGGCCCCTGCATCGGGAGGTCTCGTGCTGATGCACGGCCTGAGCGGCAGCGGTAAATCAACCCTGAGTGCGCGGCTCTGCATCAGCCTGGAGGCGGTGCGGATCCGTTCCGATCGTGAACGCCTTCGTGCCTTTGCGCCCTCAGGCGCAGCACCAGCCAGGTTCACAGGGGATCCGTATCGCGCCGAGATCAGCCGCTGGCTGTTCGATCAGCATCTACCCATGCTCACAGAACGCTGCTTGATGAGCGGCTACCCCGTGATTCTGGATGCCACGTTCCTGCGTCAGCACGAGAGGCAAACCATGCTGGATTTGTCCGCTCGGCTCAATCGAAAGGCAGCGATCGTGCACTGCAGCTGCTCCGACGACACCGCCCTTGAGCGTTTGTCACGACGCGCGCAATGCGGCGAGGACCCCTCAGAAGCCGACTTCAGCGTGAGGCAACAACAACAACACTGGCTGGAACCACTCAATGCCCACGAGAGGGCACGCACGGTGCAGGTCGATGAATCGACGCCACTGGCTTCTGTGCAGGAGGCTTTACAACAGCACCTCAATCCACCACCCAGCGCGTAACAAGGCACTACATCTCATTGGGATCAGTGGGGTCCGGCCCATAGATTCGGGCCATGGGAGCACGGATCACCAAAGACTTGTTTCTGGAACGAGCCAAACAGCGTTTTGGTGACCGTTTTGATTACAGCGAGATTCATTACCGCAGCTACAAGAGCCCGATCAAGATTCGCTGCCGCAAGCATCCCGTGCAGCAGATCTGCATCACCCCAGAAAAGCACCTGCAAACCACCGGAGGCTGCCGCCACTGTTTGCGTGAAAAGCGGATTGAATGTCTGGAACGTGAACTGAATCGACCCAGCGAAGTTCTCCGATCAGTGGTGACGCGCTCCTCGCCACCAACGAAGGTTCCCAGCGCTTGACACGAAGTGACAGCGATCGAGGCGAGGTCACGGTTGCAATGATGGCCTGATGTGATTGCCACATCGCTCCACCAGCCGTAGCTGGTGGGGTCGTGCATGGGACGGAGCCTTTGGCAGCCGCGCTGCCCGCGGGGGAGCAACGGACCAAAAGTATTAGTGACGTTTTTTCGCAACCGCGACCAGTGACCAGACCACAGCCGCGATGAAGAGATATCTGAGCCAGCCAAGCCCAACTGTGAAATCGATCACCGCGATGGCGAGCAGAACTGGCAGCTCCCAGAGCGGGATCGGCTCTTGGAGGCCTGCCTTAAGCGCCTTGAGGTATGACTTCATCAAGATCTCTGTTGAGGTGAATCAAGTTCAGCCAGGGGTAACAGCACCGCGCTGACCTCAACCCAATGGAATGAGGAAACGACACGGGGCTGTCATCAAACCGGCATCAGAAATTCAACTGCAAACTGGTCACCACCTCAATTTGATCTCGCCTCCGTTCGGGCCCTCAAAAGAGACGCTGCCAGACTTCCGTCGAGGCTCGTAATAGGGTCCCCATTCGACAGGTCGACGACCAGTCCACCAAGGACCATTCCGGACACAACGACCGTTGCCTGCGAAGTGATAACCGATGGCGCAGACGTAATGATCACCATGGTGGTGGTTGTGGTGATGGTCGTGATTGTGGGCTTGCCCTGGCAGGGAGGAGAGAAGGCTGACCTGTGCTGCAGCGAAGGTCACAGCGAGGGCCGAACGGAGGCGAAGCATTCTCAAAGAGTGCAAACACACACACTGACCACGCATCACCTGGTTGTCAGGTCCTTCCGCCGAATTGGCTAATAGGTCGATGCGGGAATGGCGGCCATGCGGCAGCGGCAGACTTGAGAATGTCTACCCGAGTCTTCAACGATTCCATGACGCGTTTTGTTATCACCAATGCATCGAACACGAAGACCACAGGCATGGCAGAAAGAACGGAGACACTAAAATGATAGAATGATGAATCTTTAAAGTCGGCAATCGACAGATGAACGATCAATCCGTTTCCATTCATCCTTACTTTCTCATCAACCCAGGGTGCGGCGATCAGTTCAGAGCCGTGTGCGACAAAATGATTGCCAAAACCTTGGAAGAAAAAGGATGCTTGAACTATGGATTTTCCTTCTCAGGGGACAGAGCCTTCTGCCGCGAAAGCTATAGCGATGCCGAATCGGCATTGCATCACCTCAACAATGTTGGCGACGAACTGAAGGAAGCCCTTGAGTACGCCAAACTTGAACGACTTGAAATTCATGGCACCGAACAGCAACTTGCCGCCATGCAGGAACAAGTCGCTCCGCTAAGCCCCGTTTTGTTCAAGGTTGAAAAAGGCTTTCGACACTAGTCTTGCATCGCAAGGAAGAAAGCTGCAGCGCCGGGCAATCAGAGTCGGCGCTGTCAGGAACTTGCCACCTCAAGAAAAGCAAGTGATTTTGCATGATCTGAAAGATCAATCGCCCAGAGCCGAAACCTCAACACGAGCTCAATCAATCGTGACGTCCAGGTTAGAGGCGCCTTTCCAGCAAACATCTGATCTCTGTCGCTGACAGTTGAATTGGATTGTTGCGATTACTGGCCGCAAGAACAAGACGATCCAGATCTTCGGATTTCAACCCGAAGACACCAAGTCGTGGAATGGCAAGAGCATCAACCCATTGCTCAAGCTTGGTGGTCAGGTGCTCAACAAGCTGAAACTCATCCTTGATCGCTTCAGCGCCTGGCATCAAGCTGCCAACCCGTGCCATTCGCCTGATCACCGGATGGTGAGGCGCGCGATCCTGAATGGCCAACCAATTCTGCCGTTGAGCCGAACCAATCAACGTGCCACAGATCACCCCATGAGGGATATCAAACCAGCCACCGATAGGCCCCGCTAGACCATGAACAATGCCGAGCCCCGCGTTTGCCAGGCCGATCCCGGAACAAAGAGCTCCATACGCCATCGCCAGTCGTACGTCGTGACGTCCCGCTCCATCACCACACGCAGCCAGCAGGTTTGGCACCAATGACTCCAGTCCGCTCCAAACGATGGCATCGGTGATTGGAGATGCCAGATCAGAAAAATAGGGTTCCAGGAGTTGCGTCAAGGCATCCATTCCGCACGCAGCCGTTATCTCGGGCTCAGTCTCGATCAGCAAGTCACTGTCTAAAATGACAGCATGAGGAATGAAATTTTCATGCCTCAATGATTTCTTGTATCCATCAACTCCAACCTGACTTAAAACAGCATTTTTAGAGACCTCACCACCGGTTCCAGAGGTTGTAGGGATCGCCAGATAGGGAAGCATCTCGCCGCCATGGCTGATTCCTTTTCCAACCCCCTCAAGATGATCCAGGACTGAATTTCCAACAGGAATCATTGCCGCCAAGGCCTTCCCCAGATCAATGGCACTGCCTCCTCCAACAGCGATCACCGCATCCAGCTTCTGCGAATGAAGTCGTTGCGAAACAGCATCAACAAAATCCGAGCCGGGTTCGCCTTGACTTTGGATATGCTCAAAAGTGGCTCCCGAGTTGGAGATTAAATGCCGGACTCTGCCCAGATGTCCATGCCTTTCAAGCGAGGACGAGCCGGTGACCAGCAGGACAAACTTTGCATGTCGCCCGACCAGCCAATCGGTGATGTTGTCGAGAATGCCTGTTCCACAGTGAATTGTGGGTATTCGAGACAACGAGAAAGACAATCCCATCAGCTATTCAGAAGATCAGCGATCAAGGCGCTACTGAATTGTAGGAAATTCCATTTCTCGGCTCCGCCATCCAATCCGCAACGGTCTCTCGCCATTTCAGATAATGCTCCGTCTCCTTGTGTGCTGCGGCATCAGCCTTGGATGCATAGGCTTCGTACAAAACAAAGATCGTTGGATCATCAAGACTTTGCAGTACATCAAACCGGCAATTACCGGACTCTTTAATAGAGCAAGCATGGTTCTTTTCTGACGCTTGAATGAATTCGGCGACGTGATCTGCTTTAACCTTGACGTGAACGCAGGTGACGTACATGAAATGCTTAGCGTGCTTCTGCCCATTTCTATCATTATTCAGGCGGACAGGTCAATAACAACATCTGGAGCCTTGGCCACAGGACTAATCCAGGAAAAAATGGGCTCAACAAAGCTTGAAGGAATCAGCCCTGATGAAGCTCATCGTTCGAGCCACTCAATCCAACTCAGCTTTGAACACAGTCCTCTGGCCTTGAGAGCAGCAATGTGCGGGAGATACACATCAACCGCACATTGCATCTGTGCATTCATCAGGCATTCAAGCTGACCCGCTGATAGCAGAACCACACCCACTGTTGAAACAGCAGGTTGCGATGGGATCGCCAGAGGGTTTGGGCTTGATCGGGATCAAAGTTCTCCGGAGGGGGCACATCACCTCTGGCTTTATCACGTTCCATCTCTTCCAGAATTCTGCCGGCGTTGTATTCAGGATGCCCGAGATGCATCAACTGGCGTTGATCTGTGGTTTCAAAAATTGTGTAACCAACCTCTTCTCCATGGGCGAGAAGACGCAACCGGCCCTGCCGCTGTGCTGCTTCCATCGCTGCTTCTGGCAAGCCGGCATGGCGGCTCTGGGGACACACAAACACGTCGTCTTGCGTCCCCATCAAAGGGTGTCCAGGCACAAGACTTCGCATCGGGTAAACGCCGAACAACTTCTGCGCGAAGGGCAGCTTGTCGACACCAGCCAGATAAGCCAGAGCAAACCCCGCCCAACACAAGCCAAGCGTGCTGGCGCAGGTGCGCCGGGCATCATCGATCAACTCCACCAGCTCTGCCCAGTAGTTGACCTGCTCAAACGGCAGATGCTCAACCGGAGCACCGGTGATGATCAGCCCATCGAGGGGTGCATGCGCTGTGGCTTCCTCCCAGGTGACATAGAGCTGATCCAGATGGCTGTTGTCCCAGGTTTTGTACGAATGGCTGGTGAGACGAATCCAAATCGGCTCAATCTGCAGAGGGGATAAGCCAAGCGGGTGCAGCAGATTGAACTCGTACTGCTTACCCAGCGGCATGATATTGAGGATGCCAATGCGCAAGGGCCGGATGTCCTGACGTTCAGCCAGATCGGGCTCAATCCAGGAAATCCGGTTGCGTTCAACCGCAGCGATTTTGTGATAGTTGCGCGGAAGAATCAGAGCCATGAAGGAACAGACTTCGAAGTCTCAGACAGTGGACGCAAGGGCCTGATCGAAATCAGCCTTGATGTCATCAATGTGTTCAAGCCCCACCGACACCCGCACCATGGTGGGCGTCACACCAGCCGAAGCCTGGTCTTCAGCCGACAACTGCTGATGGGTGGTGGAAGCGGGGTGGATCACCAGAGTTTTGGCATCCCCCACATTGGCCAGATGACTGGCCAGCGTGAGGCTATCGATGAAGCGAACCGCATCGTCGTAACCGCCCTTGAGGGAGAACATCAGCATGCAGCCCATGCCGCGGCCGGTGAGGTATTTCTTCGCGGCAGCATGGTATGGATCTGCAGACAAGCCGGGATAACTGACCGATGCCACCCTGGGATGCTGTTCCAGCCAGGTCGCCAGTGCCATGGCATTGTCGGTGTGGCGTTCCACCCGAAGGCTCAGGGTCTCCAGCCCCTGCAACAACAGAAAACTGTTGAACGGGCTCACCGCCGGCCCCCAGTCCCGCAATCCCTCCACCCGTGCCCGCAGGGCAAAGGCGATGTTGCGATCATCCGGAAGACCCAGCATTTTGCAGACGTCACTGCCGAAGCCGAAAGCATCCCAGTGCACCAGACCGTGGTAAGCCGCACTGGGCTGACTGATCAGAGGAAACTTGCCGTTGCCCCAGTTGAAGGTGCCAGCGTCAACGATCACCCCGCCGAGGCTGGTGCCATGGCCCCCGATCCATTTCGTGGCACTCTCCACCACCACATCAGCGCCATGGTCGATCGGACGCAATAAGGCACCGCAGGCACCAAGGGTGTTGTCAACGATCAGGGGAATGCCATGCTGCTTGGCCAGAGCTGAAAGGCCTTCGAAGTCTGGAATGTTGAAGCGGGGATTCCCCATCGCTTCCACGTAGATCGCCTTGGTATTGGCATCAATATGAGCAGCAAAGCTCTCGACGGAATCGCCATCGGCAAACTTCACCTGAATGCCAAGACGCGGGAACTGCACCTTGAACTGGTTGTAAGTGCCGCCATAGAGATATGACGTGGAAACGAAGTTGTCTCCGGCCTGCATGCAGTTGGTGATTGCCAGAAACTGGGCCGACTGCCCGGACGCTGTTGCCAGAGCGGCAACGCCCCCTTCCAATGCCGCCACCCGTTTTTCGAAGACATCCGTCGTCGGATTCATCAGACGGGTGTAGATGTTGCCGAATTCCTTGAGGCCAAACAGGTTGGCCCCATGCTCAGCGTCATTGAAAACGTACGAGCTGGTCTGATAGATCGGCACAGCACGGGCATTGGTGGTGGGGTCCGGCGATTGACCAGCGTGCAGCTGCAGAGTCTCGAAACGGTGCTCGGTCAAGGCAGATCAGGCGTCCTGTCCCAGTTCTAGCTGTCGGCTTCGACGGGACGGACCCAGTCGTCTGCAGGGATCGGCTTCTCGGTATCCACCAGGGAAGGCAAGGTCTCGCGAACGAGAGCGCCAAGACGGGTTCGAACTTGCTGGCGGAAGCTGGTGGCAGTGGCTCCGCTGAGCACCGGGTAGGGCTGGGAACCGTCCTGATCCAGAAGGTGACGCCACCGGTTGTTCTCCTGAGCTTTGAGAGCGTCGAGCGCTGCCTTGAAGTCGTACTGCTGCAGGGAGCCGCCGTCGGAAGCCAATGACACCGCATCTGCGGCCATCTCCGAACGCACTGCATCCAAGGCTTTGGCTTTGAGGGTGTCGGGCAGACCAAGCACAGGCTGGTAGTAATCCAGCAAGCGCAGTTCTTCATCCAGAAGGATCGCCCAGGCGCCACGGGAGCCGTCCTGCAAGGCAAAGTGCTGCTCGGCCTCCGTCATCGCATCGAGGTGGAACTGCAGCCAGCGGTAATAGGACTTCTCGCGGATCCCTTTTTTGGCTGCAGCTTTGCCGGTGACAATCGCGGGAAGAGCCGCTTCGGCCTTGCGCAGAAAAAGGCGATCCTCCCGCTCGAGATTCATCGCACCCCAGCGCTGGCGGTAGTCCCAGAGCTCGGCGTAACGGGCCACATCCTCAGCAGACCAACCGAGGGCCTGGAGTTCATCGGCGCGATGGGTCAGTTCCTTCGCCACTCAGCTGCGTGTGTGTGTTTGATCAGGGCAGCGTAGAGGGCGGTTTGCTGTGGGGAAACTCACGCGTGTGCTGATGGGCGGATTCCGGCCTGGTGCGGGCATAGCCCTCCTCCAACCAAAGGTCCCCAGCGGCAGAGGCGTAGTGGATCTGCCAGTGATACAGACCGCGGTAGGCCAGAGGATCACGGTCGAGCAGCGCGGCATAGCGCAGCACTGCTTCGCCGTAATGGTCGCTGTTGTTGTACCCCCAGAGCCCGCGGCGGATGTCCTGCAAACCACCGCGGCGCACCAGGTATCGACCCGCCGCATGGATGGCATCCCACGGATTGCGGATATCACCCCCCTGACCAATCCCCGGTTCAGCCCAGGTGGATGGAAGGAACTGCATCGGGCCCTGGGCGTTGGCCACAGACACCCCATCGATGCGGCCCATCCCCGTTTCCACCAGATTCACCGCCGCCAGAACAGTCCAGGGAATGCCAGTGGCCTTGGCCGAACTGCGATAGGCGCGCAACAGTTGCTCCTGCGGTGCAGGCTGTTGGATGCGCCAGGCGGGCACCCGAGGAGTTGCCGGCCCCCGATGCATGGCCAGAAACTCCCGCCGCGCCGCAATGTGTTGGTCAAACACCCAGCGCCACCGGGGCGCCAACGCGGTTCGCACGGCTCCAGCGCGCTGAGGATCACGGGACAGCACCCGATAGATCACTTGCTGCTGATGAGCGAGAGGCGGGATGCGATCCGCCGGTACCGCGGGATCACGGATCGCCGCCTCGAGAGCACCCAGTAATGCGGCGGTGGCCTGCGGGTCCTGGGGCAACAGGGGGTAATGACGCCCTTGGGCCGTACGAGGAAGGGTCGGATGACTGGGCAGCCGGGGAACCGCAACGTCTAAATCACGAGCGTCGGCGTCGGAAGCGTTTGAACGAGCAACGTCAGCAGGCTCCTGTTCGGCCTGTAACGCAATCCGGTGCTGAGCCAGCAACGCCAACGGGAGAGCCCCGACAGCGGCCAACACAACACACCAACGGCGCACAGCAGTCATGGCACAAGCACGCGTTAAAGGATCAAGAAACTGCGGCGATCGTGAAAATCGGCCTGTTCACCAGAATGGGACAACGCCCAATAGCTCAAGGATCCATCGCGTTGCTCCACCACCGTGGTCAGAGCGACCTCCGGAACCAGTGACGGGGGCCAGAACCCACTCGGGTCCAGTTCGATGGTGCACCGCAATCCACGGGCCATGCGTTGAAGCGAGACCGAGGGCGCCACTGCCTTGGGCTCGGGCTCTCCCCCCTGGCGGTAGCCACTGAAGCGATAGAGATTCCAGTCCCCGGAGGGGGACACATTCAGTTCCCAATAGGCCTGCTGACCCGGAAGCGCCAAAAAAGCCTCAAAGCAGGTGTGTTGCCAGAGCTGATCACGACGAGACCCGAGATAACGTGAAGGGTTCCAGGGCCCCATCAACTGGTCTCGCAAGGAACGGCCCTCGAACGGCGGATCAGGGAGCAGGCCGTAGCTGAGAGTGAAGGGCCCTTCCTCGCGCCAAATCAGTTCTGCACTGATGACAAGAGAGGGAACATTCGTATCGGGGAAAGGCCGCAAATGGCAGATCTGGCAGACCAGCGTGGAGTGGCGTGCCATCGAAGGGTTCCGTCAGAGAGGGCCGGTGAGCTGCTGCACGAGGGATTCAATGGCCTCGAACTGGTCCTCAATGGACCGCATCAGGGAGAACTGCACAAGGGCACGATCGAGATTCTGACCACGCTTCTCCACCTTGAAATAACGATCACCGTCGAGATGGTCGGTGAGAAAGCGCAGACCAAGCTCAAAAGGAATCAAGCGGATGCAGGCGGGGAGGTACGACACATCGGCAGGGGAGAGAAACGAACTCGCAACGGTGAGATACCCCTCGAGGATCGACCGGCAGAGGTCCAGATCAAAGCGAACAGTCGTGAGATCAGTGACTTCTTCCCCCACAGGATTGCAACATGAGCGCAGGCAATCGCCAATGTCGTAGTGCACCAAACCAGGCTTGACGGTGTCGAGGTCAATCAGCCCCACTGCTTGACCACTACCTGCATCGATCATCACGTTGTTGATCTTGGGATCACCATGAATCGGCCGGCGCTGAAGTTCACCGCGCCGACAGGCCGCCTCGAGCACATCAGCCCCATCACGCCCATCGGCCACGAAGGCCAGAGCTGACACCAGGCGCGATTCAGTGACTTCACGGGGCTCAGCACGATCCAACCAACGATCAAGCACGGTGTCGTAACGATCTAGATATACTGGCGTAACGTGAAACCCCTCAAGGGTGTCAGCGAGCTGGGCAACAGGCAGATCACTGATCAAGTGATGGAACGTTCCCAGCCCGTAACCAACCTCCCGCGCATGCTTGGCATCGCAAATGACGTCATGGGCAATCGCGGCATCGATGTAGGAAATCGAACGCCAGAACTGGCCCTCGTGTTCCACCCAATGCCCGTGATCACCGCGGGCGGGGATCACCCGGGGCACTTCCCAGCGACGCCCCTGCAGCTCAGGCATGCCTGTCGCCATCCGCTCCTGCACATGACTGCCGAGAGCGATCAGATTGCCCATCACAAGATCTGGACGGTTGAACACATCAGTGTTCAACCGTTGCATCACAAACGCATCAGATCCTTCTGCGGTTGCGACCGCGAGCCGCACCAAAAACGTGTCATTGACGTTGCCCGAGCCGATCGGGTGGATCGCGTCGATCTGTTCCGGCGGATGAAATCGACCCGCGATGACCTCAAGGTGGCGTCCGGTGCTCGAGGCGGCCAGGGTCACAACGGATCGCATGCGTCTCGGAACGCAACACTGCCGCGATTGCTGGGGGGCTGGGCTGATCAGTGTGCAGATCGTCAGCCGCTCCGCGTCACTCTTTGGCCCAGCGCTGGTTACAGCGGCTGCTGCATGTCATCTCCCCATCGGGATAGTCGAAGCCGGCACGGCGGGCATTCTTCTCAACCTCAGCGGGGTTGGAACCACTGAACGTGCGCGTCGTTCTGGCCTCAACTGGGGTCAGCAGAACGGAACTCGCGACTGAAGCCAGGGCAAGGCCTTGGACTCCCGCGACAAGACGGATCGCATCGCCATGGCATCACCTTCAAAACCAGTCCCCATCATCGCCCTGATTCGCCAGGTCCCGTCACACAAGGCACCATGGAGCGACCCTTCACACCTCAACAATCGCCGTGCCTCGTCTGCTCCACACCGCTGACTGGCAAATCGGTAAGCCCTATCGCTGGATCGAAGACCCCGAGCGGCGCAGTCGACTGCAACGGGCGCGCATGGAGGCCGTCGAACGCATCATTGAACTTGTTGAAGAACGCGCCATTGATGCGGTGCTCGTGGCTGGAGACTTATTCGACAGCAGCACCGTGGATGGCGCCCTGGTGATGGAGGTGCTGGAGCTGATCGGCTCGATCAACACCCCCGTGCTGGTCATTCCTGGCAATCACGACCATGGTGGTGCTGGCGGTGTCTGGCGCCGTCCGGATGTGCAACAGGAGATGCTCCAAAGAGCCACCAATCTGCGGTTGCTGCTAAAACCTGAACCCCTTGGCATCGCCGGAATCACGGTGCTGCCCTGTCCACTGCGACGCCAACATGAGACGTTGAGTCCTGGCGCCTGGCTGGACCATTTCGACTGGGACAGCCTTGACCCTGATCAGGCCCGGGTGGTGCTGGCCCATGGCTCCATTCAGGGCTTTTCCGCCGTTGACTACGACAACGACACACGCGCGGGAACCAATCAATTGCATCCAGCCCGCTGGGACAGCGGGGCCTACGACTACCTCGCCTTAGGCGACTGGCATGCCTTCAAGGCCGTGCCACCAAAAGGGTGGTATCCCGGCACCCCTGAACCAGACCGCTTCCCCTCCAGTGAGGACGATCAGCGCGGCCAAGTGCTGATCGCCGACGTGGAGCGGGGCCAAACACCCGAGGTCGAAACGATCAGCACCGCAAGCATGCAGTGGCACAACGAACGAATACAGTTGAGGGGACGCAACGACCTCGAGCGCTTGCAGCAGCGGATCACAACGCTCACCAAACGACGGGTGGGACGTGACCTGCTGCGGCTCGAAATCGACGGACAGCTTGGGCTGGTCGATCACCAGCAACTCGAACAAATCCTGACCCGGTTACGCACCCGACTGCTCCACCTGCGCGTTCGAGGCCAATGCCACAGGCGCCCGGAAGCCACTGAGCTCAGCACGCTTCTGGATCGTTCAGAGGCCCCATTGATGGGCAGCATTGCCCGGCAACTGCAGCAAACCCTCGAGCAGACGCCCCCCGACCAGCACGACCAAGTTGCCCTGCTGGAGACAGCGTTGTATGAACTGCATCGCCTCAGCGCTGGTGCCCAGTCGCCCTGTGACCAGGAGATGGCGGTGTGAAGCTACTCAGCTGCGATCTCCACAGCATTCGCCGCCATGCCGCGCTGAAGCTGGACTTCCATCCAGGCCTGACCCTGATCACAGGCGCCAACGAAAGCGGCAAAAGCTCCCTGGTGGAGGCCCTGCACCGGACCCTCTTTCTACGCGGCAACGCCACGGGAGCTCCCGTGCAGCAGCTGCGGTCGCTGCAACACAGTGGTCATCCCCAGGTAACCCTCAACTTCGAAGCCAAAGGCCGCAGCTGGATGCTTCAAAAACGCTTCAGCGGCCAGAGCGGCACGACGAGCTTGAACGGTGCGGGCGAGCCTGCCCGCCTCGGCAGCGAAGCCGAAGAGCAGCTTGCAACACTGCTGGGTGTTGATGAGATCATCGGCAGTCGCCAGGCAGGACGGGTGCTTCCCACACGCTGGGCCCACCTCTGGGTGATGCAGGGGGAAGGAGGCCGCGATCTGCTCAAGCTCGGTGGCGAGCACTACGACCTGCGCAGCCTGATCGACCAACTCGAGCAAGGAGCTGATGCTGCTCTGCAATCGCCTCTGGATCAACAGCTGCACGACCGGCTTGAGCAATTGGTGTCCTCAAGCCTGACCACGCGAGGGACTCGCCATCAGAGCGTTCTTTGGCACTGCGAACAGGCCTTGAAGGCCAGTGAGGAGCGACTTGCCTCCGCCACGGCTGAGCTGCACGACTACGAGGAGGCAAGCACCAGCCTCGATGCCCTCGACGACGAACAGCGCCAGCTGGAACAAGAGCGCAAACCGCAGCTGGAGCAAAAACAGAACCAGCTGCTCGACGAGCAGCGGCAACAGGCCCAGGCCAAGGCCGCACGCCAGGCAGTGGAGCAGCAGCTCACGCCTCTCAGTCAGCAACGCCAACAACTGCAACTGCAACTGCGTCGGCTCCGGGAGACCGAACAGACATTGGCGAACCAACAGCAGCAGAACGTCCGTGTCACCGCCGGACTGGAGCGCCTCCAACGCCTGCTGGTGGAGCAAAGCGACGCCGTGAAGCAGTTGATGCTTGGCCGCGATCAACTGGAGCAGAAGCGCAGTGGCCTTGAACTGCGAGGTCAGCAGCTGCGTCGCCTGGAGGAACGCTTGCAGCTGGAACAACGCCTCACGCAACTGGACCGGCAGCAACAACAGTTGCTGAGCTGGGAGCGCCAACACAAGGAGATCACCGCGGCCCTCAGCAGCCTCCGGGCCCCAGAGCATGAGGCCCTGGTCACGTTGCAGGACCAGACGCGCCAACTCGAAGCCCTCGCCATCCGAAGTGATGCCATGGCTGCGGTGGTGACCCTCGAGTGCAGTGATCAACAGGTGCGCCTCGATGACGCCCCAATGGAGCCAGGGGAGTCCCAGCGGCGCACCAACACCTTCTCCCTGACCGTGGGCAAGGGCGTGAAACTGCGGATCGCCCCGGGGGGAGGCGACGGCCTGGAGGCGATCCATCGTGAGCATCAAGCGCTCACACAAACCATCCAAGCGAGCCTCAGCCACTGGCAGGCCGACAGCGTTGCCGAACTGGAGGCCCGTGGCCGACAGCGCATGGAGTTACTCACCCGCCAATCACTGCTCCAGCAGCAAACCCCTGAAGCCGATGATCAGAAGGTCATCAAAGCCGAAGAGGCATCGGCACGAGAACGCCTCCAGAGCCTGGAGCAAGAGCTCAACGATGGCGCTCAGGCAACCAGTGAAAGGCTTTCGCCTCAGGATGCGGAGGCCATTCAACAAGCTCTGATCACCTGCCGCCAGCACTACCGCGAGACGAACGAACGACGCCAATCCCTTCTGCAGCAACTGGAACAACAGGAGACCTTGCTCAAGGGGCAACAGCAGCAGCAACAGGCTTTGCAACTGCAACGCGAAGCCCTGACAGCAGAAATCCGCAGCCTTGATCAACAGCGCCTCGCCTTGATTCGCGATCACGGCGACGCAGAACGCATCACCGCTGACCTCCAGCAGCTGGAGGAACAGATCGGCAACTTGCAGCAGCAGCTGAAAGCCTTGCCCCAGGCTGATGGATCCAACAACGACCCAGAAGCGGCGATCGCACGCCGGCTGAACGCGGTGCAACAACAGCTGCAGCAACTGCAGGAACGCCTGCAGAGCCTGAGTTCAGAGCGGGGTGCCCTGCGGGAGCGTTGCAACAGCCTGGGTCGCCGGGATCCCTACGCCCATGCCGAGGAAGCTCGCACCCAGCTGGAGCAGGCACGACGGGCCCACAGCAATGAAGCGCTGCAGGTGAAGGCGCACCAGCATCTCCTGAACCTGTTCGACACCGCACGCAGCGACTTATCGCAGCGCTACACCGCACCGCTCAGCCGCAGCATTGCCCACTACCTCGGGCCACTGCTGCCTCAGCCCGATGCCCTGTGCAGCCTCAGTTATGACGCCAAGAACGGGCTAGGAGATTTACGCCTCCAACGGGATGGCCTCACCCTGCCCTTTGCCAACCTCAGCGGGGGAATGAGGGAGCAACTCAACGCGGCGCTGCGTCTAGCCCTGGCCGACACCTTGCGCACGGGCCACGACGGTTGTCTACCTGTGCTGTTCGACGATGCCTTCAGCAATACCGACCCAACCCGTTTGCAAGCGGTGTTGTCAATGTTGCGCCAAGCCGCAGACGATGGACTGCAGGTGGTCGTGCTCAGCTGTGATGGAGACCCCTACCGCGCTGTTGCCGATGCCGTTGTTGAACTGAGGTGACTCAATCGAGAGCGGTTTCGATCACGTGCATGGCACGGAGATAGGCCGGTGGATCCGTTGCTTCACTGCCTTCCTCGAGGGCAAGATCGTCGCGGATCGCCTTGCGGGCATTATCGGCAATCACCGCGTTGACAATCAGATCCATCGCCTCAGGTTGCTGCAGGTTCTGCAACGCCTCGGCATAGCGCCGGCTGTGCGTGGGCCGGACCGATTCCTGACAGTAGGCCGATAACTCACGGCTATCAGACATCACCGAAAACGCCACCTGCTTGGTGGACGGCTTTCCATAAATCGCCATGTAAAGCAGATTCACCATGGAAGCGTCATGCACCGGAATGGCGTATTTGCGCACGATCTGCGGCCAGTACCGCAGCGCTTTCAGCCCCTCGAGGCCACCCTTGCGCAACCCCTGCTCTTCACACCACTGTTCCAGTTCTTCCATGGACGTCGGACAGCGTTTCAGATCGCGCATGCGATCAGCGAGCACTTGACCGGCCTGGAAATTACGAGTGGGTGTTCCCGAAACGGGCAGCATCATGCTGCCGCGCACATCGGCCACCATCGCGGTGAGCTGCGCAAACGTGTGGTCACGCACTTTCTCCATGTCCCCACCTCGCACCAGTGCGGCCTCGATCCTCTGAACCCCGTAACCCAGTTCCGTGAGCGGGAAAGGCTGGCGGTTGTAGAGGCGTTGGCGATCGCGGCGTGCCATCGACACCGTGGCAGCCTGATCCAGGCATTGATCAAGCAAAAGCGTGAGCAGGGTGGGCAGCACGCCGGGATTGTCCTGGTGGTAGGCGTAGCCAAAGCCGGCGAACACCGAGGACATGTTCTTGGCCGCCTTGATGTACTGCCCCTCGACGTTGTGAACGCCTGGGGATACCTGAATGTTGGGAGACAGGCGATCGAGCATGCGCGCACCCAGCAGAGCGGTGAGCGCATTCGGATGGCAGAAGTTGGCCGTGAAGCTATCGAGCGGATTGCGCAGTGCGCCGTGGCGATGGAAGCCGGAAAAGAAGGCGAGATTCGGCTCGCGCTCACACAACACGTAGGACTCATTGGTGATGGGGTCGTGGGTGAAGGAGCCGGCCAGACAGGCCAGCACCACGTGGTCACGACCCAAGGCCCGCCGGAGACGGCAAGCCTCCTGGAGATCTTCTTCAATGTGATTGCTGTTGGCGGCAAGCACCACGAGCTCGCACTCCCGAATCACATCACCGAGGGTGTTGGGGACCCGTGCATCACCCTCCAGGTGGGTCGCCATTCGCTCAAGACAGGCCACATGGGTGGCATCCATGCCCTCACGCGCAGCTGAAGGGAAGGCTCCCAGCAAGGCACGGCCCGGGCGCGGTGCCAACATCAGGCTGTGCTCGGTGGCCTGCTGCATAGCGCAGTTGTACGCCAGCGAAGCTGGATACAGGCCCACGCTGTAGAAGCCCACCTTGCCTGTCTCCAGGTCGAGGATGCGCTGCTTGATCAGATCGCCATCAAGGCTGCGGGGAAAAAAGGCGTTGCTGTCTAAACCCTTCTCGAGCGTCATCCGTTGCGTCCCAGCCCCTGCACCATGATCCGGTTACACCCTAAGCAGCAAGAGCGATGCCCCTCACCCTCTACGGCGGTCAACGCACAAGAGCCTCGATGCCCCGCTGGTACATGGAGGAGAAGGGCATCAGCTATGCACTGATCGAGCTGGATCTCCAGGCCAGACAACACCAGCAGCCGGAATTTCTCGCCGTCAACCCTTTCGGCAAGCTGCCTGCCCTCGTGGATCCGAGCGTGCCTGATCCGAATGGCGAACCACTCAAGCTGTTTGAAAGCGGTGCGATTCTCTTGCATCTGGCAGAGCGTCACAGCAACGACATCCGATCAGAGGCTGAACGGGCCTTGACGGCACAATGGCTGCTCTTCGCCAATGCCACATTGGCCATTGCTCTGTTTGTGCCAAGCAACCGGGAGCGGGAGTTTGCTCGCCTGATGGCCGAGCTCGATCGGATGCTTGACCTCCAGACGCCACTGGTGGGAGAGCAGTGGGGGGCCGCTGACTGCGCCGTGCAGGCCTACCTGGCCTACCTGCCTGTGTTCTTCCCCGAGCTTGACCTCAGTCCCTACCCAACAATCCAGGCTTTGATCGCATCGGTGCAACAACGACCGGCCTACCGCAAGGCCATGGGACTTCCCGCCTAAAGCCCAGGCAAGACAAGAGCAAATAGGCCACTTTGCTCATAGCACACTAGCCGATAGGGCTCTATGACGTCATGACCCGCCAATCCAGGGCACGTCCATCGTCATCTCAATCGCAACGCCTATGCATCGCTTGTCGTCTGTTGTGAGTCGGTCATCGGCCTCGAAACCGCAGGGCTGGCTGGTGGCCCTGCCCAGCAACCGGTCTGCAACCCTTGGTGGACTGATGCCCGCCGCCTCTCTGCATCAATTGATGGTCGAACAGGAGGTTCGACTCCTGCAACGCTGCAACAACGTGGCCGGATGAGGCCAGGGAGGGTGAAGCCAAAGACGCGATCGATGGAGAAGCGGGCGATCACTACTCCACGACTTCACCCTCCACACTGATCTCAAATTCAATACCAAACCGATGGGCCGTGGTTCTGAAGCGACGAGCCAGCTCAACGAAGAGTTTTTTGACAAGGGCATCGTCAAATTCATAGATGTCCAAATTGGCCGTTTTCGCCACAGCCTGAAGATCCTCGATCAACTTCTCGATGCGGGGGGCGAACACTTTTCCGAATCGGGCTCGCTTTTCTTCAGAGCTGTTGAAATCAGGCACAACGACCCGGCCATCCGAGAGCAGACTCCAGTGTGCCCTCAAGGTGCCTGACAGTCGTCAACGCAGACCTTGCTGTTGACCCGCCAGGGGACGTCTCGGAGCCTCAGACCCCAGGCTGCATGGTTGGAGTCCACCCAGACAACCCTCCAAAAATCTGGCGTAGGGTCCAGGGCTTAAACGTCGTGCCCAAGCCCCGCTGTGCCGAGATTGACTCCTGATGAACTGCTGAACGAGATCTCAGGCATCGACAACCTGCTCATCGTTCAAGACCTCGATGGCGTCTGCATGGAGCTGGTGAAGGATCCCCTGACCCGCCGGATGGATCCCGACTACGTCGAGGCGGTGGCACAGATGAGCGGACATTTCTTCGTCCTCACCAACGGTGAGCACGAAGGCAAGCGAGGGGTGAATCGACTGGTGGAACAGGCCCTGGGAGATCCCGACCGGGCAGCGCGCGACGGGCTTTACCTTCCAGGCCTTGCAGCTGGAGGGGTTCAACTGCAAGACAATCACGGCCAGTTGTCGCATCCCGGCGTCAGTGAAGCAGAGATGGCATTTCTGGCTGCCTTGCCAAAGCGGATGGAAACCGCACTGGAGACGCGAGTTGCCCCGCTGATGCCGTCCTTGCCAAACGACGTGTTGCGCCAGGAAGTGACCAAGGCGGTGCTCGACACCCAGGTATCTCCCACCATCAATCTCAACGGACTGTTTGCGCTCTGCCCCAACGACGTCAGCCTGCAACAGGCCCTGCAGCACATGCTGGAGGACCTGATGCAAGACCTGCTCGTGCAGGCCACGGACCATGGCCTGGGCAGCTCCTTCTTTCTCCACGTGGCCCCCAATCTGGGGCGTGATGCTGCCGGACAGGAGCGCCTGAAACCGGCTCAACCCGGTGATGTGGGCTCAACCGACATTCAATTCATGCTGCGCGGGGCCATCAAGGAGGCCGGCCTGTTGGTGTTGATCAATCGCCATATCGCCGCTCGCACCGGGACGGCCCCTCTTGGGGACGATTTCAACGTGCGCACAGCTCCCCATGACCACGAAGAACTGCTGAAGCTCTGCGAGCAGGCCATCCCCCTTGACCAAATGCCCCTTCTTGTCGGCATTGGCGATACCGTCACCTCCACCTTCTGCTCTGAGACTGGCACCTGGTTGCGCGGCGGCAGTGACCGAGGTTTCCTCAGCCTGCTCCAGGAAATCGGAGAGCGCTACAACCAGCCCAACCGCGTGGTGCTGGTGGACAGCAGCGGCGGCGAAGTGGATCGACCGAGCCTCGCTGATCCCGACCTTCGAGGCATCAGCGATCCCGAAGATCCACTGCAGGTCAACGTGTTGATGCCTGGGGGGCCACGGCACTATGTGCAGTGGTTCCGCCAGCTCGCCGCTCGAACGGCCTGATGGTCGGCCGTCAAGCGGCCTCAGATCCCACGACCTGCACCAACAGGTGCACCTCAGAGAACAGAACCGCAAACGATGCAGGCACACCTGATCTTTCACAATGGTGCTTGCTTCTGAGGGGTCCTCTGATCACGTCAAACCCCAACAGCACCCCAGCCTCCACCGCACCGACGCTGTTTCCTTCACTCCACCGAAGCACCCTGCAAACGCTTCAGGTCAACCTCGGCTACCGCTGCAATCAAAGCTGCAGTCACTGCCACGTGAATGCAGGACCCTGGCGCAGGGAAATGATGGCCGATCGCCACATTGATCTGATTCCCCAGGTGTTGCAGCATCTCAAGCTCAAGGTGCTCGACCTCACCGGTGGAGCCCCGGAACTGCATCCCCGTTTTCGCGATCTGGTGAGGGCCGCCCGCAGCCTCGGCGTGGAGGTGATTGATCGGTGCAACCTCACCATCCTCAACGAACCAGGACAGGAGGATCTGGCAGCGTTTCTCGCTAGCGAAGGTGTTCATGTGGTGGCGTCACTCCCCTGCACGGAACAACAGAGGGTCGACCGTCAACGCGGAGGAGGTGTCTTTGAACGCAGCATTGAAGGCTTGAAGCAACTCAACCGTCTTGGCTTCGGCAACCCCCAAAGGGGATTAGCGCTCGATCTGGTCTACAACCCTGCGGGGCCAAGCCTCCCTCCAGCCCAGGCAGGCCTGGAAGCGCACTATCGGGAAGCGCTCCAACGCGACCATGGCATTCAGTTCAACCAGCTGCTCACAATCACCAACATGGCGATCGAACGCTTCGCCAGAGACCTCGAACAGAAAGGGCAACTGCTGGAGTACCGGCAACTTCTGCGCCAGTCATTCCGGGTCGACAATCTCCAGGCGGTGATGTGCCGCTCCCTGCTGAGCGTCGATTGGCAGGGAGCCCTCTACGACTGCGACTTCAATCAACAACTGGGATTAACTTGCGGAGCCGAGGCCCAGACGCTGGAGGATCTGCTCAACAGCAACGCGGAACAGATCGAACAGCAACCGATCACGGTGGCCGAGCATTGTTTCGGTTGCACAGCCGGAAGCGGCAGCAGCTGTGGTGGAGCTCTCAGCTGAACCAGCTTCAAGAAGAGGGTCAACACCTAGGGTCACAACAACACACCTCCGATTTGGATGAGCGCGCCTGTGGACTCCGGCCCTGCCCACTGCGGCAGCAAGCCCAAGCGCTTCGCCATCGGCATCGCACCGCTGGGAACCGTTTCCATCGGGATTGTGCCCATGGGTGTGGTCTGCATCGGCGTTGTCCCCATGGGCGTCGTCTCCATTGGGGTCGTGGCCATGGGAGTGATCAACCTGTCCGTCGTGGGGATGGGTCTGCTGGCGGTGGGGGTGAACACCATGGGCGTCTGGACCGCTGGCCCACTCTCCATGGGCCTGGTTCGATTGGACCAACCCCAAGGCTCAGATTCCGCCCATCAACACCACGGTGATCAGAAGACTGATAATCCCGCGCTGATGGCTTATCCAAGCCGAGAGCAAGCAGAAAAGGAAGCTGAAAAGCTTGGCTGCACAGGGGTGCACGCCATGGGGAAACTGTGGATGCCCTGCAACGAGCACCCCACAGATTCACACTGATCAACCTGCACTGAGCTTCACCAACACCGGTTTCAACTCAACGGCAATCCGGGCAGACTCCACGCACATTGAGCGTGGACTCAATCAAATCAAAACTATGCCGATCTGCAGCCGTCTGACCGGCATCAAGCACCGACGTGTTCTCAAACTCTTCGGTGCGACCACAGCGGATGCAAACGAGATGGTGGTGGTCGCGGTGCTCTCCTGACGACAACTCAAAGCGTCGACCGGCTTCACTGAGTTCCAACTCCTGCAGGAAGCCCATCTCAACGAGCAGGCGCAAGGTGCGATAGATCGTGGCGAGGGACACCTTGGTGCCGGACTCAAGCAACCGCTGGTGCACATCCTCAGCACTCAGATGGCGGCCAGCACCGATCTGCTCGAACAACGCGAGAATTGTTTGTCGCTGGGGAGTGAGGCGACGACCATCGCGGTGCAGGCCCCGTTGAAGGGGGTCCTGCACTGGTGCCGAAGACGCTCCTCTAGTCATCGCCATCCGGTGACGGTCTTCTCAACAGTACCCACTCTTGAGAGCGGAAGGAGCTCTTCTCACCCTGCTCAACGGGTCAGAGCTCCGATCCTGTTTACGCGGTCGTTAGCCCGGCTTAAGGTGCTGGCGCCTTAAGTCTTGATGCACTTTTGCTGAAAGCTCTGAGCGGGTCGTGGGAAGTTCTGATGCGGTGCGTCGCCAGCGCCTTATTCCTCCTTGCCCATGGGCTTTTGGTGCTGGAGCATGTTGCGGTGGGAACGGCCCTGCATGGCGTCGCCGAATTGTTTCTGGCTCCCTGGGCCCTGCGCCATCGTGCCTGGGACATCATCGTGATCGGTGTAATTTTTTGCGTCTTCGACCTGTGGGGCACAGTCCGTCTGACGATGCCCATCGGCTGAGAGGAACGCTTCGCTTGAGTGAGGCAATCAAGCCATCAGCCGATCAATGCCTTCCCGACACTGTTTCAATCCACCACCGCTTCACCACACCTCCAAGCTGAGAGGCATGATCCGGGCCGAGCCCCGTGGGGATGGTCACCACTGACAACTGGCGTCCGTTTCGGCGGTAATCAAAGCGGCAAAACCCCTCCCCGGTCCCGGAACAGGCCGAGAGGCTGGTCAGCGGCACCCCGGCCCGTTGCTGATCCATCGCCAGGGGTCGTTGCTGGGGGTGTGGCCTCCAGCCCGAAGCCAACAACACCGCATCAGCCTCCAGAATCGGTTGTCCTGCACTCAAGGGCAAAGCCCATCGGGGCTGAGCCGATGCAACCGCACCAAAACCGGAAGCCAGCAGCACAAGAAGGGCAGCATTCGAAAGTCGAGCCATGGTGGAGCTGGCGGGTGCCACTCACTCCATAGCCATGAACACAGACAGCTGGCCATGCATGCTCGTTCCATGAACGGGGACTGGGCACCCGAGGCAACGCTGCTGCAACTGGCCCCCTACCTGGTAGGCCGCCCCCGCCGCGGCGTGGTTGGCAGCAGTCGCCAGGCCAAGCGTCTTCGCGAAGAACTGCATCAAGCCTCGTCAGACCCCAGCACCAGGCCTGTGTTGCTCGTGGGCGAGCCCGGCCTCGAGAAAGACAACCTGGCAGCGCTGATCCACTTCGGATCAAGGCGCAGACACCATCTGATGCTGAGATTGGACGCAGCCCAGATGTCCAGCGATGAAAGCGTCTTGTTTGGCCAAGGCGACAACAAGAACAGGCCTGCGCTGGTGGAGCTTGTTGGCGAGGGAAGCCTTCTGATCGACAACATCGAGCAGTTGGAACCAGGGGGGCGCAAAGCATTGGTTCAGTTGGCGACCGATGGAAGCTGGCCATCGGTCGCCCAACCCGGCATCAACCACCCTTTTTCAGGGCGCCTGCTGATCACGGCCGAACAGGCCATCCCCGAACTGATGTCGGTGGTGCAACTGATCCGGGTTCCTCCCCTGAGAGTGCGCCGGCAAGACCTCGGGGAATGGCTGCGCTACGGCATCCGGCAGCAAAGCCAGCGTCTCGGCATGCAGCAGGCCCCCGCGGTTCCCCTGTCTGTCGTGAAGGAACTGCAGAACTACGACTTCCCCAACAACCTGCGCGAACTCGAAGCACTGATCGAACGGGCCCTGCAGCAGATGCGACGCCAGGAGGACCGACCGACGGCTGTGCCCGCCGATGTGTTCTGGACATCGCCCACGAAACCAGTCGCTCGCTTTGACCTCTGGACATGGAAGCCTCAGCTGAGGCCATGGATGCGTTCGCCCAAGCTATGGAATGGCCTGTTGTTCGGCCTGGTGAGTTGGCTGTTCGTGCTGATCAATCTGTGGTTGTGGATTGGGCCTCAGGATCGTTCCCACAACGGAGCCCTCAATCTGTTCTGGGCCTGGTGGTGGCCGCTGATCCTGGTGGGGTTCCCGCTGGTGGGCCGGTTGTGGTGCTCCTTCTGCCCCTTCATGGTCTGGGGAGAGATTGTGCAGCGGTTGAGCAAGCGTCTGGGCTGGATGCCTGCGCCGTGGCCTCGGGGAGATCACGATGACTGGGCGTCACCTTGGTTGGCCGGCGGATTTGCGGCGATTCTCCTGTGGGAAAGCCTGTGTGATCTTCCCCAGAACGCCAGGCTGAGCAGTGGGCTTCTCTTGCTGATCACGACGGGCGCGGTGGTGGGCTCGCTCCGCTTCGAAAAGCGCTTCTGGTGCCGCTATCTCTGCCCCATCGGAGGGATGAATGGATTGTTCGCCAAGCTCTCGATTCTGGAATTACGGGCCCAGGCGGGGGTCTGCAGCGGCAACTGCTCCAGCTATGCCTGTTTCAAGGGCGGTCCATCAGAAGGCGAGGGCATGGCCTCGGGCGGGTGTCCACTCGGCACACATCCGGCCCACCTGCGCGACAACCGCAACTGCGTTCTCTGTCTCACTTGTGCCCAGGCCTGCCCCCATCGCTCAGTGCAGTTGAGAGTGCGCCCACCAGCAGCCGATCTGCAGCGTCAGATGGTCATCCCCAGGGGAGAACCGGGGCTCTTGCTGGTGCTGACGGGGAGCATCTGTCTGCAGCATTGGAAAGCGCTCTGGGGTTGGAGTGCCCTCGCGCCGGCATCAATGCACAGCGGACCATGGCTGCCACGCCTCGCCATGGCGTGCCTCTGCCTGGCCCTGCCGGCGGCGATTTACCAACTCGCACACCTCGTGTTCGAAACACAGCGATTGCAACGCACGTTGTACGGGCTGTTACCTCTGCTCTGGGCGCTGCTACTGGCCTCTCACCTGCCAATCGGCATGCAGGAAGCTGGCTCTCTGTTGCCGGTGAGCTTCAGCCCCCTGACGTCAGGCTGGATCAAGGATCTTCCATCCTGGCAAGCGGATCCCCACGTGATCGGCTTCTGTCAGTCGGCCGTGATCGCAGCAGGCGGCATGGCGAGTGTGATCACCCTGAGACGACTCCTCTGTCACCACCGCAGAGCCTGGCTGACAGCCTGCGTGTTGATGATCACAATCGCCATCAGTGGGCGATGGTTGGTCAGTGCCTAAGTAATCGCATCAAAGAGGTTGATCGTGATGCAGCTGCAGCAACACCCTGGACGCAAGTCCTCGGGAGATGCGGCGGTCAACCAACAGTTTGCAAACCCAGTTGAACAGGGGGGGATTGGCATCATTCTTGGCCAACTGATCTCTCAGTTGCAAAAGCTGCGACGCCTTCACGCAACCCCGCAGAGCATCAATCAAAGTGTCTTCAGATACAGGCGTCCGACACGCAGAAGCAACGGTCATGGCATGGGCATCAGTCGCTCAACGCTACGCCTGCGGGTGACCCAGGAAGCACGATCGGAGAAGGCGCACTCTCAGCCTCTGTCAAATGAAGCCATCAGTGGCAGCTCTCGGACCATGACTCGTCTGGGGAGGCCCCGCTCTGAAAACAGGATGAAGCATGCCTAAGTTGAACAAGGCTTCGGACAAAGCCTCAACGTCATGCAATACGCCGTTCAGAATCCCGACAGCGAGCTAATGCGCGAGGCCTTTGAGTTGCTGAGCGGCACACAATCCATCGCCTGCATGGCTGATCAGCTCACACTTGGCTCCTTCTGCCTCATCCCTCCCGTTGCCCGCAGTCTGCTAGGCGCCTGCACATCGGAGGAGGAAGTGCTGGAGCTGATGAAAACCACAACTCCCGATTTGCTGTTTGCCACCGAAGACCTCGAACAAGGCTCAGGGCTCTCACTGGTCCGAAACGTCAAGCAACGTTGTCCCGACACAATATGCCTCCTCTTTCTACGCACTGAGACCAAATCTCTGGTTCAAGATTGCATTGAAGCAGGCGCAAATGGGGTGATGTTTGTATCATCCCTTGGTGGCAGAGGGGACGGCGATTTCATGGGTGCCCTCCGCAGCACCATCTCAGGAGCGACCTACTACCCACGGGACGTTCTCAGGGCCGCCGACTATGCCAGCGAACCACAGCATCCCTTACCCAAGGACCTCACCAATAAAGAACGAGAGGTTCTGTCCTGCTTGGCCGCAGGAGGAACAAACAAAGAGATTGCCGAGCGTCTTTTTGTTTCACCCGAAACGGTCAAGAGCCATGTCAGTGCTGTCATCGGGAAACTGGGCGTCAAAGACCGCACGGCAGCTGCTGTGATTGCCATTAAGGCTGGGCTGAACGAGAACTGATCGTTCAAAGAGCAAAGACGCCAATCACGAATCCCGATTGGCACAAGAAGCGAACTTGATATCAACCGCCACAAGAAAGTCACTACAGCAATACCCCCATACGGGGGATGCCAAGAAGCAGAACGTCGTCGAAGCTGAAATGGTCAAAAGAACAGAAACAAATGGAGAACCAACCGCTCCGAGACACACTCATCAAACATCTTTGTGAAGACAAAACCAGCAAAGCAGCACAACGCGCTTTAACCACGCTCGGCGCACTGGCACGACTCGAAGATGCATACATGAACTCAGAAGACTGGCTGGAAGACTGAGCCCCACGAAAAGACAACTGATTGATCAAGACCATGGCCGAACAAATCACTTTCCTCAAGATTGCATGCCCACTCCTAGCTCTTATCACCACCCTCACGGCGTGGAGCGACCATGACTCCACCATCAACGCGTCAGCCCCACACGAACAGACGCCTTGCTAATGGCGTCCAAAGCGGCCCAAGCATGCGAAGACCTCATTGTCTCAGGCCTGGCACATCCAGAGAGCTACACAAGAATCAAATTCTCACGAGAAAAAGAAGCTACTGACCTGAAGAGCAATCAAAGCAGAATCACAATCGTCTTCCAATCGGAGGACAAAGCCGGTGCAGTAATCAAACGCTCCAAGGCATATCTTCATGACAAAAATGGCTCAACAAGTCTCATCTAGGAAGGGCGGCACAAAAAACCCAGACCGTCTCAGATCCAGTGAAAGCACAAACTCGATCGATTGCTTGGGTCAACAATCAGTGCCTGTTTCAAACAAACAAGCAGTCAACTGTCAACAAAGCCCCAAACGCACCATTAAACAAATGGCTTGAAAATAGTGCATTCTCACCACCAATCCCTTACTGCTTCACTCAAGCTGATAGCTCTCTTCTCGACATCGCTGCAAAACGACACGAACCTGAGGGATCCGATCCCGGTAAGCCTCCCCCTTCACACCTGAAGGAATGACCAACTTGCCCTGTCGATCCAGATGGATATTTTCGTTGAACCATGCACCACCTGAAGGGATCGATGCCCTGCAGGAATGCTCACCATCAACTGTTGTTTTTCGTTCAATCAGCCAATTACCCAACCGTTCAAACGCTGTGTAGGCATTCAGCCCAGCCAAACCTGGCATGCCCACGATCATCACCGAAGCAGCAGCCATCAGCCAACAAAAACCATGACAGTCGTCCGCACGACGGTGCCGCAGGTTCGCGCTTTTCTGATGAAGCCAATCAGAGCATTGAAGACGATCGTTAGACATTTCAAACTTCCGCAAGCCTGGTGACATCGGAATAGCGCAAGGCCACCACTGCACAGCAGAAGCAACCCTCAATCCCCATCCGTGAGCCCCCAACCGAAAATCATGGCGACAAAATCCAAAGCCTCTCCAACAGATTCAGAGTGAGCAGCAGACCGAATCACCGCAGCTTCATCAGCCTGACGCAAAGCAGCCACAATCCAGCTGGTGTCTCCCTTGCCTTCCCAGGTTTCTCGACACTCTTCATGCCAACTGTAATCAACCTCGAGAATCTCTGTCAGCCGTTGAATGATCAACTGGGCATCACTCATCACTCAGCCCCCTGAAGGCACCTTGGCAATCGACCTTCACGAAGGATTCAGCATTTCTATCACCCTACTTGCTGGTCCCCTTGCAAGTTCGATGGACTTTGACTGGTTGATGCATAAGCCCTCCTTCTGATGCCATGGAATGGATAAAAACCACGCCATCGAGCCATGCAGAAGCCTTCACGGCAAGCCAGAGAACATCTCAGGCCCAACGAGTGATCCAAAGGCAAGCGGCCAGGTACTCACGACAATCCCCATACACGTGCACAGCGCCTGCTTGCTGGCATCGCTCAGACAATCGCTGGATACAACCTTCGAACCAAGCGGTTCTGCCCATTAGCCAAAACGGAGGCACATGCACTCCACAAGCCACAAAGGCGCCACCAGTCGACGCCGTCGGCGCAGCATCCAGGGGGATCGCTGGTTGGAGGCAAAAAGAGAGTCACCTGCAAACCAGGCGTCGACCTCAGTCATTGACTGACTTTGAACTGGAGTCGGGGTAGAGGGATTTGAACCCCCGGCATCCTGCTCCCAAAGCAGGCGCGCTACCAAACTGCGCTATACCCCGGAGTTGTGATTGTAGCGGGCCGTTGGCAGACGGAGCAGGCGAAGCGCTCTAATCTGACAACCATTGCCTCCCGTTCATGGCCGATGATTGGACTCCCGGAGCCGTTGCAGCCCTAAGGAAACTCCATGATCTGCCCTTTGTTCGAGCGGATGCAGAAGGCCATGTCGTTGAATTCAACGACAGGTTCCAGACGGTCTATGGCTGGGACACCACAATTGTCGGCCAATCAATTGGTGTGATCCTGCCTTCCTCATTCCGCGAGCAGCACCACAGCGGCTTCTCACGTTTCAAACTCACGGAGACCTCCAAGCTCGTCAATCACCCCCTTGAGCTTGTCACTCTCTGCAGTGACGGCACATCCATCCGTAGCGAACACTTCATCGTGGCCGAACGCGAAACCTCGGGAAGCTGGAGCTTCGCTGCGACACTTCGACCCCTCGAAGGCCCCCATGCCTGCTGAAAGCAGGCCACACAGGCAGGAGCCTGAGCAGGAACTCCTGGCGCAGATGCGACAGTCACTGGGACTCCTTCAAGTGGCATTCGACAGCGCTAGTGATGCCATGGTCATTCTCGATCGTGACTACACCATTCGCTGGGCCAATCAAACAGCCGCCGACCGTTTCAGCCGTGGAATGACAGCAACGCTGATCTCTCAATCCTTTGCAGATCGAATCATCTTGTTAGCCCCCTATGGAGAAGCCAGACCACTGGATGCCAGATCTCTTCTCCTGACGCAAAACGCTGGCGATATGCGCCTACGGGTCAAACGAGTCAGCGACAATCCTGAGCGCCACGCACCACTGAACAACGTGAGCTGGAAAGCAATCACAAACACTCGAGAACCCTTTCATCTCATTGCTTTCAGAAATCTTGACCCCATCGAACAGGCTTTTGAGAAGCAACGGTTGTTTGTACAACAGCTGGCCCATGAACTCCGCACACCCCTGGCCATTCTCTCCGGAAGTCTTCGCCGGCTGGGCCGATTGGTGACCGCCCCCAGCCTGGCCATCAATGCACTTCAGACAGCACAATCCGAAAGCCTTCGCCTGAGAACCCTCGTGGACAATCTGATGTTGCTTTCAGACTTGGACACGGCCCTTTTCCCTTGGTCTATTCAGGAGCAATCGATCAAGGATTCCATGCGTCAGTGGATCGATCATCTTCCGCAGCACCAACAGGAACTGATCAGCATGAAAGCCGATCCAGAGCTGAAGAGTGTCAGATTGGACAGTCATGCACTAGAGATTGTGCTTGATCAACTGTTGTCCAACAGCCTTCGGTTCAGCGATCAAACCGTCTCGATTACGATCGACATCAGAAATTCTCGTGGCGGCATTGATTTATTATTCAAGGACAAAGGTCTAGGCATTACTGAGACACCACAAGACAAAATCGACTCCGTTTTCGATCGGTTTCAACGACTTGAGCAACATCGCTCCAGCACAAGAGAAGAAGGCTGTGGCCTAGGCCTGACGGTTGTTCAAGAGCTCATCGTCGGCATGGGTGGAACGGTTGAAATTTTGATGGACCAAGAAAGTATTTCATTTGACAATCATGGCGCCTGCATTTTAATTCACTTTCCATGCCAGAATCTAACACCTCAATCATCAACTAGAAACCGATGACTGATTTAAAAATTGATTGAGCAGATCAGGCAAGGCATCAAACAGATCCGGTTTGCGAACGTATTCTGAGGCACCGGCCTTGATCACCTGCTGCCTGTAACTGGCATCCCCGTGGGCACTGACCACCACGACATCCCCCTGATAGTTGCGCTCTTGCAGCGCCTGCAAGCAGGAGAAACCATCCATCTCCGGCATCATCAGATCCAGAAGAATCAAGTCGACAGTCGTGCTATCGAGCAACTCGAGGAGATCAACACCACTGCTGCAGATCAAGGGATTAACCCCCAGATCCACCAGCTCATCCTCAAGGAGGTCCCTCAGCCTTGGGTCGTCGTCCACAACAGCGACCAGCACGTTCGACTTCAGGGTTCCCCCATCGTCCACTCGCCAACCTCTCGGGATTACCCACCATCCTGACGCAAATCCCTGGCGATGGTGGAAGAAAGAAAAAATGGGTCGCCTGAGATTCGAACTCAGGACCAGCCGGTTAAAAGCCGGATGCTCTACCGCTGAGCTAGCGACCCTTCCAGAACCCCGGCTTTTGCCCAGGAACGGGAGTGCCCTTCAGGCACCATCAGAACGTATCACCCGGTGGTTCCCTCTTCAAAGCCTCATTCACTGAGAGACGGGATGGAACCGGCCGGAGCCTGTTTTGCCTGCACCTGTCATGACCTCGTCGCCATCCTTTCCTTGGCCTGAGCCCACCATCCACCCGACGGCTTGGGTCGCACCCAGCGCCGTGGTGATTGGGGATGTTCGCTTGGCACCAGGCAGCAGCCTCTGGCCGACTGCTGTCGCCCGGGCCGATCTGGCCTGCATCAGCATTGACGAATGCAGCAACGTGCAAGACGGGGCTGTACTGCATGGGGACCCCGGCCAGCCCGTCACCATCGGAAAGCACGTCACGGTTGGACATCGTGCTGTTGTCCATGGCGCAACGCTTCTGGACAGCTGTCTGATTGGGATCGGAGCCGTGGTGCTCAATGGCGTCACCGTGGGCGAAGGAGCCATCGTTGCGGCTGGTGCTGTTGTCACCAAAGACGTTCCGGAACGAACCCTGGTCGCAGGCATTCCTGCTCAGGCAAAGAAAGAACTCAGCGAGGAGGCGATGCAGCAGCAGATCGAGCACGCACTCCACTACAGGACGTTGGCCATGCAGCATGCACGTCATGCCGAAATGCTGCAAAACCAAACGAGCTGAACGAAGCCTTACCGGGAGCAAGCCATGGTCTTTAAGATCATTGGGCTTTTCTGATCGACCCATGGACCTCCGGCTCGTCCTCGTGGCTTCTCCGATTCTTCTGGCACTGGGCTGGGCTGGCTTCAACATCGGTCGAGCCGCGGTCGGCCAGCTCCAGCTGATGATCAAGCGCAGTCGAGCCTGAAGCTCTGCTCCGTAAGGTTCAGAGTCAGCGCATGTCTCAACCCCTTTGACAGCAGAAAACAACATTGTTGTGATCGGTGCAGGCCTGGCCGGCACCGAAGCGGCTTGGCAGGCTGCTGCTGCTGGTGTTCCTGTGACACTGATCGAGATGCGGCCGGTCAAGCGATCTCCGGCGCATCACAGCAGCGAATTCGCAGAACTAGTTTGCAGTAATAGTTTTGGATCCCTCAGTAGTGATCGCGCAGCGGGGTTGCTGCAGGAAGAACTGAGACGATTGGGGTCCCTGGTGATTGGCACGGCAGATCACCATGCCGTTCCCGCAGGGGGAGCACTTGCCGTCGATCGAGGTCGCTACAGCGCAGCCCTCACGGAGGCCCTGGGGCAACACCCTCTCGTCACGATCGAACGTCGTGAACAGCTTCAGCTCCCCAATTCCGATCAAATCACCGTGCTCGCCACGGGCCCTCTAACCAGCGATTCCCTCGCCAACGATCTCCGCCACTTCACCGGCCGCGACGACTGCCACTTTTTCGACGCTGCCAGCCCGATCGTGGAGGGTGAAAGCATCGACATGGGCAAGGCTTTTCGGGCCAGCCGCTACGACAAGGGCGATGCTGACTACATCAATTGCCCGATGGACCAGGCGGAGTACATCCAGTTCCGCGAAGCTCTGCTTGGTGCTGAACAAGCCGAACTCAAGGAGTTCGAGAAAGACACCGCCACATTCTTTGAGGGTTGTCTGCCCATCGAGGAGCTCGCCCGACGCGGCGAGGACACCATGCGCTACGGCCCGCTGAAGCCGATCGGACTCTGGGATCCCCGCTGGGGCGACGTCAACGACAGAGAGGTGCGTCGGGCCAAACGGGCTTACGCCGTGGTGCAACTCCGCCAGGAAGACAAGGACGGACGGCTCTGGAATCTGGTGGGGTTCCAGACCAACCTGAAATGGGGAGAACAGAAGCGTGTGCTTCGCATGATTCCTGGACTTGAACAGGCTGACTTCGTGCGCTTCGGTGTGATGCACCGCAATACGTTCCTCGAGGCACCAGAGCTGCTGCAACCCACACTTCAGTTCCGCAGCCGCGAGCGGTTGCTGGCTGCAGGACAGATCACTGGCACGGAAGGGTATGCCGCCGCCGTGGCTGGAGGCTGGCTGGCCGGAACCAATGCGGCACGTCTCGCGAAGGGGCTGGAGCCCATCGAGCTTCCTCCCACCTGCATGGTGGGGGCCCTGACCCACTTCATCAGTGAAGCACCTTCGAGCAAGTTTCAACCCATGCCCCCAAACTTCGGCCTCCTGCCAGCCCTGCCCGAGCGCATCCGCGACAAACGTCGCCGCTATGGGGCCTATCGCGACCGCGCCTTGTCCGACCTCTGCAGACATGCACTGCAGCAGGGCGTGACCGTGATCAACCCAGTAGCCACCGAAGCCGCCGCCTGAGGCGTCTTGCTACCAGAGACATAGACGGCGTCAGCACATGGCAACGGAGCAGGAGCCCTCTCAGGCGCGGCGCCATCGACTGATTGAACAGCGATCGCTGCGCATCGGTGTTGGAGCCAGTGCCGTGATGGCGATGGCCGGTCTCTCGGTTCACGTGCTGTCAGGGTCTTATGCCCTGCTCCTCGATGGGCTCTACTCCGCCGTGATGGTTGGATCGGGCTTGGTCGCCGCAAGGATTAGCCGCAACGTGGTAAGGCCACCTGATCGCGCCTATCCCTACGGCTACGACGGCCAGGAAGCGCTTTATGTGCTGTTCCGCTCCCTGGTCCTGATCGGAGTGCTCACCTTTGCTGCCGCCGCCGGTCTGGGGACGGTGATTGATTACGCCAAAGGGCAACCAATCGCAGAGGTGAACCTCGGTCCCGTCGCCTTGTATTCGATCGCGATGGTGGTGATTTGCTGGGGGCTGGCCTGGTGTCATTACCGCGACTGGCGACGAACGGGGGCGCAGTCACAACTTCTGCTCACAGAAGCCAGGGCGGCAAAGGTGGATGGTCTGATCAGCGGCCTGACGGGCCTTGCCCTGCTCGGGGCCCCCCTCCTGCGTGGAACAGCCCTTCAGGTGCTGACGCCAATCACCGATTCACTCTTGGTGCTGGTGGTGAGTGCGGCCGTTTTGCGTGAACCACTCCAGGCTTTTTTGACAGCCCTTGGACAAACTTCCGGAGCATCGGCTGAAAGCGACACGATTCGATCCACCCGAGCTGCCCTTGAAGATCTCTTGACGGGACTGTCCTGCTGGCTGCTGGATCTCACTGTGATGCAGGTGGGCCGAACCGCGTTCGTGGTGGTGTATCTGAACCCAAGTCAGCCGATGGATGGAGCAGCCATTGATGTGATCCGCCTGCGCATCGAGGAACGATGCCGTGAGCTGATGACAAGCCCCGTACGCTCCGAGGTGATCCTTACCGCCACCCCCCCTTTTTCGTCCAGTGAAGCACGGCTGTCCTGACGTCCGATGCTCCATCGCGTGAGAGAAACGCGGGCCATGGGGAATCAGCATCCCTCTGAACGATCGGGTGCTGTTCTACGCGCTGGTCATGGTTGCCAGCACCTAGGGTTCAGCGTTGAGATTGACACCAGTTGTGACCGAAACCGCCTGGGACGTGATTGTGATCGGCTCCGGGATCGGCGGTTTGGTCACCGCCTCCCAGCTGGCCATGAAAGGGGCAAGAACGCTGGTTTTGGAGCGCTATCTGATTCCAGGAGGATCTGGAGGCAGCTTCCAAAGAAAGGGATACACCTTTGATGTGGGTGCCTCCATGATCTTCGGTTTCGGAGAGAGCGGGCACACCAACCTGCTGACCAGGGCCCTTGCCGATCTTGGACAGCGCTGCGAGACGGTGCCTGATCCGGTCCAACTGGAGTACCACCTGCCGGGTGGACTGACCATGGCCGTCGACCGCGATTACGAAGGGTTCATCAAGCGCATGAGCGCCCGATTCCCCCATGAAGCCAAGGGAATCCGCGCTTTTTACGACACGTGCTGGCAGGTGTTCCGCTGTCTCGATGCGATGCCCCTGCTCTCGCTCGAAGACCCGGCTTATCTCGCCAAAGTGTTTGTCCGAGCACCACTGGCCTGCCTGGGCCTGGCTCGCTGGCTTCCCTTCAACGTGGGCGATGTGGCTCGCAAGCACATCCGCGATCAGGAGCTGCTTCGACTGATCGATATGGAATGCTTCTGCTGGTCTGTGATGCCAGCTGATCGCACACCGATGATCAATGCCGGCATGGTGTTTTCCGATCGGCACGCCGGCGGCATCAACTACCCCAAAGGAGGCGTGGGCGTCATCGCCGGCAGACTGGTGGCCGGCCTCCAGGCCCATGGTGGTGAGATCCGTTATCGAGCCCGAGTCACCAACGTGCTGGTGGAAAACGGCAAAGCCGTCGGGGTTCAGCTGGCTGATGGACAAACCCTGAAAGCTCGTCGCATCGTCAGCAATGCAACCCGCTGGGACACCTTTGCTGGAGAAGGATCCCCCCCTTCAACGCTGGTTAACGCTGAGAACACCCCTTCGGCTGAAGCCACCTGGCGGCGCCGCTATCAACCCTCCAGTTCTTTTCTCTCCCTGCATCTAGGCGTGAAGGCTGAGGTCATTCCCAGCGGCCTTCACTGTCATCACCTGCTTTTGGAGGACTGGCAGGCGATGGAAGCCGAACAAGGAGTGATCTTTGTGTCGATCCCAACCCTTCTCGACCCCTCCTTGGCCCCGGAAGGCCGACACATCGTGCATACCTTCACCATGAGCGATATGAAGCACTGGCGAGGGTTAGGGCCGAAGCAGTATGCCCTCAAGAAACAAGCGGATGCCAACCGACTGATCCAGCGGCTTGAGGCACTGCTTCCCGGACTCGGAGCCGCCATCGAGGTCAAGGAAGTGGGAACACCTCGTACCCACAGGCGTTTCCTCGGCCGGATGGGGGGCAGCTATGGGCCGATCCCTGCGGGCCGTCTTCCTGGACTGCTTCCAATGCCGTTCAACCGCACAGGCCTGGAGAACCTGTACTGCGTGGGCGACTCATGCTTCCCGGGCCAGGGATTGAATGCCGTGGCTTTCAGTGGTTATGCCTGCAGCCACCGCATTGGCGCCGATCTTGGACTCAATCCCTGGGCTCTACCGGCCTGAACAAACGGCCGCGCGAAAGCAGGTCCGGGCTTTTTAGAATTATCAGGAAGTATGGGTTGCTATGACGCGATCAAAACAACCCAGATCGGACGATCTAGCGCGCTATCTCGAGAGCCGCGGCGATTTGAGCAAGCCATGGATGCTGCAGCTGTTACGGCTGGCAAAGCTCAAAGAACAACGTGACTCGATGACTGCCGAGGAGTACCTCCATTCGATTCAGGATGCCCATTCTGATCTGATGCGCCTTGGCGCGTTCTGGAAAGGGCGCGAAAAGGAAGTCTTTGGTGGGCAGTACAAACCCAGCGACGTGATCGAACCCTTGCCAGGCTCCTCGGATGACCGCTGATGCACACAGGCCCGCTTCAGAACAGATGCCAGGCGAACGCTTCCTGCTGTCTCCTCTGATTCGCTTCACCTTGTTGGCGGTCTACCTGGCTCTGGTGCTGCCGCTTCCAGCCCTGGCTCCCACATCCCTGCAGGTCTGGTTGGTCGTTGCAGCTGGTCTTGGCCTTGTCCTGGTTACGGCCCTGCTGTCAGAGCAGGTGCTTGTCAACGAAACCGGGATCCAGGTGGGCTATCCAGCCTGGTGTAATTGGATCCTTCAACGTGGATGGATCCTGCAGTGGCATGAAATCCGGGGGCTTGTGCCAGTGAGGACCAGTCAGGGAGGAACGGTTCACTACTTGAAAACCCATGATCAACGCCACCGGCTGCTTCCCCAGCGGCTCGAGCGTTTCCAGGACTTTCTCGCATTGGTCCACTATCACAGTGGAGTGGATACCTCCCGGATTGGGAGGCTGACGCCAGCCTGGACCTATCGATTGCTGGCCGGTCTTGCCGTGCTGATGATCACCGCGGAACTGGCAACGGCCATCGCCGTTGCAGAAGGTTGGTTGGTTAGTCCGGCAGGTGGTCCAAGCTGAAGCGATAGCCCTGTTGGCGCACGGTGGTGATGCCACCTCCATCACCCAGCCCAGCCTGCTCAAGCTTGCGGCGCAAGGTGAGCACCTGCGTATCCACAGAGCGTGGTCCACCACTGAATGGTGGCCACGCCATTCGCAGCAGATCCTGACGGCTGCGCACCACTCCTGGCGGCATCAGCAACGCACAAAGGAGAGCGAATTCCCTTGGGCTGAGCTCCACCGGTTTCTCCCGAAGCGTGACCTGTCTCAGCAGCAGATGCACTTCCAGAGGGCCCACCGTGACACGTTCCTGCAGTCCTGACCGCCCGCGGTTCAGTAAGGTGCGGCAACGAGCGGCAAGTTCCTCCAGCCCGAAAGGCTTGCGCAACACATCGTCAGCACCTTCATCAAGAAGCCCCACCACCGGCTCGGCACCGGTTCGAGCAGTGAGCACGATCACAGGGCAACGGAGATGCTGGGCGAGTCGTAAAGCTGAGCTGCGTTCCAGAAGCTCTGCACTGACCAACAGATCTGGGGACTGATCCTGGCAGACTTCCAGGGCGTCCTCCGCTGAGCCGACTGCAGCAGTGAGATGTCCGTCCTGCCGGAGGCGTTGCACCAACACCGTGCGCAAGGTGGGATGGGGCTCAACAATCAAGACCCGCGAGGGCTCCTTGGGGAGCGATCCAGGCGCAATCGATGCTGGCGCCGGATCTTGCACCACAGCAGCGGAACCGAGATCGCGGGAAGAGGAGGTCACATCAATCGCCAACGTTTGCCTACGCTAGGCCAATTCAATGGCAAACTGGTAGCGGAGGCTGCCGTCCTCACAGGTCATGACATCCCTGCAACATCCACAGGCGATCCGACATTTTCAGTCTCTCTGTGATGCCTGCCAGGAACTGACGCATCGATATCACAGCCCTTCTGAATTACGGCTTTACGCCGATGGCTATCTTCACGCTCTTCGCCGCAGCGAAAGTCTCGACTCAAGAGAACTGGCGAAGCTTGAGACATTGATCGACCGTTGGATCCTCGATCCATCCAGCTTCATTGGCCCCGATGGCGATATGAGAACCCTGTTTCGACAACCGGAACTGGGATGAACTGTGTCGATGAACTCTCCCTGCACACGCCTCTGAATCTCAGCAATGCTGGGCTCTCCCAAGGACTTCCGAAGAAGTCCTTGGGATCCACTTGGAGATCAGTTCAATCAACTAGCCAGTGCGATTTCAAGTTTCTCTTTGAGCTCTCCTGAGTTGTACATCTCGATCAGGATGTCGGAGCCACCAATGAATTCCCCTTTGACGTACACCTGAGGAATGGTGGGCCACTCGGAAAACTCCTTGATCCCCTGACGGATCTCCATGTCGGAGAGAACGTCAAAGGTCTCAAAGCTCAGACCAAGAGAATTGAGAATCTGCACCACGTTGTTAGAGAAGCCGCACTGAGGCATCAACTTGGTGCCCTTCATGAACACGAAGATCGGGCTGGATTGAATCAGCGCTTCAATGCGGGCTTTGGTCTGGCTATCCATCGAATTAATTCAGGAGAAATGGGGTCGTTTCAGGCAGGCGTGGAGGTCTTCAGAGCCAAGGCATGAATGGCTTCACTGGCGAGCTGATCCTTCAGAGCGCTGTAGACAAGCTGATGCTGCTTGATCTTGGATAAGCCACTGAACCCAGACGACACAACCGTGACCTGGAGATGATCACCACCTCCAGTGAGGTCTTCGACGTCAACTGTGGCGTCGGGCAGTGCCTGGCGGATGACCGCCACCACTGCATCAGGTTGAACCATGCTCAATGGGTTGCTGGTGTGGATGCTGGCAGATCAATGGTCGATCATCAGGTTCAGTTGGTGCCAGCCTTGGCACCAGCGAACGGGGTTTCCACAAAACCAAGCTCAAGGAGGCTCTGGTAAGCCTTCTGTCCCTCCGGCTGGGATGGGGTCATCAGACGGACCACCTCAACAAGCACAGGAACGGCCACTTCGGGCTGGTTCTGACGGCGAAAAAGGGCCGCAAGTCGGAGGTTGGCCTGAGCCAGCAGGGCGAGGGCTGAGCGTCCCTTGGCATCCATTTCCCGGGGGATTCGGGCATCAAGGCCACGGAACGCACCACTGAGGTCTCGATAAAACTTCAGAAGTTGCTTCGAAGCCGAACGGGCATCGTCGTAATGCTTGCGTGCTTCAGCCAGATTCCCGGCCGCCGCGGCCGCATCACCCCGTTTCAACAAAGACTCCACAGCAACTGTGTTGAATCCGGCACCACCGGAAGCGAGCACCTTGGTGACATCACCAGACTCCTGATTGGTGACCTGAGCCAGGGAGGCTGCAGGAGCAACCGCCAGGCCAGCCATCAGGGTCAGGGCAGTCAGCGAAAGGCGGGAACGCATGAACACACCACAGAGATTGGCGGGACTTTAGGGGGAACGGAGGGGGCGACCAACCGCTTCACGGGCCGCTTGTTCAGCTGATCGCATGCGCCTAGCCAAGTGTTGGTTGAACGTGCGGGTTGCTTCTCGACCGTGGCCATCAGCACGGAGAGGCTCTCCAAAACAGACGGCAGCCCGACCGCAAGGCCGCGGCCGCACCTCGCTGTAGGCCAGACCAACGGGAACCACCTGCACTGGCACCCCCTGGCGTGTCGCCAATTGCGCAAGCCGTGCCAACCCCTGTTGCAATCGGATGGGATCGTCGGTGCGATTGATCCGGCCCTCAGGGAACACCACCACTTGCTCGCCTGCCGCCAAGAGATCAATGGCGAAGCGCAGGGTGGTCATCGATGGACGCCCCTGGTCAACGGCAAAGCAGCCCAATCGATGCAGGAACCACCCCTGCAGTCCCACCATCTCGGTGCGGGTCACCATGAAACGACAATCACGTCCGGTGATGCGACGCCCCGCAGCGAAAGGCAGCATTAACGCATCCCACCGAGCCCGGTGGGTGGGCGCCAACAGCACAGGTCCCTGCCTCGGGAGATGGTCAAGGCCCTGGACAATCCGCCGACTGAAATAGCCCTTGAGGGTCAAATCCTGGGTCACCACCATGGCCAACGGTGCCAAGAAGGGGTCGATCCCAGAGGCCAGAGCTTGTTCGCGAGTCGCCAGGCTCGAGGTCACCGCGAAGGCTCATTCGGTCATTTCATCGAGAAGTTAAGGCTGGAGGAGCTGGATTGAACCAATCTCTGGGCAGTTGGTCCTGCGGCCGACTCACGCAATCTGAATAGAGTCCTCAAACCAGCGAAAGCACTGTGGCCAGCCTTGGCGTCAACATCGACCACATCGCCAACGTGCGGCAGGCGCGCAAAACGGTTGAGCCCGACCCCGTGCCCATGGCACTCCTGGCGGAATTGGGCGGAGCGGATGGCATCACGGTGCATCTGCGCGAAGACCGTCGCCACATTCAGGATCGCGACGTCGAGCTGTTGAGGGAAACCGTCCGCAGTCGGCTCAACCTGGAGATGGCAGCGACTGAGGAGATGCAGGCCATCGCCTTGCGGATCAAACCCGACATGGTCACCCTTGTTCCCGAACGACGCGAAGAAGTCACCACTGAAGGGGGTTTGGACGTTGCAAGCCAAGTGGCCAGCTTGACGATGATGGTGCAGGCTCTCCAATCGGCCGGCATCCCCGTCAGCCTCTTTGTGGATCCTGATCCGGACCAACTCAAAGCCAGTCAGGCCAGCGGGGCCCGCTGGGTCGAACTGCACACCGGCACCTATGCCGAGTGCGGCTGGGAACAACAACCCGCTGAGCTCGCCCGTCTCACCGAGGCGACAGCCCAAGCACGCGCCTTGGGCCTCAGGGTGAATGCAGGCCATGGCCTCACCTATCAAAACGTGGAGCCCGTGGCAGCCATCGAAGGGATGGAGGAACTCAACATCGGCCATACGATCGTGGCTCGATCCCTGGCGGTCGGACTGCAACAAGCGGTGAGCGAGATGCGCCGTCTGATAGAGAATCCACGCCGGGACCCCTTGTTCGGACGTCAGAACTGATGACCACCTATCACTTCGTTGCCGCCAGCGAACGCTTCCTCACTGAGGAAGAGCCTCTGGAGGAAGTGCTGAAGGAGCGCCGACGTCACTACGGCGAAGAGGGCAAGGAGATCGACTTCTGGCTGGTGCGACGTCCTGCCTTCCTCCAAGCACCCGAAATGGCCAATCTGGCCAAACAAATTCCCCAACCGTCTGCGGCGGTCGTCTCAACCGACTCCACCTTCATCACTTTCATGAAGCTGCGACTGGAGTTTGTGTTGGAAGGCCAGTTTGAAGCCCCGACCAGCACCATCAGCGACGCCCTTGCCGAAACCTGATCGGGGTCTGCAAGGCTGCTCTCAGCCTGGCATTCCAGCAACATTCGATAACAACCGCCCTTTGACTGACCGCTGAGCTGCTCTGCGATCGATTAACACAGGATTCATCCGCCAGTGGAAGCATGCAGCCCAACCAACTGCCGGTGACTCAGCAGATCGCCTTGCTGGTGAAGGCTCTTGATGGTGCCAAGCGCACCAACGAGGCCCTCGCCAATTGCCGTAACGGAGACGAAATGGTGGAGATCCTTCTGGGAGCATCGGCAAAGCTTGGTCTCAGCCTGAAGCGGCGGGATCTCATCGAAACGCCCCCGATCCGAGACTGGATCTGGTTCAGAAACAACGACCCCCTGTTCACTGTCGGAGACAGCAAACCTCGCTACCAGCAGAACGTTGAACGTGCCGACGAAGAGCCGAAGCGGAAGAAATTCCTTGGCCTGTTCTGATCCGGCATCGGGAGTGACCGGTCATGCTTTGTACGACAATGAAACCTGAGCAAATTCAGCCAGTGTGCTGCTGAATCGATGACTCATCACTGGGTAATTGGCGATGTGCATGGCTGTCATCAGGCCCTTGACGTTCTTCTCGGGCTGATTCCATCCGCTGATCATCTTGTTTTTTGTGGTGATGTGGTCGGTCGGGGGCCTCAGGTGCGTGCGTCGATCGAAACGGTCTGGAGCATGGTCTGTTCGGGTCGAGCCACCTGGCTGCAGGGGAACCATGAACAGCGGTTGATCCGTCAAGCGGATCTGCAGCGGAGCGTGTGGCCTGGCGATGCCGAGGCTGTCCAACAATGGGTGGAACGACTGAAGGGATTGCCGCTGGTGTTCGAGGGAGTTGGATGGGTCGCGACCCATGCCGGTTTCGACGCGCAAGGGCAGCCCAATCTCGAGATCCGCGAGCCCTTCTGGCAGGGGTATGACGGACGTTTCGGCAAGGTGGTGGTGGCTCACACCCCAGCGGTTGACGTGCGGCGCCAGGGACAGATTGTGATCATCGACACAGGGGCCGTGTACGGAGGGCGCCTGACGGCTTACTGCCCAGAAACCGATGCAGTGGTGCAGGTGCAGAACACTGCCCCCACTGAAGCTGCATCCAAAAAGGTTGTTGCCAAAACAATCACCCAACCGACCATGAATGCCCCAGCAGTGGAGCCTGCACTGATCAGCAGCGCACCTTGCTGACCCTCTACCGCAGCAACCGTTCTGAAGTTCTGGCGGATGTATTAGCCGCCAACCTCAGCCTTCATCCACCTGGTGTCTTGGACGAGGCCCAGGTGGTGGTGAACACCTGGCCCACAAGTCGATGGCTGGGGGAGCAACTGGCGCTTGCCAACCCTTGTGGCATCACCGCCAATCTGCGCTTTCCCTTCCCGACAAGCCTGCTGCGGCAGATGGTGGATGGGCTTCTGGAACAGCAGAGCTCAGGGACAGGAGCCGACCCGTGGCGAGCACAGAACCTGGTCTGGCCCCTCTTGGAGCTGTTACCAGAGCTTTTGGACCATCCAACCAGTGCCCCGTTGCAGCACTGGTTGAACACGCGCAAGACCGCAACGCTTGAAGTGCTCGACCCACCGTTATGGCAACTGGCCCGCGCCATTGCAGATGCCATCGACGATTACAGCCTTTACCGGCCCGCCATGCTCGAGGCCTGGCTGACGGGACAAACCACGGATGCCCGAGGAACGCCCCTCGCCGCAACGATGCTGTGGCAGCCGCAACTGATGCAGCAACTGCACAGCCGGCTCGGCTGCCTGCCCTTCGGCATGCGAGCCCGGCAACTGATTCGGCGGTTGCAGCAGGGATGGCGTCCAGACCTTCCCCCCCAACCACCTCTGCGGTTGTTTGGCCTCAGCAGCCTGGCGCCGGTGCAGGTGGAACTGCTTCAGGCCCTCTCCTGTCTGCGCAGCATCGAGCTGTATCTGCTGACCCCCTGCCCAGACCTCTGGCAGCGGCAGAGCAGCCTTGAATCTCAGGCGCCCCTTGATGAGGAGTGGCTTCTGACCGTCCCCAGCGTTGAAGCGCGGTTCGGACGACTCGGCGCTGAATTCCAGCAACTCCTGGAGGGCAGTGGCGAGACCCAGCTCGGCAGCTGGCGGGCTCTGGATCCATTTTTCTTCCCTGCCACCACTGCCAGTTCACAAGGGAAGGAGCCCACGCTGCTGGAGCAACTCCAGGAACACCTGGTTCATGGAACAGCGACCGATCTCCTGACACGAACAGCGAACGATCAATCGCTCCAATTTCATGCCTGCCCTGGACGGTTGCGGCAGTTACAGGTGCTCCGGGACCAGATCCTCCAACTGCTGGCCAACGACGACAGCCTGGAACCACGCGAAATCCTGGTGATGACACCCCAGGTGGAAGCGTTTGCTCCCTTAGTGGGCGCGGTGTTTGGTGACCACGACGCCACTGGCGTACGCCTCCCCTGGCGTCTCACAGACCGCAGTCAGCAGAATGAAGCCGGAATCAGCCAGGGGTTCCTGCAACTGCTGGCCCTTGGCGGAGAGCGACTCACGGCCTCCGCCCTGGAAACAATGCTGGGGAATGCCCCGCTTCTGCGCGCCCATCAACTGGAGCCCGAGGATGCGGAAGGCATCACCCAGATGCTTCAACAGGCCGGCTTCCGTTGGGGACTCGACAGCCATGACCGAGGCGGCGATCCCACCCACAGCCTGGCTTGGGTCATCGACCGACTGGTGCTCGGAGTGGTGTTCCCGGAGACACCTGGTCTGGCCCTTGGTGACACGGCCCCCATGCCCCTGCCTGGGAGCCTGGAACAACAGGGACGTTGGCTGGGACTGCTGCGTCAACTGCAGCGCAGCCTTCAGTGGCTCAGCCACAACCGCTCGGTTCAGGCCTGGGTGGAAGGCCTGCGCCCACAGCTGATGGCGCTGTTCGGTGACGGTGGTGACTGGGCCTGGGAAGTGCAGACCATCCATTCCGTACTGACGGACTGGGGTGACGTCGCGGGGACCAGCAGTCTGCAGCTTTCTGCACCGGTGGTGGGGGAGGTGCTGGCAGAACGCCTCAGTGAAGGCAGTGGTCGTTTTGGGCATCGCTCCGGTGCCCTCACCATCAGCGCCTTGGAACCGATGCGGGCGATTCCCCACAAGGTGGTTGTGCTGATGGGACTGGATGCGGGCGCCTTCCCGCGCCAACGCCAACGCCCCGGATTCCACTTGATGGAGCAGCAACGCCTTCTGGGAGATCCCAGCAGTGGAGACCAGGACCGGTATGTGCTGCTAGAGGCCCTGCTTTCCGCTCGCCAACACCTGCTGGTCAGCTGGAGCTGCCGTGACGAACGCACCGGCGAACAGCTGGAAGCCTCCACGCCGGTGCGTCAGTGGATCGACCTGCTCCCCCAGGTGCCGGTGCGTGAGCATGCCGCCAATGCCCTGGAGCGCAGCAATTTTCTTCCCTCTGATGCCTGGCCCCCCGCCAGTTGCGATCAACGTCTGCTGCAGGTAAGGCAACACCTCGATGCAGGGACCATCGGGGGAACTGCTGGCCTGGCGTTCAGCATCACTCAAACAACCGAACCGGAAGCTCAGGCCTCACCCCTCAGCGCCTGGAGTGACCTGATCTCCTGGGTCACAGCTCCCCAAAAGCAGTGGTTGGAACAACTGGGACTGCGGCCACGAGAACACGACAAGGCTGTGCTCGACCTGGAGGACCTCAGCCTCGATGAGCGACAACGGTCAGCACTGCTGCGGCGAGAACTGGGCCGCGACCGGGAGGACCATGCCGAGCCCGACTGGCTCGCTCTCGACCGCGGGCAGGGACAGCTCCCCCCTCTTTCAGCTGGTGCACTGGAAGCCCACCAGCTGGAGCAACGCTGGACCAGCCTCAGCAACTGCCTGTCGTGCCTGGGAGAGGAGCGACGCGAAGCCGTGAGCATGGGTCCATGGCAGGCGGAGCTGTTGTTGCGAGATGAGCAACTGGTGCTGGTACACACGGCCCGGCCCCGCAGCCCACAGCGTCAGCAGCTGTGGCTGGAGCTACTCCTGGCCACTGCCGCGGGCTGCAAGCTCCGCTCCGCTGTGCTGGTCGGTCGCGACGGTCATCGCTTCCGGATGCTCGAGCGCATCAGCCCCCCCAGCCGCGACCAGTGCACTGCTCTGCTGGATCAGCACCAAGCCTGGCGCGATCAGTACCAGCAGCAGTGCTGGCCCCTGCCTCCGGAAACAGGCTGGGCCTTCGCCGCAGGAGAGGCGAAGGCCCAGGGGAAGGGGTGGAGCAAAGCCCGCGACGCCTGGGAAGGCAATGCCGTGCTGGCAGGGGAGCGACGCGACGCCGTTCAGCAACTCTGTTTCGGCTCCGATCTACCCCTGGGTGATCTGCTCACTGATGACAGCCAGGCCTTGGCGCTCACGCTCCATGGACCGCTGCTGGAACGGCGGCAGGAGGTGAAGGGTTGAATCACCCCCGCTTCGAACCGAACCAGTTCCCACTGGAGCCGGGACTGCGTCTCCTGGAGGCCAGCGCTGGCACTGGCAAAACCTTCGCGCTCGCCCATCTAGTGCTGCGACTCCTGAGTGAAGGGCCGAGGCCGCTGCAGGTGGACCAACTGCTGGTGGTCACCTTCACGGAAGCGGCTGCGGCAGAACTGAGAGATCGCATCGCCCGCCGCCTGCAACAGGCCCTGGCCCTGCTGCAAGGAGCAAACGCTGACGCCATGGATCGCCCGCTGCAGGAGTGGATCACAGCCCAGAGCCCGTCCATGCATCGTGCCATGGAAGGCCGCTTGCTGCTGGCTCTCGAACGGCTCGATCATGCCGACATCACCACGATCCATGGCTTCTGCAGACGCACCCTGCAACGCCAAGCCCTCGAAGCCGGACTGGGGCCTGCGGTGAGCCTGGAAAGCCAAGGCCATGAACGTCGTGAACAACTGGTGCACGACTACTGGCAGCAGCACGTCCTGCCCCTGTCGACACCAGTGCTGGCCGGGCTTCAACAGCGCGGCATCCACCCCGATGGCCTGCTCAGGGTGCTGGCCAGCCTGGATGGCGATCCCGCCCTCCAGCTGGATACGCTGCCGGAAGGCCAGGAGGCTGATCTGCTGCTTGCTGCGCAGCTCGAGGATGCATGGCCCAGACGATGGCAGCGATTTCTGACGCTGTGGGACAGCAGTGCAGAGGCTCTTGAACAGGACCTGGCCGCGGCCGCAGCCGAGCTCAAGAGCCTGGCGTTGCCCTACAGCCCCTACCGCCTCAAACCCAAACCGGATCGACTGCAGAAGGTGCAGGGCTGGGTCGCCAGCCTTAAGGGACGCACACCCGGGTACGACGCTGTTCTGACCCAAGCCGAACTGCAGAACTATTTCCATCCCGGGCCCTTCACCAAGGTGGCGGCAGCAGCCCATGGCGACCTGGTGTCGCTGCCTCAGGCGGAGCTGCTGAGAGCGATCGCAGACCTGGTGGATGGACCCGCTGAAGCGGTACTGCTCCATTTCGGCCATTGGGGCCGCCAAGAGCTGACGCGTCGCCGCGAGCGCAGCGGACAGATGAGCTTCGGCCAACTTCTCGAGCAACTGGATCCAGGGACTGGAGACGGTGCGATTAATCCGCTGCTCCAGGCCGTTGGTCAGCGCTACCGCGCGGCCCTGATCGATGAATTTCAGGACACCGATCCGATCCAATGGCGCATCCTGGAGCGGGCCTTCACCGCGGATCCCCCCCAACACCTGCTGGTGATGGTGGGAGACCCCAAACAGGCGATCTATCGGTTCCGCGGCGGCGAACTCTCCACCTATCGCCTAGCCGCGAGCAAGACGAAGCACTGCTACGGGCTCTATGAGAACCGCCGCTCGAGCGAGCCCCTGGTTCAGGCCCTGAACGCCCTGATGCGCCCAGGACTGGGGCGTTCCGAGCTGCCAGTCCCTTCCGTGGAGCCGATGGCCGACAAAGGCGAACTGGCCTTGCCGGATGGGCAATCACCACTCCAACTGCTGAACCTCGATCCCCATCAGCTCGACAGCCAAGTGGCGACCTTCTGCCAACAGCTTCTGCAGGAGCAATGGCCGCTGCGCTCGGAGCAGGGAAGCCGCGTTCTCGAACCGGGGGATCTGTGCCTGCTCGTAAGCCAGCATTCCCAGGCGGAAGCTTTGAGGGCCGCCCTGGAACGCCACCATCTCCCCAGTCGTCTGGTGAGCAAGGGCGATGTGTTTGAAAGTCTTGGAGCCGCAGCTCTACAACGCTTTCTTGATGCTCTTGCGCTGCCAGGCCATAACGGTCGCCAGCGTCTGCTGGCTGGATCACCACTGCTGGGCTGGTCAGCAGCAGACATCCAGAACGCCCAGCCGCAGGACTGGGATCAACTCGCCGCTGCGCTGAGCAATCTGGCGGAGCGCTTACCCCACCAGGGACTGACCACAGTGCTGGCGCAACTGCAGGGCAGCGAAGGATTAGCCCGCCTCTCTCTGCGAGGACGAACGCTGGCGGATCTGCAACAGGCCGCTGAACTGGTGCAGGAACAGATGCACAAGCTGGGGCTGGGGGCACTCCAGGCGGCCGACTGGCTCAGGCGCCAGCGGCTCCAGGACCACGGCGAAAGCCCTGAGGCCCATTTGTGCCGCAGCGATGCGGCCGAATCCGCCATCGCCGTGGTGACCGTGCACCGGAGCAAAGGGCTGGAATATCCCGTGGTGATCTGCCCCTTTCTCTGGAAAGGCAGCAAAGCGATCAAGGCCGGTGCCCGCCAACTCGGACGGCGTTGGATGCCATCGCCTGAGGCTCAGCCCCACCTGGATCTTCACCTCAATCCCCACTGGGGGCAGGGACGGCAAGCAGCCCAGCAGGATCAACGGTCACAGGCCGCTGAAGCCGAACGTCTGGCCTATGTGGCCTGTACCCGCGCCTGTCACCTGCTGGTGCTCGGCTGGCCTGGAGAGGATCTGGCTGAGCCAGCCAACCCCCTGAGCCCCTGGCTGGTGGAGGGCGGCCTGGAACGCAACCTGCCCCTGCATCGATGCGAGACGCAGGTAGGCAACACCTTCCAACCCTGGCAGCCAGAGCCCCCCCAGGGGTCCCTTGCGCTTGGTCCAACACCGTCCCGGCCCCTCGACAGTCGCTGGGGACGGGCGAGCTATTCAGCCTGGGCCCACTCGCAAGTCGCCGTGCCGCCGGAGATGCGCGAAGACGGACGCGATACCGACGCCATCAACTTGCAGCCGGGAGCGGAGCAGACGGCATCGATCCCAGATGACGGCACAACTCCCCTACCCGAAAAGCAGACGTCCTGGCCCGGCCTCGGACCTCTTGCCGAATTTCCTCGTGGAGCGGGTCCTGGAGATGCCCTGCATCGCATCCTGGAGCGCATCGATTACGGCAGCCTCGCCGCAGGAGATGACGCCCAGGCCCGCGTGGTGGTGGCCGAGGAACTCCCCCGCGCTGGCCTGAGCCTTGAGTGGACCGACACCTTGATCACGGGCTTGTGCCAGCTGATGCACACGCCGATGGGTGGTGCGCTGGGCGCCTGCCGACTGGGTGACCTGCACAACGGCAAATGGCTCAATGAGATGAATTTCGACCTGCCACTGGCCCACACGCAACCGGACCATCTGGTGCGAAGCAGTGGGCTGGCCAACGTCTTCATCGCCCATCCCGGAGGTTTGTTTGATGGGGACTATGGCCAACAGCTCAACCTCTTGGAGGTGGCCAGCCGAGGGTTTCTCACCGGCTCCATCGACCTTGTCTTCTGCTGGGAGGGGAAATGGTGGGTCGCTGACTGGAAAAGCAACTGGCTGGGGCAACGGGATGGCCAGGGAACGGTGCAGCAATGCGGCCCCGCCAATTACACCCAGGAGGCCATGGTGGAGCTGATGGTGAGCAACCATTACCCGCTCCAGGCCCACCTCTATCTGGTTGCCCTGCACCGTTATCTCCACTGGCGCCTGCCTGGCTACAAGCCGGAAGAGCACCTGGGGGGATATGCCTACGTCTTCCTCCGAGGTGTTCCTGGCGCCCTGGAGCAGGATCACCAGAAGCACGAAACGCCAACACCTGGTGTTTTGGTCGATCAACCCAGCCTCGAGCGGGTCTTGGCGTTGGATGCGTTGCTACGGGAGGGACAACCATGAGCAGCGCCCTCGGTCTGGCCCTGACCGAAAGCCTGACCCGCCTTGTGCCGCAACGCCCTGGCGCCACGGGAGAGGCCACGGCCGAGACAACAGCGACCAGGGAAGCAGCTGTGATGGCCCTCGCGGACGCCCTCGAACGGGGCGAGCTGGGGCTCGATCTCAACGGGCCCGCACCGGATGGGCTGGAGGCGACGGCATGGCCCAATGAGGTGATCACCGCCCTGAAGGAGTGCGGCTGGCTGGTGAGCGCGGATGTCCTCAACGCGACACCGGAGGCTCCGATCGTGCAGGACGGCCACTGGTTGCGCTGGCGGCGCTGGCATCGGCATCTGCACCACTGCCTCGAGCAGCTGCTCGAACGCGGCAGCACTGCCTTGCCACGAGCCCTGTCAGACGACCAAGGCAATGCCGCCCGGACCGCAGCCAAGCAGGCGGGTCTTGATGAGCAACAGACCCAGGCGGTGCTCGCGCTGCTGCGACACCGCCTGGTGCTGCTCACCGGCGGGCCCGGCACCGGCAAAACCTCAACGGTGGTGCAGATGCTGGCTGCGGCGCTGACCTGCAATCCCGCGATCCGGATTCAGCTTGCTGCCCCGACCGGCAAGGCCGCCGCACGGCTGCAGCAGGCCGTCAGCGCAGGAAGCCAGGCACTGAATTCCGATGCCACGCAACACCTGAGCAGCCTCCCGAGCAGCACCCTGCATCGCTTGCTGGAGGCCCAGGGGGAGAACCGCTACCGACGCAACCGCAGCCTGCCGCTGGTGGTTGATCTGCTCGTGGTGGATGAGGTCTCCATGGTGGATCTTCCCTTGATGGAAGCCCTACTCGAGGCCCTTCCAGACCAGGCCCAGTTGCTGCTGGTGGGTGATCCCGATCAGCTCCCCCCCGTTGGCCCTGGGGCGGTGCTTCAGGAATTGAGTCAACCGCAGCGACGCCAACGGCTTGGAGCGGCGGCGGTTGAACTGCAGACGACTTACCGCAACAACGGTGCCATCGCAGCTCTGGCCCATCAACTGCGTCTAGGCAGCTCAGGGGGCAGTTCAGGGTTCAACAAGGCGCAGCTCAGTCGACTGCAGCCCGACGACAACGTGCAATGGCTGGAGGCCAAACCCCAGAAGCTGCCAAAGCTGCTTTTGAACGATCTGCAGGCCCATCAAGCACGCCTTAGTGCTCTGGCCACGGCCCTGCGCTGGCACGGCGATCAACCCCACCCCGACGATGCTGCCGCGCTGCTGGAACAGCTCGAAGCCTGGGTTGCCCTCAGCCCCGTCCGACAAGGCCCCTGGGGGGTGGAGACTCTCAACCGCGTTGTCCTGGGAGATCACAGTCGACGATCCGTGCAGCACTGGCCCTCAGGCACTCCGGTGCTCAACCGTCACAACCGAGCCGACCAGGGGCTGGCCAATGGCGACATCGGCGTGGTGGTCACGCGGGCTCATGACACCCGCGTCTTGCTTCCAGGACAACGGCTGCTCCACCCTGCACAGCTGACGGGCGCGGAGCCGGCCTTCGCCCTGACGGTGCATAAATCCCAGGGGAGTCAGTACTCCGAGGTAGCACTGCTGCTCCCCCCAGTACGTCATCAGGATCCCCGCCTGGCCTACACAGGACTGACCCGAGCCCGTCACAAGGTGCTGCTGATCACGCCTCAGGACTGATGCCGCTGGCCAGCAAGGACCAGCCTCGCCATGCTTGAAACCCTGCAGGGTTGCGGTGACCAAGACAGACACACGGGTGATTCGCCCCTGGGGGTGGTACGAGGATCTTCTCGAAGGTCCTGAATACAAGCTCAAACGCCTTTGGCTCAACCCAGGGCAACGTCTGAGCCTGCAACGACATCACCATCGCAGCGAAAACTGGACGGTTGCGGAAGGTGCAGGAGCTCTGTTCTGTCACGACACCTGGAGCGAAGCACGCGCAGGCAGCACGCTGTCCATCCCCTGCGGGGCCCTTCATCGTGCCCAAGCCGGTGACCAGGGTCTGCTGCTGATCGAAGTCCAGCACGGTGCAGTCCTGCAGGAAAGCGACATTGAACGGTTGGAAGATGATTTCGGCAGAGTGTTAAGTTGATGAATCAACCTTGATGGGGAAGGCAAGCAATCAGAACGGTTACGGCCGTGTTGGACTTTGCAGGCCTGACTTGAAGGGATCAATCAGGCCACTGCCTTTTCAACATGACTCAGAGTGCAGCGCACGGTGATTTCGCGTGCTCAGTGGATCTCAGCGCCACAGATCTGCAGACCACGACAGACCCCACACCTGAACAGAGTGCTGAATCGGCCGATGTGTTCACCACAGTGATCGAACCTGCAAGCGAATCCAGTTCCGGTTTCGAAGGTTTCGGCTTCAGTGAAGCTCTGCTCAATACCCTCGCCGCCAAGGGCTACAAGGAACCGTCCCCAATTCAGGCGGCCACGTTCCCTGAGCTGATGCTGGGCCGTGATCTGGTCGGCCAGGCCCAAACCGGCACCGGCAAGACAGCCGCCTTTGCCCTCCCCCTGCTCGAACGGCTCCAGAAGGATGCCTCCAAACCCCAGGCCCTGGTGCTGGCTCCCACCCGGGAATTGGCGATGCAGGTGGCCGACTCCTTCAAGGCCTACTCCGCAGGTCACCCCCATCTCAAGGTGCTGGCGATCTACGGCGGATCTGATTTCCGGTCCCAGATCAACACCCTCAAACGTGGCGTTGACGTGGTGGTTGGAACGCCCGGCCGGGTGATGGACCACATGCGCCAGGGCACCCTCGATACCAGCGGACTGCGCAGTCTCGTGCTTGACGAAGCCGACGAAATGCTGCGGATGGGCTTCATCGACGACGTCGAATGGATCCTTGATCAACTGCCTGAAGAACGCCAGGTCGTGCTGTTCTCCGCCACGATGCCGTCGGAAATCCGACGGCTGTCGAAGCGTTATCTACGAGAACCAGCAGAGATCACGATCAAAACAAAAGACAAGGAAGCCCGTCGGATTCGCCAGCGCTGCATCACCCTTCAGAACAGTCACAAACTGGAAGCCTTGAACCGGGTCCTCGAGGCGGTGACGGGTGAAGGGGTGATCATTTTTGCCCGCACCAAAGCGATCACCCTCAACGTGTCGGAATCCTTGGAAGCGGCTGGCCATGATGTGGCGGTTCTCAATGGCGATGTTCCCCAGAACCAGAGGGAGCGCACCGTTGAACGGCTGCGCAAAGGCACCGTGAACATCCTTGTTGCCACCGATGTGGCAGCCCGCGGCCTCGATGTTGATCGCATCGGACTTGTGATCAACTACGACATGCCCTTTGACAGTGAGGCTTATGTGCATCGCATCGGCCGCACGGGTCGAGCCGGTCGCAGTGGTGAAGCCATCCTGTTTGTGACACCCAGAGAGCGCCGCTTCGTCAACAACCTTGAGCGCGCCGTTGGCCAGGCCATCGAGCCGATGGCCATTCCCAGCAACGCTGAAATCAACCAATCACGCCTGGACAAACTTCGTCAGCGTCTGACGGATGCAGCCACTGCCGACTCCGCGCAATCCGATGAAGCTGTGCTGCTGCAGGAGATACTGCAGCGCGTTGCGCAGGAGCACGATCTGGAACCTTCCAGGCTTGCCCTTGCTGCTCTCACCCTGGCGGTGGGCGATGGTCCGCTGCTGGTGCAAGGCGACGAAAGCTGGCTGCAGAACACTGGACGGCAGGGACAGCGTTTCGAACGCAGGGACGGGCGCTTCAGCGATCGTGGTGATCGGCGCAGACCGGAGCGTGCATCCCGGCCCCCTGAAGAGAACATGGAGCGCTTCCGCGTGGAAGTGGGCCATCGCGATCGGGTCAAACCTGGCAATCTGGTGGGAGCCATCGCCAACGAATCTGGCTTGCAGGGCCGCATGATCGGAAGGATCCAGATTTTTGAATCGCACAGTTTTGTGGATCTGCCCAAGGGAATGCCTCAGGATGTTTTCAACTCCCTTCAGCGCCTCAAGGTGATGAACAAGGAACTGCAAATTCGTCCCGCATCCTGATGGCCATGGCACCACCTCCTGCCGCTTTCTTGAAGGCCAGCCTGGTGCCTTTCACTCTGGCCATGGGACTCCTGAGCGGGTCGGGAGCCGGCCGCGCTGACGACGGACTGATCACTCAGTTCTGTCTAGCTGCGTTCCATGCGGCCATGAACACGGCAGGGGAAACACCCCCCGATGGCATGGGAACGTTCACCTGCGACTGCTTCCTCAACGAAGTCAAAACGGGTGCAGCGATCGAGGCCGCACAAGCAAGCTGCAAGACAAAAGCAGCGGCCCGCTACAAACTCTGAACCGGGCTCGCGCCTTTAAAAAAACGAATCGCTCCTGTTGCGCTGTAGCTTGGTCAGGCATCAGCTTCAGCGTTCGGCTCTGATCGGCTCGCTCCCCCAGGCTTCAGCTCACCAGCTTCAGCATCAAGGACTTCCTTTTCGGACCACGGCTTCACTGATCACAAACGTCCACCGGTCCCCACAGGAATGACCATCTACATCGGCAACCTCTCCTTCCAGGCTGAGCAGGAAGATCTGCTTGACCTGTTCAGCCAGTACGGCGAGGTGAAGAGCGCCAGCCTCCCCCTCGACCGCGAAACCGGTCGCAAGCGGGGTTTCGGCTTCGTTGAAATGAACAGCGACGCCGACGAACAAAAAGCCATCGACGATCTCCAGAACGTTGAATGGATGGGTCGCATGATCCGCGTCAACAAAGCCACCCCCCGTGAGCGCACCGGTGGTGGCGGTGGCCGCGGTGGCTACGGTGGCGGTGGCGGTGGCAACCGCTGGTGATCGAAGGCCTGTCGCCCTTCCATCCATTGCCGGCCACTACTGAGTAGTGGCCTTTTTGATGACTGGACTTCGTTCAGGCATCAAACTTGCTCGCCCCAATCAACCTTCAGGCGTCGGAGAGCTCCTGCATCTCCTGACGCAGATCCGCGTCAGCGGTGCGGTTGATCAACCGATCGGAAACATCGATCGGTTCACTCATCTCGAAGTGATCAACCCGCAGATGAGGCAACGCCGCGCGAAGACCGCGGCGACGCTTGCGGGCGACAAAGCGATGGAACCGATTGATCGAGCGGGAACGGGTCATAGACACCTCATCGATCTCTGATTCAGGTCTAGAACTGACTGCAGGAAAAAACCGTTCATCCGCAACAGAACGCTTGAATCCAACGGGACGAACCCTGCAGCGGTTAGTGCAACACCTCAAACCCCAACAGCGCCTGGTGGCCTGGGCAGTGCTCTGCTCCATCACGAACAAGGTGTTTGATCTGGCACCGCCTGTGTTGATTGCCCTTGCGGTGGATGTGCTTGCAGCCAGCAGCCGTGATCAACAACAAACGGCCTTGCTTGCACAACTGGGAGCAGCGACAGTCCCGACGCAGTTGCTGGTGCTTGCAGCCCTGTCATTTCTTGTGTGGACGGCAGAATCCCTGTTCGAATATCTCTACGGCGTGCTTTGGCGGAATCTGGCCCAAACCACGCAACACAGCCTGCGTCTCGAGGCCTATGACCATCTCCAGAACCTGGAAATGGACTTCTTCGAGCACGACAGCAGCGGCCGGTTGCTGACCGTGCTCAATGAGGACATCAATCAGCTCGAACGCTTTCTCGATCGCGGCGCCAACGAGATTCTGCAGTTGGTCACCACAGTGCTGCTGGTGGGTGGTGCAATGGCGCTGCTGGCTCCTGGGGTCGCGTTGTTCGCCTATCTGCCGATTCCAGTGATTCTGTGGGGGTCCCTGCAATTCCAACGGCGACTTGCACCGCTGTATCGGGAGGTGCGTGATCAGGCCGGCAGTCTTGGATCTCGCCTGGCCAACAACCTCAGCGGCATGCTCACGATCAAGAGCTTCACTGCTGAAGGCTGGGAGCTGGAGAGGCTCCGCCAAGCCAGCGATGCCTACCGACAGAGCAACCGACGAGCGATCCGCCTGTCGGCAGCATTCATCCCTCTGATCCGTTTCGCCATTCTGTTTGCTTTCATCGCCATCCTGCTCATCGGCGGCTTGCAGACCTGGCGAGGTGAGCTGTCGATCGGCACCTACAGCTTTCTGGTGTTCATCACCCAGCGGCTGCTGTGGCCGCTGACCACCCTGGGCCGCACCCTCGACGATTACCAACGTTCAATGGCCTCCACGCGCCGGGTGCTCGATCTCCTCGATACCCCGATCCAGATCACCAGCGGCACCAATCGTTTGGCGCACGAGGTGGTGGGAGGAGCGATCGAGTATCGCCATGTGGCTTTCCACTACCGCGATCGTCCGCTGCTGCTCAAAGACTTCTGCCTGCAGATCAAGGCAGGGCAGACCATCGGCATCGTGGGTGCCACCGGCTCAGGCAAGAGCACTCTGGTGAAATTGCTACTGCGGCTCTATCCCCTGAGCGGCGGCACGATCCTCCTCGATGGTCATCCGATCGACAGTCTTGAGCTGGGCGACTTGCGACGCTGCATCGCCCTGGTCAGCCAAGACGTGTATCTCTTCCACGGCACAGTGGCCGAGAACATCGCCTATGGCGCACCGGAGACCTCCCGCGAATCCCTGATCCAAGCCGCCCAGTTGGCGGAAGCCGATGGCTTCATCACCTCTCTGCCCCAGGGCTACGACACCATCGTCGGGGAGCGGGGACAACGCCTCTCTGGTGGACAGCGCCAGCGCATCGCTCTGGCCAGGGCGATTCTGAAAAATGCACCGATTCTGGTACTCGATGAAGCCACCGCAGCTGTCGACAATGAAACAGAAGCGGCGATCCAGCGATCCCTGATGCACATCACAGCCAACCGCACCACACTGGTGATTGCCCATCGTCTCAGCACCGTGAGGCACGCTGATCAGATTGTGGTGATGGACCAGGGCAGGATCGTGGAACAGGGCAATCACCCAACCCTGCTGCGCCGAGGTGGTGCCTACGCCGACCTCTGGCGTGTGCAAGCAGGGCTGCTGCCCGGCGAAGCCCTGGTGATCTAACCCTTCCAACCCTCAGCGAACACGGTTCTGACCATGGGTGCATCGCTCTCCCATCTGATGCACCACCCACTGGGCACCTTTGCGCTGCTGGTGGCGATCACCGTGGCCGTTCCGCCCCTGATCCGCCGTTTTGGTCTTCCCGACCTCGTGGGGTTGTTGCTGGCAGGGCTGGTAGCCGGTCCCCATGGCCTTCGCTGGTTGGACGCCGATGGAGAAACGATTCGTTTGCTCTCCGATATCGGTGCCATCTATCTGCTGTTCATCGTTGGGCTGGAGATCGACCTAGAGGAATTCAACCGGGTCAAGCACCGTTCGGTGAGCTTTGGACTGTTGGTGTTTGTGCTCGGCGTCGGTACCGGTGTTGGCATCGGCTCTTTGTTTGGCCTCGGCCTCGTCCCGTGTCTCTTGTTGGGGGCCTTGATGGCCACCCACACCCCACTGGGTTACCCGATCGTGCGCAGCTATGGCGCTCAGCGAGATGAGTCGGTGATTGTGAGCGTCGGCAGCACAATCCTCACCGACATCGCTGCCCTGATGTTGCTTGCCGTCACCCTTGGCCTGGCGAAAGGGAACCTCACACCCACAGGATTCATCGGCCTGCTGATCAGCATCGTGGTCTTTGCAGCCCTGGTTGTGTTCGGGATCCGTGCCATCGGCAAACGGCTATGGCTGCGCAGCATCACTGACGAGAACAGGGTTTTCTTGGCGGTGATCCTGGTGCTGTTCATCGCCTCCCTGGGTGCCGAATTGGCCGGGGTCGAGAAGATTGTGGGGGCCTTCCTCGCTGGCCTTGCCGTCAATTCCGTGCTGCCTGAAGGCAAAACGAAAGAGCTGGTGATCTTTGTGGGTGGAGCCCTGTTCGTTCCAATCTTTTTCATCTACCTCGGCCTTCTGCTCGACATCAACAGCCTTGGCGCCAGCATCAGCAATTTCGAATTCACGGCGCTGATGCTGATCGGGGCCCTGGGATGCAAAGGACTCGCGTCTCTGATCGCCGGTCGCTGGTTCCGTTACACCGGCAACCAGATCCTGATGATGTGGTCGCTGTCGATCCCAAGGGTCGCAGCCACCCTGGCAACCGCCTTCGTGGGCTATCAGGCAGGACTGCTCGATGCCGTCGTCCTCAACAGCGTCCTGGCCTTGATGGTTGTCACAGCCACCCTTGGCCCGGTTCTGACGACTCGATCGGTCACCCGTCTGGTGGAGCCCAGCGATCCTTCAAGCAGCCAGGCCTCCGCGCAGACCAGCGGCTACTCGGAGGTGGTGCAGCGTCCCTTGAGCGTCCTGGTACCAGTCGCCAACCCTGCCACGGAACAAGCACTGCTGCGCATCGCCTCAAAACTGCTGACCGGTCATCAGGCCACACGGGCTGGTGGAACGTTGATTCCCTTGGCTCTGGTTTGCCCGAGTGTGGAAGATGCCCGGGGAGGCCTGAATCGCGCCATCGCCGCGGCGCGCAGTCGGCTCAGCCATGCGGCCCTGATCGGCCAGCAACTCAAGGTCACCACCCACTGCCTGCTGAGGCTGGATGAAGACATTGCCGGTGGCATGAGCAGAAGTGCGCTCGAGCAGGGCGCCGACCTGCTGCTGATTGGCACCGGTCGTCCCGACAGGCTGAGCAAGTGGCTGTTCGGAGACCTGGTCGACAGCGTCTGTCGCAGCGCTCATTGCCCTGTTGTGGTGGTGCATCTGGCCAATCAGAAGGCCGAACAGCTGGCCAGGATCCTGGTGCCGATCAAAGATCTCTCCGCCAGTGCCAGGGAACAGTTTGAACTCGCCCTGCGCTTGATGGCTTCATGCCCGGAAGCGAAGACCCCCCACATTTCGCTGCTTCACATCCACGATCCCCGCTTTGGCGGCGAAGACCGGCTGTGGATGGAACAGGAACTGACGCGCTGGATTCCCAGTGGGGCCATGGGCCAGAACATCCGCATTGCACTGGTGCGTGGCCCTGGTATCGACGCCACAATCCAACGCATGAGCAAAGACCATGATCTGGTGATCCTGCGCTCGCAGCGTCGGCGGGTGGCGGGCCTACGAATCCCCGCCAGCGACCGGACCAGTGGACTGATCAGTCAACTGCCCTGCCCATCGATGGTGATCAGCGAGCCGCTGCTCTAATGCGTGTTGGATCAGCCCCTTCGCGCTTAACCCGCATCTCTCTTCACCCAGCATCACGGCGCCTCCTTCCATCACCAGAGCAAGCGAGATCTAGAGTTTTTCCATGACAACACCTCTGCCCGAACGGGTTGGTCCACGCGCAAGATCACTGGCGATCTCCATCGCGCTTGGGCTTGGTTCGGGTCTGCTGCTGTCGATCCCCTTGTCTTCGACCCTGCTCCCCAACAGCAGTGAACAGCTGTCGCTGCTGGGTCTGCCGGTCAGCAATCCGTTCTCCTCATGGACAAGCATCGGTGATCGGGAGGTGGTGGTGCTCGGAATGGATGCCGGTGGCGGCAATACCGATACGATTTTCACCATTCGGGTGGAGAACGGCCAGACCGAGATCATCCAGATTCCCCGCGATAGCTACATCAATTCGGCCCGGTTCGGACCGATGAAAATCAATGCTCTTTACGCCTACGGCGGCACGGACGCGGTGAAACAGGAGCTGACCCGCCTGATGGGTCGCCCGATTCAGCATCACCTTCTTGTGAATCTTGAAGGAATCCGCACCATCAGCGACCTGATGGGAGGGGTCACTGTGGATGTCCCCAAACGCCTCTATTACGTTGACAACGCGCAGGGGCTCTACATCGACCTGCAACCAGGCCCACAGCTGCTGAAAGGACGCGAGCTTGAGGGTTTCCTGCGATGGCGCAACGACGGTGAGGGGGATTTCGGGAGATTGCAACGGCAACAGCTAGTGATCAAGAGCCTGTTTTCATCACTCACCAGACCAGACAATGTGATGCGACTCCCCGCACTGATCACGGCAGCAGGCCGCAACCTCAAAACTGATCTGGGCCCAATGGAACTGGGGGGATTGATCACCGCCATGGGCACCACCGATCTGCACACAGAACAGCTCGACGCCAGACCGTTTGACCTGGACGGCATCAGCTACCTCGACACGCAATGGCCTTCGCGTGATCACCAAGCGCAGAGCGAACCTTCAGAGGCAGAACCAGCGAACAGCTGGCGAACACGCCCCCTGTTCTGACAACACGCCCACCAGCACCATCCGCTCGCTTCAGATCAACAGGGTGAAAGAGCTGACCACCCTCTCGAACAGACCCTTCACCTTGGGCCAGCGACTCTCATTGGTGCTGGTCGCCAGGGTGTAGAGGCGGCCCCGATCAACGACCACGGTGGCGAGTTCATGGCGATCGCGATCCTGAAGATGCACCGCAAACTCGAGGTCGTAAAACGTATGGCCTGAGGCCTCACGTTCATGGGCCTCCACCAGTTGAGCATCACGGCCACTGCCGGCTGGGGCAATGACATCCCGGCGCAAACGCTCTCCGACGGCAACGGCACTGCCAAGCTGCTGAAGCTCATCGTCGGCATCCACATCCGACACCACCAGGCTGACGGTTTCATCGCTGTTGATCAGATCGTGAAAGACGACCTGGGGACCATTGCTGACCGCCACCCGTGTCCAACCGGTTGGATAGAGAAAGGCATAGCGACCGTCTGGGCTCTGAAAGGAATTGAGACCAGCTGCCGTACCACTGCAGGCGGTGAGCATCACCACGCACATCAGCGTCATCAGCAGACGAAGTGGTGAGTGCAGCAACGATCGCATCAACCCAGATCCTGACGTGTTCCCATTCTGCCCTGATTGCCCTGCCTAGATTTCTCACACTTGCATCAGAGCTCTGAGCGGCTTCACCCGACCGCTGGCCCGGTTGATCGATCAATTCGAGCGCCTGCCGGGCATTGGTCCCCGCACAGCCCAACGGCTGGCCCTGCATTTGCTGCGACAGCCTGAGGAGCAAATCCAAAGCTTTGCGGAGGCCCTGCTGGCCGCCCGCAGCCAGGTGGGCCAGTGCCAGACCTGCTTCCACCTCAGCGCTGAACCCAGCTGTGAGATCTGCCGCAACCCTGAGCGCAGGACCGGCGTGATTTGTGTGGTGGCCGACTCCCGCGACCTGCTGGCCCTGGAACGAACCCGCGAATACAGCGGCCTTTATCACGTGCTGGGCGGATTGATCTCGCCGATGGATGGCATCGGCCCGGAGATGTTGCAGATCACCAGCCTCGTGAAACGGGTGGAAGCAGAGGGCGTGCAGGAGGTGATCCTGGCCCTCACCCCCAGCGTGGAAGGAGACACCACCAGCCTGTATCTGGCCAGATTGCTCAAACCCTTCACGGTGGTGAGTCGTATCGCCTACGGCTTGCCAGTAGGCAGCGAATTGGAATTCGCCGACGATGTCACCCTCACCCGTGCCCTCGAAGGGCGACGAACCGTTGAATGAGTTCAGGATCCGGTCTCTGATGAGCAAGCCCACCCGCTACAGCCAGATCCGCCCCCACGAACGCCTGCCGGAGTGGTTGAGGAGGCCTGTGGGCACGGTCTCCCAACTGGAGACCGTGCAGGGATTGGTCAAAGCCCGCGGACTGCACACGATCTGCGAGGAGGGCCGCTGCCCCAACCGCGCTGAGTGCTACGCCGCAGGCACCGCCACCTTCCTCCTGGGAGGGTCGATCTGCACCCGCAGCTGCGCCTTCTGCCAAGTGGAGAAAGGCAAAGCACCGATGGCTCTCGACCCGGCCGAGGCGGAGCGGGTTGCTGATGCAGTGGCGCACATGGGGCTGCGCTATGTCGTGCTGACCGCCGTGGCCCGCGATGATCTGGCCGACCATGGCGCCGGACTGTTCACCGCTGCGATGGCCGCGATCCGGGCCCGCAATCCCCTGGTGGCGATCGAGGTGCTCACTCCCGATTTCTGGGGCGGTCATGCCGACCTCAAAACTGGAATCGAGGCGCAGCGCGCACGCCTGCAAACGGTGCTGGATGCCCAGCCGGTGTGCTTCAACCACAACCTGGAAACCGTCCAACGCCTCCAGGGGGAGGTGCGTCGCGGCGCCACCTATGAACGGTCCCTGGGTCTGCTTGCAGTCGCGAAGGAGATCGCACCCGACATTCCCACTAAAAGCGGATTGATGCTGGGCCTGGGTGAAACCGAGAACGAAGTGTTGGCATCACTGGAAGCTCTGCGGGAGTCGGGTTGTGATCGGATCACGATCGGCCAGTACCTGCGCCCTTCCCTCGCCCACCTGCCGGTGCAGCGCTACTGGCCTCCAAACGCCTTCGAGAGGCTTGAACAACGCGCCAAGGACATGGGTTTCAGTCATGTCCGCAGTGGCCCGCTGGTACGAAGCAGCTATCACGCGGCGATGCCAGTTTGAGCCTGATTCCGGCGCCATCAAACCGACAACGTCCAGCGGCGTGAGGACCGCTCCAACACCTGATCGACCTCTCCGATCATCAACTGTCCGGCACCCCCCCAGATCATCCGAAGAGGCAGATCGGCAGCAGAGGACCCAAGCCTGCGGGTGGGCTGAAAGCCAAGGCTCTGGAAATACCGAACAAGGCGTCGATGCTGACGGGGATCGTCTTCAATGGCCAGCAACCTGGCCTGGCGGCAGGGCGTTGCCTGGAGCGCCCAGGCACAGGTGGCCGCCCACACCAGGGCACCAACACCGGCAGGTGCCTGAGGGAGCACGCGCATCGTGTCGAGCTGCAACCCGCGCCCACCGCCGTGGGCCCAGCCTTTCAGTTCCGCCAGCAACTGAGCGCGGCCGTCAGCCATGGGGGCAGCCACCACCAGGCGCAGAGTCCAGAGTCCAAGTGGACGTTGCACCTTCAGCCTCAGCAGAAGGTCTCTGGCCTTGGCCTGACGCTCCAAAGAGTCCAGGGAAAAAGCGGTCATCAAGAGAGCGTGGGATAAGGGTCCACCGCGGTGACCGCCGTGACGGGCAACGGTCCGTAGAGATGAGGGAAGCGCTCTCCCCCGGGGGCTGGGTCGGCACGCCAAGGATGCTTGATCCGCTGGGGGTCGATGGTCAGCAGCACCACAGCACCAGCATCGGCATAGAAGCGCTGATACGTAGCGGCCACCTGCTCAGCCTGAGAGGCATGGATGAACCCCACCTGCTCCAAGCTGAGCCCACGACTGGAGATGCAGTAGCGGCCGGTCCTCTGAGCCTCAGCCCAGTCATCAGCAAGCGCAAGATGAAACACAGGCGCACTCACGTCGATCGGAGCTGCATCACCAGGGAACAAACGGCATGGGTCGCCGGGCTGCCAGGTCTCGATGCGCTGCATCAAGCGGTCAAACGCAGGTGCATCAAGAAACCTTTGCAACCACAACCGCAGGGAAGCCAGAGGGGCATATTGATCAAAACCAATGGGATCGGCGATGCGCCACTGCCGCACAAAAGGCCAGAGTGCTGCGTCAGCCAGGCTGCAACGTTGGCCCACCAGCCAGCCGGTGGAAGCAATGCGGGTTGACCACGATTCCAGCAACGCCAATCCCTGGCGCTGGTGCTTCTCCCGCGAGGCTCCGGGATAGCGGTCCGTGTACTTGAAACGGTCAAGATGATGCTTGAACGGCCCATCGTTCTCCTCGATCAGCATCGCGATTGCCTTTCGCTGCTCTGCTGCCAGACCCACACCGAGCCAGTCACAGGGATCAGCCTGCCGGAGAGCCCAGCGCATCACCGCCAGACTTTCATCGATCACGCGGCCGTCAGCAGTGACCAGAACTGGCACGGTCGCTTTGGGGGAAACCTGGCGCAGACACTCCGGTTTATGGCGTAATGCCACCTCCCGCCACTCCACCAGCAGGCCAGCCTGGAGCAACGCCCACCGGGCCCGCATCGCATAAGGGCAACGCCTGAAGCTGTAGAGAACCGGCAGCCTCATCGCTCCGCCGGATGCGACGACTGAGACGGCTGCTGACTGGCTTTGGCTTGATCCCACTGCCGCTGGCGCTCAGCAAAACGTTGGCGATCAGCTTCGGTGAAGCGGCTCATGCAATGGAGGCACTGGACCCCTGGGATGTAACTCGGAAGCTGCCGTTCCCCAGGGGTGAGGGGCAAGCCACAGGCATGACACAACCGGTACACACCCTGCTCAAGGCGGTGGTTGAGAGCCACCCTCTGATCGAAGACGAAGCATTCTCCCGACCAGCGGCTGTCGGCTTCAGGCACCTCCTCCAGATAGTTGAGAATGCCTCCCCTGAGGTGATGCACCTCACCAAAACCCTGCTGCTGCAGGTAACTGCTCGCTTTCTCGCAACGGATGCCTCCAGTGCAAAACATGGCGATGCGCTTGGGGGCATCGCGCTCCACTAACGGACGCAAGGTGCGCTCTGCCCACGCGGGGAATTCACGAAAACTCTCAGTGCCGGGATCAAGCGCGCCTTCAAAGCTGCCAATCGCCACCTCGTAGCTGTTGCGTGTGTCGATCACCAGCGTGTCGGGATCATCGATCAGTGCATTCCAGTGCCTGGGTTCCACGTAGGTGCCAACCGTGCGGACCGGACTGACGTCAGGACACCCCATCGTGACGATCTCCTGTTTGCGACGGGCCTTGAAACGACGAAAGGCCTGCTGCTCGCACCAACTGCGCTTGACCTCGAGGCGGGCAAAGTGCGCATCGCCCAGGGTGAGCTGCTGCCGCAGCAGGTTGAGCACAGCCTCAACACCTGGAGCAGGCCCGCTGATGGTGCCATTCACCCCTTCAAGGGCCACCAGCACTGATCCACGCACATCACCGGTCTCAGCAAGCCCGGGGAGAGCCTCCAGTAACTGGGCTCTGGTGGCCTCCGTTAGCGGAGTAAAGGCGTAGAACGCCGCGACCAGAAGGGGGTTGTGAGCTGCAGTGCTCATGCCGCAGGGCAGTCTTGCCAGCTGGCCTGCACACCAGCAGCAGCCAGGAGGGCACGATCCGCTTCCACCTCAGGATTGCCCGTGGTGAGCAGGGTCTCGCCGTAGAAAATCGAATCTGCACCAGCCTGGAGACACAGGATCTGGGCTTCCTGGCTCAGAGTCTCGCGGCCTGCGCTGAGGCGCACCCGGCTACAGGGCATCAGGATCCGGGCCGTTGCCACCATGCGCACCAACTCCAATGGGTCCACCGGTGTTTGCTCTTCAAGAGGCGTGCCTTCCACGGCCACAAGGGCATTGAGGGGGACGCTCTCCGGGTGGGGGTGCATTGTGGCCAGCACCTGCAGCATCGATGCCCGATCTCGGTTGGTTTCCCCCATCCCGATAATGCCGCCACAGCAGAGGGTGACGCCGGCATTGCGCACCCGCTGCAGCGTCTCCAGACGCTCCTGGTAGGAGCGGGTGGTGATGATCCGGTCGTAGTGCTCAGGGCTGGTGTCGAGGTTGTGGTTGTAAGACGTCAAACCGGCATCCGCCAGGCGCGTGGCCTGCTCATCGGTGAGCATGCCGGCTGTCACGCAGGCCTCGAGCCCCAGCTCTCTGACTCCACGCACCATCGAAAGCATCGCTTCGAAAGGGGCGCCATCACGGATTTCCCGCCAGGCCCAGCCCATGCAGAAGCGATCAGCGCCGGCATCCTTGGCCGCCCGAGCACGAGCCAACACAGGCTCCACATCCAACTCGGGCTGACCGGTGACATCACTGCTGTGATGCATCGACTGGGGGCAATAGGCACAGTCCTCTTCACAGCCTCCGGTTTTGACGCTCAGCAACGACGCCAGTTGCACGCGATAACCCGGATTCGCCTCCCGGTGCACTGCCTGAGCACGCCAAAGCAGCTCCATCAGCGGGGCTTCAAGGATCTCCTGGATCTCCTCCACGCTCCAGTCGTGGCGCAAGGCAACCGAGTCCGTCATCAAGGCCGTACCGCTGTTATTCAGGATCCCAGAGCGCCGGCCCTCAGGTCATCCAGCCCACCAAAACGGCGGCTTCGTCCCTGGTAATCCAGGAGAGCTTCCAATAGGGCTTCTCGGTTGAAATCTGGCCAGAACACATCTGTGACATGAATCTCGGCGTAGGCGAGTTGCCAGAGCAGGAAATTGCTGATGCGCCGTTCGCCGCTTGTGCGAATCAGCAGATCTGGATCCTGTTCGCCGGCGGTAAACAGCTCAGCGGCCAGGGTGTTCTCGTCGATGCTGGACGGGTCCAGCTCACCCCGAGCGGCCCGCGTCGCCAGAGTCTGGGCCGCCAGCACCAGCTCCCGACGGCCGCCGTAATTGGTGCAGACATTGAAGTGAATGCCGGTGTTCGCCGCCGTTCGTTCTGTGGCATCAGCGATCAGAGCCTGCAGTTTTTCCGGGAGAGCATCGAGATCACCCAGGAAACGAATGCGCACCTGTTCGGCTTCGAGACTCTGCAGCTCCCGTTGCAGCACCCGTTCAAACAGGGTCATCAAAAAATTCACCTCGTCGCCGGGACGCGACCAGTTCTCGGTGGAGAAGGCGTAGGCAGTCAGCGCCTTCACACCCCAGTCACTACAGATCCGCAAGGTGGCCTTCAGAGCTTCAACCCCTGCTCGATGCCCCATCACCCTGGGCAGGCCACGGGCCTGAGCCCAACGCCCATTGCCATCCATGATGACCGCCACGTGCGCGGGCAGACGGCAGGGATCGAGTTCAGCCGGGCAGATTCCAGGCATCGAGTCCTTTGAGGTGGCGGCCAAATGACGGCTCACGACACGCTGTCCTGGTTGGTAACCGACACGCTACGTCCAGATGACGATGGTGATACAGGCAGAGCGGAAGCGGTCGCCACAGCGGGCGTCACGCCCATGAGCTCGGTGAGGAGATCCTGAAGTCGGCTGCTGGTGATGGGGCGTTCAAGACGGCCGTGATTGGCTAGAGACAGGGTGCCAGTTTCCTCCGACACCACCACACAGATACAGCGATCAAAACGTTCGGTGATCCCCAGGGCCGCCAGATGACGGGTTCCATAACGACTGTGACCCTGGCGGGACAACGGCAGGATCACACCGGCAGCAACGATCCGATTTCCTTTCACCACAACAGCACCGTCGTGAAGAGGGGTATCGGAAGCGAAGAGATTGAGCAGCAATTCACTGCTCAGCTGGGCGTCAATGCCCACACCAGGGTTGAGAAAGTCTTCAGGCCGGAGATCACTGCCAAGGTCCACCACGATCAACGCGCCACGACGACTCTGAGAGAGGCGTCCGGCGGCGTCAGTGAGCTGGGCCACGGTGCCGGCTTTGACCCGCAGCTTGCTCGCGGGATTGGCCAGCAACACATCCATTCGCCACGTCCCCAGAAGCTCCATCAAGCGGCGCAATTCCCCCTGCCAGAGAATCGCCAAGGAAAGCGAGCAGGCCAGCACGAGCGCTTCGATGAGCGCGGCTGTGAGAGGAAGCAGCTCAAAGCGCTTGAAGGCCCAAGCCAACGCAACCAGCAGGAGGTAGCCCCGCAAAAGCCACAGAGAGCGCTGCTCACTGATGCGAGAGAACAGAAGGAAACCGAGAGCAGAGGCGAGAGCAACATCAAGCAGGCGCGCGTCGAACCACACCGGCCAGCTCACTCAGACTCCTCGATCAATCACCTCAGGCTACCGGTACTCCTGCATGGAGGCGAGTGGGCAGGTTGTCGTAACGCAACAGATCCTCCGAGGTTTCCCGCCGTTGGATCACATCAGCAGCTCCGTCATGCACAAGCACAGCTGCGGGGCGAGGGATGCGGTTGTAGTTGGAGCTCATCGACGCGTTGTAAGCACCCGTGGAAAACACCACCAGCACATCACCACTGACGCTGGGCGGCAGGGTCAGGTCTTTGAGCAGAACGTCACCGGATTCACAGTGTTTGCCGGCGAGGGTGATCGATTCGGTGGCCTCAGCCGTCGGGCGATCCGCCAAGCAGGCGGTGTAAAGGGATTGATAGGTGATGGGACGCGGGTTATCGCTCATACCTCCGTCGACGGAGAGATAGGTACGCACCCCCGGCACCTCCTTTCTGGACCCGAGGGAATAGATGGTGACTCCAGAGCTGGCCACCAGCGAACGACCTGGCTCACAGAGCAAGCGAGGCAGATCAAGACCCCGCTCCTGGCATGCAGCCGTGACCGCTTCAGCCACGACCTGAACCCAGACATCGATCGACGGCGGGTCATCGGATTCGACGTAGCGAATACCGAGGCCACCACCCACATTCAGGTCAGCAACCGGATGGCCAAGCTCCCGCGCCAGTTTGAGGGCATCAGCCATCACGGCCGCCAGATCCCGGTGGGGGGTGAGCTCAAAGATCTGGGATCCGATGTGGGCATGCAAACCGGTGACCCTCGCCCACTGGACATTGATCAGCCGCCGCAACACCGGCTCAAGTTGGTCGGGATCAAAGCCGAACTTGCTGTCCAGATGTCCTGTGCGGATGTACTCATGGGTGTGGCATTCGATGCCAGGTGTGAAGCGGAGCATCAGCCGCGCTGGAGCTGCACCTGAAGGCACCAAGACCGCGAGTCGGTCGAGATCGTGTTGGTTGTCAGCAACGATCGTGACGCCGTTGCGATAGGCGAGCGTCAGTTCCTCGTCTGACTTGTTGTTGCCATGGAGCACCATCCGCTCAGCAGGCATTCCCCCCTCAAGGGCCGTCAGCAGTTCGCCAGCGGAGACGGCATCCAGGCCAAGACCTTCCGAGGCTGCCAGAGCCGTCATGGCCAAGGAACTGTTGGCCTTCGAGGCATAAACAGCCAGTGAGGGGCCTGAATAGTGACGCTCGAGCGCACTGCGATAAGCACGACAAGCCGCTCGAATCCCTGCCTCATCCAGCACATAAAGAGGTGTTCCGAAGCGCTCAGCGAGATCGCTGAGGCGACAACCACCCACCTGCAGACAACCCTGATCGTCCAACTCCGTGGTCAGCGGCGCCAGATTGCGATTGGGGCTGAGCGGATCACGAGAAGGTTCAAAGGGTTGAGGCATGGAAATGAAGAGGGTTCTGCACACACGTTGAGGGCAATCTAAGAAGCGGTGCTTTCCTTTCAGAAGCCCGATGCAACCTCATTCAGGCCACTCACCTCCCGTCCCCGAACCCGTTCGACTCCAGATCAGCCACCTCCAGGCCTGCCTGAAGCTAGACAAGGATGTCCTTCAAGGATTGTGGACACCAGAGCAGTGGAGGAGCGAACTGCTGGAGGCGAACCGCCTGTGCCTTGGCATCCCGGCAGGCGAACACCTTCTGGCAGTCGCCTGCGGCTGGATGGTGGTGGATGAACTGCAGATCAGTCTTGTGGCCGTCGCGTCTCAGCACCAACGCCAGGGGCTGGGCAAGCGGGTGCTTCGCGCCCTGCTTGAACAGGCTTATGCCCATGGCGCCCTTCGCGCCACTCTGGAAGTGGCCTCGTGCAATCAAGCAGGAATCGCCTTGTATCGACGTTGTGGATTCAAGAACGCTGGCCGTCGTCGCGCTTACTACAGCGACGGCCGGGATGCTCTGATTCAGTGGTGCGAACTTGGCGAGTGAACCACGCCCGATCAGGCTGTTGAAGAAAGGTTCGGATAACCGTCATAACCAATACAAATTGGTGGTGATTACCGCGATTTGGCTATTAATTTGATGCGTGGCAATCCCGCTCTGGGCAATGGATGTGGCGAAACGAAGCCATTTGCCACACTCTCGCTCCGGCCCTGATAAATTAGTTCCTATCTGCTTTCGGCCTGAACAATGTTCGAGCGGTTTACCGAGAAGGCCATCAAGGTGATCATGCTGGCCCAAGAGGAGGCCAGGCGCCTTGGCCACAATTTCGTGGGCACTGAACAGATCCTGCTGGGTCTGATCGGCGAAGGCACTGGTGTCGCCGCCAAGGTGCTCAAGTCGATGGGGGTGAACCTCAAGGACGCTCGCGTTGAAGTGGAGAAAATCATTGGCCGCGGTTCAGGCTTCGTTGCTGTCGAGATTCCATTCACACCAAGAGCCAAGCGCGTCCTTGAGTTGTCCCTCGAAGAAGCGCGCCAACTCGGTCATAACTACATCGGTACGGAGCATCTGCTCCTGGGGTTGATCCGCGAAGGTGAAGGCGTTGCAGCCCGTGTCCTCGAGAACCTCGGTGTTGACCTGGCCAAAGTGAGAACCCAGGTGATTCGCATGCTGGGAGAAACCGCTGAGGTGGGTGCTGGAGGCGGCAGCAGCGGCGCGAAGGGATCCACAAAAACTCCCACCCTCGATGAATTCGGCAGCAATCTCACTCAGCTGGCAGGCGAAGGCAAATTGGATCCCGTGGTTGGCCGTCAAAGTGAAATTGATCGGGTGATCCAGATCCTCGGTCGCCGCACCAAGAACAATCCGGTGTTAATCGGGGAGCCCGGTGTCGGCAAAACCGCCATCGCCGAAGGTCTCGCTCAACGCATTCAGCAAGGTGACATACCCGACATCCTTGAAGAGAAAAGAGTTCTCACCCTTGATATCGGCCTCCTCGTGGCCGGCACGAAATATCGGGGTGAATTCGAGGAGCGGCTCAAAAAGATCATGGAGGAGATCAAGGCTGCAGGCAATGTGATCCTTGTGATTGACGAGGTGCACACCCTGATTGGCGCTGGCGCTGCCGAAGGCGCGATCGATGCTGCCAATATCCTCAAACCGGCTCTGGCACGAGGGGAGCTGCAATGCATCGGTGCCACCACCCTTGATGAATACCGCAAGCACATCGAACGGGATGCAGCCCTGGAGCGTCGATTCCAGCCTGTGAATGTGGGTGAGCCGTCGATTGCCGACACCATTGAAATCCTGCGAGGTCTGCGGGAGCGCTACGAACAGCACCATCGCCTCAAGATCACGGATGAGGCCCTTGATGCTGCAGCGACCCTGGGCGACCGCTACATCTCCGATCGTTTCCTTCCCGATAAGGCCATCGATCTGATTGATGAAGCTGGAAGTCGTGTGAGATTGCTCAATTCCAAGCTTCCTCCCGCCGCCAAGGAGGTGGACAAGGAACTTCGTAAGATTCAGAAAGAGAAAGAAGACGCCGTACGCGAACAAGATTTCACTCGAGCTGGTGAACTCCGTGACAAAGAGGTCGAGTTGCGCGAGCAGATTCGTACCTTGCTGCAATCGAATCGGGAGACCACAGACTCCAGCGGCACTGAATCCGTGATCACCGCAGCCCCCCCTGCCGCTGAAACCGTAGAGAATGATTCAGGTCTCACAACACCGGTGGTGGACGAAGAAGATATCGCCCAGATCGTTGCGTCCTGGACTGGGGTTCCTGTGCAGAAACTTACCGAAAGTGAGTCAGTGAAGCTCCTGAACATGGAGGAAACTCTCCACAAGCGCTTGATCGGTCAAGACGAAGCTGTCAAGGCTGTATCGAAGGCCATCCGTCGGGCGCGTGTGGGGCTGAAAAACCCCAATCGTCCAATCGCCAGCTTCATCTTCTCCGGCCCCACTGGAGTCGGTAAAACCGAGCTCACCAAAGCCCTTGCGACCTATTTCTTCGGCAGCGAAGAAGCCATGATCCGCCTCGACATGTCGGAATTCATGGAGCGGCACACCGTCAGCAAATTGATCGGTTCTCCTCCGGGTTATGTGGGCTTCAACGAAGGAGGTCAGCTCACCGAAGCCGTGCGACGTCGCCCCTACACCGTGGTGCTGTTTGACGAAATCGAAAAAGCACACCCTGATGTGTTCAATCTTCTGCTTCAGCTTCTTGAAGATGGGCGTCTGACCGATTCAAAGGGCCGCACAGTCGATTTCAAGAACACTCTAGTGATCATGACCTCGAACATCGGATCCAAGGTGATTGAGAAAGGGGGCGGTGGCCTTGGTTTTGAATTCTCGGGCGAAAATGCCGAAGAGAATCAATACAACCGCATTCGTTCTCTGGTGAATGAAGAGCTCAAACAGTACTTCCGTCCTGAGTTCCTCAACCGTCTCGACGAAATCATTGTTTTCCGTCAACTCAATCGCGAGGAAGTAAAGCAGATCGCCGAGATCATGCTGCGGGAAGTCTTTGCCCGGATCGGCGAAAAGGGGATCAACCTGTCTGTTTCAGAAGCGTTTAAAGAACGCCTCGTGGAGGAAGGGTTCAACCCTGCTTACGGCGCCCGGCCTCTGCGCCGCGCTGTTATGCGACTGCTGGAAGACAGTCTGGCCGAAGAGGTGTTGTCGGGTCGCATCAAAGATGGCGACAGCGTGATAGTGGATGTGGATGCCAACAAGAAAGTCGTGGTCCGTCATGGCACTCCTTCGCAGGCAACGGTCACTCCTGAACTGGCCAGTGCTGGTCTCTGAAGCCAGGCGTCATGACCACGCAGTCTCTGGCGTCCACTGTGCACCACACTATGGCGCCCTCCCGGTTAATCCGGGGGGAGCATGCCTGGAGTGACGCTCTGCCTCTCATTTCAGCTCTGTGTCGCAGCCCTGCGCTCTTGGGTCGAAGTGAAGCCACCGCTGGGCTGCGTCAGCAGCTGAGTGTTGAGCTGCAAGGGCAAGGAATTGAAAGTCTTCCTGTCTGCCTCAACCACGACTGTTGCGAGAAGGATCTTCAACGGTTAGAGCAACAGATCAAAATTACTGGCTGCGATGGATTGATTGCAGCCGGTGGTGGGAAAGTCATGGATGCAGGCAAACTGCTCGCCGACCGTCTCGGGATTGTCTGCATCACCGTTCCACTCAGTGCAGCCACCTGCGCGGGCTGGACAGCACTCTCGAACCTCTATTCCCCGAACGGCGCCTTCATTGAGGACGTGGCACTGAAGCGGTGTCCAGATCTCTTGATCTTCGACCACGGTTTTCTACGCCAGGCACCGGCTCGCACGCTCGCCAGCGGCATCGCCGACGCTCTCGCCAAATGGTACGAGGCATCCGTGAGTAGCGGCGCCAGCACGGATGGGTTGATTCAACAAGCAGTGCAAATGGCAAGGGTCCTCCGCGACCAACTGCTGTTGGATGCAAGCGAAGCATTGCAGGATCCCGCCAGTGCAGCCTGGATACGGGTGGCTGAAGCCTGCGGCCTCACTGCAGGTGTGATCGGTGGCCTCGGCGGTGCTCAATGCCGAACTGTTGCTGCCCATGCCGTTCACAACGGCCTCACCCAGTTAAACGCCTGTCACGACGTGCTTCATGGAGAAAAGGTTGGGTTTGGAATCCTGGTCCAACTGCGCTTGGAGGAACGCCTCGGAGGCAGTCAGTTAGCCGCTCAAGCGCGCCGCCAACTGCTGCCTCTGCTTCAGGAACTCGGTCTGCCGGTGTCGTTGCAGGATCTTGGATTGGGTCAGGCGGGTCTGCATGATCTGCAGAGTGCCTGTGAATTTGCCTGCCGCCCTGGCTCGGATCTGCACCATCTTCCCTTTAATGTCGAGGCCACTGACCTGCTTGAAGCCCTGATCAGCACACAAAGCGGTTATACGCCCAGTGCCGTGGTGGGCAAGGAGACTCCGACTTGAACCACCGGGCCCTGCTCGAATCGTTAGGCCCCAGTTTTCTTGACCCCCAGGCTCGCCAACTACACAAAGGCCTGCAGTGGTGGGAGCTGGATGCCCCTACAAACGATCTCTATCCAGTTGTTCAACACGGTGATGGCCCTGTGGTGCTGCTCCTGCACGGATTCGACAGCAGCCATCTTGAGTTCCGCCGACTCGTGCCGCTGTTGCAGCAGACCCACCGAGTGGTGGTGCCGGATCTTTACGGCTTCGGGTTCTGCCCCCGTCATCCTGGTGCTGCTGTCGGTCCTGAGGCGGTGCTCGCCCACCTCGCGGCACTCCTGAACAAACTCCCCAGCGATCAACCCATCGGGTTGATCGGAGCGTCGATGGGAGGCGCCATCGCCATGGAACTGGCCAGGCGCCATCCTGAGCGGATCAGCCGCTTACTGCTGCTCTCTCCTGCCGGACTCGATGGCAAGCCGATGCCGCTCCCACCCGTGCTCGATCGACTGGGGGTGTGGTTCCTGGGACGACCTGGCGTCCGCAGCGGCCTCTGCCGCCAGGCTTTTGCGGATCCCGAAAGCAGCGTCGGGGACGCAGAACTTGAAATTGCCTCGGCGCACCTCAGGGTGACTGGATGGGCTCAGTCGCTCGCCACCTTTGCCCGCAGTGGCGGCTTTGCCGGTTGCGGCAACCCCCTTCCCAATCAACCCTTGCATGTCCTTTGGGGCGAGCAAGACCGCATCCTGCGTGCACCACAAAAAAAAGCCGCTGTAGAACTGCTTGGGCCACGTCTTGAAGAGGTTGATCACTGTGGTCATCTCCCTCACCTCGATCAACCTGAGTTGGTGGCAGAGCGTTGGCAGGGCATGGATGCAGGGGCAACAGCATGAGTGACTCAACCCCGAGCTCAGGCCCTGTGCTCCAGTTGTTGGCCAACGGCCTAAGCCTTTGGATTCGGCGTCAGTGCGATGAAGTCGGCGATCTGAACCTGGTGCTGAACGGCTCTGCACTTCAATTACTCAGAGGCAAGCTCAACAGAGTCGACCTGGAAGGACGCCTCGTGACGTTTCAGGGACTCCCCATTCATCACACCCATGTGAGCAGTGGCCCCCTCAATCTCAACATCAAGCCCCAACAACCCGGCCAACTCCTTCAATTCAAGGAGGAGTTCCAGCTGAGGGGGTCCGTCACCATGCGCGGGGTGGATCTCAACCGGGCCCTACTGACAGAACGCTGGCGCTGGCTTGGCGACTGGCTGGCCGAACAGTTGATGGGGCTCAACACCCTGGGTGGACTAGAAATCGACAACGACATGCTGGTGCTCACCTCACCGGTGATCAATGCCGGGGAGGTCGTGAAAAAGGAATACCGTCTGGATGCTGCCCAAGGCACGATCCGGATCAGCCGTGTTGGAGCCGATGGTGAGCTGTTGCTGCCAATGGACAGCAATATCGACATCGAAGAAGCTGCCCTCAAAGCTGGACAACTGCATCTGAGAGGCCATGCCCGGGTGACTCCCTGACACGGCGTCTCATCCGTGCCTCACGAAGGGAACAACGGCAAAAAAAGAGTCACTGCATAAAACACCACAGCTGGAGTAAACAGGTAACTGTCGATTCGATCCAGGATTCCGCCATGACCTGGCAACGCATCCCCGGAATCCTTGAGGCCTGCATCTCTCTTCATCATTGATTCGGTGAGATCACCCACCAGCGCGAAGAGGGCCACCAAGGCACCCAGCAGGCCACCGGAAAGGATCGCCACAGGCCACTGGAGCCAGACAGAAAACACGACCCCCACCGTGACAGCCGCGCCGAGTCCTCCCACAGCCCCTTCCACGGTCTTCCCAGGGGAGATAGGAGACAAGGGCAACCGACCGAAACGACGGCCGATCCAGTACGAGCCGATGTCACTGGCCACAATCATCAGGCAGGCCATCAGCGTGACCACGAACCCTGTGCTCAGCCAGTTGAAAGCCTCTGGAGGCAAGGGGGGCTGGGTGAGCTGACGGAGTCGCAACCAGTGACTGGGCAGATAACCGAGATAAAACAGCCCGAAAATGGACGCGGCTATATCCGCGATCGAGCCAGTCTTGGGCTGCAGAAGCAACCATCCGCAGATGGCGGCACCGGACAGGGGCAGAACAGCTGAAGCCAACGAGGAGGGAACGGTTCCTGCCACATCCCACTGGGTGCTAATCAGCAGGAGCTGACAGGCCACCAGAGTGGTCTTGGTGGCAGGCCTGATGCCCGTGCATTGAGCCATGCGGAAGAACTCCAGCAAACCCAGATGCACAATCACCATCAGGGCCGCGGTGAACCACCATCCACCAAGGCCAACCACCACCAAGCCAAATCCACCAGCAGCCAGACCACTGACCAGGCGCTGGCTGGAAACGCTCTGCATCGCCTGACCTTCAGGCCACAATCCTTACCTTACTGCTGATCTGATCCGGCCAAAACTGGCGCTGCTGCATGATCCAGCTCACCCGATCCCGATCAAGACGCTCGCCAGGAATCAGCAGCGGAATCCCAGGGGGGTAGGGGCAAACCAGCTGGGAGGAGAGAGACCCCACCGCATCGGGCCAATCCACCATGCGGCTCTCAGCCCGCCAAGCCTCGCCGCAGGCCACGGTCGGACTGCTGAGCAGAGGGAGCGGCGGTGGCATGAAAGAAGGCAGAGGTGCCTGAGTGGCATGGTTGCGGCTGAGCATGCGCCAAGCCCCGACGATGCGACGTGCAAAGCCTCGATGGCGCGCAAAGCCCATGCAAAACGTGAGACAGCCTGGTTCAGGCAACTCAGCAACCACTCCCCGCTGCATCATCCAGTGGTCGACCTCGAGCCCCGATAAGCCTGCAGCGGCGGTGTGCAGGATCAAACGCAAGGGATCGGTGGTCGAGAGCAAGGGCACTCCGGAGCGGCGAAGGCGGGCCTGCAACGCGCGCCCCTGATCTAGACGGCGGCGCAAACGCACCCGCCCCTTGGTCATTTGCCAATCCGCAAGTGAAGCCTCGCAGGATGCGAGCAACAACGCACTTGGACTCGAAGTCTGCAGCCAACCCAGACTGCGATCCACCTGCTCGGGATCAATCCGACGTCCCTGGCACCAGAGCACTGCTGATTGGCCAAGGGCGGTGGAGGATTTATGCAATGAGTGCACCACCAGGTCGGCACCGGCGTGCAATGCCGACTGGGGCAACTGGGGGTCCACACCGGCGAGCAGATGGCTGCCATGGGCCTCATCCACCAGCACCGGTAACTCACGGGCCTGCAGAGCATTCACCATGGGTTGCGGATCCACCGCATAGCCGTGGTAAGTGGGCTGAACCAGTACCGCACCCACCACGACCAAAGGCAGGGACTCCAACGCCAGAAGCACCCGCTCCAACCAGGCAGCATCCAACCCCGCGACATGGCCGCGATCAGCGAGGAACGGCAGATCAAACAGCACCGGCGTGATTCCACCCAGCACACAGGCCTGAATCAGGCTGCGATGCACATTGCGTGGCATCAACACCGCCTGACCAGGGGAGGCCATGGCCAGCAGGGCAGCCTGCAACAGTCCTGTCGCCCCATTCACCCCATACCAACAACGTTCAGCGCCATAGGCTTCAGCAGCAGCAGCTTGGCTCGCGGCCACAGCACCGTCGCTTTCCAGTGGTCCGCCGATCTGGGGAAGCTCTGGCAGATCCCAGCTGCCAGCAGGACCGTTCAGGAGGCGGCGCATCGATCCGGGCAGGGCGCGCCCACGGCCATGGGAAGGCAAATGCAGCCAGTCGCCAGAGCGAGGTTGCAACAACGGCAGCAAGGGCGTCTCCAAAGCCGTCAGCAGGCGAAGGCCATCGTTCACCAGTCTCAATGGTGGACGGTTGCTGCCTAGATTCAGCCATTCTTCAAAGCGCGGTTCATGGCAGGCAGCACGGCAACCGGCGGCCAGCAGCATGAACCACTTCGCTACCAACCAGGCCGTGATGCCCGTTGGTTAATCCTGAGGCCTTGGATCACCATTCCACGCCTGATTCAAATCGTCTGGGCATTGCTGGGGCTCGCGGCGAGCCTGCTGATTCGAGGCCACAGCAGCGATCCCGACGTGCAGCGGCAACTGGCCCGCACCCTGCTTCGCACGTTGACCAACCTTGGACCTTGCTTCATCAAAGTGGGGCAAGCCCTGTCAACACGGCCCGATTTAATCCGGCGCGATTGGTTGGATGAGCTGACAAAGCTTCAAGACGATCTACCGCCCTTCAGTCATGCAATCGCACTGAGAACCATTGAAGAGGAGCTGGGTGCAGCAGTCACGCAGCTCTTCGAAGAGTTCCCCGATCAGCCCGTCGCGGCAGCCAGCCTGGGGCAGGTGTATCGCGCACGCCTGCACGGTCAGCACTGGGTGGCGGTGAAGGTGCAACGCCCCAACCTGCCGTTCATCCTGCGGCGCGACATGGTCCTGATCCGCAGCTTGGGAGTGCTGGTGGCACCGCTTCTGCCCCTCAACCTCGGCTTCGGCCTGGGAGAAATCATCGATGAGTTTGGCCGCAGCCTCTTCGAAGAAATCGACTACATGCGTGAAGCCGATAACGCGGAGCGATTCGCCGCACTCTTTGCTGACAACCCAGCGGTCACCATTCCCCGGGTGGAGCGCATGCTCACCTCCAGGCGGGTCCTGACGACCAGCTGGATCCATGGCACCAAACTGCGGGATCGTCAGGAACTCAAAGCCCAACGCCTTGATCCCAGTGCCCTGATCCGCACCGGGGTGATCAGCGGTCTGCAGCAACTACTGGAATTCGGATACTTTCACGCCGATCCTCACCCCGGCAATCTCTTTGCCCTCAGTGGCCGCAGTGGCGATCTGGGCCATGTGGCTTATGTGGATTTCGGGATGATGGATTCGATCAGCGATACCGATCGTCTCACCCTGACAGGTGCCGTGGTGCATCTGATCAATCAGGATTTCGATGCTCTCGCCAAAGATTTCCAACAACTGGGTTTCCTGGCACCCAATGCAAATCTGTCTGCCATCGTTCCCCCCCTCAGGGAAGTCCTGGGCGGGAGCCTGGGAGAGGAAGTGGGTTCGTTCAACTTCAAAGCAATCACTGACCGCTTTTCGGAGCTGATGTATGACTACCCCTTCAGAGTGCCGGCGCGATTTGCTCTGATCATCAGAGCAGTGGTGAGCCAGGAAGGACTGGCCTTGAGACTGGATCCCGAGTTCCGCATCATTGCGGTGGCCTACCCCTACGTGGCCAAGCGCCTGTTGGCTGGTGACACCTGGGAGATGCGCGAAAAACTGCTTGAAGTGATTTTTGACAGCAACGGCCAGCTCCGCATTGAACGGTTGGAGAGCCTGCTCAATGTGGTTGGCAGCAGCGGCCAGAGCCCTGGGCTTGAACTGATTCCAGTGGCAGGAGCAGGGTTGAAATTATTGCTGGGTAAAGACGGCCGTGATCTACGCAGACGCTTGCTGATGACCCTGATCAAGGATGACCGACTCAGCACCAGTGATTTCAGGGCCCTGGGGGGGATGCTTGGCCGAACCTTCGGGCCCAGAAACGTGGCGAGCGGCATGCTGCGACGCCTGAATCCCCTGGCTGCCGCCTGAGTCCTCTAAGGTCGATTCCTCTTTTCCTCTCGGAGTGATTGCTTTCCATGGCTCTAGAGCCCACTTTCGCTCCCATTGATCTGCAACAGGCCGACTTTGATGCCTACTCCGGTCTTTTTGGGGATCTCAATGCCGACGAGATCCTGCTCGAGTACGCCCGTCTCAGCCAGCCCCCCTATCTTATGGCTGGTGTCGGTTTAGCAATCGGAATCCTCTGTGGACTGACCTTCGCCCAGCTGGTCAAAGACAAACTGGATCGCTGGAAAAACGATCGCATCCCCTTGCTGCCATTGGGGCGGTTCGAAACCACCAGCAGCTACACCGGTATCGTGATCGGTGTCACCCTGTTCATTGGCGGATCGCTTCAAGTGTTTGGCTTCGCGTCTGGAGCGGCGTTGCTGGTAGCACTGTTGCTGTCGCTCTTGACCGCTGGTGCGCTTTGGGCTCAGCTCGAAAGATTGATGAGCCAAGTGGAAACAGGAAACTTCAAGGCCGTTGACTTTGATAATTTCGACGAATTCTTTTAATAACTCAAAACAGCGTCATCCATTGACCAGCGCTTAGCTCAATGCGACGACGCAGTTACCGAGAGCATTGGATATCAGATACCATACGAAAAAAACGATAAAAATTAGAAATTTCGACCTAATTATCGATCATTGCGATCACCCGAAAATCCGATCCAGGCGCAAATCAACACATCATTTGCAGCCTAGATACCGAAGCCCTCTGTCCCAGTTAAGCTTCGGCAAAATTAGGTCGTTGCCGATCAGATCGCAACATAGGCCTCAAGCTGAGCATCACCGTTACGCAGCATCTCCAGTCCTTCCCGTTCGAGCCTGCGGGTGCGATCCCGGCTCATCTTGAGGTTCTTAGCAATACCGGTGAGGCTCATCGGGTCCTCTCCATTCATCCCGTAGCGCATCCGCAGCACCTTCCGCTGGAGATCCGGCAGTTGCTCCAGCAGATCCCGCAGGTCTCCCTTCAGGCACTCGCCCTCCACCTGCTCACTCGGCAGTTCGCCATCCCCCGACAACAGTTCCAGCAGTTCCGTGTCATCACCATCTCCCACCTTCATCTCCAAACTCACCGGCTGACGGGCGCGGCACATCAGATCCTTCACCTCCTCCTCGGGCAGCTCCACAAACTCCGCCAGCTCCGTCACCGTCGGCGTACGCCCCAGCTCCTGGCTCAACTCACGCTGACCTTTCTTCAGCTTGTTCAGCATCTCCGTGATGTGAATCGGCAGACGAATCGTTCGGCTCTTCTCGGCGATCGCCCTCGTGATCCCCTGACGGATCCACCAGTACGCATACGTACTGAACTTGTATCCGCGGGTCGGATCAAACTTCTCCACACCACGCACCAGACCGATCGTTCCCTCCTGGATCAGATCCAGCAGCTCCATATTCCGCTTGGTGTATTTCTTCGCGACGCTCACCACCAACCTCAGATTGGCCGCCACCATCCGCTCCTTCGCCCGGCGGCCCGCCTGCAGCTTCCGCTTCAGCTGCACACCGCTCAGACCCGCCTTCTTCGCCAGCTCCGCTGCAGGCACCGACTCTCCGCCCAGCTGATCCTTCAACTCCGACTCCAGCGACTCCAGCTCCATCAGCTCCTGTACCTGTCGGCCCAGCGTGATCTCCTGCTGATGGCTCAGCAGTGGCACGCGGCCGATGTCACGCAGGTACGAACGCACCAGATCCGCGTCAGGCAGCAGGGACAGGGGCGCCATCGATCAATTACGAAACCGAGTGGTTTCGAAACCTACCACCATTTTTGCTTATCCATAACGAAAAAGGGGTGGTCTGCGCGATTCGCCAGGATGGGTACGACCAATGTCACTTATCAGTGAACGGCGCAATGCCCGCAACACTTGTGTCCCCAGCACAACTGCTGGTTGTGGAGGATGACGACTCCATCCGTGACACCGTTGACGAAGCGCTGAAGGAAGATGGCTTCGCTGTGAGGTCGTGCGCGAACGGCGCCGAAGCACTGGCGATGCTCACCGCAGAGGGGGCCGAACCTGTGGACCTGGTTCTGCTCGACCTGATGCTTCCCGGCATGGGAGGTCTTGACCTCTGCCGCCAGCTGCGCAAGCTCGACAACACCACACCAATCCTGATCATCAGCGCCAGAGACAGCGAAACCGATCGCGTCCTCGGCCTTGAGGTTGGTGCTGACGACTATCTGGTCAAGCCCTTCGGGATGCGGGAACTGGTTGCCCGCTGCCGTGCTCTGCTGCGGCGCTGCCAGTCTCCAGTCCGATCCGAACCTGCTGCTGGTGACATCGTTCGCCACGACAACCTCTGCCTCTTCGCTCAGCAATGCCGCGTCACCCGCGACCAGAACGATCTCAATCTCTCCCCGAAGGAATACCGCATCCTCGAACTGTTCATCAGGAATCCAAAGCGGGTTTGGAGCCGAGATCAACTGCTCGAGAAGGTCTGGGGCATCGACTTCGTCGGTGACACCAAAACCGTCGATGTGCATATCCGCTGGTTAAGGGAAAAGATCGAAGACGAACCGTCCTCCCCGAAACACATCCGCACGGTGCGGGGGTTCGGGTACCGCTTCGGCTGATCGCCATGGCTGGCGAGTGGGTGCTGGGTGTCGTGCTGGGGTTAGCCCTTGGCGGCTGGGGCAGCTGGCTGTTCAGGTACCCCAGCGCCCGGCTGCGCCATCGCGCCACATCCAGGGCCAGTGATTCCAACCCCCTCAACACTCCGCAATTGCTTGCCTGGATTGATAGCGCAACCCAGGGTTGGTTGATCCTCAAACCCGATCTCAGCATCGCGTACATCAACGCAAAGGCGGAACGCCTGCTGCGCATCCCCCAGCACACCCTGGTGCGCGGACAACAGGTCGAAGATGTCTTGCGGGTTGATCTAATCCATGAGGTCATCCTCAGTGTTCGCCAGCAGCAACGACCTCAGCGCATCGAATGGGACATGCGGGGCGATCCGCTCGAAGCGGTGGTGCTGCCCGGCTCCGATGAGTGGCTGCTGTTGCTGCTGCAGAGTCGCCAATCCCTGGATGCCCAGCAACAACAGCAGGAACGCTGGGTGAGCGATGTTGCCCACGAGCTCAAGACCCCCCTCACGGCTCTGATGCTGGTGAGTGATCGACTCGAAGCCGCCGTTCAAGGCGACGACACGGTGCTGGTGCAACGGCTTCAAAAAGAACTCAGTCGCCTCAAAGTGCTCGTTGATGACCTGCTCGAACTTTCACGGCTGGAGAACAGTCTGCCGATGAACCAGAGCCATTACGAAGGCCTGATCCTCAATGACGTGGTCCAGAACGCCTGGAGCAGCATCCGTCCACTCGCCGAACAACGGTGCATCCATCTGATGATGACTGGAGAGCCTGAAGCATGGATGCGAGGAGACCAACCTAGGCTGCATCGGGCCATTCTCAATCTGCTCGACAACGCCTTGCGTTACGCACCCGATGGCAGCGCGGTGGAAGTCGACCTCCAGCCGAGTGGAGGCTGGTGGTTGCTGGCGGTTCGTGACCATGGCCAGGGATTGAGCGAACCCGACCTGGAGAGGATGTTTCAGCGCTTCTACCGCGGCGATCCGTCTCGAGCCCGCACGACCCGCAGCGGCAGTGGCCTTGGCCTGGCGATTGTTCAACAGATCGCGGTGAACCATGGAGGCCGGATCCAGGCCCGCAACCAGCCCGATGGTGGCGCCAGCATTGAACTGCTGCTGCCGCGCAATGTCCATCACGAGCAGACGTGAGTTGGCATCGAATGGCACAGCCGTGACACACAACAACGCCGAAACCTCACGAAGCCCCGACGCCAGGGGGAGCGAGCGCCTGCAGAAAGTGATCGCCACTGCAGGGATTTGCTCCAGACGCCATGCAGAAGATCTTCTGCGTCAGGGCCGCGTCAGCGTCAACGACCATCTGGCTCAGCTCGGCGATAAAGCCGACCCCAACCGAGACCACATCTGCATTGATGGCCAACCGATCCGTGCAGCAGACCCACCACGGCTCCTCCTGCTCAATAAACCCAAAGGGGTCATCTGCAGCTGTCACGACCCAGGTGGACGCCCCATCGTGCTTGATCTTCTCCCCGCAGATCTTCGCCACGGCCTGCACCCGGTCGGACGCCTGGATGCCGACAGCCGCGGTGCACTGCTGCTCACCAACCAAGGGCATCTCACCCTGCGGCTCACCCATCCCCGCTACGGCCACACGAAGACCTACAGGGTTTGGGTGAAGGGACGTCCAACACACTCCAGTCTCGAGCGTTGGCGCCATGGGCTTCCCCTGGAAGGCCGGATGACACAAGCGGCGGTGGTGCGCCGCCTTGAATCCGAGAGGGAGCACACCCTGCTGGAGGTGAAACTGCGGGAGGGACGCAACCGCCAGATCCGTCGCGTGGCCGACCAACTGGGCCATCCGGTTGTTGACCTGCAGCGCACTTCAATCGCGGGCATCTCTCTCGGTTCTCTTCAAGAGGGTCGCTGGCGCCCGCTGAACAAGGGAGAATGGCTTGCCCTGACCAGTCCGCCGCGATGAGATTCACCAGGCTCTGGCCTTGGCGCAGATCGTCCCCGGCCGTGCCTGTCCTGGCCCCTGACCATGCAGACGCCCAGTCACCTCTGCAGCAGGCGGGCCAACTGCTCAGACAAAGCCGTGAGCAGCGGGGCCTGAGCATGCGCGATCTCTCCAGAGAAATCCGTATCACCACACCGGTGTTGGAAGCTCTGGAAAGAGGCTGGAGTGACCGTTTACCGGAATCGGCTTATCTGGGCACGATGCTGACGCGACTCGAACGGCACCTCGACCTGCCTCCAGCCAGCCTGATCGGAGCCCTTCCCACTCCCAAAACCGGCCGCAACGCAACCCAAGCAGCAGGCAACCGACGCTTCACCGTCGGCAGCATCGACATCCTCAGCACCTGGCAGGGCAGTGTGGTGTACGGCCTGGTGATGGCGGGCACCCTGATGGCCCTCAATCAACAGCAGCGATACCTGGCCCAACGCAACAGCCAGCAACTGCAGCCGATTGCCCCCACCGCCGAGGATCTGAACCTCAACAACCAACGGCGAGGGCCGGCCGAGGTCATTCCTGGGCTGCGACCTCTTGAGGACTCCAAGCGTCGGCCGTTGGTGCAGTGGATCCCTCCGGCCTCCCGTCTGGAAGCAGTCAGCCAGGGTGATGGCCAGGACCTGGGAGTTCTCCAGCTCACCCTCAGTCGACCGAGCGCGATCGACATCACCAGTGAAGGCGGCGATCGAACGGCTTTGAAAGGGAGCCAGGGGAAGCTGACCCTTCAACTGCTGGCCCCCATCAACCTAACGTTGACACCGCCTCTGCAGGCGGATGATCAACTGCTGTGGAACGGCCAACCCCAGACACCCCTCGACGGCAAACCGGGCCGTTATCGCCTGCCCCAGAGGGATCCCCGTTCGCCATAGCCTTTGAGAGCATCCTCAACGCTCTGATCGATTTGAGGAAGACGCCAGCTCCAGTTCCGCCCCACCGTCCCAGGGGTGTTGAAACGGGCTGCATCATCCAGATGGAGCAAGTCCTGTAACGGAGTCATCATCAGACCCGCCGCACTGGCCAACCCCAGCTCCAGCAACTGCCAACCAGGTGCGGTCACCGCCGCACCCACCGCCTCTGACACCCGATGACGGGCCTCGTCATCGAGGTCACGCCACCAGCCCACCGTAGTGGGATTGTCATGGGTTCCGGTGTAGACGACCCAGTTCGCGCCACGAATATTGGCCGGCAGGTAAGGGTTGTCGACGTTGCCGTCAAACGCGAACTGAAGGATCTTCATACCGGGCAGGCCAAAGCCATCCCTCAGCGCTTCCACATCAGCGGTGACCACGCCAAGATCTTCAGCCACCAGAGGCAATTGGCCTCCAGCATCGGCCTGGAGACGCTTCAACAACGCGCGTCCTGGTGAAGCCTCCCAGGTTCCATGCGCAGCGGTGTCGTCTCCACCGGGGACGGCCCAATAGGCCGCAAGAGCGCGGAAATGATCAAGTCGGAGAAGATCAAGCAACTGCCACTGCCGCTTCAACCGTCGCCGCCACCAATGGAAGTCTGTAAAGCGATGGCGCCACCAGCGATACACCGGAGTGCCCCACAGCTGACCGGTGGCCGAAAAGTAATCGGGAGGCACTCCGCTTTGGGTGGTGAGAGTTCCATCGGCCTGAATCGAAAACAGCCTGCGATGACTCCACACATCCGCACTGTCGCGAGCCACATAAAAAGGCAGATCTCCAAAGATCTGCACCCCCAGCTGATCGGCAAGGCTGCGCACCGCTTGCCATTGCTGATCAAGGTGCCATTGAAGCAACCTGTGGGCTTCCAGAGCCTGCTGATGCTTGGCCTTCCAGGCCTTGAGAGCACTCCGACGGTGATGCGCGAGGGGCTGGGGCCAATCCCACCAGGGCAGGCCCTCAAACTGACGTCGCAATTCGACAAAACAGACGTGATCCTCCAACCAGAAGGCCTGCTTGGCACACCAACGGGAAAAGGCGTCGTGGCGTTCGGTTGACTGACGGGACCAGGCGTTCTGAAGAGCCTGGGCCACAGCCTCGGCCCGTTGATCAGCCAGATGACAATCAAGGGGGCCTGTCAAAGCCGTGGCCCCTGGCAGCTGCGGGAGACATGAGGCAGCCAAATAGCCCTGATCCACGAGATCCTGAGCACTCAACAACCAGGGATTGATGGCAAAACTGGAGGGCGAGCTGTAGGGCGATCCGGTGGCATCGGTTGGGGCGAGGGGCAGCACTTGCCAGACATGGATGCCATGGCGCGCCATGGCCTCGAGCCAGTGGCGCGCCTCCGCACCAAAACCACCACAGACAGGAGCCTCTGGCAGGGCTGTGGGATGCAGTAAGACACCGAGACGGCGCGACTCTGAACACTGCATGGACACGGTCAGGACGCGGGGAGCTTGTAGCGCTCAACAATGCGGCGCGCAAACGCGGGGAGATGCCGCTCGTAAAGCTCGGGATGGTTCCTGCGCACCCAGAGGGCATTGCGCGTGAAATGGGAGTCGATCGAGAAGCGGCCATATTCCAGCCCCTTGGGGCCAACCCGTTGCACCACCCAGCCCACGGCTTCAGCCACCCACATCGGTAACTTCAGGGCCTTGTCGTAAGCATCGATGCCCTGCTGAACGGCGGCACGTCGATCGCCTTTGCTGGTGACAGGGGCCGTGTCGAGATCGGCTTCGATCAGATCGAGTAACGCGGCACCGCGTTGGTTGCGGACCACCAACCACTGACGTCCAAATTCGGCACCCATGTAGCCCACCACCAGATCCGCTCCAGCATTGGTGTAATCAAAACAACTGAGACAGCTGGGGGAGAACACGTCCTTGAGTTTGGGGGTGTCCAACCCAAAGAACGGCACGGTTTCCTCATGGCCGTCACTGTGACGGAAGTGAATACGGAAGTCCTGCATGAACTCGTAGTGCACCACGGTGTCGGGGGACGCGCTGGCGCTGTTGAGAAAGGTGTTCAACCCCTCACGTGACACGTTGTCGACGCAAGGAAGTCCGAGCACAAACAGTTCATCGAGCGGCAAAGTGTCCTGCACCGCCCGCAGAGCCTGAATCTGGCAACCCACGCCAATGGCCAACAGCCTGCGGATGCCACTGCCGGGTAACTGCTCCAACACCGAGAGGTTGTTGGAGAGGGTCGGCTTGTTCACCCGCGCCGCAAGCACTTCATCCGGTGTGCGAGCCAACACCGGCATCGGTTGAAAGCGATCATCGGGACTCTGCTGCACGCAAAGAACGGCATCGACCAGACCACGTTTCAACGCCTGCACACCCAGATGACTGACAATCCCGGTCCACTGCGCTCCATCGATCGGCTCCCGCAGGCGTGCGGTGAGCATGCGCTCCTGCACACCGAAGTAGAGCTCATCGTCGTTGTCGAGGTCACGGGTGCGGCCGTGATGGCGCTGTTCCATCCCCCCAAAGTCCTGCTGAAGAAACGCACAGGCCTGGCGCACATAAGCCACCCAGCGGGAGTCACATAAGCCGCAGTCACTGCAGAGATCTTTGGCAGGCCGCACCACATCCCTGGGAATGGGCCTGGCCCGTTCGTGGGGAGCAGGAGAACTGGGGGCTTGCGTCACAGATGGGCCGTGGCTCGAGAGTTCCAACGCTAAACAGCTGAAGTTGAGCAAGACTGGGCACTATTTGAAATCAGCACGGCGGATGTCGGCCCGGGGACAAAAGCGCAACGCGCAACCAGGACATCAGAGCCGCCGGCTGGGCAACCATCCCGGCAGGACTCTGCTGCGCATTAGCGCCGCCGTCGGCAGCATCTGGATTATGGGCAGCGTTCTATCAACGCTGTGGCCAGAGGCCGATCGGATCGCTCCTGTCCTCCCCTCGGCAGATGCTCCCAGCAGCCTGGCCCCGCTGCCCAGCCGACCGATCACGGTGTTGGTGGTGGGGATTGATGCCAATGGCATCAATGACCCCGTCAATCGGGCTGCCCCCACGGGGCCTGCCAACGCCGACAGCCTGATGCTGATCAGGGTGCAAACGGACGAACCCCTGCGAATCCTCCAGTTGCCGACTGAGCTGGGTGTGAATTTGCCGGGCAGCGACACCATGCAACCCATGGCCAGCAGCTACAGGCGGGGAGGCGTCGCCCTGACCTCTGATGTGGTGTCGAAAGTGGTGGGACTCCCCGATGGAGAACCGAGTCGCTACGTGGTGATGCCACGCCGTGCCCTACGCGCGTTGGTGGATGGGCTCGGCGATGTGGATGTACGCCTCAGTCAGACCCTGCGTCACAAGGACCGCAGTCAGGACTTCAGCGTCAACCTCCAGGCAGGCCGCCAGACCTTGAATGGAGCGCAAGCTGAGCAGCTCGCCCGCTTCCGTCCAGATCCCCTCAAGGAACAGGAACGCCGACTGCGTCAACAATTACTGATGCGGGCCATCCAAGAACAACTGGAACAGCCTGACTCCATCCTTGTGCTTCCAGGACTCGTCAGTGAGCTGAGTTCCCAGGTGGAAACTGATCTCAGCACCAAGGAGTGGTTGAGCCTGACGGCTGCAGCACTCACCAGCCAGAAACCTCCGGTGTTTACCACCCTTCCCCTGGCGCCACGGGCGGGTGAACAGCCGCTGCGGCAGATCAAGGCCAATGCCAAACAACCACTGTGGCCGATTCAGAATTGAGGCGTTGACGGCACTGCCAGCTGCCCCCGCAGCAAGGCCACGACACCGTCCAGGCCATCTTCGTTCCGAGCAGAGAGCCATCCTTGCCAAGGCAAGCCGTCCCTGAGCCGCTCACATCTGTTCCAGCTGTCACCCAACTGAAGCAGAGCTTTCAGGGGTACACGACGAGCTTTGCACAACGCGATGGTGGCTGGAACGATGCCTGGAACAGCACCGTCAGACTCTGTCACCGCCAGAACCACGGTGGGGATCTGCCAGGCACCAAGGGCATCGAGCCAACTGCTTCCATCACGACTGATCCGCGCGGCATCGCCGCAGAGTCGCATCAGTGCTGGGGATGCAGCCACCTGCCTGCTGAACCAAGGATCAGGCGCTTGCCCCACGTTCACAGTGCACAAAGGCAGACCAACCGCCTGAGCCAGGGTGGTGCAGCCCCTGGCCATCAGCAACTCGGGCAGAGGCCCTGCACCGATCACCATCACAGATCGATTGAGCATTCAACGACCTTAACGAGCTTGGGCTACCAGTCCGCGTGGGTGGGTGTCCGGCCCGGCACTACGATCGGGACACAGCTGTTCTCCTTGACGGGCGTCGTGACCAGTTTCCTTGCTGCAGCCCGTACTGAGCAGGAGAAGATCCACTCGGACAATCGCAGGCTGCGGCTTTTCAGTGGAACGTCGAATCCTGCGCTCGCGCAGGAGATTTCTGCCTATCTGGGTGTGCCCGACGGGCCAAGAGTGTGCAAACGCTTCGCCGACGGCGAGCTCTATGTGCAGATCCAGGAATCCATCAGGGGATGCGATGTCTTCCTGATCCAGCCCACTTGTGCTCCGGTGAATGATCACCTGATGGAGCTGCTGATCATGGTGGACGCCTGTCGACGGGCCTCAGCACGTCAGATCACCGCTGTGGTGCCGTATTACGGCTATGCACGAGCTGACCGAAAAACGGCAGGACGCGAATCGATCACAGCCAAACTCACGGCCAATCTTCTGGCCCAGTCAGGCGTCGATCGTGTGCTGGCGATGGACCTTCACTCAGCGCAGATTCAGGGTTATTTCGATATTCCCTGTGACCACATTTACGGATCGCCAGTGTTGGTGGACTATCTCTCCGCCCAGGAGCTGGGACAAATCGTCGTGGTCTCGCCCGATGTGGGGGGTGTAGCGAGGGCTCGGGCCTTTGCAAAACAGATGAACGACGCCCCCCTCGCCATCATTGATAAACGCCGCACCGGCCACAACAAAGCGGAAAGCCTCACCGTGATCGGCGATGTTGAGAGCAAAACAGCGATTCTCATCGATGACATGATCGACACCGGCGGCACCATCTGCTCCGGCGCCAGGCTGCTGCGCCAGCAGGGAGCCAATCGGGTCTTGGCTTGCGCCACCCATGCGGTGTTCTCACCGCCTGCCTGTGAACGACTGTCCACCGAAGGGTTGTTTGAGCAGGTGGTGGTGACCAACAGCATTCCCATTCCTCCAGATCGCACGTTCGCTCAGCTCAAAGTGCTGTCGGTCGCCAACATGCTTGGAGAAGCGATCTGGCGGATCCATGAAGAAAGTTCCGTCAGCTCCATGTTCCGCTGATGCGATCAGCAACTTGCAGCGCTGTGTGATAGGTGCTCTTCGCAAGCGAGCCTGTTCCGCTGCAGGAACGTTGATGTTGACAGGTTCACTGGTGGCATTGGAACCCATCCTGGGGTCGCTCCCAAGCCATGCGAGGACAAAGCCCCCAGCCACTCGAAGCGCTTGGGCAGCTGAATTACCAAGTAACGCCCCACCAGCCAGCACCTTCGGGGTCTGGATCACCAACAGCCCAAGCCCTGTTTATTACAACCGTCAACGCATCAAGCAAGCTGTTGCTGAGTTGAAAGAAGCAGGGTTCAACGCGATCTATCCCAATGTGTGGAGTCGAGGCACCACGTTTCATACCAGCCGCTTTGCACCTGTGGAACCGACCTTGGCCAAGGCCGGGGTCAACATTGATCCCATCTGCAGCTTCAGCCTGGAAGCCCGCAAGCAAGGGATGAGGGTGGTGCCCTGGTTTGAGTACGGCCTGATGCAACCAGCCGACTCAGACGCCGTTCTGAACAACCCTGACTGGGTTCTGGCCAAGGCCAATGGCAACCCTGTGGTCAGGATGCATGGCAAGGAGATGGTGTGGCTCAACCCAGCCCATCCAGAGGTGAAAGAACGATTCATCGGCTTAGTGGTGGAAGTGCTCCAACGCTGCCCGGTGCATGGCATCCAGCTGGATGACCATTTCGCTTGGCCTGTGGAGCTGGGGTACGACCCATACACGGTGACGCTCTACCAGCAAGAAACCGGGGTTCACCCCCCTGCCGACCACACCAATCGCACCTGGATGACCTGGAGGCGCCGAAAACTCACAGGTTTGTTGCGGGAACTGCGCCAGCGCCTCAAGCAGGAGGGATTACCACGACGCATCTCCCTGTCTCCGGGCCCCTTTCGGTTCGCTTACAACCACTGGCTTCAGGATTGGGAACTGTGGGCCGTCGGTGAACTCATCGATGATCTCGTCGTTCAGAACTACGCCTATTCCCTCCAGGGATTCGCCAAAGACCTCGACCAGCCAGCTCTACGCAAAGCGCGGCAATGGGGCATCCCCGTCCAAATCGGCATCCTGGCTGGCTTTGGTGACCGCACCACATCCATCCCCGTCTTGACCGAGAAAGTGCGTCTCAGTCGAGAACGGGGTTATGGAATCATCTTTTTCTACTGGGAAGGACTTTGGGGCGCTCATGCTGGCAAAGAGGGCGGGGAGTTCAGACGAAAAGCCTTGATCAAGCTGGGCACCAATCCCTGATCAGGACAACGTGCCAAACCAAGCGAAGCCAACAAAAAGCCCCGCCGTGAAGCGGGGCTGATCATGAGAAGTGTCTGGAGCACAGAGGCTCACTCTTCGCCGTCCTCCATGGCCGCACTGTCGCTGTGGGTGGCAGCTGCTCCGGTAGGGATTAAACGAATGGCTTTCTTCCCAAGCTTGATTTCAAACTCATCGCCGGGCTCGAGGTTGAGCATGGCGGTGTAGGCCTTACCAATCAGAAGGTTGCCATTTCCCTGCACAGTGGCCACGTAGGAGAGCTTGCGACCGCCCTTGCCAATTCCTTTCGTTCCTGCGCCCAGATCAATTCCCTTGGCATTGAGAAGCGCCTCATAGAAGGCCGTGAAATTCACGCGCTGACCACCGTCTTTCTTATCGGAGACGTAGCCACAAGCAGTTGCCAGATCAGTCTTGGAGACATCGCCAAGCTCTTTCACCTTGGCAAGCAGGTCCGATCCAGTGAGCATTCTTTTCGATGATGAATTACATGAAACATACACACTCACGCGTTAGTTATGCAAGGCATGCATAACTTCAAACACGAAGTCAAGCCTCCATTGACTGCCGAGACTCACCAAACCGGCCAGACAACAATCAGTTCAGAATTCGCAGAGTGACGCTGATCGCAATCCACAGATCAATCAGCAGCATTGAGACCAGAACCTTTGACTGCCTGGAAGAACCTCTAACTGCCTGGCAACCGCCATCAAAAACACCCCTCACCCCCTCCCCAGACTCCGCCTGTGGAGAAACGAGACATCCAAGGGCAAAACGCGCTGAAAAGCCTCCACTCAGCCCCGCAGCAGGATAAACTGTGGAAATCCCCATCACCCGGCCGGTCTCGCGACCGGCTTTTTTGTGGAAAAGAGGGGCCAGGCGGTGCCGCGCCCAACCCATCTGGGGAAAACTCCGCGATCAGGCGGTCATCATGGCCACCACCTCACGGGTGTTGGTCGACAACTTCGCCGACTCCAGCAAGGCGAGGGCCTCCCGAACCTGTGCCTGACGGGTTGGGCTGTAACAACGCCAACGGCTGAACACCTTCGCCATCCGTGATGCCGTGATTGCATTGCGCTGATCCACCGCAATGATCTGTTCGGCCATCAGGCGATAGCCGCGACCATCGAGGGCATGAAAGACAACGGGATTGCCGGCCAATCCCCCCAGCACGGCCCGCACTGCATTCGGAGCCATCGGATCGAAGCGAGGATGCTGGAGCAGGGCCTGAATCCGATCCAAACCATCCTCCCTTGGGGTCGAGGCCTCCAGAGCGAACCAACTATCAAAAATGACCGGCCGCTCCTGCCAGCGATCATGAAAATGCTGAAGAGCCACCTCTCTTTGGGTCACGTCAAGCGGTTGGAGGGCCCGCAACGCTGAGCGCGACATCGTCATCGAGGGGCCAGTCACCGCTGCCAGGGCCTGATCAAGCACGGCCTGATCTCCCGCTGCTGCCAACCAACTCCAGATCACGCCGGTGAGTTGCCGTTCTCCTTGCCCGGCAGGCCAGGCCTGATCGAGGTGCGGTTGCAGCTGCGCAAGACGCTGTCTCAGCTCAGGCTGAAGTCCACGGCCGAGCTGTTCCCGCAAGGCACAGCCCGCCAGATACAGCGACAAGGGATCGGCAACACTCTGAAGAGCCTCCAGTTCTGGAGTACCAGGGAAACTGAGCAACGTGGCGAGCACCGCTGCGTCCTGCTCCCCCTTATCGCAAAGCATCACCTTCAGGGCTGCCAGCATCTGCTGCTCCAGAGCGGCATCCGCAGACCCCTCTGCCCTTGCCAGCAGCATGCTCTGCCAAAGCTGCTGGCCTGCATTCCACCTGGCAAACGCATCGTTGTCGTAAGCAAACAGATGAAACAACTCCTCTGGGGTCTGATCGGCCTGCCATTGCACCGGTGCTGAAAACTGCCGGAACAGCGACAGGGCTGGAGGTTGATCTGTGGGTGGCAGACCCTCGAGGACCACCGTTTGTTCCGGCTGATCAAGCACCAACAACTGTTCCTCACCAGGGCCTCCATCGGCTGCCACGACAGACCACAACACCGGAATCACCACGGCCTGCTTCTCAGGCTGGCCTGGCGTCGGAGGCGTGCGTTGACAGAAGGTCAGGGTCAGGCGACCCTGCTGGCGTTCCCAGACTCTTTTCACCTGCACCATCGGTGTACCGGCTTGGCGATACCAGCGCTCGAATTGAACGGGATCAAACCCGAGGGGCTGTCCATCCTGGGTTGCCCCTTCCACGATCGCGGCAACGAAATCATTGGTCGTCGCGGCTTCTCCGTCATGACGCTGGAAGTACAACGCCATGCCACGCATGAACCGTGCTTGTCCCAGCAAGGTCTGGAGCATGCGGATCAACTCGGCTCCTTTCTCATAAATCGTGGTGGTGTAGAAGTTATCGATCGCCTGGTAGGCATCAGGCTTGACGGGATGGGCTGTGGGCCCGGCATCTTCCCGGAACTGGGTGTTGCGCAGCATCGCGGCATCTTCGATGCGCTTCAACGCCGGTGAGTGCAGATCAGCGGTGAAACACTGATCGCGAAACACCGTGAGCCCCTCTTTCAGTGAAAGCTGGAACCAATCGCGACAGGTGATGCGATTGCCGGACCAGTTATGGAAGTACTCGTGGGCCACCACGCTCTCAATCCGTTCAAGTTCCCCATCGGTGGCTGTTTCAGCATCGGCCAGCACCAACTTGGAGTTGAAGATATTGAGACTCTTGTTCTCCATCGCGCCCATGTTGAAGTGGCGCACTGCAACGGTGTTGAACTCCTCGAGGTCATATTCGAGGCCATAGACCTGCTCATCCCAGGCCATCGACCGTTGCAGCGAGGCCATGGCATGGGCCGTGAATGGTTCGTCTCCGGGTTCCACATGCAAGCGAAGAGCCACCTCGCGGCCGGAGGCCGTCGTGAAACGGTCATGCACCTCGCGCAGATCACCGGCAACAAGGGCAAAGAGATAGGAGGGCTTGGGGAAGGGATCGTCCCAGATCGCCTCATGGCGTCCGGAATCAGAATCAAGGACTCCAGCACGGATCAGGTTGCCATTGGACAGCAAGACCGGGTAGTGCTGTCGATCGGCTTCAATGCGTACGCGATAACGGCTAAGGACGTCAGGGCGATCGGGATGAAAGGTGATCCGCCGGAAACCCTCCGCCTCGCATTGGGTCGTGAGCATGCCCCCACTGGCATAGAGCCCCTCCAGAGAGGCATTGGCAAATGGGTCAAGGCGACAAACCGTCTTCAGTTCAAAGGCTTGCGCAGGAGGTTGATGCACCTCGAGAGCCTGATCATCCAGGCGATAACGACTGGCATCCAAGGGCTGTCCATCAAGAGAAATCTCGACAAGGTCCAACCCCTCGCCGCGCAGGAGCATCGGTTCTGAAGATCCTGCGCGGCGAGGCTCCACGGCCATGGTGCTGGTGATCTGCACCAACCGCTCCTGCACCTGAACATCCAGATAAACAGTGGCCACCTTGAAGGGATAAGGCTGGTAATCAGCGAGACGAACGGTGGAACCTGCAGCCATGGAGAACCGATCACTGCAGTGATCCTGACGCGTCTCCATCCCCTGTCGTGGCACTCATTCCTGGGGAAGGCTCAGACGATGCGCCATGGGCAACAAAAAGCCCCATCGCTGCCGTAAGGGCAACGATGGGGCCGGATCTCCAGACTTCAGTTGGCGTTTTGTTTCTTGATCGCAGCCTCAACTTTTGACTTCACATCCGCAGGGACCTCGTCTGGGCAGAACTGCATGGCTCCTGTGATGATCTGAAATTCAGCCCCCGCAAACAGCTGCTCATTGGTGAGCTTCTTGCTGCCTGCAGACTCAACCTTTCCACCATGGCGTCCGTTAAGGAGTTGGACATAGGTAGCCGCAGCGATACCGACAGCTTTGGGGAATTCAACCTTTGCAGCCCGGGCGTTGCAGACGTACGACGACCCCACACCCCGATAGAGGACGATGTCTTCTGGAGCAGCTGGTTTAGCGGCATTGGCCTGCTGCGCCTGAGCAGCAGGCGTGGACAACGCGAAGGGAGTCAGCGCCAGTGAAGCTGACAACAGCAGACGTGCACTGCGGGAGAACGTAAACAACTGACCGAATCGAATCACCGCACCATCGTGCCGTATCTCAGGGGTGTTTCACCAATCAATCGATGACCAAGTCTGATCCGACCCGCTGATGCGGTCAGATCAGTGTGTTCGCCGTTCAGGCCGCGATCGGCTCAGAAGCGTCTTCCAGCCTTGTTTCGTGATGGTGCTCAACAATGGCCAGATCACCTTTCTGCCAGCTGTAGATGGCCCGCGAGCGGTATCGGTCTTGATCGATCAGACGGGTGTGCTCCAGCACATGCCAGTCGGCGTAGTGCGATTCAAACACCACTTCGTGCTCATCAACCTGGCGAATCTGACTACGCACAGGAATGTCTTCGAGATAAGCCCTGTCGCGCTGGAGCTGGTGCCCCAGCAAAGTCGACTCCATGACGCCTTGACGCTCATAGCGAGGCTTGCGATCAAAGAAATCGGTCTCCTTTTCAGGCCACCAACTGAACCGATACCGGGGCGCACCAACGGCGGATTCCGCAAAAATCTCCACCCGAATCACCATGTCGAGGTAGAGGACCTCCTCATCATGGAAAATGTATTGGCGTCTCGAACGCCAGGTTCCAAGGTTGCGTGCGAACCAACGCCTCAAATTGCTGTCAAGGTTGAAGCGTTCACTGGGTGGTGAGCCCGTGGGGGGATGCTGGGCACCCCGTCTCTCAAGCGGGAGTAACGGCATAAATGGCCCTGCAAGACAACAGTCTGTTCAGCTTCGTCATAGCGAATCCATACAGGGTGGCAAAACCCCATAAGGTGAGTCTCAACATTGCGGCTTTCAGACCTTTGGATGGGAGCGCTCCCACTCCGCGCCAGCCCCTGAAGCTGCTACTGGTCGCCAGCAGGCACCATCTTTCGAGCGGAGACATCCGATCCCTCATCCAGTTTCTCGAGAGCGAGGACTGTGGATTTGATGTCACCCTGCAACTCGCGGATCCCACCTCCCAGCCCGAGCTGCTTGAACTTCACCGTCTGGTGGTCACACCAGCACTGATCAAGCTTCAACCGGCTCCCAAACAGGTCTTCGCTGGCAGCAGCATCTTTCAGCAACTTCGTGGCTGGGTGCCTCGTTGGCAGCAGGATGAAGTCGTAAGCGACCTGGGACTGAGCCTCAAGCCCACGGAGCTTGATGGCAGCCGAACCCAACGTGAGCTTCAACTCGAAGATCAACTCCTGGTACTGCGCCAGGAAAACGAGACCCTGATCGATCGCCTTCAGGCCCAAGAGCGGCTCCTGCGCATGGTGGCCCATGAATTGCGCACACCGTTAACGGCTGCCACGCTTGCTCTGCAAAGCCAGCAACTGGGACAGATCGATCTCAACCGTTTTCAGGATGTGCTCAAACGGCGCCTCGAGGAAATCGCACTGCTTTCGAAAGATCTTCTGGAGGTGGGCAGCACCCGCTGGGAGGCCATGTTCAACCCCCAGAAGCTTGACCTGGCCAGTGTGGCGGCCGAAGCCATCCTGGAACTGGAGAAGCAATGGTTAGGCCGCAATGTCGGCATACATACCGATATCCCCTCGGATCTTCCCAAGGTCTACGCCGACCAGCGACGCATGCGGCAGGTGCTTCTCAACCTGCTTGAGAATGCCCTGAAGTACACCCAGGACGGCGGCAAACTGTCTCTCACGATGCTGCACCGCACCAGTCAGTGGCTGCAGGTCAGCATCTGCGACAGCGGCCCTGGCATCCCTTCGGAAGAACAGCAACGCATCTTCCTGGATCGCGTTCGCTTGCCACAAACCTCCAGCGAAACGTCAGGGTTCGGGGTGGGTCTGTCCGTGTGCAGGCGCATTGTCGAAGTCCATGGAGGGAAGATCTGGGTGGTCTCCGCACCCGGGGAAGGCGCCTGCTTTTTCTTCACCGTTCCGGTCTGGCAGGGACAGGACCAACTCAATCCAGACCACGATCCGACCACTGTCTTGACGGAGGGTCCATCGGCCCCGTAATTTCATCAGGTGCACGGAACAGAAGCGTTTCGGTCACGGCCTCGCCCCCATCGTCTAGAGGCCTAGGACACCTCCCTTTCACGGAGGCGACAGGGGTTCGAATCCCCTTGGGGGTATTAATCTTCAACACTAAAGTCCTTTACAAGGCATTTGCATTGTTAGGCCTATAGATTGATTAGTTTTATTTGATTTAAATCAATTTTTAGCTTTTTAAGCGATTGAAATTCTTCAGATCAAGCCATCCAAATCATCTGGATTAACGATCAGTTTTTATTACTCCCAACCCTTCATCTAACAAGAGGACTGACGACGCAGGGCTTCCTGCTCGACAGCTACCAGATTTGCGGCGAGATCTGACCGCAACCTCTGCTCAATCAGACCAACCGGCATCCCGAGACATCCCTGAACAGTGAGTTCGTAAAGCAGGGACGTGCCATCCGGCAAGGCCTGGAGCCGCCACATGCCCTCAAAACGACGAAAATCCCCCTTGATCATGCGGAACCGCAACAAGCCATCTGCAGGGTGCTCAGTCAGCTCGAGCTCCACTTGAGCTGAAAACTTCAACCCCAGCAATTGCTGGCTACCAACTTGCGCCAAACGAACCGTGTTTGCGGTTTTGTCCAAGACAGTGCTGCTGGCAAGATTGGGAATAAACGTGCTGAGGTTTTCGTAATCGGTCAGCACCTTCCACAGCAAAGCAACAGAGAGCGGCGTCCGCAGTTGGGCGGCCAGGCGGCGGGCTCCCTGGGGCAGACGCTCCATGGTCTGCTCGATGGTTTGGTGACGAACACCAGAGCCAGTCAAAGCACTGCTTGGCAGAACAACAGTGGTTTCAGACGACGCCAAAAGGAAAACGGTTCGATTCGTGGATTGACCCTGGCCTGAACAATAGGCTCAACAAGCACCTTGGAAGGGGCTCTCGGTGCAAATCCGTTGCAGCAAGCGACACACAAAGGGATTGGCCAGAGCCAACACGCCTATGATCGCCCCGTTTAGTGGATAGGCAAAGCCCATGCGCGTCAGCACTGCTGGTTCTGGAGGATCCGATGAGCGGATGTTCACGGTGGTCAGCCAGGAACCTCAGTCTGGTCGTCAACGCCGTACGTCACGTACCTATCTTGTTGCGTACAGCAGTCTCGAGTCGACACTGCGTTGGATCACCGCTGGCGGTGGTCAGGTGCTCTCAGTCACGCCCGCGTCTGAAGCCCCGGCAGCACCAAGTCCTGCCAAATCCGCTCCTGCAAAGGCAGCTGCACCTAAAGCCTCCTCTCGCAAAGCCTCTGTGACCAAGAAGCCTGATCATTCGTCAGTTCCCGTCAACCTGTACAAACCCAAGTCTCCGTTCATCGGAACAGTCACCGAGAACTACAGCCTTCTTGGAGATGGGGCCATCGGCCGGGTGAATCACATCACCTTCGACCTCAGCGGTGGCGATCCACTGCTCCACTACGTGGAAGGTCAATCGATCGGGATCATCCCCGACGGGGAAGACGCCAAAGGCAAGCCTCACAAATTACGGCTTTATTCGATCGCCAGCACCCGTCACGGCGACGACATGGCAGACAACACCGTCTCACTCTGCGTCCGTCAATTGCAGTACGAGAAAGATGGAGAAACCATCAACGGTGTCTGCTCCACCTTCCTCTGCGACATCGAACCCGGCGCCAAGGTGAAGATCACTGGCCCCGTAGGCAAGGAGATGCTGCTTCCTGAGGAGGAGGACGCCAACGTGATCATGTTCGCGACAGGCACCGGCATTGCTCCGATGCGGACCTATCTGCGCCGCATGTTCGAGTCAAGCGAACGGGAAAAGAATGGCTGGAATTTCCGTGGGAAGGCCTGGCTGTTCATGGGTGCGCCCAAAACCCCCAACCTTCTGTACGACGACGACTTCAACCGCTACGAGAGCGAGTATCCCGAGAACTTCCGCTACACCAAGGCCATCAGCCGGGAACAGCAGAACGCCAAGGGTGGTCGCATGTACATCCAAGACCGTGTGCTCGAGAACGCTGACGAGATCTTCGCGATGATTGAAGATCCCAAGACACACGTCTACATGTGCGGTTTACGGGGCATGGAGCCCGGCATCGATGAAGCCATGACGGCGGCAGCGGCAGCCAAGGGCATCGATTGGAGCGAGCTGCGCCCCCAACTGAAGAAGGCCGAACGGTGGCACGTCGAAACCTATTGATCCATCCCAGCGATCACGGTTCAAAAGCCCGCCTTCGAGCGGGCTTTTTTGATGGTTTTTTGTGCAGACAAAGACAATTCATGGCGGTGACGAAGCCTGACGCTGTGCATCGGCAGATTCCTGGTTAAACCTTCTTCAGAGCTGCGTGATCAATGAACGCCACGTTGACGAACCCCTTAAGGGTTGGACTGAGGCAGGAACGGGTGATCGCGCCCCAATGTCTGGTGATCTTCGGGGCCAGCGGCGACCTCACCCATCGCAAACTTGTGCCTGCACTGTTTGAGTTGTTTCTCCAGCGGAGGCTACCCAGTGAATTCGCCCTGCTCGGCTGTGCCCGGCGGCCCTGGAGCGACGAGGAGTTCCGCAGCAAGATGGCCGAGGCCATGGTCGATAAGATCAAGGATCACCCTCAGGCCTGGAAGCAGTTCTCAGCAGGACTGTTCTACGAGCCTGTCGACCTGCAAAAACCCGACGATGTCGTGCAGTTGGGGGTGCGACTGGCCGCCATTGATCGGCAACGCGCCACCCGCGGCAACCGCACCTTTTATCTCTCGGTCTCTCCGAAGTTTTACGCAAGCGGATGCCGGGCCCTCGCTGATGCAGGCCTGTTGCAGGACGCAGATCGCAGCCGGGTGGTGATCGAAAAACCCTTCGGTCGGGACTACAGCAGCGCCCAGGCACTCAACAAAGTGGTGCAGTCCTGCGGCAAAGAGAACCAGATCTTCCGGATCGACCATTACCTGGGCAAGGAAACGGTTCAGAACATCATGGTTCTGCGTTTTGCCAACACGATCTTCGAGCCGCTCTGGAACCGCAATTTCATCTCGAGCGTTCAGATCACCGCCGCCGAAACCGTTGGGGTCGAGGAACGGGCCGGTTACTACGAGAGTTCTGGCGCACTGCGCGACATGGTGCAGAACCACCTCACCCAGATGCTGGCGATGACCGCCATGGAAACGCCGGGGCGGTTTGACCCTGAAGCGATCCGCAGCGAAAAGGCCAAAGTGTTGCAGGCGGCCCGTCTCGCCGATGAAGAGGAACCCTGGAACTGCTGCATCCGTGGCCAGTACGGGCCAGGGGGCAGCCAGTCGGCACCACTGAAGGGATACCGGCAAGAACCGGGTGTAGATCCCAACAGCACCACCGAGACCTACGTGGCGATGAAGCTGTTCATCGACAACTGGCGTTGGCAGGGCGTGCCCTTCTATGTACGCACGGGTAAACGGCTGGCGAAACGCCTCAGCGAAGTGGTGCTGACCTTCCGGGAGGCGCCGGTGCATCTGTTTGATGCCGCTGGTGGCAGCCCCACTGCCAACCAACTGATCCTGCGGATCCAGCCCGATGAAGGGGCGGAATTCCGCTTTGATGTGAAATCGCCCGGATCAGGCATGCGCAGCCGACCGGTGGAGATGGAGTTCTCCTACGACGAATCCTTCGGCGAACCCTCCGATGAAGGCTATGTGCGCCTGCTGGCGGACGCCATGCTCGGCGACCCCACGTTGTTCACCCGCAGTGATGAGGTGGAGGCTGCGTGGCGCCTTTATACCCCGCTGCTGGAGCTGATCGAGGACAGCCCCTGGCGATTGCCGATTCACCCCTATGAATCACGCACCTGGGGACCGGCCGCTGCCGACGCCATGCTGGGCCGTGACGGCCTGCTCTGGCGCCGCCCCTGACGCGTGAAATCCCTTTCGATCTGTTTCTGCCGTCCTTACGTCTGAGGCCACCATGTCACCCCAGCTCACGCTCCAAACCCCCCTGGGGCTTCCCCCCGCCGAAGTCTCCGGCTATCTGGACAAACTCTGGACTGAAGAATCGGGCAACAACCTGGGGGCCCACACCTTCTGCCTGCTGGTGTGGGAGCCCGCCTGGGTGGAGCAGCAGCTCGTGCGCACCGGCCGCCTGCATGGACCCGTCCTCGGAGCCCAACGGGATGAGGTGATCAGCCAAGCGCGGCAGGTGGTGATCGACAGCGATCTACCCCTGAGCACACCCCCGCTCACGACCACAGTGGCGGATGCCCTCAGCAACCTCAGCGGTGATCAACTGAGTGAAGATCTGCGCGGCCAACATGTCGACGCCGCCATCAGCGCCCTCCGACCCAGGCGCCTGATCACCTTGGCACCGAGTCTGCAGACGGAGCAACCTCTTCAAACCCTGGTGGCGGCTTACTGCCCCCTGCCGGAGGAAGGTGGCGCCAGCGCCGCCTGCGGCGATGTGGTGGTGCTGCGGGGCGGCCAGACCAACCTCACCCAGGGCCTGGGACTGCTTCAGCCACTGCTCCCCGATGACATGCCTTCCTGGGTTTGGTGGAACGGCAGCATCGATGAGGCCCCAGAACTGCTGCAGCAGCTCGCCATTCGCAACAGACGATTAATTCTCGATTCAGCCCTGGGCGATCCTCGCCACTGCCTCGACCTGCTCAAGGACCGCATCGAAGCCGGTCAGTCAGTGAACGATCTCAACTGGTTGCGACTGCGGGGCTGGCGCGAAACCCTGGCGATGGTGTTCGATCCACCGCAACGGCGTCATGCCCTCAGCCATGTGGTGCAACTGGATCTCGACGTGGAGAGCGACCATCCCGTGCAGGGTCTGCTGCTCGGGGCTTGGATCGCTGATCGGCTCGGCTGGCAACTGAACAGCAGCCAGAAAGAGAGTGACGGCAGTCTCACCGCCACCTTCCATCGCAACGATGGCACCCCCGTCAACCTTCGGGTCGCCCCCATCCCGATGGGGCAACCGAGCATTCACCCAGGCCAGATCGTGGGCTTGCGGATGATCTGCCAACCCGACGCAAGCCCGGCGGCGTGCGTGATTCTCTGTGCCGAATCCGGAGGCTGCATGCGTCTGGAAGCCGGTGGGATGGCCAGCATGGAACTGATCGAGGAAGTGGTGCCGCTTTCGCAGACCACGGTCGAAGACGACGTGGCCCGTGTTCTGGAGGGAGGACACGACACCACCAATCCCCTGTTGGCAGCCGCTGCGCCTCTGGCTGCCAAGCTTCTCCACTGAACCGCCCATGGCGGGATGACGTTCAACGCCCCCGCCGACCATGGCCTGTCTGATCGCGGCTCCAGCCAGTGGGAGCGGCAAAACACTTCTCAGCCTCAGCCTGACGGCCTGGGCCCGACGCCGAGGCCTGAGCCTGCAGCCTTTCAAGGTAGGGCCTGACTACCTCGATCCCCAGCTGCTCAGTGCAGCGGCCGGTCGCCCTTGCCGAAACCTTGACCTGCCCCTGTGCAGCCCCACCTGGGTGCACGACAGCTTCCACAGCTTTGGTGGTCAAGCCGACCTCTGTCTGGTGGAGGGGGTCATGGGGCTGTACGACGGCATCGGTCCCAGCAGCGAGGGCAGCAGCGCCGCCATCGCCAAGCTGCTGAACCTCCCGGTTGTGCTGGTGGTGGACGCAGGGGGGCAGGCCCAGTCGCTCGCGGCTGTTGTGCGGGGCTTCCAGCTCCATGACCCCGCGCTGCATCTGGCTGGCGTGGTGCTCAATCGCGTGAGTACGGTCCGCCATCGCCAACTGATGCAGGAGGTGCTCGACGGCATCCAAGTGCCCCTACTGGGCTGTCTGCCGCGCCACGTGGATCTCGATCTACCCAGCCGCCACCTCGGCCTTGCCCCAGCCCATGAACTTGACGGCCTGCGCCAGCGCTTGGATGCATGGGCCCAGCTCGCGGAGGAACACCTGCGTCTCGACGCCCTGTTACCGCTGCTCACGGCCCCAAGCGAGGGCCCCAACCCTGTACAACGCCAGCTCGAGCAGCATGCTGACCACAGCACCAACCAAGCCATCCCCATCGCGGTGGCCCAAGACCAGGCTTTTCACTTCCGCTACCCGGAACTGCAGGACTGGCTTGATGCCCTCATGCTGCCGGTCCTTCCCTGGCAACCCTTGGCGGATGAACCGCTTCCCCGGGACGCCCAGGGATTGATTCTGCCGGGGGGGTTCCCCGAACTGCATGCTGAAGACCTCAGCCGGTGCGGACGCAGCCTCGAGAGCTTGCGGCGGTGGTTCGGCCGCAAACCGATCTATGCCGAATGCGGGGGGATGTTGCTGCTGGGGCAAAGCCTCAGCGATGCCCAAGGCAAGGCCCATGCGATGGCCGGCCTGCTCCCGTTTCACGCCCGCAAGGGCCAACTTCAGGTGGGCTATCGCCGCTTGGAGGCGGAGCACAATGGCCTGCTGCTCCGCCGTGGGGACCAGCTCACGGGCCATGAATTCCACCGATGGGAGCTGAGTGCTGACGCCCCCACCGACAGCGATGGAACGGGGGACATCCCACCAGTTGGCAGATTGCAACCGCTTTGGCAAATTGAAGGGTGGCACATTCCCCGACGGAGGGAAGGATGGAGTCATCCAAGTCTTCACGCCAGCTGGGTCCACCTCCACTGGGGAGGATGCTCGACGATCTCATGCCGATGGCGCGGCGCAGTCGAAGCCGCAGCCATCAGGACCGGGGCCGCTTCCTCAGCCGACAGAAAGCCAAACCGCAGCTGCACCCCGAGCGCTGGAGACTGATGGTGATCGGAGATGTGCAGGGTGTCGGGTTCCGCAACGCCTGCCTGCAACGGGCCACCGAACTGGGTCTTTGTGGCTGGGTGAAAAACCTCAGTGATGGAAAAGTGGAAGTGCAGGCGGAAGGCAGCAGCTTCGCTTTGAACGAACTGAGGATGTGGTGTGAACGGGGCCCCGTCGGCAGCAAGGTTCACATGGTGCGACTGAGCCAGTTACCGACCACAGGCGAAGACTGGTTTGAAATCAAGCACACCTAGCGCTGCAATCTGTGCAAGAACGTCAGCTGTGGTTGCTACGGCACGGTGCCACGGCATGGGCTCTCAACGGACGCCACACCGGCAGCACGGATCTGCCCTTGCTCCCGGAGGGTGAGCAGGAAGCCCAGGAGCTCCAACCGGTCCTGAAACAGGTGCCGTTTGCAGCCGTCTTTTGCTCACCGCTGAACCGAGCACGACGCACCTGCGAGCTTGCAGGACTTGGCCAACAGGCTGTGCTGCTTGAGGAGTTGAGGGAATGGAACTATGGCCACTATGAGGGTCTCACCACGCCTCAGATCCAGCAATCGGTTCCGGATTGGTCGATCTGGAGCCACGGCTGCCCGGGGGGTGAGGATGCCGCGACTGTGCAGAAGCGATGCTGCGCGGTGATTGACAACGCCATGGCGATTCAGAACGCGGGTGCTGTGGCGTTGTTTGCCCATGGCCACCTGCTGCGAGCCCTCGCAGGCACCTGGCTTGGCATCGGCGCGGACGGGGGAAGGCTGTTCCGCCTTGACACCGGTTCGATCTGCGTCCTCGGCCATGAACACCATCTCCGGGTGGTGAAGCGGTGGAATGCCCCTGCAGGCGCCTGGTTCAGGCCCTGAACACAGAGCCCAGGCATCATCAGCATTCATCTCAGACCCCCACCCACCCCCGTGCGATGAGCGACACCACTCTCTGGGCTGAGCTGCTGGCCTACGGCACTGGCATCAGCCTCTCCCCGATTCATCTGGCAGTGTTGCTGCTGCTGCTGTTGGGCCCCAATCCCCTGCAACGCGGCGGTTGGTTTGTGACCGGCTGGGTGATCACCACCCTGGCCACGGTCAGCCTGCTGCTCACTGTGGGGCACACCTTGGTGCTTGACATGACCCAGGGCTCCGACCATCGCACGGGCCTGGATCTTGTCGCTGGCGGAGCCTTGATCGCGATCGGCGTGAAGGAACTGCTGAGGGCCTTGACCGATGGCAACCACCCTCCCGGCTGGACGCGCAGCATCGATCGCTTCGTGGCCATGCCGCTGCCGCTGTTGGTCGGCCTCGGCGCCCTCACCGAAGTGGCCAGCCCTGACGATCTGCTGCTGTTCGCCAAATCGGCTGGCATCGTGCTGGCGGCCCAGCTACCGCGCTGGCAGGAACTGGTGGGGTTGGTGACCTTCACTGCCGGAGCCAGCCTGCTGCTGATGGTGCCGTTGCTGGCGGTGGTGATTGGCCGCAACAAAGTGCTGCCGGTTTTAGAGAAAGGCAAAGAGCTTCTCTTTACACGTGGAGAACTGGTGGTGAGCGCTGTGAGCCTGGGCCTTGGCGGCTATCTCGGCTGGCAGGGAGTCAGCGGCCTGATGTTGAACTAGATCCTGGAGATCGAACTCTTGATGAGATCGTCAGACAACAACTCTGAAAAGCACTCAACATCAGGCGCCTGCAATTCAGAGTGTGGAACAAGAGCACTCCAACCAAAGCGAACGATCGATCTTGAGAAGCAAGGCTTGATCAAAAGATCAACAGACAAGCCAGAACCCACAGGCGGCGATCTCCTCCATCATCAATCAACAAGAGCCAAAATGTGTAGTGCTTGACACAGGGGCAAACGCCGCCAACTTCACACATTCACGCCAAGCTTCTACAAGACAAGCCGAAGACTACAGCTCCAGGCAACCACCACCACCCAGAACCACGACGCATCAAAGCCAGCAAGTCTGCAGAAAGCATTGACACCAATCACAGACTTGCAAATAGGACTGCCACAGACACTTCAGCACGCCAGCTTCTCGTCGATTGCTTGGGAAAACGACGATCAGCAGACAACAGAGCCAATGCCATCAACGTCAAGCCCTACCGATGCCTGAGGCCTGACGGCCAGCAACGAGCCCAAGCGAGAAACCGGGAGCATTCCAATCACACAGCAGATGGTCAGAGAAGCGAAACGACAGAACAAAAAAAGAGCACTGCATCGTTGAGAGGCAGTGCCACGAAAAATTCACCTCACACCAAAGACATCATGCACCAACCAACTACACCACAGCATGCAATTCCCCACTTTCGCTAACTCGCTCATTGCTGAGATCACTGAGAAGCTTGAAGTTACGCAATGAAGCGAGATGGCTACAAATCATCTCATAGTAACCCGACCGAACAAGCTCCACGATGGACTCAGACGACAGTGATGCCAGGCGTTGTCGCTCAACAGTATAAAAACCTTTCAAGGACTTCTTGGTACCATCCGGAAGGGAAATATCAGCTTGCTTTGCCTCCAGGAGATTGAGCTCCTTCAGCTTCTTGCAAAATGCCTGCGTCCTCTGGAACTCATATTGGTAGCTACTCAGAAACTTGAGGATGTTGTCGGTGAAGTCCGTAGGATTACCATCTTCGTTCAACAAAGCCTCACCTTCACCGTATTGATTGAAACCTGGATGCGACTCATCGATGCATAGATAGTATTGCTCACCGTCATCAGAGCGAGTAAATACGAATGGATACCTTCTGATAAAGGCGGGTATGTAACCACCACTCCATGACCCATTGCTTTGCAGGAATAAATTCTGAGCCTGCTGCAATCCGAGCAACAGCACGGGAGAAACGACTTCTTCGTCGCCAGCAAAGACAATTGGATAATCAGCGGAGGCCTGGAAGAACTCAACAGACATCAGAGGGACAGAGTTGGCCTTGTCTGCAAACGAATAATCATCAACCTGCTTAAGAGACCAGCCCTGATGACGCTCCTTATTCAGAGGAACAACATCGTTGTAAAACAGCAGCTGTGGAGCCATCACCAAAGAAATAAGGCCCTTGAGTCATAACAAAAGCGAGAAATTATTGAACATTTGCTCACGGTTTTTTAATATTTGAAGCGACAAATTAAGACTTCAAAATGCTTATAGCTCAACTAAAAAACTTGAATCTTAAAGACTGGTGAGAATCCGATTAAACACTGATTTTAGGCATGCCCACTTAAAAGCGGATGCGACATTGCGTGCCAAAGCTGGCCCCTTTATGAGTAAAGGATTAGGCGATTCGTTCAGCCATGGCTGTGCCTCAAGATCCTTCCCTGGAAGCACTCCAAGAAGGCTATTTACTGCCTGGACTTGAGGAGGAAGCGGCGCTGGAGAGTGACTCATCCGGGCCTCAGCTTGGCGAGTCGCTCCTGGACTCAGGCTCAATCGACAGCGAATTATTGGTAGCCGTTGATACCCCCGAAGCCGAAATTGAAGGCGAGGTATCTGAGAACTTGCTGAGTGATTCGCCCCATGATCCCATCATTGACGGTGGCAGTCCGCCTCAGGAAAGTTCGTCGCTTCAATCCAGTGGCATCAATTGGCTGATCGACGATCTCAGTGGTGAGATTTCACTGGTTGGTGACTCTCTAGGCCAGGCGCTTGCCCTTGATGCCAACGACGCCGGTGAGCTCACAGCAACGGTTCAAGCAGGGGAGGTCATCGTTCTCGCACCTCTGACAGCCGCTGGTGTCACGGTTGCACTGGGAGAGGGCGATGACGCTTTAACCGTTAGTTCTGAGCTGATCAATGCCCTCGGTGCGGTCGGGGGAAGCCTGCATTTCGATGGTGGCCTGGGGACGGACACCCTGTTCGGCCCCGGCATGGACAGCCTATGGACAGTCACCGCCCTCAATCAGGGCAACGTGAACACAGTGGTGCAATTTTCTGGTGTTGAGAAACTCACCGGTGGCACGGACAACGAAGACACGTTTGTCTTTGAGCAACAAGGAGCCATCAGCGGCGGTATCGACGGTGGCGACGGTGGCTTCGACAGCCTTGTGTTCGTTGGAGAAAGCTATACAAACGTCGGCTTCGAGGCATCCGGCCCGCATTCTGGTTCAGTGACGCTCGACGGGCAGACGGTCAACTACGAAGGTCTTGAGCCGATCACGCTCAACAGCGCGGTGGCGACGCTCACCATCGACGCGGATCTAATCGCGGCGAACAGCGCCGGCAACGCCGGATCCAACGAAAATCCGCAGACGGTGGCTCCAGCGGCGGCGCTTGCTGACACGTTGATTCTCGAGGACGACAGCACCAACACCAGCGATCTGGTGCTGCGCAACGACCCGGACGTCAGCCCCACCATCGAGACCATTTATTTCGTCAAGCCGACCACCGAGCTGATCATCGACCTCGGCGGCGCCGACGACGTCCTCGAGATCGCAACGGCTGACATTGACGCCAAGCTAACAATTCGCGGCGGCGCGGGCACCGACTCGGTGGTGCTCACAGGAACTGTTGATCTCGAAGGGAACAACCTGGAGATCCACGCAGAAAGAATCAATGTGGCGACTGGGGCCAGCCTATCGGGCCTGGGCAGCGTACTTTTTAACGCGATCGCAGAAGAATCAAACCAGATCACCAATGCTGCCAATGTAAGCAACCTTCAGGCCAGCATCAACATCGCTGGTGACATCAACGCCACAGGCAATGTGACCGCTAGTGCCACGGTGAAACGTGACATCAACATTTCCACGCCTCTTCCCATTGACCTCACGGCGGATTCAAGCGCGAGTGTCCACGTTGATGGCGGCAGCATCACGGCAACAACGTTCTCTCTGTCGGCAACGACCCAGGGCAAGGTGCGTTCAGCGTCGACGATTTCGACTGTGAATCGGTTCACCGAGAGCGCGGTGGCATCAATCAAGAATTCCACTAATACCATCAATGTAGGTGGACTTTCGATAGACGCCACCACACAAACCAACTACAGCGCTTTTGCCGTTTCTGCGCTGAACGAGATCGATGGTGACGTGAAGGCTTCGATCGAAGGAAGCTCGGTGAATGCCGGAGCCGGCGGAGTATCAGTTGCCGCGAACGATCTAGCGATGCTCACGGCGGCAGCACCGGAACAGATCGTCAACCTCGATTCAGTCGTCCTGCCGGTCTCGGTGAATGTTGCATCGGCGCAGAATCTGTTGGATCGGAACGTCGAAGCGTTCATCACCAATTCCGCCTTGGAGGCGACCGGTGCCGATATCACAATCGAAGCGACCAAGCAAGCGCAGTTGGGTGCGCAAGCGAAAACCACTTCGGTTGCTGCATCACTACCTTTCACAGGAAGCATCAGCATCGGCGGAACATATTCCTCCAACACACTGATCGGCAGTACCACTGCCTACATTGAGAACGACAGTGATATCAAAACGCTGACAAGTGGCGATGTACTTGTTAGGGCTGAGGACACATCAGGCGTTGACGCAAAATCGGGCGCTTCGGCGACATCTCAAACACCCGAGATCTCCTTGGGCGGAACCGGATTCAGCCTAGGTGCCTCAGTTGCCTTCAACTCCATAGGCTGGCGCGTCGTGCCTGGTATCCAGACGCTCGATGCTCTTCTTGGCCCTGGCCCTGGAAGCTTCGAACGCTCCGACGTGAGCGCATACATTATCGACTCCAGCGTCGTCTCGGCACAAGATGTGCTGCTCAGTGCCGACGCCAAGAGCAAGTTCAACGCAACGGTCAGTAATGCAGCCGCAAGCACTGCCGACAGCATCTTCGGCGCATCGAGCGTTGGCTCTGGAGGGATTTTCGCATCCAACAAGATCAATAGTGGTGCATTCGCCTATATCGCTGATCAGGACACTGATGACTCGATCACGACCGATGTGAATGCTGTCAGAAATGCCATAGTCCGTGCCACGGATGAGTCGGGTATCTATTCAAATTCAAAGATCGTCTCCTCATCGACCACCACCAATGACGGTGGCGCGTCGGTGCTGCAGGAAAGCATCAATGATCTCCTCGAGGTGGACCACACCTCCGACGCCACCAGCGTGACCCTGGAGTTCGGTGATCGGGTGCGGCTGGCCGATGATTACGCGGTGCCGACCCACAGCACGACACCGCAGCTGGGTCTGAGCACGAATGAGCAGGGCCTGATCGACGGAATGGTCGTGGAGGTGACCGAGGAGGCCACAGGCGACGGCACCGTCGGCAGCGTGTATCAGTACGTGGGCGAGGAGCAGGATCCCCCGACGGTTGTCGATCTGGTGACCCTGGACTACGGCAGCAGCCTCGACTGGGTCGAGATCAGCGGCAGTGCCGGCTCTGTCTATGAATTCATGGGGGCCGACGGGATCGACCCGGCCAGCGGCTTAGCCGGCTCGAGCGATCTGAGTCGGTTGAATTACAGCGACCTGGGGTACTGGAAGGAAGTGCCCGAGAGCTAGCTGATCCCCCAGGGTCTCAACGTCAGCGGGTCGGATTCGATCGCCATCGGCGGCATCGTCGTCCTGAACGATGTGCGCGCCGATGTCGAGGCGTCCCTGAACTCCATCACCCTGCAGGCCGGTGATGACGTGGTGGTGAGCGCGTCGGAGAACGCCACGATCCAGGCGACGGCCGATGCGACGGTATCGTCCTCCGGCGGCAGTGCCTACGGCAGCGGCACCTCCCTGGCGGTCAATGGCGTGATCGCCACCAACACCGTGCTGGGATCAGCGCGTGCGCTTGTCCAGGACAGCACCCTCACCCCCCTGGGCGGCGATCTTGAGGTCACGGCGCTCAACACCGCTGCGATCGAGGCGAGCAACCTGAGCGCCACCTCCAGCGGCGACACCGCGGTGGGGGTGACGCTGGCCTTCAACACGATCGGCTGGCAGTCCCAGAACGTTCTCTTCAATGCGATCGACACGCTGCTCGGCAGCAGCATCGGCAGCGAGGATCCCTTCGAGACGCTGGCGCTGATCGACAACACCTCGGTCGATGCGGTGGGCAGCGTCACCGTGAATGCCGAGACCGGCGCGGCGATCACCGCCACGGTCGGCAACGAGGCCACCTCGGCGGCTTCCGCCCTCTTTGGCGCCACCGGCATGAGCTTCGCCGGTGTGCTGGCCGGCAACATGGTCAGCACCACGACGGATGCCCATCTCGGGCATGCCTGGGATTACGCCCCGAGCGATGGTCCGGTGACCTTGAACATCGGGGATCGGGTACGCCTCGATTCCGGCGATGTCTATGAATATCAGGGCACAGCGCCAATCGAGTCGTCGCTGGATCTGAGCAACACAGCACAGAACTATGCCAGTAACAATGATTGGCTCGACATTGGCACTAGCAGCCCCACACTGCTCCCGGGGAGCACGCTTTATACAGACAGCGATACACCGACCCAGCTGAACCAGAACGACATTGTCGGGTTCAACGGTGACTACTACCAATATCAGGGCGAGAATCTTCAGTCGTCGGTGGATCTGAGCACCGGCAGCCAGAACTACACAACCGACACGACCAACTGGCTGGATCTCTCGACGGACGTTGCGGCCGGCGGCATTGCGGTCTCGGCGGCCGACAGCGCGACGATCGAGGCCACAAGCCAGGTGGTGTCGGCGTCGTCAACGAGCAATGACGGTGGTGCCGGCATTCTCAATGGCCTGGCACAGACACTGCTCGATGACTATCAGTTCACCAGCCAGTCAGGCACGCCTGAGCTGAACTTCGGTGATCGGGTCCGTGTAGATGATGACTACAGCTTCAACGAAGTTGTTGATAGCTCCTTCGATCCGGCAGGTCAGATCTTCCAGTACATGGGTGAGAGCCAGGCCCGTGATCTCGGCGCCCAGGATTACAGCGACTATGGGCTCTGGAAGCCGCTCGATCAGACCAACATCATCCCCAGTGGCCTGAACGTCAGCGGTTCGGATTCGATCGGCATCGGCGGCCTGGTGGTGCGCAACGACGTGCGCGGCACCGTCGATGCCTACATCAACGACGCCACCGTCCTGGCCAGGGACGGCCATGTCACGGTCGAGGCCAGCGAGATCGCCGCCATCACCGCCACGGCAGAGAGCGCCGCCTCCTCCTCCGGCGGCAGCGCCTACGGCACCGGCACCTCCCTGGCGATCAACGGCCTCATCGCCACCAACACGGTGTTGAGTGCGGCGAGCGCGCGGATCACCGACAGCACGGTGGAAGCCCAGGACGCAGCGGGCGGCACCACCGAGGCGGGCACCATCGCGGTGGAGGCCGAGAACACCTCCGCCATCGACGCGTCGGTGCTGAGTGCCACCACCTCGGGGGATACGGCGGTCGGGGTCACGCTCGCCTTCAACACGATCGGCTGGCAGCCCCAGAACCTGCTGTTCAACACGCTCGATGCCCTGCTCGGTGATTCGGTGCTCGGCCAGGAGGCACCGGCGCAGGTCACGGCCTACAGCCGCGACAGCCAGCTCACCGCCGCCGCTGACATCAGCGTGACGGCACGCAATGCGGCGCAGCTGGACGCAACCATCACCAATCAGGCCGACAGTGCAGCGTCGGCGCTCTTCGGGGCGACGGGGATGAGCACCTCCGGGGTGCTGGCCAGCAACCTGGTGAGCAGCGCGGCGGATGCCTTCATCGCCTTCAGCGGCGCCCAGGGCGATGTCAGTGCGCTCGGCCATGTGACGGTCACGGCCAGCGACGAGGCCGGCGTCCTCTCCAGCAGCGACATCACCTCGGTGTCGGTGACCACCAATGACGGCGGCGTGAGCCTGCTGCAAGACGCGCTGGCCAACCTGGACAGGCAGTACGACTTCACCACCGAATCGGGGTCCGTGCTCGTCGGGCTGCCCAGCTACGACCACAGCACCGGTGAGGGCAGCACCGTGGTCGCACTCGGCGATCGGGTCAAGGTCGACTACGGCTATTTCGAGGCCATCACCCCCGACTACACCACCACCGACAGCGGTGCCGAGAGTGCCACCGTGGTGAAGGACACCACCATCGTGCGCGTCGGCAGCGGCTATTACCGATACGTCGGACAGGGCGGAACCCTCGACCTCACCGCGCAGGATTTCACCGACGCAACACTGTGGCAGGAGATCAGCGGCGAGGAAGGTGCGGTCTATGAATACCTCGGTGACGGTGACCTTGTTGACGACACGCTGGATCTGGCCAGCCAGAACTACAACGACACAACGTTCTGGAGCCGGCAGGGTGCGGCCGAATCCACCAGGGTGCGGGTGGGTCCCGGTTACAGCAACGGTGGAGATGAGGGCGGGATCTACCGCTACGAGGGGGCACAAGCCGCCCAGATTGATCTGGGCACGATTGATTACGAGACCTCCGGCGATTGGGTCAAGGTGACCGAAAGCACCGCCGACTACATCCCCAATGTCGGCAATGTGACGGGCTCCGATTCGGTGGCCATCGGCGGTGTGGTCGTGCGCAACGATGTCAGAAGCCGTGTCGACGTCTTCATCGATAACGCCGATGTTGCGGCGGGCGGTGATCTGACAGTCGCGGCGCTCTCCAATGCGCAGATCGCCGCCACGATCCTCAGTGAGGTGTCCTCCTCCGGTGGCAGTGCCTACGGCACCGGCACCTCCCTGGCGGTCAACGGCACGATCGCCACCAACCTGGTGCAGAGCACGACCGAGGCCACCATCACCGACAGCGAGATCGGTGACGGCACAACCGCCATCGGCGGCGCTGTTGCGGTGACGGCCGAGAACACCTCCGCCATCGATGCCACCATCTTGGGCTCGACCAGCTCGGGGGATACGGCGGTCGGGGTCACGCTGGCCTTCAACACGATCGGCTGGCAGTCGCAGAACGTGCTCTTCAACGCCATTGATGCGTTGGTGGGCGACAGCTTGATCGGCCGTGAGGATCCGGCCACGGTGATCGCCGCGATCGAGGATTCCACCCTCAAGCTCAGCGGCGACCTGACGGTGAGCGCGGTGAACGATGCCGGGCTGAACGCGACCGTCTCCAACGCCGCGATCTCAGAAGCCTCGGCCCTGTTCGGTGCGATGGGCATGAGCACCAGTGCGATTCTGGCGAGCAACAAGGTCAGCACCGCCACGCGGGCCTACGTGGAGGACAGCGATGGCGGAGATGCCGTCAGCACCGCGGTGGAGGCTGGTGGCAGCGTCGCAATCACCGCCAGCGACAGCGCCGGCGTTTACTCCAACACCAAGATCGTCTCCTCATCGACCACCACCAATGACGGTGGCGCGTCGGTGCTGCAGGAAAGCATCAATGATCTCCTCGAGGTGGACCACACCTCCGACGCCACCAGCGTGACCCTGGAGTTCGGTGATCGGGTGCGGCTGGCCGATGATTACGCGGTGCCGACCCACAGCACGACACCGCAGCTGGGTCTGAGCACGAATGAGCAGGGCCTGATCGACGGAATGGTCGTGGAGGTGACCGAGGAGGCCACAGGCGACGGCACCGTCGGCAGCGTGTATCAGTACGTGGGCGAGGAGCAGGATCCCCCGACGGTTGTCGATCTGGTGACCCTGGACTACGGCAGCAGCCTCGACTGGGTCGAGATCAGCGGCAGTGCCGGCTCTGTCTATGAATTCATGGGGGCCGACGGGATCGACCCGGCCAGCGGCTTAGCCGGCTCGAGCGATCTGAGTCGGTTGAATTACAGCGACCTGGGGTACTGGAAGGAAGTGCCCGAGAGCCAGCTGATCCCCCAGGGTCTCAACGTCAGCGGGTCGGATTCGATCGCCATCGGCGGCATCGTCGTCCTGAACGATGTGCGCGCCGATGTCGAGGCGTCCCTGAACTCCATCACCCTGCAGGCCGGTGATGACGTGGTGGTGAGCGCGTCGGAGAACGCCACGATCCAGGCGACGGCCGATGCGACGGTATCGTCCTCCGGCGGCAGTGCCTACGGCAGCGGCACCTCCCTGGCGGTCAATGGCGTGATCGCCACCAACACCGTGCTGGGATCAGCGCGTGCGCTTGTCCAGGACAGCACCCTCACCCCCCTGGGCGGCGATCTTGAGGTCACGGCGCTCAACACCGCTGCGATCGAGGCGAGCAACCTGAGCGCCACCTCCAGCGGCGACACCGCGGTGGGGGTGACGCTGGCCTTCAACACGATCGGCTGGCAGTCCCAGAACGTTCTCTTCAATGCGATCGACACGCTGCTCGGCAGCAGCATCGGCAGCGAGGATCCCTTCGAGACGCTGGCGCTGATCGACAACACCTCGGTCGATGCGGTGGGCAGCGTCACCGTGAATGCCGAGACCGGCGCGGCGATCACCGCCACGGTCGGCAACGAGGCCACCTCGGCGGCTTCCGCCCTCTTTGGCGCCACCGGCATGAGCTTCGCCGGTGTGCTGGCCGGCAACATGGTCAGCACCACGACGGATGCCCATCTCGGGCATGCCTGGGATTACGCCCCGAGCGATGGTCCGGTGACCTTGAACATCGGGGATCGGGTACGCCTCGATTCCGGCGATGTCTATGAATATCAGGGCACAGCGCCAATCGAGTCGTCGCTGGATCTGAGCAACACAGCACAGAACTATGCCAGTAACAATGATTGGCTCGACATTGGCACTAGCAGCCCCACACTGCTCCCGGGGAGCACGCTTTATACAGACAGCGATACACCGACCCAGCTGAACCAGAACGACATTGTCGGGTTCAACGGTGACTACTACCAATATCAGGGCGAGAATCTTCAGTCGTCGGTGGATCTGAGCACCGGCAGCCAGAACTACACAACCGACACGACCAACTGGCTGGATCTCTCGACGGACGTTGCGGCCGGCGGCATTGCGGTCTCGGCGGCCGACAGCGCGACGATCGAGGCCACAAGCCAGGTGGTGTCGGCGTCGTCAACGAGCAATGACGGTGGTGCCGGCATTCTCAATGGCCTGGCACAGACACTGCTCGATGACTATCAGTTCACCAGCCAGTCAGGCACGCCTGAGCTGAACTTCGGTGATCGGGTCCGTGTAGATGATGACTACAGCTTCAACGAAGTTGTTGATAGCTCCTTCGATCCGGCAGGTCAGATCTTCCAGTACATGGGTGAGAGCCAGGCCCGTGATCTCGGCGCCCAGGATTACAGCGACTATGGGCTCTGGAAGCCGCTCGATCAGACCAACATCATCCCCAGTGGCCTGAACGTCAGCGGTTCGGATTCGATCGGCATCGGCGGCCTGGTGGTGCGCAACGACGTGCGCGGCACCGTCGATGCCTACATCAACGACGCCACCGTCCTGGCCAGGGACGGCCATGTCACGGTCGAGGCCAGCGAGATCGCCGCCATCACCGCCACGGCAGAGAGCGCCGCCTCCTCCTCCGGCGGCAGCGCCTACGGCACCGGCACCTCCCTGGCGATCAACGGCCTCATCGCCACCAACACGGTGTTGAGTGCGGCGAGCGCGCGGATCACCGACAGCACGGTGGAAGCCCAGGACGCAGCGGGCGGCACCACCGAGGCGGGCACCATCGCGGTGGAGGCCGAGAACACCTCCGCCATCGACGCGTCGGTGCTGAGTGCCACCACCTCGGGGGATACGGCGGTCGGGGTCACGCTCGCCTTCAACACGATCGGCTGGCAGCCCCAGAACCTGCTGTTCAACACGCTCGATGCCCTGCTCGGTGATTCGGTGCTCGGCCAGGAGGCACCGGCGCAGGTCACGGCCTACAGCCGCGACAGCCAGCTCACCGCCGCCGCTGACATCAGCGTGACGGCACGCAATGCGGCGCAGCTGGACGCAACCATCACCAATCAGGCCGACAGTGCAGCGTCGGCGCTCTTCGGGGCGACGGGGATGAGCACCTCCGGGGTGCTGGCCAGCAACCTGGTGAGCAGCGCGGCGGATGCCTTCATCGCCTTCAGCGGCGCCCAGGGCGATGTCAGTGCGCTCGGCCATGTGACGGTCACGGCCAGCGACGAGGCCGGCGTCCTCTCCAGCAGCGACATCACCTCGGTGTCGGTGACCACCAATGACGGCGGCGTGAGCCTGCTGCAAGACGCGCTGGCCAACCTGGACAGGCAGTACGACTTCACCACCGAATCGGGGTCCGTGCTCGTCGGGCTGCCCAGCTACGACCACAGCACCGGTGAGGGCAGCACCGTGGTCGCACTCGGCGATCGGGTCAAGGTCGACTACGGCTATTTCGAGGCCATCACCCCCGACTACACCACCACCGACAGCGGTGCCGAGAGTGCCACCGTGGTGAAGGACACCACCATCGTGCGCGTCGGCAGCGGCTATTACCGATACGTCGGACAGGGCGGAACCCTCGACCTCACCGCGCAGGATTTCACCGACGCAACACTGTGGCAGGAGATCAGCGGCGAGGAAGGTGCGGTCTATGAATACCTCGGTGACGGTGACCTTGTTGACGACACGCTGGATCTGGCCAGCCAGAACTACAACGACACAACGTTCTGGAGCCGGCAGGGTGCGGCCGAATCCACCAGGGTGCGGGTGGGTCCCGGTTACAGCAACGGTGGAGATGAGGGCGGGATCTACCGCTACGAGGGGGCACAAGCCGCCCAGATTGATCTGGGCACGATTGATTACGAGACCTCCGGCGATTGGGTCAAGGTGACCGAAAGCACCGCCGACTACATCCCCAATGTCGGCAATGTGACGGGCTCCGATTCGGTGGCCATCGGCGGTGTGGTCGTGCGCAACGATGTCAGAAGCCGTGTCGACGTCTTCATCGATAACGCCGATGTTGCGGCGGGCGGTGATCTGACAGTCGCGGCGCTCTCCAATGCGCAGATCGCCGCCACGATCCTCAGTGAGGTGTCCTCCTCCGGTGGCAGTGCCTACGGCACCGGCACCTCCCTGGCGGTCAACGGCACGATCGCCACCAACCTGGTGCAGAGCACGACCGAGGCCACCATCACCGACAGCGAGATCGGTGACGGCACAACCGCCATCGGCGGCGCTGTTGCGGTGACGGCCGAGAACACCTCCGCCATCGATGCCACCATCTTGGGCTCGACCAGCTCGGGGGATACGGCGGTCGGGGTCACGCTGGCCTTCAACACGATCGGCTGGCAGTCGCAGAACGTGCTCTTCAACGCCATTGATGCGTTGGTGGGCGACAGCTTGATCGGCCGTGAGGATCCGGCCACGGTGATCGCCGCGATCGAGGATTCCACCCTCAAGCTCAGCGGCGACCTGACGGTGAGCGCGGTGAACGATGCCGGGCTGAACGCGACCGTCTCCAACGCCGCGATCTCAGAAGCCTCGGCCCTGTTCGGTGCGATGGGCATGAGCACCAGTGCGATTCTGGCGAGCAACAAGGTCAGCACCGCCACGCGGGCCTACGTGGAGGACAGCGATGGCGGAGATGCCGTCAGCACCGCGGTGGAGGCTGGTGGCAGCGTCGCAATCACCGCCAGCGACAGCGCCGGCGTTTACTCCAACACCAAGATCGTCTCCTCATCGACCACCACCAATGACGGTGGCGCGTCGGTGCTGCAGGAAAGCATCAATGATCTCCTCGAGGTGGACCACACCTCCGACGCCACCAGCGTGACCCTGGAGTTCGGTGATCGGGTGCGGCTGGCCGATGATTACGCGGTGCCGACCCACAGCACGACACCGCAGCTGGGTCTGAGCACGAATGAGCAGGGCCTGATCGACGGAATGGTCGTGGAGGTGACCGAGGAGGCCACAGGCGACGGCACCGTCGGCAGCGTGTATCAGTACGTGGGCGAGGAGCAGGATCCCCCGACGGTTGTCGATCTGGTGACCCTGGACTACGGCAGCAGCCTCGACTGGGTCGAGATCAGCGGCAGTGCCGGCTCTGTCTATGAATTCATGGGGGCCGACGGGATCGACCCGGCCAGCGGCTTAGCCGGCTCGAGCGATCTGAGTCGGTTGAATTACAGCGACCTGGGGTACTGGAAGGAAGTGCCCGAGAGCCAGCTGATCCCCCAGGGTCTCAACGTCAGCGGGTCGGATTCGATCGCCATCGGCGGCATCGTCGTCCTGAACGATGTGCGCGCCGATGTCGAGGCGTCCCTCAAGGGCTCATTGGTTAACACGGTGAACGGGGATGTGAATGTCACGGCCGATGAATCCGCGACGATTCAAGCCACCGTTGACAGCACCGCCAGTTCCTCCGGCGGCAGCGCCTACGGCACCGGCACCTCCCTGGCGGTCAATGGCACGATTGCCACGAACCTAATTCTGAGCTCAGCAAAGGCGGTTCTCGAGGACAGCACCATCGATGCCAATACAACCGGTGGAGGCCTCGGCAACGTAGGAGTGTCAGCTGTCAATTCTTCGGATCTTGACGCCACCAACCTCAGCATGACGACCAGCGGCGACACCGCCGTGGGTGTGACCCTGGCGTTCAACTCGATCGGCTGGAGACCCTCCAACATTCTGTTTAATACCATCGATGCCATCATTGGAACTCCGGCGCTTGTCAATGAGAAACCGGCGTCAGTAGAGGCCTTGATCAAGAATGCAACAGTCAATGCAGAAGGCAGCATCGATGTCTCTGCCCAGACCACGGCATCGATCACTTCAAACATCAGCAATGAAACAAGTTCAGCGGCTTCCGCTCTGTTTGGAGCAAGCGGCATGGCCGTCGGAGCAATCATTGCCACCAACAAGGTCAATAGCTCGACGGTTGCCTCTATCGGAGGATCCAGCAACGATATCGATGCCGGCAATGCTCTGACGATCATCGCTGATGATAATGCTTCGATCAGTGCCGATAACCTGCTGAAGGCACTGTCAACAACCACCAATGACGGTGGAGCGAGCATCGCGGCTGATTACATCGGAGCTGCAACCAATGAGTATCAATACACCACTAAGTCGGGAGTTCAGACCGTCAGAGAGGGCGAGCTTGTCTATTTGGCCTCGGACTTCGATATTTCAGGACATACCCCAGGAGATGTCTATGCCTACCAAGGAACTGCGGCAGCGACATTCAACTTAAGCGACTTTGATTTCGAGGGCTCATCAGATTGGGAAAAGGTCGATGCCACAGACCTTCTGAGTTGGGTGCCTGCTCAGCTCAATCTCAATGTGAGTTCTTCAGATGCCGTAGCGATCGGTGGCCTGATCGTTTTGAACGATGTTCGCGGATCGGTTGATAGCTACATCCAGAACGCTGATGTGGATGTCTTTGGAGCGGTACAGGTCATAGCGAAGGAGCGCGCCACAATTGACGCGATGAACGACAGCGTTGCCAAGTCTGATGGGGGTAGCGCATTCGTTGGCGGCACGACAGTGGCCGTCAATGCGGTGATTGTGACCAACGTTGTCCTCTCCGACGCCAATGCCTCCGTCACAGACAGTGACATCACCACCACTGGAGGTGGCGATGTCACTGTTTCTGCCAGCAACAGCTCGATCATCAATGCCAATACCACGAGTGAGACCACCGTCTTCGGCGGTGGTACGAGTGTTTCGGTAGGTGTGACGGCGGCTTTCAACACCGTTGGTATTGAGCCCCAGAATTTCCTGTTCAACATCGCCGATATCTTCCTCGACACTCCACTTGCTGATCAGGACGCGGCGCAGACCAGGGCCTTTATCCGCGATTCCACCGTCGATGCAGACGGAAAGATCAACGTAACGGCGACGTCTGACGCGAGCATCGACGCCATGATCCAAAGTGCTGCGGTATCCACCTCAGCAACGCTGGCCAGCAGCACATCGATCTCAGTGGGAGCGGTGCTTGCGCTGAACAAAGTCAGCACCGACGTTAAGGCGTATTTGGATAAAACGACATCCAGCTCCATGAGCTTTATTGCCCATGGCGGTGACATCGCCGTGCAGGCTGATGATCATTCGGGCATCGATGCTGAGGTGGCAGTTTCCTCGATGGCGTTATCAGCGAGCTTGTCGGGATCCAATGGCGTGTCATTGGGCCTTGCCATTGCTCGCAACGAAATTCACAACGACCTTGACTCCTACATCAGAAATGTCAACACGGTGGACGCACTTTCCGGAAGTGTCATCGTCACTGCTGATACTGAGGCTGAGATTCAATCGACCGCTTCAGCTTCATCCATTGCCGTAGTCGTTGGTGTGAGTGGTGGTAGGGGCTTCAGCGGTGGTGGTGCTGTAGCCATCAATAGCATCCAAGGCGGTTCCGAGGCTCATATCACTGGAAGCAATGTTCATGCCAGAGCCTCATCACCAGTCGGTTATGAATACACCAGCAACCATGGTGAAGTCGATCTCGCGTTGAACGATCGGGTTCGGGTTGACTCCGACCACCAAGGGGGAGGCGTCCCTGGTGGTGTCTACAAGTTCACCGGAGGAACACCAGGGATCGTCGATCTCTCGACTCAGAACTTTGATGATACTGAATGGACTCTCGTCAGCGATGAGGGTAATGTCATCATTGAGGCCGACAATCGCTCCATCATTGGTGCATTGATCGACAGCAAGTCCATCGCTGCTGCAGGAGGGATCAGTTCTTCAGTAGCCGGATCAATTGGGATCTCGGTGGCTGAAAACTTCATCGGTTTCGATGGGTCGCTTGATCTCGATACAAGCTCGTTTGGTGGCTCGCGAACCCTCTCCCCTCTGACGACACACGCTTACATCAAAGACTCCGACATCCACGCTGAAGGCAGCATTGACCTTTCAGCCATCTCACTGGCAGCGATTGATGCGACTGTCCAGGCGATTTCAGCAGCGGTTGCCCTGGCGGCCAGTACGGGAGTGAGTCTTAGCGCGGCTGGCGTCTACAGCGAAAATCGTATTGGCACATCTGTGCAGGCCTACATCGAGGGCAATGGGCCTGCTGGATCACCTGTCAACGGCATCATGACCGATGGCGGTGTGGTCTCCCTGCTGGCCCGGGACATGTCGTCGATCAACGCCGACGCCCTTGCAGCAAGTGTTGGTGCATCGCTGGGCGGCTCGACAGGTGTTGGCGTTTCAATCGGCCTGACGTTGGCCATCAACGAAGTCAACAACGACGTCAACGCCTTTATCAAAGATGTCTCGAATGTTAACTCTGCGGGAGACATCCGAATCGATGCCCATGCGATGCCGTCCAGTGCGGATGCTCCAACGTATACAAGCGGTGCCGGACTGCAGACCTTGAATGTGGGTGACACCGTCAGAACTGATGCGACTCATGGCAACGGGGGCCAAGGTGATCGCCTGTACAGGTTCCGGGGCTATGTGGCTGACTTCAGCTTGAATGATAATGGAGTTCTTAATGCCGACTTCGACGGCGACGGAGCTGACGGAACGACGGCCGATGAGCGCAATGATGATGCTCTCCTCCTGCGCGAGGGTAATACGGTTGAGCTGGTTAATGGCAATATTTACCGATACATTGGCGATGAAGCGGAAATCTATCTCGGAAATATTGATTTTGCAGCAAATCCTAATGAATGGGTTCTGTTCAATGGATACTTGCGAGATCTTGGCGCAGAGGATTACTCAGACACCAGGCTCTGGGAGTTGGCCGATGGCAGCATCACCGCCCGCGCAGCAGCGGCATCGATCAGTGCCTCATTCGGTGGAAGTGCCGGGGTCGCCATCAGCGGCGCTGGTGCCGTTTCCACCAATGCGATTCTCACCCGCACCAATGCGTTCATCGACGACAGCACCGTCAGGAATGCCGTCGGTGTCGACATCAGCGCCTCCAACCAGTCAATCATCACAGCCCAGGTCGGCGCTGTCTCTGTGGCGCTCGGCGCCGGAGGAAGTGCCGGAGTGGGGGCCTCGATCGGCGCCTCGGTGGTCACCAACCGTATTGGTTGGGATGGCAGCGGCAACAGCACCAATGCAGAGGGAGCGCTCTCCGAGGTGCAGGCCTACATCAATAACTCCTCGCTCACAGCGAGCGGCGATCTGAACCTGAATGCCACAGCCGACAGCAAAATTGATGCACTTTCACTGGCCGGTTCTGCAGCATTGGCTGCCGGTGGAACCGCCGGTATCGGCCTCAGTGGTGCTGGCATTTCAACTCAGAACAAGATTGCCACCACCATCAACGCCTCCATCAATGGCGTCGATGATGATTCTTCAGGAGCTGATCCTGTAGACACCATCACTGCCGCCACGATTGGCCTGAGCGCCACGGATACGTCCACGATCACCTCCGATGCAGCGGCTGTCTCCATCGCAGCCGGATTTGGCGGAACAGGTGCTGGAGCCCTGTCAGTTGGGATCACCCTCGCAGAAAATCAGATCAGCAATGCTGTCGAGACATCGATCTCCAACATCAGCAGCGTTACTTCCGAGACTGGAGACATCTCCCTTGCTGTTGCAGAAGACGCAACGATCCAAGCCCGGACAGCAGCGGTGTCCGTGGCCCTGGCTGGTGGAGGCCTTGCCGGTATCTCCCTGAGTGGAGCTGGTACGGAAGCACGCAATGTGATCCTCACCACAACGAGGGCACGGGTCGACGACAGCCTTCTCATCAGTGCCGGTGATGTTTCCCTTCACGCCGCCAGCACCGCATCAATCAGTGCGCTTGTCGCCTCGGCCAGTGCTGCTGTGGGTGTCGGCACGGCGGGTATCGGGGCATCCGTCGGACTAGCGATCGCCAAAAATCTCATCGGCTACAACCTCGATGGGTCTGATGGTCTCTCCGAGGTGCTGACCTCCATCACCGACTCCAGCATTGATGCCGTGGGTGAATTGTCTCTCTCCGCTGACAGCAGTGCCAGCATCAATGCCACCGTTCTGGCGGGATCCGTTGCTGTTGCTGTGGGAGGTGGCAGTCTTGGCGCTGCAGGTGCCGGAGCCTCGGCAACCAACCGCATCCGCACCCTGATCACATCCACCATCGATGGCGACTCGCCGAATTCAAGTGTCATCCATGGCATCGAGGCCGGCACTGTGTCGCTGCGCGCCACCGATAACTCGACAATCAATGCCGATGTCGGCGCTGCATCGCTGGCTGGGGCTGTCGGGCTCGGCGCTGGCGCTTCGATTTCCATCGGCGTGGCAACGGCCTACAACGAAATCGCGAACGAGGTCGAAAGCCTTGTGCTCAACGTGGATGGCGACCCGGCGGATATCTCCGACGTCGGCCTCACCACAACAGCTGCCGCCTCCACCACAGGGGACATCACGATCGACGCCTCCAGCACCTCTCAGATCACTGCAAGATCTGCGGCGGCAAGCGCAGCCGTGGGTGCGGGGCTCTTTGCGGGGATCGCGATCAGTGGGGCAGGAGCCGACTCCACCAATGTCATCCTGAGCCTGACGCACGCCGGCGTTGAAAACAGCGACCTCCTGAGCGTCCGTGATGTGGCCATCACGGCAGACGACACCTCGACCATCAATGCACTTGTGGTCGGTGCCTCTGCCGCGGTTGGTGCTGGTGGCGTAGGTGGTGGTGTATCGATCGGCAGTGCCGTCGCTAAGAACTTCATCGGGTACACGGCGGGGAGCGTGCCGCAGCCGGCCGGGGTGCAGACCTGGGTGATCAATTCCAGCATCGATGCGGCACGCGATCTGATCCTCGATGCCGACGCAGTGGAGACGATCATCGCCGATGTCGCCGCCTTCTCAGCCGCCTTGGCGGGAGGGGCCGTGGCGGGGGCGGCCAGTGGAGCCGGTGCCGACGTCCTCAACCTGATGGCGATTAACGTCAAGAGTGTCGTCAATGGGACCCGCGGAGGCCATATCGACATCGGTCGTGCCATGAGTGTGACCGCCAATGATCTCTCCACAATCACGGCCAGCACGGAAGCCGCCTCAATCGCGGGCTCCGTTGGCCTGATCGGCGCATCCGTTGCGATCGGTGTCTCCCTGGCCGGGAATTCCATCGCCAATGACGTGGAAGCCTCGGTCCGAGACGCCGAGATCGATGGCGCACCGGATGGCCTGACCATTGCCGCCGATGAAACTGCAACGATCACCGCCACAGCCCAAGCTGCGGCCCTCTCGGCCAGCGTCAGCATCGGTGCCTCCCTCTCCGGTGGCGGCGCCTCCACGACTGGGACTGTGCTCACCCAGACCCGTGCCTATGTGCTGAACGGAGTGCTGAGCCTCTCCGGCGATCTCGACATCGATGCGCATGCCACCACGACCGCCATTTCCGAGGTGCAGGCCACCTCGGCTGCGTTCGGGCTCATCGCTGCAGCGGCATCAGGATCGCTCGGGGTGGCGACTGTTACCCCCACCGTCGAGGCGTACATCAGCGGCGCCGACGTCGACGCCGACGACATCACTGTTGAAGCCAAGGCGACACCGAGAGCCGAAACCACGGCACGGGGATTCAGCGTCAGCAGCGGTGTGTCGATGGGTGTGTCGAGCGCGACTTCGAAGGTCGCCGCCACGGTGGATGCGTATGTCGGCGGCTCCGGCAAGACCATCACTGCCGACAGCCTTTCGGTGCAGGCCAAGACACTGTTGCCGGGCAGTGATGACACCGCCAATGCATTTGCTGTCGGTTCCGCCGGTGGCCTTCTGCTGGGTTTCGATGCCACCTTGACCCTGGCGCAGACCACCTCGACGCTGAATAGCTACGTCGTCGCCAGCACAACGCTCAACGTCGACGATGTCACCGTCAACGCCAACAACAAGACGCGTCAGGTAGCGGATTCCTCGAGCGACGCCTTCGGCCTGATCGCCGCCGGTGTCACCCAGTCAGAGGCGATCGCCACCACCACCACCCTCGCTTATCTCGGCAGCAACGTGACCGTGAACGGCGGCGCACTCTCTGTCACCGCGACGGGCGAGGACGACAATTTTGCCGACACCACCGCCGGCTCGGGTGGCGTGGTGTCGGGGGCCTCCGCGCGTCCGCGAACCGAGAACAATGCAGTGGTCACCGCTGAGATCGGCGCCAATTCCGATGTCGACCTATCGTCAACTGAAGGCAGCCAGGTCGTGGTCAAGGCTGACCACAAGGCGATCTTTAACTCGCGAATTGTGGCCAACGCTGCGGGCTTCCTGTCCGGCGCAGGAGGCGATTCCGACCACGACATCGACTCCGACGTCACAGCGAAGATCGGCCATGGTGCCGATCTGGTCGCCTTCGCACTGGAAATGGAGGCTAACAACATAATCGACAAGCCTGCTCTCAGCGGCGGCTCGTCGAACCTAGACGGCTCGGCCAAGGCGCTGATCAGCGGCGCGGGTGCCGACAGCGACACCGACCTGGATCTGGTCACGATCGTCAAGATTGAAGACGACGCCGATATCGACATCGTCGGCCTGCCCACCAACGACCAGGTCTTAACCCTCAAGGCCAAAAACAAAATAACGGCATACGACAAGATCACCTTCGAGGCCTCTGGCCTGGGTGCCGGCGCCAAAACCAGCTCCACGATCCGTACACTCAACGACATCGCGCGGATCGATATTGGTGATGCCGATATCTACAGCTCGGGAATGTTCCTCGCGACGGCGCGGGGCGAGGGCGACATATCGATCCAGAACAGTGCCGAAGCCAACGGCGGTGTGGGTGTGGTGATCGGGGAATCACTCGTCGACATCAACCCTGAGAACGAGATCATCATTCGCTCCGGCGCAAACATTCTCGCCGACGGCGACATCCGCTTCGCGGTTGCGGAGGATGGTGACTTCTCCGAGGACTGGTATGACATCGAGTCGCGCGTCGACAGCTACTCATCGGCGGCGATCCCGGTGGACGATCTCGACGCAGAGGCATTCCTGTTCCAAGAAAACGAGATCAACATCGCCAGCGGGGCACATCTTCAGTCAGCGCGTGAAGTGCGGTTGCACGCTGAAGAAGTCGGCCTCAGCAACGTTGCGGCGACTAACGCGGGCCACAGCTGGGCGGCAAACCTGTTCTCGGCACCGAGCAAGTTCGCCGACGTCGGCAACAGCCTGGCGGAAGCGCACGCCGTAGTCATCAATAACGGCACCGTCGAGACCGGTATCAAGCGCAAGCAGACACTCATCCTGGAGGACTGGGATCGCACAACTGGCCTTGTCACAGTGATCAGCCGTGATTCCGACGACGACATGGTCGATGAAGGCGATATCAGCTTCACCCAAAATCAGGAGAAGCTCGAAAACAGTCTATTGCGAGAGCTCGATTTCGCGCAGTCGCAGCTCAGCACGTACCCGGAGAACGAAGAGCTGGTGACCTTCTACTCCAGTGAGGTGTCTCGCATCACGGCGGAGCTCGAAGCGCTCGGTCTGCTCGAAACCGTGCCCGACGGCCCGAACGCGGGTGCTCAGGTAGCCAACGAGCAGTTCGTCATGACTGTGACGATCAACCCCGTGCATGCCGAGGCTGGCATGATCGACATCCGTGGCGATCAGCTATACGGCAGCGGAGAGTGGATAGCGCCGGGTGACGCGGACGTCACGATCCAGAACCACACCCCCGCGTTCCTGCGCATCCTCGGCATCACCATTCCTGAGGTCAACGGCGGCCTGTTCTTCAACGGCAACGAGGTCACCAGCAACGCCAAGATCACCTCTGATAACCAGACGCTGGTCGACGAGGACAACGCCTTCAACCAAAACGAGGGCAACTGGAATGCAGTGACGGCGGACTTCTCGCAGATTCCCGATAGCAGCGAGGACGCACCGACCATCACAGTCCAGAACCTCCTTGACGTTCGAGACCCAGCGGCCGCCGGTGGAACGTTCACCCAGGTGGTCAACATGACGCTCAGCGCCAGCGAGGCCACCAGCGTCGGCTGGGGCACTGACGATCCCGATGATCCCACCGATCCGGGGACGAGCTTCTTCCATCAGCGCATCGAACAGTCCTCAACCAGTGGCATTGGAGAAGGCCTCGCGCTCGAGGTATTCGTTGACTCAAGCGGTGACATCGACTTCAGCGTCGCCGGCCTCGGTACCGGATACGTCGCTGGCGACAGCGTGACCTTCTCCGATCCGTTCGGCGTCGGTGACAACGTCACCATCACGGTGACGCCGGTGACCGCAGAGGTCAATGTCACCTACCCGTGGCCAGATCTGACGATCAGCGGCGACGGAATCATCGCTCCAACTTCGACCGTGGTTCTTGAAACCAACTCTGCCGGTGATGGTGACGTCATCATCGAGGCCGAGGTCATCGCCGGTAACCTCCGCGTTGTCGCCGGCGGGACCTTATTTATCCCCGACGTTTCCCAGCTCGAGGCACAAGGCAAACCCTACACCGCATGGGCGGACGCCACGACTGGCCCGATCGGCGACGGTTCCAGTTCCGCGGCGTGGACCGCGGAGGCGAGCACGTCTAATCAGAACACCGTGTTCGCAACCGAGCCGGCGGGATCGACGGCCGCGCAGCGCGAGTTGGTTGCCGAGCTCACCGCCGAGCTGGAGGCCGCGAAGTCATCGCTTGTGGACGCTGCTGCCGGCTCCTCCCTCGAGGCGACGCTCGAATCCGATATCGCTCGGATCGAAGCTGAGCTGGTAGCTGCGGAAGCACCGGGCGGTGGCTACCTCGGCCTGTACGCGGACAAGATCGTTATCGATGCCGAATACCTCAACATCAACGGCATCATCCAGAGCGGAGTTGAAGACTACGTTCTCAACATCGACTCGTTCGTGCAGAGCGAGATCAACACGCTGCTCGAGCGGGGGAAGACGGGTCGTTTCTTTCTGCCAGACAGCTCGTTGCGCAGCGAGTCCTTCGGCCTCATCTACGACGCCTCGACGAACACCATCGAGGTGCTTGACCTGAGGGTCAGCGGCGGCTCCATCGACCTCACAGGACACATCCTGAATACTGCCAATGGCAAGATTCGAGCGCTTGGTGGCTACGGCTACATCGAAGTCAATAACTCCACCAACTACAACTTAAAGATCCACGAGCTGGACGCTTCGCAACGTGGTGCAGGCACAATCATCATCAGAGATAAGGCCCGCGGCACCTCAGAGGATCCGCTGGTGACGATCTACCAGCAGACTGCCGAAGGATTCACGGTGACCGAGAGCAACAACTCGGGTTCAACGGTCTATGCCGGTGACTCACTCAACAACCTCGACAATCTCGACACCTCCGCTGTGGAAAGCGAGGACCTGTCCAACTACCAGCCTGATGAGGGCTGGCGTTTCGGCTGGACGGTCGGCTTGACCCAGAAGATCATCCGCACCGCCACTCAAGTCGATTCAAGCTGGGCGTTCATCCCACTTGGCACAGATTTCGACGGTCCTTGGGATCGCACCGAGATCGAAAACCAGCCGACGCTCGAGGACGAAGCGGGCTACTACTACAAGGACATTGACAACACCTCGCAGTACGACCACGTCGAAGAGGTCGTGACGCTCGGTATCCAGTACCCGGCCGGCCCCGACGGCGTATACGGCACCGACGACGACGGTGTGCTGTCGAGCAAGACCAATACGAGCTGGTATGGGAAAAAGACCATCACCGTCAAGTACAAGCAGACCGAGACGCAGGGTGTCACCGACACGCACTCGGTCGAGGCCGATCGTCCCATCGACATTGCCTTCCTCGGCTACGACGAAGGGCGGATCATCGTCAACTCCACTGGAACAGGCGCTGTCGAAATCATTGGACCGATCGCCAATCCGACAGGTTTGACCCGGGTGGTGTCGCAGCAGGATATCGAAACAGTGGGCTTGAGCGCCTACGTCGGCGGCCGCCGGGTTGAGCTCGAGGCCCTAAGTGGAATAGGCACTGATGACGACAACCCGCTGGTCACGCGAGTGACGGACTCCCCGACGCAGGAGTACGAAGGCCGTTTGTTCTTCGACGATCTCGCCCACCTCGGCAATGACCTCATTTCACGCCCCAGTGGTGACTGGACCCTCGACGGCTTCCAGGCCGGAAACACAATCACCATCGTGGGTTCCAACAAGAACGACGGTACATACCTCATCGACAACGTCACACAGCAGGTGCTCACGCTTAACGCAGCGGCTTCACTTACAGACGAAACGGCGGACGTCACCGCGGTCGGTACCGGTACCTCTGCCGTCGTCAATCCTTCGAGCCTGAAAGCAACAACCCAGAATGGCGATATCTACATTAGGGAACAGATCGGCGAGTTGGCGATCGAAGAGATAACCGCAGAGAATGGCGGCGACGTCGAGCTGTTTGCGCCGGGTGCGATCAGGGTTGGGGAAACTGACCTCCGCACGCCGTTCGGCGGCAGCCACATCACCGGTGGCAGCATCACACTGACCTCAGCCACCGGTGGCGTTGGCAACAGCGCCGCCACTCCGCTTGAGATCAACTCCGCCATATCGCCAACGTTCCTGAAGGACAAGGTCAGCATCCAGGCTGCCGGTGACGTGTACGTCGAAGAGGTCGATGGTGACCTTCGCCTCGAAGAGATCATCACCGGAGGCGATGTCTGGGTGAAGGTCGACAACGGCAATCTGCTCGACGTCAACGACGATCAGACCCGAGACGAACGCACATACAACGAACTCAAGGGCGGCGTGTGGTCGGATCTTTCCCTCACCGAAGAGCTCGGTGCCCTCGACAAGATCGAGAACGCCAAGATCGAGGTGGAGTCGCAGCGTACGCAGGAATATCGCTCGTACTGGCAGTTCCGCAACATGCAATCCGACCCTGGAACGTACGATGCCGACTTCCAGGTCGCGCTGACGGCCGAAGAGTTCGCCTTCTACACCGACCCGACTGGGCTCAACTACGACGAGCTGCAGGTGCAGGCGCTCGAGCAATCACGCACCGACCAATACCACGCGCTTCACACGCTGCTTGAGAACCTAGGCGTCGTTTCAGACGTCGATACCTTTGATGAGGCCTTCTCGTATGAACTGTCGGCCGCCGAAGAACAGGACGTCGAGGGCAACTTCAAGGTGTGGACAGAGGCAGAGCTGTTGTTCAGCATCAGTGCCGGTCTGCTGAAAGGCGTCTCGGACACCACGGTCAGTGAAGAAGAGGCCAACATCACTGGTAACGATGTGACATTGATCGTCGGGGGAGGCATCGGTGAGACCTCGGGCTTCATCGACATCGACGTCGCCAAGCTCCGCACTGCACCGAAGTCAGGCCTGATGAGCTTCTCCGGTTCGGACATCACCTTCTCAGGCGGTTGGTCGGGCTTCTCGGTTAATGATCAGGTCTTCGTCGAGGGCCACGACAACGGCAGCTACATCATCACTGCGATTAACACCAACGTGCTGACGGTCGGCTTCATCGATGACGATGATAACGTTGTTGTGCCGGCTTCGTTCAACACGGCAAGCAACGTCGACGTCGACGTCACCATCACCCTTACCGATGATGAGCGTGTGACGCTGGCGGCTGCCGAGCGTAACGATGTCACTTACCTCAAGAGCGCACCGATTACTTCGGAGGTGGCGTTCGGCAACAGTGATGGCAAAGGCACGCTGACGCGCATTTCGGGAGACCTCTTCGCCGCGTTCACTGCTGGAGACTTCATCCAGGTCGTCGGCAATGCCGTCAACGCGAACGAAGATTTTGAGACCTATAGGATCGAGAGCGTGGTGGGTAACGTCATCACGCTGGATCAGGCGCTTTCCGCTGAACTCGCCACGGTTCAGCTGCTGAATGTGGTTCCTGACCCGAACGCGCCGGTGGTCAGCGCCACTGCCACCGCAGTGGTGGTGAGCTTTGCTGACGAGATTTCCGGGCAGGACACCATCACCCGGAACAGCGGCAGCTGGATGGCCGATGGCTTCCAGGCCGGCATGGTGATCAGCATTTCCGGCAACAGCGCCAACGTCACTGGCACCAACGAGTTCTTCCTTATCGAGAATGTCACCGCCAGCAAGCTGACGCTCAACAGCGGCGGCACGCTCGACGACGAGACCGGAGTCACGGTAGATATCGCGGGCGGCTTCACCCAGCAGATCGACATCAGCCGCATCAACCTTGTGGAGGACATCGACATCGAGGCCAGCGGAGTCGTCAACGTCGATGCCGACGAGCAGGTGTTCCTCGGTTCCGAGGGCACCATCTACGTCGATTCCATCAAGTCGGGCGACACCGTCACTGGCGATGAGGTCCGTGTCAAGGTCGGGACCAGCATCCTGACGGCGGATATCGGCGATACAGATACAAACTTCCGTGCCAACAACCTGATCCTTGAGGCCGGCAGCGGCACCATCGGAGAGGACGGCGAGGAAATCCACGTTGACCTGGTAGGCGGCGGAATCCTCACCGCACGTGCCGCGGCAGATGTATTCATCATCGAAGACGCCAGTGATCTGAATGTGGGCACAGTGTTCGCTGGAGGCGGCGACGCGGTGTTGATCGCCGCCGACGGCTCGATCCTCGATGGACTGGAGAACAACTTCACCAACATCCAGGCCCAGAACATCATTCTCTGGGCGCTCGATGGCATCGGCGCATCCGGCAACCTGCTCGACTTCGACACTGTTTCCGGAACCATCACGGCCACGGCAAGCGGTGACATCTTCCTGGCGGAAACGTCGGGGGCGATGAACGTCCGCAACATTCTTTCGACTGGCGGAGACGTTTGGCTCGAAGCGGACGCGTCGATCCTCGACGCGGTTGACCTCGTTAATCCGCTCGATCCGGACTCCACAGACGCCACCGGCATCGATGCACAGACCAAGGCCGATGTCATCGGTAACCACATCACCCTGGTCGCCGGCACCGGTCTTCCAGGAGCGATCGGTCAGCTAGGCAACGATCTCGACATCGATAGCTCGTACTCCGGCACCGGAAGCCTCAAAGCCACCAGCAATGGCGTGCTCGGCAACATCTACATCACCGAGCGTTCGGCCACCGGTTCGGGCACACAGCATCTCTACCTCGACCAGATCGACTCTAACGGAAACAACGCCTTCATCACCTCGCCCGAGGGTGGCATCTTCGACGCCGACCTGTCGTCGACCAACGTGCTGTCGGGCCACTTATGGCTGTTCGCGGTCGGCAGCATCGGCTCCAACGGCGCGTCGATCAACACGCAGGCGCAGCGCATTGAGGCCAAGTCCACCGGCGGCGACGTTTACATCGACAACAGCGGTGCGGTCGACGTCGGTGGGGTGACCATCTCACACAACGACCAGTCCGCCACCGGTATCGAGGCATTCGGCGACGTTCTGTTCGAGGCGCAGAGCCCGATCACGGTGGCCGAAAACATTACCGCCGGCGGCAACATAGTCGTACACGCGTACGAATCCGCTTCGATTGGTGATGACCTCACCGTCAAGACGTTGATCAAGATTCAGTCCACTGGCGGTGATGTTTCGCTGTTCGCCGGCGACGACCTATTCCTCGAGACCAACACACAGGTCACCGCAGCAAAAGCCATCGTCCTGGAAGCCGACTACAACAGCGCCGACGGATCCAGCGGTTCAATCAGGGCAATCGACGCAACCATCAATGCCGGTTCCTCACTTATTGCGGAAGCCACGCAGGATGTCCTATTCGACAACACTACCGACATCACCACGGGCACCTCGGTTCTGATCGATGCCGGGCGCGATGTCGTGATCGCGCGGGCATCGGTGATGAACGCCGCGACTCACGTCTTTATGACAGCGGGTGCCGACCTCACAATCGACAATTCCGAAGTGGTGGCGACACAGGGCGATGTGGATCTAGAGGCCACTAGCGGCAACATCAACATCACCAACACTTCAACCGCGACTGCTGCAATATCGTTGACGGCTAATGCAGGCACTAATTTCACAATCCAGGATGACAATGCTGACGACATAGGCGAAACCGTCGATCGCGAAGACAACTCGATCATCACGGCAGGCACCTTCGTGGTGTTGACCGCCAACGATGACGTCACCATTGACGACTCGGATGTGACGGCGCAAGGTGGCGCTGTAACGCTCACCGCCGGTAATGACGTACTGGTCGTGAACCGATCAACAGTCAGTGCCTCCGACGCGATTGTGGCGATGGCTGGCATGAACCTCACCATCGCTGATGACACCAACGACGACGTTGATGCACCGGCTCAGGGCCTTGACAACTCAGTGCTGATCGCCGGGACCGATGTTTCTCTGACCGCCGCGCAGAGCGTCACCATCGACGACTCTGACGTCACGGCTACGACGGGTTCGGTAGATATCGATGCGACCGCGGCAGCGTTGATCATCGAGAACAACGCTGCCATCACCGGTTTCATCAACATTACTGGCGACGCCGGCACCGACATCACGTTGCGACAGTTCAGCTTGGTTCACGCGACCACCGCTGACGTCACGCTCACCGCGGGGGACGACTTACTGGTCTCGACCAACAGTACCGTCCTGGCGGCCGACGTCATCCCGACGCAGCTGGCGACCCAGTTGCCGATCGACTCAAACGGCATTTTCCTGCGCGCCGGCGACAACCTGCACCTAGCCGCCACTAGCCTGATCAATGCGACCGATTATATACGGATCGAAGGTGATTATCTTGACGACGACACAGGCGTCGGGGCACTAATAATACTTGAGGGCAAGACGTATGCCCAGCGTATCGACATCCTCGGGGAGGCCGACGACGACGAGATCGAGATTCGTCCGGAAGGTGGTACCACCGAAGCCGGCATCATCGGACATACCCAGGTATTCGGCCAGGAGGGTGAAGACCTCATCACCGTCGATCACATGACGAGGATGACCACGCGCCACGATCGGCAGTTCGATGATGACAAGCTGGTCAACGGTGTGCCCGTGGGCAACAAACAAGTTCGTGACACTTTAGACATCGACGGCGGTGCCGAGACCGACCGCGTCGTTATCAACGTCACGGGTGGCCGCACCGAGTACCTGATCAACGTTCACGATACGGGCGCCGAGAACGACGGTGCCGACAAGCTCACCATCGTCGGTACAGAAATCGGAGACGCCAACAATGCTGACGGCAAGGACTACTTCCTCATTCGCGAGCACTTCGTGGCGTGGCTCAACCCGGTCAGCGACGATGCCACGGTGCTAAATCCGGAAGTCGAGCGTATTAACTACGACGGCACCACGAACGGCCGTCTGGAGATCCTCTCCGGCAACGCGGACGACGAGTTCTACATCGACGACACCAGCACAGTTATGACTATCGACGCCGGCGAGGGCGACGACATGTTCCAGGTCGGCCAGGTGTTCGGTTCGGTGCCGATCGCGGTGCCGGGAACGGCTCCGTGGGAGGAAGGCATCGACCTGACCTCGGACTCCGACGAGATCCGCTTAACTGGCATCACCAACGACAACTGGCTGAGCTTCGGCATCAGTGAAGCGGCGGTGCTGCAGGGTGGCGAGGGCCAGGACGAGTTCAACGTCTTTTCCAATAAGGCCGAGCTGCGCATGGAGGGTGAGTCGGGCAACGACCTGTTCGTGGTACGCGCCTTCGTGGCCGATGGCGAGATCGAGGTCAACTCCGGCGACGGCGAAGACCAGATCGAGTACAACGTCAACGCGCCAGTGAGCATCAACGGTGGTGACGGCTTCGATACGGTGGTGGCAATAGGAACGGAGGCCGACGATGCCTTCATCATCACACCGGACGGCATCTTCGGAGCTGGCCTGAACATTCGCCTTGATGGCGTCGAGGAAGCAGTCGAGGTCGATGGACTCGAGGGCGACGACACCTTCTTCGTACTCGGCACGCGCGCCAACGCGGTCACCACCATCATCGGCGGTCTGGGTTCGGATACGTTCAACATCAGCGGCGACGTCACCGAGCGCGTGGTGAGCCAGGACCTCGAGGGTCGCAGCGCGGCCATCAACCACGCCTCGATGAGCGGCGACGCCGACTACGACGGCCTGCTGATCGAGGGCGTGCCGTTCAACGTCGCCACCCCGACGCTCGGCCTGGTGGTTATCGACAACATTGACGGCGAAATTGTCGTCACCGAGGACAGCGTCGACAACGAGGACTCCTACATGGTTGGTCTGTCGGTCGCCGACGCCGACGTGACTGACGGCACCGAGGTCTACATCACGGTGTCGGCGGCGTCCTCGTCCTCGCACGACAGGCGACTGCCGAAACGCGACGGTGGCAGCCGCGACGCCGGCACCGTGCTGGTCTCGACCGATGGCGTCAACTTCTTCGAAGCCGTGGTTCTGACCTTTACCGCGGGCGTCGACTGGGACAGCGACCAAGAAGTCTTCGTCCGCGCCATCGGTGACGACGTCATCGAGGGCGACCGCAACGTCATGGTCAGCCACATGATTCACAGCGCCGACGAGCCGTACAACGGCGCCAAAATCAAGAATGCCGTCGTGCTGGTACGCGACGACGATCTCGGCAGCGTCATTATCGACGAGACCGACGGCGGCACACTTGTTCTCGAAGGGGTAGTCGGCGCCGGTGCGATCACCGATACCTACGACGTGCGCCTTGCGGTGGCGCCTGAGGCCGGTGAGATCGTCACAGTGAACATCGAAAGCAACGCTGAGGTGGAGTTCTACACCGACGCGACCTTCACCACGACGCTCAGTGCACTCACCTTCGACGCCAGCACCTTCGACGTGAAGCAGACGGTGTTCGTGAAGGCCAGCGACGACGCTACCGAGGAGAACCCGGAATCAGTCCGTATCGACCACTTGTTGACCAGCTCGTTCGAGGGCACGGCTAACGAGGGCGACAGCGTGTATGTCGACGCCGATGCCAACGAGCTGCGCATCCGCGTACTCGACGACGACACCCCAGGGATTCTGGTACAGCAGTCCAACGGCAGCACGCTGGTCATCGAGGACAATGTCGTGGGCGCCGGCACCGACACCTACACGGTGCGCCTACTGAGCCAGCCGGACACCGATGTCACGGTGAGCGCGTTCTCCGACGGCCAGTCGATCCTCTCGTTGCTCGGCAATATCGCGACGGGTGAACTGACCACGGAAATGGTGTTCACCGACACCGACTGGTTCCAAGAACAGACTGTCGTGATCGATCAGAACCCCGATTTCAAGGCCACGGCAGGACAGGATGTCGAGCGCGCCCCGACCCTCGGTCAGCACCGCCTCAACACCATCGAAGGTCCGGTGGTCATCGAGGGTGGTGTCGCGCTGGGTCGCGACCGGTCGCTGTCGAAGGCTGTCGTCTTGCCGACCGAGTCGACCACCGAGCCCAACGTCTTCGTCGATGACACCGACGAGACCACCAAGACTGACACGCTAAATGTCTACAACGACAACAGTTTCGCCGACGATTCGGGTCGCCTGCACTCGACGACGCTGGACAACAACCCGATCATCGTTCTCGACAACCCGACCAATCTCGAGGGGTTGGGCATGGGGCCGACCACTACCTTCGACATCAGCATCGCGCAGGATGGCAGCGAGCTGGTGACCTTCGAGGGTGGTATCACCTTCGACGACATCGAGGTGACAGAGATCATGCTGGGTGTCGGCAACGACAACTTCCAGGTCGACGACACCAGCCACGGCACGGTGGGCGCGGCGGAACGACTCGTCACCGTAATTCACGGTGGTGGTAATAGCATCTTCGAGGTCAACAACGACCTCGGTTTCGACGGCAGCGATATCACCCGCGTTGACGGCACCTCTTGGATCGATGAGGGCTTCGAGGTCGGCGACACAATCAAGGTCACCGACACCGACGACAACAATGCGACCTATGAGATCGCGGACATCAATGGCGACGTTATCACTGTAGTTGGAGCACTTACCACCGAGACCATCCGCGGGACCTTGACCAAGGTCGTCTCAGATACAGGCGAAGCCATCGTCGGCGGCGATTCAATTGTAATTAATAAGGCCACCGGCGTGCTGGTGGTCTACGGCGACACTTCGCAAGATGGAAGCCGCTACGACTCGGTGCCTTCGGCGCCGATCAAAGTGGAGGCCAACGTCGATCTGGGTGCTGCGGGCTCCATCAGCCGCAACGACGGCGGCAGCTGGCTTGACGACGGCTACGTTGTCGGTCGCCCGGTGGAGATCGAGGGCAGCATCGCCAACGACGGCGCTTACGAGATCGCAGACGTCACCGCGACAACATTAACGCTGACAGGCGGCCTGACGGTCGAAGAACTCGGCGTCGACGCCACCATCACGATGGTCACCGGCATCACCAGCAACGCCATCGCCTTCGATCGCACCGGCAACGACATCATCGATGCGTCGGCCTGGAGCGGTATCTCCAGCGTCGACACCGACGAGCAAGACGGCACCTTTGAGTTCACCGGCGGCATCACCATCTTCGGTGGTGGTGGCGACGACACCATCTTCGGCAGCATGGACGGTGACCACATCGCCGGCGGTTCCGGTAACGACGAGATCTTCGGCCAGAAAGGCACCGACCACATTTACGGCGACTCCGGCTTCAACGTTGACCTGCCGCACCGCGACGGCACCACGCTGTGGCTGAGCGTAGTCGACGTCGACACAGCCGACTCGCGTAGCCGCGACGACATGGCGACCGGTTCGGACACCATCCACGGCGGAGATGATGGCGACATCATCTTCGGCGACCACGGTCGTATCGACCTGCAGCCGGGTACGGAGCGCATCCGCACAACGGAGCAGGTGACTTTCATCACCAGCACCATCCCCGACAACGGCGCGGGCGACTTCATCTTCGGTGATGCCGGCGACGACCTGATCTTTGGTGGGACCGGCGGTGATGACATCCACGGCAACACCGGCAACGACCTGATCTTCGGCGATCACGGCACCATGGACCTAGCTCTTGACGCCGACGCCGCGGTCGATCGTATTCAGACGTTCATCACACGTCCCGACGACGACAGAATTGCCGGTGACGAGGGCAATGACATCGTCCTCGGTGGCGCCGGTCGCGACACCATCTCGGGTAACGACGGTGAGGACCTCATCTTCGGCGACAACGGCCGCATCGAGCAGACGCTCGGAGGTGTGCTGGATCCGGCGTCCCTGCCGCAAGCGACGATGACTCCGCCATTCACCTTCACCGCCATCGAGACCGAAACTCTCGGAAGCAGCGTGTGGTTCCCTCTCGACGACCTGCTCGGCGACGCGGACTTCATCACCGGCGATGCCGGCGACGACATTATCCTTGGTCAGCAGGGTAGCGACACAATCTTCGGCAACAACGGCGATGATGACATCATCGGGGGGCACAACGTCGCCAATGGCCAGGACGCGGGCGACTTCATCGACGGCGGCGCCGGAAACGACGCCATCGCCGGTGACAACGCGACCATCGTTCGTCGCGGCGATTCGTTGCGCAAACGCTTCCGCCAGCTGCAGGGCAGCACCATCTACGGCGAGGACATCGTCGGTGGCACCGACGGAAAGGCGCTGATCGCCGGTGCGGCGGAGCTCGACCCGAGCGGAGATACGGCACGCGACATCGTCCTGCTCGACCACTCCGATACTCCGTTCGCCGGCAGCTTCGGTGACGACTACATCGCGGGTGGCGCTGACGATGACGAAATCTTCGGTCAGCTCGGTGACGACACCATACAGGGTGACTCGTTCATCGAACTCGACGCCGGCAACGTCGCCCAGACGACGGTCGGTGCGTACCGCGACAGTGACGGTCTGCTGGTAGTCAACGCCTCGATAGAGGGCGTCGACGACGGTGACGACTACATCGAGGGCAACGGCGGCTCCGATGTCATCTTCGGCAACCTTGGCCAGGACGACATCATCGGCGGCAGCTCGATTCTGTTCGGCTTGGTCGATCCGACGGATCGTCCGGACGCGGCGGACCTGATCTTCGGCGGCGCGGCGACGCGCATCAATCGCAACGAGTACACCGTCGAGGATCAGGCGGTCGACCTGGTGTTCGAGGAACGCCACGGGCGCGACTCCGATGCCATCGCCGGTGACAACGCCAATATCTACCGCCTGGTCGACTCCAGCGGTGCGATGCTCGCGTTTACCTACGACCAGTCCTCGAGTTCCGAGAATCGCGGCAGCGAGCGCATCGTCGTTCGCGCCGTCGACCTGGTCGACTACACCCAGGGCGGCATCGATCACGACCCTGCCAGCCAGGAGAGCGACATCGGCGCCGGCGACGAGATCCACGGTGAGTCGGGTGACGACTTCATCTACGGCATGGTCGGCAACGACGTGCTTTTCGGTGATGCCGACGACGACGACCTGATCGGTGGCTACGGCAACGACTGGATCTCCGGTGGCACTGGCCAGGACGGCGTGATCGGTGATGACGGACGTATCTACACCAGCCGCAATGCCTCGACGGGCGAGTCGTTCTTCGGCATCGACGCCATCGATGCGGGCAACCTCGACCTCGAAATTTCTACGCCGGGCCAGGCGCAACAGGCTACGATCAACGTGTCCGGTGCGCTGAAGAAGAGCGTCAACCTGACGCCGTTCAACGTGAACCCGATCACCCAAGGCTTCGACAATCAGCTCTGGGACGCCTCGGACAATTACAACGACATCATCTTCGGCGGCCTTCAGGCCGACTTCCTGCACGGCGGCTCGGGTGATGACGCGATGTCGGGAGCCGAGGCGCTGACCCTGGCTTACACGCAGGTCGACGATGGCAACGGCATCATCACCATCCAGCGCAGCGACTGGGCAAGACCGTTCAACCCAGGGGACGCACTGCGCTTTTCAAGTGAGCGCGACGGAGAGTTCGCGGTTTACGACGAGTTCGATCCACTGCGCAAGATCGAGCTTAACGTTGACGGCTCGCTCAACAAAACCACCGACGGCTTCGAGTGGTTCCTGAACTTCGACGACAAAGACACAGGTGCGAAATTACAGCAACATCTGGAGTACGGAACCGCATTCGACGATGGCGCTGACGTACTTTTTGGTGACCTTGGCAACGATTGGCTGGTCGGAGGTACGGGAACTGACAGCATCTACGGTGGCTGGGGCAATGACGTGCTCAACGCCGACGATGTCTTGGGCACCAACGGTGAGCTCAACGACCAGCCGGAGACCCATCCTTTCTGGGAGGATCGAGCCTTCGGTGGCGCGGGGATGGATGTGCTCATCGCCAATACAGGTGGCGACCGTCTGATTGACTGGGTCGGCGAGTACAACAGCTATTTGGTGCCGTTCGCGGCATTCGGCCTTGGTACTGTGAGTCGTCAAGTCACGCCAGCGCTGTTCGACTTCCTCTATGACCTTTCGGAGAGCCAAGGCGCCGATCAGACGCGCGCGGCAGACACGTTCAACAACCCCGATCGCAATGGGGAGCCCAACGGAGAACTGGGGCTGACCACCCAGAAAGACAATGCTCTATGGCAAGAACAGACAGGTGCTCCTCAGGATCCGCAGCCAGGCAACATCCCTGGCGGCAGCCGCGACGTGCTGCGAGGTGCCGACTTCAACAATGGCACCAATGAGCGATTCCTGGTCGACAGCGGAGTCTTCAACGTCAATCAGGGCCGTCTCGAGGTGGCACCAGCTACGCCCGGCGGGGATGCCGTTGCTGTTTACTACCTCGACGAGTACCTGCCGATCTACTACGAAATCGAGGCGACGATCAACGCCGCCAAGCCCATCGGCGGCTCGAAAGCGAACAGCTACATCGTCTTCGACTACCAGAACCCAACAGACTTCAAGTGGGCCGGGGTCAACATTTCCAACGACAAGTTGGAAATGGGCTATCGCGATGCGAGCGGCTGGCACGAGATCAAACAGACGAATGCCAAGCTCAGGCCCAACAAGGACTACAGCGTGCTTCTGTCAATCAACGGCTTAACGGCATCGTTAGTAATTGATGGCAAGGATATCTTCACCCACGTTTACGAGCCACGTATCGATGATGATGGTTTCCAGTACAACCTCAATAACGGACTAATAGGTATCGGCTCTTATGACTCCAAGGCCCGCATTGACGATGTCTTCGTCAAGGTTTTGCCTCCGGATTACACCTACGATGAGACCGAAGACTTTTCCGACGGCATCGCCGATGACTTCGTGGTCCAAAAAGACACGTGGACGGTCAACTCGCAAACCGAGAAGTACGAAGCCACAGCAATTGGCGACAACGTGGCACTGTCGACCATCGGCTTGAACATTGCCTACGATTCGTACCTCAACATCTGGACTGATCTCAAAGTCAAATCCTTCGGTGGAGTGGTATTCGACTACTACAAGGAAGATGACTTCAAGTTCGCCATCCTGGATGAAGACGCCGACCAGGTGGTCATTGGTCACTACAGGGATTCCGGAATAATCCACGACGCCTCGGCGGCATGGACTCTAAACGAGCTGACCGAGTATGACCTCGAAGTGTCGCTCAAAGGCCGATCCGTGAGTGTCAACGTAAACGGCAATGCGGTCATCGGCTACAACTACAACGGCATAGTCGTAGACGGTGAGGTAGGCCTTATGACCCTGGGCGGGAGCAGTATTTTCGATAACTTCCGCATTAGAACGAATACTCCCAACTTGGCCCATCAAGACTCCGAAAACATTCTTGCCGGTGGTACCCCCGACTCGAGAGCAGGAGTTACCGGAGCAGAAACCAACAGCGAAGGACTATATGAGGTGGACCGCAAGCTGCTTTACAGCACCTTCTCAACAGCCATCGATCTTTGGGATCAGTCCGCCCAGCTATCTGAATCCCAACTCACCTTCCTTGATTCGGTGGATCTACGTGTGGACGATCTTGAAGGTTCCATCCTTGCAACAGCTGAGGGCAACACCATCACGCTCGATTTCGATGCGGCCGGTCATGGCTGGTTCATTGATGCAACTCCTAATGTCAATGAGGAGTTCGAAGAAATTGACGAAGGCTTCTATGTTGCGGCAAGTGAATCGTCCGCCTACGACCAAATGGATCTCTTAACTGTGCAGCTCCACGAGATCGGACACCTTATCGGTATATCCCATGAGGAGAAGGGGCTCATGGAACAGATGCTGGAAGCTGGTGTGCGCCATCTGCCTGAGATGCATGAGGAAAACCTCATCGCCAGCGTGAATCCTGATGCAGACAGGCTAACTGAATCTGGGGACGGGAGCAAATCGCTGCCAAACATCCAGCCACAGATTCTGGAGAACACACGCGCTGCTGCGATTGCAATTTGGGAGCAGAAGCGTCGACTCAGCGCAGAGCAGCGCAGACTCCTTGACACGATCGATGTTCAAGATGTTGAGCTGGAAACTTCAACACTGACTACTGCCGAGGTCACCTCTGACAGGAGGAGTCCAGATAACACGTTAAAAGAGGCGAGAATTAAAAATCACATTCCTACGGCCCCAGAGGCAAGAAGGAGGCTTCACGTTCTCGGCTGGGGGCAGGAGCTCTTGGATCCATTGTTAGGCCTCTTTCGCCGGAAGTGATTATTACTACCATTAACTTCTCATGACCCCCCCTAATTCCTCTGCGAGCATGCAACTTTCTAGCCAGAGCCGTAAAGCCCCCTGGGACGACAAGAACCTGTCAACGTCCTTCGCAGATGTCTGCAATGTGTCGTGCTCTGGTGAGGATATAACCTTGCTATTTGGACGCACTGAGCCCGGATTAACTGAGGGTGAGTGGCAAGCTAAGCTCACCGATCGAATTCACCTAACCCCATCTGTCGCCAAGGAACTAGCCAAGGTCAGCCAAACCGTATTGTCAGAGCATGTCAAGCGTTACGGCGCATTCAAAGGTTAAAGGAACCGGAGCCATAGGCTTTGCCCACATTGATTCAGAAAGAAGACACTGTCCAATAGGAGTCAAATATCAGTCGCATGATCTGTTTTTCAGAAGCCTGCGTATCTCTCTTTCTGCGATGGATAAGTTTGTCGCTAGATCGGCTGTCCCATCAAGGGTGATATCTGCTGCACGACCAACAGTCTCCTGCTGCATCAACAGCATGTCACGCACTGCGTCGAGATAGCCATCAAGGTAGTCAGGAAGCCACGCAGACAATTTCGATCTCAACTCAGGTTGCCGCATGAACTCCCGTATGTTGCGGGCCAAAGCGACGTCGAGAGGTGTGTCAATCCAGATCGCTAAGTCAATGAGATTATCTAACTCAAGGTGGCACCGGGCAAACGGGGTCTCAAAAAAGACAAATTGAGCGGTTTGAATGGCCACTCCACTGGCGGGTACGGCCGGTGAGCTGGCATGCTTCAGATCCATCAGGTCATCCGTCAGTGCGGGAATCGAAAGGTCTGCAATCTCGGCACCGAAATGGAGCCATGCCTTCACTTCTTCAAGCGGCAATTGAGTCAGGTCTTCGTAGTGATCGAAATGAAAAGGAACACCATCCATAGCCTGCGCCAGACCACGCACCAGAGAGGTTTTACCACCACCAACCGGTGCAGAAACAGCCACGACTATTCTTGTCGAATAGGATTGATTCAAAATATCCCGTAATAGCCACTCTTGACGATCTCAACCTTATCACCCTTCGTGCGGTAATCATAACCCACGTCGTAAAGAAGATGGTCAAGATTATTGCGATTAGACTGCACAAAGTCAATGATCTTACTTGGATACCCAATCCGAATCAGAAAGTACAAAAGCTGATCTACAGTGCACCCAGAAAAGTAAATTGTGTCATTGCTCTGTTTGTTGGCCACACAGATAGTGGTGCATGATCGAAGCTCCGGCCACACCAAAAAATCCATAGGAATCGCTGCTTCATCGACGTAGGCCGAGTCACCAACCTTGTCCATCACCTGTTGCAACATGGACGGCACTTCGAAGAAGTAATACAGATTCTCGAGGCGGGATGACTGCTGGCTCAGGGCGTAGGAAATTCCTGAGGAGACAGTGCTTCCAGCATTACCGAGATACATGTGAACAATATCAAGCTGACGAGCACCTGTAATCAGCTCTTGATCGACATCAAACGAAAACATAAAATAATTGATATTTTCGTTGACTGAAACGGAGCAGTGCGTGAATGGCGCCAAAATCTTGATCAACCTGCTGATCGAAAGCTCGCGTACACGCCTCCCATAGTCATAGAAGTAAAATTCCCATGCCAAATTATTGTTAATGAGTTTAGTTCCCCACACCGTGCGGAAGCTGCCAATGCCATCACGTATCGCCTCGACAAAATCAAAAATACGGTGATCGATTTCTGCAACGTCAAAAGCGTGATAGAGAAGATTGATAGAGCGAAACTTGTCGATGGAAGCAGTAACTGGCAGGTAGGGCCAGAGGCAATAATTATGATATAAATCTTTCTCAGTGATATATTCGAAGCGGTCGTTGATATGCATAGTCAGAAATCGCAGTTGTCTTTGCCCCTAAACACAGCACTGCGCCAATGGCCCTGACAATCGTAATCCATGAACTGAGGACCATAGTAGACATTAAAAAAGCCTTTTCCATTGCGGTGAATTCCTCCAGCGATGTGTCCCAAACGCCTTGTCTTAATCTGGTCATAGAGCATCTGAAACTTCCCTGGCGATACATCAAAATAGTTTCTCATGCGTGCCAGCAATGTATGCAAATCCCGGACCTGAAGTCCCGCATCATAAAAATTGATCGAGTAAGAACGCCTTGGGTTGCCCTCTTCTTCGACCTCAAGGTAGTGAATGTCACGTTCAGGCATCTTTTGCGCTGCCATTTCAATGGCACCAAGGGCAATATCCTGAGCCTCTAAATCATGATCTGCATACAATTCAACAACTCGTTTCTTCAATTCACTGGCATTTAGGTATGGATACCACCAGTAACGAGCAACGGTTCGTCGTTCCCTGTTTCTTACGTCCCACTTGTACGCAATGTGCTCAAGGACTGCGGCATCAGGCGTTGACTGATTAATTTGGTCAGGACCTCCAATCTCCAAATAGACCTTCAGCAGCGGACTGTCGCCGTCTCCCTCAAAGCCAACATGTATACAGCGGGCCGCCGAAATGTGCTGGCGGGCAGCTTCGAGGAATGGTGCAGGAAGGGAAAGGTTAGTGAATAGGTCCATCAAAGCATCATCGGAAGTGCTGCCGTTGCCTGAGCGTCCAACAGTCAGCAGGAATCGATTGGGCAATAACTCTCCTTCACGGAACCGAAAAGAGCGCTCATGGACATAAGGTGCACCGAGACTGGCAATCAGCTTGAACACCCGCTGTGCATCCTGGCTTGAAATCGGTGTCGGCGCTGAGGATGAGGAAAGGTTGATGGTGGGATCAAGCAACTCTTCCAGCGAGGCTTTTGCAGCGGAAGAGCGTTGTGGCGTTGGAGTCGGAATCGATCCAGAACGAAGAACAGACTCTTTGGGCAACAGACTTATTGCATCATGCAATGCCAGTCCAAAACGACGAAAGGTCTGTGGAGTGAGCTTTATACGAGATAGGCCTTTAATCACATCAGATTCACTTCCATCTGGGGTTACTTTGTGCCCGAGCTCAAGCACAATGCCGTCTGCTTCAATAAAGATCCGAACGGCATCAGCATTTATCGAAGAGGATTCATGCATTGTCGAAGGACTCCAGAACAGGCAATGGCACCAAAACATCTTCGTGCCATCCGTACTTCTTCACATAAGCGGTATTCAAACCTAGACATTTAACAGAACCACACTGGTCACGAAAGACACACTGATTGAATCCATTACGCATAAACTCAGGCCAGAAGGCTGGATCAATCACAAGCTTTGGCTGTCCATTATCTAATGATTGACCATCATCAGCAAGCAAACATTCGGGAAAGTTCTTAACTTCGACGGCTCGACCGAGCTTGTGTGCCTCTGCGATGGCGTCTCGAAGGCATGGCAAGACATCCAGATGAGAAGCAATCAGATCCTTGTCGTCATTTTCATTCATCGGCCAGAAATTCCAGAAGTCCATACGAGCCAGGTTCTTCAGGTGTCCAAGTTCTCGCACAAGTATTGGCAAGTGTGTGAAGGAGAGAGTGGTAACGACAGTATTTGTGATCGAGACAACATCATTGAATGAATCGAGATTATGCAAACCACGAATTGTCTTTTCAAACGACCCCTTGACTTTCGTAATCGAATCATGGGTTTCGGCATCGGCCGCTGTGACACTTATGAAGAATTCATTGACACCGCCATCAATTAACTCTCGGCAATATGCGTAGTCAGACAATCGAATACCGTTGGTCTGGATCCGCACTCGCTCGAAACCATGATGACGTGCCATATTTACCCACTTTGGCAAGTCTGCATTAAGAGTGACTTCTGAACCAGTAAAGATAATTCCCCTCCAGCGTCGATATTGGTCGTTATAGGCACATACTTCTTCGAGACGAGTCAGGCCTTCAGGCTCTAGCCAATCCATAGTATTTTCTATCATGCAATGAACGCACTTCAGATTGCACTTGAAGTGCATAGTCACTTCAACATAATCGTCGTAGTGAAATAAATGTTTCAGACGTGTTGGATTAAATCTCGGACCAACTGAGGATTCAGGACCTATGAAAGAATGCATGATTCAAATCTCTGGTTTTTGTGCTGCCACGATGAAGAAGGGGCTGTCGAGCTGCAAATAGTGCACTTTGATGTCTTTAAAACCAAGGTTTTCAAGTTGTACACAGTACAATTGCTCTGTGCGATACCAGCGTGAAAAAAGTAAGACGGGAAGTTGCCCTATTGACAATGAACGTTTGGTGAATTCGAGAGGGGCTCGTTCGTAGATCAAAAGCGTCCCTCCAGGATCCAAGGCCTCAGCGGCGCGCTGCAAAAACAGGCAAACATCTCCATCAGGCCAATCGTGCAACATGGATTTGAAACAGATAAGGTCATAACCCTGAGGAATCGGGTCGATCAGAGCACTACCAGCCAAAAATCCGATTCTTTCCCGCTCTGGCTCGACCAGGATGTGATCATGACCGAACTCGCAGACGACTGGAAGATCCATCACGGTGGCACGCATATCATCGTGTGCCTTGCAGATACGAAGTACAAACTCACCGCTATTGCCGCCGATATCAAGCAGATTTTTGTGCTTACCAAAATCATAGATATTGAGTGCAGCTTTAGCTTCGTAGCGAGTCAATGAAGTCGTGAGCCTTATCCAAACCTTTGTCCAGGCGTAGCTCTGAACTGTGGGATTCTTTGCCTTCTGGTAATCAAATAATCTAAAGAGTTGAGCCTCACCCTGGAACCTTGAAGAATCATTCACCAAATAGTCAAACTTATCGATGAAGTCAAGAAGGACAAAACCGGCGAAGTCCAACTTCGCTTCCAGAAGATCGCGAAACTGGAGTGCCTGCCTGAAGCTAGACGTCAACATGAACTTATCGCCGATTCGTTCAACCACGTCGCTTACGGCAAGGATGCCTAAGAGGAGTTGGGCTCCTGCTTGATCAGCACCCAAGCGATTGGTCAACTCAGTCATGGATTTCGGCCCATCGACGAGTGCATCGACAACTTGTCGGTCGAAGGCCGTTTTCAGGCCACGCATGCCCACCAAGTCACGCAAAAACCTATCAACAACTAAATAATCGGAAAACGTCTCGCGTGCTGAAAAGAGATCTATGTTGCGACTCGGCAGTGATGTCATCAAGGATGAGTTTCGTAGCTGAGGATGATCTTGCAAACCGTAACGAGATGAGAAGTGCGTCGCAAAATAAAACTCTTGCGCAAGCATTGCTTCATTCGCAGGCCAAAAACGACACTTTACCGTTCAATTGTAACTTTGTTGACCAGACTGGCATGCCCCTTTTACGAGTTTTACAGATTTGGCACTCTTTCTATGCCTGGAACCGTAGCAAGCTTGACGACTTGAAGTCAGAACCAATGACAAAGGATTTCTATTCAGCCAACTCTCAGCTTTGGTTGACGGTGACGGCAGCACGGCAACAAGGGGCATCACCTCACCACCCCCCTTGTTCATGATCTCTCCGAAATAGAGCCTGATCTGATTCGAGCGGTTTACGACGCTGCAGTGCGTCACTGGTCCACATCCCATTCAATGACCACTCAACAACTCAACGATCTCCAATCAATGGACATCAGAGTTGACGATTTAGATGGGATGGGATGGCTTTGGCGAGTTACTCCTACTCCCGAATCCCCATGGATCGTGATGCATCAGGACATGGCTGGTTTATCGATTCCACTCCCTTGGATTCCAGTGAATACCAGGTTCAGCCAGATGGCACACGACTCGCTCTCGGCGGCAGCGAAGCAGCACAACAAATTGATCTTCTGTCTGTCTTCATGCACGAAATCGGACATGCACTTGGGTTGGACCATGACACGTCCGATCATGAATCAAGTGTTATGAGCGAAACATTATCCCCAGGCACAAGAATTCAAATCGATTCTGATCATCACGACGAAAGCGATTACACCCATGATGATTACCTGGTCGCCATGCACAATGAGACACTCGAAACTGGACTGAGTTTTGAGCAACAGAACAACGACGAGCCTGACACAGCCCTCCTTTTCGACAACTCCTTCACTCCCTCAACAGTTGTCAACGAACAGGATCCAGAGCAAAGAGCCATCTCCAATGAATCTTTGCCCTCCGGTCAACGCAAACGTTTGAGCGACTGGCTTTTCAATTGGTACCGCAACCGTTCGTAGGTTGAATCAGAAACGCTCTTCACCTCAGTCGTCAGGCTCGTTCTTCACTCTGACCGCCTCTTCGCCTCGTAGGAAGCGAGGAGGCAAGTCGATTGCGACTTCAGACCTGATCAATCAGTCAACGTGACAACAAGCGAGCCCTTGACCAAAACAGTGAATCGAAACGAACAACTGAGGACGGACTAGGGGGTCTCAGCAAGAGCCTGCTTCCAGGTTTCTGGATCGTTGGATGGGCGTCCCACCAGATAAACCCCATGGCGAGCCCGGCTCACCGCCACGTACACGAGTTGTCGGCGCAAGGCCCGGTCTTGGGGCCAGAACACGTCATCAGCGACAAAGACCTCACCGAAACTGCTGCCCTGACTGCGATGCACGGTAAGGACTGCGGCTGGACCGAGCGAGGCAAAAGCATCACGCAGCAGAAAGAATCGCCGCCAAAGCGAACGGCCGTTGCGCTTGCCGGCGTCCCGGGCCTGGGTGCGCAGCCGCTGCATCACCCGATCCAACTGCTGGCGTGCCTCGCTGCCAACGGCTGGAAGCATCCGCAAGGTTAGTTCCAAGTCTCCGCAACGCACACGGGCATTGAGGGTGTCAATCACCGGAGACCCAAGGCCGTCGAGGGTCAGTTGACCGCCATGGAGTTCCGCATCACTGAGGCCGAAATCCGCCAGATCACAACGTTCCGGGCTCACATCCTCCACCACGAGCTCACGGTTGGAGCCCAGCACCAGATCGGGTTCCTCCCCGGTTTCACCGCCATCCCGGGAGGCCGGAGCCATCACCGCCGTGCGGGTGATCAACACCTCCCCCGGCAGGACCGGCATTTGATCCGCCATCACGCCATGGATGGCCCGGCGGGCATGGGGCACGAGCTCCTCAAGGCTGCGGTTGGTCCAGCAGAGAATCCGAGCGGCATCAGGGTTATCGCTCACAGAGGCCTGCTTCAACGCCTCCTTGGCCCGCACCAGCCAAGCGGCACGGTCAAGGCTGGCGACGCTGCCCATCGCGGTGGAGACGGCTGGCAACAGGGGCGGACGTTCACAGGCCAAGCGTCCATCCCGCAGACAGCTGGCAAGCTGCAGCACCGGACCCTGATGGCGCACCACCTCCGTGAGGCAGGAAGCACTGACCCGATCCATGGAAAACACGGGGCTATCGGCTTCCCCGACAGGCGGCAACTGGGCCGGATCCCCCACAAACACCAGCCGCGTCCGGAAGGGATGGGCACATTGCAGGGCGATCGACAGCAAGCTGCTGTCGACCATGGACGCCTCATCGATCAGCACCAGCCCGAGATGTTCAAGGGCCATGGCGGTCTGTTCGGTGGGCTCGCACACTTCGCGATCACCCTGGCGCTTGAGCTTGAGACGAAGGAGCCGGTGGATGGTGGAGGGGTACCAGGTGGGCTGCAGACCCTCCAAGGCCAGCGCCTGACGCAGCACCCCCACCGCCTTGTGGGTAGGAGCCACCACCGTCCAGCAGAGGCCGGTGGCCTCCACCATGCGTAGCAGTCGCATCGACAGAAACGTCTTACCGCTGCCGGCAAAACCGCTGAGCACAAAGGGAACACCATGCTCGGCACTGGCCAGCCATTGGCTGAAGGCAGCAGCTGCCTCCCGCTGATCTGCCGTGAGGTCGGCAGCATTGATGCTGCTGGTTCCGTGATCGTTTGGATCGGTCACCCGATGGCTTCACTCAGGCGCTGGGCCAGGTGGAGAGGGGAACCCACCCAGGCCAATCCCGGCAAGGCAATGGCAGGACCAAGCAGGCTGCCCACCAGCACCTCAAGGCGGGAGTGTCCCAGGGACTCCTTCAGGGGCTTCTCCGGGGGTGTTGACCAAGCGTGATCCGGCAGCGCGTTCACGCGAACTGCTGTCAAGCCGGCAGCCCGACGGATGCCGCTGGCGTCATACATCACCACAAAGGCCACCGTGGCAGCCAAGGCGAAGACGGGATCGTCGAATCCGTTCTGCCAGCCCACACCCGCAGCGGTACCGGTCACCAGGGCGGAGTGGCTGGATGGCATGCCACCGGTTTCGATTAAGACCGCCGGGCGCCAGCGTCGGTGCTGCACTAGTTCGATCGCCAGCTTCGAGAGCTGGGCCAGTCCACAGGCGGCCAGTCCCCAGGCGAGCACGGCGTTATCCAAGAGCGGGGCAACGGGCGACAGGCTGGCAAGCATCACGATGGAATCGGTCATCGGTCGCGACCGATCACGTAGTCGGCGAGGGCCAGCAAGGGGGCAGCCTGAGCAGAGCCACCACTGACAGGCGTGAAGGCATCAAGAGACGCCTTGGCCTCCTGAATCAACCCCTTGGCACGCTGACGGGACTCCTCGAGGCCGAGAAGTTTGGGATACGTGGTTTTGTCAGCCAGCAGATCTTTGCCGGCTGTTTTCCCGAGCACATCGCTGCTGGCGGTGACATCGAGGATGTCGTCAACGATCTGGAACGCCAATCCGATCCCCCGGGCGTAGGTGCGCAGGGAGTCGAGCTGGGCATCATCGGCACCACCGATCAGTGCTCCAGTAATCACACAGGCCTTGAGCAGGGCCCCGGTTTTGTGCAGGTGGATGTATTCGAGGGTCTCGAGATCAACGTCTTGTCCTTCGCATTCCAGATCCACCACCTGCCCCCCGACAAGACCGGGTGCACCAGCCACCAAGGACAGCTCGCCCACCACTTTGAGCAACCGCTCAGCGGGCACGCCAGGACTGCGCAAAGCCACCATCTCGAAAGCCCGGGTCAGCAGCGCATCACCAGCCAGGATCGCCACGGCGTCGCCATACACCTTGTGGTTGGTGGGACGCCCCCGCCTCAGGTCGTCGTTATCCATCGCCGGCAGATCGTCATGGATCAGCGACATGGTGTGGATCATCTCCAGCGCCACGGCGGTGGGCATGGCCAGAGCAGGGTCACCACCGGCGAGCTCACAGGCCGCGAGACAGAGAATCGGCCGCAGCCTTTTGCCACCTGCCAGAAGGGAATAACGCATCGCCTCTCGCAGCGACTCAGGTCGCTCCGGGCCGAGGGAGCCATCGAGCGCCGCCTCGACGGTTTGTTTCTGCGCTGCCAGGTAGGCGTTGAAATCAAACGAAGGCTGCTCAGCACCAGGCCGGGCGCCCTCGGAACTTGTCGCCGCGGCAGTCATGGGGAGGGTCTTGCTGGCCGGATTCTCTCAGGCCAAGGGACAAGCGTGGGGGGCTGGACACAGAACGAGTTGCGTTGGCGCCAACTCAAACCACCAGATCCCCGAGACCATGGCTGATGCCATGGCGCTTCGCCCAGGCCACCACGGTATTGACCAGCAGCATCGTCACGGTCATCGGGCCAACGCCGCCGGGCACTGGCGAAAGAGCCGAGGCGATCGACTCGAGCTCCTCAGCGCGCACATCGCCGCAGAGCTTCGCTCTGGTGCCTTCAGGAGCATCGGCGGGTGGAGGTAACCGGTGAATGCCCACATCCACCACAACGGCACCGGGACGCACGTGGTCGGCACCGATCATCCGTGGCCGACCGGCCGCCACCACCAGCACATCCGCTTGCCGGGTGATCTCCGCCAAATTGGTGGTACGGGAATGGGCCACCGTCACCGTGGCATTGGCCGCCTGCAACATCAGGGCCATCGGCTGTCCCACCAGAATGCTGCGGCCAACCACGACAGCCCGTTTTCCCTCAAGCGGCACCTGCTGACGGGCCAGAAGCGCCATCACTCCGGCCGGGGTGCAGCTGCGCGGCCCCGGTTCACCTTTGAGGAGGCGACCAAGGTTGAGGGTGTGCAAGCCATCGGCGTCTTTGTCGGGGTCAATCGCCGCCAGCAGAGGCCCCTCGTCAAGGCCTGAAGGCAAGGGAAGCTGCAGCAGAATGCCGTCAACGCGCTCATCAGTGTTGAGGGAAGCGATGGCGGCCAGCACGTCGTGCTGGGAACTGGAGCCAGGCAGGTGGGAGCCGTAGCTCGCCACGCCGATGCGCGCGCAGGCTTTTTCTTTGTTGGCCACGTAGACCCCGCTGGCGGGGTCATCACCCACCCGAAGCACCGCCAGCCCTGGAGGTCGCCCCGCGTGCACGGTTGCGACCTCGATCTCCCGCCGAAGACGGATTTCCAACTCTGAGGCGAGTTGTTTGCCATCCAACCTCAGGGCCATGGGCGAGGTCATCACTGCTTCCAGCATGCCCGCTCGTTGGAGCTAGCGTTTGAATTCAACGCACCCTGCTGTGGCACGCCTTCATCGCCTGCATCGGCTCTGGCAAAGCTGGTTGCGCAATGAATCCCCCCGACGGCCCGTGCTGCGGTGGAAGCGATCGCAAAAAGCCGGTCTTCTTCTGGTTTGTCTGCTGGTGGCCATGGTGTCGAGCTGGCCATGGCTGGTGGAGCCGAATCTGCGCCCAGGCATGCCCGCTCCCTTTGATGAAGTCGCCCCCAAAGACGCCCTGGTTCCCGACAGCGAGGCCCTGGAGCAACGCCGCTCCAGCCTGGTCCCTCACACCTTTGTCCAGGTCATTGACCAACAGGAAAGCCAACGCCTGCGTGAGCGTCTCGAACGTCAGTTGAGCGAACTGGAGCGGGTGGCCCGCAGCGACGAAGCTGATCGCGTCGGGCCCGTGAATCTCACCCCTGTGGAACAGCTCTGGCTCACCAACCAGACGCCGCAAACCACAGAACAGTGGCATCAAGCAGTGCGCAAGGCGGCGAAACGCATGCTGAGCCAAGGCCTGGTCAACAGCCTGGCGGTGAGCGAACTACGCGATGCGGCGTCGCTCCAACTGGAGGAACTCGGGGACGCCAGCACCCCCGCCCGCACCATCGGCAGCAAGCTCCTCGCCACGGCCTTTCAGGGCTCGAGCAATCTGCGCACCGACGCTCTGCTGAGCCAGCGCAAGATCGAAACCTTGATTACGCAGCAAGGCGTTCCCCCCATCAAGGTGACCAAGGGCAGCCTGATCACCAGCAAAGGAGAGCCGATCAGCCCCCAGGCCTACGACGTGCTCGATTACTTCGGGTTTGTGAGCCGCAGCCCCAGGCTGGAGATCTGGCTGGCTCGCTTCACGGAAGCATTGGCGGGTTGCGCCGTGATGCTGCTGATCATGCGGCGTGAGCGTCCCTGCCTGGAGCAGTCCCACGGCCTGCTGGCCCTGGGGCTGCTGTTGCTAGTGCAGGGCAGCAAGATCTGGTTCGGCGCGGCGGTGAGTCCTCTTGCGCTGCTGGTGCCCCCCACGCTGCTGCTGGCCCAGGGGCTGGGCACCAGCTGTGGCCTGGCCTGGCTGGCCATTGCCAGCCTGCTGTGGCCGCAACCGGTGAATGGTCTGGGGGAAGGTCGGCTGATGATCGCAGCGGCGATTGCCGTGGTAGCGGCCCTTCAAGCCGGCCGCGTGCGCAGTCGTGCCCAGCTGCTCCAACTGACCGTGGTGCTGCCCTTGGCAGCCCTCGCGGTGAAGTGGTTGTTGCTGCGCAGCCAGATCAATGCCGGCGTCAGCGCCTGGACACGATTAGCACCTGACGCCGGCGAGCTCGCTTCAGAAGCCTTGCTGCTGGGCATTCTGTTGATGGTGGCCATCCTGTTGCTGCCCATCCTGGAAAGCTCCTTCGGCCTGCTCACCAGGGCCCGGCTGATGGAACTGGCCGACCAAGAGCGCCCGCTGCTCCGCCGCCTGTCCTCAGAAGCGCCAGGCACCTTCGAACACACCTTGATGATCTGTGGCCTGGCGGAGGAAGGGGCCAGGGCCATCGGCGCCGATATTGACTTGATCCGAACCGGTTCCCTCTATCACGATGTGGGCAAGCTGCATGCGCCGGAATGGTTTATCGAGAATCAGGTGGGTGATGCGGTCAACCCCCACGATCGGTTGAACGACCCCTTGGCCAGTGCCGGGGTTCTCCAGGCCCATGTGGATGAAGGACTGAAACTGGCGCGCCGCCATCGCCTGCCCCGCCCCCTGGCCGACTTCATTCCAGAGCACCAGGGCACACTGAAGATGGGCTATTTCCTGCATAAGGCACGGGAAGCCGACCCCGCCATCCCTGAAGCCCGCTTCCGCTACAAGGGACCACGCCCACGGTCACGGGAAACGGGGATCCTGATGCTGGCCGATGGCTGCGAAGCCGCCCTCCGGTCCCTGCCCCCCGACACCAGTGATGCCGATGCCAAACGCACAGTGCGTCGCATTGTGGAGGCCCGGCAGTGGGATGGACAGCTGCAGTTGAGCAGCCTCAGTCGCGCTGAACTGGAGCTCGTGATTCGCGCCTTTGTGAGGGTGTGGCGGCGCATGCGTCATCGCCGCATCCCCTATCCAATCCCCAGTTACAAACGGGGCTTCCCGGCCTGAAGGATCAGACACAACGCTGACTCACTCATCACACCGGTAAGCGCCGAAACGGCACTTCACTGCGGCATCGCAACCGTTCACCACTGAAGGGATGGCGCAGACTCAGGGCTGTGGCGTGCAGATGCATGCGCCCCGATGCGCAGGGCTCGCCAGTGCAGCCATAGATCGGATCCCCCTGAATCGGGCAAGCCAGGTCAGCAAGGTGGGCCCGCAACTGATGAGACCGACCTGTGAGGGGTTGAAGCCACAGCCGCCGGCCACCATTGGACCAAGCCCAGGAACGCCAGCGCGTCCGACTGGGACGCCCCTGGGGATGGGGCCCATAGCGGGGCGGTGAGCGCTGCAACCGCGCCAAGGGAGCATCCACAACACCAGAGAGGGCAGGCGGATCAGCACAAACATCAGCCACATACAACTTGTGAATGCGGCGGTGAGCGAAGGCTGTGCTGAAGGTCGACAAGGCCTCAGCACAGCGAGCCACCAGCAGCAGACCTGACGTGTCGCGATCGAGGCGATGAATCAAGCGCAAGCCCGGCTCCTCAAGCTGCAGACGACTGATCAAGGAATCGGCCAGTGCAGGGCCAAGACCCGGCTGACAGAGCAAACCCGCCGGTTTGTCCACCACCAGCAGCCATGGATCGCTGTACAGCAAAGGACAGCCGCCAAGACTGGGCATTTAGAGCGGCCCACCCCGACGCAACGAGGGCTGGCACCAGTACAGCAACGCCAGCAGATTCAAGAGCGCCAACAGGACGGCGATGGCACCCATCGACCAGGCATCACCGCCGATCCAATACAGCGCAAAACGCACGATGCCGTAGGGAAGAGAGGCCGCCAGGGCCATCGACAAGGCCACGAGCGCCACGACGGAGCCCCAGCGGCGCGCCGCCAACAACCCGGCCGACGCCACGATCCCCACCACCGCAGCGGGCCAGGCCAATGCAAACGCCAGGCTGACATTGGCGACCCTGAAGGCCTCAGGGGTGAAAAAGGCAAACCAGGCGATCAGAGGCAGGGCGAGCACATTGCCCACCAACCCCAACCAGGTCATGGTCCAATAACCGCGCACACTGGTGTTCATGGCTGCCGGCCCGATCTTCGCCACCACACGGTAGAAGCGCGGCTTCAGTCGCCTGACGACGGAGGCGTCGCTCCCCTAGAGAGCTGGGTCCTCCAAGGGGGAAGCAAGGCGATCAGCGCAGAACCGTGCGAAGAGAGCCTCCACCTGGTCGGCAGGCAGCGTCTGAACCAGGCGTGCCTCCACTTCATCGCGATACTGGCTGCGGTGATAAAGCTTCAGCTCCTTCAAAATCTGTGGCGATCTGGCCTGCACCCGGGCGATCGCGCGTTCAAGCTGGCCATCAACGAGCAGCGGCCCGCCCCGACAGTGCTGCATCACATGGGCGGCCTCATGGGCCAACACCCCCCAAATCTCCACCGGATCATTGGGGAGATTGTTGGCACAGATCAGCAGAGCATTGCGTTGGGAGTGGAAAGCACCAAGAAGACTGCTTGGGCAATCGCGAGCCACGAGCGTGGACGTGCCCGCCCGACGGAGCGTGGCCGCAAAGCTGCCGATGCGATCCCAGGTTTCAGCCCTGACCTCAGGACCAGCCCCCACACCAAGAATCAACCCCAGCGCCAAGGGCAGTCCAAAGGAACGAAACCTCACCATTCATTGATCCCATTCCTGGTCTCATTGGACCCGTTGTCAGGGGATTGGGCCTCATTTCGTTGGAAGTTCTCCGGTTTTCAAGCCTCGAGAACGCCAACCCCTCCTTAGGGACGAGCGTCCGATGCGGCCTGGACACTGGCCACCTTGTCGCGGAAGCTCTGCTGCCGATCGGTGCGGGTGTTCAGCTTCAGCGTGGTGTAGACCCGAGGGGCTCCTAGGGCATGCACCGCGGCGTGACAGGCCTGCACACAGGCGAACACCGCATCCCAGTCACCCTCAATCGCCGTGCCGTTGGGGCCGAGCTCATGCTCCAGGCCAGCCCGCTCAATCTCGCGCTGACAGGCCGCCACATAGGGAGCCAACGACACGCCCACCCCCAGGGGCACCACACACAGATCCACGCTCACCCACATCACAGCCAGCCACTCGCAGCCCTGGTCTAGCGGGATCGCAGGCAACTGAGGGGGTAGTCGACCGTACGCCATGCACCACAGCTGGTCTGCACCTCCACGCCAATTCCGTTGTCCCCCATCGCCAACTGGCGCCCCTGCCCCGTACACCAACGCTGCGCCGCCGCCGCCGCCGCTTCCATCGACTCATAGGGAGCGTCGAGCACAGGATGGGGGCTGCCATCCAGTGCAACGAGTCGATAGCGAAGCCGACGACGCTCTCCCACTGGTCCAGACGGCAAACTGTCACCAGTATCACTCAGGTCACCGTGCCGATGCCAAGCACCAGGCTTCAACAGGCCTTTGAAAGCCTGATGCAACGAGCGCCATCTGCCTTGTTCAAACGGGCACGTTCGCTGTACCTCAGCAAGTATCCACTCGACGGCCGCGACACCAGCAGCAGGCTCAGGCTGTTCATCAGCCAGGAAAACGTGGACGAGCAGATCGTTGCCGGTAGCAGCGAGGGAGAACGCCTGGCCGTGGTGTCAATCCAAGCGATTGAACTCACGCTGGTGCACTGGCGTCACTCTTCCCCCGCCAGCCAAGACGCCGAACGGGCCTACTTCCGCCAACAGTGGGACATGGACCTTCCGGCGCTTCAACCTCGTGAAGGGAGCTGGTTTCGTGAGGGCGGCCACCAGAGCACCCTTGTGGCACCGAACGGACTGCAGTGGATCCGAAGCTCACCGATGCCAACCAGCGAGACAGCCTCGGGCTGAGACCAGCCGCATCACAGACCTGGAGAAAATCCGGTCATGACCCAGGGACCCTGCCAGTAGACCGCTATGGCAGGAGTGAGTCTCAGCGAGAACGATCATGGGGATTTCCACCTTTGCCTTCGAGCGTTTCGTGCTCCGCTGTCCCCGGGCTGGGGCCTATCTGAGAGTGACGGGCGACGATGAACGCATCGAAACCGTCACATCACCGCAACAGGCCTGGACCTTTCACACCCATGAAGGTGCCGTGACCCACGCCATCTGGATCGGTCAGATTCTTGGCGTCACACCGGATGTGGTGATGCTGCGCTGATCAGCCCTGAATGAAATGGCGCAACCGGCGCGACTCTTGAGCCGCATCCTGTTGCAGCTCAGTGGCCGAGCGCCTCTGCTGTTCGCGCCGCTGAGCCTCAAAAACATCGGACTCCGACACCTCGAGACCCCGCTCCGCGGCAAGCGCGATCAGCTCCTCCAGATCAAGGGGGCCCTCCATGCGTTCCGCCAGGGCCTGATCGCTGTTGCGCAACGCCAGCAACTGATCCAAATCGGCAAGCGCCATCAACCCATTTATGCGATGGGTTCCATCCTGACGCGGTGCCTGCTACCACTGGCGGAGATCGGCTGAGGCCCATGCAGTGGAGACAGGCGGCCTTGATGTTGATCCCCGTGACGGGCATGAGCATGCTCAGCGTTCTGTTCGTTGTTTTTTGGCAAGCGATTGGCGAACAGACCACCAGCATCAACAAGTTGCAGCAACGGCTCAGCGATGTCGAACAAACCCTCCAGGACAATCCATCCGTCAGCACTGAACTCCTGGCGCAACAGCTCAAGCAGGTGCAGAACAACCAACGGGAGCTGGAGGATCGGATCAGCCGCACCGCTCAGCAACACAGCGATCAGCTCCGGCTGGAACAGAACCTTCTTCAGCCCACCCCTGAACCAGATCCCTTCGAGATCACACCAACAACACCGCTGACGCAGAGTCCCTGAATCAACCCTTCACCGCATCACTGCTGGCGCTGGGGAGGATGAAACGCTGCAAAACCACAAACAACACCAACACCGGCAGGATCGACACCACCGAACCTGCTGCCACAAGGCGCCAATCCAGCGAAAAACTGCTGGCCAGCTGCTGCAAGCCGATGGGCAGGGTGTAGAGCGCTGGGTCGTCAACGATGACAAGAGGCCAGAGGAAGTCACTCCAGGTGCCGATAAACACAAACATTCCCAGGGTGATCAGATCGGCCCGGGCGGCAGGAATCATCACGTTCCACCATTCACCGAGCTTGCTGCAGCCATCGATTCGTGCTGCCTCCTCCAACTCCACCGGCACGGCCAGAAAGCTCTGGCGCAATAAATACAAGCCAAAGGCCGTGGCAGCCTGAGGGATCACCAGAGCCATCAGGGTATTGCGTAAACCCAGCTGCACCATCAACAGGTAGAGGGGGATCATCACCACCTGGAAAGGGATGAGGATCGTGGCCACCACCAGCGCCAGCACGAAGCCGCGCCCCTTGAAGCGCATCCGCGCCAGCGGGTAGGCAGCCAGAGAACAGAACAACAGATTGGCCGTCACGGCCAATCCACTCACGATCGTGCTGTTGAGGAGATAAGTCCCAAGCGGATTGGAGCCAAACACCTGAACGTAGGCATTCAGACTTGGCTGCGAAGGCAACAGTGCTGGCGGTGAACTGAAGATGTCTTCAGCCGGACCCTTGAGGGACGTGCTCACCAACCAGAGCAACGGCACCAGCACCACCAGAGCCAAGAGGATCAAGAGCAGAAGCTGCAGGATCGCGCTGGCCCTGGCACGCACAGAAGCTGACATCACTCAGAGGCTGGGGCGGGCTGCCGCGACATCGGCAGCATCGCGCTGGGGATGAATGGGCTGCTGGTGCTGGACTGCCACCAAGCGGTTGAGGGCATTCACGAACGCCTGGGCCGCAGCCACCACCACATCGGTGTCAGCGGCATGGCCGGAGAACAGCTGTCCATCACGACGCAGGCGAATCGTCACTTCTCCGATGGCATCGATGCCTTCGGTCACTGACTTCACAGAGAATTCCACCAGTTCATTGGGCTCACCGGCGAGGGCATTCAACGCCTGGCAGACGGCATCGACAGGGCCGGTGCCAATCGCAGCGGTTGTTTGCTCCTGACCATCCTCATCAGCAAGGGTGACCGTGGCCGTGGGCTGGAGGCTGCTGCCACAGCTCACCTGCACCAGCTTGAGCTGGTAGCGGGCTTCCGGCTGCTGCACCTGTTCACTCACGATCGCTTCGAGATCCCGATCGGTGATTTCTCTCTTTCGGTCGGCCAGATCCTTGAAACGGGCAAAGGCCTCATCCAGATCATCGCGACTGAGGTCGTAGCCGAGTTCTTCAAGCCGTGCCCGCACCGCGCTACGGCCACTGAGCTTGCCCAGAGAGATCCGGTTGTCGCTGAGGCCCACCGTCTGGGCATCGACGATTTCATAAGTCAGGCGGTTTTTGAGGACACCGTCCTGATGAATCCCCGACTCGTGGGCAAACGCATTCGCTCCCACAATCGCCTTGTTGGGCTGCACCACCATGCCGGTGAGATTTGACACCAGACGCGAGGTCTTGGTGATTTCCTCGGTGCGCACAGCGGTGAGGGGCGTGGGGGAGTCGTCCTCACGCCCGAAAAAGGGATTGAAATAGCGACGGCGCACATGCAACGCCATCACCAGCTCTTCGAGAGCCGCGTTCCCCGCCCTCTCGCCGATGCCGTTGATCGTGCATTCCAACTGGCGAGCGCCACCTTTGACGGCTTCAAGGAAGTTGGCCACCGCCAGGCCCAGGTCGTTATGACCATGCACCGACAGCACAGCTTCATCGATGTTGGGCACATGCTGGTCGATCCCGGTGATCAGGCCGCCGAACTCCGAGGGGGTGGTGTAGCCAACGGTGTCGGGGATGTTGATGGTGCTTGCTCCGGCGGCGATCGCCGCCTCGATCACGTCGTAGAGGAACTCGGGATCACTACGACCAGCGTCTTCACAGGAGAACTCCACGTCATCAACGAGGGAGCGGGCATAGGCAACCATGTCAGGCACGATCGCCAGCACCTCCTGCCTGCTTTTGCGCAGCTTGTGCTTGAGGTGAATGTCACTGGTGGCGATGAAGGTGTGGATACGACGACGGGGAGCCGGAGCCACCGCATCAGCACAGGCCTTGATATCAGCGCGTGATGCTCTGGCCAGGCCACAAATGATCGGACCGGTCTCACCGCCCACCTGCTGGGCAATGCGCTGCACGGCAGCAAAGTCTCCGGGGCTTGCAAAAGGGAAACCCGCTTCGATCACGTCCACCCCAAGGCGCGCCAGCTGCTGGGCAATCGCCAGCTTCTCCTCCAGATTGAGGCTGGCTCCAGGAGACTGCTCACCATCCCTGAGGGTGGTGTCGAAGATCAAGACGCGGCCGGGGTCCTTGGCCATGGCAACCTCGAGAGGGGCGCTAGTCGGATTGACTATGAGATAGCCCAGTCTAAGCGAGAGGCCGCCGCCAATCCTGCGATCAGGACCGGAAATACCAGTACATTCGTGCGATGGATGGGGAGTGGATGTGAGTCACGGAGCACTGGCTCTTGTTCTCCATGCCCATTTGCCCTACGTCCGTGGCAGCGAGCCGAATTCCCTCGAGGAAGACTGGTTCTTTCAGGCCCTGATCGAGTGTTACCTGCCGCTCCTGGAGACCCTTGAGGCAGCAGCGGCCGATCCACGCCAGCAGCCCCAGCTGACCATGGGCACATCGCCCACCCTGTTGTCCCTGCTCGCCGACTCCACGCTTCAGCAACGCTTTCCCGCTTGGCTCGAAGCTCGGCTTGGCCTTCTCCAGGAAGCCCCCAGCGATCGTCGCGAAGCCGCCGAGCATCTGGATCAGACGATTCGGCGACATCTCGCCAACTGGCAGGCCTGTGAAGGCGACCTGATCGGCCGCTTCGCCGCCCTGCAGCGCAGGGGCGTCGTGGATCTGCTCACCTGCGGAGCCACCCACGGTTACTTACCTCTGCTGCGGGAGCACCCTGAAGCCGTCCGCGCTCAGCTCCGCACGGCAGTGCGTGAACACCACCGCCTGATCGGCGAACGTCCGCTCGGCATCTGGCTACCGGAATGCGCTTACTACGAAGGGCTTGATCTCTGGATGCGTGATGCCGGCCTGCGCTACGCAATCCTGGATGGCCATGGCCTGCTGCACGCCAAACCCAGACCGCGCTATGGGGTTTATGCCCCGATCGTGAGCAGCAACGGCGTTGCTTTTTTTGGCCGTGACAGCGATGCCACCCTGCCGGTGTGGTCAGCCAAAGATGGCTATCCCGGTGATCCCCTTTACCGCGAATTCCACCGTGACCTGGGCTGGGACTTGCCCCCTGAACGGGTTGCCGCCCACGGTTTACCCGGGCAACGCCCGCTCGGTCTGAAGCTGCACCGCGTCAGCGACCAGAGCGCCCCTCTGGACGCCAAACAGCCTTACCAGCCGGAGCTGGCGTTCGAGCGCACCAGGCACCATGCCCAGCACTTCCTGCAGGGACGTCGGCTCCAGCTCGACCATCTCCAATCCAGCATGAGCATCGAGCCACTTCTGGTGGCGCCCTTTGATGCTGAACTCTTCGGCCACTGGTGGTTCGAGGGGCCCAGGTTCCTGGCAGAACTGTTCCGCCAAGGCCCAACGGAAGGAGTGCAGTTCTCCAGCCTGCGCAGTGCCCTCTCCGGAACCCCCAACCTTCAGGTGTGTGACCCCTGCCCCTCCAGCTGGGGCCGCGGCGGGTTTCACGATTACTGGCTGAACGACACCAATGCCTGGATCATTCCCGAATGGAGCAAAGCCTGCGAGGCCATGGTGGATCGCTGCAGCCGCGGGGTGGGGAGTGAACTGGGGCTGAGGCTTCTTCATCAAGCCGGTCGCGAACTCCTCCTCGCCCAATCAAGTGATTGGAGTTTCATTCTGCGATCGGGAACCACCACCGAACTGGCCAAAGAACGGGTGCAGCGCCACCTCGACCGCTTCTGGCAACTGATGGGCGCCATCACTGGTGACAAGGATCTGCCTGAGGGATGGCTCAACGCCGTGGAGCAGGAGGACGCCCTGTTCCCGCTGATTCAGCCAGCGGATTGGGTGAGGGTAAAGGCCTGAGCGCGGTCAACGGTCAGCGGTCAGCTCACCCCACCGAGGCCTCTGCTGCGACGCTGCCCCCAGCACTAGGCCCCTACGCAACTCCCAGGGAGAGAGCGCGAACAACCTGAGCATCACCGCCATCAGCCGTGGCAGAGGCAAGGTGTTGGTCAGGAAGCCAAACCACTCTTCACGCGGCAAGGAGAAAAAGGTGGCGAAGTGGGTGCGTAGAAGCGTTGCGTTGAAGTCCATCAACCGGCCCAGGCCGAACTGATAGAGCTGATGACGCAACACCAGCTCCAGGGGCCACAGAGCCTGCCAACCACAACGGGCCAACGCTGCTGAACTCAGAACCGGATTCGCGAGAGCATCGGCGACAGCTGCGGCCAGGGCAGGACCGCGCCGCAGCAATGCCCCCACCATGTAACCGGAGGCGGGATGCACCATGCTCGCCGCACTCCCGAAAGCCAGCACGGGCTGACGGCGATCCGGCAGCGGCAGGTTCATCGGGAAGAGGCAGAACTCCTCGTGGATCACCTCGGTGATCTCCACGCCGCGCTGATGCAAGCGCTGCTGCAGCCGTTGCTTGAGCACCTCGTAGGGAACACCTGGTGCCAAAGCGAGTGAGGTTTCTTCCACGAAGAACACCCCATCGCCCAGATCCATCGCATACAGGAACGTGGGGGGTTCCTGGCGCTGCGCTGCGCTGAGGTGATCGCAGCGATAGTCCATCAACACAAACCGACCTGCCTCAATCGGCGGTTGGGAGAAACGCCCTACCACGCCGTAGGCCGCCTGACCCGCCACCGGACCCTGATCCGGGCGAGAAATGTGGGGCGTGCGCGAGCCGGAGGCATCGATCACCAGGCGCGCCGTCAACGTGTCGCCGGATGTGCAGGTGACGGTGGTCATTGATCCACGCACCTCCACCCGTTCAGCGGTGTCCTGATGCCACACCACCCCTTTGCCACGCTCAAGCCAATGCCGCTGCAGGGCCGCGCGATCAAACAGGCCATAGTCAATCCCATGGGCTGTGGCCTGATCCTGAGCCGTTGATCCGCCTTCTCCGAAGTAACTGACGGTGTCGCTCCAGCGGTGCTCCAGGAGGTGCTCGAGACCCACCGCCCTCAGTTCGTCAGCCCAGATGCCGTAGGTGTTCGGCCACGGAGCATCAACCGGATCTGGGGCGATGCCCCCCACCGCAACACCCCGTTGGTTCAGTTCCGAGGCGATGCAGAGGGCAGCAGGTCCGCCCCCCAGCACCAACACATCGAGGCCAGCCCAGTTGTCCGGCAAGGTCAGTTGTCCTGCTCTGCGCTGGCCTCTGGGGCGTCGGCATCCTCCTCGTCGGATTCCGGTTCCGGCGGCACCAGCACCACCTTGAGCAGGCTGTCGCCTTTGTCGAGCTTCTGCAGTCGCACACCAGTAGCAGCACGGGATTGCTGCGGAATGGCATCGGCGCTGGTGCGCACAATCACACCCTTTTCGCTCACCAACAACAGCTCCTCCCCTGCGCCGAGGACCCTCAACGCCACCAGCTCGTCGCCCTCTTTGCGGAACTTCATGCCACGGAGACCCATGCCGGCGCGTTTCTGCAGGCGGAACTGGGTCACAGGCACCCGTTTGCCCAGGCCACTGGCCGAGGCCACCAACACCCAGGGGCCTTCAGCTGTCGCCCCCTCGTCCTCGTCTGCAGCATCCTCACTGCTCTGGGCCACCTTGTCGGCCAGCTCCACCGGCAGCACATCCATGCTCACAAGGGCATCGCCGTCACGGAGATTCATTGAACGCACACCACGGGCAGTGCGTCCAAGAGGGCGGAGCTCCTCATCGCTCAGGCGGAAGTGAATGGTCATGCCGGCTTTGGTGCCGATCAGCACGCTGTCGCCGGGCACCGCCTGCCGCACCCAGGTGAGGGCATCGCCCTCTTCCAGGTTGATGGCGATCAGACCATTGGAGCGAATGTTGCTGAACGCCGAGAGACGGGTGCGCTTGATGAAACCACCGCTGGTGAGCATCAGCAGATCGCTGTCGTCACTGAACTCCGACACCGCCAGCAACGTGGTGATCGCTTCCTCCCGGGGAATCGGCAAGAGCTGCACCACCGGGGTGCCCTTGGCAGTACGGCTGCACTGGGGCACGCGATAGGCAGGCAGGGCGTAGGACACGCCCCGATCACTGAACAGCAACAGGGTGTCGTGGTCGTTGCAGCTGATGAACAGCTTCACGGCTTCTTCACCCTGGCTGCGGGTCCCGGCCTTGCCGCGGGTGCCGCGGCTGGTGGCTTCAAACTCACTCACCGGCATGCGTTTGAGATAACCGGTTTCGGTCAGCAGAACCACCGAACGCTCGTTGGCGATCAGATCGATGTCTTCCAGGCCAGCGGCGATATTGAGAATTTCCGTGCGCCGCTCGATCGGATAGCGGTCGCGCAGCTGAGTGAGCTCGTCCTGGATGATGCCGAAGACCCGCTCACGCCGGCCAAGGATGTCTTTGTAGTCAGCGATCTTGGTGACAAGATCTTCGTGCTCAAGGCGGATCTTGTCGGCCTCAAGGGCCGTCAGCCGGCGCAGCTGCATCTGGAGGATGGCGTCGGCTTGAATGTCACTGAGACCGTGACGATCTTGCAGCTGCTGTTTGGCGGTGGCGGTATCGGGAGCGGCGCGGATCAGGGCAATGATCGGATCGAGCTGATCCAGGGCCAGCAACAGACCGAGGAGGATGTGGTCGCGCTCTTCCGCTTTGCGCAGCAGATAACGGGTACGGCGCTCGATCGTCTCGACCCGGAAGTCGAGGAACACCTGCAACATCCTGCGCAGGGTGAGCAGGATCGGCTCCCCGTTCACCAACGCCAGCATGTGGGCGCTGAAATTGCTCTGCAGTGGCGTGAGCTTGAACAGGTTGTTGAGCACCACCTGGGGGTAGGCATCCCGGCGCAGCTCCACCACGATGCGCATACCATCCCGATCGCTTTCATCGCGAATATCGGAGATGCCCTCGAGTTTTTTGTCATTGACCATCTCGGCAATGCGCTCGATCAACGCCGCCTTGTTGGTTTGGTAGGGCAGTTCGGTGATGATCACCGCATCCCGATCAGGGCGACCAGGAGCTTCGATCGTTTCAATCGCCGCCACGCCGCGCATGGTGACCGAACCGCGGCCGCTGAGATACGTCTCACGGATGCCGGTACGGCCAAGAATCTGGCCGCCGGTGGGGAAGTCGGGCCCGGGGATGATGCGCATGAGCTCTTCGTCCTCGAGCTCCGGGTTCTCGATGAGGGCCAGCAGACCATTAATGAGTTCCCCAAGATTGTGGGGAGGGATGTTGGTGGCCATGCCCACCGCAATACCCGCTGAGCCATTCAGCAGCAGCTGTGGAATCCTGGCGGGCAGCACCGTGGGCTCCTGCTGGGAGCCATCAAAGTTGTCGGCGAAATCAACGGTTTCGGCCTCGATGTCTTCGAGAAGGCTGTCCGTAGTGAGCGCCTTCAGTCGCGATTCGGTGTATCGCATGGCGGCCGGCGGGTCGTTGTCGACCGAGCCGAAGTTGCCGTGCCCGTCGATCAGGGGCATCGACATGGAAAAGTCCTGGGCCATCCGGACCAGGGCGTCGTAGACAGCCGTATCGCCGTGGGGGTGGTACTTACCCAGCACCTCACCCACCACACGGGCACACTTTCTGTAGGGACGATCGCTGGTGAGACCCAGCTCGTACATCGCATAAAGGATGCGGCGATGCACAGGCTTCAAACCGTCTCGCGCATCGGGCAGGGCTCGCCCGACGATCACGCTCATCGCGTACTCCAGATAGGAGCGCGACATCTCGTTGCGCAAATCCGTCTGGATGATCCGGTCGTCGGACTCGCCGGGACCGCCGTTGCCGGGCCCCACTGGATCCGCCATACAAGACCTAAAAGCCTCAGCAACTTTATCGCGGCAGGTCTCGACTTACCAGGTATTGCAATCAATACCGATTCATGGAAAGGGCAAGGTCGTCCTGGCCTGGTGCCCTTAAGCTCGCCGCGGAAAAAGCGTGCTGCGATGAGCTCCGACTTCAATCTCTCCAACCAAGAGACGGCGCCCTCATCGGCAAGCTCTTCAACGGCCAATGACAGCGCCAATCAAGACGCGTCGTCTCATCAAACCGTTCAAGCCGACTCTCCTGCCGATGGCGAGGATGCCCTTCAGCAGGAAACAGCCTCGAGTCCTTCAGCGATCGAGGCCTTGAGCGAAACCACAACGCCGGCACCGACCACCGCAAGCATCGAGGCTGAACCTCATCTGGCATCCGCTGCGGAGGTCAACGCCGCCGCAGTCACGACCCAGGCGGCCTCAACGGCCTCCATTCCACCAAGCCCTCCCGCGCCGGCGTCCCCTCCCGCTGATCCGGCGATTGCAGAGCGCATCACGATCCCTGGAGGCCAACCCAACAGCAACGCCACCAGTCAGGGCGGTGAATGGGATCTGCTCACCGCGAAGATCAAAGACTGGTTTGACGCCAACGACATCGGCGAGCAGATCAATCGGGCTCGTCAACCTCTGCGACTGCTGGCCATCTTCATTGGCCTACTCCTGATCCTGAAGGTGTATTCCGGTCTTTTGAGTGCCATCGGCGCCATTCCCTTAGCGCCACGGCTGCTGGAGCTGGTGGGTCTCTGCTCAGCCATCTCGTTTTCAGCCACACGCTTGGTGCGCAGTGACGAGCGCCGTCAAGTGATCGAAGGCCTGCGCCAGGGCTGGCGTGCCTTCACCGGTGGCAAGAGCTGAACATCAACGCCAGATCGCGACTGCCTAGAGGGTTCCGGCTCACCAGGTCGGCCGTGGCCGCTTGTTAGCTTGACCGGATCTTTCATTGGCTTGCGGTGAACATTCAGCTTGGTCGCTCCAAAGTTGTCCGCCGGGCCTATGGCATCGACGAGATCGCCCTGGTGCCAGGCGGACGCACTGTTGATCCTGAGGTCACCGATACCGGCTGGAGCCTCGGCGGTATCGAACGGGAGATCCCGATCATCGCCAGCGCCATGGACGGCGTTGTCGATGTGGGCATGGCCGTGAAACTGTCCCAGCTTGGCGCCCTTGGTGTGATCAACCTGGAGGGCGTTCAGACTCGCTACGACGATCCGAATGCTGTTCTCGACCGCATCGCCTCTGTGGGCAAGGACGAATTCGTCCCCCTGATGCAGGAGATCTACAGCCAGCCAGTGCAGGAGAGCTTGATCCGCAAGCGGATCCAAGACATCAAGGCCCAGGGCGGCATCGCGGCTGTGAGCGGTACCCCTGTGGCCGCCCTTCGCTTTGGCAAAGCCATTGCTGAAGCCGGCGCCGATCTCTTCTTCGTTCAAGCGACTGTGGTGTCAACAAACCACATCGGGCCAGCTGGTCAGGAAACCCTCGACCTTGCCGCCCTCTGCCGTGACATGGGCATGCCGGTGGTGATCGGCAATTGCGTCACCTACGACGTCGCCCTTGAATTGATGCGTGCTGGTGCTGCCGGTGTGATGGTGGGGATTGGTCCAGGTGCCGCTTGCACATCCCGTGGTGTTCTGGGTGTTGGAATCCCGCAAGCCACCGCGGTAGCCGACTGCGCCGCAGCACGGGACGACTATCAGAAAGAAAGTGGTCGTTATGTTCCGATCGTGGCTGATGGCGGCATCGTCACCGGTGGAGACATCTGCAAATGCATCGCCTGCGGTGCCGACGCCGTGATGATCGGTTCACCCATTGCCCGTGCCGAAGAGGCTCCTGGACGCGGCTTCCACTGGGGAATGGCCACGCCAAGCCCTGTGCTTCCCCGTGGCACCCGGATCAACGTGGGAAGTACCGGCAGCCTTGAGCGCATTCTCAGAGGCCCCGCCAAGCTCGACGACGGCACGCACAATCTCCTGGGTTGCCTCAAAACTTCCATGGGCACCCTTGGTGCTCGCACGATCAAAGAGATGCAGCAGGTGGAGGTGGTGGTCGCTCCCTCCCTACTCACGGAAGGCAAGGTGTATCAAAAAGCCCAGCAACTGGGCATGGGCAAGTAAGCAGACCGACGCCTGTCTACGGAGGCCGAGACCACCTGAGACAGGCGGTAATGTTCGAGGGTGGAGGCCTCTTCGGCCTGCACACTCCTCACACCCCCCGGCCCGACGCGTTCGGGCTTTTTGTCTTCAAGGCAGGCCCAGCAGATCACAGTTCCCCTCAAAACGAGCGGGATCCCTGGGATTGCGGCGAAACCGTTGCTAAGTTTCAACCCATCAATTCAGACACGTGAATGTCTAGCGCTGCTGCCGTTACCGACGCTTCCTTCGAACAGGACGTGCTTCAGAGCGATGTTCCTGTTCTGGTGGATTTCTGGGCACCATGGTGCGGCCCTTGCCGCATGGTGGCTCCGATCGTGGACGAAATCTCCAAGGAGTTCGAAGGCAAGATCAAGGTCTTCAAACTGAACACCGACGAGAACCCCAACGTCGCCAGCCAATACGGCATCCGCAGCATTCCCACCCTGATGGTGTTCAAAGGTGGTCAGAAGGTCGACACCGTTGTCGGTGCCGTGCCCAAGGCAACCCTCTCTGGCACGATCTCTAAGTACCTCTGATTGCAGTCGTCAACTTGACGATCGGTCTCATCGATTACGGAATGGGCAATCTGCACTCGGTGCAGGTTGCCTTTCGTCGTTTTGGCGTGGACCTTCTTGCAGTCCACCACCCCAGCGACCTCGATCATTGCGATGCCCTGATCCTGCCTGGCGTTGGGTCCTTTGACCCTGCAATGGCCCGTCTCACGGCCACCGGCCTTGTCCCCGATCTGCAGCGTTGGCATACCGACGACAGGCCCCTGCTCGGCATTTGTCTTGGCTTGCAGTTGTTGTTCGACAGCAGCGCAGAAGGCAGCAGCCCCGGTCTTGGTCTCCTGCCTGGCCGGGTGGAGAAACTGCCGGATGATCAAGGCGAGCGCATTCCTCACATGGGCTGGGCCCGCCTGCAGCCCTGTACTCCTTCACCCCTGTTGAGCTCTGAGCACGATCAGGAATGGATGTACTTCGTGCACTCCTACGCCGCCCATCCCACCGACGCGTCCGTCCTCACCGCCACGGCCCCATTCGGCCAGTCTCCAGCGACAGCAGCCGTCTGGAGCCGCAGGCTGGGTGCATGCCAGTTTCACCCAGAGAAATCAGGTGAAGCCGGTCAACGCCTGCTGCAACGCTGGCTCGCCTGGCTCGACAACGGTGCCCCTTTACCTCGGTGAGCAAACCAGGCCAGGCGCAGTTACGACTGACGGGGGGGCGCAAACTACGCAGCCCCAAAGGGGACGACACCAGGCCCACCACCGCCAGGGTCCGCGAGGCTGTAATGAACATTCTGGGGCAGCGTCTGCGAGGGTCCCATTGGCTCGATCTCTGCAGCGGTAGCGGCGTGATGGGGTGCGAAGCCCTTCAGCGCGGCGCCCTGCGGGTTGTGGCCGTTGAACGGCAGAGCGGCGCAGCTGCCATCTGCCGTAGCAATCTGAACGCAACAGCAACAGGCCAGCCTGAACCAGCTCAGATCGTAGTAGTCCAGCGGGATCTCGTCCCATGGCTGGAGCATGGCCGTCCTGACGACGATCCGGGCTTCGATCTGGTCTATTTCGACCCCCCCTACGCCTCGAACCTCTACAGCCGCGGCCTTGCTGCCCTGGTGAGTGGCCAGTGGCTAAGGCCTGATGCACTCGTGCTGTGCGAGCACGCCGACAAACAAAAACCCGCCATCCCAGAAGGATGGCGGGATCTGGATCAACGCCGCTATGGCAGCAGTGGCGTGCTGTTTCTCAGCCCCCCAGAGCACTGCCACGTCGGTATTGGTTCCAAGCTGCCACAAACAGGCCCAAAAGGGTGACAGGGATCAGACCCAGCACGATGCCGCAGAGCAGGGGTTCGATCATGGTGTCGCGCCCAATGGAAAACTTGATCACAATTGTTCCATGGCTTCGACGCAATCGTGACCGCTCCGTCATCAACTGCTGCAGCAACGGAGCCACGGCGGCGAGGACTGATCGCTGGCTTGATCACCTTGGCGGCCCTCGCCTGTGTGGTGCTGATGCTCTGGGTGATGGGCAGCTCCGCTCGCAATCCCTATGTGATCGCCACCCGTTCCCTCGATGGTGATGCCGAACACGGCGGCTTGTTGTTCCGAATCAACTGCGCTGGCTGCCATGGCATCGCCGGCCAGGGACTGGTCGGCCCCAGCCTCCGGGGCGTGAGTAACCGGCTCAGTGATCCACAGATCATCCATCAGGTGGTGAGTGGAGCAACCCCGCCGATGCCTCGCTTTGAAGTGGTCCCTCAGGAGATGGCCGATCTGCTCGCCCACCTTGAGTCGTTCACGGCTGACGAGTGATGGCAATGGCACCTCTTTGCGTGGTGCTGGTCGAGCCCGCAGGCCCGCTGAATGTGGGGAGTGTCGCCCGACTCTGCGCCAACTTCGGGGTCGATGACCTGCGCCTGGTGGCACCGCGCTGTGATCCCAAGGCCCCGGAAGCGCAACGCATGGCCGTGCATGGACGGCCGGTGCTCGACGCAGCTCGCCTTTATCCCACGCTGCTGGAGGCCGTGAGCGACTGCAGCCGGGTGGTGACCACCGCCGGCCGGCTCGACCACGGCAGCATTCCCCTTGGCCCGCCCGAGGCGGTGCTGCCGTGGATGATCAGCGGTCGCTCAGCGAAGCCCCAGGCCCTGGTGTTCGGACGAGAAGACCACGGCCTCACCAACGAGGAATTGCTGCTCAGCCAGCGGGTGATCTGCCTGCACAGCGATGACAAATATCCATCTCTCAATCTCTCCCATGCCGTTGCCGTGATGCTGCATGAAGTGGCACGACTTCGAGCAGCGGCCCTGAACCCCGAACAAATCCAGCCATCAGCCTCCACCGGACCTGAAGGCAGTCCCGAGCCGGACGGCGAGCCAGCCGGCCCAAAAGTTCTCGAAGCCTGTCTCATCGACGCCCAGGAGTTGCTGCTGGAGGTGGGCTTCCTGCTGGATCACACCGCAAGGGCCCGCATGGCCAAGGTGCGCGGGCTTCTGCAGCGAGGACTGATCCGCGCCGACGAAGTGGCTCTGCTCAGGGGGATGGTGCGTCAGCTGCGTTGGGCGGTTCGGCAACACCGCCCCTAATCTCTGGCCACACTTCCGCAAACCCTGGTGAGCACCGGCCGTTCAAAGCGCAACCAACCTGGATGGGGCAAACCCCTGCGCCTGATGCTCCGCTTGATGCTGATGGGCATCGGCCTCGGCGTGATCACCGGATCCGCCCTCAAGATGCTGGCGCCGCAGGTGGAAACCGGCCAACTGCAGCTGCCGGAGTGGTTGAGCCTGCCCAGCAACGACGACCAAGCCAAGAACAACCCTGAACCCAGCCTTGCCAGCAAGGTGACCAGTCAGCCCTGGGGCAATGACCTGGGCCGCTTCGAAACGCGCCAGGAAATGACCACCCTGAGCAAGCGCTGGGCCCAGCTGGCTGCGCAGCAGAAGGACCTCAAGGTCAGCGCCTTCATGCTCGTCCTCGACGATGGTCGCTACGCCCAACTCGGCCCCGACACCGCGCTTCCGGCTGCGAGTTCGATCAAAACACCGATTCTGCTGGCCACTCTGGAGCTGCTGGATGAGGGACGGTTGCGCTGGAACGAGCCCCTCACCATGACCAAGACGGTGGTGGGCGGCGGCGCTGGCTGGATGGCCACCCGGCCTGTGGGGAGCCGCTTCCCCACCCATGAAGTGGCCACCGAAATGATTCGCATCAGCGACAACACCGCCACGAACCTGCTGATCGAGCGTGTCGGCGGCAAGGAGGTGATCAACGAACGGTTCAATGCCCTCGGCCTCAGCGCCACGGCGGTGAACAACTGGCTGCCTGACCTGGAGGGGACCAACACCACCAGCGCCCGCGATCTGGCGCGCACCATCGCCCTGGTCGACACAGGCCAAACCCTCAGCACCCGCAGCCGCGACCTGTTCCGCGAGGTGATGGGCACCTCGGTGACCAACCGACTTCTCCCCGGCGGACTGCTCAAAGGCCTGGGGGGAGAACAGGGTCGACCTGATGAGAGCCTGATGGTGAAGGGGTATCGCGTTTTCAACAAAACCGGTGATATCGGCATCGCCTACGCCGACGCCGGCTTGATCGAACTCCCCGACGGCAGCCGGGCCGTCGCCGCTTTCCTCGTGAAGGGTCCGTTCAATGATCCCCGCTCCACGGAGCTGATTCGCGCCATGGCCGCCGCCATGGCACCCGTGCTCAAGCCAAAACCGGCACCTCCCCGCCAGAACTGAGCAGGCCCCCTAGAACTGTGGCGAACGGCAGCAGCACCATGACCGCGAGACCCCGCAGCCAGGCCTTGCTGCCACTCAGTCTCAGCCTCCTGAGCCTCAGCTGGTTTGGCCTCGACCTCAACGTGATTGCTGCTGAACAGGGCGCCAACGCGGCGAATTCAGCAGCCGCCACAGCGCCTGCCAAACGCCTGATCCAGCGACCCCAGGAGGTACGAGCGTTGCCTGGCGGCCTTGATCAGGTGCTCGTTGTCAACGACAACAACCCCGAGTTGATCACCGGCGATGGGATCCTGCTGTCCACATTTCCCCAAAGCCCGGGGCTCAATCAGGCCCTCAATGGCCGCTTCGATCTATTCAGTCATCACGTCTATGCCGGCAGCGTCGAGCAACTCGACTCCACCCTGTGGCTGGCGGTGATGGCGCAACCGGTGGGTCCATCGCCCGTGACCCTGGAGCTGGTGGGAGGCAGCACCTCCCTGTCACAGGCGACGGAGCCCAAGCAGACAGCAGCCCCGTTTCTGCCCCTGCCGGCCGTGATGCCTGAGACCAGCGCAGCGATCGCCTCCGGCCCCGGCAGTCGCGTCGCGGGTGATCTTCTGCGGGGTGATCGCGCCCAGGAACTCCCCGGTCGCTGGACACTGCAACCTGGCGCCGCCAGCACCCTGCTGGTGCTGCCCATCCCTGTGGCGGGTCTTGATCCGCTGCTCAATGGGCGCAATCTGCAGTTGCGACTGCGCAGCTCTGGGGCAGTGCACCTCGCCACAGTCGCGGCGCAGGGAGACCCATCAAACCCGCCGCCCCTGAACCGATGGCAATCGCTGCTGCAGTCTGGACAGCTCAGCCCGAAGGAACACAAGCCCACCCCACGGGGAAGCCGCGGAAAGATGGTGTACTCCCGCGTCAGCGGTATCCAGGTGGGAACGCGCTGGAGCGCGACCGTCACCGACCCTGAACGCTCAACCCTGGCCCTGCCGAACCACCCCATCTCTTGGCCGATCAGCAGCCTCGAGCGGGGCGATCTCGGCACCGGTCAGGTGCAAACCGCCGAATTGCAGCGGTTCAGCCCAGGCACCGCCTGGGCTGCCCATGGCAACTACGGGGTGGAATACGACCTTCATCTGCCGCTGCTCAATTCCAGCGCTGAAGCCCGCACGGTGGCGATCAGCCTGGAATCACCCATCAAGAGTGGGAGCACAGCCACCAGCCTGCAGTTTCAAGACCCTCCCCGCAGTTCCGTGATGTTCCGCGGGCCTGTGGAAGTCAGGGGAATGGACAGCAGTTCAGGCAGCGCAGGCGGAAGGCGCTTGCTGCACGTGGTGCTGCGTCAGGGGCTGGCGGGAACGGAACTCGGTCGTGTCAGCCTCGGGCCCGGCGAGCGACGGGCTGTGCGTGTTCGCTTGATTTATCCCGCCGATGCCACGCCGCCTCAGGTCCTGACCATCCTGCCTGTGAAACAATCCATTCCATCATTGAGCGTCAGCCCGTGAGTGCACCCCGTAAGCGCAGGGTTTTCCCCTTCACCGCCGTGATCGGTCAGGAGGAGATGAAGCTCGCCCTGCTGCTCAACGTGATCGATCCACGGATCGGCGGCGTGATGATCATGGGAGACCGAGGCACGGGCAAATCCACCACCATTCGTGCTCTGGCTGATCTTCTGCCCGGCATCGAGGTGGTCGCCGGCGACCCCTACAACAGCTCACCCACCGATCCTGATCTGCAGAGCAGTGATGTTCGGGAACGGATGGAACATGGCGAAACGTTGGGGACCGAGGAACGCCAGGTGCCGATGGTCGACCTGCCCCTGGGAGCCACTGAAGATCGCCTGTGCGGCACGATCGATATCGAAAAAGCCCTTAGTGAGGGTGTGCGGGCCTTCGAACCCGGCCTGCTGGCGAAGGCCAACCGCGGCCTGCTCTATGTCGACGAGGTCAACCTGCTCGACGATCACCTCGTGGACGTGCTGCTCGATTCCGCCGCCTCCGGCTGGAACACCGTGGAGCGGGAAGGCGTGTCGGTGCGTCACCCCGCCCGGTTTGTGCTGATCGGCTCCGGCAACCCCGAGGAAGGCGAGCTGCGTCCCCAGTTGCTCGACCGCTTCGGCATGAGCGTGGAGGTGCGTACCGTCCGCGAGCCGGAACTGCGCGTGCAGGTGGTGGATCAACGCACAGCCTTCGACTCCGACCCCGAGGCCTTCAGCGCCAGCGTTGATGCCGGACAGCAAGCTTTGCAGCAACGGGTGGTGGACGCTCAGCAGCGCCTCGATCAGGTGCGCATCGACGATGACCTGCGTCTACGCATCTCCGCCGTCTGCGGAGACCTGGATGTGGATGGCCTCCGTGGCGACATCGTCACGAACCGTGCCGCCCGTGCCCTGGCTGCCTTCGAGGGCCGCACCGAGGTCAGTGAAGACGATGTGGCCCGGGTGGCCTGTTGCTGCCTGCGTCACCGTCTGCGCAAAGACCCCCTGGAGCAGGTCGACTCCGGCGACCGGGTGGTGAAGGTGTTCTGCAAGGTGTTCGAGCGCAGCGAAAGCACCGACACGGCCGACTTCGAGCTGGCTTTAGCCGCCTGAGGCAGAGCGCCACTCCATGCGCATTCTCGGCATCGATCCAGGCCTTGCCCGTGTCGGCTACGGCGTGATCGATGTCGACCCCGATGCGGGTAGAGGCGTTGAAGGCCAGCGCATGGTGGATTGCGGCATCATCCGGACTGATCCCGGTCGCAGCGAAGGCGAGCGGATGGTGGAGATTGCCAGGGATCTGCGGCAGTTGATCCGGATCTGGACGCCGGATCTGGCGGCAGTCGAAAAGTTCTTCTTCTATCGATCCAGCAACACCATCGCTGTGGTGCAGGCCAGGGGTGTGGTGATCATGACCCTCACCCGATTTGGCTTGCCGATCCTTGAATTCCCGCCGATGCAGATCAAACAGGCCCTCACCGGCAACGGCCACGCCGACAAAGACGAGGTGCTGGAGTCAGTGATGCGGGAGCTGAACCTGAGCGAGCCTCCGCGGCCGGATGATGCCGCCGATGCCTTGGCGGTCGCGCTGACGGGCTGGTTTCAGCGCTAGAGGCCAACACGACAATGCGCACTCCGGCGGTCTGGTTCTTTTGCAAACGCCCACAATCAAGCCAGCGCAAGGAAACGCTGGTTAACTTCATCACTCTTTCGCTCCAAACCCGTGGCCTACAAGCCGACCAAGGAGCACCTCAGGAATGAGATACCGGCTGCGGTGAGAGCGATCGATGATGTCCTGAATGATCTCAAGCAGCAGACCGGTGCTGACGATCGCTACCTCAGCCTCATTCTGAGCGAGATCCAAAGAGAGAAAGATCGAAGCCTGCGGGTGAACCGCTTCACCGCAAGCTTCAACTGAAGTCCAAGACGCGCCAGGGCTCAACGCTGTTGAGGCTCAGCGCCTTGATCACAACGACAGCCACCCCACAGCTTGTGTTTGATCGTGCCCGGTCGGCAATAGCGATCAATACCTGAACGTTTGTTCAGCTTGATAGGTTCCGTTATCCCCGTTCAATCCGACTTCCATGGCTTCATTTCTTCTTCCTTCGATTGTGTTTGTCGCCTTGTTATTAAGGCAATAACGAGATTTAACGAGCTCTTTCCCATTCATCTGCGCAAAGAATCTTCGCGTCAGCGATGGAGTGACATAGTCACAGCTGCCTTGCCCGACTTCGCGGCCGTAGAGATCCCACGCCTCTCGGTCTGTGAGCGATTCATGGACATTCCCAGACTGCTGCCAAGCGATACACGCCTCCTCTGCTTTTTCCAAGGAGGGATACCTGCTGTCCACAAGTGTTTTGCCGACAACAGGAACCAAGGCAGCAAGAAAGAGAATCGCAACGAGACCCTTGACTTTCCAGGACTGCAAATCCAGCTTGTTGGCCAGCACAACAACCAATCCACGAAACCACAACCTACGGCTTGGTCACGACAGATTCCGATTGCGGCCAGTCCCAACCCTGGCCTCCTCGTCACTCGAAGCTTTCTGCACCCGCACGATTACGATCTGTAGTGGACAACACCTCCAGCCCACGGTTCTGTCTCTAGCGTCAAATCAGTCGTCAAGGCCTGCGATGGGCGAAAAAATGTTGGCTGCGCTGATTCAGATCGACACCTGGGACTGGTGGAAACAGCAAGTGTTTGAACTGCGCTCAAGCAAGGATTACGCAGAGGCAGAGGCCTTGTTCCTCGAATTTAAAATCATCAAAAGCACATGATTTTCTGACCTGGCTTCAGCCATAAGGTCCCCTCATCTCGAACTCTTATCAGGGGCCAACCCCTGCAGAACTTGCCACCCCTCGTGGCAGGCACCTTTCGGACGGGGCCTGATAGACAAACCCCTGGTGCAGTCAAAGCTCAGATGAACAACGGAGTTGCTCCTCTGGTTGCCGGAGCCCTGCTTCTATCACCAGCACTGGCCTTCGCGCAGCAGCATTACCCCTATTCCTGCACCTGGACCAGTCAGGTGATTCCAGAGGCCAGCATCCAGTTCACGTCCACCAATGGGATTGGTGGATACCAAGGCGCCGTCTATCTCAACGGCAACTGGATCATCCACTTCCGTGAGGGCAACTATCAGGGCTACGGCAGCAACTGGTGGTCGGCAGCCACCGCGGGGCAAGACAAGCCAGGCGGTGGCACCGTCATCGTCTTCAAGAACGGAGTGCCTTTGAGAAGCTTCAGCGATCGTGCTCCAAACGACGCCGACACCAAACTCCTCACCGTCGGACTGGGGAGCAGCCTCTACTACGGGCACCACCGCAACAAGCTGGAGCTGATCCGGGCAGCGGAGGGCTTTTGGATTCCCGAGAAGGGGTGCCGCCACATCGATGGCCGCTGGCGCTAGCCAACGGGTCTGTGGAAAGTCACGGGAGAGTCACAAGCTCTGTGGACAGTCGCATCCCCTTACACGTGTGAGCAGGTTCGCTGATTCCTGAAACGGAGACCGTGCCTAGAACGGAAGACAGAACAGGTGTATCAATGTCGATTGATCGCAGCGCAGGTCAGGGCCATCCGCTCGAAGGGCAGCCACCGCCAGCGTTCTTGAGTGTCAGGCCTGGTCACTACGTCGTGGTTCAGAACCTGAAGGCCATGGGACAGACGGATGATCCAGGCTGGTGGATGGGCCAAGTGGTCTGGTGCGAGGGCGGAGCCAGGGATCCGGCCATGAACAGCCTGTTTCAAGTGGCCGATGTCGATGACGGCGTGATCCGCTGGGTCAACGCTGACCAAGTCAGTCACGTCCTCTGGGGAATGGACGGCCTGGACGCTGCGTAGTGGCTCAATGCGCTTTGACAGGAGAATCTTCTTCAAAGAGAAATGGCCACCCGTGCACGCCCCTGTGGATCAGCGTGATGCCGACCGCCCCTTCCCCCACATCAGTCACCCCGTCCCCACCGCGTTGGTCCTCCCTCTGACGTCAAGGGGACGCTGGGACGTGCTGCCATGAGCGCTGCCGATCAGGACAAACAGAGCCTGCGGAGGCAGTTCCGCAGGCTCCGCAGGCAGCGGGATGACCAGGCGATCCGCGCTTCGGTGCTGAAGTTGCTGCTGCCATCCAACAGCCAGCCACGCTTCACCCGGAACGCCGGCCACCTGGGGCTCTACTGGCCACTCCCGGGCGAGCCCGATCTGATGCCACTCCTGCCGAATCTGTGGGGATGGTCATTGGCACTGCCCTGCAGCGATGGCCAGGGGGGCATGAGCTATCGCCCCTGGGATGGAGGGCCACTGGATGACTGTGACGGCTGCGGCATTCCTGCGCCGATCGGAAGCCCCCCCCTGCAATCCCATCAGCTTCAGCTGCTGCTCGTTCCTGCCCTCGCGGTGGATCACAGCGGCATTCGACTGGGCTATGGCGGGGGCTACTACGACCGGCTGCGGGGCGAAGCGTCGTGGCGGCAGCGACAGGCCCTGGTGGTCCTGCCCACCAGCTGCATCAGCCATGAAGGCTTACCGAGGGAGCCATGGGATCAACCCTTCCATGGATGGGTGTGCGAGCAAGGCGTGACCTGGTGCAGCTGAGGTCGAGCTGGTGATCCTGGGCGACCAGGGCATGACCGGGTCCCCTTCCCATTGCTCAAGATCGGCCGCAGGATGGAACCACCGCTGGCCCCATCACCATGCCCCGATCGTTGCGCCATCTCCTGCTCGGAGTCACGGCAGTCACCCTGGGTGGCCTCTGGCCTGCAGCGGTGCAAAGTCATGGGATCGAATCCAGCCTGCAGTACCTCAGCGGCTCACTGGAGTTGAGCAGTGGTTTTTCCACCGGGGAACCCGCCCAGGGAGCGATCGTGCGACTGCTGCAGGCCGATGGAAATCCTGGCCGGGAACTGGGGCGCATGGACGCAAACGGCAAACTCACCCTTGAACTCCCTGCTCTCGACGATGGCGAGGTGGACCTGCAGGTGGATGGCGGCCCGGGCCACCGCGACTATCTGACCGTGCCCATCCGTCAAGGCCAGGTGCAGATTGATGCGGTCAGCCAGGCCCCCTTCAGCGCCCGCCCCCTGCTCACAGCGCTTGGCGGAGCTGGAGCCGGCATCTCTCTGGCTCTCCTCGGTAGGGTTCAACGCTTGCGACAGGGCTGAACCGCCATGGATCCATCCGCCAGCGCCCGCAGCCGCTTCGGCAGTGCCGCCCTCGACCGGCTGGCGGAGAAGCTGAACAGCACTTCTGACGCACGCAAACGTTACGAGTACGTTCTTTGGCTGGGCAAAAAATTAGCCCCGATGCCGGAAGAGCTGCAGACCGAGGAGCGCAAGGTGCAAGGTTGCGTCTCTCAGGTGTTCGTGGACGCAAAACTTGAGAACAACGTTCTGCATTGGCAGGGCGCCTCCGATGCCCTGATCACCAAGGGACTCTTAGCCCTCCTGATCCAGGGCCTCGACGGTCTCACGCCGGCCCAGGTGACCGCAGTGGACCCCAGCTTCATTGCCGCGACGGGCCTGCAGGCCAGCCTCACCCCATCCCGCGCCAATGGCTTCCTCAACATCCTCCGCATGATGCAGGCCCAGGCGTCACGACTCGACCCCAGCGCCACAACCCCCTCTGCATAAAGTCGTTGCACTGAGCGACGTGAACGGACACATCCCATGGCGACACGGATCGGCATCGGCCTACTCGGACTTGGCACCGTGGGCGCAGGGGTGGCAGCCATCCTCAACTCACCGGAAGGACGCCATCCCCTGATCGGTGATCTGCAGATCGCCAGAGTGGCCGTGCGGGATCTGCAGCGGCCGCGACCGGTCGCGCTCGATCCTGGCTTGCTCACCACTGATCCCCAGGACGTGGTTGACGATCCCAACGTGCAGGTTGTGGTGGAAGTGATGGGCGGCATTGAGCCCGCCCGCACCCTGATCATGCGCGCGATTGCCGCTGGCAAATCGGTGGTGACAGCCAACAAGGCGGTGATTGCCCGCCATGGCGAGGAAATGGCCGCTGCAGCGGCGGCGGCCGGGGTTTACGTGCTGATCGAAGCGGCTGTCGGAGGAGGCATTCCGATCATCGAACCGCTGAAACAATCCCTGGGCGGCAACCGGATTCAGCGGGTCAGCGGCATCATCAACGGCACCACCAACTACATCCTGACGCGCATGGCCCAGGAGGGGGCCGATTACAACGCCGTGCTAAAGGACGCCCAGGATCTCGGCTACGCCGAAGCCGATCCCGCAGCAGATGTGGACGGCCTGGATGCCGCCGACAAGATCGCCATCCTCTCCGGCCTGGCCTTCGGCGGACCGATCGATCGGAGTGGCATTCCCACCGCTGGCATCAGCGACCTGCAGAGCCGCGACGTGGATTACGCCACCCAACTCGATTACGGCGTGAAGTTGCTGGCGGTGGCGGAACGGGTCGATCAGGCTGGCGAAGGCGCCACCACATCCCAGCCCTTGGCGGTCAGGGTGCAACCCACCCTGGTCCCCAGCGACCATCCCCTCGCTGGAGTGAACGGTGTGAACAACGCCATCCTGGTGGAAGGCGATCCGATCGGCCAGGTGATGTTCTATGGCCCAGGGGCCGGGGCTGGTCCCACCGCCTCGGCCGTGGTCGCCGACATCCTCAACATCGCCGGCATCCGTCAGCTCAACGACAGCGACGGCAATCTCGACCCTCTGCTCGCCGCCAGCAGCTGGCGAGCCTGCCGCCTGGTGAACAGCGACCGGATCCATCAACGCAACTACGTGCGCTTCACCACCGATGACACCCCAGGTGTGATCGGTCGCATCGGCTCCTGCTTCGGAGAGCAAGGCGTCTCGATCCAGTCGATCGTGCAATTCGATGCCAGCGATGCAGGCGCCGAGATCGTTGTCATCACCCATGAAGTCGACAACGGCTCCATGCGGACTGCCCTGAATGCGATCACGGCTTTGCCTGACGTGCGCGGTCTTGCCGCTCACCTGGGCTGCCTCTGACGCAACGCACCCGTGAAGCGAAAGCTCGCATCACCACCACCCCTTCGTGCAGAGTGGTAACAATCCAGCCCTAACACGGTCAGGATTCGCCGTTCTGTGCATTGCACTGTTCATGTCGAACGAACTGATGCTCGTCAACGGTCAACGCTGTGAGCAGCCGAGCGAAGCGTCATCGATGAATGTGCATCAGGGTGATTGCATTCAGTTGGATGACAGCCAACAGCTGTTCCAGGTGATCGGCATTGATGATTGCCACGACCGCTGCTGGGTGAGGCGCTGGCCGCTGCAGGCCCATGGTGGATCCGATGTGTTTGAGGTGTCCTTAGGGGACATCCAACAGACGGACACTTCAGATCACCACAAGGATGCCCAGGGAGCCATCAACAGCCTTTGAATAGACGCCTACAGGGCATCTTCCAACGTGCAGCCGCACCATCGTCACTGGACAGGAGCAGGCACAGTCACTGCCATGGTGATAGGGCTTGGCTTCAGTCAACTGGCCTGCCAGCACCACTCCCCCAGTGATCGGATCACCGTGGCCAGCGCCGGCCGCATTGCCTCGCTCGACCCGGCCCAAGCCAGCACCTACGGCACCCTTCAGCTGCTCAACGCCCTTGGCGACACGCTCTACAAGCGCGACACCGATGGAACGCTCCGCCCGCAGTTGGCGTCGCAGCCGCCCCAGCTCAGCGACGGAGGACTGACGGTCACCATTCCACTTCGGCGGGATGTGCTGTTCCACGACGGCAGCCGCTTCGACGCCGAGGCCATGGCTTTCAGCCTGCGCCGCTTCCTTCGGATCGGCACCCAGAGTTACGTGGTGGGGGATCGCATCCGCACGATTGAAACGCCACAGCCCTATGTGCTGCGCCTCCGACTGAATCGCCCCTCCAGTTCACTGGAAAGTCTGCTCACGTCCCAGTACCTCACACCGATCTCACCCAAGGCCTACGTCAACCACCAAGACAGCTTTCTCAACGACAACTTCGTAGGGACGGGCCCCTACCGCCTGAGCAATTACAGCGCCACGCAGCAACGCCTGGTGCCTTTCCGCCGTTACTGGGGCCCTCCCCCGGAGAACGGTGGTCTTGACCTGATCAATCTGAGTAACTCCACCGCGTTATTCGGTGCACTGCGCAGTGGTGAAGTGGATGTGCTTCTGTCCGATTCCCTCGACGAAGACCAACGCCTGGCCCTCGATCGCCGCGCGGAGCAGGGACTGCTTCAGGCCAGTGCTGGGCCGGCGCTTCAGATCGGCTACGTCACACTGCTCAGCAATCACCCCCCCCTGCAACAACCGTTGGTGAGGCAGGGTCTCGCCCACAGCCTCGACCGTGATCTGATCAGCGCCAGGGTGAGTCACCAGCAACGCACACCGTTGCGGTCGCTTGTTCCCCCCAGCCTGCGCGGCGGCCAGCCGGAACCCTGGCCCGTCTACAACCCTGAGCGTGCCCGCACCTTGTTGAGCAAGGCTGGCTACTGCCAGGGGAAGCGCCTGACGGTGCCATTCACCTACCGCTCCAACGTGCCCTCTGATCGCCTCATGGCGCTCACATGGCAAGCGCAGCTCAACCGGGATCTGGCCGACTGCATCGTGCTCCAGCTGGAGGGAGTGGAATCCACCACCGTCTATCGCCAACTGGGCGAAGGGGCCTTCAAGGCCGTGATGCTCGATTGGGGGGGCTCCTATCCCGACCCAGAGGCCTATCTGACGCCGCTGCTCAGTTGCACGCAATCCTCGGGCGACATCTGCGAAGAAGGGGAAGCGGTGATCAGTGGCAGCTTCTGGACCCGCCCGGGCCTGGAACAGAGCCTTCGCCGCAGCGATTCACTGCTGGGGGAGAAGCGCCTGAACCTGCTGTTGCAGATCGATCGGGAAGCGGCTGAGGGTGCCGCGTATCTGCCGGTTTGGCTGGTGACGCCGAAAGCCTGGGCCCAGACACGGTTGGCGCCCCTCGAATTCGATGGCAGTGGTCAATTGATGCTGGCCCGTCTGAGGGAGAAGCACTGATGGCACGGGGGCGTGAATTGCTGCGGTATTGCGCCACCAGGCTGGCGCTGGCACCCGTGATGCTGTGGCTGATCGCCACGCTGGTGTTTCTGCTGCTGCGGGTGGCCCCGGGCGATCCAGTGGATGCCGTGCTGGGCAGCCGCGCCCCGGCCGCCGCCAAGGCCCTGCTGCGGGAACGGCTCGGTCTCGATCAGCCCTTACTCCAGCAATACGGTGATTTCATCAACGGTTTGCTTCATGGCGACCTGGGTTCAGCCCTGATCAACCAGGAACCGGTGGGCCAGATCATTGCCAAAGCCCTGCCGGCCAGCCTTGAGCTCAGTCTCACGGCCCTGCTGGTGGCAGCTGTGAGTGGCCTCGCCGTGGGTTTCAGCGGCATTGCCCGCCCTGAAGGCAAGCTCGATCTGGCCGGTCGTTTCTACGGAATCGGCACCTACGCCCTGCCTCCTTTCTGGGTGGCGATGCTGGTGCAGCTGCTCTTTGCCGTGATTCTGGGATGGTTGCCTGTGGGGGGACGGTTTCCCCCCAGCCTCCTCCCTCCCAGTGGCAGTGGCTTCCTGCTGCTCGACAGCCTGATCAGTGGTGACTGGGTTGCCCTCAACGGCGCCCTGCGCCATCTGGTGTTGCCGGCCTGCACCCTGGGGCTTCTCCTCAGCGGCGTGTTCACCAATGCGCTGCGCCTCAATCTGCGCCGGGCCTTGCGATCGGATTACGTGGAAGCGGCCAGGAGCCGCGGCCTCAGTGAAGCCCAGGTGGTGCTGCGCCATGCCCTGCCCAATGCCATGTTGCCGGTCCTCACCATCGCCGGCATCACTGTGGCGTCCCTGATCGGTGGCGCCCTTCTGATTGAGGTAACCTTCTCCTGGCCTGGCATCGCCCTTCGGCTTCAGGAGAGCATCAACCAGCGCGACTACCCCGTGGTGCAGGGGATTGTGGTGGTGGTGGCTGCCCTGGTGGTGATGGTGAGTGTGATGGTCGATCTGCTGGTGGCTCTGCTCGATCCCCGGGTCCGCTACTGAGCTCCTCACAAGGACGTCGTCGACAAGGCCCTACTCACTGATCAACCCGGCCGCAGCGCTCGCATCGATGCGGTGCACATGCAGCTCGCCCACCTGACGATGGAGATGGCCAACGTCCGCAGCCAAAGGCTCTGAAGCCATGCTGTTGGCCTCGATCCTTTCCAGAAAGGACACGATTTCGTCGGCCAGCAAGGCCTGCACCTCAAGCGGCTGCACCCCCACCAGCTCCTCCCCTAGCCGGAAGAGATCATCCCCCTGGCCGTCGCCGTCCTGCCCCTCCACACGGATCGGAGAGAAGTGGCTCGCGCCTGCCACCAGGACCGCAGCACTGCCGGGCTGTGGCGCAGTGGCCAGCAGGAGCTCCAGCTGCTCCTGCAGAGGCGGGGTGATCAGATCGAGGGTGCCTCCGGTGAACAGTGCCGGAACGGGCAGGGGCTGAGGCCGCCTTCGCGGCCAGAGCAGGCTGCCGAAACTGTTCATGCCCACCACCCCCGCCAGTTGAGCCGGGGCCTTGCTCTCGGGAAGGCTCACGGCCGTCAACTGACACTGCAGCAAACGGGAGAGATTGCTGAGGGGAAGGTCATCAAGAGCCCTTTGACATCGCCAATCCAGGCCCGACCGAGGCCGCAGTCCACTGGCCAGCAAGGCGGTGAGCGAACCAAGGGAATGGCCGATCAGCACCAACCGCTCACCCTCCACAGGCAGCACCCCAGAGGCCTTGGCCTCGAGAACGGCGTCGAGATCCTTGAGGCGATCGGGCAGCACCTCTGCTCCCGGGGGAGGCCTTTTCCCCTGCAACCAGGCATCCACCGCTTCGGCATCGCTGCCGGGATGCTCGAGCACCACCACGGGCCAGCCATTGGCACGCAAGAGGCGTCCAAGCCAGCGGAAATGGTCGGGGCTTCCGCCCAACCCGGGCATCAGCACAATCCAGGTGCGTCGCTGATGGCCTAGACGGGAACGCATCCCCTGGGTGGGTTGCCAGAGCTGAAGCTGCAACGGTCGCCGGCGATGGAGCACAGGCAAGAGCTGCTGCTCCGGTTGTGCGACGGACCCCTGCTCTGAAACAACTGCAAGGGCCGGATCGGCGACCTTGATGGGGATCCGATCGAGCCGCCGCACCAGGGCCTGCTGCTGCTGGAGTTGCTGGCGCCATTGATCGGCCGCATCCACCAGGCCGTCGAGATCGAGGCGCACGCGTTCGGCGGGCAACGCTTCGAGCAGATCCAGGCTGTTGACCTGCGGCTGACGGTTGAGCAAGCGCTCGAGCGTATTGAGCACCGTGACGCCCACCGTGTCGTCATCGACCTGCACCAGGTCGGCCACTTCATCCACCAGCCGCCGGCCGGCCCAACTCTTCAGCATCTGACGGGCCATGCTGCGATCCGTGATCAACGGTGCCTGCAGCAGCTCAAGCATGCCCTTTCTGCTGGCTGGGTCCATCAGATCCAGCCAGATTCCCAATTCAGTGTTGGACTCCCCATCCGAACGAGCCCAGGCGAGCAAATCGTTGATTTCAACAGGGATCACAACCCCATCGATGCTCACCTCCAGCTGTTCAGCAGCCCGCAAGGAGGCGGGGGCCGTCAGCGGTGTCAGCAACGAAACCACCAGACTGCACACCACTCCCTTCTCCGCCCACCAACGCGTGGGTCGTCCTGTTGAGCGTCGTCGTCGCAAGGCCAAGGCCCTTGAACTGGTGGAACCAGTTTCCCGCAGCGCTGCAGGAAGTGGCGTGGATCCGTCTGCTCGCTTCGATCGGAGCGGGTGGCGTCATCTATATGACCCCGATCATCTTTCACCATGTCGACCTGAGCGCCAGCCAGGTGGGACAAGGTCTGGCAGCGGCAGCCTTGGTGGGCACTGTGGTGCGTCTGCTCTGCGGCGTTCTGCTCGATCGAGGGCTGAGTTGCTCCTGGCCTGTTCGCGCGGCGGCCGTGTTGGCACTGCTGGCTGATCTGGTGCTGCTGCCCAGCTCCAGCTTCAGCGGCTACCTCTGCGGCCAGATGCTGATCGGCATTGCAGCAGGGCTCTATTTTCCAGCCATTGAATTGGCTGTTCCCCTCAGCAGCGGCGGATGTCCATCAAGCCGCGGCTATGCCCTGGCCCGCAGCGCCGATGCCTTCGGGGTGGCCATCGGTGCCCTGGGTGGAGCACTGCTGGCCGCTCTTGGCGTGATTCGCGCGGTGTATGTCGTGGAGGCCATGGCCGTCCTCACCATGCTGGTGGTGCTGGCCTGGCGCCCGCTCCCCGACGGACGGCGGGCGTTGATCACCGACCAAGACCTGGATGCCGTTGGTGCAGAGCAGACGCGTCGGCCCGAACCACATCAACGTTTCCAGTGGCTTGTGCCACTCGTGCCCGTCCTGGCGGTGAGCATCGTGGCGACAGGAATGATCTCCCTGCTGCAAAGTGCCCTGCCGCTCGATCTGGTGCGCGGAGGCCTGGAACGGCCCGCGTTGAGTGAAGCCTGGAGCGGCGCCCTTCTTGCCCTTGAACTGGGCTGGCTGGTGGTGCTCCAGTGGCCCGTCGGGAACTGGGTCTCCCAACGCAGCCTGCGCTTTGGATTGGGCATTGGCCTGTGCAGCTTTGCTGCGGGCTGCGTGCTTTTGGCGTGCTCAGCCCTCTGGAGTGGTGGCGTCAGCCTGATTGCTTTGGCAGTGCTGCCAATGGCCTTCGGCAAAGCCGCCTTCCTACCGACAGCGGCAGAGGCCATGGTTGAAGAAACGCCTCTGGAGCATCGAGGGGTCGCCATGGCGTTGTTCTCGCAATGCTTTGCCATCAGTGCCACCGGGGCACCACTGGTGGCTGGCGCATTGCTTGACAGTCAAGGGCACGGTCTTTTGCTGTGGTTACTGATGGCAGCCCTTTGCCTGTTCAGCCTGCCTCTGCTCGATGGCGTACGACCGCGCTACACGGCAGGTCTCGCTGCTCTTCCTTTGCAAGCTTCGCTTGATGAACCCAGCCTTGGGGCTGGGGGGATCCCTGAAGAATCGAGCGATCCTGTGGGATCGCGTCAACAGCCGCGGAGGAGGTAGTGCAGGCTTCAACGTGCGGGATGACGCCAAGACCGTGGTCTGAAGGTGAGCGACAATTCCCAAGCTCGACGACCATCCCATGCCCTCAACGGTGCTCAAGCGTTTTCACCCAGGTGCGATGTTCCAATCAAAACTGACCGTCACCACGGGTGCACTGTTCACCGTGCTGCTCGCAGTCGCCCCCGCAGTGAACGCCAAACCGTTTCTGTATGTCACCTCCTTCTCCCACGGCGGCAAGGTGGAGGATTGCCTTGCGGGAGCAAAAAAAGCAATCCAGAAAGAGGGAATTGATTCGTTCTACGACGACACCCTTTCAACAAAGCACCGAGTCGGCAAGGTGTCCGGATACAGCACCAATGAGTATTTATCCGTGGAAATTGAGTGCGATCAAAAAATGGGTGTCACCGTTCTTGGTGTGGCAGGCCTCGACAATGACCTGACATGGAAGACCTATCAATCGCTCAAAAAGGCGACATGGTGATGGAGCCTGCGGTTCAGTTGAAGTAATTCAGACGTTCATCACACTCCAGACGTCACAACCACTCTGCCCATGCCCAAGAACGTGCGTCAGCCAACACTTCCGAGGCTTTACCCCCAAGGCACTGGTGCGGGGATTGCGTTAGTGGTGCTGATTGCGCTTGGAGTGCTGGGCATTGCGCAACTGGATGAGGCCAAGCGTGCCTCATTCAGGGAAGGTTTCAACTGTGCCAACAACGCCAACACGCGCGTCAAACACTCGTCCTATCACTGCAAAACCTATCGGGCCAACCTCAACAACACCCCCCAATAAACAGAGCAAGCGCTCAAGCAACGGGCTGCGGCGTGTGTTCAGACAGTGAGCCGTAATGGGATCAGACAATCGGCTTGACCGAATCAGAGGCTCGTCCGACCTGATCGCCAGAGGTTGCCACGGAGCGATGAGCCAGGCCATGCTGAAGAAAATCTGTAGACCTCAGTCGTGTCGACTGGACCAGCCTGTCTCTTGCATCTCGGCATCCTCGAGTCCCCCGACTACTGGACGGACAATGCCTTGGTGGAAGCGGCCGTACCAGCCACAGAGCCAGCCTGGAAGCCCTGGGCCGATTGGACCTCAGAGCAAGACTCCCGGCAGCCGCCAGCTGAGATCGGAAGCAGTGCCAAAGACCTGATCTGATCGGGATCGCCGCAGCTCTTACGCCACAGCAGCAGTCCAGCCATCGCTTCCCTCAACGCCCCTGATTCAGACGTTGAACAGAAACTCCATCACGTCGCCCTCTTCAACGACGTACTCCTTGCCTTCACTGCGCAGCCAACCTTTGTTGCGTGCTTCAGCCAACGATCCTGCTTCCAGGAGTTTCTCCCAGCCGATGGTCTGAGCACGAATGAAGCCACGTTCGAAGTCGGTGTGAATCACTCCAGCCGTCTGCGGAGCAGTCATGCCCGCTCGGAAGGTCCAGGCACGGGTTTCCTTCTCGCCAGTGGTGAAGTATGTGCGAAGCCCTAACAACCGATAGGTTGCCCGAATCAAACTCTGCAGACCTCCTTCGCTCACGCCAAGACCTTCCAGGTAATCAGCACGCTCGTCATCGCCGAGCTCGATCAACTCCGCTTCCACCTGAGCGGAAATGCGGACGGTTTCAGCCCCCTCTTTCTCGGCCAGGGCCAGCACTTCCTCGCAGTAGGAATTGCCGGAGGCCAGATCGTCTTCACTGACATTGGTGGCATAAATGATCGGCTTCGCCGTGAGCAATCCAAGGGGCTTGATCAGTCCCATCTCTTCATCACTCAGCTCCACACTGCGAGCCGCGCCACCTTGCTCCAGCACTTCTTGAATGCGCTCGAGGGCCGCATCCTCCACCTGCGCCTCTTTGCTGGTGCGCATCTGTTTCTTGAGGCGCTCACGGCGCTTTTCGATCTGGGCCAGATCCGCCAGACCAAGCTCAAGGTTGATCACCTCGGCATCACGGGCGGGGCCCACAGCGCCTGAAACATGAATCACATCGTCGTCTTCAAAACAGCGCACCACATGCACAATGGCGTCGACTTCGCGAATGTTTGCCAGGAATTTGTTGCCCAGACCTTCGCCCTGACTGGCACCTTTCACCAAGCCAGCGATATCAACAAATTCCATCCGGGTGGGGATGAGCTCCCGGCTGTTGCTCAGATCCGACAGTTTCTGCAAGCGATCATCAGGCACAGCCACCGTGCCGACATTGGGCTCAATGGTGCAGAAGGGAAAATTGGCGGCCTGGGCCTGTGCGTTGGCGACCAGGGCGTTGAAGAGGGTCGACTTCCCAACGTTGGGGAGGCCAACGATTCCGGCTTTAAGCATCGCGGGAATCTACCTGGGGTCGCACTCGATGGATCTGCACACCTGACCGCAACCAGGGCCTTCGACGCGCGAGACTGTTGAGAACAATGAAGGAGCCAGGGCCATGGCCCCATCAACCCGCCAGCGCCCTGCCCAAGTCACGGACGGGACCGTGACGGCTTTGCGCCAGCTCAGTCTTCAACGCCGCCGCCGCCGCCGCACATGGGCGTGGATCGCTGGTGCTGTCCTGGTGGTGGGCGGAGGAGCGATCTGGATGCTCGGGCCAGGTCGCAACGGCTCACGTGATGTCAGCGCTTACACCGTGAAGGCGGAAAACGGCTCGCTTCCTGGGGTGATCACCGCGAGCGGTGAGCTCGAGGCCGTCAGGCGTGTCAACGTGAGTCCCAAACGGCAGGGCTTGCTGCAGAGCCTGCTGGTGAATGAGGGTGATGCGGTGGTTCAGGGGCAGTTGCTGGCCCGCATGGACCCCGGAGATTTCCGCGACCGGCTGGATGAACTCGAAGCTCTGCGGCGTCAGGCCCAGGCCGATTACGACGCCCGCCAGGCTGATTACCAGCGTCGCCAGACCTTGTTTGACCGCGGCGCCATCAGCGCCGCCGAGCTCGACGACTACAAAGCCCGTTATCTCTCCAGCAAAGCCGCGTTAACCGCTGCGAACGAACGGATCGAGCAACGGGGAGTGGAAGGCAGCGACCTCCTGATCCGTGCGCCCTTTGCGGGACTGGTCACCGAGCGTTTTGCCGAGCCTGGTGCTTTTGTGACGCCCACCACCACCGCCTCTGCCACCGCTGGCGCCACCAGCTCTTCCATCGTTGAACTGTCCGAGGGGCTTGAGGTGGCGGCCAAGGTGCCGGAGAGCGACATCGGCCGCATCCGCGTCGGCCAGACAGCGATGGTGCGCGTCGACGCGTTCCCGGATCAACGCTTCGAAGCCAAGGTCCGGGAAATCGCCCCTCGTGCGATCAAAACTGACAATGTCACCTCCTTTGAGGTGGAACTCGACCTTGTCAATGCCACCTCTGACCTTCGCATCGGCATGACCGTGGATGTCGACTTCCAGACAGGACGAACGCCCGCAAGCACGCTTGTGCCCACCGTGGCGATCGTCACAGAGAACGGCCAACCAGGTGTTCTGCTGGTGGGCGACAACAATCAACCCAGCTTTCAGGCGGTGGAACTGGGTTCCAGCAGTGGCAGTCAGACGGCGATCGTCAATGGCCTCCAATCCGGCACGCCCGTGTTCATCGATCTGCCGCCTTGGGCGAAACAACGCGACTGAGCTGTCAGCCTGAGAGGCTGCTGCGTCATCACCCTTCAGCGATGAGCACCCCCAACGACAAACCCCTGCTGCTGCTGGTGGACGGCCACTCGTTGGCCTTCCGCAGCTTCTACGCCTTCAGCAAGGGGGGCGAAGGGGGGCTTGCCACCAAGGACGGCATTCCCACGAGCGTGACCTACGGCTTTCTCAAAGCCCTGCTCGACAATTGCAAAACCCTGACCCCTCAAGGGGTGGCCATCGCCTTCGACACGGCGGAGCCAACCTTTCGGCACAAAGCAGACCCGAATTACAAGGCGCACCGAGATGTGGCGCCTGAGGTCTTCTTCCAGGACCTCAACCAACTGCAGGAGATTCTGCGGGAACAGCTGCAGCTGCCCCTCTGTCTCGCCCCCGGCTTTGAAGCGGATGACGTGCTGGGCACCCTGGCCAATCGAGCCGCCGATGCAGGCTGGCGTGTCCGCATCCTCAGCGGCGACCGCGACCTGTTTCAACTCGTGGATGACGCCCGCGACATCGCTGTGATGTACATGGGTGGTGGTCCCTATGCCAGGAGCAGCGGCCCGACGCTGATTCAAGAAGAGGGCGTCGTCGCCAAGCTCGGCGTCGCACCGACTTCGGTCGTCGACCTCAAAGCCCTGACCGGTGACAGCTCTGACAACATCCCTGGTGTGAAGGGGGTCGGTCCCAAGACCGCCATCAACCTTCTGAAGGAGAACGGAGACCTGGATTCGGTGTACCGGGTGCTGGCCGAAGTGGAGGAGGAAGGGCCCAAAGCCAGCCGCGGCGCGATCAAGGGTGCGCTCAAGGGCAAGCTCAGCCATGACCGCGACAACGCCTATCTCTCCCGTCAGCTAGCCGAGATCCTCGTGGATATCCCCCTGCCGCAGGAGCCCGTGCTTGAACTGGGGCCTGTGGATGGCGACGGTCTCACCGAACGGCTCCAGGCCCTGGAGCTCAACAGCCTGGTGCGCCAGGTTCCCGCCTTCGTGGCCACCTTCTCCCCGGGTGGGCTGAACGCCAATGGCCATCTGCTGGAGCGCGACACCACGCACCAATCCAAGTCCAGCTCCAGCCAGAACGACGCCGCTGTTGTCGACGATGCAGCCGCGCCATCAGGCCCGACGCTGCCACAGTTGCAACCGCAAGTGATCACGACGACCGATCAACTTCAGGGTCTGGTGGAGCGGTTGGAGCAATGCCGCGATCGCCAGCAACCGGTGGCCATCGACACCGAAACCACCGATCTCAACCCATTCAGAGCTCAGCTGGTGGGGCTGGGGGTCTGCTGGGGTTCGGGGAGCACTGAGTTGGCATACCTCCCCGTCGGGCACCGGCACAGGGATGACCAGGAACCGCTCGCCTCCGACGCAGCGGCATCCGACGACTCGCCGACACCAGGTCAGCAGCTTGCCTTGGAGACCGTGCTGCAAGCGCTCGCCCCCTGGCTTGCCAGCGCAGACCACCCAAAGGCGCTTCAAAACGCCAAGTACGACCGTCTGATCCTGCTCCGTCATGGATTGATGCTCGCCGGGGTGGTGATGGACACCCTGCTGGCGGATTACCTCCGGGATGCCGCGGCCAAACACAGCCTTGATCTGATGGCCGAGCGGGAGTACGGCATCACGCCGACCCTGTTCAGCGATTTGGTGGGCAAAGCCAAAGACGGAAAAGCCAGCAATTTTGCTGAAGTGCCGATCCCGCAAGCGGCGCTTTACTGCGCCATGGATGTGCATCTCACCCGCCGCCTGGCTCTTGATCTGCACCACCAACTCCATGGCATGGGTGAGCGGCTACCGGCCTTGCTGGAACAGGTGGAACTGCCGCTGGAACCGGTGCTTGCCGTGATGGAAGCAACCGGGATCCGCATTGATGTCCCCTATCTCAACGCGCTCTCTGCAGAACTGAGTGCCACGCTCGAGCGTCTCGAAACCGAAGCCCAGGAGGTGGCAGGCACCAGCTTCAACCTCGCCTCGCCCAAACAATTGGGCGAGGTGCTGTTCGACACGCTCGGCCTCAATCGCAAGAAGTCGCGGCGCACCAAAACCGGCTGGAGCACCGACGCCACGGTGCTGGAAAAACTGGAGGGCGACCACCCCGTGGTGCCCTTGCTGTTGGAGCATCGGGTCCTGAGCAAGCTCAAGAGCACGTACGTGGACGCCCTCCCCCAGCTGGTGGAAGCCGAAACGGGCCGGGTGCACACCGATTTCAACCAGGCGGTGACCGCCACCGGCCGCCTCAGCAGCAGCAACCCCAACCTGCAGAACATCCCCGTGCGCACGGAGTTTTCGCGCCGCATCCGCAAAGCTTTTCTGCCGCAGGAAGGCTGGCAACTGCTGAGCGCCGATTACTCCCAGATCGAGCTGCGCATCCTCACCCATCTCTCCGGCGAAGAGGTGCTCCAACAGGCGTATCAAAGCGGCGAGGACGTGCATGCCCTCACAGCCCGTTTACTGCTCGACAAAGACGACGTGAGCAGCGATGAACGGCGCCTGGGCAAAACCATCAATTTCGGTGTGATCTACGGGATGGGCGCCCAACGTTTCGCCCGTGAAACCGGCGTCAGTCAGGCGGAAGCCAAGGAGTTTCTCGCCAAATACAAACAGCGCTACCCGAACGTGTTTGCCTTCCTGGAACTGCAGGAGCGCCTGGCACTGAGCCAGGGCTACGTGGAAACCATCCTTGGCCGCCGCCGGCCCTTCCATTTCGATCGCAATGGTCTCGGTCGTCTGCTCGGCAAAGACCCACTGGAGATCGATCTCGATGTGGCCCGTCGCGGTGGCATGGAAGCGCAGCAACTGCGGGCGGCCGCCAATGCACCGATTCAGGGCTCCAGCGCCGACATCATCAAGCTGGCGATGGTGCAGCTCCAGACGACCCTTGAACAAAAGGCGCTGCCGGCTCGGCTGCTGCTGCAGGTACACGATGAACTCGTGCTCGAAGTCGACCCCGCTGCCCACGACGAGGTTCGGACACTGGTGGTGCAGACGATGGAGCATGCCCTTCAGCTGAGCGTTCCCCTCGTGGTGGAAACAGGCTGCGGCAACAACTGGATGGAAGCCAAGTAGGGGCGTCGCCGTAACCTCGCCGGCAGCGCCTGATCAATCCCTGTGTCCCTGCGGTTCACCAACACGCTCACCCGCCGCACGGAACCGTTTCAGCCCCTGAAGGAGGGGCAGGTGAGCATCTACTGCTGCGGCGTCACGGTCTACGACCTGTGCCACCTCGGGCACGCCCGCAGTTACATCAACTGGGATGTGTTGCGCCGTTACCTGATCTGGCGTGGCTACGCGGTGACCTTCGTGCAGAACTTCACCGACATCGACGACAAGATCCTCAAACGCGCTGCCGAGGAGAACAGCTCGATGGAGGCGGTGAGCGAGCGCAACATCGAGGCCTTCCATACCGACATGGATGCGCTGGGAATTCTGCGCCCGGATCGAATGCCCAGGGCGACCCGCTGCCTCGATGGCATTCGCTCTCTGATCAGTGAACTTGAAGCGAAAGGCGCGGCGTATTCCGCCGATGGCGATGTCTATTTCGCGGTGATGAAACATGCGGGTTACGGCAAGCTCAGCGGCCGCGACCTGAGCGAGCAGCAAACCAACGCGGACGGCCGCGTCGCCGATGCGGAGGAAGCGCGGAAACAGCATCCCTTTGATTTCGCCCTCTGGAAAAGCGCCAAACCCGGTGAAACGAGCTTCGCCTCTCCCTGGGGTGAAGGGCGCCCCGGCTGGCACATCGAATGCTCAGCGATGGTGCGCGAGGAACTGGGCGACACCATCGACATTCACCTCGGTGGCGCCGATCTGGTGTTCCCCCATCACGAAAATGAAATCGCCCAGTCGGAGGCCGCCACCGGCACCGATCTTGCCCGCGTGTGGCTCCACAACGGCATGGTGAATGTGGGCGGAGAAAAAATGAGCAAATCCCTGGGCAACTTCACCACGATCCGCGCCCTGCTGGAAAGCGGCGTCTCAGCGATGACGCTGCGCCTGTTCGTGCTCCAGGCCCATTACCGCAAACCCCTGGATTTCACCGGCGAAGCACTGGAAGCCGCCACGACCGGCTGGAAAGGTCTCAATGCGGCGTTGGGGCTTGGCCGGGCGCATGCCCAGACCCTGGGCTGGCCAGCCGCCGAGGCGCTGGAAAGCCATGCACAACGGGCTGGCGACCTCGTCCAGGGCGACCTGGCTGTCATGCAGCAGCGGTTCATTGCCGCCATGGATGATGACCTCAACAGCTCCGGTGCACTGGCGGTGCTGTTCGAACTGGCCCGCCCCCTGCGTGGCCTGGCCAACCGCCTCGACAGGGGCGATCAGCCTGAGAAGGCCGACAACGACCTGGAGGCCTTGCACCAGCGCTGGAGGCTGCTGAGGGAACTCGCCGCCGTGATCGGCCTGCGCGAAGAGCTCCAACCCGCCAGCGGTGCAGGCGACGACGCCGCTGATGCAGCCATCGATGCAGCCATCGATGCAGCGATCGAAGCCCGCAAGGCGGCCAAGGCCGCCAAGAACTTTGCCGAAGCCGACCGCATCCGCGAGGAGCTCACCGCCCAGGGCATCGAACTGATCGACAAACCCGGCGGAATCACGGAATGGCGGCGCAGCTGAGGTCTTTTCAGCGCTGCTGATCCTTCATCATCGCTTCGATCTTGCGGATGCGGCCCAGCGTGGTGGTCCAGACTTCCAGTCGAAAGCGATCGCCACCGAGATCCGCGGAGCTGCCAGTGTCAACGGCCTGGCGCAGGGTCTCCACCATCGCCTCGAGATCCTCACGCCGCTCAAATGCTTCCCAGAGCTGACGCTCGAGCTTGGCCCTCTCGATGAAATTCCAACGTTTGAGCCAGAGCATGAACGACCTTCAAGAACGGCCCCTGTCTACCTGAGCCCAGAACGGAAACGACGCAGCAGCAGACCTAGGCTGCGCCCAACGTCAGCGTTCCGGCCGTGAACCTGCAGCCGGAAAGCCTGTCAAAAGCGATCCAACTCTCCGTCGCACCGGTGTTCCTCCTTGCGGGCATCGGTGCGTTGATGAATGTGCTCTCAGGACGACTGGCCCGCATTGTCGACACCACCCGACAGGCCCGGGCACGCCAGGAGACAAGCGGTGGTGATGGTCTGGATGCACGCACGCGAACCATCTATCGCCAACGGATGCGGCTAACGATCCGCGCGATTGCTCTCCTCACCGCCACCACCCTGCTGATCGCCGCTGTGGTGGCGACCATGTTTCTGAGCGTGGTCTTTCAGCTCAATCTCACGGCCGTGGTAGTGCCCCTGTTCATCACCGCCATGGGCCTGATGATGCTGGCCTCCCTTTGTTTTCTGAGGGAGGTGCAGCTTTCGGCCCAACTTCTGGAGGATCTGATCTGAGCAGCTGCGTTGCAGACGCCGAGGGCATGACGATTCAACCGAGTGGACTCACGCAGACGCGCAAAGGATCCAGGAGAGAGGGAGCCAGGAGGGGAGCACCGGACAGATGGATGCAGCCCACCCCCCGAGAAGATCCCAGAGGCTGACCACAAGGCCGAAAGCAATCACCAGCGGCGACACCCAGCGCAGACAGAACAGCAGCAAACGACGCAGAGCCAATGGCGTGCCGGACTGACTGAGATCCTCACGGAAACGGCTGGGAGCGCTCCACCCCATCAGCAAGGAAATCAACAAACCGCCGACGATCAACAGCACCCCACCAAACACCGCATCCATGAAACCGAGTGCGGATTCCGAGGTGGCGGCCGGCAGACCAGCGATGAAAATCAGCACCGCAGCCAGGGTGACCGCCTTGCGACGGCTCCAGCCCAGACGATCCATCAAGGAGGCAACAGGCACCTCAAGCAGCGATACCGCAGAGGTAATGGCCGCCAGATAGGCCAGCAGGAAGAACAGCACCGCCACCACTCGCCCGGTGAACCCCAGCGACGCCAGACCTGTGGGCAGAGCGACGAACAGAGTGCCCACCGTGGAAGCGCTGATGGTGTCCTGAAGCCCGAAGCTCATCACGACCGGGAAGGTCACCAGCCCTGCCAACAAGCCAACGGCCGTGTCCATGCCCACCACCGCCACCGCTTCCCGCGGTAGGCGGGCACGGCGATCGAGGTAAGCCGCATAGGCCAGGATGCAGCCGATGCCGGTACCGATCGAGAAAAAGGCCTGGTTAAAGGCATTGCGAATTGTGGTCAGATCGAGCAGCTGACTGCGATCGAACTCCAGCAGGAAGGTCTGACGACCGGCGGCAGCCCCCTCGAGACCTGACGCCCAGATCACCAGGCCGATCAACAAGAGGAACAGAAAAGGCAGCGCCCAGCGGGACAGACGCTCGATCCCAGCCTGAATGCCGGTGGCCACCACCAAGGCGGTCAGCAGAAGAGAGAACCCCTGCCCCAGCAGCACGCTGTTACCGCTGCTGACACCACCGAAAAAGGTTTTCGCGGCGCCCATATCCGCGGGAAGTCCCACCAGCAGGGCATGCACCAGGGTGTGCCCTGTCCAGCCCATCAACACCGCATAGAAGGCCAGGATGCCGCAGGATGCGGCGATGAACAGCCAGCCCAGGGGCTGCCAACGCTTGCCCGCCGCGGTCACCGGTGCCAGCAGGGGGCTGTGGCCAGTGCTGCGCCCCAGGACCATCTCAGCCACCAGCACCGGCAAACACACCACCAGCACGATCAGCAGGTACAGCAACAGAAACGCCCCACCGCCCCCCTGGGAGGCGCGATAGGCAAAACCCCAGAGGTTGCCCAGACCCACGGCGCTGCCGGCGGCGGCCAGCACGAACCCCAAACCCGAGCGCCAGTGCTCCTTCGCGGCCATTCGCGTCTTCTCCATCGTTCTGGCCGAAGTTTGCCAGGGTTCGGCATGGGAAACTGAAACCCCTCGCCAGATCGACGTGAAAGCCATCAGCGTGCTGGGCTCCACGGGCTCGATCGGCACCCAGACTCTGGAAATCGTCCAGGAATTCCCTGAGCGATTCAAGGTGGTGGCTCTCACCGCCGGCCGCAACCTTCCGCTGCTGGTGGAGCAGATCCAGCAGCACCATCCAGAGGTGGTGGCCCTTGCAGACACCGCACTGCTCACGGATCTGAAGGAGCGCCTGGCCGCAGCGGGCGTGCGTGGCACGCAACTGCCCCAACTGCTGGGCGGTCCCGATGGGCTCAACGTGGCAGCGTCATGGGACAGTGCCGATCTGGTGGTGACCGGGATCGTGGGTTGTGCAGGCCTGTTGCCAACCCTGGCGGCGATCCGCGCCGGCAAGGATCTGGCGCTGGCCAACAAGGAGACCCTGATTGCCGCCGGTCCGGTGGTCCTGCCGGAACTGAAGAAAAGCGGCAGCCGCCTCCTGCCCGCCGATTCCGAACATTCCGCGATCTTCCAGTGCCTGCAGGGCACACCCTGGGCCGAGAACGCACGCCTGTCCACGGGAGTGCCCACCCCCGGACTGCGCCGGATCCAGCTGACGGCCTCCGGAGGCGCCTTCCGCGACTGGAACGCGGCGGACCTGGAAAATGCAACGGTGGCCGATGCGACTTCGCATCCCAACTGGAGCATGGGTCGCAAGATCACCGTCGACTCCGCCTCCCTGATGAACAAGGGTCTGGAGGTGATCGAAGCCCACTATCTCTTCGGCCTGGATTACGACCACATCGAGATCGTGATCCATCCCCAGTCGATCATCCACTCCATGATCGAGCTTGCGGATTCCTCCGTGTTGGCGCAATTGGGATGGCCCGATATGAAACTGCCGATCCTCTATTGCATGAGCTGGCCTGAACGGCTGGACACCCCTTGGCGCCGGCTCGATCTTGCGGACGTGGGCAGCCTCACCTTCCGCAGGCCCGACCCCGCGAAGTACCCCTGCATGCAACTGGCTTATGCAGCCGGTCGCGCCGGCGGCACCATGCCTGCGGTGATGAATGCGGCCAATGAAGAGGCGGTGGCCCAGTTCCTGGAAGAGAAGATCCACTTTCTTGATATTCCCACCGTGATCGAAGCAGCCTGTGAACGCCACAAGGGCGACCTGATCGACCATCCCCAGCTCGATGATGTTCTGGCCGTGGATCAGTGGGCGCGACAGGTGGTGCGCGAGCAGGTGAAGCGTGGCACGCGACGGATGCCCTCGGCCATTGCTGCTTAATTGACAGCCACCCGGACACCAACCGTGAGGGTCAGCCAGTGATCCAACACCACCTCCTGCTCTGCGCGACGCCCGCGAAGGCCAAGTGCTGTGATCCCCGCCAGGGAGCTCAGACCTGGGAGACCCTCAAACGTCTGACCCGCGAACTGGATCTGGAGAACCCCAAGCGCCCAGAGGGCATCGTCCTGCGCTCCAAGGTGGATTGTCTGCGGGTGTGCGCCCAAGGTCCGGTGCTGCTGATCTGGCCCGAAGGGATCTGGTACGGCGGCGTCACTCCACAGCGACTGGAGTGCATCGTGCACGAGCACCTGCTGGGCGGCCAGCCCCGCTGGGAGTGGGTCCTCAAAGAGACACCCCTGACCTCTGACCGATCAGGCCGTCACCAGACCTGATCCCGCTCACTCCTGCGTTGGAGCCAGGCGCAGGCCAACCGATCGGACCAGCAACCCCACCTCACGCTGTCGCCGGGCCCATGGAAACCGTTGTGGCCACCCTGCGCCGTGAGCAGCACCGCCAGGCGATCGCGATCGGGGGCCAGGGGGGAGGCAGACAGGGCAGCTTGGAGCTGACGGGCTGCGGCGGCCGGCACCCAGGGATCATCGTCTGCCTGCAACAGCAGGGTGGGAGGCAGATGCGCCGGACACTCGAGCAGGCGAGGGAGAGGCGAAGCCCCTCGGTAGTAGTCCTCAACGGACGCGAACCCCCAACGGGGAGCGGTCACGGCCGCATCAAAGGCCCGGATACTGCGGGGGGGATCCCCCCGGAGGCTCTGCTCTTCCTCGACGCTCACCCCAAAAGGATCTGCCAGGGTCTGACGCACCAGCCGTTGCAGAAGCCAGCGCTGATAGAGGCGGTTGCGAGGGCGCTCAATCGAAGCGCTGCAGGCCCCCAGATCCAGAGGGCTGCTGGCACAGATCAGCGCATCCAGACAGCCTGGCGAGGCTAGACAGGCATTGAGCAGCATGGTGCCCCCCAGGGAAATCCCTGCCCCGTAGACCGGTAAGGGCCCTTGCGCCGCGGACTCCTGGCCCAGCTCAGCCGCCAGAAGGCGGGCCCTTGCCAAGACGGGCAGCAGATCGCTGTTGCATGCAGCTGCATAGGTACCTCCTGCCAGATGGCGTCCAGGATCCGCACCGCGCAGGTTGAGACGCAACACGGCGAATCCAGCGCCCTGCAGGCTGAGACCCAGCCGCCGCAAACCAGCACGGCGACTGGACCCCCCCAGGCCGTGCAACACCACCACAAGACCTCGGACCCGGCTGTGATCTGCCCCGTGCGTCACACCGCCAGCGTGATGCGCCTGGAGCGGACGGTCGAGGTAAGCGAGCAGGGCACCAGCACCGGCGGCACCACTGGCAAGCGCCGGCACAGAAATCGTGATCGGTTCCCCTTGATCCTGAGGAAAGTGCACCGGCCGCAGCGTGTCGCGCAGGGTCTGCAGATCCCCCCCCAGCCACGGCAGGCGTTGCCGATAGGGAGAGACCCTCAGCTGCCGCAGCAGCTGGGGGTCATCCGCGCCGCTGGACGTGCGGGGGCTCACGAGAACGGATTCACTTCTTGCCGACGCCGAGCTCCTTGAGCTCACCGAGCAAATCACCCAGCACCTTCTTGGCATCGCCAAACACCATGGAGGTGTTGCCCAACTCGAACAGGTCGTTCTTGATGCCGGAATAACCAGCGCTCATGCCGCGCTTGACCACGAACACGGTGCGGGCCTGCTGGACATCAAGCACAGGCATGCCGTAGAGAGGCGACTGCGGGTCGTTCTTGGCCTGGGGGTTGACCACGTCGTTCGCGCCCAGCACCAGCACCACATCGGTGGCTGGGAACTCGGGATTGATCACATCCATCTCCTTGAGCTGCTCATAGGGCACATCGGCCTCCGCAAGCAGGACGTTCATGTGACCGGGCATGCGACCAGCCACCGGGTGAATGGCGTAATCCACCTGAATGCCTGCCGCCTCAAGCGACCGGGTGACCTCCCGCAGGGTGTGTTGGGCCTGAGCCACGGCGAGGCCGTACCCAGGAACAATCACCACCCGCTCTGCAGCTTCAAGCGTGAGCGCACATTCTTCGACACTGCAGCTGGTGATGTTGGTGTACTCGCCACCACCGCCGCCGGAGGCAGCGGAAGCACCCAGAGCGCCGCCGAAGAGCACCGACACCAGGGAGCGGTTCATGCCATTGCACATCACCTGCGTGAGGATCAGGCCGGCGGCACCCACCATGGCGCCCGCCACGATCAGCAGCTGGCTGCCCACCACGAAGCCGGCGGCAGCAGCGGCCACACCGGAGTAGCTGTTGAGAAGTGAAATCACCACGGGCATGTCGGCCCCGCCGATCGGCAGGGTGACGCCGATGCCGAGCACGCTCGAGGCGATGACGAGTAACCAGAGGGCCTCGGCACTCGTGCCGCCCTGGGCAATCAGATCAACCGCGGCCGCGAGACAAGCCACAGCCAGGGCGATGTTGACGAAATGACGTGCCTTGCTCTGCATCCAGGCCGGCGTCGAGAGCCAGCCCTGAAGCTTGGCCATGGCCACGATTGAGCCGGTGAAGGTGATCGATCCGACGAACACCGAGATCACAATCGAGACGACGGCAACCATGCCGCTGGCATCGAGAGCAGCAGGGAAGAAGGCTGCCGCCAGAGCCACCAGCAGCGAGGACATGCCACCGCAACCGTTGAACAGGGCGACGGTCTCGGGCATGGAGGTCATTGGCACCCGCTGGGCCGTGATGGCTCCAAGCACACCGCCGACAAGGGTGCCGCTGATGATCCAGGTCCAGGCGGCAGTGCTGATACCCGTCGTGCCGAGGTAATGAATCAGCAGACCGAGCACGGCCAGGGCCATGGCGACTGCGGCCAATTGGTTGGCGCCCCGGGCGGAACGCACCTTCGACAATCCTTTGATGCCCAGTGCCAGCAACAGGATGGCGACCAGGTCGATGGCGTATTGAAGAAAGTCCATCAACGGTTCTCCTTGCGGGCGGGCTTACGGCTGAACATGGCGAGCATTCGATCGGTCACCAGGAAGCCACCGATCACGTTGAAAAGGGCGAAGCCCAGGGACACAGAACCGAGCACCAGCAGAGGGATGCTTCCATTCGACTTGATGATCGCCGTCAGAGCCGCGAGCACCGTGATCCCGGAGATGGCATTGGCGCCACTCATCAGTGGCGTGTGCAGGGTGGGAGGCACCTTGCCGATCAGTTCAAGGCCCAGGAGGCTGCCCAGCAGCAGAACCCACAAGGCATTCACAAAGATTGAATCCATCAGTTGGCTCCAGGGGTGAGAACGTCGCCGCGACGGATGCTGCCGTCGTGCGCAATCAGACAACCGGCGATCAGCTCATCCTCCGTGTCGAGGTTGAACTGCCCATCCTTCAGGGTGGGCTCCAACAGGGCCAGCAGGTTGCGGGCATAGAGCGCACTGGCGTGATTCGGCACCGTGCAGGGAAGATCATTGGCGCCGATCAGCTTCACGCCCTTGCGATCCACGGTCTGGGAAGGCTTGGTATCGGCGCAGTTACCCCCCTGAGCCACGGCAAGATCCACCACCACAGCACCGGGGCGCATGCGATCCAGCATGTCTTCGCTGATCAAGCGCGGCGCACGGCGACCAGGCACCTGCGCGGTGCAGATCGCCACATCGGCTTCCGCCAACTGATCCGACAGCTTCTGACGCTGGGCCGCCAGGAAGGCTTCAGAGGCCTGCTTGGCATAGCCACCGGATTCAGACGGCTTGTCGTCCGTTTCAGGGGGCTCGATGAAGCGGGCACCGAGCGACTCCACCTGCTCCTTCACGGCAGGGCGAATGTCACTCACGAACACCACAGCGCCAAGCCGTCGGGCGGTGGCCACGGCTTGAAGGCCAGCCACACCGGCTCCGAGAATCACCACCTTGGCCGGCTGCACGGTGCCCGCTGCCGTCATCAGCATCGGGAAATAACGGTCGAGAGCGGCAGATCCGAGCAAGACGGCCTTGTAACCGGCGATATTGGCCTGCGAGGACAGAGCATCTGCCGACTGGGCACGGCTGATGCGAGGCAACAGCTCAAGAGCCATGGCCGAGAGGCCACCAGTCTGAAGCGCTGCAGTCAGCGCTTGATTGCTGTAGGGAGACAACAGACCCACCACCACAGCACCGCGGCGAAGTCTGGTGAGGCTTCTGGGCTCTGGTGTTTGCACACACAGCAGCAGATCGGCCTGGCTCCAGGCCTGACCATCTCCGACGGCCACGACGTCTGCACCAGCGTCGCTGTAAGCGGAATCAACGAAACCCGCAGACGCACCGGCGCCGCGTTCGATCGCAACCGAACAGCCGAGGCTGATGAACTTTTTAACGGTTTCAGGGGAAGCAGCCACGCGGGTTTCCGCCGCTGCTGTCTCAACAGGTATGAAAAGTCTGGGCAAGATCAAGACGCCGCCGACCCAAGCGAGATTACGGGGTCGCGGTTTCGCTTACCGCAGCTTTCCTGAAGATTGCGTGGTGGTCCTGACGCGCTGGCTAAGCCAAGAGAATCTCCGCTGCAAATTCATGGGCCTCAAGGCGATCGAATGTCCTGACGGCGTCTGTCACAGCCATCACGGCGGTCATGCCGTTGAGCAACAAGCCATGCGCGAGGTGCTCAAGGAACACGGCAGGGAATGGTGCGAACGGCTGGCGGAACGGATTTATGAAATGTCGGTCGACACATTCACCCAAACGGTGATGCCCAGCCTGCACGCCGCCGGATGGCAACGGCGCCATCTCGACTGGGAGTTCAAGCTGGCCGAAGAGAACGCAGAGCCCGATCGCGCCCTGGTGGACGGCATCATCAATGCGACCGAAAGCTTTCTGCGCAGCAGCGAAGTGCACCAGCTGTTCATCCAGGAGCTGGTGCAGGGCACCTTCGAGGAAGCCAGCGCCCAGCACCTCCAACGCCAGGCCGTGCAGCACCTGATCAAAACAGAGCTTCTCAGTCTTCTCTCGGAACAACGCGAGGACCTGCTGGATCGCTGCGCAGCCGAGCTGCTGGACAGCGCCGACGGCAACTTCGAACTGGCCCGGGACGCATCGAAGGAAGGGCTCCAGGAAGTGGAACAGCTGTTGGCCAATCATCACGACGCGCTCTGAGGCCGTCGGATCAGAAGAGGGGCATCACTTCCTGTTCGAGGGCCGTGGCCAGATAGCGGCGGCCCTGATGGTGGTGCAGTCGAGCCCGCAGGATCAACGGATCGATATCGCAGTCAGCCCCCCAGCAATCCTCCAGCAACTCGCGCTCTCGGGGGTTGGATCCAGGAGGCAGGCGACGGCTGGCCATGGTGATCGGAGATGCACAGCCTCAGGGCTGATGGCCGGAAGCTAGGGATGCCACAGCCATTTGGAATGGTTAGAAAGACTCATATTCCTGACCAGGGCCATCGCAGCAACGTCTTTCTCCCTCGGTTCCGATTCGGAGCGACAACGCATCAGGCCGCGGGTGTGGCAACAACAGCTGATTCAGCTGCTGCGCCGTCGCCTGGATCCGACCAGCGGCCATGGCAGAGATGTGCTGGTGCATGCAGGCCCTGGAGCCGGCAAAACACTCGGGACGTTGCTGGCCTTTCAGGCCATGCAGGCTGAGGGTCGGCTGTGCAAATTGGTGGTGTTCTGCCACCGCACCTCGATCCTGCGGCAATGGCGTGGAGCAGCCTCAAGGCTGGGGCTCACCCTGGCGGACTGGTCGGCCGCTGCCGAGGCCAAGGACCTGGCCGCGGCCGATGGTTGGTTGCTGACCTATCAAGCGGCCGGGCGCCACCTCGAGGCCTTACCGGGCGCACTCAAGGGCTGGGCAGGTTCAGATCTCCTGGCCATCGCCGACGAAGCGCATCACCTCGGCGTGGATCCCGACGAACCCGATGGACCGATCTGGGGGCGCACCTTTCTAGATCTCAGCCATGGCTGCCGATTACGGCTTGGTCTTACCGGCACACCCTTCCGCGCCGACAACCTGGCGTTCTGCGCCGCCAGACGCGTGCGGGTCGAAGCGCAGGGCGAACTTGTCGAGCAGATCAGTCCCGACCTTTGCGTGGAACCCAGAGAACTGATTGCCGCCGGCGATGTGAGACCTCTGGAATTTCGTTTTCAGGACGGCTGGGTGGAACACAGGCGAGAGGGCATGCCTGACCGGGACGTTTCGCCCTTGTCTGCCGAGCAACGGGAGAGTTGGCGTGCCCGCAACCTGCGCAGGGCCATTCGCCTGTCTGATTCCAGCAGCATCGCCCTGCAACTGTTGCTCAGGGCCAGGCGGCAGCTGGAGCGGGTCCGAAACAGCCACCCGCGGGCCGGGGGCCTCGTGATCGCCCGCGACATCGACCACGCCAGCGCCATCGGCCGTCTACTGGAGGAGGAAGGTGACCGCGTCAGCCTGGTGCATTCCCAGGACCCCGATGCCGCCACAAGGCTGGCGCAGTTTCAAGACGGCAATGCCGACTGGCTGGTGAGCATCGACATGTGTGCCGAAGGGTTTGACGCTCCTCGCCTGCGGGTGGTGGCCTACCTGACCACGGTCGTGACGCGCAGCCGCTTCGTCCAGGGGATCACCCGCGCCGTGAGGATGTCGTCGGAACGATCTGCAATGGAGTCCATCCCCCGCGATGCCTCCTACATCTTTGCCCCCGCCGATCCCCTCCTGATGGGCTACGCCCGCAGCTGGTCACTGTCGGAGCCCTATCGCATCCGACGCGACCAACCTGCCGATGCAGACGACGAATCGGGCTGCGGCTCCTGGCGAGGCCCCAGCCTGCCGCTGGAGGCCGTCAACGACGGTGCCGGTGCCGTGATCCGGTTGCGGACCCCAGAACTCCCCCAATTCCTGCAGCAATGACAACAACATTGCTCATAGAAAAATGCGAAGTTCTGACGCATTCAGGCCCGATGGGGACCCATCGAGTAGCAGCCTGGTGACATCTGGGAGCAGATCATGGACGCAGCAATCGAACGTCGAGTCAGCGTCGCAACCTGCTGGGCAAGTACAAGAATGGCAGTCCTCGACAGCGCTGAGCGCTACGAGGACAGTTACGCAATTACGCAGGAATTCCAGGAATGGATCACCTGCCTTGGCGAAGATGATGAGCTGCTTGAGGCCTCCGTCTTGATGACCCCGCGCAGTCCAAGCAAACGCCACCGCTTCGAACAGAGCAGCAACAACGAAGGTCGCCTCGAAATCTGAAGACACTCTTAAGAAGCAAAGGATTAAACCCCCGTTTCTTCATAAAAACATCACCTCTTTCTCATCTTGTTGTTCAACCAGGCCGCCTGAAGCCAGAACGGCTCACCGAGGGGCTCACCAGGGTCCTCGTCAGAACGCCAGCCCGAGCCTCTAGGGTCAACTCATACCCTGTCCGCCTTAACGATGAACGCCTCCGGGCTGCCTGATGCCTCTCAGCAAAGGTCTGAGGGCGCAGTGGAAAATCTTGTGATCGTGGGCTCCGGTCCCGCCGGCTACACAGCAGCCATTTATGCCGCTCGTGCCAACCTTAATCCGCTGCTGATCACAGGGTTTCAACGGGGAGGGATCCCCGGCGGTCAGCTGATGACCACCACCCACGTTGAAAATTTTCCAGGTTTTCCCGATGGCGTTCTCGGTCCTGACCTGATGGACCTGATGAAAGCTCAGGCCGAACGCTGGGGGACCCGTTTACTGGAAGCCGACGCCGACCTGATCGACCTGAGCAGACGCCCTTATCGTCTCCAGGCTGATGGGCAAACAATCCAGGCGCAGTCGGTGATCATCGCCACCGGTGCCAGCGCCAACAGACTGGGCCTCCCAAGCGAACAGCGGTTCTGGAGTCGCGGGATCAGCGCCTGTGCCATCTGCGACGGCGCGACACCCCAGTTCCGCAAGGAAGAACTGGCTGTGGTGGGCGGCGGCGATTCCGCCTGTGAAGAAGCGGTGTACCTCACGAAATACGGCAGCCACGTGCACCTGCTGGTGCGCTCCGAGCACCTGCGCGCCAGTGCCGCCATGGCTGATCGGGTGCTGGCGAACCCCCAGATCACCGTGCATTGGAACAGTGAGGTGGTCGATGCCGAGGGCGACGACTGGTTGAGCAGCCTCACCATCCGCAACCGCAACACCGAGGACGTCAGCAGCCTCTCGGTGCGAGGTCTGTTCTATGCCATTGGCCACACCCCCAACACCGAGTTACTTCGAGGGCAGATTGACTGCGACGCCAAGGGATACCTGGTGACCGAGCCTGGGCGACCCGAAACCTCCGTGGAAGGGGTCTATGCCGCGGGCGACGTCGCCGATGCCGAATGGCGCCAGGGAATCACCGCCGCCGGCAGCGGTTGCCAGGCAGCACTGGCAGCCGAGCGCTGGCTCAGTCATCACAACCTGGCCCGCCTGGTCAGCCGCGACAATGTTGAGCCCCAGAAGGCTGAGACCCCTCAAACGAGCGAACCTGTCACCGAGGCCACCTATGACCCCAGCGGCCTCTGGCAGAAGGGAAGTTACGCCCTACGCAAGCTTTACCACGACAGCACCAACCCCTTGCTGGTCGTGTACACCTCCCCCAGCTGCGGGCCCTGCCATGTGCTGAAACCGCAGTTGAAGCGAGTGCTGGATGAACTCGAAGGCCGAGCCCAGGGCATCGAGATCGACATCGAAGCCGACCAGGCCATCGCCGAGCAAGCGGGCGTCAATGGCACGCCAACGGTGCAGCTGTTCCACGACAAGGAACTGAAGCAACAATGGCGCGGCGTGAAACAACGCAGTGAATTCAAAGCTGCGATCGAACAACTGCTCCAAACCGCTGCCACCTGAGCGATCACGTCACCGATCACCTCACAACAAAGCCGGCAGCTCGAAACGAGTGCTGGCTTGCAACGAATGGTTCAAGACAATCCGCTTGGGGGAGATCAGCGACGGCGTGGTCCACCGGGACGGTTACCGCCAGGTCGGCCACCGGGTGCTCCAGCGTTGCGTTCCCTGTAGGTGATCCGACCACGGGTGAGGTCGTAGGGGCTGATCTCCACCAGCACCTTGTCACCAGCCAACAACTTGATGCGGAACTTGGTGAGCTTGCCGGCAGCACGGCAAAGGCACTGGTGACCTGCGGGCTGCTCGAGGGTCACCAGGTAAAACCCATTGCCCTGCTCTTTTTCGATCACACCCGAGGTTTCGATCATGCGATGGGCTTGCGTTCAGTCGTTGAGCCACTTTAGGTGGCCACCCGCACGGACATCGAACGTTTGTCTCTAAGGTCTCAGTTCCTTTTTGCGACTTAGCGACGCCATGGTCCTGCCGCCCCTCAGCCTCGATCTTGGCCTCCTGCTCATCTCCATCGGCGTGGTCAATCTCTGGCGGGCGCGCCAGAGTTCGATCTGAGCCACGTGGATCAAGACACGGTGGACGTGTCTGTTCAGGATGTGAATGGCTCTGCGCGGCTGGTCTCAGCGCAGGCCGTTTCTGAGCCATGCCCCAAGCTCCAAGCACCATCCTGCTCAACAAGCCATACGGGGTCTTAAGCCAGTTCACCCCAGAGCCCGGCAGTCGTTGGACATGCCTGGCTGATCTGGTGCAAGTTCCTGGGGTGTATGCCGCTGGCCGCCTGGATGCGGACAGTGAAGGCTTACTACTGCTCACCAGCGAGGGCAGGCTGCAACAGCGGTTAACCGACCCCAGATTTGGCCACTGGCGCACCTACTGGGCCCAGGTGGAAGGCGAGACCACGGATGATCAGCTCCAGCAACTCCGGCAGGGCCTGATCATCCAGGGCCGTCGCACACTGCCGGCACGGGCCAAAAGCATCATCGCGGCCCGCTGCCAACGCTTGCCACCACGGGATCCACCGATCCGCTATCGGGCCAGCATTCCCACCAGCTGGATCGAACTGTCCCTGCGCGAAGGCCGAAACCGCCAGGTGAGGCGCATGACCGCTGCGGTTGGTTTACCAACGCTGCGCCTGCTGCGCATCAGCATCGATCTGATGGATGGCCAACCGCCGCTGGATCTGCGCGGATTGAGACCTGGAGACTGGAGATCCGTGACCAACGGCGAAGAGCAGCGGCTGCGGCGGCTGCTCAGCAACAGGAGCGGGCGCCACCAGGCAAAACTCCCACGAGGGTGACAGCGCGAAACGCAATCCCCTCCACCACCTTCCATGGCGTGGAGGAACGATCGGCGTAGGTCACATTCTCAAAGCCGAGCGCCTCAAAATCATCGAGAAAGACCTGCTCCTCCCAGGCGCCGCTGATACAACCACTCCAGAGATCCGGATCCTGCTGCAGAGCCATGGGTACAGGACGGTCACAGACAATGTCACTGATGGCCACACGACCGCCGGGTCGCAGCACCCTGCGGATATTCGCCAACAGATGCTGCCTGGCGGATGGATTCACCAGATTGAGCACGCAGTTGCTCAGAACGACATCCACACTGGAGTCCGCCACCAATGGATCGCCTCCAACGCCGGGGGCATCCAGGGCTTCAATCGCCCCCTCCAGAAAGGTCACATTGCTGTAGCCAATCCGGTCGGCCACCAAGGGAGAGGCTCCCCTGGAGAGCTCCAGCATGTCGGCATTGCGATCGACGCCGATCACCGCGCCCGTGGCCCCGACCACCTGGGCACAAATGAAGGCGTTCTTACCGCTGCCACTGCCAAGGTCGAGCACCGTGTCACCGGTCTCCACCCAACGGGTGGGATCGCCGCAGCCGTAATCACGCTCCACCACATCCGCCGGAATCACCTCCAACCATTTCGGATTGAAGGCCACAGGGGTGCAAAGGCAAGCCTCCTGTTCTTGCGCCGCAGCTCCATAGCGCGCATCGACAGCCCTGGTCTGATCGAGGGGGGCTGAGGGTCCACAACAGCTGCTCATGGGCGCCAAACCAACAAACCGGACGGCCTCCTATCCAAGCAAGGCAACGGACTGTCCCGAGCCCTCAGCCAAGCGCGTCAATCAGCTCTCTGACCGTCTGCCATTGGCCGTAGTAGTAATTGGCCGTGGCGCGACGGGCAGCATCCTCGAGGCCATCAAAGGCATCAAAGCCAAGGGTTCGCCACAGGTCGTGACCACACACCCTGGTGAGCTCTTGCTCGGCCTCACGATGAAGGTTGTCGAGCCGACGCTGGAGATTTTTCACTTGGGCGACAGACATCGAACAGGCAGACGACAAGGCAGGTCCACTGTAACCAGCAAACCAGTACATCTGCACTAGATGGCAGCTGGCTGGCTGATCAGCCAGTGATCAACAAGGGCGGAAAAAGGGCGGAAAGAGTCGTGAGGAAAGACGCTCAGAAGGGAAGTTTCTTCTTGGCATCCTTATCGAGATCGGCCTCCATCGCTTTGAGCCGCTTGAGGATGGTGTCGTAGTACTCCTTGATGTAATCCTCGAGGGTGGTGGTGTCTGAGGGATCAAGACCAAAGGCTTCGTACGAGGCTTCCATCGGTGCATCAAGGCGTTCGCCGCCGCCTGTGACGTCTGCAAACGCCAGGCGTTCCGCAACATTCACCGCCGGCTCGAAGAAGTTGCAGGCACCCTGCATCAACTGCATCAACACGGGCGGTACACGGAAGACGCGCGCTGATTTACCGCTGTATCGCTCGCAGAGTTGCACCACTTCACCGGTGTTCCAGGCCTTGGGACCCACCACGGCAAAACTCTTGCGAATCGTCTGATCGCGCTGCAGCGCTGCCACCGCAAAGCGGGCCAGATCCTGCGTGTTCATGTAGGCGATGGCGGTCGGACTGCCACTGACCCATACCGTCTGACTGTCAAGCACAGGAATGGCGAACTGGCCGATCACACCCTGCATGAACGCCGCACCCTGCAGGATTGTGTAATCGAACTCAGAGTCTTGGAGCAGCTGTTCGGTGCAATATTTGATGTCCATCAGCGGCACCTGACGGTGCTTGGCGGCCGCCAGGAGGGACAGAAAAACAAACCGCTTCACGCCTGCCTTGTCGCAGGCACGAAGGAGATTGAGCTTGCCGTCCCAGTCGGTTTCGTAGACGCTGCGCGGATCGTCAGGGCGACTGGTGGAAGCATCAATCACCGCCTCCATCCCCTCCAGGGCGTAATCCAGGCTGGCCGGCTCGAGCAGATCGCCACGGGTGAGCTCGCAGCCCCATTCCTGCAGAAAGGAGGCTTTGCGAGGCGTGCGGACCATGCAACGCACCTGATGGCCGGCGTCCAAGGCCTGGCGGGCAATCTGCCGGCCAAGGGTGCCAGTTGCTCCAACCACCAGAACCTGCATGGGGTTCGTTCGCACAAGAGATGGAGCCTAGTTGGAGGAATTCCCGATCGGTGAGTGAAGGACGGGAAGAACCCGATCAGTCACCCTGCAGCTTGAGCAGGAGGGCACCTCCAACCAGACCCACGGGGATCAGAACCCAGAAGATTGCAGCAGTTCCAAAAATCTCCGCGGCCATGGGTGGGGCAATTCGTTTCAGACCCCATTTAACGATCCTTCTGGCCCTGATGGCGGCAGATCTGCAACAAGCTGTCGAGAGGAGCATCCGTTCGGAGCTGTCCAGCCATCACGCCACTGCAGCCGGCATGAAATCCCGCAGCCTGAAGGTCAGCGACCAGAGCACGGATCGGCGGCGGCCCCGGGAGCTGCAAACGATGGGCCAGCTCGGCCGTTGACCAACAGGTCGACGGCACACCTGGATCATCCTTTAGCCGCTGCAACAGCCGCCTCCCTTCGGAGGAGAGGGTCTCAGGCAGGCTGCCTGCAAGCGACACAAGCTCAGCGAGCACAGCCGGCGCCTGGAGTGGGCCGAGCCAGAGCGGACCACTGACCGCCCAGCGACCACGGCCCGCCCCACAGGCACAGGCACGCCACCCCTGCAGCCCCAGCAGTGTCTGGACAGCCTGATCGCCACAGGCGTCACAGCGGGCCAGGAACCCCAGCTGCTGTTCTTCCTTCGCGACGGCGCGTTTGGTGACCCGTACGGCCAGGCGAAACGTGCGGCCGTCGCTGAAGCAGGCCAGAGGCTGCAGGCCGCGGCCCAGCAACCAGGCTTCCCTGGCGAGAGCCGCGAGCTGCAGACGCAGGGCGAGTTCCCAGCTGGCGGGATGCACGCGCGCTGCAGCCCCAAAACGGCGCACGGCCGCTGAACGATCGTGACCTGTGGGGGAACGGCCATCGGTGCTGGCCAGCAGCAGAACGCCATTCCAGGCCAACACCTCCAGCGTGGCCTGCAACAGGCCGTTGGGACACCCGAAGGCGTCGAGGTCGATGAGGTCGAAGTGGTGCCGATCGAGGTACGCCCGGCGCAGCAGCACCTCGGCGGGTTGGTGCAGACAGCGCAGGCTGAGCGGCCCAGACCTCAGGGGCTGCAGGTTGCGCAGCAGCAGGGGCTGCCTGTCCTCATCAGCATCGTTCACCGTGAGGTCCACCGCTGTGTCGGGGTGCCCCCCCGCCGACAGGGCCTCGACGCCCCAGCGCAGGGCTCGGATTCCACACCCCGCCATCAGATCCAGCCATCGGCAGGCACGGCCCTGACGCTGTTGCAGCGTCCAGGCGGCCAGCAACACCGACAGATCCCTTGACGGACGGGAATCCGGCCGGAAGAAGCCCTCGCCCAGGTCGAGAGCCACAGCGCCTTCGCGATAGTGGGTGTTGTGGTGGCTCAGACGCCCTTGGATGCAACCGCTCTCCAGACTGCCGGGCAGGGGGGTCTCACCGGCATCGACTGGGGGGAGAGTGCCCGTTGGCACTGGCAGGGTCTCGACAGCCACTGGCGCGTGCTCGGGCCTGAGCAGGGCCGCCCCCTGGTGCTGCTGCATGGGTTCGGAGCCAGCAGTGATCACTGGCGTCACACCGCTGCACCCCTCACGGCTGCAGGCTTTCGGGTGTACGGCCTTGATCTGATCGGCTTTGGCCGCTCCGATCAACCGGCTCATCAGCACCGGCGGCCGATCGACAATCGGCTCTGGGCCAGGCAACTCAGCGCGTTTCTCGAGCAGGTGGTGGGGGCCACTGCCAACGAACCTGCGGTGCTGGTGGGCAACTCACTGGGGGGGCTGACGGCCCTCACCACGGCCGTGCTCCGCCCTGAGCTGGTGGCGGCCGTTGCCGCGGCACCCCTGCCGGATCCAGCGCTGATGCAGCCACTGCCCCTGCGTCGCGCCCGATTCTGGCGCCGCCTGAGGCGTCCGCTGGTGGTGGTGTCGATGCGCCTTCTGCCCCTGGGCCTGCTGGTGCCACTGATCAGCCGCACAGCCCTGATCCGCCTCGGACTTCAGGGGGCCTACCACCGCTCCATCCGCCACGATCGTGACCTGCATCAACTGATTGCCGCTCCTGCCAGGCGACGCACGGCTTCACGGGCGCTGAGGGCGATGAGCATCGGTATGGCGCTGCGGCCCCGGGGTGCCACAGCACCGGCCCTGATGGAACGACTGGCCGCCCTTCCCCAGTCGATTCCCCTGCTGCTGCTGTGGGGCAGGGAGGATCGATTTGTCCCCCTGCTGATCGGTGAACGCCTCCGGCAGCAGCACCCCTGGATCGACCTGGAAGTGATTGATGCGAGCGGGCATTGCCCCCACGATGAAACCCCCGAGGCCTTCCTGGAGGTGCTGCTGAACTGGCTGGACCGTAACTTGGGATGCACACATCCGCTGCAAACGAATCGAGGGGCATGAAGCACACCCTGTCCGTGCTGGTGGAAGACGAATCCGGTGCACTCAGCCGCATCGCCGGATTGTTCGCCCGTCGTGGCTTCAACATCGACAGCCTGGCGGTGGGTCCGGCCGAGGCTGACGGTCGCTCGCGGCTGACGATGGTGGTGGAGGGTGACCAGAACACCCTGCAGCAGATGACCAAACAGCTCGACAAGCTGGTGAATGTGCTTCAGGTGCTCGACCTGTCGCAGATTCCAGCGGTGGAACGGGAGCTGATGCTGCTGAAGGTGTCGGCACCACCTGATCAACGCAGCGCCATTCTCGAATTGGTGCAAGTGTTCCGCGCCAAGGTGGTGGATGTCGCCGACGATGCCCTCACGCTGGAAGTGGTGGGCGACCCGGGCAAGCTTGTTGCCTTGGAGCGTCTGATGGGACCCTACGGCATTCTTGAAATTGCCCGCACCGGCAAGGTGGCCCTCGAGCGGGCCTCCGGTGTGAACACGGAACTGCTCAAGGAAGCGATCACAGGCGGACGGGTACCCGCCTGAGTCACAGGGTTAAGGAGTCGTGCTGATCAGCTCAGCCTTGATGATGCGGTTATCGGCCTGAATGGCATCCACCACCTCCATGCCATCCACCACCCGGCCGAACACGGCATAGCGTCCATCGAGTTCCGGCAAAGGTCGCAGAGCGATATAGAACTGGGCGCTCGCTGAATCAGGGGCCTGGGAACGCGCCATGGCGAGGGCACCCCTGTCATGGGCCAGCTCGATTTTGAGCAACTCACTGGGATTGGTTGTGACCCGGCCGTAGCGGGGCTGCTCCTCTCCCTTGAATTTCAGCTCGAGTGGCACATACCGGGCCTGGCCGGTGGAGGGGTCAATGAAGCTGCCCTGGCCGTAGGCGGCTTTGGGCGTACTCGGATCCTTGGACGCCGGGTCACCACCCTGCACCACGAAGGGCACGGGCTCACGCACCACCCGGTGGAACACGGTGCCGTTGTAAACGCCACGGCGCACCAGATCAGCGAAATTGCCGGCGGTCATGGGGGCGGCATCACCATCGAGCTCGAGGGTGATGGCACCACGGCTGGTGCTGAGCAGCACGGTGGCTTTGCCCTTCAGACAGGTGCTGCCGGGACGCTCACACCCGGACGGAATCGATGCGGTGGTGGAGCTGGCGCAACTCACCAGCAAGGGAAGACAAAGCAGAGCAGCCCAGCAGGAACGCCAGAGGGAACGACGGGTCATGGCAGTTTCAGAGTCCTTCGAGGTTGACGCCCAGGAATCGGGCCAGTTCAGCACCGTCCTGTTCGAGCTGAGCCAGGGGGAGCGGTTCGCCGACCCGGGTGAGCGGCATGTCACGTCGGCCCTGCACCCGCAGCGAGATGCGGCGACGCGGGTTGAGACCATCACGCACCTCCACCTTCACCGCCTTGACGTCTTTGAGCGGTATCTCCACGTTGATCGGCTGACGGAATCCACGCCTGGAGATGGTGACAATGCCTGCGGCCCGGTCGAATCGATTGCTGCCGGACCCGACGTTGATGGCAATCACCGACCACAGATACGTGGCAAGCAAGGCCGCTGCCAGGCTGTAAAGCCCCATCACCAGGCCCTGGGGCACAAAGATCAGAGCGGCAGCATGGCCGAGGGGCAGCAGATCACGTCCCAGGTAGCTGGACAGCGACGCCAGCAGAAAGCCCACCCCTCCAATGCTCACCATCGAGGCCACGAGCACATTGGAGAGACGACGGGAGCCGAGAACCGGCTGTTCGAGCAGATCGGCAGACATGAATGCCCTTTGGAAGCGCCCATTGTGACCCGCTAGGGGAAGCGGCTGTCGTGAGGGCGGTGCAGGCCAGAGCCCGATGCCGAGCCGACGCCGACTGAAAACGAAAGAAACCTGGAAAAACCGTTTCGATACAACGGATTTCAGGTGATGCATTTCCCCCCCGCGCACCCCACTGAAATTGTTAAGGTCGCCGGGTATCCCACAGCCTGCGGACAACCGCACCGTTCACTCTCATGACGATCGCTGTAGGACGCGCGCCTCAGCGGGGATGGTTCGACGTCCTCGATGACTGGCTCAAGCGCGACCGCTTCGTTTTTGTCGGCTGGTCCGGCATCCTTCTGTTCCCAACGGCCTACCTGGCCATCGGTGGCTGGCTCACAGGCACCACCTTTGTCACCTCCTGGTACACCCACGGCATTGCCTCTTCGTACCTGGAAGGTTGCAACTTCCTCACCGCTGCTGTGTCCACCCCCGCTGATGCGATGGGTCACAGCCTCCTTCTGCTCTGGGGCCCTGAAGCCCAGGGCGACTTCGTTCGCTGGTGTCAGCTCGGCGGCCTCTGGGCCTTCGTGGCCCTGCACGGTGCTTTCGCTCTGATCGGCTTCATGCTGCGTCAGTTCGAGATCGCCCGTCTGGTCGGCATCCGCCCCTACAACGCCATCGCCTTCTCCGGTCCGATCGCGGTGTTCGTCAGTGTCTTCCTGATGTACCCCCTCGGTCAGAGCAGCTGGTTCTTCGCGCCCTCCTTCGGTGTGGCTGCGATCTTCCGCTTCCTCCTCTTCCTTCAGGGCTTCCACAACTGGACCCTGAATCCCTTCCACATGATGGGCGTCGCCGGCATCCTCGGCGGTGCACTGCTCTGCGCCATTCACGGCGCCACCGTGGAAAACACCCTGTTTGAGGACGGCGAGCAGGCCAACACCTTCAAGGCGTTCGAGCCCACCCAGGAAGAAGAGACCTATTCGATGGTCACCGCCAACCGCTTCTGGAGTCAGATCTTCGGGATCGCCTTCTCCAACAAGCGCTGGCTGCACTTCTTCATGCTGTTCGTGCCTGTGATGGGCCTGTGGACCAGCTCCATCGGCATCATCGGCCTGGCCCTCAACCTGCGCGCCTATGACTTCGTGTCCCAGGAGATCCGCGCTGCAGAAGATCCCGAATTCGAGACCTTCTACACCAAGAACATCCTTCTGAATGAAGGTCTGCGTGCCTGGATGGCACCGGCTGACCAGCCGCACGAAAACTTCGTCTTCCCTGAAGAGGTTCTGCCCCGTGGAAACGCCCTTTAATGCCGGTCTTGTCGCCACTGGCGGCAAAGACCTCGACTCCACTGGCTATGCCTGGTGGTCCGGTAATGCACGTCTGATCAACCTGTCAGGTCGTCTGCTTGGTGCCCATGTGGCCCATGCTGGCCTGATGGTGTTCTGGGCAGGCGCCATGATGCTGTTCGAGGTGAGCCACTTCACCTTCGACAAGCCCATGTATGAGCAGGGTCTGATCCTGTTCCCCCACGTCGCCACCCTCGGGTACGGCGTTGGACCCGGTGGTGAAGTCACCGACCTCTATCCCTTCTTTGTGGTCGGTGTTCTTCACTTGATCAGCTCCGCTGTGCTTGGCCTCGGCGGCCTCTATCACGCCCTGCGTGGTCCTGAGATTCTGGAGAACTACTCCACGTTCTTCTCCCAGGACTGGCGTGACAAGAACCAGATGACCAACATCATTGGTTATCACCTCATCCTTCTGGGCGTCGGCTGCCTGCTGCTGGTCTTCAAGGCCATGTTCTTCGGCGGTGTTTACGACACCTGGGCCCCCGGTGGTGGCGATGTGCGCCTGATCACCAACCCCACCCTCGATCCCGGTGTGATCTTCGGTTATCTGTTCCGCGCCCCCTTCGGTGGCGAAGGTTGGATCATCGGTGTGAACTCCATGGAAGACATCATCGGTGGCCACATCTGGCTGGGTCTGACCCTGATCTCCGGTGGTATCTGGCACGTCACCACCAAGCCTTTCGGCTGGGTGCGTCGCGCCTTCATCTGGAATGGTGAGGCCTACCTGAGCTACAGCCTCGGTGCCCTGAGCTTCATGAGCTTCATCGCCTCGGCTTACATCTGGTTCAACAACACCGCCTACCCCTCGGAGTTCTACGGCCCCACTAACGCCGAGTCCTCCCAGGCCCAGAGCTTCACCTTCCTGGTGCGTGACCAACGCCTGGGCGCCAACATCGGTTCGGCCATGGGCCCCACCGGTCTTGGTAAGTACCTGATGCGCTCCCCGACCGGTGAGATCATCTTCGGTGGTGAGACCATGCGTTTCTGGGACTTCCGTGGTCCCTGGCTGGAGCCCCTGCGTGGCCCCAATGGCCTGAGTCTCGACAAGCTGCAGAACGACATCCAGCCTTGGCAGGTGCGTCGCGCAGCTGAGTACATGACTCACGCTCCCAACGCTTCCCTCAACTCTGTGGGCGGCATCATCACCGAGCCCAACTCGGTGAACTTCGTGAACATCCGCCAGTGGCTGGCTGCGACCCAGTTCGTCCTTGCCTTCTTCTTCCTGGTGGGTCACCTCTGGCACGCCGGCCGCGCCCGCGCTGCTGCTGCCGGTTTCGAAAAAGGCATCGACCGTCAGGCCGAGCCCACCCTGGCCATGCCCGACCTCGACTGATCCCCGCGATTACTCGAACGGCATCACGCCAGCAACGATCGTCATCACACCCTCGCCGCAAGGCGGGGGTTTTTTATGTCGTGACGGCAATCATGGCGTTGGATTCAACGATTTCTGGTTACACCTACAGCAAGCGAATGGGATGCACGTTGATGACAACCAAACCGTCGATGTCTCACGTTCGCGCACACATCCTCTACTTTCCCAGTACAAGTTCTGCACAGATCTCATGCGCGTGTTCTTTGCTTGTGCCAGCGCTGCCACACTGGTGATCAGCCCGTTGGCAGCCCAGGCCCAGCGCGATGGAATCAGCTATCCCCGCAAGGGAGAAGTGTGTGATCAGGTTGGTCAGGTTTGTTACGACAGTGCTGGCCCCTCGATCGGAATCACCAAGATCTATTTCGGGCAATAGCTGCGGATCGGCTGACACAGAACCTCAGGGCTTCCAGAAGCCGCGATTTCAGACTCAGCTCCGGTCAGGCCTGCAGCGTTGAGCAGCGCACCTGCTGGAATGATGGCTGGAACGCCAGGAACAAAGCCAAACGGCTCACCAAACAGCTGTTTGGCGCATCCTCCGTGCAACCCGCCCCAAAACCTCAGAAGCAGGTGGCTCAACAAACGGGATTGTGCAGCCTCAGCGAGGGCGGCCGACCGATGTTCGATGGGCCCTGTGACCTCAAGCAAGTGGTGAAGGGCAACAGCAGCCGGTATCGCATCCATCTCGGCAACGGCAACACCTATCTGTTCACCAGCCAAGGAGGGCACAGCTACACCATCACCGATTCCTTCGGGGGCACCTGGCCTGTGACCTTCGTGGATCACGGCAACACCGGGGTGTTCCGCTTCGCGAATTACAAACTGGTGGCCACACAGAACAACGGCAGCCGGCAGCCCACGGCAGGTGATGTGACGGGAGCTGCCGTGAATGTTCTACTGCAAACCCTGTTCAAATAAGCCGGGCACGCCAGCGGCAGCCTGATCAATGCAGCGCTGCCGCCAGACGCATACCTTCAGGCACCTGGGCGTCTTGTCTGGAGACCCCGTTCCTGCTCAGGGTTTGCTGACCGTGATCCTGTTGCCGTAACCACCGATCTCCTCCAGCTCAAAGGTGTGATGCCCAGTCATCGCCCACCGCTGGCCCGTGCCATCGACCATTTCACGTCGATCCGTGGTCGGTGCACCGACCGGCGTGAACGTGAAGGTCGGGCCTTCGGCGTGGCTGAAGATGACCGTGAACCCATCGTTGGCTGCAGGCTCGGTTCGGCAGGTGGAGGCGATCGCATTGAGCGTGCAAGTCAGCGGAAACCTGGCCGTGTCGACAATCGGGGGACTGCCGCCAACATCATGGGGCTGCTTCGGGGCCTGGTCTGCACGCAGCTCCGAAAGGTCGGGGTAGTTGCCTCGGATCGCTCCCTCGGCGTCGTAGGTCACCACCTGCAGGGCCCCTGATCCATCCATCGGCTTGGCCAACTGGATCACGGCAACGCCGGTGTTGCACGGTTGTGGTAGGAGGGTGAGCCTGACGACGCCATACACCAGATCGGTGGGTTGCGTGGGCGGAACCAGCTGATCAGGGAAGCGCCCGTGACGCCCCCAGGGCATCTGTTCAACGCTGTAGTCGCTGTCGCAGGAGCCATTCGCGGCGTTCCCCCAGCGCACCCGATTCGGTTCCAGCGTGAGCACATCCAACACCGCTCGCCCGGCGGTGCTGTTCCCTTGCCATCGACCGAGGAAGACGTTGTCGTTGGTCCATCCCTGCGGTTTCGAGATCCTGGTGGCCGATGCCGTGGACCGTGGGGCGGGTGCATCAGCCTTGTCGGTGGCGTCACTGCAAGCGCCCAGGAGAATCGCGGCAGCGAGGCTGGTGGCAGCTTTGGCAATCGCGAAGGTCATCGTGGTTCGGCAGCTCGGTTTGATGTCACGGTGATCGATCCAGGGGGCCATCAAGCATGCAGCCTGACCGGAGGCGTTGACGCGACACTCACAAACTTTGTTCGTGGAAAGCATCACCAAAGCCTCGGCCGATCGGACCCAGCAGATACATCAACAGATTGGTGCGATCGGTGAGAATGTCAGCCGTTAATGTCATGCCAGGCACCAACAGATTGCGGCCTTTGGTTTTGCCGGCAAATTCCCGATCCAAGGCAGCACGAACCTTGTAGTAAGGCTCTCCAGTTTTTTCATCCTGAAAGGTGCCGGCCGAAATCGATTTGACAACACCAGGAATCGTGCCGTAGCGACTGTAGTCGTAGGCCTGAACCTTGAGTTGCACTTTCTGCCCCTTCATGACGTTGCCGATATCAGCAGGTTTGACCCTGAGAAACCCTTCCAACTGATCGCCCGTGGGCACCACCTCGGCAACCACACTGCCGGGGGCAATCACGCCACCAATGGTCTTCACCGTGTAACTCTTGACAATGCCATCAACAGGGGAGCGCACCTGCAATCGCTCCACCTCATCGAGTTGCTCACCAAGCACACTTTGCAGCTCAGCTTTCTCGCTGGTGACTCTGGCCAGCTGTTCAAGGATGTCGGTTCTCAACTTGGAGCGCAGTTCAAACCGTTGCGTCTCCGTTTCCTTGATCGTGCCATCCAACTCAGCCAGGAGTGTCTCAGTGGAAGCGATCCTGCGCTCCGCTTCCAGCACATCATTGTGAGCAATCGCTCCAGCCTGATCGAGTGTTTCGTAGGCCTTGGTCTGTTGTTTCAACAGGGACACTTCATCGAGATACTCCCTGCGCTTGGCCTTCAAGGTGGCCAAGCGCTGATCAGCCACCTTGATCTGACGCTGAATATCAAGACCCTTGTGCTGCACCAGATCGGCATAGGCTTTGGCCACCTCCGGAGATGGGGTAGCCGGTGTGCGGGCCTGGGCATTCATGGCCTCCTCTCCCAAGGCCCGGCGCAATTCCCTCTGCTCCAGGGTGAGATTGGTGATCCGCGTGGCGGTCTGCTGCTGCTGTGAGCCGATCTGCCCCTCATTCAATTGCAGCAACACCTCCCCTTTCCGCACCCGTTCACCTTCCTCCACCAACTGCTCACGAATGATGCCGCCTTCGAGATGCTGCACCTTCTGAATATCACCGGCGGGTTCAATCTCACCGGAGGCGACCACATAATCCTGAATCGGCACCAACGCCGACACGAGAATCGATCCGGCCAACACGGCCGTGGATCCAAGCAGCCAACGGGACAGATTGGGAGGAACCTGACCGGCCTCCAGGGACAGGGCTTCCGCCCGCCGACCATGGCCAAAGACAGCCTTGGTTGCTTCAACGGGCAGTTGCCAGAGCGATTGCTGCGACGATGGCTCCGGAGACCCGGGCTGGCTGGAGGAGGCTGGGGTGGTGCTGGAGGCTGGGGTGGTGGTGGATGGTGACATCAGACAAAAGACAAGGGACTGGAAGACAAAACCGACTCAAGGTTGGGCGGCACCTGCCATGGCACCCATCGCGGCCTGCTGCATCGCCGCTTTCTGTTGTGCTGCCAGCAGCTCCTGCGGCGTGCCGCTGAAACTCACCGTTCCGGAACGCATCACGATGATCTGATCGGCGAGTTCCAACAGACGGGGCTCATCACTGACCACAAGGGTGGTGCCGTGTCCTTTGCGTTGCTGCAGCACGGTGAGCAGCGCCTCAAGGCGCCGTGGATCCAGAAGGCGGAAGGGTTGATCCAACAGCAGGATCGGTGCCTGTCCCAGCAGCAAGCGCGCAATCGCAATCCCCTGGCTGAGATAAGGAGGCAGGGAATGCTCACCCTTCATGCTCAACGGACGATCCAAGCCTGGGCCTTCGAGCAGTTCATCCAGCGCCAGGGCGCGCAGGCTGCGGGTGATGGCCTGATCGTCGGTGAAGGGATCGACGATCATCATGTTTTCTCGCAGCGATGCGCTGAACAACCCGGGCTGCTCCGGCAGGAAGTCCACACTCTGACGCCGCTGCGAGAGAGGGAACTGACGGGAGTCGGTGCCATCGAAACGAAGCACACCACTGCCAGGCTGAATCTGACCGTCAATCAACCGCAGCAGTGCAGAACGACCTGAACCCTCAGGACCACTGATCACCACCAACTGGCCGGCAGGGATCTTGATCGACACCTGAGACAGGGTGGGTTCCTGCAGAGCGTTCAAACGCAGGGTGACATTGCTCAGTTCAACGTTGCCCTGCGGCATGGGCAACACCCATGGATCACTCAAGGAGGTGCTGGGTTCCACATCAGCCGACCCCATGAAGCGGTTGAGCTGATCAAGGCTGGGCTTGATCTGTGACCAACGGCTCAAGGCCTGATAGCCCATCTGGATGGGCCTGAACACACGCCACACGAAAAACATCGCCGCGATCATGGTGCCCAGCTCGATGCCGCTGCCCCCCGCAATCGCCAGACCAGCCCCTGTGGCCAGCACCAGGGCACCCGTGAGCTGAGCAAATTCACCCGTGAGGATATTGAGCAGCTGCTGCAGGCGCAGGGGCGCCAATCCCTGCATGGCCGCTTCACTCGACGCCTGCTCAATGCGGGCATTCCACAGGCGTTCCGCGCCCGTGCGCTTCACCCGTTCGAAGTGATCGAGAAGATCCAACAGCAACGGCTCAAGATTGGCTGGATTTCTGCGTAATGGCTCCTGCAGCGAACGCGCCAACTGACCCACCACATAGACGCCACCAAAACAAACCAGCACCATCACCAGGGTGAGCAGCATCAGCGGCACACTCATCACGGCGATGGCCACCAGATACACCCCGATGAAGGGGAGATCCAGTGCAGCGAGCGCCAAAGGGCCTGTCACATACGAGCGCAAACCCTGAAAGCTGCGCAGGCGGCTGGCCAGCGAGAGCGGCGTGTAGCGCTCCAGCTGAGGAAGGCGCAACAGCATGAGTTTTTCCATGACCCGAATGCTGATGGTGAGATCCAGCTCGGCACCCAGGTCAGCCAGCCGGGCCTGCCGCCGTTGCGTCAACCAGATCTGGAGCACCACCCCCAACAGGGCAAACGGCAACAGTCCAAACAGGTCGCCAACCTGCCCCCCCGGAATTTCGAGGTTGTACACAGCCCGGATGTAAAAGGGCAGCACCAGGGTGAGCAGGCTGATGAGAAAGCTCATCACATACAACTCAGCAATGCTGCCGCGGAAACGCAGCACCAGCGCCTGAAACCACTGCCGCTGTTCGGCGACGCGATGGGGCTCAAAGCGAAAGCTGTAAATGAACAGACGTCGAAATCTGGGGAGAACCTCTTTCAACGACTGAAGATCCTCAATCAGCGTCAGCGCATGGCTCTGCTGAGATCGAATCAAGACCGGGAAATCGAGCGGTGGAAGTGTGTCTGGCGTGAGCACTCCGCGCAGACGGCGCACATCCCAACGGAAGCCAAGATTGGCCAAGGTGTTCAACAGATCCACATCATCCATCTGTTGCGGGCTGCCGCACAGAGCGTTGCGCAACTGCACAGGCTCACCCAGCCAGCCCAGCCCCTCAAGCAAGGCAGGCAGCATCCTGGCGGTGGCCGACGGACTGGCCGTCAGTCGTGCAAACAGTTCATCGCGCGTGATCATGACGCCACCTCCACCATCTGGTCGCCATGCCAACTGAGTTGGCGCACCGCAGGAGGAAGGCCGGCGGGGAAGCTGTTGAGCGTGATCAAGCGGGCGCAGTTCACATCCAGGCCCAGGAACCACTGCAGCGCATCGGCACTGATCGACGGGAAGGTGCCATCCAGAAGCAGCACGGAAGGGTCATCAAGCAAGGCCTGAATCACACCAATTCGGAACCGCAACCCCGCGGCGAGCGGGTACTGCTGCTGCTCGCCGACGACGGTTTCATACCCCATCGGCAAGGCCTGAATCAGGGGGGCAACACCATGGCGCTGGCACAGGCTGATGGCCGCTTCCGCCCGTCGATTCACCTCAAAGCCGGTCATCGATTCCAGCAAGGTGGCGCGGAACGGCTGTGGCTCCGTTTTCAGCAGGGCAATCTGGCGCCGGAGCCAGGTCTTGCGGAACTGCGACAAGGGTTGATCACCAAACCTGCAGCGCGATGCCAACGGTTCCTCCAAGGCATGAAGGGCCGACATCAAGCGCGACGATTGGCCAGGCTCTCCGCCAGCACACACAAGCGTCTCGCCCGGCTGGAGCACAACGCCTGGAAGCGCGAGTGAGGGATGGGAGGGTCGTTGTGCGACACCCGTGAGCAGGTTGGGTTCGGCTGGCAAGGCCAGCAAGGCGTGATGATCAGAGGAGGCCTGCTCAAGGCTGGCGCGTTGCCCATCGGCGGCAAACAACTTGCCCAGGGGCGACGCCACCTGACCACTGAGCAGCGTGCAAGCCGCCAGGGCACCGGTGGACAGATCCTGCTGAATCACCAGCAACCCACCCACGCTGACGATCAGGAGTTGATTGAACTGGGCAAACAAGGCTGACAGGTTCTGCAACCTGGCCGTTGCCGACTCCTGTTCAAAACCACTGGAGCTGACGCGTTCCTGGAGCGGCTCCAGCCGGCGTATCAAGAAGCCCTCCAGATTGAGGGTTTTCACAGTGGAGGCCAGAGCCAAACCATTGACCACGAGCTGGTTGCGCTGCACCTCGTAGTGATGATGCGAGCGGTAGCCGTTGACAGCATCGCGAGCGGCGCGACGCGCCAACACAATGAACAGGGGAGTGAGCAGCAACGGCGGCAGAATCAACCAGCCCCCGATCAAACCCAGCACCAACAGATAGACAAGGGCAAACGGCAAGTCGACATGCCGCACCAACCATTGCTGCTCCAACTGGTTGCGAAGCACCGTTGGGCTGCGCAACTGTGACAGGCGGAGCTTCAGGGGCTGCGCTCTCACCGCTGACACGGAACTGCCCAGCAGTGCGCGCACCGCCTCCATGCGCAGTCGGTGCTCACGGGATGCACCATGCCAGGTGAGGACCCAGGCCCGCAGTGCTTTGAGCAGAACATCAAGAACGAGAACAGCAGCCAGCAACAGGGTGATGCCGGCGAGGCTGTCGCCGGCCTGTTCAGGCACCACCGAGGTGTAAATGCGATTGATATACAGCGGAATCGCCAGAACAATCAGATTGATTGCAATGCTGGAAGCGACAACAGTGCGCAGATCTCGTTGATTGAGATCGGGATTGATCACTTGATTGTCATAGCCTGACAACCACGACATCGACTTAGAAGCACTCAAGATCCCAAACCTGACCACTCGCAATGTAGTGATCGGAACCGATTCAGGCTGTCTTTGAAATACAGCCCCTGACAACGGCGCAATCGGTTGGGTCTGACTACGTTGACCATCAGGCCCTCCATGCAGCCCCATGGCCCCCGAGCGCGAGAACAGTTCCCAGAACGGCAACGCTGACGCTGGACAGACCAACGACCGCTCGATGCTGGACCGGATGCGGCGATTGCTTGGGCTCAGCAACCTCCACGATGGCGACCGGGAGCACTACGACCCCGCGACCAGCTCGATCCCTGAAGGGGCCAGCTCCCGGGGCCAAAGCTTTGAGCACCAGGCAGGTGCCGGCACGAGCGGTCTGCCCAACGCTTTCCTGACCAGGGACGGGAACCCTCAAGCTGAGGACGCCAAGCGGGGCCCCGATCTCAGCGACATCGACACCCCACTCCCGACCGCCTTCAGAGGTGGGGGCAGTGGTGGTGGCGACACAGGGATCGAGACGCCCCCTCAAGCTGCCGAGGGGTGGATCGGCGCTGGGAGTGCCAGTGCTGTCCCCTTACAGGGAAGAAGCACGAACGGGGGCAGCTCAAGTGGCGGGCCTTCAACATCATCGGCAAGTGGAGGACAGGACCCCGCCAACAACAACAACAACAACAACAACAACAACAATCCGAGCACAAAGGATCAACCGGATCGCGCCACGATCAAGGTGCAGGGCGCTCCCGGTGATCTCACCGTGGATGAAACCGACCTGGGCACCGACGCCAGCGCCAGCTTTGGCCAGTACTTTTCGGCGACGTATGGTCCATCCGGACACGGACTGGGAGGCCTGAGCTTCCGCATCGGCGTTGCGAAGCAAGGCGTCGACAGCGGCCTGATCGACGAAGCCAGTGGCCAGCACCTGCTGCTGTTCAGCAATCCCGACGGCAGCATCAGCGGCCGCACTCCGTCAGGAATCGAAGGCTTCCGGATCATTGTTGATCCGGTGGGCAACGTCGGGCTCGATCAGCTGCGGGCGATCGTGCATCCCGATAGCCACAACCCGGATGAAGAGGTGACTCTGGCCAAACCGGAGCTCATCACCATGACCGGAACGGCGGTGAGTGCCGGCGGAGACAGCGCCTCGGCCACCATCGGCATTGGCCAGAGCTTTCATTTCAAAGATGACGGGCCCTCAATCACAGTCACTCCCGCTACAGCTGACTCCCTACAAGTCGACGAAACCCACCTCGGCACAGATCACACCACTAACTTCTCTTCCCTCTTCACCATCGACGCTGGTGCTGATCAGCAACAATCCCTCGATTACTCACTCGTCCTGACATCTCGCACCGACAGCGGCGTCGTCGACACCGCCACAGGACAACCCGTCTTCCTCTACCTCGAGCACGGACAGGTCATCGGACGCGTCGGCTCCGGCTCAGCACCTGACCCACAAGGCAAACCAGCCTTCACACTCTCCGTTGCAACAAACGGAGACGTCACCCTCGATCAGATCCGATCTCTCGTACACCCAACTGGCGGAACCTCATCCCCTGATGAGGCCAAAAACCTCTCGGCTGGATCCATCAAGCTCCAAGCCACCGTCACCGATAACGACGGGGATACAGCCTCACAATCCGTTGATCTNTCTGGCGCCGTCTCCTTCAAAGATGACGGGCCCTCAATCACAGTCACTCCCGCTACAGCTGACTCCCTACAAGTCGACGAAACCCACCTCGGCACAGATCACACCACTAACTTCTCTTCCCTCTTCACCATCGACGCTGGTGCTGATCAGCAACAATCCCTCGATTACTCACTCGTCCTGACATCTCGCACCGACAGCGGCGTCGTCGACACCGCCACAGGACAACCCGTCTTCCTCTACCTCGAGCACGGACAGGTCATCGGACGCGTCGGCTCCGGCTCAGCACCTGACCCACAAGGCAAACCAGCCTTCACACTCTCCGTTGCAACAAACGGAGACGTCACCCTCGATCAGATCCGATCTCTCGTACACCCAACTGGCGGAACCTCATCCCCTGATGAGGCCAAAAACCTCTCGGCTGGATCCATCAAGCTCCAAGCCACCGTCACCGATAACGACGGGGATACAGCCTCACAATCCGTTGATCTCTCTGGCGCCGTCTCCTTCAAAGATGACGGGCCCTCAATCACAGTCACTCCCGCTACAGCTGACTCCCTACAAGTCGACGAAACCCACCTCGGCACAGATCACACCACTAACTTCTCTTCCCTCTTCACCATCGACGCTGGTGCTGATCAGCAACAATCCCTCGATTACTCACTCGTCCTGACATCTCGCACCGACAGCGGCGTCGTCGACACCGCCACAGGACAACCCGTCTTCCTCTACCTCGAGCACGGACAGGTCATCGGACGCGTCGGCTCCGGCTCAGCACCTGACCCACAAGGCAAACCAGCCTTCACACTCTCCGTTGCAACAAACGGAGACGTCACCCTCGATCAGATCCGATCTCTCGTACACCCAACTGGCGGAACCTCATCCCCTGATGAGGCCAAAAACCTCTCGGCTGGATCCATCAAGCTCCAAGCCACCGTCACCGATAACGACGGGGATACAGCCTCACAATCCGTTGATCTCTCTGGCGCCGTCTCCTTCAAAGATGACGGGCCCTCAATCACAGTCACTCCCGCTACAGCTGACTCCCTACAAGTCGACGAAACCCACCTCGGCACAGATCACACCACTAACTTCTCTTCCCTCTTCACCATCGACGCTGGTGCTGATCAGCAACAATCCCTCGATTACTCACTCGTCCTGACATCTCGCACCGACAGCGGCGTCGTCGACACCGCCACAGGACAACCCGTCTTCCTCTACCTCGAGCACGGACAGGTCATCGGACGCGTCGGCTCCGGCTCAGCACCTGACCCACAAGGCAAACCAGCCTTCACACTCTCCGTTGCAACAAACGGAGACGTCACCCTCGATCAGATCCGATCTCTCGTACACCCAACTGGCGGAACCTCATCCCCTGATGAGGCCAAAAACCTCTCGGCTGGATCCATCAAGCTCCAAGCCACCGTCACCGATAACGACGGGGATACAGCCTCACAATCCGTTGATCTCTCTGGCGCCGTCTCCTTCAAAGATGACGGGCCCTCAATCACAGTCACTCCCGCTACAGCTGACTCCCTACAAGTCGACGAAACCCACCTCGGCACAGATCACACCACTAACTTCTCTTCCCTCTTCACCATCGACGCTGGTGCTGATCAGCAACAATCCCTCGATTACTCACTCGTCCTGACATCTCGCACCGACAGCGGCGTCGTCGACACCGCCACAGGACAACCCGTCTTCCTCTACCTCGAGCACGGACAGGTCATCGGACGCGTCGGCTCCGGCTCAGCACCTGACCCACAAGGCAAACCAGCCTTCACACTCTCCGTTGCAACAAACGGAGACGTCACCCTCGATCAGATCCGATCTCTCGTACACCCAACTGGCGGAACCTCATCCCCTGATGAGGCCAAAAACCTCTCGGCTGGATCCATCAAGCTCCAAGCCACCGTCACCGATAACGACGGGGATACAGCCTCACAATCCGTTGATCTCTCTGGCGCCGTCTCCTTCAAAGATGACGGGCCCTCAATCACAGTCACTCCCGCTACAGCTGACTCCCTACAAGTCGACGAAACCCACCTCGGCACAGATCACACCACTAACTTCTCTTCCCTCTTCACCATCGACGCTGGTGCTGATCAGCAACAATCCCTCGATTACTCACTCGTCCTGACATCTCGCACCGACAGCGGCGTCGTCGACACCGCCACAGGACAACCCGTCTTCCTCTACCTCGAGCACGGACAGGTCATCGGACGCGTCGGCTCCGGCTCAGCACCTGACCCACAAGGCAAACCAGCCTTCACACTCTCCGTTGCAACAAACGGAGACGTCACCCTCGATCAGATCCGATCTCTCGTACACCCAACTGGCGGAACCTCATCCCCTGATGAGGCCAAAAACCTCTCGGCTGGATCCATCAAGCTCCAAGCCACCGTCACCGATAACGACGGGGATACAGCCTCACAATCCGTTGATCTCTCTGGCGCCGTCTCCTTCAAAGATGACGGGCCCTCAATCACAGTCACTCCCGCTACAGCTGACTCCCTACAAGTCGACGAAACCCACCTCGGCACAGATCACACCACTAACTTCTCTTCCCTCTTCACCATCGACGCTGGTGCTGATCAGCAACAATCCCTCGATTACTCACTCGTCCTGACATCTCGCACCGACAGCGGCGTCGTCGACACCGCCACAGGACAACCCGTCTTCCTCTACCTCGAGCACGGACAGGTCATCGGACGCGTCGGCTCCGGCTCAGCACCTGACCCACAAGGCAAACCAGCCTTCACACTCTCCGTTGCAACAAACGGAGACGTCACCCTCGATCAGATCCGATCTCTCGTACACCCAACTGGCGGAACCTCATCCCCTGATGAGGCCAAAAACCTCTCGGCTGGATCCATCAAGCTCCAAGCCACCGTCACCGATAACGACGGGGATACAGCCTCACAATCCGTTGATCTCTCTGGCGCCGTCTCCTTCAAAGATGACGGGCCCTCAATCACAGTCACTCCCGCTACAGCTGACTCCCTACAAGTCGACGAAACCCACCTCGGCACAGATCACACCACTAACTTCTCTTCCCTCTTCACCATCGACGCTGGTGCTGATCAGCAACAATCCCTCGATTACTCACTCGTCCTGACATCTCGCACCGACAGCGGCGTCGTCGACACCGCCACAGGACAACCCGTCTTCCTCTACCTCGAGCACGGACAGGTCATCGGACGCGTCGGCTCCGGCTCAGCACCTGACCCACAAGGCAAACCAGCCTTCACACTCTCCGTTGCAACAAACGGAGACGTCACCCTCGATCAGATCCGATCTCTCGTACACCCAACTGGCGGAACCTCATCCCCTGATGAGGCCAAAAACCTCTCGGCTGGATCCATCAAGCTCCAAGCCACCGTCACCGATAACGACGGGGATACAGCCTCACAATCCGTTGATCTCTCTGGCGCCGTCTCCTTCAAAGATGACGGGCCCTCAATCACAGTCACTCCCGCTACAGCTGACTCCCTACAAGTCGACGAAACCCACCTCGGCACAGATCACACCACTAACTTCTCTTCCCTCTTCACCATCGACGCTGGTGCTGATCAGCAACAATCCCTCGATTACTCACTCGTCCTGACATCTCGCACCGACAGCGGCGTCGTCGACACCGCCACAGGACAACCCGTCTTCCTCTACCTCGAGCACGGACAGGTCATCGGACGCGTCGGCTCCGGCTCAGCACCTGACCCACAAGGCAAACCAGCCTTCACACTCTCCGTTGCAACAAACGGAGACGTCACCCTCGATCAGATCCGATCTCTCGTACACCCAACTGGCGGAACCTCATCCCCTGATGAGGCCAAAAACCTCTCGGCTGGATCCATCAAGCTCCAAGCCACCGTCACCGATAACGACGGGGATACAGCCTCACAATCCGTTGATCTCTCTGGCGCCGTCTCCTTCAAAGATGACGGGCCCTCAATCACAGTCACTCCCGCTACAGCTGACTCCCTACAAGTCGACGAAACCCACCTCGGCACAGATCACACCACTAACTTCTCTTCCCTCTTCACCATCGACGCTGGTGCTGATCAGCAACAATCCCTCGATTACTCACTCGTCCTGACATCTCGCACCGACAGCGGCGTCGTCGACACCGCCACAGGACAACCCGTCTTCCTCTACCTCGAGCACGGACAGGTCATCGGACGCGTCGGCTCCGGCTCAGCACCTGACCCACAAGGCAAACCAGCCTTCACACTCTCCGTTGCAACAAACGGAGACGTCACCCTCGATCAGATCCGATCTCTCGTACACCCAACTGGCGGAACCTCATCCCCTGATGAGGCCAAAAACCTCTCGGCTGGATCCATCAAGCTCCAAGCCACCGTCACCGATAACGACGGGGATACAGCCTCACAATCCGTTGATCTCTCTGGCGCCGTCTCCTTCAAAGATGACGGGCCCTCAATCACAGTCACTCCCGCTACAGCTGACTCCCTACAAGTCGACGAAACCCACCTCGGCACAGATCACACCACTAACTTCTCTTCCCTCTTCACCATCGACGCTGGTGCTGATCAGCAACAATCCCTCGATTACTCACTCGTCCTGACATCTCGCACCGACAGCGGCGTCGTCGACACCGCCACAGGACAACCCGTCTTCCTCTACCTCGAGCACGGACAGGTCATCGGACGCGTCGGCTCCGGCTCAGCACCTGACCCACAAGGCAAACCAGCCTTCACACTCTCCGTTGCAACAAACGGAGACGTCACCCTCGATCAGATCCGATCTCTCGTACACCCAACTGGCGGAACCTCATCCCCTGATGAGGCCAAAAACCTCTCGGCTGGATCCATCAAGCTCCAAGCCACCGTCACCGATAACGACGGGGATACAGCCTCACAATCCGTTGATCTCTCTGGCGCCGTCTCCTTCAAAGATGACGGGCCCTCAATCACAGTCACTCCCGCTACAGCTGACTCCCTACAAGTCGACGAAACCCACCTCGGCACAGATCACACCACTAACTTCTCTTCCCTCTTCACCATCGACGCTGGTGCTGATCAGCAACAATCCCTCGATTACTCACTCGTCCTGACATCTCGCACCGACAGCGGCGTCGTCGACACCGCCACAGGACAACCCGTCTTCCTCTACCTCGAGCACGGACAGGTCATCGGACGCGTCGGCTCCGGCTCAGCACCTGACCCACAAGGCAAACCAGCCTTCACACTCTCCGTTGCAACAAACGGAGACGTCACCCTCGATCAGATCCGATCTCTCGTACACCCAACTGGCGGAACCTCATCCCCTGATGAGGCCAAAAACCTCTCGGCTGGATCCATCAAGCTCCAAGCCACCGTCACCGATAACGACGGGGATACAGCCTCACAATCCGTTGATCTCTCTGGCGCCGTCTCCTTCAAAGATGACGGGCCCTCAATCACAGTCACTCCCGCTACAGCTGACTCCCTACAAGTCGACGAAACCCACCTCGGCACAGATCACACCACTAACTTCTCTTCCCTCTTCACCATCGACGCTGGTGCTGATCAGCAACAATCCCTCGATTACTCACTCGTCCTGACATCTCGCACCGACAGCGGCGTCGTCGACACCGCCACAGGACAACCCGTCTTCCTCTACCTCGAGCACGGACAGGTCATCGGACGCGTCGGCTCCGGCTCAGCACCTGACCCACAAGGCAAACCAGCCTTCACACTCTCCGTTGCAACAAACGGAGACGTCACCCTCGATCAGATCCGATCTCTCGTACACCCAACTGGCGGAACCTCATCCCCTGATGAGGCCAAAAACCTCTCGGCTGGATCCATCAAGCTCCAAGCCACCGTCACCGATAACGACGGGGATACAGCCTCACAATCCGTTGATCTCTCTGGCGCCGTCTCCTTCAAAGATGACGGGCCCTCAATCACAGTCACTCCCGCTACAGCTGACTCCCTACAAGTCGACGAAACCCACCTCGGCACAGATCACACCACTAACTTCTCTTCCCTCTTCACCATCGACGCTGGTGCTGATCAGCAACAATCCCTCGATTACTCACTCGTCCTGACATCTCGCACCGACAGCGGCGTCGTCGACACCGCCACAGGACAACCCGTCTTCCTCTACCTCGAGCACGGACAGGTCATCGGACGCGTCGGCTCCGGCTCAGCACCTGACCCACAAGGCAAACCAGCCTTCACACTCTCCGTTGCAACAAACGGAGACGTCACCCTCGATCAGATCCGATCTCTCGTACACCCAACTGGCGGAACCTCATCCCCTGATGAGGCCAAAAACCTCTCGGCTGGATCCATCAAGCTCCAAGCCACCGTCACCGATAACGACGGGGATACAGCCTCACAATCCGTTGATCTCTCTGGCGCCGTCTCCTTCAAAGATGACGGGCCCTCAATTGATATCGGCATCCACACTGCTGGGCTAAAGAACGATCATTTAGGGCCGAATCATAAAACGGCCAACTTCTCAGATGACTTCGAACGCATCTCTAGCGACTACGGCGCGGATGGCAGTGGATCAATCCACAGTTCCTACGCTTTGTCTGTTCGAAGTAGAGGCGTTGACAGTGGTGTTGTCGACACCGCCACAGGACAACACGTCTTCCTCTACCTCGAGCACGGCCAGGTCATCGGACGCGTCGGCTCCGGCTCAGCACCTGACCCACAAGGCACACCAGCCTTCACCTTTAGCGTTAATTCACAAACGGGCATCGCAACACTCTCTCAAATTCGAAATATCGAACACCCTCAAGGAGCACAAACCAAAACCTTAAGTGATGCCGACCTTATTCAACTCACACGCACAGACACCATCACCGATCGAGATGGGGATAAGGCCTTAGATCGAGCTTCTATCAATATCGGGACAAGACTATCCTTCAAAGGAGATCCACCACCACAACCGCAACATCCACAAACACCACAAACACCACAATCACCACAAACACCTCAGATCGATGGAGGGCACAATGACAATCATGGCGATATAGTAGAAACCTATCATGAAGGAAGGTCTCCGCATTCTGCGATAACCGGATATAGATTTAGGGATGGCAGTGTTATCGCAGTTCACAACATACCCAGTGACTGGGGCTTACAAAAGTCTGGCAGTGCATGGAGCCAAAATCATAGTCCGACTCCTCATGGCCCAACAGCATCCGCCTCGGACGAACCACAACAAATTGAGACCGTCGACGTTGTAGCACAACTAAACAGCTTTGAAATCATCGAGTCACAGGAAGACGACACCGATTCAGCACAATCAAGCCTTGATGTGAGCATTAAGACAAAGACGAAAAGTGAAAACCAAGACCAGAAAAGTAGCGGCCAAGATCATGACGACCAAGCAGATAACTCTGACCCGACCGATACAAGCGAGAAGAACGACGGAAGCTTCCTTGCAACTGATGCCTTAGCCAATACCCAAGAGATCGATGCTTCGAGCAACACTGCAGCAGACACAGCGTCGACAGACACGGCTTCCTTGGAAGAGAAGATGTCCAATCAGCTCGATCGCGAAACATCCACTGAGCCATTGAGCCAAAGCATCCCTGGGAGTAACTCCCAAGCAAGCAGAGATTCACTCGATAAAAAAGGAATCTTCAAGCAAGAAGGGGACAATCCTGACAGCGAGGATGACGATGCCAAGTCAGTCTTCAGCGATCCCAGTCAGTCGGCTCAACAGTCAGACACAGATCATGCCAGCGATTACAACCAGGCAGAGCCATCGGCATCTCCCGCATTGAATGGTGATGCCCTCTCTGCTGCCCTCAGCGACCTGCAGCAACTCCACCCCGATGACCTCTCCGCACTGAATCACAACCACGAGGCCAATGGAAGTGATGCCGAAAGCTCAATCAATGCGAGCGACCCTCAACCTGGCCCCTCCCTTGATCCAGCGTCCATCCCTGTCACGCCAACCCATGATGCGTTCAGCGAGACAACCCCAACTGACGACAAAAAGACCACGGCTCCTGTCTTGGAAGAAGCTCAAGATGGACTGACTCCAGCAAGTGATCCCACCAGCCAGGATGACCAGGATCTCAGCCTGCTCAATCTCTAAAAACAACACCCCCCCGACTCGCTTCGCTGATGGTGCTGGCCCCTTTCCCTGCCTTGCCAGCTGAAACACAGCGAAGCTCCGGCCGTGGAGTTCAATCATGCCCTGAGCAAGAAAGGGCGAGGACACTCTTTGAGCTCCCATCTTTTGCCTGCCACGTTACGAACGAATGCCCCCTGCTGAACATTCAGCCTGGCCGACTCAAGCCGCCCAGATCAATCACAAAAACTGGCACAATCGAGCCTGCACTCTCGCCCTTGAATCCAACACAAGCAGCAATCAAAACCTGCCCAGAGATGAGTGCAAACCCCGCATTGTCATCTCAGCTCTTTGATTCAATGTACCGACTCAATAACAAGCCAATCATCAAGGTGATGTACAGCGTTGCTGTGATACTGAGCAACACCGCCAAGCTCTCCGCCACGGCCGTTGCAGGAAGCACATCGCCATAGCCCAGGCTGCCCAGGGTGACAAACGAGAAATACGACAAACGCTCCACCAGCGCTTCTCCCGGCAACATGCGCCCCAGACTGAAACTTCCCGGTCTCAACACCTCCAGGGCTGTCGCGATCTGTCCCCCCGTGAGGCCGAGCAGGATGTAGCCGGCTGCCCCCAGACAGAGCACCGCTTCATTCACCCGTTTCACCTGGGCGAGCACCAGCACGATGCCCACCGTTGTGGAGAGGTAAAAGCCGATGATCACCGAGAGAATCGGGAGCTGCCAGCCAAGGCCGGCGTGGGGCCCCAGCGCAAACGGCAGCCACAGCACCGCCACACACAGCACCCCCAACAGCCGATACAGCGCGTGGAACGTCCATCCCCGCCAGCGCAGCAGGTCTCTGGGCATGATCCGCAGCGCCAGCACCACAAGCCAGAGCGTGCTGAGGGGCAGCAGCCCCTTCTGAATCAGGTTGCCGTCAAGCTTGGTGAAGGGCATCACCAGGATCGGCAGCAACGTGGCCAGCAGAAACCAACCAAACAGTGGTTCCCGGCGCTGAATGCGATCGCCAATCGAGCTCCCCATCAAGGCTGCTCCCGTTGCTGCGAACTGAGGAAGCGACTCAACAACAAGCCAATCAACAAGCTCAGATACAGGGTGCTGCTGATGCTCACCAGCACCGCAAACGCTTCACCGATCGGACTGGCCGGCACCACATCGCCGTAGCCAAGGCTGCTCAATGTCACAAAAGCGAAGTACGACAACCGCGCCATCAACTCTTCATGGAGCACCGTTGCCCCCAGGTTGAAGCTGTCTGGATCCACCAGTTGCAACATCGTGGCCAGCATGCCGGTGGTCAACCCCAGGTGCACATAGCCCGCCGCACCCAGACACAACGTCTTCACGCTGACCCGGTCGGAATTGGCCAGCACCTGAATGATGCGCACGGCTGTGAGCGAATAAAACAACCCGCGAATGCCAACCACGGCAACGTGGGCGATCAGGACCGGGCGGTGCGCAATGAACACGGGCCACCACACCGCCACAGCTGAGATCAGTGCCAGGCATCGATAAAGCGTGTTGAGACGGACGGGGCCCACGCAGGCGGCCCATGCGGGCAGGCTTCGGACCGACTCCACCACCAGCAGGGTGACCGTGACAGGCAGAGCCAGCCGTTGCGGCAGCGTTCCATCGAGATTGGCCAAGGGGAACAGCACAACCGGCAGCAACGCCGTGAGCAGAAACAGCGGGAAGTGCCGCTCCTTGGCATGGATCGCCTCCGCCGAGAGCCGCAGGGGTGCAGAAACCTTCATGGCCTGATCTCCTCGATCAAAGCCCGGGCCTCGGTCTGCAAACGCTGCGGCAAGGGGGCATAGCCCAAGGTCTTCACTTGCTTCTGCCCCTCCGCAGAAAGCCCGTAGTGCAACGCCGCCTGCAGCACAGGTGCTTTCTGGCCGAGGCCTCTTCTGGGCAGCAGCACCCAGGAGGGACTCACCAGGGGGTAGCCGTTCTGCGGATCCGGCCATTGCCGCAAAGCTCGATGCACCTGATCAGGCACCGGCAGAACGGTGTTGCCGGCGCTGTTGACAAGCGCAGCGGCCTGAAGCCGTTGGCGTCCTGTCAGGAAGACGGTTTCCAGGTAGCCGATTGACCCATCACGCTGAGCCAGCAGGGTCGCCATCGCGTCATTGCTGTTGGCCAACAATGCAGATCCGTGATGCCAACCCTGCTCAGGGATCTGCAGATAGCGCAGCAGATTGGTCGTCGTTCCAGAGCCGCTGCTCCGCACCACCAGCTGAATCGGCCGGGCCCGGCACCCCAGTTGGCTGAAGTTGGTGGTCGCCCCGGAGACGATCCCGAGCAGTTGCTCCCGATTGAGCGTCAAGCGGCAACCGGGGTGGTTGTAGGCCACCGCGATCGCACCCGCCGTCATCGGGATTGCCATCCAGGCGTCGTGATCAGGCCGCACGTCGGTGCCAGCGAAATCCACCAGTCCGGCCTCCAGTTGGCGCTCTCCCTGCTCCGACCCCACGGCGAGGTAGTCGAGGATCAAGCCTTCACGCACCATCAAATGGGTGAACCAGCGTTGATAGAGCGGTGCAGGGAAACTGGCCCCCGCCCCCCTGAGCTCCACGCGTGGCCTGGGCTCTGGAAGACTCTGCAACAGCGAGCACCCCGAAAGCGCTGCCACGGCCAGACCCAGCAGCAGACCAGACAGCGGCTGCCTGTCTTGGCCGAGGCTTGGAGTTCGACCCATCCGGCCAGGGGGGAATTACCTCAAGTCTGCTGAGGTCACACCAACCTGGCAGGGTTCGTAACGGTGCCGCAGCGGCCGCGTCAGAAGCTGAGATTCAAGACGTCGAAGCCCTCGGGGCCGGAAGGCTTCTGAAACTCCAGGGGCAGATTGGCATCCTCAACCACGTCCTGGCTGTGGCGGAGCGAGGCGTCGTCGAGATAGGACTGCTCCTGGCTCAGGCCAAGCTCTGTGGTCGGGGGAGCGGAGGAACGCTGGATTGGCTCCATCGCATTGGCATTCAGTGTCAGTCCGCTACCGATCAAGAGGGTGCATGCGGCAGCCAGCGCAAACGTCGACATCGTTGGGGGTGTCCAAAGGGCCTTGTCTCCGCCATAGCTACGGCAACGGAACAATGGCAACGACGAGGAGCCGCTAGGGATCAGGCCGGAGTCAACCACTGCCGCAGCAGGGGAAGACTGAGTCCGATCACATTCGAATAGCAACCGTCCAGCCGCTCGATGCAGCTGCCACCACGCCCCTCGAGGGCAAAGCCCCCGGCACACTGCAACGGCTCTCCGCTGTCGACGTAGGCGGCAATCTCCGCATCGGTGAGCGCTGAAAACAGCACTCGCGTGGTCACGCACACACGCCGTTCGACGCGGCCTGCCTTGGCGGCAGGCCCCGGCAGCAGACAGTGGCCGGTGTGCAACGCCCCCCAGTGCCCGCGCATGCGTTGCCAGCGCTCGATCGCTTCCGCCGCGTTGGCTGGCTTGCCGAACACCTCGCCATCAAAGGCGAGCAGCGAATCGCAGCCCAACACGGCACTCACCTCCCGGTGGGTGCCCTCCTCCGCCAGACGCTGGTGCACGGCTGCCGCCTTCGCAGCCGCCAACAGCTGCACCAGGTCCGTGGGATCACGGGCGGTGATCGTCTCTTCATCCACACCGCTCACCATCACCTGATGGGACCATCCGGCCTGCTCGAGCAGACGCCGGCGGGCCGGAGAGGCCGAAGCCAACAGCAACACACGCGCAGGGCAGCTGGCTGAAGTCTGCCAAGCACTGCTGCCCGTCAGCGCCGACAATGAACAACGAACCTGGCTCCGCTTTGACCGCTTCCGCCCGGACCCTGCTCACCGAACGCTCTCTGCAACGGGCGCGCCAGGCCATGCGCTGTCTGCCGTTCGCGCGCGGGTTCTATGCCCTGCTTGAGCAAGGTGCCCTGAGCAGCACCGAACTCACCACCCGCGACGACTGGACGGCGCTCTGCCGCAACCGCCTCAATCGTTCCCGCACGGAAGACAGCTTGATCTGGCTGATTCAGCTGGGGGTGCTGCGCCGCGAAGTGGATGGCCAGGGACTGACCGAGCGGGTGCGGCTGACGCCGATGGGGCGTGAACTGCTCGAGCTCTGGCCCGGCGCCATCCCCGCGGCTCCGCTGCATCAACGGGTGCAGCACTGGCTACGCCGCCGCCGGCCCAGGCTATGAAGCCCGCTCTGATGGTGCTGGGCACCTCCAGCGGTGCCGGCAAATCGCTGATGAATGCAGCGCTCTGCCGCGTGCTCAAGCGGCGGGGCGAAACCCCTCTGCCCTTCAAGGGGCAGAACATGAGCAACAACGCCTGGGTCGATCAGCGCGGTGGCGAAATGGCCTACTCCCAGGCGCTCCAGGCCTGGGCCGCAGGCCTGGAGCCGGAATGCGCCATGAATCCGGTGCTGCTCAAGCCCCAGGGCGATTCCACCAGCGAGCTGATTCACCTTGGCCACTCCGTGGGTCATGCGCGGGCCGAGACCTATTACGAAGACTGGTTTCGCCCGGGATGGCGCGCCATCCGCCAGGGGCTCCGCGACCTGCAGGAGCGCCACCCCAGCGGTCGCCTGGTGCTGGAGGGAGCCGGCAGCCCCGTGGAGGTCAACCTGCAGCGCCGTGACCTCACCAACCTGCGCCTGGCCCAGTACCTGCGGGCCCGTTGCCTCCTGGTGGCTGACATCGAACGGGGTGGGGTGTTCGCCCAGGTGGTGGGCACCCTCAATCTGTTGCGCCCCGTGGAGCGGCCCCTGATCAAGGGCATCCTGATCAACCGGTTCCGAGGCCGCCAGTCGCTGTTTGATGAGGGCCGCCGCTGGCTGGAAGCCCACACCGGCATCCCTGTGGTGGGGGTGATGCCCTGGCTGGATGAGCTGTTTCCACCGGAAGACTCGCTCGATCTGCTCGAGCGACGCGGCCGCAAACGGGGGGCTGAGCTGGAGATCGCCGTGGTGCGGCTGCCCTCCCTCAGCAACTTCTCCGACCTCGATCCCCTCGAAGCCGAGCCGACGGTGCAATTGCGTTGGCTCAGCCCCGGGGACGACCTGGGGCGACCCGATGCGGTGATCCTGCCGGGCAGCAAGCAAACCCTGCGCGATCTGCAGGCCCTGCGCATGTCCGGCCTCGATGCCGCGCTGGTACGCTACGCGCAGACCGGTGGTGTGGTGCTGGGCATCTGCGGCGGCATGCAACTGCTGGGCCGGGAGCTGCACGACCCCGACGGCCGCGAAGGCGGTGACGCCGGCAGCAGCCAGACCGGCCTGGATCTCCTGCCCCTTCGCACCAGTTTCACGGCTGCCAAGGCGCTGCGGCAGCGCAGCAGCCAGGCCCTCTGGCCGCCCTGCACCAGCGGTGATGAAGCCACCCTGGAGGGCTTCGAATTGCATCGCGGCAGCACCGCCACGCTGAGCCACTGCCCAGGCCTCTGCCGCGACGATGGGCTGGGCTGGGTGCAGACCCTGGACGATCACGCCAACGTTCACGTCGGTGTGGTGGTGGGCACCTATCTGCACGGCGTGTTTGAAAGCGGACCCTGGCGGCGGCGCTGGCTCAACCAGCTGCGCGAACGCAAACAGCTGCCGCCCCTGCGCACCGACCAGCCCCACCACAGCCGCCAACGGGAGGCCCTGCTCGACCGTCTGGCCGATGCCTTTGAAACCCACGTGACCCTGGAGCCGCTGCTGCGCGACCCATGAGCGACGCGTGCCGCGAACACATCGGCCGGTGTCCCCGGTCATGGGTGCCTTCCTCAGCCTTCTCTAAGGTGGGAAAAGAGCACAACAAATTGCATGGGGACATTCAAGTGGTGGCGGCTTGTTCTGGCAGGTGCTGCACCCCTGATCACCGGATGCTCGTTACCCACGCAACTGCAATCCAACCCCTTCAATCTTCCTCAGTCGTTCAGCCTGCCGACCGGAACGCCCGTCAAACGTTTGTACTGCTCCATCAAATCGATCGGCATCGACCTGCACTTCAATGACAAGACGGGCCAGTTGTATTCATTCAATGAATTCAATCAGACCCTTGAACCCTTTGCGCTCGAGAACGAAATCCCCTTCAACGAATTCATCCCCGAGGAAGCTTTAAGCACAGGACTGAGCTTCATTGGTGGCCCCGAAGGCAGCCTCGACAACGGCAACCTGTCGATCAAGGTGTTCGACAAAACGGATCCCGATAACTCCGTGCGCATGCTGATCAACCTCGAGACCCTTCAAGCCAAGCTGGATCTGAGCAACATCGGCAGCGGATACAACGCGCCAAGCCGCAGCGACGCCAATGCAGCCCAGGCCTTCGTGAGCAAATCCCTCACCTGCGAGTACATCAAACCGCAATCAACAACGGTGTCGTGATGCGTCCTGCTGGAGCCAGGGGCGACGTGCGCATCCATTGGCCCGATGGCCAGAGCCGTGATCACCGCGTGGGCATCGATTGGCTCAAGGCAGCCAGGGAGGCCGGTGTGAGCATTCCCACGGGCTGCATGAGCGGTAGCTGTGGTGCCTGTGAAATCGACGTGAACGGCAGCACCGTGAGGGCCTGCATCAGCACTGTGCCGGGCAGCCAAAGCGGCGAACTGCAGGTGGCGTTCGCCAGTGATCCCCACTGGTAAGCCGCTGACGCATGGGACTCCTCGCTGGCCTCACAGCCGCCCTGGCCTGGACGCTGGCGAGCAGCCTCTGGCGGGGGCTCTCCACGTCACTGAAGGCTCCGCAGCTGAATGGCCTCAAAAACGCCATCGCCTGCCTCGTGCTGCTGCCCGTGCTCGTGGCCGTGCCCTGGGTGGCCCTGCCCCAGGTGTGGACATGGCTGCTGGTGAGCGGCGCCGTGGGCATTGCCGCAGGCGACAGCTGTTATCTCGGAGCCCTGCGCCGTCTGGGCACACGCCGCGCCCTCACCGTGGAAGCCCTGGCCCCACTGCTGGCGGCGATCAGCGGACTGCTGTGGATGGGAGAACGGCTAAGCCCCCTGGTGTGGTGCGGTGCTGTCCTGGTGAGCGGGTCCGTGCTGATTGTTGCCCTCCAACAACCCCCGAGCCGCACCGCCCCCAGCGACTGTTCCCCCAGGGGGCAGCTTCTGGGCCTGGGCTTGGCGTTGCTGGCGGTGATCTGTGGGGTCGGTGGCGCTGCCCTTTCGCGCAGCGTGTTGCTGCAAGCCGACGTGACACCGATCCAAAGTGCGGCGGTGCGGCTGCTGGGCGGATTGGTGGCGCTGTTGCCCTGGCTGGGCTGGTGCTGGTGGAGAAACGGAGGGCGGCCGGGCCTCAGACAACGCCGACAAGCGGGGCCACAACCCCGGCAACAGCGTGCCTTTCGGGTGGTGACCGCCACGCTGCTGGGTACCAATCTGGGCATCCTGCTGCAACAGACCGTGCTGCAACAGCTGCCGCTGGCCGTGGCCATCACCCTGCTCAGCACAGCACCGGTGATGGCCCTGTGCGTGGCCCATCAGGAGGGGGATCACCCCCGGGGGATCGGCCTGATGGCCTCCTTGCTCGCCGTTGGCGGGGTCGCCCTGGCCGTGGCCAACTGAACCAGTCGGTGCCAACAGCTCTCCATGGCGACCTGAGGGGGTGAACGCACTCTCAGCCGCCAAGGCGCCAAGATCAACGCCTCCTCCCTCCAAGCCATGAGCACGGCGGCAACGGCAACCTATTTCGGATCCAACAGCTGGCTGCTGGAGATCCATGGCCTGCGGGTGCTGGTGGATCCATGGCTTGTGGATGCCCTGGTCTTCCCTCCGGGGGCCTGGCTGCTGAAGGGTGAACTGCCCCATCCCTGGCCAATTCCAGAGCAGCTGGATCTGTTACTGCTCACCCAGGGGCAGGCTGACCACGCCCATCCGGCCACGCTGCAACAGCTGCCCCGAACCCTGCCGGTGGTGGCCTCCCCTGCGGCCGCCAAGGTGGTGACGACCCTTGGTTTCACGCAGGTGACGAGCCTGCGACCGGGGGAGCGACACCAGGCAGGCGAGCTCACCATCCAAGCCACCGCAGGCGCGCGGGTGCCGATGGTGGAGAACGGCTACCTCCTCGACTGGCCAGGTGGATCGCTGTACCTCGAGCCCCATGGGGTGCTCGACCCAACCCTGCCCAGACGCCAGGTGTCCACCGTGATCAGCCCGGTAATCGACCTGGGACTGCCGCTGGTCGGCAACTTCATCACCGGGGCCAGCGTGATGCCCGCTCTAATCGAACGTTTCTCACCCCAGCAGGTGCTGGCCAGCACCACCGGCGGGGATGTGCGCTTCACCGGTGTGATCAGCCGCCTGCTCAACGCCGATGGTGGCGAGACCATGCCGCCTAGCGACGACCTGATCACCACCCCTATGCCGGGGGAGCCCGTCATGCTGGCCAGAGCACAAGACTGAACGACCCAACGACATGACCATGGACCAGGTTCTGGATCAGCTGGTGATCACCACTCCAGGCCAGGGCTTCACGCGCCTGAACGAACAACTCAACAGCTGGATCCGCAGCACTGACATTCAGCTGGGGGTGCTGCATCTCACCTGTCTGCACACGAGCGCCAGCCTCACCATCAACGAAAACGCCGATCCGAGGGTTCTCAAAGACCTCAACGCCTGGATGGAGGCGGTTGTTCCCAATGACGGCAAAGGTCCATGCAATGGCGATGGCCAACGCAGCCGTTACCTCCACGACGATGAAGGCAATGACGACATGCCAGCCCATATCCGCACTGCTCTCACCAGTCAGACCCTGACGCTGAGCGTGGACAACGGCCATTTGGTTCTGGGACAATGGCAAGCGGTGTATCTCTGGGAGCATCGCGCCCGGCCCCACCAACGCCGGCTTGCCTGCCACTTGATCGGCGAGCACACAACGATCCAGCCGGAGCAGCAGACCACAGCAACAACTTCAAGCTCAACCTCGACGCAGACCCTGATGAATCTCCGTTCAGGAGAACGCATCAACCGCATGGTTCAAGAACGCTTTGACCCCAGCGCCTGGGAACGGGACGGCGGCATTGAGACCGACATGGACCTGCTCATCGACAAGTTGCATGACATCAGCGACGAGTGAAGGTAGAGGCGCTGAGACTCAACCAGCCACAGAGCGATCAGCCACAAGCTGAGACAACAGTCTGCAAACGACGGAAGCAGAATCGCGAGGGGTGAATCAGACAATCAAAGAATCACTGCTCAACAATGAATACAATCATCGAGTCAGTCGAAAGAGCGAGAAAGACCTTGAAATTCCACATCATCATCGCCTTCCTCTTCTCCGCCATTGCAAGCACCGCGGCAGTGGCCCAACCAAAACCCATGCAACACTGCGAGGGCGTTTATGAGTTTTACGGACTCCCATTCCCTCCCAGCAGCAGGTCCTCTGGCCTGAGAATTTTATTTTTCATCGGGGAACGGGAGAGCATGTTGAGATGCTTTGAACACTCACGAATGGCAACGGCTTCTCCACTCGAGGAACAGCTCAACAGTGGCAGATACGAAAGGGACAACAAATTACTGCGCAGCACCGCCATCGAACTCGGCCTCAACGATCCCTACATCGCCAATGGAGGCATCTGAGTCAGCAGCAGCGCCCCTATCGAGTCATCCACCCCACAACGGTGAGACACAGGCCTTGAGGGCTTAGCTTCTCGCGCAACAGCCCTGGCCTGGCAACCGTTCAAACCATCGCAACCCGTGATCACGGTCGCAGATGCTGAAGCGAAGAGTCAGCAGCAATCTCCAGACAGCGGCACGGATCGCCGCTAAAACGCAGCCAGCGAGGGTGTTGGCATGGAGTTCCAGGAGCACGAAGGCAACATCGTGGAGCTCAGCCCTGAGCTGGTAAAGGTTCTGGATCAACGTCGGCGCGACTGGGGAGCCAAAAGTCGTGGCGAGGTGGTGGAAATGCTGCTGGGCTGGATGAAGAAAAAGAAAGCAGCCTGAGCGCAGGCTCTATTTGGGACGCTTGAAGGTGTAGCAACCGCCGTGATAACCGGTGAACGGTTGGGCATAGGTCATCAGTTCCCATCCCTGCTGGCCGAGTTCATTCATCAGACCCACCAGGGTGACCCCGTTCTGGGGATGGCTACGGGAGATCAGCTGGCGGTCATCGAGCCACAACTCCTCGATTTCACCTGTCCAGCTCTTGCCACGGGGCACAAACCGCAGCTGCGTGTACTCCCATTGCATCAGCACAACCCCACAAACAGCATGAATTATCGGCTACAGCCGCCTGGTCAGCACAGAACCGCCACCAACGTTCTGTCCCAGCAGCGCAGCGGCACCGGTCATCCTGGCCGTCAACGCGAACGGGCCAACGGCCGTCATGGCAGAGCTGAGAGCACCGGCTTCAGCACTGATCCAGGCCATCTCAAGCCAAGCCGAGTCGGAGCCAGCACCCCCAACCAAACGATTCACTACCAGGCCGTTCATCAATCAGATATCGCTGCGAGACTGAAGACAGTCTTGGAGGCCTCACCGCCGACGCCTCGGGTTGCCATGCGCCGCACCGCCAAACAAAAACGCATCATCGAGGCTGCTGTCGTTCTGGCCGAAACGGTGGCGGATGCGAATCTGCAGCCCTCAGAAATGCTTGACCTCAGCGCGTCGCTCGACGAGGAATGCGAACATCTGCAGCGTCAGGCAGGCAGCATGGGTGCCCTGGCCGATCTCTTCCGAACCGCCGCCGTTGAAACCAGCGAAATGGTGGCTGGAGTGGTGATTGAAGAGGACTGAAGATCCAATGGGGCTTGCGCAAATTCAGGCACTTACGAAAGCAAGACACTGGCTTTCAATCCTGGCCTGCCATTAATTGACAGGGCTCCCTTTGGCCCAGGTCAACAAGCTCTGTTGAGGGCGATTGAAGCGAAATCCGAAGGCGTCTGGCTTGACCCACACAGCCATGGCGATAACGCTGTCTGGATAAGGAGACAGCGTATCCTCAAAGGTGAGGCGAAGCTTTTCCCCTGCCTGAATAGCCACTGGCATGGACGTCATCACCGAACCACCACCCAGGCTCAGGTCCCACAAGAAAAAGCGGCACTTGGCAGGAATAGGTCTTGCTGCAGATTGAACGAAAACATCAACTCTGCCAACACCTGCGTAGGGCATCGAGTTGCGACGTGAACGACGCCGCTCAGAAGGGCGTCTAGACGAAGTCACATCGAGCTCTCAAAAGTATTTTGGAACAATAGCGTGAAAAAAGCCTGACGCAACAAAGTTTCACTTATGTAGGTCAAGCGTGCCTGCGATCGACCCAAACAAAACATCGAACACAAAAGATCAAGACCGAGACAAAAGATTATGCACAAGGGCAAGGATCAAACTAACAATGCCATTCCGTCATTCACAACAAGAACATTGTGCCGCTTTAAAGACAAACCAAAACGGGCAGACTAACGACGAAAAATCAATAATCAGCCAAGCCTGCACATCATCTCCACCGCCGAAGGCAAGCCCCAACCTGCTTTGGCGGCTAGACAACCGTTGAGTCGGCACTTCTCCAATGGGAGCGATCAGCACGTTGGCCAGGACCGCAGGCTCCTTGATGCTCGCTGGAGCCTCTGCGCTCGCCTGGAGTGAAGTCATGGTCATGGCCAAGCCAACTCCCAAAACAGGTCCCGACCAAACACGGGGCGAGCGCTGCGGGAGCGAATCTGTCAGCGCTGGAGACTGCTACACCCACTGGTGCGTGAGCTACGACCCCAGGATTCAATCGGAACCCCATCACGGGGTCGTTTGCTATGTGAGGCCCCTGAGCCAGGGCGGTGTTCTTGTGGATCAAGGTGCCGTCGCTTGGTGGGGTTGGGAGAACGGTCGCCTTGGCGACGCGACACTCCACGGTTTCTGGGTCCGCGACTATCGACTTGATCCAGAGCGCAATGCGTGCGGAGTCAATTGCACACGTTATGGATCGGCCATTCAAATCAAGGCACAACCGGATTGTTACCTCGTCAGGCAGAACTGGACAACAGCCTCAGAAGCAGACATGCCTGCGCACCTGTCGAAACCGAAGGATGGGTGGCTGCTCAGGGCTTACTGCATGCGCCCAATCGCCAGCGAGGTGCAGTCGGAGCTGGACAGTCATGAAGGGGGAGATCGCCATGATCGCCGCGCCAAGGCTGCATCCATGAAGAACTGAGCCCATGTTGATCGCCCTGGTCGTGATGCATCTGCAAGCAGTTCTGGTGCCACTTGGAGTGGCGCTGCGCTGCCGAGGATGGCTGCTGAAGGCGGGATTCTGTTGCTTTGCCCTGGCGTCGTTGGCGGAGATGGTCGATCACACCACCACCAACTGGATTTATGTGAACCACATCAGTGTGTTCAACGGCGTGTTTTATGGATCGCTTGCTGCCGGCCTGGCGCTCCTCACGGCATCGGTAAGCCGTTCCAGGCAGTGGAGGCTGCCACTTCTGCTGCTCACCCTGTTGGCGATTACGGCCTATCCACTCGCGGGAAAAACAGTCGCCATCGCACTGCAAACACTACTGGTCATACTGATGCTGCTCCAGTGGTGGAAACGCTTTAGCGATCGTCGGCTGTGGCTTTACCCCCTGTTCGGGGTGGTGTTGACCACAGGAGCAGGAGCCATGCTCACCAGCAGCGGGGATCCGCTTTGGCATCTTGTCATTGGCCCCTGCGGGTCCCTGAGCGTGCTGACCCTCGGCTGGGTATGGCAACGCGGCATCACAAGAGAAGCCAGAACCACAAATGTGTGGATCTAAAAGAGAGAAACCCCAGCACAAAGGGTTGGATCAAAATTGCCACTTCAACGATTGCATGATCGAGCATGAGACATCCATGACGAGACACCCATCGATCCATTGGCCAGCGTTCAAACAAAGGCTTCGCCACACAAGCCCTGACTGAGAGCTGTTGCTATAAACAGGCCATGACGCTGCGTGCCCAATGGAAAAGCGTAAGCACAAACGTCAAAAGCTGATCTACACCGGGCTCGACACGGTCAATATTTCGTTCATCAAACCCGAGACTTTGCAGTCTCTTGGCAAGCGATCCTATTTATGGGATTTAAGCTGCTCGGGCGGATGTGTTTGCTGTGGAGAGTCTGTGTCACTCAGTATTGGTCAACCTATTACGCTTCGCGCCCACGACCATATCAATGCAGATGAACACTTCTTTGATGCCGTCGTGAGATGGATTGACAATCAAAGGTTTGGCTTTGAATTCGGCAAACAGAACCATCTTAATTGGATCAATCTTCATCTTCCTGAAGCCTGCCCCTGACCCGAAACGGTCGATGGCTCATCTTGACTCAGCGCTGCCAGTGGTGATCACGGCCGTGATGACTCTGCGTCAGCTTTGAACGTCGCCTTTAAACGGCCCTGACACATACTTCAGAGTGACGGCACGGTGACGCAGTGGAGCTCTTTAGCGCAGAAGCATTTGGGGAAGATTCAGGCACGAGAATCCCCTGAATGGGTGATGCGCACAGTGCAGACTCAAGGCGAGTCTGAACATGCGCTTGAAATCACCACGACCATGCGACAGCTCAATGAAACACAGATCCTCAAAGAAGCAGCACGGCTGAGAAGACTGTTTGGCTGGCCTCTGTCTCGCATTGCTGCTCATATGAAAGCGACCTATGGCATCGAATTGAATGCGCAGCGAATTCTCTTCATGCTGAATAAGAAGAGCTGAGCCTCCAAGCTCGGCGTCGCGAACGATGACAACCGCACTGTGCGTTGCCATCCGTGGGATCAATGGCCACCCTTATTGAAGAGTGGGCAATGCATTGCAGATCTTGGCAACCCTTCTGTTCACGCTGAGCATGATCATGGTCAGCCCGGGTCGTGCACAACAGGCAACCTTGATGATGCATCATGCTGACTGGGGCATGAACCCGGATGGGAGCCACTTTGCCGGTGGCGGAATCAGCACTGAAGACTTTGACACCATGCAGGAATGCCTCGATGCCGCCGAACAATGGGAAGCAACGAATCCAATGCCGTCCGATGGCAAAGGGAAACGTAAAGCGGAATGCTTAAGCCACTAGGGCGTCACAGAAGGAACTCCGGGAACTCAGGCCTCGTGATCGGCAATATCGTGCGCCTCGAATAAAAAACCTCCCTCCCCGGCTCAACACACACACAACAAAAAGTAGCCGCGTCAGACCTCAACAATGTGCTCGATGTATTTCTCAGCCGTGGCATGATCAGGCAGAAGCTCGTAACCGTTCTCAACGAGCATGCCCACAGTCTCATCCAGCTTCTGAACCTCGATATCAATCAGATTGAATTCGATCTCGTCGTCCACTTTGGTGCACAAATACACCCTAGCGACGTGAATCATTGAACGACTCCGATCAACAGCGTTGAACCCGTCATAGACCGCTACCCGCGTGGAAACAGAGGCGATCGATACCGACCAAGCAATGCTGTCTGGTGATGCACCCAAACCAGACAGCAGCAAGGTTATGACGACTGGGGCCAGGGCGTCTCGCAGGCGCCCCCCGATCTCGCGCTGGGGGAGGAGCCATTCACAAACCGGAACCTGAAGGTGAAGGTTTGGGGTGGTTGACGCCAGCGAACGGAATGTGTTTCCCCTCAGAGGAGTGGATAGAGTTCGATTGTGTAATCTCCCGCTTGTTCTCGAAGAGGCTTGATATCCTGCTGATAAACCGGAGAGTTCCAGAACGTCGTCGCTGCACACTCTGAGGGAAATTTTATCAACAATGTCACATGATTCTGATCTCGACGTCCCTCCAGAATCTGCAAAGGGCGCGGGTCATTCAGATAGAACGATCCAGCGTGTTGGTGGAGCCCTGATTCCTTCAAAGCCTGACTGTAAATCGCCATCTGTTGGCGGTCATTGGTCACACCATCAATCACCATGACAACGGGTTCTTGGCTGCAACTCCGACTTGTGTCAGCTGCGGTGACGGGTGCAACCAGTGAGCCAATCGCCAGGGCCGCAGCCGTCAGGGTGGTGTGGTGCATGGGGTCCGCTCTACACGTTTGGTCTAATCAATCGGCATGCTCCCGCAGGACTGCTCCAAAGAAAGGAGAGGCGGCGATACCGGAGACGAACAATGGCAACAGATGCCATGCTTGGCCCAGGCAAGCATGGCCAGGGCCCGGCGAACGGAACGGCATTGGTCTGAGCTGCTGCGGGGGACAGCACAGGCTTCAGAGCTGGCAATCAAAAGACGACAAACGCCTCAGCCTTCCTCCTGTCACGTTGAATGCCTCAGCGGCCATTGCATCCATCACCACGAATAGGTTCGGCATTGACCAGGAAACAATCAACGGTTCCGAGAATGATGACCGTTTCCGGTCAAACGGCTGGACACACATTCGACGCGTCGCACGAAGGCAGACGATCGGCGGCCCCCCTCACCCGCGCCTTGAGCCAGAGCCTGATTGCTTCAGAGGCCGAGGCTTGCCTGGATCGCGCCGTTCCACAAAGAAGTGACTGAAACACTCTTCTTCCTGCAGCCATTGGCCACGCTCAACGAGTTCATGGCACCAATCGAGAATCTGCCGCTCCTGAGCCGTGGAGAGCAGAACATTCGGGCGTCGCTTCAGATCACACGTCATGGTTTCTGCCTCGGATTTGGCAATACCCATGCTCGCTTCACCATCCCTAACGGAGGACTAGAGCCTGCCCATCATTGCAAGAAGATTCGATGAGCTGCAGCTGAGGAGACGTGATGGGAAGGCCATCAGTGGATGACTTCAGCGCTCAGCGCTGAACCTTGACTGGGGATTCACCGGATATATCGCCGATTGCAATCGGCAACTGAAGCAGCAATCGGCCTGCCTTGATCAACAACTTTCACGAGGGAACAATGGCAGTAATTCTTGACATCCTGCAACGTACTCTTCAGTTGCTTTTTGACAACAGCGTCCATGGCGCTCCCCAAACAGGCATCAAACTCAGCCTGCGGGTAAGCAAAAGCAGCCGAGGTGGCGAACCATGACGTCAGGAGCGCAAATGATGCATGTCGAGCACCAAACAACAACGATCGGTTCCTCATGAACATCAACTTAAGCATCATTTTCAGCTTAACCAACAATGCTGCAGCGTCATTTCCATGACTTGGAATCCCGGTGATTGGGGCGGTGGTCATGCAGCCCCGACTGATCGCGTTGTAACGGCTGGGGACCGACAAGATGCACGGCAGAGAGGTCTTCTGGGTAGGTGGTGGTGCGTCTTCTCAACGACCTGCCAGGTCATGCTGATAGCCCCGCCACTCATTGTTCGTCATCTGCACCGTGGTGCCGATCAGCCACAGACCACCGGGATATTCAGCGCGTTCGCTGAAGTCAATCAAAGGCTCGGTCCCCCCTTGGTCTCGGTAGGTGACGCTCACCGTTGGGTCCCCGTCGTCGTAACGACTGACTTTCCACGAGCCGTCCTTCTGCTGCTCGGCATAGACGCTGGCCTGAGCAGGAGCCAGAAGGCCAAGCAACGCGAGGGCGGTGAGCGTCGTGCGAATCATCCCAGCCACACTCTGCACTGAACAATTTTGCCGGAGGACGCTGGCCAGAGCTTGATCAGCTTGCGATCAGGTGTCATCACCTCGCCAAGACAATGTTCACGGTCAACATGGAGAAAGACTGACCAAGCCGGGCATTCGCAGGAGAGCTGCGCCCAGGATTCACCAATCAAAAGAGCGTCCACGCCAACGATGACATGGATTGCGGAGTGAGAGAAAACCGGTGAAGTTTCTCCCATTGTCGTGCCCCTATCACGTCGAGAGAAGAGAGCTGCCATACGAAAGATCAAAGAATTAAGTCGTCTTGGCAGGCACAAGGAAGCAGAGGAGCTTTTCGAACAACTGGCTGACTGGGAAGCTGCGGACTTCAGAGACAGCTCGCGACTTGGGGAAGCTGCTTGAGCCAGAGCATGGATTGCGACCCATCAAAAGCCTGTTTGACATGACAACGATGACTCTGCTCAGAGTCGTGTCATCAGGAACAACACAACCAACGACGTCAAGAAGCCGAGCCCTGTCCAGGCCGTCAGACGCAGACCCGGGCCGAATCTGTCTTCGGGGGGCACCTGCGAGCTTTGCATCACCTGAAGATTCATCCAAGCCAGCACGGGCGTGGTCAGGAAGGAAATCCACATCGCCGATGTCACCAGAGACCCCATCGAACCGCTCCACCAGGCCAGAACCATGGCCGCCAGTCCGAAATGGATCAAGATCCAGAGCCTCTGACTGGCAGCGTTGAGAACAGCCCTGCCCTCATGGCCTTGCCAGAGACGCAGCGCAGCAGAAGCGGAGCGGGGATAGCCATCCAGACACGTGAGCGCTGTGCTGAACATTGTGATGAAGGCCGTGAAGGCAATCAGGGGATAGGCCCATGAGCCCAGAGTCGCTGTATAAAGCTCAATCAGTTGCTGGGAGAAGGCCGCTCCCTGCGGAGAGAATATCGTTCCCGTTCCGTGCATCACCCACGCACCGAGAACGAGGAACAACACAGCCATCAACACGGTGGCGGCATAACCGATCTTGAAGTCGGCCTCGACTTCAGCAGGGGTGCTGTGGTGACCCGAGTCCTGCTCGCGTGCATAAATCCACAACGAAGACCAGGCCGATAGATCAAGAGGACAGGGCATCCAGCCCAGGAGTGCCACGACAAAAGGAAGGGAGGCCAGCGTCCAGGGAGAGGGCGTGAACAGAACGCTCAGATCGCTGACAGAGGGTCCACGCACCAACGCAACTGCAGTGGCAGCGACCGTGCAGAGCACCAGAAGACTGACCACAACCTTGCTCAGTCGATCCAGGGTTCGATACTGGCCCAGCAGCAGGATCAGCAGACAGATTGTGAGGAGCAGGAGGGCCAGGGGGCCCGCCGCCCAAGGAAGAAAGGCTGTGGCAAGGCTGCCAGCGAGCAGCACGACAGCGGCGATGTTGGCGACACCCGTGCTCAGCGTGATCAGAAGATAAAGAGGCAGATACCAGGGACGGTGCCGGACGTAACCCTCCAGAAGACTCCGTCCGGTCACAGCCGTAAAACGACTGCCCACCAGGAGGAAGGGGTACTTGAACAGATTGGCGAGCAGCAGCAGCCCGAGGAGACCCAAGCCATACAAAGCACCGGCCTGGGTTGACGCCACCAGGTGGGAGCCACCAATCGCTGCTGCCGCCAGAAGAATGCCAGGGCCCAGGGCCTGCAGAAGACCCTGGAGCGTGAGCCTGTCCTGACGCTTGAGAGGCATTGACGATTCAGAGCGACAACCTTGCGGAGCAGTCTGAACGGCTGAAGCCGTTCAGACTGCACTGATCAAGTCAGACCTGAGCGGATGGATGGGACAGGAGTGACTGACGACACCTGAGGGATTGGTTGCCCACGAAAAAGCCCCGCCGAAGCGGGGCTGATCGCATCACTGATGGGTGATCACTTGGAGAAGCGAGCACCGCGGTAGGTGCCCACATGATGCGTTTTCGTCACTGCAGCCTTGTGTTGGCCGTAGTGCTGACCGCGATAGGTGAGTTGAACATTGCCAGCAGTTGAAGTGCTGTGCTGTGCGTACTGCTGCCCGCGATAGGTCAGAGTCATTGAAGGTTCCTCGAAGCAAGTTCAGGTCCCCGTTCCATGGCCTGAATCGAACTGCGCCTCCCCGACGAGGAGGTGAACGTCGGTAGCAAATGCTACAAGCTCTTCATATATGACTTGTTGACTTCGCGGTCGTTCGCAGGGATACAAATCGGCTGGATTGTCGCCCCATCCTGAAGCCCAATGTCGCCATACCCCTTGCACTCGAGCCAGGAATGATCACAACGTGCAGCGAGACGTTTGAGCCAATCCCATCCAAGGCCTCAACACCTGATCACAAGACGCAAACATTGCTGTCAGCAAAAACAAACGCGAAAGCGAGAGACTTTGCACGACGAATCACAAAACCAAACCGCTACGACACAAAACCGATGAAGAAAAGATGAAGAGCGTTCGGCCAGTCACAATCGCCCATGCACATCTGCGCACACAAGCCATCATCGGATCCTCAGCGATTTATGGATGAAGCGCGAGAAGGCCAACGCCAATGACTTGGCACCTGCAAGCAAAGAAGAAGCTCTAAGCCTTGAACTGAAGGCTTACGACAAATGCATGGAAGGCCACATACGAGCCATGAACGAGAGCTACCGGAAAGCGAAGCGACTGGTCGGCATGTCGGAACCGTGGCACCCCTAGGCCTCTGACGAAAGCGATCAAGCCTGCTCGTGGCTCCATCACTTCGAGGCTTCCAACGATCCAGAGCGATGAGGTGAATGAACTGCTCATCCCCCCTTCCACCAATATTGCTGCCTTGTTGGTCAAATCACTCAAGACCCGCGACTGCGTTCGTTCAGGCCTGGAACGACGACAACGGTGCCGCTTGCGTTTCATGAGCCAGCAAATCGTTGGCAAGAAGCGTCAAGGCGATGCCCATGAGGGCGAGAGCGAAACCCTGATTCTCGTCTGACGCAACCGCTACATTTCGGGACAATTGCAGATGTTTCTCCCAGGAAAAATGCATCCGATCCAGTCATGTCAGCACTTTCTAAGCCCATAAGCCCTTGCGATACGAACGATCAGCAGCGTTAGGCAATGTTCTGTAATGCCAGCAATGTATTGAGCTGATCATGTTTGCGCCCAATCGGTTGCAATCACGACGTTTTTAATTTGCTGCAGCGAAATTTCCAGAGTAGGTTCTGCTTACGCAGCAACAAGCTAATGGACCCGATCGCTCTGACTCTGGGCCAGAAATTTGAGATCGAGAAGTTCTCACGCGAAATTGACAACTCGGACGATCCGCAAGCACTGCGCAGTATCGCCAAAGACCTTCTCTTAGCCTGGAAGCAACAGCAAGCTGCTTCGGCCTGGATTCTGCGTCAGAGCCAGGGGCTCTGACGCAAGCACAACACGACGGCTGCAGTGAGACAGCTCAGTTCCGCACAGGCTTGAAATAGCTTTCGAAAACACCAAATGGAGTCACAGCCTTAGCGGCATCGCCAAGGCACCAAGACTTCACAGAGTGCATTGAAGACCTTGAGGCACAACCAATGTCCTCAATGGGGAAGTCACCCTGCGACCGTCGTCGCTGCAATTTGCACAGTCTTCGATCATTCCGAAGTGATCGAGTTTCCCCCAACGAACACCGAACGAAGGATCCACAGCCTCTTTTCGCCTTCGCTCTTGTTCAAACTGGTGAAGACGTGGCCTGAACGACTGGTGCCACCAGCTCCTGCTTTGTAAGCCAACGCGTAAAATAACGATTCTCAAGCTACCGCACAGACAATGATTGATCGCATCGTCTTTGCTCCTGTCCTCGGCCTGATGGCTTCCATGACCCCCGCTTCTGCGATTCCTGACCTCCCAGCCGGATTTGAATTCGTCAATCAATCCGTTGACGGCGAGATGCATTTCATGAAAAAAGTGGCGAAACAAGGCAACAAAATCTATACCCAAATGATCACCATTGAGCCTGATGGCTCTTTAAATGAATGGATCCAACCGTTTGACTGCAAGAACAAGTCATATCTCAATGCTGACCAGACATGGGCTTCCTACAAACCCAAGTCAGTTGGCGAAGAATGGATCAAAGTTGCCTGTCGCTGATCATCTCTTTGGCCACCGACAACAAAAACGTCTAAAGGCGTGAAGACAACTGCATCAGGGAGAATTGCAATCAGTAAGGATGGGTTAGAAGACATCGCCATCTTGTATGAACAGCCATCAATACGGACTATTTTGATTTCATCGGCTTTTCCAGAGCAAACAGAAAATCCAACCTTTGCATCAGTAAATGCTCGGGGAACGAGTCGATGCAAGAGAAAAGGAGTGATCCAAACTGGCCATCACCATGATTGGTGAAAATGACTCTAAGCATCCTCAGATTGGGCACAACAAATGTCCTCCTTTTAAAGCCACCGACAACCGATCCCCATGAACCGCACCGCGCTCGCCCCTGCTCCCTGGCGGCAGCCAGCAAGGCCGAGGTGTTCGCCTGCGACTTTCGACCGTCCTCGGGGCAACGTCCAGGTTTGGAGCATGAGCTGGCATTTTGCGTTCTAGGCAGCTGAGCAGGGCAGAAGCCGACTCCAGCCTTTTCCTCTTTAAGGACGGAATGCCCGCGCAGAGGTTTGAACGCTGAGCGCATTCCGGAGCCGTTAAAAGAGGAGCGAGACCGGCGAGTTCGAATCGATTGGAACGCAAGAGCCAGCACCCTGAGCCCCACCCGCAGAAAAACGGGGAAGGGTGGCTTCTGAATGAACAGGAGCAGCTGGTGGTCTGCTTCCGGAATGCGTTGGCCTCAGCCCATGCCCAATGGGTTGAGATCGAGACCAGGCCGCTGCGTGGTGGTGGGCGGCCCGTCGTACGGCGGATGCTCCGGCATAACGCCATCGAGGCGTGGCAGACGATGCTCAAGAGCGGCTGGGTCAGATGTTCACCAGCAGGAGCTGACTTGCAGGATCAACTCCTGCACTGATTGGTGTTGGACGCAGTGGTGGATTCCAATGCAGCTTATTTTCTAAGCCCAATCAGGTGTCGAGTGCAGCGATCTTATGGTTGTGAGTGGGACTGAACGAACGATTCAAGCTCCGTGAGCATTGCATCGATTTTCAGTTGGCATGAGCGCAGACCCTGCGATTTGTAGGGCTCAGATTGAAGTCCCCGTGCTTTGTAGGTTTCCAGATCGGATCGGTCTGTCGCCAAAACTGCAGCCAACACTTTGGAGTCGCTACCCAGGATGACAAGGATGTCATTTTGGCGGCTGCGATCAGCTGGAATGGCTCTAACACTCATCACGCTGTCACCATCACTGAAAACCTTGCGATTAAGGGTCAATGTGACCCCATCCGCACACTCTGCTTTGATCAGCGCGCTGTCAAGTAGGTCGCGGTTCTCGGCCAGACGCTTCGGTGCATAGCGCTGATCGAGCTCACGACCTAGCTGAGCATTCCGAATTGAATCAATTGTGAACATTGCGATGGTCGAAATCACGGACACCGCCAAAAGACACCAGCCGATGCCAAGGGAACGCCAAGAGTTGACGCGTGGGCGCCGTGGAGCCAACAGCACACCAACGACTGCGGCCCCTGCAGAGGCGACTGTGGTCCCTGTTGCGAGTGCTAACAAGACCCAGCTCATCAACCCGACTTCACCACCATTTGCACTTTTCATGCTTGAGCCGAGCCACGCCATGATGAGCAAGAGCGCATGCAGGCCGGCCAGCACGACAAGGGGGAGAGCGGTGAGGATCGCGATCAGAACAGGAGAGAAAGACTTGCGCACCCTCTTCCGAGAAGGCGGCAAAGGCTTGACCATGGGATTACCGGCAAATGAGGGGAATACTGGTGCGTGGTCGACCCATGCGACCGCTTCAATTGATTGAACCCTCTCCCAGCAGTTCTGCCAAGGCAAGGGAACCTGAGACCGGGAGGCTTCCTACCCCTCCGATCGCGGAACCTGGCAGGAGTCAGTCTTTGATGCCGGCAGACGATTGATCAGGGGCTGCTGATGGGGCAATTCTTGAAGTCTTCATAGTTCAGGATCACCTTGATGGCATCTCTTGTGGCTGCTTTAGGGACATTGAGACTAGGTTTCGTGAAATTGCTTTTCGCTTGCTTGAGAGTGTTCGTCGAAATAATCCCATTCATGTGCAGGTCACACAGCATGGCTAATCCTCCAGCCTGATATGCGTACCAAAATTCATAGGTTTCTGCCTCGGCACTTTTTGGGAAAGCGATCGAGAAGACTGCTATAGCGCCAGCAACTGCAAGAGTGCTGATTTTCATCGTCCTTTTGGTTGCATCCAACTGAGTTTAAGCCTGTGTCTGCTAACGACCCTTAATCGTGATCGTGCAACACCTCAGGGTGCCAAGACCAATGCTTCAGCATCTGATCTGGGTTCACGTGTTCAAAATCGTCCACATTTTGATTCATTCTCGAAGGAGAACACATCCAGAACTGCTTTCACGGTGCTGGTGGGTGAGTTGAGGTTGTTTTGCGAGCCGATGGATCCCTACGCCTTCGGGTCTTCCAAGACGTCTCGATGGAGGCGTTTCACCACGGGTCGCTGGTCTGGAAGCTGAACCAAGTGCCGTAGAACGTGCCCTGAGGGTAGATGCCCTGTTGCGACACCCGCTCTCACGGTTTTGATCTGTCAGGGATGTCCCACTGGTTAAAAACCTAGTGGAGCCAAGGAGACTCGAACTCCTGACCCCCTGCATGCCATGCAGGCAATCTTTGGCTCAAACCCATTGGCGCAACTAGCTTAGAGCAAAAGTATTAATTTTTTAGAGCAGTTTTTAGAGCAGGCTCGTTCTAGCGGCGCCTAGAGCCTGCAAACTTAGGCACGTTCGGACCTAGTCAGACGAAGGCGAGATGTGACACTCGCATCAGGACCGGGCAGACTGGACTACATGGACACGACCACCAAGGGCTTTGTCATCGCCGCCTGCAGCGTTGTCATCGCCACCCCAATCTGGTTTATTGCCGCCTGGATCGAAGACTCTAGGACAGTCAGTCGCTTTGATCCCTGCAGGGCAAGATCCATGATTCACGAGTTAGAATTAAGCGGTAAAGTGATATCTTCAACGGGAATAGAAGAAGTGGATGAACTGATAAGGAATCCGGACTGGGCCGAAGAATGCATCAAATCAAATAAGTCAATCGACCATGTTGCTTCCCCTTCGTATTAAATGCGAACGAACTTCTGTAGAATAGTGTTAATCGCTAGTCCTGCTGTTGAGTAGTCAGAAGACACGATCCCCATCCATGTTGTTGGCAGTGCATTGCTGAAGCAGTTCCAAGCTGAAGGATTTGCTGGATCCATTAGTGGTTGCCATTAGCTTTGCGTGACTGCTCGTCACGATGCGCTTATTAACTACATATCAGCCGTCTACTTAAGGGCCAAAGCTTGAAGAATGAAATGGGCTCATCGGACATTAAACCCTTGGCAGAATGAATCCATGGGAAGAAAAGCCACTCAAGCCGAGACTGAACTCCGCGTTCAACAGTTTGTCTACATGATCGCTAACGGTGTGCAACGCCCTGGATTGCTTGAACACGGACGAACAGAGTGGGGGCTGAAACGCGGTGGCGTTGACCTCCTTATCCGTAAAGCAAAGGATGCGATCAAAGAAGCTGTCGATGAAGATAGAAAAGAGTTCATGGCTCGCAAACTCTTCCAACTTGAAGACGTGCTCATGAAATCAGCCAAGCGTGAAAACCATTCCGCAATGATTGGGACAATCAGGCTTCAGTGTGAGTTGGCACAGGTGCTCAAGTGAGTAGGCCGAGATCCATCAAGCTGTCAAGCATAGGCATTGATGCCAAATACCATCTACACGTGCGTCTCAAACCCTTAAGAGCAAAGGAATTATGACATAAAAAAAGACCTGACATTGAGACAGGTCTTGACAAGTGACTAATGACTTTTCAGGCCAAACCGAGGGGATCAACAAATTCGTCAACAAATTTGTTTGCTTCCACGAGGGTGGTAGTTACGCCAAGGACTTGGTCTGCCAAGATGTCCGTAGCAATGTAATTGCTATTGCCATTACCCATGGATTGGCGGCCTTCTTCGTCAGTGATTTGGAAGAGGATTTTGCCTCCAATTCTTTCAACTGTATCGTTCAGACCGTTTGGCTCTAGAGGCATTCTTAAAAAGAATCAGTGCTTATGATTTCATGTCATTCTGTCAGCTTGCTGAGAAAAAACTGAGGCGAGCATGAAAACAGAATGAGCCCAAGCCCTTGCCTCAGATGTCAAGACGCTAGTTAGCTGGATGTAGTTAGGGTCTCGCCCTCCCCCCGGCAAGTTGACCAGAGCAGCGGTTTCACGCAGGTCCGAAATGGAACTGGAAGATTCCCCAGCAGAGTGGATGCCTTGCTTGATACACAGATACGCAGGACATGGCGTGCCAGTTATGCCTGCCATGACTGAGTTCATCTGTCTCAAGGGTTGAGACTGCTGCGCTAACAAGTGTCCAATGCAGCGTTGTGCTGTGTCCAGATTCGTGAGACTGCTTGTGGTGTGCTAGTTGCGCTGAAAGCCGCACCTTCAGACTGCTACGCACTCAAAGAGCTGAACCAAAGGCCCGAATCACCATTGGAGGCGATCATTCGCCGCAAAGCTGTCGAACAAAAAAGGTGACGTACTTGACAGACTTATGCTCCAAATGGTGAGTAACGTTCTTTTTTGTTCGACGATATTTAGATTTAAAAGAGAAGATCGTTTAGGGCGTCCACAAGCGGATCCATATTTTTAGTGGGTCTCATTATTTCTGCATGCACATAGCCCATCCCAGAGACGTAAATGTCAATATCACAATCGAAATCCAATGTACCACCAGTCTCAACAGAAAATGCATTGATTTTGTCAAGGGGGATTGACAAGTATTTTTGCTTTTTCCCCGTCAATCCTTGCTTGTCGACAAGCAGCAATCTTTTGTTGGTGAGAATTAGCATGTCTCTAATGCCTTTGTAGGAGACGGTGACTGTCTCTCCCTCTAGCATGATGCCTTCTCGTATTTTTAAAGACTCGAACGATTCTGGTGTCAGGGCTGTGACCTCAATTGTTGCAGTCATTCAACAATAAAAATCTATTTATAGCATGGATTTATATAGTTTCAGCAGATCCTCCCTCAACACACTGAAGTTCCGCGCAACTGCTTGCAGGCAAAGAATAGATATTACTTGGTCAATCTACGGGTGTAGGCTTAGCGGAAGAAGTACATGTACTGGCTCTTTGATCGGGCCACCTTGGCTGAGCCGCTAGTGGGCTTTTAGCTCAGCTCTAAGCATCGGTGGGGGATGTAGGCGATGGAGATCAAAAGAACATCGAGATCATAAGGTCAATCCTGCAAAATCACAAAAGACACTATTAGATCAAAAATACATCAATGCATTAATTAGTTGGACAAAAGATCCAAATAAAACAGCACTACAAATTGCATAGGAGGATTTCTCGCGCCTTGTGCTCTTGAGGAGCAAAAGCGAGCCCGCTAAGCCTGAGACAAATAGGGCGACAGAGCATGCAAGATGATGAAATATCATAATCCCGCTAGTAGACCAACAATCATCGCCATATCCTTCCATCCAAGGCATATCACAAGGAGAAATAAGGACCAAGCCATTCAAAAAAAGCTGAATAAAAAAATTAAAAGCAATTCCAATTGAGCAAACAACAACAGAGGCATTGAGCATGCTTTTGATTTAGAATTAAACATACTTGTAAATGATGTTAACACTCAACATCATTGGGCGAAAAGGCAGGTGCTCTGTGGGATCCCTCCGTGCCGTCAAAGCCCCGCCAGCGGATTCAACTCCCGATCCATGAGGAATCGATACCCCTAGGTGGGGACATTAATCGTGTTGAGGTTTGCTGTTCCATGCTCAACCAAACCAAAAACCACACTTGACTAGGTTTTAGGTCGGAGACCAACAATGACCTGCATCCATTTGTAAAATTTGCATAGTCGAGTCGCCCTCGTGAAAAGACCGCTTCTTATTTTTTCGCTAATTTCAATATTCACTTCATCAAGCCTGCACACTGAAGCAAGCGCCAACTTAATCGACGAGGAATACGTAAGAAGCGGATCAGAAACATATGCAGACATTTATTGCAAAAACTATGAATACGGTGGAATAGATGTACTTGCCATAGCAATCACCCATGTAGAGCAAAATAAGGAATGGGCAAAAGAAGATCCATCCGCATACAAAAATGATGTTCTCTTGTTCCAGAGAGCAAAACAATTAGCGTCCGAAAGGGGCTGCTTGTCTTGCAAGCTAAACTATTCCGATGAATTGCTGAGTGACATGGAGAGGAAACTTGTGCCTATAAACAGAAGACGTTTTCCATGCCCTAACAATCAATAAAGCATAAATATTTCCAAAACAAGGAGCGGCGACGGTAGCCCAGGTCTGACCACATAAGCGCCATCAACGGATCTGTTGTGATTTCGATTCGCAGGCCCAGGCGAGCACGATCACTGGAAGTGTGATCAGGATCGCCAGCCAGGACAGTGCACAGGGGTGAGAGATCAGGCGTCGCCCTCCAGGTCTTCATTTAAGTCGGCCAGGTGTTCGAGGAATGGATACGCCTCCATCTCCTCAGCGGTGATCAACTCATCGAGCTTCGTGTAGAGCTCGTAGAGGACCACCACTCGATCGGCGCTGGTCATTGGTTGTGAATGCTGTGGTGATCAACCGGCGCGAGAGACGATGCCCTGTTGATACATCCATCGTCTCACGGGTGGTGCGATTCAGACCACTCAACTCATCCGCTAGTTGGCCGCGGCAAAGCCGCGACTTAGGGACGAAGTGCCGCCCTCCTATCTTGATGGAGGTGAACACCCCCTTAAATGCCTTACAGGAATACTGCTATTGCTTTTTTGCTGCCTGTGCTAGCGATTGGATCGACCGGTTGTGGTTATTCTACGGCTGACAAATATGTCCTTGGTTGTGCTGTTAGGTATTTATTAACTGATTATCAGGGGGCAATTGCTGATTGTGATAAGGCCATAAAGATTGATCCGCGGGATGGTGATGCTTACTACAATCGCGGAATCGCAAAGGAAATGGACGGAGATCTAAATGGCGCCTGTTCAGACTGGAGAAAAGCATCTTATCTTGGCGACAAAGAAGCCGCTGATCATGTAAGCGATCAATGCCAATAAGTTTGTGGTGGCTTGTCACCCTTGGGTCAGGGAAAGGGGCATTTGTGCAGTCCGCCCTCACTAGTGATTGAGAAACAGAGGGTTTTCGTGTTTTGCCAGTCGGTAGAAACTGGCACTGCTTCAGCTCACGCACTGGTTGGCCGCGGCACTCACCAGACTGGTTAAGGGTGTGCCGACACTGCTGAATCAGCCAAACAGCAAGGCACCTTCCCTGAGCTGCTACCTGATCTGATCATCCTGTTTGCCGCTGCGATGAGGACAACACTGCGCGAGCTGACCGTTCAAGTTCAACTAACCGAGTGCGATGCCCCGATCCACCAACAAACAGATCGCTGACAGGGTCGCAACTCTCAAGGCAATGATCCTTAGCGGCAGCAGCAACAGCACCGCCGTCAGGTTTGCGGCAGACGAATGGGGATTGAGTCAGCGGCAGTGTCACAGGCTCCTAGCCCGTGCATGGGAACAAATCCGTGCTGACGTTCAGCCGCTTGATCGCAAGGACCTGGTGGCTTGGGCTGTTCATACGTTGCAGGAGACAGCGGGTGATGCCGCAAGACGTGGGCAACCTGCTGCTGTCGTTGGCGCCGTCAGGGAACTGTCGAATTTGTGTGGCTTGAGCACGACATCAACGCCACGGGGTTGGCGGCGGTGAGGATTGCCGAGTAAGAACGCCTCCGCCTGCAGGTGGACGTGCAAAAAATGGCAGCTTGGGCGTTGTTCTGATTCTGCGCGGCCATTGAAAAGCCCTCTGATTGGCGGTCAGAGGGTGCTCTCTTCAATGCATCGATGGCGCCCTACCCTCTTGGAGTATTAAAAAGCTTGGGACTTGACCCGCTCCAGAAACAGGAGATGTTGAGACGCCATTTACCCCTCTCTCAAATTTTTCATGCATCGAGAGCCTGGGGCAAAACACCCTCGTCTCAGGAAGGAGTTCTAAAGCTCGCAACCGTCTGACGTGAATTCCAAATAAAGGGCAAATGCCTCTTCTCGAAGCCCTTGACTGGTTAATTGATCAATGCGTTCCTTCCACCATTTCAGAGTGGCATAACCAACATTGATCATTGAAAAGCCCATTCTGGGCGCAGACTAAGGAGGAAGCTTGAAAAACGTGGCGGTCGAAAAGGAAGGACAGGTTAGTCTTATCAGTGAGACAAAACTCGAAAAGGGACAATAGGAGACCCGAAAAAAAGAGGTGCCGACAAAGCACCTCTCATACGGATGTGTTCCTCCGGTAAAGGTCTAACTCACTCCTCCTCTTCAGCGCCACTAACAGGGATGCAAAAAAAGACCCCTGAGAGTTCCCACTCCTCAGAGGTCATGTGCCCTCATGACTCGACTCATCCACCTTCGATCAGACGAATCGAATTGAGGAGTAGGAGAACCGTCAGGAAAGGTTCGGTTGGCCTCCTGAGTCTCAGTCAGCGCCACCAACAGGGATGAAAGGTGACTTTGGAAGTCACTCCTCCTCTTCAGTACCCCCAACAGGGATCAGACGGATTGCCTTCTTGCCGAGTTTGATATCGAATTCGTCACCGGGAGTCAGATCCAGCATTGCGGTATACGCCTTGCCGATCAGCAGATTCCCGTTTCCCTGCACCTTGGCTGTGTAGGACAGCTTTCTTCCGCCTTTGCCAAGACCGGCACCACCACCAGATCCAAGGTCAATTCCTTTGGCGTTCAGGAGGGCCTCATAAAAGGCTGTGAAGTTGACCCTCTGGCCACCATCCTTTTTGTCCGACACGTAGCCACAGGCAGTAGCCAAGTCGGATTTGGAGACGTCACCAAGGTCTTTGACCTTAGCCAAGAGTTCAGTACCAGTAAGCATTGAACAGCCGATATCGTTATGCCATTTATGCCGAACAGAGTGCAAAACGTCAAGACCTAATTCAGCAGCATCATCGTCTAGCTACGTAAACAATGATCGAGACAACGACCATGAAGATGATGCCAAAATTCCATGCCTGAGATAGTGGTCCACTGGTTGCAAAACGCAGAAGCTTTGTCCGTAACTGACCATTCCCATTAGCCAAGAGAAACGCGCTCCCGATCAATAAAATGGCAGGGATACCAAGAGCGAAGAATAGCTCCACGGATTCAGCTAGAGACGGCTTTGGACAAATCTACGGTGCCTAGCACTGATCGAAAGAAGCTAGTGAAAATACTAGTTGCTGAGATATCGGAAGAATCTAATGCTGCTGGTGAGTTGCGAGATATGGAAATGCTCAGCAAATGGCTGACTTGGAGGCCGTGATCGAATTCTCAGATGACAGACACCAGGTGATCAGGGCGTCACGTGAGTTGTCACGGCTGCGTTCCAGCTGACCCTCGGCACGCCGGTCTCAGTGTCGGTGGATTCCGATCTGAAGGCAATGAGCAAGACAACGGGTAGGCAGTTCGGCGTAGCGGGTGGAGAGTGTGGTCATCGAGATCGGAGGCGCTGATGACAGTCGACACTCCACCCAACCAGATTGCAGAAGCAGACTGACTTTCTGGCCCCTGCTCCAACAGTTTCCACCCACCCGTGAGGCACGGTCTTTTGGCAGGCACTTAGCTGTACGCCACGTCAATCGACACCCCACATCACCGCGCGAAAGGTGACCCGGGGATACAACGCCACACACTTGGACGTCATGGCCCCAGGGATGCCATAGCCAAGTCGCTTCGACCTTCTTCTTTCAGTTCACTGTTCTTCGGTAAGCAACCACGCTTCACGGATACAGCATCACTGATTAGGTCGATTGCTATGCACAAACGAGCGAGGTAGGCCGTCTTTCCACTAGGGAGGGGCGGCCTCCTACTTTGTTGAAGTGCAGGTGAGCAGTTACCTAGGAAGCCTTGCTGTTTTTGCAGGGGCGTTCACCTCGCTTCAACTTGAGCCACATCGCTTTCTCAAGTGCCGTCAGCTTTGGAGACGTTTCATGCAATGCAGCTTCGGCACGTCGCTTGGCGGCAATGATGAACCGGTCTGTCTTGTCTACTCCGTCGAATCCCATGTCCCTGAAGAGGACGACCCTCGCAACGTAGACACAAGAATCGTGCGTGCATCGAATGCCAGTGAGCCCTCACTTGACGAAATAGGAGTTACGTCAACTAGAGAATCTTCAAGCGCGGCGGGCGCGGCGGCTTTGAGCTGAATCTAAAGGAGATTCCTCTGAGCCCGTTGTTATGGCGTGCAATGGACAGGCGAGAGCACGGAAAGGTGCGTGCTTGCCTTCAAAGATGAACGAGCCGATGGGGGCGCCGCCTGACAGATCGATTGTCATAACTGAGCAAAATCTTTGAACGGTCTACGGACGTATTGCTTTGAGCCGCCGATCGGATTCCCGTACTTCACCAGATTCAACGCCACAGGCGTGCCAACACACGGACGGGATGATCAATGGCGCAGAGACTGATCAGAATCATTTGCAAATTCAAGGTCAGCCCAAGTCAGTTCAACCCAATTGAGACCCTCCTCAATTTCTTGCTTTAGAAGTGCAGCCTCATCGTTGGCACCATCGGCGACGAGGATTAAATACTTTCTGTATTCAACCAGCCAGGCAACGAGGTTTGGAGTGCTGTTGGTCATTCTCTGCCTTTCAAACGGCACATTTCACAGCATCGCGGCAAAAGCGGCGTAACCGATGTGGCGATGGCTGCCATAAGCCCGCTTAGGTCAGCTCACAGCATCGGCGGCGCCGTCGTCCCCATCAGGGTCCCGACGCCAATCACCACCAGCACCAGAAGCAGCATCCACTTCATCGAAAAACCCCAAAAAAAGTCCCCTGGTGGGGGAGCTGATACGTCCGAGTTCACATGGTGCAGACGGCGCGCGGTTGTGGATCAACAGGTCAGTGAGCCCTCACCGGCTTGACGCAAGTAACGGTCGTAATGGGGTTGCGACTGTCACTCGGCTTGCATCAAAGGGCTGGCTTCGTCCTCGTAGGACTGTTGCTGTGCAGGGCTACTGCTCACCGGTTGGCTTGATGTAACCAGTGTCGATCAGAAAGGCCCGCAAGGCTTCCGGGAAAGAGCTGTAGACGATTTCCCAGCGGCACTTGCCGTTGTTATCCAGGTCGCCCTTGCACTCCTTCAACCCCCAGTCTGAGGAGTCGTAGCGCTGGGTCATGCGATCCCAGCCGTCATACAGCTCGCCCACCAGCGCCTTGTTGGCGACGTAACCGGCCAGAAATCCATTCGGCGACCCAGGGTTCTTCTGTTGGAACCAGTCGGCCATGCGCTGCAGGTTGCGGCGATGAAGTGGTGTGAACTCAAGCCGATGGGACACATCCACGAATGCATTGCCCTGCAGCTGCCAGATGCGGGCAGGTGCGGTGCTGCAGGCATAGCAGGCAAAGCGATAGAGGAACCGGTTGTCGACATCGACGATCAGGAAGCGGCCATTCCGCAACGGGTCCTCTGCTGGTGACTCACCCCCGTCGAAAGGCCCGAGTGTCACCTCTTGCCAGGTCAGCCCGCTGCGATCGCTGGTGAGCACCTGGATCTGATTGCAGCAGTGCGCACCTCCGGTGAAGGAAGAGAGCAGAACTTCGGGGTAAGGGTTCTCCGGATCCATTTCTGCGATCTGAACCACCGCAGCTGGACTGCCACCCCATTTCTCGGCGCCAACGAGCCGACCGACCTCGTTGCCATTCACACGAACGACAGCCACCGGCTGGAGCACATTCGATCCGGACTCGTTGATCCGCCGCTGCTGTTCCACGTTGACCTCCACGGCGCCGCTGCGCAACGAACCGCTCATGCGGTTGTTTTGGTAGTCCATCTTCAGGACCTGGGCGACAGCCGAACTGCCGCATAGGGCAGCCACTCCGATCAGGATGGGAATGAAACGAGCTCGCAGAGACACCAGGCAATAGACAGGCCGCTCTCCCGAACCTTAGGAAGAGCGGCCGCGCTTGAAAACCCGCTCACTGCTTGAGATGGCGGCGGCTCCAGCCTGTGATCGAGGCCCTCAACCGAGCCCTTGGCCAGCCAGGTCACACCTGACCAACTGCTCATCCATACCGATCAAGGAAGCCAGTACAGAACAACCGACTACAGAGAGCTGCTGGAAAAGCACAAGATCAGCTGCAGCATGTCAGCCAAGGGCTGCTGCTGGAATAACGCAGTGGTGGAGAGCTTCTTCTCCACTCTCAAGATCGAATTCGCCCTGGACGACAGCCGCAAGGAGTTGCTCGATCCCAAACAGCTGCAGAGCGATCTGGCATTCTGGATTGAGGGTTACTACAACCGCGATCGGCAGGGCCAAGGTCACGATGGGTGGGATCTCACCGTGGACGGCACCTGATGCACCGGTTGAGATCGCTGCGGGTGATCTGTTGTTGCTGCGATCAGCGTTGAAGGGGATTGGTTGATTTCTGCGCAGGAGAGCACCAGCCCCCTTAGGCGAAGAGGCCGGTGCTCTGTGGGACCCCTCTATGCCGTCAAGCCCCCACAGGTGAATTCAACTCCCGACTCATGAGGGATCGATACCCCTAAGTGGGGACATTGATCTGTATTGAGGGAGCCGTGTTGAGAGCCTGAGAAAGATCATCAAATTGATGGATTCGGCATGCATCTGATTTAGAAAACTCTGGATCAGATGCGCAAAGTCGCCTCACTAGTAAGTCCTTGTCGAAATCTGATAGAGACCCATCTGGAGACCATTTCAGGCACGTCCTGCCGATGCAACTGTCGTCTGTTTTTCCTTTAGAGATCAGGGTCATTTACACCTCCCTTGCCTTGCGTCCAACTTGGGACAGCGATCTCCATTGCAGATACCCCCTAACGAGGACGTTTGCTCGCATGAGAGCACCAGCCCCCGGAAGGAAGAGGGCAAGTGCTCCATGGGGCTCTCGTTCTCTCGCCAAGAGCCCCACAAAAGGACTCAACTCCCGATCCATAAGGGATCGATACCCCTAGGCGGGGACATTGATCGTGCTGAGGGTCAGGTCCTGGTTGACCGAGATTCTCCAGATGCGCAAAAAAGCCCCCTGTCTTACGGGGGCGTTGTAGATCAAATTCGGGCAAAGGAAGTTAACTGAGCATCCTAGCCCGATAAGCGACAGCATCAGAAATCAGCAGAGCAAAAAGTACAGAAATAATAAGACAGTAAATGGCTGATATATCTATTAGTTGTTCTGACCGAGTCATAGGCGAGTTGAGCTTACTTCTTGCACCCAGTCACAGGTAATTCCGGCCTTTTGATGGTGCTGGTGAACTGCCTTAGCGCTGGGAGCATTCAGGATGCAGTAAATGCGATCATCTTCTTCGCTGTACAGGATATCGTGATGAGTAACACCAAACTCGTCTGCAGGCGCATTCTGAAGAGAGTTGAGTTGATCTGCTGTGAAAGGCTTCATCGGGTGAACATCAAGAAACATTGGCATCTCTCTTTTTAGCGGCTAACTTTATTGTTACCGGTGCCTTTGGCCCATGCATCAGCACAAGTCACCAGGCTTCCCTATTCTCATATGATCTTCAGTATCACTACTGTCGTTCGTTCAGCAGCCGCCCTTCTCCCTGCTTCAAAGGGTGTTGATCAGGCAGCTCGGTTTTCTATTGCATCATCACGAGATGCAAACAGGTAGATCTACCAGTTGCAATGCACTTAGCGGACATTTAGAACGAATACAGACGCCTACAGAACCGCTTCCTTAAGACGGGGTTTGGCGCCAGGGCGGGTAACTCCCGCCCTTCTACATGGCAGAGCAACTCACCGGAGCGATTCGCACGCTTCACCATCGCCGTCACCATCGAGGTATGCATGGCCTTGGATCAGAAGTCGCTGTGCTTGCTGCCATGAGCCGATGTCTGCACAACGCCATCGGCGAGACGAACCAGTCCTCTGCTTGCCACCCCGGCGAGACCGCCTGTGGTCCCATGGGCGGGTGATGCCTGAGGGGCCGATTGACCACACGCCAACGCCCGTGTTTCGAGCCTGGCGTTCCAGGGAGAGGTACTGCCTTGCGTCGCACTTCTCCAGGTACTTGCGATACACGAATGCCTGGCCACTGCCCACCATCCGCTGGTTGATATTTCCACGGGAGTTCAGAAGCTCAGCCACAGTTCTGCCGTAGCGATCCACTGTTTGTGCACGCAAGGACACCTCAGAACCGATGGGGAGCAGCCGACTCAGTGCCAAGCGAGAACGCATGCCGTAAGGACTCTGAGACGTCTCTGGAGCGTCGATGCAGGCCAAACGAATCGTGATGGCCCTGCCACCCTCACGAACTCTGATGGTGTCCCCATCACCGACAGAGACCACAGTCGCCGCATGGACCGGTACTGCAGCGAAACTCCAGAGCAGCAAACAGCAAGCCCGTCTCAACGCATGTTCTCGCCGTTCTTTCCGCACAGAGACTCACAGGGAACGCCGTCTTTATCGCGATCAAGCCTTGAGTTGCCGGATCGGAGTGACTCGACAGCTTCCTCGCAGTTGCTGAACGACTTGCAGGTCTGAGCCAAAGCTGCAGAACCTGTCGCGATCAGTGCTATTGCCAACAAGAGGGGTCGCATCCACATCGGGCGAACTGCTGTTTCGAAGGTGTGTGGAACATCTCTAGCGCAGGTGTTCAACCCTTTCTTCACCCAGGCGTTGGTGCTGGGTCCGCTGTCGGGCTCTGACAAGTAAAGCCAGGAAAAAACCCCATCTGACGCTGAGCTTCTGCGGCTCGTAAGTGGGCTACGTCTTGCTGCTTTGCCTTGCTACTTGAGTGGATACAGAGCAGCAGCCTGCCGCTGTTGTCGGTGCTGTTGCAGAGCTGACGATTCTGTGCGGGTTGAGCACGACGGCAACGCCACGGGGTTGGCGGCGTTGAAGTTTCCCCGTCAGGGTGTCCTCTTCCTTAGCCACGCCGGTCTCAGTGTCGGTGGATTCCGATCTGAAGGCAATGAGCAAGACAACGGGTAGGCAGTTCGGCGTAGCGGGTGGAGAGTGTGGTCACCGAAATCGGAGGCGCCAATGACGGCCGATACTCCACCAGAGCAAAAGCAAGAAGCACGCTGACTTTCTGGCCCCTGCTCCAACAGTCTCAAAAACGACCTGGGTTGGTCCTTGGGTAGGCACGTAAAGGGACGCCACGCCAATCGACGCTCCACTTGCACCGCTTCAGGTGCCCTCGGAGAAAACGACCCAACACCTAGAGCAAATGGCCCCAGGGCGCCTCTAACCAGCAGCTTCGACCCTCATCTCTCTTCTGCAGTGATGGGTTGAACCATGCGTAAACGAGCGAGATAGGCCGTCTTTCCATCGGGAAGGGCGGCCTTCTCTTTTGCCTTGATGCTCCTCTGATCTGCGTGGGTCCTCCTCCTCCCTATCTGACGCCTTCAATGCAACGCGCGCTCGCTTTGGGCTGCCACTCCTGGATTAGTTCCACATTGGACTGACACTGTTTCAGTGATGACTGGGGAATCGACTCCATCGCTGCCGTTGTTCTGTGGGCCCCATAGGTTGCCCAGACAATGACCAGGTAGGTGATGGGTTCCATGCAGCAATGGCTTTCTGTCAGCCAATTCTGGTCGAAGAGCTAGGCAACGGTGAACCAGTATCTGGCGCCCAGGGGCTGCAGGATTTACTGATTACTGCCCCCACGGTCAGTCGTGATCCGCAGCCTCATCTACGGATGCTTTTTTGAGCCCCAGCGTGGAGGGCATCGCTGCCAGCCGGTCTTGAGCATCGCCTGCCAAGCCTCGATGGCGTTGCGGTGGCGTATCCACCTCACGACGGGCTACCCAACACAAAGGACAATTTAGTACTCATACTTTTTTGAAATTAATACCGAAAACATTCTTGAATTACCCTCAATAACCAGGAAGCGCGTCCCATTGTTTTTGGATAAAGCGCTTGCGGCTTTTGTGAAGTCTTAGACGATAACGAGGCGCTGAGTATCGCGGGTTTATTAAAATTGCTTTTTCGTAGTCAGAAGTAGCACCTTGATTTTCTCCCAAGGCTGCTTTAGCATTAGCACGATATAGAAATGCTTCTGCACTTTCTTGCATGGCTAGGGCTTGGCTGGAAAGCCTAACGACTTCTTTCTCTCGCCCTCTAAGGCCCAATAAAACCTTTGCTTGTACTAGATAATTGTCAGCACCTCTTGATTGGGATGAGGAGGAAACAACAACGGAATTTGAAAGCAGCTGGTTGTAATACGTCGTCGGCACTGCCTGATTAGTGCCTGTCTTGACAGCTACGCCCTGCTGCTCTGTCAAATTGATGTCGGTCTCCCCCTGACCATGAATACCAACAAGCTGCCCTTGACCATTCAGCACCGCACCTCCGCTCATCCCAGGCAGCGTCGGGTTGGAATACAGAAGCTGGTATCCATTGGGAATGGCAACTGTTGCGTTAGCAATCACGTCGCCTTTCAAAAAGCGAAAAATACGACTCGGCACCGATGACGTCGACAGGGGAAAGCCCGAGACATAAATCGGTCCACCGCTTTTGACACTACCGACATCACCAACCCGTGCCAGCTCATAAGAGCCTGAGCTGACAAAGCTCAGCACCGCCATGTCCACCTGCCCCAAGCGTTGGATGCTGCCTGGCTCAACCGAATGGCGCTGCCCATCAGGGGTATAGATGTCCAGCTCTTCTCCTGCTCGTTGCCCGCTCACCACATGCCAGGCGGTCAGCACCGTGTAGCGATTGCCCTCACGCTTCACCAGGACGCCTGAGCCCTGCGTGGCACCTTCAATGCGCACTGTGATCGCTTGAGCAATCTGAGCGACCGCTTCTGCGCTTTGCGCCTGGGCAGGTACTTGCGAGACCACAACAGCAGTTGATGCCACCGCACCCAGCAGCAGTGGCTGCGCGGTTGGCAGCATCAAGGCTGTAAGCAGTGCTGAAAGGCGGCGCATACCCCTACTGGTCTGATGCCGGCCAGCTTATGGGGTGGGTGCAGAAACTACTGACGGCCACCGAAAGCACGCCCAGGCTGATCGACACCTAATAGAGCTTCAGAAATTGTGATTAGTAAAGGAGCCAAAGCCCATGTAAAAAGTTGACATTAATCCCTGCGAGAAGGAAGATGCAACTTCGCGATGCTGAAGGCCGAATGAAACCAATACTGCTTTCCACACCAACCATCATCTTCCTTGCAACTGGCTGCGCTGTAACGATCAACAACCCCACTGCAACAAATCCACCTTCAAGCAAGCCTCCCTTGACACAAGTGCCAGCAGCTCCTTCGCCCGTCTACAAGATGCCTTCTCCTCAAGTCGTGCCAGACATTATTGATACCGCGACTATTCTTCAAATCAGCGAAAGCACCCCACCTGGATTAAAGATTGCGAATGCAAAGCTCATATACAACGACGGCGACGTGCTTACTGCAGATTTCAGGATATATCGCCCTACAAGCATGATACGCCCTACAAACTACATGCTTAAAAATTATCAAGGAGTATTAAAAAAACAGGGCTCATGGTGGGAGCCAGCTTTTCAGCCTAAGTGGGAAGCCGAAAGAAGTTTAGTAAGACAAGCTTGTTGATTCTTTCAGGTATCTTCAATCAAATATTCATTTTGTAAGCTCAATCTTCCTATGGTTTGGCATAGACATCCTTCTTGCTGTCGATACCAATGCTCAGAAAGCTACTGCGTGAACAATGGATTCTTGGATTAGCACTCGCTATTGCTGCGCTTTACATCACCCTGATCGTGATGCGTCCATCGGGAGAAGGATTCGGCAGAGGGTTAAACCTGGTCGCATTCTGGGTCTATGGGAGCCCCACGGCATTTGTTCTGGGATTATTCAGTCTCTGGCGCGCAAACAAGACAACCGAGGGGTTGAAACACCTGGCGGTCGTGATCGGAAGCGTCGGGGTTAGCTTCCCAGTCATTGCCATGCTGGTGATCAGAACCAAGTCGTAAGCGTGGGGCAAGAGCTGTCTTAGTAGGCCGAGAGGAATCCACACCAGGAATAGCGAAATGACTGTCAGATCGTTACGTGAGGTTGAAGATTTAATTATTTGCAGCTACAATTCTTAATAGGCATCAAAAAAATTAGCAGTCTTAGAGAATGGAAGTCGACTTAACCCTTCTCCCAAGCAAGGCACAAATCAACAGCTTTGCTCGCTATTCCCACGCAAAGCAAGCGAAAAAAATTGAGCAAGTAGCACTGCGAAATCTTGAGGCAGAGCGTTATGCAAATCAAACTACAGAAGAAAAAATTGAGACCCTAGATAGGACCATTCGCGAAATCAGGAATATGTCAAATAGTGTATCAACTAGGTTTTTTATTGCCTCCGGGACATTTCTCATCCTTTCCATTTTCACGCTTTGGCGTTTTTTGGCTTTTGCAGTAGGAATAATGCCTTTTGCGCAAGACTTTTTTATCTCTTCATTTGTTGCAATTATCTTTCTTATTTTTATAGCTTTGCTGCTCTTTAGCTATACTAATTTGTTGAAGGTGCGAGTGTTTCCTGTTCTTGGCTTAGAAGAATTCTATCTTCGGGAAAAAAGAAAGTTGGAAAGGGCTTATAGGCTTGAGTCAGAAGATTTGCTAAACAAAAAAAGAGATGAGGCTGAGAAGAAGCTTGAAGAGGCGAAGTCAAAAGCCCAGAGAAAGGGGGCTGAGGTGGCAAGCAAGCGGAAAGAGATACTATTGAACAAGGGCAGATCAATTAACCTTTTTAAAGAGTATGCTCAGATGGTTAGAGAAGTGATTGATCTAGTCTCTCCAGGAGAAGATTATTTGGCTTTTGAGAGTGACAAAGCTGAGGTTGCTTCTGGCCTAAGTATTGAAAATGGAGGCGTTGGCCTCCCTGGTTACACGCCTAGTCATCATCCAGAATGGCAAGGCTTGTTAGATTTTATTGCCAACGAAAGACAGGCTTTGCAGGACATGGCCGACAAGATTCGACTGCCTGTTACCGCCCTGAATCTTTATCAAGAACTTTCGAGGACTTATTATGGATCGCAGAGGGAAGGTGGTTCATCAACAATCTATGACGAGCAAATGATTACCAATGAAGTGATGGCGATGAAGGAAAGCCTCACGGTTTCCGGTGACTATCACGACAAGTCAGTCAATATTGATCATTCCACGAGTCAGCACACATATGTTGCCAGCGCTATCGTTGACACTGGTGAATACTCAGAAGAAAGGGTTAGGAAAGAAATCATAAAGGCGGCTCTCAATTCTCCGGACGAGGCAATTTCAAGAATTGAGCTGATTTCCATCATTCCTGTCAGTGAGTCAGAAATTAGTCAATGCTTAGAAAGACTTCAGCTCTCAGCCCAGCTCAAGATAATTAATCGTGAGAGTGGTGAGGTTGCATATCAAATTGATCGTCTTGCTTGATTTGGAGTGACCGCTATATACAAAATAAATCTTTTTCACCGAAGAGGCCAGATGTTTCAAGTCATAGCAGCTAGCAGAGCCCTCCTCTCACGGTGTCGGCCTGGGCCACTGGTGGATCCATCGGTTCGCTGACTGCAAGGAGCGCAGCCGTGGATGCGATGGCAGCGAGTGTGGTGCGGATCAGTGATTTGTCCATGGGCACTGTTTGGCGTAACGGTGGTAGACCTCTGCATGCCCGCTCGCATCCAACTGTTGCTGGACATTCACCCCGTCCGCAAACAGCTCCGCCACGGTGCGGCCATAGCGATCGGTATCGATGCGGCGGATGGTGATGGTCTTCCCTTTCAGGTAGCCACGCAGATAGTCCCGTGCAGCTTTCGCTGGAATTGGATCAGCATTTCGCCCTTGTAGCTCTGGCGTGTCGATGCACGCCAGCCGGATCTTCTCTCCGGTGGTGCTGGTGCAGGTATCGCCGTCGTAGCAACGAGCAATCTGCACCTCGGGGTACGGGCCAGCAGCAGCAGTGCAACTGGCAAGCAGCATTGCCGCTAGGGGGAGCAGCCGTTTGATCACTAGGACTTGATCGCTTGTCGATTCAGATACTGAAAAGACGGCGGGTGATGCTGCAAAGCGTGGGCAGCCTGCCGCTGTCGTCGGTGCCATCAGAGAACTGTCGATCCTGTGTGGGCTGAGCACGACGGCAACGCCACGGGGGCGGCGGCGCTGAATACTTTTCGGCAGAGCTCCTGGGAACATAATGGAGGATGCAAGTCAGAACTTGGCCCTGTCGATGAAGCGAGTCATTCTCTTTATCCAAATCATGTGCTTTGGGATACCTGCTTATGCTCAGGTTGACCCAAAAATCCATAAACTTTGCATTGAGGCAAAAGATTATGCCGGATGTGTAAGGGCTATGAAGGGAAATGCTAATACGACTACTATCCGAGAAATTCATTCTCAGGGTGCTGATTTAGCAGAAGGCAATCAGTGCCCGTCAGGCTTCGCTTACGTTGGTGGCGGAAATTGCATGGAAGTCAGGTGTGTCTACAACACTGCAACAGGGCTGGGTTTTGACACTGGGCACGATCAGCGTGTTGCTGGCAAGGCCGATTGGGGCTGCAAGGGATCTTTTTGGTATGGAGCTGGTGTGATGCAATTACAAGGAAATGCGAGAGCCTCTATTAATCCTGAATGCCCTCCCGGGGAGCCCGAAGTTGGTTACAACAGCACATGTCAAAAACCGCCTGCAGGGTGGGAGAGTCCTTCAGAGATAGCGGCACGAGAGCGTAGAGAGGGTCCAAAATGTGACTTTAGGATTAAATCTTATGGATGTAGCTATGACGCGTATTTGGATGCCAATCCTGGAATGAAGAAGTGGGCAGAGTTAAATCCTGGTATGGCCTCTAAAGAGCGGGCCCGTCTTGGGTCAATTGATTGATTGTCTTGAATGTTTTATTGCAGTGAATTAGGGGGGATTGTTCTTGAGCTTGCGTTCCACCATTCATTTTCATTGTGCGAGTTGCAACTCTCTAATTCAGGGTTCTCTCGATGTTCCCTCTCCTAACTTCTCTGCGGAAAAGCTGCAAGATTCTCAAAGCTATTCCGAGGATTCTCTTCTTTGTCCTGACTGTGGTCGAGAGTTTGCTATAGAAATATGCAATGACTATTATCATCTTTACTGCTCCATCCCGGGAGTCGATCAAGATGACATTGAATGGTGTGAGCCTTGGGATGATGATGTTGATTGGTTTCGTGATAATTCTCCTCGCCGTTTAGACGTGTTGAAGCAGCTGGATTCGGTAAAGGATTTGCTTGGTCTGCGTGATAATTCGCCTCTGTCCAGAAATGCGGAGCTTCAGCAGGCTCTTTTCCGCAGCTGTTTTGTTTCGGCTTTTGCGATATTAGAGGGTTATTTGGAATCTGTTTTCAAGCATTATGTGTTGTCTAACGATGAAGCAAAGGTGAAGCTTGCTCTTCATCAAGGAGGCTATGTAAATGATGGCATGCAAAAAGAGTGTGTCGATATGGTGTTAAGTGGCAAGGCTGATGAGCTAAGCCTGAAGAGGCTTCAGGATGAATACAAGAAAAAGGTGCTCATCCCGGGTAGGGTGGATAAGGCTTTAGAAGGTATAGTTTTTCATCGTATTGACAAAATTGACAAGATGTTTTCTGCTGTTGCTCATATCAATGTGTATGGCGAACACAAGGAGAGAGGGAGTTGGTTCCGCAGTCTCGATATTCGCAATGATTGTGTCCATAGGGCTGGCTTTGACAAGCAAGGAAAACCAATTAATTTGACTGCTGGAGATTGTTTTGAGCTTATAGGTCGAATTGCCTCTTTGGTTGACTCCGTTGAGGCGAAAATGAAGACCATTTTAGTTTAATTAGATCGTAAACCTTTTAATTCCGCATGTCTTTGCTGAGGTTGTAGAATTGAAAAGGCTGCTATTTGTTCTGATGCGCTCACTTTTCTGACTTGATTTGATTGCTTGCGAGCGCGGCAGGCATGCGGACAAGCCAAGCCACCCGTTCCGTAAATACGTGCCTCGGAGTTGAGGGCATTGCGGCTATCCAGGTGTGAGGGATGTTGAAGACCACTGCAGAGGCTTTCTGATGGCTCCAATTGACGCAAGAGAAGTGCTGCGGTTGGTGCCAGAGCTGTTCAAGATCATCAAGGCCCTTGAGGCTGCAGCACCTGGTCGTCACTTCACCCCGGATGGTCATCTAGTGGGAAGTATTGGCGAGGCCGTCGCTGCAGCTCGATATGGCTTGGAACTGACCACGGCCAGCACTAAGGGCATCGATGCTCACCACAAGGCCACCGACCGGTCAGTAGAAATCAAAGCCACAGTTGAGGGGAATAAGATCTTCCTGCGTGGGAGGGAGCCAGAATCTGATCATCTGTTGGTGCTGCGGATCAATGGCGATGGCAGCGCGAGCGAGGTTTACAACGGTCCAGCTGCACCGGTTTGGGTTGCTGCAGGACGGATCCAGAGCAATGGCCAGCGGGTTGTGAGCGTGAGACGATTGATGGCGCTGCAGTCAAATGTGTCAGAGGATCAGAAGTTGAAAGGCTGAGTGCGTCATCAACACCATTCAGCTGGCGGCGCTGAGCACTTGCCGTAACGGTAATTACGTCAAGCCGAGAGCTGGTATCGCGTAATCGTTATTGCTACTAATACCATCTAGGCTTGATTGTCTGTTAGGCGACCAATGGCTTTGCTTGATTGAATTAGGCATGTCGTAAATAGAGGTCGTGATGGATATTGGACTCGCCAGGACGTTGGGTTGATGTAACAAAAAAAATTAGATCAATCTAAAGCTGCTCAGCTCTAATGCCTTCTTTTTTTACCTTAGGAGTAAGCGTGGAGTTCCCTGTGGCTGCAGCACGAGCCAAAAAGCTGACCAAGCCAGAAGTGGAGCTTCTGATTCAAGACCTGCTTCAATCGGGATCGATAACTCATAATGCATTGCTCGCATTTGCCGAGAGAGTTAATGGGTCTGCCTTCAAAGAACCGCCGAAACCAAAGGCAAAAGCAATGACTATGACCACAGCCAAAAAGGCAGTTCTTGACAAGTTTGACTGCAAGAACGCGACAGAGCTGAGAAATAATAAGACCTTTATGATGTCGATGACTGGCGAAGAATTCAGTCTTAAGACCAAGGATGACTGGATAAAACTCTATAGAAGGTGGGTCGCCGTTCCAGAGGATGAAAGGAACAAGAGCGGTCCAACATGCATAAACGGCATCGACGTCCTCGAAAACTTCCGCCCTTGGCATGTCTTTGGTCTAGACCCTAAGAAGGCAACAGCCGAAGACGTGAAAGCTTCTTTTAGGGATCTAGTCAAGGTGCACCATCCTGATGCGGGAGGGGATCCAAGAGTCTTCGCGAGGCTTCAGAAGATGCGTGATTCAGTCCTTGCATTAATGAATTGAGGAGGTAATTCCATGCGCGACCTATTGACCGACAAGGAAACCGCCAAGATTCTTGGGAAGCGAATCGATACGCTTTACAAGACCATCGATTTCTTTGATTCTGATGACAAAGACGAGTGGGAGCTAAACGAAGGAGAGCACTTTGAGTTCACCACGCGTTCAGGGGAGTATCGCGAGCGCCGGTTTTACGAAGAAGGCGTGGAAGCACTGGCTGAATACTTTGACCGAAATACGCCAGGGTTAATCAAGCTAGTTGCAGAGGCTTTGACGCATCGTCGTCGCCGTCGCAAGCAAATGCTTGTCTCAAGGCGCATTACTCAAGAGCTGATTGAGACAGGCTCGTTGCTTGCAGTTCGCGGAGAATTAGGATTTGTCAGTAGAAAGACCTGCATCAATATTCTGCAGACAAATGGACGAGGCATCAATAACTCAATCGAAAGACTCTGTCACACAGGGTTGCTTGATGGGGAAGAAGGGCTTGAGATAGAAAAACACTTTCTACTCAGCGACGAGGGGGAAAAGATCTGGAGCCAAAAAGGTCTCGCCAGTATGGCTGTAGACATGAGCCACAACTCAAGCATTACCAAAGCGAGAAAAGCCTGGGTGGGTGCCGTTGGGGAGGTGGTTGAGGATTGCTTTAAAACAGAAATCAAGAGACTTGAGGCTGCGCCACTGCGAATCGACAAGGCAGTCGCGAAAGCGAAGCGTGCGGCGAGGGATACTTGCCAAGTCACGGGGAAAAAGAAAGCCCGTGGTCGGGAGCTGAGCCTGGATGGGCATCATTTGTTTGATAAATCGAATCGCCCTGACCTTGCTGACTTTCATGACAATATTCTTGTTATCGAATCTTCGATCCATAGTGACTTTCATAGCTGGCAAGGTCGAAATGGATGTGAGCCAAAGCATTTCTTGCAGTACAGCTCAGAAATCAGAGGTGATCTATTTGACTCGTCAAACAACCGCGCAATGGAGCGATTCAACAGCCTGACCGTAAGGCTCACGCAGCTTCAGAAGAATTACGAGAATAATCACCTTCGCTATCATTAGAGATAGCAACCGATAGGCGGCTTAGGTGATACATGCTTACAGCACGCTGCCCGCGCTCTTTGTCGTACTGCGGAAATCGATCCGGGAGGCATCTCTGTATTAGTGCCACTACTTGCGGTCGGCTTGGTCCTTACTCAACGCGAGCTATGGCTCCATCTGTGGTGCTCGGAGGTGAGCGATGAATTCGCGCCCTAACGACCGCGTAGCAGTTGCTCTTGATCTCTTAAGTCATGGCAGCAGCCCGTCTGTAAGCGAGCTGAGCTTGTTCCAAGCAGTCATGAAGACTGCCGTAGGTGTCTGGCTTACGCATCCAACGGGTGTGGTCAGCAAGCCAGTGCCAAGGCAGCTCACCAGCAAGCCGCATCTCTTTAGTGAGGCGGCAAACGATGTTCTTGTAGCCACCCTCAGTTTTGGGGATGACCTGTTCAACGGTCAGTGCATAAAACAACTGCCGCACGGTCATGGGGCGATACCGCTCACATAGCCTGTAGATGGAGAGCTTGATGTGATCGATTTCAGCTTTGGTACGCCTGGCCATTAGATGACCTCCGGACGTGGACCCCATGCCGGATCGTCTTCACCACCGATGTACGGAACAGTCGTTCAGGGGCCTGTGTGCGTAATACAGGAAAAATCACCAACGCCGTATAGGAAGGCAGGTCTGCCCCGCTTTGGGGGATCCTCATTTGACTTCCTCTTGTGGCGCTGCAGCTTGCCCTGCGTGAACAGGTCAACACAGCAAACGCGGATGTATTCCGCATCAGCTCTAGTGGCCTTAGTGAGGTCAGCAATCGAGCAGTAGCCATGTTGTTTGACATGGCTCAGGATCTGATCTGAAAGCAGTTGTCGTTCCTCGGGTAGCTGCTGGTCTTGATCGTCAATCAACCACCAGTCAAAGGATTCAGCCTCACGATCCAGCAACCATTTGGTGCCCTCTTTGATGTTCCGTTTGCCCAGGGCATGCAGGCTGAAGTACTGACCTGCTGGAGCTAAACCCCAGCAGTCTTGAACTGCTGCACTGATGGTTCCAAGGCCAGCGATGTCATCCCACTGAACTGTTTGGCGGCGCTGCCGAACGCCATTGCCGTCTTTTGGAGCCTTGATGAGGTGGGCAGTCATAAGGATCAAGACGCCAGCATCAACTGCCGCCTTGTTCAACTCGTAAAGCAGGTCGACCAGTTCTGAATCAACCGTCCGCCTGCTCTCACTGCATAGAACAGTGGTCAAAGAGTCGATGCAGATTGCGTCGTACTGCTTTGACTCAATGGCCTTCAGGAGCAATTCAACTGGGAATGGCTCCTTCGGGTAGATGACATCCCAGTTCTGCTTTAGTTCTTGCTGCCTGTAGACGGCTTGAGCATGCTCTTTGGGCTCATCACCTTGGATCAACAGGCACCTGCCCTTGGTGACCTTGAACGCACCTAGGAAGTCAAAGCCTTCTTGGATCGCCTCAAGGAACCGATTAACGAACGTGGTCTTGCCGGTGCCACGTTCAGCGGCCAGCAGAACAATGCCGCTGACAGCAATCAGGAACACTCGCCAGATTTTTCCTAGTTCGTGCACACACCCCTGAGCACCTTTGTCAATCAGGTCATCAAGAGGGTTGAAGTCGTATTCGCTCATGACAGCCACCCGTTGAGTTCAGGACAGCCGAGATCGTTTTTGCGGAAGCAATCAACGTCACGGCGTTGGTATCGCAAGGTCTTGAGCTTGTGCTGCACAGCGATGACAAACTGCCGGTATTGGGGGTTGTGCCTGGCGGCATCAACCAACAGCGGCAACAGCTGTTCGCCCTTGTATTCCGCCCGGTAAATGGCCTTGAAGTAGTGGCGCAGCTCATCGGGACTGCACAGTTCAAATTCAGGGCACGCCATTGCCTCCCGCCATTCAGAAATGAACTGAGGCAAGAGCCGTCGCCATCTAGTGCTGACATGGCGTTTTGCCGATGGCCTATGGCAACGGCGTTGATCTGCTGGCGGCCATGGCTTGTAGAGGTTGCAAGCGCCCGTATGGCCGCAGTTGGTGCGATGCAAGAACCACGTTTGACCACGCCACCGGAATTGGTCCTGCAGCGGGCTGTTGTGGCAGAACAGTGTGTTGTCGCTGAAGCGGCAGTCACCGTCTTTGACGCGACCACAAGCGCATGGGGTCTTACGTCCTGATCTGGTCAGCTTCTGCTCTAAAAACTGACCTAAACGCGGTTTTGTAGGTCTAGACCTACTAGTTGTATCAGTTGATTTGGGTGCACTGACACCCTGCCTACCTAGCAGGGTTTCACTTAGCCTTGAGGGAACACGGGCCTCTTGGCTGCTCAATTTTTGGGCAGTCATTTTTTATGCTTTGTTAATTTCTCCGACGGTGCAAGAAGTCATCAGACCAACTCCTTAAGCAGTTGGACTGCTTCGCGTTGGATGCGACCACGCTTATGGAGTTCTTTCTGGATGAGATCAACGTCCCAGCGGATGCTGGCGTTAGAACTCGCACCCAAGAAGTAATGTTCCCCGCCGACTAAAAAGCCGCCGTGGGAATCTCTGAGACGCTTTAGGTAGCTTTCACTGACTTGGAGATGCTTTGCGGCATCTGGGGTCCGTAACAACACGGGAGACCTTCCTGTTTAAGCCCCATGCACTGCGCAATCAGCCGGACGTATGGCTTGTAATTGCTGAAATCAAAGACAGGATCACCGTGCTGTTCCTTGAGCTTCAACAGATTTTGGCCAATCTCTTCAGCGTCTAAACCCCCTGCTGGGTAACGGAAGTCAACATCGTGACCGTTAACCTGCCTGGCTTGCTTTCCCCGAGCTTTTTTCAGTTTCGACGCAGTTCGACTCATTGACAGAGCAAAGGATGAACGATTGAAGTTCCACCCCGTTAGACGCAACGTAGAAGCGAATCGGTCCAGCCTTGGGAAAAGCTGTTCACGGGGTCACAGGATCACTGTGACGTTGTCCGTGAGATGTGATACTGAGAATATAACAAGACGATCTGCGACGGCCAACCACAGCACGCTTCAGCAAAGCGGCGTGACACGTTGACAAATAGCGGTATGCCATTTCTCAGCTTCACTGATTAACAGGGACCAAACCTTCGTTGTATCGCTCAACAGCCGCTTCCAGACTGGCTTCATCAACCCACGTGCCGTAATTCTTCAGATGAACTGCGACGGTATGACCCATAAGCGCAGCTGCTTGCCGAACGTGCAAAGCATTATTTGAGCAAACGTGGCAGCGCCATGCCCATGAATGCCTCAACGAATAAGGCGTAACGCCTTCATTCGCACGAACCAAATTTTTCCAAGGCTCATAACGCTTCAGCAGCTGACCAAACGCATGGCCGACTTCCTGAAAAGTCCCTTTGGAGTCGACCTTGCTGATTTCGTTCAACACAGCTGCAGGCAACTTCACCAACCCGGATGAATACAGCTGCAGTAGACGCTTGCCTTCGCCTTCACGGCCAGCGATGTCCAATGGCAAGCAACGTCTAGGTGGCTTTGCTTTCTGCGCCAGCGTTGCTGCATTGCGTTTGACGTGGCCGCAATAGAGCTTGTCGCCCTTGACTTTCAACACGGCCAGCTCAGCTGGTCGAAGACCAAACAGCGCGACAAGACCAACAGCAAGTCGAAGGTCATGACGACCATCGGCTTCCATTTGATCAAGCAACGCAGCAAGGTCTGCAGGTTTTACGGGAGGCGTTAAGCGTTCCTCTGTAGATGTAGCGGCAACACCGATCAGCTCATTGATGAACGCCTTTTCTGGCGGCAACCAACGCTGTGGCGCACCAGCTTTGTTGACTGCGTAAGTCAAAAAGGCGCAGGCATCACCAAGGTTCCGTTTTCGACCCTGGCCACCTGGTGCCATGTCGGTGAAGTGCAGTTCCGCAAACCGCTTAAGAAGCGCCCTTGAATCGCGTGGCTTTGGTCTGCTTTCCATACACCTCAAAACACGCTTCAGACGTGTTCTGAGGTCAGCAAGCGTCGTGCTGCGGCGACCTTGCTTGGTGGCTAGGTACTCCTCAACAACAGCTGGCCAACCTTGGTTGGCAGTGCCGTTGTGGTCATCAGGGACAGAAAGCGTCTCTGTGTCCAAACGGACTGCCTCAGCAAGGCTGATGTTCCTGCTTTCACAAAGCTCACGGCACCTTGTGACGGCATTGAGGATCTCGACGCTGTTGGTTGCTTTCCATTCGATTGGAAGCACCTTGGCGCTTTTGCTGCCGTCTTCATACCGGCGAGTGAGCTTGGTCTTGCCGCTCTGAGCAATGACGTTCCAACCATTGCCGTGGTTGTCCCTGATCTGCTGACGAAGGGTCTTTTCCCACTTCTGGGCAGGCATTTCAGGCGTCGTGCTCTGAAGCAGTTTTAGAGCAGGATTTAGAGCAGAACAGCCCTAACAGGCCATAGCCAGCCGTAGTCGGACAACAAAAAAGCGGTCTTGAAGCCGCCAAAAAACCAGTGGTTAACTGGGCTTTTAAGAATGGAGCCAAGGAGACTCGAACTCCTGACCCCCTGCATGCCATGCAGGTGCTCTACCAGCTGAGCTATGGCCCCATGATCGTCGGCAACACCCTCAGGCTTGGCCTTCGACCTGAATACCTTACACCGGCGGGTGCGCTTCCCCGGGAGGCTGTTACACCTGACGCCACACCGCCACCAGCTTGCCCTGCACCTGCACCTGATCGGCCGGCAACTCAAGCGGTTCATAGGCAGGATTCGCCGCTTCAAGGCGGATCAATCCCTTGCCGCGGTGGAAGTGCTTGAGCGTGGTGCCACTGCCAGGCACCAGGGCACTCACAATCGTGCCTTCCCGAAGTCGCGATGCTTCCAGCACCGGTTCCATTAACACCACGTCTCCATCAGCGATATGGGCATCCACCATGGAGTCACCATTCACCGTGAGCGCGAACAGGCCCTGGGTCTCCAGCACCGGAGCCAAATCCAGCCGCTCCTGCACATCATCGAAGGTTTCCACCAAACCACCAGCGGCAACAGCCCCCAGCACTGGGATGCCAGAGGCCAAACCTCCAAGCAACTGAAGGGTACGGGCCTGCCCCTCCTGCCAGGTGATCCAACCCTTCTGCTGAAGATGACGCAAGCGGCTCTGCACCGGGGCCGGGGAACGCAGGCCCATGGCCTGCATCATCTGGCGAATCGAAGGACTGTGTTGATTGGCGCCGATGAAATCAGCCAACCAGTCATATAGCTCCTGCTGCGCAGGGGTGAGGGGCTCGGGAGTTCCAGCAGGCACCGGCGTTGAACGCGTCAGTCAATACATATGTACCTGTGGGTCGACGCCTTTGCAAGACCCCCTCAGCGGAATGAAGCAACAGCAGCGGCAGACCCCGTGCAGTCGTGATCAACCCAACTGGAGGGAGTCAAGAAACGACAGGCTGCGCTCGCACACCAACCTCCACTCCCCATCCGCCGTGACGGCATGGCTGCTGCGCTCCAACCACAGCACCTGCTTCACGGGAGATGACACCCGCTGCAGCAACAAGTCCACGCCTCTGGCGCTCACCACGTTGTCGCGGTGACTGGCAATCACCAGCATCGGCGAGGTCACACTGCGCAGTTCTCTTCTCACCCTGGCAATCATCTGCAACACCAGACTGCTGCAGATCACGGGATAACGGTCGTACGCCCAGAGGCGGTCAGCCGTGCTGGGATCCACGTAATCACTGGGGGGCTTGGCCACAGAGGTGACCAGTCGCGTGAGCAGTGGTGCCAAAAAACGCCGCAGGTCTCGACTGCCGATGGGTGGGGCATAGAGCATCAGGCCTTGAATCTCAGGCCAGCGCATCGATGCCTGCAAGGCCAGGATCGAGCCCATCGACAGCCCCCCAAGCACCACCTGCTGCCCTCTCTGAAGTTGAGTGCGAATCACCGCATCGAGCTGATCGATCCAGCGCTGTGGCTTCATCGGCACCAGATCGTCAAGCACCGTGCCATGGCCATCAAGCAGTGGCACCTCCACGGCAAAGCCCTGCTGATGGCAAGCCTCAGCCAGAAGCCGCAGTTCGGCGGGAGAGCCTGTGAAGCCATGCACTAGGACCACCGTGACCGGCCCCCCGCTGAAGGAGATCGGCAAAGGGCTCGCCAGGCAACCGACGTCCACGCCCAGCGAGCCTCAAAGACCGCCCATCAAGGCTGCCAACAAGGCCTGCTGGGCATGCAGACGGTTTTCAGCCTGATCAAAGATACGGCTGGAGGGCCCTTCCATCACCCCTGGGCTGATCTCCTCACCGCGATGGGCAGGCAGACAGTGCAACACGATGGCGCGGGAATCAGCTTCCGCCAGCAAGGCTTCATCCAGGCAGAAGCCTTGGAACGCCTTCTCCCGCTCCGCCTGCTCCTGCTCCTGTCCCATCGACGCCCATACATCTGTGTAGAGCGCCTGAGCACCGCGCACGGCGGCCACAGGGTCGCTGGTCACGGAGATCTGGGCACCACCGACGGCAAGACGCTGGGCCTGCTCGAGCACGCCGGGAAGAGGCTCAAACCCATCCGGACAGCCGATGCGCACATTCACCCCCAGAAGGGCGCCACAGATCATCAAGGAGTGGGCGACGTTGTTGCCATCACCCACATACGCCAGGGTTTGTCCCTGCAGATCACCGAAGGCCTCCTGCATGGTGAGGAAGTCAGCGAGGGCTTGGCAGGGATGTTCCAGATCGGTGAGCGCATTGATCACCGGGATCGTCGCCCAGTGGGCGTAATCCACCAGTTCCTGCTGGGCGAAGGTGCGAATTGCCAGGGCATCACAGAAACGGCTCAGCACCCGTGCGGTGTCTTCCAAAGGCTCACCACGCCCCAGTTGCGTGACCTGGGGATTGAGATCCACGGTCTGTCCGCCAAGACGGGCCATCGCCACCTGGAAGCTGACACGCGTACGCGTGGAGGCCTTGGTGAAGATCAGACCCAACACCCGATTGCCGAGATCGATCCGACGCTCACCGCTTTTCAGCTGCCGGGCCAGATCGAGCAACGCGGCGGTCTGGTCAGCGCTCGCGTCTTCAGACGACAGATAATTCTTGCCGCTCAGAGGAGAAAGAACGGCAGCAACACCCTGAGCGAGGGAAACCATGAATGGCTTTCAAAGGAGTTTTATCGAGGATCGGCCCCCATTCCGTCAAGGGGGCCTGCGTCAATCAGGGACGAATCAGCCGGGCATCACGCTGGCGGCCAGCATGTCCTTGAGCTCGTCGCCCTCAATCACCTCCTTCTCAAGGATTTTCTGGGAGATGGTTTCCAGCAAAGCCATGTTGTGGCGAAGGATGTTGAGGGCCTGATCGTGGGCACTGTCCACCAGTCCACGCACTTCCTTATCGATCGCCTGAGCCGTGGCGTCACTGACGGTGCGGCGAGGGTTGTTGCCACCGCCGAGGAAACGACCACCACCCTGCTTGTCGTAAGCAAGTGGACCGAGCGTGTCACTCATGCCATAGGTACCCACCATCTGTTCAGCAATGTCGGTGGCACGCTGCAGATCATTGGCGGCTCCCGTTGTGATCTTGCCGAAGACGATTTCCTCAGCGGAGCGTCCGCCCAGCAGGGTGGCGATCTGACCTTGTAGATCTTCGCGGGAATTGAGGAAGCGCTCTTCGGTCGGCAGCTGCAGTGTGTAGCCAAGGGCACTCATGCCCCGGGGCACGATCGAGATCTTCGCCACCTTGCTGCCGCCGGGCATCAGGTGACCAACGATGGCGTGACCGACCTCGTGATACGCCACCACCTTCTTCTCATCGTCTTGCAACACGCGACTCTTCTTCTCAAGACCAGCGACCACACGCTCGATCGCTTCGCTGAGGTCCTGCTGTTCCACCTTGGTGCGCTTGGCACGGGCGGCAAGCAGGGCTGCTTCATTGACGAGGTTGGCTAGATCAGCACCAGCAAAGCCACTGGTGGCCTGGGCGATGCCATCAAGGTCAACACCCTCAGCCAGCTTCACCTTGTTGGCGTAGATCTCCAGGATGGTTTTACGGCCGGACAGATCCGGACGGTCCACCAGCACCTGACGGTCGAAGCGGCCAGGACGTAGCAACGCCGCATCCAGCACCTCGGGCTGGTTGGTGGCTGCCAGCACGATCACTGGTTTGTCTTTGGAGGCGAAGCCGTCCATTTCGGTGAGCAGCTGATTGAGGGTCTGCTCGCGTTCGTCGTTGCCGCCGACCACACCCATCGACCCCGAACGGCTCTTGCCGATCGCGTCGAGTTCGTCAATGAAAATGATGCAGGGCGCGTTTTTCTTGGCCTGCTCGAACAGATCGCGAACACGGGCAGCACCGGCGCCAACGAACAGCTCCACGAATTCAGAGCCGCTGATGATGAAGAAGGGAACGCCTGCTTCACCTGCCACAGCCTTGGACAGCAGGGTTTTGCCCGTGCCGGGAGGTCCAACAAGCAGAACACCCTTCGGGATGCGAGCACCGATCTCGGTGTAACGCTCCGATGACTTGAGGAAATCGACGATTTCGGTGAGCTCATCTTTGGCCTCATCCACACCGGCCACATCCGCAAAGGTGATGCGCGACTGCTCGTCGGGCACATACACCTTGGCTTTGCTCTTGGTGAAGTTGAGCGCACCCTGAGCACCACCAGCACCCATGGAGCGACGAGCAAAGAACTGGAGGACCAGGATGAAGATCAGGGGAGGCACCACCCAGCTGAGAATGGTGGTGAAGATATTGGGCTTCTTCGGCGGCGCAGCAGCGAACTCAACGCCCTTGTTCTCCAGGCGCTGAGGCAGATCCATATCGAAGATCGGCGTTGTCGCCAGCACCGCCGGCGCTCCTTCCTCAGGAGCGCTGAGCTCGTAGCGAATCTGATCCTGCGTGATGAAGGCCCGCTTCACCGCGCCATCGTTCACCTGATCAATGAACAGGGAATAAGGAACCCGAGGAACCTGCTGCATTCCCTGGTTGGGCAGGAAGCTGCTGAGCAGCAGCAACACTCCGAAACCGATCAACACCACGTTGATGATTCCGAACCGCCTGTTCGGCTGATTGTCGTCCTCGCGAATCGGCATGGCAGCTGGTCCGATTGAACAACCAAGCTAAGGCGAGCGTCTGGCTGGCGTTTGCTGGGGCGGGGGGGAGAACCGAACGCCTGCCGCTGGGAGTCACTGCCAAGGAGCTCCGCGGAAACGACAATCGGTCGAGGAAGGGTCGCTGATGCCGGTCATCGTTGGCATCCTCAGCGTGGCTGCAGGCAACAAGGATGAGGCGGTTGTTCCCGCAAAGAGCATCAACCACCCGAGAGGGCGTGTATGAGCTGCTGCTGGCTCTCTGCATTTTGATGCTCACGAGTTTCGCGTTCCCCTCGATGGGGTGGCTGGGGTCTCTGGGCTATTCCCTGATTGCCCTGGTGCTCACCCAGCTGGTGCGCGTGCACACGGGCCGACCCACCTGGCGCGACAAGCTTTACCAGTTGCTGGCCGTGGTCGCCCTGACCAGCCAGTTGATCTGGGTGATGACACCCGTCAAATGGACCAGCACCGGCATGCCACTGGTACTGAGCTGGAGTGTGCTGGTGGGCTGGAGTGTGCTGCGCCTGGTGGAAAGCCTGGCGAGCGAGCGGCGCGTCAGCCGGTCGATGCTGATGGGCGCAGCCGCTGGTTATCTGCTGCTGGGGCTCACGGCTGGCCTGGTGATGAGTGCCGTCGAAACCATCCAACCCAACAGCTTTGAACCTCTCGACGTCCCTCTCCAGTCCCTCACGGGCGGCGACACCAGCGTGCTGGAGTCGGCGCCCGTGTTTGCCCGCCTCAACTACTTCGCTTTCGTCTGCCTCACCACCGTCGGCTTTGGCGACATCAACCCGATGTTGCCCCTCTCGCGGATGCTGGCCGTGACCACCAGCATCATTGGCCCTTTGTACCTGGCGGTGGTGATGGGGGTGCTGATCAGCCGCTACACCGGCGATGTGGAGGAAAAGCAGCACCAGGAAGAACGCGTCGACGACGGCAGCCACGACTGGTGAGACATCTCCCTCCCCGACAGCTCAACCGGGATCGATGTCGGTGCCGGGATCCATGGGGATCACCTCAGAGGACGCGGCTGATCGCCCCTGCGCCGATGCTCCTGAGGCACCGTTGAAACGCAACCCGGTGCTGTCCTGCAGCTGACGCAGCAAGGTGGCAATGGACAGGTTCATCTGCCCGTCCCGCTCACCGATCAGCGCCACCTCTTCCACTTCAATCGGCTGCACGGTGTCGCTGAGCATCGTGAGCAGAGGCTCCAGTTTCTGGAGCAGGAAGAGCCGCTTGGCATCGGAGCCGCTGCGTTTGAGCGAGGTCACCAGATCCTGAAGGCCTTCGGCCTGGGAACGACCCTGTTCCACGATCGAGGCGGCCGCACCTTTGGCCTCCGCCATCATCGTCTGGCATTCCGATTCCGCCGGAGCGATCACATCGGCCTCGAGTTGTTGAGTCACCTGTTTGATCCGTTCCTGCTGCACCGGCAGTTCGGCTTCCGCCCGGGCCAGTTCGGCGCCCACTTTCGCCTCCACCTCGGCCACGAGGGCATCGCGGCGTGTGAGGGCATCCTTGATCCGTTTCTGGGCATTCGCCGTGGCCACCGCCAGCTCCTTGTCGAGCCGCCGCAGGCTGGTGATCCTCGCGTTTTCAGCCTGTTTCACCGCCGACTGGGACGTGGCCTCCGCTTCGGCGATGCGTGAATCGCGCTTCAGTTCCACCAGCTGCTTGCGTCCGATCGAGTCCAGATAGCGCACGTCATCGGAGATGTTCTGAATCTGCAGGGTGTCGAGCACCAGCCCAAGCTTCTGCAGATCGTCTTCCGCCTCCTCCAGCAGGGTGCGAGCAAAGGTGACCTTGTCTTCATTGAGCTGCTCAGGGGTGAGGCTGGCCATCACGCCGCGCAGGTTGCCCTCAAGCGTTTCCTTGGCGATGTGACGGATCTCGTCCTGGGTCTTGCCGATCAGCCGTTCGATCGCGTTGTGGATCCCGGGCTCATCGCCGGAAATCTTGATGTTGGCCACCCCGGCCACATTGAGCGGGATGCCTCCCTTGGAGTAGGCGTTCTCCACCCGGAGCTCGATGATCATGTTGCTGAGATCGAGACGCATCACGTCCTCCAGCACAGGAATGCGCAGGGCGCTGCCACCGCGCACGGTCCGGTAGCCCACCTTGCGACCATCGCCGGTGGTGCGGCTGAGGCCCGCAAAGATCAGCACTTCACTGGGCTGGCAGATGAAGTACAGCTGCCTGAGCAGCACCACAAAGGCCCAGAGACCGGCAGCGCCGGTGATTCCAACCGCAAAAAACATCAGTTCACTCCGGTAGACGACAAGGTGCCGAGCAGATCGACGCCAAGGATCTCCTTGACCTGCTCAAAGAACTGGCGCACCACCTTGTGGTTCACGGCCACGAGGCTGGCCAGGCTGGACGCATCGTTCCCATCCAGAGCCGTGATGCGCTTGAGCTGCAGCTGACCTGGCAAACGCGTGGCCTGCTGCAACACCATTTCGATCTGCTGCAGCAGAAACACCAGCTCAGCTGTGCTGCCGGCGTCTTCCCACACCTGGGTGAGCAGATCATTCACCAGAGCGCTGGCCTTCACGTCTTCGGCGGTGGCTGCCGCACGGCCACGGGCCCGCAACTCCTGTGCTTTCTGCTGCGCCTGGGAGGGCAGCACGGCTTCTGCTTTGAGGCGGAGGCGTTCGAGCTCAGCCCGAACCTTCTGCAATTGCTGTTCAGCCTTGGCACGGGCCTCCAGTTCGGCCGCTTCGGTGCGTTCCTCCTCTGATCGGGCCTCCTTCTCCATTTGCGCCACCTTGGTGCGCACGTCGTTGTCTTTCTCCAGCACCACGGTTTCGGCTTCCGTGCGCACCACCTCAGCCACCTCTTCCATTTCCGCCTCAATCCGTTCGGCCTGGCCGATCGCCTCAGCCTCAGCGATCTCCGCATCGCGAACGATCTGGGCGACGCGCCGGCGACTGATCGAATTGAGATAGTCAACGTCGTCGAAGACGCTCTGGATTTTGAGGGTGTCGAGCTGCAAGCCAAGGCGTCGCAGATCTTCCCCCACTTCATCGGCGATCTGTTCCGCGAAACGCAGGCGGTCTTCATTCACCTGCTCGGGGGTGAGCTGAGCGAGCACGCTGCGCAGGTTGCCCTCAAGGTTTTCCTTGGCGACCTGCACGATTTCCTTGGTGTCGCGCCCGAGGAAGCGTTCAATGGCGTTGTTGCGCACCGATGGATCCGTACTGACCTTCACATTGGCGATCGCCTGGATATTGAGTGGCGTTCCGCCTTTGGAATAGGCATTCGTCACCTCCACCAACACCGGCAGCAAGGTCACATCCATGCGCCGTGCTGTTTCCAGAATCGGCTTCACGAAGGTGCAGCCGCCATTCGCAACAACCCGGTAGCCCTTCACACCCTGGCCGCCTTGATTGGATTTGGACCCGGTCACCACCAACATTTCATTGGGCCGGCAGATGCGAATCATCCAACGGCTGATCAGGGTGAGCGCCACGATCACCACAAACACGGTGGCGCCGATCGACACCACCACACCAGCGGCGTCATTGTTGGAAGTTCGCTGGGCCAGGAGCGGCGTCGGCTCCGTTGCCAAGCTGCGCTGCATGCGTATCGCTGCGACTTGTCTTCCCCTAGCAAGGCTGCAGTCAGTCGGCCATCTCGAGGGGATCCACGATCAAGGTGTTGCCCTCAAGGCGGAGGATCACCACCCGTTCGCCGCGGGCCAAAGGCCGTGATGCACTGCGGGCCGCGCGGCGCAGCAGGCTGCCGCGCACGGAGAATTCGACGAAGCCGCGCTGTGTTGCGGTAAGCGGCAGCGTCACCGCCGCTTCCAATCCAATGACATCGTTGGCCTGCACCACCGTATTGGCATCACGCCGAGCGAGAACACGCAACGTGGCGGCGGCGGCCCAGCCCAGACCAACCCCCAGCAACAGAGCCAACGGCAAGGTGAAGAGGGATGAAGTCGAACCCTGGAACAACTGCAGCAACAAACCACACAAGCCGAAACCAGCAAGGCCGAACGACCAGAACGAGGTGCTGAACAACACCGCGGCATGGCCCCCTTCAGCGATGCCGGCAGCCGCATCCAGATCGCCATCGACTTCCCCGGCGATCGAGAGGGTGATCAACACGCCACCGGCGATCAGGCAGAAGAGATAGGTCCACGTCATCGCCGTCATGCTGCTGAACCTCATCATCAGCGCCACGGCTCAGACCGGCCAGCGGTCAGACCCTCAACCGATGCGTTCGGACCCGAGCAGGGTCCGCAGCAACAGGTCATCCCCCAACTGCTGCGCCGCAGCAAAAGACAGCGTCGTCAGCTGATCCATCGCGGTCAGACCCAGATCGCCAAGGGGTGTACGGGCCAGGGTGCCGCCCATCAATTTGGGGGCGATCACCACCGCCAGCTCCTGCACGCAGCCCTGCTGCAGCGCCGCGGCCGCCAGCGACGGCCCACACTCCCACAGCACCCGATTGCAACCACGGCCGGCCAGATCCATGAGCAGGGCATCTGGCTCACTGCGCGCGAGCTGCTGCACACCGACACCGCGTTGCTGCAACGCCGTCAGCCGAGCAGACGCCGCTGAAGCATCCACTGCTGGACTCTCCACGACCGGACCATGGGCCACCAGGGTGGGGGCGAGCGTTTGGTCCCAGAGCTGGGCCAGCTCAGGCAGAACGAGGCTGCGGCTGAGCACCACCCGCAGCGGCTCCGGATCCCGCTGCCCGCGACTGGTGAGCAAAGGGTTATCGGCACGCACGGTGCCTCCCCCCACGATCACCGCGTCACATCCGGCTCGAAGCGCGTGCACCCAACTCCGTGCCAGCGGACCACTGATCCATTGGCTGGCCCCATTGGCCAACGCTGTGCGGCCATCCAGACTCATCGCCCACTTGAGCACGCCCCAGGGCCGACCGGTCTGCACCCGATGCACAAAGGCGCGGTTCTGATGGCCAGCTTCCGCTTCGAGCACACCGGTGATCACCTCAAGGCCGGCGTCGCGGAGACGTTGCATCCCCCCGCCAGCCACCCGGGGATCGGGATCCGTGAGCGCCACCACGACCCTCCGGATGCCTGCGTTGATCACCGCCTCGGTGCAAGGGGGGGTGCGGCCGTGGTGGCAACAGGGCTCCAGGGTGACCACGATCGTGCCGCCGCGGGCGGCTTCGCCGGCCTGTGCCAGAGCCCCCACCTCGGCATGGGGCTGACCGGCGCGGGCATGGAACCCCTCGCCAACGAGACGTCCAGAGGCATCGACAACCACAGCACCCACCAGGGGGTTGGGGCTGGTGCGGCCTTCAGCCAGGGCCGCCAGTTGAAGGGCCCGGCGCATCCATGGAATCCAGCGCTGTTCAGCGGCAGCGGCCATCACCCCAGGGGCTCCGTCTGCACCTGCCGCCATTCACCCACCACAAACGGGGGCACAGGCAACTCATTCAGCACCCCTGGGAGGAACAGGCGCAGGGGGCGCTTGTTGTGAAGGTCGTTGAGCAGCGGATCCAGGGAGAATTCAGCCGCCGCATCGCGACTGTCGCGGGCCAGAGCCTTGTTCTCCAGTGTGATGTCCGGCAGGATCCATTCCTTCACACCGGCTTGCACCACCAAATCCGTGGGGTGATCGAGGCGCACCTTGCCTGGATAGCCAACAATGCGCAGCACCACAGGATTACCAGGTTCCCCGGTTCGATAGGCCACCGCCTGCCAACTCTGGTAGTCGAGGTCACGCAGGCTCTCAAGGCTGCGCACCATCGGCGCACCAGTGTCATCTTGATGCTCGTGCAACTGGGCGACGGCAACGCCGGGGGTCACCAGCAGCAGCAACACGGCCGCCAGAGCAGACAACAGCAGGCGAGGCAGAAGACCCATCCAGCACAACCAAGAAGTGCTCCCATCATCGGTGCTGCGGCTCCCTGAAGCGAGAGCTCCGTGAATCAGGCCTGGACGGTCAGGCCCGCTCGGCCCCCGGGATCCTCTGCCAATCGGTATGGGTCGCCCACAACCCCCAGATCGCCATCGCCCTCAGGTAATGGCAGGCCCTGAAGGTCGTCACCGCCGTGATCGCCTCCGGCGTGCGGAACTGCAAACCACCGTCGTACACCTGATTCACCACAGCAGAACAGATGGCCTCGGCTGTTTGGTCCTCACCCATGAGGCGGTAATAGCTGGCGATGCCGAAGTTGATCCCCGTCCACACTTCGAGAGGATGGGTGCCCTTGGGATCCAGTGGCGTGCCGTCGCGTCGTAGACCATTGGCGACACCCAGCCTGCCGCCTTCAAACCGCTCAAAGCAGGCTTCCTTCACAGCCTTCAGGGTGCTGCGACTGTTGGCCTCACTCACCACCGGCTCCAGCCCCAGCAAGCGGGCATAGAAATCGCCACAAAGTTGGTCAGCCATCACCACCGGTGTGCCGCTCTCTGCATCGATGTCGTAGTACTCGCCGTTCCAGAGCAACCGATCGAAATGGCGACGCGACTGCTCGAGCCAACCGCTGAACTCGCGCTGCTCCGTCGACGTATCCAGGCCGGTTTTCAACTGGAGGGTCTGTCCGATCGCCAAAGCCGCCTCCAATGCGGCAATCCAAAGCGCACCGCAGTAGGCACTCACCCCTTTCAGCGGCCAGTCATCAAAGGTTTGATCTGGAGCACCGCCGTTGTCCGGCAGGCCGTCGTCGTTCACATCAAACGTCTTCAGATAGCGGAGCGCTTCCACTGCTGATGGCCAGCAATCGGCCAGAAAACGCACGTCTTCCCCACTGGGCGCCAGCTTGAAGGTGCGCCAGACCTGCAACACGTAATCGCTGCCCAGGTCTTTCCAGAGGTTGCAATCCTGATAGGCCGTGTAATTGGTGGCATCCCAGGGGATTTCGTTAGGGGCCCCCAGATCATGAGGAGTGGCCCCTTTCACCTTGCGGTCAGCTTCAACACGGCCCTTCCCCTGGGTGAAATACCAACCGATCGGCCGCTGGGTGGAATCAGCTGCCGGAATCGCCCGGGCAAAGCTGCGCAGCACGGCCTTGTCGAGCTCCGGCCACAACTGCAGCAGGGCAAAGGAGCCATAGAGGCGCACATCGAGGCTTTCATACCAGGCGTAGTCGAGGCACTCCAACACCCCGAAGCGACCGTGGGGATCCTCCGGTGTTGCCGCACTCCAGAGGCTGCCACCACTGCAGAGGTCGTAGAGCTCGTTGAACAGCGCCATGCGCAGCGACTCGGGCCACTCGGTGCGCGCCAGCACGGGCTGCTGCCAGGCCTCGATCTGCTCCTTCCAGCTCGTCCAATCACGCAGGGCTTCCGCAGCAATCGCCACGGCCTGATCCCCTCCTGTGCCAAAGAAATCCGTATAGCGGCGCAGGGCCTGACTACCGGTGGCAAACGCCGTCACCGGAAGATCCCAGCTGATCACCACGGGAATCTCCACGCTCTGGCCCGGCGCCAACTGACATTGCACCGCCAGAGCAGCACTGAGCGGATCATTGGCTCCGCTCTTGCGGTCGTTGTTGCTCTCGGGGATGGAGCCATCGGCGCTGAAGCTGTTCCACAACTCACTGCCATCGCCACTGGGATTCCAGCGGCTGCAGCGCTGGATTTTCACCCCCGGCTGCTCGGTGGTGGCGATGCACCACTGGCCCTCGCCTTCGGCAACGGGGTTGGAGACGTTGCCTGCGAGCACCACACCTTTGAGGTCGCCGTCATCGATCCAGCGGTTCCATTGGCCAGTGGTTTGGCCGATCGCCGGGGCGTAGTTGTGCTCCGGGCTGCCGTCGTCACGGAAATGCACCTCAGCTGATGCGTCGGTGTTGGTGAACCAGCCGATGGTGTTGCGCCAGCTGAGCAGCAGCGACAGATCCAGGGGCTGGTTGGTGGGATTGCGCAGAGTCCACACGAACACCGCCACCGGGTAGCTGGTGCGCTGGTAATCGCCAGGGAGGATCGGACTGAAGGCCTCACAACGCACCTCGGAGTCATAGACGCCTTCATAGTTCGTCCAGCTGAGGGGATAGCGGGCGGCATAGGTGCCAGTGCTGCGCTCGGGAGTGCTGGCTGGGTACCACTCCCAGGCCGTGAGCGGTTCGCCGGAGTCAGGGCGAGAGGCATCGGCACCGGGATTCACCGCCAGGGCATGGGCCCGGGACCTGCTGCCATTGCTTTCAAACAAAGCGAACTGGCAATCGGGCAGCACGCCAAACCAGTGCTCCCCACCATCGAGGTGCCAGAGGTTGATGTTGCCGTCGGGCGCCCGGCCGATGCATCCGGCCCCAAAGCCCCCCAGGGGCATGCCGTGGTTGGGGCCATCATCAAGGTTGCTGGCGTAGCGCACCGTGTAGGGCTTGTCCCAGCCCAGGCCGAAAGGCCGGCTCCAGCACGCCTCCGGCAGTCGCCAACGCTTGGCACTGTTGCTGCGGCCCAGCAGGGATTTCAAACGCGAAAGACCGAGCGGAGCCATGCAGGGGCCGAGAGTCCGCCCAGATTGCCAGAGCTGAGCGGAAGCACCAGAGGGGCCACCATCGACAATCGCCGCTCAGGCCAGATTGGTGAAATCGCTCAGGGTGAACTGACCATCACCACCGATCACCTGATCAAAGGAGTTGGCTCGCGCCACGATCGCCTCCAGGGATTCACCGCCCAACAGGCCATCAAAGGCGGCATCCACCAGGCTCTGATCCCCCTCGGCGTCGTTGGACAAGGCCCAGAACATCAAACCGCCCAGCCCCGCCTCCTGCACATAGGCCGCTTTACCGGCCACGGTGGCTGCGGTTTCAATCGAGCTCCAAAGACCACTGACGGAGTCGTAGACAAACGCCGCTTTGGCGGTGTCATCCCAGAACAGCTGCAGGTCGGCGTTCTCCACGCCGGTGAGTAGATCCTTCACGTCGTAGCTGCCGGCTTCAAATGACCCGGCGGCCTGCGAGGAATCCCCCGCCTGCTGGTAGCCGTAGGTGCCCCCGTCTTGCACGCCACCCCAGGCGCGGGTGTAAGCCGGAGCACCAAGCACCACCTTGCTGAGATCCACATCCGCCTGGCGGAACTGATCGATGGCGGTGAGCACGTCGTAGCCCCCCGCATCGCCGGTCATGGCGGCCTGGTGGCCGGTCTGCGACTCCCACCCGCCGTGGAAGTCGTAGGTCATCACGTTGTAGAAGTCGACGTAGGGGTCGATCCCCTCAAGGTTGAGGTTGGCCAGCTTGTCGGCGCCACCGGCGGTGGCGATGGAGATCTCCACCTCGCGGCCGGTCTGCCGCTGGAAGGTGTCCAGCTTCTGGTCGAGCAGTTGCAGGGTGAGGGCGAAATTGGCACCGTCCTGATCGCTCACCGCATTGCTGCCCAGTCCACCACCACCCGGGTACTCCCAGTCGAAATCGACGGTGTTGAAAACGTCATACCGGCTGAGGGTATCGATCACGCTGTTGGCGAACGCCTCCCGGCCAGCGGCATCATCGAAGGCCAGGCTGAACGCACCGGAGAGCGTCCAGCCCCCCAGGGCAAAGCCGATGTTGAGGTGAGGATTGAGTTGCTTGAGCAGATCCAGCTGGCGCAGGTTGCCCGCCTCGGCATTGGGGGCATCCCACCCCACCGGAAGGCCGGTGAGGGTGACGGACCCATCAGCTGCTGTAGTGCGCGCGAAATCACCCCCATTCACGAGACCGTCGCGATAGGCCGCATCGAGACCACTCCATTCGCTGGCAGAGAAGGTGCGGCTCACCTGCTGATCAGCGGTGAAGCGTTTGTCGGTGGCCGCCCAGGCGTCATGGATGAACAGGTCGCCGCTGTCATCCACCCCGAAGAAGCTGTAGTTGAGGTGGGTGAGCTTGCTGGCATCCACATCGGCGACGCGGAAGTCGCGGCCATAAATGCCCCACTCTTCGAAGTAACCCACCACCCGCAGGCCATCGCTGGAGGGGGATGGATCGGGTGAGGGCGATGGGTCGATTGGATCAATGGGATCACTGGGACCCGTCGGATCCGTTGAATCCGTTGGTTCAGCAGGATCTGTTGAGCTTTCGGGCTCTTTCGGCTCAACCGGCTCGGTTGTTTCCCCGGGATCGGTGATCTCACCAGGGTCTGTGGGAAATGCCGGCTCTGCAGGAGCCGTCGCATCGCCCGTGTCGAAGCTCAGTGATGTTGCGCCACTGAGATCGCCGCTGCCCTGGTAATAGGAACTGAGGCTGCTGCCGGACGCCAAGGCCTGACCCGCAGACCAGCTCGGCGCCGAGAGGGTGACGCGATAGCGGCCGTCGCTTTGTTGCTCCTGACGAAGGCTGAAATTGCTGACCTGCTTGAGGGCGTAATCACTCAGGAAGCTCACCGACCACCCTGCATCCAGTGCCTGCGAGCCCGCGTTGGTGACGGTGAGATTGCCAGCGAAGGTGCCATTCCAGTGGTCGGTGACCGTGGCTTCCACCAGCACAGCTGCCGGTTGCGGCTCGGGCTCGGTCTCTAGTTCAGGTGCAGGTGTGGGTTCGGGTTCCGGAGCAAGCTCTGGTTCAACAAGGCTGCTGCCGGCAAAAAACAGTGCATCCGTGAGGCTGCCGCTGTTGGGCAGGCCCACGCTGTCGGCGTTGAAATCAAGGCTGATGCTGCCGCCGGCGGCAATCGACGCATTCCAATCGACAGGTTGAAGCGTCACCAGCACCGTGCCATCGCCCTGATCCACTGCGCTGGCGTTGGCCGACCAGAAGCGCACATTGCTCTGACTGGTCAGAAAACTCACCTGCCAGCCATCGATGGCATTCGCCGAGGTGTTCTTCAGGGTGAGCACGCCACTCATGCCACCCCAGTAGAGGCTGCCGCTCACGCTCAGCTGAATCGCACCCGTAGACGGTGCCGCAGGCGTTTCAGCAGCAGACTCAGTGCCCGTGTCGCCATCTGCCATGCCGTGATCGTGCATGGCATGGTCATGGGTGGAGTGGTCGTGCGTGGAGTCATCGCTGCTGGCACCGTCAGCCACCACCGCATCAGGATGCACCCATTCGCCGGCCCTTTCCTGGAAACCGTCGGTGCTCTCACCCAACGGTGCCGCGGGTGTCACCAACCCCTCGCGGCTCACCAGGGTCACTTGATCGGCGGTGAACCCAAACGGCACCTCGAGGCTGTCTTCCACCACCTGATCGTGGTGAAACTCGAGATTGGCACCAATCAAATCGCTGCGCTGGATGCCCACCAGCAAGAGGCTCTGGCCTGAGGGCTCGAATTGAATCAACAGCCCCTCGGCCGTATCGGTGACCGACAGGCGCTCTCGGGTGCCCACATACAGAAAACTCAGTTTCTGGGTGGTGGGATCGAAGTTTTCAATCACCTCATGCACCCCATATTCATGGGAGCGCACATAAATCGTGTTGGGATCACGATCACCAATCCCCTGCTCCCACGACAACACGGCACCAATGTCTTGCCGTAGGTGCTCGTTCCCCACGATGCCGAAATTATCCAGCGAGAGATCCGCCCAGCTCACCCCAGTGAGGGCCTGATATTGGGGAGGATCACCCCAGGGATTAACGATGGCCGCCGTGCCATCAGGAAGTGAGCCAAGAATCAGGCCATGCACTGAGATGTCGCCGAAATCCAGCACATCACGGAGCGGGTCAAATCCACTGATATCAGCATCAGCAGGATTGACGGAAACAATGGTTCCGCCACCAATAAAGTCAGTCATAGCACTGTTCTGATTGAACAATCAATCTGCAAAATCAAGCCATTCTGGAGATTGCAGTTGACCATCCATCAACAATCAACACGCACCTCATTATTGGCAAAAGCAACAGCACGAATGCACCTCAAAAATGATCAACCGATGACGGAATCTTTCCACTCCTCAGCAGAGTCATGTCCTGTCGCAACCCTCTCCATGATCTGAGGCAGTACGGCACTCAAGGCTCCCAGCCATGACGTTGGATGGAAACGGGCGATGCATTGAGATGGGCCACACCTGTTCCAATCCCAACGGCATCTCGCCCCTGGCGGTGCCCTATCTGGGACTCCTGGCAGGCCTGCAGCTGATCGATCCCAGCGTGGCGAACATCGCCCTGGTGAATGCCAGCGCCAACCTGCACATGGAAGGGGCAACGCTGGCGCTGGCGGCCAGCGTCTCCACCCTGGCTCAGGCCGCCACGGTGCTGGTGATGGGCTTTCTCGGGGATCGCTACGGCAGGCGCAGAATCCTCGCTGCCTCACTGCTACTGGCCCTTGCGGGCAACCTGCTCTCCATGCTGGCCCCTGCAGCGAATGTCTTCCTACTGGGCAGGGCGCTCACGGGGATCGCTCTGGGCTCGGTACTCACCAGCACCTTTGCGAGCGTGCGAGCCGTGAGCCGCCCCCATCAACTCAATGCCGCTCTTGGGCTCTGGAATCTGCTGATCGTGGTGGCCTTCATCATCGGTTCCCTGCTCGGCGGCTGGATGGCCACCCTGCACTGGCGCCTGGCCATGGGCCTGGTGCCCCTGATCTGCGTGATCAGCCTGCCGCTCCTACCTGTGCTGCTGCCCTCGATTCCGGCCAATCGCCGTCTGCGGCCCGATGGACTGGGGCTACTCACGATCGCCTCTGCGGTGGTGCTGTTTCTCTATGGCATCAACCATGCCGCAACGGGATTGCGCAGCCCGGCCTTCTGGCTGCCAAGCGTCCTCGGGCTTCTGCTGTACGGCCTCCACATCGCCTGGGAGCGAGGCTGCACCACCCCGATCTTCCCCCCCAGGCTTTACCTGAGGGGCTTTTTCGCCGCCGCGGTGGTGAACGGCCTCGGCTGGAACGTGGCCCAAGCCGTGCTGCAGCTGCAGACCAGCAACTTCTGGCAACTGGTGCAGGGATACAGCACCAGCTCCGTGGCCTTGGGCCAGCTGCCGTTTCTGCTCTGCTTCGGCCTGGCCGGGATCCTGGCAGGCCGCTGGATGGCACCGGGGCGACGCACTCTGGTGCTGATGGCCTGGGGCAGCCTGACTCTCACCATCGGGCTGGCGCTGGTCGCGATCGTGCAGGTCCACACCCCCTATTGGCACCTGTTGCCAGCGCTCGTTCTGTCGGGAGTCGGGCTGGCCTTTGTGGCTGTACCCCAGTCGTCCCTGTTCGTGCAGGAGGCACCAGACGATTGCTTTGGCTCAGTGCTGGCCTTCCGCACCACCAGCGGCCAGCTGGGGTTTGCCTTCGGGCTGGCCATCAGCGGCACGATGATCCGCGGCCTGGGCTTCAACGACCTGCAGACCCGACTGCAACTGGCAGGACTTGGCGCTGAGACGAGTCCCCAACTCGACCAGATGGTGCATTTATTTCTGCGCAACAGTCCGATCGCGTTACCGGCCTCGGATGTCGAGCCGATGCTGACGGTGTTGCGAGGGGCCTACAGCCAGGGCCTCGCCGGCACGATGCTTCTGATGGCAAGCCTCACCGGATTACTGCTGGCCCTCAGCCTGCTGTTGCTGATCATTGGCCGTGAACAACAACTGCTGCATCAGGAAGAGGACTGAGGCCGACCCCTGGGCAGGGAGGTCGGCCTTCACAGACTCGCCGCAGCTTTTGGTGCTGGTGAAGGTGAGCGAACCGCCGGTGTTGATCAACCCATGCCAGAACGATCAGAACGACTCATTGACCTCAGGTCCTGCTGTGGTCTCAGCATCGAGCAACGCATCCAGGGTGACGGCTGTACGCACCAACGACTGATAACGCTGCAACACCCTGCGGTTGCGCTCCATCCAGCGGGCTGCATCGGCAGCAGCATCACTGGCCCCACTGACGGTGAATCCGGTGGGGCCATCGGCATCCATCAATTCGAGATCAGCCTGCTGCTCGATCAAGGCGAGCAGCAGCTCATGCAACCGTTCACGCCGATGCTTGATCCCATCTGTGCACATCTACTGACGATGTTTCAGCCTCTGGCCATCTTGCAAGAACGGAGGCATTCCACCCTCCATCTCTGCATCAATCCTCATCCCTATGACCACACCACAACGGTGCAGGTTGCTGTTGGGTCTGCTCTTGATCGGCGGAATCGTTCACGCTCCTTCCCTTCAGGCCGAAGAGCTCTACAGGCTCGATACCACCTGCAGCACTGGCACGGCCGAACCCTTCGCCTGCACAGTCACAGCAGTGAATGTTGACGACACCACTGAATACCGCCACAGCTTCGGCGGACGCACCGTGTCCTATCGCGTGATTGACTCGCCCTACGTGCGCATCGAAGGCCAAAAGGCAGCAGGAGCAGCTTGGGCCTCCGTGAAAAACGCGACGATCGATTTTCAAGACCAGGAGCTCTGCTTCAACAACCGAGCGTTCTGTGTCAACAATCCCACCTTCCTGGCCGACGTACTGGTGAACAGTGGGGATGCCATGCAAGGGCGCACCAAGGCCGGGATGGCCTTCGGGAGCAATGGCCGCGTGGAGGTGGCCTGCTTCGACAACGGTTGCAAGCGACTGATGGAGGCACTCAAGCGATGAACAAGAACCATGCAAAACCTGTTGCCGGCTTCATCAGCCTGCTGCTGAGCCTGCAACCAACAGCGGGGTTGGCAGCGATGGCCACCAGCGCAGTCACTCCCACAGCCGCCAACACCGAAATCGAATTGGCCCAGCGGGGAGGTGGTTCCCGAGGTGGTGGTTCCCGGGGTGGTGGTTCCCGGGGTGGTGGATCACGTAGCAGTGGATCAAGGAGTTCGGGGTCTCGCAGCAGCGGGTCTCGCAGCAGCTCCCGCGGAGGCTCCAGTGGTGGACGAACCGGCTTCAGCTCCCACAGCGGCAGTGGCTCCCGCAGCAGCGGGTCACGGAGTGGCAGTTCCCGGAACAGCGGGTCTCGCAGCAGTACACGCCAATCCAATCAAGGATCGCGGCAAACCAGCCGCCAAACCAACCAGACCAATCGGCAGGGCAGCCGAGATTCGCGTCAAAGCACTCGCCAGAGCAATCAGGGGTCACGCCAGTCCAACCGCCAAACCAACCAGACCAATCGGCAAGGCAGCCGTGATTCGCGTCAGAGCACTCGCCAGAACGATCGCACCAACCGCACCGACATCCGCCAGGACGGACGTAACAACCGAGTCAACAACCGCAACGACACCTACCGGAAGGCCGTTAACAACTGGGACCGCTATGGCAGGGGCTGGTACAGCAACAGCGGTTGGTACAACAATCGCCCCTGGAACTATGGCTGGTATGGCGGTTCCTACTGGAACAACTGGGGCTGGTATCCCGGAAAGGCAGCAGCCTGGGGTCTGGCTGGCATGGCCACCTTCGGGGTCATCAACAGCCTGGTGAACTCAGCGCAGTCCAACCAGGTGAGCTATATCGTCGTGCCTAGCTCGGATTACTCGCTCTACTACCCGAGCGTGACCGCGAGTGGCGACGTGATCACCTTCGAAGCCGACAACGGCTACGAAAGCGTGCGCTTCTCAGCCAACTGCCGCCAAGGCACCATCAATGGAGACACACCGCGCGACAGCAATGAAGCGCAGCTGCTCAATGCCGCCTGCCAGGTGGCCTTCGGCGAGTAACCGCTCCTGCGCCTGCAGGTTGCATCAGCTCCTGCAGGCGTGCTTCCGCCTCATCACTGAGATGCACAGGTCGTGGACGGTAATGAGCTGCCGATGCAGCGCAACGGGCCACGGATGCATGAGCTTGCGACCAACCACCCAGTTCCAGACGTTGATAAATGTTCTCGACTGTTCTCAACGGATTCGCCAACAGATCCTTGTAATCAACCTCCACCAGCTGACCAGGCGGAATCAAATGGCGTGAGGCATTGAAGGCTCTCATCAACAATCGGTGCGCTTCTGCTGTTTCCTCCACCTGAGTGACCTCATCCAGCGGGGCTTGAAGAGCGACCAGATCAGCCAAACACTGCTTGACCTGCACCAAGGAGCGAACCGAATCCATCGGATCTCGCTTCAACAACACAACCTTGGCCCGGGGGAACAGTGTCAACAAAAGCGGCATGCGGGCCGTGTGAGCGGGATTCTTGATGAGCAGACGTCGTTTCCCTGCCCCATCGTGGAGCCAGGTGAGCTGGCTGAAATGATGCAGCTGCCGCTCCAAGCTCGGGGTCGACTGCAATACCCGACAGCGGAAATTCCGTCGATATTGATGCGGGAACGCCACACCGGCCATGTTCGTGTCGCAGGTGAGCCTGGCCAGGCCGATTTCATCTTCCTGAGGATCCATGGCACCCCAGGCCACAGCGTCGATGGGGCGAATGGGCGTCATCAACCGCTGCAACAGCGGCACCAGCAGGGGCTTGAGCAGCACCGCAACCTGAGGCGCGATCGTCAAACTGTTGCGCGCTGTGGCCATCGCCGGATCGGCCGCCAACAGTTGGTGCAACAACGTCGTACCACTGCGCCAGTGCCCCACGATCACCACAGGGTCATCGGGTACCTGAAGAGACCGCAGCTTGCGGTAGAGAAGCAAATCCTGACACCAGGCCAACGGCTCCAGAAACAGTCCGGGCAACACCAATTGAGCCGCCACAACCAAGCGGCGCCACGAGACAGGTCCATCACCCATTGCCGTGAACACCACGGACGGTCTGAGACAAGACCCAGCCACGAGACGATCGATCAGGCGAGAGGATGATCCTCGATCCAACCGACCACCTTTTGACTTCAAAATAAAACCGAACGATTACAGCAGTGAGTTTATGCCTAGCTTGCAAGTCAGTGTTTAGAGGGATGGAGTGCAAGGCCAGTGATGCATCACCATCTCTCTTCAGCGCAAACTGCTCTTGACACAGCTTCCCAGACTTCAACGGCAGGCCCAAGGGCCGTCGTCACGAAGACCAACACATCATTTGTTAGCGCCTGTGAATTGGCCCAATGCCTGAAAGGTCTGGGCAAAGACTTTTATGTGGTGCAGCTGAGCTCAGGGCCACTACAGGGTCACTTCAGTGTTCTGCATCTTGAGGGGATCAGCCTGCTGAAGATCAGCACCAATCAAGTGCTGTTGCTGAATGGCAATCGAGGAGAAGACTGCATCAGTTTTTGCCTGGAATGCACTGGAAATAGCAAAGATCACCGCGTGCAATGTCAGTCTTTTGACCCATTCGGGCTGTACGGCTTCAACCAAAATCTGAGGGAATCACACTTCCAACTAAGCGCTGGATCTGTAAGCCTGATCGCCATCAGCAGCGCCAGACGCTTCAACAACCTCCTCACCAAGACTGGCCATGAACATTTGATCGAGCCTCTGCTGGCCAGCAACAGCCTCAGCCTCGATCCGGACAGACACAAAAACCTATGCCAACACATTCAAGCACTGATAGAAAACCCTCCTCTCACCCTACGGAACAATGTCTTGAGTGCTCAAACTCTTTTCACCGCAATCATCGAAAGTCTCCAGAGTCGCAGCAATTATTTTACCCCTTTTGTCCTATCCAAACGCAATGAATTAGTCCGTGAATTGGTGCGATGGAGCACCCTTAACCTTGGGTCCCATGCAAGCCTCGATCAAATCTGTGAGCAGCTCTACACGTCAAGACGCACCCTGATCCTCGGCACGAAAGACAATTTCGCTTGTGGACCCATGGAACTGCTACGCACCATTCGCCTGCAACAAGTTCACACCCTGCTGCGATCTCCTGAGGCCAGGCAGCAACATGCGCTTTACACCGTTTCCGATATCTCCGAACACTGCGGATTCCGCAGCCGCGGGCACTTCGCAAGGGCCTACAGGACTCATTTCGACGAAACACCCCGTGCAACACTGATAAACTCGCTGACTTAACTCCGTTGAAGAAACAAAACTAGAGCGGAAAACAAGTCCTCGAATCCCCGAGAAGCCCAGCACCAGAACCTTCCGGCTGTACAGGTTTGCAGTCAGAACTCAAGACTGAGACCAGCCAGACCGTTCTTGGACAAGCTCTCCAACGGCAGAAGCTGCGACGGTGATCAGCGGATGAGGGCTTTCCCTTCGCCAACAAAAAAGGTGGCTACAACTTGCAGCCACCTGAATGCTTGGTGCGGGAATCGGTCAGATCACTTCAGCGCAACATCCGTGTCTTTGGGGTAGATCTGAATCGTCACCTTGTTGATCTGACCTCCATAGGCGCTGTAACGCCGAGGGCCAATGGTTTTAACAGTGACAGCCGAGCCTCGATCAAGACCGACATCGGCGCCTTCATCAATGGAGAAACGTGAGGCAATCGTCTTCTCCAAGCGACCCTCAGCGACCACCTCCCCATTCAGTTTCATCCGAACATCAGCACCCTTTCCAACACCACCGCCGTCATAGTCGAGCTCAAAGCGAATTTCGGACTGACCTGCAGGCAATGACTTAGAACTCGTGAACGTAAACAGCTCTCCCATGTAGTTGTAAGTGTAAGAGGGCTTGTTGTTTTCAACGTAAAGGGACCAACCCCCAAATCGACCACCCTGGGAGAAGATCACACCATCTTCATCACCCCCTTTCACATCAACATAGGCCGTCACACTATTCGACACGTTCTTCACATTGATGATCGAGTCTTCAACCATGTTCCAGGCATAGGGATACAAGTCCATGGACGTCCGGTCACCTAACAGTGTCGGTCGACCAGCGACAGACGGCACCAGACGCTCAAGCAGACGGTCGTCCAGGGGCAACACCTGATTCTCAATCGCCTCCTCCATGAACTTCGCCTTCATCGCTTCAAGTCGATCAGGATATTGTTCCGCAAGGTCATTGGAAAGACTGAAATCAACCGTCGTGTCATAGAGCTGCCAACCATCATCGGCCGCAACCGAGTTCATTCGATTCGGCGCCATCCAGGGATACATGATTGTTGTCCGCGCCATCCAACCATTGTGATAGATACCGCGGTTGCCAATGATCTCAAAATACTGCGTATTATGCCTTTCTTTTGCACCTGGATTATCGAATGTATAGAGAAGGCTGGTGCCTTGCATTGGAATCTGCGGGATGCCATTGATCATGGAGGGCATCGGCAGCCTGGCCGCCTCGAGAATCGTGGGAGCCACATCATTCACATGCGAAAATTGCGTGCGAATGCCACCACCCTGCCGGATGCGCTCAGGCCAGTGGATCACCGTGCCATTGCGCGTTCCACCGAAATCACCGGCCACCTGCTTGGAGAGAGCAAAGGGTGAATTGAAGGCGATCGCCCAGCCGAGGTGATACATGGGATAAGTGGTCGGTCCACCCCATTCATCCAGTTTCGCTTCCTGCTCATCCGGGGTTTCTTCAACACCGTTGAGGAAATGATTCCAGTTCCAATGACCGCTCATATCCCCTTCAACACTGGCACCATTGTCACCCGTGACATAAATCACCAACGTGTTGTCAAGCTCACCAAGGTCATCGATGGCTTGAATCAAACGTCCTGCTTCGTGATCAGAGTGCTCAGTAAAAGCAGCAAAAACTTCTGCCTGACGGGCATAGATTCGCTGCTGTTGAGGCGTGAGACTATCCCATTTCGGCACACTATCTGGTGCCTTCGCCATCTGCGTGCCTGGAGGAACAACACCTGCCTTGATCTGATTCTCAAGATTACGTGCCCGCAGAACATCCCAGCCTTCATCAAACTTGCCTCTGTATTTGGCAATCCATTCCTGACCCACATGATGCGGGGAGTGTGCACCGGCTGAGGAGTAATAGATGAAAAATGGCTTGTCTGGCTTGATGGCCTTCTGCTGGCGCACCCAGCCGATCGCCTGGTCGGTCATATCTTCGGTGAAGTGATACCGATCTTTCTGCGGTGCATCGACAACGGTGACACCATCGTGAATGGTGGGTTCCCACATGTTGTCTTCGGCACCCACGAAGCCATAGAACTTCTCGAATCCCTGCCGCGTTGGCCAGCGGGTCTGGGGACCAGCTGCCGTGGTCTCACGGCCCGGGGTTTCATGCCATTTGCCGAAAGCCGCTGTGTTGTAGCCGTTGAGTCTGAGGATTTCTGCAACCGGGACGGCATAATCCGGAACCACCGTGGAGTTGCCCGCATAGCCCGTGGCAATCTCCGGAATCGAACCTGTGTTGACCTTGTGGTGGTTGCGTCCGGACTTCAACGCCGCACGTGTCGGCGCACACAGAGCAGTGGTGTGAAACCGGTTGTAGCGAAGGCCATTCTGGGCGAGCTTTTCCGCCGTCGGCATGTTCACCACCCCACCAAAGGCGGAGGGTGCTGCATAACCGACATCGTCGAGAAGGATGATCACCACGTTGGGGGCACCGGCTGGTGCCGTCACCTCCCACTGTGGGGGCAACGGAACCTCGGAAGGAAGCACCTTGGTGACCTTTTCAGGCCTTGGTTCCGCAATCGGGAGTTTCGTCCGATCAAATTCACGCGCCTGTGCTTGGCCTTGGGTCACGCCGGCAATCGACACACTGGTCGCCAGCAACAAACCGCTACCCACGGCCAGGCGGCGAAGCAAGCGAGGCAACTTAATCGGATCAGACATGGCGTGACCTTGATGAGGCAACGAGGCCTTGGAACTTCCTCTTCGTTAGCCAGGGGTTGACGTTATGAGTGACAACATCAACCAACCGTGCACCATTGGGATCAATCCAAACGTTTTTCTGTCGCTAAACAACGAGCAACCACAACAGGTCGACCAGCCATGCTCCCTCGACGCCGTCTATATCGCATCGCCGCTGCTGTTGAGCTGATCACCGGCATCACGCTGCTGTGCTTACCGGGGCTGATGATCCAACTGCTGTTTCAAACTGATGTCAGTGGAGCAGAGCGTCCCTTGGCTCAGCTCTATGGGCTGGCCCTCCTTGGACTCGGGGTGTCTTGCACAAGCAAACCCTGCCCGCGATCCGCGCAACGAGGACTGGCGATCTACAACAGTTTTGCGTCTGTGCTCCTGTTCGCTCTGATCACCAAGGCGATCTCTGGGGGCCTGGTGGTGTGGGCGGCCGCTTGCCTCCACCTTGTTCTGGGCGTGTTGATGATCATCGATCAACGGCAACAGCGCTCACAATGAATCCGATGCGCAGCGAAAGCCCATGTGACAGGTGGCAGTGTCCGTCGTCTGGCCCATCAGTGCAGCCGGGCGGAACCGGTGGCAGTAATTTTCCGCACACAGAAACGACCCACCCTTGATGATCCGTCGTTCCTGTTCACCTTTGGGGACTGGAAACAACGTCGACGTCCATTCCCAGACGTTGCCACACATGTCGACCAAGCCGTAGCCATTGGCCGGGAAGCTGCCGACAGGCGACGTCCAGAACCAGCCATCGCTCTGCTCATTGATCCAGGGGAAGGGCCCTTGCCAGACATTGGCCAACCACTGGCCACCTGGGGTCATTTCAGAGCCCCAGGCATAGTCCTGCTCGACCAAACCACCACGTGCCGCCACTTCCCATTCATCCGCGGTTGGCAGGCGTTTCCCCGCCCACTGGGCATAGGCCACGGCATCCTCGTAGGCAAGATGCACCACGGGGTGGTCCTGGAGGTTCTTGATATCAGTCGCAGGCCCCTGCGGGTGACGCCAATCCGCACCTTCAACCAATGCCCACCAAGAAAGAGGTTGACTGCGATCCACACTGATCGGAGGAGGAATGAACACCGCGGATTCCGGGCATTGCTCCTCCTGTGGCAGGTTGGGATATAGATCAGGATCCGGAAGCTTTTCAGACACTGTGAGATAACCAGTCTCAGCAACAAAGCGAGCAAAATCGGCATTTGTGACCGGTGCCACATCAAGCAAAAAAGGATCCACCTGAATGGAGCGGACGGGCGTCTCCTCTGGATAAAAAGAGTCGGAGCCAACGCGATACTCACCTCCAGGGACGAGCACCATGCGCCCTTGCCGATCAGTCATTACAAAAACTTCAGCCGAACAAGCTTACGCTGATGGTTCAAAAATTGATTCATCACCACAAGCTTGAAACACAAAAAACCACCAACCCGGCAAATCTGAACACTCAAGACCAGAAACAAAACATCAAGAAACAAAAGCGAGCGATCCACGCTGCAATATCACAACAGAGAACACCAGTCGTTGCACAAACGTCAAACACACGAACGACGCAGGGATTGGCTGTCGAATGGCTGCCAAGTGAACAAGTTCTGTCAACGACAACTTCGCACGGATGGGACCAAACGCCAATGCAGAAGTTCAAAGCTATCCCTACCGTGATGACACTTCAATGTCTGCTGCGATGCGAACTTTATCCCTGGCACTTCTGGCAAGCCTGAGCAGCCTGAGTGTGGAAGTCGCAGCAAAGCCAAAGGTCGGCACTTCATCTGGAGTTGGAAGCGAAGCTGATTTCACGACTCCACTCGTACTCAGTCAGGCCGAAGAGATCGACATCGAACTGGAGCCCACACCAGACGAAGAAGACGCCTGGCGCGTGTACCTCGATCTCTATGCGTTCCTGGTGCCGACGACTTACACGACGACAAGCATCAACGGCAACACATCAAGGACAAGTCTTCCTCTCTCCGATGTGATCGAGACACTGGATGAGGCGCTCACCTTTAAAGCCCAGGTGGAATACGGTCGCCTTGGTTTTATGGCCGGGGTCTATCACGGCAGTCTTTCCGACAGCCAGTCCGCATCTGTTTACAAGGAAACCAGCAACCCGCTACGCAATCGACTCGGTCTTCCGGCAGGTCTGCGTGAGCGCACCATTCGCGTGAAGGGTGATCTTGATCTCGATGTTGAAGCCAATCAAACCATCGTCGATCTGGCCTTCCGTTACCGGGGGGGAGCGATTCAGAAACCACGGATGGAGAAGGGAAGCAGCAGCTTCGTTGGCCTCATGGGAGCACGCGTCATCGATGCCAACATCCACACCAACTGGACGGTGAAAAGCAATACCACGGTGTCCGTTGACGGGAGACGCGTCAGCAGGGAATTCACCCGCGAGCTGGAGAGAGCGTCGGGGGAAAGCTACGGCAATACCTGGGTTCAACCACTGATTGGTGTCTTTGGCACCTACGCCATCAGCGAAGACTGGCAAGCCTTTGCCTACCTCGATGCAGGCGGATTCGGTCTGAGCGGAGAGCGGGATCTGAGTGGAACCGCCCAGGCAGGCATTGCCTACGCCCTGGGCAACTCGGCTCAGCTCTCCCTCTCCTATAAGTATTTCGGCCTTGATTACGCCGGCGGAGGTGGGAACTCCTACAGCGTGGATCAAAGCGGCGTGAACTTAGGCCTGCGCTGGCTGTTTGACTGACGCCACCGGTGTGCTGGCAGTCTGAGAGATCAGGCTGTCGGCCACAGTTACAGCCGTGCGGGAGCCACTGGCAATGGCTCCTTCGATGAATCCGCGCCAGCCCTGGGCATGGTCTCCGGATGCAAAGAAAACATGGCCTTCCTGACGCGGCAGTTCATCGCTGAAGCAAGCCACGGTTCCAGGCCGATAGGTGGCCCAGCTCCCCCGGGAGAGATCGTCTGCACCCCAGTCATGTCCGAAGGTGGACAGCAACTTCACGCCGGGAATGAATTCCCCCAGCACCACTTGCCACTCCTCCACCGACTTGTCCAGAGCTCCGGGTTCCAGACTGAAACCGGCCAGCACGGAGTGCTGTTCACCACGTTTGTAGGTGAAGCTGCCGATCAGCGGTGAATCGGTGGATCGCGACAAGGTCATCACCGCGCCGGGGTCCCCCTCCACTTCAAAAAACACTTTGTAGCCACCGCCGACATGTTTGAGGCGGGAGGCTTCCAACTTCACCTCGGAGAGGGGCGGATCAAAGTCGACGCTATGCAGCACGTTCAATGGAACGGTCACCACCGCACGTTTGGCAATCACCAGCTCACCTGACTCCGTGGTGACGCAGACGCCATCGCTGGATTGCTGAACAGCGCGCACCGATGTGTTCAGCGAAACCTCAAAACCACCGTCGCTGGTCATCGCCTCCACCAAGGCACCGGTGCCTTGGGTGAACTTGTACCGGGCTGCGGTGTCATTGAACAGCTCATAATTCCAACCGGTGAGCGACCAACAGCGCATCATCTCCACGTAGGAGGCGTTCTGCGGTTGGTTCATGCTGAGGATCTCGAGAAATCCACCGATGCTGGTGCGCTGCAAGGGCGTGAGCTCGAGGGCGTTGAGACGATCAGCGACGGTCAGGCCGTCGCGTTCACACACCGCATCCCAGCAGTGGTGCACGTCATAGGGACGCTCCCAGACGCCCTTTGACTCGGCAAAAAAGTGCTCAAAACCCTCCACAAATTCACCAAGCTGCGATTCCCGCAACTCCTGAACCTGACCGTCGATTTTGATCGCCACCCGCTCGGCGACACAGCCTGGTGTCTCCTGAACCTCGAGGCCGTAACGCTCCTTCTCGGCCCACACGAAGGGCTGGGTCCAATGCACCCAGGTGCCTCCCAACTCCACATGAAAGCCGTTGCGATGCTCACTCCAGGTGCGCCCACCTAGCCGATCACGGGCTTCGAGAACAAGCACGTCGTAGCCACGCTTTTGCAGGTCACGGGCTGCTGTGATGCCGGCAAAACCACCACCAATCACAACCACATCAACAGATCGAGCCATCAGAAGTTCAGTGCAAAAAGGACGAAAGAGTCAGGTCATGGGTATGGCGTCAGAGCAGAGCCATCTCAACCCGTGACTCAAAGTTGTTCAATCGATCCCAACTTCCAGGTGCGGTCAAACCACTCCTGGCCTGGGCCGTAAAGACGGAAGATGCCGAACCAGCCCTTCCCTGGAACCGTCTTCACCCAGTTGGCTTTTTTGCCTGCAGGGGGTTCCGGACCGAAGTACAGATCAATGCTGCCGTCGGCGTTCTTGGCCATCTCCGGATTGCGTTTGTTGTTCTTGCTGGGGTAAGGCATCTCCTTGCTCTGCAGCATTGAGCGGGTTTGCGGGTCGTAGACCACAAACGACCAGAAACGCTGGGCGGGAGGATTGGCGGGAATGTTGAGTTTGTAGGTTTTCGACCCATCCAGATAGGCACCGCCACTGTCCCGAGAAGTGAAGGCGTACTGGGAACCCACGCCAGGCAGTTCCAGCACCATCGCCGGCGTGTTCACCGTGGCGAGGTAGAAGAACAGGGTGCGGCCATCCATGTCACGCCCACCCTGACCGCCATTGACGACATAGTCGTGATTGCCACCGGGGAATCCGGTTTGCCAGTAGCCCGCTTTGCCCTGATAAATGTACGCCTTGGGATCTTGCGGGGCAAACAGAATCGAGCGCGCCGTGGCATTACCAATGGCAACGGCCTCGGTCAGCAAAGCTTTTTGGTCGCTTGAAGGGTTGAAAGGCTTGCCTTTTTGAATGCCAATGGCCGAAGCCATACCGAGGAGTTCAGGGGAGAACATCGCGGAAGGCTCACGCTGAATCACGTCATTGAGTTCTTCGTAGAACTTGAAGTCATTGGCGTGGATCGTGTTCACGTCTGAACCGGTGAGGTTGGTGAACGTGTTGGCAGGGGGATTGGCCCTTTGCGCAAAGGGATACACCTTGAGACCAGTCTTGAAGGCCGACTTCGCCGTATCGGGCTTGCCTTGCTCATTAAGAAAGCCGCGAAGAATCAACCAGTTGATCTTGCTGGGGGTGGTCGCTACGAAATAACCGTCGGTGTTGGCGGGTGCTTGGTGCCCGGGCCCAAGGATCAGATACTTGCCACCTTTACCTTTGTCTGGACCAGGGCCGCCCATGTCGACCACAAAGCGGAAGAAGGCGTCGTTGACAGTACCTGGCCCGGTGCCCTCCGGCACTTCGACGACGACAGGGCCGTCGCTGAGATCGAGAAACGCTGAGGCATACACCGTATCGGTGTTGCCGGTGAGCCAAAGCGATTCGGAGCTCATCAGCCCCTCAAACAAGCCGATATCGCGATTCGACTTCAAGCCGTACCCATCACGGTGGCCGACGTAGAGCATCTCGATGGATGCTGCCGGCATGAAGTTCAGGAACGTCTGCACACCACGCCCAAGATCCACCTGACGGCGGGCCTTGCGCATGGTTTGATCATCGGGGAAACCATCGAAATACTTAAACGTGCCGATTCGGGTTTTAACAGTATCGGGGGTCAACACATCAACGGGAATTGGCGTGTTGTAGCCCTTGGGCTTCCCATCGGCAGCATGAAGGGCAGTTGCGCTACATGCCAAAAACAAAGCGGAAAGGGCAGTCGAGGGGAGGTGCTTGAGAACAGTCATAGTTGAGCGTAAAAAGTGGGAAGTGGCGATTTAAATCTCAACCAAGAGGCTGAATGTCGTTGAGCTGCCAGGTTTTGTCGAACCAGGGCTGCAGCGGGCCATAGAGGCGGAAGATTGCGAACCAGCCCTTACCTGGAACTGTCTGTATCCAATTCGCTTCCTGACCGGCCGGGACTGTGGGTCCGAAATACAGATCAATGGTGCCGTCTGCATTCACAACCATGTCTTGATTACGCTTGCTGTTCTTACTGGGAAGCAGCTGATCCGTCTGCAGCTCAGAACGGGTCTGTGGGTCATAGACCACCATCGACCAGAAATCCTTGGCCGGGACGTCTGCATCAACCGTGAATTTGTAGGTCTTGCTGCCATCGAGATAGGCACCATTGGCATCCGTGGCCACCACCCCATATTGGGAGCCAACGCCGACCATCTTCAGCACCATGGCCGGCGTATTGACGGTGTAACCCCAGAAGAAATTGTTGCGGGCGTCGAGATTGCGACCACCTTTGCCGCCATCAATCAGCCATTCGTGGCTGCCACCACCAAACGGCGTGAACCATTGCTTGCCCTCATAGAAATAAACATCAGAATTGCGAGGTTTGCCCATGTCGGAACGCACATAAGCAACACCCACCTGCACGGCCTCCTCCAGCAGTGCGCGATCCTCGGCACTTGGGTCAAAAGGCTTTCCTTTTTCCAGACCAATTGACGAGGCAAGCCCTCGCAATTCGGGATCCAGTAGGCTGAGCGGCTCCCTCTGAATCATGATATTTAACTCTTCAAAAAAATGGAAGTTATTGGCATGCACCGTATTAAAAACTGCCTCCCCTCCCTGAATAAACGTCATTGGCGGAGGGTTGTCCTTTAAGGAAAGCGGGTAGAGCTTGAGGCCTTCTTCGTAATTCGCAACAGCCTGGTCAGGCTGGCCCTCATCATCAAGGAAGGCTCTCAGAATCAACCAATTGGAGTAACTTGGAGAGCGGAACATAAAGTAGCCATCGGTGTTCACCGGCTCCACATCATCAGGGCCCAGAATCAGGTATTTGCCGCCCTTGCCACGGTCTGGACCAGGCGCACCTGTATCAGCCACAAACCTGAAAAAGGCATCGTTGATGGTTCCAGGACCAAGCCCGGCCGGGATTTCGATCACCATCGGACCGGTCTCCTTCAGATTGAAGAAGGTCGAGCCATACACCGTGTCAGTATTACCGGTGAGAAACAACGGATTGGAATTCAGTGGTGCCAGCAACATCACTTTGTTGTAGGCATCGGCCCCCATCCGGGCATGACCAGCACGCAGCATTTCAATGCTGGCAGCAGGCATCAACGTGAGGAAGGTTTCATAAGCACGGATGAACTTGAGATTGTCAAAGCTGGTGTCAACCGTGGCCGCATCCGGCATCCCATCGAAAAAACGGAACGTTCCCACACTGGTGTTCACCTGGTCGGGCGTTAACAGCTCTTCCGGGATCGGCGTGGTGTACCCCCGGGGAACAGCACCCCCGGCCGTTTGCGCCCGTAATGGCAGCCCCAACAAAACCCCGGAAAGAGCCAAGAGAGACAATCCCTTAGACGCTCCCTTCACCCATGCTGTGGTCACCATTCACCAGAATCGCTGTTATTTAAAAGCTAGACATGCATCAAAAGTATGGCCATGCGCAATGATCCCAAAAGGGCAAAACTCAGAAGCAACATCAAGCATGAACACACATCAAAAGCTCGCAACGATGTTGTGTCGCTGCGAACCAAAGCTCCATAGCATCGACGAAGCCGATGAACTCAAAAGCAGCCTGCGTTTAGTTCAACTGAAGCTCAGGCCGCACCCATGAGCCATCAAAGTAGGCAGGCTTAGGGTTATAAATCCTCAACGTGGCATTCCAGCCTGGGTAAATATCGAGATGGTTCTCCTGGCCGGCTTCGCCACCCAAATTGATCACCACTTCACCGTTTGCATTCTTTTTGGCAAAAGCGCTGTTGAGATTGAATGCATCTCCGCTGGGGAAGCCATCCTTGTCGTAGACCGTCAACGACCAGAAAGCATTATCACCATTGGGCACATCTTTCAATGTGAGTGTCTGAGGTTCCGTTGCGGTGGGTGTATAGAAGAGATACACAGCACCCTCCTTGGGTAAGCCACCAATCCCAACAGCAACGCCCATGTTGTTTTGCTCTGGGGTAATTTTGTCGGGTCGACCAAAGAGTGATTCCGACTTCACACCCTTCTCATTCCGCTCCTGGTTGTAATCAGCACGGAGCGCCAGCGTCTGCTCCAAGTTCCATTGGTTGGCTTGCACAAACTCACCCGTCTTTGCCTGCATCACCGACAACTTGGCCTGCAGAGCCTGTGCCTTGGCAACATCATCTGGATCCTGAATATTGACACCGGTACGGAATGCCACCAGAGCAGTCCGGCTCCCAACCTCATCTTGGGTCAGGGTGTACTCACCAGGCTCCTTCTCCACATACACATACCCCTCACCATTCACCACCATGGCACTCTGATAGCGGCCATTGGTTTCTGGAAGTGTGAATGTCGCTGGTGTCGTGAGATCGAGAATCAACCAGGAATACAGAGTGTCGAAGTTGATACGAATCACCGTGCGGTCTTTGGGGTCCGCCGTTTGTCCATCATTCCAGATGACGCCCATGCCCTCGGTACAGGTTTCAGCCGCGACTTTGGCGACATACTTGGCAAACACCGTCTGCATTTCTGCAGCCGCAAAGTTGGCCTTGGTGACCGGCACGACCGCATCACTTTCAATCACCACCGCAGGCTTGGGGCATTCCGTCGCCAGGGCTGAGGGGGCTGAGGGGGCTGAGGGGGCTGAGGGGGCTGAGGGGGCTGAGAGCACAGTCAATGGCAAAAAGCCTATGGCTGCCAAACCACCAGCCATGCATGTTTTTGCAGCAGCAGAGAACGAAGAACGCAACATCAGCTCATTAAGCAGACAAACAACACAGAACAATCAAGGCCATTCATGCGAAGGGCCCGCATTCCGCAGGCCCAGCCCAAGCTCACTGTGCAGACTCAAACTGAGGGGGAGTCCAACTGCCATTGAAATAGGCCTCAGTCGGTGAATAAATGCGCACCGCAGCATTCCACCCAGGGTAGATATCCATGTAATTGTCTTGACTTGGATCACCACCCAGGTGAATTACATACTCACCTTGATCATTCGCTTTCGCAAAAGCACTGTTGACGTTGTAGCTCGTACCAACAGCAAACCCTTCCTTGTCGTAGACCGTCACCGACCAGAACGCTCGAGGGTCAATGGGCACATCTTTCAGCACCAACACCTGAGGCTCGGTGGAGTTCACCACCTTGGGGAAGGGATAAACGGCTCCCTGCTTGGGCAGGCCACCCCAGCCCACAGCAACGCCAAAATTGCGCAATTCCTCACTGAGTTCGCCTTTCTTGCCAAAGGCCATTTCTGACGTCACACCTTCAGGCTCCCGGCGCGCGTTGTAATCAGCACGCAAATCGAGAATTTCCTGCATCTCATAGCGATTGGGTGACACAAAGCTGCCCTTTTCGGCTTGCTTCAGCAGGATCTGATCCTGCACAGCCCCTGCAGCTTTCACGTCAGCGGGATCCTGCACATTCACCTGGGTGCGCACAAAGGCAAAGGCGTAGCGACTGCCCACCGACTCCTTGGTGAGGGTGTAACGACCTGGTTTGTCGCTGATCAAGGGAATCCAGTGGTCTTCATCGATCACTTCGAGGATCTGGTAGCGATCCGTCTCAGGAAGAACCACTGTGGCGGGACTCTCGAGGTCGAGAACCGCAAAGGAGTACAGCGTGTCGAAATTGGGGCGCAGAATCGTGCGCTCGTTGGGATCCATCGCTGCGCGCTGGTGCAGGAAGACGCCGACCCCCTCACTGCACGTTCCCTTGGCAATCTTGCGCACATAATCAGCAAGGATCACTTCCGTTTCAGCACTCGCGTAATTCGCCTTGATGATCGGAGTCACCGATGTTGCTGTTTGCACCACACCAGGCTTCGGGCATGCAGCTCCTGAGGCTTGGGCCATCGCCATGGGCGATGCGGAAGCCAAGAGTCCCCCTGCTCCAAGGGCAGACGCCAACAGCACAAAGACATGACGCAACGAACGACGAGGCGCAGTCATGGCCGAAACAAGCATGTATCGAGGTCTTAGCCACGACGATCTGAGCCGTCAGGCGACAGGACGATGTTCAGCCGGACTTCGCACCATCGGGATCATCCAAGGCAGCAATGCCTTGGATCGCCAGGCCAGCACAATGGCCTGATGATCGACGTGATCGGCACCGACGCTGGCGCCCCTGGCACGCTTCCACCATCGGGTCAGCTGCTGGTGCAGCAGGCCCAGCTTGTGGCTGCACCCAAACGGATGCTCAGTGCGCTGCAGCAGTGGCCTGGAGTCCCAGCCAATCTGCGCCTGATCGCCAGCGACGACCCGATTGCCCTCAGCGAGGCACTGCTGGCACTGGAGCCCGATCAGCCAGCAGTGGTCTTGGCCAGCGGTGATCCGCTGTGGTTTGGCATCGGCAGGATCCTGATCGAACGCGTCGGTCGCAGCAACCTGCGCTTCCATCCAGGGCCCAGTTCCCTACAGCTGGCCTTCGCACGCCTGGGCCAGCCCTGGCAGAACGCTGAGTGGATCAGCCTGCACGGCCGCGACCCCCTCATCCTTCACCGCTGCCTGCAGAAACGCCCCCGATCGCTGGCGGTGCTCACCGACCCCAGCCGGGGAGGGGTGGATGAGGTGCGTCAGATCCTGCGCTCCAGCGGATTGGAAGCCGCCTACGCCCTATGGCTTTGCGAAGCCCTCGGCCACACGGATGAGCGGGTGCAGCAACTGCAACCCACTGACCCCACGCCAAGCGATCTCAACGCCCTGCATTTGGTGGTGCTGCTGGAGCAACCCGCGCCTGATCCCACACCCGCCGCTTTGCCCCTGTTTGGCCTCGACGATGGCCTCTTTCTGCAACACGACGACCGGCCCGGCCTGATGACCAAACGGGAGATGCGCATCCAGCTCCTGGCCGAACTGAACCTGCCGGCCCGTGGCGTTTTATGGGATCTGGGGGCCGGCACCGGCAGCGTTGGGCTGGAAGCCCTGCGCCTGAGACCAGAACTGCAACTGCTCGCGGTTGAAAAGCGGGGGGGAGGTGCCCGCTTGATCGCAGCCAATGCTCAACGCCTGGGGGTGCAACCTGCCGCCGTGCTGGAGGGCGATGTGCTCAGGCTGCTTGAGGCCAATGCCCATCCAACCGATGACTATCCAACGGATGACCATTCCTTTCCAGCCGCTCTTGCGCGGGCCGACCGGGTGCTGATCGGTGGTGGCGGCAAACAGCGCGCTGCCCTGCTCAATGCAGTGCTGCAACGGCTCAACCCCGGAGGGGTGGTGGTGATTCCCTTGGCCACCGTTGAAGCCTTGTCCGAACTTCGTCCATTGCTGGAGCAGGCGGGGCTGAAGGTGCAGGTCAGCCAGCACCAGGCCTGGCGAGGACAACCCCTCAGCGATGGCACCCGCCTTGCACCGATGAATCCGGTGCTGCTGTTGAAGGGCACCGCATCCGACAACGACCCGTCAGACTCAGACAAACCCTTGTCTTAAGTCGCGATGCCCCTCAAACAGAGTGAACAACAGGTGTCTCCCCTGCGCCTCAAAATCACCCTGTTGATTGCAGGCTTTGGGCCCCTGCTCGCCATCGGTCTGTTTCTCCAATCCAAGGGATTTTTCAGCTGACTGACTCTTCAGCGAACTGCGGCCTCTCGGTCGCTGATGGCGCAGCACAACGACACATATCAACTCAGCGGCTTCTCAACTTCTAAGGTCTGGCAACTCCCACCCCCTGCAGGCCATGGACACGCCGCAGCCCCAACCCAGCCTTGATGGCAGGCGAAAAATTGCCCTTTTCAGCCTGGGCACAGGCTTGATCCTGCTGGTGGTGATTGTCTTCAACGCGCATAAGGCGGAACGCGAAGGCAATGAACAACTGCGTAATGACTCCTACCTCGCCCTTCTCTCACCTGTTGTCTTCTTCGGCATCGGCGCCAAGCTGCTGCAAACAAGCCCAGAAACGCAGCGCAACAACAGGGTCGTCAGTCAGAGAGCAACGTTCACTGCTTCCGATGAGAGTGTTCGTCAAAGCCAGAGCAAAATCGCACAGTTGCAGGCAAAAACAGCGGAGATTCTTGAACGAGCCCACAGCGAATTAAGCAGTGGTCAACTCGAGAACAACACGCTGATCCAGCAGATCAACGCCCTGCAACAACAACAAAGCCAACAACCCGAGGCATTCAATGCCGACGGCGACGGGCTTGAACATTTCAGGCAAGCCCTGGCGAAGGCATTGGCTGACCATCAGCAGCTTGAAGCCACGACCCTGAAGCACAGCGCCCAGATCCACCAGCGACTCCAAGCGCTGCAGGACGATGCCCGCAAGACGGCGAACCACCTCCGGCTGGAGCAGAAACGCCAACAGCAGAGCAAGGTCGATCAGCTTGCAGCCGCCCAGAAAAACCTCAAGGTCTTGCTGGAGCAGCAGCGACAAGCCCAGCAACAAAGGCAGCACCAGGCGCAACAACAACAGGCGAGCCTTGGCGAGCTGAAACAAAGCATCAACCAACACCAACAGAAGCAGGCGGAGCTGCAGCAAGCCCTCGAAGCGATCAGCGCCAGTTCACCGGCTGCTGCTGAGGCCCTGCAGCAGACCGCCGACAGTCTCCAGTCAACTCTCCGCGAGGAGCTGGAAGAGCGTCGCCTCGACGCCGATGGGGAGACGAGGCCCTCGCCCCTTGAGCGCCACATGCTGCAGAGCCATGGGGAGATCACCCGGCTGCAAGACCAAGCCAGACAGCTTCAACACGCCACCAACAGCCTGCTCAGCCAGCAGGCCTCCCTGCCCAAGGATCAGCACCAGCAGTTATCCGCCCTCAAAACAGAACTTCTGCAGCAGCTGGAACGTCAGCTCGACCAAGAGCTGGAACGCCTGCAAACCACGCAGCAGCAACAACAACAGGACCACCTGCATGCGCTGCAGAAGGCCCAGGCCTCGCAACACCAGCTCCTCATCGACGCCGAGCGGGCCGAGGCACGGCTCCAGGAGCTGCAGAGCCAACTGCAACAGGCAGAGCTCGATCAGCAACACCATCTCGAGGTGTTGGCACAACGCATCAAACAAGGCAACAGCGACCATGCCCAAGCGATTGCAGCCCACGATGCTCTGCGGCAGCAGACTGCCAACGATCTATCCCAAAAGGTTGACCGGCTCCAAAGCGAGATCGAAGGTGCCACCCTGCGCTTCAACCAGTTGCAAGCCAATTTCACGGAGCACTCGGCGAAAGCAGTGACGATCGCGAACACCGATCGAGATGCCGCTCAGGTCATCGCCTTGGATCTCGAGCAGTTCCAACGGGATCTCACGCAGGTCATGACCGGCGCGGAAGCGCTGTGTGATCAGACAACGGCCAACTGCAACGCCGAAGTGAACAAGCTCGATCGTGACGTTCAGACCATGGCTCAGCAGTCCAAAACCGGTCTCAACGATCAACAACGGACCTTGACTGGCCTGCAACGGCAGCTGAAGGAGGCGGCAGACCAGTTCAGCCAGCACAACGATCAACGCCAAGCCCAGACGCAACGCACCAACGCCTCACTGGCGAAACTGGAGGGCAACGCCAAGGCGATCAACCAGCAGCTCGCCTCTAGCCAACACAAGCTCGACACCTTTCAACGACAGTGCCAGCGCAGCATTGACAGCCTGCGCACCAGCCTGGAGAAGACCAACGCCAACCTCAAGACCCTGCGACAGGGCTCTGACCTCTCACTGTGGCCTGAGACCACCCAGCCAGGACGTCAGCAGGGTCAGCAATACCACCTGGCCTGCCAGGCCCTTGCCATTCCCCCTGGCAGCCCCTGGCCTGTGGTGAGAGAAACCTGGCGACGCAATGTCAAACGATGGCATCCTGACCAAGGCGGTGATCCACAGGTCTGGATGCACCTTCAGGCGGCCTATCAGTTGCTTGAAGCCTGGTACCAATTTGATCAGCACTAAGCACTAAGAGGTGGGCTCAATCGTCACCACATCCCCCACCTGCAATCCCAGGCGCATGGCCTCGCCAGCCCGGAGTTCAATCACACCATCGGCCAGGTCGATCCGACCGTCTCCATCAGGATCGGCCCCATAACTGGGACATGGCAATGACGGACAGATCGGCACATCCGCGTGGATGGCAATCAACTTCCGATCCCGGATAAACAGCATGTCAAGCGGGGCAAGGCAGCGATGCATCCAGAACGTCAACGGCTGAGGTCGCGCGAAGGGGAACCACATGCCCCGCATGGGGGGCAAAACCGGCCGCTGCATCAGCCCGAGACGCTGCTCCTCAGGCTCATCCGCCACCTCCAGATCAATGCACACCGTCTTGCGGATGCACCAGCGGGCTTCAATCGGTAACAACTGAGGCGGAACTCCGTTCGGAGCCGCTGCCAGGGGGCCAGACGCCAGCAAGGTCGAGAAACCACCAAGCAGCACCCACCAAGAACGGCGTCTGCCCCCGCGCCGCCAGCGCACCATCAGCGCAATCCTCCTGGAAGACCGTCGCTGAGGCTGTAGCCGCGGCCGCGGATCGTGTGGATCAGGCGCGGTTCTCCGTCCTGCTCAAGCTTCTGCCGCAAGTAACGCACGTAGACCTCAATCACATTGCTGGAGGTGGCCTGATCGCCAGTCCAGACATCCGCCAGAATCTGCTCGCGGCTCACCACCTGCCCGACGCGACTGAACAGCAGCATCAACAGGGCATACTCCCGCGCCGTCAGCTCCACAGGGCGGCTGCCCCGACGCACCTGCCGGCAACGGGGATCCACACAGAGATTCGCCACCCGAAGTTCGGGGTTCCGGTGCTGACTTTTCTGATGGATCAAATGATGCAAGCGCAAGCGCTGAAGAAGGTCACTGATTCCCAGCGATGACAACCAGAAATCATTCGCACCGGCAGTGAGGCAGGCTTCCCGGCCTTCGACGGTGTCGTGCTCCACATCCAGCAGGATCGGCATGGCCCCGAACTGGGAGCGCAGCTGAGGAATCAATCCAGCCTGATCGGTCGACACGACCGCCAGCTGAGGGGGTGACTGTGGATCGGGGGCAAGAGCTGCCGCACCAGCACTCCAATCCAGGGTGGCGTAACCGGACGACTGCAACCGCGGCGCCAGAGCGGCAGCCTGATCACCCACCAGCAAAACCGCCGCATTCGTCAACATGACAGTTCAGATTTTCGGGGCATCCGGCTTGGCCACGTGGGGCAGGCCCCATCCCAGCTTGTTGCGCAGAACCTGAAAAAACTCATGGTCAGCCAGACGCACAAACCGGACAGGGTCATCACTGCGGCGAATCAACACACGATCTTCAGGCCACACGTAACAACCGGCGCTGCCATCCACCACCATGATCAGTCGCTCGGGGGTAGCTGGAAACACGGTCACCGGCTCCTGATCGCTGAACACCAGAGCCCTTGAAGCCAGTGAGTGGGGGGCAATCGGCGTGAGCTGCAGCACGGGGCAATCGGGGGTGATCACAGGGCCGCCGGCACTGAGGGCATAGGCCGTGGACCCCGTCGGAGTCGACAGGATCACCCCATCCGCAGAGATGTCCACCGGCGCATGGCGCCCGATGGCGATCTCGAAATGACACATGCTGGTGAGCGGTTCTCTATGCAGCGCCATCTCATTGAGACAGAGGGCTTCCCAGCGACGCTGATCGCCACGCATCACACTCACCACCAGGTTGGCACGTTCTTCGATCGTCCATTGCTCAGTGAGAACCTGCTCCAGAGCCTGATCAAGATTGTCGAGATAGGCCTCCGCCAGAAAACCGAGATGGCCGGTGTTGATCGTGAGGATCGGCACTCCCACCGGCGAGGTTTGTCGCGCTGCCGACAGCACCGTGCCGTCACCCCCCAGCACGATGGCAAGCGCCATCGAGGAATCAAATCCCTCAGGCACACAGGCGTTGTAGCCCAGCATGCGCAGATGCTGGTCAGGGTTGGCGAAGCCCACCATGCCGCCGGCACTGCTGGCCCTCACCACGTCGTGGCCCGCCCGCTCCAAGCGGGCCTGAATCAACTGAGCCGTCTCAACCGCATGCGGCTTGCCGTCATTGACGATCAGTCCAACTTTGGGCACCGATCGCGACCGAATCATTGCTGCTTCAGTTTATGAGAAGCCCCAACCCCGGTTTGGCAGCGCCTGGTGGGCCCAGGACACCGCCGGAGCACCGCTGATCAGAACTGCTCCAGGAAACGCAGATCGCTGGTGTAAAGCCGGCGAATGTCATCGATGCCATGGCGCACCATGCAGAAACGCTCCACACCCAGGCCAGCCGCAAAACCGCTGTAACGCTCAGGATCCAAACCCAATCCCTCCAGCACCGCCGGGTCGACCATGCCGCAACCCATCACCTCCAGCCAGCGGCCACGCCACTGCACATCCACCTCAGCGGAGGGTTCGGTGAAGGGGAAATAACTGGCACGGAACCGCACCGGCAGATCCCCGAAAAAGGCTTTGAGGAAGGCCATCACCGTGCCGCGCAGGTGACTGAAATCCAGCCCTTCATCGATCGCCAGCACTTCCACCTGATGGAACACAGGCGAATGGGTGGCATCAACGGCATCACGGCGATAGACGCGGCCTGGGGCCACGATGCGCACCGGCGGAGGGTTTTGCTCCAGCTGTCGGATCTGCACCGGTGAGGTGTGGGTTCGCAGCAGCAGGTTGTCCTTCAGGTAGAAGGTGTCCTGCATGTCCCGTGCCGGGTGATCGGGCGGGATGTTGAGTGCCGTGAAGTTGTAGTGGTCGGTTTCCACCTCAGGCCCTTCCACCACCCGATAACCCAGGCCGCAGAAAAGATCGACGATTTCTTCGGTGGTGGTGATCAACGGATGACGGTGACCGACCGGCACTCCGGACGCCGCCGCCGTCACATCGAGGGTTTCGCGAGCAATCTTGGCGTCGAGAGCCGCCGCTTTCACCGCCTGCAGGCGCTCACTCATCAGGGCCTGCACCTGGGTTTTGAGCACGTTGGCGCGTTGACCCACCACCGGGCGCTCATTGCCAGGCAGTTTGCCCATGGCTCCGAGCACAGCAGACAAACGCCCTTTTTTGCCCAGCAGGCTGACCCGAAGTTGTTCAAGGGCTTCAGCATCGGCCGCAGCGGCAATTTCAGCTGCAGCCTCTGTTTCCAGGGCCTCCAACTGCTCGGTGAGCTGCTGGAGTGACACGGTGGCGCTCACGGCTTCGGGATCACAGCGACTGACTGTAGGCAGCCGTGACGCTTAGGTTCCCTGCAGACCCCTCCGGCATGCCATGGCCCCGCTGCGGATCCTGATTAGCAATGACGACGGCGTGTTTGCCGATGGCATCAAAGCTTTGGCCCTGGCAGCGGCTGCTCGTGGCCATCAGGTGTCCGTTGTCTGCCCGGATCAGGAACGCTCCGCCACCGGCCATGGCCTCACCCTGCAGCAACCGATTCGGGCTGAACGGGCGGATCAGTTGTTTGGCCAGGGGGTGACGGCCTGGGCCTGCAGCGGCACTCCAGCCGATTGCATGAAGCTGGCCCTGTTCGAGCTGATGGAGACTCCACCTGATCTGGTGCTCTCGGGCATCAATCACGGTCCCAATCTCGGCACGGATGTGTTCTGCTCGGGCACGGTGGCCGCGGCGATGGAGGGAACCTTGGAGGGACTCCCTGCCATGGCGGTGAGTAGCGCCTGTTTTCAGTGGCGACAGTTCGAAGGCGCCGGTGAGCTGGCCCTGGATGTGGCCGAATCAGCGCTGCGTGACGGTTGGCCGGAGAATCTGCTGCTCAATCTCAACCTGCCGCCCTGCAGGCCCGACACCATGGGGCCGCTGCGTTGGACGCGCTTGTCGGTTCGTCGCTACGACGAACAGTTCAGCCCCCGCCAGGACCCCCGAGGCCGCACCTACTACTGGCTCGCGGGTGAGGCGGTGGTGGATTTGGAATCAGGAGGGGATGGACCTCGGGACTGGCCCACCGATGTGGCCCAGATCGAGACCAATGCTCCGTCGCTCACGCCGATTCAGCCGGAATTGTTCTGGCGGGGGCCACTGAGCGGACTCCCTCAACTCAGACTTAACGATCAGCTGGTGCGCTAATCATCTCCGTCGAAATTAATGCTTTGAAAAAGAGAGATTGACGACGCCTCAAAGTAATGATGTTCTTCAATAAATTCACATCAGAGAGTCTCTTTGCATTCGTTGAAAGCCGCAGCTGGTGGGGAGTTCAACGCTTTAAATCCATCCGTAGTGGCCAAAAAGGAGTGAATAGACTTGGCCGTTAAATTTGCCTAGGTACAAGCCATCAGCATGGCTTGTACCGAACATTCGCTACATCGACCAGGTCAGAGGCCCAGGAACATGGCAGGAATGCGGTCCAATCCGTGGATTCCAAGCATTTGCGCCGTCACATTGACCAACATTCCAGCGAGGTGAGCGCCACCCACGAGGGCAAGACCACGCCATAGCTTCTCGTAATTTGCGGGTGGCTTGCCTCCTGCCCATGCCATAGACATTTCGGCATAGTCGTATGCCGTTGGCACATCAATTGCCATGGGTGCGCCGGAGGCGAGGTTCGCACGGAGCAAACTGTCGTTTCCTTTCGATCGGTCACTGCTAGCAAAATTTTGCTCAAGTGCCGCGATCCGAACAAAGTTGAGCATGGACATTCCGCTGGCTGATGTGAATGAGCGGACATATGGAACGCCATGATCCCCAAAAACTTCAGCGTATTCTGCCGAATCGATTATTGAGTCGATTAATGCGTCGAAGCCCTTTGAGGATTGGATTGAAGCCGCACTTGCAATTTCTTGCTGATCAAGCGGCGGTCGGCCTAGCAAATGCTTGAAATTCAGCTCAATACCGCGATACGCCGAGACTTTGAAGAAATAACGAGCTTTGTATAATTCGCTTTTGGCAAGGCCACGAATAAATTCACGTGTACAAAGGCGCCCATCGGTCAATTCTGCCTCAAGCGAATCAAGGCGCTCATGATCCATGACATGCGCATTGCCTAGAACCTGTCGGTATGCAGCATTGATGCACTCACGCAGGGCTTCACTGTCGGATGGCGCAAAGCGATCAAACGTCACTCGATGAGGACATTCAGTATGCTCTCGAGGCCCGACGGGTATTTGCATCTGGGAGCAGGATTGCCTCAGATACTCCGCATTCGTTAAAGCAGCTTGCCTCTTCCCAACAGGATTCTGCGGCGAAGAAAAGCTGACATCGACTGCTTTGGACTCAGCGCCGAATCTGAACTTGGGGGAGAGAGAAGCGTTCATTTAAAGCGGGATTGCTAGAAACGCTCGAAAACAGTTGCGAGTGGAAATCTTGCTGTAATCGCAACTGCTTTGTAGCGCGTATTCAAGCTAGTTGAACAATTGCGATTTTTTTTCCAGGTAAAAAAAATTTAACTACGCTATGATTAGATATATTTAGTTTCCTGAAGGTTGGCGGGCGAATCTTGTCGCCGCGTTTATATGGGTTGAATTGATCGTTGGGTGTCTTGTATGCAGGGCTCTTGATCCTTCGATGAAATAGCTCGAGATTCGTTTGATTCTCGCGGGACCAGCGTTTTGTTCGTGGCCGGATTTATAGGCCCCGATCGAGCTCAATCATCGTCGGTCGGCATAACGCCTCTAATCCCAGGCCAAAATGAGGGAATGGCACTGGAATTTTGGGCACTGGTTGACGACCAACTAAAGCTGAACGCATCAAATCATTTCGCGCGGTAGATCCTCTGCAAGAACCAGAGTGAGAACAACAGGCCGATCAGGTGCGCAAACAGCACTTGGGTGTTGCTCAGCACCGAGAGCATTTCCAGGGATGTGATCGCCAGGTTTTCCCGCATCCCTGACCCGCCGATCGCGATGCCCGGCGTCTGTTGTGAGGCCTGCACGAACAGGGCTCCAGCTAACGATTGGTAGCCGACTGCGGCAAACACCAGCCCCAGGAGATCCGCGATCAATCCCCGCTTGATCGTGCGGGCGGCCTCTCCCCGACTGGGTTTTGCGTTGCTGCCGAGAGCCCGCCCAAGACGCACAACCAACCAGCCTTGCCAGAGGCTGAACAACAGCACCAGAAATGACAGGGTGGTGAGCGAGAGCCCTGGGCTCAGCCCCAGGGCCCGATCGGCATTGCGGCTGAGGCTGCCACCGACGTTGTTGAAAGCCAGCACGCCCATCACCACGATGCCCAGGGCGGTCTGAATCCAGAAGCGGATCCAGGCCATGCGCTTCAGCCCGAGGGAAAGCAACTGGAGGTCGAGACGGTCGGCCATGCGCGAATGAACGGCAGTCGTCCAAACTTGCCATCAACACCCGCCGGATGCACGGCTCTCTTGATTCCTCTCTGCTCACCACAGCAGGCCCGCACGCCCTCGGCGCTGGCCCTTGGCAGCTTTGACGGCCTCCATGCCGGCCACCGACGCGTGATCGACGCGGTGTGCAAGGAGCCCCATGGAGGTGTGCCTACGGTGGTGAGTTTCTGGCCCCATCCTCGGGAGGTGCTGCACGGTGAGGCCCGGCTGCGCCTAGACCTGCCGGAGGAGAAGCTCTCTCTGCTCCAACCGCTCGGCATTGAACAGCTGGTGCTGGTGCCCTTTGATCAGGATCTGGCCCGGCTCAGTGCGGAACAGTTCGTGCGCACGATGCTGCTCGACACCCTTCAGGCGCGTCACATTGCCGTGGGAGCCAACTTTCGCTTTGGCCGAGGTCGCCTGGGTACCACAGAAACCCTGCAAATCCTCTGCCGCCAGGCCGGCGTGCAGGTGACGGTGTTGCCGATTCTTGAGGATGCCAGTGGAGCCATGAGCAGCAGCCGGATCCGTGCGGCCCTCTCTGAAGGTGATCTGGAAACGGCACAGCAACTCCTGGGCCGGCCTTATCGCTTCAGTGGCACGGTGGTGAAGGGGCGAGGACTGGGGCACACCATCGGTTGGCCCACCGCCAATTTGGAAGTGGATGGGCGCAAGTTTCTGCCGGGTCTGGGGGTCTACGCCGCCTGGGCTCAAGTGGGCGACCAGAGCACTCACATGCCGGCGGTCATGAACCTGGGCCCTCAACCCACCGTTGATCCCCTCTCGCCCTCAGCGGTGGAGGTGCATCTGCTCGACACAAGCCAGGATCTGGTTGGCAAAGTGCTCACCGTGGAGCCGGTGGAGCGCCTGCGGGGGCAGCAACGCTTCTCAGGCCTCGACGAACTCAGCCACCAGATTGGCCTGGATGCTCAGAAAGCCCGCACAATCCTGAGCAACTCAGAGCACTGAACTCGGGTAAGCGTTCGTGAGTCCCCAGACGATGAAGACACCGATTCCCCCCAACAGAAGAATTCCCCAGACCAACACCTTCATCGGGCTGTCGGATCCACCGTTCTCCATGGCCGCAAAGGTGCGTGCGATTGTGCCAAGACTGCCATGAAACCGATGGTTGTCGCCCACCACGCCGAGGCACGCGTCGACAGGCTGATCGATGCCAATCTCGATCGGGCGCGGGAAGGGCTGCGCGTGGTCGAAGACTGGTGTCGATTCGGGCTCGATCACGCCGATCTGGTGGCATCGCTCAAGCATTGGCGCCAACAACTCGGCCGATGCCATGCCGATCACTACAAGCAGGCCCGCTCGACCGCCACCGACACCGCCGCCGGCATGGCCCATCCGGCCCAGCAGGACCGCATCCACCCCCAACAGGTGGTGGCCGCCAATTGCGGCCGCGTGCAGGAAGCATTGCGCGTGCTGGAGGAATTTGGCCGCGACCGTGATCCCCAGTTGGCGGCCACCGCCGCCTCGATTCGCTACGGGCTCTACGACCTGGAAGTGACGATCCTGCAGGCTGGGCAACGCCAGGATCGATGCCGCCGCCTCGACCAGGCGCGCCTCTGCCTGATCACGGACCCAGGCGAGGGCTCGCTCCATTGCGTCGAAGCCGCCCTGCGTGCCGGGGTCACCTTGGTGCAATACCGCGCCAAGCAAAGCCACGACCGCGAGCGCCTGAAGGAAGCCCAGGCACTGGCCCATCTCTGTCGTCGCCACCAGGCCCTGTTCATCGTCAACGACCGCATCGATCTGGCCCTGCTGGTGGATGCCGATGGCGTGCACCTGGGTCAAGACGACCTGCCGACAGACGCAGCGCGCCAACTGATCGGAGATGGTCGCCTGCTGGGCCGCAGCACCCACACTGTGGAGCAACTGCTTCAAGCCCAACGGGAAGACTGCGACTACCTCGGTGTGGGGCCGATCTACGCCACCGGCACCAAACCCGACAAGCAACCGCAGGGATTGGCCTGGGCTCGACAGGCCGCTGATCAGGCCAAGCTTCCCTGGTTCGCCATCGGCGGCATCAGCGCAGGAAAGGTGCCTGAACTCCGCAGTCATGGGGTGACCCGGGTGGCGGTGGTGGGCGCGATCATGGCGGCGGATGATCCGCATGCCGCCAGTACCGCCCTGCTGTCTGCACTGGTCTAGGCAACAACCACCTGCTCTCTGTTCCACCAAGCTTCGATCGCTCTATGGCCAACCTCACACTTCAGGTCAACGGCGAGCAGCGGCACCTCGATGTCAACACCAACTCCCTGGGCGCCGTGGTGAGGGAGCTCGGGCATCACCCCAAATTGGTGGTGGTGGAGTTCAACGGATTAATCCTCACCCCCGACCGCTGGGAGGACCAAACCGTGCAAAACGGCGACAGCCTGGAAATTGTCACCATCGTCGGTGGTGGTTCCTAGAGTCGACTGAATCGCTACGCCCTGTTGACGCGTTCGTCGATCTCCCTCCCCCAGCCCCGATGGAACCACAGATTGCGGCGTGGGTTGTCGGCTCTCCTCCTCCCCATGCTGGTCGCCGGGTTGGTTCTGATCCATCCGGATCCCAGTTACGCGGCGCGGGGTGGCCGTATTGGCGGTGGCAGCTTCAGGGCCCCCTCCATGCCCCGCAGCGGTGGGTACAGCCGTGGTTACGGCGGTGGTTACAGCCGCGGCTATGGCGGCGGGGGCATGGGGTTTCCCTTCATCATTCCCTTCTTCGGCTTCGGCGGCATGGGAGGACTGCTGGGGTTGTTTGCTGTGATGGCGATCGCCGGGGTTCTGGTGAATGCAGTCCGGGGCAACGGCGGTGGCGGCAACGCGATGGGGGGATATGAACAGAAGGCGCCGTTGAGCAGTGGCCCAGTGACGCTGGTGCAACTGCAAATCGGTCTGCTGGCGGGCGCCAAGGCACTGCAGGAAGACCTGCGTCGACTGGCGTCCACTGCCGATACAAGCTCCTCAAGTGGTCTTCAACGCGTGCTGCAGGAAACCACCCTGGCTCTGCTGCGTCAGCCTGAGCTTTGGGTGTACGCCAATCTCGAAAACGGCAGCGTTCCCTTCAATGCAGCCGAATCCACCTTCAATCGGCTGTCGATGACGGAGCGCAGCAAATTGCGCGAGGAACTCACCACCAATGTGGGAGGCCGTCAAACCAGCGCAGACAATGAACTGCAGGCCGTTGGTGATGCCGATGCGACCAACGAGTTCATCGCCGTCACGGTGCTGGTAGCCAGCCGCCGCCCGGTGACGATCAAACCGATCGACACCAATGATGGCCTTCGCGAGTCACTGCGCATCCTGGGCTCCACCTCATCCACAGACCTCATGGCCCTGGAAGTGATCTGGCAGCCTGATGGCGCTGGCGATGTGCTCAGCGCAGAAGAGCTGGTAACGGCTTACCCCAATCTTCAGCACCTTTAAATTGGGATTGCTGGTATCAAGCAATCTTCGGATCAGTTAAAGATTTGAAGGCAGTTGCCATGGGAAGCACTCTTTAGCTTATGAGGATTGCGTTTTTTCATCTTGGCTGCTGTCTGTCGCCCCGATCCACGATCGATGCAATGGAAAGCCAATGGTGAATTGGCTGAGGGCGATCTCGTGGAGTTGGTGGTGCGCTTGCGAGCCGTTGAGCAACCTCACCACAGCCAGGAGTTACTGCGCCTGAGCAACCGCTCGAAATCGACCAATTGAATGCAGAGTTGATCCGTTGCGGCTCGAAGCGAAGCCGGCCATCGTGCGCGCAACCCGCCAGAAATCATGGCCCGGCGCTCTCTTCAGTGGATCAATTCCCCTGTGCTTATGGAAGCATTGATGCGCTACCAGGAAGGACGCTTACCGCGCTCGATGCGGCTATGGGTCGAGGAGCTCCTCGACCTCAAGGACACTGGCCACACCACAGCCGAGCTCCTGGCCAAGCACTAACCCCACAAGCCAGCTCAAGGCTCCACGCCTCCCTGCAAGAGCTCAAGCTCGGGGGATGAAGATTCATCTCCATCTGCGTTGGTGGGCTCGTCACCCTTTGGCACGTACACCCCGTGGCACGATGCCACGCAATTACGACCATTACGCTTGGCGCAGTAAAGGGCTTGATCCGCCCTTGCAATCCATTCCTCCACGCTGCGATCAACACCCAACCCCAGCCACACCAGCCAGATCATCAGTAACGATCGCCAGCCCTGAAGCTTCAATCCCATGGAGCCAAGACGGCTCAGGTTTGGGGTCGATCGATCGTTCGTCTCACGCTCTTCGCTCACCATCGCCAAAGGCCAGCCAAAAGGGGTCAATGCTGGAGTGCAGGAGCCAAGATGCGCAGCGCCGCCATGGCGGCGCCATAGCCATTGTCGATATTCACCACAGTGAGCCCCGGAGCACAGCTCGCCAACATGCCCTCCAGCGCCGTGCGTCCCCCAGCACTCACGCCATAGCCCACCGCCACCGGCACCCCGATCACCGGCTGGGGCACCAACCCTGCCAGCACCGTGGGCAGGGCACCCTCCATCCCAGCGCAAGCGATCAACACCCGCCGAGGCTTCAGGTGAGGCAACTGCTCCAGCAAGCGATGCAGCCCGGCGACGCCCACATCAAGAATCAACTCGGCAGCCACTCCATGGCAACGCAAGGCCAGCTGTGCCTCAGACGCCACCTTGAGGTCGCTGGTACCACCGCCCAAAACGGCAACCTCAGGCGCAACCGCATCGAGATCAGGCAAGATCCCCCAGGTGAGGCAAGCCGCCGAGGGATGCCATTGCAGTTGGGCATCACAGCCATCACTGGCCAGCAACGTTCGCACCACTGCAGCTTTGCTCTCACTCAACCGGGTGGCCAACGCCAGTTGTTGCCGTTGGGCACAACTGCGCAGGATCGAAGCGATCTGCTCAGCTGACTTGTGTTCACCCCAGATCGCCTCACGGAAACCAATCCGTGCGGCACGGTCCCAGTCAAAACGCACATCCTGCGCCGGATCACGTTCCGAAGCGTGATCACTCACTGCGGCACCAACTCACCTTCAAACACCAGTGGGAAGGGATTGCCTTGGCGAAGCCCCGTCGCCTCCCGCGCCAATTCTTCAAAACGAGCCTGCACCATTGCCACCTCCTGCTCGGGAATGGCTTTCCACTGATCGCGGCTGGCCCAACGAATCAACAAGGTACCTTCTTCACGCTCAGCATCCCAGAGCAGATCACGACCAACGAACCCATCCTGCTGTGCCAGCCAAGGCTCCCAACTGCCCTGCTCCGCCTGGAGCCAGGCTTGGCGACCTTCGGCATGCACCTTGATGCGCAGGTGCTCCACCACCACAACGTCGCGTTGCCCATCAGCACTCTCAACCGACGCAATCGCCCCATCGGGATGGCCAGCCAGCAGCATCGCCACGATCAGCACAAGGCCCAAGACCCTAGCCAGAGCGGACACGACACCCCTCAACATTGCAGCAAAGCCACGGCCTGACAGGAAATCCCTTCCTCATGCCCCTCGGGGCCGAGCTTTTCGTTGGTGGTGGCCTTGACACCCACCCGCTCCGGCGCGATGCCGATGCGTGCCGCAATCGCGCCACGCATCGCGTCGATGTGGGGTTTGAGCTTGGGCCGCTCTGCGATCACCACGGAATCCACATTCACCACCTGCCAACCGCGATCCTCGAGCAGAGCCACGACCTGCTCCAGCAGCACAAGGCTGTCCGCCCCCTTCCAACGAGGATCATCCGGGGGGAAATATTTGCCGATGTCACCCAGGGACAACGCACCCAGCAGGGCATCCATGATCGCGTGCACCAGCACGTCTGCATCACTGTGACCATCGAGGCCAAGACCATCGGGATGCTGCAGCAACTGCCCGCCCAGAATCAAAGGCCTGCCTGGCACGAGTCGGTGGATGTCATAGCCGTTGCCGATGCGGAGCTGCATGCCATCCCTTCAGGACCAGGCTCCATTCTCGGGGACTGCCATCAACGCGTGCAGACCAGCACACCCTGCAGGACCTGAGCTTGAGGGCTACGGCTGCATCTTCTGCTGTTGCCAACGGGCGTAAAGATCAGGCCTGCGCTCAGCCGTCCGCTGTTCCCGCTGGCCCTGACGCCAGCCATCAATGGCGCCATGGTCACCACTGCGCAGCACCTGCGGCACGGCCATGCCACGAAATTCCGCAGGCCTGGTGTAGTGGGGATGCTCCAGCAGCAGGTCACTGTGGCTTTCCTCCACAAGGGAGGCCGCAGTGCCCACCGTGCCAGGCAGCAATCTCACCACACCGTTGATGATCGTCATGGCTGGCAGCTCCCCGCCTGTGAGAACAAAATCGCCAAGCGAGACTTCCTCATCCGCAAGGGGACGAATGCGCTCATCGAAGCCTTCGTAGTGACCGCACAGGAACACCAATTGATCAACGCTTTGAGCCCAGCGCTGCAGATCTGCTTGGTGAAGCGGTTGGCCCTGGGGGCTCATCAACAACACCCGACGCCTTGGACGCACGGGCACCGCCTCAAACGCGGCATACACCGGCTCGGGCTTCAGCACCATCCCGGCACCACCGCCGTAGGGGATGTCATCCACCTTCCGGTACTTGTCTGTGGCGTAGTCACGGGGGTTGTGCAGATGCAGCTCGGCAATGCCGGCGGCAAATGCCCTGCCAATCACGCCGAGCTCCAGCAGAGGAGCAAATGCCTGAGGCGCCAGGCTGAGCACATCGAGGCGAAACGGTGCCATCGGGCTTATCTGTTCGGGGCCGCGACCCGACGGATCTCTGAGCAGAAACTGGCTTGCAGGGGCGTGCCTGCCCCATCCATCAAGGTCGTGCTGCGCAGGCGCAGATTGGGCTTTGTGAACCAAATGCGCTCCTGCACGACAGCACCGTCTTCAGCGGGGAATTCCAGCTCAAGGCAACCGTCATCCCGCAACTGCCACTGTCCCGATGCATGTCCGTTTTGGTCGCGCTGAACGGAACCATCGGCAATGAACACGAGGGCCGCCAGGGTCTTCCCTGACGCATCAGCCACAGTCAAACGATGCTGATCCCTGTCCTGAGGGATGTGGGTCAGGTCCACCTCGCCCCGCTCACTGTGATGCCAGTCTTCGGATTCATCCAGCGCAAAGGTGCTGCGCAAGCTCATCCACCGCCCCTCGCACAAGGCGAGAAAACCATCCAGGCCGTCGGGAGGGAACGGCATCTCGGGCGGCGGCGGTGTTGCAGCGGAGGCTGAAGCATTTGTCATCTCTGCATTCTCTCAGTCCTTGCTCACCGCTATGCCAGTCAAGCAAGCATTGAAGGCAAGAGATTAGAGAAACCGGAACAAGGAATAAAGGAAAAGCTGTCTCAATTTCTGTTTGTCCCCTGGATCGTCCCGCCATGGCACACACCTCAGCACGCCACACGCACCCATCCCCCTCCGGTGCCATGACCATGCGCCGGGCCGTTCGTGGACAACCTTCGTCTCCCCGCTGTGAGAAGCGCCAAGCCCAACGCTTCACTCCCCTCGGCCTGGTGAACGTGACCTTGGGATTGAGAGGAAAGCCCGGTGAGGGAGATGAATCGCATTGGATTCCAAGTGACCTGATCGATATCAGCACCGGTGGTGCTTGTGTCTTGTTCGATTTCAGCGACAGTGACCTTCGCCTGCATGGGGATCACAAGGAGCATGCGGACATGCTCACGATGGAGCCCGGAACAGAACTGAAAGTGAACCTGAAAACGGTCTCCACCCATGGCGACACAGGCACAGATCAAGCCATGTCGTTGACAAAAAATGCCCTGGTTCGTTGGTGCCAGTGCCACAGCATCGGACTCTGCACCCTGGGGCTCTGCTTCACCGACGCCCTGCAGCAGCTGCCCACCATGCCGGTGACATAAAGACTTCAGTAACAGGCATCACCCGGCTTGAGCTTGGCCGCCGCCTCAGGGAAGGTGCGTTTCCAGATCAGGCAATTCTGCTCTTCGGTGAACTCGGAGCGATCGGGGACCGGAGCAGGTTTCAACTCGAGAGCCGGCGCAGGCGATTTGATCTCCGGGGGGAGCGCGGGCTTGGCGGTGACCTCAGACTGGACTGGAGCGGGGCGGGGCAGCACCGGATTGGCCCCCCCTTCCACGGGCGGGAGGGCCTTTTCCTCCAGGTTGACCGGTGGCCGCGAGATCCGGCTCAGCAACGTGACGCCTGAGGCGTAGCCGACGAGACCGAACAGCACCGTGATCACCACATAGAAACGGCGATCAACCGGCAACCTGGCTTCAAGCCAAGGGATGAACGTCTGCAATCGATGGCGATCGTTTGTCTCTGTCATCACCAATCCACCGCTATTGCAACGGTAGGCCTGCCCCGAAGGGGTCGGCATTCTCGAAGGCTGGCAATGCTGCGTCAGTCAAGCAAGCCATCCAAACCATGCACCACGTGGATCACTTGGTCGGCCTGCACCCAACGCTTTGCCCAACCATCCACATCGGCGATCTGAAACCACGCACTTCCCCTCGCCTTGTCGGCGTTGCCCATGCAACCCACCACCTGCCCCATCCACCAATCGCTCTGCACAGCCGACTGCTGCACCAAAACAAACTGCCCAGGCATGACATCCAGAAACCGGGCTTCTGCATGAATGATGTTGTCGGGTGACCTTCGCCCCCCTTCGCAGCCTGCGCTCATTAGTACAATCGTTCTTGATTCAGTTCTAACCCTGTCTGGTGGCAGAACCATCAGCAGAACAGCTCACAGCTGTGGCCAGCGGTGCCTAAACCCAATCATGTCGTCCAATCACGCACGGTCTCAGCCACCTGCACGGCTGGCCGCTGGCAGCCCGTGCGCTGGAAACTCACCGGCCCTTAAATCCGCTCTTCGCTGTAACCGAGTTCATTGAGCTTGGCAGCACTGGTACGCCAATTGGGCACCACCTTCACGAACAACTCCAGATACACAGGACCATCAATCAAGGTCTGCATTTGAAGCCTTGCCCCCTGGCCGATGGTTTTGAGCATGGCGCCCCCTTTCCCGATCAGAATGCCCTTCTGACTCTTACGCTCCACAAGCACCGTGGCCAGAACGGCGGTGCGGGGTTTGGCGCCTTTGCCCTTCGACGGCATGTCTTCCACCCGCTCGATCTGCACCGCCACGCTGTGGGGCACCTCTTCTCGGGTGTGGGTCAACACCTGCTCGCGAATCAGCTCCGCCATCAGCAACCGTTCCGGCTGATCGCTCACCATGTCGGGTGGATAGAGCTGCGGCCCTTCGGGCATCTGGGCACTGATGGCCTCCACCAGATCTGGGCAGCCTTCGCCGCTCAGCGCGCTGCAGTGGTGCAGCGGCCAATTGGTCGCGCTGAGCAGTTCGCGGTAAGCCGCATCCGCTTCGGGTCGCGTCTCCACAGGCACCCGATCCCACTTGTTCAGCACGACTTGCACCGGCAGGCGCTGCTGCTGAAGCAGGTTGACGATGAAGGCGTCACCCTTGCCTGGCTGCTCACACCCCTCCAGCAACAACAACACTTGATCCACCTCCCCGATCGCCGCCCGGGCGCTCTGCACCAGGCGCTCCCCGAGCAAGTGATGGGGTTTGTGGATCCCAGGGGTATCCACCAGGATCAACTGGGCCGTTGTCGTGGTGAGGATGGCTCGCAGGCGATTGCGGGTGGTTTGGGCCACGGGCGAGGTGATCGCAACCTTGTCGCCCACCAGTTGGTTGACCAGGGTTGATTTGCCCACGTTGGGCCGACCGATCAACGCCACAAAGCCGGAACGGAACACCTCCGGCTGATCAGGAGCCGTTTCACCCATCCCACCGCTCTCAGCGCTTCACTCCAGCCTCTCAGCTCACCAGCCCATAGGCTTGATCAGTCTTACCGGATCCCACCAATGACCATGCTTGAGCCCAGTTTCCAGCAGGCGATGGAGTTCGCCGCCGGATGGCTGAAGCAATGGGATGACGAAGAGATCAGTGATGAGGTGCTGGCCGACCGCGTCGGTGAATTGGTGGCCAGTCGCGATGGAGCCCGAGGTTTTTTTGTGGTGAGCCTGGCCGGCGACAGTGCCTTGATGGATCGCTTACCCGAGGCGCTGATTCACAAATTGCGCGAGGCCGGAGATGGGGTTGTCGACCTGATGGCACGCAACCTTGCCATGAGTGCCGCCATGGTTGTGCACCACCGCGCCAGTGGTGACGACACGCAAGCCGCTGGCTCCGAACGGGTCAACACACGCTGCATGGAACTGCTGCGCCAGCTCGAATCGCAGCACGTCAAGGAGCGCCTCGAGACTTTGTTGGAGGCGGCTGCCCATAACCGTGGAGAGGACGTGAGTTTTCTGGAGCGCTGGGGCTACAACGCCGAGCAAAAAGCAGCGATCCATGCAGCGATTGAAGCGGTGGCCGACTGACAAGCTGCACAAAAAACCCCGGCCTCGGCCGGGGTGCATGAGTTGACAACGCTTGATTGCAGCGAGCTGATCAGTCGCGGCGGCCGCCGCCCTGAAGGGCAATGATCAAACGAAGCACAAAGATGAACAGGTTGATGTAGGTCAGGTACATGCCGAGGGCACCCGACAGATACTGATCATCCCGATACGTTCGGGGCATCGTGTAGAAGTCCACGAAGGCCATACCCACAAACAGGATCGTGCCGAAACCAGCGATCGCGAGGTTGGTGGCTGCGTAGAGGCCGGGGATGAAGAAACCGGCAATCATGATGCACACCATCGCAATCACCAAGCCGATCAAGCCGAGTCTGACCACCGAGGTGAGTGCCTGGCCGACGCTGTCACTCATGCGGCGTCCGAACACGGAAGCCACAGCAAATGTGATGCCCGTGGCAAGGGCGGCGATTCCGATCGAGGCAGCGCCCGCCACGGCGATGGCCTGAACCACCAGACCGGTCATGGTGAAACCGGTGAGCAGACTGAAGGTGGCCATCAACGGCAGGGCCGTGCCGTTGTTGGCCTTGTTCGCTGCGTTCTGGGCAACGAAGAAAAGAATGAACCAGGGAATGATCGCGACCAGGGACAGGCCGTTGAACGCTGAATAACCGATCGAAGCCATGGTGGCCATGCCTCCCAGCACGCCGCCGGCGGTGAGCACCATGCCTCCGCCGACGTAAGGGAGAGCCTTGTTGACTACGTTGGGCCCCACAAGCGCGCTCGACTGCGCCTCGCGGATGGCCTCCTGGAAATTGCTGCTGGCTGGCATGTCGCCCCAGATCACTACGGTCACTTTGCCAGCCTTGACAAGGTTGTGGACAGAACTCAGGTGCGGATCTCCCCATCAAGGGGACAGGATCAAGAGGCCCGGCGCGGCCTTGGCATCGAAGCTGGTGGGCCGCCGGTGGCCTTATCTCGTTTCGCATAGGCCTCAACCACCCGTTGCACCAGGGGATGGCGCACCACATCGGCGGAGGTGAGCTTGCAGACCGCCACCCCCTCAACGCCTTCGAGCACCTGCGATGCCTCCACCAGACCACTGAGCTGGCCGGGCGGCAGATCCACCTGGGTGATATCTCCCGTCACCACCATGCGAGAGCGTTCACCGAGTCGGGTGAGCACCATGCGCATCTGGGCCGGGGTGGTGTTTTGTGCCTCGTCGAGAATCACGAAGGCTTCCGCCAAGGTGCGGCCACGCATGTAAGCCAAAGGAGCCACTTCAATCACCCCTTTCTCTAGAAGGGCACTGGTTTTTTCTGGCCCAAGCAGGGAGTGGAGTGCGTCATAAAGAGGGCGCAGATAAGGATCCACCTTCTGCTGGAGATCGCCGGGTAGGAAGCCCAGTCGCTCTCCGGCTTCCACCGCTGGGCGCGTGAGGATCAACCGCTCCACCTTGCGCTCGGTGAGCATGCGCACGGCCAGCACTGTGGCCAAAAACGTTTTACCCGTGCCAGCTGGGCCAAGAGCGAAGGTGAGGTCGTGGCGTTCCATCGCCTCGACGTAGGACTTCTGGCGCAAGGTGCGGGGTCGCAACAGGTTGCCGCGCTGGCTGCGGGCCAGCACCTGTTGCCCCATCGCCTGGTGGTCCTGGTTGCGGCCGGTGTCGAGTGCCTGCATTGCTGCCTGCAGATCAACGGGCGAAACCGTTTCACCGCCCTCCCAGAGGGAACGCAGCAACTCAACCACCGCTGAGGCTCGTTCCAGTTGAGTCGGCCGACCGGTGATCTCAAGCTGAAGACCCCGCATCACCAAAGAAACCCCTGTAAGGGCTTCGAGCTGACGCAGGGTCTGTTCAGAAGATCCGGCCAAGGCCAGAGCAGCTTCTGGAGTGGGGAGATCAAAAACGAAACGGCCGGGAACTGAAACCTCGGCCATCAGGCTGATCAGGCCTCAGGAGCGGCTTCAGCAGCTTCCCCTTCGGAAGCAGCAGCTTCTGCTGCAGCGGCAGCCTTGGCCTCAGCCGCCTCTTTGGCCGCCTGCTTGGCAGCAGCCTCACGGGCAGCAGCTTGCTTGAGCTTGCCAACCACTTCGGCGGGACGAACGGTCTTCTCGAGCAGACCACCCTTCTCAAGCAGAGAACGCACCGCATCGGTGGGCTGAGCACCCTGGCTCAAGCGGTTGCGCAGACCCTCTGCATCAAGACGGGTCTCCTTAGTGCGGGGGTTATAGAAGCCCAGCTCTTCCAAGGGGCGACCGTCACGACGGGACGTGCTGTTGCAGGCCACAAGACGGAAGCTCGCTTCCCGCTTCTTACCGAACCGCTTCAGGCGGAGCTTGATCATTGTGGCGCTGCTAGGTAATGGAACTCGGCCCGGATCAAAAATCGCGTGCCAAACAGCAACAATACCCTGCTGCCTATCAGAGGTCACCGAACCCCTTCTTCTTCTTGACCGGACGCTGGCGGCGTGGCGCCCCACCACCACGGGGACCACCACCACCCATGCCAGGCATGCCCATCCCGGGCATGCCACCACCCATGCCAGGGAAGCCACCCATGCCGGGCATCCCAGGCATGCCTCCTGCCATTCCGGGCATCCCACCGCCTTGGGTCATCTGCTGCATGAAGCCACGCATTTTCTGGAAATCAGCCAGCACCTTGTCGACATCTGCGGGCTGGTAGCCACAACCGGCGGCGATGCGACGACGACGGGACGGCTGGGCCGCCAGAAGCTCCGGCTGCGTGCGCTCGGCTGCTGTCATGGAACCGATCATCGCCTCGATCTTCTTGAGCTGCTGCTCGCCCTGCTTGAGCATGCCGTCGTCGAGCTTGTTCATGCCTGGGATCATTTTCATCAACCCGCCCAGGGAGCCCATGCGCTTGATCAGGCGCATCTGCTGAAGAAAGTCGGAAAAATCAAACGACGCCTCCTGCAGCTTTTTCTGCATCTTTTCGACGTCGGCGAGCTCCACCTCCTTCTGGGCTTTCTCGACCAGGGTGAGCACATCACCCATGCCAAGGATGCGGCTGGCCATCCGCTCGGGATGAAACGGCTGCAACGCCTCCACTTTCTCGCCGGTACCGATGAACTTGATCGGCTGACCGCTCACCTTGCGGATGGAAAGGGCTGCACCACCACGGGAATCGCCGTCGAGCTTGGTGAGCACCGCTCCAGTGATGCCCACCTGGTCATGGAAGGCGCGGGTGAGCTCGGCCGCCTCCTGGCCGATCATCGAATCCACCACGAGCAGCACCTCATCGGGCTGCACGGCGGAACGGATCCGCACCATCTCCTCCATCATCGAGGTATCGATCTGGAGACGACCAGCTGTATCCACCAGCAGGGTGTCGTACCCCCCCTCTCTGGCCTTCGCCAAACCGGCGGCGGCAATGTCTTCGGGTTTGGCCTCAGCGCCGAGGCTGAAGACATCAACACCTATCTGTTCACCGAGGGTGCGCAGCTGCTCAATCGCCGCAGGGCGATACACGTCGGCCCCCACCATCAGGGCCCGGCGGCCCTGATCTTTGAGGTGAAGACCGAGCTTGGCAGTCGCCGTCGTCTTTCCGGCGCCCTGCAGACCAGCCATCAGAACCACCGTGGGGGCCTGGTGGGCCTTGGCGAGGGGCGCATTCCCGCCGCCCATCACATCCACCAGTTGCTCGTGCACCACCTGGATGAACTTCTGGTCGGGGCTCACCCCGCGCACCACCTCAGCACCAACGGCTTTCTCACGCACCTCCGCCACGAAGTCCTTGACCACCGGCAGGCTCACGTCGGCCTCAAGCAAGGCGCGGCGCACCTCTTTGAGGGCTCCCTCCACGTTGGTTTCGGAGATCTTGTCCTGACCCCTCAGCCCCTTGACCGCATCTTCCAAGCGGGCTGACAGCTCATCGAACATGGAAGTGATCCGTAGACGGTGAAGCGTTGATGCTAAAAGCCGCCATCCTCATGCCTGCGAATCAGCGGCAATGCCATTGGCTTGCAGTCCGTTGAAGCCGTCCCAGGGCGACCCACCAACCGGAGAACGTCAGCTGGGGACATAGGCATGGAGACGCCAGCGTTTGCCGTCCCGGCCGAGCACATAGGTGACTGGCAACGTTCCAGCTGCAGTGGTGTCAATCACGTTGCCGGCGGCATCAAGGCGTTGATCGCTGTAGGCCACCTGAGCCCTCAGTTCAATGCGATTGGCAGCAAGGCTCACCAGGTCTGCAGATGTGATGCTCGCCTTGACCACCTGCGTTGTTCCAGCAGCCGCATCCCGGGCCCGTTCCTCCTGCACCTGAGCGAGCAGACCTCTACGGGCCACATCGGCAAGGCGAGCCTCCTGCAGAGAGCCACCAGCCAGAACGATCGCCTTACGGTTGAGCCAGGCCTGCAACAGGTCCTGGAGTTGCTCCAGGGAAGGCTCATCGGCCTCCAGCACCATGGCCACAGGAGTTCTGTCGCTTGCGGGCTGCAACTTGGCATGAGGCAACGGAGCCTCGGGAGTTGATGCTGGGGACGACTGCTCTGCGGGAGCCGAGATCTGCTGTGTTGGCGATTCAGCCTCGGCGGTGGAGGCAGCCTCACGCCGCAATCCAACCAGGCCGAAAACACCCACGAGCACCGCCACACCCGCCAACGCGGCAGACCCGATCAGGACAGGGCGACTGACTGGAGGCAGGGCCCGCAGATCAACCGCTGGCCGAGGGAGCGAGAGGGCCGGCATCGACCATCGAGGCCGAGCAAGCGAAGCCAGTCTCTTACGCAGACGCTCACGCCACGACACAGGATCTTCGACTTCATCCAGCTCCTGATCGAGGGGGACGTCCTCCTCCAACACAGGGAGTGGAATAGTTCCATCCGAATCAAGAGGGAAGGCCGAGAACGGCTCTTCACCTGCGCCGGGCACCCATGCAGCCCCATCTGCCTGGCTGCGCTGACGGTGCTCGATTCGCTCGAGCCGTTCCACGAAAGCCTGTACATCGCGATCGGCAAACCAGGCCTCGAGATCAACTGCCTCCGCATCCACGTCGCGGAATCCTGGCAACACGTCGCGACGAAGCCAGGCACGACAGTAATCACAGAGCGCTGCGAGGTCATCGCCAGGGTGTTTGAGCAACCACTGCTGCAGCTCTGGATCCGACGACGACGTCACCCTGCTTTGGGCGCGATCCACATCGCCGAGCAACAGGTCAAGGCATCCCTGCAATGGCATGAGATCCAGCTCGGCAAGAGACAAGGCATCAAGACGCTGACGCGCTTCATCCAGCCGCTCCGGTTTGCGACGCGAAAAGCCTGAAGCCGTCAGAGCCATCACCGCCAGGAAAGCCGCATCGACGGAGCCGATGCGTTGCCAGCGCTGGTAAAGATCAAGTTGCTCCTGCACGGTGAGGAAGCGGCGAATCTGCTGGAAGAACAGTTCGAACTCGCCCTGACTCAGGCCCTCAGCATCGATGGCCCGACCACTTCCCTCAAGGCCACCCCGCTCGCCCACCAACTGATCCAGCATCTGCAGGCCTTGCTGGCGCGCGCTCTCCTCAGCCAGATCGCGACTGAGCAGATCAAGGATGCGGTAGGGCGTGAGCGCGAGCAACTCCTGCTCGATCGCCTGCCGTTGATCGGGCAATTTGCCCACCCTTTGAAGCAATTGCAGGCCCTCCATCAGCAGTCCGGCCGCGGACTCGTAACGACGGGCCTCCTGGTCTTGCCGCGATGCATCGCGGCAAGACAATGCAGCGAGGAGGGTGAGATCGGCTTCACGATTGCTGCCGAGGGCAGGAGCCTGAGGGGGCTGCAGCGCCTGCCGGGCCAACTGGAACGCCTCATGGGGAGCACTGGCTTCCCAGAGCAACATCAGACCCGCCACCTCCCGACTGGAGGACAGCTCCAAACCAGCCGTTTCACCAGGATGTTCACGGCCCAGATTCAGCAGTGCCGCCTCATAGTCGGCTCGGCGCTGATGATCGGTGAGCAGATCGGCCGAAAGCCGCAATAACTCAGCCCGCTGCTGCAATGCTTCATGGGTGAACCCCTGACCGGGCGGACGGTCAATGCGCAGTTGAAGCGTGCGAAGCATGGTCTCGTCTACCGACGAGGGGCTTACGCCCAGAAGGCGGAAATGATCAATCGGCAATTCCACCTGGTCTGCGGTTCCAACCTTTGGCAGCAGACTGTAGGCAGAATCAGGGTTTTTGCCCAACGATCCTCCTCTGACCCTTACAGTCAGTCCTCAATGAGTGGCGTGTCATGGGCCAGGACATCGCAATGGAGACCCAGCTGAAGCCGTCCGGCACGAACCTCACCGGTGCTCATGCTGAGCGACTTTCCAGCCTGGTCACCGTCAGTCGCGCCAGTGTGGATCGCGAGACCGGTCTGGCCCTCTATCGCGACATGACCCTGGGGCGACGCTTCGAAGACAAGTGCGCCGAAATGTATTACCGAGGCAAGATGTTTGGCTTCGTGCACCTCTACAACGGGCAGGAAGCGGTGAGCACCGGCGTGATCGGTGCCATGAAGCGTCAGCACGACTGGTTCTGCAGCACCTACCGCGATCACGTGCATGCTCTCAGTGCAGGGGTCCCCGCCAGGGAAGTGATGAGCGAGCTGTTCGGGAAAGAAACCGGTTGCAGCAAAGGCCGGGGCGGTTCCATGCACCTCTTCTCCAAGGATCATCATCTTCTTGGCGGTTACGCCTTCATCGGGGAAGGCATTCCTGTGGCCCTCGGTGCTGCCTTCACCAGCCGCTACAAACGTGATGCACTCGGAGAAGCGAGCAGTGATGCGGTGACCGCAGCCTTCTTCGGCGATGGCACCTGCAACATCGGCCAGTTTTACGAATGCCTGAACATGGCGCAGCTTTGGAAGCTGCCCATCATTTTTGTGGTGGAGAACAACAAGTGGGCCATTGGCATGGACCACAACCGCGCCACGAGTGAACCGGAGATCTGGCGCAAAGCAGCTGCCTTCGGCATGGCCGGAGAAGAGGTCGACGGCATGGATGTGCTGGCCGTTCGCGCTGCCACTGAGCGAGCCGTTGCTCGAGCCCGGGCTGGTGAAGGTCCAACCTTGCTCGAATGCCTCACCTACCGGTTCCGAGGTCACTCCCTGGCCGACCCCGACGAGCTCAGAGCTGAAGAGGAGAAACAGTTCTGGGCGCAACGCGATCCGATCAAAGCGCTCGAACGTGATCTCACCTCCGCGGGGCTGGTGAGCAGCGACGATCTGCGTGCCATCGAAAAAGAAATCGATGCTGAGGTCCAGGACTGCGTTGAATTCGCTCTCAGTGCCCCTGAACCCGACAGCGCTGAACTCACGCGCTACATCTGGGCCGAAGACTGATTCAGTCGCCAGCCCTCACTCAATTACCTTCTTCAAGAAGCTCGGCTTGAGACAAGCCGAGCTTCTTGGTTGGTCCGATCAGAACTGGGGAGGAATGCGTCGTGTGAGATTGCGCAACTTGCGTAGTGCCTTGAGCTCCACCTGACGCACCCTCTCGCGCGAGACCTCGAGCAGACGCCCAATCTCCGCCAGAGTGTGCCGTTCATTTCCATTCAGGCCAAAACGCAGATTGAGCACGTGTTGCTCCTGATCGCTGAGGTGGCCGAGCCAGCGTCCCAGTTGCTCATGATAAATGCTCTGCTCCACTTTCGCCAAGGGCTCATCGGTGGAGCTGTCAGCAATCAAATCACCCAGGAAGCTGCGGCCTTCCTCACCATTCACAGGGGCGTCAAGACTGCTGGTGGTGAGGGCCTGGCGCAGCAGCGAATCAAGCTCATCGAGGGGCATATCCATCGCTTCAGCGATTTCTATGCGCGAAGGCATGGCACCAAGTTTGTGAGCAAGATCAAGACTCACTTTGCGAATGGTGGTTAGCCGCTCACTCAAATGAACCGGCAGGCGAATCGTGCGCGACTGACAGGCAATGGCGCGGGTCATGCTCTGGCGAATCCACCAGAAGGCATAGGTTGAAAACTTATAACCACGGGTGGGATCGAATTTCTCAACAGCCCGCTCTAGACCCAGGGACCCTTCCTGAATCAGATCCAAAAGCTCCAGACCCTTGCCCTGGTACTTCTTGGCCACACTCACCACAAGGCGAAGGTTGGCCTTCATCATTCGTTCCTTGGCTCGACGACCAACACGGATCATGCGCCGGTCTTTCGAGCTGAACTGATCGCTATCAGGAGCGATCGTGCCATCCTCTGTGAGCGTCATCATGACTTGAACCTGATTGCCCAGTTCAATCTCCTCAGAGGGAGTGAGAAGGGGAATCCGCCCGATCGTGGCGAGGTACCAGCTGATCGGATCGCTACTTCGACGTCGCTGTGAGTCTGCGAGAGAGGCTGCCAGAGAGGCCATGGTGATCTCCGACTAGGCAATTGATGGAGCAACTTTCCTACGAAAAATCGAAGTCGCGATGTGTTTTCAGCAACCCTTCAGATTCATGCGACGAAATCGACACAAACGCCACAACACATTTGTTGCAAATCACAGCGTTCTGAGTGTTTGCAGGCTGTTTCAGCCATCGCCCCCGTCAGACGCTTCCACCACCAACTCCGCCAAGCGACGCACAACATCCCGGGCTGTCGAACCCTGATGGGAGGTACGGGCCGCTTCACCATGCAATAAAACCGCTGCGCTGAGTGCTTCACCCAGCCAGGCACTGCCAGAACCCATGCCCTCCGGCTCTTGAGCTGCCATCACCTGAGCCCCCCAGCCAGCGACGAACCCAGCCAGCACATCGCCAAGACCAGTCCGCGCCGTCCTTGGGTGACCACTGATCAGTTGATGCAGAGCCCTCCCAGGCGCTGCCACCACGCTGTGGGCTCCCTTGAGCACCACATAAGCACCACTGCAATCGGCGGCGCGTCTTGCCGCCTCAAGCGGTTGAACAAGATCGAATTCAGGAAACAACCGTGCAAATTCTCCGGCATGGGGGGTGATCCAGGTCGGACCCGATCGCGCAAGAAGCCACCGCCAACCGACGGACGATGCGGCCAACTGATTCAAGCCATCAGCATCAAGCACCAGCAAACCGGGGAAGGACAGCAAGGGCTCAGCCTGGGCCTCCCACAGGCCAGCAGCCACGCCGATTCCAGGCCCCAGCAACACAGCATCCAGCCGGGTCAGGGCGTCTCGATGCAGCCACCCCCCCCAGTCCAGGCCGGCGGCCGCCGGCGCTGGCAAGGCAGCCTCCAGCACGACTTCGGGCAATTGTTGCCAAATGGCCGCAGCCAGATCCTTGGGCAGAGCAGCCCGCACACTTCCGGCACCACTGGCCAAAGCGCCCTCCAGCACCAGAAAGGCTGCACCGCGGTACCGCTCGCTTCCAGCCATCACCAGCAGGCGTCCGCGCTGGTATTTCATCGCCGCCCTGTGGGGCCTGGGCCAGGGCAGAGAAAGCAGATCGTCGCCGCTCACCTGAAGCACAGGGCGCTCACCCAGGCCTGCCAACAAGCGCTGGGGAACACCGGCCTCAATCCGATGCAGGGCGCCGACATGCTCCAGGGCGGCGTCCTGCACCAGGCCGCGCTTGATCAACCCCACGGTGAGGGTGGCGCAGGCCACAGCGGCTCCTCCCTCGAAGGGTCGGCCGCAGTCACCATCAAGGCCCGCCGGCAAATCCACGCTCACCAGGCGACCAGGTCGGAGCTGCTGACGCTGGCGCAAAAGCGATGCCAACGAGGCTGGCAGCGGCCGCTTCTGCCCCAAACCGAACAAGGCCTCCAGCCACAACTCGGGGCTGTTGGGGTCGGGGGGATCGGTCAGTTCAGCCATGCCCAGCCACTGAAGATGGCGATGGTGCTCCTGGGTCAACGCCTGACGCAGGGGCAAAGGACACCAAAAACGGACCCTCACCCCCGCCTGGGCCAGCTCACGGGCCACCACCAAACCATCGCCGCCGTTGTGGCCAGGCCCCACCAACACCAGCACTCCATCGGTCAACAGCTGGGGCCTGGCCAAACACCAGGCCGCCATCGCCAACCCCACCTTCTCCATCAAAGCGGGGACGGGCAGACCACTGGCCAACCACTCCTGTTCGAGAGCCGCCATTTCGGCCGTACTCACGAGGCAATGGTCGGAGTCAACAGGGGGCCAAGACACCACAGAACCGCCGGGACCTCACTATGGAGAGATCCAGCGGTGCCGCCCATGCCGCCAGAACCCACCATGTCGAGTCGACCGGCCTCCATCACCAGCACACCTGCCACCAACACGCCTGCGACCGTGGCAGGCCAACAGACCCTCGAACGGTTGCGTCAGTGGCCAGGCGAGCACCACGTGGCTGTGGGTCTCTCGGGCGGTGTCGACAGCTCCCTGACCGCCGCCCTGCTGGTGGAGGCGGGCTGGCAAGTGGAAGGACTGACCCTCTGGCTGATGAGTGGGAAGGGGGCTTGCTGCGCTGAAGGCCTGGTGGATGCAGCCGGAATCTGCGAGCAGCTTGGCGTGCCCCACCACGTGGTGGACTTCCGCGAACATTTCAAAGAGCAGATCGTTGACTTTCTGGTGCAGGGCTATGCCGATGGTGTCACCCCTTTGCCCTGCTCCCGTTGCAATCGGGAGGTGAAATTCGGTCCGATGCTGGCTTGGGCTGAGCAGGAACGCAGCATCGCGCGCATTGCCACCGGCCACTACGCCCGGGTTCGCCATGGCGACCGGAGCGAGAACGGTCGCCATCAGTTGCTGCGGGGACTGGACCGCCGCAAAGACCAGAGCTATTTCCTCTACGACCTGCCGCAGGAAGCCCTCGGCCGCCTGGTGTTTCCCCTGGGCGAACTCACCAAGCCCGATACACGACTTGAAGCGGAACGATTCGGGCTGAGAACAGCCAAGAAGCCCGAAAGCCAGGACCTCTGCCTCGCTGACCACCACGGCTCGATGCGGGCCTTTCTCGACACTTACCTGCCTGCTCGCAATGGTGAGATCGTGCTGCTCGATGGCACGGTGGTGGGACAGCACGACGGCATTGAGCACTTCACCATCGGCCAGCGCAAAGGCCTTGGAGTGGCCTGGAGGGAACCGCTGCACGTCATCCGTCTGGATGCAGCCCTGAATCAAGTGGTGGTGGCCACCCGGGCTGAAGCGGGCACCGACCATTGCCTGGTGGGCGCCGTTAACTGGGTGTCAGTCGCTCCACCGTGCCTGGGGGAACGTCAACGGGTGGAGGTCCAAGTGCGCTATCGCAGTGAACCTGTTGGCGCATGGCTCACCCCTGTTCAAGCCACCGACACTGACTGCACGGGAGGCCGACCCCATCGTTGCCGTCTGCACTTTGATGAGGCCCAGTTTTCACTGACACCAGGACAAGCGGCCGTTTTCTACAAAGGAGACAAGGTGCTGGGAGGAGGCCTGATTCAGAAAGAAGACAGAACGAGCACGACAGCCTGAATGCGCTGATCCACAATCCTGGACAACCAGAGGCTGATTCAGCGGAGGATTGTCAAACTAGGAATCTAGACGAGATTCCTCTCAGAGGCATGGGAGTGTGAGCAGGAAGACCCTCCATCTTGTCAAGCGCTCGATTGTCTTAATAGCAGGAACGCTTCTGCTCAATTGGTTGAGCATTGAGCTGCTGCCTGCCATCGGTCACGCCTATCCGTTCTGGCCTGCCTCAGGGGTCGCCGTTGCCCTGGTAATTGCCGACGGTGTGGGCCTGCTTCCCGCAGTCTGGCTGGCTTCCTTCCTGCTCAACCTCTTTCTCCACCCGGCCACTCCTTCACTGGCTTTTGTTCTAGCCCTCGGTGTCACCCTGCAAACAACGGTGGCTGCCAGCCTCGGTCGACGCATCAGTGGTTCCATCCCAAAGCTGCGACGAGCAAAAGAAATCATCTCCTTCCTCCTCGCCACTGGGCCGCTCAGCTGCCTCGTGGGAAGCTCGGTCAGCGCCATCGCCATCAAGGCGTATCAGGTTCTGATCCCTGAACAGCTCCTCAGCGCCGTCTTCAGCGAGTGGGCTGGCAATGTCATGGGAGTTGTTGTGATGACGCCAATCACACTGATGCTTCTCCCTGAGATGAGCACAGCGTGGGAAGGGCGCCGATGCAAGATTGCGATCCCTTCAATCGTCCTTGCACTTCTCACACAGATCGCCTTTTCACAGGCCATCACGATCGATCAGCAAAAAGCATTGTCCAGCATCAAAACAACAGCAGCAGAAACCAGCCAAGCCCTGACAAACAACCTGGAAAGATACAGCGAAATCATCGACTCGTTGCGCAGATTTGAATTGTCTTCCGAGTACGTTTCCCCCGAGGAATTTCATTCATTCACCAGCGAGGTCTTCGAACGCTATCCAGGACTCCACGGCCTGTCCTGGAATCCGATCGTCACACAAGAAAAGCGGGACAGCTTCGAGAAACAGCGACTCCAGGAAACCAACTCCAAGGACTTTCAGATCACAGAAAGAAGTGACAATGGCTCGCTGATCAGAGCCAGACAGCGTCAACGCTATATCCCGGTTTCACTGATCGAGCCGAAAGAACCCAATCAAGCAGCCCTGGGGTATGACATCCTCTCCAATCACTCGCGAGCGATAGCTATTCGAGCAGCGGAGCTCTCCAATTCGCTGCAGGTTACCAGCCCGATCGAGCTTGTTCAGGAACAAGGCAGTCAGCAAGGGGTTCTCATTCTGGATCCCACACGCAATGACGACGGAACACTCCAAGGGTTTGCCGTTGGCGTTTTACGCATGGGAGACATGCTGCGCTCCACCTTCAGTCGCGATTTACCGACAACCAACTTCATTCAGTGGACACTGACAACAGACGACAATCAACCGCTGGCCACCTATGGCAGAGCAGACAATATTGCAAAAGACTGGATCGTCTCAACATCCATTCCCTACGCAGGAGCCGTCTGGCAGCTGGCCCTCGAACCGTCTGAAAAAGCCATCCAGTCAAGGCTCTCCAATCATCCTCAACAGCTTCTTCTCATCTTCGCTTTAACAGCGATGATTGGCCAGGCTTTTCTGCTCGTGGTCACAGCCAGAGACCAGGAGGAATCGACCCAGGCAAAACTCAGCAGAATCCAGGCTGTTCATGATCCCCTCACTGATTTACTCAATCGTCGCGGCTTCCACACCGCACTTGAGGAAGCGATCGAAGAATCACGCCGGAATCAAACCCACAATTGCCTGCTCTACCTCGACCTCGACCATTTCAAACCAATCAACGACCATGAGGGCCATCAGGCTGGAGATGCTGTCCTCATCCAGATCTGCAACACCCTCACCGAGACGATCCGAAAGAACGACATTGCAGGGCGTATTGGCGGCGATGAATTTGCCATCATTCTGAAAGACTGTCCCGCTGCAAATGCACAACTGATTGGCGAGAAGCTTCTGAGAGAAATCAGAGATTTAGCAATCACCTTTCACGACAACAATTACAGGGTCACGGCGAGCATTGGCCTTCTTTCCCTCAATGCAAGCAACCTCGACCACGGCACGATCGACGACATCATGCATCGAGCCGACGTTGCCTGCTACCAAGCCAAACACTCAGGGAGAGACCAAATGGTGATTGACATCTAATTCCTTGTCGATCCGTCAGCGTGATCGCCCAAACCGCTGCACTTGCCGCGTCAACCAGGAGCGACAACGACACAAGGCAGCGACCATCAAGACCATCCACAACGGACGATCACCCCAACGCACATAGAAGGAGTGTTCGATGTGCGGCTGCAGGGCAGTGAGCAGCAGACCGCTCTGCATCTGTGCGAGTTGGTCCAGCACGATCCCTTGCGCCGACACGGATGCAGTCGGTCCGGAGTTGGCCGCACACAGCAATGGCCGAGCCGTTTCGACGCTGCGAAGCTGCGCAAGGGCAAGAAACTGACGCTGCAGGAGCTGCGGATAAGGGTCGAGGTTGGCGATCGCCAGCAACCACTGCGCACCGTCTTGAACGGCCTGTGCCAACGCCGCCCCATCGCTGAGCTCGTAGCAGATGGCCACGGCGGCCGGGGGGAGGCCAGACCACTGCCAGAGGCGCGATGCGTCCCCGGGCTCGATTCCTCCCACAGCCGACAACCCCGGCAACGCCGACAGCCACGTGGGAATCCATTCCCCCAGAGGAACGAGACGATGTTTGTCTAGAGCCTGCGAGGGCAAGCGCTGGCCGGCCTTGACCAGCAACAGGGCACTACGCTGCTGCCCCCTTACCCAGCGGAACCCGCCGCTGAGCAAGGGGACAGGAGCCGCCTCGAGCAACCGTGTTTCGAGGGGCAACGTCCCCTCGGGGGCGACCAACCAGTCAGCATCAGCGTCCTGCGCCGAAAGCAACGCTGACTGAAAGCCTGCAGCAAGCCGCTGCTGTTGCTCCGGCTGGAATTTTTCACGGGTCGGCACCATGGGCTGCCACAGGGCCACTCGCCTGGGAGGGGAGTGCGATTCAGGTTTGGAATTGGCCACTGGCATCAAGGCCCGGCCTCCCAGGCCATGCAGAAGAATCAAAACCAGCAACCCAAGGGCAAGCCAACGCTGGCGCCCCCGACCGCGCAACCGCGCCAGGCGCCAGATCCACCAGCCTGCGACCAACTGCATCGCTGCCAAGCCTCCGGCACCGCACCAGCGAGCCAACCCAGCCCAAAAGGGATCGATCGGCAAAAGACTTCCGCCCACTCCGATCCAAAACAAGGGCGAACCGGCAAGGACCACCTCAGCGCCACCCCACAGACAGGCGAGCACCAGCATCGAGCTCCATCGTCGTGGATCACAGCGGCCCGCGAGCCAGGCCCAGCCACCGACGAGACCGGCAGCCACAAGGCCACAGATCAACCACACACCGATCGCCACCGGCAGACTCAGAGGGGCCGGCACCCCGACCCAGGTGAGGGGATGCAGCGCCAACAACCAGCGATGGCTGATCAAGACAGCGAGCACGCCCCACAGCGCCGCAGCCGCTGGGCAACAGGTGAGGGCCCAGAGCAAAGCCAGCGCAGGCAGCATCAACCATGGCCCAGAAGGACACCAAGCCGGAGCGCTGAGCGCCAGCCCCGCAAGGGCACCGCCCGCGCATCCCTGCAGCCAAGCCAACGATCGCTCATGGCCCATGGTCACCGACATGGGATCCAGTCATCCTGTGAACATCCGTACCCAATGCTCGGTCATGGAGAGCGCCAACCCCTTGCAGCAGTTGCTTCTGCGAGGCCTCGGCACCACCACCCTGGTGGCCGATCGGCTCCGCTACGTCACCCAGGAATGGGTGAGTAGCGGACGTCTGGATGCCAGTCACGCCTCGGCCCTCGTCGACGATGTCCTCAAAGCCCTGAAGGGTGAAACGCCTGAGCTGGAACAGCAGATGGGAAGAAATCTGGAGCGCAACCGCGACAATCTGCTTCAGGATCTGGGTTTGGCCAGTCAGAAGGAGCTCGACGAATTGCGCGGTCGCATCGATCGCCTCGAACAGCAAGTCCGCCAGCAGCGGGAGCGACTGGAATGAACCTGCCAGAATCGCGCCGAATTCCGACGCCGAACGACGTGCGCGACATCCTGATCAGTACCGCAGTCTGCGTGACCTGCCTTCTCGTGGCTCTTGTCAGCCAAATTGTGGCCCCTTCCACTGTGGTTGCTGCTCAACCCACCAGCGGCACGACTGCCGTTCCAGTGATGGCCCGCAGCGGGGCCACTGCCGAGGCCCTGGCATCGTCTCCCATGGAACTCGACCCGGAAGACTCCAACCCCACCCTGTTCGCGATGGCAACCGAGACTCTTCAGGCCGATGCATCAGCTTTAGGAGGTCCGATGACCGTTGACAAACCCCAGATCACAGACAGTGGTCTTCAGTACACCGACCTTGAGGTCGGCACCGGTGATGAAGCCAGTGCAGGCCAGACCGTGGTGGTCCACTACCGCGGCACCCTTGACGATGGCAGCCAATTCGATGCCAGCTACGACCGCGGTCAGCCCTTCAGCTTCCCCCTTGGCGCTGGACGGGTGATCAAAGGCTGGGACGAAGGGGTGCAGGGCATGAAAGTCGGGGGTAAGCGCAAGCTGGTGATCCCCCCCGACCTTGGCTACGGCGCCCGTGGTGCCGGAGGCGTCATTCCCCCCAATGCCACCCTCATCTTTGAAGTGGAACTGTTGGAGGTGAAGGGCTGATCCAGCCCTCCTGGCCCTTCGCGGCGGAGCTCTCGTTAGGATCCCGCCGCTGATCCGCCTCCTTCATGGCCCATACCCTTCCCCAGCTTCCCTACGCCATCGATGCGCTGGAGCCCCATATCTCCCGTTCCACGCTCGAGTTTCACCACGGCAAGCACCACAATGCCTACGTCACCAACCTGAACAAGGCGGTTGAAGGCACGGATCTCGATGGCAAGAGCCTCGAAGACACCATCAGCGCCGTGGCCGGCGACGCAAGCAAGGCTGGTGTGTTCAACAACGCCGCTCAGGTGTGGAACCACAGCTTCTACTGGCAGTGCATGAAGCCCGGTGGCGGTGGCCAGCCCAGCGGCGCTCTGCTGGACAAGATCAACTCCGATTTCGGCAGCTACGACGCCTTTGTTGAACAGTTCAAGACTGCAGGTGCGACCCAGTTCGGCAGTGGCTGGGCCTGGTTGGTGCTCGACAACGGCACACTGAAGGTCACCAAGACCGCCAACGCGGATCTTCCCCTCGCCCACGGCCAGAAGGCTCTGCTCACCATGGATGTTTGGGAGCACGCCTACTACCTCGACTATCAGAATCGTCGGCCCGACTACATGACCACCTATCTCGACAAGCTGGTCAACTGGGACTTCGTTGCCGCCAACCTCGCTGCCGCCTGAAGATCTCTTTCGAAGCATTCACAAGCCCCCACCGAAGCGGGGGCTTGTTTTTCTGCTGATGCAAGCCTGGGCAAGACCAACCTGACGTGAACGCATGGCACGTCTCAACCGTCAGCGGCTCAGCCTCCTATCAGGCTGCGCAACCCTGCTTCCACGTCGTCCTGACGCATCAGCGCTTCACCCACCAGCACGGCCCCAGCACCAGCCCTCTGAACACGATCAAGATCACTGCGCAGGAACAGTCCCGATTCACTCACCAACAGGGCACCCTGCTCGTCCAGACGGGATGCGAACTGTTCCATCAGACGCTCGGTGGTGCCAAGGTCTGTTTCAAACGTGGTGAGATCACGATTGTTGATCCCAATCAACGGGAAGCCACCCACGTTGAGCACCCGCTCCAGCTCCTCTGCATCGTGAACCTCAACCAGAACAGTCAAATCAAGGGATTTGGCCACTTTGCTGAGGTAGGAGAGATCCTGATCCGTGAGAATTGCAGCGATCAGCAAGGCCGCATCAGCCCCTGCAGCCCTGGCCTGATAGAGCTGGTAAGGGGTCAGGATGAAGTCTTTGCACAGCAGAGGCAACGCCACTGCATCGCGCACCTCCACCAGCACATCAAAGCCTCCCTGAAAGAAGCTCTTGTCGGTGAGCACCGATAAGCAGCTGGCTCCAGCCTTGGCGTAGGCCTTGGCGATCGCAACCGGATCAAAGTCCTCGCGAATCACACCCTTGCTGGGGCTGGCTTTCTTCACCTCAGCAATCACAGCCGGCGTGGTGGTCGCCCCACGCAGAGCAGCGAGGAAGTCTCTGGCTGGTGGCAATCCAGCGACCTTGGCCTTGAGCTGCTGCAACGGCATACGCTCACGCGCTTTCGCCACCTCGCGGTCCTTTTCCCAGACGATTTTTTCAAGGATGTTGCGGGGCTCTCCCTCCTCATGGGGGATGGCGTACTCCAGGTGAGCAACTTTCACCTTGGGATTCGGAGGTCTGCGGCGGATCTGCATCACTCGTCTCCTCAGGCGGCCAGGGCGTGAGCAGCCTGCTTGTAGGCCACTTCGACCACCTCACTGAGGGTGGGATGGGTGTGCACTTCAGTGGAGAGCTGACGCACGCTCTGACGGCGAGCCACTGCATTCGCCACCTCTTGAATCAGATCAGCGGCATGGAGGCCGTAGATGTGCGCCCCCAGCACCTCGCCTGAGACTTTGTTGAACAGCAACTTCATCAGGCCCTCGCTCTCCAGTTCTGCCAGCGCCTTGGAATTGGCCTTGAAATAGCTGCGCACCACCCCGAGTTCAAAGCCCTGGTCGGTCGCCAGTTGCCTGGCATCGACTTCACTCAGGCCCACCGAACTGATCTCAGGGTGGGTGAACGTCGCTGCGGGAATGCTGCGGTAATCAATCTGGCGGTGATGGCCAAGGATGTTGTCGACCGCCACGGTGCCCTGAGCAGCGGCAGTGTGGGCGAGCATCAGCTTCCCGGTGACATCACCAACCGCCCAAAGATTGGGAACGGGCTCACCGTTCACAAGCACCCGCATGCTGTCGTCGATCGGCACAAAGCCACGGTTGGTCTCAATACCAAGGGCCTCAAGGTTGAGGTCTTTACTGCTGGGCACCCGCCCTGTGGCCACGAGCACAGCATCCACTTCAAGGGTTTCCACCGGCTCCTTGGTCTGCATATCGACCAACTCGATCTGAACGGGTGCACCTGGTTGGATCGACTTGGCCAGCACCCCTGAACGGGCATCGATGTCGCGGCCATCGATCAACTTGCGAGCGGCCAACTTGGCGATGTCGGGATCAAAGGTTGGCATCACCCGATCAAGGGCCTCGATCATGGTGACCTCACACCCCAGAGCTGTGTAAACGTCGGCAAATTCAAGCCCGATGTAGCCACTGCCGATAATGGCGATCCAGCGCGGCAGCCATTCCAGATTCACCGCTTCATCACTGGTGAACACACTGCGCCCGTCGGTCTCGATCCCAGGCGGAACAAAGGGATCTGAACCCGTGGCCAGGATCACATCGCGGGCGCTGAGCACGCGATCAACGCCACTGATCTCACGCACACCAACCTTTTGAAGGCCTTCCAGGCGACCCTGACCGCGAATGATCGTCACTCCAGACCGCTCGAGGGTCTTGGTGAGGTTGCTGCGGATCGTGGCCACCAGCTGGTTGGCATGGTCGGCGATCTTCTGGCGCTCGAAACGCACGGGAGCGGAATGAATGCCAAAGCCCTGAAGATGCTCTGCATCAGCCAGTTCGCGCACGCGACCACTGGCCGCCAACAGAGCCTTGGAAGGCACGCAACCACGATTCACACAAGTCCCGCCCATATCGCGGGACTCGATGATCGCCACCTTCAGACCATGATCAGCGGCATGCTTGGCGGCATCGAAGCCGCCATAGCCTGCACCGATCACGATCACATCGAAGTCGAAACTGGCGTCGCTCACCCGGACTGCTGCGAGGTAGCGGCCATTGTCGCCCTTCGCCGCTCCAGGAGGAGAGGAACGGCCGCAGATGCCACATTCAACGACTCCACAGCCGAGCTGTGGGGAAGAGTGGCGCCATGGCTGCAACAGGCCAGCAGATCTGGGTGCAAGCCCCTGCCTTCATTGCCAAGCACCAAAACGGTGGGCCGCGTCCAGTCGAGCTCCCAGTAAGGACAGACCGGCACGGGAGCGCCGGCCCCGGGCACCAGGGTGGCGACGACCTGCAGGCCTCGGTCACGTGCCTGCAGCAGAGCTTGACGGAGTTCACCGACCCCATCCTGTTCCGAAGGGCCAAAACGCTGATGGGGGAGGCGCAGCACCGCTCCAGCGGAGCTTCGCACCACCTTGGGACTCAAAGGATCCGCTCCTGAGCCTTGCCAGAGCAGATCGACGTCAGCAGCAAGGGCTGTGCGAATGAGAGTCCCGAGGTTGCCAGGATCCTGAAGACGATCGAGCGCCAAGACAAACGTGGGATCCGTCGGCAGCGTTGGCAGACAGCTCAAGGAAATCAAAGCGGCCACTCCATCGGGGTGAACCGTGGTGAGAGCCGCCTGAAGAACCTCCTCACTCACCAGCTGAAGCCGTGGTGCGCAGGCAAAACGGGCCAGCAAGGCCGCATGGGCATCCATCCATGCAGGCGTGGCAACCAGGTCCAAGACATCCTGCTGATGCTGCAAGAGAGCAACCAATTCCTGCACCAGATGCGTCCCTTCCAGCAGAAGCAGGCCCTCCTGGTCACGCCCCTTACGGGCCGCCAAAGCCCGCAGACGCCTGACCAGAGGATTGCGACGGCTGGTGATGATTGGCTGCTCCACGGTTCAGCCCGAGAGAATCAGAAGGATGTGTGCTTTCGCACCTTCATACCGTCATGAAGACTGAGCTCCTGTCCATCCAGGTCGAGACCTTTCACCGCTGCGATTTCACCTTTGATGCCTTCAGCCGTGAGGTTTTCAACCAGCTTCTTGATCACCTGGTCTTCCACAGCTGCAGCGTCGATTGAATCCGGAGTCAGAAATTCCAGAAACTTCCCCACCTTCGAAGCCACAACCTCCGAAGAATTGGAGATCTTTAAAACAATCATGATGGGGACAACGTCGTTGATGACCCCTTCAAAGTAGTGCGGATGGGGAGACTTGAACTCCCACGACATTGCTGCCACTAGTACCTGAAACTAGCGCGTCTACCAATTCCGCCACATCCGCTGGCGTGTCGCCATCGCGACGTGCATGACCTTAAGCCATCGACCACCCCTACCCACGGGATGAACCTTCAAACCGATCGATCCAGTTTGAGGGCCGGCCGTCTAGACAGTCTCAGACACGCTTGTAAAAATGTGAACTAATCTCACCCTCTGCTCTGCCATGCCGGCTGTGGCGCCTGTGTCTCAGGAGATTCTCAAGCCGCATCTGGAGGTCACTGGAGGAAAACGCCTCCTTGGCGAACTGCGCGTGAGTGGCGCCAAGAATTCAGCCCTGGTGCTGATGACCGCCGCTCTCCTCAGCGATAAGCCGGTCACCCTCACCAACGTGCCTCAGCTCACCGACATTGACGGGATGGCTGACATTCTCACGGCCCTTGGCGTGGATGTGGTCCGCAGCCATGAAACGGTTCACATCAATGCCAGCGAGCTTCGCCATGGCGAACCTCCCTATGAATTGGTGAATGGACTGCGAGCCAGTTTCTTTGCCATCGGGCCTTTGCTCGGTCGCCTTGGCCAAGCCAAGGTGCCCCTCCCCGGCGGATGCAGGATTGGTGCTCGACCCGTTGTGGAACACATCCGAGGGCTGAAGGCCCTCGGAGCCGTCGTCAATGTGGAACATGGGGTTGTGTCCGCTGCCGTTCCCGGGAGCAGCCGCCGACTTCAAGGGGCCTCCATCGTTCTCGACTGCCCAAGCGTTGGGGCCACAGAAACGATTCTGATGGCGGCCGTTCTGGCAGAAGGCACCAGCGTGATCGAAAACGCCGCCCAGGAACCTGAGGTTCAGGATCTCGCCAACCTGCTCAACACCATGGGGGCACGCATCAGTGGTGCAGGCGGGCCCACCATCACGATCGAAGGCGTCGACACACTGCAGGAGTGCCGCTATCCGGTCATTCCCGATCGCATCGAAGCCGGCACCTTTCTGCTTGCTGCAGCCATTACCCGTTCACCGATGCGGGTTGCCCCGGTCATTCCTGAGCACCTCAGCGCCGTGCTTCAGAAGCTTCGCGACTGCGGCTGCAAGCTCGAGATCGAGGAGGACGGCATCACAATCACACCGGGTGAAATCTGCGGCGTCGACATCACGACCCAACCCTTCCCAGGCTTTCCCACCGATCTTCAAGCTCCCTTCATGGCGCTTCTAACGACGGCCAAGGGCACCAGCGTGATCACCGAAAAGATTTACGAGAACCGCATGCAACACGTCGCTGAGCTGCAACGCATGGGCGCCTCCATTCGCCTGCAGGGCAACACCGCTGTCGTGGAAGGCGTGTCTCAGCTCAGCGCAGCACCCGTGACAGGCAGCGATCTGCGAGCCGCAGCAGCCATGGTGCTGGCCGCTCTGATTGCCCGAGGCACGAGCAAGGTGTCGGGTCTCAACCATCTCGACAGGGGTTACGACGCGATTGAGGCCAAACTCACGGCCACGGGAGCCCAACTCGAGCGCTGTGGCTCGGCCGAGGGGGCACCGCTTTAACAACAGCCCCAAGACAACGGCCGGCAGCTGTCAGTTGTCGCATAAAATTGGAGCCGTGGGAGCCTGGCGGAATTGGTAGACGCAGCTGACTCAAAATCAGCCGGCCACTGGTCTTGGGGGTTCAAGTCCCCCGGCTCCCATCCCGACGCCGTCATGGGGACCTACGGGCGTTTTCCCCTCACCCTCACCCGAGGCAGAGGCTGCTGGGTCAAGGACGAGAAAGGCACCCGATATCTCGATGCTGTGGCAGGGATTGCCACCTGCACACTGGGGCACAGCGATGCTGCGATGAGACAAGCCCTCACGCGACAGCTGCGCCGTCTTCAGCACGTCTCGAATCTCTATGAGATTCCTGAACAGATCGAACTGGCCAGCTGGCTTGTGCATCACAGCTGTGCCGACAGCGTTTTTTTCTGCAATTCCGGAGCGGAAGCCAACGAAGCCGCAATCAAGTTGGCACGCAAGCATGGCCACACCGTGCGAAGCATCGACCGTCCGGTGATTCTCACGGCTCAAGCCAGCTTTCATGGCCGCACCCTCGCGGCGGTCAGCGCCACAGGGCAACCCCGCTACCACCAAGGCTTTGAACCGATGGTTGCAGGGTTCGAGACGTTCACTTACAACGATCTTTCCTCGTTCGAGACCCTGCTCAATCGCATGGAAGCGAATGGGCCTCGCGTCGCGGCAGTGCTGATCGAGCCTCTCCAGGGCGAAGGCGGTGTAAATCCCGGCAATCCCGCCGTGTTTCGCGCAATCCGCCGGCACTGTGACGACCGCAACATCCTGCTGATCTTTGATGAAGTGCAGGTGGGCATGGGCAGGAGCGGCAGCCTGTGGGGGTACGAACAACTCGGAGTTGAACCCGACGCCTTCACCCTCGCGAAGGGCCTTGGAGGAGGCCATGCGATCGGTGCTCTGCTGGTGAAAACGAAGGCGGATCACTTTGTTCCCGGTGACCACGCGAGCACCTTTGGCGGCAACCCTTTCGCCTGCCGAGCCGGCCTCACCGTTGCGTGCGAACTCCAACGCCGCAACCTGCTCGACAACGTTCAACAGCGTGGCGATCAATTGCGACTCGGCCTGAAGACCCTGGTGGAGCGCTATCCCCAGATGCTGATGGCGGTGCGAGGCTGGGGGCTACTGCAAGGGGTGGTGCTAAAGGACGACGCCCCCCTGGCAGCCCTCGATGTCGTGAAAGCAGCCCTGAACCACCGCTTGTTGCTGGTACCAGCGGGCCCCAAGGTGGTGCGGATGGTGCCCCCCCTGGTGATCTCACGCCGGGAAGTGAACATCTTGCTCGAACGACTGGATGCCGCCCTGGCAAGCCTGAGCGCATGAACTTCAGCGATCTTCTGCCTCCGTTTGAGCAACGGGGCATGGATCTCAGCCTGGAACGCATGCAACGGGCCCTGAACGCTCTCCACCATCCGTGCAAGTCGGTGCCGGCCGTCCAGGTGGTGGGGACCAATGGCAAAGGCTCGATCGCCAGCTTCGTCCACAGCGCCATGGTGCATGCCGGCATCCGCAGCGGCATCACCACCTCTCCACACCTGATGGACTGGACCGAACGCATCCGCGTTGGCTCCACTCAGATCAGCAGCGAGGAGCTTCGTCAGCGCCTGGAAGATTTGCAACCACTGGCCGAGAGCGAGGTCCTCACCCCCTTCGAACGTCTGATGACGGCAGCCCTCGTGCATTTCGAGCAGGCAAAGCTGGAGTGGCTCGTGCTGGAGGCAGGCCTCGGTGGCCGACTCGATGCCACCACAGCCCATTCCAATCGTCCGATCCTTGCTGTGGCGTCGATCGGACTCGACCACTGCGAACACCTGGGAAACAGTTTGACGGCAGTCGCACGGGAAAAAGCAGCCGCGATCACGCCTGGGGCCACGGTGATCAGCGGTCACCAGGTGAACGAAGTGTCCGCAGTGTTTGCACAGGAATGTGCGCAGAAGGGGGCTCAGCTGTACTGGGTCGATCCCCTTGACAGCAGCTGGCACCTGGGACTTGCCGGCAATGTGCAACGCAGCAACGCCGCTGTGGCCAAAGCCGTGTTGGAACAGGTTGGCCGCCTGGGTTGGAGCATCACCGACACCAGCATTCGCGAGGGTCTTGCCGCAGCCCGATGGCCAGGGCGTCTTCAAAGCACGCAATGGCAGACCAAGCCTGTGTTGATCGATGGAGCCCATAACCCACCAGCGGCAGACGCCCTGGCGAGGGAACGCCATCACTGGCCCCACCAATCCACTGGCATCACCTGGATCCTGGGGATTCAGGCCCACAAGCAAGCGCCGGCGATGCTGCGGTCTTTGCTGAAGCCTCAAGATCAGGCCTGGATCGTGCCCGTACCGGGCCACCGCAGCTGGACCCGCGCTCAATTGGTTCGATCAGACGCCTCGTGGGCCGGTCAGCTTCATGCTCTGCCAGCAATCCAGCCACCCTGCCCAGAGAGCGATGCCGTGGAACAGGTGTTGAGATGCCTGGAGCAGCAGGGATGGCCTGCCGCTGCTCCGGTCATCGCAGGTTCCTTGTACCTGATTGGCCACCTGCTGAAGCAGAACACACTCCAACCAGGTCCAGCCCTGCCCCTGATCAATGACCTGATGTAACTAGCCACCCAAAGTGCTGCAAAGGGGGCTAGCAATGGGGTGGATCAACTCTCCTCACACGAAGTTGGTCTCCTCACACCCCCCGAGGGGCCGTCAGGCCCCTTTTTTTGCGCTGTCGTTGGTTGTGTGCTGTGTTTTTCCGCAATCTGCGAGCACTGATCCAGAAAAAAAAGCCCCGCCGAAGGCAGGGCTTTTCATGAACTCATGTGGGCGTGTTGCCTTGTTTCCACTCCACTGAAGAGTTCAACTCCTCACACAATAAAAATAGCCATCGAACCTGATGGCGCAACCCTCCCACCAGGCCAGTTACCCAGGTGATCCACACCGTGATCGCAACGTCAGCGCTGCAGCAGGCCCATGCCCGGCAGAGTGATGATCGACATACGTCCATCGCCATGGCCTCCTCCCCCATGCGACTCACAGCTCTCAAACGCTGGCTTGGCGCCATCTTGGTCGCCTTGACCATGGCACTCAGTCCATGGAGCAGCCTCCAACCGGCAGCAGCCCTCGACACGTCCAATGGCTTTGGCCTGCAAGACAAAGCGCTGTTCCAGGAACGGGTGGATTACACCTTGACGAATCAAACCAATGCAGATTTCCACGATCAGGCCTTGAGCAACACATCCTTTGCTGGCGCCGTCGGCAGGGGAGCCAACTTCTCTGGCGCAGACCTTCATGGGGCGATCTTCACCCAGGGAGCCTTCGCGGATGCTGATTTCCACGGAGCCGACCTCTCCGATGCCCTGATGGATCGTGCTGATTTCAGCGGCACGGATCTGCGCAACGCACAGCTGAATGGCGTGATTGCCTCAGGCAGCAGTTTTGCCGGTGCGCAAATCGAAGGGGCTGACTTCAGCGAAGCCCTCTTGGATCGCGACGATGTCGTTCGTCTCTGCCGCGATGCCGAGGGCATCAATGCCCACACAGGCATGGCGACCCGCGACAGTCTTGGTTGCTAGGCATGTCAGGCCTCACCAGGCCATCCGAGAAGCTTGCCGGGATTCAAGAGTCCAGCGGGGTCATGGCGTTGCTTGGCTGCCACCTGATCACCATCAACAATCCCCAATCCACCTTCTTCAACGGTGATCACGTGGGGGTTGAAGATCACGGCCCCCAGCTCACGGCACTGGTTGATCAAGGCTTGGAGAGCCTGTTCGCCTTGCCAACGCACCAGAGGGATGGCCGCCAGACGGGCACCACCGGCGTGGCGCACCCCTTCAAGATGCCAAAGCAACGTGTCTCCCCATCGCTGTGAAAGCGCCTGCATCGCCTCCAGCTCGGGTTGGGGCAACAGCATCTGCAGATACGTCCAACCCGGATCCTGCTGGCGCATGTGCAAGGTGGTGTGATTCCAGCTCAGTTCGCGCAGACCATGGCCGCGCTGGGAATTCTCCGCCCCGAGGCAACACGCCTCTGCTCGTGAAGCCGCAGCGATGCGTTTCACCGTGCTCACTCCATCAGGGCTGACCAGCAGCAACAGCCGATGACGCCCCCGTGCCATGCCACTCCAGGCGGGCAAACCGGCCACGATCGAGGCCTCCAGGACCGTACAGAGGAACAAATCCACCGCTGCCTGCTGACAGCGCTGAGCCAGAGCAACGGCCGTTCCCCAGTCATCACAATCGATGCACACCTCCTGCCAAGCCACCCGAGGAGCAGTCGTCAGGGTGAGGGCGGTGATGATGCCGTTGGTGCCATAGGCATGGTTCAGCGCTTCAGCCTCGCTCGCCTCCAGGCGAAGGAGGCGGGGCTCCTCCTCCAAAGTCACCACCTCGAGGGCCAGCAGATGGCCGGGATCACGGAGGAAGCCCCACCGCACAGAGCCGATTCCACCCGATCCACCGGCGATGAATCCACCCACACTGGCGCTGCGCCAGGTGCTGGGCATCAACCGCAATTGCCGATTCTGCTCAGCCAGAGCACGGTCGAGATCCTTGAGCAGGCAACCACATTCCACCTCAACGACACCGGTCTGCCCATCAAGGCTGCGCACAGCGCGCAGCTCGCTCATCAACATCACCACCCCGGCTTTCAAGGGCACGCACTGGCCGTAATTTCCCGTTCCAGAGCCTCGAAGCGTCAGCGGCACATGCATGCGAGCACAGGCGGCGGCAACGGCGATCACAGCAGGGATGGAATGCGGACGCACCACCAACTCCGCTCGGCAATCCTGAAAGCACGTCTCCAGCACCGGGGAATACGCGTAGGCGTCGCGGGAGTAGCGCTCGAGATCAGCGGACTGGGTGAGCAACTCCAACTCCGGCACGGCAGCCAACACCTCACGGAGGTCCTGCAGCACCTGTGCAGAGTGTTCCATGACCCAAGCCGCCTACGAGGGATCAGTGTGGAGGATTTCAGCGCTGCCAGGGCCTGTCTGCGCAACCCCAGCTACGACGACTTGCCGTGGAGGAACGAGCGCCAGCGCTTCTGACCAACTGCTTGCCTGAAGCAGCAGCAAATCTGCTGGAGCACCGATCCGCAGGACACCATCCCAGGGAAGAGCCAGAAGACGCGCTGCTTCGGTGGTGAAGGGCATCAAACCAAGGCGATCCCAGGGAGCCAGGTGGGCGAGAGAAAGAGCCTGGGCCATCAGCATCAGAGGATCGAAATTGCCGCCCGGATACCAGGGGTCTTGCACGTTGTCGCCACCAACGGCAACGCGCAGGCCGGCCCGTTGCAACTGATGAATCGGAGCGAGAGGACGAATCAGCGGCGTACGGCCCTGCTCGCGCCCCAGCAACCATCCATTGGTGAGGGGCAACGCCACCACCTGCAGCTGGTGGTGAAGCATCCGCGTCATCAGACGCTCCAAGCGCGAAGGTGACAACAGCGAAAGGCTGCTGGCATGGCTGCAGGTGATCGGAACAGTCACCGGGGTTTGATCCAAGGCACGCAACAGAACGGCCATCCCTTCAGCCGGGCCGCTCTGCGCTTCATCGAGATGCAAGTCGATGCCGCAGTCGAGTCGATCAGCCAGTCGAAGCATGCGACGCACAGCCTCACGGGATTGCCGCCCTTGGCACGGCGGCCCCAACACGCCTCCCAGCAATCCACCCTGGGAGGCGACCTTCTGCGCCAACAGCTCTCCCTCCGCCGACGACCAGTACTCCACAGGGAGCAACGCCACCAGCTGCAGGTCGAGACGCCCCCGCCAACGCTGCTGCACATCCAGCAAAGCCTGCCAACTGCACGCCGCTCCAGGACCAAGGCTGTCGACATGACTGCGGATGGCGCGATAGCCATGGCGCAATGCCAGCGCGAGGGCCCGCTCAGCCCGCTGCTCCACGACCGCCCCTGTGCGGGTCTGATGTTCACTGAAGTTGGCGGCCATGGCCCCGGCATAGGTGCCGGCATGGTTAGGAGCCTCAGGCCAGCTGAAGGCCTTGTCGAGGTGAGCATGGGGCTCCACCAATCGGGGCATCAGCAAGCAGGACGGCGACGCAACCTCGACAGGCAACGGTTCGATGCTGTGAATCACCCCGTCTCGCCAGGCCAGCGAAACCGCCACCAGACCATCGGCAGCCACCACAGTCGAGAACGACTGGCCAAAAGGGATTTCAATCAATCCCTTGGGAGCCCAGGCCTGAATCAGGCCGCTGGCGCTTGTCTTCACTCTGTATCAGTCTGAACAGACCTGGAGTCGATCGGTAGGAACTGGCCGGCCACTCCGAGGGTTGTGACCCGATAACGGGGGAGACGCAGGGCTGGCAGGATCGTTTGGCCGCCCACTTCGGTGGTGAACACACTGACCACGCCAAGATTCAGACGCGTGCTCATCTGGCCGGCCAAAGCGGCCAGACTTGTTTGCTGAGCTGCAATCAGCGCTGGGCAATCTTGAATCCAGAGTCGCAGCAGCATGGGCAGACCGCTCGTTCCACACAGTTCCTCGGTGGCAAGCTCCACCAACTCACCACCGGCATAAGCCTGGTAGTCAGCCATGGATGGATTGGTCAGCGCCAACACCGCCGCGGTGCCTGCCAACGCAACACCAGCCGACACAGAAGCCCAGGGGTGCTGGCGCGATTTGGACAGAGCGGATCGCAGGGGACCGGCGGCGAGTTGGTAGATTCTGAACGACGCGGCGGGCGTCGCCAAGTGGTTAAGGCAGCGGCTTGTGGCGCCGCTATTCGGGGGTTCGAATCCCCTCGCTCGCCCTTTTTCCCAGATCGATGACCATCACGTCGATCTCAATCGTTTCAACAGCTTCTCGGCCCCATCTCTGATCGGGTCGCAGCAAGGCAGGTTCAGTTCATCTTCTGTTGCCTGCAGCACTCTGACCGCTTCATCGGCACTCATCTGTGCCGTATTCACGGCAACGACCTCCACTCTTGGGCGGGGGCCTGCATCGGATGGCCGACCGATCGAAGCCAGATCCTCACACAGTTGCACCAAATCAATCAGCGGCGGCAGAGGCACCGTTGGGAGGCGATTGATCGTGGTTTGACCGGCGCGATGCACCAGCATCAAAGCGGTGGGCTGAGACCCACGCAGCAACGGCAAGGTCGCTGTGGAGCCTGGATGACAGAGGGAGCCCTGTCCTTCCACGAGCAGGAGGCCGTCGGCAGGCAGGGCCAGGCCCGCGGCGATCACCGCAGCCTCCACCGCACCCGCGGCGTAATCCACCCGCACCGCATCGAGGGGAACACCGGAGCCACTGATCAGGATTCCAGCCTGACCAGTGCCGACAAAATCGCAAGCCACCCCTTCCCGTTCTGCAGCATCCCGAAGGGCCAGGCAGGCACTCATCTTGCCCACCGCCATATCGGTTCCCATGGCCAAGACACGCTGGCAGGGCAACGCGGCCGACCTCCCCTCCGCCACCCTCAAACCAGCTGGCTCCTGGCGCAGGTCCCAGATCCAGCGACCGGGCTGGCAGGCCGCAGCGAAGACGGGATCTCTTCCTAGGCGGGTATGGAGGCCACTGGCCAAGGACAGGCCTGACTGCAGGGCCGCAAGGGCATCGAGGCGCAGAGGCTCAGGCAACAAACCACCCGAAGGCGCCAGGCCAATCACCGCCACCTCAGGCTCATAGGCCAGTGCCTGCTGCAGATCAGCCACGACTGGAATCGACCGGGGAATGCCCGTGAGCTCCTCCAGATTGACGCCGGCATGGACAGGGTCGATCACCGCAACAATCGGGCCACGGCGATGTCGCAACATTGCCAGCCCCGTCTTCCCCGTGAGCGAATCCAGACCACCATGCTGGAGGAGTACAACGCGATCAGCCCCGGTCAGCATCAGAGGGACTCCCGCAACGCAATCCCCAGGCCTGCACCTACCGGCGCCCACTGCTGATCGGCGTGCATCGGCAAGCCTGCAAACGGGTCATCCCTCAGGTTGAGATGACTGTCGAGATCAGGCCAGCGGATCAGTGGGAGGAGGTGGGCTGCCGCCCCATTCAGAAGGCCACTGTCGGAATAACACCCCACCATCAGGTCGAGACCCAACCGCTGTGCCACCTGGGCCATCAACAGGGCTTCGCTCAGCCCACCGGTTTTCAGCAATTTGAGATTCACCCCATCCACATAAGGCGCAAGCCGAAGCACATCCCCCAATCCCCAGCAGCTCTCATCCGCCACCAACGGCAAAGGGCACTTGGGGTGAAGCGCTGCAAACCCAGCGGTATCGCGCTCAGGCTCCACTCGCGCCGGGAGCGGCTGCTCCAGCAGCACCACATCGGCGCGCATCAGATCCGTGACCATCTCAATCGCCTGATCCACCGTCCAGCCGCCGTTGGCATCCACCTGCAACTCCAAAACCTGCTGCTCCTGCTGCTGGCGTTGGGCAAGGGCATCCGCCACCGCCAGCAACAACTGGCGGTCGTGGTGAAGACCATCCGGGCTGCCCAGCTTCAACTTGATGCGCGTTGCCGGCAGCTGCTCCCACCAGCGCTCCAACCGCGCCAGCACCTGCTCCACAGACCCGAGCCCCAAGGTGACACTGGTCGAGACGCGCCGCGTGCCATCCAGCCCCCAGAGTCGCCAAAGCGGCTGCCCGAGACGCTGCCCCCACCAGTCCCAGAGAGCCAGGTCGACAGCACACCTTGCAGGAGGTGACAGTGCATTCAGCAGGAGCAAGAGCACCTGTCGATTCAGGGGATCAACCGCCTCAAGCGCTGGAAGGAGAGCGTGCAACTCGACTTCAATCCCATCGATGGTGTAGCTGCGATGCCCCGTGTCCAGCCCCCCCGCTTCGCCGCGCCCGGTGATTCCTTCCGAACTGAAACTGAGCTCGAGATGTTCAACCCGTGCCGTCGTGCCGCGGCTGATCGCCAGGGGAACCGCTTTGGTGAGAGGAAATCGACGCAGGCTCCAAACCATGCCGACAGTGCACCGATCCTCAAACTGACACAGCCCCGTCGTGACCGACACTGCTTAGAGCACTTCATCACCGGACCCCGAACCGCTGACAGCCTTGGTCGTTTCCGCTTCACCCACTTCCACCGCTGAGGCGGCCACTGCCAACAGCCGCGGCAGCTACTGGATCACCACTTTCGGTTGCCAGATGAACAAGGCGGATTCCGAACGCATGGCTGGAATCCTCGAAGCCATGGGCTACCGGGAGGCGACCGCGGAGCTCGACGCCGATCTGGTGCTCTACAACACCTGCACCATCCGCGACAACGCTGAACAGAAGGTGTACAGCTACCTGGGTCGCCAGGCCCAGCGCAAACACACCAACCCCAATCTCACGTTGGTGGTGGCGGGTTGTGTGGCCCAACAGGAGGGCGAGTCTCTCCTGCGCCGGGTGCCCGAGCTCGACCTGGTGATGGGGCCGCAACACGCCAACCGCCTGGAGACGCTGCTCAACCAGGTCGAGGCGGGCCAGCAGGTGGTCGCCACAGAAGAGCACCACATCCTTGAAGACATCACCACAGCCCGCCGGGACAGCAGCATCTGCGGCTGGGTCAATGTGATTTACGGCTGCAATGAGCGTTGCACCTACTGCGTGGTGCCCTCCGTGCGCGGCAAGGAGCAATCGCGACAACCAGAGGCCATCCGCCTCGAGATGGAAGGCCTGGCCGCGCAGGGGTTCAAGGAAATCACCCTGCTCGGTCAGAACATCGACGCCTATGGACGCGATCTGCCCGGCATCACAGCAGAGGGACGGCGGCAGCACACCCTCACCGATCTGCTCCATCAGGTTCATGACGTGGAGGGACTGGAACGGATTCGCTTTGCCACGAGCCATCCGCGCTATTTCACCGAACGCCTGATCGACGCCTGCGCCGACCTTCCCAAGGTGTGCGAGCACTTTCATATCCCCTTCCAAAGCGGTGATAACGATGTGCTGCGGGCGATGGCTCGGGGATACACGGTGGAGCGTTATCGACGGATCATCGATCGGATCCGCGAGCGCATGCCCGATGCTTCCCTGAGTGCCGATGTGATCGTCGCCTTCCCCGGCGAAACCGATGCCCAGTACAGGCGGACTCTTCAGCTGATCGACGAGATCGGCTTCGATCAGGTGAACACTGCGGCCTATTCCCCGCGTCCCAACACCCCAGCCGCCGACTGGGACAACCAACTCCCTGAAGCGGTGAAGGTGGAGCGCCTTCAGGAGATCAATGCGCTGGTGGAGCGCTGTGCCAAGGAACGCAACACGCGTTATGCAGGGCGCCTGGAAGAGGTGTTGGCCGAAGGCATCAACCCCAAAGACACCTCTCAGCTGATGGGCCGCACCCGCACCAACCGACTCACTTTCTTCAGTGCTGAAACCGAGGATGGCCGCACTTACCAACCAGGGGATCTGGTGACGGTGCGCATCGATGCCGTGCGCTCCTTCTCCCTCAGTGGCACACCGATCCACGACTGATACCTTTGGCGCTCACGCCCGGCTGTCTGCCTGCCATGCCCCCAGCCTCCGTTCGCATCGGCCTTGTATTCGGCGGTGCCTCTGGCGAGCATGCGGTTTCGATCCGTTCGGCCGTGACCGTGGTCGGCGCCCTGGAATCAGGGACAAACCGTGAACGCTTCAGCGTTCTGCCCCTGTACATCGATCAGCAGGGCCGCTGGTGGGGTGAAACAGTCGCCCGCTCCATCCTTGCCAACGGAAGGGCTGGCGAGGAGCAGAGCCTGCCCCAACCTCTGCCGCCGGCCAGCTTTCAGGCCCTTCCGGATGGCGCCGAATCCGTTGATGTCTGGTACCCGGTGTTGCATGGCCCCAATGGGGAAGACGGCACGGTTCAAGGGTTGTTCACCTTGATGGGCAAGCCCTTTGTGGGGGCAGGAGTGCTTGGATCAGCCGTCGCCATGGACAAACTGGCGATGAAAGCGGCCTTTGCCGCTGCTGGGCTCGCGCAGGTGCCCTACGTAGGCCTGAATGCAGCCGACCTCGCCGCTCCAGATCGACACCAGGCCTTGGTCAAGAGGATTGAAACGGAACTCGGCTACCCCTGCTTCGTGAAGCCGGCCAATCTGGGGTCCTCTGTTGGGATCAGCAAAGCCCGCAACCGTGACCAGCTGATTACTGGGCTTAACGAGGCTGCGCAGCTCGACCACCGCATCGTGGTGGAACAGGGCGTTCAGGCCAGAGAACTGGAATGCGCTGTGCTGGGCAAACAACACATGAAGGCCTCAGTGGTCGGTGAGATCCGATTTGATGCGGACTGGTACGACTACACCACCAAATACAGCGACGGTCTCAGTCAGACCCTGATCCCCGCACCGATCAGCGATGTCCTCCAGCAACAAATCCAAACCATGGCACTCGAGGCGTGCCGCGCCCTGTGTGTGGAAGGGATGGCCCGAGTGGATTTCTTCTACGACGCCACCAACGACCGGATCTGGATCAACGAGATCAACACCCTGCCAGGTTTCACCTCTCTCAGCATGTACCCCATGCTCTGGAACGCAAGTGGCATCAACCTGCAGCAACTGGTGGCGCAGCTCGTGGACAGCGCGCGAGAATAAGGATCCTCTCTGCACTTGATTCAGGTTGTTCCATGCTCCACGGCCTGCTCTGGTTTCCGCTCCTGCTGGTGTTTGTGTTGCTGGCTGCACTGGGGTGGCTGGAGCGTCGTCGCCAGACACTGTTTCGCGCCTGGTCAGAAGGATCGGAACTGGCCAAACTTGATGGCTGCGGAGCCGCCCGTGTGAAGGACGGGGAGCTCACGTGGAGTCGTTTCTCAGCCGGAAAATTCGAGCAACAGGGCGCTTTCGAGATCAAAACCCTTGAGCTTGTGGAGCTGATGGCCCTTGCTTCTGGAGAAGCCCCCCTGGCCAGTGAATCCCAGGGCCAGTGCCGTCTTCGGCTGATCGGAGGGAACCAACAGATGGATGTGCCCTTCTCTGACGCTGATCGCGCCCGCAACTGGATCGATCAACTGATGTCCAAAGCCCGTTGTGATCTGTGAGCAGCAGCGCGACCACCACCCCTCGCCCCCCAGGAGTTGAACGCCGTCGCCGGCTTCGGCAGGAACGCCGACGGGAGCGTCTTGTGCTGCTGTGGCGATTCGGCGCTCTCACGGCAACCGCCACCGGCCTGGGATGGGTTCTGCTGGCGCAGGGATGGACACTCCGCAGCCAGCAGCAGGTGGCGGTTGCAGGGAGCCAGCGACTCGGCAGGGACGCCGTGATCGAAGCCGCGGCACTGCAATTCCCGCTTCGTTTACTCGGCCTGCAGCCGAGCCAGATGGAAGAAACCCTGCTGAAACAGCTCCCGGTTCAGGCGGTCAGCGTGCAACGCAGGCTGCTTCCGCCCGGTCTCATCGTGAACCTGGAAGACCGGCGCCCCCTGGCCTCTGCCAGCCGGCTAGGGAGCAATGGCCCCGAGCAGGGCATGGTTGATGGTCTCGGTCACTGGATGGCCCATGCCGCCCTGGCTCACGGCGAACAACCGGAAACCAGCATCCAGGTGAAGGGCTGGACGCCCGCACAGCAACCGATCCTGGCGCTTCTCCTTGAGCAGCGCGATCAACTCGGAAGCCCGCTGCAAACGATCAGCATTGCTGCCGATGGGAGCATCAGCATCACAACGACCAGTCTCGGCCTCATTGAATTAGGCGTTGATCACGGGCTACTCGAACAACAACTCACCACCCTGCGTCAACTGAGCCGAAGCCTGCCGGCTCCACTGAAACGTCAGCCTGGCAGCAGCATCGATCTCAGCGATCCAGCCAAGCCAGAACTTCACCTCCCACCGACACCATCACCGACTGCAGCCAAAGCGAGCGAACGCTGACGCTCTGTTGCGGTTCCGTGAGGGATCAACAAGGGTGTGCAAACTGAACGGGAATTGCATCCCGCACCGACATAATGCAGCCACAGCTCAACGGCAAGGCTTCAACGATGACGATGATGCCCCCCTCCCCCAATGAGGCACCAGAGGCCAGTGGCATCCTTCCGAGCCAGACGGCTCGCATTGAAGTGATTGGTGTTGGTGGCGGCGGCAGCAATGCCGTCAACCGCATGATTCAGAGCGACCTCGAAGGCGTGGGCTACAGCGTGCTCAACACCGACGCCCAGGCGCTCCTGCAATCGTCATCCCACAATCGCGTTCAGCTGGGACAGACCCTCACCCGCGGTCTGGGTGCGGGCGGCAATCCCAGCATCGGCCAGAAAGCAGCTGAAGAATCCCGCGCTGATCTGCAGCAGGCTCTTCAGGGAACCGATCTGGTGTTCATTGCGGCTGGCATGGGTGGAGGCACCGGCACCGGTGCAGCCCCCGTCGTGGCCGAAGTCGCCAAGGAAAGTGGTGCTCTCACCGTTGGCATCGTCACCAAACCCTTCGGATTTGAGGGGCGCAGGCGCATGCGTCAGGCGGATGAAGGCATTGCTCGGCTTGCAGAGCATGTCGACACCCTGATCGTGATCCCCAACGATCGTCTCCGTGATGCGATCGGAAGTGCCCCACTGCAGGAAGCCTTCCGCAGCGCTGACGATGTGCTGCGCATGGGCGTAAAAGGCATCAGCGACATCATCACCTGCCCTGGCCTGGTGAACGTTGACTTCGCCGATGTGCGCTCGGTGATGACGGAAGCAGGCACGGCCTTGCTGGGCATCGGCGTCGGGTCTGGACGTTCCAGGGCCATCGAAGCGGCGCAGAGTGCCATCAACAGCCCCCTTCTGGAGGCAGCGCGCATTGATGGCGCCAAAGGCTGTGTGATCAACATCAGCGGCGGCCGCGACATGACGCTCGAAGACATGACCTCCGCTTCCGAGGTGATTTACGACGTGGTGGATCCCGAAGCCAACATCATTGTCGGCGCCGTGGTCGACGAACGCCTCGAAGGTGAGATCCACGTGACCGTGATCGCCACAGGCTTCGAGAACGGCCAGCCCTACCGCAGCGAGCGTTCCAGCAGCCGCCCCACCGGGATGACCTTCACGGCACCGGAGAGCAACGATGCCGGCGCTCGCATTCCCGAATTTCTGCGCCAGCGCCAGATGCGCGCTGAGTCGAGCAACGACTGACGTTCACGAGACTCTGCTGCCATTAAAAAGCCCAGTCGTTGACTGGTCTTTTTAATGGCAGCCATCCGAACCGCCCGTTGGGAATGTGGTGACCCGGAGTCCACGCCTGCCCAGAGCATCCCGTGTGGCTGCTCCCTTCCGGTCCTGACCAGGTTTGGGCGTCTGGACCGCATGGGTCCGAGTCGACCGTAATGCTAGCAATGGACCCCCGCAGGCCTGGGGAGGCTGATGCGTCCTGCTGATCTCACCCGCTTCAAGCAGTCCGGTCGGCTGATCACCGTGTTGACCGCCTGGGACAGCCTCTCCGCCTCACTGGTGCAGGAGGCTGGCGCTGATGTGGTGCTGGTGGGCGACTCCCTGGCGATGGTGGTGCTGGGCCATGCCACCACCCTGCCGGTGACCCTGGAGCAGATGCTGCTGCACACTCAGGCTGTGTGCCGCGGATTCCAAGGCCCCATCGCCGAACAGCCCTTGGTGATCGTTGATCTTCCATTTCTCAGCTATCAGTGCGGGACCGATCGGGCGGTTGCAGCCGCAGGCACACTGTTGAAGAACTCGGGCGCCGCTGCCGTGAAGCTCGAGGGAGCAGAACCGGAAGTCCTCGCCGTGATCGACCGGCTCGTGCGGATGGGAATTCCGGTGATGGGGCACCTGGGCCTCACGCCCCAGGCGGTGCATCGCCTCGGATACAAGCGCCAGGCCCTCGATCCACAAAGCCAGGACAAACTCAAACGGCAGGCCCTGGAGTTGCAGGCCAAAGGTTGCTTCTCGCTGGTGCTGGAGCACATTCCCGCAGAACTGGCAGCTGCGTTGCAGCAGATGCTTGAGATTCCGGTCATTGGCATCGGAGCTGGCACGGGGTGCGATGGCCAAGTGCGCGTCACCGCTGACCTGCTCGGTCTGACCCCTCAACAGCCGCCCTTCAGCCCGGCCCTCATCCCAGGGCGTCAGCTCTGCGTTGAGGCCCTCAGGGGCTGGGTGGGCCGGCAACGTCAGCCGGAAGCATCTCCCACCAGCACACCAGCTCCACCAGCACCTGATTGCTGAGGGCCATTCCCTTCGGATCCGTCAGCCGCCAGCGGTTCCCCTCATGCAGCAGGAGACCGTGCTGGATGGCGGGCTGCCACCGCTGCTCCAGGGCGGGCAGGAAGCGATCACAGACGCTCTGACTCCAACCAGAGGCAAGCGCCTGCTCCTTCAGATTCACCCCTTCATGGCGGCGTAAACCCACCAGCAACCGGTCATCAAGAGGAAGTGCTGTGGCCGTTGTGGCATCGAGGGAAGCATCCACCTGGCTGTGTTGCTGACGCAGCCACTGGCTGTAGCTCTCCCGTGTACGCGGTCGCGCATGCCGTTGTCCCCAGGGCGCGCTGGTGGCGCCCAGACCAAATCCCCACCAGCCCGCACCGCTCCAGTAGACGCGGTTGTGACGTGACGCATGGCCGGGCCAGGCGTAATTGGAGATTTCATAACGACAAAACCCTGCCCGTCCCAGACGTTCACTGGTGGAGGCCATCAAGGCTGCGGCCTGGTCATCGTCAGGCAAGGACAACTCACCACGGCGCTGCCGCCAGGCAAACACCGTGCCTGGCTCCACCGTCAGGTCGTAAATCGACAGGTGGGGGGCCTTGGAGGCCAACGCCAGCTCCAACTGTTCCAGCCATTGGGGCTGGGTCTGGGAGGGAAGATTGCGGATCAGATCAAGGCTCCAACTCCGCAGGCCGCCATCGCGGCAGGCCTGATCCAACCACGCACAGCACTGCTGCAGATCGTGGCACCGGTGCCGACGACCGAGGGATTCCAGCACCCTGTCGTCAAAGCTCTGCCCCCCCAGGCTGACGCGATTGATGCCGACGGCGCACAAGGCCTGAAGAGTCAGAAGATCAAAACTGGCCGGATCCATCTCCAGCGTGACTTCCGCCCCCTGCTGAAAGCCAAACTGCCGCTTTAAGCTCTGCAGCACGGCGCTGATCTGTTGCGGCGTCAGCAGGGATGGCGTGCCGCCGCCGATATAGACCGTAGCCAAGGGAGGGCCTTGGGGCGACAGGGCGATCTCGGTATGGAGCTGCTCGAGATAAGTCGCAATCGAGCTGCTTCCGGGCCCTAGCCCCCCACCAGCCCTGTCACCGAGGGGAACAACAGCAAAATCACAGTAGAAACAGCGCCGATGGCAGAAGGGGATATGCACATAGGCGCTGCGCGGTGCGGACATCAGCCCAGGCCAATCGTTGGAAGATGGTGCATGCTGCCTGCAGCTGGGATGGGCTGCCACAAGCCGAACCATGGTTGAACCGCTCATCCTGATTCTGTTCCTGATCTCCGGGGCGGCCACCGGATGGATGGGCGTTCACCTTCTGCCCCAGGAGCTGCTGGACGAAGGCACTGATGTTGAACTGGTGCGCTGGGGCCTCACAGCCGGTGGAGCGGTGATCGGCATCGTCGCAGGGTTGGTGTTCCGCCGACTGCGCCAGCAACTGATGCGCCAGGTGCGCACCATGCCCACCGACCTGCTGGTCAGCCGCGCGGTGGGCCTGATCCTTGGCCTGTTGGTGGCCAACCTGTTGCTGGCTCCGATCTTGCTGTTACCACTCGCCGGGGGCTCTGCCCTGGTCAAACCGCTGGCTGCTGTGGTGAGCAATGGCTTCTTCGGAGTCTTGGGCTACAACCTTGCTGAAGTGCATGGGCGCACGCTGCTGCGCTTGTTCAACCCCACTTCCACGGAAGCGTTGCTCGTGGCCGATGGGGTCCTCACGCCGGCCACCGCCAAAATCCTCGACACCAGCGTGATCATCGATGGCCGTATTCGGGGAATGCTGGGCTGTGGCCTGCTGGAAGGAAAGGTGATCGTGGCCCAGACCGTGATCGACGAGATGCAGCAACTTGCTGATTCCACCAACTTGGAAAAACGAGGCAAGGGTCGCCGCGGCCTCAAGCTGCTGACCGAGTTGCGTGAGCACTACAACCGCCGATTGGTGATCAACACCACCCGCTACGACGGCGCAGGTACCGACGATCGTCTGTTGCAACTCACCGAAGACACCGGCGGCACCTTGGTGACCGCCGATTTCAACCTGGCCCAGGTGGCGCAGGTGAAAAGCCTGAAGGTGATGAACCTGAGTGAGCTGGTGATTGCCCTGCGCCCTGAGGTGCAACCGGGCGATGAACTCAAACTCAAGATCGTGCGCGAAGGCAAGGAGAAGAGCCAGGGGGTGGGATACCTGGAAGACGGCACGATGGTGGTGGTGGATGACGCCCGTTCTCTGATTGGCAGCCGCCACCCTGTTGTTGTGACCGGAACCCTGCAAACCCCCACCGGCCGGATGGTGTTTGCACGACTGGATGACGGCAAACAAACCAAAGCCGGCAAGAACGGCCGGGACAATCAGTCAAAAGGGTCCAAATCGAACAAAACAGACGGGCGCACACCCTCAGACCCCCGCTAGGCTCCTGCCACGCAAGGGGATTGCTCCACGGATGACCACCTCAGCTCCTTACTACGGAGAGTCCACGGTGTTGCGGACGCCGCCGCCGGATCTGCCCTCCCTGATGCTGAAAGAACGGATCGTCTATCTCGGTCTGCCCCTCTTCTCTGATGACGACACCAAGCGTCAACTCGGTATTGATGTCACGGAGCTGATCATTGCCCAGCTGCTCTACCTGGAATTCGACAATCCTGAGAAGCCGATTTACTTCTACATCAACTCCACAGGCACCAGTTGGTATTCCGGCGATGCCATCGGCTTTGAAACCGAAGCGTTCGCCATCTGCGACACCCTTCGCTACGTGAAGCCCCCGGTCCACACCATCTGTATCGGCCAGGCCATGGGCACAGCTGCGGTGATCCTCTCCGCCGGCACCAAAGGCCAGCGGGCTGCACTCCCCCACTCCTCGATCGTTCTGCATCAGCCCCGCAGTGGTGCACGCGGCCAGGCCACCGACATTCAGATCCGAGCCAAAGAGGTACTGCACAACAAGCGATCCATGCTGGAGATCCTCTCGGAGAACACCGGCCGCAGCGTCGAACAGCTCTCCCAGGATTCCGACCGGATGAGCTACCTCACCCCGGAGCAAGCCGTGGAGTACGGCCTGATCGATCGCGTGCTCACCAGCCGCAAGGATCTGCCCACTCCCTCCGCTTGAGCGCCATCCCTCCGGCGTAGTCCACGTCTCTCGCACTCGTTCTTTCCGCCCCTTCTCGACCCATGCCGATCGGTACTCCCAGTGTTCCTTACCGTCTCCCCGGCAGCCAGATGGAGCGCTGGGTTGACATCTACACCCGCCTCGGAGTTGAGCGCATTCTCTTTCTGGGTTCGGAGGTGAATGACTCTGTCGCCAACAGCCTGGTGGCTCAGATGCTTTATCTCGATTCCGAAGACAGCAGCAAGCCGATCTATCTCTACATCAACTCGCCAGGGGGGTCAGTGACTGCTGGGTTGGCGATTTACGACACCATGCAGTACGTCAAGAGCGATGTGGTGACCATCTGCGTGGGCTTGGCTGCTTCCATGGGTGCGTTCCTATTAAGTGCTGGCACCAAAGGCAAGCGGCTAGCACTTCCCCACAGCCGGATCATGATCCACCAGCCTTTGGGAGGAACGGCTCAGCGCCAGGCCAGTGACATCGAAATCGAAGCCCGTGAAATCCTTCGCATGAAGGAGATGCTCAATCGGTCCATGGCAGACATGACCGGTCAGAGTTTTGAGCAGATCGAGAAGGACACCGACCGTGATTACTTCCTCAGTGCCGAGGAAGCGAAGAACTATGGCTTGATCGACCGGGTGATCGCTCACCCGAACGACGCCTGATCGGTCAGTGCCCCACCATCGTGAGCAAGCGCTCAGGCGTGGTGGGATCGATCGGCAGGTTGGACCCGTCCAAGAGCCCCAACTGCACCAACAGTCCGGCCTGATCCCAGTAGATGTGTTCGTAGCTGACTCTGCCGTCCTGGAGGCCAACGATCACCACCACAGCCACCTTTGCCTCGCGTCCTGTGGGGGGAACACCAGGCAGGAAATGATCGATGGCCTTGGTATGGGTGAAGTGAATCACCACTTCATCGACCAACCGGTCCCCATCAATCGTGCGCGAGATCGGCAGAAATTTCGCATCCGGAGGAAAAAACTGGCCGATCAGTTGCTCGGCATAAAAGCGACGCACCTCCCCATGGCCTTGTCCGCCCGTACCTGAACCAAGGTTGAGCAGATGCGGTTCGGGCACCATGGTGGCCATGGTGGCATCAAGATCGCCGGCCAGTTCGGCCTGCATATGGGCATCGAAGAGCGCGGAGGCAGCTCCAGCGCATGAGGTCTGGGTGTCCATCTGCAGTCAAGGAAGCCCACGCTAGAGCCCAGACACCCAGGCTCCAACCCCTTTGCAACCGTCTTCGACGGGACTCTGAGGCGGGTTCTATCCAGCGCTTGCGTAAGCTCGATCGTTACCTCAGCTCAACGATCCAGCCCGGATGGCCCAGCTCTTTTACGATTCCGACGCCGATCTCGGTCTGCTCAACGGCAAGACCGTCGCGATCATTGGTTATGGCTCCCAGGGCCATGCCCACGCACTGAACCTCAAGGACAGTGGCGTCAACGTGGTGGTGGGCCTCTACGAGGGCAGCCGCTCGGCGGAAAAGGCCAAGGCCGACGGCCTGGAAGTGCTGAGCGTGGCCGATGCGTCCGCCAAGGCCGACTGGATCATGGTGCTGCTGCCCGATGAATTCCAGAAAGACGTCTACGAGAAGGAAATCGCTCCCCATCTGAGCGCCGGCAAGGTATTGAGCTTTGCCCACGGATTCAACATCCGCTTTGAGCTGATCAAGCCCCCCGCTGATGTGGATGTGGTGATGATCGCCCCCAAGGGTCCTGGTCACACCGTGCGCTGGGAATATCAGAACGGCCAGGGCGTGCCTGCCCTGTTTGCCATCGAGCAGGACGCCTCCGGCAATGCCCGTGGTCTGGCCATGGCCTATGCCAAGGGGATCGGCGGCACCCGCGCCGGCATCCTGGAAACCAACTTCAAGGAAGAGACTGAAACCGATCTGTTTGGTGAGCAGGCCGTTCTCTGCGGTGGTCTTTCCGAGCTCGTGAAAGCCGGCTTTGAGACGCTGGTGGAAGCCGGATATCAGCCCGAGCTGGCTTACTTCGAATGCCTGCACGAGGTGAAGCTGATCGTGGATCTGATGGTCAAAGGCGGCCTCAGCTCCATGCGCGATTCCATCTCCAACACCGCTGAATACGGTGATTACGTCAGTGGTCCCCGTCTGATCACCGCCGACACCAAAGCGGAGATGAAGCGCGTTCTTGCCGACATCCAGGACGGCACCTTCGCCAAGAACTTCGTGGCCGAGTGCAACGCTGGCAAGCCCGAAATGCAGAAGATCCGCGATCGTGACGCTGAGCATCAGATCGAGAAGGTGGGCAAGGGCCTGCGTTCGATGTTCAGCTGGCTGAAAACGGCTTGATCGTCCTGCTGAGGCAGCCAAGGGGTGGAACCTGCCGTTCCACCCCTGCGAACAGCGGATTCAACGCCGGAGGCGGTGCCTCAGATTTTGCAACGCGCAGTGCAACGATCTCCGAGACACGTCTTGATCGCAACCCGTCTCATCATCGGCCAAGCCGGAAGATGAAGTGCTGAGTCGCAGCATCGGTCTGGAGATGATGGGTGAACTGCGGCGGCGCTGGGTGGCCCTGTCACTGGTTTGTACAGGAGTCTTGACAGCTGGCATCAGCGAGGCCTCAGATCCCGCTTCAGACAAGCGATGATGCTGCACCCGCCCGCCATGGCCAGCGGATGCATCCTGCTGGCGGTTCTGCTCGATCGCAGCATCGGCGATCCGCTCCGGTGGCCGCATCCTGTGGTGGTGATGGGATGGTGGATCACGTGCCTGCGCAAAGGGGCGGAAGCATGGGCCCAAGACTCCCCCGGACGTCTTCGGCTGAGTGGTGTGGGCATCACGCTCGGACTGGTAGGCGGCAGCGGACTCTGGGGCTGGTGCCTGGAACAACTCGCCCAAGGCCGGTGGATGACCGAGCAGAGCTGGCTGACGCTCACCAGCCAGCTACTGATGGTGATCGGCTTGGCCAGTGCTCTGGCGGGCCGCAGCCTTGAACAGGCCGTGCAGGCGGTCCTGGATGCGATCGCGTCGGGAGATGAAGCCTTGGCCCGTCAACGGCTGCAGTGGATCGTCGGTCGCGACACCAGCCATCTCAGACGGGAAGACATCCTCAGGGCCGCAGCTGAAACCGCGGCTGAAAACGCCGTGGATGGGTTATTTGCGCCCCTGTTCTGGATGCTGGCGGGCCTGATGGTTTGGCAAATCAATGCCTGCGGGCCTGGTCCACTTGCTCTGGCCTGGGCGTTCAAAGCAGCCAGCACGCTGGATTCGATGCTGGGCTATCGCACCGGTCGATTGCGATGGCTTGGCACCGCTGGCGCCAGGCTCGATGACCTGCTGGTCTGGCCTGCCTGTCGCCTTGTGATGTTAAGCCTGCCGTTGGTGAGCGCCCCATGGAATCGGTGGCTTCAGCTGGTGAGGGCAGCTGAACGAGAAGGAAGGTTCGACCCATCGCCCAATGCCGGACGAGCAGAAGCGATCTACGCCCATTGCGCTGGCATTAGGATGGGAGGTCGCAACCGTTACGGCGACCGCTGGGTCATGAAGCCGCTGCTCGCTGCTGCTCATCCAGCTCCAAGCACAACAGGTGTGATGCGAATTCTTCGTTTCAGCCAGAGGCTTGAGCTGGCTTGGCTCATTCCTCCACTCACTGTCTTGCTCACTGGCTAAACGCAAAAGGGCTCAGTAGGCACCTCGATCCATGGGCAGCAGCAACACACCGAAGGTGCGCAGGATGATTGCAAAATCGAGCAAGAACGAGCGGCCTCGGGCATAGGCCACGTCCAACCGCACACGCTTGGCATAACTCAGATTATTCCGCCCACTCACCTGCCAAAGGCCCGTGAGACCTGGCCTGACCGCCAACACTTCATCCATGTAAGGGCCGTAGCGATTGATCTCCTTATCAACGATCGGCCGAGGCCCCACCAAACTCATCTCGCCGCGAAGCACGTTGAGAAACTGGGGCAGCTCATCCAAGCTCGACCGGCGAAGAAAGCGCCCGATCGGTGTGATGCGGGGGTCTTCGCGCAGCTTGAAATCCCGTTCGAACTCGGCACGCATCTCCGGAGACTCCGCCAACACACGGGCCAGCACCCGATCAGCATCAGGTCGCATGGTGCGGAACTTGATGCAGCCGAAGTGGCGGTACCCGCGACCGACCCGGCGCTGCACGTAAAACACCGGCCCCGGCGAACTGACCTTCACAAGAACCGCCAGCAACAGGAAGACAGGCGAACCGAGAAGAAGCACGCTCAGAGAGAAGAGCACATCGCCAGTGCGCTTGAGACTGCGCCCTGTGGTGCTCTGCTGCCTGACGAGAGCACCCGCTGTGAGTGTTGAAGGAGGAGCCGCTAACAACGCAAGGTGACGGCGACTGGCGCGACGCTTCAATGAAGCACTGGTGGCAGGAAAAACAAGACGACGCGGAGCATTGACCATCCTGTCTCCCATGCGTCTCACCCTACTGAACCGCAACGGGGCGTACCGAAGAGAGCGAGTGGGTCACTCGCGGCAACGGCACAGGTACTTTGATGGTCATCCCAGGCCTGCCGCAGCACTGTCTCAAAACGCGACGCAAAGGCCTCTGGCCTGAACCGCTCAGCCCATTCACGAAGCGTTTCAGGCACCAGCTCCCGCCACAACTGCTGCTCTTCAAACCACTCCACCGCAGCCGCCACCGACGCTGGCGTCTGATCGGGGAACAACACCCCCGTCGGCCGCTCATGGCCAGCCGCCGCACAGCGAACGCTGTCCAGCAGTCCTCCTCGTGCCAGGCCGATCACAGGCGCTCCAGAGGCCATCGCCTCCACCGGTGCGATACCGAAATCCTCCAACCCCGCGTACACAAAGGCTCGACATTGAGCCATCAACGCTTCCACCTGTGTCTGACTCTGACGGCCGAGGATCTGAACCGTCGGACCAGCCAGCTGCTCCAAGCGACGCCGCTCAGGGCCATCACCCACCACCTGCAGAGGCAGGCGAAGACGATTGAACGCCTCAACCACGACATCCACTCGCTTGTAAGGAACCAATCGACAGACGCAGAGATAAGCGTTGCCTCTGGGCTGATCCCACGAAAACCGATCAACCTGCACAGGCGGATGCAATACCTGGGCATCGCGCTGCCAGAACTGCCGGATCCTCCGAGCCGTGAAGCGTGAATTGGCGAGCAGGACATCCACTCTCGCTGCACTGAGCTGATCCCATTGGCGCAAGGCATGGAGCTGCCAGCGAATCCACGGGCCCAGGCCGCGACGGGCCAACGCGGAACGGCGAAGATAGGCATGCATCTGATCCCAGGCGTAACGCACGGGGGTATGCACGTAACTGAGATGCAACTGGTCGGGCGACGTCAGGACGCCTTTGGCCACCAGGTGACTGCTGCTGATCACCAAGGGGTAGTCACCCAGGTCGATCTGTTCAATCGCCACTGGAAGCAACGGGAGGTATTGCTGCACGTGACTCACGCCCCAAGGCAAGTGCTGAATCGGACTGGTGAGAATGCGACGTCCAGCCCAGCGGCTCTGCGGGCGCATGGATTCACCATCGACGAGAGCCGCAAGTTCAGGTCTCCGCCCTCGGGCGGTCAGCAGATGATCGATGGCATCCACGACCTGCTCAGCCCCACCCACGGAGCGGGGCGAGAACCATTCATGCACCAGGGCAATGCGTGACGGCAAGTCCACCGATCCCTGGACCGTCACCGTCATCCCGCAAGAATGCATCTACATCAAGAAGTCTCTCAGCTGATTGCACCCCTGAGAAGAAATCTCGAAGCTATGCAGCATGGCGACACACCCCTTGGCAATCAACACGCTGCTGGAAGATTCCCTGAGAGAGCCTGCGATCGGCACAACGGATTGCTTCAGCTGGCACGCCACACCCGTGGGGATTGCAGCGCTTTGGAACAGCACAAATACACCATCGACTCCACCATTCGACCATGCACTCAAGGAAGGATTAGAAGTGGGTCTGGACCTCAGCCGAGAAGAACGCGAATTTCACCAGGTGACGCAAGGATTAGTGCTACTTTTCCACTCTTGACAATTGGGAACGTACAGATAGAAGCAATCAGGACAGACGTGAGAACTTAAACAGCAATCCTTTTGGACGCTTAGTTCCACACTGAAAACACCTTCCCAAGGCAGTTAACGATCACAAGTCATCGACAATCGCTCATCCCTGGAACACCGTCTGCCCCTCCAAACAATTTCCCCATCGCAGCCCTGACATCAGGATGCCATCGAGCACGTTGTTCGCATGGTGTTGAGCAAAAGCGCAAACCGTTAACTCATCGCTCCTGCAAGGTCATGTGAGTGCCAGTGCTCGCCTGAAACCACACAAAAATGATCAATCTTGATCGGCTCTTGAGCCACGACCACAGCACGAACTGCTGTCTTCAGGAAAGCCTTGAGATCAAGCTCGACGCCCTCAGAAGACGCTCTATCCACCAAAACGGACCTCTTCCTTCGAGTGCGTGCCCTCGACTTCTGATCCACCCAACAAATTTGAGAACCATCCTGAGTTTCCAGGAAAACAAACAGGACAGACAAACGCAAAAGAACTCTGTCACCACAATGGAACAGGGAGGATCCGGGGCGACCACAAGGTCCTATCTGAAACGGAGAGGGTGGGATTCGAACCCACGAGGGTATTACCCCTACACGATTTCGAGTCGTGCGCATTCAACCGGGCTCTGCCACCTCTCCACATCGCCCAAAGGCGTGAACCAATCTTAGCGGTCAGCGTTGCCCCATTACAGCGCGGTCAGCGTTAAACCTTTCGACGCAGGCGAAACGCACGACGGCCTGCCTGGAGGGTGTACTGCCTGCCCCGACGATCAACAGGCTGAAGCCACAAACCAGGCGACGCCATCCGTTGCCCCAACGTCAATGCAGACAAACCCCGCTGTTCCCCTTGCACCGTGTGCGCCAGCGCGCGCCAACAGGCCAACTGATCCGTCGCGACAGGATCCAGGATCACGACCCAGTCCAACCGGCCATGACCATGCCCTCGTTGAAGCTGCCTGGCTCCATGACAACTGAGACCGTCGCCATCACTCGTGATCAGCGCCGCACGGCCGCGATGCCTGAGCAGCACCCATTGCCGACCCCATTGCTCCACGCGCACGACGGCATCCTCCAGCTGCAGAGCGCCATGGGTCAGCACCACAAGTACCAAAAGGGGAGAAACGCGCCAACGCCAAGGACGCATCCACGGCAGCCACCAAGGCAACAGCGCCAGGATCAACACCAGCACCATCCATGGCTGCGGACGACCGGTGAGCAACTCCGCCAGGGGCCACTGACTGATCGTCGTCACCACGGCAATCAACAGCCCCGCCAGGGCTTTTACCGGGATCACCAACAGCGATGACAACGGCAGAGCCGCGGCCTGGGGGAGGATCAAGTGGATCAGAGCCAGCAGCATGGACGCCAAGGTGAGTGGCGCCAGAAGCGGTGCCACCACAAGGTTGGCCACCAAGGCGTAGAGGGGCATGGCGCCGAAATGCAGCCACTGCAGTGGCAAAGTCCAGGCCATGGCCGCGAGGGGAACCGCCGTGGCGGCAGCCAGCCCGGGCCACGGCCAGCCCAGCAGCGGCAGGAGTGCCTGCTCAAGACCAGGCGCGGTGATCACCAACCCAGCCGTGGCGGCGGCACTGAGCTGGAAGCCAATGGAGCACGCCCAAGCGGGATGGATCCAGAGCATCAGCAACAGCACAAGCACCAACACCCCCAGAGGACGCGTGCGGGATCCCTGCTCACGGATCACCAAAGCCGCCAAACCCATCAGTACAGCTCTGACCACCGACGGTTGCGGACCAGCCAGCCCAAGAAACAAGACCATCGCCCCCATCCCCCCAAGCAGTCGCACCGACACGGGGGTTTGACGCGTCACCACCAACACGGCTCCCAGCAACACCGAAAGATGAAACCCCGATGCGGCCAACGCATGGGACAGACCCGCCACGCGAAAGGCCTGCTTCAGGTCAGGCGGCAACTCCACCTGGGCACCCCCCAGCACCAGTGACGCCAGCAAGGATCCTGTGCTGTTGCCGGCCTGAGTCTTGAGGCGCGCTTCAATCCGGCGCCGCCCATCGGCCAAGGGCGTCCAACGCTGACCCAACAGCTGGAGATGCTGGGTTCGGAACTGCGTCCAGCTACCACGGCTGTGAAGGCGTTGGGCTGCCGACGACATTCGGGGATGGCGAGCGGCCGCGGGCCTGATCAATTGGCCCTCGGCACGAAACAGCACACCGGCACGAACAGGTGCCGGGCAAGGCGACAACAGCAACTCCGTCAATCCATGGCGGCGCTCACCATCCACCCGTCGCACCTGAGTCAATGCCTGACATCGATCGCGGCGGACGGGCGCATCGCGGATCAGGCGCGCTTCGATCACCTGAATGACGGCTGGCTGGGCAATGGCGTGCACAGGGTCCAGAGCGTCCGGACGAAGCTGAGTCCCCAGGCCTCCCCGCAGAGCACTGAGTGCGAGAGCCAGAGCAAGGAGAAAGGCCTGAACGCGCGCCAGCGACCGTTGGTGCACCACCCAGCAGCTGCCCAACAGCAGCAACATGGCAAGCAACAACCACTGCCAGAGCGCCTGAGCCAAGGCCGACCCCAGCAGGCTGAGGAGAAGAAGCAAGGCAACCGCCAGAGCTGCGGGCATCTCTGCCGAGGCAACGCCCCGAAAGGATTCCCCGCCCATGAGGGGCTAACACCGCCTCAGACTTTCAAAGGGACCGGCTCTTTCAGCAATGGAAAGCCCAGGGCTTCACGTTCGGCCAACCAGGCTTCAGCCACCTTGCGAGCCAGATTGCGAATACGGCCAATGGTGGCCGTGCGTTCGGTCACTGAGATCACTCCCCTTGCCTCGAGCAGATTGAAGGTGTGGGAGCACTTGAGCACGAAATCGAGGGCCGGAGCCGGCAGGTTCTGCGCGATCAAGTCGCTCGCTTCGGCTTCGTAAATGGCAAACAACTGCTTGAGCCGTTCGGGATTGGAGGCTTCGAAATTGAAGTGACACTGTCCCTTTTCGAACGGCAACCAGATATCGCCGTACTTGCGATCGGCATTCCAGCTCAGATCCCAGATACTCTCCACATCCTGGAGATACATGGCAAGACGCTCAAGGCCGTAGGTGATCTCGATCGAGACCGGGCGGCAATCCAGGCCACCGCATTGCTGGAAGTAGGTGAACTGTGTCACCTCCATGCCGTCGAGCCACACTTCCCAACCCACGCCCCACGCACCGAGGGTGGGCGATTCCCAGTTGTCTTCGACAAAACGGATGTCGTGGTCGGCAGCTTTGATTCCCATGGCCTCCAAGGAGGCGAGATAGGTCTCCTGAATACCGTCCGGGGAAGGCTTCATCAGCACCTGATACTGGAAGTAGTGCTGGGCGCGATTGGGGTTATCACCGTAACGGCCATCCGTGGGGCGCCTGCAGGGCTCGGGATAGGCGACCGCCCAGGGCTCAGGACCGATCGCCCGCAACACCGTATGCGGACTCATCGTGCCAGCGCCCTTTTCCGTGTCGTAGGGCTGCAGCAGCAGACAACCCTGATCCGCCCAGAAGCGATTGAGGGTGCTGATGATGTCCTGGAAATGCATCCGTGCCGGATTGGTTGCCATTCATTGTCCTGCCCGGGGGTGGCGGCTGGACATCAATTGCTCTGAGCCAGACAACGATGCAGATGGGCGACGGCGTGATGGCGGTGGGGATTGCCGCGGCTCGGGCTCATCATCCCGAGCCAGAAGCTGCCATCACCCTGAAACACAAGCACCGGCTTGGCTGCGGCTTTGCCGTGGGATTCCAGCAACGACATGCAGAGCTTTTCCGCCACTTCCATCCCTTTGGGCCTGGCCCGTAGGCGGCGCAAGACAGGATCAACCTGGGAAAACGACACGAAGGTGGCGCGCTGGGAATCCGTGACCAACACCATGCCGTCCAGCCATTGCACCTCCAGCAACAGGTCCTCAATCGAGGCGAGCAGCAACGGGAGGGGGAAGGCCATGACCAACGACCACTTCTTAAGAATTTCTTTCTAATCTCTCCCAGGCCCTGGTCGCAAGCGACGCAACTTGCGAAACGAGTCATTGCTCGAGCAGCAGAACGCCCATCTGGCCCGCCACCAAAGACCGGTGCCGCGCCGAACGAAACCCCACATCCATGGCCATCGCTTCCTGCTCCGCTCCAGTGGCAAAACGTTTCAGGCTGTCTTCCAGATAGGCGTACTGAGACTGCAATCCCACCAGCGAGGCCGCTGGGACAACCATGCGGCGGAGGTAAAGCCGTTGAAAGGAAGCCTGCCAACTCGACGCTGGTAACCGGTTGAAATCAAGCACTCCCGCACGCCCACCTGGCCTGAGCAGGCGATGCATCTCTGCCAGCCCAGCCCGGGCATCAGCCAGGTTACGCAGGCCATAGGCCATCACCACACCATCAAACGAGGCAGCGGGCAGACCCGTGCAAAGTGCATCCCCGTGCTGCCAACTCACATGCAGCCAAGGCTCCCGAGCGGACCGCTCCCGGGCCACCTCCAAGGGCGTTGCCGCGGCATCGAGCCCCACCACTGCACCACCGGGACGAACAGTGCGCGCCAGCGCCAGGGCGAGATCACCCGTGCCACAACAAAGATCGAGCCAACGTTCACCTGTCGAAGGGCGCAACCAAGCCAGCAGCTGACGCTTCCATTGGCGATGCAGACCCATGCTGAGCAGATCATTCAGACGGTCGTAGCGTGGGGCCACATCGTTGAACAACTGCTCAACCGCTTCCGGATCACCTGGTTTCACGGGCATGGTTCAGGCTGGCACTCCATTCAGGGTGATTACCATCACCAGGGTGATCCCAACAGCAGCCGAACACACCAGACATCCAGCCAGCATCAACGAAAATTCGCGTTGATCGATCGCAGCCTGCATCAAGGACATGGCCCATGCCACGAGGCCAATCACAAGAACAGTGCTGCCCAGGCCAAGCGGCAACATCCAGTCGTGACTGATCAGTGACAGGCCAGTCATGGCTAGACCGACAAATGAAAAACGACTGATTCAGCCTAGGAAGTGATCTCAGGCTTCCGGAGGGCGAATGGCCATGCCCCTTCGCAGCAAATCCTGTTTGATCTGCTGCACCGTGAGAACACCGTCGTGAAGCAGTGACGCCAGCAACGCGGCAGAGGCCTGCCCGCCTGCCTCCCCTTGGTCGAGCGCAGCCGCAATGTGATCGAGGCAGCCTGCTCCGCCGGATGCAATCACCGGAACTGGCACGGCTTGCGCCACCGCTCGCGTCAGCTCCAGGTCGTAGCCGGCTTGGGTTCCATCGCCATCCATGGACGTCAGCAGAATTTCACCTGCACCAAGATCTGCCACGCGACGCGCCCAAGTCACCACATCCAGCCCAGTGTTGTCGCGTCCACCTTTGACGAACACATCCCAGCCTGGCCTGGCCTCCTGCCGCCTCCTGGCATCAATCGCCACAACGATGCACTGGCAACCGAAGCGATCCGCGCCTCTTGCCACCAGCTCCGGATCTCGCACAGCCGACGAATTGAGGCTCACCTTGTCGGCCCCAGCCCGCAGCAGCTCAGTGATGCCATCCACCGTGGAGATTCCTCCCCCCACAGTGAAGGGTATCGTGACCTGCGCAGCGGTGCGTCGCACCATATCGATCAGGGTGCCGCGCCCCTGATGGCTGGCGGCGATATCAAGAAAGACCAGTTCGTCGGCACCAGCCTGGCTGTAACGACAGGCCAACTCCACGGGGTCTCCAGCATCGCGGAGGCCAACGAAATTGACCCCTTTCACCACTCGGCCATCGGCCACATCAAGGCAGGGAATCAGACGAAGGGCGACCATGACGAATTGAAGGGATCAAGGGGCATAACTGTTAAGGTGACGCCCACTTTCCAAGCCTTGCAGGCCATGTCCCAGGCGGCGATCAACATCGGCTCAAAGGTGCGGGTGACCCGCGTGCGAGACCGTATTCCCACTGCGCTTGTGGAGCTTCTCAAAAAGGATGCCAGCGGGGAAGTCGTCGATTTCCGCACCGTTGACGGCAAGGGCATCGGTGTCGTGGTGGAACTCAGCAACGGCTCGACTTGCTGGTTCTTTGACGACGAAATCGTCGCAGCCTGAGGCAGAAGCCCGTGAGTGACGCGCGTCAGCTGCTTGGCATGAAAGGTGCCAGCGGCACCACCAATCTTTGGAAGCTGCGGCTGCAGCTGATGAAGCCCGTCACCTGGATTCCTCTGATCTGGGGCGTTGTATGTGGTGCTGCCGCCAGCGGCAACTACCAATGGAAGCTCGATCACCTGGCTGCATCTGTGGCCTGCATGGTAATGAGCGGTCCACTTCTGGCCGGCTTCACTCAAACCATCAACGATTATTACGACCGCGAAATTGACGCGATCAATGAGCCTTACAGGCCGATTCCCAGTGGTGCGATTCCGCTGAATCAGGTGAAGGTGCAAATCTGGCTTCTGCTTCTGGCAGGTCTTGGTGTGGCCTACGGCCTTGACCTCTGGGCCGATCACAACACACCCGTTGTGTTCCTCCTGGCTCTGGGCGGCTCCCTTGTGAGCTACATCTACTCCGCTCCACCGCTGAAGCTCAAACAGAACGGTTGGCTGGGGAATTACGCCTTGGGGGCCAGCTACATCGCCCTTCCCTGGTGGGCAGGTCAAGCGCTCTTCGGCCAGCTCACCTGGACCACAGCCTTGCTCACCCTCGCCTACAGCCTTGCCGGCTTAGGGATTGCCGTGGTGAACGACTTCAAGAGTGTCGAAGGGGATCGCGCTCTCGGCTTGCAGTCGCTTCCTGTGGTGTTCGGCATCCAGAGAGCCAGCTGGATCAGCGCAGGCATGATTGATGTCTTCCAGTTGCTGATGGTTGCCGTTCTGATTGCGATCGGACAACATTTTGCTGCTGTTCTGCTTGTGCTGCTGGTGGTTCCTCAGATCACATTCCAGGACATTTGGCTGCTGCGAGATCCCGTGGAATATGACGTGAAATATCAGGCCAGCGCCCAACCCTTTCTTGTGCTTGGCATGCTCGTCACAGCCCTGGCGTTTGGCCATAGCCCTCTGACGCAGGTGATGTGAAACGCACTCGCCTTCATTGGTTCCTTCTGGCTGGGTCCGCCGCAGCCGTTGGCTGCGGCGTCGCGCTCGGCCAGGGTGCACTGGTCGAGGCCATCGATGCAACCTTGCCTGATGCTCGGGGGGTCGCGAGCTTCAACCGACCAGGCACGATCACACTGCTCTCCAGCGATGGCCAGGTGATCCAGAAACTGGGGCCTGCCACGCGAGAAAAGGTCAGCCCCGGCAAGATGCCACCCCTGGTGAAGGAAGCCTTTGTTGCAGCGGAAGATCGCCGCTTTTACGAGCACGATGGTGTGGACCTCTGGGGCATCAGTCGCGCCCTCTTCACCAATCTGAAGCAACGGTCGGTGCGTGAAGGGGCCAGCACGATCACACAGCAGCTGGCGAGAACGGTATTTCTCAGCCAGGACCGCACCCTTACTCGCAAACTGCGAGAAGCGGCTCTCGCCTACAAGCTCGAACGGCAGCTGAGCAAGGAACAGATCCTCGAGCAATACCTCAACTACGTGTATCTCGGCTCTGGGGCCTATGGGGTTTCTGATGCCGCATGGGTGTACTTCTCAAAAACGCCGGATCAGCTCACCCTGCCGGAGGCAGCGCTGATTGCAGGTCTGCCTCCCGCACCGTCGGTGTATTCACCGTTGGTGGATGAAACCGTGGCACTTGAGCGCCGTTCGATCGTGCTGGAACGGATGCAGCAGGCAGGTTTCATCAGTTCCAGCGAAGCCGATGCAGCCCGCAACAGCCCGCTCAATCTCAAGCCGGCCACCCCGAAATACTTCAACAGCGCTGCGCCTTACTTCACCAGCTGGGTGGCGCAGCAGCTACCTCAGATGCTGACCCCTGAGCAACTGGAAGTGGGCGGACTGAAGATCCGTACCAGCCTCAATCTCAAATGGCAAAAGCATGCTCAGAAAGTTGTGAGGGACTTTGCTCCTGGGAACACCGAGGGGTCCATCGTGTCGATTGAACCGGGCACGGGCCTGGTTCGGGTGATGGTGGGTGGCAAGAACTTCCAGGCCAGTCAGTTCAACCGCGCCACCCAGGCTCTGCGCTCCCCAGGCTCCACCTTCAAGCTCTTCCCCTACGCCGCAGCCGTCAACGCCGGCGTGAAACCCAGCGACCTCTTCGTCGACTCACCCCGCTGCTGGAGTGGATACTGTCCCAAGAACTTCGGCAACAAATACTTCGGCAGCATCAGCCTGGCTGATGCGCTGAAGAACTCCCTGAACACCGTTGCCGTTCAGCTGCAGGACAAGGTGGGCTTTGATGCCATCATCACGATGGCCAACAACTTGGGCATCGGCACGACCCGCCCCCTGGGCAAGTACTACCCGATGGCCATCGGGGCTTACGAGCAAACCATCCTCGACATGGCCTCGGCTTACGCCGCTGTCACCAATCGTGGTGTGTACGTGAAACCCACCGCCTTTGAAGACATTCGCGGCCCTGGAGGAGAGCTGATCTGGAGTCGCCGTCGCGATGGTGCCCGGGGGACAAGAGCGGTCGACAGCGATGTCGCCGACACCATGAACTGGATGCTTCAACGGGTTGTCAGCGGCGGAACCGGCGCTGCTGCGAAACTGAATGATCGACCTGTTGCAGGCAAAACCGGCACTTCAGAAGGTGCGCGCGACCTCTGGTTCATCGGCTCGATCCCTCAGCTCACCACCGCTGTTTGGTTCGGGTACGACAACAACGCTGAAACCGGTAGCAGCAGCAGCGAAGCAGCCTGGGCCTGGAAACAGTTCATGAGCACCATCAAGGGCAACTTCCCGGTTCAGACATTTCCGCCGCAACCGGTGCTGACGCGGGTCTTTAAGGCCCCCCGCGGCACCACCAACCGCACCGACCGCAGCCAACCCGATACCAGCTGGGACACCAGCAAACCCGCCAAACCGGACGTGGCTGCGCCCAAACGCAACGTGGTTCCACCCGGTGGACCTCCGGTCGACGAATTTTTCAGACCGCTTCCGGTGCAGTAGTCGGCAAGTCCATCACAGCGGCATAAAACCCATCGCCCCCCTCCGGGTCAGGCCAGCGTTGCTCCTGCTGAAGCAGTTGCAGGCTGGGGTGCGATCTGAGAAACAGAGCAACCTGATCACTGTTTTCTGCGGGATGAATCGTGCAGGTGGCGTAAACCAACCGACCGCCGGGGGCCAGCAGCGGCAGCATCGCCTCCAGCAACCGGGCCTGGAGCGGCAACAGGTCCTCCACCGTGGTGGTCGACACCCGCCAACGAGCATCAGCATGGCGGGCCAGGGTGCCGAGGCCTGAGCAGGGAGCATCGAGCAGGATGCGCTGAAAAAAGCCACGCCAGCGCGGCTGTTGCGCCAGAAGCTTCGTTGCATCAGCAACCATCGCCTGCAGGCAATCGGTGCCGAGCCTGGCGGCATTGGCGGCGACCCGCTGCAGGCGACCGGCGGAGCGATCCACTGCCCAGACCTCCCCCTGATCGCCCATCAATTCAGCCAGATGGGTGGCTTTGCCACCTGGAGCCGCACAGGCATCCAGCACCCGATCACCGGGGCGAGGCGCCACGAGCGGTGCAACCCACTGGGCGGCACGGTCCTGAACACACCAGTGGCCCTGCTCATAGCCCGGCCACTGGCGCAGATCACCGCCACTATCCAATACCTGCAGCCCATCCGGACATCCAGCGATCGGCACCACCTTCAGGCCAGACTTCTCGAGATCCTGTTGCACCTCCGCCACCGAGCTGCGCAACCGATTCACGCGTAGATCAAGAGGTGGGACCTGATTGCAGGCAAAGGCGACCCGTTCCGCCTGCCCAGGCGTGCACCACTGACGCAAAGCCTGGCAAAACCAATCGGGCAACGACTGCTGCTGCGCCAACCGCAGTGCTGGGTCGTCCGGCAATGGCAAGGTGTCTCCCGCATCCCTGGCCCTCAGGGCAGCCCGCAACAGACCATTCACCACAGGCGCCAGCCGGACCAGGCGATGGCGCTTGGCCAGCTCCACACACGTATTCACAGCAGCGGCATCGGGGATCCGCTGCATCCAAAACACCTGATAAAGGCCCACATGGAGCAGCCAACGCAGGCGAGGCGGCTGTTTACGGGCAGGCATGCGACCCAGATGATCCAGCCAGGCATCCAACCAACGCCGTCGGCGAATGGCGCCATAGGCGAGTTCCGTCAACAAGCCACGATCAAGCGCCGAGAGGGTCTTCCCCCGCAGCGCTCGTTCCAGCGCCACATCGGCATAGGCACCTGCAGCCACGGCTTCCAGCACCTCCCATGCCAGCCGCCGCGGTGCCAGACCAACAGCCGGCGCGTCGCTGCGAGGGGATGAATCACTCACGGGCCGATGGCATCACCCTCACATCCTCCGGTGTGGCCTGCCCAGGAGGTTGGAGTGGACGCCAAAGGAATGGATGCAGGGAGAGGCCCCCATTGCAATCCACAGGAATGCCTTCGGCAATGAGCAAATCCCGCTGAATCCAGTCGGACCCTTCACGGCTCAGGCTCATCGCAATGGAACCCCTGGCATTCACAACGCGGTGCCAGGGGAGGGGCGAGGGCAGTGGTAGACGCCTCAACGCCCAACCCACCTGACGAGCACAGCCATAGGCTCCGATCCAATCAGCCACCTGGCCATAGGTGGCCAGGCGACCTATGGGGATGAGCGCCACCACGTCGCACACCCGCTGATCAAAGCTGCCGCGATCGTGGTGCTTTGGTGGAACGGCCATAGGGGGGACGGCGTGGTGGGATGCTGGGGTGCTTGGACTTAGACAGAAGGCAATGACGGCTGACAAGGAGCTGATCAAAGAGGTCGCTCAAGAGCTGTGGAACAGCACCAAGAAGCTCCGCCCTGGTCTACCCAAGATCGTGCGCTCTCAGCTGGTGCTTAAAGCACTGATGACCATCGGCGACCTCCAAGACCAGCTGCAGGCCGGCATGATTCTTGGAATCATTGCGGACCAGGAGCCCGACGATGAACCCACCGGTGACAGCAAGGATTCAGAAACAACAGGGTCGGCACCGGAAGGCGATGCCTCCCGCAATGCTCCCCGTGCCGTGCGCAAGCGCTCCGCCGCCCGCTGAAGCCAATGTCTGCTGCACTCCTGCCGAAGCTCTGCTTGCATCCAAACGGCACAGCCCTTGATCGGCGGGAGTTTCCTCCAACTGACCTTCAGGGTTAAAGCGTGGCGCGGCGAACAGGACGCGATCTGGTGGGTGATTCTTTGCATGGTGGGCTGCTGAACACCGCAATCCACCGCCGCGTTGACCTGATGAGACTCAAGCTGCATGCAATCCTGAGTCATGCCCCTGCTCGCACGCCGGTTTGAACGCCTCAAGGCCGTTCTCAATGGCCGCATGGCCGATCTCACCGTCCTGCTCGAACACGTCGAGAAACCTCACAACCTGTCCGCGATCCTGCGCAGCTGTGATGCCGTTGGAGCCCTGGAGGCCCATGCCGTGAGCATGAAGGGGCGGCCTCGCACCTTCAACAGCACGGCCCAGGGCAGCCAGAAGTGGGTGCCTCTGATTGATCATCCCAGCAGTGAAGAGGCGGTGCGCAGCCTCAAAGCACGAGGGTTCAGGCTCTACGGAACCCATCTTGGCGTGACTGCCTGCGATTACCGCGACTGCGACTTCACCCAACCCACCGCCTTTGTGCTCGGTGCTGAGAAATGGGGACTGAGCGACGCCGCAAGGGATCTGATGGATGAGGCGGTCTACATCCCAATGGCCGGCATGGTGCAATCGCTGAATGTGTCGGTTGCAGCCGCCACCCTGCTGTTTGAGGCAGTGCGCCAACGCAGGGCTGCTGGACAATTACCCACGGCAGGGGAAGGACTCCCGGAAGACCTCTACAGACAACGGCTGTTTGAATGGGCTTATCCTGACGTCGCCGACTGGTGCCGGCGGGAGCAACGGCCCTATCCATCCCTGAGCGAGGAAGGGGAAATCCTCGAACTCTTGCCGCGCACACAGAGATTGCGACATTGATCAAGAAAAGTCACTTGAGGAAGATTCCAAATCAAGCTCCACAACTCAGAAAAATTGCATATGACAAACAAAACCCAGACGTAATTTTCATCAATCAGAGAAACAGCAGCAACAAAACCTGGACGCCCAGTCAAACCGAAGGACATCTTCGAGCCAAATAACGATTCTCATTGATCCCACCAATCTCCTATCACAAACAATCCTCAACCCAATCAAAGGCCATATTGCCTAGACCTTTACGCCGACCAAAGGTAGAATCAAGGGCATTCACCATCAGCAGGGCTCCTCAACCTTTACCGGCCCGCTGCATCGACGGGAGGACGCTCCGCCAATGCGCTGCAATCGGCCAACACCATTGCACCGCGCCCTCTCCGTCGCAATGCTCCTAGCCACGACGTCTTGCAGCGGAAAGGATACGCTGTCCGTCAGAAGCGAATACGGCACTCAATACAAAGTAGAAAAAGAAACCACCTCGATCACACCCTACGCGATTGAAACCCTGCGCAACTTCACAAGCAGACGGGAAAAAGATCTGTGCCGCAAGCACTTTGATGACAACTTTTGCTCCTATCAATACAGCCGCGTTCTCGGCATTGCAGAAGAACAAGCTCTCAAGGAAAGCATGGAATTTGCAGAACGGATTGAAGCCGAGAAAAACATTCTCACAATCACTTACCAGATCGACCCAAATCCCGAAGATCCCACATCAGGCAAATCCCCAAAACAGAGCTTCAATTGCATCAACCCTAAATTCAAAGTACGCACAATTGCCGAGATCAAAGAATATCTCGGCCTCAAGCCACCAGGGGTCAGGCTGCCCAGGAATGATCAATCCATCAACGGCAAGCTGGAGTTCAAGATCTGTAAACACTGGGCCAAATTCTCATGGCTCTAAACCTGCTTGAGCAGGCCCAGATTCAGAAAGGCATCAACACATCGCTGCCCGCTTTCGATCGCTGCATCACAGGATGATTGCGGCGGGCAGCAGGCAAACGCAAGGCCACCAACAGCACCAGTGATTCCAAGACCATGCTCCGGCCGACAAACAGCACAACCAGGCCCAGAACAATGGCCAACATCTGCTCGAGAAGACCAATCACATCATCTGGATTGGCACGACCGGCAAGCCAGAGGTAGGTGCCCAAAGCCAGCAACACCAGAGTGGTCCACCAGGGCATCACGACAGAACAAGCAGTCTTCATTGTGGCGCCGCTAGGGCCCACGCAACGCACCAACACAATGAATCGGTGCGGGCTCGATCCAGCACAAGGGCCAGGCTTCTGATCATCGATGCCCCGCTTCAGATCCGCTCACCCAGGCGTCCAATCCCTCTCCCAGAAAGGAAAGACCCAACACCAGCACAAACATCGCCAAGCCTGGGAACAGAGCCGTCCACCAGATTCCTGTTGGCACCGCAGCCAGGGCCAGGTTGAGGTCACTTCCCCACTCAGGCACCGTTTCCGGCAAGCCCAGTCCAAGGAAACCGAGCCCCCCCAAGACCAACACCGCATCGGCCGAGTTGAGAGTGACCAGCACGGGCACCGACGTGATCACATTGCGCAGCAGATACCGGCGCAGGATCCAGACAGGGCCTGCCCCCAGGGAACGGGCCGCTTCCACAAACAACTCCGCCTTCACCTGAGCGGTTTGGTTCCGCACCACCCGGAAGTACTGGGGCACGTACACAACGCAAAGGGCGGCGGCGGCATTGGGGATGCCTCGCCCCAGCAGAAACGCCAGCACCACAGACAGCAACAGAACCGGCAGGGTGTAGAGCGTGTCCATCAGCAACACCAGCACCCGGTCGACAACACCGCCCAGATAGCCACTCACCATGCCCAGGGGGACGCCCACCACCAGGGCCAGGGCGACGGCCAGCAACACCACCTGAAGAGCCACTCCACTCCCCTGCAGGGTGCGCACACACACATCGCGACCGAGGCGATCGGTTCCGCACCAATGGCCCCAGGACGGTGCGGCATAGATGGGATTGTCGAGACCAGAGTTGGGATCGGGCAGCAGACCAGCCGATACCAGCAGCGGAGTCACCACCGCGATGAGAGCGTAGAGCGCAACGATCACCAGTCCCCAGCGCGCCATCCGGGCGGAAAGACTCGAATACGACAGCCCCAAGGACGAAAAACCAAAGCTCACTGGTCTTTGATGTGTGCGTGCTGGTCGCATTCTTGCTGCAGAACCTTGCGGAGGCGATGAAGATGAAGGCATGGCAACTCCCTCCCCCTGGCGCCAACGTCTGCTCTGCAGCCTGACGGGCCAGCTGCAGCTAGCCACCTACATCGCCGTCTTTCTTGGCTTCAGCGGTGCCAGCGTTGCCAGCCTCTGGCTGAACCAACGCACGCTGGGCCTCTCGACTGAAGAGCAATTGCGTGCCAACGCCAAATCGCTCGAACGTCACCTCCTTGCCGATCGGTTGCTGGAGATCCGCCCCAATGAAAGCGCTGAAGCGCGAACCACGCGCAAACAGGCCATCCGCCAGGAGCTGCGATGGCACTCCACCCGGCGAGAGACCTTCTGGATCGAGGAACCCAATGGAGCACTGCTGCTGCCGTTCAATACCCATCTAGGCCTCAATGTGAGCATGGCCGAAGCCGTGACGAAGGCCGGTGGGAAAGCCGGCGTGACGCAAACCCTGAACGTGAAGGGCACGGATTACATCGCCATCAACAATCGCATCTACCCTTCAGGCCAACGGGTGTGGAGCAGCGCCGACATCACGCACATCAACAAGGTCCAAAGCACGTTTCTCAACTGGATGGTGGTGGTATGGAGCGGTTGCCTGGTGCTGTCGATCTGGACGGTGAATGGTCTGGTGAGGCGGATCAGTCTTCCCCTGCGGCAGCTCACAGAAGCTTCTGCCCAACTCACAGCCGACACCCTCAACACTTCAGCCCTGCAGATTCAACAAGCCCCGCTGGAAGTCACCCAGCTAGCCAACACCTACAACGCCCTGCGAAACCGCCTGGCCAAATCGTGGGCGGATCAACGCCAGTTCGTCAGCGCCGTCAGCCATGAGCTGCGCACCCCGCTCACCATCGTGCAGGGATATCTGCATCGCACCCTGAAACGGGGCACCAACCTCAATGACGCGCAACGCCGGGGGCTGACAACGGCTGAGGAAGAGAGCGTACGCATGCGCCATCTGCTCGATGACCTGCTCGACCTCTCCCGCAGCGATAGTGGTCAGTTGCGTCTCAACAACAAACCGCTTGCCCTCGACATCGCCGTGGATGAGGTGGTGAACCTCGCCAGGAGCAGCCTGGAGCGGGAAATCCATGTGGACGTCCCCAAACCCGAGAATGAATCAAGCCTTGTGGCCATGGCAGACCAGGATCGTCTGCGCCAGGTGCTGCTCGACCTGATCGAGAACGCGCACAAATACTCGCCTGAAGGGCGTCCGATCACGGTGCGCCTGCGCCGTGATGACAACGCAGCGGTAGTGGAAGTGGAAGACCAGGGAATCGGCATACCGGAGAATGACCTGCCCAAAGTGTTCGAGCGATTCCATCGCGCCGCCAACGCGAGCATCAGCAGTGGCAGCGGCCTTGGACTCTCGATTGTGGAGCTTCTGGTCGAGGCCATGGGAGGCAAAGTGACTGTGCGCAGTGAGCTCGATCAGGGCAGCACCTTCACAGTGCGCCTGCCGTTCGCGACAGTGGAGGACATGGTCAATATCACCACTGAGACCTGATCCCTGGGAATGATTACCTACCTCATGCTCACGTCATTGCTGATCCCAGTGAATATCTGGGCAGCAATCAATGCGCACACACACAGTGATCTCTCGATGCGCATCCTGCATGGGGTATCTGTGCTGGTGCTGCTGCCGCTGCTGCTGTCACTCTGGCGCGACCGTCGCGTCATCAAGACGTTCCCCGCCATCGTGCTGATGTCTTTTGTGATCGTGATGGTGGTGGTCAATGTGACCATCGCTTACCAGGGCATGGGGGTGGACTTCGGTTGGATCGACCATCTCTTTCTTGCGCTGGCGGCCCTCTCCGTGGAGGCCTACTACCTGCTGGAAGAACAAGCTTCCTCCCCCCTGCATTGAGGTGCGACCACACAGCTCAGAGCGCGGACCGACTGCGCAGAATCACGGCACCAACGCCCCCACCGGTTGCGCGAGCTGAGCGAGGCAACTGCTGAGCCAGCTCGATCGTGACCACCGGCAACGTGGGGTGAGGCATCGCCTGAAGGCCCTCAACTCCGCCCTCAGGCAAGCCATCCAGCAGTACTCGGTTCTGAAATGTGCTGGTCAAATCCATGCGGCCGTCCAAGCCATAGGCCGGCCCGCACCGCATCAACACCTGGCCGCGCCAGATCGGGGAGGGAGCAGAGCCCACGCTGTAAACAATGGCGTGCTGCCTGGCATCAGGATCCTCGGGAGAGAGCGCAACCGCCAGGACTGGCCTCCGACCCGCCAGACCACAGGGCCAAGCCGCCGATGGCTGCGGGTCAGCGACCATGCCGTAGCTCAACTCTCCTTCCGCCCGCATCAGGGTGAGCGTGCGCTGCTGCTGCCTTCTCGCTTGAAGGCGCAGAGCCATGGCGCCAGTGAGGCGGAGATCGCCCAGCAGCAGCAGCAGCAAAACACCACAGAATATGGCGCCCAACCCAGCCGCCAGGAGCAGTTCCACCAGGGTGAAGCCCGTAGCCAGGCCAACACGGGAGCCACGAAAAGCCATGGTCATGACGACGGCCGGCAACGACTGCTGTTGAGCTCCTGCAACGGATCAGTGCCATACACGCCCTGGCGCGTCACCCCCAGGGGGAGGCTGATCACCACACAGGGGCGCAGGGTTGAAGCCTGATGGCTGAACACCACAAGCCCGCCATCGAGTAACAGGCCATTTCTGCTGAACCGCAGCTGGGGCGGCAGGTTGGCATGCCAACGCACCCCCGGGTCCTCATGCTGCTGTGGCATTAACAGAGGCCGGACTCCGGCACAGAGAGGCAAGGAAGCGCTTTCAGCAGATGGTTTAAGTTCCGTCAACGCAATGACGCAGGCCCGATGCTGCCGCTGCGCCACCAGACGGCCGCGATCGATCGCCACCTGAAGCCGCTGGGCTGCCTGATGCAACTGCTGACGGGAGCGATCACGGCCGGCATGCACCAAGGTCACACCGCTGAGCAGGGTGAGTACCGCGCCCGCCACCAGCAGCTCCAGCAAGGAGAACCCCCGCGGTTCATTCCAACGGCTCATGCCTCTGCCTCCGAAGTGGCGGCGGCAGTGTCGTTGCACCACCCACTGCCGGCGGCGGTGAACAACTGGCGACGCTGGAGGCCGGTGGCGGGGTGAACCAGCACCAGCCACAGCCCCCAGGAGGCATCGTCGTCTGTGAGGCTGCGCTGCAGGGAGTCATCCAACGGCACATCAGCCATGAGCTCATGCTCAATGGCCATGGGGTCGTCGGGGCAACCGACATTGGCTGCCATCAACCAACGGCGGCTCGAGAGCCAGTGCAGCTCCAGAAGCTCGCCTGCTTCCAGGCGTGTGCGGGCGACATGGCTGGCCGCCGCCGCCTGGCTGAACACCTGCAGCGAGGCACAGCAACTGGAGCCGGCGATAATCCCGGCCACCAGGAGTTCAGTGAGCGTCATGGTATCTCCAGCACAGAGGTGCCTTCAGCAGCAACGTGGGAAGGCATCGAAACCAAGCCGTCCGCCAAGCGAAATCCCTCGCCATGGCGGTGCAAGCGCACTTCTGCAGCCGAGCCGTTGCTGTCCAACGCCAGCGTCAGGGTTGCACCCTGAGGGGTGAGCTGCCACTGGAGCAACTGCCAGGACTCCCCATCAAGTTGGCCTTGGCGCAGACTGTCTACATCAGCGTCTGGGCACTGCACAGCCAATCCAGACCAGTGGCTGGAAGGCCAGGCAAGCACGCAGCGTTGTCCGGGCTCTGAGGCCTGATCCAGATACATCATCGCCGCCGAACGCAACTGGTCGCGTTGCGTGATGGACTGCCATTGCTGCCGCTCTCGCCAACGGCTATGCAGAGCCAGCGTGTGCAATGACGCGCTGCCGAGCAAGAGCACCACAGAGGTGGTGATCGCCAGGGGCAACACAAACCCAGTCTCCGCCGACTGGCGACTGGCTGTCCCCCTGGCCGTGATCCATCGATGCATCGCATCCGTGCAACTGGTCAGAGCATTCCCCTCCTGCCATGCATACGCTGCCTGGAGAGGGATGATTGGTTTGGAGGAGGCAACAACGCCACTGCTGCTGGTGGACGACGATCCTGATCTGCTGCAGTTCCTGATGGACGAACTGGAAGTCTCCGGCCACTGCTGCACGGGCGTGAACAGCGGCCAGGAAGCGCTGGTCTTGCTGCGCAGTCGGCAATTTGCGCTGGTGCTCCTGGACTGGGGGCTCCCGGATTTCGATGGGGTGGAGATCTGCCGGCGTCTGCGCAGCAGCGGCGACACCACACCGGTGCTGATGATCACCGCCCACGACGCCCTGGAGGAACGGGTGATGGCATTGGATGCCGGTGCCGACGACTACATCACCAAACCGTTCGAGCTGGATGAACTGCACGCCCGAGTCAGGGCACAACTGCGCCGGCGTCACTACGAGGTAACCAGCAGCGAAGCCCAGATTCTGAACCTCGGCGACCTGCAGATCGATCTGATCCGCCGGGACGTGCAACGCGGGGGGCGCGCCATCGAGCTGTCACAGCGGGAATTTGACCTGCTGGTGTATCTGGTGCAACACGCCAACACGGTGATGACACGGCAGACCATCCTCGAAGCAGTGTGGGGGAAACCCTTTGTGGGCGATCCCAATACCCTGGATGTGTACATGGGTTACCTGCGCCGCAAGATCGAAGCAAGCGGCCTGGCCAGGCTCCTGCACACCAGCCGAGGGGTGGGATACATGGCACGGGTGGGCGAACTCAAGCCTTGAAACGCAGCTGCAGATCAGCACCTCCGCCGTCACGGTCTTCAATCACCAGCGCAGCACCCATGGCAATCGAGAGGTCCTGAACCACCGCAAGACCGATACCACTGCCGCGGGTGCCCATGGAACTGGTGCCGCGCACAAATCGCTCCAACACCCGTTCCCTTTCCTGCAGAGGAATGCCTGGACCGCGATCAAGCACATGCAAGCGGACCCAGGCTCCGCTGGGGTCGTGGCCAAAACTCACACTGAGCATCACCGAAGCCTGGCTGTAAGCGAGGGCGTTATCCACCAGTGCCAACAGACATTGCTGAAGCCGCTCACGATCGACCAGAATCGGCGGGCAACCGTTCGGGGTCGAGCCTGCCAGCAGTAGTCGGCTGGGGGCGAGGGGTTCAAAGCGCTCGAAAGCTTCCACCAGCAACTGCTCCGGATCCCACGGCTGCAGATCAAGGGTCAGGCGCCCTGCATCATTGCGGGCCAGTTCAAGCAGGGCTGAAATCAGGGTCGCCATCCGGGAGGCCTCTGCAGCGATCCGTCCCAGCACATGGCTCTGATCAGCGGTGAGGGGCTCCTTGAGCAAGCGCTGGGAGCGACCTGAGATCAAGGTGATCGGCGTTTTCAATTCATGGGCAACCCCATCCACAAAGCGGCGTTCCCGCTGCCAGGCTCCCGAGAGTCGTTGCTGGACGCCATTGAAGGCCGAGGCAATCGATTGCAATTCCTGGGGTTGATCGTCCAACCGAATCAACTGCTGCCCAAGGGCATCAACACTGAGGCCATCAAGCTGTTCACTGAGATCATGCAGCGGTCGCATCAGGCCGCGCCAGAGCACCAGCCGAAGCAAGGCGGCCGTGAGCAGAGTTGACACCCCGGCTGCGGCAATCAGAAGCAACTGAAGCCTTTGCTCATAGGCCAACGATGCCGTCACGTTCTGACGCACCAACAGCAACGGCATCGATCCACTCTCTGCCATCAAAGGTGTGGCACTGCTCAGCCAGGTATCGCCATTGGCGGCGTGCTCCAGCCTGGGGGCTTGCGCTTTCCCGTTGGGCAACATCGCCACTTCAACCCCGAATGGAGCCCGCGCTTCCGCATTCAGCTCGAACAATGACCGCTGCTCCGCAACAACCATCACCAGCTGTTGATGGGTCTGCAAACGTTGCTGCCGCGCCAGCAGGGAATGCACCCCTAGCAACAGGGCATAGCCTGCAATCACAGAGAGCGTGCCGGTGGAGAGCAACCAGAGCCTCAGCGAGGGGAGCACACGCATCTGACTGGCCTAGTGCAGACCTAAGAGGGTTCTTAGAGAAACTTTAGGGAAATTTCCACCCATGGATTCCCGTGTGGCTGAACAATGAAAAGGTACGCACCGAGGGTGCTTCTCCATCTTTCAGACATGACTTCTCTGAACTCGCGCCTTCAACTGGCGCTCCTCAATCGCAAAACAGGCCGCAACGCGCTCGCAAAAGGCTTCACGCTGGTGGAGCTGATGATCGTGATCGTGATTGTGGGCATTTTGTCTGCAATTGCCTTGCCCAACTTCCTCAGCCAGACCGAGAAAGCAAAGGCGACAGAAGCCAAGTCCAAAATGTCAGCAATCATCAAACAATCTCATGCTGAGTGGCAAGAGCAAGGAAAAATTGGCGAATCGGTAGCCCTAGCCGCGAGTGAAGTTGGGGGGAAGTTCAATTACAAATGTGACAAGACAGGAACGTTATCTACAAGAACGACAGATGCTGTAGCTGGTGATGAATCCGTCCTGTGCGTGGCTGTCTCGGTTCCCGTTGCTGATGGTGGCGATGCATCCATCGTCGACAAAGCAGCTTTTAGTTGCGTCAATTTGATCTCAGGCAAAACAGATGTCTCGAGTGGCTTAGTCGATACTGCCGCAGGCGCCACTGTAGATACATACATTAATGATTATACTGATGATGGTGTATTTACCGAAGCGGGGGGATCATCCTGGCCAACCATTGATGCGGATATCGACTGCGCAACCATCTCGTAAAACACACCTCAATCAACAACTAAAATCCCAATACAGCTCAGAAACAATACTGAACTAAAATCCCCAGAACCCCTTGCTCGCGGAGCAAGGGGTTTTTATTATCCAGAAAACCAATCAGCATCGCTAAAAAATTCATCTACACACAAAACCAGACTCATCAAGTATCCACTCCAAGAAAGGCCAACAGACTATTTACAAAACACCCACACAAGCCCAATATTCACGAGCCCTCACAAACACTTCAAACGCTCCCGCAAAACAAATAAAATTTTGAATTCCAGGAGTGGTGCTAATCACAAAACACCGGTCAAGCCAACGAGTCATTCCGACTAACAACAACCAACTACTAACCAGCAATACAAAAAACGGGCAATCTAGCTTCTAAGCGAAGCAAAATCACTGAACATCATTTCACCAATCGTGAAGCCGAAAATAACAATCCCCAAACAACCTCAGAACCTTGAGCCATCATGCACCGATCAAATTCAAAAGCAGAAAACATGGCCTCGGCCAATTAAAGTGGAGCACAATTGACCAGAACAGCGATCATAATCATTAAAGCAAAATTAGCTATTTTAGATCTGAGCAAGAAAAAAAGAAGCACCAAAAACAAAAAGAGATGCTCCTAAACCTAACGACCAAATCCTCATTCCCAAAGGCATAGCATGCACTTCAGGCAACACAATGCCATCAAGCGATTGCAAGGAAAAACCCTTGAAAGCAAAGAGCAGAAAAACCAGCAGTGGGAGGAAAATACAACCAATAGGCCTGACAAAGACGCTCGACGCAAATGAGAAAAAAACAAAAGACGTTATAAAACATCCAATCATCAAGGCGGACAATCGATCAGCCGTCCAATTCTTCCAAACAACACAAAACCATAAAATGCAAACCAAGACCCCTGCCAAGCCTCCATCGGCCAAAACCGTAACAATAATATTATGCGCACTGCTTAAAGCATAATGAATACCGTCATGAAATGGCCGGAAATTAAATCCACTCCCAAGCCATGGTGATGAAAAAAATCCTTGCTCCAACCACTCCTTCCAAATCAATGCTCTACCAGCAGAGAAACCATCATTGAGTGTGTTCATGTCATTCAGCGAGCTAGTGAGAAGACGGTTGGCTCTTGGAGCAAGAACATTCAACCCACTTGATACAACATATGAGGCAACGCCAGTAGCAAAAAACATGCGAGCGATATGTCGAATATAGCGATGACTAACAATCCAAGTACTCAAAAAAGAGGCAAAATATAGGATCAGCATTGGGATTGTGAGCGCCAAAAGGATCGCTCGACCTTGCGTCAAAAAGGCATTTAAAAAGCATAAAAATAGCAATGCTTTAAGGCACCAGACCAAGGATGAAGGGACGCTTTCTAGGCTCCTTGTTTTAGGCATTTTCTCTTCGGGCGACCATTGCGCCAAAAAGAAGTAAACAACACAAATACCCATCAAAGACAAAATATTTCCTTCGCGTACGTTTACGAACATTCGGGGCAAAAAACTCCAGTAAACATAGGGACAACAAACAAGATGCTCTGTGGTGTGGTAGGAAAGACTCTCCGGAATTGCGGCAAAACGATGCATTGCAAGATAAATATTCTCGAACAGCAACAATGGCAATAAGCTCATTAGCAAAACCCAGCTGAGCCGCTTTCTCAACAAGGGTTCTCGGCTCAAGGAAAGGTCGTGGCCCAAATAAGCTGCGATAGGCAAAACACACAAACCAAGGAAACCTGAATTCACACCCATGAGATTTCCAACTCGATCTCCATGCACGAAAAGCATCAAGAGAAGCCACAGAGTGGTGAACAACCAAACCGCCCAGAACCATTTCACCGAGGCTAAAAAAACTCGCAATTTAGAAAGATGCTGGCGAGAACGCAAAAAAGAGATCGCAGCAATTAAATATCCGATTCCAACAACAATCCACTGATAATCATGCTTAAAATTATCTGGAGGAACAAAGGCTGTTAAAAAAAATCCAAAGCAAGTTAAAATCCATACACACCCAAATGTAATAGGCAGGGGATCTATTTTGCTGCTCCGCCTAAAAACTTGAAGTAGTTTAAGCACGAGGATAATCACGCTAAAGTCACTATAGACAAGTTTCCTCTCTGAACCAAGCAGAAGCAAAACATTTCAGGGCAATTCTGTAATGCTGAATAAATGAGGAGCCTACACAGCAAACCAGGAAATCAATAAAAATCCCTAAGCAAGACAATCAATATCATAAAAAACCACTGTGTTGGCCCCGCCCCCTAAATCGCATAAAGCATCAATCACCCATTGATACGACTCATGGTTTAAGCAGCTTTAGTTTGGTTAGCGTGCACGCTCATAAAATAAAGAACACGCATTTTCCTTCTCTTGAAGAAAAAACAACAGCAAATAGAGGCATTCAGGAACAAGCTTGGGGAGCAAAACGGTTATGTACGACAGGTTAGCGCTCTTCACAAAGAGCAAACTACATTTAAAGCATTCTAAGCAAACTCTATGATTGCCATTAAAAGGTACAGGATCTGGAACAAATGGAGCCAATCCAATCCTCCAAGCCAGCGTGGCAATTCCAAACATCAAGCGTGGTCCAATCATTCATGGCCCAGACATTTGCATTATGCGCTGCAATCGACTATAGTAAGTTGTATATAGGTCGAGCCATGCTCTCAATGAAGACGATTCGCCGCGAGTCCGGACTTGCCATGCCAATTGTCATGGTTGTCGGGGCAGTTGGTTTTTTAGGTGTAACTACAGTCGCGATTGTAACTTCACGTGGTCTATTGAATTCGATTAATTCGCAGCAAGAGCGTCAAGCTCGTGAACATGCTGAAGCAGGTATGGCGAGAACAGTAGAAGCTTTGAATTCTGATTACAAATATCTCCTCATCAATTGCTACAATAATACATCAGATCAATGCAAAAATATTGTTTATACCGATACCAACGGCGATATTAAAGGAACATGGAGCAATCCTCGGAGTGTTCTTCAATGTGATGCATCAACTGGTGTAGATCCCTTGCCTGCAAGTGATTTAGAGCAGACCATTTCGAGCTCTCCCAATGGATCTTACAAGATACTTAGTTATGTCTTTGATGGCACACCATTTTATGGGGGGCAGGGCACTTTAACCGTCGAAGGAAGCGTCTTGAGCGAGGACAGCAGTAGAACACTGTCGAGAGTTGTTTTACAGAAAACATTTAACGTCGCATCAAAAAATTGCGAAGCTGGTTTTGAAGATCCTGGCACCAGCAGTGGGTTTGGAGGAATTTGCGCCAAAGATGTAAATTTAGGAAATAACGATGTTTTTGGCGCTATCTCAGGAAACATTCGTTGTACAGATTGTGAATATGCAGATCCCGACAATGGGACACAAGAAGAAGCATTGACCTTGATTGATGCTGGCAATAATGCCACAGTTTCTGGCTTAGTCTTTATCGGCGGTGAGCCATGCCCAGATATTTATCCATTTCCACCCACATTACTGAGTAATTTGCTTGCAGCACAGGGAACAACGGAAGACTTGCAGGATTATATCAGTAAAATACCTGGGCAAAACAAGTATCAGGTAATTGCTGGAACTGCAGCATCAACTGCCGATGGAAACATTAATAATAGTAATATGTGCATAACAGATCAAGGCAATAATACAGATCCATCAAGTGGATTACCACTTGCTAATGGTCAACCGTTTACCTATTGCTTGGTTGACAATATTTTACTTTCTAATACTGAGCAGCTTGAAGTTGATACCACTAACGGACCCGTTAAAATCTACACGCTCAATGACGTTGATGCTGGGGGACAGAGAAGCATTTCCCAAGTGGTTACTGGAGGCACAGTGGAACCTACACCTTTCAGGCTTGGTCTGTACGGAAGGTCAGTGGCAGAGTGCCAAGCCGCAAGAGTCATTGACGAGGAGTTTCAGCAAGAGGCTTATTTTTCAGGCGTCAGTGCAGTAAAAGGAAAGGGTGGTAAAAACGGTGGAAGTGTTGAAGCGAAGGCTGCTAATGTGTTTGTCCATTTCCCTTGTGGAAAAGTAGGTATTAATGGTGGAGCAGGATCATCAGTTGACGAAAACGACTGTAACTATGAAGACAGTACAGTTACTGTAGATAATTATCTTGATCCATCTTATAATCCAAATGGGATACCACCCTATGGTGATTGTGGAGGTGGAGATGTACGCGGTGTTGTTTGGGCAGAAGTGTGGGACGGCTCCAACTCCAACCAAGCTCAATTGGTTGTACCCACCAACGCACCCAATGACGCCTCGGATAATAATGGAGAAGATTATAGTGCAGGTGTCAAAGATTTCGTCGCCATTGGTACATCCGTTTGGACAGGGTTTGGACGAATCATAAGTCAATGATGATTCTTAGACAAAGAGATAGCGGTTTCTCTTTGACAGAACTAATTATTGTTCTGGCACTTGTCGGCGCAATGTTAGGTCTCTCGCTTGTGGTGTTTAGGGATCAAGTTATTAAAGCTCAACACAAAAAGATGTGAATGAAGATGCAAGCTGGCTTCAATCCATTCAAACAAAAGCTCTCGAGCAAAATAAAATCTGTGCGATTAAAATAGAAAAAGCGGCTAGTGCTGGTGACAACGATATTGCTAAATCTTACACAGGATTCACCTACATTACATCCAACGAATACTGCAGTGGGATCGCACCTCATCGATTTAATGCCAGCATTGAACGCTTTGAATATCCAGCAGGCTTAAATCCGGTTTGCCTAAGCGATAATGATAACTTGTATCTTATTTTCCCGCCGACTGGTTCAGTTCCTTGCGGAGGTGAGATTTTATTCGAAAGTGAGCCTCTTAGAAACGGCAACACTCAAACACGTTGTATCAACATTTTAGCTCCCCTCGGTTTATTTCGAGAAGGACTTTACATTGGAGGATCATGCAACTACACAAACGCTTTTTAAAGCAAGGTTTTACTCTTGTTGAGTTACTTGTAACTCTGTTCATCACATCATTTATTACGATTGTAGCTTTTAACTTTTTTGTCAGCCAGCTTGGAGTCAATGAACGGAGCGAAGCTTATCAGCGTCAGCGAAAAAATTGGGATCGAACCACGAAGTTTATTGAATCTGAAGTCAGCTTGTCTGAAGCGATCATCACTGATCCGTCTAAGATCGATATACCATCCACTTGCACAGCACTTTTCAACACAGCTGGTGTTTCCTTCCTCTTTGCGCTAGACATTCGAGCTGACTTTTATCCTTCAATCTATGCCTTAGCAAGTTCATCATTAGATAGTCAAGGGAGTTCTGTTTCGGGATGGTTCGGTGAAAAATCATTATGGAGATGTGGACCGAGCTTTGATGAACGCGGCCAATACTTATCGGTGATTGATGAAACTGCTACAGCACCATTGCCGCAACGTTTAATCGATGGATTAAGCAGCGATGGATTTTCAGTATCCACCGATCCCACCGAAACAACAGGTCGACTGATAACGTTCACTCTCTCCATGGAGCAAGATCGAGGCGAGAACAAAGTTCCTCTTCGTTATTCCGACACCTTTTCAGCTAACACACGCAATAATCCGCTCTACACTGAGCCAAACGCACTTGGTCTTTGCGATTTTGCTGGCGGTAGTTTGCCAAAATTTACCCCAAACGAAGGCGACACCACATTCAATGCAGAAGATAGAGGAATAACCAGTGTGACAGATGGGAGAGATATCTTGATCTGTGGTGTTGGGAAAGTCACTAGCATTACTGGAAGTAGTTTCGACGATTTAATTGAAGCGGGTGGAACATCATCAACATCTTTAATTGGTTGCAATGGGAGTGATGTTATTGAAGGAACCGAAACCATCGATACTATTTATGGAGATCAATTCTCTGATGACTGCCCAACAAATGACGCAATAGTAGATGGCAATGATATTCTCATTGGCAACGGGAACAATAGCCAATCAACAACTGAAATCGAAATACTTGATGGCGGCAATGGATACAATCAGTACGTTCCAGGGCGTGGAAATTTTCAAATCGACGGCGGGGATAACCTTGATGTTGTTTATTTTACTGAGAATTTTGCAAATGGAGGTACAGCCAATTATGTGTTAAGTCAATCATGTGATCGCACTTCCTGCACTGTCACTGATAACACCGTACCTGCAAGCCCTAAAACGTTATCTCTTACCGGCGTAGAAATATTAATTTTCAGGGATCAGCGCAAAGACATTCCGGTTTCTTCTCAGTGAACGAATCTTTGCAGGCCACAATAAGCTCATAGATCAGCGATTTTATTCCATGTTGATAGATTTGGCATACACACTTCTAGCAAAACAATTGATCAATCATCGTGTACGTGCCAAAACCCGTATAGGTGATACCATGAAGACATGTGGAGAGTTCGATTGCCATGAATCTTACTGAAGCTGCTGTCGCCATCTTGTCGCTGACGATTTTTACCACGGTCTCTCTCCAATCGTTCACATCCTCCATGAATGTGGTAAATAGTTCGAAACTGCGCGATCAGATATCAGGAGCTATTTCTTCAGACCTTGCGGAAATCAGAAGAATCACGCACTTATGGCAAATTGACGAAACCACAATTAATGATGATGACATTACTATCGCTGGTGAACTTAATTACGAGCCTTCGGACACTATGTGTTCGGATAGCTCTATCGCACTTTCTCTTCTGCAGGACAATGAACAATTTCCTCAGGCCCAGTATGGAGCTCTGACTACTACCACAAATGACTCACGGCGAATCAATGACGATATCTTGGCCAACGATCCCACGATTACTGATCCAAATGTCACACTTAGTCGGACTCTTATCACCGAAGCAACAAACAATAATCTCTTGAAAGTAGAATATTCGGCCGGTTCTTCGTCTCTAACCGGAAGTAACCAGAGTGCCTATCTCGTAATGCCAGCTCAATCCTGGTGCCCCTAAGTTCCCACGACAAAAACAGCACCACACATAGCTGCTAAGTTGATTGATTTAACTTAAGCACCGCCATAAATGCCTCCTGAGGCACATCCACCTTCCCCATTGCTTTCATCCTCTTCTTCCCTTTCGCCTGCTTCTTCAATAACTTTTTCTTCCGCGAGATATCACCTCCATAGCACTTTGCCAGCACATCCTTCCGCATCGCACTGATGCTGGTTGAGGCAATAATGCGACTACCGATAGACGCCTGAATCGGAATCTTGAATTGCTGGCGTGGGATCAGCTCTTTCAATTTCTCCACCAAAGCTTTCCCCACGTTGTAGGCCTTGTCTTGATGAACGATCGTGGTGAGCGCATCGGCTCGTTCACCATTGATCAGCACATCGAGGCGCACCAACTGATTCTTGCGATAGCCAATCAGGTGGTATTCCATCGAGGCATAGCCCTGCGTGCGCGTCTTCATCTGATCAAAGAAATCCGTCACCACCTCGGCCAACGGCAGCTCATAGATCAACGTCACCCGATCGGTGGTGATGTATTTCATGTCGATGTACTCCCCACGCCGTTCCTGGCACAGGCCCATCAGCGCCCCGTTGTAATCGTTAGGCGTGTATATCTCCATACGAACATAGGGCTCTTCGATCGACTCACGCTTCTGCGGATCAGGCAGGGTGGCGGGGTTATCAACCATGATCTCGCTGCCGTCGATCATGTTCACCTTGTAGATCACCGACGGCGCAGTGACGATCAGATCCAGGTCGTACTCCCGCTCCAATCGCTCCTGCACGATCTCCATGTGCAGCAGCCCCAGGAAGCCACACCGGAACCCGAAGCCCATGGCGCTGCTGGTTTCCGGCTCAAACTTCAGCGCTGCATCGGAGAGCTGCAGCTTGTCGAGAGCTTCACGGAGATCGGGGTATTGATCCGCCTCGGTGGGGAACAATCCACAGAACACCATCGGCTTGGCTTCGGTGTAGCCAGGCAATGGTTCATCTGCAGGTGCATTGAACAACGTGATCGTGTCGCCCACGCGTGCATCAGCCACCGCCTTGATCGAGGCCGCCAGGTAGCCCACTTCACCGGCGTGGAGCTCATCCACCTTTTTCTGATCAGGGGCCATGATCCCGATCTCATCAAGCTCATAGGTTTTCTGGCTGGCCATCAGCAACACTTTGTCTTTGCAGCTGATGCGGCCGCTCATTACCCGGAAATACACGATCACGCCCCGATAAGGGTCGTAATAGGAATCGAAAATCAAGGCCTTGGTGAGGTCCTGCACCGTGTCTTCCGGAGGCGGCACCCGATCCACCACCGCCTGCAGGATTTCAGGCACCCCCAGACCCGTTTTGGCCGAGCAGGGGATGGCGTTGCTGCAATCCAGGCCGATGATCGCTTCCACCTCTTCCTTGATGCGCTCAGGCTCCGCACCGGGCAGATCGATCTTGTTGAGCACCGGAATGATCTCGAGATCGTTCTCCAGGGCCAGATACACGTTGGCAAGGGTCTGAGCTTCCACCCCCTGGCTGGCATCCACCACCAGCAGTGCCCCTTCGCAGGCCTGCAGGCTGCGGCTCACCTCATAGGAGAAGTCAACGTGACCAGGGGTGTCGATCAGATTGAGGACGTACTGCTGACCGTCCGCTGCGGTGTAGGTCATGCGGGCGGCCTGGAGCTTGATCGTGATCCCCCGCTCTCTCTCCAGATCCATGTTGTCGAGGAACTGGTCCTGCATGTCGCGGTTGGCAACCGTGCCGGTGTCCTGCAGCAACCGATCGGCCAGGGTCGACTTGCCGTGGTCGATGTGGGCAATGATGCAAAAGTTGCGGATCCGGGAGACGGGGGCGTCGGTCATGCGATTGGGGGAAGCCCGGCTCGGGTGATTCAACTGAGTCGACCGATCCTAGGCAGCGGCCCCGGTCCGCCAGGCCCAACCCCAGAGCTCGCCTCTGATCCGAGGGTTAGGCGATCGAGGCGAATCAGGATCAGACGGCTACGCGGCGTGTAGCCCCAGTGCGCCATCACTGCGGTCACGCATCCGCCCCAGAAGCTCGGCATCGGCGTTCAGATCCTGACCGTAACTGGGAATCAGCACACGCAGGCGCCGTTGCCAGGCGTCGCTGGCCAGCCGTTGCGGGAAACAGCGCTGCAGCACCTCCAACATGATCGTCACCGCTGTGCTGGCACCGGGAGAGGCCCCCAGCAACGCCGCCAGGGAACCATCGGCTGACGCCACCACTTCAGTTCCCATCTGCAACCTGCCGCCGTCCTTGGTGCGTTTGATGATCTGCACCCGTTGGCCAGCCACCGACAGGCTCCAATCCTCCTCGCGGGCCGTGGGCAGAAACACCTTGAGGGCCTCGAGGCGATCGGTGGAGCTCTGGCGCAGCTGATTCACCAGATAGGTAACCAGATCAAAGTTGCTGAGCCCCACCTGCAGCATCGGCAGCAGGTTGCCCGCCCGCACCGACGCTGGCAGATCCAGCAAAGAACCCTGCTTGAGGAACTTGCTGCTGAACCCGGCATAGGGGCCAAACAGCAACGACCGCTTGCCATCAATCCAGCGGGTGTCGAGGTGTGGCACCGACATCGGCGGCGCTCCCACCTTGGCCTTGCCATACACCTTGGCGTGATGATGCTCCGCCAGCTCCGGGTCATTGCACACCAGCCATTGACCACTCACCGGAAAACCGGCGTAATCAGCCGCCTCGGGGATACCGGAACGCTGCAACAACGGCAATGCGCCGCCCCCGGCACCCAGAAACACAAACCCTGCATCAACCTGACGCCTCCCCGACGGCCCGCGCAGCTCCAGCTGCCAGTCGGCCTCGTTCATGGCCGCATCCCGTCGCCGGCGCAGATTCACCACGGTCGTGCCATGCAGCACCTCGAGGGCACCACTGGCCTGCAACGGCGCCAGGTAGGCCCGCGTCAGGCTGCCGAAATCGACATCGGTGCCGCGGTTGATGCGGGTGGCAGCAACGGGTTCGTGGCCCTTCCGGCCCGCCATCACCAGGGGCATCCACGCCGACAGTTCGCCGGCATCCTCTGTCCACTCCATAGAAGCAAAGGCAGGCAGCTGGCGCAGCTGCTGATAACGCTGGCGCAGAAAAGCAACATCACCGCCCCCCCATACAGCACTGAGATGGGGCACCTGATGCAGAAAACTGCCCGGATTGAGCTGGCCCTGCTCCGCTAAGGACGCCCAGAACTGCAGGCTGGTTTCAAACGCGGCATTGATGGCCAGGGCCTTCGTGGTGGCCACGGTGCCATCGGCCTGAAGTGGGGTGTAATTGAGCTCGCAATTGGCCGCATGGCCCGTACCAGCGTTGTTCACGGCCGCGCTGCTTTCCTGCGCAGGTCCCTCAAGCCGCTCCACCAGCAACATCCTCAGATCGGGATCGAGCTCGTGCAACAGAGTGGCCAGGGTGGCGCTCATGATCCCTGCACCCACCAGCACAACGTCGTAGCTGTTCAAGGCGGCGGTTTGGCTTCCCTCAGGCTATGGGGGCGACGGTCTCCACGGCTGCCTAGGCTCGACGTCAAGACGACGCTTGCATCCTGCCCATGAGTACCGAAACCCTGCCCCTCACCAGTGAGAACGTGGAGAAGGTGCTCGATGAACTGCGCCCCTTCCTGATGGCTGACGGCGGCAACGTGGAAGTGGTGGAAATCGATGGCCCCGTAGTGAAAGTGCGGCTGCAGGGCGCCTGCGGCAGCTGCCCCAGCAGCACCATGACCCTGAAGATGGGGATTGAGCGCAAGATGCGGGAAGCCATCCCTGAAGTGAGCGAAGTGGTGCAAGTGCTCTGACGCCACACCAACGGCAGCGATTCTGTTGGCGCAGTCGGGTGGGTATAGGGCGTTTCTCCGCCCTTCTCGTCACCTCTGCGTTCGAGGCCTCGGAGGAGGCGCCAGAGGAGTGTGAGCTTTCACATCGACCTCACGGGGCCGATGAACCGGTCCCCGATGGCGTAGGGGAAATGATCTCTGCAACGGGGGAAGGGCAGGTCCGGCTGTCGAAATCGCAGGCATACACCGCCGGTTTCTGCCAGGTGAGCGGAATCTCAAGCAGATCACGGGTGCCAGTAAGGCCCTGAACCACAAACAGCACGGCGGCTAGCACGCTGGCCGTAATGTGCAACCGACGCAGGCGCAGATCACGCACGATCTCAGGCCGGGCCCCCAGAGAAAACAACATCAGACCTGTCACCCCAACACCCGCCCAGTAATGGGACTGCCAGAAGGCGGCGGTGAGCGGATTGTCCGAGAGGCGCCACACCTCCGGCTGGGCACCAAGGCCAAGAATCCCCGCCCAGGTGATTAGGGCAAACGCCAACCGCAACCCTGGGGACTGACTGCGCCACAACGCCACCAAACTGATCACGGTTCCAATCAGCACGAGCAGCAGCTGAAGCGCCCGAGGGGCGCCCCCAGAGAAGTCAGCCAGTGGCACCTTGGTGGCAATCACCACCGTCAGAGCGATCAACACGAGTCCCACCACCCCAGCAGCGAGCCACCGGCCGAGATCGGTATGGCTTCGCCCAAGGCTGGGTGGAAGTTTGAGATTGGTCTTCTGGCGGCGAGCCCGGGTTTGCAAACCAAGCCGCATCACCATGCCGATCAGGGGATAGATCAGCACCACCGCCAGAAAGGGGTGAAGGATCCAAAGCCAATCCACTGCCGTCATCGATGATCAGCGACTTATTTTGGGACGCTAGCGATGACGTTCCGGGCAGGCTTTCGATGGGCTACCGGTTGAAGGGTGAAGCGTCCAGAAACACCAGCAGCCACTACACTTTTCAGCCGGATACCCTCACAGGGCAAGGACTTGCACTCCCTCCAGTGAAGCCCATTCTTAGAAGTATTTAGCGCCATACACCACATGAATCGATCTTTCTGGAGTCACAACCTCCGACACAAACACCATGCAACAAATGCACGGTGAACAAGATGCGTACATGCGTAAAGCTGCAGAACTACAGCATGACAGCAAAAGTTATCCACTAATGCTGCCTGCATCGGCCATACTTCAACGAGACCGTTGTTCCGCCTTGACCAAGAGGACCCTGCACCACCAACAGACAAGCAAGAACAAACTCAGAATGCATTGAGCTTTTAGGGTTCGATTGAAAAGCCATTGCCAACAGGCCCGTCAACACCAACCCGCCAAGACGACAGCGGGCGATGCAGGGGCGAGACTCAAGAAGGTGCAATACCATCGCGAAATCATCAATCAACGACAAGCGTTAGCCTTATGAAATGAACGAAGACCAGAGAGAAACCATCACAAGCTGACCACGAAACAGACCTAAAGATCTCAAGAGAATCGAGCCCAAAAACGGAAAGGAAAGGAATCAGACTCTAAACCATTGATAATATACAAAATCAAAAACCTCGACAAATTCACATTTTTCACCTAGCCAATAACGCCGCCAATCAATACGCGATCGACAAGCACCTCAGAAAAATCTAAGGGAATTTTCAGGAAAAATCCAACATGCTCGGATAAAATTAAATCAGTTGAATCCATAGAATTCGCATGAAAAATTTAACGATTCTTGACAAGTTAACTAATTTTTCCATCGAAAATCTTAATTATCGTAGCAAATATATTACTGGCTCATTATTCGACTTGGAACATACGCAAGAAAGCAGCCAAGCCGATTTTGATCCTGATATTAATGGTGATCTAGATCTTCCTCTAAAAAGTTTTGCCGCCGAACTTAAGCAACAGGAAGCTGAAACAATTGATGTTGACAGGCAGGACTTTGTTGATTTCGGTATCGACAAAGCAAGAGGAGGAAATAAACCGAAGGACAAAGGGCCTAACGGTGGAGGGAACGAAGATCCCCTAAATCCTTATGAAGCATATTTCGGCACAACAGATCAAGAAAGTCATGAACTCATTCGCTACGGAACAAGTCAACTCCAATTTGATGTTACATTAATAAGTAACTTTAATTATAATCCATATTATGAATCAATCTACAATGCATTGGACTTTGTCAGCAGTTGGTTTGATGAGTTTCCTGGCCCCGCTGCAGAGATTGAAACATTCAAGCTGGATCTTGGCTTCGAGAAATGGCTAGGCGGTGGAACACTGGGAGGCTCTTACCCAAGTAGTGATAATAATACAAACGGTCTTGCCGATGAGGGAACAATCATCCTGAACCCTCGCTACACAGACGCCATGATTAGCAATCAATACAAATCATTTACCCACCTCCTTGCTCACGAACTTATTCACTCACTGGGCTTTCCAGGCGACGACAATTGGGACGAGAGTATCGATAAAAACAACGACGATAGATTTTATTTTAACGGAAGCAAGGCTAATACAATCTTTGAAGAATGGGTTGAATCAGAGTTTGCAACTCGAGAAGACGTTATTACCAACCCAGTCCTTGAAAACGGAGGCGGCTCAGGAACTGCAGGAGCCCATTGGGAGAGCGATGAAATCATCAACGGCAAATACAATCCCCTCCACAATGATTTGCATATTGGTTATTTAGATATCTACAATGCCGAAACTCAATCTTTAAGCATGGTTACATTAGGAGTTCTTGACGACTTAGGCTGGGATGTCAATGACTCCCTACTAGACACTACAAACTCAAATTTCATAGCCTTCGAAGGAAGTGATATCCAAAATTATGCAGCTCAACTTGCTTAACCCTGGCACAATCAAAAACTTGTCCTTAAGCAGCCCACCAAACGCCTTAGATAGATTGCTTATTTTCTAAGCAGACGCAAGAGGACGCGATTAACTCATCCGAAGAGACGCCAATTAGAAAGCACAAATTGAGGAAAGATTGCCAGCAATTACGCTTATTGGCGAAACTGACGCATCACCAAAACGCTCACAGAGTCTTAACGCGAAAACCACATAAATTGGTGCTCAAATTGTCTCGCACCTGGCTTGACCTCGAAGAAGATCCCTCATTCCTTTGAAAAGGTCGCACTGCTGTATACAGAAACAATGACAGACTTACACACATGATCAGCACACTCAAAGATCAAGTCAGCTGACTAAGAGCCATCGCGATTGCCCGATCAGTATGATCCTTACCAAGGCAACTCTCACCTTGTCTGATTGAGGCCCAATCCACTCTGTGCTTCCACGCCGCCAAAGCAACGATGGGATGCACAGCGGATGACACAGCAGCTTGGCGTCAGCAAGACTGATGGTGCATGGACATGGCATGGACATGGCAAATCTGGACGGCGCAAGGAACGCCTCGACCAACAACAGCGCAGGCCACTTGAGGTCTCTCTGCCCTGCCCTTCAGAACAAGACTTACTTCAACTATGGGGGGCAGGGTCCACTGCCGGCGCCTTCGCTTGAGGCCATCACCAGCAGCTGGCATCGCATCCAGGAGCTGGGACCCTTCACCGCCGACGTCTGGCCCTACATCAGCCGGGAAGTGAACAGCACCAGAGCACAGCTGGCAGGGTTGTGCGGTGTTGCCCCCCATCGCCTGGCCCTCAGCGAAAACGTCACCAGTGGCTGCGTGTTGCCGCTGTGGGGCCTGCCCCTCAACCAGGGCGATCGTCTGTTGATTGGCGACTGCGAGCATCCCGGCGTGGTGGCCGCCTGCCATGAACTGGCCCGTCGCCAGCATCTCGACATCGACACCCTGCCTGTTCAGCAGGTTCTCGGCGGCCGCGAGCAGCAGAGCGGCAATGATGCAGCCGTGCTTGCCGCCATCGAGGCGAATCTGCACCCCAACACCCGGGTCGTGGTGCTGTCCCACCTGCTCTGGAATACAGGACAGCTGATGCCGATTGCGGACGTTGCCGATCAACTCAGAGATCATCCCAACCACCCCTATCTGCTGGTGGATGCGGCGCAAAGCATGAGCCAGATCCCCGTGGCCGAGGCTGCTGCTGCGTCCGATATCTATGCCTTCACCGGACACAAATGGTGCTGCGGCCCGGAAGGACTTGGGGGTGTGGCCCTGTCTGAGCGGGTGCTGAATGAAGCCAACCCCACCCTGATCGGCTGGCGCAGCCTGCAGGACGAAAGCCGGGCCGTCTTCGGCGACCCCGATCCTTTCCACCACGACAGCCGCCGTTTCGAGGTGGCCACCAGTTGTGTCCCCCTGCTGGCTGGGCTTCGCACCTCCCTGGAGCTGCTTGAACAGGAGGGCAGCACTGACGAACGCCTGGCAACGATTCAGGACCTCAGCGACAAGCTCTGGCATCAGCTTGCCGAGCTGCCTGGAGTCAATCCCCTGCTGAAGGGACCTCCCCCAGCCGGTCTTGTGAGCTTCCAACTACATCCAGCACTGAAGCCAATCGCACCGGCCGCCGTAGTAAAGCAACTGGGTGAGCAAAACCTGTGGATCCGTGACCTCGCTTCCCCCAAGTGCCTGCGAGCCTGCACGCACATCAGCACCACCGAAGAAGAGCTCAGATCATTAACCAATCGGATCAGCAATCTTGACTGAACGTCAAGTACTGGCGGGAATCGAAAGCCACGAGAAGGCAACGGCAACTGCACAAAACACCACCATGGCCATAGGCCAGACCTCATCAAGAACCTGTAGCCGCATTTCCAGACGGTCTCGCAATGGTCCTTCTGGGATCTTGTCAACGTCGGAATAACGTCGACCGATCCAGATCAAAAGCACAAAAGCCACCAAGGTCACGACATAAGCAATCACATAGACCTTGTCAAGAAAGGTGAGATACGGCAAATCGGGAAGTTCATCGCGATAAACCTGCTGAAGAAAGACCAGTGTGAGCAACACCGTGACGGGAATCCCAGCGCGTGCATCCTGCTCGTCCGGACGCACTTTGAAAACCAGAAGAACCATCGTCATCACCACCATCAGAGGAAGAATCAGCCTCCAGAAGGCTGACCATGAAGAGGTGCCAAATGTGATATCAAAAATCACAGTGCTGTAATCATCCTCATCACCACCAAGGCCAAAATTGGTCGAATAATTATGGCGGTACTCAGCGATTGACCAACCACGACTGCGCCATCCAATGATGCCAGTTCCTGCATACAGGCCCATCCCACTGTTCTGAACATCGGCTTCAAAACGAAAACGGGAGTAATCAAACGACCCATCAACATCCACAGCCTCCACTGCAATTGGGAGACTCACCGTAAGGAAGGGAAAACGCACGAAGCTCGCCTTATCGACGTAAAAGCGACCAACATATTTATACAGCTGATAATAATCTCCATCCTCGAGCTTGACGGGCTCTTCCTGCACCGGGATCAATTCGGGCTCCGCGTCAGACAGCAAGACATTGACAAGGCCAATCCGATCACTCAGCGACAACTCCTGCTCATCTAGGTAATCCTGGAGGGGTTGCTGCCATCGCAGCCAAATGTATCCATTCGACGAAAAACTTGGTACGCTTAAATCCAAGTCATAGGTACTGTTTGCATAGATTCCAACCCTGACTCGATATTGAGCTTCATTCAGGGATTTGATATCGGCCTCTAACTCTGGGCCCACCAGACGGGTCCCGCGCAGAGACGACCATCCATCGGGAGGCAGACGCCTGGGATCAGTGGTGAGAGCACGAGAACCGGAAGAAAGACGCAAGGAATCACGCCCTTTAACCGCTTCAACATTAAGATTGCTGAGGGCAATGATCGAAAGCATCACCGCCATCAGGATCGACACCAAAGCGAGAATGTTCCATCTGCGACGGCGTTTGCGTGTCATTTCCGGCCCAAAGGGAAGGCAGTGTTCATCATCAAATCAAGAGACAGTCACACGGCTAAACGTCATCCAAGCGCTGCTTGTGATGGGTTTAATGTTAGCGACAACGCAAGCAACGGCAGAAAAAAGCAGACGCGCCTATTCACCAACATCAGACAACCAGGTCGTCATCGGTCAGTCACTTCCGTTAACGGGTCCGTCAGGACAGTTAGGACGCGAATACCAAGCAGGCGCTCTTGCCTGGTTCAACGAAGTGAATCGTCGCGGGGGGATTCATCAGCGCCGTATCAGGCTCACCAGCCTGGATGACCAATACGAACCCCAACGAACCATCCAGAACACCAAGACATTCCTTCAGAACACTGACCTACTCGCTTTGTTTGGGTATGTCGGGACACCAACAACCAAAGTCATTCTGCCCATCGTTGAGAGCGAGCGGATCCCATTGATTGCCCCCCTGAGTGGAGCAAGCCTGCTCAGGGATTCCGACTTGAAGATGGTGTTCAATTTCCGCGCAAGTTACAGCATGGAAATTGACAAGATCGTTGACAGCCTGGTCCGTGACGCGCGACAAAAAATTGCCATTGTTTATCAAGATGATGCCTTCGGACAAGACGGACTCTCGGCGGCCAAAAAAGCTTTAAAAAAGCATAACCTCACACCGGCCGGCATTGCCACTGTGCAAAGGAACTCTGACAACATCGCCAAGGCATTCAGTATCATCGACGAGGTCAGACCCAATGGCTTAATTATCGTTTCTGCGTACGTCAGCTCAGCGGCTTTAAGCAAGACAATTCTCAGGAATAATCTTGATATTCAGATCATGAATGTATCCTTCGTAGGCAGCAGGGCTCTCGAAGACTCGCTACCTGCAGGGCAGGCCAATGGCATCGGCGTCAGCCAGGTCGTTCCCTTTCCATGGGACCGTTGGATCCCAGTTGTTGCTGAATACCAGCAATTAATGCGATCCACCAATACAGACGCAAGCTTCAGCTTTACCAGTCTCGAGGGGTTCATTGCAGCCAAGTTGATGACTGAGGCCCTTGAGCGCGCAGGCCCAAACCCCACGCGAGAGACATTGTTGAAGGCCCTGAAAACGATCAAAGTACTCAATGCCGATGGCATGACGTTTGATCTCACTGACTCCGACAACCAAGCCAGCGACTATGTCGAATTGACATTTTTTGGAGCACAGCGATGGGAGCCTTAACGCATTCTCTGGCCTTCTTCAGGCACGGACGGTGGAAAATGATCCCCGCCATCACCATGCTTGCCCTGACACAACTGGCCGTCAATGCACACTGGAACACTGAGGCTGGCTTCATTCTGGCGGGTCTTGGCATTATTCCAATCGCCCTGCTGTTGAGTGACGCGACAGAAGAGATTGCGAGGCTGAGTGGTCCAACGATTGGAGCCATTTGCACCGCTACATTTGGCAACTGTGCCGAATTCGTGATCGCACTGGCGGCCCTACGTGCAGGCCTTATCGATGTCGTGAAAGCCAGTATTACAGGAGCGATTCTCTCCGACCTGCTACTGATTACAGGCCTGGCCATGCTTGTAGGAGGCCTGCGATTTAGCGAGCAAAATTTTCAGCCCACCATGGTGCGCACCCATGGAGCCACGATGACCCTCGCGGTGATTGCATTAGCCCTTCCCGCCTCCTTGATTAGCACATCAGGGATTGACGACGTGCACGCCATTCATGGCTTATCCGTGACTGTGGCAATCATCCTCATTGCCATCTACTTTTTAACGCTTCTTTTTTCACTGGCCACACACAGCCATCTTTTCGACCCCCCATCATCTCAACACGTTGATGAAGACGACGACAACCCTCCAACCGCCGTTGCCCCCTGGATCCTGCAGCTCATCTTGAGCACCGCATGTCTTGCTTTCCAATCTGAGGCCTTTATCCATTTTCTTGAGCCAGCAACCGATCAGATGGGATTCAGCGCACTGTTCACAGGCGTGATCATCATTCCAATCATCGGCGGATTTTCTGAATATGTACCCGCTGTGAAAGGAGCGTTGAACAATGAAATGGATCTTCCGATCTCGTTGGCGATGGGATCCAGCCTGTTGGTCGCTTTGCTGATCGCTCCTGCCCTTGTGATCACAGCGACATTCCTTGATCAGCCCATGAATCTTGATTTCGAGGGCTTCGAAATCCTGGCACTGTTGTTCAGCGTGCTCATTGTGAACCTGGTCGGCATGGATGCCAAATCAAACTGGCTGGAGGGGGTCTTGTTGCTGGGAACATTCTCAATCTTTGGAGCAGCGTTTTACTACTACCCCAGCTGATTGACGCGCAGAGATTGGCGCAGTGCCAGCTCAGCCTGTTCTCGGTCGTCAAAGTGAATTTTGCTGGTGCCAAGGATCTGATAATCCTCATGACCTTTCCCAGCGATCAAGACCAGGTCGTCTGGCTGAGCATCACGAATCGCCAGGGCAATGGCTTGAGCGCGGTCAGCCTCCACCACCTTGGAGGCATCAGGAGACAGACCCGCTACCACATCGTCAAGGATCTGCTGGGGATCCTCTGTGCGGGGATTATCCGAGGTGACCACAACCCGGTCGGCCAACTCAGCTGCCACCGCAGCCATCTGAGGCCGTTTGCCACGATCACGGTCCCCACCGCAACCGAACACACACACCAGGGAACCATCCACAAAAGGGCGGCATGCGGCGAGGGCATTGCGCAGGCCATCGGGGGTATGGGCATAATCCACCAGCACCGAGGGCAACGCAGCCTGAGACGGCGCCGTGGGCAGCATCACCCGCTCCATCCGTCCTGGCACGCCCTTGAAACAGGCTGCAGCGTCCAGCAACAAGGGCAGCGGCATCCCCAACTGCACCAGCACCCCCACCGCCTCAAGCAGGTTCATCAGGTTGAAGTCACCCACCAGGGGAGACTGAAAAGGAGCCGATCCAACGGGAGTCACGATCTGGCCTCTCACGCCGGAGGCAGTCATGAGCAGGTCTGTCATGGTGAGCTCCACCTCCCCGTCCGTCCGGTCCGGTTGCAGCGAACAACGCCAGCAGCGTTCACCCAACTGATCCGCCAGACGCTGCCCCCAGGGGTCATCGACATTGACCACGGCACAGGGGCCGTTGCTCAGGAGAAGAGGATCACGGAAGAGCCGTGCTTTGGCCTCGAAGTAGGCCTCCATCGACGGGTGATAGTCGAGATGGTCTTGGGTGAGATTGGTGAACACCGCGGCCGAAAACTGACAGCCGGCAACACGCCCCTGATCCAGGGCGTGAGAACTCACTTCCATGGCCGCCACCTGCGTACCGGCTGCCACCGCTTCAGCCAACTGCGCTTGCAGGTGATCCGCAAAGGCCGTGGTGTGGGTGGAGGTGACCGTGCGGCCTGGCCAGCGGTTCACCAGGGTGCCGAACAGCGCGGAAGGCCGCCCGGTCTGCTCACACAGATGTTCGATCAGATGCGTCACGGTGGTTTTGCCGTTGGTGCCCGTGACACCCACCAAGGTCATGCGCCGCGAAGGGTGTTGCCAGAACGCAGCAGCCAACGCACCGAGCCAGTGGGCCACCGGATCTGGAACCACCACCACAGCATCGTTGGGACCGGGGGGATCGGCCGCTGCAGCGGCCGATCCGATCACAGCCGCCGCTGCGCCATCTTTCAAGGTCTGACGCCAGAAACTGCCTCCATCGACGCGTTCCCCGGGAAGGCCCAGAAACAGTGACCCTGGACCGACGCAGCGGGAATCACAGGTGAGGGCTGCAATCGCAGGATTGGGGAGGCTTTCCACCACGGGCAGATCAACCGCGTGGAGCAGTGCATGGAGTGTCTGAGCCATCAGCCAAGCACCATCGGTGGTGCAGTTCTAGTCCGATCCAAGCGCACTGGTACAGGCCCGTTGTAACCAGCTGTACAAACTGTCTCCCTGAAGCCTGGGAGACACTCTGGGAAGGGGAATCGAGCCCAGCGACAACACGGGGACTTCCAGGTCATAACGAGCTCGCAGGGACGGATCCACCCCGACGGCATCGATATCGATCACCTGGAGCTGCAACGGAGGGTGGAGTGAGGCCAGAGGCAGGCTGCGAAGGCGCTGCTCCAATCCCTCACACAAACAGCAACCCCGGCGGCTGTAAAGGATCAGCGTTTGGCCGTCAGTCGGGAACGGGATCACAGCCACAGGGAGTGAAGGGATGGCATCGCAACAGACGACGCAAAGTGAGCCAGCCTCCCCGCCAGGGGCCATGGCGTTGGATCGCCTCCAGGCCATAGGCACTGCAGGTGGGAACAAAGCGGCAGCGTGGGCCGAGCAACGGCGAGATCCAGCTGCGATACAACCCGATCAACGCCAACATCACAGCCGCGAGCAGCTTGTTCAGAGCTGCCGCAGGTCCGCCAGATACGATTGTTGATTCGTGCGTCAAAGCAGGAGCGCGGCCCACCAGCCCAGCATGCCTGATTCAGATGCTCGATCGTTCTCCGATTTCCATCCCATGTCTCGTTACCGCGGCCCTCGCCTGAGGATCACGCGGCGCTTGGGAGACCTTCCCGGTCTCACCCGGAAGGCCGCAAAGCGGTCCTATCCACCCGGTCAGCACGGCCAAGCCCGTCGCAAGCGCTCTGAATACGCGATCCGCCTCGAAGAGAAGCAGAAGCTTCGCTTCAACTACGGCGTTTCCGAGCGTCAGCTCGTGCGTTACGTGAAGAAAGCGCGCGCCCAGGAAGGTTCCACTGGAACCAACCTGCTGAAACTGCTCGAGAACCGTCTCGACAATGTTTGTTTCCGCCTCGGCTTTGGCCCCACCGTGCCTGGCGCCCGTCAGCTGGTGAACCATGGCCACGTGACCGTGAATGGCCGCGTCACCGACATCGCCAGCTACCAGTGCAAGCCCGGCGACGTGATCGCCATCCGCGAGCGCAAGTGCAGCAAGAAGCTGGCCGAAGCCAACCTGGAATTCCCCGGTCTGGCCAACGTGCCGCCCCACCTTGAGCTCGACAAGAGCAAGCTCAGCGCCAAGGTGATTGGCCGCTCCGAGCGTGAGTGGGTTGCTCTTGAGATCAACGAACTGCTGGTGGTGGAGTACTACTCCCGCAAGGTCTGATCCCAGATCAACAGCAATGGAGCCTCCCGCCAGCGCGGGGGGCTTTTTCATGGACAGGCGTCAGGATCCTGCTTTCAGGCCATTGCCTAGCCTGCATGGTTCGATCGGCGCTGCAGGCGCTCCCTCTCGACTGATCCGTGGCGACCGACTCTTCCCATCCCAAGCCATCCCCAGCGGTCTCCACCCGGGCGATTCACCACGGCAACAGCTTCGCAGCGGAAACAGGCACGGTGATGCCGCCGATCTACGCCACCTCCACCTTTGCCCACGGCAACCCTGAGGGCTTTGATTACACCCGTTCAGGCAACCCCAACTTCCGCATCCTTGAAGGAGTGCTGGCATCCGTGGAACACTGCGCCCACGCCACGGTGTTCGGCTCCGGTGTCAGTGCGATCACAGCCATTGCCTCCACCCTGAAGCAGGGTGATTTGGTGCTGTGCGAAGAGAATCTCTATGGCTGCACCGTGCGCCTGTTCGAGCAGGTATTCGCCAAGTTCGGTGTGCGCACTGAATGGGTGGATTTCACCGATGCAACCGCCCTGGCCAGCATGGCCAGCCGCAAGCCGGCCATGGTGTGGCTGGAAAGTCCCACGAATCCCCTGCTCAAGGTGATCGATCTTGCCGCCGTGGGGGCTGCAGCCCGTGCTGCCGGCGTCCCCGTCGTGGTCGACAACACCTTCGCCACAGCCCTGGTGCAACGGCCACTGGAACTGGGAGCCACCCTGTCGCTGACCAGCACCACCAAATACATCAACGGGCACTCCGATGCCCTTGGCGGCGCCGTCTGCACAGACGATCCGGACTGGCACCAAGCGATGGTGTTCGCCCAGAAGGCACTGGGCCTGATGCCCTCCCCCTTTGACTGCTGGCTGATCACCCGAGGCATCAAAACGCTGCCCCTGCGGCTAAGGCAACAGATGGCCAATGCCGCAGCCGTGGCTGATCATCTCGCCTGCCATCCCGCCGTTGCCTGGGTGCGGTACCCCCTCCGCGCCGACCATCCCCAGCAGGACGTGGCCCAACGCCAGATGCAGGGTGGTGGCGCGATTGTGACCATCGGCCTCAACGCGAACCGCGATCAGGCCTATGCCGTTTGCAAGGCCCTGCACTGGTTCACGATGGCCGAAAGTCTGGGGGGCGTTGAAAGCCTGATCTGCCATCCCGCCACCATGACCCATGCGGCCGTCGCCCCTGAGGTGAAAGAAAAGCTGGGCATCAGCGATGGACTCGTGCGTCTGTCGCTCGGCTGTGAAGACCCGGACGATCTGATCGCAGACCTCGATCAGGCGCTGATTCAGCTGCTGTGATCCAGCGCGATCTGCTCACCGACCCCTGTTGGCAGGGCAAAGATCTGGGCCATCCGCTGCCGGACAGCCTCCATGCTGTGTCGGTTGCCCTGCCCCGCTGGCGCGATGTGGTGGCCTACGAAGAAAAAGACCCAAGCTGTCGCAGTCGCTTACGGGCTGTGTATCCACGTTTTGGCTTCCATCCGCTGGTGGCAGACCTGGTCGGCAGTGTGTTGGAAACGGCTGGATGCCCGGCTGGATTCCAGGCCTGGCCTTACCCAACGGACGCTGCTGCACAAGCGGCTCTGGCCCATTGCCAGCGGGCCGCACCCGACGCAGAGGCTCGGATCCTGTCCAAGGATCAACTGCGGATTCTGCTCACCGATGCAGCAGCCAGCGGAGCAGCGAAAGCCTTTTGGCAACACGCTGGTTTAGGCGTGAGTTCGCGTCAGGCCGCGATCGCCCTCAGCCGTGCCACCGCTCCGTCTCCGGAGAGCGGAGAGCAGGCACGGGCCCTGGTTCGCGCTCGTCTCAACGGCATCTACAACTGCGGTCGTGACCGCATCAGCCTGCACCCCTCAGGCATGGCGGCCCTCCACAGCGCCCTGCTCCTGGTGGATGCTCTCGCACCCGGGAGACCCACACTCCAGGTGGGCTTCCCCTATGTGGATGTGCTGAAGCTGCCGCAGGTGGTGTTTGCAGGGGCCGAACTGCTCACCGATGCCTCCGCCACAGCCATCGCCGCCAAGCTCGACGAACTGCAACCAGCGGCGGTGGTGGTGGAGCTGCCGAGCAACCCCATGCTGCAGTGCGTGGATCTGATCCAGCTCTCCGCCTTGGCCCACGATCGGGGCGTGGTAGTGATCGCCGACGACACGATCGGATCGGGCGTGAATATCGACGCCTTGCCCTACGCCGATCTGGTGTTCAGCTCCCTCACCAAAAGCTTCGCCGGTCGTGGCGATGTACTGGCCGGGGCTCTGGTGGTGAGTCCTTTCTCCCGCTGGCATGAACGCTTTCGCTCTGCCCTCACCAATGCCCCTGCTGCGTTGGGGGATGCCGATGCCCTGGTTCTGGAAGAATGCAGTCGCGATGTGCTCCAACGCATTCCGCAGCTGAACGACAACTGCAGCGCCTTGGCCGAACGCCTGCAGCGTCACCCAGCGATCCAGCGGGTCATGCATCCCACGCAATGTGAAAGCTTTCAGGCCCTGCTCAGACCTGGAGGAGGCAACGGATGCCTGCTGTCGTTCGAACTGAAGGGCGGCCTGGCGGAGGCTGAACGGGTCTACGACGCCCTGGAGGTGTGCAAGGGTCCCAGCCTCGGCACCCATTTCAGCCTCTGCTGCCCCTACGTCTTGCTGGCTCACTACGACGAACTCGCGTGGGCCGCATCCTGCGGCGTGTCCGCCCATCTGTTGCGCGTATCGGTTGGCATGGAGGACCCACAACAGCTTTGGCAGCGATTTGAACGGGCCTTGGCGGTTTAGGACCGAACAACGAAGCCCGTTGCTTTGCCCCTCTGAGCACGCTGACAGCACCAGCAGAGTGACTCGACTGCGCGCTCAGAGGGGCAAAGCAACGGGCTTGTCAAAGTCTGAAAATGCCCTTAAAGAGCGCGGCATCTCCCCAGTGCTGTATCTATGTTGCCCAACTTGGGCAACCTGCTTCATCTCTCCCATGTCTCGCGTTTACGCCGATAACAGCCAAGCCATCGGCAACACCCCCCTGGTGCGTCTGAACAACGTCACCAAAGGTTGCAAGGCCACCGTGCTGGCCAAGATCGAAGGTCGCAACCCTGCTTACAGCGTGAAGTGCCGCATCGGCGCCAACATGATCTGGGACGCCGAGAAGCGCGGCGCCCTCAGCGCTGACAAAACCATCGTCGAGCCCACCTCCGGCAACACCGGCATCGCTCTCGCTTACACCGCTGCAGCCCGCGGCTACAAGCTGATCCTCACGATGCCCGAGTCGATGTCGATCGAGCGTCGCCGCGTGATGGCCGTGCTGGGAGCGGAAATCATTCTCACAGAAGCGGCCAAGGGCATGCCTGGCGCCATCGCCAAAGCCAAGGAAATCGCTGAAAGCGATCCCTCCAAGTACTTCATGCCTGGCCAGTTCGAGAATCCCGCCAACCCTGAGATTCACGAAAAAACCACTGGCCCTGAGATCTGGAACGATTGCGACGGCGCCATTGATGTGCTGGTCGCCGGGGTCGGCACCGGGGGCACCATCACCGGCGTGTCGCGCTACATCAAAAACGAGGCCGGCAAAGCGATTGAGTCCGTTGCCGTGGAACCCAGCCACAGCCCCGTGATCACCCAGACCATGAATGGGGAAGAGGTCAAGCCTGGACCTCACAAGATCCAGGGCATCGGCGCCGGTTTCATCCCCAAGAACCTCGACCTTTCCGTGGTCGACAAGGTGGAGCAGGTCACCAACGACGAATCCGTTGAGATGGCTCTGCGCCTCGCCAAGGAGGAAGGTCTGCTGGTGGGCATCTCCTGTGGTGCTGCTGCGGCTGCCGCCATCCGCCTTGCGCATCAGGATGCCTATGCCGGGAAAACCATCGTGGTGGTGCTCCCCGACCTGGCCGAGCGCTATCTCTCCTCAGTGATGTTTGCCGACGTGCCCACCGGCATCATTGAGCAACCCGTGGCGGCCTGATCCCCCTGAATCCATCGGCCTGAGGAGATGACTCTCGGTCGTTCACGCACCCCGTGGCACGCCGCGGGGTTTTTTGTTGCCTGGCCACCAGCTGTGGGATCAGATCGGTGGCCGTGCTGCCTCCAACACCGCCTCAGGTGCGATCCACATCGCATCGCCGTAGGAGTAGAAGCGATACTCCTGCGCAATCGCCGCCGCGTACAGCGCGAGCAGCTTCTCTCGACCGATCAACGCACTCACCAGCAACAGCAGAGAGCTTTTGGGGAGGTGAAAATTGGTGAGCAGGCCCTGCACAACGGCAAAGCAGTAGCCGGGTTGAATCACCAGATCCACCGGCCCCTTGAGGGGCTGTAACTGACCACCGCCAGCCTGAGCCGCTCCCTCCAGTGCCCGCACACTGGTGGTGCCCACAGCAATCACCCGTCCACCACGGCTGCGACAGGCCGCCACGGCATCCACCACGTCCGGCTTCACCTCCACCCATTCACTGTGGAGGGTGAGGGCTGTGAGATCTTCGGTTTCCACGGGCCGGAACGTGCCCAGGCCCACATGCAGGGTGACCCGAGCAATCTCCACGCCTCGTTGATGCAGACCCGTCAGTAACGCATCACTGAGATGCAGGCCTGCGGTGGGAGCTGCCACCGCACCGGGACGCGCGGCGTAACGGGTCTGATAGCGGGTCTGATCGTCGGCATCGTGACGATCGATGTAGGGAGGCAAAGGCACCTCGCCGTAGCGCTCCAACAGGCCTTCAATCGCCACCGCGTCATCACATCCAGGCGGAAACTGGATCAGTCGCCCGCCGGTGGCCTCATCACTGGCCAACACCTGCAACTCCAAGGGCTCCTGTTCCAGGCTTTCAAGCCAGAGTTGATCCCCGGGACGCATCTTTTTGGCAGGACGGCCAAGACAAAGCCATTTCCCATCTCCCCGGGGCTCCAGCACGAGCATTTCCGCCAAGCCACCTCCTGAACGGCGAACCCGCAGGCGAGCCTTCAGCACCCGGGTGTCATTCACCACCAACAGATCGCCGGGTTGCAGCTCCTGCTGCCAGTCCCACACCTGCTGGTGCCGTGCCTGCTCAACGGCAGCCTCCACAGGTGGCACCATCAGCAGACGTGCTGCATGGCGGGGCTCCACGGGCACCTGGGCGATGCGCTCTTCGGGAAGCACATAGTCGTACGAACAAAGCTGACGATCCCTGGGGTCGGGCACAGACGCCGGATGTGTGATTGCTCCCATGCTGCCGAATCGCCAAACACCAGGGGGCACCAGGCGATCACGCCATGGCACCGGTGTTGTGTGAATCAGATCGCCAGGGTTTCGGGGCGGGTCTCAATCAGCTCAGCGAGATCCTTCAAGAAGGCTGCACCATCAGCGCCATACACCACCCGGTGATCGGCGGTGAGATTCACCTGCATCTGACGCTTCACAGAGATGGAACCGTCTTTGCCAGCCACCACGGTGGGCCGAGACGCAGCCACCGCCAGAATCGCACCGGTGCCAGGGGGAAGGATGGCATCAAAGCGATCCACCCCGAACATGCCCAGGTTGGACAGGGTGAAGGTGCCGGTGCTGTATTCCTCAGGCTGCAACTGCTTGCTGCGCGAACGCTTCACCAGATCGGCCCACTGGCGTGACATTGCATAGAGATCGGTACGATCCGCTTGTCGAAGCACCGGCGTAATCAAACCTCCGTCTTCCATCGCCACCGCCACCGCCACATTCACATCAGCGGGGTAAGCCATGCCTGCGGGGGTGGTGGCGGCATTCACCTGAGGATGGCGGGCCAGAGTCACCGCCACGGCCTTGGCCAGCAGAGCCGTCATGGTGACGCCCTTGGGCTTCACCTGCTTGTAAAAAGCATCGAGCTTGTCGGTGGTGATGGTGTACCCGACGCGGAAGCAGGGCACCGCAAGGCTGGCCTCCATGTTGCGGTTCACCGCCGCCTGCAGCGTGTTGAAGGCAACGGTGTCGCCTGGAGCGCCAAAGCTGTTGCCGGCAGGAGCACTGGGTGCTGCAGCTGCTGCGCCGGCCACCACAGCAGCTGCAGTGCCTTCACCCACACGCGGCACGCTGACGGGGCGACCAGCGGCCCGTTCAACGTCCTCTGCCTGAATGCGGCCGTTGGGTCCACTGCCCCGCACGCTGGCCAGATTGACGCCCATCTGGGAGGCGAGTTTCTTGGCTCGGGGACTTGCGACGACACGGCCATGGCTCACCACCGGAGCGGGAGGAGCCGCAACCGGAGCAGGGGGGGCAACGGGGGCTGGTGCAGCAGGCGCCGCTGCTGGACTGACCGCAGGCGCAGGCGCTGATGGCGCAGGGGTAGCTGGAGCGGCGGCGGCAGCGCCTCCACCACCGGAACCGGCCTTGGCTTGGGCGTCAGCGATTTCCGCCTCGGTCTCCACGATCAGGCCGATGGTTTCACCCACCGGAGCGGTGCTGCCAGCTGGCATCAGCACGGCAGCCAGGTAGCCCTCATTGAACGACTCAACATCCATGTCGGCTTTGTCGGACTCGACCACAAGCACCGACTCGCCTCGCCCCACCTTGTCTCCAGGCTGCTTGAGCCATTCGACGATCTTCCCCTCCGTCATGGTGGAGCTGAGGGCAGGCATGAAGATGTCGTGGGTCGCCAAAACCGTCTCCGGAGGGGCTGAGTAGGGGGATTTTACGGGGCTATCGGTCGGGCAAGTCCAGGATCAGCCCTGCTCGATGGACTCGACGACGCCGTCGCGAACCACAACCGCTGCCTGCATCTTGCTGACAAGGTTGTCGCCCACTTTCAGATCGCAGAAGCTCTCGATCTGGCCCTGATCCACGATCTGTTCCATCTCCACATCGCGCACCTGCACCTGCTGCTGCAAGAGATTGCGCTTCTGCTCCTCCAGCTCAGCCCGCTTGGCGGCCACCTGCTGCTGCACCTGAGCCACCTGCTCCTGGACGCGAGGGTCGAGAGGATTGGCGCTTTGACGTCGCACCTCATCGACCACCTGCTGCCCCTCCTGCTCCAGCTGGGCCAGCTGCTGATCGGTGGTGGCGATCGCATTGCTGAGTTCGCGCTCTGCCTCCTCTTTCCAGGCTGGAGTGACCACGGCACGCACAGCAATCGTGCGCTTGATCGACAAGGTGGCGCCGTCTGACATGGAAGGTGATTGAGGAGGTTTCAGCGTCTCAGCCACTGCTGTGAGGGTCAACCCACCGGCAAGGCGGGTTCCCGATCCCGCAGCCCCGCAGACACATCAGGGGCGAAAAATAGCCTCGAGGGCCGCCTGATCTCGGCGGCTGATGCGATCACGTCGTTGCTTCAGCGTCTGGGTCAGCAAGCCGTTCTCGATCGAGAAGGGCTCAACCAACGCCACACCGGCCAGCCGTTCATCACCCCTCGCCCCCGGGCGAGCCGCCAGCAGGCGATTGAACTCACCGCGCAGCAGCTTGCGAAGGGCCTGATCCCCTGGGCAGCCACCAAGATCCGATGGCAGATCGACATCCTGCTGCGCCGCCCAAGCCTGGATGGCCTCGCTGCGGGGCACCACCAAGGCCCCTAATTGACGCTCGTCCTGACCCACCAACATCACCTGCTCCACGAGAGGGCTGGCCACAAGACACTCCTCCAGCGGGCCTGGTTCGATATTCTCGCCGCTGCTCAGCACGATGGTGTCCTTGGCACGGCCAGTAAGCACCACTGAGCCATCCGGCAGCAGCATGCCCAGATCGCCGGTGTCGAACCAGCCCTCTGCATCGAGCACCTTGGCCGTCGCATCGGGTCGACCGAGGTAGCCCCCCATCACCTGGGGCCCACGGACCAGCACCACTCCCCGTTCACGGAAGCCAAGGGGGGCCCGGGTCTCAGCATCGACAATCCGAAATTCGGTCTGGGGCATGGGCTGCCCGGAGCTGCCGCGGATGTTGCGCCAGGGTCTGCGGCAACTCACCACCGGACTGGTCTCCGTGAGGCCGTATCCCACCAGCAGCTCAATCCCCACAGCCTCGTAAAAAGCATCCACGTGGGGGGCAATCGCACCGCCACCGTTGATGGGGAACTGAAGCTGGCCGCCACTGAGTTGCTGCCGCAGCTTGGGCCAGATCAATGCCGATGCCAGAGCGTGGGCCGGCCACCGGCGGCTGGCCTCTAGGGCCGCCTTGGCGCGCTGACGCTTACCCAGAGGCTCCACCATCAGATCGCGACTGCGACGACGTGCCAGGCAATAGGCACTGCTGTTGGCAAGGGCAGAGCGCAACAAGCGCTGCCGCGAGGCCGGGAAGGTTTTCAACACATCCTCAAAACCAGCCTGAACCGCCTCCCACAAACGGGGAACCGTCGCCATCACCACTGGCCTCACCCTGGGGAGATCCTTCTTGAGGTGTTTGATCGTGGTGTAACTCTGCGAGCATGCACAGGAAAAGAAGTAGTACTCAGCACTGCGCTCATAGGAGTGCCAGATCGGCAGCACACTCAGCACGGGCGAACCGGGGGCCGGATGGGCCACGCAGGCCAAGCTGCGCATCTGGTGCAACAGGTTGGCGTGGGTGAGGGGAACCCCTTTCGGCTGGCCCGTCGTCCCTGAGGTGTAGAGGATCGTGGCCGTGGTGACAGCAGCGCTCGCTGCATCCCGACCCGCCACCGGATCCAGCGTCGGCGCTTCAGAGCCCAGCTTCAGCAACTCCTCCCATCCGATCACGCCTTCAGAGGCGTCACCCTCGAGCTGGATCACACAGCGCAGGCGCTCCCTTTGCGCTGGGGAAAGCTCCAGCCTTTGCCACAAGTCGGCGTTCTGCACCACCAGCGCCACCGCCGCGCTGTCATCCAGGATGTAGAGAAGTTCAGGTGTCGGCGCAGCGGCACCGCGCACTGCGCTGGTCGCCCCGGCCCGCATCAAGCCCTGATCGGCCACCAACCAGCGGGGACTGTTTTCCGCAAACAACCCGACCACATCACCGGACTGGATCCCCAGAGCCCGCAAACCTGCTGCTGCGACACGGATGCGGGCATCTAGCTCCTCGTAGGTGAACCGCTCGGGGTGCGCCGCATGGGGAGCATCGACGGCCATCACGGCGCCATGATGGCGAGCCAACCAGGGCCAGATCTGATCCACCCGGCCAAGCCCATCCACGTGTTGGTGAGCAGCCAGAGCTACCTGCTCACGAGGGGTCGGAATCCAGCGGGCGCGGACGTCGGTGGACACAGCAACGATGAGCAAGATCGCCTAGGGCTATCACCCTTGGGGTGGATCGGCAATCAAAACCCCATGGTCCAGCGCTCCCGGAGACTGCCAGCGGAGATCAAAACGTCGGGCCAGAGCATCGCGTAACAGCGGCTGCACGACCTCCACAGACAAGTCCGGGCACCAGTCAGCAAGACGCCCCACAAGCTTGCCGGTGAGGCCGCAGGGCACCACCGCCGCAAATCCTCCGAGTTCACCATCGACATTCAGAGCCAAACCGTGCTGAGTGATCCAGCGGCGACAACCCACCCCGATGGCGGCCACCTTGCGATCGTCAAGCCAGACGCCTGTCATGCCCTCCACCCGCTGACCTTGAAGGCCCAGCTTGGCCAACACGTCGATCACCACCTGCTCGAGCTGACGCAGATACCAATGCAGGTCGCATTGACGTCGCCGCAGATCCAGAACGGGATAGGCCACCAACTGACCGGGCATGTGGTGCGTCACTTCACCGCCTCGATCAATGCGATGCAGTGGCGCCGGTGGAGCAGCTGGATCAAACAACAAATGCTGCTCGGAAGCACCGCGACCCAGGGTGTAACAGCGATGGTGCTGAAGGATCCAGACCGCCTCAGGAGGCGACGGCTGGTCTGATGCCAGCAACGCCGATTGCCACTGCTGCTGCCAGCGCCAGGCCTGGGTGAACGGCACCAATTGCTGCGGCTCAAAAAGAATTGCCGCATGGTGCTGGGCGACCTGCTTTGACGTCTCTAGCTTGCAGATATCTACCGGCACCGGAGGGATGCCATGAAGCTTCTGATCCATGGTCGCAACCTGGACGTGACCTCAGCTCTGCGCGAGTACACAGAAGCGAAACTGGAGCGAGCTGTCCAACACTTCAACGACCTGGTGGTGGAAGCGGATGTGCATCTCTCGGTGGCCCGCAACCCCCGGGTGCCTCAGCAGACAGCCGAGGTGACCGTGTTTGCCAATGGCACCGTGATCCGTGCCCAGGAGCGCAGCGAAAATCTCTACGCCAGCATCGACCTGGTGGCGAACAAGCTGAGCCGCCAGCTGCGTCGCTTCAAGGAACGCCACAGCGACCATCACCACAGCCACGGCCATAGCGCCAGCACCACCCCGGCCACCGAAGCGGTGATGGATGAGAGCGCTGTGGATGGATCCCTGCTCGATGGCAAGGAAGCGCACCTGCCCGATCCCGGCGTGCGGCGCAAATACTTTTCCATGCCCCCGATGAGCGTCGAAGAGGCTCGCCACCAACTGGATTTGATCGACCACGACTTTTATCTCTTCCGCGATGCCGCCAACCAGGAGTTGCAGGTGATCTACCGACGTAACCACGGTGGTTATGGCGTGATCCAGGCGCGAGACTGACGCCCGACCTTCCGTTGCCATGACCCGCACGCCCCGGCAGCAAGAGCTGCCGGATCTGGCCCCTCTGATCGACCAGGCCCTGCTCGATCCCTTACTGAGCAGCGAACGCCTCCAGGAGGGGTGTGATGCGGCGCGCCACTTCGGCTTCGGTGGAGTGTGCACGACCCTCACCCATCTCACTGCTGCTCGTGAGCGTTTGGGAGCACCTGGCGCCACCCGGCTGATTGCAGTGGTCGCCTTCCCCTTCGGCGCCATCCCCACGCCCCTGAAACTGGCGGAGGCGGAGTGGGCCGCTGCCCATGGGGCCGAAGCCCTCGACGTGGTCCCCAACCTGGCGGCATTGGCGGACGGATGCAGCGATGCCTACGCCGAAGAACTGGCCTGCCTCTGCGACCTCGGACTGCCGGTGACGGTGATCCTCGACATGGTGAGACTCGACGACAGTCAGCTCGCCCTGGCGGTGGAAGCAGCGATCGATGCCGGCGCCTCCGCGCTGCAAACCAGCAACGGATTCGGACCTGCCGCCAGCGCCGAGCAAATCCAGCAGCTGCGCAGCCTCAGTCGCGGCCGTTGCGGCCTCAAGGCGGCCGGTGGCGTGCACACCCTTGAGCAGTGCCAACAGCTGGTGGAGGCGGGGGCCTCCGCCCTCGGCACCAGCAGCGGCCCTGAGCTGGTTCAGGCCTCACGCCAACCGCAGCCCCGACGCAAAGACGATGGCTGATCGTCGTCTCACAGGGCTGGTGCTGAAGACTGGTCCCCTGGGAGAACATGACCGCTTGCTCACCATGCTCAGCGCAGAGGCGGGAGTGATTCGCCTGGCCGCTCCGGGAGCCCGCCGGCCCCGCAGCAGCCTGGCAGCGGCCGTTCCCCTCACCCAGCTTGAGCTTCAGGTGGTGGGCCGCCGAGGCCTGCCGCGGGTCAGACAGCTGCGGGTGGAGCACAACTTCTGCGCCGTGGGCCAACGCCTTGACACCCTCTCGGCGGCCCAGGCCCTGGCGGAACTCTGCATGGCGCTGGTGGAGGGGGAGGATCCCCTCGAAGGCATGCTCGACGCCGTGGTGATTCACCTCGAACGCCTGGAGGCAATCAGCCGAGTTTCTGATGATGCCGCCATCGCCCTGGCCAGTGGTGTGCAGGCCTGCGTGCACCTGCTGGCCCTCGGCGGCTACGGATTGCCGCTGCAGAGTTGCTGTCGCAGCGGCGCTGCCCTGATTCCACCCATTGGGGAGTGGGACTGGCGCTGCAGCCTGATCGCTGACGAGGGCCTGGCCATCGGCAGTCAACCGGGTGCAGCCGTGCAGCTCAATCCCTCCGAACTCGCCCTGCTGCAACGTCTGCCTCGAACGGAGCTGCCCCGCCGCAGCGATGGGGAACTGATGGGTCCCGTGTCGGTGTGGTTACGGCTGCTGGCCGTTGTGGAGTGCTGGATTCGGTGCCATCTGCCCCGACCGGTGCGTTCGCTGGGCATGCTGCGGGAAGCGCTGCAACTGCCGGCACATGACAGCGCTGAGCGATCATGACCGGGTCTTCCCTGGCATCTTGAGCGGTCCTTCCATCAACAGCCCGGAGCCGGCGCTCCCCACCACCGACAACCCTGAAGGTGGTCGTGGCCTTCAGGCGGTGCTGCGCCTGGATGACTTCCGCAAGCTGTGGATCGGCCAGATCTTCTCCCAGCTGGCAGACAAGTTCTACATAGTGCTGATGGTCTTCCTGATCGATCAGCACCTGCTGCTCACAGCTCAGCAGAACGGGTTTCTGGCGGAAGTCGCCTCTGATATCGGCTTCGACATCAGCACCCGCACGCAAGTGATCACCCTGCTTGCCACAGGAATCTTCGTGGCCAACACCCTCCCGGCCATGGTGTTGGGCAGTGTGGCCGGCGTCTGGGTCGACCGCTGGCCCAAGCGCCGCGTGATGGTGGCCTCGAACGGCCTTCGAGCCCTGATGGTGCTGTTCACACCGCTGTTTCTGATCCCAGGGCCGCTGCTGCTGGGACTTCCCTGGGGCTACTGGGGTCTGGTGTTGATGACCTTCATCGAGTCGATCCTCACCCAGTTCTTTGCCCCTGCAGAGCAGGCCGCAATCACGCTGCTGGTACCGAACGAAAAGCTGCTGGCTGCCAATTCGCTGTATCAGACGACAAGTATGGGCGCCACGATCGTGGGATTCGCCCTGGGGGAGCCGATTCTGCGGGGCCTCAGCCATCTCTTCGCAGCCCTAGGCATTGACGGAGGCGAGTTCACCCTGCTGCCGTTCTGCTACGGCATGGCCGCTTTGAGCTTGCTGGCGATCCGCCACCGCGAGAAGGCCATCCAGCAAGCGGGGGTCTCCGTCTGGCATGAAATTGGCGAAGGAATTCAGGTGCTCAAACGCATTCCCACCGTGCGCAATGCCATGGTGCACCTGGTGCTGCTGTACAGCTTGCTGGCGGCGCTGTACGTGCTGGCCCTGCAGCTGGCGGGCTTGATCCAAGGCCTCGGACCGTCCGGTTTCGGCACCTTGCTGGCCATGAGCGGTCTCGGCATGGCGGTGGGAGCGGTGTTGATTGCTCAACTGGGGCACCACTTCAACCGCCGGCGTCTCACGGCAGCCGGCCTGGGCACCATCACCTTCTCGCTGGTGTTGCTGAGCCAGTTCAAGGGATCCCTCAGCAGCACCCTCTCCCTCTGCGGAATCCTCGGCGTGGGCGCCGCACTGGTGGCCATTCCAGCCCAGACAACCATTCAGGAAGAAACCCCTGAATCCCAGCGTGGGCGGGTCTTCGGCCTGCAGAACAACCTGATCAACATCGCCCTCAGTCTGCCCCTGGTGCTGGCAGGCACATTGGTGAGCAGCGTGGGACTCAGCCCCGTGCTCTGGCTGCTGGCTCTGCTGGCTCTGATCGCAGCGTTGCTCGAACGTCCCTGGCAGCGCTGCTAATTTGCTGGCTGTGAAGTGGAAAAGGCAGAGCGGTTGGCCCACATCGCCTGGCTGGGAAAGAAGTCACCGTTCTGCGGCAACGTCACCTACGGGCTGAGCACCACGGAGGCCCTTCGCGCTCGCGGTCACCAGACCAGCTTCATTCATTTTGACAACCCTGGATCCCCCGGCAGCAGCACCACCTCGCTGCTTGCCAATGACCCCGATGTGAGCCTTCCTTACCTGGTGAAGTCTCAGGTTTACACCATTCCCTCGCCCCGGGCCCAGCGGGAACTGCGGGAGTCGCTGGAACGCCTTCAACCCGATCTGGTGCACGCCAGCCTCACCCTCTCTCCGCTGGATTTCCGCCTGCCGGAGTTGTGCCAGCAACTGGGTGTTCCCCTGGTGGCCACCTTCCATCCGGCGTTTGATGCCAGCCTTCGTAATCTCACAGCAGGCACCCAACAACTCACCTATCAGCTCTATGCGCCCGCTTTGGCGCGCTACGACCGAGTGGTCGTGTTTTCCGAGCTTCAAGCCGATGTGCTGGCCCGGCTGGGGGTTCCGGACGACCGACTGGCCGTGATCCCCAACGGTGTGGATCCGCAGCAATGGTGGCCCCCCTGCACCCCGGTGCCTGGCACATCCAATGCCAACTCCCGCCGCATGCTGCGCGACCGGCTCGGCTCAGACAGGATCTTCCTCTACATGGGTCGTGTGTCCACCGAAAAGAACGTGGAAGCCCTCCTCAAGGGGTGGAAGCTGGTCAATCCCAAGGGCTGCAAGCTGGTGATCGTGGGAGATGGTCCTCTTCGCACGACCTTGCAGAACGCCCACAGCAGCGACAGCGTGCTCTGGTGGGGTTACGAATCGGATCTCGCCAGCAGGGTGGCCCTGATGCAGGAAGCGGAGGTGTTTGTCTTGCCCAGCCTGGTGGAAGGTCTCTCGATTGCCCTGCTGGAAGCGATGGCCAGTGGCTGCGCCTGCCTGGCCACCGATGCCGGTGCTGATGGGGAAGTCCTGGCCGATGGAGCGGGCATCGTTCTCAGCACCCAGGGGGTCACCACACAACTGCGCACCTTGTTGCCCGTCCTACGGGATCAGCCGGTTCTCACCCATGAGCTGGGACAACGAGCCAGACAACGGGTACTGGAGCGATACACCCTCAGCAGCAACATCGATGCCCTTGAAGGGTTGTACAACCAGTTGCTGGCCACTCCCATGGCAGCCTGATCAGCCCCAAGACAGCTTCAGTGACTGGCTGCAACGCCGAAGCGAAGGGTGTGACCCGCAACCCCTCTGTCTCAGCGCAAGCGTCGGCCATGTTCGGCTGCAGCCACCACAGCCTCGATCAAAGCCGAACGCAACCCCGCCTGCTCCAAACGCCGGATCGCCGCCATGGTGGTGCCCCCCGGAGAGGCCACCATGTCTTTGAGCTGTGCTGGATGCAAGCTCTGTTCATGCAGCAGAGCCGCCGAACCCGCCAGCGTCCGATTCGCCAGGTGCAGAGCCTGATCCCTGGGCATTCCCACCGCCACAGCCCCATCAGCCAGGGCTTCAGCGACCATCGCCACATAGGCTGGACCTGAGGATGTGAGGGCCAGAAAGGCATCCAGACGCTCCTCAGGCAGTTCCAGCACCTCACTGACCGAGGCGAAGAAAGCCTGCACCCATGCTTTGTGGGTTGCGGTCACTCCCTTCCCCCAGGCCAAACCTGTGAGGCCTGCCCGCACCAGGGAAGGTGTGTTCGGCACCGCCCGCACACAAACCCGGCCAGGAAAGCTGCGCTCCAGTCGTTCCAGGGTGATGCCCGCCAGCACTGAGATCAGCAGGGGAGACGCACCCGCCGCCACAGGAGGAGCCGCAGCAGCCACGGCATCGAGCTGATATGGCTTAACCGCCAGCAGTTGCACCGGTGCATGCCAAGCGGCCATCGCCTGTGGGTCGTCGGCTGCCACCAGGGCGAGATCGGCAGGGAGATCAGCTGACAGGCGCGCGACCGTTCTGGCCTGGCCCACCACAGCCATCACATCGGTAACAGAGGGATCGCCCCGCTCCAACAATGGCAACAGCAAAGCCTGCGCCATGCGGCCCAGGCCGATTACGCCAAGGGAAAGCGTCACAGAGAGCTCAGCAGATCAGTGCTCTCAGAGTGCCGCAGCACCGGCATCACCCCAAGCAGGAGCGGGGGCGACACTGGCGTCGGCAGAGCTCTGCTCCACATCACGTGTCACCACAGTGGGGGCAGAGGCCTCCTCCTGACTGGCATTGGTCACCGTGACACAGCTGGGGGCAAACAGGAAGATGCTTTCGCCCACCCGTTCCTGATGACCATCAATGGCGAAAGTGCCACCGGCGACAAAGTCGACGGCACGCTGCGCCTGATCCGGCTCCATCATGGTGAGGTTGAGAATCACCGTCTTCCGCTCACGCAGTGCCTGAATCGCCCGCGGCATCTCATCAAAACTGCGGGGTTCCATCAAGGTGACTTCGGCCGCATTCGTGCTGATGCCGGGCATGCCGATCACATTGGAACTCCCGGAGGCAAATGGCTCAGCATCGCCGAAGGGATTCCCCGAATCAAGCGGCGCAAGAGCACCTCCGATCGCATGGCTCGCGCCATGGTCAGCTTCAATCTCTTCGCCGGTGTCGTAATCAAGATCGTCATAGTCACCGTCGAGATAGTCATCGCCAGCAACAACTGCACGAAGGCGGGAAATCAACGACACCGGGAGACTGCAAGAACCTTGACCCTGAATAGCGCTCCGAGCAAACCGGAGCAAGCGCTCAGCGATGATTCAATTGTTTCAATGTTCCTGCTTAATCCTGCGGAGCATGATCGTCCTCCGGCCGTGGGCGAGCACCGAAGAGGGCTGAACCGACCCTCACCCAGGTAGCACCGGCCGCAGCAGCCTCCCGCCAGTCGCCACTCATCCCCATCGAACAGTCGGGCAGGGCCAGGTGATCCGCCAGGGCACGGCAGTCCTCAAACAATGCAGCGCGTTGATCGAGCGGGAAGAGAAGGGGAGCCATGGTCATCAGACCGGTCAGGCGAAGACTGGGCAACGCCTGCAGCTCAGCCCAGTGATCGCGCAACGCCTGCGGATCCCAGCCAGCCTTCGCCGGATCGGGGCGGAGCTTCACCTGCAGCAGAACCGACGGCACCACAGCCTCTTCAGTGGCAATGCGCGACAGCCGCTGGGCAAGAGCGAGCGAATCGACGGAATGAATCACAGCAAAGGCACGCACCACAGGCCTCACCTTGTTGGCCTGAAGGCGACCGATGAAGTGCCAGCGCAGCTGGGGACAATCAGCCAATTGCCCCTGCTTGGGCAATGCCTCCTGCACCCTGCTCTCGCCGAAATCAATCTGACCAAGCTCAGCCAACTCACGCACCCGCTCCGCTGGATGCCCCTTGCTGACGGCCAACAGGTTCACCCCCTGCGGCATCGCCTCATGCAGCAGGCGCCATCGCTCCGCCCTTGCATCACGTTCGCTCACGACCTCAGCCCCGGGATTCAGATGAAGGTCTGGTCAAACAACCCTTTCCAACGCTCATATTCCTCCTGACCATCACGGCGACTGCGGGCCAGATTGATTTCAGCGTGATGGCGAGCATCCTGAAACGGAATCACCTCGAACTGAGCCCCTCGGGGCTGCAAAGTGACCAGGAAAAACATGCGCTGGGCATAGAGCGTGGCGTACACATCTCGTCCTTCACCAGCGGGTGCAACGCGGTAAAGCATGCCGAAGGTGGGGTGATTGAGATAACGCTCGGCTCCCACAGATCCCAAAATCGCAGTGAATTAAAGAGAACCGTACTTCCCGCGCATCACAACCATCCCCAGCAACAGCAACCCCCCAAGCCAGTTCTGAGGCTTAAAACCAGTTGCAGCAACATGACTCGGCCGAAAATGTTCGGATGGCAACCATTGCCCTCCTCGCGCCATCAGCGCTTCCGCCCCCTGCTCGGCTCGCAGCAGAATGTTGGCCAGAAGACGCTCACCAACCGCCAGCACCAAGCCAAAGGAAGCCTTGAAGCCGAGGCGCTTGAGATTCACTGCTCGGCTTGCCAACGACCGCAATAGGTTTTGCAGCTCTTCCTGCACCAGAGGCAAAAAGCGCAGGGCCAACAGCAACTGAAAGCTGAGCCGATCCACGGGAAGTCCGAGGGCCGCCAGAGGTGCAAGGAACCAACTGAGCGCCCAGACCAGATCTTCACTTGGGGTTGTTAGCAGCATCAGGTTGACGCTGTGCACCACCGTGAGAATCAAGGTGGCGCTGTTAAGACCCAGTGCGGCGGAACGACGATTCACCACCAGGGGGCCCAGACGGAAACTCCCCACGTGCAGCGGGCCCAGACGCAGCACCTCCCAGGCCGGAGCATCTGGCACGGTGGCAGTCAACTCCTGCGAAGGACGCACGGACAGCAAAGCCGGTGCATCACCAGTGGGCAGCAACGTCGCAAGAAGGCCAGCGACACCCGCCAGCAGCACCAGCACCCCAAGCGAACGCCACCACACTCGGAAGGGCACCCCACTGCAGAACGTGAACAGGAGCAACAGCAGCAACAGAGACACACGCCAGATCGGTCCGGCCAACACGGGCGTGAGCAGGAACATCAGCACCCAGCCAAGCTTGAGGCGGGGGTCCATCCAGCGAAGCCAGCCCGCTTTGGCATCGACGTACTGACCGATGGGGATCTGGCGCAACCAATCCATGCGTCAGCTGGAGCGGGTCTGCTGACGGGCGAGATCACGCTCGGCATCGCGCTGCTGCTTACCGCGCCAGAACAATTTCAAGGGAGTGCCCTCATAACCAAGACCTTCACGGATTTGCCGTTCCACATAGCGACGGTAGGTATCACCGAACAACTTGGGGTCGTTGACAAACAGCGTGAAACTGGGGGGACGGCTCGCCACCTGAGTGCCGTAATACAAGCGTCCTTGGCGCCCGCCGCGGGTCGTCGGCGGGCTGCGCCAGCTGAGGGCCTCCTTCAGCACTTCGTTCACCACTGATGTGCTCACCCTGCGGCGATGCTGCTCCACCGCCAGCGCGGCCAGGGCAAAGATGCTGTCGACCCGTTGCCCCGTGAGAGCCGAGGTGAACAACATCGGCGCCCAATCGAGGAAATAGAGCTTGGCGCGCAGCTCCTTCTCCATCGCCGGCATGGTGTGGCTGTCTTTCTCGACGGCATCCCATTTGTTGACCACCACCACGCAGGCACGACCCTCGTCTTCAATCCGTCCGGCGAGGCGCTGATCCTGCTCGGTCACGCCATCAAGAGCATCAATGACCAGCACGCAGACATCGCTGCGCTCAATCGCTTTGAAACTGCGGTTGATGCCAAAGAATTCCGGGCCGTAGTTGACGCTGCGGCGACGGCGAATTCCAGCGGTGTCCACCAGCTTCCAGGGCATGCCCTGGCGCTCGATGCTGGTGTCAATCGTGTCGCGGGTGGTGCCGCGGATCGGGCTGACAATCGCCCGTTGCTCGCCGCAGATGGCATTGAGCAGGCTGGATTTGCCCACATTGGGGCGTCCAACGATCGCCATCTGAATCGGCTCATCCTCATCTCCTTGTTCATTCTTCGGAGGAAGGAAGGTGAGCACCTGATCGAGCAGATCACCCGTGCCAGCACCATGAATGGCGGAGATCGGGTGGGGCTCGCCCAGCCCCAAACTCCAGAACTCCGCTGCCATCGCCAGACCCTGATCGGGCGACTCGCATTTGTTGACCGCCAGGAGCGTGGGGCAGTTCTGGGTGCGCAACCATTCCGCAATCGACTCATCGGCTGCCGTCATGCCCTGCTGGCCATCGACGATCACCAACGCGACACAGGCCTCAGCCATCGCCAGATTGGCCTGCTCACGGATCTCAGGCAAAAACTCGCTGTCGTCGTCGAACACCAAGCCGCCGGTGTCGACCACCTTGAAGTCGCGGTCGCCCCAATAGCCATCCTGGTAGGTGCGGTCTCGGGTCACCCCGGGTTCGTCGTGAACGATGGCCTCCCTGCTGCGGCAGAGGCGATTGACCAGCGTGGACTTACCGACGTTGGGGCGTCCGATGATGGCTACGACCGGACGCGCCACGGCGATACCACGAGAACAGATGTTTTTGACACTACAGAGGCGCGAAAAACAAAACCTTTCCAATTGAGACGCATGAGAACCAAAAGAGACAGCTATGGGTCGGAGAGTTCACTCCGCCTCCGCGGCGGGTCTTCCCATGATCGAATTGATCGCTTCGCTGGTGGTGGATCTCTCCGACCAGAAACTGACGGTGTATGACAGCCAGGAACAAGTGGTGCGGATCATCCCAGTCAGCACCGGCAAAGCCGCCACACCCACGCCGACAGGACTGGGGTCAGTGCTGACCAAATACCGATCGGTGACGATGCGCGGCCGTAACTATGTCGCCCCTGGCGTTCCCTATGCCATGTGCATCACCGCCAACGAAATGATCTGCCTGCACGGTGCCCCCTGGCAGGAAGATGCAGGGCAGGCCTTTGGCGTTCCCCGCAGCAACGGCTGCGTGCGCATGCCCACCGCCGAAGCCCGTTGGCTGTTCGAAAACACCCAGAAGGGAACCAAAGTGCTGATCCAGGTCTGAACAACGACTCCATCGCGGCGCCACACGCCCTTGGACTCAGCTCACGGGCAGATCGCCGGGATGACCACCCACAGGGTCAGCTGGGGGCTCAAGCCGTGGAGGAAGGGGCCCCTCCTCAAGGAGGGGCTCACCTGCCTCCACCAACCAAGCGAGCAACCAGTTGACCGCCGTGGCTCGGCGGGTTCGTCGGGGATAGAGCTCACCGATCTTGTAACCCTTGAAGCCCATCTGCTCCTTCAGCAGTTGCTTCAGGGGCTTCGGCACTGAACGGGTCAGGGCCACCGACGCAGGACGGGTGGCAATCACCTCCGGCCCCTCGGGAAAAGCCTCACGCCAACTTTCGGGGGTGTCTGGGCCGGCAAGCCATGGGCCACCGCCTTCGCTCCCCGATGGGCGCTGATAGCCGAGCCGCTCCCAGATGCGTTCCGCCACGAAACGATCACTGGTGCGGTCCTCAAGGATCTGCTGCAGCAGAGCACGACTGAGAAGCCAAAGAGGCACCTGAGCTTCAGGGCGAGGCACCTCATCGTTTCATGCATCCAGGCGACAGACAGCCCACAAACCCACCCGATAAATTCGGGGCATGTATGTCGTTGACACCACCCTCTCCTCAGGGACTCGCGTTACGAAGGAAAGCTCTCTGCAGCGGCTGGTCTTTCCGCTGCCGCCTGACCTGCAACGCAAAGTGCGCAAGAACCAGCGCAGGTGGATGGGCAAAGAGGCTGCAGCCCTGGCTCCATTGCCCTGGGATCGCGACGGCCTGGTGACCTTCACCTACAGCACCAGCTCTCAGCGCAGTCAGCCGCTGTTCTGCGATCGGCGCGATGAACCGCTGCCACGCCGCAGCCGCCAGCAGATCCACACCGGCCAACCCGTGCGACTGTCGCTGCGCCAGGTGCAGCGAGGCGGATCCAGGCCAGGCACGCGACTGGAAGTCCTCAAGGTGCAGTTGTTGCTGATCGATGCCCCCGCAGGCAAAAACAGGCCCGCCAGCCCCCACAGCATCCAGACGGTGCCCCTTTCACTGCCTGTGGATCTCATGCAGGAGGTGGAACGGCTCGCCAAGGCTGGCGACTGGTCAGTGTCGGCCTGGCTACGCAATGCCATCGAAAGCCAGGTGAGCCGGGCACAACGGGAACGCGACAACCGACGTTCGGCGGCCTGAATCCCGATCGCGAACGCCTGGGATCGCAAGGGAGAATGATTGCTCCAGGAGGCAGCCATGACGCCAGCCGCCATCGAACGGTTCGTCACTCCCCTTGCCCTGAAGGGGAGTCGGAGCGAGCGGCAGCTGCGTTGCCGGGTTCTCCAGTCTCCGCTGGCCGGAGTCAGCGACCGCATCTTCCGCCACTTGGTGCGCCGGTGGGCACCCGATGCTCTGCTGTTCACCGAAATGGTGAATGCCACCAGCCTTGAGCTCGGCCATGGACGCCGCAAGGTGGAGGAGCTGACCCAGGAAGCCGGCCCCATCGGGGTGCAGCTGTTTGATCACCGGCCCCAGGCCATGGCGGAAGCCGCTCGTCGAGCTGAAGCATCGGGAGCCTTCCTGATCGACATCAACATGGGATGCCCGGTCAAAAAAATCGCCAAAAAAGGCGGGGGCAGCGGTCTGATCCGTGAGCCAGACCTGGCCGCACGGATCGTGGACACGGTGGCCGCAGCCGTTGCCATTCCTGTGACCGTGAAGACCCGCCTGGGCTGGTGTGGCAGCGATGGATCGACCGCCGATGCCGTGCAGTGGTGCCAACAGCTGGAAAGGGCCGGTGCTCGCCTGCTCACGCTGCATGGCCGCACCCGGGAACAGAAGTTCAGTGGTCGTGCCGACTGGCAGGCGATCGCCGCCGTCAAGAACGCCCTCACGATTCCAGTGATCGCCAACGGCGACGTCAACACACCGGATGACGCCCTGCGCTGCCTCGCAGAGACAGGGGCCGATGGAGTGATGGTCGGCCGGGGCACGATGGGCTCCCCCTGGCTGGTGGGCCAGATTGATTCCGCGCTTTCGGGCCGACCAATTCCCACCACGCCTGGAGCGGCCGAACGCCTGACAATCGCCCGCGAGCAGTTGGTCGCCCTAGTGGCCGACCGCGGGGATCACGGGCTGTTGATTGCCCGAAAACACATGAGCTGGACCTGCACTGGCTTCCCTGGAGCTCCCCAGTTACGCCATGCCCTGATGCGCGCCCCCAGCCCTCAGGACGCACTGGACCTGCTGGATGGCCAGTTGCAACAACTGGGATGAGCTGGTGGGCCCTGCTGGCACTGATGTTGCCCCTCTGGCTCCGGCGACGCCCAGAACACGAGAGTCCTTTATGGGCGCGCCGCAGCCTGATCCTGCTCATCAGCCTGCTGACCCTGCGCTATCTGTGCTGGCGCGTCACTGACAGCCTCAACCTCAGCACGCCTCTCTCCAGCGGTCTCAGCCTGGGGCTGCTGCTGACCGAAAGCTGGCTGCTGCTCACGGGCCTGATCGCCATCGGGCTGGCATGGAAACGGTTTCCGGATCGCCGCGACCAAATGGATGCCGTGGAACAACGCTGGCTAGCCAGTCACTGGCGACCCAAGGTGGACCTCTACGTGCCCACCTGCGGCGAACCGCTGGCCGTGCTGGAACGCACCCTGATCGGATGCAGGCAGCAGAGCTATGCCCACACCCAGGTCTGGGTGTTGGATGACAGCGGCCGCGCGGATGTGCGGCAACTGGCACTCCGCCTGGGCTGCCGGTATCTGCACCGACCGGAACGGGTGCAGGCCAAAGCCGGCAACCTCAACCACGGGCTCAGGTATGGCCGAGGGGAACTGGTGGCAGTACTGGATGCTGACTTCATTCCCCAAAAGGACTTTCTCCGCCGCTGCATCGGATTTCTGAGCGAACCGGATGTGGCCCTGGTGCAGACGCCGCAATGCTTCCTCAATGCAGATCCGGTGATGCGCAATCTGGGGATGGAACCGTGGCTTCTCTCCGATGAAGAAAGCTTCTATCGCTGGATTCAGCCCGTGCGTGATGGGTGGGGCGCCGTGGTCTGCGCTGGCACGTCGTTTGTGGCCCGCCGATCAGCCCTCGAGAGCGTGGGTGGATTTGTCGGGAATGCGATTTCAGAGGACCTCGTCACCGGGATCGCCCTCAACGCCCAAGGCTGGAGGCTGATCTACCTGCAGGAAAAGCTCAGTGCTGGCCTGGCAGCAGAAACGATGACTGATTTCGTGCGTCAGCGACAACGCTGGGCTGAAGGCACCTTGCAAAGCCTGGGGCTGAAGCAGGGCCCCCTGCGCAGTCCCAATCTCAACCTCGGCCAACGCATCGCCTATCTGGAGGGCGCGGCGCATTGGCTCAACATGCTGATCCGGATGGCGTTGTTGCTGATGCCCCTCAGCTATGGGCTGCTGCACACACTGCCGGTGTTGATGAGCTGGCAAGACGCCCGGGATCAGTTGCTGCCGCTCTGGGGAACACTGCTACTCGGTGTGGGCTGGCTGAACCGCAGCTCCCGCGGGGCCCTGATCAGTGAGCTCACCAGCTGGGTGCTGGCGGTGCCTCTGAGCATCACTGTGCTGCAACAAGGCTGGCGACTGCTCCTGAGGCGATCAAGCAGTGGCTTTCGCATCACACCGAAACATCAGCGCCGCGACCGCGGCAGTTGCAGCGCTGCATTGGTGCTGCCCCTGTTGGGGCTGACGGTGATCAGCCTGATCAACCTGCAGGGCCTTCTGATGCCCTCTGCCCCATTGGACCCCCAGGCGGTCAGTGGCCGCCCGATTGGTCTGCTCTGGGCCAGCGTGAATCTGATCAGCCTGCTGATAGCGCTGCGGGCCTGCTGGGATCCACCGGCCTCCGATCCTGCCCCCTGGCTGCAGCTCAACTGCCCCGCTTGGCTCAGCGACACCAGCGGCTCGACTCGCCCCTGCACGATCACCGCCATCAGTGAGTCGGGCGTTGAACTGAGGCTTCCAGGCTCTGAGCTTCAAGACCTGAAGGGTCAAGACCTGAGCTGGTGCCAACAGGTGCCGGCCATGCCGATCAGCCTGGTCCAACGCCGCGGCCAGCACATGGCGCTGCGATGGCCAATGGTCACAAACGACCCAAGGAAACAAGCGTTGATCCGCTGGCTCTACGGGCGCCCAGGGTGCTGGCCCGATCGTCAAGCCCAGGGGGAATGGAAAGCTCTGCTGGTGTTGCTCAGCCGCATCGTGCGTCCGGCAGCCGCGCCAGGCCCGCTGCAACGCAGCTTGATGCGACAGAAGCTCAGCTGATCAGGTTGCGGGTGCCACTGATCGCCTGGGTCGCCAGCAACAACGCCACCATCAGGTTCAAGCCCACATGGAGGCGCCGCATCGACAGTCGCCTGCCGATCTCCGCTTGCAGCCCCATGGAGAGCAGCAACAACGCGCACAAAGCCATGCCGCCCCAGTAATGGGATTGCCAGAAGGCGGCTTGCCAGGGCCAGTCGGCACCGCGATGCACCTCCGGCTGCGATCCCAGCAGCAACAAACCGATCCAGGTACTGATCGCCCAACCCAGGCGCAAGACCGTGCGCCTGGAACGCAGCAGTGCCACCAACGCGGCAATCACACCGAGCTCAGCCGCAAGAAAACCGGCAATCCGAGGGGCAGCCAGAGTCACCGGCGCGGTGGCCACGTTATGGGCCATGGCGATCAGCACCGCCACCACCATCACAGCCGTGACCCAGCGGCCGTGATCAGCATGCTCAACTGGCACGGTGGGCGCAATCGGATTGAGATCCAGGCGCCGCTCGCGCGCCAGGATCCCCAGCCGGATCGTGGCGCCCACCACCGGGTACACGAACAAAATGATCAGCACCGGATGCACAAGCCCCAGCCACTGCATCAGGCTGAGGGACGGCACAGAAAGCAGGATCACGGTCATCTCCTACGGCAAAACGGCACTGGTGCCCTGACGGACCAGCAGCAACGAGAAATAGGGTCGCTCCCCAGCCTGCACGGCAGCCGCCGACATCACCCGTTGATCTGGCCAGCCCACTCTCTCGGCGAACAAGGCATCATCCAACAGACCACGGGCCTGCAGCAAAGGCTGAATCCAGTGCCAGCGAACACCAAGCTTGAGGAGAGCCAGAACGGTTCCACTGGCCTTTGCCAGTGCCAACAGGGCGTCCATGGCCTCCGGCGTCTCTGGGCAGGGGCGAATCAATAACCCCTCCTTCTGAAACGCGAGGGGCCAGGAACCTGCGGCAGCCGCCGCAGCCACCGAGGAGATGCCAGGAATGACCTGCACCTTCACCTTGGGGTGGTGACGCTGCAGAGCCAGCAGCACGTAACTGCCGGTGGCAAACAACGACACATCGCCTTCGCAGAGAAACACCACGCGGTGGCCCTGCTCCACTTCCTTTGCCAAGCAAGCCGCTGCAGCCCTCCAGGCGTCCTGCAACACCGCCGGATCCTTCACCATCGGGAAGACAAGCGGCAAATGCCGCTGGGCCGCCGTCAGAAATGGGGCCGCAATGGTGGCGGCCATCCCCTTGGCATCGGCATGGGCCACCGGATACGCCACCACATCGGCCGCACCCAGGCAGCGATGGGCCCGCAGGGTGAGCAGATCTGGATCACCTGGGCCCACACCGATCAAGACCAGTGGCGCCGACTGAGACGGCGCGGAGGAGGCTGTGGAGCTCAGACACCTGTTTGCAACTTGCAACGTTCTAGGCCACACCGAGGCGGCTCCAAGCGGCTCCAAAATGATGAACTGCCTCAGCCCAGGCATGAGCGAGCTTCAGATCCACAACGCCTGCAAGCCCACCGCAGCGCCACAAGTGAAAACCTCGGACCCCGCTGTGATCCGGCAGATGCTGGCAATCAGGGGGATCAGCTTCCAGCAATGGGCTGCCGACAAGCCCCTAGCCGAAGGGGCCGACCAGGAGTCGATCCTTCAGGCCTATGCGCATGAGCTGGCCCGGGTGCAGGCCTCAGGCCACTACCGAACCGTGGATGCAATTCGGATCACCCCAGACCACCCTGACCGCGACAGCCTGCGCCGCAAATTTCTGAGCGAACACAGCCATGCCGACGATGAGGTGCGCTTTTTCGTGGAGGGGCAGGGCTTGTTCTACCTTCACATCGGCGACGAAGTTGTCCAGGTCCTCTGTGAAGCCAACGACTGGATCTCAATCCCAGCAGGAATCAAGCACTGGTTCGACATGGGAAGTGAACCGAACTTGTGCGTCATCCGCTTCTTCGACAACGCGGAAGGGTGGGTCGCTCAATTCACAGGCGACGTGATACCTGAGCGCTTTTCACTGGTCGAGTGAGGGAAGGGTGTGCGTCTTTCCAACACCCCAAGACCACCTCAGGCAGCGAGAAGAAGATGAGCATCAACAACTGATTTCAGAGGAATGCGTTGTGCATTGCGCTGATGGTGATGGAGCGCATCCCCCACCAGCAATGCGGCTTCAAGATCGGAGCACTTCCCCAGCAGATCCCTCACTAGGGGGTTGGCCTTGAGGTGGTCCCACTGGTCATCAGTGGTTCCATTCCGAAGAGCCTGAAGTGAATCAGCTACTGCCACCACAGGGTCAACCATCGCCAATCGGACAACGACTGGGTCAATTATAAAACTGCCTACAGGTCACTGGTCGATCTCTTTGGACTTCTTTTGGACTTTGATTGCGATTCCGTAGCGACGCCTACTTGCCCGTGTTCCAGCCCAGCACCAGCCCCAGCGAAACGCCAGACCAGCGGCTGCTGACAGCTGTCCTGGATGGCGCACCGGCATGGCAACGAAAGGCTCAGCCCGCTTCCGCCACCTGGCTTTCGAGCTGATCCAACACCACATCAACAGGAATCTTAGAGGCAAATCGGCAGGCACAGGTTTCGCTGGCATCCAGGGTGCCGTGCTCCCAGAACTTGTTGCTGCCTGTACCACCACCGCAGAAGCCGTAGTACTCGCACTGGTCACGGCAACGGCTCATGCCCGCCGTCATATCGCCATGAAGCTGGCGAAACGCCTCGGTTCGTGTCGCTTCCTCCAGGGAGAGGTCACGCAGGTGACCCAGATTGAAGACTCCGTAGCGATCTGTCTGAACAGATAACAACTCAGGGTCAAAGGTGGAGAAGTGACCCGCAGCATCGACGCTCAGAATCGAATAAGGCCGATTCATTTCATTCTGCCGCAGCCGTTGGCCGCAGCGAATCATCTCCAGCACTTGTTCAAATTCACGCAACTTGATCGGGAAACCATCCCGCTGATTGCACATCCAAAAACGGGTCAGGAAGTCGCGGTATTGATGCTCACGCCTGAGTCCCTGCATGGAAGAGCTGGCATTCACCCCTTCCTGTTCCTCCACATTGAAGCCGATGTGATGAATTCCCTCATCCCGGAGAAACGCATACATTGCCTCCGGCTGGCCCAACGCCTCTTCCGTAAGCACAGCAATGGCATGAAAGGGAATGCCCTGATCCTGCAGCAAGCGGATACCCCGCATGGTGAGAGCGTGGGATCCACGCCCATTACGAAAACGACGATGAGTGTCGTGGAGCTTCTCCGGACCATCCACACTCACGCCCACAACGAGACGGTTGCGCCGAAAGCAATCCACCCACTCCTGGTTGATCAAGGTGGCGTTGGTCTGCACATGTTGCTCAATCAACACGCCCTGCTGCTGCAGGTCGGCCGTGAACTCATCAAGACGGTCGGTCGCCTCGTCGTAATACCGGCAGGGCAGCGTCAGGGGTTCACCCGCATGCCAAAGGATGGAAAGCTGGGGTCCCCAGTAGGGGCTTTCATAAATTCTCTGCAGCAGTAGAGGCAACTGCTGCAGATCAAAACGATGGCGTTTTTGACGATCCGGCAGATAGCAGTAACTGCAATCGAGATTGCAGAGGGAGGTGGCCTGGATCACCACCAGGCCGATCGGACCAAAATCAGAAGTCTTCACCAGTTTGCGAAACCTCCCCGGTAGGCATTTGCAAAAGTGCGGCCACCGCCACCATTGGCAAAACCGCGACCGCGACCGTTCCCCCAGGCGCGGCCTCCACCATTACCCCAGGCGCGAGCGAGAAGGTCTGGCGGCTGGGGAAGCTGATCTCCCTGAGCCGACCAGGCTTGTGATCCGAACTTCTGAATACGCTGCTCCAGCGCATTCGACGGATCCGGCTGGCTATGAACAGCAGCACGGGTCGAGTCACAGAGAACGGAACTGGCCGCGAGGGCGGCAGCAAGGCTGAGAAGAGTGGTCTTGTTCATGGGAATCACCAGAGCGAAAAAACTGAAAAATGAACCAATGCATCGAGCGGACTTACGGATTTCTCAGCTCAGCGGTCGTTGCCAACACCATTCGGAAAAATCTGCTGATCTGGTTGTCACTCAGATCGATGGCACTCCCATCACCGATCCAACGGTTGATCTCTGTACGTACGGCAGGGTCGTTCTCGACATAGGCCGAGAGCAAGCGACCGATCGCCAAATTGCTGACATTGAGCAGATGGGGGGTGCTCCCTCCGACGACGCAGCCAACGCCGGAGCGGGAGTAAGCCCGATCAGGAACGAGATCATCATCAGGCGCAGTCTCGGCTCGATTGGCCTTCAACCAGAGACTGTCTCCGCCCAAGATCGTCACGTCACCACCTTTGAGCGCCGCTAACGCACTCGCCGGCGTCTCAAAAAATTGGAACTGAGCGTCTTCAACAGCCCCCGCCAACACATCGGCAGCCACACTGTTTTTCACGACACCAATGGTTTTTCCCTTCAAGCTGGCGGGGGTGCCGTCATTGCCCTTCGGAGCGAGCAAGCGCACCCCGCCGTTGGCAAATGGAATTGTGAAATTGAGCGTCCGCTGCCGCTCCCAACTGAAAGCAACCCCACAGGCGATATCAGCCTCGCCCGACTGAATCTTGTCGAGACCCTCACGGGCAGAACTCACGGCGACAGGTTCGATGCTGAAACTCTCCGCCTTGGCCTGAGGAGAATGCGCCAGCTGATCCCGGATCGCCTCGAGCACCACAAACGTCAAGCCGTCATAGCTGTCGCCAGTCTTTTCAACCATCGGCAACGCTTGACCGATCACCACAGCCCGCAGCTTGCCTGTTTCCAAGGCGCTGGATGAGGCCACCTCACTCGGACCTTCCTTCACCTCGGCGGCAGGCTTTTGACACGCCACTAAAGCCAGAGCTGACAGAGAGAGCAATCCGCATGTGGCCGTCTTACGCAAACCCATAGCGCTGACCTTTGAGATCGATCGAGAGACCTCACCTCTAGACAGCACTCACACAACACGCCACCAATCGCGACTGAAACGGCACGATCGGGATCAAGTGCGCATCACCCCCACGGAGTGCATACGCACGTCGCCTGGATGATCGAGATCTCCGGTGAGGATCTGGGCTTCCAGAGCAGCCAGCTCCTCCAAACGAGACACGATCACTTCGCGGGGATAGCGCTCTTCACACAGCACCCAATACAAACCGAAGTGACGCGCCTCACTGGCCAGAAGATCCTGGTACAGCGCTCGAAGCTCAGGCTCAGGACTGTGCTGAGCCAGCAAGGCCATGCGCTCATGGCTGCGGGCTTCAATCAAGCCAGCCACAAGAAAAGAATCGAGCATGCGCTCGGGCTCGGGCCTGCGCACGTGTTTGGCCAGCTGAGCGCCATACCCCGGTGAGGGGAGTGGCTCCAGATAGCGGCCGCGCCCCTTGAGCACGGCAAGCACCTGCTCGAAATGCTCGAGCTCCTCCCGCGCCAGAGGACTGAGGGCCTCCCCTAACCCCGGCTCGCAGAGATAGCGAAACATCAACTGAACGGCAGCTCCAGCCGCTTTGCGCTCGCAATGGGCGTGATCAATCAGGATTTCGATCGGCCGCGCCGTGGCCTGGGCAACCCAGGCTGCATTCGTGGGAGCGGCCAACCATCGAATGCTGGCCACGGATTTTTCAAGAGGTTGAGCCAGGGCAGCGGTTGCAACCACAGAGGTTGTCAGTGGAGACGACGCCATCACACATCCCCCTCGGCAAGGGCCCTGAGGTGATGGACAAGGGCATCCATCGCGAGGCGGTAGCTATCGGCCCCAAACCCGCAGATCACACCAACGGCACGATCCGCCAGATAGGAGTGATGCCGAAACGACTCCCGAGCATGGGTGTTGCTCAGATGAAGCTCCACGTAGGGAATCGCCACGCCGAGCAACGCATCCCGGAGAGCAATCGAGGTGTGGGTGTAAGCCCCGGCATTGATCAGAATCCCATCTACCTGGCCGATGGCCTGGTGGACGCGCTCCACCAAAGCCCCCTCGAAATTGCTCTGAAAGCAATCGATGTCCACGTTCAAGGCGCGCGCCTGCTGCACCATGGCCGATTCGATCTGAGACAGCGTCGCACTGCCATACAGCCCAGGCTCCCGACGCCCCAACAAATTGAGGTTGGGACCATTGAGCAGAAGCAAACGCATGGCCGCAAGGCAAGCGAGAACGAATCAGATCGTATCGAGACCGGGCAATCTCCCAAGATCGCGACCCAGGGGGCAGACCAGCTGGTAAATTCTTGCGGTGTGGTTCGGGTCGGTGCCCGAGTGGTTAATGGGGGCGGACTGTAAATCCGCTGGCTCTGCCTACGTTGGTTCAAATCCAACCCGGCCCATCCTCCACATGCCCTTGTAGCTCAGCGGTAGAGCACTCCCTTGGTAAGGGAGAGGTCACGAGTTCAAGTCTCGTCAAGGGCTTTTTAAGTTCCCACGGCACCTGGGACGTCAATTCAGAGCTTGAAAACAACAACGCCTGCCGCAGAACGGTCTCAGGAACTCTGTTGATCCCAAGTTTCCGCAAAATCAACAGCCAGCTATACGTCGACTCCGCCGTCCAACACCTCAATACACCGCCGGCGAGAGCGAGGCGAATTCACCAATGGATTCCACCTTTAAACGATGAGGCTTGCACGGTGACCAGACATGAACCCGACTGAATTCAACAGGCTCAACCACGGCGACCATTCCACACACACTCAGTCGATTTCGATTGCCAAAGCGACCACGGCCAGCAATTGAAGATACACCTCTCACTGATTGGGATTGAACTGCAGTGGCTTGGCACACGCGGGGCACTTCAACGTCAAACGTCTGCCTGCGAAACTGCCATCAACAAGGAGCTGTGCAGTCAGGTTTTCATGAGTGGCTGGGGACTCTTTGTAGGAACGATTGTGGTTTTGATCGTTGTCTATCGACTCACAGAGCATGTTCCATGCATGCGGGGATGGTGGAAGCATCTGGAATGGCCAGCCACAATCTTGATCATCCTTTCAACTGTGGTTGGATTTGTCTTGATGAGCAACGCCAAATCCTTGAGTGGCGGATGAGCATGTTCCGTTCATACGGAACATGGCAACCTGCAAACCAGCCGCCGGATTCGCTTGGAGATTCACCATTCTGAAACACAGTCAAGGTGCCACCACTTTCGCCTTGAAGCGCACAGAGACCTCAGCGCTCTCACAATGCATGGAGCGCTCGCAATTGTTTGAGATGAGGGATTGTCCAAGTCCAGGCGACGCAGACATGCATCAACGATCAACGCAACCAACGCTAAAATTGTCATTGGAAACATGAAGGCTTCAACGAAAAGAAAGTCCACCGAAGCAGAGACAATGCACAACCCTGCCAGACACCAAGCAAGCAAAGAGAGCGTCAACAAAGCTGCAAAATCTGCAGCCTGAACCTGATCCCTGGCATCTTTCGGATCATTCCGAATGCCTCTCATGACCAACCTCTTTGAGCAAGCGGCGCTACGACCTGACCTGACACAGCACCAGATGCCAATCACTGCTATGACAAAGCCTTTCAATCTCTTGAAGGCCAGACTCCATGCGAATTGCCAGCCTGGCTCTCTTTGGCGCTTCAGTGACGCTCAGCGTCATGCCAGCGTTCGCCAACATCAAAGATGAGTTTGAGCGAGCCCAGGCATGCCATTACAGCCATGCGGAATTTATCAGCGATGTGGGCGTCTTTGATGATGTGAAAGTGCGCTTCTGCATCAGCACAGACGAAGCAGAGTTGATTTACGCCATGCAAGATGGAACGTCCTGGGTCGTTCCATTCGAGCGCGAGTACAGAGAGAATGGCATTCTGAGCCTCAACACCTTGGAAGAAGACGAACTGATTCGCTATCAGAAAAGCAAAGGCGTCGTGAAACGATTTGTACTAGGCCATCGTCGTTGACCGCCCCTGAGAACATCAGCACGGTTCGGTAGGAAACAACTTCCACTCAGCGCCTGCAGGGATAGCGGGCGCCTGCTTCGGGTCGGCAGGCTCCTCAAATGTCACGCGCCACTCCGGACAACGGCAGGGCACATAATCACTATGCTCAATTCGAATCCCTCCCAGCACGGAAGGAGCTCCATACCAACCACTGCGCCAGTGGGACTCCTCATTCAACCCCCCTTTAAACCACACCCAACACCGAGCATTCGGTTGTGTTGTGGATTTTGCCGGCATTGATCCGATCTCAGAACTTTCCTTTTTAGCAGCAGTAGTAGAGGAGATGACCAGCCTAGAGGCGTTCAAGCATCGTCTTCTAGCTGGCCATACTCATCGTCAACAACGTCATTGAAACGAGCCACTCCGGCTTCCCGAAAACAAAACTCCCTCGAATGCTTGGAGTGGGATGGCCGTCCTGCGATGGCCCAGCATTCCAGATAGTCCTGCTCTTCAGACCACTCGATCATGACATCGGTAGCAGCACCACAAACGACGCTACGGCATGCATCTCTTCAACAAGGCAATGAATCGAGGATGCACGCACGGACTCAGCCTTTCTTTTGGAGATAAGGGAGGTCACTGGGCCTGGAGAGCGTGAACAGCACAGCAGCAGTGATCAGCCCCCCAAAGGCGAGCATGGCGTAGATCCAGATCGTGTAATCAGTCATAAGAAGCACGCATATGAACCAATGTTAACAGCTTTGTAACGGGTTGTAAATCTGGATTTCAAGGCTGCTCGCAGATAGAGGGCCTTCGCTGGCGAATCGCCACTTCACAAACCCAAAGCGAGCTTTCTGAGAATCAGACTGATGCTTGCCAAGCAAACCCGATCAACGCGCCCGCCGAGCCATCCATTCCTCAAACCCTGCCGAACGGCGATCTGTGCGCTGGCTCACTGAATCAGATTCATTCCCAAAAATCCCTTACCCAGGCCCCAGCCAGGACGCTTGTCCTGGAGGAAGGTGATCGCCACTTCCACATCCAACAGTCCCTCCGCCTCCAACTGCTCCAGCGGCAGCTGGCCTGCGCTGCCACGCATGTAGTTGCCATGAATGTCGTGTTTACGAGCCGCCAGAAAGCTCACCACCTCCTGCAACAGACAATCTCGCCACTCATCCTTCTCTTGCTGTGTCACCCCCATCCCCAGACCATCACCAGGCCCCACCACGCTAAGGAGACGAACCGTCAAGGGGATGCTGGTCAGCACCGTCATCGCAGAGGCGATCACAAGCCGCTGCAGCGTTGCCGCACCGCTGCCAACGTCTCGAAGGCTCGAGCCCCACGGCCCTGACGAAACTGCACCATCACCACGTCGGCCTGAAGTCCGAGGACCATGCTTTGGCAGGGATAACGATCCTGCTCAGCCGCCCGTTGCTGCAGAGCCTCCGCTCGCAACAATGCCTGCTCACAGGCCCGGGACCTTTGCGTGGTGAAGCAATCGCGCACCCAGGGTTCAAGACCGGCAAACGCATCGGCCCTGGCCACGGCCCCCAGCCCTGCCATCCACAGCGAGGCACCAACACCAACGCCCAGAGACACCAGACGCATCCATCACAAGCAACCTGAGCCACTTTCCTCTGCCGAAGCACATGGCGCCACCAAGACGGGGCCAGTGATGCCAAACGGTGCAGAAAAAGGAGCCTGCATCAACGCTGCGCTCGACGCCCACAACCTTGCAATCTCGATCAAATGCAGCGGTAGAAGTCGTTCAGCAACGCTCTCCTGAGAGGATATGCGGGTTTTCTTTCTCTGCGGATGTACACCGACTGGACTGCCGTTGCCCTTCTGTTGTTCACCGCCGTGCCCCTGTTGGCGGTGGTGACCACCGTCGTCTTCTTTATCTGGCAGCAGAAGAAGAAGCAACTGCGTTGATTTCGACGACTTCGGCGGATCGAGCGGCACCGACAGGCTGCCTCGATTCGCCCAACGGATCACTCAGGATCCTGCCCTGTCCCAAACACCGCTGACAGGTGCGGAACCGCTGATCGGCGACACGCTGAATACCGCTGCCACCACAATCGCTGCACACCATCACCTCAATCCCTGCTCGTGCATTCAGTGTGAGCGGTTCTTGAGCAATTGATCCCGAAGCTTTCCTGAAGAATCAGGGATTCAGACAAGCCTCCAGTCCTGCCGGACGCGAGGTCACCTCCACCAACAACTCCTGAGCCGTCAGTGCCGTTCCAGCAGGCACCAGCTGCAGCCCCTGGGCCAGGTACCCCACCACATCCGCCGGGCAAGCCCCCTTGTCTCGCCAGGGCATCAAGCCAGCACTTCCATCGCGCTTCGCCAGCTTGTCACCAAAGACGTCACACAGCAGCGGAACGTGGCGATAGGAAGGAGGCGACTGACCGAGCGCAGCCATCACCTCCACCTGAGCCAACCGCACGGGCGCCAGATCATCACCGCGCACCACCTCGGTCACTCCACAGGCCAGCTCGTCGACAGCGCTCGCCAGGTGATAGGCGATGAATCCATCAGCCCGCCGCACCACCACATCACCGCACGAACCACCGGTTTGGTCTTGAACGCGCAGCCGCCAGGCCGGCAGTCGATGGTCCTTCCAGCCCCAGGCCAAACCGCGTTCCCTGCAGGTACCGGGGTAGACGCTCACCCCTCCAAGCTGACGGCGGCTGCAGCGGCAGGCATACACCAGGCCGCAGCGCCGCAAATGTGACAACACGGCGTTGTACAAACCTCGGCGGCGGCTCTGCAGCAACACAGGGCCATTCCAGTCCAGACCAAGCCAACGCAGGTCCTCAAGAGCGCTGAGCACGGCACCGGAACGGAGCCGCGGCGTGTCGAGATCGTCGATGCGTAGCAACCAGGCACCAGCCTGGCGGCGAGCCACCAACCAGGACAGCAAGGCTGTCCGAAGATTGCCCAGATGCAACGGGCCTGATGGGGTCGGCGCAAAACGACCGACATAGCCACGCTGATGCAGCCCGGAGCCGGCGGTGAGCAGCCGGTGCAGATGACTTGGCAAGTCAGAAGAGTGCGCCATCAGGCCCCGGTGGATGCCATCAAAAAAGGGTGACCGCACCGGCCACCCCACTCACTGCACTGATCACAGGCAGTGCCCGTTGGCCAGGATCAGCCCTGCACGCGGTCCTTGAACATCTTGCCGGCGGTGAACGCAGGCACGCGCTTGGCTGGGATCTTGATCTTTTCGCCGGTTTTGGGATTCAGCCCCTGGCGGGCGGAGCGCTCGCGGGGCTCAAAAGAACCAAAGCCCAGGATCGAAACTTTTTTGCCCTCCACAACAGAGTCGATGATCGTGTCGATGGCGGCATCCACGACGAGGGAAACGTCGGTTTTGGTGAGCTCGGTGCGAGCGGCAACGAGGTTGACGAGGTCGGCTTTGTTCATTGACGAGGGAGTGGGTTGCGGAAGCGGCTGATTGGCGATGCGGAGGTCGACATCCGCGAAGGCTTCCCTGAACGGGTCAATGGTATGGAGAGTGCGAGGTTGCGGCAAGCCAAATGTCTGATGCCGCAATGCTTTACGTGAGGCTCGTGTGAGTTGCTTCTAAACCCGACGCAACACGCCAGGCGCTCAATGTCGGCAGGCGTTCCCCACGAAGAGCACCGAGACCAGCTCCAGACGCCAGTGACAGCAATGGGTCTTCCCCAACCCAATCCCGTAGACGTTGGAGGCTGCGCTGCTGCCGCGGCCAGTGAAATGTGCGTCGATGCTGCAATCCAGCCAAAACTCCCACTGCCACAGGAACCAGCAACCGTCCGCAGAACAACACGTTCCAAGGGGCTGGTGCATGCACAGCGCAACTACCTGGTGTCGGTCCAGGCGTCCACAGCAATCGCAAACCCGAAGCCAGCAGGTGCTCCTCCCCAAACATGTCGAGGGGATCGACGCCTGGCAGCAGATACGCCTCCTGCTCCTGCACCAACACCGGCCAGCCCAGGCGCTCCTGCAATCGCCGGATTCGGCCGTGCCCCTCGCGATTGGTGAGCAACACCCTCGGACAACGACCAGCCGCCATCGACGTCAAGGCGGCGATCGTGGCGTCCGTCAGGGGAGGGCAGTCGATCAAAACAGGCTCCTCTCCGCAGTCGAGCCACCAGGACGATCCTCCACGGCAATCGCGATTCGGAGGAAACAGCCAGAGATCCTCACGAATCTGCTGCGGAGGGCGACCAGGCTCCAAGGCTGAAGACAGGGTCATGAGGGGTGGCTGGATCCGCAACCCCCAGTTTGCGCACCTCCCTAACTTGGAGCCAGTGCGTCCTGCGAACCGCGGGCTGGATCCTTGACCACGATCCACCGCGGCAGCCCCTGGCCCATGGGGAGCTCGATCACGCCCAGAGGCGTGAATTTCTCCCTGGCGGCCCCCTCAGCCAACCGGGTAGAGCTGCTGCTCTTTCCCCACGGTGATGCGACCCAGCCCGCACGGATCATCGAGCTCGACAGCGCACACCGCTCCGGGGATTACTGGCATGTGGAGGTGGAGGGCCTCAGCGAAGGCTGTTGCTACGGCTACCGCGTCTTCGGGCCCCTCAAGCCTGGTGGCCATGGCTTCCGTCCCGCCAAGGTTCTGCTTGATCCCTGTGCCCGTGCGATCACAGGGTGGAACGTCTACGAACGCGGTGCCGCCACAGGCGCATCGCCCAACACTGAAACCTGCCTCAAAGCCGTGGTCTCGGAACGGGACCACTTTGACTTCAACGCCCACCCGCGACCTCGCCACAGCTGGAACCTCAGCGTGATCTACGAGTTGCATGTGGGCAGCTTCACGCGCAGAAGTGACTCAGGCATCGCAGCATCGCAACAGGGAACCCTGCGGGGCGTGATCGCCAAACTCCCCTACCTGCGAGAACTGGGAGTGACAGCGATCGAGCTGCTGCCGATCCAGGCCTTCGATCCCCAGGATGCACCGCCCGGGCGCGACAACGTCTGGGGCTACAGCCCATTGAGTTGGTTCGCCCCTCACCATGGCTTCATCGAGGGGGACGATCCCCTGGCAGCCCGCCGTCAGATGAGGGAACTGGTGGAAGCGTGCCATGACGCCGACATCGAGGTGCTGCTGGATGTCGTTTACAACCACACCACCGAAGGCAACCAGCAGGGACCGACCCTGAGCTGGCGCGGCATCGACGATCAGCTGTACTACCACCAGACCGCCAAAGGGGATTACCAGGATGTGAGCGGCTGCGGCAACAGCGTTGCTGCCAACCGGCCCCTAGTGCGTCAACTGATTCTTGAGTCGATGCGCTGCTGGGCCATCGAGCTGGGCATTGATGGTTTCCGCTTTGACCTGGGCATTGCCCTCAGCCGTGGCGAGAAGCTGAAGCCGCTCGACCATCCACCCCTGTTCGAAGCAATTGATGCGGACCCACTGCTGAGCGATCTCAAGCTGGTGAGCGAGCCATGGGATTGTGGCGGGCTCTATCGCCTCAGTGACTTTCCTGCCAAACGCATCGGCACCTGGAATGGAAAGTTCCGCGATGACCTCCGCGGGTTCTGGAAAGGGGATGAAAACAGCACCTGGAAACTGGGCCAACGCCTGCGGGGCAGCCCCGACATCAATGCAGGCAAGCCTCTGAAACTGGATCGCTCGGTGAACTTCATCACCGCGCATGACGGCTTCACCCTGGCTGATCTCGTCAGCTTCAACCAGAAGCACAACCTGGCCAATGGCGAAGACAATCGCGACGGCGAGAACCACAACATCAGCTGGAATCACGGCATCGAGGGCCCCTGTACCGATCCTGCGGTCAGGGCCCTGCGCAACCGCCAACAACGCAATCTGCTGTCCAGCCTGCTGCTCAACCGCGGGGTCCCGATGCTGCTGATGGGCGACGAAGTAGGCCGCAGCCAAGGGGGCAACAACAACACCTGGTGCCAAGACAGCGCCTTGAGCTGGATGATCTGGCGTCCGGATCAGTGCGACCAGACTCTCTTCCAGTTCGTGCGGAGACTTCTCAAGGCCCGACGTCGCTTGTCCGATCTGTTCAACCCTGAGGCACCCTTCAGCGAAGTGCCACAGCGTCGCGGTGACCCACCCGACAGGATCTGGCGCCAATGGCACGGCGTGGAACTCAACAAGCCCGACTGGGCCAGCTGGTCCCATTGCCTGGCCACCAGCCTGCAACGCGGCAACCGTGGTGCCGTGGTGTGGATGGGATTCAACAGCTACTTCAAAGCGATGCACTTCGACTTGCCGGAAGCCGCATCCTCCTGGCATCGCCTGATCGATACAGCCCTGCCCCCAGGTGAGGACCTGCCGGAGCAGCCCGAACCCTGGTCGCCGAATGGAGTTCCGCTGGAGAGCCGCAGCTTGGTGGTGATGGTGGCAAGCGAACTCCTGCCCAACTGAGGGGAGCAGGGACGCATCGGTCACTGCTCCAACCACACCCTGATGCCACGACGTCAAGCCGCAGACAGAACGTTCAGAAAGCGGGCGGCGGGAATCGAACCCGCATCATCAGCTTGGAAGGCTGAGGTTTTACCACTAAACTACGCCCGCACTAGTACAAACAAACCATCCGGCGATGGGCTTGTTGCGTCAGTACCCGTGCATTATGACCATGCGCCGCCCCCTGTCAGCCGTTTGACCCGCTCCGACACGCTTACCGGGGGTAATCGCCGCCGCTTGATGCTTGCCTACGGCTTCGGCGATGCCGGTACCGGCCTGGCAGCCACCCAACTTGGCTTCTACCTCTTTCCGTTCTTCACCTGTGCCGCTGGCCTACCAGCCTTCATCGCCGGCTCACTGCTGACGGTGATCAAGGTGTGGGACGCCATCAACGATCCTCTGATCGGCTGGATGAGTGACCACACCCAGAGCCGCTGGGGCCCTCGACTGCCGTGGATGCTTGGCGCATCGCTACCCCTCGGCATCAGCCTTGCAGCGATGTGGTGGGTGCCCGAGGGAAGTGTTTGGCAGCGCACCATCTACTACGTGGTGATGGCGATCCTGTTGATGACCGCCTACACCAGCGTCAACCTCCCCTATGCGGCGCTGTCCACTGAACTCACTCCCGACACCGCCATCCGCACCCGCCTCAATGCGGCGCGCTTCACGGGGTCCATCGTGGCCGGGCTGAGCGGACTGGTGGTGGGGGCATTGGTCCTGAGCAACGGATCCGATGGCTATCTGCTGATGGGCCGCATCACTGGCACCATTGCCGCCGCTGCCACCTTGATCTGCTGCTGGGGCCTGGCCCCGTTTGCCAAGCGGGCCCAGCGACCGAGCGGTGTTAGCGAGCCGGTGCTGCATCAGCTGAAACGCATCCGCTCCAACCCCCGTTTCCTCATGGTGCTGGGGCTCTACCTGTTGCTCTGGTTCGGCTTGCAGTTGATGCAGGTGGTGGCTCTGATCTGGCTGGTGCAGGTGATCCACGTCGACCCCGGCCTCTCCACCTGGATTCTGCTTCCCTTCCAGATCAGCGCTCTGGTCGGCCTGCAGATCTGGAGCCTCGTCTCGAATCGCCGCGGTCGCCTGGTGGCCCTGCGCTGGGGCGGCAGCATCTGGATCATCGCGTGCATCCTCTCCATGCTGTTTTCGCCACTGGCGCCGGACGCCAGTGGCCTGACACTGGCCCCACTGATCGGCCTGATCATGATGGTGGGCCTAGGCGCCTCCACCGCTTATCTGATCCCCTGGTCACTGCTGCCGGATGCCATTGATTCCGACCCCTCTCACCCCGCCGGCCTGTACACCGCCTGGATGGTGCTTGGTCAGAAACTGATCATCGGCCTGAGCATGTCGGTGTTTGGCGGACTGCTGTCGCTCACCGGTTACATCTCCAGCCAAACCTGCAATGGCGCCCTGAGTTTCATCCAGCAACCGGCCACCGCCCTGCTTGCCATTCGACTGTGCATGGGCTTGATTCCAGCTGTACTGGTGGTGCTGGGTCTGGTGTTGATGCAACGCTGGCCCGATCGAGGTGCACACCTCCAGCATTCGTGAATCCAAGCCCCCGCCGATGAGAGCCCCCCGCTGGTTACGCCGTCTGGGAAGCAGCCTGCTGATCGGTGGCCAGGCCGTTGCCTCCACCGCGCGAGGCCGCATCAACACCATCGATCTGTTTGATCAGCTGATGGAGGCTGGCCCGGGCAGCTTCCTGATCGTGCTGATCACCGGTGTGGCAGCAGGCTCGGTGTTCAACATTCAAGTCGCTGCCGAGCTGAGCAGCATGGGAGCAGGCTCCACAGTTGGTGGCGTGCTGGCCATCGGCCTGGCCAGGGAAATCGCCCCACTGCTCACCGCAACGCTGCTCACCGGCAAGGTGGCCACGGCCTACGCCGCCCAACTCGGCACCATGAAGGTGACCGAGCAGATTGATGCGATCACCATGCTGCGGACGGATCCTGTGGAGTATCTGGTGGTTCCCCGCCTGATCGCGATGGTGGTGATGGCACCGGTGCAATGCCTTCTGTTCTTCGGGGTGGCGATCTGGAGCGGCCAGCTCACCAGCACCGGGTTCTACAGCATCCCTCCAGCGGTGTTCTGGAACTCGGTGCGCACTTGGTTGCAGCCCGATGACCTTCCGTTCATGTTGATCAAAGCGCTGGTGTTCGGCCTTCAGATCGCCGTACTCTCATGCGGCTGGGGCCTCACCACATCGGGCGGGCCGAAGGAAGTCGGCACCAGCACCACGGGGTCGGTGGTGATGATCCTCGTCACCGTGGCCCTGATGGATGTGCTGCTCACGCAGCTGCTGTTCGGCTGATTCTTCGTTGAGAGCCCCCGCCCATGCCTGAGTCCACAACGCCACGACAGCCTCCGGTCACGATCAGCCCCAGCCCACGTCTGCCCCTGTTGATCCTGTTGCTGGGCCCTGCCCTGTTGCCCTTGCCCCTGCATCCATGGACCACGCTGATCAACAGCCTGATCGCCCTGGCCCTGTTGATCCAGAGCTACAGCCTGCGCCTTGAGTTCGAAGCCGAAGCACTGATCGTGTGGCGCGGAGATCAGGAACTCCGGCGTTTTCCCTACGACTACTGGATCAGCTGGCGTTTGTTCTGGAATGGCTTTCCAACAGTGCTCTATTTCCGCGAGCGCAAAAGCCCCCATCTGATCCCAGTGCTGTTCAACGCCACAGAGCTGCGTGAGCAATTACGCGCTCGGGTTGGCAATCTGGAACATGACGCCAGCACCAACAGCGACCCTCCTGAACCGTTCCATGGCTGACGAACTCCAGAGCAACGGCATCGGCGAGACCGGTGACACCTCCACCCCCGGCACCAATCCGGAGCCTGAGGCAGTTCCCTCCGCAGACAAAAGCACCACGGAGAGTGCCACGAGAGCAACCACAGACGGCGCCAACTGGCAGGCCCTCGCCACAGCAGAACTGCTGGAGCGTCGCCAGGCACTCGAATCCGAAATCAAGGAACTCAGTCAGCGCAAACAGCAACTCGAACAGGAGCTGAAGCAGTCGTTCGCGGGGCAATCCGATGCCATCGCACGGCGGGTGAAAGGATTCCAGGAGTACCTCGGCGGTGCACTGCAAGATCTGGCCCAATCGGTGGAAAACCTTGAACTGGTGATGCAACCGGTCATGGTGAAGCCCTCACCCCTTGATCAACAGGCCGCCACAGGCGACGCATCCAGTGATGACGCACCCCCGCCGCCGGCCTTGGCCGACACCTTCAGGCCCGATGAGGCGTTGATCCGCTCCTGCCTGGAGGGCTTCCAGGGGCAGCCTGACTTCTATGCCGGACCTTGGAAACTGCGCCGAAGTCTGGATGGACAAGACATCACCCTTCTGGAAGACTGGTTTTTCAATCAGGGAGGCCGTGGGGCCCAGGCCAGCCGTGGCAGTCGCCCCCGCAATGTGCTGCTGGCAGCCGGCCTGATCGCCGTGATTGGGGAGCTCTACGGCGACCAGTTCCAGACGCTTGTGCTGGCGGGGGAGCCGGAACGGCTCGGGGAATGGCGCCGGGGACTCCAGGATTGCCTGGGCCTCGGCCGTGAGGATTTCGGCCCCAACAGCGGCATCGTGCTGTTTGATCGAGCAGATGCCCTGGTGGAGCGGGCCGACCGTTTGGAGGAACGCGGTGAGGTGCCGCTGATCCTGATCGATGCAGCCGAACGCAGCGTGGACATTCCTGTGCTTCAGTTCCCCCTCTGGCTTGCCTTTGCGGCCCAGCCGGATGAACTGCTGATTGACGATGACCTGCTCTGATGAGCCTGATTTCACTTCTGCTGGGCTATCTGCTCGGCTCCATTCCCAGTGGCTACCTGGCAGGGCGCTGGTGCAAGGGTATCGACCTTCGGGAGCTTGGTTCAGGCTCCACCGGCGCCACCAACGTGCTGCGCCAGGTGGGCAAGGGTGCAGCGCTGGTGGTGTTTGTCATCGATGTGGCCAAAGGCGCAGCCGCGGTGCTGCTGGCCGCCTCCTTCAGCCAAGGGGAGCCCTGGAGCGACTGGATCCAGGTGGCAGCAGGTCTTGCGGCGCTGGCCGGTCACATCTGGCCCATCTGGCTGCGATTCAGGGGCGGCAAAGCGGTCGCCACAGGGTTCGGGTTGTTCCTGGGGCTGGCTTGGCCTGTGGGGCTGGCTTGCTTCGGGGTGTTTCTGACCACGATCACGCTTTTTCGAATCGTGTCGCTCTCCAGTGTCGTGGCAGCCATCAGCCTGCCTCTGTTGATGGCTGCTGGCAGTGAAGGCAGCGCCAAGCTCGTGGTCGCCGTGGTGGCGATGGCTTTGGTGATCTGGCGCCATCGCAGCAACCTTCAGCGGATCATGAACGGGACCGAGCCACGCTTGGGCCAACAGGACTGAGCGTCGAGCCACGGGACTCTGACCAGTCACTTCTGGATTAGATGCGCACCATCTTTCTACGCATGCAAGGAGACAGCCAGTCGATTAAAGCTCAGCGCAACAGGCTGCAAACACGGCGCTTGGATCCGGAGCTTTGGTGATCGGACGACCGATCACCAGCTTGCTTGCACCTGCCTTGATGGCTTCCGCCGGTCCCATCACCCTGGCCTGATCGCCGATGGCGGCGCCCTTCGGGCGGATCCCTGGCGTGACTAACGCAAACGGCTCGGGATGCTGACCCCGCAGTGCCGCGGCCTCCAGGGGAGAGCACACACAACCGCCGATCCCGGCCGCAGCGGCGAGCTGGGCCAATGCCGGCACCCGCTCGGCAATGCCCTGACTGAGGGCGAGTTCATGCTGCAGCCGCTGCTCGTCCCAACTGGTCAGCACCGTCACCGCCAGCAGGGTGGGAACCGGTTGGCCTGTCTGCAGCGCACCCACCATCGCAGCAGCTTGCGCCGCCTTCAGCGCTGCATGGCCGGCACAGGCATGCACCGTGATCAGTTCGGCCCCCAGCGCAGCCGCTCGACGACAGGCACCGGCCATCGTGGCCGGGATGTCGTGAAATTTGAGATCGAGGAACACCCGCAGGCCCTGATCGCGCAGTTGCGCCACTACCTCCGGGCCTGCCTGGACGAACAACTCCAGGCCCACCTTCACCCAGCGCAGCCCCTCCACCTGGAGGGCAAAGCGCAGCGCCTGCTCTGGCGCCATGCCATCAAGGGCCACGATGATCCGATCAGCGGGGTCAGCGGAGAGCGACGGAGCCAAGGCAAACGGGTGATCCAGATCCCATCCTGTCGCGACGATAGATTTATCTCAACTGAGGTTCAGGCTGGGGGCGACAGCCTGAGACCGGCTGCTTGCTCGATGAAGGTCAGATAGTCGCGCTGCGATTCAGGCTTTCGCACGAATTCGGGGCCAACACCAGCGACACCGAGAGCCAAGAAGCTCAAGAGGTGAGCAACACGACAGGCCTTGATGTGCTCATGATTCAGGGGCCTGATGACTTGATAAGCCTGTAGAGCCCCATCCATGATCTGCTCCAAACCATGAATCGAAATTGCCGGATCAATCTGGCGACTAAAAACCAGACAATCATTCATAGTGTGCGCCAGATCCATTGCAGGATCAGCAATAAAAAATCCCCAATCCAGCACCCCTGAAATGGAGCCATTGTCAAACATAATATTGCCTCCATGATAGTCACCATGAATCACAGCAAGATTTTCACCATTCAAGGGCAAATGATCACGAAGCCAACCCACCAGATCAGCAGCCCATGAGATCGTCTGCTCAGCAACTTCCAACCCCTTTTGATGAACATCAGGGCTTAAAAACCGCTCATCCGGAACACCAGCACGCCTTAAGTCTTCAACAACGGGCCTTACATCAAGCCCATGCATGCGGGCCATTGACTCACCCAAGACCGACGCAAAGACCTCTGGCTTCTGCTCAACCAAAGGCCGGCCTGGCATCAGATCCATCACGGCAAACACACCGCCCAAGAACGATTGGTCTCCACAGACACGATGAATCACAGGAGCCTTCAGTCCCTGCTGGTTCAGAGTCTGATGCACAAGCTGGTGATACATCAGCTCCTCCACCTTGCGCTCAGGTCGCAGAATGCGAAGCACTCTTGGCTCCTGGTCAATCAGCTTGTAGCGATACAACCGGGCATCGATACCTCCTGTCAGGCGCATCGGTTCCAGCTCGTAAGTGACACGGTCTGACGATTCCGCTTGCAAATACGACAAAAAATCAGCAGCGATCTGCTGATCAGATCTGCATTCAGTTTCAAGAGCTGACGCTGGCATTCTTCGTGGCTCGGATGGAACACACCATCGCGCCAGTTCTCTCTCGGCGGATCCCCCAAAAGGGGGAACGCTGACTGATCAGGCGGTGAGCCGCCGGAAGGTCTTCTTGCCCAGCTGCAGCACCTTGCCCTCCAGCTCCGCCGCTGAAGCGAACTCCTGGTTCGGATCGGTGATTTTCTCCCCCTCCAAGCGCGCAGCACCGCCCTTGATCTGGCGGCGGGCCTCACTGCTGCTGGCGCAGATCCCCACGGCACTGAACAGATAAAAGGCTTTGGCAGGGAAATTGACCTCAGCCAGGGAGGCCTCGGGCACATCGGCGCCGGCATCACCACTGCCGGCCACCAGGGTGGCGGCATCGCTCTGGGCTTTCTCGGCCGCCTCAAGACCGTGGCGGCTGGCGGTGACCGCCAGAGCCATCGCCTTCTGCTTCTCGCGTGGGTTCTCCGGCAACGAGGCCAGATCCAGATCGGTCAGCAACGTCAGGTAGTCGTCGATGGCCGCATCGCCAACCTTCTCGAGCTTGGAGTACATCGAAAGCGGATCCTCCTCGAGACCCACCACGTTGCCGAGGCTCTTGCTCATCTTCTGCACCCCGTCGAGACCGACGAGGATGGGCAACAGCATGCCGAACTGGGTGCGCTGGCCGAAATGGCGCTGCAGATCACGGCCCATGGCCACGTTGAATTTCTGATCGGTGCCGCCCAGTTCCACATCGGCGTCCACCGCCACGGAGTCGTACCCCTGCAGCAACGGATAGAGGAATTCGTGCAGCGCAATCGGCGTCCCGCTGCCATAGCGCTTTGAGAAGTCATCTTTCGCCAGCATCTGGCCGACGGTGGCCGTACCGAGCAGTCCGATCACCTCGGGAAGGCTCAGTCCCTCCAGCCACTCGCTGTTGCGGCGCACCTCCAGTCGGCCCGGTGTCTCAAAATCCAGCAGTGACTTCTCTTTGGGCTTGCCCTGTCCCAGCTGCTGGAGATACGTGGTGGCGTTGGCTTCCACCTGCTCTTTGGTGAGCTGAACCCTGGTGGCGCTTTTTCCAGTGGGATCCCCGATCCGGGCAGTGAAGTCGCCGATGATCAACACCGCTGTGTGACCCGCATCCTGGAAGGCCCGCAACTTGCGGAACAGGATGCTGTGGCCGAGATGGATGTCGCTGCCGGTCGGATCAATGCCGAGCTTGATCCTCAGTGGCCGTTCTTGCTTGGCCGCTGCAATCAGTCGAGCCTCCAGGGCTTGATCCACATCAGTCGAATCGCCTGCTGGAAAGAGATCGGCCATCCCCCGTGCCAGCCAACTCGGCAGGGAATGGGGAGATGGCGTCATGGCAGCCAATCGATCAAGGGAAGAAGGGATCGTACGGGGGCCTGCGCGACCACCTGCCAGCGAGAGCTGCTCAGGAAGGCGACTGCTCCAACTGACTCTTCATGCGTTCAAGCGTTTGATTCATCTGTTCAAACATCTGTTCAGGGGTGATGCCGAACTGGCCCAGTTGGGTGCGGAGTTGCTCCACGGTGAGCTTCGCCTGGAAATCCTCCGACAGCTCAAAGCGTTTCATGAAGACGCGGTAACGCCCCATGAGCTCTTCCATCGTGTCAATGAACTTCTTCTTGCCCTCGCGATCGAACTTGCCGTAGTCACTACCAAGCTGCATGAGCTGCTGGTAATCGGTGAACAGCCGCTTGGCTTCCTCCTGAACAATTTCGGATTCAAAGAACGCCATCAGCTGCGCATTCGGATCCCTCCAATTTTGGCCAATTCAACCGATCCCTAACAGTGCGGATCCACGCCCTTCAAACAAAGCCAGGATGAAGAGGGTCCCTCCATTGCCCTGGGCTCCGTGGACATCACCAGCCAAATCCCCCTGCTGCAAGAACGTCGCCGCCAAGGGCACAGCCTGTTGCGCCGCAGCCGCACCTTGATTGGGACCGGCGACAGAGTCTTGCTGGCGTCTCTTGTTTCCTGGCTGGAGGGACTGGGACCACTGGTGGGCGCTGCCACCACAGAACAAGAACTGCTCCATCACATCCACCAGGGGCGACCAGGTCTTCTGATCTGCACGGATCGGCTCGAACAAGGCAGCGCGACCGGCCTGCTGCGTCAGGCGCGACAGCACCTCCCTGATCTCAAGACTCTGCTAGTGGTGCGCAGGCCCCTAGTGCGCACCATCCTTGATGCCGTTGCAAGTGGGTGTGATGGCATCTGTGCCGCTGAACTCACAGGCAGCGGTACGGTGCTCGCCGCGCTGAACGCCATCGAGACCGATGGCACCTACCTCGATCACGTGGCGAGCGGCGTGCTCAGCCACGGTCGCCTCAGACGTCCCGGCACCGTTGAAACCGGTCCTCTCGCCCCCCTCAGCCTTCGCGAAGAGGATGTGCTGCGAGGCCTTTGCAAAGGCATGACCAATCACGACATCGCCGATGCCCTCACGGTGTCCACCGACACGGTGAAAAGCCACGTGAGCAGCTTGTTGCGCAAGTTGAACGTGAATGACAGGACCCAAGCCGTCGTCGCAGCCTTTGAGCAGGGGCTTGTGGAGCTGCCGAGCAGCGCACCCCCCTGGAGCCGCTGAGGCAGCGCAAGCCTCAGGGCAAAGCCATCCGCTACTGCAGTCGTTAAGGTCAGCTCATTTACATCGATCCTGATGGCCCCCGGTCACTGGTTGGATCCACTGGCCAGGAAAGTGCTCCAGGCCGTCGGTGAGCTGCCGAACGACGTCAAGATTCAGGCTCCATCGCCTCGGCCTTCCGCTCCTCCTCCTGCCGCCCCGCGATGGAGTCTCGACGTCAACCGCGCCACGGCAGAGCAATGGATGCAACTTCCCGGATGCAGTGAAGCCATGGTGGATGTGCTGTTGCGTCTGCAGCGCGCAGGCGTGCAGTTCAGCCAGGCCGACGACCTGTTCCAGCTGCTCGAACTTCCCTCCCTTCAGGCGGAGCAATGGAGGCCCCACCTGGTGTTCCACTGGCATGGCGACGCTTCACCACTGCCGGAGCCCAGCCCTCTGGAGCTGAATGCAGCATCCCGCCTGGAACTCGAACAAACGCTTCTCTGGCCGGAGCCGAGGCTGTCTCGACTGCTCCAGGAACGCAACCGCAGGGCCTTCGACAACCTTGCGGATCTGCAGGAACGCCTCTGCCTTCCCCCCGAAGCCGTCGAGCAGCTGTTCGGCAAAGTGCGCTTTGGTGAGCGGCGCCCAAGTCCCAGCCTGCCGCCGCACCCCTGAGATGGCTGCATCAGCGCGTCAGGGGAATCTGTTCGCTCGGTTCGAACCCAGCGATGAGCACCACCCATCACAGCTGGATGAACAGCTCAGCCTGAGCCCTGACCTGCTGCGCACTTGGCAGAGCCGGATTCATCAGTATCAAGAGCCTCTGTTTGCTGGGAAGCCAGCCAAGGCTGCCCAAGCCCAACTGTTCGCCCCAACCACACCCCTCTTCAGCGACCTGCAGCCACTGCGTTTACAGCCCCTTCCCCTCAGCTTCTGGCGCTGGCCCCAAAGCCCCCATCAAGGGGCCGCGATCTACCTGGTGATGGACAGGCCCGATCACCTACCAAACCCGATTTTGCTGTATGTGGGCGAAACCCTGGCGGCAGACCGCCGCTGGAAAGGTGACCACGACTGCAAGACCTACCTGGCGGCCTACGGCGAAGCCCTCAGCAGCGCCGGGCTTAACAGCCAGCCCAGCATCCGCTTCTGGGGTGATGTCCCCCAAGCCACGAGGGCTCGACGCCAACTGGAGCAGCACCTGATCCAAACCTGGCGGCCTCCCTTCAACAAGGAAACCAGGGAAGGATGGGCCACTCCGTTCAACGCTGACTGAACAACGCCCACGCCAAGCATCACAGCGCGCGACGCACCACGACGAGAGTGCCCCTGAGCACCCTGGACGTCACGCGACCGAGGCATCAACAGCAGCTCCCCGTCGGCTGGATCCTTAGCATCAATGCCGTCAGATCTCCCCGCTGAAATGCAGTTTTCCCATTCACCAGCCTCCCTGCAGACCTGGACGGGACGCGTGATGGCCGTGGGGCTGTGCGAGGGCGAGATCAATCCCGTGATAAGCGAACTGGAAGACCGCTTCGGCCTGTCCATCACCCCCTGGCTGGAGCAACGGGGCTTCACAGGCAAAGCAGGAGATCTAGCCAGCCTTCCAGTTCTCACGTCAGAGCTCTCAACCCTGGTGATGGTTGGTCTTGGCAAGGGTGAAACCCTTGATCTGTCATCGCTGCGCAGGGCAGCGGCACAAGCCGCCAAATCAGCGCTCTCGCCTGGAGCCAGCTCAAGTGATGACAACAGCTTGGGTTTGTTCATGCCCTGGGGAACGCTTGGCACCACAGCCGCCATTGCCGTCGCGGAAGCCGTGCGGCTGGCCTCGTTCAAAGACCAACGCTTCCGCAGCAAGGAAGAGCCAATGGCTGCGCCAAGCCGCGTTGACCTGCTGGGTCCCCTGTCCGCCGATGCAGAGGCCGCCCTCAAAGACGTCGCCCCTGTGTGTGCTGGTGTGGAGTTAGCCAGAGAACTGGTGGCCGCTCCCCCCAACAGCCTCACGCCAACAGCCATGGCCGATGTCGCCGCAGGCCTGGCCCAAGACCATGGACTGGATCTCAAGGTGCTGGAACGCAGCGACTGCGAAGACCAGGGAATGGGCGCATTCCTTGCCGTGAGTCAGGGATCAGACCTCGACCCCAAGTTCATCCACCTCACCTACAAGGGGTCCGGCCCGATCCAGCGTCGTCTGGTGCTGGTAGGGAAAGGCCTGACCTTCGATTCGGGTGGTTACAACCTCAAGGTGGGTGCGGCCCAGATCCACATGATGAAATACGACATGGGTGGCAGTGCCGCTGTGTTGGGGGCCATGCGCAGCATTGCCGAGCTGCAACCAGCAGGGGTGGAAGTGCACATGATCGTGGCCTCCTGCGAAAACATGGTGAACGGATCGGCTGTGCATCCAGGCGACATCGTCACGGCCTCCAATGGCACCACCATCGAAATCAACAACACCGATGCGGAAGGCCGCCTCACCCTCGCCGATGCTCTGGTGTATGCCTGCAAGCTGAAGCCGGATGCGATCGTTGACCTGGCCACGCTCACAGGCGCCTGTGTGATTGCCCTGGGAGAAGAGATCGCCGGTCTGTGGAGCCCCGATGATGCACTGGCCGACGCTCTGGGCATGGCAGCCGATCAGGCAGGCGAAGGGCTCTGGCGCATGCCCCTTCAGAGCAGCTACATGGATGGATTGAAATCACTTCTGGCTGACCTGAAAAACACCGGGCCACGCCCCGGTGGTTCCATCACCGCAGCGCTGTTCCTCAAGGAGTTCGTTGATGCCGACATCCCCTGGGCACACCTGGATATTGCCGGCACCGTCTGGAGCGACAAGGGAAGAGGATTGGATCCCGCTGGCGCCACCGGTTACGGCGTCCGCACGCTGGTGAACTGGGTCGTCGACAACTCCACCACCACCAACGCCTAAATTCCACCCACAACGGAGCAAGCCCTTATGGCATCCAGCCCCTTGCGCTGGTTTGTGAAAGCCCAGCTGGGCATCCTTCTTCTCCCAGCTGGCTTTTGCATGTTTGGGGAAGCCGTCAGCCGTCGGACCCTTCAACTCGCCGGGAGCGACATCGGCCCCTGGTGGTGGTACGGCGTGCTCAGCCTCGTGTTGATCAATGCAGGCGTCGGCCTGATGATTGAAAGTGGACTGCTTCGGGGCTTTCCGACCCGTTCAAATCCGCAACAGCGCAAGTGAGGGCTGACCTAAGCCTGGCTCAGGATGCAATCGCAGCCATTGAACGTTCTTCATCACCCGCGACCTGACCGAAAGGAACATCGCCCGGACATTCGAGTGCATGAATCTGCCAGCGCGCCCGATCCGAGCAGGAAGTCAAGACACGCTCGAGATCATCAGATGCCTGCTTCGGCGAAGGGTAGGGACCAACATGACGCGTCACCAGCCCGTCTTTGATGGTCAGCAGATACATACATCTCTCCCACGAATCACCACGAAATGGTAACCAACACCTGCGATGCAGCGAAGTAGGGAAAACCCGTACCTTCACTGAGAAATCGGCAAGAAAAAGAACAAGAACCTCTTCAGATTTTCCTCATATTTGCAATCCCTGGTCGAACTCCAGATCCAAGAGCTCTCACTTCCAAGAATCGCCGCTCCGGGCCGCTGAGCTCCAGACAGCATCCAAGCGCTTATCTCGACCACAGGCCCAGCGGTAGTAGTTGTACTGAATCGGGTTGCGGTCTGCGTAATTCTGGTGGTAACCCTCAGCGGGCCAGAATCGAGCCGCTTCGCGGATCTCCACCCTGATGCGTTCAAGCGACACGCCGAGCTCCCGGGCCGCTGCCGTTGCACTGGCCTTGGCCGTCTGCTGCTGAGACGCATCAGCGGTGAAAATCACGGGGCGATAGGAATCACCTCGATCACAGAACTGGCCACCGCCATCCAGAGGATCGACGTTGCGCCAGTAGCTGCGCAACAACGTGGCATAACTGATCACCCCTGAATCAAAGCGGACTCGTACCGCCTCTTGATGCCCGGTTGTCTCACCACTCACCTGTCGATACGTCGGGCGGTCGACATGTCCTCCGCTGTAGCCGCTTTCCGCCGACAACACCCCTTTCAAGGTCTCAAGATCGTGCTCAAGGCACCAGAAGCAACCTCCTGCCAGGACCGCTTCCTGCGTGGCACCGGCCCGAGCTGCGGGAACCGGTCCGAACAAACCGACCAGCAACAGAACCGTGATCAGGCCACGCAAGGCGCGTATGAGCATCAACATCATGGAGAGATTGAATCGAGAATGGCCACAGCGGCACGGTCGGTGACGCCAGGAGTCCCCAGGGTCTCGCGGAGGCGCCTGTAGCCCTCCAGCATCTGATCACGCTCCTGACTGTTCTCCAGCAACGGCACTGCCTGCTTCAGGAAGCCTTCCATGGTGAAGTCATCCTGCAGCAGTTCGGGGACCAACCGCTCTTTCAGCAGCAGATTCACAGGCGAAATGTGATCCACCCGAAAGCGCAACAGATTCTTCGCCACCCAAGCGGTCAGGCGACTGACCCGATAACCCACCACCTGCGGAACCCCCTGGAGCGCCAATTCGAGATTGACGGTGCCCGATTTGCCCAACGCCAGATCCGCTGCAGCGAACAAGGCCGGTTTAAGTGCATCAGCCTCATCCGCCGCGATCACCCTGCCGCGCACACCAGCCTCCACCAGCGCATCCGCCAGGGGCTGCTCAAAGCGCTGGAGTCCGGCTGGCACGATGACCGACAGGGAAGGATCTCTCGCTTGCAGTGCAGCAGCCACCTTGGCGAGCACAGGCATCAGATAGCGCAACTCCTGGGGCCGTGATGCTGGCAACAGCAGCAGCAGACGACCATCAGGATCAAGCCCCAGCTGGCGGCAGGCCCCATGGCGGTCAGGGCGACGGGAGGCCAGATCCAGCAGAGGATGCCCCACCCAGGTGACTGCAGCCCCATGGGCGGCGTAGAAGGAGGCCTCGTCAGGAAAGATCGCCAGAATGCGATCGGTGAACGCCAGCAGACTGCTGGTGCCCCCATCATTCATTCGCCAGGCCCATTCCTGCGGAGCGATGTAATAAGTGATCGGCACCTGAGGCAAATCTCTGCGTAGACGCTTGCCCAAACGCACATTGGCGCCCATGTAATCGATCAGCACCACCGCATCGGGGGGGCGCTGATTCAGAACCCTGTTCACCTGGGCCTGCAGTTTCAGCGTTGGCAGCACGAGTGGCAGAGCCTCCCATAGACCAATGGCCCCCATGGGGGCCGTATCGGCCAATAATTCAGCCCCCGCTGCCTGCATGCGCTGCCCCCCCAGGGCCATCACCTCAAGCGATAGGCCCCGGAGAGCCGCTTGACGGTACAGCGCTTCCACCAGAAGCCCACCCTGCAGATCGCCAGACACCTCTCCGGTGCTGATCAGGACACGCACCATCAGCGGCCGCCAGCAGGCATGGGGCCTCTGCGTCCCTTGCTGATGGAACCCTCCAGAAACTGGCAGAGGTGATCCGCACACGGCAGCAAGGTCTGCTGACGGGCCAGATGCAGGGCATCCGCCATCACGTGGTCTGAGCGATAGAGCAAGGACCAGATCTCCTGGAGCTGCTTCAGTTCGCGGCCCTCATGGCGGTCCGCCATACCGCTGCGACGCAATCCAACCCGATTGAGACCGCGCACACGGCCGGGGTGGCCTTCCACCAGGCAGTAAGGAGGGACATCGCGATCGACCCTGGTCATGCCGCCGACCATCGCCATACAGCCGATATGAACGAACTGATGAATACCCAGACAGCCTCCGATCACCGCACGGTCTTCGATCACCACATGACCAGCCACTTGAATCGCGTTGGACATCACGATGTCATTGCCGAGCTGGCAGAAATGACCCAGGTGGCAATAGGCCATCAACAGATTCCGATCGCCGATGCGAGTGATCTCTCCCTCCTCTGTACCGCGGTTGATGGTCACGCATTCGCGAATGGTGTTGTGATCACCGATAACCACTTCAGTGGGAGCACCTTTGTACTTGAGGTCTTGAGGTTCTTGCCCGAGGCAAGCACCGGGGAAGACGCGATTGTGACGGCCAATCGTGAGCCGTCCATCCAGCACCACGTGGGGGCCAATCCAGGTACCGGCGCCGATGCGCACGTCAGGGCCCACCACGGCGCCGGGGCTGATCACCACACCGTCAGCCAATTCAGCTTTGGGATCCACACAGGCGAGAGGGTGGATCTGGGCGCCTTGGTCGTTGGTGATCGCTGGAGCTGCGTTCTCGGTCATGGCCCTCAGTCCATCATCGAGAACATCAGGTCGCCGGAACACACCAACTGGCCATCCACGGTGGCTTCGGCTTTCACCTTCCCGAAGCGCCGACGCTTGAGGCTGACGAGCTCACAACTGATCCGCAGCTGATCCCCTGGCACCACGGGGCGGCGAAAGCGCACACCATCGATGCCAGCAAACACGAAGAGTCCGTTCGGGAGGTCAGGCATCTGCTTCACGATCAGTCCTCCTACCTGCGCCATCGCCTCGACGATCAGCACACCCGGCATGAGAGGGCGCTCAGGGAAATGTCCCTGGAATTGTGGTTCATTCAAGGTGATGTTCTTGATGGCCACCGCTCGCACCCCAGGCTCATGCTCGAGGACCCGGTCAACAAGAGCAAACGGGTAACGATGGGGAAGGAGCCCCATGATCTGTTCACTGTTGAGCAGCGGTTCGTTGGGAGCAGGAGAGACCTGAGACAAGGGAACTTCAGCTGGAGGGGAGAGTGGTGGCCGCAAGGGAAGCGGCGAGATCAGTGTGCAGGCCATGGGAACCCCGATAAACCAGCACCTGCGCACAAGGGAAGCCGACAAGAGCCAGATCCCCGATCAGGTCCAAGAGCTTATGGCGCACTGGTTCATCATCGAACCTCAGCGGAGGATTGAGCCAGTGATCGCCATCACAGACCAAAGCATTGTCCAAGGCTCCACCCTGAATCAACCCGGCGGATCGGAGTTGCTCCACCTGGTCGCGGAATCCGAAGGTGCGCGCGGGAGCGATCTCACGCACGAACACCTCTGGAGTGACCGTGAGAGCAACCTGCTGACGCCCGATGGCTGACTGAGGGAAATCAATCACCCCCACCACACTGAACGCTTCGGCAGGAACAGCGGTGATCACGCTTGCACCGCGATGCTTCATGACGGCATGCTGGAGGTTCGGCCGCGGCGGGGGAGCTGTTGCGGCAGGAGCCAGACCGGCTTCAGCAATCGCATCGACCCAATCAAGGGCCGACCCATCGAGCAAGGGAACCTCGCCGCCACGCATACGCAGTTCGGCATGGGTGATTCCGGTGCCGGCGAGGGCTGCCAGAAGATGCTCGACAGTCGACAGATGCCTGTCACCCAGGTCAAGCGTGGTGCAGAGCTGGCTATCGCGCACCTGGGAGGGAGCCAACCGCACCGGTGCGCGTTGCGGAGTGTCATGCCACGACACAAAAAATCCCGGCTTCTCACTGGGAAGCAACGTCACCGACACCGAATCGCCGCTGTGCAAACCGACACCAGCACGGCTGACGGGACCCGCCAGGGTCCAGGCCCCGTTGTAATCAGTCGGCCAGGTGACCATCAGAACTTCCAGCCAACACCAAGGTTGAAACGCCAGTCTCCGGTGAAATCCTGACTGGCCATCTCCAAACGCAGGGGACCCACAGGGGTCGTGACGATCACACCAGCGCCCACAGAGAAACCGGAGCCGGGCTTTTCAAGCAATTGTCCAGGCTTGCCTGGAACATTCGACTGACTGCCGAAGTCAGTACCCGCGTCTGCAAACAGTTCGCCCGAGAAAATGCTGATAATCGGGAAGCGATATTCAATCGTTGCCTCACCGAAGCTTCGTCCGACGGCCAGATCGCAGTCAGCCCAACCACGCACGGAATTCGAACCTCCCATACAGAACGCTTCATAGGGGGGCAATTGCCCCAGAACGGTGCCGGCCTTGAACTGGAACGCCAGCGTTTGCGGGCAATTGGCTTTCTCTCCTTCCTTCGGACGACATCCCTTCGCAAGCTTCAACCAATTCACCGGAATGAAATGGGTATAACTGGCTCGAACTTTGTTGAACGTGGGAGAATTTTCGCCCACACTAACAAATTGCTCAGTACCAAAACTAAAGAAATTACCCGAGGTCGGATTCCTTGGATCATTAATATTACTGTATGTAGCCGCCATGCGAAGGCCAACAAGATTATTCTCAGTCGCGCAATTAAAGGCAATGCAGATAATGTCGTCATTTTCAATGCGATCGTCGTCAATATTTCTGTTCGGCAATGCATATTGCCTCGTGTCCCCAGCAAAATTAATAGGACGCACACTCTGAATATTCAAGCCAACCAGTGCGCTCCAGGGAGCAACCTTGTAGGGGTCACCACCATTGAGCGGACGGGCAAAAATGATCGTGCCTCCCACACGCTGAAGGGCAACAGAATCGCCCTCGTATTCAAACCAACTGGTATCAGGGAAGTCTTTATCAGCCTGATCGACATTCTTAAACCGATCTTCGTTGAAACGGCTTGGGGGATTGTCAATCGAATAGGCGTATTGGCCACCGTTGTCGGCATAGTCCCTCAACGTCAGGATGTTGCCATTGTTCTGAGACTGAAAAACCTGAGGAACTTCACGACTCAGGAAGAGTGATGTACGGAACGAGGTACGGTGGCTGTCACCTTTGATCCACGGGTCGGTGAATGTGAAGTTCGCGAGCGCACCATATTGGCCGTAGGTGAGATTGAGAGCAAAATTCCAGGCACGACCGAACATATTGCTATCGGCCAATTGCACTTGGCCAAACACACCTTGGCTCTGGCTGTAGCCGAGACCACCGGAGAGGGAACCCGTCGACTGCTCGACAATGCCAAGCACAATGATCACCTGACCAGGCTCGCCGGCCACCGGCTTCAGGGTCACCTTCACATCACTGAAGAGAGAGGTGGAATACAAACGCTTGAGATCCTCCTCAAGCTGAGTTCGATTGAAGGGCTCTCCAGGCTGAATCGAAATTTCTCGCGTCACCACCCAGGGCTTGGTTTTACCCTTGATCAGCTCACCTTTGTCATTGGTGGACTCACCGTCTTTATTGAGGAACTTCACCTCAACATCGGAAACGGTGCCGATCACCACCTTGAGGACCACAACACCATCGGGGCCAACACGGCTGGGACCGGACACCCGGGCCAGAGAATATCCCTCCTTGCTGTACCAGGTTTGCAACTGCTTCATCCGCAGCTGCAACTCATTGAGGTTGAGGGTGCGGCCGTAATCAGAGCTGAACGTGTCAGCAATGACCGTATCAGGAAGAATGGAGTCCTCTGGTGCTAACTCAACTTTGGTGAGAACAGGATTAGGGACGACTTGCACCACAAGCTGGACGCCCAGTGGGCCATTGATCGGCTCGATGCGCACATCGGAGAACCATCCCGTCGCATAAATCGCATCCAGGTCACCCTTGAGTTCATCACGGGTGACACGGCTGCCCGGTCGTACGGCCATGGCGTCATAGGCAGCCAACTCAAGACGCTCTTTCTCCGGATGACTGAGGAGACCCTCGATCACCACCTCGCTGATCAACACACGAGGCTGCTCGGGCACCTGCTCAACCAGGGGCTGCTCCACCGGAATCGGCTGAGCCGCAGGAGTGGATTCAACGTCAACCTCAACACTGTCGACCTCGGTCGCCTCGACCTCAACCTCGTCAGCCACTTCGCCATCGCCCGTGGGTTGCTCAAGCACGTCAACCGTCAACGACTCGGTGTCTGTTTCGGTGATCGCTTCCGTCTGAGCCCGTGCCGGCAGTGCCGTCAGCAGGGGCAATGACAAAGCAAGACCCAATGCCCCCTTGTAAAAGACGTTGTTGCTCAGGCTTGAGGAGAGATTGACCATGGAGGGGGCAACCGGCCCTGAGGCCTCGAAGTTCCCGAGACCTTACCTGTAGTTGCGGGGGTTCGGGCAGGCCCCTTGGACCCGTTTGCAGACCTCCCCGTAGGCCTCGATCACACCACCGAGATCCTGACGGAAGCGATCTTTATCAAGAATGCGGTCGTTCGGGTCGCTGACCCTCTGATCCCAGAGCCTGCAGGTGTCAGGACTGATCTCATCAGCCACCACCAACGCACCCTTTTGATTGAAACCCAGCTCCAACTTGAAATCCACCAGCTGCAGATCCAATGCATAAAAAAACGGCACCAGCACGGCATTGACGCTCCGGGCAAGCGCCTCAATCGCCTGACGCTGATCCGCAGTCACCAACTGCAGTAACTCCAAACGCGCTTCCGTGAGCAGCGGATCCCCCAAGGCATCATCCTTGTAATAGAGGTCAAGCAGGGCAGGGTCGAGGCAGGTTCCCTTCTCAATCGGAGCCTGCTTGCACAGAGAGCCCGTGGCGACATTGCGCAACACCACTTCCAGCGGAATCACCTTCACGCTCTCCACGGCCATCCAGGTCTCATCCACCAGGCCGAGGTAATGGGTGGGGATCCCGGCCTGATCGAGCACTTCGAACAGCCTGGCCGAGATTTGACAATTCAAGCGACCCTTGTCAGGAATCTGCTCTTTTTTCAGAGCATTGAACGCGGTGGCGTCGTTCTTGTATTCCACCAGCACCCGGTCGTCTTGATCGGTTGCATACACACGCTTGGCCTTTCCCTCATAGAGAAGGGGGCCGGGAGACATGGTCATGGAGTTGCAGGCGAATCGGAGCCGACGGGCTCCTCCTGTTCCGATTCTCCCAGGGTGCTTGCCGCTGCCGGTCGCGGGGAGCGCAGCTGCTGCTCAAGCACACGACGACGGGCTTCTGTTTCGGGTGACTCGGGGTCGTCCTGCAACAGCTGCCAGAGGGTGTAGCGATCATCCACACGACTGGCCAGACGTTCAAGTCGTTGGCGGGGTCTGGCCCCGTCACCTCCAGCCTTGCGTTCCATGCGCAGCTGGATGGTGAGCAGCTCCTCCGCCAGCGACCAGGCCTGGGCCAAGGCCGCCTGATCAAGAGCTGTTTCCAACAGGTTGCTGGCATCGTTCTGTCCCAGAGCCTCCAACCAACGCGCCGCCTGGGCCAGGCGACGTGCCCCTTGCACGCCCGAGGCGCGACCGGAGAGTGCGACAGCAGCGGCTCGGTCAAGGCGGTTCAGAGCCACTTCATGCTCGGCCAGTTGATCAAGAGCCGAACGGCTTACCGGCATGCCACTGGCATCGTCACCCAGCGTCAACTGCACCGCGTCAAGCCGCGCAAGGTCGCCAGCCGCCAAGCGGCGCAACGCCAGGATGGCCGCTTCATGGTCACGGGCAGCGGCAGCAGTCCGCCACGACAGCAACAGCCACTGCTGACGTCTAGGCCCCGCACCAGGGGTATAGCGACTGAGCACCCTGCGAGCACTGCCAGGCGCTTTGCAGGCCAGCAAAGCCCGCGTATTGCCCATCACCACAGCAAAGGGCTGGGGCGATGGCGCCACCACCATCAACCTGTCGCGCAGCTGCTTCAGCCGGTCATTGAGGCCGAATCGCGCCGCATCGCGGCAGGCCTCGCCCAGTTGCACCACCTCACCCTCCAACAGCACCTGTTGGAACACCTCAGCGTCCATCGGGGCTGCGGCAACAGTGCGCTCTCCAGCCAAAGGGACGGGCACGGCGGCGAGCAGCAGAGAAATGGAGAGCGAGGAAATCCCCATGGGGCAGCCGTTCAACAAAGATGGACACAGATCCTCCCGGCAAGTCCGCCAGGAGATCCGCTCAAACCTAAGGGCCCTGCCCCGCCCGTTCCGCTGTCATGGCCAACTCTGCGTCCGGTCTTCAGACCCTGCCCCCCCTGAAAAAACTCCTCATCGTTGGCAGTGGTGGGCGTGAGCATGCCCTCGGCTGGGCCTTGAGTCGCTGCCCCGGGATTGAAGCCGTCTGGGTCAGTCCTGGGAACGGCGGGGTCCCCGATTCATCCAGCGAGGGTGGGTATTGCCGCCTGCCCCTGGCAGAGACCGACCATGAAGGACTGCTGAATCACTGCCGCAACGAAGGTATTGACCTTGTGGTGATCGGGCCAGAGGCTCCGTTGGCCAAAGGTCTGGCTGATGAGCTGAGGGCCGCGGGACTGGCGGTGTTTGGTCCCGGAGCCGATGGTGCGCAGCTTGAAGCGAGCAAAGCCTGGGCCAAGCAGCTGATGGACGAAGCGGCCATCCCCACCGCTGGCCACTGGTCCATCAGCTCCGCCGAAGAAGGGTTGAATCTGCTGAAGCAGTTGCAACGAGCACTGGTGGTGAAAGCCGATGGGCTGGCTGCCGGCAAAGGCGTCACTGTCGCCACCAGCGTGGAGACCACAGCAGCAGCCATTGAAGAGGCTTTTGGGGGGCGCTTTGGCAGTGCCGGCGACAAGGTGGTGCTGGAGGAATGCCTGCAGGGCCCGGAGGTATCGGTCTTCGCTCTTTGTGATGGCGAACGGATGGTAGTGCTTCCGCCGGCCCAGGATCACAAACGTCTGCTCGATGGCGATCAGGGACCGAACACCGGCGGCATGGGGGCCTATGCACCAGCCCCTCTTCTTGATGCTGAAGGGCTGGCGACCGTGCGCCGCCTGGTGCTGGAACCAACGGTGTCGGCGCTGAGAGCCCGAGGCATCAACTATCGCGGGGTGATCTATGCCGGTCTGATGCTCACCGACAGTGGACCTCAGGTGATCGAATTCAATTGCCGCTTTGGGGATCCGGAGTGCCAAACCCTCATGCCCCTGATGGGAGCCGAATTGGCGCAGGTGCTGCAAGCCTGTGCCCTCGGACGGCTTGACCTGGCTCCCACCCTCAGCATCCGGCCCGATTGCAGTGTCTGCGTGGTGGCCGCGGCGGCCGGCTACCCCGAAGCGCCGCGCAAAGGCGATCGGATCAGCGTGAACCTTCCTGAGAGCAGCCATCAGCAGCTCTTCCATGCCGGTACCCGCCGGGATGAGCAGAACCAGCTGATGACGTCAGGGGGGCGCGTGCTGACGATGACCGCCCAAGGCAGCGATTTTGATCAGGCCTTCGCCGCTGCCTACGACGCTCTGTCCGAGGTTCACTTCGACGGCATGCACTACCGGCGCGACATCGGTCACCAGGTTCGACGGGCCTAGGCTCACCATCTCACTGCCAGGCGCGATGGTCACCAGCACCCCAGTTGAGACAGACACTGAATCCGTTTCCATCAGCTGGTGGAAACGGTTCGGGCTGTGGTGGGCGGAATTCAGCCTCCAGACCAAGCTGCTGGCCATCGCCACCCTCGTGGTGAGCCTGATGATGACGGGCATCACTTTTTTCGCTCTGAACGGCATTCAGCGCGACGCGGTGATGAACGACACGCGCTATGCCCGCGACCTCGGTTTGCTCCTGGCCGGCAACGTGACCGAACTGGTCGACCAGGGACAAGACAGGGAGCTGGCCAATGTCGCCGAAAAATTCTGGCGCTCCAGCACCAGCCTTCGCTACATCTTCTTCGCTGATCCCGAAGGAGTCGTTTATCTCGGCATTCCCATCAGCGGAGCGGCCACTGGAGGCAGCGAAGACTTACGCCTGAGCCGTCGCCTGGAGCTGCCCGATGAACTGCGGACTCGGCCGCAGAACCCCCTGGTGCGGCAACACCTCACACCCCAGGGAAAGGTGACGGATGTTTTCGTTCCCCTGGTGCGCAATGGTCGTTACCTCGGAGTCCTCGCCCTGGGCGTGAACCCCAGCGAAACAGGGCTGGCCAGCGCCGCTCTCACCCGTGAGGTCACCGTTGCTGTGTTCATCTCCATCTGGGTGCTGGTGATCCTTGGAGCCGTGTTCAACGCTCTCACCATCACCAGACCGGTCAAGGAACTCCTCCGAGGAGTGAGGAGAATTGCCACTGGCGACTTCCAGACCCGCATCGGCCTTCCGGTCGGCGGTGAACTGGGCGAACTGCTCGACGGCTTCAACGCCATGGCCTCCCAGCTCCAGGCCTACGACGCCGCCAATATTGAAGAGCTCACCGCAGCTCAGGTGAAGCAGGCCTCGCTGATCGCCACCATGGCCGACGGCGCTGTTCTGCTCGATGAACAAGGCCAAATCGTGCTGGCCAACCCCACAGCGCGCCGGCTGTTTCGATGGGAGGGTCGCCGACTTGAAGGCCAGGAGTTCCTCGGCGAACTCCCCGAGCTCTTGGCGGTGGAATTGCATAATCCGCTGGATGCAGTGCTCAACAACCTCAGCGATAGCAACGAACTGCGCCGGAGCATTGGTGAGCCGCCCCGCACCCTCCGCGTGGTTCTGCAAGCCGTGAGGGATGCCAGTGGCGAAAGCCTCAAAGGCATTGCAGTCACCATCCAGGACCTCACCCGTGAAGTCGAGCTGAACGCTGCCCAGAGTCGATTCATCAGCAACGTGTCGCACGAGTTGCGTACACCGCTGTTCAACATCAAGAGCTACGTGGAAACCCTGTACGACATGGGGGATCAGCTCACCGATAAGGAGAAGCAGGAGTTTCTTGGTGTTGCCAACGACGAAACCGACCGCCTTACCAGGTTGGTCAACGATGTGCTCGACCTGTCTCGACTGGAAGCGGAGCGCAAGGTGCAGTTCAGCGCGATCGAACTGCGCCCTGCCATGGAGCAGACATTACGCAGTTATCAACTCAATGCGAGCGATAAAAATGTGAGCCTTGTGCTCGATGCAGAAACAGAATTACCCGATGTGCTCGGCAACTGGGATCTACTTTTGCAGGTGCTCGACAATCTGGTGGGCAACGCGCTCAAATTCAGTCGTCCAGGGGGCAGCCTGCGCTTGAAGGCTTACACCTGGCCAGACGTCTGCAGCATGGACAGTCCGGTAAAAACTCATGCTGATGAAGGCGAAGCGCCCTTCTGCGAATTGGTGTCTCCATTACCACGTTTACGGGTGGAAGTCGCAGACACCGGCTGCGGGATCGGCGATGCCGATCAGCAACGTATTTTCGAGCGTTTTTATCGCGTGGAGAACACCGTGCACACGGAAGTCGGTACCGGCTTGGGCCTTTCGATCGTGCGCGGCATCGTTGAAAAGCATGGATCAAGGATCCGCATGGTGAGCGAGCCTGACGTGGGGACGACCTTCTGGTTCGATCTGCCCCTGGCCGCGGCCGACCAAGACGAACTGGAATTGCAGTCAGAACGTCAGAACCGTCAGCAACAGATCGAGCTGGAGAGCAACCTCATCGCCTGATTCTGGTCACTCACAAGAAAGGCCATGTCTGCCGTTAGTCGTCGGGTTTGACCCCGCGCACAATGCGTGCAAGCTCACTGCGCTCATCAGTGGTGACGCGATGGGGGACACCACTGATGATTCGCTCAAAGTTGGAGAAGGAGTCTTTGATCTCCGGACCATTACCTGTGATCACGAATTCACGAATGCCCTTGTCATGCCAGGAGCCACGCATCTTGAACACGTTCAGAGCACGGGCCATTTCACCGTGAATTTCCACATATTGCAGCAGCAGAATAGTATCAGTGATTGTAGAGATATGAGAGTCAGTAATGGAATGACTACCCATGAACTCTTCAGACGTATTAGTAAAGAAGCCTGCAATCTCTTCCTGTTTGGCGTAACCAGTAACGCCAATCACAAACTGGCGGAAGGCGTTATGGCTGACGCCACGGGCCAGAGCAGACAGTGAGTCGATCGCCATCCTGGAAGGCTTGAACTGACTGATCTCCGTTTTGATGATCTGAAGGTGATCTTCAAGACCTGTCGACTCTGGATAGGCACAGATGATCTTGAGCAAACCATCTTGCTCCATCTGTTCGAAATCAATCCCCGAACTAGTGGCATTTCTCAGCAACTGAGCGCGGGATTCTTCATAGGCAAAAAGGATAGCTCGCTCTTTGTTACGGCACGCATCTTCAATGAATTTCGACACCAGCAAGGTCTTGCCAGTACCAGTTGCACCCGTGGCAAGGATGATCGAATCCTTGAAGAACCCGCCGCCACACATCTCATCGAGTCGTGGCACCCCGGAGCTGATACGAACGTTTGACGAACGCTGTGTGAGCCGCATGGCTCCCAAGGGGAAGATACTGATCCCATGGGCACCCATCGTGAAGGGGAACTCGCCCTTCATGTGAGTGGTTCCACGCAATTTGAGAATTTCCACCGTGCGGCGGCGGCGCTCGCCCTCAAGCACGTTGCGTAGAATCACTACATTATCTGACACAAATTCTTCAACACCATAACGAGCGATCGGACCATATTCATCAATGCGCTCAGTCGTCATCACCGTGGTAACACCAATCTCCTTCAATCGCGCAATCAAGCGAAAGATCTCGCGCCGCACAACGAACACAGCATCGTATTGCTGAAAAACAGCTGTAATCGAATCGATCGCCACCCGCTTTGCCTTGTACTTACGTATCGCGTAATGGATCCGCTCAATCAGACCGGAAAGATCAAAACTTCCTGCCACGTCCTGACCATCAGGATCAGGCGATGCATCAAGGATAAACAGCTTATCCTGCTCGACCATCTCCTGAAGATTCCAGCCAAAGCTGGCGGCATTGCGCAGAATATCGAGCGGTGACTCTTCAAACGTGACAAAGATCCCGGGCTCATCAAAGTGAGAAATTCCGTTATGAAGGAAATGCAAAGAAAAAACTGTTTTCCCCGTACCCGACGTCCCACTAATCAGGGTACTTCGACCAATCGGCAAGCCCCCTTGACAGACATCATCGAAGCCCTCAATCCCCGTTGGGAGCTTCTGGACCTGCATCTGAGGTGAGCCAGTCGAACCTGAGAACTTCATAGCTGGAGGGGATTACTACAACGCTAGATACAGAAGGAGCAAACGAACGCAAGACACGCGCTCTGCTTAAGGTTCTGTGGCCGCCTGGTCAGCATCTTCCAACGTATCCATCAACGACGAACTGAGGGAACCATCAGCAAGTTCGTCATAAAGCAGATCAAGGCCAATCAAGACCCTCTCCCGATCCGAAAGGTCGCCAATGATTCGTCGCACAGGGGGAGGCAAAATCTTCGACAACGTTGGAGTGGCAAGAATCTTGTCTTCCTCTGCCAGCTGAGGATTCTTCAATACATCAATCACCTTCAGCGCGTAAACACCCTGAAACTCCGTTTCAAGAATGTTGCGCAGGGTCTTGAGTGCTCGCATGGAGTTGGGTGTGTTTCCCGCCACATAAAGCTTGAGGATGTAAGTCTTGCGTGGGCTCATGAGGACACCTCCAAATCGGTGACAGTGGCGGTGGCACTTGGGGCAGGGTCGAGCTGTGCCTCGGTCGGTATCGAGCGGCGGTACATCTCACAGAGATGGGCCATCACATCAAGCAACGCCAAGCGATAGTCCTGTAGAAAGTCGTTCTTGTGCCCTTCAAGTCTGAGCTTCTTCCAAAAATCGTCAATCAGGTTCATGTGAATTTCAACAGCACGCGTGATCGGCAAATCACCAAAAAATGCCGTGTTCACGAAGCTCTCCAATGCCTGGTTGGCCGCAGCCGGATCCCGGAAGTAACTCAGCAGAAGATCGCGATAGGTGCGCTGCAGCGACTTGAGCAACTCCTGCTGCTCTTCTGAAGGCAGGTTGCTGAGAAAGCGGGAAGGATCCCGCTTGTAAAAGACACCGAGATAGCCGAGACGCTCCTGCAAGCGACTGGCCATGCGCCAGGGACTTCCCTCGACAGCCTTTCCGCCCTCCACATCCAGGGCTTGCCCCTCCCCTTGGCTCTCTTCCTTCTGGCCATGACGAAGAAAGCGGGAAATCGCAGCATCGACGTTGTAGCCCAGCTGTTCCAGCTGATCGACAGGCAGATGCACCTCCTCAGGGTGGTAATCAACGCGGCCCATCACCTCGCCCACCACGACGGCAGGGAACAGAAGCCCCTTCTCCATCAGCGACTGCTTGAGATCAGGACCAAGCAACGACTGCTCGATCACCACCGCATCCACGGCCTCCCGCTGCTCCTCCAACACCGTCAACAGGTCATGCAACCCAGCCGTCAACCCAAGATCAACAGTCGTGTAGCGGTTCCTCGGCAACCAGGAGCAACAGGCATCGACGAGATTCGGCGTCTTCAGCAACAAAGCGATGTCAAGGGCCGGTCCACTCATCGACTGGGCGGGAAATGCCTCTGACTTGATCTTGACGAAAGGGAAACCGAAAGGCGAGGATCTTTGTTTGTCTTTCGATTGCGGTTCAGGCCGAATCGAAGCGATCGGCTGGGGATCGATACGGTCCGACCATTCGATTGCCTCGAGCCTGGTCGCGTCGCCCCATTTCCATGGCAGATCCCAGCACCGATAGCTACGCAATTGTCGAGGCGTCGGGCCAGCAGTTCTGGCTCCAGCCCAACCGCTATTACGACCTCGACCGTCTGCAGGCCGGCGTCGATGAGACCGTAACGCTCGACAACGTTCTTCTCGTCAAGGACGGTTCAGGCACCACCCTCGGCCAGCCCTACGTCAACAATGCCACCGTTGAGCTGAAGGTGATGGATCACCGCCGCGGCCCCAAGGTGATCGTGTACAAAATGCGCCCCAAGAAGAAAACCCGCCGCAAGAACGGTCATCGTCAGGAACTGACTCGTGTGATGGTTCAGTCCATCAAAGTTGGCGGCAAGTCCATCAGCTGACCCTCTCCACAGCACAGACCTTCACTTTCCCCGCTTTCTCATGGCACATAAAAAAGGCACAGGCTCCACACGCAACGGTCGCGATTCCAATTCCAAGCGCCTCGGCGTGAAGGCCTATGGCGGCGAGACCGTCACTGCCGGCTCTATCCTGATTCGTCAGCGTGGCACCGCCGTGCTGCCAGGCCAGAACGTCGGCCAGGGCAAAGACGACACCCTGTTCGCCCTCATCGACGGGGTCGTCACGTTCGAGACCATCAAGCGTGGCCTTCGCAACCGCAAGCGCATCAGCGTCGCCACCGCCGGCTGAAGGCATTTTCGTCGCTTCTCCAACAAAGCCCCTGCTCACGAGATGAGCGGGGGCTTTGTCTTGCCCTCAGGCCGGCCGGTAGGCGCGAGTGGTGATCAGGAAGGGGTGAAAGACCTCCAGAAAACACCTCTGCAATGTTCGAAAGAACGTTTCAACGAGGACAGGGTCATCGAAGTGGAAGGGATATTCGCCGTGGTGACCTTTAAAGAAATACCAATTGAGTAAGGCTGTGGCGCCGGGGGCCATGGCGGCATGAAAACGCTCGAGCTGAGCAGATGGATCCGGCAAATGCTCCAGCACATCCAGGCACACCACGGTGTCGAACCGTTGATCGGCGCAGCCTTCGAGATCCCGGTGCACCGAGAGCTTGCCAGCAAGACCCAGCGCAGCTGCCCGCTGCGCAACAAAGGCTCGATTGTGAGGGTTGAGGTCGACAAACCACACGTGCTCGACGCTCTGCAAGGCCGCTGCCGACAAGGCATGGGTGCCGATGCCCCCACCAAAGTCGAGCACCTGACCTGAAGCGAACTGCTGCTGCAGGCGCAAGGTGTCGGCGATGTAGTCGGCACTGCTCAGATGCCACGCCGCCAGTTCCAGCAAGTGACCAGTGCCCACCGTCTCTTCATAAAACCCGGTGGCGTCATCGGCCTGAAACGCGCCAGGGTGAAGCGCTGCCAACGCTTCGGTACCACGGTGCAGCCGCTGTTCCACCTCCTGCAACGCAAGGTCGAGGTAGGTGCTGAGGTGCTCTTTCACCCGCAAACCATCCCGGAGGAAGGCATTCACATCCACGCTGGTGGATCGAAGCTCTTGCATGGAGTGCTTGGAGTCGTCGGCCAACCTACCGGGCAGCTTGAACTGGCACAGTCGTCGAAGCGTGATGGATGCGTCGGTGGAGGGTCCCTTCGGCTTCGTGGTGATTGATAAACCCGCCGGTCTCACCTCCCACAACTGCGTCAGTCGCCTGAGGCGATGTTTTGGCCTAAAACGTGTCGGCCACGGTGGCACCCTCGATCCGGCAGTCACCGGGGTGCTTCCCATCGCCTTGGGCCCAGCCACACGCCTGCTGCCTTACTTACCTGGTGAAAAGACCTATCGCGGCAGCATCCAACTGGGACAGACCACCAGCACCGACGACCTCGACGGGGAGCCCCTCACCACAAGGTCGTGGCCCAAACTGACGACGAATCAGCTCGACGAAGCGCTTGCCGCCTTTCGCGGAGCGATCGCTCAACAACCCCCTCAGGTCTCGGCCGTGCATGTCGACGGCATGCGGGCCCATGAACGGGTGCGACGCGGCGAAAGCATGGATTTACCGCCCAGGCCGGTGACCATCCACCGTCTTCAGCTACTCGACTGGAACCCAGAAACGGGGCGCCTCGAGCTGGAGGTTCACTGCTCGGCAGGCACTTATATCCGCTCGTTGGCCCGTGACCTGGGGGCACGGCTTGGTTGCGGTGGCTGTCTGGCCGGTTTGCGGCGGATTCAGGCCCTTGGCTTCCCCATCGATCAAGCCGTGCCCTTGCCGGACTGGCCCGACCACCAAGAGGCCAACCAGAAGGCGTTGCCGGAGGTCCTGCCCCCGGAGCAGGCGTTGTCTCACCTCACCCATCACCTGGCCACTGAAGCGGAGCGCGAGGACTGGCGCTGTGGCCGACGCCTGCAGCTGGCTGAGGGCCTTGCCAACCAAGGAGACACGGTGATGGTGCTGCAGACCAGCGGGCCGATGCTGGGGATCGGGATTATGGAAACTGACGAGCTCCTGCGACCCAAGGTGGTCTTCAATGCCCATGGCTGAGCGGTGGCTGAGGCGGTTGCAGACCAGCCACTACCCTTCTCCTGCAAAGCTGTAGTTGCGATTCGATGGCCGGCCACAGCAAATGGGCCCAGATCAAACGCACCAAGGCCTTGGTGGATGCCAAACGCGGTGCAGTGTTCACCCGCATCGGCCGCGAGATCACGGTGGCAGCCCGCAGTGGCGGTGATCCAGCCGGCAACTTTCAACTGCGAACCGCCATCGCCAAAGCCAAAGCCGCTGGTCTTCCAGCCGCCAACATTGATCGCGCCATCGCCAAAGGGTCAGGTCAGGGGAGCGACGGTGCCCTTCAGCTGGAAAGAATCCGGTATGAGGGCTACGCAGCGGGGGGAGTCGCGGTGCTGATTGAGGCCCTCACCGACAATCGCAATCGCACCGCCGCCGACGTTCGGCTGGCATTCAGCAAGAACGGAGGCAATCTCGGCGAGATCGGTTGCGTCAGTTATCTGTTTGAGCACCGCAGTGAAGTGCGCATCCGCCCTGCTGCGACTCCCGATGCGACCAAGGGAGCACTGAGCGAAGACCAACTGCTGGAAACCCTTCTCGATCTCGATGCCGACGGCTATGACCTCAGCGAAGCGGGATCAGCCGTGGTGCATGGGCCATTTGACGCCCTAGAACGCCTGCAGAACGGCCTTCGGGTGAAGGGTTGGGACGTGCAGAGCTGGGAGCACTGCTGGCATCCGCTCACCAACGTGACGATCAATGACGTCGAAACAACGCGGCAATGCCTGAAGCTGCTCGACGCGCTCGACGAACTCGACGACGTGAGCGGCGTCAGCGCCAATCTTGAGATGGCCGAGGGGCTAGAGATCGACTGACAGCACTGGGCTGGCGGCCGCGGCCTTGATCTGAAAAGCACCACCGGGGCGCAGAATTGGGCGCAGCATGGGGGCAGGTGCGTCCCTGGGCGATGCCGGCGAAGCGGAAGCCGAGGCAGAAGAGAAGCCAGGGTGATCGGGACGGGACGCACTGGCCAGCCGGCGAGGGCGAGGGCCGGAATGGTGGGGGAAGCATCTGGCCACACCGGAGGGGAAGGCCACGCTGGAGGAGGCCCAGGCCCGAGGGCGGCAGCTGGTGGAGGGTGGCTGCGAGGCCGTGGCCCCGGATCAACACGGTGGGTGGTGGCCACCGCCGGGTGGATGGTGATCAGGCCAGGCGCCGGCGGCGGATCGCCAACGGCATCCCGGGCCCAGGATGAGGGATGAGCCAGTTCACCCACTCAGCTTCTTCAGGTCGGCGATCAACCGGATCAGCTCTCGGGCCAGTCGGATATAGAGGAGATCCCTGGCCGGGTCAGCCGGAACAAGGTGGATCAATAAGAGAAATGCGCCATCTCTGAGTTTCAAGACGCAATAGGGTTCCAAAGAATTTCCAGCCGTCTGGCCTGTACTGCAGCCAGCGCCGGTCTGCCCAGGGTGTAGGTGGCGGCGGTGGGTGTGAATCAGGCCACCAGTGCTGTGGAGGACAACCCCAGGCTGGCCCTGATCGGCCGCCTCCACACTGCCCTCAGCCAGGCCCACCCGATGGACGGCCAGGTCTGCCTCGATGTGGCCGACGCCCTGGCCTTGGCCCAACTGCTTGCGGTCTGAAGCCGGCAAGTCCAGAATCGACGGCATGGAGAAGGAGAAGCGGAAAATCCGTATCAACCCCGGCCCTGAAGGTCGGTCGATGCAGTTCGTCCGGCGCGTTGATGTGAAGCGACGCTCTGTCGTTGATCTGCCCCAGGCCAACTCTGACGTCTGCGGTGACGCCGGAATGCTCAGGGCCTTGGAGAGGACTTTCGAGGAAAACGACGAGCTGATGCGGCTCCTTTCCGATAGCTGATGCCTCGGCCGGTTGAGCCGAGTTGGTTGAAGCGGGAGTGGCTTGAACCGGCTCACGCCCGGATGTTGAAGCTTTACGGAGGGATTCCCGGTATCGACACCCACAAGCTGGAGCAGGCTTTGGCCGCACCGCAGCAGCTTTGGTTTTACGCCGAGGAAGACGATCGCTTCGTCTTGGCCGCCCATCTAATGCTGGCGATGAACAAAAACCACGGCTTCGCAGAAGGCAACAAGCGGATGTCTTTTATCGCCACTCGCTTATTCCTTGGCCGCAACGGAATCGAGCTGAATGTCCCTACGAAGCTCGGCTACGGAATCACAATGCGAGCCGCCAGGTGCAGCGAAGACACCAGGGAACAGACCAAGAAATTCATCGCCACAAGGCTGAGGATCATGTCCGGCTTTTAGAAGTAGCTGCTGGCTACTTGAGATGCCTCGGTGAACACCGGACCCACCCGGTCTTGAGCATCGTCTGCCATGTCTCGATGGCGTTATGCCTGAGCATCCGCCTCACGACGGGCCGCCCACCACCATGCAGCGGCCTGGTTTCGACCTCAACCCACTTGGCATGAGCTGAGGCCAACGCATTCCGGAAGCAGACCACCTTCTGCTCCTGTGCGTTCAGCAGCCAGCCTTCCCCGTTTTTCTGAGGGTGCGGCTCAGGGTGCTGGCTTTTGCGTTCCATCGATCAGAACACTGCTCTCTCTCGCATGTCTTGTAACCGATCTGGAAATGAGTCAGATAGAAACGCAAGAAATACGCTCACCCGATTCTCATGAGGACTTAAGACAAACCAAGCGCCTGCCGACGAAGTTTGAAGCTAGTTACTGTTTTTTAATGTCCGATCATTTTGATCTTCTGAAAGCATTCCAAGAGCTTTCCCCTCAAAGCCGTGCATCATTGAAAGCAAGCTCTTGGGTGCTGGATGGTCAAGTATTGGACACAACTAGTACTGATCCAGTCACTGGGGGAGGGCAGGCTGGGTCGCTAAACAAAAAAGTAACCATTGTCGGCAATGGCGAAGAAGATTCCGAAGGAAACGTTCTGCTTGAAGATGATGGCATCCTATTAGTTAGATCTAGACTGATTACAGGCGACAGAAGCGATACATTTGTTGGTGTTGGTGAACTCAATGGTGTATACCTAATTGAGTCCGCGCTTACTACTGGCAATGGCAACGATACGATTAATGGAGAAGGGGGAGTCTATGGGGTATCAGCAAAATTATCACTAATAGACATGGGCAATGGAAATAACTCAATCAATGGAACAGGTGGAAGTCATGGAATTAATCTGGAAAGTTCGGGCCTTCTCCTTCTAGCCGAAGATGGCAATGATTCGGTTAACGGAACGGGTGGAGCTGTCGGGGTATATTTAGATCGTTCAAACATACAATTGGGCGACGGAAATAATTCAATTTACGGAGAGGGGGCGACTGGGATCAGCCTTACCCGAGGATTTATCAGAACCGGTAGCGGCGACGATTCAATTACTGGTGTTAGCACCAGTGACGACGCCGGGATTTCCTTCACTTTTTCTAGAAATACTATTATTACGGGCGCAGGCAATGATACGGTCGATGCACTTACTGGCGGTTTCGAAGGGTTCGGGCGTATTTATCTTGGCGCAGACAACGACACCTTGATTGGAGATGGTTTTAGCTCCGGGATTAGATTCGACGGTGACGGGTTTGTAAGAGACGGAGAAGTTGCAGGCACTAAAGACAAAATTGTGCTCGGTAATGGTACTTATAGCTATGTCGATGGCCAAAACGGAGGGTCTCCCTACCTCGTCGACGGTTCGGGGGGCCGTATGATTATCCGTAACTTTGAACTGATTAGCGGCATTAGCGGCACCATTGATCAAAATGACGATGTGAATGAAATGGGCGCAGTTGCTCTCGAATTCGGCAACACCTACGATGTTGTCAATGGCTTCCTAATTGTGTAAGGCGCTGCCTTATCAAGACCCGCAAAGCCCTGCCCTTCGGCGGGGCTTTTTTAGTGTCTGATTGAAGCCTTGATCAGTGATTTGCAGAACCTGAGCTGGCTCTTACGTTCCAACCGATCAGAACCCGCCGGGCTCGTTTGGCTTCTCTCCGCTTTGGAACAGGGTCAGTGTGTATTGACCTTCACGGGTCCAGCGAATGAAATCTTCGGTGTTCTGCCGACTGAAGGTTTTGTCCTGCTCGGAGTGGGGAAAGATGAATGCCCAGCGCGTGCTGTCGACATAAGCGCCGCCCATGGTCTGGGTGAAGTCGCAGCGGAACTCCTCCCTGGGGATGGAGTCGTCGTGGCGGGAAAGGACGCAGAGCGCATCCTTCACGGTGTCGGCCTGGGCCACTGGTGGATCCATCGGTTCGCTGACAGCGATCAGCGCAGCCGTGGATGCGATGGCGGTGAGTGTGGTGCGGAGCATGGGTTTCAGTCTTGGTTGTTGATGAGGCCAATCGCCTCGGAATGATCGAGCACAGTGCTCACGGATGCAAGCACCTGTTTGGCGCGTGCCAGCGTCTCGGCAGGGCCTTAGCCCCGGCGGATGCACCGGTAGAGATTGCTGCGGGTGATCTGCTGTTGCTTCTGCGATCAGCGTTGAAGGGGATCGGCTGATTTCTGCGCAGGAGAGCACCAGCCCCCGGGCTCATGAGGGCAAGTGCTCTATGGGGCTCCGTCTGTCAAAGCCCCACAAAAGGACTCAACTCCCGACCAATGAGGAATCGATACCCCTAGGTGGGGACATTGCGATCAGCGCTGAAGGGGATCGGCTGAGATGACGCTTTTAAACGGTCCTGAACAGTCCGGGATTGTCCCGCCAGACACCGCTGCACTGATGTCTGTGATGGCGTCAGTGATGGGGCAACAGCAGGCCGCATCGTCTGATCCCTTGAAGCGAGCGAAGGGTCTTGCCGACGCTGCTGATCACGCCCTGGTGCTCACCACTGATGAGCTGACTGCCTTGGGGGTCAAAGGCATCGATGGCTTCGCTGATGGTGATGAGGCGTTCGGGTATCGCTTCGGCAAGCACCGCCAGCGCAATCGCACCCTGTGGACCGTTGAGCGATCCATTGCTGTCAAAGCCGCCTGATCGACCTTCGGGTTATGAGCCCGACGAGCTGAAGGCGAGGGTGTCACTCGCATCAGGACCGGTGCAGAGTGGGCTACATGGATAAGACCACCAAGAATTTCGTCATTTTTGCCTGGACCATTGTCATCGCCCCCCCTTCCGTATGGCTGGGCTGGACAGTCATTCAGCAAGAGCAGCTCAATATGAGGAGATTTGATCGTCAAAGACCTTGTTGGGCTAGAGCGAAAGCCGACTGGCCTCTCCCTATTAGAGGCACTGACGATATTATTCGAAAGGTTAAATGGGTCGAAAAATGCCAAAATTCAACCTTTCCTGTTGATCAGGTTGAGTTCCCAACAAGCTGATTAAGACGACGAAGGCGGGGGTTCCCCCTCCAGATCTTCAATGAGGTCGGCAAGATGTTCGAGGAATGGGAAGGTTTCCATCTCCTCAGCGGTGATCAACTCATCGAGCTTCGTGTAGAGCTCGTAGAGGACCACCGCGCGTTCGGCGTTGGTCATTGGATTGAATGCTGTGGTGATCGACCGGCGCCTGTGGCTGCCCTGTCGATGACCTCATTATCTCACGGGTGAACCCTGCGTGGCCACACTCACCAGAGTCGATGGCATACGACTGAGAAAGGCAACCAGAGGGGGGAAGGTCTTCTACAGCCAAACACACCTCGTTGCCGAGAAAGAGCACACTCAGCTAAACAAGGCTAGGTATTAAAGGGCCACATCATGCGTCGTTCTAAAGCGCTCACTAGCGTTGGAGCTGCTGCTTTGTTGGCAATCAGCTTGGCATCGCCAGCATCTGCAAACCTTGATAAGCGACAGAAGGCTGAGGCTTATTTTGCTTTATCGGCATGGAATTGCGAATTCCCCCCCTTTGCTTCCACAAATTTTTGTCAAATTATCGATGACATAACCGACGCAATTGCTGGGCGCAAGTAGCCGAACCTGGTTGATGGTCTGCCATCGCTTCTGATGCTCTGCGTTGAACAGTTGTGCTTGCGGGTCGTGTCAGAGCTGGATCAACTGGAGGGGGCAGTGGAGTCGCGGGTGGGGTCTACAGCAGTGATGTTGTTGCGACTCAGTGATTGACCCATTCGCACGGTTTTGCGTAACGGCGGTAGATCTCTGCATGTCCGCTCGCAACCAACTGTTGCTGGACGTTCACGCCATCAGCAAACAGCTCCGCCACGGTGCGGCCATAGCGATCGGTATCGATCCGGCGGATGGTGATGGTCTTCCCTTTCAGGTAGCCACGCAGATAGTCCCGTGCAGCTTTCGCTGGAATCGGATCAGCATTGCGCCCCTGGAGCTCTGGCGTATCGATGCAGGCCAGTCGGATCTTCTCTCCGGTGGTGCTGGTGCAGGTATCGCCGTCGTAGCAACGAGCGATCTGCACCTCGGGGTACGGTCCAGCAGCAGCAGTGCAACTGGCGAGCAGCACTGCCATTAGGGAGAGCAGCCGTTTGATCACTAGGTCTTGTTCGCTTGTCGATTCAGATACTGAAAAGACGGCTGGTGATGCTGCTTGCCAGTTGCACTGTTGCTGCCGATCGTCTTCCTGCTCTGGCTCACAGAGAGCCCACAGCTGAAAGCCCGCCGCTGGCGCAAACGCGGCCACACCTATCGCGTCATCGCTGAACGCCTGCACATCTCTCAGACCACTGCACGCCGTTATTGCCTCGCCTGAACACCATCACGCCCCGCTTCGGCGGGGTTCCAACAATGAAACGACACCCAGCTAACTACCGAGAGCTATCGATTCAGCTCTCTCAGAAAATCCTCCCCACGGCAGAAGCTGCACTGTCAGACCTGGAAGACATCTTGCAGAACACTGAGCTAAATGCAGCCAATGCACGCAATCTGATTGCCGCTCAACGTGAGCTGTCCAAGGCGTGCAAGTTAATCAACATTGCCATTGCCATTGCCGCCTGTCGGCTGGAGGTTGACTGATAGCAAGACGTTAATACATCTGCACCGCTGACCAGCTCCACATGGCTTCTCGCTGGGAGTTAGTCCGCGCCAACTACTTTGATGCCATCGGGCGCCCAACCCAGGCGCAAGAATGCCGCCCTAGTTCAGACGGTTACTGGCAGCGACTGCAGATAGAAGCTGGTAACTAATGCCAGCTTCTGCCTGTCCTGTAATCAGCAATGACAGCCAATTGTTTGCGGACAATCCCTAGCAGTTTCGTGTTGCTTTCACGGATTCATGGCGTTGGAAAGTTATGCGTAGTCTGTTCAGAACCATAGTGGCCCGCAAGTTGAGCTGCCTACCTTCTGTGGACCTCTGTGAATTGTGTTGATTGGTTGTGCTTGTATCACCCCTGTTCTGACGGGCGGCTTCTCTTGGATGGTGAGGCTAACTTGATCCCAGTTGACGAGCCCGTGAATGGTTGATGGCAGCATCTTCGATCCTTCGATTGTGAGGGCGCCAGAGCCCGAATGGATTGGTGATGCGCTTGGCTGCAGGGTCAAGGCTTTGCAGGCCGATCGTCTTGGCGATGGACGCGGTCTTCAGTCAACAGCTTGGCGTCTCAGTCTTGAAGCGGAGTCTGCGAATGAGTGCCCATCAACACTCATCCTAAAGAGTGAAACAGCTGATCCAATGTTCAACGAACTCAGTCGTTTGAACAATGCTTTTCAGCGTGAGGTTGGTGTTTATCAACATTGCACGCCGCGGCTGAAGGGCTACCAGCCTGTCGTGTACGCCAGCAGTGGAGAGGCCCCCGCTTGGTTGTTGATGGAGGATCTTTCGGATCTGAAGGCTGGCGATCAAGTGGTGGGTCTGACCTACGAACAAACGCTGTCTGCTGTAAAGAATATGGCGGCAATTCATGCAGAATTTTGGATGGATGATGCTTTGGTAGACCACGATTGGTTGCCCCACCACGGTCTGTGGTTTGGGGCGCCCAAGCAAGAGATTGTTGAGGATTTTTTCGCGACGTATGGGGTGAGATTTGGTTCGGAAGTCTGCAAGCTCTATTCTTGTGTGCTTGAGCAAAGTGATGCGATTAATAAAGCTCTATCTGAATCTCAATGGACTCTGATTCACGGTGATCTCAGGGCGGATAATCTGTTGTTCGATACTGATGCTGCTGCGCCTAAGTCGGTCATCCTTGACTGGTCGTGGGCTGCCCGTGGACTCGCCGCCCTTGATGTGGCCTTTTTAGTGGGAGGAAGTACGCCTGTTGCGCAAAGGCAGGGGCGTTACGAGGATCTTGTTCAGGCTTGGCATGCTGTTCTGATTGAACGCGGCATCTGTCATTACAGACTTGACGATGCTTGGCGCGACTGGAGGTTGGCGGCTCTTCGGTGTATGACGGCTGGTGACGCCATGCATGGTTTTGCCTCAAGCGATGCTGCATCGATCCGTGTCGCTTTGTTCATGGATGATGCGATTCAGCGCCATGCGGCATTTGCCATGGAGTTAGAGGCTTGGCGTGTCCTTCCGGACCCTTCTGCTTTCTCTATGTCTTGATCGAGGTCTGTCACCTGTGAACTAAGGCCATGGCCGCCCAGCACTGCAGGATCTGATCATGACCGACAACCACAAAAGATCAAAAATCACGGCCATGCCCTGACCTCAACCAATCCCCTTCAACGATGAACGTGAAGTCACCATGTTCGGAACCGACAGCCTGGACGGTCTTGGCTACTGAACACGTCAGACAAATAGCGATTGAAGCGCCCCTGTGAGCCAGGGGCGTTTTTTTTTTGCGCCTCTGGAGAATCTCGGTCAACCAGGACCTGACCCTCAGCCCTCTCATTGTCCCCACCAAGGGGTATCGATCCCTCATGGATCAGGAGTTGAGTCCTTTTGTTGGGTTCTTGGTGAGAGAACGAGAGCCCCATGGAGCACTTGCCCTCTCCCTTCCGGGGGCTGGTGCTCTCATGCAGGAGCAAACGTCCTCGTTAGGGGGTATCTGCAATGGAGATCGCTGTCCCAAGTTGGACACAAGGCAAGGGAGGTGTAAATGACCCTGATCTCTAAAGGAACAACAGACGACACTTGCATCGGCAGGACCTGCCTGAAATGGTCTCCAGATGGTTCTCTTTCAGATGTCGACAAGGACTTACTAGTGAGGCGACTTTGCGCATCTGATTCAGAGTTTTCTAAATCAGATGCATGCCGAATCCATCAATTTGATGATCTTTCTCAGGCTCTCAACACGGCTCCCTCAATACAGATCAATGTCCCCACTTAGGGGTATCGATCCCTCATGAGTCGGGAGTTGATTCACCTGTGGGGCCTTGAGGGCATAGAGGGGTCCCACAGAGCACCGGCCTCTTCGCCTAAGGGGGCTGGTGCTCTCCTGCGCAGAAATCAACCAATCCCCTTCAACGCTGATCGCAGCAGCAACAGGTCACCCGCAGCAATCTCAACCGGTGCATCAGCCGGGGCCAAGGCCCTGCCGAGACGCTGGCACGCGCCAAGCAGGTGCTTGCAGCTGTGAGCACCGTGCTCGATCATTTCTAGGCGATTGGCCTCACCGTCAACCAAGACTGAAACCCATGCTCCGCACCACGTTCGAGTCAGGTGAGAAGCCGAACGAGCCTGGCGGGTTCTGATCGGTGCGAACGCAAGAGCCAGCACCCTGAACCACACCCTCAGATAAATGGGGAAGGTTGGCTGCTGAATGAACAGGAGCAGAAGGTGGTCTGCTTCCGGAATGCGTTGGCCTCAGCCCATGCCAAGTGGGTTGAGGTGGAGACCAGGCCGCTACGTGGTGGTGGGCAACCTGTCGTGAGGCGGATGCTCAGGCACAACGCCATTGAGGCGTGGCAGGCGATGCTCAAGACCGGGTGGGTCCGATGTTCACCGAGGTATCTCAGTAGCCAGCAGCTGTGCTTGGCTCGAAACGAAAGAGAGCAATGCACCCCTTTCAAACCGAAACGTGCCTGCATCAAGAGGCACTTTGAGATCACATGATGTCCCCATGCAGGGGTAGCGGATCCAGCGCAATCAATTCGATAGTCAATTCAGCGAGGACGATGGCTATTGATGACCCGCCTTGTTCTTCTCACAATCTGGTCAGCCTGTACTGCCATGGGTTTTCAAAATTCGATGCCGCCACGTCATCGACGACGGGCCTTCACAAAAGAGCGTCTTTGCCATGTGCGCAGACTCGATGATGGGCACACGCTATGTCGCATGCCACCTGCTTTGCTTTCACCGCCTTCGAAAGTGATTGCATAAGCCTCACGGCAGTTGCATCAATTTTTGACGGCTCAGAAGCAACACATCTTGAGCTATCGCAGCAAGTGACTTCACAAAGGTGTCTCACTAAGAGGTCTACTAAGGGCAGCAATGCCAGGGAGATTGTGTAGCCGACTAAAGGAAGGGAGTCTCCTCAGGCTCCACGGATTTCCCAATCGCTCTGACGCAAGGGTCTGCGACGCCCCCCCTTGGAATGCTCCTGTTCTATCTCTAGGTTCACCACCTGGGAGCGGCCACGGTCCTTGGCCACATAGAGAGCCGCGTCGGCAGCTTTCAAGAGCGCGCTGAGCTCGTAAGCGGCATGGCCGCTGCTGCTGGCCATTCCCACAGAAATGCTGATGGTGACCGACTTGCTTTCGCACACTTCTGCGTCAGTACTCCCTAACTGCTCAAGGATGCACTCCAGCTTTTGGGTTGCCGTCTTGTTCGGCATCTGTAACAGCAGAACGAACTCATCACCGCCCAAGCGTCCCACCAGATCGTCACTGCGTACCAAGCGAGAGAGCAAGTCGGACACCTGACGGATCACATGATCACCGGCGTCGTGGCCGTAGCTGTCGTTGATCCTCTTGAAGTAATCGATATCGATCAACGCCAGAGTGATTGACATGTTGATCTGGCGGGCCCTCTGCAGAAGATCGGTGGCAGTTTCCAGAAAGGCGCGGCGATTGAGCACGCCGGAGAGGGCGTCAACCTGGGCCAGGCGTAGCAGCTCGGGGATCAGGTGAATGCGCAGGCGCAGCATCAGACCGACGCAGCCCATCAGCAGTGGCAGCAATCCAGCTAGAAACACCATCAGCGTGTAGGAGACCGCCTCGCGGGCGGCCGGCTGTGAATCGCGGACGGTGATCAAAGTCGCCCTCTCACCAAAGCGCTGGCCATCTTCCAGCGACAGGGGATAGGAGCGCATCGCCAGGGCCACATCGCCGCCGATTACTGGCAGCGGACCGGTGAACACTTGCGTCTCGCGGCTGAGGCAGGCCAACTGTGTGGACAGTGAGGGGCAGTCGCGGAACAGGGCCTTCAGTCGGCGCTCGGCCGGAAGCTGCAATACCTGTTCCAGCGTCAGGCCCACCAGGGCGTTGTTGGAGGCAGCCAGGACAACACCGCGTCGGTCGAACACCATGGCGCCCAGGGCCTCCCTGGAGGAAGAAGCTTGCTGCAGCTGACGTTGCAGGTTGTAGAGCGGCTGATAGCTGGTGAAGCCATCGCTGAGCTGGCGCTGGAGATCACTGCTCTGCCGCTGGAGGCGGTTAACCCCTTGGTAGAGAACAACCGCACCGGAAACCAATGCCATCAGGGCCGAAGCTGCGGTGGCCACCAACACCACCTCTATCCACAGATTCTTCTGAACACGGCTATGCAGCAGTGTTTCTCGCCCGAACCACTGGCGCAGATAGCTCATCACCGGGCCTCTAAATAGGCCGTGCTGATCTGTGGCAGTGGCACTCCGGCAGGGATCGCACCGGAGGCCTCCATCAACGCGGCCATCGTCTTCATCGATCTGGCGATCGGCCCTTCAGCGGCCAGAAGCCGAGGCTGATCCGCCGGGCCGGGGTAGCTCAGGTCCACCTCCATGAGTCGGAAGGCTTCTGGAGTGCTCTGCTGGCGCTGGGCCATCGTGGCGATCGACTTCTCTGGCCAGCGACGGGAGAAGGCGCGAGCCGCCCACCAGACTTGAACAAGGGCCTTCACCCTCTCGCGGTGGCGGCTTGCATAGGTTGGGTCAACTGCGAGTACATCCACCACCTCGCCGGGGATTGCTCGGCTGCTGAACACCACTCGGAAGCGGGGATCTTTGAGCAGAGGTGTGTCGTGCGGGGCATAGCTCACGATTGCGTCGAGATCACCGCGTTGCAGTCCATCCACCAAGGCCTTAGGGCCGTCGTACGTCAGTCGGAACTGGTCGAAGGCAGTGGGTCGGTCTCCCTGGCTGCGCACCAACAGGAACTTCCCCAGCACCGAGCGTTCAAGTCCGATACGGCGGCCCTGCAACTGGACCGGTTCATCCAGCTCGCGGCGCGCAACGATCCTGTCGGCCCCACTGGATTCATCGAGCACCAGTACCAGCTGCGGACAGCGGGCCGGCATCTCTTGGCAGATGGCGATCGCCTCGGGAACGGTTGTAGCAATCGCCGGCATCTCTCCCCGGACAAAGGCCTTCCGCTGATCCTCTAGCGAGGTGTACTGCTGAATCTTGAGGTCGAGCCCGAAAGGACGTCCCAGATCTTCCTGTTCAGCTAAGTAGAAGTATTCGTAGCCCGGCCAACTGGTAATCGCGACCACCAGCTCCTGGCTCTGGCGGCTGAGCAACCACAACAGCCCTGAAGCGCCACCGATCAGGACAGCCAGAAAACTGATTACCAGCCTTATGGAAACAACCTGATTGCTGCTGGATGGCTCAGACGCATGTGGCATTTGGGCCTCAGTCCGTTGTGGCGATGACAGCCTTATCACCCACCCTGGGAAGTGGATCGCCGGGTGTCAACAGGCAGAGCTGCTCCTGCGCCCGCTGCATGGCCGCCAGGTTGCGCTCATCTGGACCATTGGGAGCAAGCAAGTCGCGCTGCCCGCCCGATAGACAAACTCGTACCTCGCCAGCCGGAGCTTGGCAGTATCAGACTTGTTGGTGCCTTCTTGCACCCCGCAAGCCAACTGTCAATAGCCAGGCGCAGGAGAGAGGCGGCGATCCTCAGCGGCATGGCGACATTGAGGAACGCCATCTGCTTAGCCCGGAACCCGAACAGAGGGTCTGCGTGCATTATCCCCGCATGGCAAAGGCATTGATTTTCAGCAGACTGGAATAGACCGCCAGAGCGCCAGACAGCCAGACAGCCAGAGCACACTGAGTGCACCGAGCGCGACTCCCCCTCACTGATTCGCGATGCCTGAAGCACTGCCTCACGACCAAACGCCGAACCCCAAACAGTTGCTGGCCTCGGGCCATCCCGAGCAAGCCACGGCTGTTCTGCGTGATCGTCAGCAACGCCTGAGCTGGCTGGCACTGCTAAGCGGCCTGGGGGTGGCGCTGAACACCCTGCCGGTACCCCTGTTCTACGGAATCCATGTGCTTCTCGGCTCGCTGCCGGCCCTGATTGCGCTGTTGCTCTGGCGCACCTGGTGGGCGGTGCCAATGGCCACACTCGCCGCCCTTCAGACGATTCGACTCTGGGGCCATCCATGGGCGGTGCTGATCTTCACCGCCGAACTGGCCTGGCTGTGGCTGGCCCTTCATCGTTGGAACGGACCGGCCCGCAACGACACCGACGGAAGGGTGGTGTCCTACTCGATCGTCTACTGGCTGCTGATCGGCGCGCCGTTGGTGCTGCTGTTCTACGGCGTGGTGATGCAGATCGACCTGGCCAATGTGACCGTGGTGGCGGTGAAGCAGAGCTTCAACGGAGTTTTCAACACGGTTCTGGCGATGACCGCCGTGCTGATGATCCGCTGGTTGCTGATTGAGCGCGGCAAGGGCCCCGGCATTTCGCTGCGAGGGTTGATCGCTGTGGTGGTGATGATGGCTGTCATCATGCCCACCCTGCTGTTAAGCCTGATCGCCAATGACCAGATCGGGCTCGCAGTGGAGAACGGCGCGCTCGATGGTTTGAAGACCCTGAGTATGGCCATCGCCCGCGCCCCCGGCTCGAACAGCTCCGAACTACTGCAGGGTCTCAATGATCAGCTGGCTTTCCGACGAATCGATAGCGATGGCCTGGTACAGAGCTCGGATCCAGCGCTGTTCGACCGCCTCGAGACCGACTTCCAAGACAGCGGCCGCGCCCATGTGAACAACAAGGAGCTGGCGCTTCTGATCCCCCGTGGCCAGAAACCGACACTAAAAAAATGGGTCAATGGCTACTGGAGTTACAGCCACCAGTACGAGGCGACCACCGTCGACAAGACGACCACCAGTTTGGTCCAGGTCGTGCAGCCGGCCGGGCCAACGGTCATCCGCATGCAACAGCAAAGCTCCTACCTTCTGGGAGTGATTTTCATTACGGTATTGCTTGCAGCCTGGCTGAGCCTGTGGCTGGGCCGCCTAGTGAAGCGCGAGTTCTCTCTGGCGGTGGCACCGCTGGAAGCCAAGCGCAATGAACTAGTACCTCTGCATCTCTCGGGCGTCATCGAACTGCGTCAGTTGGCCGAGCAGATCAACGACCGCAGCCGGCAGGCCAATCAGCTGAGCGAACGGCTGCGGCTGGCCAACGGCAAACTGCACAGCTCCCGCCGCGAGTTGCAAAACCTGCTGCGCCGCGATCCCCTCACGGGCTGCGGCAACCCCCAAGCTCTGGAAGAGCGACTACAGGAGGAAGTAGAGCGCTGCAAGCGCAGCGGTGAGGCTCTGACCTGCATCTGTCTGGATGTGGATAACTTCGGCGCGTTCAACAAAAGCCATGGCCGCCGCGCCGGCGATGCCCTTCTGCAGGGGCTGGCCAAGGCGGTTCTCAGGAGGCTGCGCACCACAGATCATTTGTACCGTCCCGGCCAGGACAGCTTTGTGGTGCTGGTCATTGGCTGCCAGCCACAAGACGCGTTCAGCTTGGCGGACAGCTTGCGCAATGCTATTTCGCAGGTTTACCTCTTGAACCCAGAGACCGACACCAAGCTTTTCAGCAGTGCATGCGTGGGCGTGAGCTGCTTCGTGCCAGGAGCCGATACAGCCGACAGCCTGCTGGATCGCGCCCAACAGGCCATGGCTGAAGCCAGGGGCAATGGGGCAGGACAGCTGGTGGTCGCCTGACACCTCCGCACCCGCTGGATCACCACCACAGATACCTTCATTATCTAAGGGAGAAGGAGGCCTCGTCCTCCGCGCGATCGAACACGTGCCCCAGATCGCTTCCACTGGTGTATAGGAATGGCTGGTGCAGGCTTTACGCACCGCCTCTCCTCACTGCGTGAGAGCTCCAGGAGCCGCTCAGCAGAGGCGCTGGGGTTGGTCGCCACCAAGACGTGCCAGCTTGGGATCGTCTGCCAGTTCTCTGAGGCGATCGGGGGCGTATCGACCGAGGCCGCTTCCTGGCGTGGGGTGAACTTGCACGGTTTGGCGGGACTCATGGCTGAGTGGCCGTGCTTGAGGTTGCCATCGTGCCTTGGATGACCTGAGGCCGATCGCCTCGGGATAATCGAGCACGATGCTCACGACTAAAAGAACTCGCTTGGCGCGTGCCAACGTCTCGGCAGGGCAAAGATCGCCATGAGCGGCACCGGATGCACCGGTGGAGATTGCTGCAGGTGATCTGTTGTTGCTGCTGCGATCAGCGTTGAAAGGGATCGGCTGAGCTGCCTTGGTCCTTGTGCTGCTCTGGGCATCAGCGGCCCCTCCCTCCGTTGCAGAAGGACACGCCAAGAGCAAGCCTTCTCTGCATGGGCAAGGACTCGTCAACAGCTGCGGCGAAGTCGATGACACAGGTGGCTTGAAGAGCCTGTGAAGGGAGCTGCATCAGGAGCAGAACGATCAACACAATCCTGGTCGTTGGGTCAGGTTGAGTCAGTATTGGCCGCAAGGTTTCAAGTATGGACTGACCTCATTAGACAACCTGTTTTTACTGCTGCGGCCAGCGTTGAAGAGGATCAGCTGAGAGTCAGGCCATGGCCCACCTCCGTGCAGTTGATGGTGAGCAGCCCAGACGGGTGGCAATCGTGGCCCATCGCTCACCCCGCCCGGACCAGGCGCTCGCGACGCAGCTTGCAGCATCACGGATCGCCTCGTGTCGACCTTCCCGTTTCGCCTATCAGACATCAAAAAAAAAGAGGGACAGCCCCTCAGCCATCCCCCTCTGATGCGTGACGCATTAAAGGCACCACTGCCTTCTCCTCAATTGTCGTGGGCCAAGTGCCGACTCGTGAATCCCTGAACAGTCATTAGGCATTAAGACCCAGCGAGAATGATTCTCTTTTCTGCGATGATTTAGCCGGCACGAGCACCACTGCAACGCCATGGGAGATGACCGCGGGTCCCCTCACCCGCTTCTCCTAACCAGCATTCACGCCACCACGCCTCTGGTTCAGATGTGACTGCCTGAGGTGCTCCCTACTTGCTTGAACTTACGGAATGCCTTTTCTGTTCCGTTAGTCGCCCTCCAGATCTTCAATTAAGTCGGAGAGGTGTTCGAGGAGGTGGATACGCATCCATCTCCTCAGCGGCAATCAGCGTTGGGCATTGGTTGTGAATGCTGTGGTGGCCGACTAGTGCAGAGTGCGGCACTGTCGATTCCCCCATTAGCTCACGAGTGATCCCTGCATGTTGCGAACACTTTTTGCTCGCTAGAGGAAATCTTCATCATCATCCACCTCAAACGCTTGCAAGGAAAGCCCCGCAACGACCAAGACAAGACCCAGGATTAAGCCCATGACCAAAAATCGAATATGGAGTGACCATCCCAAACAGGGCGAGCCTCAAAAAGACTCAATCAATACCTTTTCTAAATTGTATTGAATACACCACAATCAAATCAGCACAAACCCCTAGCGTGATCAATTTGTAGCTTCCGATGCATTCATGAGGCGCCTGGCCCGATTAACACGAAAACGACCCCTGTCATCCACACATGGAACTAATCCTAGTGATTTCAGCAATAGCAGCCTCTTCACTCATGGCGCTCAAGATGACACCCAAAAAGGAGGCATCCCAATGACGTTCACGAGCGCAACTCTTGCCGCCTCCGTTGCAATGACCAGTTTCTTCTACTGGCTCTTGTCACCAGCCATCAATTAGGAGTCCCTCTTCCGAACGCCTTCCCATGCTTCCCGCCGTCGGCGTTAACAACCAATTCACAGCTGGCCAAACCCGCCCTCAGGGCGCAGACCCGCCGACGGCTCTGACCATTTGATCAATGTTTTGCCATCGCTGGGCGTGGTCTGCGTTGAACAGTTGTGCCTGAGGGTGGTGTCAGAGCTGGATCAACTGGAGGGGGAAGTGGAGTGGCTGGTGGTGGTTTCTAGTGGCCAATTCAGTCGAGCCTGACCATTCGCCATCACGTAGATACGCCTTGGGAGAGTCTTTGTTGAGGCGCCTCCATATCAGCGAAAAGGCTGTAAGCAGTGCTGTGAGGCGGCGCCTACACCTGATGGTCTGATGCTGCTCAGCCTATGGGTCGGGTGCTGGTCAGAACCCGCCAGGCTAGTTCGGCTTCTCGCCTGACTCGAACACGGTCAGCGTGTAGTGCCCCTCACGGCTGAAGCGTTTGAAATCGACTGTGTTCTGGCGCTTGTAGGTCTTTCCTCGCTCGGCATCGGGGAACTCGAAGGCCCAGCGCTGGCTGTCGATGTAGACGTTGCCCCGCAGTTGGGTGAAGTCACAGCGGAACTCCTCGGGGGGGAGCAGGGCGGCGACAGCTCCATCAGGAAGATTGGTGGGTGGCAATCGTTGGAGTACACACAACGCATCCTTCACGGTGTCGGCGTGGGCCACGGGTGGGTCCATGGGCTCGCTGACGGCCATCAGGGCAGCCGTGGAGACGATGGCGGTGAGTGTGGTGCGGATCATGGGGTGATGTTGACTCGTGAGCTGGTCTGTGGCGGCGGGAGTCCGCTGGTTCCTTTGCTGTTGAGGAGGGTTACCAGAGGGAATGTGAAAACGATTTTTTGTGAATATTGCAGAATTTGATGGCGATTAGCTCAGCGTCGTCTTCGAAGCTTTTTTCTGGATGATATCCAAAAGAAGCGGAATACTTTCCTGACTTGCAGTTGACCAAAACTGCTGTTGACTGGTCAAGTCCGTTTTTGGATTTGACTGGATCTGGGGTCGTTACTGCGAGTGCAAATTCAGCAGGATCATCCTGGGATTGTGCGTAATTCAACGACAGCATGGGATCGGTGAACCAGACATTGCCGAACTCAATACTTTTAACTCTCGAATCGTCCGCAAGGGCAGGGGCAACGAGAACACTCAAGGCCATGGTTGCTGCGGTGAGTGTGGTGCGTGTCATGGCGTTCAGTCTTCGTTCAGGGCAGGGCCGATCTCGTTTGCATGGTCAAAAATGGTACGCCCTGCAGCAAGCACCTGCTGTGGTCTGCTCGACGGTTTCGAGGCGGTGTTCGGATATTGATCGGTCCAGAGGCAGGCGCTTGCAGTTCAGTCAATCTGGGCCAGCAAGATGGTTTTCCACTCGGCACAGACTCAAGCAGGCGTGCAGTGGAGATTCGAACGCGTTTCGATCATCCACCAACTTGCCCTCCCATTGGCATACCTGTAACGCCAACGGTTTCCTGAAGGATCGGTGTACAGACGACGAACACCAGTCCCGTCTGCTGCAGGCGGCTCAGTGGCCGTCAAGATCAAGATCACGTCCTTCTGATTGAAGCGAGGACGCACCTCAACCTTGTCTGCACCTGGCCCTGTCGCGCCTCTGAGATGCAGAAGCTGTCCTTCTTGGGACGGACCGAGCTCCCCGTAGCAATTCCAGCTGACCTTTCTCCCCTCCTGGGCAAGCACATGGGAACCCACGAAGACGAACCCCAGAAGCACGGAGAAATGAAGCATTGATTTCATTCTTCTGACGGCCACGCCCCCGGATCCCGTGTCTTCACAGCTTGTTCAAATTGCCGTGTCGGCAACTCAGCGCAGCGGGATCTCCCCAACCGCCACCCCCAGGGGTGGCGATGATCAGAGCCTCTCCGGCCTGCAGGTCCAACTGCACGCAACCGGGCAAGTCTTCTAAGGACCCATCGGCCCGCTCCAGTTGGTTGATGCCGCAGCAGCCGTCTCCACCACCGGCAAGTCCGAAAGGCGCCACACGCCGGCTGCCTGAGAGCAACGCCACGGTCATCGGCTCGAGACAACGGAACTGGCGCTCGAGCCCGTCGCCCCCCGGCCAACGCCCCAGACCACCACTGCCCCTTCGACGGGCAAACCGCTCAAGGCGCACGGGGAAGCGCTGTTCAAGGATCTCAGGGTCCGTGAGGCGGGAGTTGGTCATATGGCACTGCAGGCCGCAAGCGCCGGCAAAGCCTTCTCCTGCCCCACTCCCCCCGGCGATCGTCTCGTAGTACTGAAACCGAGGCGTCCCGAAGCTGAGATTGTTCATCGTGCCCTGGGCCGCCGCCATCACCCCCATGGCGGCAAACAGCAGGTTGCAGAGAGCCTGAGACGTTTCCACGTTGCCGGCCACCACCGCCGCAGGGGCCTGAGGATTGAGAACAGACCCCGGTGGCACCGTGAGGGTGAGTGGCCGGAAACAACCGGCATTGAGCGGAATCGGCTCCTTCACCAGGCAGCGCATCACATAGAGAACCGCCGCTTTTGTCACCGCCAGAGGGGCATGAAAATTGTGGTCGCCCTGAGGGGAACTGCCCGTGAAATCAAAGTGCGCTCGGCGCTTCTTCTGGTCCACCCGCAGAGTCAACCTCAGCTCCGCCCCGTTATCGAGCTCCACTGCAAACTGCTGGTCCGACACCTGCTCCAGCAGCGCCTCCACAGCGGCAGCGGCGTGATCCTGCACATAACGCATGTAATCGCTGACCCGTGCCAAGCCCTCACGCGCCACCAATGCCTCCAGCAACTCCACCCCCAGGCGATTGGCCGCTGCCTGGGCCTGCAGATCCGCCAGCAACACCTCCGGACAACGGGGCGTGGGAGTCTCCAACGCCAGGCGTCGATCCCAGGCGGCGCCATCGAACTGCCCATGCCGCACCAGCGACCAGTGCCGCAGACGCAGGCCTTCGTCGTCGATCCGCTGACTGAACGGCGGCATCGAACCTGGGGTGAGACCGCCCACGTCGGCATGGTGACCGCGGCACGCCACGAAGAATTGCGGATGCTCACGTCCCGCGAACACTGGGGTCATCGCCGTGATGTCGGGGAGATGCGTGCCGCCGTGGAAAGGGTCATTGCTGATCACCACGTCACCATCAGCCAGCGCAGGCAGGGCACCCGCCTTCACCTGATTGAGCAGGTCCACCACCGCCTCCCCCATCGACCCGAGATGAACAGGGATATGGGGAGCGTTGGCCACCAGCGCACCGCCGCTATCGAACAGCGCACAGGAAAAATCCAACCGCTCGCGAATGTTCACGGAGCGACTGGTCTGTCGCAATCGTTCTCCCATCCGTTCCGCGATCACCATGAAGCGGTGATGGAAGAGGCTGAGGTCCACCGGATCGACCTCAGCCGCATCTGCTGCTTCGGCCGACTCCCTCCCTGAGGAGGTGCTGTCTCGCTGATCGCTGAGCACCAGATCTCCGCCTTCTACGCAACGGGCCTGCCAGCCTGGGTCGAGCACGATGCAACCGGTGCTTTCAAGAATCAGCGCTGGCCCCACCAGCACCTGGTTCACCTGCAACAGCTCGCGTTTCCACAGCGGCACGGAACACCAGCCGCGGCCAGGGCAATGCATCGTGGCCTCCTCGGGGTGCTGCGGGGCCTGGCCCTGATCCACCAGCGACTCACGCCGCCCCCCCTCGGCTGCGTCTAGCAACGGGGGAGCCAACACCTCCACCTCCAGCCGCTCCACCACCAGCGGCTCCCGTCGCTCGGGCAAAAACCCAAAACGCTGCTGGTGCAGATGCGCAAACGCCTGCTCCAGCGCCGCCAGGTCAGGACAGGTCACACCGCCGTCTTCGTCGCCGAGGGGCAGCGTCACCATCAACCCCTGCTCAGCCTGGGGATCACGCAACTCCAGAGCCACGTGATAGTCGAGCCCATCGCCATGCCCATCCCCCTCGGCCAGCAACTGCTGCTCCGCTTCGCCAAGGGCCGTTTGCCACTGCTGTTCCAAACCAGAACAGAACGCCTGAGTCAGAGGTTGTCGCACCGCAATCTGACGCCACTGGCGCTGGCGCGCCTGGCCCATGCCGTACGCCGACAGCACTCCCGCCAGCGGATGCAACAGCACTTGAGACAACCCCAAGCAGCCGGCCACCCGGCAGGCCAACTGACCCGCTGCACCGCCATAGGCCACCAACACGCCACCACGGATGTCATGGCCGCGGCAGAGCGACACCTGCTCGATGGCCGCCGCCATCGTTTCAACGGCAAGGTCAAGGGCCCCTTCCGCGAGCTGCTCCACTGAACGCCCCAGCGCGTCCGCCAGAGCAGCAAACCGCTGCTGGACCACCTCCCGATCAGGACGCTGATCCCCAGCAGGACCAAACACCGCTGGGAACCCCTGCACCTGGAGACGGCCCAGCAGCAGGTTGGCATCGGTGACCGTCAGAGGACCGCCACGGCGGTAACAGGCCGGGCCGGGCACCGCACCAGCCGAGCGAGGACCAACCGTGAGCCGGTCGCCATCGCGGTCGATGATCGAACCTCCACCAGCAGCGACGGTGTGAATCGGCAACCGCGGCGCCAACAACTGCAGGCCTGCGACGTCCGTTTCAGGGCAACGTTCCCAGATCCGGTCAGCCGCCCCAGCCGGCAAACAAAACACATCCGTGCTGGTGCCACCCATATCGAAGCCCACCAGGGGCAACTCCACCAGACCGGCACGACGGGCCACCGCGACAGCACCCACCATTCCTCCGGCCGGACCGGACAGAATCGTGTCCTTGGCCTGCAGGCACGCCGACGATTGCAAGGCACCGCTGGAGGTCATCACGCGCAAGCGGGCATGACCGCCCAGAGCGGCCTGCACCTGATCGAGATAGCCAAACAACGGGCGGGCCACCGCAGCCTCCACGAGGGTGGTTTGCCCCCGTGGCACCAGACGGGGCAGCGGACAGACCCGATGGGAGCTCACCACCGTGGTGAAGCCCAGCCCGCGCACAAAGCTCTCGAGCTGGCGTTCATGCTCCGGATAGCGCCAGGCATGAAGCAGGGCGATCGCACAGCTGCGCAACCCCTGGCGCTGGTGCTGACGCAACCGCCCCTCCAGCGCCTGATCGAGCTGCAAAGGGACGACTTCAGCACCATCAGCATCAACCCGCCCCTGCACCTCCTCCACCGCCGCAGCCAGGAAGGGCGGCGGTGTCAGTTCGAGCGCAAACAGATCACGCCGGTGCTGATCACCGATCCGCAGCAGATCGGCCAAACCGGTGTTGGTCAGCAGCAACACACGATCACCGACACCTTCCAGCAAGGCATTCGTGGCCACGGTGGTGCCCAGTCGCAGTTCAGCGATCGAGGCCAGACCCTCAGCCCCCTCGGCAGCCAAGAGGTCGGCCATCGCCCGCACCGCCGGATCCCCCTCGCACCCAGGCTGCTCCGACAGCACCTTGCGCACCATCAAACGACCATCCGGCGCCAATCCCACCAGATCCGTGAAGGTGCCGCCGCGATCCACCCAGAAGCGCCAATCGGTCAATGCGCTGCCACAACAAGCCCAAGGGCCGCATCATCCACCCAGAGCCGCACGCGCGGATGACGGAGCAACCAGCTCGCCGGCAGGGCCGGGTCGCAACCGCTGGTCAACAGCCGCTGCAGAATCTCCGCCTTCTCCGCTCCCGTGACGATCAGATGCACCTCCTGCGCTGCAAGGATTTCAGCCATGCCCAGGGTGATGGCCTGGCGGGGCACCAGCGCAGGGTCACCACCGAAGGCCTCAGCGTTTTGATCACGCGTCGCCGGCGAGAGATCAAGGCAACGACAAGGGGCATCAGCGCTGCAGGGGGGCTCGTTGAATCCCACATGTCCATTGCTGCCGAGCCCCAGCAACTGCACTCCGATCCCGCCCGCCTGGCGCAGCTGCTGCCCGTAGCGCCGTGCTTCCTGAACCGGGTCCGCAGCGGCTCCATCGGGCAGGCACAGCTGCGCAGAGGTCAGACCAAGAGGCTCACCCAGCCGCTCATCCATGTAGGCCCTGAAGCTGGCGCCATGGCGAGCAGGCAGACCCACATACTCATCCAGATTGAAACTGAGCCAGCCCTGACGCAGGAGCTTCAAATCGGCCGGGCCCCAATGCCGCAAGCGCCGCACCAAGGCGGCATAGAACGGTTCCATGGTGCGACCGGTCGCCAGACCCAGCGGCCGAGGTGATGGATCAGCCAGGCGGCCGCGCAGACCAACCTCCCAATGATCGACCACTGTTTCGATGAGGCGATCCGGATCGGACTGCTGCACGAGAGCAACTGTGTCTGGCAGGTTCAGCACCACCACCGCCCAGCAGCATCAACGCCTCCAGGCTGGCCTAACTGGGGGGCTCCATGCCATGGCCGGGTCATCGGACGGCCGGAAGGGACGAATGGTGATCCCGCGGTAGTAATGCTGAAGGATCTGCCGGAAATCAGCCCCCTGCTCCGCCAGCCCCCTCGCGCCCCACTGACTCATGCCCACGCCATGACCAAACCCCTGGCCCTGCACCGTCAGCACCGTGCCAGGACGGCTGCCAGCAGGCGGGGGAGGGGGGGGAACCAGCGGCGCCCAGGCCGTTGAAGGCTGCGGCCGGAAGGATGACAGTGGAGCTCGGTTTGCACGGGGGATGCCACTGGCCGAATCGCGCCAGCTCCCGCCTGGTTCGTCCAGCGTGCCGGTGATCCAGTTGAAGCGCACCTTCGTGCTCTTCAAGCCAAGGCGTTGGCGTAACTCCCGGCCACTGATCACCAGGGTGCCCCGTGGCCCCTGGGCACGCACCGACCGCAAACGGCCGGTGGAGCTGGTGCGAAGAACCTCCAGTTTCTGCAACCCACCGGTTTCCAGAAACGCCGTGCGCAACTGGGCGGCATCGAAATGCTGCTCCCAGCGGTGCACCGGACTGCTCTGATCGTGGTCGCGCACACTCACCAGATAAGGAAGTTGGTGACGCCACACTTCACCACTCGGTTCAGTGGCGCCACCGGAACTGCTGTGGAAGACCGCATTGATCAGTCGACCTCCATGCACCATCACCAGCGAACGGGTGCTCTTCACCGCCTCCTCGGTGCGGGGCGTGGCCGACTCCAAGCCGCGGTAGACCTGGCTGGACACGGTGGACTTGACATCAAATCCGCCCGTTCGACCGCGCTGGCGCAAGGCATAGGTGCGGGCGGCCACGGCCTGAGCCTGCAGGGCTGCGATGGGCCAGGCCTGGGGCATTTCACTGCCCACCACGCTGGCGAGATACGTCTCAATCTCCAGATGGTTCACCACCTGGAGGCGGCCATCCCGCAACGCCAGATGCAGCGCACCGCCGTAACGCCGAGGCCCCAGCCAGATGCCACGGGGATCATCGGTTTGCACCACAAGCGTCCCGCCAGCAGGCAGCCGTCGCTGACCCAACTGCGGGGAATCCAGCCACCAAGCGCGCCCCTGCCGGCGCACGTGCAGACGTGAAAGCTGCACCGCTCCCCGCCCAAGGCCATGCAGCACCAAGGGCGTGGCTCCATCGGCGCGCAGCCGGAGCACATCGACCTCCGCCAGCAGCACGCGCATCTGCGGCTGTCGCATGGCAACCGTTGGATGGACAACCGCAACCGCTGGGGCCATCCATGTCGGCTGGAGAGTCAGCACAACAGCCGGAACGAACTGCAGGAAAGAGGAGGACCTGACCACGCCGACCGTGCGTTGGGCAGCCCAGTGTGCCCCCCCCGGAGAGAGAGAACCAGGGCGCAACGTGGCAAATTTGATGCATGCCCGCTTCAGACCGTGCAGGTCACTTTCCTCGGTACCAGTTCCGGTGTTCCAACCCGGGCCCGCAATGTTTCATCCGTCGCGCTGCGATTACCTCAGCGCTCTGAACTGTGGCTGTTTGATTGCGGCGAAGGCACTCAGCACCAATTCCTCCGCAGCGACCTGCGCTTGTCGCAACTGAGGCGGGTGTTCATCACGCACATGCACGGGGACCACGTGTTCGGCCTTCCCGGGTTGCTGGCCAGCCTGGGACTGGCAGGCACAAGCTGTGGAGTGGATCTCTACGGCCCGGATCCGCTCGAGGCATTCCTCCAGGGGGTGCTGCGCACGAGCTCAACCCGGATCGGCTATCCCCTGGAGGTGCATCGGGTGAAGGACGCCGCTGAACGCGGACATCTGGTGTTCGAAGACGACGACATCATGGTGCGGGCCACGCCCCTCACCCATCGTGTGCCCGCCTACGCCTACCGGATTGAACAAAAGCCCCGGGCTGGACGCTTCGACATCGAGCAAGCACGTGCTCTGGGGATTCCTCCAGGACCGATCTACGCCGAACTCAAACAAGGACGCATGGTCACCCTCGACGACGGTCGATGCATCGATGGCCGGAAGCTCTGTGGACCGGATCGCCCCGGAGTGAGCGTCGTGTATTGCACAGACACGGTGTTTTGCGAAGCAGCGGTGGAGCTGGCCCGCGGCGCCGACCTGCTCATCCATGAATCCACGTTTTCCCACGCTGAAGCCGAGATGGCGTTCCAGCGTCAGCACTCCACCAGCACCATGGCAGCCCAGACCGCTGCGGAAGCCGGTGTCAAACAGCTGGCCCTCACCCATCTGAGCCCGCGCTACGCCCCTGGCAACGCGGTGACCCCCACCGATCTCCTGACAGAAGCTCAGGCCATCTTCCCCAACACCCTTCTGGCCAAGGACTTTCTGAGCCTCGACATCAAGCCTTCGACCTGAGCAGACCCGGTCGGCCTGCCCACCAACTGCTGCAACAGTTCATGAGCACGCCCCTGGAACTGCACCAAGGGGCCCATGGCCCGTGATACAAGAGCTTGGAGCGGTGTCTCCGTCAGATTTTGGTGTCCTTCATGGCCTCTCCCCTTCTTGCATTGCGACGGTCCCTGGGCCGGGTGCTTTTTGTGCTGCCCGTGCTGGTCGCTCTCGTGTTCAGCTCCCCCGCGCTGGCGGCTCAATGGGATGCCGAGACCCTCACCGTGCCTGCCGATGCCAGTGGCGCTGAGGTGACCTTCACCGAACAGGAAATCAAAACGGGGCGCAAGGTGTTCAACACCAGTTGCGGCACCTGCCATGCCGGTGGCATCACCAAGACCAACCACAACGTGGGCCTCGATCCAGAGACTCTGGCCTTGGCCACCCCCTCCCGCAACAGCGTTGAAGGCCTCGTCGACTACCTGAAGGACCCCACCTCCTACGACGGTGAATACAGCATTGCTGATTTGCACCCCAGCATGCGCAGTCGCGATCTCTACCCCGCCATGCGTGACCTCACCGATGAGGATCTTCGCCTGATGTCCGGATACATCCTTGTGGCACCGAAGGTGCTGGGCAAGGAGTGGGGCGGCGGCAAGATTTACTTCTGATCGCCTCTCTGGCTTCACGCACAGGGTTCACGCCTCACCGAGTTTCAACACAAGGAGGTGAACACAAAGAAGCCGCCTGAAAAGGCGGTTTTTTTGTGCGTGATTGCTTCCTGCGTTTTAACCCTCTTGCTGGATGGAGGAGGACGGAATGACCTGTTGCATGGACCGAGGGTGACGGCTGTACCACCACTCCTGCAGGACGGGAGTGAAGCGAAGGGAAAAAAGCGTGAGCACAGTGGTGGTTGGCCTTGAACCTGGCTGCAGCAACTCCACGGCATAGGAGGGGCAGCGACGGGCAGCCAGATCAGGGACGAATCGACGCCCGACACGGCGCCAGCTGGGCTCCTTGCTGCGCCAAACCAAACGACAGCAAGGCCAAGGCAGCTCTTCGCGATCAAACAACCGGCAACAGGGTCCGATCACCCGAAAGCTGTACTGGCCCCCCGGACTGGTGTGCACACTGCCGTGCTCCAAGAGAGCACCGGCTTCGGGCCTCGTGGCCGCTGACGCTGCAGGCATGAGCACTCAGAACCAGTCAGCACGATGACAGCAAAAAGCCACCCCTAGGGGTGGCGAATGGACAGTCCGTCGAAACGACAACGGTGACGTCCGGTCAATGAGATCCAAGGGATCAAGCTCAATAGAGCTCTTCTTCAGCGTGGGTCTTGATGGTGCAGTCGGAGGTGGGGTAAGCGACGCAGGTCAGAACGAAACCGGCCTCGATCTGGTCGTCGTCCAGGAAGCTCTGGTCGGACTGGTCGACGGTACCTGCCGTGATCTTGCCTGCACAGGTGGAGCAGGCGCCGGCGCGGCAGGAATAGGGGAGGTCGATGCCCTGCTCTTCAGCGGCGTCGAGGATGTACTGATCGTCGGGCACTTCGATGGTCTTGTTCAGACCTTCGCTTTCAGCGACCAGAGTGACCTTGTAGGAAGCCATGGATGGATGGAGTGTGCAGCGACCTGAATGAACAGGCTTGCAGGACTGGTCCCTTCTACATCGGACTGAGGCAATCGCACCTCTTTCGGACAGGCTTTCCAGACAAGGCCAATCAAACCCTAGGCACTGATAAGCGCAACTTATGCGGCTTTCGGGTGTTGAATCTCCAGTAATCCCCAGCGTCCCTGCGACCCAAGAGCCGTCACCGACCAACCCAGACCCTCCAGCACGGTGGTGAGTCGAGGCGCCTGTTCCACCAGCAAACCACTGAGCAACCCCCGCCCACCTGGTGCCAGCAGATCCTTGAACTGAGGCGCCAAAGCCTCAATCACCGGCGCCAGAATGTTGCAGAGCAAGAGCTGCGACGGCGTACTGCCCTGCATCTCCACCAGGACCTCAACCGATCCCTGTCGCACCGCCAGGCGCCTCTCAGGATGGTGGTTGAGTGCGGCATTCTCTCGGGTGGCTCGCTCAGCCAGGGAATCAACATCAGCGGCGAGGACACGCTCCGCACCCAGGGCGAGAGCAGCAAGACCAAGCACACCACTGCCGCAGCCGAGATCTGCCACCTGAAGCCCAAGCGGCGGCTGGGCCTCCAACGCCTGCAGACAGAGGCGCGTTGTCGGATGGCTGCCGGTACCAAAGGCACTGCCGGGGTCCATCCGCAGCACCAAACGATCAGCATGCTCAGGTGGCACATCCAGCCAGGCCGGAAGGATCAGGAGCCGATCACCGACAGGGTCGGGCTGCCAGTGCTGCTTCCAGGTGAGGCTCCAGTCTTCGTCATCCAACTCGAACCACTCAGGCTGAGGGAACGACAGTCCAAAGGTGTCTGCCAGTGGCCTGAGACTGTCGATCAGCCCCTGTCGCTGATCATCGGGCCATTCAGGAGCGGGCAACCACGCCAGCAAGACCCGCTGATGAGGCGTTTCCGGCGCATGCTGCACCGCCAGACGATGCAATCCCAGGCTCTCGAGCTTCCACAGCAACGACTCCTCCAGCTCGGGCTGGAGGGGGAGCGACAGGCGCCACCAACGCAACGATGTTGACGTCATTGGCAGAGACGAGGGAACCATCAGAGATTCAGAGGGTGACCGGATGGGCCTCCTGAATGCCGTCAATGGAGCTGATCGTGGCCAGCAGGCTGGGTGGGATTGGATCGTCGATGCTGAGCACCATCACGGCATCACCGCGGACGATGCGACGGCCCACCTGCATTGAAGCGATGTTGACGTTGTGCTCACCAAGCACGGACCCGAGGTGGCCGATGATCCCTGGCATATCGCGGTGTCGGGTGAACAGCATGTGCCGGCTGGGGGGCACATTCACAGGGAATTCATCAATCGTGGTCACGCGCAATTCGCCATCGGCGAACACGGCACCCGTGACACTGTGTCCCCCCTGAGCTCCCCGGGTGGTGAGCCGCAGCGAACCGCCTGCAAAATCCCGCGTGGCGTCGTCTTTGACCTCCAGAACGTGGATACCGCGGGCCTTCGCCTCCAGAGAAGCGTTGACATAATTGATGCGCTCGCCCAGGGCATTGGAGAGCAGTCCTTTCAGTGCGGCCACCACAAGGGGCTGCGAGGGATGTTCAGAGAATTCACCCTGTAAACGCACCTCCAGCTCTTCCACCTGACCGTCGGCGAGCTGACTGACCAACAAGCCAAGGGTTTCAGCCAACTGGAGATGGGGCTTGAGCCGCTCCATGATTTCGGCACTGAGGCCTGGAATGTTCACCGCGCTGCGGGCCGGAAGACCAAGCAGGACATCACGGATCTGTTCCGCCACATCGATGGCCACATTTTCCTGAGCCTCCTCGGTGGAGGCACCGAGGTGGGGAGTCAGCACCAAGCCGCGCTCCACAGCGCGCAGCGGCGAATCGGCCGACAGCGGTTCCGTGGCAAACACATCGAGACCTGCTCCGGCGATCACGCCGTTCTCCACCGCCTCAGCCAGCGCTGATTCGTCGATGATGCCGCCGCGAGCGCAGTTCACCAGGCGCGCCGTGGGCTTCATCGTGCGCAGCAACGCTGCGTTCACAAGGTTTTCAGTGTCAGGCGTGCGGGGAATGTGGAGGGTGATGTAGTCAGCAGCACTGAACAGGTCAGCGAGCTGCGTGAGACGCACCTGCATCTGCTGGGCCCGTTCTGTGGAGATAAACGGGTCGTAAGCGATGACGTCCATCCCCATCGCCTTGGCCACCTTGGCCACATGGGAGCCGATCTTGCCGAGACCGACAACACCAAGAACCTTTTTGTAGAGCTCGTTTCCGACGTATTTCTTGCGGTCCCATGCTCCCTGACGCATCGAAGCGTGGGCCTGCGGCACGTGGCGCGACAAGGAGAGCAACAAAGCGAGGGCGTGCTCGGCCGCAGCGATGGTGTTGCCCTCCGGTGAATTGACGACCAGCACACCGCGCTGCGTGGCCGCCGGCACATCCACGTTGTCGACGCCGACACCGGCTCGACCGACGATCCGCAGCCTTCCGGCCGCCTCGATCACATCAGCAGTGACCTGCGTACCTGAACGAATCATCAGAGCGTCGTACTCACCGATGATTCCTTTCAACTCCGCAGGGCTGAGTCCCGTGCGCTGATCGACCTGAGCTACCTGGCTCAGGATGTCAATGCCGGCCTGATCAATGGGATCGGAAACCAGAACTTTTGTCATCAACCGGCGAAAGACAGCCGTGGACCACTGTAAAGACAGGCCCGCAGGCCAGAATCAACGACTTCCATCACCACGGAATCGCCCATGCCCGCCTGCGTGCTGGTGCTGAAAGACCAGACCGCTGCAGCCTCGCTGGAGCAAAAGCTGAAAGCCAACGGGGTGCCCCTGCAGCGTTGTGTTCTGGTGACACCAGCCGCAGGGGGAGATGCGGGAGTTCCCCTCGACTCCGTCGACCTTCTCAATCCCCGCATGGCTCGCGAGCAGCGTCAGAAATCGATGGCGGGCTGGCTGCTCCCCTTCGGTTTCATGGCGGGCCTCACCTTCACGCAAATCACCAACCTGGAGACCTTTTCGGGCCTGGGCCCCTGGGGCCAACCGGTGATTGGTGGACTGTTAGGGATGGGAGCCGGCTTGATGGGGAGCTATGCCGCGGCCGCGAGCGTGCCCTCCGACAATGAAGACGGGGTCCGCATCCTGCGAAACCGAAATGAGGAGAACCGCTGGCTTCTACTCCTGGAGACCCCAAGCGGGATTGAGCCCCCCTGGCAACTGCTGCAGAGTGCAAGACCGATTCAGGTGGTTCGCCTCAACGACCTGTGATGCTGCCGCGCGAGGAGCTCCTGACTGGATGCAGCGATCCGGAAGAGTTCAGACCATTGCTCGACCTCGCCGACGCCGTGCTGCGCACCTGGCAGCCATCGTGGTCGCCTTTTCTGTCGGCTCCACTGATGGAAGAGGCAGTGGTGCGCCTGGGCAGCCTCACCGAACTGACCCTGCACGGCGCAGGGGGGCGCGCCGGCGCGGAACGGCAACGCCTCTGGATCAGCCGTAGCGATGACGGCATGGAGACCAAGCCACCGGAGACCGTGCCCGTGGTGGGAGTCGATGTGGAAGGTAATTTCCTGTTTGACCCCGTGGAGCCTGAGGACATCCGCACCGCCCTCATCGCGCTGGGGGTGCTGAACGGCGACATCGGTGACATCTGGATCCGGGGTGACCGGGGCGCGCAGGCGCTCTGCACACCCGAAGCCGCACACCATCTGCATGCGCAGACAGGCCAGGTCCGTGATGTGGAGATTCAGATCGAACAGAAGGCGTTGGATCAACTGCAGCTGCCAGCCACACGCAACCCGAAACAACTCACCAGCGTGGAGGCGTCATGCCGGCTCGATGCCATTGCTTCAGCAGGATTCGGCTTGTCTCGGGCGAAGGTGGTGCAACAAATCCGCCATGGTCGGCTGCGCCTGAACTGGAAGGCCGTACGCCAAGCCAGCAAGGACCTCACGGTGGGCGATCGACTGCAGCTTCAGGATCGGGGCAGCCTGGAAGTATTGGCTCTGGAACGCACCAAACGGGATCGCTGGAGAGTGCGCATGGAACGACGCTGAGCAAGGGAAGAAAAGAAGCGAGCGGAGCAGGACCGGCTGCTACATTCTCTTCTCGTCGGAAAGCCGACACCGTGTTCACACCAAAGTGAATCAACGGGCGATTAGCTCAGGGGTAGAGCACTACATTGACATTGTAGGAGTCACTGGTTCAAATCCAGTATCGCCCATTTCCCTTCCAGGGACTGCAGTTTATGACTTCCAGTGCGGTTGTCGGCCTTGGACGATCCGGAATAGGAGCAGCACGATTGCTCCAGTCTCAAGGTCACCACGTCACGGTTCTTGAGTCACAAGAAGCGGACCATCAGCAGAGAATCGCAGCAGACCTGAGGCAGCAGGGCATTGATGTGCGACTGGGATGCTCCCTCGTGCCCGATCCTTTTCTGACCTGGGGCGCGCCTCTCGATCAGGTGGTGCTGAGCCCTGGAATCGCGTGGGATCATCCGGTGATGCAAGGTCTGCGCAGTCGAGGCATTGCTGTCTGCGGAGAGATGACCGTTGCCTGGAACGCACTTGGCCACGTCCCCTGGATCGGAATCACCGGCACCAATGGCAAAACCACGGTGACCCATCTGTTGCATCACGTGCTCAGTCATGCAGGACTGAAGGCACCGATGGCTGGAAATGTGGGCCATTCCGCCGCCGAACTGGCACTGCAATGCCAACCACCAACCCAGAAGCAGCCCGACTGGGTGGTGATGGAAATGAGCAGTTATCAGATCGAAGCCGCAGAGCAGGTTGCTCCACACATCGGCATCTGGACCACACTCACGCCCGACCATCTCGAGCGGCATGGCTCTCTGGATGCCTATCGCGCCATCAAAGCGAGCTTGCTGCTGCGCTCCACCCATGCAGTGCTCAATGCTGACGATCCGGATCTGCGTGATCACCACAGCGCGTGGCCAGATGCCAACTGGGTGAGTACAGATGCCAACCCTCCCGTGCCCTGTGCCCTGTGGATTGATGCTGATGATTGGGTCTGCGCGGAAGGAGAACGCCTATTCCGAGCAGATGCCTTGGCATTGCCGGGCAATCACAACCGCCAGAACATGCTGTTGGTCACTGCCGCCGCCCGGAAGGCCGGATTGACCGCAAGCGCCATCGAGGCCGGACTGCGCAGCTTCTCCGGGGTTCCCCATCGCTTGGAGCCACTGGGACTCCTGCAGGAGATGGCTGTGTTCAACGACAGCAAAGCGACGAACTACGACGCGGCAGCCGTTGGATTGCGCGCAGTGGATGCCCCCGTCGTCGTGCTGGCCGGCGGGACCACCAAACAGGGCGACGCCACTGAATGGCTGCAACTTCTGCGGGAACGCGCCTGCGGTGTGGTTCTTTTCGGCCATGGCGCCGAGGAGCTCCATGGCCTGATCTGCGCCTCGGGCTACACCGGCAAGCTGCAGGTCACCGACGACCTGAACAAAGCACTTGACATCGCCTGTCGGATCGGAGTCGAGCAAAATGCAGCCTGCTTGCTGCTGTCACCCGCTTGCGCCAGTTTTGATCAGTACTCCGATTTTGAAGCCCGAGGCGAACATTTTCGAAGCCTGGTCAAAGCAGCGCAGACGCATCCGCGCATTGATGGATGCTGAAGGCGTCCAAGAAGCATTGATGCAATCGATGCGACTTGCCACGGCTTTCAGGAGAATCGAGGGTTAGATTTCATTGGCTCAAAGTGAAACCGTAGCGATTTAACAGGATGGATTCCCCCAACTACTGGCTCATGAAAAGCGAGCCAGATGTATATGGAATCGAACATCTCAGACAAGAGACAACCACACTCTGGGATGGAATCCGCAATTATCAGGCGCGCAATTTCATGCGCACCATGGCCATTGGAGACCGTGCATTTTTCTATCACTCCAATTGCAAACCACCAGGAATCGTTGGGCTGATGGAAGTCTGCGAACTTGGCGTCGTCGACCCAAGTCAGTTCGACCCAAGCTCCAAATATCACGATGCCGCGTCGAAAAAGGAGTCTCCACGCTGGGATTGTGTACGCCTTCGCTACCTCGGTAGATACCCGAAGATGCTCACGCTGGATGACCTCAGGCAGTCGTACAGCCCCGAAGACTTGACCGTCGTACGCCGCGGCAACAGGTTGTCCATCCTGCCCGTGAGCCAGTCCATTGCTGCCGACCTGCTCGAACGCCTCGGATCCTTTCAGTAAACCAGGCTCTTCATGGCTGCGGAACGCCTTCGCCTCAGCTCCATTCTTCCACTCGCCTGGATGGGGTTCTGCAGAGGACCATGGCGCTGTATTGGTCTCACTGCCGTGGCCCTCTCGAGTGCAACAGGTCTCGGCCTGCTCGCCGCGGAATTACAGGCAAGCACCAACCCATGGATGCGTCATGGCGGCGATGCACTTTGGCTGCTGTCGTTTGCGACGCCACTCCTACCTCTTCTGGCCTTGCTGCGCCTGGCTGACAACCTCCTCTCAGGAACCGCCGCGGATACACCGCTGAAAGCAGAAAGGCCATTGCCCTGGATACTGCGCCAATCACTGGCGCTGGTGGTCATGGAGACCATGATTCTCCTGGGAGGAGCCACCACGATTCGCGGCGTCTTCAATCTGCTGATCAAACACAGTGGGGTCTTGGCCGCCCTCAGCGCCACCATCGGCAGCGGCATCTTGCTGACCTGGGCGTTGAGCCAACTCCTGGCCTTGCCTTTGATGATCCATCACGGCCATCAACCACTCGCTGCCATGCAGCACAGCCGCAGCTTGACAAGACACAACCTCGTCAAAGTACTTGCCCTCGCTGGGCTACTGGTCGGGCTCAACCTTCTCGGCCTGATGGGAGCCTGCCTTGGGCTGTTGCTCAGCCTCCCTCTCAGCGGCATGGTCTTGATGGCCAGTTGCAGGACTCAGACGCCCTGAAGCAGAGACTGACGGCGAAACATGTTGCCGACGTAAAGACGGGTGATCTCACGGGACTCGATCCCGTTCTGCACAAGAAATCCCGCCAATGCAGCCTGAACCAGCCGGTACTGATCCCAGTTCGGATAGCGCTCGATGAACGCGGTCATCGCCTGCTGAAGGGACTCGGGAAGTTCGGCATGGAAGCTCACCACCGCGTCGGCACCAACCTCAGAGACCGTTTCCTGTTGCGACGCATGACCGGAAAGCACAGAAGCACACAGCTCGACTTGCTCGGCGGATTGCACACCCTGCATGACTAAATCCCCTCAATGCCTACTAGTTCTCCACACCCAGCAACGAACGTCAAGCAAGACGCAGAAGCCCCGATCCCAACAGTCTCCATCCAAGACTTCAGTGCTGAAGCCCTTCCAACACAGCGAATGCAGATTCCACACACCCTTACCAAGCAGAGGCTGAAGCGTCACGAGCCGCCACTCCCGACCCGATCTTTTCCACAGAAACAGCCACCAAGAGCGATCCAGACCCAGGCCTTGTGGAAAACCTGTGCAAGACCCCCAAGGCCGCCAGGGGAAAATCAATAAGCAGCTTTTGATCAGCCCTGCTTATCAAGGGGGCAATCGCAAGCCGTTCTCATCGCTGATGCAAACGCTTGTGCGGCTGGTGCAGGCCAATATCCCTCCGCACCCCGGCAGCCCGAGGAGCCTTGAAGGACAACATGCAGTCCCCAACTCCGGCGATCACCTGTCAGACATCCCCACCAGCCCTGCCGCTCCATCTCAAGCTCAATCGCTTCCTCCGCCATGAGCTGGTTGTGCAGGCTCTGGTGCTGCGTTAGCAACTCCGAGAGCAGGGCCACCAGACCCTTCCACTCTCTCTCGGTCAGCTCAAACGCCCATCCATCTCCACCGATCAGGGTGGAGAACTCTGAGCGACTGGGGTCGAGGGCCAGGCGCCAACCAGGCCCTTCCTGCTGGATCATCCAGGCAGCAGATCTGGCTGGTCTTGCTCATCGCTGAGCTCGATGATGGCGCGCTGTACTGGTTTCACGCTCGATTCCTCCAGAAGGCCATCGAAATCGTCAAAGCGACGCTGCTTGGCTCGGAAAGCGATACGAACCGTTGTGAGGTATCTGTTGCTGGAGTGACGAATCAGACTTTCGCCACGCTTGGCCAAGTCTTGGGAATCCGTGCCCACACCGATCACGCGTTTCCTAGCAGAAGATCAGAATCTTAAGTGAGCATGTCGCTGGTGAATGGCACATGCATCGGATAGGTGCGCTGAAGACGCCCGGGGACCCTCAGGACAATCTGGCGTCCCATCCCCATCGCCACCAAGGGATGGCGCACAAGGGTTAGGAGCCCACTGATCTCCTCAAGATGACCAGCATGGAGGCACTCGATCCGGATGCTGCCCCAGCTGCGGGACAGTCGGCAATCGAGCAGGGGCTCTAAACAAGCCTGGAGATGGGGCTCTTCCCGGTAATAGGACCACACCAAGCGCTGCAGGCGATCCATTTCAATTCCCCTAACCTCATCGTTCCTCCAACCTGCCCATGGCGTTGGATCAGGTCCCGACGGACGAACAAAACCTTCAGATTTCAGAGGGCACACCCGGAACGCTGGCCATTGACCTGGGCAGCACCACAACGGTTGTGGCCTTTCAAGCCAGAGAGGCGAAACAACCTGAACTGCTGAACCTCGAGTCGATTTGTCGACAGCCAGGCCAAATCCCCAGCCTGCTCTGGAGTCAAAGCAGCACAGATCCCAACCCTCTGGTGGGCCGCCAGGTGCTCGATGCTGGCCTTGCAGATAGTGATGCGCCTCAGTTGCTTCGGGATTTCAAACGCCTGATCGGCGCTCCCTCGGGGGGGACACCCCTCCGACAAAGCCTCAGCGCTGAAGCTGCCGCAGAAACGTTGTTATTGCAGATCTGGCAACGTCTACCCCAGGAGATCAGCATCGAACGGCTGGTGCTGACCGCGCCGGTTGATCACTACCGAGGCTACCGGCAGTGGCTCCTGCAGGCCTGCGAAGCACTTCCCGTTGAGGAAGTGGCGTTGGTCGATGAGCCAACAGCCGCCGCCCTTGGCGCCGGTCTGAGCCCGGGCTCCAAATTGCTGGTGGTTGACATGGGTGGCAGCACGATCGACCTTTCGATCGTGGCTCTTGAGGGGGGCGAAGGGCGTGCAGCCCCACTGGCACAGCTGCTCCGCTTCGGAGGACGAAACCTGGCGAACAGTCAACAAAGCCTGCGCAACGCCAGGGTCCTGGGCAAAGCGGGGCTCACTCTTGGCGGCCGCGATCTTGACCACTGGATTGTGAACCAATGGCTGCCAACCTCCCCGTCAACCACTGGCGAGCAACGGGCATCCCAAGACCAGACGTCGAAGCAACAGCCATCTGCAGCGGCCCTGAATGCCGCAGAACGCTTGAAATGCCGCCTCAACGACCCTGAGCTGGCTCCTGACACAGCCCTGATGGAGCTGGTTCCCTCGACCAATGGTCCAGCCAAGGAATTACGCCTCGATCGCCGACATCTGGAAAGACTTCTGGTGGATCAAGGCCTGCTGACGGCGCTGGATGACCTGTTGGAACAAACCCTTGCCGGCGCACGTCAGCATGGATGCCAGCTGGACAACCTGCAGGGCGTGTTGCCTGTGGGAGGTGGAGCCCAGCTGCTTCTGTTGCGGGATTGGCTGTTTCAAAGAATCGGAAACGTCCCTCTGCTGGAGGCCCCTCCGGTTGAAGCCGTTGCGGCTGGCGCACTGAGCCTCACCCCAGGAGTGCGCGTGCGCGATGTCCTGCAGCGTGGCATCGCCTTGCGCTGCTGGGACCGCCGCACATCAAACCATCACTGGCATCCTCTGTTCATCGCTGGGCAGCCCTGGCCGTCAGACACCCCCCTCACCCTTGTGCTGGCCGCGGCAGAAAACGATCAACGGGGGATCGATCTGGTGCTGGGCGAACCCGACAACCGCAGCCATCACGAGGTCGTGTTTGTGAACGGACTTCCCACCCTGCGGGACACTGCCGCCTCAGCACAGGTCAGACAGCTCGACACCCAATGCATCCGCGTACCTCTGTCCCCTGCAGGCAGCCCAGGCGAGGACTGCCTGAAACTGCGTTTCCGTTTGGATGAAGACGCCGAACTGGTGATGGAGGGAGAAGACCTCCGCACTGGCGAGGCGATCAACAGCAGCCGCTTGGGTCGTGTCCGCTAGCGAAAGCGACCACGGCGGGGCGGTGCAAGGTCCGTCCACAACAGCGTGAGAAGACGCTGACACGTCCATAGAAAGAAGTCGTTGTTGTTTTCAAACCACATTGGCGCTGCGTCGCCACTCGCTACCCCGCTACTGGTTGAGCATCACCCTTGGTGGTGTGGCGATGCTTTGCGGCTTGGCTTACTGGTGGGAACGCCAACTGCCGGAACGACTGGCCACGGCCGTGCGCGACGGTGACCACGCAGCCTGCCTGTCCTACGGCCAGCAGCTCGCAGCCCTGCGATGGCTCGGTCGGCACATACCCGAAGAGCAAGCCATCTGCCGCAGACGTGCCGCCCTGGAGGCTTGGCAGAACCAGCGTCATGCCGACGCTCTTCGGCTCCAGGAGCAACTTGTCAATGCCGGCATCGGATCAGCGGATGAGCAGCAAGACGATCTCCGGCGCCTGAACCACTGGCGTGATCAGCTGGAGAATCAGGCTCTCAGTCTGTTCAAGGAGGGAGATCTCAAAGCAGCCCTTCTGGTGCTTGAACCCGTTGAGAGAAGCATCCGTCAGCGAGGGGAACGCCTGAGTGACAGCCTCAGGGAAACCTGGAATCGGAATCAGCTCGATCACCAGCGCCTCGCCGACTTGGTGAAACAGAAGCGCTGGTGGGAAGCCTTGGCGGTGCTCAATCGAATGGACCACCCCTGGTGGCAAAGCAAGGCGACGTCACTCAGGAACACGATCGAAATGGCGATTGATGCCCTCAGAGACTCTGAGGAACATCACAGTCATGGCTCTCTCCCTGCCCGAGCAGTCCCCCAGGCCGCCCTCAACAAAGCCGTTCAACAACGCCTTGCTGAAGGAATGGAACCCTGGCAAGCCTTTGTGCGCGGATGCGAAGACGTGGGTGGACAGGTTGAGGAAGAAGGTCCCGAGAGTTTGTGTCGCCGCCTCTAGGACGACGTCCCCTGCACGCATGACACAATTGCCGCCAGCAATGCAGTGGCTCATGCAACCCGGAGACAAAGTGGTGGTGTCGGCCAACGTTGTGGTGTTCAACCATCCGGAGCATCGGGGCGAAGCCTTTGACATGCAGGGCAGCAACGGTGAAGTGGTGACTGTGCTCAACGACTGGAAAGGCAAGCCCATCAGCCCGACCCTGCCCGTGATTGTGGCGTTTGGACGCTACAAAGCCCATTTCCGCAGCGATGAGCTGAACGCCACGAACTGAGGCCACCCCTCTTGCGAGGGCATCAAGCGTCGCGACGGAGATAAACGCCCTCTTCACCATCAAGATCCTTGAGGCGCAGTTCGATGGTCTCGCTTCTGCGCGTGGGAACGTTTCTGCCGCAAAAGTCAGGCTGGATCGGTAGTTCACGATGGCCACGGTCGACCATCGCAAGCAGCATCACCCTCCGTGGACGGCCCCAGGCTTGAATGGCCTCCAAAGCCGCGCGAATGGTGCGTCCCGTGAAGATCACATCGTCAACCAGCAGCACGTCGCGCCCCTCGACGCTGATCGGCAGGTCTGTGGCTTGCACCATGCGCGTCCCCACACGATCCAGATCATCCCGATGAAAGGTGGGATCAAGGCTTCCCTGGGCGATCGGATGATCGGTCAGAGCCTCAAGCTGCCGGGCCAGCACGCGTGCCAACTGCACCCCACGGGTAGGGATGCCAAGCAGGAGCAGATCCTCACTGCGATCAACGGACTCCAGCACCTGGGTGGACAACCGCTGGAGGGTCCGGTTCAGATCCTGAGCAGACAGAAGTTCAACCCTTTCAGATCCTGCAGAGTCAGCCATGGCTGGGTTGCTGAGGCCGTTCAGTGTATTGGCGATGACGTGAGCGAAAGCTGACGGCCCCAGGAACAGAGCTCCCCGATCGGAGGGCTTGGAGGTACCTTAAATATGGAGAAGCTCTTAAGAACTGATAGCTCAGGAGTTTGTGCGTTGATGAGTAGTGATATGGGCAGAGTTCGCACTCAAGCCGTTGCCCCAGTCGTTCTTGCCATCCTCGATGGGTGGGGTCACCGCGACCAGGACAGCCACAACGCCATTCGCACCGCAAAGACCCCGGTGATGGATGCCCTCTGGCATGCCTATCCCCACAGCCTGATCGAGGCTAGTGGGGCCCATGTTGGCCTTCCAGACGAGCAAATGGGGAATTCCGAGGTGGGTCACCTCACCATTGGGGCCGGTCGGATCATCCGCCAGGAACTGGTGCGCATCTCCGAAACCGTTCGCAACAACGAGCTGAACAACGTCCAAGCACTGACCGACCTGGGCCAGTCACTGATTCGCAATCGAGGAACCCTCCACCTGCTCGGGCTTTGCTCAGACGGCGGTGTGCACAGCCACATCGACCACCTGTGCGGGCTTTTGCGCTGGGCTGCAGACAGGGGCATTCCCCGGATTGCCATCCACGCCATCACCGATGGACGCGATACCCCAACGGACAGTGCACCTGGCTACCTCCGACAAGTCCAGGCAGCCATCGAAAGCTGTGGTGTTGGAGAGATCGCCAGCCTGTGTGGCCGTTACTGGGCAATGGATCGCGACCACCGCTGGGAGCGCACCTTCAAGGCCTACACCTTGCTCACTGATCCCTCCATGCCCTTGTGTGGGCTGGATTCACAAGCCGCACTGCGTGCCAGCTACGACGCAGGCGTTACCGATGAGTTCCTAGAGCCGGTGCGATTGACCGATGCCGTTTTCAACGATGGCGATGGCTTGGTGATGTTCAATTTCCGCCCTGATCGGGCGCGTCAGCTGGTGCAAGCCATCACCGTTGACAGCTTCGATGGCTTTCAACGCCCTCACCAGCCCAAGCTTGAAGTGGTCACCTTCACCCAATACGAAGCAGGGCTTCCCGTCACGGTCGCCTTTCCCCCAGAGTCACTGGATCACTTGCTGGGACAGGTGGTCTCCGATCACGGTCTGAAGCAGTACCGTACCGCTGAAACCGAGAAGTACCCCCACGTCACCTACTTCCTCAATGGGGGCATCGAGCAACCCCTCGAAGGGGAAGACCGCCACCTTGTGCCTTCCCCTCGGGTGGCCACCTATGACGAAGCTCCCGCAATGTCAGCTGATGCTCTCACCGACAGCTGCATCGCCGCGATCGAACGAGGTCAGTACTCCCTGGTGGTGATCAACTACGCCAATCCAGACATGGTGGGGCACACCGGCGTGATGAGTGCAGCCACTGAAGCAATCCAGACTGTTGACCATTGCATCGGACGTTTACTTGACGCTGTGGGCAGGATGGGCGGCACGCTGCTGATCACCGCAGACCATGGCAATGCGGAGCTGATGCAGGGGCCGAATGGGCAGGCCTGGACAGCCCACACCACCAATCCTGTTCCCGTGATTTTGGTGGAAGGCGAAAAGCGCAAGGTTGCCGGCTTGGGTAATGCCATTCGCCTGCGCAACGATGGTGGCCTCGCCGATATCGCCCCCACTCTGTTGCAACTGCTTGACCTGCCCAAACCCGAAGCCATGTCAGGATCCAGCCTGATTGAACCGATTGAAGCAGCGTCGCCCCGCAGCGCCAGGCTTCCTCAGCCAGTCTGATCCCACCCTGTTCTTGCATCGATGCTCATCACCGTTCTTTCCTGGACCTGGATCGGAAGTGGCGTACTGCTGATCCTTCTTGTGCTGCTCCACAGCCCCAAGGGCGACGGCATGGGGGGATTGGCCGCCAGCGGCAGCTCCATGTTCACGAGCGCCAGCAGCGCAGAGGCGACTCTCAATCGCATCACCTGGACGTGCCTGGCGATCTTTCTCAGCCTGGCGGTGATTCTCAGCGCCGGCTGGTTGAACTGATCCCATCGCGAATGGGGTTTCGTCACCGAAGGGGCAGATTGCACGTCAACGCATCAACGATCTGCTGACACCGCGTGCCAACAATCACAGCAAGCGTCAGGTTCAAGCGTTGACCTTGTGAGGGAAACGCTCGTTTGCAAAACAACCATGAAAAAAGCCCCCGCTTGCGCGGGGGCTGAGGTCAGGGACAGTGCCTCGATCAGTAGTCGAAGTCACCACCACCCATGCCACCACCAGCAGGAGCAGCATCCTTCTTCTCTGGAAGATCAGCCACGATGCATTCGGTGGTGAGCACCATGCCGGCGATTGAAGCAGCATTCTGAAGACCGGAACGGGTCACCTTGGCGGGATCCACGATGCCGGCATCCAGCATGTCGACGTACTCGCCATTGGCAGCGTTGTAGCCCTCACTGAAGGCCTTGGCCTTCACGTTTTCCGCCACAACTGCGCCGTTCACGCCTGCATTCTCGGCGATACGCATCAGAGGAGCGGTCAACGCCGCAGCAACGATGTTGGCGCCGATGAGCTCCTCACCGCTGAGATTGCCCGCGGCCCATTCCTCGAGGGCAGGCGCGAGGTGAGCCAGCGTGGTTCCGCCGCCGGGAACGATGCCTTCTTCAACAGCCGCCTTGGTGGCATTGATGGCATCCTCGAGGCGAAGCTTCTTGTCCTTCATCTCGGTTTCGGTGGCTGCGCCCACCTTCACCACGGCCACACCACCGGAGAGCTTGGCAAGGCGCTCCTGGAGCTTCTCCTTGTCGTAGGTGGAATCGGTTTCATCCATCTGCTTCTTGATCTGCTCACAACGAGCCTCAACCGCAGTCTCGTTGCCTTCAGCAACGATGGTGGTGGTGTCCTTGTTGATCGTGACGCGACGGGCCGTGCCCAGCATCTCCAGCTTGGTGTTTTCCAGCTTGAGGCCAGCGTCTTCGGTGATCAGTTGACCGTTGGTGAGCACAGCCATGTCTTCGAGCATGGCCTTGCGTCGATCGCCGAAGCCAGGAGCCTTGACGGCAGCCACGTTGAGAACACCACGCAGACGATTCACCACCAGAGTGGCGAGAGCTTCCTTTTCAATGTCCTCGGCAATGATCAGCAAGGGCTTGCCGGTGCGAGCAATCTGCTCGAGTACGGGGACCAGGTCCTGCACCAGGCCGATCTTCTTGTCGGTGAGCAGGATGTAGGGCTCATCGAGGACAGCCTCCATCCGCTCGGTGTCGGTGGCGAAATAAGGGGAGATGTAGCCCTTATCGAAGCGCATGCCTTCAGTGACCTCCAGCTCGGTCTCCATGGACTTGCCCTCTTCGAGGGAAATCACACCTTCCTTGCCAACCTTGTCCATGGCATCGGCAATCATCTTGCCGACTTCGTCGTCATTACCGGCGGAGATGGTGCCCACCTGAGCGATGGCGTTGCTGTCAGCGATCGGCTTGGCATTCTCCTTGATCTTGCCGACCAGGAAATCCGAGGCCTTATCGATGCCTTTCTTGAGGGTGATGGCGTTGGCACCAGCAGCCACATTGCGGAGACCAGCCTTCACCATGGCGTGGGCCAGGACGGTGGCGGTGGTGGTGCCGTCGCCGGCAGCGTCGTTGGTCTTCGATGCGGCCTGACGGATCAGAGCAACACCGGTGTTTTCAATGTGATCTTCGAGCTCGATCTCCTTAGCGATGGTGACGCCATCGTTGATGATCTGAGGAGCGCCGAACTTCTTCTCGAGAACCACGTTGCGGCCCTTGGGCCCAAGGGTGACGGCGACGGACTCGGCCAGGATATCGATGCCTTTTTCGAGAGCGCGACGAGCGTTCTCGTTGTAGATGATGCGCTTAGCCATAGGAGGCGGAGAAATCAGTGGGACTTAAGAAGTGGATCTAGGAAATGCAGCGCAAACGCTGATCAGTTCACAACGGCGAGAATGTCTTTCTCGGACAGGAGCACATACTCATCGCTCCCCAGCTTGATGTCGGTACCGGCGTACTTGCTGTAAAGCACTTGGTCGCCGACACCCACTTCAGGAGCCTGGCGGCTGCCGTCGTCATTGCGCTTGCCTGGGCCGACCTGAACCACCTCACCGACCTGGGGCTTTTCCTTCGCGGTGTCAGGGAGAAGAATGCCGCCTGCAGTCGTCTCTTCAGACGCAGACACCTTGATAAAGATGCGATCTCCAAGGGGTTTAACGGTGGAGACGCTGAGGGAAACAGCAGCCATGATGAATTGCAAAAGCAGGTACGAAGGCGCTGAGCGCCACTGATCGACTGAGAGGCACCTGGCACTCGAGGTCGATGAGTGTCAACTTATGGGGCGGAGATGCGGTCCGACCAGCGCCTGAGCGTGCGGTTGACCGAACCGTGCTCAGTCCACCTCTGCGGTGGTAAGGTTGCGCCGCTCAGGAAGGGAATGCCTCCAGAGCATCGTTTTGCTCCGTTCCCTCGAACTCTTCCTCTCTTATGGCTGCTGCTGCTACCGCCGGTACCAAGGGTGTTGTCCGCCAGGTCATCGGTCCGGTTCTTGACGTGGAATTTCCCGCCGGCAAGCTGCCCAAAATCCTGAATGCCATTCGGATTGAAGGCAAAAACACTGCTGGTGACGACGTCGCTCTGACTGCAGAGGTGCAGCAGCTTCTTGGCGATCATCGCGTGCGTGCTGTGGCCATGAGCGGCACCGATGGATTGGTTCGCGGCATGGAAGCCGTCGACACCGGTGCGGCCATCTCTGTGCCCGTTGGTGAAGCCACCCTCGGCCGCATCTTCAACGTGCTGGGCGAGCCCGTTGACGAGCAAGGTCCTGTCAATGCCACCACCACGGCTCCAATCCACCGCGACGCCCCCAAGCTCACCGAGCTCGAGACCAAGCCCAAGGTTTTTGAAACCGGCATCAAGGTGATCGACCTTCTGGCTCCCTACCGCCAAGGCGGCAAGGTGGGCCTGTTCGGTGGTGCCGGAGTCGGCAAGACCGTGTTGATTCAGGAACTGATCAACAACATCGCCAAAGAGCACGGCGGCGTGTCTGTGTTTGGTGGCGTGGGTGAGCGCACCCGTGAAGGCAATGACCTCTACGAAGAATTCAAGGAATCCGGAGTGATCAACTCCGACGACTTGTCCAAGTCGAAGGTGGCGCTTTGCTACGGCCAGATGAACGAGCCGCCCGGAGCCCGCATGCGCGTCGGCCTGTCGGCTCTGACCATGGCAGAGCACTTCCGCGACGTGAACAAGCAGGACGTGCTTCTGTTCGTTGACAACATCTTCCGCTTCGTGCAAGCCGGCTCCGAAGTGTCCGCACTTCTCGGCCGCATGCCTTCGGCTGTGGGCTATCAGCCCACCCTGGGCACTGACGTTGGCGCCCTGCAGGAACGTGTTGCGTCCACCCTTGAGGGCTCGATCACTTCGATTCAGGCCGTGTATGTGCCTGCCGACGACCTCACTGATCCCGCACCTGCCACCACCTTTGCCCACCTCGACGCCACCACGGTGTTGAACCGTGCACTGGCTTCCAAGGGCATCTATCCCGCTGTGGACCCTCTCGATTCCACCAGCACCATGCTCCAACCTTCTGTGGTGGGTGATGAGCACTACCGCACCGCCCGTGCTGTGCAGTCCACCCTGCAGCGCTACAAAGAGCTGCAAGACATCATCGCCATTCTTGGCCTTGACGAACTGTCGGAAGATGATCGTCAGACCGTTGACCGGGCTCGCAAGATCGAGAAGTTCCTCTCCCAGCCTTTCTTCGTGGCTGAAATCTTCACCGGCATGCCTGGTAAGTACGTGAAGCTGGAAGAAACCATTGCTGGTTTCAATCAGATCCTGGCAGGCGAACTGGATCACCTCCCCGAACAGGCCTTCTATCTGGTTGGCAACATTGAGGAAGTGAAGGCCAAGGCTGAGAAGATCAACGCAGAAGCCGACAAGTGATGCTGATGGGGGTGTCATTCACACCCCCACTCACTGACTCCCCCTCGTCCCTTCTCCCCTGCGAACCAAGGTTCATGTCTCTCACCCTCCGCGTGCTGGCTCCCGACCAAAGCGTTTTTGATGGCAGTGCTGATGAGGTGATCCTCCCCAGCACCACCGGCCAGCTCGGCATCCTGCCAGGCCACGTTTCTTTGCTGGCAGCCCTTGACGTTGGTGTTTTGCGCGTACGAACCAACAACGATTGGCAATCCATCGCCCTGATGGGTGGTTTTGCTGAAGTGGAATCAGATGACGTCACCATTTTGGTGAATTCCGCCGAACTGGGTAACACCATCGACGGCAGTTCAGCACAAGCCGAGCTTGAAAAAGCCAAAGCGGAGGTCAGCCGATTCGAGGGTCAACCAGCCTCTCCGGAGAAGGTGAAAGCTCAGCAGTCTTACGATCGTGCACGCGCACGCCTTCAGGCCTCCAAGTGATCAGCAACTGAGTTGGATCAACTGATTCATTCCAAAGCCGGGGGCTTCGCCTCCGGCTTTTGATTGGGCACGCCGTCAACTCCGCGTTTAGACGAACGCTTCAAGAGCCCACCAATTTCGCAAGCAGTGGCATTTTGGCAGTGGGATCAATCGCGACACCATCGGACGTGATCACCTCGAAATGCAAATGAGGCCCTGTACTGCTTCCGGTATTTCCCATTTGCGCCACAGTTTGGCCCGCGACGACGGCATCACCCTCTTGCACCAGGAGTCGATGGCAGTGGGCATAGCGCGTGACAAAACCATCGCGATGCTCAATCTCAACGGTTAATCCATAGCCGCCCTGCATGGACGCGCGGATCACCCGGCCATCCCAAACGGCGTGGATCGGAGTGCCAATCGCGTTGGCGATATCCACACCGCGGTGATGACGCCCCCAGCGCATGCCAAACCCGGATGTGAGCTCCCCTTGCGCGGGCACCTTGAAATCGACATCCTGGCGCAGCAAGGTGAGAAATCGGCGAAAGAACAGTTCCGACCCGCAGGAGATCGGAAGACCGGCCAACACCTCCTCCAAAGACTCCAGAGGATCACCACTCCACTGGCAGGCCTCCTCTTCAAGCATGGGCTCTGAAACGTTCGCCCCCTGCAAGACATCATCCAAGCCCAGGTTCAGTGCCATGGCGTCCTCCAGGCGGGAAGAGGAGCGTGTCGATGCAGCCGAAGCCCACACCCCTGGCCCATCTGGACGGGGGGTGCCAGGAATCAGATCCGCAAGGCTGGCGACAACAGCAGTCGCGATCGCCGCAGGAATCAACAAAAAACGCTTCGAGGGAAAACGCAAATCAACGACGCATTGACAACACAGCAGCCACGATCTCGTCAGAGTGCGAGCAACAAAAAAGCCTGCAGAAATGCAGGCTGATCATGAAGAGACAGATTCGGAAGGATCAGGCGGTCCCGCAGAAGGTGACGTCTGGGAACTTGAGTTTGGCCTCATCAAGGCTCTTGCCCTTGCCTTCCTCTTGCCAATAATTGATCACCTCGGTGGCTTTATTGAGAACTTCAACCCGCTCGTTATCGGTAATCCAGCTTTTGCCCTCCAGCTCACTCTTGAGGGTTTCCCAAGCGTCTTCACGAGGCCAGAAGAAATAGGCGGTGAGGGGGCTTGGGCCTCCACCCACGATCTGATCCACAGCCAGGGCCACGTTGTCGGGCAGCCAGAGGATCTTCAGGAGAAAGCGACCCTCATCCGCCTTTGGGGTGTAACCGGAGGGAACACCATCCGCGTCGATGGTGGCAGAAGCCAGTGCAGCACTGCCGCCGCGCATCACCGGACGGCCTTCCTTGGCCTCCTCAGAGCCGGCCTCAGGCGCATCTTGGGGAGCCGAATCGGCTGCTGCAGCTGCGGTCGCGACCTCCTGGTCGGCAGCAGCGCCTTCGGAAACCGTCATGGTGTCAGCGCTCAAGAATTCACGACAAACAACTAACCTACCAGCCGCACCGACCCGCGAAGCCCTGAAGCGCCCAACCCCCCCCGCCCGCGGTGTGCTGCTGTTCGACATCGATGGGGTCATCCGGGATGTAGCCGGCAGTTACCGTCGTGCTCTGCAATCGACCGTGGAGCATTACTGCGGCTGGAGGCCAGAACCTGGGTGCATCGATTCCCTGAAGGGAGAAGGCTGCTGGAACAATGACTGGGACGCGAGCCTTGAGTTGCTGCGCCGTCATCGGGCCAATCAGGCCGCAGGCGATTCTCTGCCAACGCGGGACGCGCTGGTGTCGGTGTTCAGCAGCTTTTATTTCGGCTCCGAGGCAGAAGGAGATCCCAGCCTCTGGAACGGATTCATCTGCGACGAGCCCTTGCTGGTCGACCAGGCGTTTTTCCACGGCCTGAGCAACCATGGCTTGGCCTGGGGCTTCGTCAGTGGTGCCGAACCGCCATCCGCCCGGTTTCTCCTCTCCACGCGATTAGGGCTCGATACCCCCCCCCTCATCGCCATGGGCGATGCCCCTGACAAACCGGATCCGACCGGCTTTCTGCGCATGGCCGCTGCGCTCTTAGCTCAGCCGTTCAGTGCCGATGCCCCAGTGGTGGCTTACCTCGGTGACACCGTTGCCGATGTGCAAACCGTCGCCCGCGCTCGAGCGCTCTGGCCCCAGCAGCGGTTTGTCAGTTTGGCGGTCGCCCCCCCCCATCTCCATGCCCCAGACCAGCAACAAGCCCGCAGTGACTACGAGCAGGGTTTGCTGAACGCTGGTGCAGACAGGATTCTGCGAGCAACTGGCGAAGCGCTGCAATGGGCAGCGACCCTGACATGATCCAAGCCGTCCGCCAGGAATGGGCGCTGCTGCTCGGTGTCGTGACGCTCATCTCTCTGCAGACGAGCCCTCTTCTCCCCTGGTTGATGCATCAGCAGGCCGCCCTTGTATTGGGGGGGCTTGGTGTGCTCAGTCTTCTGGTGCTGCTGTTGTCCCGACGGGTAGCCCGTCAGGCCGACCATCTCGCCGAAGACCTTGGAGAACCACTGGGAACCCTTGTGCTCACAGGCTCGGTGATCGTGATCGAGCTCGCACTTGTCTCAAGCACGATGCTCACTGGTGAGAGCAACCCAACCCTGGCCCGGGATTCGATGTTCTCCGTGCTGATGATCGTGCTCACAGGGGTCAAGGGAATCACCTTGATCCTGGCCTCCCAATTTCAGAAACAAGGGCGTGAAGGCCCCATGCAGCCAGAAGACCTGGCGGAGGTGAACCGCAGCGGAGCAGCCACCTACATCAATTTGATCACCACCATGAGCGTGTTGGTGCTCGTGCTGCCGAATTTCAGCCAGGACAGCCTTGAAGCCAATTACTCCCTGCCGATCAATTGGTTACTGACGGTGGTGGCCGTGGGGCTTTACGGCGTGTTCCTCCGTTTTCAAGTGGGCAGTTACCGGTCGTTGTTCCTCGACACGCCCGAACAACTGGCCATCAGCCAGGCAGGAGACGGAGCCCATGGGGCGCTGAATCATGAAGAGACAGCAGAAGCCAAGACCATGTTGCTGAATGGCCTGCGGATGGGCAGTGGCCTGCTGGTGCTGGTGCTGATCGCTGAGTCCATGGGCAGCCTGATTGAAACCGGCATCACCGATTTGGGTCTGTCCAGCTCACTCGGAGGCGTTCTGGTGGGCCTGTTGGTGGTGGCACCGGAAGCCTTGAATGCATTTCAAGCAGCAGGTCGAGGGGAATTGCAGCGTTCGCTCAACACGCTTTACGGATCATCCCTCTCCACCCTTTGCCTCACCGTGCCAGCGGTGCTCCTGATCGGCGAACTGACAGGCACCGATGTGATCCTGGGCCTGGATCCACTGGAATCGGTGCTCCTCGTGCTCACCTTGATCCTGGTGCGACCGATGAGCGGCAGGGTGAGCGAGCTCGATGGCTTGATGCTGCTGATCGTTGGAGTGGTGTGGATCGCACTCCAGGTGGTGGGCTGAACCTTTCTCACCGCTCCATCTGAGCCGTCCCTTTCAAGGCCGCGACCGTGAGCACCTCATGGCCACAGGCCACCTCTGCGGTGTCGCGCACTGCAACATCATCCTCGATGCGGATGCCAATTCCTTTCCAGCGATCCTCAATCGCAGGCTGACCTTCGGGAACCTCCAAACGGTCGCTCACATACAGGCCCGGTTCCACCGTGAGCACCATCCCCTCCTTCAGGCTCACCGAATGCTCTCCAAGGCGATAGGCCCCCACGTCATGCACATCCAGACCAAGCCAATGGCCGGTGCGATGCATATAGAGATGGCGATAGGCCCCCTGCTCGATCACCCCATCCAAATCGCCGACCAACAATTTGAGCTCCAGCAGTCCCTCCACGAGCACCCGCAGAGCAGTGTCGTGAACCTGTTCCGCCGTTCCTCCCGGCTTGACCTGGGAGATTGCCGCGCTCTGGGCTGCCAGCACCAGCTCGTAGAGATCACGTTGTTCGCCGCTGAACCGGCCGTTAATCGGAAATGTTCGAGTGATGTCGCCGTTGTAGTAATCATTGAGTGAACATCCGGCATCAATCAGGAGCAGGTCGCCATCACGAAGGACGGAACTGTTGGCGATGTAATGCAGCACGCAAGCGTTGTCACCACCAGCCACGATCGATCCATAGGCAGGACCGCGGGCACCGGAGGCGAGGAAGTGCTGTTCGAGAACCGCCTGGATCTGCCGCTCCGACAGCCCCGGCTCCGCGGCCTGGCGGGCCAGTTCATGGGCCTCCGCAGAAATCCTGCACGCTTCCCGCAAGCGCTTCAGCTCCTCGGCTGATTTCTGCAGACGCAGGTGATGCAACATCGGACAGGGAGCCACCAGAGCCAGGGCCGCCGAGCCCGAGCGGGCTTGGCGATCGAGCTGCCCCGCCCAGACCTTGAGCACCAGTGGCTCCACCGCCGGATGATGCCCCACGCGGAAAGCAATCCCCTCTGCACCACTGAGATAGTGGGGGAGCAGCTCCTCCAAGGCCTCCAGGGGATGGGCGAGGTCGGCCCCGTACTGCTCGACGGCCCCTTCCGTTCCCCAGCGGCGGCCTGTCCAAACCTCAGCGCCCGGTTCTCGCGGCTGCACGAACAGCACAAAACGCTCTCCCTCCGGCCTGTGGGGCAGCAACAGCGCCACGGCATCGGGTTCGTCAAATCCCGTCAGGTACCAGAAGTCACTGTTCTGCCGGAACGGCCATTCGCAATCGGCGTGATGGGTGACCAGGGGCGCCGCCGGAATCACCGCCGCCGCACCGCCGAGCAGGTCCAGAAAGCGCTGGCGCCGCGCGGCATAACAGTGCTGATCGATCACGGCGGAGACAGGGCGTCGAGGAACCGTCAGGATGGCAGGCAAAGCGTCCCGGCATGAGTTCCGATCTGCTGATCCTGGTGTTGATGGTGGTGGTGGTGCTGGCCGGATCCGCCCTGTGCTCCGGCGTTGAAGCCGCCCTGCTGTCGGTCAATCCAGTGCGCCTGCACGAATTGGCCAGCCGCAGCAAGCCCGTGGCGGGGGCCCGCACCCTGGCGCGATTGCGTCAACGGCTCGGCCGCACCCTGTCGGTGCTGGTGATTGCCAACAACGCCTTCAATATTTTCGGAAGCATGATGCTCGGCGGTTACGCCGCGTGGGTGTTTCAGCAGCATCAGTTCAGTGACATCGCTCTGCCGCTGTTTTCCGTGGCGCTCACCGTGCTGGTGATCCTGCTGGGGGAAATCCTCCCCAAAGCACTGGGCACCCGCCTGGCGATCCCGGTGGCCCTGAGCAGCGCACCGGTGCTGCAGGCCTTAGGAGTCTTGATGCGCCCACTGGTGCTGCTGCTCGAAAGGCTTCTGCCAGCAATCAGCGAAGAAAGCGAACTGAGCACCGATGAGAACGAAATCCGCCTGCTGGCACGGCTGGGCTCACAAAAGGGGCAGATCGAAGCGGATGAAGCGGCGATGATCGCCAAGGTTTTCCAGCTCAACGACCTCACCGCGCGGGAGCTGATGACTCCTCGGGTTGCAGCCCCCACCCTGGCCGGACATGCCAGTCTGCATCAACTGCGTCAGCAGCTGGTCGATAATTCATCTCCTTGGTGGGTTGTTCTGGGCAAGGAAGTCGACAACGTGCTCGGGGTGGCCAGCCGCGAAAATCTGCTCACGGCGTTGCTCGAACACAAGGGTCATCTCTCCGCTCTTGACCTGGCGGAACCCGTTGAGTTTGTCCCTGAAATGATCCGTGTCGACCGATTGCTCACCAGCTTTCGCCGTGATAACAGCGGCGTGCGGGTGGTGGTCGATGAATTCGGCGGCTTTGTCGGCGTGATCGGCGCCGATGCCGTTCTGGCCGTCCTGGCCGGATGGTGGCGCAAATCCTCGGGGTCCAGCGGGAGGTCTGCATGAACGACAGCTCGACCGCCAGCCTCCACCATGGCCTGCAGCTGCTGGAACAGTGGCGGGCTGGCCTCGCGCTCAGTCCGAGGGAGAGCGGCCTCCTGGCAGGAAACCTCGCGCACCTGGATCGCCAGTTGCGGCGTTTGCAGGAGCGGCACCTGCGGGTGGCCGTGTTCGGCCGTGTTGGGGTGGGCAAGTCGAGCCTGGTCAACGCCCTGGTGGGAGACGACGTCATGGCCACCGATGTGGCCCATGGCTGCACCCGGCATCAACGCGCCGTGCCCTGGCCCGAAACGGTTGCGGGCTTGGCGACGGTCGAGCTGGTCGACACGCCGGGAATCGATGAAGTGGCGGCCGCCGGTCGGACCCGTCTGGCTGCAAGGGTTGCCCTGCATGCCGACCTGGTGCTGCTGGTGCTTGATGCCGACATCAGCCGGGTGGAACTCGATGCGCTCGATGGATTGCTGGCCAGCGGCAAGCCGGTGCTGCCTGTGCTGAACCGCAGTGATTGCTGGTCCGAGCGAGACCTTGCATCCCTTCTTCTCAGCATCCAGCGTCGGATCGAACGCCACTGCGGCGCCTCGCAGGGCCTCAGTCTGCGCCCTGCCCTCGCGGTTGCGGCCGCACCAAGGCAGGCGATGCAACGCGCTGATGGCCGAGTGCGCAGTCAGTTGCAACCGCCTCGCATGGCATCGCTGCAGGAGGCCCTGCGCCAACTGCTCACCGACCAGGGGTTGTCATTGCTCACCCTCAATACCCTGCGGCAGGCCGAGCGGCTGCAACGTCAGATTGAACGGGGCCGACTCCAACGTCGACGGCGCGATGCCCAAGGTTTAATCGGACGTTACGCCGCTCTCAAAGCCACCGGTGTGGCTGCCAATCCCCTGGTGCTGCTTGATCTGGCCGGTGGGCTGGCCTGCGACACCGCGCTGGTGATGCAGCTCTGCCAGCTGTATGACTTGCCCATGGGCGGTCCGGCAGCGCGCCGGCTGCTGCAGCGCCTGTCTGGCCACAACGCCCTGCTGGGTGGTGTACAGCTGGGCATTCAGGCAGCCCTGAGCGGTGTGCGCCAGGTGCTGGTGGCAGCAGCACCCTTCACCGCAGGTCTCACGCTGGCACCGGCAGCACCGGTGGCCCTGGCTCAGGCAGCGCTTGCCGTGCACACCACCCGCCGCACAGGACGCCTCACCGCTCGCTGGCTGCTGGAACAACAGGGCCGGGGACGACGCAGTCAGCCGGTACCGTCGATCCTGCTGCGGCGCCTGGCCGGTCGGGATCCAGCATTGCGGCACTTGCTCCAGCACTGGCCCCAACAACCACCGCAACAAGGGTTGGGGGAAGTGCTGCCATGAGCGCAGGCTCAAGGCTCAGCATCGCCCTGCTCGGCACCAGTGCTGATCCACCGACTCGCGGGCATCAAGCCTTGCTCGAACAACTGCTCGAACATCACGATCAGGTGGTCACCTGGGCCAGTGACAATCCAGGGAAATGCCATGCCCTTCCCCTGGCTGAACGCTGTCGACTTCTCGACACCCTGGTGTTGGCCATCGCCAATCCGCGGCTGAAGCTTGTCCAGGAGCTGAGCAGTCCCTGGGCGATCACCACCCTGAACCGGGCCCAGACCCGGTGGCCAGGCGCGACGTTGTGCTTTGTGGTGGGCAGTGACCTGGTGCCACAGATCCTGCAGTGGAAACAGGCAAAGCAGATCCTGCAGCGCTGCGTTCTCACCGTGGTTCCTCGCCAGGGCTGGCCCCTGGAACGCGATGCACTCAATCATCTGCGCCAGCAGGGGGGACAGGTGAAGGTGCTGAAGCTCAGCATTCCCGACACCGCCAGCTCCGAAGCCCGCAGAAACGCCGATCCCAATCAGGTTCCAACGGCCCTGAGGTCGATGCTCGCGCAGCGCCAGTTCTACGGTTTCAAGGCTGACTCCGATCCTGTCTGTCCCTAGGTCGATGCGTCTTGCCCTGGCCCAACTCAACCCCCTGGTCGGCGACCTACCAGGCAACGCCCAACGCATCCTGACGGCCTGCCACCAGGCCCTCATGAAAGAAACGGATCTGGTGGTCACACCGGAACTCTCACTCTGGGGGTATCCACCCCGAGACCTGCTGCTCAATCGTTCACGGGTGGAGCAGCAGCAGCTCGTGATGGACAAGCTCAGCCAGAACCTGGCGGAGCTTGCACCGGACTTAGGGGTGTTGGTGGGTCTGGTCGACGCCACCAACGATGGTCAGAGTCCCTGCCTGTTCAACGCTGTCGCACTGATCCGACACGGTCAGTGGCACGTGGTGGGGCGAAAACAACTCCTGCCCAGCTACGACGTCTTTGATGAGAGCCGTTATTTCCGCGCTGCGAACAGTCCCGCCAAGCTGAGCTTCCCTACAGGAAAACGCACCTGGCACTTGGGACTCACAATCTGCGAGGACCTCTGGGTGGATCCTGCTCTCCACGACCAACGCCTTTGCGGTCCTGATCCCATCGGTGCCCTCTGTGATCAAGGCATCGAGATCCTGATCAATCTCTCAGCCTCCCCCTTCGGCCGCAAAAAACTGACACTGCGCCATCGACTGGCCCATCAGGCCGCCAGCCGGCTGCAATGCCCCGTGGTCTATGTGAATCAGGTGGGAGGCAACGACGAACTGGTGTTCGACGGCTCCAGCTTCGTAGCGATGCCAGCCTGTGCACCAAACGCTCTGGCTTTGGAGCTGCCTTTCTGCAGCGAAACGGTGGAGGTTTGGGACGCCGACCGGCAGACCACTACTGCGTCAACTCCCCCACACCACGGCACTGCCATGGGCGTGGAAGAAAGGCTCTTCCGAGCTCTGGTGCTGGGCGTGCGTGACTACGCGGATAAATGTGGCTTCGACAAAGCCCTGCTGGGTCTCAGCGGCGGCATTGACTCGGCGCTCGTGGCCGTGATCGCTGCCGCGGCCCTGGGCGACGATCGCGTGCAGGGCCTGCTGATGCCATCTCCCTGGAGTTCGCGCGGCTCGATCGACGATGCCGCCGCTCTGGCCAAGCGGCTGAAGTTCAACACGCACACCGTTCCGATTGCAAGCTTGATGGAGGACTTTGCCAGCACCCTCTCCCCGGTCCTGGCAGGCCCCCCCGCCGATGTGACCGCAGAAAACCTGCAATCGCGTATCCGCGGCACCCTGCTGATGGCCGTGGCCAACCAGCAGGGCCAGCTCCTGCTCTCCACCGGCAACAAATCGGAGCTGGCCGTTGGCTACTGCACCCTCTACGGGGACATGAACGGTGGCCTCGCCGTGATTGGGGACCTCTACAAATCCACGGTCTTCTCTCTGTCAGCCTGGCTCGACAGTCCAGCCTCAACAAACTGCAGACAAGACCTCCACCTCCCGCTGAAGGGGGAATTGGTGGGCCGAGCCATCCGCGACAAGCCACCCAGCGCCGAGTTGCGCCCCGATCAAAAAGACAGCGACTCGCTCCCCGACTACGCCATCCTCGACCCTTTGCTGAAGGATCTGATTGAAGAGCGCTTGGGCCGCGATGCATTGCTGCAGCGCGGTCACCCTGCCGAAGCGATCGATCAGGTACAGCGCCTGTTCCGCCGCTCAGAATTCAAACGACGCCAAGCTGCGCCTGTGCTGAAGGTGAGCCCCCAGGCATTCGGGTCGGGATGGAGGCTGCCGATTGCGGCGGGCTGAGCCAGATTGAAGGCACTTCCCAGCCACCATGGCCCACTCCGTTCTCACGGCGCCGATGGCCACCATCGGCGTGCCGAGCGAAATCAAGGTTGATGAACGTCGGGTTGCCCTCACTCCGGATGGGGTGAGGGAACTCGTGATGCAGGGGCTGGAGGTGCGTGTCCAGAGCGGAGCCGGAGCCGGTGCTGGGATCAGCGATGACGCCTTCGCCCTTGCCGGAGCTCGGCTGGTCACCAAGGAGGAGGCCTGGTCCGCCCACCTGGTGGTGAAGGTGAAAGAACCGCAGCCAGAGGAATTTGTCTTCCTGCGCGACGACATGGTGCTGTTCACTTACCTCCATCTCGCGGCCTACCCGAAGGTGGGGGAAGCCCTGCTCGAGGCAGGCACCACGGGAGTGGCCTACGAAACGGTGCAACTGGAAAACGGCAGCTTGCCGTTGCTCGCGCCCATGAGTGAGATTGCCGGTCGTCTGGCCGCTCAGGTGGGTGCCCACCTGCTCGAGCAACCCCACGGCGGCCGGGGCATCTTGATCGGCGGCTGCACCGGCGTGCAGCCCGCCCGGGTGGTGGTGCTGGGTGCCGGCACCGTAGGGTGGAATGCCGCACGGCTGGCGGCCGCGATGGATGCAGAGGTGCTGCTGCTGGATCGCTCTCCCGAGAAACTGCGCAGCCTGGAAGCAGCACATCGCGGACGACTGATCAGCGTCGTGAGCAGCCGAGGCCTGCTGGAGCGCCTGGTGCCCAGTGCCGACTTATTGATCGGTGCGGTGCTCACCCCAGGGGGACGAGCACCCACCCTGGTGGACGAAGAGCTGGTGGAACAGATGAAGCCAGGCTCTGTGATCGTGGATGTGGCGATAGATCAGGGTGGCTGTGTGGCCACCAGCCAGGAAACCACCCACACCAATCCGACGGTGGCCATCCATGGCGTGCAGCACTACGCCGTGGGCAACATGCCGGGAGCGGTGCCGTACACCTCCACCGAAGCCCTGGTGAGTGTGACCCTCCCCTACATCCTTGGCATCGCCGGCCGTGGCCTGGAGGAGGCGGTCACCGAACGCCCCGAACTACTGTCAGGCCTGAACACCGTGCAGGGTGCGGTCTGCCATCCCGGCGTGGCCAAGGCGCTGGGGTTGCCCCCCCGCCACCCGATGGCCTGCCTGCGCTGATCACGTCCTCAAGACGCATCCAGATGCACCCTGCGTGTCAGTGAGCAAGAGCCCTGATGTAGAGCCAGTCGCCATCGCAACCGCCACCTTCACGCTGAAAGAACGAGGTCTCCTGCAGCGTGCCCTTGCGACCTTCAGCGGAAAACCGAGCCTCAAAACACACCGTCCCCTCGCAATCCTGTCGTCCTCCTGCCGTCGAATCGAGAATGGTTAAACCCAACCAACGGGTCTGACGGCAGCTGCACAGCAAGGCGCGGCGTCGCTCCGCCATCGGTGTCTGAACGTCGGGATGAGTGGAGAGCAGGTACTCCACCTCCCCCATCGCATAAGCGCTGTAGCGGGAACGCATCAATTGCTCAGCGGTGCTGGCCCTGGACTTACCCCGGTGCAAAAGCCCGCAGCAATCGCCATAACTGGAGCCGCGACCACAGGGACAAGGCAACTGATCCCGGTCCCCGGCGCCAAATCCTCGGGCCATCAGAGCAACTCCTGCAAAGGCAGAAAAGGGCGCTGCAAGGCATCAGCACTGACTCCCTCCCGCAGAGCCAAGAGGAATCCTGCCGCCTCCGCATACGACCCCGCCTGGAGCACAGTATCCGTTCCGCCCAAGCGCAAGGCATCAGACGTCACCTCCAGGAGGGAGGCATTGGCGACCGTGATCAGAGGCACACGACGCTCCAGGCAGGCCAGCACAGCTTCTCCGCCAAGGGCTCCCGCAGGAGCCACAACGGCAGCCAACTGGTCTGCATGCAAGTGCTCGGAGAGCCCCGAGCGCTCGGTGGCCACGAGATCAGGGGCACGACTCAGCCCCACCAGGACACAGGCAAGAAAGGTGTAAGCCAACTCCTCCCCGGCAGCGCGGGGATCAAGCTGGGGATCAAGAGGCAAAGGATCAAGGGCCGGTGCATGCGCACAAGGGATCTGCAGATGCTTGACCAACAGATGACTGATCACCGCCTCGGCTCCGGCCAGGGCATCAACGCCACCACCGTGCCGATAGGACGCCAGAGCCTCGCTCTCCGGATCGTCGGGGAAGCGTGCCACCACCGCGATCGCGGAGGCACCAGCAGCCATGAGGCGCTCTCCGGCCCGCAAGAGTGCTTCAGGGCGGTCAAGGGTGCCCCAGCTGGTTCCACTCTCACCCAGTTCAAGGTGCACACCCAGTGGCTCATCAGTGGTGACCACCGGTCCGATCGTCAGGCCGAGGCTTGCGCGACAACCATCGGCCACCTGAAGGTGGCGCTGACGCAAGTCGGGCTCGATCCCTGCATCCAGCAACAGACCGATGCGCTGCTGGCGCACGGGCCTGAGCACCCAGTCGCCAGCAGCAAAACGGTCGAGGCCATAGCCCTCCACGTAATGAATGCGCGGGTCACTCCAATAGAGCGCTGCCCCGTTCATCACATTGGGATGGGTGATCAGGCAACCACTGGCTGCGGCAAGCAAGCGAGCACTGGGAAGTGCATCGCCAGCGAATCCTCCGATCTCGCAGCCGATCCCCGTCGGCACCACCAGCAAGGTGGGAAGAACGGAAGGCATCACTGGGTTGGCGCAGAACTGACAAGCACCGCTTCAACCTGCACCAACCGACCGCCCCCCGAAGGCGCTTGCTTGAGACCGGTGATTGCCCAACGCAGCGGATCACCCTCGGCCCTGAGTTGCTTCAGCAACCAAGGACGCAAGGACGCCACAGGCAGACCTTCGGGCCAATGCCAAAGGAATCGATGCGACGCCAGCTTCACTTCTGGTATTGACCAAACTGCGCTTCGTACAAAGCATCTTCCTGGCCGGCAATCACCTTGAGATCGGAGCGGGGGAACGAGACGCAGAGCAAGGCAAAGCCATCCTTGCGAAGTTCCTCCTTCACACCCATGGCATCAGGCTGATGCACCTGGCCATCAGTGATCCGAGCAGCACAGGTGGTGCACACACCCGCACAGCAAGAGCTGGGTATCTCCACACCAGCCGCCTCAGCAGCAGCAAGAACGGTTTGATCGGCCTTGCACTGGAATGCGTGCTGCTGACCATCCAGCTCAACTGTGATGGCGTAGCTGGCGGTGGTCGTGTCGCTCATCCGTTTGGGGACGTCCGGGAAGTGGGCATCCTCTCAGGGCATCAGCCTCTGACACCGATGCCATTGGTGTGGATGGGGCGACAGATACTCCGGTGGAGGTTGTGACGCCCTGGCGGTGAGCACGAAGTCAAAGCTGATGGAGATCCGCAAGGACTCCTCATCGATGTTCTTAAGCACACTGTGATGCAGCTGTGAAGGGAACAGCACCAGCAGCCCAGGCTCGGGCGCAAGGGTCCAATGCGTTTGGTTGAACGGATGATTCGATGCAATCGGACCATTCAGACCAACCGCCAATCCCGGCACTAATTCATTGAGCTGATGGGGTGCATGCAGACATAAAGCACCCTCATCGCCACAACCGGCACCACTCAGGTACAACACGGCGCTGAGATGGGCATTGGGGTGGTGATGACGCCCCACCACCTGACCAAAGTCGCTGAACACGGGCCAAGAACGCTGCAGATGAAGATCCACCTGTTGGCAATCAAACCCCGTTGCGTCGAGGTAACCCCACACCTTGCGAATCACTTGGCCTGCAAGGGGCTGCAGATCGGGAAGTTCATGCACCTGCCACACACCATTGAGGTCACCAGTCCAGGCACAGCCAGGATCCGGATTGCTGAGTTGGTCGCCTCGCAGCCTGAACAGGGTCTGGAGTTGAGCAGCTGTGTCCAAAGGATCGAGGCGAAGACGATCCGTCGCCACCACCGTGGGGAACAGGGAGTGCAGTTCCACAGGAGAATCACAGCGTTGATGTCATCATCTCGCCTGCCCTTTCAAGGAGATCGGACAAAACTGGTGGACCAAGCAACAAAAAAGCCGGCCTTTTCGAGGCCGGCTGGATGCAATCACTTGAAAGAGCTATCACCCCACAGCCGCTGCACCACCGGCGACTTCAAGAATCTCCTGGGTAATCGCAGCCTGACGGGCCTTGTTGTAATCCAGAGTCAATTCCTTGGCGAGAGCCTTGGCGTTGTCGCTGGCATTGTTCATGGCCGTCATCCGGCTGGCGAGCTCAGAGGCTGCGGATTCCTGTAGAGAACGCAACAACTGGTTCTGAAGATACAAAGGAAGTAGAGCGTTCAGAAGTTGCTCAGGACTCTGCTCAAACACGATGTCAGAAGGAACCGACGGCTGGGCATTGGCAGGACCTGATCCGGATTCGACACGAAGCTGGCCTTCTTTGGTGGTGAGTCGGAAGATTTCATCGTCTGCCACTGCAATCCCCTGAGGATCCAGAGGAAGGAGGGTCTGAACAACAGACTTGCAGCTCACCAGATTGATGAACTTTGTGAAGATGATCTCAACCCGATCTGTGCTCTGGGAAAGAAACTCCGCAAACACTTCATTGGCGATCGAACCGGCTTCATCGGCCGTCGGAACCTGCTCCAGACCGGTGAAGGTGGCCCGAATTGGGTAACTGCGGTTGGTGAAATAGCTGATCGCCTTACGACCGATCAGTACCAGGTCAACGTTGTAGCCCTGTGCCTTGAGTTCAGCGAAACGCTGCTCGGTGCGCTTGATGATGTTGGTGTTGTAGCCGCCGCAAAGACCGCGGTCACCGGTGACCGCGACCAACGTGATGTTGTCGAGACTGCGCTGCTCGAGAAGAGGAGCATCAGCATCTTCGAAGCGCATGCGTGCCTGCAGGTTTTCCAGCAGGCGGGCAAGACGGTCCGCGAAAGGACGACTGCGCAGAACCTGCTCCTGAGCGCGGCGGACCTTGGCGGCCGCCACGAGACGCATGGCCTCAGTGATCTTGCGGGTGTTTTTGACCGATTTGATTCGGTCTCTGATCTCCTTGAGATTTGCCATGAATGAACCCCTCTCAGTTGGCGGTGGCCAGCATGGTGGAGGTGACTTCGCTGATGGCCTCCTTGAGCGTGGCCTCAGCTTCAGGGCTGAGAACCTTCTCGGTCTGAATCTTCTGGATGAAGTCAGGCTTGTTGCTCTTCAGGTATTCACGCAGTTCACGGGAGAACTGAACAACCTGTTCCACAGGAACGTCGTCAATGAGGCCCTTCACGCCGGCATAAACAATGGCGACCTGCTCAGCCAGGATCAGCGGGCTGAACTGGGGTTGCTTGAGGAGCTCACGCAGACGCTTACCTCGGCCGAGCTGCTGCTGCGTGGCGGCATCAAGATCGGATGCGAACTGGGAGAAGGCAGCCAGCTCATCGAACTGAGCCAGCTCGAGCTTGAGGGTGCCGGCGATCTTCTTGATGGCCTTGGTCTGGGCAGCACCACCAACACGGCTCACGGAGATACCCACGTTGATTGCAGGACGGAGACCGGAGTTGAAGAGGTCGGAGCTCAGGAAGACCTGACCATCCGTGATCGAAATCACGTTGGTAGGGATGTAAGCCGAAACGTCACCAGCCTGGGTCTCAATGATCGGCAAAGCCGTCATGGAACCCTTGCCCATGGCGTCCGACAGCTTGGCAGCACGCTCGAGCAGACGGCTGTGGCAATAGAAGACGTCGCCGGGGTAGGCCTCACGTCCGGGCGGACGACGGAGAAGCAGGGACATCTGGCGATAAGCCTGAGCCTGCTTGGTGAGGTCGTCGTAGATCACCAGAGTGGCCTTGCCCTTGTACATGAAGTACTCGGCGATGGAGGCACCGGTGTAGGGAGCCAGGTACTGGAGAGCGGCGGATTCGGATGCGTTGGCAGCAACCACGACGCTGTAGGCCAGCGCTCCACGCTCACGCAGCACCTCTGTAACCTGCGCCACCGATGCGGCCTTCTGGCCGACGGCAACGTAGACGCAGACAACATCCTGGTCGGCCTGGTTGAGGATCGTGTCGATCGCGATCGCGGTTTTACCAGTCTGACGGTCACCGATGATCAGCTCCCGCTGGCCACGACCGATGGGAATCATCGCGTCGATGGCGGTGATGCCGGTCTGCATCGGCTCGTGCACCGACTTGCGCTGAATGATGCCGGGGGCCGGAGACTCAATCAGGCGCGTTTCGGTGGTGGCGATGTCGCCCTTGCCATCAATCGGCTGACCCAGGGGGTTCACAACCCTGCCGAGCATGGCATCACCAACCGGCACAGCGGCAATTTTGCCGGTGGCACGCACCGTGCTGCCTTCCTGAATGCCGTTGCCTTCGCCCATCAGCACAGCACCGACGTTGTCGTCCTCGAGGTTGAGGGCGATGCCTTCAGTGCCGTCTTCGAACTCAAGAAGTTCACCGGCCATGGCCTGCTGAAGGCCGTAGACACGAGCAATACCGTCGCCTACTTGGAGAACGGTGCCAACGTTGCTGACCGAAACGGACTTGTCGTAATCCTCGATCTGCTGTTTGAGGATTGCGCTGATCTCGTCAGGACGGATGGAAACCATGGCGGGTAATCCCTGGAGAGGGTTGGTAAGGGAGGAGCAGGAGAGAGTGTGTGGAGGTCAGCTCGCTTTCGCAAGCGCCAGACCAAGGCGACGGACCTGGCCGGAAAGGCTGGCGTCGATGACCTGGGATCCCAGATTCACGACAAAACCACCGATCAGGGAAGGGTCAACGGAGAGATCCATCTCAACGGAGCCCTTGCCGACCATCGCTTGAACCTTTTTGGTGAGGGCAGCCTGCTGCTCCTCAGAAAGGGGTTGGGCCGTTGCAACCTTCGCCAGGGACACCTGGCGGGACTGCCTGTACAGCTCAAGAAAACGGGTGAGAACGGCATCGAACGCAACAAGGCGTTGACGATCAGCCAGAACCTTGAGCAGGTTCATCAGGGAAGGCTTGAGCGATTCACCAAGAAGAGCGCTGAGCGCTTTCTTCTTGGCATCAGGTTCGAGGACAGGCGAGGTCATCGCATCCCTGAAGGTCTCCGAGTCGGACCAGAGTGAAAGCAGATCCTTGCATTGAGCAGCCACATCGTCAGACTCAGACCTTGCATCCGTGACCTGAAGTAGGGCTTCGGCGTATGGGGTTGCCAGGGAATTGAGCAGAGGCATCAGGAACCCTCCAGGTTTGAGATGGAGGCATCGATGATCTTGGCCTGAGCCTTGTCATCGAGCCGAGCGGGCAGGTCGGACATCACCTTGTCGATGGCGGCCAGAGCAGCCTGACGACGCAGTTCTTCCGTAAGGCGAGCGCCCTCGGCATTGAGGTCGGCCAGGGCATCTTCCTTGAGGGCCGCCATCGCCTCAATGGTGCGCTTCTCACCATCAGCGCGGATGGCAGCAGCGCGGGCCTTGCCGTCCTCGCGAATTTTTTCAGCTTTCTGCTGAGCGGTTGCCAGATCGGACTGGGCCTTGGCAAGGTCAGTCGATGCTGCTTTCAACCGAGCCTGAGCGTCGTCCAGTTCCTTGAGGATTGACTGACGCCGGCGATCCAGCATGTCGCCGAGAAAGCCCTTGAGGAAATAGACCAGAACGCCGATCACAATGACCAGATTGATCAGATTGGTCTCAAGGGGATTGAGATTGATCGCGAAACCGCCTTCAGCGGCGAAGAGATTGAGAACGGTCATCATGAAACGGCCATCAGACGTTGGATGATCTGAGCGCTGAGCTGATCAACCTTGGACATCAGCTGGTTCTGAGCGGCCTCACGCTGAGATTCGATCTCACGGCGCGCCTTTTCACGGGTGCGATTGGCCTCTGCTTCGGCAGCGGCAATGGCCTCGCGGTACAACTTGTCGACTTCCTGCTCGGCTTCGACGATGGCTGACTGCGCAGCCTGGCGGGCTTCGCGCAGCTGTTCCGTCAGGTCAGCCTCCAGACGTTCAACCTGAGCAAGCTTCTGCTTGGCATCGGCACGGCTGGTTGAGATATACCCCTCACGTTCTTCGACGACCTTGCCGACCGGACGGAAGAAGAGGGAATTAAGCAGAAAGGTCAGGAGAACCACCTGAAGTGCCATCAGAGGCAGGGTGGCGTCGAGGTCAAAAAGACCTCCCTCCGGAACTGCCGCTTCAGCGAACAGAAGCCAGGTCATGGAAGAGGTGAGCTGGAGAGGAGCGAAAGAGTGCGACGAGAGTCAGAAGGGGAGCGAACCGTCAAGACGGACGCCCCCCAGCTGTCATCAACCTGCGAAGGGGTTGGCGAACAGAAGCACCAGGGCCACCACAAGGCCGTAGATCGTCAGGGACTCCATGAATGCCAGGGAGAGCAGCAGGGTGCCGCGGATCTTGCCCTCAGCCTCAGGCTGACGGGCAATACCTTCAACAGCACCTTGGGAAGCGCTGCCCTGACCGATACCAGGGCCAATTGCAGCCAGACCGACGGCCAGACCAGCAGCAACGACGGAGGCTGCAGAAGTGATGGAATCCATGTTGAGTGCGATTGGGGGCGCGCCGCGTGGCGCTGAGCGAATGAAGCGGGAGTTAGATCACCCTGCGCAGGGACACCATCTCTAAAGAAAGTGGGCCCGATTTCTGATGACCGGACCTGCGCGCAGAAGGTTTTAGCAGACGAGGGGTCGAGGGAGATGTCTGCTGGTCAATGCGATTCGTGGAGACCTTCGCCGATGTAGAAGGCGGCAAGAGTCGCGAAGATAAGAGCCTGGATGGCACTGGTGAAAAGACCCAGAAGCATCACGGGCAGGGGAACAATCAGGGGCACGAGATAGACGAGCACACCGACTGCGAGTTCATCGGCAAGGATGTTTCCGAAAAGACGGAAGGAGAGCGAGAGAGGCTTCGTGAACTCCTCGATGATCTTGAACGGGAGCATGATGGGGGTCGGCTCCACGTACAGCTCGAAGAAGCGAAGACCCTTCTTGCTGAGTCCGGCATAGAAATAGGCCAGTGACACCAAAAGAGCCATCGCCACCGTGGTGTTGATGTCGGCAGTGGGAGCGCCGAGTTCTCCTTCGGGAAGCTCAATCACCTTCCAGGGGATGAGGGCACCACCCCAGTTGCTGACGAAGATGAACAGGAAGAGGGTGCCGATGAAGGGAAGCCACTCGCGGTAATACTTCTCACCGATCTGATCACGGGCAAGATCGCGCAGGTAATCCCACATGAACTCGAGAAGGTTCTGGACACCTCTGGGATCCCGATCAAGTTTTCGGGTGCCCACAAGCACGAGAGCGAGCAGAACACCAATCAGAATCCAGGAGCTCAGGAAAACCTGGCCGTGCAGATTGAGGTTGCCGATCTGCCAATACAGATGGTGGCCAACCTCCAGTTCGGCGAACGGCAGTGAGAAAGGCAGCAAAGCCATGAATGCAGGAGGGGAGTGCGCGGATTCAGCCGTCAAGGACGGTCTGAAGAATCAAGGCGGGCTTGTAGAGAAGAAAACCCACGAATGCGGGGAGGAGATCAAGCTGGGGGAAACGAGCTGCTGAAACGATCAAGAGAATCGGAACCACCAGCTGAAAACGGCCAACCTGACGTGACCCTCCACCGAGCCGGGCCACGCTGCGGGACAGGAGACGCAGGTACAGAACACCTGCAAGAGCTCCAACCAACAGGCTGCAGGCCACATGAAAGTCGAAACCGATGGCTGCTACGGGAACGGCAACAGCGGTAACGATGAGGGTGGCCTGCATCAAGCGCTGTTGCAGTCGTCTGAAGTCCCCCATACCGTTGTCTGGGGAAGAGATTTCCCCATCCAGACCAGTGGTAGGCGACGCCTGCAAACTGCACCTGAGAAAGCGCGCGGAATCTATCACGCGCCTACTCGTTACAACCCGGGAGCTGGATAGAGGAGAAGCAGGCGTTGCCGCATCAGACTCCTCGCCAGGATCACGGTGTCGTCGCCGAAACCAAGCTCGCCCATTGGAGTTCCAGGGTGCTGATCAATCGCCCTGAGCAGTTCCAATGCCCTGGGCTCAACTTTAAGTGGCTCCAGATCCGGTCCGAGCATGTTGGACGAAGGCCAGCCCCAGAGGCAGGGTTGACGCTCAGCGGTGGCCTCCAGAAGGGGCTGATCGTCTGACCACAACTGCCGGTGCACCGGCCGCTGACTGACGAAAAACTCGAAATGGCTGATGTCGGGATCAAGTTCTTCGACCAGCAGCCATTGATCCAGTTCAGGCAGGGCCAGTGCCCGTTCGAGAAGCTCCCCCTGCAGCAGACGGGCTGGATCCCAGACCTGTGGATTGGAGAACCCTGCGAAGTGCAGTCCCGAGTCAGCGATGTAGCGCATCAGGCCGCGGAGGTCGTAGCTGGTCTCCTGGGGGTGGAGATACATGTCTGCGAAATTGGCATCCGCCGCACAGTCGACTGCCCATCGCTGCTCGTGGTGGCGCCGCAACCGGTTGTCAGCGGGCAAATGGCTGAACAGGTCTCGCCCCAGGCGCAGGCCATCGGCAGAACTGCCGACCTTGAGCCTGGTCAGCGCTCGCTGCACGCGGTGAATCTCCCAACGACCGGAATCGGCGTAGAGGAACAGATGCAGCAACCCATCAGAAGCAAGGAGACGGCCAAGCGCCTGCAGCCCCGCAGACGGATCATCGAGATGATGGAGAACGCCGACGGAGTTGATGTAATCGAAGGGGCCCTCCCCCTCGAGATCCAGAAGGCTGCGCTGCTCCTGCCGCAGTGACGACACCACCTCCGAGCCACCGGACCGGCTGAGACGTTCCCGCGCCACATCGAGGGCTCCGGGGCTGATATCCACAGCAAGGACCTCGGCACCCGGATTCAGGTGGCACAGATAATCGGTGGTGACGCCCGTGCCGCAACCTGCATCAAGGATTTTCAGCGGACTGCCGGCTGCACGGGAGTCACTGACCCGACCAAAGACGGCCTGATCCACACTTCTGAGATTCCAGCGCCAGTTGTATCCGGGCGGAGGGCCATCCTGCAGCGGGTCCCCCGGGTAAGGGAATCGGTCGTAGAAGGCGCTTACAACAGGGGTCGCCGCATCGCTGGAGGCATGGGACATGGGTCAAAAGGAGGCGTGGGGGCGGGGGATGGAGCCGAGCATTTCATGGCTCAGACCCCTGTCAGCCCCCTACAGCGTCTCCCTGCAAATATTTGTTCATGCCAGCCCGGATGCCCATCTCGCGAGCCGTAATGTGACCCGATCTGGCTTGATTCGTTCATGACCGTGACCGCCAGCAGCGGCAGCCCAAGGGTCTCGCCTCAGCTCTTCGACACCCTGCCTCTCTCGAGCGTTCGTCAGGCTGAACAGCAAGACCGCTTCCCTGATGTCGGCGAGCTTGACAATCTCATCACGTTTTTCCGTAGCGGCCAGGACCGTCTCCAGGCAGCGGAAATCCTGGCCGAGAACGCCGAGGCCATTGTTGCCAGGGCAGCCAACAGAATTTTTGCCGGCGGCACTCCGCTCTCCTTTCTGGAATCGCCCCTCACACGCGGCGAATCCAACCAGGGCGACGGAACTGTCCTGGCCGCTGACCAGCTGGCTTTCCAGCGCTCTGTGGAAACGTTCACCGGGTCGAGCGCGTCAGTCCAGACCGGAAACGCGCTGACGCGTCTTCTCCGCGGGAACAGTGAAGATGCCGATGTGCGGGTGGTTCTTCCGACAGGCTTCTCGCCGATCAGTGTGGCCAAATACGGACCGGCGCGAATGCGCAAATCCGTCCGTGATCTTGGCTGGTTTCTCCGCTATGTGGGCTACTCCCTTGTGGCGGGTGACCCCAGCATCCTGTCCGTGAATACGCGTGGGCTCCGGGATGTTCTTGAAAAAGGCTGCTCGCTTGCAGCGACCAATGTGGCCCTGCAGGAAATGCGAGCTGCAGCAGCCTCACTGCTTCGCGACCGTCCTGAAGCCAGACGCATGGCGATCGATTGCTTCAATGTGCTGCTGAAGGAGTTGGCTGTCGCGACGCCGTCAGCGCGCCAGAAACTCGGCAGCGCACAGCGCCAGGGACTCCAGCTTCCTGCGATCTACGCGCTGGCAGCTCAGGGGCAATCCCAGCGCTACAGCATCAAGCCCGGGATGAGCGGCAACGAACGTCAGGAGATCGTTCGCGCGGCCTACCGCCAGGTTTTCGAACGGGACATTGCCAAGGGCTACTCCCAGATGCCTTGTGCATCGGAAGCCTCCCAGCTTGTGCAAGGGAAGCTCTCCATGCGCGAATTCATCCGTGCCCTCGGTCGGTGCAAGGAATACAGGCAGCAGTTCCACGATCGCTTCGTCAACAGTCGCGTTGTTGAACTCGCCTATCGCCATTTCCTTGGCCGAGGGATCAGTTCCCTCGAAGAATTCAAGTCGGGATTCGCGATCCTCAGTGATCAGGGCCTCAACGGGCTCATCGATGTGTTGGTCAACTCAGCGGAGTACGCCCAGACTTTCGGTGAGGAGACCGTGCCCTTCCTGCGGGATCTGGGTGAGGAAGCCCAGGAGAGTGCCGGCTGGGGCTCCAACCGGAAACTGTTCAGGTTCAGCGCCCCCTTCGACGGCGCCCCCCAGTACGTCACCCTTTACGCCTCCTACCGTCAGCCCCTCGCCGATCAGCACGTGTACGGCGGCGGCAACGATCCGATCGGCAACCAGTACGGAGCCATTTTCCCGAGCGGGACAGCATCGGTCAGCACACGCCCTGCTCCCTACGGCTACGACAGTCGAAGGCTTCTGGTGAGCAATGGCATGGCGTCGCCCGGCCAGATGGACAGCGCCCAGTTCCGCTCCAGTCGTCCCCGAAAGGTTGGCCCCCGGGTGATGCGACTTCAACAGATCGCCACAGGGGGAGCGGCTGTTCCACGTCGTGGAGGCCAGCCGAGTATCAGAGCCACAGAATCGAGCACCCAGGCGATTATTAACGCCGTTTATGTGCAGGTGCTTGGCAATGCAGGCTACTCAGGCGAGCGGATGGGATCAGACGAGGCAAGACTTGAAAACGGTGATATTTCCTTGCGCGACTTTGTGCGCATTGTGGCCAGTTCTGATGCATTTCGGCGTCGCTACTGGAGCGGCCTCTATATCGCCAAAGCAATCGAAGTCATGCATCGCCGGTTGCTCGGTCGTCCCACATTTGGCCGCTGGGAAATTGACGCTCTCTTCGATACAGCAGCTCACAAGGGCTTTTACGGCCTCGTTGATGCCCTGATCGACAGCAAGGAGTACAAAGACTGCTTCGGGGAAGACACTGTTCCCTATGAAAGATTCATCACCCCTGCCGATCTCAACATGAGGCGGGTTCCGACATGGAAGCAAGCTATTAACATTGAAGACATTGTTACTAGCACACAAGTCTCGAGGCCTGAGACAAAAACTGTCGAGAAACTGAAGACCAGCGGAGACCTCACAAAGCGCAATCTCCCCCCTTCAGAAGGCCAGATTAAATGGGAAGAATCCTTATCTAATAGAAACAGCCAGACCCAGTCGTCCTCTTTTGCTCTCACAAAGACATTCGATAAAGCCAAAAAAACTAAAACTCCATCGTGGCAAGCCAAGGTTGAGTTCAGAGGGATCGTTAGCCCTGAGATTCCTGGCGAAAAGATTCTTCAGGCCCTAAGGCGCAATGACGTCAATGGCTTTGCATCACGAGTTGGCCTCAAATCCTCAATTGAATTAAAGCCACCATTCACCGAAGAAGCACTATCTTCCGCAATTGATGAGACTTATCGGCAATTCCTCAATCGAATCCCATTTGACGATGAACGCCTTGCTGAAGCAGAATCTCAACTAAGAGATCAGAAAATCCCCCTTGTAGGCTTTATTGAAGCTGTTGCGCTGAGCAACATATTCCAGAAACGTCTCAGCGCCATGGCTCCTTTGAGAGCTGCAGCCGCAAGCAATCTTGCAATCCTAGGACGAGCTGCAACCCCCAAAGAAGCAGCTGAATTCGTCCAGGTCAGGGCTAGCGATGGCCAATCCGCAGCCATTCGCAAAATCTTTGAACGTCGTGAAGCAGAGGATGTCAACCGTCTACTACAAATCAAACTTCCTTCCACGGATGGTCGCCAAAGTTTCAGGGAGCTTCAGGCCTCTAGGAAAGAGAGCCTTCCAAGGCCTATTGCTACTTCTACTTCGCCTAACTACTTAGTAGAGAGCGAGCAAAATATTGGAGCCAAAACAAGCGTCCGCTTCAAGCCCCTCAAGGCATCCAGGCCAGCGACTGCACTACCACTGCCTCCATTAGCGAGAGCACTTGAAAGCAAAGACACCACGGGCTTCCAAAGAAGGTCAGGCATCACTTCGCCCATAGCTCTAACCCCTCCCTTCAGCGAAGACGAGTTGACCGTTGCGATTGAGGCCACCTATCGCCAACTCATTAACCGCATCCCCCTTGATAACGAGCGACTGACAAGCGCCGAATCCTTACTTCGCAATGAAGACCTCGACCTTTCAGGGTTTGTGGAGGCAGTCGCCATGAGCGATCTCTTTCAACAACGGCTGTCAACCATGGCGCCGCTTCGGGCGGCATCCGCAGCAGCCCTAGCCCTGCTAGGACGCGCATCCACACCTTCGGAAGCTGCCGAATTTCTAAAGATTCGCGCTGCCGCTGGACAGCCAGAGGCCACGCGCTGGCTTCTCACTTGTGCGGAGACCTCCAACACAAACGAGGTCCCTCGCATCCAAGGCATGGACACGAGCCCTGGAAAATCTCAGTCAACAGTGATTCGCACCGCCTCACTGTATAGAGGAAATTCAGCGCTCAACCCCCCCAAAGATTCCGCAATCTGAATCAACAAACGACTCAATAGCAAAAAGCTAAAAAAAAATTGGCTCGCAATAAGCGAGCCAATTTTCTTTTTATTGAAAATTAATTTGACAGAAAGCAGCAGATTTTCAATAGCAGAAAACAACAAATGCGAATCACCAGAATGACTGCGGCGCAGCAGATCTACCCCCATACTGCCCATGAAGAACTGTTAACGAGTCCGAATAAGTGCCAGCCGCTACCCGCAAAATGATTGAGCGATCAGCCAAAATGATCGCGTTAACCCATTCACCGGATCTCGGCCTCCTTCGGGCGGCCGCGCTTTTCGAGGCAGAACTGCATGAGCATCGTCTCCAACTCGATCATCAACGCGGACGCCGAAGCCCGCTATCTCAGCCCTGGCGAACTCGACCAGATCAAGGCCTTCGTGAGCGGCGGCCAGCGCCGCCTTCGCGTTGCCCAGGTTCTCTGCGAGAGCCGTGAACGCATCGTCAAACAGGCTGCTGGGCAGCTGTTTCAGAAGCGCCCTGACGTCATCTCCCCCGGCGGAAATGCCTACGGCGAAGAGATGACCGCCACCTGCCTGCGCGACATGGATTACTACCTGCGCCTGGTGACCTACGGGATCGTCGCGGGTGATGTCACACCGATTGAAGAGATCGGCGTGATCGGCGCCAAGGAGCTGTATCGCTCCCTCGGCACCCCCCTCGAAGCGATGGCCTCAGCCGTGCGTGAAATGAAAATCGTGGCCATGGGCCTCCTCACCGGCACCGACGCCGAAGAAGCCGGCACCTACTTCGATTACGTGGTGGGCGCTCTCGCCTGATTCAACGCCTCCCAATCACGCACCTACTGAGAACCCATGCAAGACGCCATCACCAACGTCATCAACAAGTCCGATGTCCAGGGCTTGTATCTCGATACCGCTTCGATGAGCAATCTGGAGCAGTATTTCGCAAGCGGTGAGCTGCGTGTTCGCGCCGCTGCCACGATCAGTGCCAACGCTTCCGGCATCATCCGTGATGCCGTTGCCAAGGCACTGCTCTATTCGGACATCACCCGTCCTGGCGGCAACATGTACACCACGCGTCGCTATGCAGCTTGCATTCGCGATCTGGACTATTACCTCCGCTATTCCACCTACGCCATGCTGGCCGGTGACACCTCCATCCTCGATGAGCGTGTCCTAAACGGCCTCAAGGAGACCTATAACTCCCTTGGCGTTCCCATCGGCGCAACCGTTCAGGCTATCCAGGCCATGAAGGAAGTCGTCGCAGGTCTCGTCGGCCCTGATGCTGGCAAGGAGATGGGTGTCTATCTCGATTACATCTGCTCAGGCCTCGGCAACTGAACCCATGCGGTTGTTCAAAGTCACTGCTTGCATTCCGAGCCCTGAAAAAGTTCGGACGCAACGCGAGCTGCAAAACACCTTCTTCACGAAGTGGGTTCCTTATGACAGCTGGTTCGCTGAGCAGCAGCGAATCCAAAAACAAGGTGGGCGAATTATCAAAGTTGAACTGTGCACCGGAGGCCGTCAGGTCAACGTCGGCAACTGACAACCGCTCTCTGATTGACCAATCCCGGCCTTACGCCGGGATTTTTTTTGGAGTCGCCTTGGCAAATGTTCCTCAAGACGGCTGAATAGGGCTCCCTGGCCCAGTGTCCTTGAACCGCAAGAGCGTGAACCCATCCTCGAGGTCCAGGGCGCATCAGGGGAGGACCAAGAACCAGGCCTCCTGCGTGGAAGCCAGAAGCAAGCTTTGGCGACAAGCCTTGCCCTTGGACTGGTCGCTCTGGCCCGCTGAAGCACGCTTGCTGCTCAGTCTCACCGCGATCTGGAGCCTGGGGGGATTGCTGATCCTCGCCTCTGCCAGCTGGTGGGTCGCCAGCCGTGAAATGGGAGAAGGCGCCTACTACCTCAAACGACAGCTGATCTGGATGACGGCAAGCTGGGGACTGCTCGCGATGGCGATCAGCACCGACCTGCGTCGATGGATGAAAGTGGCTGGTCCAGGGGTATGGCTTGGCTGTGTGCTCGTCGCCGCAACACTGGTCTTCGGCAGCACCGTGAATGGAGCGAGCCGATGGCTGGTGATCGGGCCATTGCAGATTCAACCTTCCGAATTGGTCAAACCCTTTGTGGTGCTCCAGGCGGCAAGCCTGTTTGCCCAGTGGAAACGCAGTGCCACCGATCAGAAACTGCTCTGGATTGGCAGCTTCGCTGCGTTGATTCTGCTGATCCTCAAGCAACCCAACCTCAGCACTGCCGCGCTCACAGGCCTCCTGCTTTGGCTGATGGCCTTCAGTGCAGGCTTACGTCTGCGCACGTTGTTCGGCACGGCCCTGGCAGGAGCCAGTCTCGGCATCACAAGCATCCTGTTCAACGACTACCAACGCCTGAGGGTCATTTCGTTTCTAGACCCCTGGCAAGACCCTCAGGGGAATGGCTATCAACTGGTGCAGAGCCTGCTCGCCATTGGCTCGGGTGGGGTCTTCGGCCAGGGGTTTGCTCTCTCCACCCAGAAGATGCAATACCTGCCGATCCAGAGCACCGATTTCATCTTCGCCGTCTACGCAGAAGAGTTTGGCTTTATCGGTTCGGTGATGTTGCTCCTCTTCCTCATGCTGGTGGCCTTTCTAGGACTGAGGGTTGCCCTGCGCTGCCGCAGTAATCAGGCGCGGCTCACAGCCATTGGCTGCACCGTGCTGCTGATCGGCCAGTCGTTGATGAACCTTGCCGTTGCCTCAGGCTCGATGCCCACGACCGGACTCCCCCTGCCAATGGTTAGCTATGGCGGCAATTCACTGATGTCAAGCGTTTTTGTCGCAGGGTTGCTGATCCGCTGTTCCCTGGAATCCACGAGCCTGGTCGGTGGCCGACGTCCCAATCGCCGGCGAATCGGCAGCGACCAGCGACTGGCATCAACTCGATAGGGTGAGCCTCACAAATTTGTTCCGGATCATCCGGCGACGACCATTCACAACGACCTCCTGGCGAGTGCATTCCTGGATCTGCCAGATCTGGCACAACGCAGTGAGCTTCTGCTGAGCCAAGCACTCAATCAACCGGGCCCCTTGACGCTTGGCCTGGTGTTCGCTGGAGGAGCACTCACCAGTCTGGGGCCATGCTCCCTGTCGTTGTTGCCGGTGACCCTTGCCTACCTGGCTGGCTTCGAAACACGACAAACCTCTTGGCAGCGCAGTTCACTGTTCTGCGCAGGCATTGTCGGGGCCTTAGTGGTGCTGGGAAGCCTCAGTGGACTGGTGGGAAAGATCTACGGCCAGGTACCGGATGTCGTGCCCAGCCTGGTGGCCCTGCTGGCCGTGTTGATGGGCCTCAACCTGCTTGGCCTCGTGCGAATCCCGCTGCCATCGGGCCCGGATCCCATGAGCTGGACCAAGCGCGTCCCGGCTCCTTTGGCACCCATCGCAGCAGGCCTGGCCTTTGGCCTCGCAGCCTCTCCATGCACCACGCCAGTGTTGGCCGTGCTGCTGGGTTGGATTTCCACCAGTGGCAACCCGGTGGTGGGCGTACTGCTGCTCACCAGCTTTGGGGTTGGCCAGGTGTTGCCACTGATGATTGCTGGCAGTGCCGCGGCCAGTGTTCCCAAATTGCTGGCCCTGCGTCCCATTGGCCGCTGGGTGCCTCCGTTGAGTGGTGCTGTGCTGATCTGCACCGGGATGCTCACCCTGCTGGCTCGCTTGACCTGATCGATGGCCTTGCTCAAACGTCTTGCTGCTGTCCTCTCCGATCTGAGGCTGGCGATCCTTCTCCTGCTGCTGATCGCCAGCGCCAGCGCCATCGGCACCATCCTTCCCCAGGGGGAAGCTGCCGATCTGTACCTCAGCCGGTTCAATGCAAATCCGTGGTTGGGACTGATCAGTGGTGATCTCATGCTGCAGCTGCAGCTCGACCGGGTCTACTCCAGTGGTTGGTTCCTCGCTCTTCTGGCATGGCTGGGGCTCGCCCTCATCCTCTGCAGCTGGAGACGCCAGTGGCCTGCACTGCAGTCCGCTCTTCGCTGGATCGATTACCGAGAGCCACGTCAGCTCAGCAAGATGGCGCTCGCGGAAACCATCCCCAGCTCGGATCCTGAACAGGATCTCAAAGCGTTGGCCACAAGCCTCCGCTCCCAGGGCTGGCAGGTACAGGCGACCAGTGGACGTCTGGCGGCACGAAGAGGGGTGAGCGGCAGAGTCGGTCCTCTGTTGGTGCACACCGGCCTGGTGCTGCTGATGCTGGGAGCCGCCTGGGGGGCTCTTGCAGGCAACAGGATCGAACGGTTTTTAGCCCCAGGTCGCAGCCTGGATCTCCTGGATCGACAGGGAACGAGCCAAGTCAGCCTCACCCTGGATCAATTCAGCATCGAGCGAGATCCGGCCGGACGCACCGAACAGTTCCGCTCAAAACTGACCCTGTCTCCGTCTGGGAATGGCGTCGAGGAACAACGGGAAATCAGCGTCAATCATCCCCTGCGTTATCGCGGCATGACCGTCTATCAAGCCGACTGGTCGTTAGCCACGATCACACTGCAATTTGGCAGCAGCCCTTATCTGCAGCTTCCGCTGCAGGCATTCCCCGAACTCGGCGATCAGCTTTGGGGGTTGGTGCTGCCGACACGCCCCGATGGCAGCCAGCCGGTGCTGCTGACCCTGGGCAGCGAAGCAGGGCCTGTGCAGGTGTTTGGCGAAGGCGGTGAACTGATCACCAATCTGCGACCCGGTGGAACCGCAGCCGAAATCAATGGCGTGCCGGTCCGTGTCATTGACGTGATGCCTGCAAGCGGATTGCTTCTCAAGCGCGATCCAGGCGTGCCACTGGTCTACACGGGATTCGCCATCACTCTGCTGGGGGGTGGACTCAGCCTGATTGCCACGCGACAGCTGTGGGCCGTTGGAGATCGCCACCATCAGAAACTGCACGTGGCCGGGCTCTGCAACCGCAATCTCAGCGGCTTCGCTCAAGACTTCCCGAACCTGATCAGCAGGGCTGACGCGATCCGTGCGTAACACGCACCACGGTGTGAACATTGCCACGGGGGTTGAAGTCGGCCTCCAGCTGCATCCAAACTGGATCGCAAGCCGCCACCAGATCATCGAGAATCCTGTTGGCCACTTCCTCATGGGAAATGGTCCGGTCGCGATAGCTGTTCACATACAGCTTGATCGCCTTCAACTCCACCACCCGGGGACCGGGCTGGTACAGGAGCCGCAAGACTGCGAAATCGGGGTAACCGGAAAAAGGACACAGACAGGTGAACTCCGGCAACTCGATCGACACTTCATAGGAACGCCCGGGCCTGGGATTATCGAAACAAATCAAGGCGGCATCGGCTATCGCCCTTTCCCCATACAGCGGGGTCCGCGTGGCATCAGAGGCGACTTCGCTCACAACTCAGCATCAGTGAAAACAGACCCTAGATCTTGGCGACCCGACTCCACGACCCAAAACTCTTCAGAAAACTTTCATGCCGTAATTGCCAAACTGTCCACTGTGAACAGCGTTTTTCGCGTAAAACAGCATTGAAGGACAAAACGTTGAGCTCAACTGGCCTCATGCGTCAGACCCCCAGCAGGAAGTAGCCCATCCGCAAGGCGAAGCAACGCTCCTTCGATCGAAGCGGGCCCGACCAACGGCCGGGAACACTCCATCCCTTCGAGATGCCCACCATGACCACCCAACTACGCACCTATCGCGGCGTTTCCTACTACCCCAGCCAGCACGAGGAGGCCAGCCCCAACAGCGTCAGCCACACCTATCGCGGCCTTTGCTACGAAGCTCCCTTGCGCCATGAGGCGGCAGCCCAAGATCCAGAGGTTGAGCTGCACTACCGAGGCAGCACCTACCACCACCGCCAGACCGAAGCGCAGCGCCAAATCAACTGCTGAATCTGTAGCAAGCCATACATTTCCCCATGCAGGGCTACGCCGTAATGGGCTAGGCCCTGCTTATCCTTTTGGATTGCCAATCTGTTGCGTGGATTCGCAACGGAAGTGCTTCCGGAACAGTGCCGTCTCTGACACACTCAGCCCACTCGCATTCGTCGTCCATGAAAAAAGTCGAGGCCATCATTCGCCCGTTCAAGCTTGAGGATGTGAAGCTGGCGTTGGTCAATGCGGGGATCGTTGGCATGACCGTGAGCGAAGTTCGCGGCTTCGGTCGCCAGAAAGGACAAGTTGAGCGTTATCGCGGTTCCGAATTCACTGTGGAGTTTTTGCAGAAACTCAAAATCGAAGTGGTGATCGACGACAGCAACATCGACACTGTCGTGAATGCCATCGCGGAAGCAGCCAAAACGGGTGAAATCGGCGACGGGAAGATTTTCATCTCACCGATCGACAACGTGGTGCGTATTCGCACCGGCGATCGCGACACCACCGCCCTCTGAGAGTGAACCGTCAGGCCAGCCCGACGATGCTGGCCTTTACGTCTCAGCCAGAGTGACATTCACCACCCTTGCTATCTCTTCCTCATCAATCAGCGGTAGCAGTTGCGTCTGCGGAGAATCGGCATCAAGCGATGTGGACACAGCAGGATCGCGGAGCCACAGCAAATATTCGTGATTACCCGCTGGGCCTGTAATCGGCGATCCAACCAAGCCCCGCGCGACCCATCCCAGCGGAGCAGCCGCTTCAATCACACCACGTAAGGCGTCGCGATGGGCCTCCGGATCGCGCACCACACCGCCCTTGCCAACGCGAGCGCGCCCCACTTCGAACTGGGGCTTCACCAACAGCAACGCTTCGCTCCCTTCCTGCCGCAGCAATGCCTTGATCGCGGGCATCACCAGGCCGAGCGAAATGAACGACACATCTGCAACGGCCAAATCCGGGAGTGGGTCTTCGGGTCCGTACAACCCCTCTGGAGTGAGACGCCGCAGGTTGGTGCGCTCGCGCAACACAACCCTTGGATCAGTGCGCAGCCTCCAGGCGGTCTGGCCATAACCCACATCAATGCCATAAACACGGCTGGCCCCGTGCTGAAGCAGGCAATCAGTAAACCCACCGGTGGAGATTCCACCATCAAGACACACCCGGCCCTCCACCTCCAAGGGGAACGTTTCCAGAGCGCCAAGCAGCTTTTCACCACCCCGTGAAACGAAACGTGGCGGGGTCTCCACCCGCACCGCCAGATCAGCCGACACCTGCTGACCAGGTTTATCCAGCAACAAGCCACGGCCATCGCGCACCTTGCCGGCCCGGATCAGCTGCTGCGCCTGCTGACGGGTCGGCACAAGGCCGAGAGTCAGCAGATGCTGGTCCAAACGGGTCTTCTGTGCCATTTCGTCATAAAAGCAGACCAGAAACCGAACAAATCCGGGGGGATCCCTCAAGAAGCCCAGACCTCCGGGAAGATCAGTCCAAGCCGCCCGCCAGGACGTGTCCGCCAGTAAGCCACCCCGCAATCACCTGCCTCGTCGCGACCGTGATCAACGTGCCCCCACGGCAGTGGTTCAGGACAGCAGGCTTGATGTTCTCGAACTGCTGGCACCTGGAAGCTTCGTCACTCTCGACAACCATCCGGAAGACCTGCCTCCTTTCCAGGTGATTCACTGCCGTGGTGGACGCTGCCTGGTGCGCCAACAGGCGTGGGGCAGGCATGTTCAGTGGGAAGTGGAGCACCAACGCCTGCATTCCGCCTGAAGGCCGGGCCATACATTGGTGTGGTCGTTGCCACGCGCTGGCCTTGATCGAGAGATACACCCTGCCCGAAATGGGCGAGCTCTGGACTGACAGAGCCAAATATCAAAGCTGGCTCGACGTGGAGGTGGCCGCGTGTGAAGCCAATTGCAGTCTCGGTCGCGTGCCCGAGGCAGCGATGCAGGACATCCGTACCAAGGCGGCATTTGAGCCGGAGCGGATCCTCGCAATAGAAGCGGAAGTGCGCCACGACGTGATCGCCTTCCTCACCAACGTGAACGAGCACGTGGGCGATGCCGGTCGCTTCATCCATGTGGGCATGACCAGCAGTGATGTGCTGGATACCGGTGTAGCCCTGCAGCTCAAGGCCTCCGTAGCCCTGCTGCGCAAGGAATTGGCAGCCCTCGATACCGCCATCGCCAAGCTGGCGGCTGAACACAAAGCCACGGTGATGATCGGCCGCTCCCACGCCATTCATGGCGAACCGATCACCTTCGGCTTCAAATTGGCCGGCTGGCTGGCCGAAACCCGTCGGAATGCCGAGCGTCTCGAGCGGCTGGAGCGCGACGTCTCTGTGGGTCAGATCAGCGGGGCCATGGGCACCTACGCCAATACCGATCCCGACGTGGAAAGGCTCACCTGTGAACGGCTCGGACTCACCCCTGACACGGCCAGCACGCAGGTGATTTCCCGCGACCGTCACGCCGATTACATCCAGACCCTGGCTCTGGTGGGAGCCTCATTAGATCGCTTCGCCACTGAAATCCGCAACTTGCAGCGCACCGATGTGCTCGAGGTGGAAGAAAGCTTCGCGAAGGGGCAGAAGGGCAGCTCAGCCATGCCCCACAAACGCAATCCGATCCGCAGCGAGCGCATCAGCGGCCTGGCCCGAGTGCTGCGCAGCTATGTGGTCGCGGCTCTTGAGAATGTGGCCCTGTGGCACGAGCGCGACATCAGCCACAGTTCCACAGAGCGAATGATGTTGCCCGACTGCTCCGTCACCCTGCATTTCATGCTTCGGGAAATGACCGCTGTCATCGCTGGCCTCGGTGTCTATCCCGGCAACATGCTCCGCAACATGAATGTCTATGGCGGTGTGGTGTTCAGCCAGCGGGTGCTTCTCGGCCTCGTGGATGCCGGCATGAGCCGAGAAGACGCTTACAGCGTCGTGCAACGCAATGCCCACACCGCTTGGAACACTGACGGCGGAGACTTCCGCGCCAACCTGGCCGCTGATCCAGAGGTCACCAGCAAGCTGAACGCTGAGCAACTCGCCGACTGTTTCAGCACGGACCTCCACCAAGCCAACCTCGGTGTGATCTGGGAGCGTCTTGGTCTCTGACCGGCTCATGGCTGCCCTGTTCTGGACACCCTACGCCGACTGGATCTACACCCTGGTCAGCACCACGGGTTTACTGCTGATCGTGTGGCTGGTGCTGAGGCCCAGCGCGAACGACTGAATGCCTGCTGGCAGGATGAAGCGCTGTGCAACAGCGTTCCCGCGGGGCGCAGACCAGATGGCGGCAGAGACACGGATTGAGAACGACAGCATGGGATCGATCGAAGTCCCTGCTGATGCTCTCTGGGGTGCCCAGACCCAACGCTCGCTCCAGAACTTCGCCATCGCCGCCGACCGCATCCCGGTTGAACTGATCCATGCATTGGCCACGATCAAACAAGCGGCCGCGCTCACCAATGCCCGACTGGGAGTGCTCGACCAGCGGCGCTGTGATCGGATTGTCGAAGCCGCAGCCGCCATTGCCGCTGGTCAGCACGACGAGCACTTCCCACTGAAGGTCTGGCAGACCGGAAGTGGCACGCAAACCAACATGAACGTCAATGAGGTGATCAGCAATCTGATCGCCCGTGCGGAGGGCCAACCCCTCGGAGGGAACCAGCCGGTTCACCCCAACGACCATGTCAACCGTTCCCAATCAACCAATGACGCCTTCCCTGCGGCAATCCACGTGGCAGCTGCCGAAGCGATCAGTCGGCGCCTGCTCCCCGAACTGGCACAGCTGACCTCCGCTTTTGCCCAGAAAGCCGTGTCGTGGGGCTCGATCGTGAAGATCGGCCGCACCCACCTCCAAGACGCCGTACCACTCACCCTCGGCCAAGAAGCTTCCGCCTGGCGCGATCAGGTGGCAATGGCCGCCCAGCGAATCGACACCAGCCTGGCGGAAGTGCTGCCTCTCCCCCTCGGTGGTACGGCGGTGGGCACCGGTCTGAACGCCCCTGAGGGCTTTTCCGTGCAAGCCGCCCAAGAACTGGCACGGATCACAGGCCTGCCATTCAGCTCCGCAACGAACAAATTTGCTGTGATGGCTGGCCATGACGGACTGGTCAACGCCATGGGGCAACTGCGCCTGTTGGCGGTTAGCCTGCTCAAGATTGCCAATGACATCCGGCTGCTGGCCTGTGGGCCCCGCGCTGGCTTAGGGGAGCTCAGCCTCCCGGCCAATGAACCGGGAAGCTCGATCATGCCAGGGAAGGTCAACCCCACCCAGTGCGAAGCCATGGCGATGGTCTGTACCCAGGTGATGGGTCTGGATGCAGCGGTCGCCATGGCTGGCAGCGGCGGCCATCTGCAGATGAACGTCTACAAACCTTTGATCGGGTTCAACCTTCTCCAGGCGATCACGCTTCTGACCGATGCCTGCCGCTGCTTCCGGGTGTCGATGGTGGAAGGCATGGAACCCTGCAGAGAGCGAATCCATGAACTGGTGGACAGCTCTCTGATGCTGGTGACAGCGCTGACCCCAGCAATCGGCTACGAAAAGGCGTCGGCTATTGCAAAACATGCCCATGTCCAGGGCACAAGCCTGCGTTCTGCTGCCCTCGAGCTGGGCCACGTGAGCGCAGAGGACTTCGATCGCATCGTGGTTCCTGCCGCAATGAGCGTGGCCAAGGGCTAGGCAAGGCTCAGGTGGATTACGCAGCCCTTTCCGTGGCAGGATTCAGTCCACCCGATTCCGCTGCGGCGGCCTTGAGCAGATCATCAGCCTCGGCTACAGGGAAGCGATTGATGGCCTTGAGTGCCTGGCGCGCGTGACTGCGCAGCTGCTCGCTGATCGCTTCGCAGTAGGGCACCTGCGCCAACAGATCCACCGTTCGGCGCATGATCCGCACCACGTCTCCCTCATCCAGCGATGTATTGGCGATCAGATCATTCCAGGCACATCCTTTGGCCCAAGCCTCCACCAAGCCCATCAGCTCTGGCTCCCACCAGGCAGGCACCACAACCTGGGCACGCTCCTGAGCCCTGAGCAATTCTCGGCGAATGCCCATGAGGTCATGGAGAGCCTCCTCCGCACGGGGCGGAGGAGGGAAACCGCTCCAAAGGTCGGGACGATTGACCTCGGTGCTGATCGCTTCAAACGCCGCGGCCAAGTCCGCCGGCGGCAGGTCATCGAGGTGGCCACTCATCAGTGCCAAGCCGAGCCAAAGCTCGTTGTCGCCCCGCAGCGCTGCCACCGTGCGGCCGATTTCAGTGGGCTGCAGATCGTCCAGACAGCCGAAGTGCTGAAGGATCTCGATCAGGGCCGTGAAGGTGTCCCAATGACGGTTGGCGCGGTGATGGAGCAACTGCTGACGCTCGCTGATCTCGAGATCCAGCTCTTCCATCCTGCGGCGATGTTTTTTGAGCTGTTTGCGATCACCCCAGCGGTGGGCAGGATGGCCTTCTAGGTCGTCCTCCAGCTCTTTCACCAGACGCGCCTGCGACAGGACTTCACCCGCCAGGTCGTACTGCGGGATGGTCATGTCATGGCGCTGGGCCATCTGTCCCACCGCCAGAGCCAGCCCACCACTGGCCTGGTCTCCGTGGCGAAGTTCACCACTCCTGCGCAGATCAGGTGAGCTCACCCCCTCCACCTGCAGACAACTGAGCTCGGCATGCAGACTCACAACCGCCTGGCAGGGCAACAGCAACCAAACGTTGTCGTAGGTGAGGCAGAGCAAGAGCGGGAACTGACCTGGGCCATCCAATTTGTCGACGATCACAGCCGGAGTCACACCACCCCGCAGCTGCGGGGCTTTCAGGCTCACCAGCGTTCCCACGCTGGCGAACTGCAATGCCAGGGTCAGCTCGTTGGCCAGGGTTTCTTCCGCCTGCTGCTGGAGGATGCGCAACAGGCGGCGTTCCTCACGCAACCGGCCGCGCCGCTTTTCGTAGTCTTCGAAGTCTTCCCAGGGAACATCACCAGACGAGCCTTGGAGCTGACCCAACTGGAGTCGCAACTGGGTGAGGAGCTCCTCCTCCTCCACAAGATCCAGACTGGCCAGATAGCGTCCGAAACTGCGCTCGACCAGCTCGCGGGCTTTCGCCAGGTCATGCCGTGCCAGAAGGTTGAGAACCATTCCGTAGCTTGGCGTGAACTGGCTCACCAGCGGATCGGCCGGACTGGTGGCCAACTGCCCTGCTTCGCGTACCCCCTCAAAACGGCTCTGAACGGTGACCACATAACCCTGGGAGTCGAGGCCCCGACGCCCGGCCCGACCAGCCATCTGCAGAAACTCACTGGCCATCAGGGGGCGATGTCCACGCTCAGTGCGCTTCGACAGAGACGCAATCACCGTGCTCCGGGCGGGCATATTGATGCCTGCCGCCAGTGTTTCGGTGGCAAAGACCACCTTCACAAGCCCCTGCTGGAACAACTCTTCGATCAGCTCCTTCCAGGCCGGCAGCACACCGGCATGGTGGGCAGCGATTCCCCGCAGCAAGGCATCGGCATGGAGGCCATCCCGGACCGCTTCAGGGTTGACAGCGGCATAGGCCTTCAAACGAGCCGCAATGCGGGCCTGCTCTTCAGCTGTGACCAGACACTGAACGCCGAGTTCACGCACCGCCTTGTCGCAGCCTCGGCGACTGAAAATGAAATAAATCGCCGGGAGCATGTCGCGCTCCGCCATCTGGGCCACCACAAAGCTGATCGGCGGTGGTTCGGGCTGGGGGGGCTTGGGTGAACGGCCCTTGCGTTTATGTCCTTTGGGGGCACGCCACACTTTGCAGTTGGGATGCAGACCGGTACCGGCTTCATTGAGAAGAGGGTGAAGACCTTTGGCACTGCAGAAGCTGAACTGGAGCGGGACAGGGCGGAAATCACTGAGCACCAGTTGAGTCGGCCCGTGCACGCGCTCGATCCAATCAGTCAGTTGGCCAGCATTGGCGACTGTGGCCGACAGCGCCACCAATTGCACCGATGGCGGGCAGTGAATGATCGATTCCTCCCAGACGGTTCCACGCTGGGAATCATTCATGTAATGGCACTCATCGAGGACTACCGCCTCCACGTCAGCCAGGGGGTCATCTCCCTGGTCCGCTTCCGCATAGAGCATGTTGCGGAAAATCTCGGTGGTCATCACGACCACCTGGGCCTCCCGGTTGACGCTCAGGTCCCCGGTCATCAAACCAACGTTATCGGCTCCGAACTGCTCGCGGAAATCCCTCAGCTTTTGGTTGGACAGCGCCTTCAGTGGCGTGGTGTAGAACACCTTCTGGCCATGGGCAATGGCTCGGTGGATGGCGTATTCACCCACCAAGGTCTTGCCCGACCCCGTCGGCGCACTGACCACAACAGAATGGCCCTGATTGAGGGCATCGATGGCCTCGAGCTGAAAATCATCCAGCGGGAAGGGGAACACCTGCTCGAGGTCGATGACCCCATCGGAGGCAGTCTGCGCAGCAGATGAGTTGGGATCAGCCATAGCGAGAATCCTAGGGAGGTCAGTCGCGCTGACCGGCTCGCCTGATTCAGAGTGATCGAATGGTCAGCATTCCGCCTGCACGACGCCGCCAGCTGCGCACGTGGATGCCAGGCAGCAGCTCAGATCGGCTGCGACCTGCAGGTGACGCGGACGAGACGGAGGCTCTGGCCGATCTCGCCAGCAATGACTATCTCAACCTGGCCCGCCATCCTGTGGTGCAGCAAGCCGCCTGGACGGTGATCCAGGAGCAGGGAGTGGGGTCGGCCGGATCCCGCTTGGTGACCGGTAGCCGTCCGGTGCATCAGCAGCTTGAACAAGCCCTTGGGCACTGGTTGGGATGGGACACCGTGCTGCTGTTCCCCAGTGGCTTTCAGGCCAACCTCGCTGCCGTGGCCGCCCTGGCTGATCGCCACACCACTGTGTTGGCCGATCGACTGATTCATCACTCCCTGCTGGTGGGTATCCAGACCAGCGGTGGTCAGCTGAAGCGTTTCGCTCATAACGACCTCAGCGACCTGCAACACAAGCTGGAGAACGTCCGCACCAGACGTCCAAGCCAACCGCTGCTTGTGATCAGCGAAAGCCTGTTCAGCATGGAGGGCACCAGCCCGAATCTCGAAAGTCTCAGCGCACTGTGCCAGCGCCACGACGCTCGGTTGCTGCTGGATGAAGCCCATGCCGTCGGGGTGCTGGGCCCGGGGGGGCGGGGTCTTGCCGCAACCGTGGCAAGACCCGAGACGCCCATCGACAAAACCATCACGATGGTCAGTGGCACCTTCGGGAAGGCCTTCGGCAGTGGCGGTGCGTTTCTCGCCACCGATGCCTTCTGGGGCGACACCCTGCTGCAGACCAGCGGGGCCTTCCGCTACACCACGGCATTAGCGCCTCCCTTGGCAGCAGGTGCCTTGGCCGCACTGGAGTTGATTCAGGCCAACCCCCAGTGGGGGGACACTCTTGTGCAGCGCGCCGAACACTGGCGCGACAGGATCGCTGATGCAGGCTGGCCCCGCCCCGGCGGCCGAGGACCGATCCTGCCGCTGTTGGTGGGCGACGACCAGCGCACGCTGGATCTGCAACAGAACCTGGAACGGGAAGGCATCCTCAGCATCGCCATCCGGCCGCCCACCGTGCCGGAGGGAACAGCCCGGTTGAGGCTGGTGCTGCATCGCCAACAATCCGATGACACATTGGAGTTGTTGCTGCACTGCCTGGCCCAAACAAGACCGACGTCATGACAGCACCGATTCACCGCCGATGAAGCAAGCGATCGCCATGCATGGCTGGAGCGGTGATGGGCGCGTCTGGGCTCCGTGGCAGCGCCACTTTCACCGCCACGGCTGGCAATGGCAAAGCGGCGAACGGGGCTATGGCGCTAGGCCCCCAACGCAGCCGACCTGGATCCCGGACCACGATGCGCCCCGGCTTCAACGCAGGGTAGTGATCGGCCATTCCCTCGGACCTCACCTGATTGACCCAGCGGTGCTGGCCAACGCCAGTGATGTGGTTCTCCTCGCCAGCTTCGGTCGTTTTGTGCCCGAAGGACGGGCCGGGCGCTCTCTCCACACCGCCTTGAACGGCATGGAGCGCTGCATTGGCACCGCAAACGAAGCGGCGATGCTGCACACGTTTGTGCAGCGAACAGCCCACCCTGCCCACGCCAGCTGCCTGCCTGCGAACCCTGTCAGTGACGGACTATCGGCGGCAGGCAGGCAACGGCTGAAGGCCGACCTCACTTTGCTGAGTTCCACCAAGAGCTTGCCCGATGGGCTGCCTGCAGACAGCAGGGTGCTGGTGGTCACCGCCGAAGCCGATGCCATCGTGGTGCCTGCAGCCCAACAGCAATTGCTGGACGACCTGGCGGTGCACCTTCAGCACCGGGCGACACGCTGGTCGATGGCTGGCAGCAACCATGCCCTGTTGGTGCCAGACCTGCTGACGCGTGTGCAGCAATGGCTCGATCAGACCCTTGGTGACGAGCCATGAAGCGCGAGCCTGCGTTGATGCACCCCCAGGCTTTGCAACTGGTGGTGTGCGGCACCGACACCGATGTGGGCAAGACCGTGGTGAGTGCTCTGCTGGTGCAGGGATTGGGATCGAGCTATTGGAAGCCGGTTCAAAGTGGACTCGACGAGGGGGGAGATCGCGGTCGGGTGATCGAGCTGCTCCAGTTACCCCAGGAGCGCTGGATTCCCGAGGTCTATGCCTTCCATGCACCGGTGTCACCCCACTGGGCAGCCGAACAGGAGCACACCGAGGTGGATCCCTCCAGACTCATGCTCCCAGCTACGTCATCACCCCTCGTGGTGGAGACAGCAGGGGGTCTGCTGGTGCCCCTCAACCGAAACTGGCTGCAGATCGATCAACTGGTGCAGTGGGGGCTACCCATCGTGCTGGTGGCCAGGAGCGGCCTGGGAACGCTCAACCACACCTTGCTCAGCCTGGAAGCTCTGCGGCAGCGGGGGCTGACGATCCTGGGCCTCATCCTCAACGGCCCCCCACACCCCGACAATCCCCGCACCCTGGAACAACTGGGCAAGGTGCCTGTGCTGGCGGAATTACCACCACTGGAGCCCCTCAGCGCTGCAGGTTTGGAACAGCAGTGGCATCAACAGAACCTCGCCACTAAGTTCAAAGCACTGCACCGCTGCTCCAGCCCGCCCGCATGAGCCGACGACAGACCTGGGCAACACTGGCCGTGATCCTGCTCTGCGGAGGAATTCTGGTGCTCTTCACCGATGTTGAGATCAGCCTGGTGCGTTGGTTCAACTGCGGACCGCTGGCAACCCAAGAAGAAGTCAACAGCTCCGTCTGTCAATGATCTGAGGAACAACCGACACCCGCCTCGCAGACCAATGGCGGTTGATTGTCAGCTCGCCTCAGCCCAAGGACCTGGAGCGCAACGGGCAGAGTCCTGTCACCAAAGCAGCCTGACGGGCCGCCATCGTCAAGGGCCAGCCCTGACGCAGGTGACCATGAATCAGTTCGATTTGCATCGGTGACCAACCACACGTCTCCAAGCGGATCTTGATGGCTGCCCAGGCTCCATCAGGAAACAACGCACCGCCACAGGCACCATACGGGCGACCAGTCAGACGATGCGGGAGCCGTTGGACGGGAGCGCAGAATCGATTGGATCCCCTGGTGGATGGTTTCGCAATGGCCATGACCTAGGCCTCAAGTCATCATCAGTCTGGTCCCGACTCACGGACCTGCCCGCATCGCCGCCTCCACATCCAGCCGCGGCAATCCATAGGGGAAGCTGCGCTGACACGTGTCGTCGCTGTGATGCCAGGTGACCCACAGATCCTCCTGATCCAGGCGGATCTCAGCTGACCACTCCTCCTGCTGCCACCGCCAGACACAGGGGTCGCGATCAGAACGCTCAGCCCCCAGGTCAGTGAGCCATTCCTCGAGAGCGCGCAGGGAATGACGGTTGAGCGGGGTCTGACCTGGCGGCAGAGGAGACATCGCTGCGGGCTGTGAAGAGCTGCTCTGAAGTTTGCTCCGCCACCATCCAGCTCGGCTGCACCTGCAACTCCAGACCGCGAGCCCAGGCTCCACCGATCCCCAGCAGCAAACAGAAGCCAAGAGCGAAGAGCAGCAGCAGCAGCGCCCACCACTCGCCTCCCGACAAGGGGCGGCGCTCGCCAACATGCCCCCATCCATCCGACAGAGGGGACGCCTTGCCTGCCTCAGCAACCGCAGCGGGAGGCGCAGGCTGACGCTGTTGCTGGAGCGAGACGTCATAGGCCGCCCTTCGTTGAGGATCGAGCAGTTGGTCGTAGGACTGACGCAATAACTGAAACTGCCGTGCCGCCTCGGCCGCAGGCAGCGTGGTGGTGTCGGGATGCAGCGCTTTGCTTCGACGCCTGAAAGCTTTGCGCAGAGACTCGGCATCCACCCCTGGTTCCACACCCAGTCGTTCGTAGTGGTTTGGGAAAATGCTCAAACGCCGGTGATCAGCTTTCGCCACTCGAAGCAAGGCTAGGCGTCATCCTAAAGAGACCTGCCCCCCTGGGCTGCCATGCCACCTTCATCCAGCTACAGCGTTCCTGGCCCCGACCTCTGGAATGCCCTTGGTTGGATGCCCACTGGGGAACAACGGCAGCAGTTCGAGGCTCTGCAGGCCGAATTGCTCCGCTGGAATACCCGCGTCAACCTGACACGATTGCTGGAGGGAGAGGACTTCTGGGTCTCGCAGATCTTCGACAGCCTCTGGCCGCTGCAGCCTGAACTGCAGACGGCATCGACCGCACGCCGTTGCATCGATGTCGGCACGGGCGGAGGATTCCCCGGTCTGGCCGTTGCCATCGCCTTGCCAGGTGCCACCCTCACGCTGGTCGACTCAGTCGGCCGTAAAACGGCGGCTGTCCTGGCCATGGCGGACGCCATCGGATTGAAGGATCGTGTCCACATCCGCACGGAGCGGGTGGAGCTCACCGGTCGTGATCCCCACTGTCGTGGCCACTTTGATCTGGCCATGGCAAGAGCGGTGGCGGCAGCACCGGTGGTGGCCGAATATCTTGTGCCATTGCTGAATCCCGAAGGCGAAGCCCTTCTCTACCGGGGCCGCTGGGGCAGTGATGACCAACAGACCCTGGAGCAAGCCACACGTCCTCTGAACGCCAGGATCAGTCACCAAGACAAGCAGGAACTGCCTGCAGGGAAAGGCATGCGCCATCTGCTGCGGCTGCGTCCATCAGGCCCCTGCCCAAAGACGTATCCCCGAGCAATCGGACTGCCGGCAAAACTACCGCTCGGCAGCAATCCAGCTTGAGCAGCTCCAGCTTGAGCAGCCTTGAGGCTGACTGCTCTCAGGGGCTGGATAGGCGATGCTGCACCGCTCCTCCGACCCGCGCACGCAAATGACGCAGCAGATCGGGGATCTGCTCAGCCCAAGGGCTCGCCTCAAGCGCCTGCATGAGGCTGGCTTCACTCACCGCGCCGTCCAGCCCATCGGCATTGGCGCCAGGGAACCAGTGGGATGCCTGCCCGAGCAGGCCGTAACGCGCCCTGGCATACCCCTCCATTCCCCAAGCTTCCACCAGGCCGTGCAACCAGAGCAGCAAGGGCAGATTGATGTGGCCTGGAGTCTGGTCCCAGCGGGGTAGACCCTGCTGCCAGCTATCACACCAGGCATCCCCTAGAACAGCGCGACGGGCCGCATCAAGGCGTCCCATGATCGGAGCGATCAGAACCGGACCTTGGTTCAGCAGCGACACAGCCTCAAGGTGCAGGTCGAGGTCTTCAGGCTTGGCTGCGCCAACGCTGATGGTATGAACCCTGGAATCGCTGAGACAGAAGAGATCGTTGAAGACAATCGGATGCAGAGGAGCGCACAGTTCCAGGAGTCGCTCTGAGGGAGTGTGCAGATGCCCCCCCTTATCGGTTGGACTGATGATGAACACCCCCATGTCATGGCGCGACGCTGCTGTCAGGGCTGGGTCGTTGTCCTGGCGGATGTAATACCAGTGCAAATTGATGTAATCAAAAGCATCGGTGGCAATCGCATCGAGGATCAAGTCAGTCGGACCGTGGGTTGAAAAACCGACATGACCGATGCGGTTCTGGCGCTGCCAGCGGCGCACCACCTCCATGCATCCTCCGGGACGCACCGTCCAATCCAGATGCTCCGGCAGGTTGATGCCATGAATGGCGAGAAGATCGAGCCGTTGCACCCCCAGTCGTGCAACGCTCATCTCCAGTTCCTGCTCAAAGGCGGCTGGATCGTCTCGAGGCGGAACCTTGGTCTGCAGGATGCGCTGAGGGTCTCGCGCCGTTGGCAAAGCCCAGCCGATCTGCCGCTCGGAACTGCCGTAATGGCGGGCGGTCTCGACATGGTGAAGACCACAGGTCACAGCCCGTTCCAGGGTGGATTTCACCGTCTGCTGTGATGCCTGAGTGATGGCCTCTGCTGGGAGGTCGCTCCAGCTCTGCTGAAAACGCATGCCACCCAGAGACAACACAGGGATTGGCAACTCGGTCCGTCCAAAACGGCGCGTTGGTAGACCAGAGGCCATCAGGGCCGAGGCCTCGGCAACTGGCGACGGGGCCGAGCCGGGGAAGGGAGTCCGAGGGGCAACAGCTCCATCCCATCGAGACGCTCACGCAGCCCATCAAGCTCCTCAAACCCCACCCAGTGAATGCAATCCACAGGACAGGTCTCGATGGCTTCTTGAATGCAAGAGGTGCTGTCACCGTCCTGACGGATGGCACGCGATCGGCCCAGGTTTGGCTCGATCACAAACGTGTTGGCGGCAACGTGAGCGCAGTAGCGACAACCAATACAGACCGATTCGTCTACCCAAACGGCTTTCTCGCGGAGAGCGCCCCCCAGGACTGGCTCAAAACCCGTTCTGTCTTCAGCAACGGCAACTGATGCTCGATAAGCCGCGGAAGGATCCAAGGGTGTCGACACAACAGCCGGACTGCAGAGGATCAGGAGTCCCAGCGGGTGACCACGAGTTCGATCGATCCATCCTGACAATCCCGCTGCTCAGCGACTTCAAAGCCCTCTTGAGTACTCGCAGCAAGTACAGTGTTGAAGGCGTAACGCTGGGTGAGCTTGGCCAGAAAGCGTTCGATCGGAATTGGCTGCTTCCAAAGATCAAGATCGGTCACCAGCTCATAGGCACCATTGCCTGCATTCCAGCGAAAACCGAGATCACCACCTTCCTGCATCTCTACAGCAAGCTCAGCTTCAACAGTCTGGCCGCGATAGCCCCTCACCGGACGCGCACTCTCCTCAGGCGCATAACCAAGGTCACGTAAAGCAGCCACCAATGGCTGGCGCTGACGCAGTTCGGTTTTGACAGTGCTGAAGTGGGACATCAGTGTTGCTCTACGGACAGGGGTTGGGTCTGCTCGGCCCGCATGCTGAAAGCCTCAGATGTGGCTTCTCTCCGTTCGACAGAGCCCAAGGCGGACTCCAGACGCTCGGTCAGTCCCAGACAGGCATCACCCTCAACACCTTCAACGCGCTCTTCGACGCGCCCGTCGGGGCGGATTCGGAAGCGGAGTGTGCGCTGGGGCATGCACCTCAACCAGTGATGGAGATGATGTTAAGCAAACTTCACCTCAACTGGCGTGATGCTGTTACAGCACCGCCACAAGGACTCCCTACAAACGAGCAGAAGGCGTTGATACAGAGCAGATCAGGTGATCAACCCCTCGTCCACCAGGGTCTGCAGCCTCTCCAACAGCTCAGGGCTCTCTTGCTGCTCGAGGGCAGCACGCGCTTCATCCCGCACCGAAGAATCCTGATCGTGAACCAATGCGTTCACAAAGGCTTCGACCACTTCTTGACGACGAGGCTCAACCAAGTGCTCAAGCAGCTGACACAGCGACCAGATGCAATTACTACGAACCACGGGCTCACTATCGATCTGCAAGCTGGTCAGCAGCTGACTCGCCGCGAGATCAGCCTTGGCGGCTGAGGTCACACCGGCCTCAGCCAGTGAGACGGAAGCCCAGAGCCGCACCGCAGCGATATCGGTCTGAAGGGCACGCACCAATGGATTCAACACGGGGGCATCGGAGTGGTTGCCGAGGCTCCAGGCGACAGCTTTTCGCACGTATCCGTTGGCGTCAGCCTGCAGCAACTTCAACAAGGGCTCCACCGCCGTTGGGGAAGGGTTGCGACCAAGGGCATACACCGCACTCATCCGCACCACCGGACACGAAGCATCAAGCAGAGGCAGAAGCAGTGCCACGGCACGCGCGTCGCGGTGCTCACAGAACACCCTCAGTCCCTGAAGTTGCTCGTCGTGGCTGCCCTTCAGTTGTTGGAGACCAATATCACAGTCACGGGCGACGACCACCTCCTCATCAGCAGTCTTCCGAAAATCAAGTTCATCGAGGGGATCACCAAGCAGCTCTGCTGCCAATTCCCGCTCCAGCACATCGGGATCGATGGAGAGATCCGTCAGACCCTGATCTCCAGACTGGTTCGCAAGATCGCTCATGGTGCAGATCGTAAAGCCAGCGGTATGGGCTGTCTCAGCCAACAGGGGCAGGAGCCAGCATGTCCCCAGGCAACCAGATCCTGGCACTCACGGCGAAGAGAGCAACCACAAACAGAAGCACAATCAGAGAGGGGAGGAGCGTGGAACGGAAGAACTGCACGTCAGAACAATTTTCAGCCATTCTGAAGGGTGTTCATCCCCGCCCGGGCCTGAGGCCGTAGGTGCTGAGCAGGGGGTAACCGCAAAGCACTGCCACGGTCAGTCCCAACCAACCGGAGAGCGATTGATGCAGCAGAAACGCACCTGAACCCAGCAGGCCTCCGAACAACACCCCGCTGCTGAGCAGAAAACGGCGAATCAACTCACCCAGAGAGTCGACAGCGTCGACCTGACAGTGATCACGCCACTGACGCCATCCCGGACCGGGTGGCTGTACCTGCCGCACAAAACGCTCCATCACCTCGGCGGATTCCGCCGGGGTGAGCAACATCACAACGATCCAGACCACTGCCGTGAGGCCGGTGGTCACCATCAATCGCACGCCGTAATCAGGGATCACCAGCAAGGGAACAACCGATGTGCACAAGCCCACCACGAATCCACAGACCATGGCAGCCAGTTCTGCCGCAGCGTTAATCCGCCACCAGAACCAGCGCAGCACCAACACAACACCGGGGCCGGTTCCGATTGCGATCACCAAACGAAACACGGTCCCGATGCTGTCGCTCAGCAGAGCTGTAATCACCCCCAGCACAAGCAGCAACACGCTGGTGAGCTGGCCGATCAACAGAAGCTCTGCCTGTGATGCCTTCGGGCGCACAAACCTTTGGTAGAGGTCGTGGGTCAGATAACTGGCCCCCCAGTTCACGGCCGTACTCACCGTGCTCATGAACGCTGCCACCAACGACACCACCACCAGCCCCAGAACCACCGGCGGCAGATAGGTGACCGCAAGCGTGGGGTAGCTCAACTCCCAGTCGGACTGAGCGGGGAGCAACACCACGGCAGCAAGGGCCACCACCACCCACATCCAACTGCGCAGGAGGTAATTCACCACCAGGAACACCCAGCCAGCCAACGTGGCCTGTCGCTCGTCCTGAGTGGCGAGCATGCGTTGGATGAATTCACCGCCACCGTCACTCCGACGAAAACTCCACCACTGAATGCTCAGGTAAGCCACAAATGTGGCGGCACTGATCCCAGCACCACCGATCCAATCGACCCCACTTTCCGTCCAACGCCAGGGGGTTAAGGACAGCAGTTCCGGGCGTCCAAGTTCAGCGATCTGATTCAACATCGCCTCCATGCCTCCAGCGGCATGGAGGGCAGCCCAGGCCACGGCAGCGGCCCCGACCAGCGCCAGCACCAACTGCACAAAGTCGGTCACCACCACGGCCCACAGACCACCGGCCACGGTGTACACGAGCACCATCACAGCGACCACCGCCAGCAGCAGCACGGTGTCAGGAAGCCCACCAACGGCAACCACCGGCCGATTGGAAACGATGCCCAGCGCTTCGACCACTTTGCGCATGGCAAGAAAGGCATAGCCAATGCCGATGCAGTTCACCGGCAGCGCCAGCAGAAAGGCCTTGATACCCCGCAACCAGGCCGCTGCAGCACCGCCATAACGCAACTCTGTGAAAGCGGCATCGGTCATGACGCCACTGCGGCGCCAAAGCGGTGCAAAGACCACCGCCATCGCCACATGAGCCAGGCCGAAGCTCCACCATTCCCAGTTTCCAGCCAGACCGCGGGTCCCCACCAGACCAGCCACGTACAAAGGTGTGTCAATCGAGAAGGTGGTGGCCGCCATCGAGGCACCGGCCAACCATCCGTTGAGGCTTCGACCCGCCACGAAATAATCGTCTTCGCTTTGGTTACGGCGTGCAAGCCAGAGCCCGAGCACCAAGGTGCCAAGCAGATAAACCACGAGAATCAGCCAGTCGACCCCAGCCATGGGCGCACGCAAGTGATCGCAGTTTCCCCTACTTCGCCCTGTCTGGCTTGTTTTGTCGTCTCAATTGACCACAGGCAGCATTCTGATCCAGGCCGCGACTGGCCCGAAGGCTCACCGCCACACCGCGCCGTTCCAACACCCTCCGGAAAGCGTTGATCCGTTCTGCAGAGGGGCGCTGAAACTCTTCCTCCTCAATCGGGTTGTAAGCGATCAGATTCACGTGGCTCTGGAAACCACCGACGCGGTCAGCGAGCTCCTCGGCATGGGCAGGGTGGTCGTTCAATCCACCGAGCAGAATGTATTCAAAGCTCACCCTGCGGCCTGTGATCGCCAAGTAATGGCGACAGTCGTCGAGAAGGTCGTCCAAGGGATAGGCATGGGCTGTGGGGATCAACTCTTCCCGCAGCTGTTGGTTCGGGGCATGCAAGCTCACAGCCAGGGTGAACTGAGCCCGTCCAAGCCGTTCCATAGCTCGTTCCGCAAGACGGGGCAAGGTGCGAGGCACCCCCACAGTGCTCACTGTGATGCGGCGCTGACCAATCCCGAGGTCGTCGTTGAAGCAACGGATGGCATCAAGCACCGACTCGCTGTTGAGCAAGGGCTCTCCCATACCCATGAACACCACATGTGATGGACGACGGTCCATCACCTCACGGATACTTAAGACCTGATCGACGATTTCGTGGGTCGCCAGGGATCGCTGCAGCCCCCCTTTCCCGGTGGCACAGAAGCGACAGGCCATCGGGCACCCCACCTGGCTGGACACGCAGACCGTGAGCCGCTGATCGGTGGGGATGCCGACGGTTTCAATCGTTTCTCCGTCATCAGTACCCAGCAGAAGCTTGGTGGTGGCATCAGAAGCCACCGAGCGCAGTTGCTCCTGCAATCGCCCAATCACCACCCCCTGATCCTGCAGGGTTGATCGCCAGGACTTGGGCAGGACCGTGATGCCACTGAGCTCCCGCGCGCCCTTGGCGTAGAGCCAATCATGAAGCTGACGACCGCGAAAAGCAGCCTGCCCCTGAGCGACGGCCCATTGCTCGAGATCGGCCGCGCTTCGACCGAGCAGTGTGGTGCTCACCAGGTGATCACGCCATGGCCGAGCTTGAACTCAAGCACCAACAAGGCAATGAAGCCGAGCATGGCCACACGTCCGTTCAGCCGCTCGGTATGGGTGTGGAAGCCATAACGGGGCAGCTTGCGCTGAGGAGTCAATGTGGGTTCAAGCATGGTCGGGACCCTTCAAACAAGACAGTCTGGAGTGGCCAAGGCCACTCCCGTGAAACGGAAGCAGACCCGACTTACTCGTCGCTGAGCAGCCCCTCTTCCTGAAGACCTTCAACAGCTTGAGGGTCAATCACCTGCTCTTCCTTCAACGCCTCATCGGCGTCAGGACGCACAAAGGCTTCAAAGGTGCTCTTGTCTTCGATGCCATGGCGGGAGCGGGTGGCTTCCAGGTCGGAATCGCTGGGATCATCAAGGACTGCTGTGGTCTGAGCCGCCTCAGCCGCAGGCATGTCCACCGTGTAGTCAGGGCGGAGATTCTGCATGCGGCGGTAACCAGCTGGATCTTCCGAGAGAATGTCGGGGTGGGGGCCCGCTTCGGCCCGCAGCTCCTCTTCGAAACCGCTGAAGCCGGTTCCTGCAGGGATCAGGCGACCGATGATCACGTTTTCTTTGAGACCACGCAGCCAGTCGCTCTTCCCTTCGATCGCCGCTTCCGTGAGCACACGGGTGGTCTCCTGGAAGGAGGCCGCGGAGATGAAGCTGTCGGTGTTGAGCGAGGCCTTGGTGATGCCGAGCAGCACAGGGGTGAACTCGGCTGGAGCGCCACCTGTGATCGACATCGCCTGGTTGGTGTCTTCCACCTGGCGAAGCTCGATGAGCTCACCAGGGAGAAGTGTGGTGTCACCGGCATCTTCAACCCGCACCTTGCTGGTCATCTGTCGCACGATCACTTCGATGTGCTTGTCGTCGATCGAGACTCCCTGTGACTTGTAGACGTTCTGGACCTCATTCACCAGACGATGCTGAAGGTTGGCGATGGCTTCCTGAGCCGCGTCCATCAGGGGCTTGCGTGAGCGCAAGTCTTCGAAGAAGCACTCCAACAACTCGTGGGGATTGATCGGGCCGTCGGTGAGAAGCTCGCCGGCACGCACCTGCTGGCCATCGCTGACCATCACGTTCCGACCCAGAAGGATCGGGTACTCGGCGATAGCGTCATCGGCTTCGATCACGGTGACGACGGTGTTTTCATCGTCTTCGCCCTGCTTGATCTCAACCGTGCCGGGCTTCTTGCAGAGAATGGCCGATTCCCGCGGACGGCGTGCCTCGAGCAATTCCTCGATTCGAGGAAGACCCTGAACGATGTCCCCGGTCTTCTGACGCTCAAACACAAGCAGTGCGAGGCCATCTCCCCGTTGCACCAGATCACCGTCGCGCACATGGAGCACAGAATCGGGGGAGATCATGTAGGGACGCCCAAGACGAAGCGTCACCGACTTGGCGTCAACCACCTCGATCTCGCCGCAGCATCCGGCAGGTTGACCGGCGCAGAGCTCATCACCATCCACAACCCGTTGACCAACGGTCACCGTGGGAGCGGCTGATGTGTTGATGGTGAGGGTGTCTTCCTCACGCTCAACGATCAGACGGCGCACGGGCTCGTCATCGAGCTCCTCAGGCATCTGAGCAACACCCTCCTGTTTACAGAGGATCTGGGTTGTCGCCACCACATCACCGGCTTTGATCGACTGACCGTCTTCCACCTGCAGTTCCGTGTGGGTGGAGCCGTGGCTGGAATCCGAGATGGTGTCGCGGCGCACCAGGATGCTCTCGAGGATCACCAGCTGCAGACGCTCGATCGTCTTGGCGCGCTTATCGGGCACCCGCTCGACATCCACCGTCATCTGCGGAGTGGTGTCAAAGGTATCAAGGCTGAGCTGGGTCTTGAGCAACTCAACACCCTCAACCGACTTGACGAGCTCGTTGTCCTTGAAGGCCAGACGCTGAGTCGCCTTGAGGCCGAGGTGGGGACCGTTTGGCTGCTTGACGTGACCCAGCTCAGGAAGCTGGGCTTCGTTTGGAATGGTGTACTCCTCGACAGGACGCAGAAGCAGACCGGTTCCCTCGGGAGTCTCCACGGTCTGAACGAACACCATGGCGTCGCTCTTGATGCCCTTGGCGATCGGTTCGCCAGGATTCACCATCACGCCATCGCCCTCGAAGCGCTCAAGAGCTTTCTTCTCAGTGCAGAGATGGAAGCTGCCACTGCGAACGATGATCTCCCGGAGAATGTCGTTCTTCTGGGTGACCGTCACGATGCCTGCGGTCTGGCTGAAGATGTCCTTCACAACCTCGGTGCCAGCTTCAATCCACTGACCATCCGTGATCATCAACAGGGAGATGTCCTTGTTGATCTCGTGCGTTTCCTGGGGGATCCACAGCATGGTTCCGCCCTTGTTGACCTCGTAGCCGTTCTTGGCGGAGCGAGCCTTCTTGATGGCCAGACCAGTTGCGAAACGCACCAGACCACCGGTCTGAGTGCGGAAGCGGTCATCAGCGAGTTCAGCCACCACTTCACCGGAGCCGATCTTGCTGCCGGGGATGGTGTTGAGGCGATAACGGGTGCCGTCCTTGGCCTCAAGATTCCAGATTTCACCAGCGTGGGTGGACTCACCCAACAGCTTGAAATCCTTCAGGGTCATCGCCGTGGTGACGATCTGCACCTCACGGGAATCACCCAGGGAGTCACGCAGGCGCACATCGCCGCCGTATTCGCTCGCCTGGCTGGCTTCGGCCAGGACCTGCCCCTTGATGACCTGATCGTCGGCCTTGACGACAGGCTTGGCATTCGGGGGCAGGTTGTAGACATCGCCTGCAAGGACCCACATCCGGCCGAGACGCTGGGCCTTTCGGGTGATGTTGCCCTGACGGTCAGTCACTTCCCTGGGCTGGATGGCCTGCTCGTAGCGAACCTGACCAGCCAGATCGCAGATCACATCTTTGGTGGCTTTTTCAACGCTCTTCTTGACAGAACCGGCAGAGATCTGGGCGACGGTGACGTCAGCGGCGATCTCCTGACCGTTGTCGACAAACAGGAGTGAACCGTTGGTGACCTCAATCTTCTGAGCCCTGCCTTTACCCGACGGCTTGATGGTGAGGGTGAAATCGACCTCGGCCTGCTCAGCATTCACACCATGGGGGGTGCGGTAAGGGCGCACGCGAGCTTTTGAACCGAACTCAACGGTGCCTTCCACCTTGGAGCGCACCACACCGGTTTCGGCTGTGGACACACCACCGGTGTGGAATGTACGCATGGTGAGCTGGGTTCCGGGCTCACCGATCGACTGGGCCGCAATGATGCCGACGGCTTCGCCGAGGTCAACCAGCTCGTTGTGCGCCAGGGCCCAGCCATAGCACTTGCGGCAGACAGAACGGTTGGCCTCGCAGGTGAGGGGGGAACGCACCATCACGGCCGGCACACCCGCTTGTTCAAGGCGCTGGGAGAGAGGAGGGTCGATTTCGGTGTTGCGTTCAGCCAAGATCTCGCCATCGTTATTCACCACCTGATCAGCGGTCAGGCGTCCGATCAGACGGCTGCCGTACTTGCCGTCTTCGGCCTTCACCATGATCGAGCGAGTGGTGCCGCAGTCGTCTTCACGGACGATCACGTCCTGAGCCACGTCGACAAGACGCCTGGTGAGATAACCGGAGTCAGCGGTACGAAGCGCTGTATCCACCAAGCCCTTGCGGGCGCCATAGGAGGAGATCACGTATTCGGTGACCGTCAGCCCCTCTCGGAAGTTGGTTCGAATCGGAAGGTCGATGATTTCACCCTGGGGGTTGGCCATCAGGCCACGCATGCCCACCAGCTGACGGACCTGGGACATATTGCCCCTGGCACCCGAGTTGGCCATCATCCAGACCGAGTTCAGCGGGTCGTTCTGGTTGAAGTTCTTCTTGACCGCGTCAACAAGACGTTCATTGGTTTCCGTCCAGGTGTCGATCACCTTGGTGTGACGTTCCACCTCGGTGATTTCACCAAGCCGATACGACTCTTCAGTCGCCGTGATCAGCTCCTCCGCCTGACCCAGAAGATCCTGCTTGGCCTCTGGGACCTTGAGGTCATCCACGGAGATGGAGACAGCAGCCTGGGTGGCGTATTTGAAGCCCAGGTCCTTGAGCTGGTCAGCCATCGCCGACGTGGCAGCGGTGCCGTGATGCTTGTAAGCCCAGGCGACAAGATTCTTGAGGCCCTTCTTGTCGACCACCCTGTTGCGGAAGGGGGGTGGGGTTTTCGCCAGAGCCTTGCTGGCCGCAGCCGCAGCCGCTGCCGCAGCAGCAGCCTTGGCGGCCTTCGAACCCTTGGAAGACTTGCGGGATTTAGAGGGAGAAGAGGTCATGGCAGCGATCAGTCAGTCAGATGGAGATAAGGGAGAAAAATCAATCAGGCGTCAGGTGGCTGCCACCGCGTCGATGATCGTGTGGTTCATCACCACGCGGCCAACGGTCGTGAGGATGTAGCGACTGATCAGGGCTCCGTCCTCATCAAATCGGTCGCGGCGATAGGTCCACTGCTCAAGACGGGTTCCATCGCTGAGGGTCTCAGTCTTGATGGGTTCATTGCGGTCATCATCGTCTTCAACCTCGCCGTTGAAACGCACCCAGACCCACTCATGCAGGCCAACACGCTTGTCGGCATGGGCATGAATCACATCCTCAAGTCCTGAGAACGTGCGGGAACGGTCGCCGAACTCAATGGTCTTGGCGTCGGGTTGCAGCGCTGTCAGGTAGTAAGCGCCAAGCACCATGTCCTGCGAAGGCGTGATGATCGGCTCACCCGTGGCGGGCGAGAGGATGTTGTTGCTGGCCAGCATCAACATGCGTGCCTCAGTCTGAGCTTCGATTGCCAGAGGCACGTGAACAGCCATCTGGTCTCCGTCAAAGTCGGCGTTGAAGGCCGGGCAAACCAGAGGGTGCAGCTGAATCGCTCGGCCATCCACCAGCTTCGGCTCAAACGCCTGAATCCCAAGACGGTGAAGCGTCGGCGCTCGGTTTAACAGGATCGGGTGACCATCGATCACCTCCTGAAGCACCTGCATCACTTCATCATCGGCCCGCTGAATCAGCTTCTTGGCCGCCTTGATGTTGTTGACGATGTTCTGGCGGATCAGGCGATGGATCACAAAGGGCTGGAACAGCTCGATCGCCATCTCCTTGGGAAGACCACACTGGTGCATCTTCAGCTTCGGACCCACCACGATCACGGAACGACCGGAGTAGTCGACACGCTTACCGAGCAGGTTCTGACGGAAGCGACCCTGCTTACCCTCGATGATGTCGCTGAGGGATTTGAGCGGGCGGTTGTTAGCGCCCACAACCGTGCGGCCACGACGACCGTTATCGATCAGAGCGTCGACAGCCTCCTGCAGCATCCGCTTTTCGTTGCGGACGATGATTTCCGGAGCGAGAATCTCCTGCAATCGGGCCAACCGGTTGTTTCGGTTGATCACACGGCGGTAGAGATCGTTGAGGTCGGAGGTGGCGAAGCGACCACCGTCGAGCTGCACCATCGGGCGCAGGTCCGGGGGAATCACGGGAATGACATCCAGCACCATCCACTCAGGGCGAGCATTGGTGGCGATGAAGTTGTCAATCACGCGCAGACGCTTGATCAACTTGGCGCGTTTCTGACCCTTGCTGCCGGCGATTTCTTCGCGCAGCTGCTCAGCCACCTCCTCAAGGTTGAGATCTTCAAGCAGTTGCTTGAGAGCCTCGGCGCCGATGCCGACGACGGGCTCGTTCTCGATCTCGGAATCTTCGGCGTAGATCTCATCTTCAATCTCCAGCCACTCATCTTCCGTGAGCAGCTGTTTGTATTTGAGGTCCTTGTGATCGCCAGGATCAAGAACCGTGTAGCAGTTGAAGTAGACGATCTGTTCGACGTCGCGCAGAGGCATATCGAGCAGGATGGCCACATAGCTGGGGATGCCTTTCAGGTACCAGACATGGGACACCGGGGCTGCCAATTTGATGAAGCCCATGCGGTGGCGACGCACCCGGCTTTCCGTGACCTCCACGCCGCAGCGCTCGCAGACGATGCCGCGGTGGCGCACCCGCTTGTATTTGCCGCAGTGGCATTCCCAGTCCTTGGAAGGACCAAAGATCTTTTCGCAGAACAGCCCGTCCATTTCGGGCTTGAGTGTGCGGTAGTTGATGGTCTCGGGCTTGGTGACCTCACCCACCACCTGGCCGTTGGGGAGGGTGCGCTGACCCCACTCCATCACCCGGTCGGGTGATGCGAGCGTGATCTTGACGTAGTCGAAGTGGTTTTCGGTGCGGAGGTTGCTGTTGGTCATTGACGGTTAGGGAAAGAAGAGAGGGTTATTCGGTTCGTTCGTTGATCCGTCAGTCCTCGTCGTAATCCGCGACGCCGAGGGATTCATAGGTGGGCCTGCTGGGCGTGCTCCGGCGGGGGTTCACGTCTTGCATCAGATCCACTTCCTTGCCTTCGTCGGTGAAGACCGCGATGTCGAGACCCAGGGACTGGAGCTCGCGCATCAGCACCTTGAACGACTCCGGCGTGCCAGGGCGGGGGATCGGCTTGCCTTTGACGATGGCGTTCAGGGCTTCGTTACGGCCCTGCATGTCATCGGATTTGACCGTGAGCAGTTCCTGCAGGGTGTAAGCGGCGCCATAGGCCTCCAGAGCCCACACTTCCATCTCACCCAGACGCTGACCACCCTGCTGGGCTTTACCACCCAGGGGCTGCTGGGTGACCAGGGAGTAAGGACCCGTGGAGCGAGCGTGGATCTTGTCGTCCACCAGGTGAACCAGCTTGAGGAAGTGGGAATAACCCACCGCCACCGGCTGGTCAAAAGGCTCACCGGTACGGCCATCGGTCAGCAACAGCTTGCCGGGGGAGTCGGGGTTGTAGATCCAGTCCTTTCCAGGCTGGCTGGCGGCTTCCTTAAGGAAAGCCTCAACGGTCTGTTGGGACTTTTCAGCGCCATACATCTCATCGAAAGGAACCACCTTGACGCGACAGTCAAGGTTGGAGGCAGCCCAGCCCATGAGGAGCTCGAACACCTGACCCACGTTCATCCGGCTCGGCACACCCAGGGGGTTGAGCACGATGTCGACAGGAGTGCCATCTGGCAGGTAAGGCATGTCCTCCCGAGGAAGGATGCGGCTGATGATGCCCTTGTTGCCGTGGCGGCCAGCCATCTTGTCGCCCACCTGAATCTTGCGGCGCTGGGCCACATAGACCCTCACCACCATGTTCGCGCCCGGGGGCAGCTCATCACCCTGTTCGCGGGTGTAGATGCGCACATCCACCACGCGGCCGCGCTCCGTGCTGGGAACACGAAGGGAGTTATCACGCACATCCCGGGCTTTCTCCCCGAAGATCGCACGCAGCAGCTTTTCTTCCGGCGGCTGGTCGGATTCACCCTTCGGAGTGACCTTGCCCACCAAGATGTCACCGCTTTCAACGAAGGCACCGATGCGGATGATGCCCATCTCATCGAGATTACCGAGGCTCTCCTCAGCAACGTTGGGGATCTCGCGAGTGATTTCCTCAGGGCCGAGCTTCGTCTGGCGCGCTTCAATCTCGTACTTCTCGATGTGCACCGAGGTGTAGAGGTCATCGTTGACCAGACGCTCACTCACAAGAATCGCGTCCTCGTAGTTGTAACCCTCCCAGGGCATATAAGCGATCAGAACGTTCTGACCCAGAGCGATTTCACCGCCCTCACAGGCAGACCCATCAGCCAGCACCTGACCGACGATCACAGGATCGCCCTGACGCACGATCGGACGCTGGTTGAGACAGGTGTCCTGGTTGGAGCGCTGGTACTTCTGCAGGAAGTGGGTGTGGTCCAGGCCTTCCTCATCACGCACCACGATGGCAGTGGCGTCGACGAAGGTCACCGTGCCGTTGACACGGGAGATCGGCACCATTCCGGAGTCGCGGGCCACCTGAGTCTCCAGACCGGTGCCCACGAGGGGACGCTCAGGACGGAGCAGAGGCACAGCCTGACGCTGCATGTTGGACCCCATCAGCGCCCGGTTGGCATCGTCGTGCTCCAGGAAAGGAATCAGCGAGGTCGCCACAGAAATCACCTGAACGGGTGAAAGCTGCACGTAGTCGACCTGCTCAGGGGGCACCTTCTCGAAGTCCTGGCGGTACCGCACAGGAATCAGGTCGGCGAGAATCCGTCCGTCGGAATCGGTGGCCACATCGCCAGGGGCGACGCGGCATTCGTCTTCCAGATCAGCGGAGAGATAGATCGGATCTCCCTGCTTGATAACCACACCGTTCTGCACCTTCCAGAAGGGGGTCTCGATGAAGCCGTATTCGTTTACCCGGGCGTGGGTTGCCAGGGAGTTGATCAGACCAGCATTCGGACCTTCCGGTGTCTCGATCGGGCAGAGACGGCCGTAGTGGGAGGGATGAATGTCGCGGACGGCAAAGCCAGCGCGTTCACGGGTCAAACCACCTGGACCCAGGGCTGAGATGCGGCGCTTGTGGGTGAGCTCAGCCAGGGGATTGGTCTGATCCATGAACTGGCTCAGCTGGCTGGAGCCGAAGAATTCCTTGATGGCCGCCACCAACGGCTTGGGGTTCACCAGCTGGGCGGGAGTGAGTGAATCGGTCTCACCGACGGTCATGCGCTCCTTGATGATGCGCTCAAGACGGTTGAGTCCGACGCGCACCTGGTTCTGAAGCAATTCACCCACGGAACGCACGCGGCGGTTGCCGAGGTGGTCAATGTCATCGAGGCTGGCGCCGCCGACATCCAGCTCGAGGTTGATCAGGTAATCCAGCGTGGAGAGCACGTCCTCATGGGTGAGGGTGCGCACCGAATCGGGGATGGTGAGACGCAGCTTTTTATTGATCTTGTAGCGGCCCACCCGACCGAGGTCGTAACGCTTCGGATCGAAGAAACGAGTTTGAAGCAGCTGCTGACCACCGCTGACGGACGGGGGTTCACCCGGACGGAGCTTTTTGTAGAGCTCAAGCAGAGCCTGGTCTTCTGAACTGATGCCTTCGTCGTTGGCAGCCTCGATCGACTTTTTGTAGTACTCCGGGTGACGGAGCTTGTCGATCACATCGTTGTCCGACAATCCCATGGCACGCATGAGCACATGGGCATTGATCTTGCGGGTTTTATCAACCCGCACATGCAGAAGATCGTTTTTATCGGTTTCAAACTTCAGCCAGGCACCCCGGTTGGGGATCACGCTGGCGTTGTAGGTGCGACGGCCATTCTTGTCCATTTCATCTTTGAAATAGACGCCGGGACTCCGCACGATCTGATTCACGATCACGCGCTCAGCACCATTGATGATGAAGGTGCCACGCTCGGTCATCAGAGGAAGTTCGCCGATGAAGACCTCCTGCTCCTTGATTTCACCGGTCTCCTTGTTGACAAGGCGGCAGGTGACATACATCTGAGATGCAAACGTCGCATCACGCCGCTTCGCCTCTTCCACATCGTGACGAGGACGCTTCAGGCGGTACTCGCTGCCGACGAAATGGAGCTCAAGCTTGCCGGTGTAATCGGTGATCGGAGAGAAGCTCTCCAATTCCTCGATCAGACCCTTGTCAAGAAACCACTTAAAGCTTGCCCGCTGCACCTCTACCAAATCGGGCAGGTAGGTGGCGGTCTTGGCGACCTGAATCGCGCTGCTGCTCATGCGGAGACCTGCAGATGAAAGTGGGGACAAAAGGCCTGAACGTCAGACCCGAACCAGCTCGAAACCAGTGATGCCCAGCCAGCGAATGCCCTCCCCCTCGACGGAGAACGGCTGCCGCAGCTGGGCTTTCAGAGATCTCGGGACAGAACGGCAGACGTCGTCAATGCACCGGAAGGAAATGGACTCTTCTGGGAGCCAAGGCGTAGTTCATACGCCGAAGCCAGGCCAATGAACCATCTTACACTTCACGGTGTTGCAGCCAGGCCCTGAGCGCTTGACAGTCTCAGACGAAGAGGTCAAGGCAAACCGAACAGTCGACGGGCGTTGGCCGTACTGGTGGTCGCCACCTGATCAAGAGTTTCGCCTCGCAACTCAGCGACCCGTGCAGCCACAGCGGCCACGTAGGAGGGTTCGTTGCGTTTGCCGCGCCGGGGCACAGGAGCCAGAAAAGGGCAATCCGTCTCCACCAAGAAACGATCACTCGGCACCTGTCTGGCGCAGGCGTGGGTGTCATGGGCTTTGGGGAACGTGACGGTTCCGCTGAAGCTGATGAAGAAGCCGAGATCGAGAAAAGCCTCCATCTCATCGGGGCTGCCGCCCCAGCAATGCATGACGCCAGAGGGACAACGCCCCTCGGCCTGCCGGGTCCGCAACTCCTTGAGCATGGGCTCCGCCGCATCGCGGCAGTGAACGATCACAGGCTTATCCAGCTCGACGGCCAGGTCGAGTTGCGGCCCGAGCACCGCCAATTGCTCCTCCAGATTGTTGTCGCGAAAGAGATCAAGACCGAGCTCCCCGATGGCAACCACCCTCGCGTCCTCGTGCGCAGCATCACGCAGCACATCCAGCGTCGAGGACTTCCAATGCTTGGTGTCGAGCGGGTGAACGCCCACGGAATAACGCATTTCCGGAAAACGATCGGCCAAGGCACGGATCGCTGGAATCTCAGCGGGCTCCACACAGGCGTGGAGCAACGAGACCACACCTGCCTCACGCCAACGGCTGGAGACCTCCTCAAGATCGTCTTCAAAGTTGCGGAAAACGATGTGACAGTGACTGTCAATCAAGGTGGGAGCTGTCACGAGGACCTGAAACGCGCCTTCAGGTCCATTTTGCAGGCCTCCCAGAGGCGATGGGGCCAGCTGAGTCAGCTGGCAGCTGCGGGCTCGATGGCCTGCTTGACAGCAGCGCTCAGACGGGACTTCTGGTGGGCACCGTTGTTGCGATGAAGCACACCTACCTTCACAGCCTTATCGATCTTGCTGAAAGCCGCACTCATGCTCGATTGAACAGTGGCCTTGGCCTCATCACCGGGGGCTGCGGTGTAAGCCTCGCAAGCTGTGAAGCAACGCTTCATCAGGGTGCGCAGAGCAGATTTGTAGGTCTTGTTGTGAAGACGGTTGCGCTCGGCGATCTGAACGCGTTTCTTGGACGACTTGTTATTGGCCACTGAGCCGGGTACTGGATCGACAATCCACCACCTTAACTCAGCGGGCTTCCGACCAGCTCAAGACGTGGTGTTGCCCCGACGGGATCTAATTTGAGCTGACACTTGTCCTCCTTACAGCCGATGACAGCGTCGAGCAGCCTGGCATCAACGCCGTCCCTGCTGCGTTGTCTGCATGCCGTTGATGAGGCCGAACGGTATCTCGACCGTGTGGCACGACGCACCACGGGGGCCGCTCAACAGAAAGCGCAAACCACTGTTGACGCCATTTTGGCCCGGGTTCGCGAGGAGGGAGATCGGGCACTGATCGAACTGACGGAAGAGTTTGACCGCTTCCGCCCAGAACCTCTTCGGGTGGCGCCCGAATCCCTGGAACAAGCCTGGCGAAACACCAGCAGAGACCTGCGGGACGCGCTCGAACTCGCCCACCGGCGCATTCAGGATTTTCATCAAAGGCAGAAACCCCAGGACCTCACGATCGAAGGGGTGCATGGCGAACGGCTGGGAAGACGTTGGCGACCCGTGCAGCGCGCGGGCCTCTACGTACCAGGGGGCAGGGCGGCGTACCCCAGCACAGTGTTGATGAATGCGGTGCCCGCTCGCGCCGCAGGCGTTGAGCGCGTGGTGATGGTGACACCCGCAGGCGCTGATGGTCAGGTCAACCCCACCGTCCTGGCGGCGGCCCATCTGTCCGGAGTGAACGAGGTTTATCGCATTGGTGGTGCTCAGGCCATTGGCGCCCTGGCCTATGGCACCGCAAGCGTTCCCCAGGTGGATGTGATCTCCGGCCCCGGGAATCTCTTTGTGACCCTGGCCAAGAAAGCCGTTGTGGGACAGGTGGGCATCGACTCGTTGGCGGGTCCAAGCGAGGTACTCGTCATTGCTGACCACACCGCCCGGGTGGAACACGTGGCGGCTGATCTGCTGGCCCAGGCGGAACATGACCCCCTGGCAGCCGCAATCCTGCTCACTACAGATCAGGCCTTGGCGGACGCCATTCCCGCCGAACTGGAGCGGCAGCTTCAGGGACATCCCCGGGAAACGATCTGCCGTCAGTCGTTGGGCGATTGGGGGCTGGTGATGGTCTGCAACAACCTTGAAACCTGCGCGGGCCTGAGCGATCGATTCGCACCAGAACATCTGGAACTGCTAGTGGAGCGCCCGCAACCCCTGGCCGACCGCATCGTGAATGCTGGAGCCATCTTCATCGGTCCATGGTCCCCGGAGGCCGTTGGTGACTATCTCGCCGGACCGAATCACACCCTTCCGACCTGCGGAACCGCCCGGTTCAGCGGTGCCTTGAGCGTGGAAACCTTCATGCGCCACACGTCGTTGATCGCCTTCAACCGTGCGGCTCTCGAAGCCACTGGTGGCGCCGTGCGGGAGCTAGCACGCAGTGAGGGACTGCACAGCCATGCTGAATCAGTCAGACGGCGGTTGACCTAGTGAAGCGGCCAACCAGGGACAAAGTGTCGCCCTTGATCACCGCTTCACAAGATCGCGCACATTGGCGACACCATCGTTGATTTCTCCCACCAGAACTTGGTCGGTGATATTCACGAACAATCCATTTTCAAGCACTCCTGGCAGGTTGTTGATCTCCCTTTCCAGACCGACAGGGTCGGCGATGCCATCGCTGAATTTCACATCCAGCACCAGGTTGCCTTGATCAGTCACCACAGGTCCCGCCTTGCGTTGGGCCATGCGCAAATCGGCTTGACCACCCATCCCCTGCAGCTGCCCCTGGATCTGACGCCATGCTCCAGGCAACACTTCCACAGGCAGAAGGAAACCAAGATTGAGACGGTTCACCAGCTTGGTGGAATCGACCACAACAACAAAACGATCAGCACGGCAGGCCACCAGCTTTTCCTGCACATGGCAAGCGCCGCCACCTTTGATCAACTGAAAGGAAGGATCCACCTCGTCGGCACCGTCAATCGCCAGGTCAATGCGGTCGACAGCGTTGAGGCTGCGCAGGGGGATGCCCAGCTGTGCCGCCAGCACTTCGCCCTGAAACGACGTAGTCACGCCGACGATGTCCTTGAGCTCGCCGCTGGCCAACTTGGCACCCAGGCCCTCGATCATCAGGGCTGCGGTGGAGCCGGAGCCGAGGCCCAGCACCATGCCATCTTTAATTTGATCCACGGCAGCGGAGGCCACCGCCTGTTTCATCTGGGTCTGAAGGTCCACCGTCTCGTGTGCCAAAGGCTCGCGAGACGGTAGCAAGAGTGTTCAGCTGAGACCAGGCAAGGGAGCCGGTTTGACGGAAAGGCGCAACGACTCACCATTGCGCACCACCTCGAGCGCCAATGGTGCGTTGAGTTCAGCACGATCCACCTCGGTGAGGAGAGCCTGAGGACCATCCACCGTGCTCTCACCTGCAGCTATCACGAGGTCGCCGCGTCTCAAACCCGCTTTCTGCGCAGGACTGTCAGGCAACACCGTCTGCACCAGGGCGCCTGAACGCTCGGGAAGCTGCAACAACGCATTGGGATCTTGGTTGTGCTCCCGGGCGATACGAGCGGTGAGGGGCACCAGCTGAAGGCCCAGATAGGGATGAACCACACGGCCATCAGCCAGCAACTGATCCGCCACTCGGCGCGCCAGGTTGATGGGAATAGCAAAGCCGAGACCTGCTCCTGGGCCAGATCGAACCAGGGTGTTGATGCCGATCACCGCACCAGCGCCATTCACAAGAGGACCACCGGAATTACCGGGGTTGATCGCAGCATCCGTCTGGATCAGGTCGAGACGTTTATCGGCAAAACCCAGACTGCTGATGTTGCGGTGCAGGCTGCTCACGATGCCAAGTGTGACGGTGCGCTCCAAGCCATAGGGAGTTCCAAGTGCGATCGCCCAGTCGCCCACATCCAAAGCTTCTGAATCCCCCAGTGGAGCGACCGCTGGAGCCGGTCCCTCGCTCAGGCGCACCAACGCAAGATCCGTGACCGGATCGATGCCCACCACACGACCATCACGCTGATCCCCGTCGGCCAGGGTGACCGACACCTCCTCCACACGCTCCACCACATGCGCATTGGTGAGGATCAAGCCTTGAGCATCGATCACAACCCCAGACCCCTGACCTCGTTCACGCTCCAGGCCTCCCGGATCGCCGAGCAGGTCCCGCAGCAAGGGGTCGATCAAAGTGGGGTCGTAGGGCTGACGCTGGACAGCCCGCTCCGTATCGATTCGCACCACCGAGGGAGCCACACGTCGCACCGCATCCGCCACAAAGCTATGGGGAACTTCTGCCGCATCTGCCCTGGCGATGGGTGCCAACAGCAGCACAATCATGCAGCAGCTGATCAACAGCGAAGCAACGAGACCAGGCCTGGAGCGAGTGATCAAGGCAGCCAACCGCGAGACGACTGATCGCAAACTAAAGCGAACAACAAGGTCTTGGAGAAAGAGCTCCCACAGCCCGGGAGACCACCGACATGCATTCGCAAAGCCATCACCTCTCCCCCGAGACTGAAGGCCCAATGGGGGGATGGGTTCAGTCTTCGACCTGCCAGAACTTGGCTTTAACTTGCACCCACTGATTCGAAACCCCGCATGACGGAATCTCAAGAGCAACGCCAGCGTTGTGCCCTCTGTCAGGTGGAAATCGACTCCAGCAGTGGCAGCGATCAGGTGTTGCTGAGTCGTGGTGGCCCAGGGACACGAAGCAAGCTCTGGGCTCGGGTCTGCCAGTACCTCAGGACCGATGAGCAAAAAGCTCAGTGCATCAACCAGGATGCGAGCCAACGCGGCGTGGAACAACCCGGCGACGGGTATGCCGAACTGCCCACCATCGACTTGGGTGAGACAACAGGAGGGGACAGAGCTGCTGGTTGATCCCAGCTGTGCCGATCTGGAGCAAAGCCGTGGACAGCGCAGACCGGAAGGCTCAGATTGAATCGAAAGAGGTTCAGATTGATGCAGAAGGGCTCAACGACACTCCCTGGCTTGCTCGGGTCCCTGATCACACCGGCGGCCATGCTTGTTTCACCAATCTCGGCTCAGGCAGCCTGTGAGTTTCTGATGCCTATCGGCGGGAACGGCAACGGGCCAAAACCCGAAATCGTGAAAAAGCAGGTGGAGCGACCGAAAGGCCTCTTCGGCAAAGCCTTGGGTCGCACCAACTGGAATACAGACTTCGTGGTGAGTCAGCCCTATCGCTCGTTCAAGTTGTTTTTCACAGCTGACTCGACGGACGGCAACCCTGGCGCCTACCCGATTCAGGCCTTCCTCAAGTTCACTGATGGCAGCAACCTGAAGGTGGTGGATCAGTCGATGAAGCCACCCACCGGCACCGGTGCGCAATTTGGACCCTTCACGGCACCAGCTGGCAAAGCGGTCAGTCAGGTGAACTTCCGCATTGGCGCCAACAAGGACCCAGGTGCCACAGGCTTCAGCTACCGCATCTCTGTTCAAGGCTGCAACTGATCACGGAGACTTCACTCTGGGGGCTTCCGCACGATCCACTACATTGAGAAAGGCCTGGCGAGTTCCTCTCACCGGGAGGGTGATCTCAGTATCAGCCGTCGGGCCAGAGCCCGACACTCCTCTCACTCGTTGCCCCACCCCCTTCTGCCCGATCTCACCTCAGTGGCCGCCCAAACGGCTACGGAGCATGGATTCGAGGTGGCAGATCTCCAGCTGCTGACACATCTGCGCCCGATGACGGTGCAGATCCAGATTCGGCGTGTGGGTGGCGAAGATGTCAGCCTCGACGATTGCGCCGGCCTCAGCGGACCAATCGGCGATGCGATCGAAGCGTCGACATTGCTGAATGAAGCCTATGTGCTCGAAATCAGCAGCCCTGGGATTGGCGATCTGCTTCAAAATGATCGTGATTTCCAGACCTTCAGGGGATTTCCTGTTGAGGTCGATTTCGACGATGATCAAGGCAATGAGCAAACCCTGGCAGGGTCTCTGCTTGAACGCACTGCTGACCACCTCGAGATCAACATCAAGGGGCGGGTCAAGCGCGTTGTTCGCGCCACAATCCGCCGTGTTCGCTTGACCAGCCCGACCAGCTAGTTGATCCACACCATCCCTCGGGGCTGACTCCGCCCCGACTCCCCCAACCCATCACCGACTTCAGCCTTCAATGGCACTCGTTCTCCTCCCCGGCCTCACCAACCTGATCGACGACATCAGCGAAGAGAAGAAGCTGCCTCCTCAGGTTGTTGAAGCTGCTCTGCGCGAGGCGTTGCTGAAGGGCTATGAGCGCTATCGACGCACGCTTTATCTGGGAATCAATGAGGATCCCTTCGACGAAGACTATTTCAGCAATTTTGACGTAGGCCTCGATCTTGATGAAGAGGGGTACAGGGTTCTAGCCAGCAAGATCATCGTTGAGGAAGTGGAAAGCGATGATCACCAGATCGCCTTGGCCGAGGTGATGCAGGTGGCCGATGACGCCCAGGTGGGCGACACGGTCGTGCTGGATGTCACCCCTGAGAAGGAAGAGTTCGGTCGCATGGCTGCAGCCACCACCAAGCAGGTGCTGGCCCAGAAATTGCGCGATCAGCAGCGGCGCATGATTCAGGAGGAGTTCGCCGACCTCGAAGACCCCGTGCTGACTGCACGTGTGATTCGTTTCGAACGTCAGTCGGTGATCATGGCAGTGAGTTCGGGGCTGGGTCGACCCGAAGTGGAAGCGGAACTGCCTCGGCGCGACCAGCTGCCCAATGACAACTACCGCGCCAATGCCACCTTCAAAGTGTTCCTCAAGGAGGTGAGCGAAGTGCCTCGCCGCGGCCCACAGCTGTTTGTGAGCCGCGCCAACGCAGGTCTTGTTGTTTATCTGTTTGAGAACGAAGTTCCTGAGATCCAGGAGGGCTCTGTCCGAATCGTTGCGGTGGCTCGTGAAGCCAACCCACCCTCCCGTTCCGTCGGCCCTCGCACCAAGGTCGCAGTCGACAGTATTGAACGGGAAGTGGATCCTGTCGGTGCATGTATCGGCGCCCGAGGCTCACGCATTCAACAGGTCGTGAACGAGCTGCGTGGCGAAAAAATTGATGTGATCCGTTGGTCCCAAGATCCTGGTCAGTACATCGCCAATTCCCTCAGCCCGGCACGGGTGGAAATGGTGCGATTGGTGGATCCCGTTGGGCAGCACGCCCACGTCTTGGTTCCCCCCGATCAACTGAGCCTGGCGATTGGACGGGAAGGTCAGAACGTGCGGCTCGCTGCACGCCTCACAGGCTGGAAGATCGACATCAAGAACTCCCAGGAATACGACCAGGCCACGGAAGACTCCGTGGTGGCTGAACTGATCGCTCAGCGTGAAGAAGAGGAAGCCCTGCAACGGGAAGCTGAAGAGCGCCTTGCCGCTGAGCAAGCTGCCCGCGCTGAGGAAGATGCACGCCTGCGCGAGCTCTACCCACTGCCCGAAGACGAAGAGGACTACGGACTCGAAGACAAGGAGCAAGAGCAAAGCGCTGAGTCAGACATGGCATCGACTGCTGGCGAAGACAACGACGCGACTGAGTTCGAGCACGACGTGGCCGAGTCCACCGACGAGACTGGAGGCGACGGCGAATCCGTGATCGAGAACGACGAGGACGGAACCCGGTGAACGACTCACGCCCTGTCCTGCGTCGCTGCGTAGCCTGTCGGCAGTTGCTGGATCGCAGCCTGCTCTGGCGCGTGATTCGCGACCATAAGGATGGGGTCCTCCTTGATCGGGGGATGGGCCGTTCGGCCTATCTCTGCCCGACGGAGGCCTGCCTAGATGAGGCACGCCGTCGCAAACGACTGAACAAGGCCCTGCGCTGTCAGGTGCCCGACAGCGTTGTGGAGGCGTTGCAGGAGCGGCTCTCTCTTTGAAGAGCAACGGCCGCTGAGGCAAGATGAACATTGGCTCTCGCTTGTCTAGAGCCCCAGGCACCCCGTGCCCGGACCGATCGGAGACCTGAATGACCAGCAGCGGCAAAGTCAGAATTTATGAGTTGTCGAAGGACCTAGGTCTGGACAACAAGGACGTGCTCGACGCCGCTGAAAAGCTGTCCATTGCGGCGAAAAGCCACAGCAGCTCCATCAGTGAGGCGGAAGCAGGAAAAATCCGGGGCCTGCTCAGGAAAGGCAGTCAGCCGGCACCCCCTGCGAAATCCCCTGCCGGCAAAGCCATTCTTTCGGTAAAGAAGGCTGATGCACCGGCAGCGGCGTCACCGAAGTCACCAGCCAAACCCGTGGCATCGGCCCCGGCCAAGCCCGCACCCGCCACACCTGTGCCGGCTCCAACCAGACCTGCGGCGGCGAGCCAAGCCACCAAACCCGCAGCTCCCTCAGCTCCGAAACAACCGGTCGCACGCCAGGCAGCACCCAGTGCCCCTGTCAGCCGCCCTGCACCAACGCCCTCCAAGCCCACCACGGCGGCCAAGGCCCCTCCAGCACGGCCCACGGTCGTCAGTGCCGCACCCAAGCCAAGCACCTCCACCAAACCCACAGCCCCACCAGCTCGACCCGCGGGAGCCAATGCCAGATCCGCAGCCGGCAAGCCGCTCAACCCGAGCCCGCGCCCGGTTCAGGCCAAATCCGGCGGCACACCGAGGCCATCGGCTCCACCCCCGGTGAAGCGCAGCGCTCCCGCACCGCAGCGGCCAGCTTCCAAGCCTGAATTGGTGGGTCGCCCCCAGCCCAAGCGCCCCCCTGGCCCTCCCACCAAACCGGGAGGAGGTCAGCGACCTGGGGTGAGCCCGCGTCCCACCCAGCCAGGTGCCCAGAACCAGCGCCCTGCCATGCCCCAGCGCCCTGGTGCGCCCCAGCGGCCAGGCGCCCCGACACGCCCCGGCGCCGGTCGACCCAACACCGGCCGCTCCGGTGCAGGCCGTCCTGCGGCTGGCAACTCCCTGGAGCTCGTCGGCAAGCCGATTCGCCGTGATGGTTCCAGTGGTGGTGGCCGTGACAGCAGCGGTCGTCCCGCAGGACCCACCCGTCCCGGCGGCATGCCGAGCGGGATGCGCAAGCCGGTGGCACCCGGACAGCTCATGCAGCTGCAGAAGCCCAGTGGTCGTCCCAGTGCCCCGCCACCGCGCCGTCCAGACGGGTCTCCCGTTGCTCCCCGCAGTGAGGATTCCTCCGGACGCAAGGCCGTGCCTCCGATGGCGCGTCCTGCTCAACCTCCGACCCCGGCGACCGCTCCCCGTCGACCTGGCTATCGCCCCGCTCCCGGAGCCGGCGGCCAACGCCGCCCCGGCCGCCCCGATTGGGACGACAGCGCCAAGCTGGAAGCACTGCGCAGCCGGTCTCCTCAGAAGCAGCGCCAGAAGGTTCACATCATCGGTGAAAACGATGATGCGTTGGCAGCACAAACCGGCGGCTTCGCCGGCGAACAGCAGGCCATGGTGCTGTCGGCGAGCCTGGCTCGCCCGGCGAAGCCCAAATCACAGCAACGCACCACGCCGAAACCGGTTGCCGCCTTGCGCAAGCGACGCAAGGAGACCACTCGCCAGCGTCAGCGTCGTCGGGCAATGGAACTGCGCGCTGCCCGCGAGGCCAAGCAGGTGCGGCCCGAGATGATCGTGGTACCGGAGGACAACCTCACGGTGCAGGAACTCGCTGACATGCTCAGCGTGGAAAGCTCCGAGATCATCAAATCCCTCTTCTTCAAAGGGATCATCGCCACGGTCACCCAGACGTTGGACATGCCCACCATCGAAGCGGTGGCCGATGAATTCGGGGTCCCTGTGCTGCAGGACGACGTGGAAGAGGCAGCGAAGAAGACTGTCGAAATGATCGAGGAGAAAGACCTCGAACATTTGATTCGCCGTCCACCCGTGGTCACCGTGATGGGCCATGTCGACCACGGCAAAACCAGCTTGCTCGATGCGATCCGCAAGGCTCGTGTGGCTGCTGGCGAAGCCGGCGGAATCACGCAGCACATCGGTGCCTATCAGGTCGAGATCGAGCACAACAAGGAACCGCGCAAGATCACCTTCCTCGACACCCCCGGTCACGAAGCGTTCACCGCCATGCGCGCCCGCGGCACCAAGGTCACCGACGTGGCCGTGCTTGTGGTGGCGGCAGATGACGGTGTTCGCCCTCAGACGCTGGAAGCCATCAGCCACGCCCGCGCCGCTGAAGTGCCCATCGTTGTCGCCATCAACAAGTGCGATAAGGAAGGCGCCTCCCCCGACCGGGTCAAGCAGGAGCTATCCGAGCAGAACCTGCTTGCGGAGGAATGGGGTGGTGATGTGGTGATGGTGCCCGTGAGCGCCATCAAAGGCGAGAACATCGACAAACTGCTGGAGATGATCCTGCTGGTCACCGAAGTGGAAGACCTGCAGGCGAACCCTGATCGCCTGGCTCGAGGCACCGTGATCGAAGCCCACCTCGACAAGGCCAAGGGTCCCGTTGCAACCCTGCTGGTGCAGAACGGCACCCTGAAGACCGGTGATGTTCTGGCTGCAGGCCCCGTTCTCGGCAAGGTTCGGGCCATGGTCGACGATGCCGGCAAGCGCATGAAGGCAGCCGGTCCTTCCTTCGCCGTGGAAGCGCTGGGCTTCAGCGAAGTGCCGACGGCGGGCGATGAGTTTGAGGTGTACCCCGACGAAAAGTCAGCCCGCGCTGTGGTTGGCGATCGCGCCTCCGACGCCCGTGCCACGCGACTGGCACAACAAATGGCCTCCCGACGGGTGTCCCTCACCGCCATGTCCGGTCAGGCCAGCGATGGGGAACTCAAGGAGCTCAACCTCATCCTCAAAGCCGACGTGCAGGGAAGTGTTGAAGCAATTCTCGGATCACTGGAGCAGCTTCCCAAAGATGAAGTACAGGTGCGAGTCCTGCTCTCAGCACCAGGGGAAATCACCGAAACCGACGTGGATCTGGCCGCCGCATCCGGTGCGGTGATCGTTGGCTTCAACACGTCCATGGCGTCTGGCGCCAAGCGCGCTGCTGATGCAACAGGCGTAGATGTGCGCGATTACGACGTGATCTACAAACTGCTGGAAGACATTCAACTGGCAATGGAAGGCCTGTTGGAACCAGAGCTGGTGGAAGAAGCCCTGGGAGAGGCCGAAGTGCGTGCCGTCTTTACCATCGGCAAGAGTGCTGTGGCCGGTTGTTACATCACCAACGGCAAGCTGCAACGCAACTGCAAGGTGCGCGTGCGTCGCGGCAAGGAAGTGGTGTTCGAAGGCGATCTCGACTCTCTGCGTCGCAACAAAGACGACGTCAAGGAAATTGCCACTGGTTTCGAGTGCGGCATCGGCTGCGATCGTTTTGCCAACTGGCAGGAAGGTGATCGGATTGAAGGCTTCAAGATGGTGACCCAACGTCGCAAGCTCAGCACCTGACCGCTTCGCCCTCTGCCCAGATCACCGTGAGTTCTCGCCGCGAGCCCCTGCTGTGGCTTCAGTTCCTCGCCATCGGAGCCATTCCGCTGGAGTTGCTTTTGCTGCGTCTGGTGCTCGCTGGATCCGATCTTGGCTCTCTTCCAGGGTTGGAACGGATCCTTGCCTGGGCGATCGGAGCCTTGGCTCCTGCCGTGTTGTTCTGGAAACGCCCACCCGACTGGGGGTCCTTGCTCCTGGTGCGCTTACCCCTCCAGGGTCGAGACCGATCTCAGCAGCAGCTGAGCCGTGATCTTCAGACGTTGCCAGTGAAGCTCATCGCCGCAGCAGGGGTGGTTCCCCTTCTGATGGTGTTGTGGTGGATTGATACCTCCGCTCTGCTCGTGGCTGACCTGTCGCCATTCAGCAACGGCAGCCGTCTTGGCAGCCTTTTGCTCGCGACCCCACTCCTGGCCCTACTGCTCTGGCAGTGGCATCAGCTCGTGCAGTGTTTCTGGCTGCTGATCCGACGAGACGATGCAACGGCTGCAGACTCAGCGGCATCGGAGAGTGACTGGCGAGAGGCATGCCTTTCGATTGGCCTTGGCGTGATTCAGCTGCCACCACTTGATTGGGCAACAAGAACGCCATCACCAGGCGACCCAGCAAGCGCGGTCGCGACTCCGTCAGTGGCCAGCGATCCCGCTCTGCAGAAGACACCCTCCCAAGCATCGGAGATCGGCACCCAAGCCCCCCCCGTGGTGGCGAACGAATCAGAGCCTGAGCCATCGCCCAGCGATCGTGCTGATGCTGACTTCACGCCAGCATCCGATCAGGAGGAGAGTAGGACAACCGCCGATCCGACGGCTTCAACCCTCTCTGGAACGGTCAAACCACAACAGAGCTCCGAAGAGGATGACAGCGCCAGCTTGAATCAGGAGATCGGAGCCAACGACAGTCTCTCCCGCACTGAGCCGAAAGCTCATCACGAAGAGTCCGAGACCTCCGGAAGCGAACAGAGCCAACCAGACCAGTCTCCGCAGCCCCCTCCAGGGAGTGCGTGACTCCTGCAGCAACCTTTTTTTCAGGTCCGGATCCAACTGACTCCTTGCGTTCTGACCGTTCAATCGCTTGGTATCGCAATGCCGAATGTTAAGTTCCTTTCGATGCCGATGTAGCTCAGCTGGTAGAGCAACGCTTTCGTAAAGCGTGGGTCGCCTGTTCAAGTCAGGTCATCGGCTTTAGTCATTGCAAGGGATCCGAGGGAAATGGGCACAGCGTGCCCACCCCCTGAAACCGCTGCGCGCCCACTTCGTGCCCACTCTGACGAGCTAGCGGCGTCAGATGAGTTTCTGATGAGAATTGATGACCCACGCTTGTACGTGCCCACTTTTGTGTCACATTGAATTTGTCGAGGGGGCGTGGCCCTCTCCCGAGTTCCCCGACTCGGTGAACAACACGGGGGGCATACCTCGGGTGTCGCCTCGAGGGACCGTCTTCACCAGGGAGTTGCCTGGCGGAAGTTGCCTCCCGAGAGCTAGGCAACCTCGCCCCCGGTGGCGCGTGAAATTGCCGGCGTGGTTCTCCAGCAGCACTTGAGTGGTGTGGGCAGGGCCATGGAACAGCGCCCGCGTCCGTGGCTTCAAAACGGCGCGTGACTGTCTCCCACGCAGTGGAGACAACACGACCAGATTCGCTCTGGCCCTGTTCTATGTCTCAGTCCAAATCACCTAAGTGGGTTGCTCGCCTCCGTGCCGCTTGCCCCAAGGGTTGGTCGGTCAAGGAGTCCCGTGGTTCCATCCGCCTGAGCGTTCGCTCTGGTGCTGGTGGTGCCAACGGCGTCTCCAAGACTCTCCCCCTTGCCTGGGCAGGTGACACGGTTGTTGACGCCGTCGCGCTGATCACCCGCCTTCACGATTCCGTGGATGCCGGTGTTGATCTGGCCGATGCACTGGATCGTGAGTTCGGTTCTGTCCCTGCGACACAGCCCAGCTCTGCGACTCAGTGGCCAACTCTGCTGGAGAAGTTCCACGACGATCTGATGGCCCTGAGCCAGATCAAGGACGTGACCTGGGAACGCGGCTACAAGCCGTACCTAGATCGCGCTCTTGAGCTGCTCGCCGGAGCAAATGCTCCTGTGAATGCAAAGGGGTTGGTCGGTGCTGTGGTGAAGACTTGGGCGGATAAGCCGGGCGAACGCAAAAAGGCTGTTGAGTCTTTGCGCAAGTTCCTCGACTTCTGCGTCGAAGATCACCACCTGCCAGCCGCAAGCTGGACACTGACTGACCGTGCCGCCAAACAGCTTCGAGGTCCTGCCTCTAAGCGTCGCGAGGTTGCATGCCCCTCAGATGTCGAGATCCTCCGATTGCTTGATTCGCTCCCCGAGAGTGCAGCTGGCAGTCGTTGGTGGAACGCCATCGCGCTCATGGCTCTCTATGGACTCCGTCCGGTCGAGGTCAACAGCGTGGTGGTTCGAGAGCATCCCAACACTGGTGAGCCTGCCCTCTATTGCCCTCGTGTGAAGGTCAATAAGAAGGGTCAGACGAAGCCTCGTTGGTTGATGCCTCTGCCTCTAACTGACGCATCCGGCGCTCAGGTGGACTGGAACTTAGTCGGAGCCATGGCGATTGGTCAGCTGTCTCTGCCTGACATGGTCGGGAATAAGTACGCCCTGCGTACCTTTCTTGACCGTCAGCCAGTTTGGGTTGAACTCAAGAAGCAGTACGACGATTGCGGGGAGTGGCTGAAAGGCTATTCATTCCGCAACGCATATTCGCTTCGCGGTCACCGCGCTGGACGTCGGCCCGAGCCCATGAGTGTGGCGATGGGGCATTCATTGAATACCCACATCGATTCCTACGAGTGGTGCAAAGCGGCGGACGTGCTTGAGCACGTCTGATCCATCGCACACCCCTGGTTGTCAGGGCCCCCAATGAGGGCCCCGGCCAGGGGGCTTTTTATTGGTTTGACACTATCCCTAGCGTCAAAAACTGCTGGCAGGGTTGCACATACGCCAGCGGTGAATAAGTTCGAGACAGCTGATAAGCGACTCGGTCAGTTTTCTGGGATTGGTGGTCCGTGGCCCCAACCGCCTTCGGGAGCTGAGTCGAACTGTTGGCCGAGCACATGCAATTGGAGTCCGTGACTCCTGCTCGCCCCAGGCCAAAAGCCGGGCAATGCGGTTCCAACCCCGCAAATCAATCAATCAATGTCTGAACAGGAAGTTTGGGTTTCGACCCAAGCGATGGCGCGTGCCTTGGGCATCTCCCCCAGGACGCTGTCGCACTATCGCCTCAAGCATGAGTTTCTGATCGAGGGCCGCCACTACCGGCGATCAACTCCATCAGTCCAAGCCCCATGGCAGTGGCATCAGGAACGCACCAGCGCGGCTTGGACTGCGGAGGTGGGCGCATGACTGCCAACACTTTCCCCGCTCACCACATCGAAGCGGCTCGGCATTTGCTGAAGGCTCATTGCCTGGTGCTGGGTGATCCAGTCGGCGCCGTGACCGAGGACATCCTCGATCTGGTCTGCCAACGACTCACTGATCTCATCGGTGATTTCGATCAGGCCAATGCGCTGCTGGATGCCGCCGTCGCTCTGGAGGAAGGCAAATGAGCACCTACGAGATCCGATGCCCCCGTGCCGGGGAACAGCAGATCACCCCACCAGCTGTTGTCGCCAGTGGCCTGGCTTACACCGAGGCGCAACGCCGCCTGGAGGAGCTGCTGATCCTGACCGACCTGACCCTGTACTTCCAAGGGGAGGCCAATGGTTAAACGCGCCACCGTCACGGCTGATGGAAAGATCCGCCAGCCAGCAATGACCACGCAGGAGAAGCTCACCGCTTCCCTGCGCTTGGCCGCCAACTGTCAGGAAAGGCTTCAGGAATCACACCTGTCGCCATCCGCCAGGGAACTGTTTGCGGATAGCCGTGACCAGCACCTGAGGGATGCCAAACGTCTTCAGAACCGACTCAAGAAGGAGGCCACCCATGGCTAAGCCTGAAGTTCCATCGGGGCCGATCAAGCTCACCGGCAACCCTGGCCCGATGAGTGTCAAAACCCTCGCGGAGAACATCGCAGCCCTGGCATCGACAGATCTGGAGAAGCTGCAGGGGCTGATTGATCAGGGGAAATGGGAGCAGGTGGTCAACCGCCTGAACGCCCTTTCGATGCAGGCCAGGCGTGTGCAGAACTCTGCGACACGTCTTGGCTCCCGTGCAGCAAAACAGCACTGGTCGCCGTTGCTGGAGGGCCAGGCCGATGGCTGAAAACGATCTCTAATCCTGTTCCATTGGCCTCCAAAAGGGGGCCTTTTTCATGCGCATGTGGCCCCCGATTCCGGGCATTTCCCTGCATCAGTTGGTGGGTTCTGATCAACGCTGCTTATCAATAAGTGGCAGGCTTCGGCGGGAATGTCTGTGGTTGACGCGGATGGGTTTTAGCGGCTTGGACATGCGCCAAACGCTCAATAAGTTTCGATTGTTGATACCTCAGCCAATGAGTCAATGACAGCAACTCCCGCCAAAACACAACGCAGAGACAAGATCACGGCCGTCTCCATGACTCAGGACATGTGGGCAAGTCTTGAAGCTCTGCGTCGTCGTGAGGGCGAGCGAAGTGTTTCTGCCGTCGTGCGGAATCTCATCGAAGAAGGCTTTGAACGTCGCGCTGCCTTCTGACGCTTCGCACCGTCGATCAACCCGCCGCCCTGGAAAGCACGGGGTTGATCGGCTCCCCCATCACAAACCCCGCAAAGAGTCCGAATGGATTGTCCAAACCCTAGCGGTATGCACTCGCCTGCCGCAACGGCCGCTGATCGCATCGAAAAACAAGCCGATGCACTCGCTGCCAAACTCCCGCCGCTCAAACCCACTCCAGAACAACAGGCCGCCATTGACGGGCTGGTCTCCTGGTGCCGGCAGAACGGTGGTGGCACCTTCGCTTCATTCAATGGCCCCGCTGGCAGCGGCAAATCGGCCAGCTCACGACTGATCCGTGAAGCGTTGATCGCTGCTGGTTGTTCCGTCGGCCTGTGCGCTCCAACCCACAAGGCCTGTCAGGTTCTGGCGACCGCCTGTGGCGTCAACAAAGCCGACACCGCCACCTTCGCTTCATTGCTCGGCCTGCGGGAACAAAAGACCAAAGACGAAGTTGATTTCGTTCCTCAGTTCGGCAGCAAACCACGCCTGGATGAAAACGACATCTGGCTGGCTGATGAGGCCTCGATGATGCACCCCAAGCTTCTCAAGCTGATCGAGGACGCTGCGGACTTCTGGACAAAGATCGTCTTCATCGGTGATGAGGCCCAGCTATCGCCGGTCAAGTTCGGGCGGGTTTCACCAGCGCTGCGCTGCACACCCCGTTTCGATCTGACCAAGGTGATGCGCCACGACGGTGCTGTGCTCGATGCCGCCACGGCCATCAGGCAGACCACCGGCAAAGCCTGGCGCCCGCAGTTCCCCAAGTCCGTCATCGGTGAAGACACTGCGATCTTCACCTACGCCGACAAGAAGGAGTGGCAGCACGCCTTCCTTGAGATGGCCTACGAGCATCACGAGAAGGATGACCCTGATGCCTTCCGTGTCATCGCCTGGACCAACGCCGAGGTCGCCCGTCTCAATGCCGGGATCCGCAAGCACGTTTACGGCCGCAACGCTGCACCGTTCCTCTCCGGTGAACGTGTCATCACTCATGAGGGCGTCAAAGCACCCGACGATCACGACGAACTGATCTACGGCAGTTCCCGTGAGCTGGTCATCCTCGGCGCTGAGCAAAAGGACTTCCTGCACCCAGCCTGCGCTGATGGCAAACCCTTCAAGGCCTGGGAACTGGTCACTCACACCGACGACCACGAAACCCCACGGATAATCCGTGCCCTTGATCCAACCCACGAAGGTCGCTGGCAGGTGGCCCTCGATCTGCTGAAGAAGGAAGCACTTGAAGCCCATAACCGTGGCCGTGGCCAAGGTGCCTGGGATGCGTTCTGGGATCTCCGTGACGCCTTCGCGCAGTTGCAGCCGTACTGGTGCCTCACGTGCCACAAGGCTCAGGGGTCGCAGTTCCGCAACGTCTTTGTCCAGGGCCGTTACATGGATCGCGCCGCCGGCGGTGCACCCGAACGGCGAAGGCTTTGGTACACAGCGCTCACTCGAGCACAGCGTGCCGTTCATCTGATCGCTGATCAGGAGGCGGCCTGAGATGCAAAGCGATTGGGATTACGCGCTCAGCAGCGCTCGCGACTTCTCTCCGAATTTCGCCACAGCTTTGGTTCGTGTCCTCGATACCGCTTGGTCGGTTGAGGCATACCTCAAGGCCAAGGACATGCCCGCCGATGGCGGCACCATCTGCAATCTCACCGCTCAGGTGCTGGCCAAGGAAGACCAACTGGATCAGGGGGTGGGCTGATGAAACTCTCTGATCAGCACCGGCAGCAGATCCGCAAACGCGGGTTCAGCGATGAGCAGATCAATTGGATGGTGGCCCAGGGCTTTATCCGTTCTCTGACATGGGAGGAGGTCGAAGCCGATTGGCTGGTGATCTTCTGGAAAGCCAGTGAGACCAAAACTGGCGGCATCCTTATTTGCTTCAACCCCAAGGCCAAGGCACCCACCTATTCACTGCGCTGCGATTCGCCGCCATGGGACGCCGAGCGGGAACGCTTTGCGAAGTACCTCTATCCCAAGGGTTCTGAAGATCCCGTCACCGGTGATCGCCTCAACTCTGATGCCGAGGTGGCCGCCAAGGTCGGCGCTTGCCAACCCTTTGACCCCTCCAACCTTGAGGGGCCTGATGGCAATCAGATCGGCCTGGCAAAGATCGCCACTGAAGGCTTCTTCGATGCCATGGCCTGCACTCTGCTGGCTGGCATCCCCTGCATTGGACTGACTGCGCCTGGCCACCTCTATGGCTCAGGCCTGCCCCCTTGGTGCAAGGGTTACATCGGCGATTGCGATACAGGCATCGCCCCCAATCTTCTCGGCACCGTGATCGGACAGGCTCGCCGCCGTGGTCTCAAGCTCCAGATCCTTCCCTTCCGTGATGGTCACGCCTATGCCGTCACCAAACACCGCGACCTCCACGCTGACGCCAAAGCGGGCATGGAGGAACTCATTACTGATCTAGGCCCCGTGCCTGCTGCCAAGGTCATTGCCGATCTGGCGGAGAACCTGCTGGACCCTGTCGAGTTCCTCGAACAGGAGTTCACCCGTTGGAACGATCAGTTGCAGCTGGCCTGGCCCACCCATCGGGTGATCCTCAACAACGGCGCCGCTGCCATCGCTGACGCATCACCCAGCAACAAGATGTTCCGTGGTGCGCTTCGGGATCTCCTTGGAGCGAAGCCGGGGTTGGCCGTCCCCAAGCGTGAGATCGACGCACGGATCAAACAACGCCTGGCGAAGGTCGATGAACAGACCCGCGCTGATCTGCTCACCACCACCAGCAATGACATTGACGGCCATCTGGTTGTTGAACCGGAGATCGACAAGTCAGCCCCGACTCTGCTGATGCTTCAGCAGTACCTCAGCTTCAAACATCAGATCCGCTTCAACGAGCTGGATCGCGTGATCGAAGTGGACGGGAACATGGTCGAAAAGCCGCACCTTGCTCACCAGTTGCTGGCTCATGTCCACGGCATTGAAACCACCAGATCGGATGCCACGAGCGCCATTGAATATCTGGCCAACGGCAACCCGTTCAACCCAATCCGGGAATACCTCCTCGATCTTGTCGATCAGACCGACCTCGAACCGGTCACCAACGATGAGCTGGCTGATGCCTTCGGGTTCGATCGTGCTGATGATCTGTCCATCGAATTGATGTGGCGGCAACTTGGCGGTGCTGTGAATCGCGGCATCAATCCGGGAACTCAGCACGACACCCTGTTGGTGCTCTCTGGTGCGCAGGGCTTTCTCAAGTCCTCCTCCATCGCGGCTTTGGTGCCCACCCGTCGCTGGGTCGATGCCGCCTGCAACGTCGCTGACCTTGAGGCCAAAGACTTCCTCTCTCGCATCAACTCCGCCTGGCTCTTCGAGATCGCTGAGCTGGAGAAGATGACAATCTCTCGCTCCGCCTCCGAGTTCAAGGCCTGGCTCACCTTCCAGGAGGACAAATACGTTGAGAAACACGAGAAGATCGCCATCCCTCATCCACGCCGTTCCGTCATGTTCGGCACCACCAATGAGGACGAGGTACTCACCGATCCAACCGGTGCGCGACGTTTCTGGGTCTGCCTCGTAGTGAAAGAAGCCAAGCCTCAGTGGATCGCCGCCAATCGTGATCGCATCTGGCGCACTGCGATGACCTTGCTCGCAAACGATATGCGCACCTACTTCCCCGAATCACATCCGCGTTCCAATGCCATTCGCGCCAGAGCACTCGGCGCCACCATCGCTGAACCGTGGGAAGTCAAAGTTGCTGACACCCTCGAATCAGCACGCAAGAGTGGCATCACATTTGTTGCCTCTGATCTGCTGCTGGAACGCATCGGTGTGCCACTCGATCGCCAAGAGAGGGCCGACACGATGAAGCTCAGCCGTGCTGTCAAAGCCGCCGCTGGCAACACATGGAAGCCCACAAGAAGGACAGATTCCACCACCAAGGTCGTCAAACGCGGTTACGAGCTGGTTGACCAACCTCAGGCCGACTCACCAACCCCAAAGCCAGGTCGGCAAGAAGGTTGGCAAGACCTCAGCCCTCTCGCAGCAAGGGTCCTCAAGCCTGAGGCCATCCTTACCAACCTTTTTTTTGAAAGGGAAAAAGGAATTAAAGAAGAACCATCTCTCTCCGCAATTAAAACTTGTGAGCTTTCAGACGGCGAAAAAGGTCGGCAAGTTGGCCAAGGTCGGCAAGAAACACCCTTGCTTGATCTCCTCGACAGCTTCCCCTTCTGACCAAAATCCTTCGGCAGAATGGGGGCATGGCCATTCAGTCACTTCTCGGTCAAATCAGCCCCGAGAAACTTCAGGAACTTCCCCCCAGGCAACGCAATGCGCTGAAGGTTCAGCAGCATCTCAACGCATTCGCCTTGCATCTACAGGGGTTGAGTGATCGAGCAGTTCAGGAAGAACTCGGGGTGAGAACTCTCAGTAGTGCTCAGCATTCCATCCGACGCGGTGAGGAGATCTCGAAAAAACTTGGCCTCGATTCAGATCGGATCAGGTTGAAAGTTGCAGCCTGGTTTGAGGAGCTAACCGACCTGACGATGAGACAGGTTCGTGATCAGGTTCTGAATGGAACCTTGGTGGAAACGGTGGATCCCGAGGGCGGCAGAACGTATCGCCGTACGAAGCACGCTGATCCGAGGATGGTGGCTGAGGCGTCGAGAGGCCTGGTGCGCACCGCCCAGTTCTTTGGCCTGATGGACGACACAGCCAGCACTGCTGGAGCTGGTGAGATCAGCACGAATGTGGTGTTCGTCAGCCCTGCTTCGGATGGTGCTGTTTGGGATGCGCAGACGGTCGATGTAACGCCTCAAAACGGGTCAAGTGGGCACGAAAGTGGGCACACTCAGCTACAGATCCCGTCAGATAGCAGTCAGGGACAGGGTGGACCCACGGTTAAGGGAGCCGTTGAGGGCCAGAAATGACGGCATCAGCGCAGCCTCAGATCACACCAACGCCGATGCAAGGCGAAATGATGCGGGTGCCGTTGGATCACGACCTGGTGGCCTGCGGTGGTCGTGGCTCGGGCAAGTCCTACGGCGGGGAACTGGTGATCGCCAGGGACAGCACCGTGCTCAAGGAGCGGTTCAACTGCCTGATTGTGCGTCGATCCTTTGCTGGCCTGCAGGAGCTGAGCAACAGCCTGGCCCGCACGTTGAGCGCCACCTACGGCAAGGCCTTGAGCTTCAACCGTTCTGACTGGATCCTGCGGTTGCCCAATGGCGGTGTGATTGAGCTGGCCTACCTGGACCCCTCCAGGCCACAGGCAATGCTTCGCCAGCAGGGTCGATCCCGGACGACGATCTGGGTTGATGAGGGCGGGCAGTATGCCGACCCCGACATGCTCGACCAGCTACGGGCCACGCTCAGGGCACCAGCAGGGACACCGACACGATTCATCCTGACGGCCAACCCAGGCCAAGCAGGGCATTCATGGATCCGCCAACGATGGGTGCAGCCAGCAGGTTTCCCGTTACCCGGCAAGGCAGTGCGCTTCCTGTGTGAGGACACAGCGAGCTGGTCGGTCTACATCGGCAGCAACATTGCCAACAATCCGCATCTGGACTTTGAGCAGACCAGGCGTCAGATCGAGATCAGTGCAGGCGGTGACCCTGACCTGCTGAAGGCCTGGCTTGAGGGCAGCTTTGAAGGTGATGTCACCGGCAGTTACTTCGGCGATGCGTTGAATCGGCGCCGATCACTGCTGGAGCTGCCTGGTGGTGATCAGCCTGTGTTGCCGGGGAATGCGCAGTACCTGATCAGCTTCGACTGGGGCATTGCTGCACCGAGTTGCGCCACGTTGTTCATCACCAATCACCCGATGCTTCCAAAGGGGAGCCTGTTCGGGATTGACGAGTGTTACCTGAGCAAGAGCACCAGGGCTGGTGAGCCTGATTGGAATGCAGGGTTAGGGGCCAGCAACCTCCAGCAGGCGGAGATTCTGCGCGAATGGATCAGCAGATGGCCGATTCCGTTGCATGAGATCCGATGGATTGCTGATGACGCGTGCTGGAACAGGACGGGCCATGCGGACACGATTGCGCATGAGTTTCAGCGCGGTGGTGTGCCGTTCGAGCGGGCCAGGAAAGCGGCGATGAGTGAGGAAGCAGGGCTGAGCCGATTGCGGTCGATGATGTTTGCGACGGATCGGGATGAGCGTCATCCATGGCTGAAGGCATCGAGGCGATGCCGGGCGTTTTGGGAGCTGACACCATTGCTGGCGAGAGACCAGAAGAAGCGTGAATTGCTGGATCCCACAGCGATCACACACTGCATTGATACGTGGCGGTATGCCGCGAACTACATGCACAAGCCGTACAAGGTTGGCCGTGGGCCGAGGTTTAGCTGATGACCCCAGCAGAGTTGCAGCGTTATGGCGAAAGGAATGGTGTGTTGATCAGCAGGGAGGCAAGCAGGGGCATTGCTGATTTTCGGGATGAGCTGGGTCAGACGGTGGAGCTGGATGGATTGATTGAGGAGATCAATGAAGGCAAGGCCAGGGTGCGCGTGATGTTGCAGGTCGGCCGTAAGCCAGGGAGCGGGCCGATGTTTGGTGTGATGAATTGGATCTGTGCAGAGGATCTGGAGCCGTTTGAAGGGATCAGCTTGTGGGCCGAAGGCTTGGTGCGAAAGAACTTGCGGAAACGGAATGGCGAGGAAGTGAACGAACCGCGTACATCACCGTTCTGGGCTGAATTATGAGGATCAACTATCGCGGGCATTGGATCAGCGATGTGGTGGCGGAAGGGTTACCGAAGGTGATTGTGGGCTCTGAGGGCCAACGGACTGTGGAGTGGAGATCGCTTGGCACTGGTGATCACCAGGTGGGTCGTGATTATGTGGATGAGAAGCTGGATGGGAAGAAGCCTGCAGGGCATGGTGCTGGGCTGGAAGCGTTGCTGGATGTGATGGTCGGCGAGAAAGACAAGGAGATTGCGGCGTTAGGTGATCGGGTTATGGAACTGGAGGAGATGTTGAGAACAGTGCAGACAGATGCGGACGTACGGAAGAGTCAACTGCTGGGGATGTTTCTGTTGGATGGCAACCCGAATCGCGAGCAGGTGAAGAAAGCAGCGCGGATGCAGTACAAGCGATGGCATCCAGATCATGGAGGTGATGCAGGTGTGTTCCAGCGGTTGAAAGCTGCTGAGGCAGAACTGCTGAAGTTGTGCTGAGCGAGCGATTGCCCGTTTAAGCAGTATTGGGAATGAGGTTTTATCGGGTATACCCGCTATGTTGTCTGTAGATAATTATTCTGAGCGATGGCACAAGGGAAGGATGGATCAAATAATGAATTTTTCTAAGAGCTAAAAGAGGAGACAAAAAAATTAGGCCCCAAAACACCGTTAGACAAAAGAATCGAGACATCTCATCTTCTTGCGGATGGCGCACGTAAAGACGCCGAGGAGGCCGCGAGGGAGATGAAACATAAAGGTAAGGAATTTGATCCTAGGGAGTTGGTTCTTTTTCTTATTGAGAGATCTGCTGATCATCGAAGAGATGCCATTCAATTGGAATGCCTAAAGGAAGATCGAGAGTTGGCCTTGAAGACAGGAGCGTTGGCCGCAAAAACTGCAAGAACAGCAAACATCGCGGCAATCGTTGCGGCAGCCTCCGCTGTGGTCCAAGTCTTTATAGCTGTGTGGCCGAGCCAGCCCATCACTTACTCGGCTTTCGCTGGGAATGAGCTAAAGCAGCAAAAAGCCGTGGATAGGGTTGAAGTAATCAAATCGAAGAAGCCTCGCGATGGATCTATCGCCCCAAGTACAAGCAGCCCTTAGGCTGCGATTCGCTGCTGTATTTCCTGGTGAAAGCTATCCGGGATGGGCAGCGCTGGGATTAACGAAGCAGCTGATGTGGCGTGCGGTTGATAGTGAGGCGGCTGTGATTGCTGCGGGTGAGCTGAGACCGCCATGGAGGTGGTGCTGCGCCCGGCACCGCCGGCCCTGGCCACCATGCTCACAGCATGGGATCTGCTGGTGGAGGACAACCCACGGCTCGCCCTGATCGGCGCTTTGTCCGCAGCCAATTTCAAAGGAGACTTCCTGGCCTACGAGCCTTCCCGATAAAACCGAAATCCAACGCCCACCGATCAACACGGCAAAGCCAACTCCAAAACCGCATATGCGGAGGTGGAAGTTGCAAAGCTGTTGAAACTCTCCGATGTAAAGCGCAAGACTCCATCGAAAAACCAAACATGACGATTAACCTTTTATCAACAATCCGCCTGAGCAGCGCTATGGAAAATTATCTATCAGATCGATCCAAACCACCTTGCGTCCTGACCATAATGAGCTTGTAGAACCATGCAAGGTCCAATGAACAATTCACGACAAGCTAAAATCACGCTACTGGACCGAAGCACCTTCATCTTTGAATATCCAGAGCAAGGCCCCAAAATGCAGCTGCAGAGCCTGCTTGCTGAAAAAGCTTCGCTTCCGCAATTAACCATTCAGGCGAATGACCAAATTTATGTCTTTCCGTGGTCCTCGATTCTAATGATCGAGATAGATTTAAACGGAGAGCCTCAGCAGGCTTACAAGTTTGCTATCAACGATGCCATATTAGTTGAAAAACATATTCAGGCATGACATCGCTGGTTACCACCATATTCTTCGGTGCATCCGAAGGACCTGATCACCTGGCCTAAATAGGGCCTGGACGCTTGGTAACAGGAGCGACTCGGTAGCTTGCTGGTCAGAAAAGCTTTCATATTTATGGAGAAGAGGATTGATCTGGCAGGCTCTGCCGTATCGCCTCTTCCTGCTCTGGAGTCCCAGCCTTCGTGTTTCGCGTCATTTCTGGAAGGTATATCCACCGAAACCATGCTGAATCTATTTTTTCGCATTTGTCTTTACTAGCATGCTCCATGTGACTACCCCTGACTAATTCGCACCAGGCCGCATCAGGAGCATTGGAAAAACCTATACTCAAAAGAAGTAAAAAAAGAATTGCTGGCAAACTGCCCAAAACAACAAGAGTGGTTGTTTTGGATGCGGACGAGCGGCTGTCAATTCTATTCCTAAATAGAAAATATATGGCAACTGCTATTGCCCCAATGATCGCAGACACTAGGCAGACGACAATAGTTGACACAAAAACAACTGTGGCTATTTTGACAATTGCTAGTGCTATCCACATCGGCAGCAGGACAGCCCCCATCCCAAATAAATACATTAGATGATTGCGTATAATTTTTAATTTTGACGGCTAACTCCCCGAATGCCTTTGCGTCAGTGGCCGAATTTTGTATTCTTAATTATTGCGATCGGATTCCCTGCTCACCCAGGGCCTCAAGGAAGAAGCGGAGTCGCAGGCTCAAGTGTCTGATTGAAGCCTTGATCAGTGAGTTGCAGAGCCTGAGCTGGTTTTTGCGTTCCAACCGATCAGAACCCGCCGGTCTCGTTTGGCTTCTCACCCGACTCGAACACGGTCAGCGTGTACTGGCCTTCACGGGTGAAGCGTTTGAAGTCTTCGGTGTTCTGGCGGTTGTAGGTCTTTCCCCTTTCGGCATCAGGAAAGGCAAAGGCCCAGCGCTTGCTGTTGATGTAGACGTTGCCACGCAGCTGGGTGAAGTCGCAGCGGAACTCCTCCCTGGGGATGGAGTCGTCGTGGCGGGAAAGGACGCAGAGCGCATCCTTCACGGTGTCGGCCTGGGCCACTGGTGGATCCATCGGTTCGCTGACTGCAAGGAGCGCAGCCGTGGATGCGATGGCAGCGAGTGTGGTGCGGATCAGTGATTTGTCCATGGGCACTGTTTGGCGTAACGGTGGTAGACCTCTGCATGCCCGCTCGCATCCAACTGTTGCTGGACATTCACCCCGTCCGCAAACAGCTCCGCCACGGTGCGGCCATAGCGATCGGTATCGATGCGGCGGATGGTGATGGTCTTCCCTTTCAGGTAGCCACGCAGATAGTCCCGTGCAGCTTTCGCTGGAATCGGATCAGCATTGCGCCCTTGTAGCTCTGGCGTATTGATACAGGCCAGCCGGATCTTCTCTCCGGTGCTGCTGGTGCAGGTATCGCCGTCGTAGCAGCGAGTGATCTGCACCTCGGGGTAAGGGCCAGCAGCAGCATTGCAACTGGCAAGCAGTAGTACTGCGAGGGGGAGCAGCTGTTTGATCACTAGGTCTTGATCGCTTGTCGATTCAGACGCTCTAAGAGAAGGCGGATGATGCTGCAAAGCGAACCAAAGGCGAAGGGACCGACTGACGCGGTGCAGCAACCTGCCTGGAGGTATCAGTGAGACGGCGGAATGACCCTGGCGCGCCGTGGTCCCCGGTGGTGCCGAACAAGAGATCAGCGGGCAGCCCTGCACTGAATCCGCTGACCCTGGCTCAGCAAGGGAAAGCTAGGTATCTGGACGCGAATGCTGCGGCCAACGACATCCGTAAGGCCAGCGCCATGCCCTCTTTCGTCGGGCTGGAGCTTTCGCCCCTCCCGCCGTTGGAGGGTTGATGGATGGGTAGAGGCAAAAACCCCCCTCCGCCGTTGTACGTCCTGTTCGAACGGCTATATCGATGCTGCAAAGCGAATCAACACCGCACTGTGTTGATGCTGGCGTTCTGCAATGGCGGGGCACAGGCAGTTGCTTTCTGGTGTGAGAAGCGGCTGGCGTTGAACGTGGATGGGGACAATCGCCACGCCCTGGAGTTGCTTGAAGCTCAGAGCCTCCGCGTTGCTGAAGCGCAGTTCCACCGGGACATGCAAGAACGACAGGAACAGGCACAGGTTCACCGTCAGCGCTGTTTGCAAGCGCACCTTGAACGCTGTCGGTTGCAACCCACTCCAGCTGTGGTGATCAGGAGGCCAAAACCAACGCTGGAAGAACGAATGGCGCGTGCTTACAACCGCCTGAAACGAGAGAAGGTGACGACATGAGCCAACGCAAGCGAGAAGCGATTGCAGCACACGTGATGGGTTCGGCGGCGCCGCCTGCACCGTTGGGGGCAGGTGCGGAATCAGCTGAACCACCTGCCATCAATGGGGGCATTGATGGTCTTTCTCTTGAGGGGGCCAGCGCCTGGGATGTGATCGCAGGTCAGGGGCAGATGCTGAGCGATCTGCGGGAATTTATGGACACGGTTGAGGCACATCCAGAGATGAGAGCAGCGGCAACGCTGCAGGCATTAGGGCGAATCAGAGAGGCGTTGAAGCAGGTATCTGAGATGAGCGATGCAGATGAGCTGGTGCCATTGACGCTGCAGGATGTGGCGCTGCTGACGCGTCAGCTGTTGTCGCGGTTGCGCTGAAGGGGATCGGCTAGTGCGTTCAACATCCTCCTTAATGCCACTTTGCTCTGCAGACTGGTATACGTACGGAAAGGTTCAGATGTGACGGCGCAATGGGCAAAAAATCTGGTGAAGAACTCTTTGCGGCTTTTCAAGTTGGCTTCTGAATCTGAAGAAGACAACAGGTTTAGGGCTCGTATATGGAAATTTTGGAGAAAGCGCTACTGGTTAATGCTGAGCACTTTTACGGCAGCAATACTTCTCGACATAGTAGCCCCTTCAATCTTCAAATTACTTGTTGGAACTGTAGTCAGCATTATTTACTGGGGCTGCCTAATCCTTGCGGTGTGTGTTTTAATTGCCGCGTTGTATCAATCAATTACCGAAGGGAAAGACAAGTCAAGAAAAAAGCCTTAATCACTTTGCAACTTGCCCTGTTTCCGCTATTTGTCGTTTTCGCTAAGCCAGACATCTCTGATTTCGATTCAGTGGCCCAAGCGATCAGCACCACGGCCGTGGTCGGAGGCGATACAGCCGGACCCTCACCCTTTGGTGAAACAGCTTGGGGATTGCTGTGTGATGGAGCCGAAGATTTCAGCCCATCTGATCTGCAGGAACTGAAGTCAGCAACGGATGCGCACGCAGAATTGCGATCAATCGCGATGGTGGCCGCCATTGGTAGGGCCAAGGTCACGATGGGCGGCATCTCACCGTGGACGGCACCGGATGCCCCGGTTGAGATTGCTGCGGGTGATCTGCTGTTGCTGCTGCGATCAGCATTGAAGGGGATCGACTGAAGGTCAGGGTCTGTTGGCCTGAGATTCTCCAGAGGCGCAAAAAAACGCCCCTGTATCAGAGGGGCGCTTCAATCACCATTCCGCTGGCGTGTTCAGAAGCCAAGACCATCCAGGCTGTCGGTTCCGAACATGGTGACTTGACGTTCATCGTTGAAAGGATGGCTCAAGGCGATGGTGTGCGGAACCAAATTGGTTGTCGGTGGCGTCACTGAATCCCCGATGCCGATGAGAGTCCATTCGACTTTTGAGTAGCCCAGAGTCATGGCCAGCGGTGTTGGGTCACTCTTGGTGAAATCGTCGGTGGTGAAGCCGGGAGGCATCGCATTCCCCGTCACAGGGTCTTTCATGATTCTCTAAGAAACAACGTCACTTTGACCGTGGGGAGCGTGCTGCAGAGCAAGGTCCCCACATTTCTTCAGAGGATTCTTAGGAAGCTATGGCCCACTTCCTGACCGTTGACTGGCTGACGCCGTAGCGCTCGGCGATGAGACGCCACGACTGTCCGCGCTTGCGGAGACGGTTGATGCGGGTGGAACGTGATTCGGTCGCCCAGAGAAGGACGATCACAGGCAGGCAGATCAGCACTGCCGCCCAAGCGAGAAGGCAGGAGAAGGAGATCATGCGTCTCCCTCCAGATCTTCAATTAGGTCGGCAAGGTGTTCGAGGAATGGATACGCCTCCATCTCCTCGGCAGTGGTCAACTCATCCAGCTGCAGATACAGCTGATAGAGAGCCGCCACGCGATCGGTGGTGGTCATTGGTTGTGAATGCTGTGGTGATCGACCGGCGCCTGTGGCTGCCCTGTCGATGACCCCATTATCTCACGGGTGAACCCTGCGTGGCCACACTCAGCAGACTGGTTGATGGTGTGCCGTCGCTGCTGATGCTCTGCGTTGAACAGTTGTGCTTGCGGGTGGTGTCAGAGCTGGATCAACTGGAAGGTGAAGTGGAGTGGCTGGTGGGATCGGGTGATCCAGAGGCCTGGGCACTACTGCTGTCGATGACCGGCAGACACCTCGAAATGACGATGCGACACGTTGCTGTGGCCATGGCCATCAGCGATGCCGAAACACCACCCGTGTCAACCCTGCCTAACCCTGCCGACCACAGCACTTTGGGCAGTGGGCACGCGTGCCCACTTTTGACGAAAACCGTGCCGACTCCTGCCGGCAGCGTTGACAAGGATTGAGGCTATGACTGGATTCTTCAGTCCCTGACTGGGCTTGATTATGCCTTCGTAAAGCGTGGGTCGCCTGTTCAAGTCAGGTCATCGGCTTTCGTTACCCCCGTGGTTCTGAGACAGGCTGGGCACGATGTAGCCGCTTATTGCGCAAATTGTGCCCATTGACTGCACTGAACTGACTGCACGTGCTTCAGGGAGGTGTCAGAGCTGGATCAACCGCAGGGTGAGGCTGAGTGACTGCTGAGTGCTGAACTGCTCGCGACCAGCCCAGCAGGCGTACTCAGTCATATGTGGGCGGAAAGCTGACATGTTTTTGCAATCCAGGCTGGATAGTCTCGGCTTAGTGAAGAGAACGGACACCCAAACAATGTCTCACCTGACCCAGTGCTTGCAGAAAGGGCTTCTTGGAGGGCTCACTGTGACAGCGTTACTGCATGGTGCAGGAATCGCTCACCCCTATCCAGGCCATCATCCACATGTGCTGGAAACAAAATCAGCGGCCTTCCTTCACAACTGCGGAGGACAAACACCCGCCTCCGTTCCGTCGGTCAGCAAGGGATGTCCAAACCATGCGCAAGGGTTAGTGGCCAGTGGTTCTTTCGTCGAACTCCTGCAGACTGTGAATCGCACGCTTTCAGGGCAGAGAGGACTTTGGTATCAAGTACGGGTTGTCCAAAACCAATCCAGCCAAACAGCCTCCAGCAATGCACAAGCAGGCACCATTGGATGGATGCGGGCCAACAAATTCTGAGGACGCTTGACGGCCATGGTCGCCAGCCATTCATGGCTCATCAAAGCACCGCAATGACTGTGCGTTCAAACGCACCTGAATCAGACTGAGACCGTCTCAACGAACACGCCATGAGCGGGATGGAGCCGGAGAAGCTCGAGAGGCTTCACCGCAGTTACCGCCGAGATGCCGAGCTCGACGAAGCCTTCGTCGTGCTCACAATCGGGGCGAGCCTGATCGCCACACTTGGGCTTCTGGCCAACAGCGCCGCTGTGGTGATTGGGGCGATGGTGGTGGCTCCTTGGATTCTGCCCCTCAGAGCCGGCTCCTTCGCTGTTCTGTTCGGCAGCGTTCGATTGCTGAGCCGATCTCTCACAACCCTGGCCTTGGGGGTCTTTCTAACCACCCTTCTCTCCACCCTCTTGGGCACCCTGGTCGCCCTGCCCCAGTTCGGCAGCGAAGTCGCCGCACGCACCAGCCCCAATCTGCTCGACCTCGGCATTGCCCTGGTCGCTGGTGGCTTGGCGACGTACGCCAAACTGCGCAGTGACGCGGTGAGTTCACTCGCCGGCACGGCGATCGCGGTGGCACTGGTCCCTCCGGTCTGCGTGATGGGTCTTTTGCTGTCTCAGCAGAACTGGCAGCTCGCTGCGGGAGCCGGTCTGCTCTTCTGCACGAACCTCCTGGGGATCCTGACTGGAGGACTCGTGCTGATGGCCTGGAAGGACCCCCTGTTTCGCGATCAACTCACCCGTAGTCACCTCAGCGCAGCGAGTTTCGCGCTCACGGGGTTACTGGTGGTTCCCCTCGGCAGTGGCTTCGTGAGCCTGCTGAATGCCAGGTATCAAGACACCACCCGTGAGCAAGTGGCAGAGACGATTCGTCGCTTTCTACGCAATGAAACGATCACCTTCGGCGAGGTGAGCGGCATCCCGGAAAGTGAAGCTGTTGAACTGGAGTCCGTACGGATCGACTGGTCAAAACCGAATCCTGAGATTCGAGCCCTGGTCAGGGTTGCCGACCCCAAGCTGCCCACCTTCGCGCAGGTGACAGCGGTGCAAAAGGAAATCAATCGACGTTATTCCACCCCATTCCGACTGGTGGTGGAGCGCACAGCAGTGGAAGTGGTGGGACCACCACCGCCATCACCGCCATCACCGCCGATCCTGACGATCCCGCCCCTGCCTGTGTTGAAGGAACCGACACCGCAGCGAGAGGAGGCCACCGAAACAAGCCTGGAACCCGAGGTCAAAACGGTTCAAGACAGCATCCAAGCAACAACTGAACAGCCTGTTCCAAACGATCAGATTGAAGACAGCAGCGCTGCTCAGACCCATCCATCAACGTCGGGCACTGACAGACGTTGATGTCGACAACCGTTCATGCATGGGGGCGGTGTGATCGCTGCTCCATTCCCTGAGGGACAGGGTCGGAGCAGAAAAACGACGCCAGACCACAAAGGGAATGACTGTGAATTGCATCAACACGCCGTAGATGGCAGACGGAAGACTGAACCCTGACAACTGATCTCCGAGCACCAAGGGAGAGAGGAGTGTCCCAACGACAATGCCAACGGTTCCGTTCTGGAAACCGCTTTCAATGGCCAGCGTTGTCACCTGCGCCTGGGGCAACGCCAGCAGGGTTCCCACTCCAAGACCAATGCCGAGCATCAGGAGGTTGAGCAGCAGCAGCAGCGGTCCAAGAGCCTGGAGGTTGCCAACGAACAGCGCCCACTGACTCGCAACAGCGCCGATAATCACCAGCACAAGCATCACATTGGCGAATCGGTCGCACAAGGGACGCATCGCCAGACACAGGCCAGGCTTCCACTGATTGCAGAAGACGCCAATCACCACGGGCAGGGTGGCGATCGAGAGCATCTTGAAGCTGAGAGGCAACGTCGAAATGCTGGTGTCGAGGTCAGGCATCAAGGGCCCTGAGACCAGACCAAGAATCAAGGGAAGGGTGACTGCCGTCAGCACACTGGCCAAGGCGGTGTACGAGATCGATAGAGCCACATCCCCGCGAGCGAAGCGGGTGAACAGGTTCGAGGTCACCCCTCCAGGGCAACAGCTGAGCACCATCACGCCGATCGCGAGTTCATCGGTGAGACCGAACAAGCAGACCAGGCCATAGGCCACGACTGGCAAGAGCACCATTTGAGCCAAGGCTCCGGCGAGAAGCGTTTTTGGCTGACGTAACGCCACTCTGAAATCCGATGGCCGCAGGCTGATCCCCAGCGAGAACATCACGAAGGCAAGACAGATCGGCAGGACCAGAGACAACATTCGTGTCTTGAGTGAATGGCGAGGCGACAAAACTACAAAAAGCCCCCACCAGACGGCGGGGGCTTTGCGATTCAACCGCAGCTGAATCTCTTTGAGACTTCAGCCTCAGCCGATGGCAGGAGCCTGCAGAGCCACAGGAGTGGACTCGGCAGCAGCCAGGTCGAGGGGGAAGTTGTGAGCGTTGCGCTCGTGCATCACTTCCATGCCGAGGTTGGCGCGGTTCAGCACATCAGCCCAGGTGTTCAGGACGCGGCCCTGACCATCAAGGATGGACTGGTTGAAGTTGAAACCGTTCAGGTTGAAGGCCATGGTGCTGACGCCCAGGGCAGTGAACCAGATGCCAACGACAGGCCAGGCAGCCAGGAAGAAGTGAAGGCTGCGGCTGTTGTTGAAGGAAGCGTATTGGAAGATCAGGCGACCGAAGTAACCGTGGGCAGCCACGATGTTATAGGTCTCTTCCTCTTGGCCGAACTTGTAGCCGTAGTTCTGGGACTCGCTCTCGGTGGTTTCACGCACCAGGGAGGAGGTCACCAGGGAGCCGTGCATGGCGGAGAACAGGCTGCCGCCGAAAACACCAGCCACACCCAGCATGTGGAAGGGGTGCATCAGGATGTTGTGCTCGGCCTGGAACACCAGCATGAAGTTGAAGGTGCCGGAGATGCCCAGGGGCATGCCGTCAGAGAAGGAACCCTGACCGAAGGGGTAGACCAGGAACACTGCAGAAGCAGCAGCCACAGGTGCGCTGTAGGCAACGCAGATCCAGGGGCGCATGCCGAGGCGGTAGGAGAGTTCCCACTCGCGACCCATGTAGCAGAAGATGCCGATCAGGAAGTGGAAGACAACCAGCTGGTAGGGACCGCCGTTGTACAGCCACTCATCGAGAGAAGCCGCTTCCCAGATGGGATAGAAGTGCAGGCCGATGGCGTTGGAGGAAGGAACAACAGCACCGGAGATGATGTTGTTGCCATAAATCAGAGAGCCAGCAACGGGCTCACGGATGCCGTCGATGTCGACGGGGGGTGCTGCGATGAACGCAACGATGAAGCAGGTGGTGGCGGCCAGCAGGGTGGGGATCATCAGCACACCGAACCAGCCCACATAGAGGCGGTTGTTGGTGGAGGTGACCCACTCGCAGAACTGCTGCCAGCCAGTGGCGCCGGAGCGCTGCTGAATGGTGGTGGTCATGAGAACGGAAAAGAAGGTCTCCGAAGAGACGGTTACGGAAGGGCAGGAATGCCCTGCCAAAGCCATTGTAACGGAAGATTGAGCGCTGTAACGCTTCCGCAATCATTTCCTCGTCAGGCCGCGGCCCCGCCTGCTGCAACGGGTCTTGCCTGGTCCACCGAAGCCGCCCAGGCCGCCACCCCCCGGATTGACCCGAAGGCGCAGCGGCAACACGAACACCAGAATCAAATAAAGACTTAAGATTCTCAGGTTGCGATTCGGTGAACGCGTGGTCCTGATCCGCTGGCTCCATTCCGGTCAACGCCTGGAGGAAACTGTTCCTTTTCAACGCGCCCGCCATCGCCGCGCAGAGCTGGAAGCTCAAGGCGCTGTGGTGTATTGGAGCGAACGGCTGGTGCATCACGGCTGAGGCAGCAGACTGTGCCCACCTCCTGATTGCCATGACCCAGGCCCCTTGCCAACGCCCAGGACTGGGACTCGTCAGCGCCTATGGCGTGATTGCATTCGCTCTGGCGGGCTGTACATCGAGCCCATCCGATCCCAACAGCATCGACCAGAGCGAAGCGATCAAACGTCTTGACTACCGGCTTCAACAGCTCGAACGCCGTGTTGTCAATGGTTCAGACGGCACGTCCGATCCCAACGACAAAACACCACCTGGCCCGGTGAAATCCCTCACGTTGCGGCTCGGGAGTCTCGACGATCGCCTGCGCATTTACTGGGAAGACGGCACCACGACCAATCTCCCCTGTACGGAAGAGCAAAAAACCTGGGTCTGTGGTTAAGCGGTTGACGCCCCTCCAGCAGACACATCTGCTCAAACCTGTGGCTGCAGAGTTCACCCGTCGCCGATCGATCAGTCCCAAGATGGAATCCAGTCTGATAGCGCCATGGTGCTGTTATCCCACCCACGAACCCTGGCGGTGGCGAGCCTGCTGCTGACCTCTCACACGTTGCTGGCTCCGAACATCTGTCGGGCCCAGGCCGCCGCGATGCCTGTTTCGCAGACCAAGGCAGCCAATCTGGCACGGTTGCGAGCCGAATCGATCAATGGAGGACTGAGCAACTACCGAGCGGATCGGTGCATGTACAGCACGGGAGCCCCCGACTGTCTTGTGGAATCAAGCCCTGCGGCTTACGTCTTTCGGTTTCAGGGGGGTGCTCCGGGATGGCAGCAACGCCGTCCGGTCCAACCAACCGTCGTCACCACAGTGACAGTGTCCGCCGATGGAGAGGTGATCCGCTCGGTCACCAACCAGCCCCTGCCCTAATGCCTCAGAACGGAAGGGCTCGCGATTCAGAGCCGTCTCGTTGACATTTACGCGACACGGGTTCACCACTAGGACAGCCCTGCCCGCAAACAGCATGCTCTGGATTCGCTCCCTCATGGCGATCGCCTCGGTCAGCAGCCTCACTGGTGTTGGCCTCACAGCCATCACAGCACCTCCGGTCAGTGCCCAGGTTCCGACTGCTCAGGTGCGGGCCCTCAATCTGGCTCGTACCACCGCAGTTGCTGAAAACGGAGGACTTGGGGTCTATCGGCCCCAGCCCTGCATGTTTGAAACCGACACCGGTGGTGGTGACTGCCTGATTCAAAACAACACCGAGGGCTTCACGTTTCGGTTCCAGGGAGGCAGACCGGGATGGCCGTATGACGACAGCAATGCCACCACCGAAACTGAAATCCTCATCGCTCCGGATGGCAGAAGCGTGAAGGATGTGATTTACAACCGAACTCTGCCTTAATCAGATCCCAACAGGCTCCTCAATGCAGAGGGGCCTGCCGCATCGATGGGCCAGCGTTCCTTGGCCGTCAGGCTGAGAGCAATCCCTTTCTCTCCGTAGGCCGCTTCATTGATGAAAACGGGGACATGCCCATCGGGCCCGGTGTAGGCAATCACCGTGCCATCGGCCTTCCGAAACAGCGGGTCGCCTGCACACAAGGGCTGCCAGTCCTGCCCCTGACGGGCAGGGTGAAGACAGGCATCGGGTCGACCGTCCCCATCGCGGGGCAGATCGATGCTGCCGAGGTGGCGATGCACCACCAGCTCTGAAGGAGGCACGCGCCACCCATCACGGGCTTCAGCCAGCACTGCCAAACAGGCGTTGAGGGTCAGACGCGTCCGTTCCACGATGCTCGGTTCAAGCACCATCTGCGGCACAGGGCCGATCTCAATCGCCAGCCCGCAAGGCCACCGTTCCACCAGGAATCCCTGCTGGGCCTCGTCCGCTTCATGCAGGTACACCGGCAGCCCGAGCCGCTGCTGCACCGCTGCCGCCATGGCCAGATCAGCTGGCCGGCGGCCGTACACCACCAGACAGCTGCCCATCGCGGCGGTGGTGCTGTGCAGATCAAGGGCGACACAACAAGCATCCGGACCAGATGGCCCGTACTGACGCAGCAGGGTCGAGGCCCTGACCATCTCCCGATCAACGCCAGACACCTTGGGATCGACAGCCTGAGCAGAGGCAGTCGCCAGAAGGTCGGGGCGGAAACTGCGGTTGAGGTCCCGATCGAGGTAACGCCGGCCCTGGGCTCGAGCGGCTGGATTGCCGATCACGGCTTGCACGTCCAGCCCTCTGCTGTCGATCAGCTGGGGATGCTGGTCCCATTGATCCAGCAGCCAGGGCCCGTTGATTTCATTGCCGTGGGTGCCGCCCACCACCAAAACCCGAGGGCTCACCATCCAGCATCTGACGAACAGCTCCAGACTGACACCGCTGAACGCCTCGGTCTATGGCCATCCCCCCTCTGGTTGTCGCCGCCGCCCGTGAGGGCTGGCGTTGGCAATGGCGCCAGCTGATGCAAGGGCTGGGTCCCTCCGATCGGGAGGGGCGCTACGTCAGGCCTCCCAGCGATCGACTCGAGGTCGTTGTTCCCAGCGAGGAGGCTCTGCAAGGGCGTTCATCCGAAACGCGCCCCCGCCTGGTGATCGGGCGCAGCTGCCCCTGGGCCCATCGCACCTGGCTGATGCATCGGCTGCGACGCCTGGACGGCACCCTCACCCTGCTGATGGCCACAGCGGATCACCGGGCCGGTCGATGGTCCTTGACCCCTTCCTGGTTGGGGTGTGATTCGCTGCTGGCGCTGTACCGCCATTGCGACACACCACCCCATCACCGCGCCACGGTGCCCGCGCTCATCGATCCCGGCCGCGACACAGAAACCGCAGCCACACTGCTCGGCAACGACAGCGCCGCCCTCACCGAAGCGCTCAACCGCTGGCCGGGGGGAGACGGAGCAGACAACCTTGCCCCCGCTGCCTTGGCGGCACCCATCGCACGATGGCAACGGCTGGTGCAACCGGCGGTGAACGACGGCGTCTACCGCTGTGGATTCGCACGCTCCCAGCAGGCGTACAACGAAGCCAGCACCGCCTTGTTTTCCGCCCTTGAAGCGGTTGAAGCCGCTCTGCAGAGGCAAGGGCCTTGGCTCTGCGGTGAGCAGCTCACCATCGCCGATGTGCGCCTGTTCCCCACCCTGATCCGCTGGGAGCTGGTGTACGCCCCCTTGTTTGGCTGCAGCGCGAAACCCCTCTGGATGTTCCCTGCACTGTGGAGCTGGCGCCAACGCTTCTACAAGCTTCCAGGGGTCGCCGACAGCTGCGACGGCGAGGCCTGGCGTGCTGACTACTACGGAGCGCTCTTTCCTCTCAACCCAGGCGGGATTGTTCCCGCCGGACCAGATCTGTGCACACTGGTGGACAGTTCTGAGGCATTGCCATGACCAAGGCTGATCCCCAGTTCGAGGGCATGTACGGGACTTACACGATCACGGAGCATGATCGGCGTGAAGTGCAGCGGTATCGCATTGCCTTGCTGGTGAGCGGCCTGTCGTTTAGTGCAGGACTGCTGCAGTGGTGGCAGATCGGCAGCGAGTGGGCCTGGTTGTGGCTGTTGCCCCTGGCCGCCGGCCTGGGTTTGGCCCTGCAGTGGATTCACATCTACCTCAGGCCCCTCCATCGGGCACTGCAGCTGTTCTGGCTGCTGGGATGCCTGGGATGGGGTGTGCTGTTGGTACTCAGCGGTCCATCCCAGGCCCTGGCAACGCTGCAAGGTCAACCGCTCTGGATTCTCGCCATCGGCCCCTTGTTCGCAGCGCTGGCAGGCATTGGCTTCAAAGAGTTCTTCTGTTTCCGCCGACCGGAAGCCATCGGACTCACCCTGCTGCTGCCCATCGCCCTGCTTGGGCGCCTGAGCGGCCTACTCGACCCCGGGGTCTGCCTTGGATTGCTCACCTCGGCCGCCCTGCTGCTGGTGGTGCTCGCCCTGCGCAAATTCGGCATTCCCGCTGCGGCCGATGTCGGTGACAAGAGTGTGTTTGCTTATCTGGAGCAGCAGCGCGCAGCTGGAGCCCAGTGAGTCTGATCAGCCTGGTGAATGTCGAGAAGGATTTTGGCATTCGCACCCTGTTTGCCGATCTCACCCTGCACATCGGCACCAACGACCGCCTGGGGTTGATTGGCCCGAACGGCGCAGGGAAATCGACTCTTCTCAACGTGTTGGCCGGGCAGGAGCCCGTTGGGGGTGGTGAGAGACGTTGCTCCCCTCGGCTCAGGGTGGAACTGGTGGGCCAGGAAAGCCACGTGCAGCCAGGACTGACCGTGCTCGAACAGGTCTTGGCGGGCTGTGGCGAAAAACGCGAGCTGCTGCTTCGCTTCAGCGCACTCACCGAGGCCGTCGCTCAGTCCCCCGACGACACAGCCCTGCTCACCGAACTGGGACACCTCAGCCAACGCATGGATGAGGCCGAAGCCTGGGGGCTGGAGCAACAGTGTCAGGAGGTGCTCCAGCGCCTGGGCATCAGCGATCTGCAGAAACCGGTGGAGGATCTATCGGGCGGCTACCGCAAACGGGTTGGGCTGGCATCAGCCCTCGTCGCGTGCCCCGATGTCTTGCTGCTGGACGAACCCACCAACCACCTCGATGCCGCCGCCGTGGAGTGGTTGCAGAACTGGCTGGATCGCTATCCCGGCGCCGTCGTGCTGGTCACCCACGACCGCTACGTACTCGATCGGATCACCCACCGGATCGTTGAGGTGGCCGATGGAGAAGCACGCAGCTACGACGGCAACTACAGCACCTATCTGCAACGCAAGGCGGAACAAGATGCTGCGGATGCAGCCTCAGCCGCCAAATTCAAAAGCGTGCTGCGCCGCGAACTGGCCTGGCTGCGCCAGGGGCCGAAAGCGCGCAGCACCAAGCAGAAAGCACGATTGCAGCGCATTGAGGCCATGCGGGCTGCCCCACCCAAAAAGGCCAGGGCCCAGCTGGAGATGGCGAATGTGAGCCGCCGCATCGGCAAGGTGGCCATCGAAGCAGAGCACCTGCGCGCCACCACAGATGGCACCGACAACGGCGCGGTGCTGCTCGAGGATTTCACCTACAGCTTCAGCCCGGAAGACCGCATCGGCATCATCGGGCCGAATGGCAGCGGTAAATCCACGTTGCTGGATCTGATCGCCGGCCGCCGCATGCCTGCGGGGGGTGAACTGCGCCTCGGCGAAACGGTGCACCTTGGCTATCTCGACCAGCACACCGATGCCCTCACCAGCGGCCGGGGGCTGGAGCGCAAGGTGATCGACTTTGTCGAAGAAGCCGCGTCTCGCATTGACCTGAACGGGGAACAACTCACGGCCTCACAACTGCTGGAGCGCTTCCTGTTTCCACCGGCCCAGCAGCACAGTCCGATCAGCAAGCTCTCGGGAGGGGAGCGGCGGCGCCTCACCCTGTGCCGGCTGCTGATTCAGGCACCGAACGTGCTGCTGCTGGATGAGCCGACCAATGATCTCGACGTTCAGACCTTGAGCGTGCTGGAAGACCTGCTGGAAGATTTCCGAGGCTGTGTGGTGGTGGTCTCCCACGACCGCTACTTCCTGGACCGCACGGTCGACCGACTGTTCTGCTTCGAGAGCGGCCGCCTGGAACGCTTTGAAGGCAATTACAGCGAGTTCCTCGACCACAGAAAGGAACTCGAGAAGGCGGAAGAACTCAAACGCAGCGCTCAGTCCAGCAAACACTCAGCCGCCTCTCCCAGCCCACGAGCCTCCACCAGCAACGCCGGCAACAAACCACGCCGGCGCAGCTTCAAGGAAGCGAAAGAATTGGAGCAGCTCGACATCCAACTGCCGGCCCTGGAAGGTCGCAAGTCGGAACTGGAGGCGGCGATCAACGGCGGAAGCGCTGATCTCACCAGCCTCAGCCAGGAGTTGGCGACAGTGCTCGAGACCCTTGCCGACGCCGAAGAGCGTTGGCTGGAACTCAGTGAATTGGCGCCTTAACCGCAGAGCGACGGCGGCGGCGGGGATGCGATAACTCCTCGCCTTGGGGAGTTGCCGTCCATACACAGGCGGGAGCGGTTTGCGTCATGCCCTCCCAGGGCTGGGGCTGAACCCCAGAGCCAGCAGACTCCGCCTTTTTCATGGCGGTGGGGCGGTAATCCTGAGCCGAGCGATGCAACTGCATCTGATCGCCCATCCGCCGCAAATAAAGATCATGCGACCAGATCACCTGATTGTGCTCAAACGCTTCACAGGCGGCCCTCAGTGACCCAAAACGCTGGCTCACCAGCCCGGAGGGAGCACATTGCTTCCATTCCAGGACCTGCTGGAACGTCAATCCAGGTCGCCATTGCCTCTGTTCGGAGAGGTAACAGAACTCCTCAGGGCCATTGATCCAGAACATCCGGCCCTCCTCATCCATGAAGTGCCGGCCCTGCCGCTGCCTGATCCGAACCATGGGATGACCTCCCACTGCCTACATCGCTGCTAGCCACGGATGGGGCGAGTTGGCAAGTCTGTTGGTACGAAAACCGAGTGGCACCTCCGGGCCGGAGCTGGGCCGCCGGTAGGCCGTAATCTGCTGCCGTTTCCGACGGAAGCAAAGGACGGTCCTCCATGCAATCAATCGACGAGCACATCAAGAAAGACCAGTCGGAAATCGAATCGGCCAAGGCCGAGGGCAATGCAGGCAAGGTTCGTCACCTGGAGGGGGAGCTGAAAGAACTGCAGGACTACAAAGAGCATCACCCCGGCGATTCTCACGATCCCACGCCTCTTGAGCTCTATTGCGATGCCAATCCCGACGCCGACGAGTGCCGCGTCTACGACGACTGATTGCAACCACCGGATTCACGCGGAAGCCTGCGATTTCGAATCGCGGGCTTTTGAATCGGTTGCCGTTGAAAACTCCCCGCCGCTCAGAGTTCCTCGTCGATGGCGTCCGAACTGACGCTGAGGGAGCACAGCACTAAGTCCTCCTCGGCCATGGGCTGCACCACAGCAATGTTGAAACCACGCTGACGCAGGTCTGCCACCTGGGCCTCAGTCTGACAGCGGGCAACCAGGTCACCGCGGGCGTCAAAGCAGGTGAACAGCATCATGAATCATGCGAGCGGATGGCCGAAGACCATTCCTCTTCTTTCTGACGTCGTTGCACTCACTTCACAACGCAGTTGTGATCAGTTGTGAGACAAGCGCATCAAACGCCGAGCTCGGTCCAGACCGTCTGAAGGAGCGCATCAAGACCCTGGGACATCGCGGCAGAGGTGAGAAGCACCGGGCGGCCACTGGCCTCTTCCAGGCGCCGCACCTGCTCCTCCCGTTCGTCCTCGTCCATCAGCTCCAGCTTGTTGAGCACCAGCAAACGAGGGCGCTCCACCAGGCCGTGGCCATAGGCCTCCAGCTCTTTCTCCACCACGTGCAAATCCGACACAGGATCTTCAGCACCACCATCCACCATGTGGATCAGCAGACGGGTTCGTTCAATATGGCGAAGAAAATCATGGCCCAGACCAGCGCCCTGGGCGGCACCGGCGATCAGCCCGGGTATATCGGCAAAGACCGTGCCATCGCCAGTGGGGCGGCGCACCACCCCCAGATTGGGCACCAGGGTGGTGAAGGGGTAATCGGCAATCTTCGGCCGGGCGGCTGAAAGCACGCTGATCAGAGTGCTCTTGCCTGCATTAGGCAGGCCAATGATCCCCACCTCAGCCAGAAGCTTGAGCTCGAGTTGAAGGGGCCACTCCTCGCCATCACGCCCTTCTGTGCATTTTTCCGGAGCCCGGTTGCGGTTGCTCAGGTAGTGCGCATTGCCGAGGCCGCCACGTCCCCCGTAAGCCACCACGAGCTGTTCAGCGGGGTCGATGAGGTCGCCGAGCAGGATCCCCGTGGTGAGGTGGCGCACTTCCGTGCCACAGGGCACCTTGATCACAAGATCCTGGCCTGAGGCACCGGTGCATCGGTTCGGGCCGCCACGGCGGCCATCCATGGCTGGGAAGAGGCGCTTGAATTTGAAATCCAGCAGAGTCTGGAGGTTGGCATCGGCCTCCAACACCACATGACCGCCATGGCCTCCATCACCGCCGGAGGGCCCACCGGCTGGAACATATTTTTCTCGACGGAACGCGACGATGCCGTCTCCACCGCGGCCGCCACGCACGGCGACTCGGGCTTGGTCAATGAATTGCACGTCCCGCCTCGGACTCGGCCAACCATCAACCCTAAGATCGCGACGACCGGAATCTCAGCAGTGGCAGGCGTTCGCTTTGAAGGGCTGAGCAAAAGCTATCCAGGACGCGATGGCAGCGGTCCCGTGCCGGTGATCCGCGACTTGCACCTCGACATCAAGGATGGGGAATTCCTGGTGCTGGTGGGTCCATCAGGTTGCGGCAAGAGCACCCTGCTGCGGCTACTGGCGGGCCTCGACACACCGACGGCTGGAGCCATCTCGATCGGCGGCAGGGCCATCACAGGCCTGAGGCCAGCCCAGCGGGATGTGGCCATGGTGTTTCAGAGCTATGCCCTCTATCCCCACCTAAGCGTGCGTGACAACCTCAGTTTCGGGTTGAGACGGAGCCGGAGACGCACGCAGCTGCAACAGCTCCAGGATCAACTGCACCGTCAGACCCGAAGCCTGCCAGGGCCTCTTCGCATCCCCTCCGAACGCGAGACGCGCATCGAGGCTCGGGTCAACGATGTAGCCACAGCCCTGGAACTCGACCACCTGCTGAATCGTCGACCGAAGGAACTCTCAGGCGGGCAGAAGCAGCGGGTTGCGCTCGGGCGGGCCATGGCCCGCCAACCGGCGGTGTTTCTGATGGATGAGCCCCTCAGCAACCTTGATGCCAAGCTGCGCGCCAGCACCCGGGCCAGAATCGTGTCGCTGCAACGTCAGCTGGGCACCACCACGCTTTACGTCACCCACGACCAGGTGGAGGCGATGACCATGGGCCATCGCATCGCTGTTCTCAATCAAGGTCGGTTGCAGCAACTGGGCACACCGATGGAGCTCTATCGCTGGCCATCCAATCTGTTCGTGGCGCAATTCATCGGCAGCCCACCCATGAATGTGCTGCCCGTGCAGGTGGGTGCGGGGGCCACGTTGCTCCTGGACGATCGACGCCTGGCGGTGGAAGGCCCGATGGCCGCAGCATTGCCACGCCTGGAAGGCGACCAGCTCACCGCAGGAATCCGGCCTGAACACCTGAAGGTGGCACCAGCCACCAACCGCAATCTGCCGGCAGAGGTGAGCCACTGTGAAGTACTGGGCAACGAGCAGCTGGTGACCTGCCGCCTTCTAGATGGCGATCACCTGCTGCAGGTGCGAGCCGATCCGAGCCTGATGCTGAACACCGGCAGCACCATTCATCTCGATGCAGACCCTGAAGGCTGGCGGTTGTTTGATGCGTCCGGAGATGCCATCTCTCTACCCGAACCGCCCCCCTCGGAGGGACCTGAACCCCAGCTCCCCAAGCTTTAACGGGGCCAGATCACACTGCAGCCCGGGCCTCCATCGCCGGGTTCGGCATCGATGACACGCTCCACGTAGGGCACTGTCTCCAACCATTGGCGCAGGCCACGTTTCAGCTTTCCAGTGCCGATGCCATGAATCACCCACATCGGTCCGTTGGCGCCACGCAGCAGGTCTTCGACCGCCGCTTCAGCTTCGTGCACACGCATGCCGCGCACATCGATGGTGTTGCGAGCAGTGCGCACCTGGGCGCCACGCCCGCCAACGCCGCGAGCCTTCACCTTCACCGTCGGCTGAGGTGGGGTGGCTTTGCGTCCATCCAGACTTTCCACCGCAGACAACTCCACGGTGCTGCGCATCACACCACAGCGCACATTGAGCTGCAGGCCGTCATCGGACATCGACAGCACCTCCGCCGCCTTACCGAGGGCGAGAAGACGGATGCGGTCGCCAACCTGGGGGCGCCAGTCAGGGTGACGACGACGTTCAGGGGCAGGGCGATGGTCAGCTTCTAGACGCCGGAGGCGCTGCCCGGCCTGCCTAGCGGTTTCACCATCGGCCTTCTGATCGCGAAGCCGGCGGATCAGCTTGCGCACCTCCTTCTGGCCGTCCCGAATCGACGTCTCCAGACGCTGGCGCCCCTGTTCCTGCTGCTGCGACGACTGCTGCCGCTGCCGCTCCCATCGGCCCAGCAGCTCCTCATGCAACAACTCGGTGCGGGCCAGAAGCGCCGCAGCATCCTCCGCGGCGGCCTGCTGTCGTTGCCGCTGCTCTTCAAGGCCACGGATCACAGCATTGACATCACCAGCAGCCTCAGGCCGCAGCAGGCCCGTCGCCTGATCGATCACGTCAGGATCCAGACCGAGGCGGGTGGCGATGGCCAAGGCATTGCTGCGGCCGGGAATGCCCCAGAGCAGCTGATAGGTGGGAGACAGCGTTTCACTGTCGAAGGCCACCGATGCATTTTCAAAGCGGGTGTCGCTGTACTTGAGGGCCTTGAGTTCACCGAAATGCGTGGTGGCAATGGTGAGGCGAGCTCGATCCGCCAGGGTGCGCAGCAAGGCTGTCGCCAAGGCGGTTCCCTCACTCGGGTCGGTGCCAGCCCCCACCTCATCCAGCAACACCAGCGCCGGTGCAGGGCCGTCCTGAAGGGCCTCGAGGATGCGCCCGATCCGTTTCACATGGCCGCTGAAGGTTGAAAGGCTTTGCTGCAGCGACTGCTCATCGCCGATGTCGGCCAAAACCTGGGCACACCAGGGGAGCGATGGAGCACCCGTGCAGGGCAACCACAAGCCTGCTCTCGCCATCAGAGCGGCGAGGCCAATGCTTTTGAGCGTGACGGTCTTGCCGCCGGTATTGGGCCCCGTAATCGCCACCACCCGGAGCTGATCGGACACGGTGATGCTGATGGGCACCACGGGCGTTCCCTGCTCACGCTTCTCCTGCCACACCAACAGCGGATGGCGCAGCTGTTCGAGGCGAAACACAGCCTGGGGATCCGCCTCCAACTGCGGCGGCACTCCTCCAAGCCACTGGCCGTAACGAGCACGGGCCAGACTGAGATCAAGCATCAGCAGCACCTCAGTGAGCCGTAGCAACGACGCATGCTGATCCGCCACAGCGGCACTGAGTGCAGCCAGAACCCGCTGCTCCTCTTCCCGGATCCGGCCTTCCTGATCGGCCAGGCGATTGCCCAGATCGATCACGGCCTGAGGCTCCACGAACACCGTGCTGCCTGAGGCGGAGCTGTCATGCACCATCCCCTTGCAATGCCCGATCGCACCGGCCTTCACCGCCAGCACAGGGCGGCCATGGCGTTCAGCGATCACGGTGTCCTGCAACTGCGCGGCCCAGCGCCGCAGCACGTCCTGGAGGCGGTCCCGACGCTGCTGCCGCAAGCTGTGCCACTGCTGACGCAGTCCGGCCAGGGCCGCACTGGCCCGATCCGCCACGCGGCCACCCTCCTCTAGGGCGAATTTAAGCCGTTGCTCCAGCTCGGGGAGGGTGGCCACGATATCGAACAAACCTGTACAGAGGGGCCGTAGATCCGGTTCATCCACCTGGCGACGCAGGCGCCGGGCGGCTGCAAGCGTGTCGGCCACGCGCAGGAGCTCTTCGCCGTGAGCCGTGCCTCCTTTGCTGCAACGCAACAGCACGGACTGAAGGTCATGCACCCCCTGAAAGCTCAGGCCCCCATCGATCACCCCATCGAGGCCAGCCAGCTCGAGCGAGCGTGCCAACCACTGGCGACTGATTTCCAGATCGCCCGGTAACTCCGTGGCCTGCGCTGCCCTGCGGCCTGGGGTTGTGCTGGCAAAGGTTGCCAGGTGTTCACACAGCCTGGGCCACTCCAGCAACTCCAGGGTTTCCTGCTGCACCGGGTTGGACGGGGACAGAGCAACGCGACTGAGGCTCTGCATCAGGGTTGAGACACCGCCGCCTCCGGCTGATTGGAGGGGATGCCACCAGGGGGCTCGTAGAGCATCTCCAACCAGTTGCCCTCGGGATCACGGAAATAGAAGGAAGCGGTGCCGTCACGATGGTCATGCACACCACCGACGGCGACCCCTTGCGCCCGCAGCTGTTGATGCACCTGATCAACCTCGGCGCGATCGGTGAAGTGGAAGGCGAAATGAGGGCCTGCGGCTTTGTAACCGGGTCCGAGCAGGGCGAGCCCATCGCGGCCGTCGCCCGCCTCGAGGTAAGCCCAGTCGTCGGCCTTCCAGACCATCCGCATCCCTAAACCGGTGTAAAAGCCCACGGCTCGTTCCATGTCTTTGACGCGAATCGCGACATGACCAAGACGGTGGACGGGAACCATGGCGAGACGAAGGGAATGAGGTCAGACGATGGAGCCAGGGTTTGAACCTACTGGGGTGGCCCCAGGGCCGCGGGCCTGAGACCGGGTCGTGCAGGCGGGCCATCTCCCATCGCATGCAGTGGCCATCGTCTGCGGAGCAGGATCTCCACCAGCACGATCAACGCCCGTCCCCCTGGGCTTCACGCAACAGCCTCAACCCTGCTGCAGCCACGCGGCTGCGTCACAGGCGTGATAGGTGAGGATCAGGTCTGCGCCCGCCCGCTTGAAGCTGAGCAGGGTCTCCAGCACCACGGCACGCTCATCGATCCAGCCCCGTTCAGCCGCGGCCTTCACCATCGAATACTCACCACTCACGTTGTAAGCGGCGATGGGAAGCTCCGACTCCTCACGCAGCCGGTGAATGATGTCGAGATACGCCAGACCTGGCTTCACCATCATGATGTCGGCCCCCTCCTGCTCATCGAGCTGGGCTTCGGTGATGGCTTCACGGGCGTTCGCCGGATCCATCTGATAGGTGTCTTTATTGGTGGGAATCGGCTTGCTTCCGGCAGGCCGGGGCGCTGAATCGAGCGCTTCCCGGAAAGGCCCGTAGTAGGCGGAAGAGTATTTGGCTGTGTAGCTGATGATGCCGACGTGCTCAAAACCTGCATCGTCCAGGGCTTCGCGAATGGCGCCCACCCGGCCGTCCATCATGTCGCTGGGGCCGATCAGATCAGCACCCGCCTCGGCCTGCATCACCGCCTGACGACACAGCAACTCGATGGTCTCGTCATTGAGCACCACGCCGTCTTGGCTGACGATGCCGTCGTGGCCATCGCAGGAATAGGGATCCAGAGCCACGTCGGTCATAATCGCCATCTCGGGAAGCGCCTGCTTGAGCTGGCGAATGGCCCGGGGGATCAAGCCATGCTCGTTGAAGCATTCAGCCCCGTCTTCGGTCTTCAACCCCTCCGACACCTTGGGGAAGAGAACGACACACCGGACGCCGAGATCCCAAGCGCGCTGCACCTCAGCGGTGAGTTGATCCAGGCACCAGCGAAAGGCTCCTGGCATGGCACCGATGGGTTCCACATCCGCCCCTTCGTGCACAAACAGGGGATAGATGAAATCCGCCGGCTGCAACTGGTTCTCGCGCACCATCGCCCTCAGGGCAGGGGTACGGCGCAAACGACGCGGGCGGTAGGTGAGCTCCATCCAGTGGCACTGAACTTTGCCGGCGATCGTAATAGGTGCTTCAAAGACGGGCCGACTGCAGCCAGCTGCGCCGTGGATCCACCGATCGCGCTTGCTGCAGCTGACGCAAGAGCTCCTGCTCCTGATCACTCCATCGCTCAGGCCATTTCAGGCTAAGGGTGAGCAGCAGATCACCGCGGCCGCTGCGACCGGGCCATCCCTTGCCTTTGAGTCGAAGACTGCAGCCAGGCGATGTACCGGTCGGAATGGTCACATCCGCTTCACCGTCAGGCGTCATCACCGTGACCGTGCCACCGAGCGCTAATTCATCCAGGGAGACGGGCAGGTCGGCACGCATCTGATCACCCTCCAAGCGCCAAACGGCATGTCCATGAACCTGCAGGTTGAGATACAGATCACCGCGACGCCCGGTACCGGGCTGCAGATTGCCTTTGCCCTTCAGACGCAGGCGTGAGCCGGTCTTCACCCCTGCGGGAATGCGCACATGCACCCGCTCGTCATTGACGGAAAGCGTGCGTTCCCCGCCTCGGAACGCCTCCTCAAACGACACCTTGACCGTGGCCTCAGCATCGAGATTGGCGGGCTGACGCGAGCTGGCGGCACCACGCCCCCCGGCGCCGACTCCCCCGCCGGGGAAACCACCACCAGGGAAGCCCGACGCACCAGCAAAACCACCGGGGAAGCCACCACCAAAGCCTGCCGATCCGCCACCAGGGCCACCGAAGCGACCGAGCAGATCATTGATGAAATCGTCGAAATTGCCGTAGCGGCCGAAATCCACATCCACACCGGCAGCGGGCCCCGCCCCGCCGGCCTGATTCCAGTACTGCCCGAACTGCTCGTAGCGACGGCGCTTGTCTGGATCAGACAGCACCTCGTAGGCCTCGCTGACCTCTTTGAACTTGGCTTCCGCCGCCGCATTCCCGGGGTTCACATCCGGGTGGTATTGACGTGCCAGCTTGCGGAAAGCCCTCTTCACGGTGTCGGCATCAGCGCCACGATCCACACCGAGCACCTTGAAATAATCGCGGTAGCCGGTGCCTGCCATGGCATTCCCCTGGCCGTGAGGCCTGCGTTACTTCTGAAGTCCAGCTTCTTGTCAAGGATGGAACCGGCGCAAGGGAGGGAAGCCCGAACGTTGCGATCGAGCAGCTGAGGTGGAGGCTGACCTGCCTAAGGTCAGCCCAGAACAGATCACGCACGCATGGGTTTCCTGAAAACGGCTTCCATCACCGCAGCTCTGACGCTGGCCATGCCCTCCGCACTGGCCGCCAGCCCGGGGGGGGCGGATCAATCCCTGCCGACGTCGACACCGACGCAGGTGCTGTTGGCGGATCAGCTCAAGCAGGCAGGCCTGAAGTACTACGGCTCTTGGCGTTGTGGCGCCTGTCAGTACCAGGGCCGTCTGTTCGGGGAAGCGGCCAGCGACCGTCTGCCCTACGTGGAATGCACCAAACCGGAAGAGCTTCCGCTACAGGCCGAGGCGTGCCGAGCCGCAGACATCAGGGCCTATCCCACCTGGATCCATCCCTCCGGAGAGCGGCGCGTGGGGGTGCAATCTCTGCAGGCACTCGACGATTGGCTCAACACGCCTTAAGCCAGAAAGCTGTGTCCAGGCAGTGACGGTGGCCTGGCAAAGCGCCAGGAGCACAGAAGAATGACAACAGTCGGCACTCGTGCATGGACGCTGGTCGTCAGCTGCCCCTGATTTACGGGTGGAATCTGCGCCATTGGCGCGGCGATCTGCTTGGAGGGCTGACGGCGGCGGTCGTTGCCTTGCCTCTCGCCCTGGCTTTCGGCAACGCAGCCCTGGGACCCGGTGGTGCGATCTACGGGTTGTATGGCGCCATTGTGTCCGGCTTTCTGGCAGCCCTGTTCGGGGGGACACCTGCCCAGGTGAGTGGTCCTACCGGACCCATGAGCGTCACCGTGGCGGGTGTGGTGAGCAGCCTGGTGGCTGTGGGGGTCGCTGGCACACTCACCCACGGTGAACTGCTGCCCCTGGTGATGGCTGCGGTCGTGCTCGGCGGGCTGTTCCAGATCCTGTTCGGCCTGCTCAAACTAGGGCGTTACATCACCCTGGTGCCCTATTCAGTGGTGTCTGGCTTCATGTCAGGCATCGGCATCATCATCCTGCTGATTCAGGTGGGGCCGCTGCTGGGGATTGCTTCCTCCGGTGGCGTGGTCCAGTCGCTCACGATGGTGATGCAGACCTTTCACCCCAACCCGGCGGCACTGACGGTGGGGTCGATGACCTTGGCGGTGGTCTTTTTGACACCCAAACGCATCAGCAGGCTGCTTCCCTCTCCGCTGCTGGCGCTGCTCCTGATCACTCCCTTGTCATTTGTGCTGTTCAACGATCAGCGCCTGGAGACCCTGGGATGGGAAGCGCTGCCACGCATCGGCAGCATCCCCGATGGAGGCCTGCAATTGGTGCTGCCCAACTGGGGACAGCATCTGCCCTTGCTGATCCGAGCCGGCCTGATGCTGGCGCTGCTCGGATCGATCGATTCGTTGCTCACCTCCCTGGTGGCCGACAACATCGGGCACAACCGGCACCAGTCCAACCGCGAGCTGGTGGGGCAGGGTATCGCCAACACCGCTGCCGGCCTGGTGGGGGGATTGCCCGGGGCTGGAGCCACCATGCGCACCGTGATCAACATCAAGTCAGGGGGGAAGACCCCCCTGGCCGGCATGACCCATTCCGTTGTGCTGCTCGTGCTGCTGGTGGGAGCTGGGCCTCTGGCGGAGGGCATCCCGACCTCACTCCTGGCGGGAATCCTGATCAAGGTGGGGCTCGACATCATCGACTGGGGCTTCCTCCGTCGTGCCCACCGTCTGTCCAGCAAAACCGCCCTGGTGATGTGGGGGGTCCTGCTCCTCACCGTGTTCTGGGATCTGATCGGGGCCGTCCTGATCGGGATGTTCGTGGCCAACCTGCTCACCATCGAATCGATCACCACCCATCAACTGGCCGGCATGGGCCACACCGAACGCAACACCCTGCCCGAAGCGGAGCAACGGCTGCTGGATCAATGCGGTGACGCCTTGATGCTGTTTGGTTTGCAGGGTCCCCTGAGTTTCGGCGCGGCCAAGGGGATCAGTGAACGCATGACGTTGGTGCGTCAGTACAGAGTGCTGATTCTGGATATCAGTGCGGTGCCCCACCTGGGGGTGAGCGCAACCCTGGCGATCGAACGGATCGTGCAGGAGGCCCATGCCCATCACCGCCACGTGCTGGTGGCAGGAGCCCAGGGCAGAGTGCGGCAACGGCTGGAACAGTTCGGTATCGGCGGACTCTGTGCCGACCGGCATGAGGCTCTCCTGCAGGCCCAGCAATGGCTCGACGTGATCACCTGAGGGGAGGTCCCGCTTAGGCACGAGCCCTGTTGCGTTTCACACCCAGAGGCGCTGTACTGCGGTTCAGACCGACCACGCTGGCTAGGTTGCCAATAGTCGGTAGAGGCACCGGCCATGGCAGGCAAGGTCGTTGTTCTCGACACGAATGTGTTGCTGCATGACCCCGACGCCCCCACTCGCTTCGGGGACCGCAGGGTTGTGCTGCCGATGCAGGTGGTGGAGGAAGTCGATCGGTTCAAACGCGACTCCTCCGAAAAAGGCCGCAATGCCCGCCGGATCTCACGGCTGCTGGATGCCCATCGGGAGAAGGGAAGCCTTGCTGATGGCGTGCCGATTGAGGGCAGCACGTCTGGAGTCCTGCAGGTGGCCTTCTGCAGGGCCGAAACCCTCAAACAGCTCCCGCCTGAACTGCAGAGAGGCGGTGGCGACAACAACATCCTGGCGGTGGCGCTCGAACAGCTGCGCTGCGGTGGCCTGCAGGAAGCCCCGGACGTTTTGTTGGTGAGCAAGGACATCAATCTGCGCATCAAAGCCGATGCCGTGGGCCTTGAAGCCGAGGACTACATCAACGACAAGGTCGCCATCGCCGATCTCTATCCCGGTGTGAGGGAAGTGATCACGACCGGGGCGTTGATGCAGGAGCTCCAACAGGACAACCACCTTCCCACCGCCAGCATTGACGAGCTCGAGACGCAGCCACTGCTGCCCAATGAGGGCGTGATGCTGGTGGATGACCAGAACCACAACCACACGCTGCTGGCCAGACACCACGGAGACAGTGGCAAGATCCGACCACTCAGCTGGCTGGAACGTGCGCGTCTTGGACGGATCAAGTCACGCAACCGGGAGCAGAGCTTCGCACTTGATCTGCTGCTGGACCCGGACGTGGCCCTGGTGACCCTGGTGGGCAAAGCAGGCACGGGCAAAACCCTGCTGGCCCTGGCCGCGGGACTGCATCAAGTGGCGGATACGCATGACTACGCGCGATTGCTGGTGACGCGGCCACCCATCTCTCTGGGCAAGGACCTCGGCTATCTGCCTGGAACACTTGAAGAAAAACTCGGTCCTTGGATGAAGCCGATCATCGACAACATCGATTTCATCACTGGCACCTCTCCGGGCCAAGACGCCAGCAGTAAATCCAAAGGCCATCAGCACGAGCCCCGCAACTCCTGGATGGACCTGCAGGGGATGGGACTCCTGGAGGTTGAGGCGATCAACACGATTCGGGGCCGCTCCATCCCCAGCCAGTTCATGGTGGTGGATGAAGCCCAGAACCTCACACCTCTGGAGGTGAAGACGATCGTCACCCGTGTGGGAGAAGGCACGAAGATCGTGTTCACAGGTGATCCCTATCAGATCGACAATCCCTATGTGGACGCCGAAAGCAATGGCCTCACCTGGATGGTGGAACGGCTGAAGGGGCAGCCCCTGGTTGGGCATGTCACCTTGATGCGCGGCGAACGCAGCGCCCTGGCGGAACTCGCCGCGAATGTGCTGTAACCCCAGGAGGCCACCATGACCGATCCACACGTCCCTGCGAGCCAAGACCCCCTGGAGTCCGTCTCCAACGCCTGCGAAGCCGGCCGCCAAAGCGAAGACGTGGCCTTAGTCGCCAACAATCTCAACGCCCTCCTGCAATCCAACAGCTATCGACTCGCCCACGAAGATCAGGAACTGCTGAAAAGCAATGACATGCGGGGCGTGCGCATGCTGCTGGAGATCAGCAAACCTGAAATGGTGCTGGAAGAGCAAGCGATCACCTCCACGATCCTGGTGTTCGGAGGCGCCTGTCTGGTGGAGAAAGTGGCAGCAGAGCGGCAGCTGGCGATGGCCCTCCAGCGCCTGGACCAGGAACCCGCCAACAGAACAATGCAGCGGCAGGTGCAACGCTGCAAACAACTGGTGAAGCTGGCACCCTTCTACGAAGCCGCCCGGGAGTTTGCGCACCTCGCCTCCTGCGGGCAGAAGGTCGGCGAGGGGTGCCGCCATGTGATTGCCACCGGAGGCGGCCCGGGGATCATGGAGGCCGCGAACCGCGGGGCATTTGATGCCGGCTTCAAATCGATCGGCTTCAACATCAGCCTTCCCCATGAACAAAGCCCCAATCCCTTTGTCACTCCTGAGCTCTGCTTCCGCTTCAACTACTTCGCTCTACGCAAATTTCACTTCGTGATGCGTGCCGTAGGTGCCGTGTTTTTCCCCGGCGGGTTCGGCACCCTGGATGAACTTTTTGAGGTGCTGACCCTCTGCCAAACAGGCATCAAGGGGCCGATCCCCATCGTGCTGTTCGGACGGGATTACTGGAACAACGTGATCAATTTTCAAGCACTTGCCGATTCCGGCCTGATTGCCGACGAGAATCTGGACCTGGTTCAGTTCGCCGATTCCGCCACCGAGGCCTGGGACTTGATCCAGACATCGGAGAGTTTCAGCAGCTGCCCGACCAGCGAGTGAATCCCTCCTTAGCCTGGGCCCACGGAGACAAAGACGATGAATCCAAAGCAGGTCGGAGCCTTCCGACGAGCAGGTATCTATTTCGTGGTGGGCTATGCCGGTCTGGCCGTGATCAACAACAGCGACATCGCCCCCGACAATATGTGGGTCGCTTACCTGCCACTGTTCATTGGCGTGTACTTTTTTGCACGTTGGGCAGATGCCAAGATCGCTGCTTTCAAAAGCGCAAAACGTCAGAGCGAATCAACCAAACAATGAATAAATTCAGATTAGGCTGCGCAACCTAAGAATTGAATTTGCATTCAAAAAGCAGGCCATCACGGAGGGCAGCCAGAACAAGGCAAGCAGTGCAATCGACCAATCCTGACCGGAATCGGCATCAGGCCGGCGAACAAACCGATTCAAATCAACACGAGGATCGAGACTGATTGCCTCAAAGTAGATCGAACTCATCGTCTGACTCAGACGACAACGACTGCATCACCAACGTGGACAAAGGGATCGCAATTGCGGCTAGAACGAAAAGTTCCACTGGCTTGCACTGTTCAATTCCCTCTATTTCATCAGCACCGTTCTGCAGGTGCTGTACCGAAAACTACGGAAACGAGACACTGCCAACATCCGCACCAGGCGCCAGAATGCGCTGATGCCACGGCTTCGACCCGACCCCAGCTGCCAGCCTGAACTCCATGGGGGAGAAGGCTGGCTCGTGCACGAGCATCAACAGCTGCTGGTTCAGTTCAAACCTGATACTCCAACCATTCACACGCGCTGGGTTGCCCTACGAACGTTTCACTGGGCCCCACCCCATCTACCCCAGCCCAGAAGCCAGAGGCGCATGCTGCGGCACAACGCTATCGACACCTGGAATCGGATGCTCAAGGGTGGATGGCAGCGCTGTCATCCGCCGGTGCGCTGAGCATCGATCTGGTGGCGGCGGCGATCGTGCAGCACCTCCAGCTGCTGATGGACCAGTCGCAGCTGCTCCTTGATCGCTTGGGTTCCTTCCAGACGATCGAGATTGAGCAGCATCGTTTCAATCGCCTCCTTGCTGTTGATCAGGACACGGCACTCAGTGGTCCCTGGTTCGTAGGCCATCGAAACTCATCATCCTTCAGCCATCAAAGGCCTGGGATCGAAGCAAGACACAACGGAAAGGAGCAATCGGCACCAGTTGCAACAAGCGCCGATGTCAAAACGCGAAAACTGTGTCCAGGAACACATCCTGGGCCAGAACGATGCATTCGTTCCTCTCCAATGGCAGGACGTTCGTCATGGGAGGAGGGTGAGCGTGCGTTCCACCGACGAACTCAGAAGTCGTGCTTCTCCCCCTCACTCACCATCTGCACCAGCAAGGGCCAGTAGCGATAACTGACTCGGATCAGCAGAAGCCAGATGCACCACAACAACCAGAAGTTCACACTGTTCGCCGCCGCCGAACGGCAGGTCTGCTGCAACGCCTGCGCCTTGTTGACGGGAAGGTTCTGCTGCAGTGGAACGGACAGATCTGCGCACACACGGCCAGCCGGAAAACGCATCAACTCCGCCATCAGCCAGGCCGGTGCCAACGCCATGGGCAGGGCCACAAGCCAACGCCCGAAAAAACGTACAAGTGTCTTGCTTTTCACAGGCCGACGCTGATCAGCGGTCGTCATGCTTGTCCGAGCCAGAGGGGCGGACTTCAACGTAGAAACGCGCCTCGGGCTGACAAGCATCTCGTCACGAATCGCTTTCCAACAGACCGATGCGATCTCGCCAGCGCCTGTTTGCGAAGCTCAACACGTGATGCAACCGCAGCATGCCAGACGATTTCGATTACTCGGCCACCATCTCGTTCCTAGAAGTGAGGGAAGCACTTCCCTTCGTCGACCCTGACAATCTGTCTCCTCTCAATGTGATCGACATCCTGCTCTACTTATTTCAACAGAAGCCAGGCTTTGTCGATCGAGGCCACGAAGTCAACAACAAAGAAACTGCTTGGGTCAACGCTTATCTGTTCAGACTCAGGCCTGTCATACACGAAGGAGGGGAGGAGTTCTTTGAGGTTGAAACCGTGGGATCAAGCGTTGACAAGATGGCCAACCTGCGCTGAAAAGCAAGATTGATCATCAAACTCCATAAAATCCAGGGAGCGCATTCGTTGCAGACAGCACAGACTCGATGATCAACAACCTGTCAATCATCTCGGGCACAAAGACTCGGACGCGATATCACTGCAAAGGAGCCCATGCCATGGTTGCATTGAATGCTTCACACCAGATCAGGATGGATTTCTGGCGACTGAGCTCGAACGCAGCAGGTACGACATAAGTCTGGGCTCCGGAGGATGCCTTGAGCGGAGCGAGAACGGTATAGGTGCCCTGAGCGAGCGGATACGCCGGAGGTTGACTCTTCGCCAACGGGGTGCTTGACGGGCTGAAAGCAATCTTCAGGTCAGGAGCGCGATCATTGGTTTTGAAATCACTGCTCAATTCAAGGATTGACCTTGAGCCTTCCTGTCTGATGGTGACACTTCCGCGCACCGGTGTTTCGGCCGGACGAAAACTGGCCTGGATGGACGCGCTGGCCACCGCCTGGTGTTGCAGAGCCGGAGACGGGGTGACTGGCCTGACGACGTAAACAGCCGCGGCTCCGGCAACAAGGAGACCCAGGATCCCCAGCATGCGCGGGGAGGAGAGACCTGTTGGCTTCATGCGCATAGCTCGTCAGACTCAGAAAAGAACCTAGGCATCGGTGAACAGCGAGCACAACCTGATGCGCCTTGGGTGGATCAAGAGGATCGCCACTCCTCTCACGATGTTCATCGTGCTGCGTGGCCTCGACAACACCGTGCTCAAAGCTTTGCAACGTCATGGCAGCAACCACCTGATTGGTGGCATCAACCCCGTGAGCTTCTGCAACGTCTTATTCCTGGTTCAGCTGGCTGCAGGCCTCACCTTCCTGGCTGAGGGACGTCAGACGCTGCTCAGGCAACTGAAGGCCTTGAGCGCAGGCAACTACATGCTCCTGGCGGGCGATGCCTTGCTGGGACGGTGCCTCGGGCCGACGGCCTATTTCTTCGCCCTTGAGTCGCTCAGCGTGATCAGCCAGACACTTCTGTTCGCCTTGGTGCTCCCTGTTTCGGCCCTCATGGCCAGGTGGTGTCTAAACGAACCGTTACCGCGGGGATTTGGCTTGAGTGTGGTGCTGATTAGCAGCGGCCTCTATCTCAGCCAACTGTCAGTGACTGCTTCGGGAATGCCTTCAGAGCATCGGGCAGGCGTGGTCTGGGCATTCGTCGGTGTGATCGCGTTCAGTGGCGCTGGGGTGACGGGAAGGAGGGTTGCCAAACACCACTGGCCGGCAGCGATCAGCATTGGCCTGGGCTCAATGGTGAGTGCCGTGGTGTTTGCCGTGCTCACCTTGAGGTTCTATGGACCAAGCCACTTCATGCCTCTCCAGCTCTGGTGGGTCCTGGGTGTCCTTGGGCTCTACGCCCTGACGCTCTCGCTGGGGAGCGAATTGGCCTTGCAGCTTGCCTACCGAGACTCCAGCGTCGCGACTGTTTCACTCTGGGGCAGCCTGACCATTGCCGTCTCTGTGACAAGCGCGGTACTGCTCCTGAATGAACAAATTCAAGGCACAACATTGATGGGAATCATTGCCTTAATGGCAGGAGTTCTGTCGGCAAAACGCTCTTCGGTTCAAACCCATTCAGAGCCTGAGGGCTGATCAGGAACATTGATGTTAACAACGATCTGAGTAACCGGTGTCTCTTTGAGGCAAGCACGACAGGCGTGAAGAAGATCAATCATCGCAACGGCGCTGATCACATCGATGAGCACAACTGACTCGATTCGATGAGTGCAACTGATACCAATGACCCTACAGATTTGTTGATATTCCCTGACCCCATTGACCCGAGTGGTCAACACATCGTCCCTAGATCATGCAGTGGACCAGGGGCACGTAGTGAGCAGCATTGACGTTTTCCTGCCACACTCGTGAAATCAAGACATCACTTGAGCCATGAAGACACTCCGACAAGCATTCCGTCGTGTCTTGACACGCTTTCAAGCCAAGACAGTGGTCAATCGCGTCCCCATCAGATCGTTCAAGAACGACCACCGACAACATCAGACAGGCCTGAACACGCCAGAAGAGCTCGAGTGCTTCAAGAGCGATGCACTCGACAACAAGGCGAAGCACTATTAAGCCAAGGGCACTCGCTGATGAAGCCGTGGAGTCGTTCATGATTTATTGACGAAAAAGGTTTATTGACAGCCAATCACAGCAGCACTGGGCACGCGGACATGACAGCCAAACCCTGGATTTGTTGCTACCACTCCATGTAGGTTGCCGATCATTGAAGATGTCATTTGATCAACTCGACCGAACCACTCGGTACATCGCCGACGCCAAGGCACGCGCCAGTGCACTGCTCAGCGAAAAGGCCCCAAAGCTGACGGCGCTTGAGAAGGCGATGTGGCTGAAGCTGAAGCGAGCGGAACGCCCCTCAAAATGAATCAACCTGACGAAGGCGTGAGAAGAACCTGCAGAGGAAGAAGACACTCGCGACGATGAACGCGTTCTTGATCAGGTTCCTGGCGTTTCAGGCCATCATGGCTTGCTTCCTGCAAGCTCCCCATGCCGTTGCAGCGGACAGGACTGCGCGTCGATGCACCCCATGGCCGAACAGCAACCGCCTCATCAGCCACACGACCCAAACACTGAACGGGGTCACCCTGCTGAAAGACTTCGCACAAATACAGCCTGTCTATTCAGGCATTCCCCAAGGTGACGTCCTACCGACTGAGTTAAGCCAGTCCATTGTCAAAATCCAAACCCAAGGCACGTCTGGCTCAGGAACAGTGATTGCCTCCAGCGGAGCATTCAGCACCGTGCTCACCGCGGCCCACGTCATTGAAGGGAACAGACCGAGCGAGCTCTGGGTCGAAACCGCTCATGGCGTTCGACACGCCGTGAAATCGATCACCGTCTTTCAAGGCAATGACCTGGCCGAACTGATCATCATCAACCACAACAATCAGTGCCTGCCATCATTGCCTTTAGCAAGAAGCCTCAGCGAGGCTTACTTGGCAAAGAGAAAAGTGACATCTTTTCAGGAAGATGTTTATATCATTGGCTACCCAGAAGCCTCTCAGAGGCCTAGAGGAGTCAAAGCGAATGCAATTATGCAGAGTTACTCAGCAGTCAACAGGTCGCGTGGATACGCAATTATGTACCACTATGACCAAGACAACCGCACCGAAACCGGCATGAGTGGAGGGCCCGTGTTGAATCGGAATGGTTATGTCGTAGGAATCCATGGCCAGGTCGATACCATCTCAAGACTCGGCAGCCCAGATTCGATCAGGACTGGCTATGGGCTTGCAGTTCCAGTCAGTGTTTGGATCAACGCCAGATCAAGCCCTGCCTACGTCACCACGTCTGAAAGCTCTGTGGGCCTGGCCCTTCAGGGCGCTTACCAACTGTCAACAGGACAGATCGACCGATCCATCCTCAGCCTGACGAACGCGATTGATCGTGGCGTGACTGAGCACAGACAGCTGATGGCTCAAAAGAGAGAAGCCTATGAGAAAGAAGTGATGGAACCCTTCAGAGATGTGTTGAGTCATGAACCGCAATGCCGGGAGCAGATTGAGCACAAGCGGCAAATGAGATCTTTCTATCCGTCACCGTATGGCATGGGCCTGTCATCAGATGATCAGTCGAGAATCGAAGAGACGCAGGAATACTCTTTTTGTGTTCGGTCAAAGAAAATCGTTGCTGCAGAAGCCGCCAAACGCTACCAACTTGAGCAACAAGACATGAATGCAGCAGAACATGCAATGGCCTTCCATGGCTTTCAACATCATCTGTATGCCCTAAGAAGCCTGGCGTACGCCTTACAAGGACAAAAAAACAAGTCAAAGCTTGATCTGAAACGCTGCCAACAGTTGACTGGAGGGCGACGCTCTCAGCCATGCACGATGGCAGAACAACTAATGAAGAGCATTCGGTAGCTTTTGCCATTCAGCTCCCATCCACCCATGCCCCAAAGCACCACGCACTGAGTAATTCATCCAGAAAGTGTCAATTGATCTCACGTTGCTGAATAGGGTCAATTGCCGAAACAGACGACTGAACAGGCAATGCACGAAGCCGCTGTGATGCCAACAAACTATCAGGGGGAATCGCAGCCTCAGGGATCAGGAAGACATCAACCCGGCTCATAGTCGGCTCAAGGTCAAGCCCCGCCGAACGCAACGCTTTCAAGACCAACTCAGTGCAGTATTGAGAAGCATCATCGGAATAGTGAAAGCTGAAATCGAAAGGCTTATCGAGCTGTGAATACAAATACCGCTTCATCTCAATACGCTGCTTCATGGACAAGCCAACGACCCTGTAAAAGCCAATTTCAGAGACACTTTGCGAAGCAGTAAAGACATCAAGCAACTCCAGGCGCACTCCCCCATGCGACTCAAAATCACCCGGAGTGGCATGAACAACCGACCATCCCCGCTTCCCCTTGACCAGCATGCCAACATGCGAGAACAACGTACCCTCGCGATGGGATAACACAATCGTCGACAACGCATCTCTGCCAGCGCTGAAAACAAGATCTCCCTCTTGAAGCGTGGCGGGATAAGTCCTCGGCAGAGGATTAACTTCGGATTTTGGAGGATAAGATGTTTCAACACACAGCAAACCAATCGCAAACAAAGGCAGACTCGCCAGGCCAAGCAATCGCTTATTTATTGACACCAAGCTTCCACTTTCCGTCTTCTTTCACCAGCTTCACCTCATTATCTTCAGGAGCGCAATCTCCCTTGTAATGAACCGTGTACGTACCTGTTCGATACTCACCCTCTCCCTTCAGGTCCACATCAATCGACTTCACCCCACCGCATTCAGCCATCTCTTCTGACTTCTCGGCCAGAGCCTGCTTCAGCTTTGATTCTCCCAACATCCCTTTGATGGAGCTGGAAATGTAGCTCTGCGCCTCGGTCAGATTTCCTTTCTCGACAGATCCAATAAAATTATCAATACTCGACTTGGGAGAGGGAGCGCAGCCAGCAAGAAGACCAGCGCAAGCAATGCAAAGAACAGCAAAACCTTTTTTCAAGAGCCTTCAATCTGAAGAAGTTTCTTCAACGCTAGTCATCGGCCAACAGTCAGTCAAGCATGCCGATCCAAACCAGAAGCATCACCCAAGACGTCTAGGAACAACTGCGTTGAAGCCTCGAGGCCGATGCCAAGAGGGCAAAGCATCATCGGGAACGCTTGCTGATGGTCAGCGACTCCCAGGGAGCGAGAGTCTTGCAGAAGCGTGATCATGTCACTCCCCATGCGACGTGAGGAGCAACAAGGGGCCGGCATGCTTAGCCTGGCTGCAATGAGCCAATCACAAGTCACTTGCACTCAAAGGCTTCGCGCCTTCTTGATCATTTTCTCCTTACTGGGAGTGATTATTTCGGTTGGAACCATCAAGATGCATCGCCAGACCTTACTGGGCGACGACTGGGAAGTCCCTTACAACCGGATCAAAGCTCGATTCAACGATGGCCGACTGTAATCGTGTTCAGATCATTATAAAAACGGAAAACTGAGAAACGCCCAAGATTCAGGCGGTGATTTGACCGTAATAGCGCTTGGTCTCAGGTTTGATCCAAAAGATCAGAAGCGGCACAGTCACCGGCAAGCAACAAACACTCGTCATACCAAAGGCAATGACAATCAAAATCCAGACCCAAACCCATGGCTTAGGAGCAAGAAAAATGGGGATCGCCGAGAGGATTGCGCATGGAATGCCAACGAAGATAAACACAAAACCGTAAATGACAGCCTCTTCATCACCCGACATCAACATGAAAGGCGAGAGAAGCAGCAGAACGAAATACAGTGCAGACATTGCACCCATATACAGCTTTGCCCAGAGCACTACGCCTGGCTTTGCGTGACTTCGAGTCATTGGAGTGCAAGAGCAAAATATTCACCAACCTTAGCCATCAGCAGCCGCTGAGGCAAATCCGTCGGTTCATTCAATCCTGCGAACAAACGGGCAGCGATTCTGGAGAGCAGCTGGAAAAGGTGCCAAAGGAAATACCTCCAATCATTCACCAGCAGGCTTGCATCATTTGGATGAACTTGCCGAGCCTACATCTGGCGTCGCATCCACTCCAATCACCTGATCAGGCCCTGATTCAATCCAATGACACCCTAGTTGTCGCCTCATACCAGAAGTTTCACCAACTCATTGGCGGACATGCCTTGCACCCTCTTAATCAACGCAAGGATACATTCAAGGGGGACTTGATAGTCGCGATGTAGAGAGCGGATCGATGCCAACACATAGGCTTCTTCCCAGTGATCCATCGCATCTCTCATTTCAGCAGGTAGAAATTGGCTTGTCATCGAGTGATCTCCATCTCAAAAATCATGGCAGGCCATTTCCGACGTATTCGGCGATCCGTGCGAAAGGCCACCGTCCAACGTTGTGTAGCCGACGGATCTCGGCCATGAGGACAACCTCATGCGCTCGTTTGATGGCTCTCCCCTTGTGTTGAACTAACAGAACTCTCTGCCCTCCTGCTCTGATTCACATCCCCCACTTGGGGGATCTTGTCAGGCAACCAGCAGTTGCGCGATGGCCGGGTTTGCCAACAGATCCACTCATGAGCCCAGTGACGGCATTGCGTATGCAATGGCACAGACCAAGGTGATGGGGCTCGGTTAAAAACCGATGTCCCGAACACGGACATCAACGCCCCCTTGAGACAGGGGCGTTTTTTCTGGCCCCACAACTGCTTGATTGGGCGGTTCTTAGTTGGCTGTCCAATCGATGTCACCCTTGCCAAACTACTGTCATGGCAGAAGGCATCGTCTACGTTCTGATCAATCCGGCCATGCCTGGCATGGTCAAAATTGGCCGCACATCCCGTGCCATGGAGGCTCGCTTAGGCGAGTTGTATTCCACTGGAGTGCCACTTCCATTTGAGTGCGCTTATGCGGGTCGTGTTGGAGATGAAGGGAAGATCGAAAGGGCATTTCATCAAGCCTTTGGCCCTTACAGGGTGAACCCCAAACGAGAATTTTTCAGCATTGAGCCGGAACAAGCCATCGCACTGCTGGAATTTATGGCACTCGAAGATGTCACGCCGGCTGTTCAAAAGGAAGCCGAGCAGGTTGATGCTGATGCAAGAGATGCAGCAAAACGCTTTAAAAAAGCACGGCGACCACGTTTGAACTTTTTGGAACTCGGAGTCCCCATTGGATCAACACTGAAGTTCACCGATGGGCCACAAGCCTGCACTGTGGTTGACCAGTATCGCGTTGAGTATGAAGGAGAGCCTTGGACGATGATGCGACTTGCTCAAACCTGGCTTGGCATTGATCGACGGATCCGTGGCTCCGCCTTTTTTACATTCAATGGCAGGCGTTTAAGCGACATCTACAACGAGCTTTGTTCAGACGAAGAATGACAGGGCCAGTCAAGACAACACGAGTCAAAACCACAACGAGGTTTCTCGAAATGCGTTGGGATTACCGAAGCGATTCGCACGCTTCCCCGTCTCCATCCCCATCGAGGTAGGCATGACCTTGCGTCAGACGTCGCTGTGCTTGATGCCATGAGCCGATGTCTGCACAACGCCATCGGCGAGACGAACCAGTCCGCTGCTGGCCCCCCCGGCGAGACCGCCTGTAATCCCAGGGGCGAGTGATACCTGAGGCTCCGCTTGACCACACGCCAACGCGGGTGTTTTGAGCCTGGCGTTGCAGGGAGAGATACTGCTGTGCATCGCACTGCTCCAGGTACTTGCGATCCACGAATGCCTGGCCACTGCCCACCATCCATTGGTTGATGTTTCCGCGGAAGCTCAGAAGCTCGGCCACAGTCCTGCCGTAGCGATCAACCGTCAGCGCACGCAGGGACACCTCAGAACCAATGGGGACAAGTCGACTCAGTGCCGATCGAGAACGCAAGCCGTCAGGACGCTGGGACATCTCGGGCGCGTCGATGCAGGCCAAACGGATCGTGATGGCCTTGCCAGCCTCACGCACTCTGATCGTGTCCCCATCGCCAACAGACAGCACAGTCGCAGCATGGACCGGTCCACCAACGACACCCCAGAGCAGCAAACAGCAAAGCCAGCGCAAGCCATGATTTCGCCGTTCTCTCCGCATGAAGACGCGCAGGGAACGCCATTCTGCTCGGGCGAGCTGTTGTGACTTGGTGGGTGGAGCAGCATGAGCGCAAGCATGACAACACTGTCTCTGGACTCCCTCCACAACAACAGGGGACGCCATCCAACCGATTTGTATCCCTGCGAACGACCGCGAAGTCAACAAGTCATCTATAAAGAGCTTGTAGCAATTGCTACCGACGTTCACCTCCTCATCGGGGAGGCGCAGTTCGATTCAGGCCATGGAACGGGGACCTGAACTTGCTTCGAGGAACCTTCAATGACACTGACCTATCGCGGGCAGCAGTACGCACAGCACAGCACTTCAGCTGCTGGCAATGTTCAACTCACTTATCGCGGTCAGCACTACGGCCAACACAAGGCTGCAGTGACGAACACCCATCATGTGGGCACCTACCGTGGTGCTCGCTTCTCCAAGTGATCACCCACCGGTGATGCGATCAGCCCCGCTTCGGCGGGGCTTTTTTCGTGGGCAACCAATCCCTCAAACACAGTGGGGCCGACCAGGAGCGTGACGTTCTTGCACGCAAACCAGCTGAGGGCATGGTCAAAGAACAACCAATGGGAACGGTCTGTTGAGCGATCAGCATCAGGAGAGACTCTTGTCGATCGCAATTTTCCTGTACTTATCGTGTTCCTGCTTTGAGATCATCCCCCTTTCATACAAATTCCGGTAGTAAATCAGATCTTTTTGCAGCCTGAGCTGCTTTTTCGTGTTCTGAGCAGGAATGGTTGGTCCGAAGCGTTCGTTGACACTACCTCGACTTGCCGTGCTGCCGCGCGCAGGATGCCTGAGATGGAAGCCAAGGCTTTCTGCGACAGATGGATTGACTTCGGGAGCAGGCAGCAGACCTGGATCTTTGCCACGTTCGAGTCCACCCAGTTGATTGCGGTCAGGGAAATGAAACACGACAACCGCGCCCATGATTCCCAACAGAACCCCACCGAATCCACCAACGAGGAGGGCAATCACTCCGAGCAGACCAAACCACGTTCCCCCTAATCCCGCAAGGATTGGGGCATACCCCTTTCCCTTCGCGAGGATCGCGCAATAAAAGCTGCTAGCGAACCAGACGAGCCAGATCAGGATCAAGAAGTGCATACGCCGCTAGCAAGGCAATTCAGCGTGATCCTTCGCTACCTGAATCATCGCATCGTCAGACTGCGCCGAGCAGTGGATGGGAAGGGGCTAGGCCTTGAGATTGTATGAAGTATCAACGCCCAGCATTCGACCAGCCATTCCCAGATACGCCTACCTAAACAAAGAGGAGGGATCATTGAGTCTTGGATGATTTCAGAAATTCACACAAGCCGCCCAGCAGCTTGCCTTGACATCAACCATCTTTAACTCGTAAAAAGCAATCTTGAGCTTATTTCATCCAATTTTGGTCCAAAATCGTACAACAAGTTATCGTTTTGATGGCTGAGCTTTGCGTCAATATCTTCCAGTCTTGAGTCGATTTGTTCTAACAAATCACCAATCCGACCAATGGCCAAGACAAGCCCTTCATACTGCTCCTGCGTCATCCATCTGTAGCATCCACCGACAGGCTAAATCGTCGCTTGAATTGGCACGCGCAGCCCTTGAATCTCTTTGGATTCCTTGATTCAGAGACTTGGCCGGGAGTGGTCAACATTTCACAATCAACGATCATGATGGACATCCTTGAGATCTGTTTGGTGATGGGACGTTTCTGGGCAGTGCAGGGAAGTGTTGTTTGCGGCAGGCTCAGCCACATCGCCTTCGAGGCCTGGCAGATGATGGTCAGAAATGCATGACATCAAATGAAGATGGAAGGACAGGATCTAGCCAGAACTGCGATCCATTATTTCAGCGGTATTGCTTGGGTGGGCAAGGGTTTTTAAAGCAGACCACAGTGGATGAGTAACGCGAACGTGCTGGCCACATCAAAATAAAAAAGGAGGGATTAGGGAAAATAGATGGCTGCACATAAAGCCATCATCTATAGAAGGACAAATAGCTCACAAACTTCATTCCCAGAGAACGACAGCTCATCAGCGAGCCAAAAATATCGCTAACCAGCTTCCGATGAAATCCAAGAAAGGCCAGTAACAGGATCAACAAACTCTTCAGACAACCCAAATAATTTTGATAGCACGCTTAAATCTTCAACACCTAAACCGGAAAACTCACAGCCAATAACAAGACAGACGAGGTCGTCATTCTGAATCCAACGGACCGTTGCATCAAAGCGATGCTCGATTGAAGATTCATGGGCAGCTAGAAAGACTGTTATTTTTTCGCCTTGGCAAACATCGACCCACTCCTTGCATTTCAAGCACAAACCACCACGACTGAAATTAACAATATCGGCGGCAATATCATTCCTGCCCTTCAAGCCAAGACTGCAGGTGACGGAATTTTCTGGAACCAGCCTTGTTGCACCTCTTAATTCACCCACAGCCAACTTTAGGATCATTACACCACAATCCTAACGCCAGCCGAGCAAAGGGCAGCACAGCTGCAACTGCCTCATTGCAATCCAATGCATGCTAGAGGCGAGCAAAGTTGACGACCGAATTCGCAGAAGAAAATGATGTCTTTATCGAGCAAAGATCGGATTTCTCCATGCGCATTCCAACAACGACGACCCTGCCCACAATCCATCAAAATACAAACAAGCACCAAACACAGTCAGTTACGGAGCACAGGGTTAAAAAGTGAGCTCAGCCCGCATTCGATGGAGAAGAACTCTCAACGACCACCAGGACGCGTCAGAAGACCACAGACAACCTCTGAAAACCATCGTCATCTCACCTGAACTCTGAGAGCCCAATTGTTAGTCGCATGCTCAGGTTGTAGACCTTCGAGGCCTGGCAGACGATGCTCAGACCCAGCAGATCAGCTGTTCGTCACAAAGGCGATCACAAGTCAGTCCGCTTGCAGCGAATGGCTGGGGATGGCCACATCACCGTCAAGCTGTACTCACCTTCTTTGGTGAACCGCAAAAAGTCTCCCGTGGCCATCCGCCTGAACGTCTTGTCCTGGTCCTTGTAAGGGAACTCATACTGCTTACCGTCTGCTGTCCTCACGTAGGCATTGCCCTGGTACTGAGAGAAATTGCACGCCTCCAGAGGAGTGGGGGCAACGGTGTGGTCATGCACCGACAGGCTGCAGTAAGCCACAGTGCTGTCCGCCTTAGCGGGTAAACCCATGAAACCAGCCATGGTGATCAGGCCAACCATCCATCCAAACCCTCGATTCATCGCCTCATTGGTGCATGCGTCTCTTCTGATCTAGCCATCAACGAGGCAAAAAGGATGACTCCATCCGAGTCAGATGTGAACAGTGACGACTGACCTGCGTCTGCAATGGGGAAGCCTGGCTGCGCGCGGGCACAATCAAAAGGGCCAGAGGGGTTCTGATGCAACCAGCACCATCCCTTGACGAGCTGCGCCGCGAACGGCCCGATCTGTCTGACGCGCAGCTACGCCGTCGCGAAGCGCGACTCCGTCTGGTGAGCCAACTCCACATGCTTGGGTGTTAGCCCTCCAATGCGCAGGATCCACCAGATCACCCCGATGAGCCCTGGCCGGATGAAGCCATACTTGAGGCCCTGCTTGGCAACGACCAGAGCGCTGAAAGGCCCAACACCCCAGATCGATTCTGATCGATTGGCCTACAGGAGTCAGCAGCTAGGGGACTGCATCAGGGACACGTTGCTCAGCCCATGCTGATCATCGCCGCTTACCTCTACCCAGAACAAACCCCACAGCCACGCCAGCAGCGCCACCCATCGCTCCAGCGCTTAAGGCCTTGACTTGCTCTGGCTTCAGGCGTTCGGCTAACGGCAGCATAAGACTGAAAAACACCAACAATCCAATGCACAGGAGTACGCCATCACTGCCTCGTTGAGGGCTTGGCTTACTGGTGTCACCAGACGACAGCGATCCTTCTCGAGCTGAGCCAGGAGTGTTGAGACCGGCGGCTTTGGCATTGATTTCCCGTTCGAGCCGTTCGAGTTCTTTGTCTGCCGTCATTTGGATGCCAGAACGATTGGATCAGCCGGATGTCGAACCTCCCCTGGAGGGGTAACTAAGATCAGTAAAGCCTCCACTTGTATTGCACCCACGTTTTCGCTGTGTAGGCACGATCACCACGGGCGTATTGAAACTCCCCATCGCGATCCATATCGTTGAAACATGCCGTTTCAGGAGAAACCGAAAGCGTGAGCGAATGGCAAGGAGGCAGTGGGCTGCGGAGGATCTGAGCCTGGGCCGGCGGGGCGGCAACGGTGAAGGATAAGCAAGCAGCGGTCAAGAGACGAACGGTCATTGCCCTTGAATGAGGACTACACGAAGGTGTTGTAGCTGTTTCTGAAAGAGACGCGAACAGGGTCACGATTGCCGCCGATCACCCCCGGTTCGTAATGGCACATGTCCTGTGCATAGTGAGGTGACTGGCTGCTGGGGATGACCAGCCCGAACCATCCACCAGCCCTGATTCAGCGCTACTGGGAGAAACTGCAGGTGCGCCACCACGCCAGACCAAAGATCTCCAACCGATGGGCAGTGGGCGCGACGGTTCCTGCGTTTCCACCCATGCGTTGGGGGACGCAGAGCTCAACGCTTTCTTGAGTCACCTGGCTACGCAGGAGCGGATGAGCACCTCCACGCAGAACCAAGACCTGGCGGCCTTGCTGATTCTCTATCGCACGGTTCTTGGGAAGGATGTAGGAAACCTGGAGGTGGTGATCCGGGCCCGCAAGAGGAAGAACCTTCTGTTGTACTTACGGTGGCGGAAGTGGGTGCTGTGCTGGGCCAACAAGGATCGGCTCATGTGCTGCCGTCCAGCCTGGTGGAGCCTTCGAAACAGCACCTGCACAGCGTGAAACGTTTTCACCAGTCTGATCTCGCGGCTGGCTGGGGAGCCGTGGAGTTACCACAAGCGCTGGACAGGAAAGATCCACATGCACCAAGGAAATGGAGCTGGCAATGGCTGTTCCCACAGAGCCGACGCTGCCGCGATCCACAACACCATCTTGAAGGCAGGCATCACCTGGATGCGAGCCTTGTGCAGCGTGCCGTGCGTGTTGCCATTCATTCGCCACGCACTTGCTGGAGCAGGGCTCAGACATCGGCACTATTCAGGAATTGCTTGGTCACAGTGATGTGAAGACCACGGCCATCTACACCCATGTCATGAATCGAGGGCCATCAGGGGTGCTGAGCCCCGCAGACCTCCATTGAGGTCAAAAATGTTCTTCGGATTGCATAACAATCCACAATGAAGTGGAGATCTACCGAAGTCGTTGCTAAACCTATAGAGATCGTCGAGGAGAGACAAGCTATTGGCAGCTTATGCAGCAAAAATCATCTTGCAGCAGCTTCTGTAGACCGCCTAAATACTGTTAGCCGGCAAAGCACCGATGAACAGAATCTATTTCTCATTAGTCGTCATGACCCTGTGCGCAATCGTCTCAGTGCCTGTTTCAAAGGCGAGCGTGAACGATGCACCATCTCCGTCAGGTATCAGGTTCGACAACCTCACTCCTAAGTTTGGAGACAGAGAAGCATGGCGAAATGTTTTGCATTGGTCCACCGAGTGCGAAACAGGCTTCCAGAAACAAGCTGACTATCCAAGCCGAGACTGGAGCGGCTTAACACTTCATCCAGTAGGAGATTCAGAATACATCGTGTTTGTCCACTGCTGGCTAGGCCCCTATTGGACCCTAAGTGAGCTCTTCTTTGTGAAAGTACGTGATGAAAAACGTCTGACCGCGAAACGACTTCAGCTGACGGAGATTGTACAAGAGGAAAATGGAAAATTTCGAGAGCAGACTGTAGCAACGATCTCTGGCAGCTTTCCGGCGTTTAATCGCGAGACAAGACGACTGATCAATCTGAAAAAGTTTCGAGGCCCCGGAGACTGCGGATACTACTATGAATACATATTTAAAAATGACGAATTTACTCTTGCGGAGGCCAGGCTCCAGGAGTGCAGCAGCAAGATCGCCCCCATTGAAGAATGGAAGAGGATTCACTAACTAATCTGCTTGAGAACCATGCCGCCTAACAAAGCTGCCAGTAAGGCTGGGAAACTATCATTGTCAGGCTTCGTCCGCTGGGCCAACTGAACCGACCGGCCCACCTGATGGCTGCATTGAGTTTGATGAATACAAATGAATCACAATGATCATAGATCACACAAATTACGAAATTGGCAACAAAGCAATGGCCAATGTGCTGTTGCTTTACTACCACCTTCTCGATGAAGGAGGCATCACCAATGATCAAACCATATACCTCAATCAAAATGAATTTGATGGTTTTAATTTCCTGGCCACCGAAGTGCGAGAGAAAGGAAACGAAGGCCTAGACCTGAATGAAGCACTGATCAACGAGGGTGCCATTATTTATTTGCTCTGCGAGCTTAACGACATCATTTCAGAGCACGATCAAGACTATCGCATTCAACCCCTCACACAGAAGATCTGTGCCGCTCTTGAAGTTCACCAGAAGGATCCAATTCCTGAAGTAGGATCGCTATTAAAGGAGATTTTAGTGGCTGAATCAGACTTTCATTTCACTTTATACAATAAAATCTTGCAAGGCATTTACAAAAAATATGTACACGGATTTTTTGCGGCAAAACTGACAGTCAATCCATAGCGTGTCCATCCTGCATCGCCCCAGCAAACATGGCAGTGTTGGTGGGCAACCAACGAAGCCTGATGAGGATGGAGACGGAGAAGCGTGCGAATCACTCCGGTGAGTTGCTCTGCCATGAAGAAGGGCGGGAGTTACCCGCCCTGGCGCCAAACCTCGTCTTCAGGACGCGGTTCTGTAGGCGTCTGTATTCATTCTAAATGTCCACTAAGTGCATTGCAACTGGTAGATCTACCGGTTTGCATCTCGTGATGATGCAATAGACAACCGAGCTGCCTGATCAACACCCTTTGAAGCAGGGGGAAGGGCAGCTGCTGAACGAACGACAGTAGTGTTACTGAAAATTAAATGAGAATAGTGAAGCCTAGTGACTTGTGCTGATGCATGGGCCAAAGGCACCGGCAACAATAAAGTTAGCTGCTAAATAGAGAGATGCCAATGTTTCTTGATGTTCATCCGATGAAGCCTTTTACCGCAGATCAACTCAACTCTCTTCAGAATGCACCTGCAGACGAGTTTGGGGTTACTCATCACGATATCCTGTACAGCGAAGAAGATGATCGTATTTACTGCATCCTGAATGCTCCCAGCGCTAAAGCAGTTCACCAGCACCATCAAAAGGCCGGAATTTCTTGTGACTGGGTGCAAGAAGTAAGCTCAACTCGCCTATGACTCCGTTAGAACAACTAATAGATATATAAGCTATTTGCTGTCTGATTATTTCTGTGCTTTTTGCTCTGCTGATTTCTGATGTTGTCGCTTATGCGGCTGGGATGCTCAGTTAACTGCCCTTGCCCGAACTTAATCTGCAACGCCCCCGCAAGACAGGGGCCTTTTTGCGCCTCTGGAGAATCTAGGGCCAAGGGAATGCAAACCTCAGCACGATCAATGTCCCCACCTAGGGGTGTCGATTCCTCATGGGTCGGGAGTTGAATCCGCTGGTGGGGCTTCACTGCACGGGGCCCCATAGAGCACTTGCCTCTTGAACCAGGGGCTGGTGCTCTCCTGCGCAGCGATCAACCGATCCCCTTGAGCGCTGATCGCAGCAGCAACAGCAGGTCACCCGCAGCAATCTCCACCGGTGCATCCGGTGCCGTCGATACAAAGTTGCGCTAACAGAAGCCAAAGCTCTGCCGAGACGCTGTCACGCGCCAAGCAAATTCTTGCCTGACGCTTACGACTTGGTTCTGATCAGCAGCATGGCAACGACTGGGAAGCTAACCCCGAGGCTTCCGATCACGACCGCCAGGTGTTTCAACCCCTCGGTTGTCTTGTTTGCGCGCCAGAGACTGAATAATCCCAGAACAAATGCCGTAGGGCTCCCATAGGCCCAGAGTGCGAGCAGGTTTAACTTTCTGAAGGGGCTTCACCCGACGGACGCATCACGATCAGGGCGAAATAAAGCGCAGCAATAGCGAGTGCTAATCCAAGAATCCATTGTTCACGCAGTAACTTTCTGAGCATTGGTATCGACGGCAAAGAGTAATCGAATAAGAAGGGAGAGGAAGCTCTGCAGCACAATGATCATGGCTTCAATCAGTCACTAAAAAAGCCCCGCCGAATGGCAGGGCTTTGTGGGTCTTGATATGGCAGCGCCTTAAACAATCACCTCTACCTTTAGGAAGCCGTTGACGATTTCGTACTCACCCTTCTTGACGAGGTCAGCCTCGCCGGCTTGATACTCATTACCAAACTGATCGATGGTGCCATTAATGCCGCTAATCAGTTCAAAATTTTTTGATTTCCATAATTCTTGAACCATCGTCGAGGGTTGCAGATTCGCCGATCAGAGTATACACATAGAATCCATCATCGAGCACAATTTTGTCTTCAGTGCCTGCAACTTGTCCTTCTCCTAAAAACCCGTCACCGTCGAAAGTAATCCCGGAGCCAAAACCACCTCCAATTAAGGTGTCGTTGTCTGCACCCAAGCTGATTTTTCCGCCACCACTGAAGCTTCCAGCGAAGCCACCGATCAGGGCATCAACCGTGTCATTGCCTGCTCCGGTTTTGATCTCACCATTAACACCAACGTGAATACCCACGCCAGTCTCGCTACTGCCCGTAATTGAATCATTTCCTTTGCCTGTATCAATCCAGGAACCTTCTTCTTGGGTCTCCTCTCCGCCCACAGAAACTCCTTTACGCCCAACAACACCGTTAATAGAGTCGTTTACAGTATCAGTTTGAATGCTTGAGTTCACAGTAACACTAGCGCCAACACCATTGGTTGTTTCGCTGATTCCTTCGCCGTTGATAGTATCATTTCCTCCGCCAGTAATTAATGCCGAGCCTTTGTAAACTTGCACGCCGAAGTCAGTTCCGACGCCAACAAAAGTATCGCTTTTGTCCCCAGCAATCAGTACAGTAGTCAGCTCGTCAGCCAGCCCACTAGAGCTAAGCCTCATACCCGCAAACTCAGGATCAAAAACCCCGTCATCACCTTCGCCGTTGACGACGATGGTGACTTTTTTGTTTAGCGACGCAGGGCCAACAACTCCCTCAGCAGTGTTCAGTAGTTATCCGCTATCCAGCTCCCAGGAGCGCGCTTTCAGTGATGCACGGCTTTTAGGAGAAAGCTCTTCGAATGCTTCAAGAAGATTGGCCATTTACAGAGAAACTTCTGAAAAATAAAAGAAGGAAATTAGCTTCAGGAGACAAGTAGGGGCTAGATTTTGGCTTAGGTCCTCATGAGGATCGGGTGAGAGTTGCTCTGCAGCGCCCTCCCTCGCTGGCATTGTGCGTTTACTGCTTTGAGAGTCATGTCTGAGCCTCGTAATACAGATAACGGTTTGAACGACCACATCGGTGCTTACAACTTCACCACAGAGAACTTCGCTGGAACGGATCCTGTGACGGGGAATGCGGACCCTGCAGGCTTTACCAGCAAAGACCTCACCAAGGGTGATCCAGTACCGCTGGGGGTGGCTCTGAACTTCGCGGTCTTGCAATAGTTTTTCAATTTTTAGCAACTATTCACTTTTCGTGGGAGCAGTCGCCTTGTTGTTCCTGATCGGTGGTGTCGCCGCTTGGATTTGCAACATCCGCACGTTCCATGCTTTATGGGGCCGCATGGGCCAGGTAGGGCAATTGATTTGTTCCCTACGTCTCGTGATTGCGACGCTATTCATCGTCGCAGGTGGCTTGCTCATCAAGATTGTTCTGACCACTTCTGATGGATGTATGCCCTAGTGGTCCACAAGCTGTACAGCGGCATTCCATACATTCCTCCCGTTTTTTAATGCGATTGTCTTCTTTCAAGTCTTTGTGGATTTCTTCAGTCACTTAGCTCGTAGAGCCGAGCCTAGGCGGGCGATCTTTAGTCCATTGAACTGGGTTCTCTTGACTTTGAGTATATTCGCTCTCATCTACAGACCTTTTTTCATATTTTTGGGTCCATTAGTTGGGATCAGATTTCTGCTCAATGCATTCACTACATCAAGATGATCGCGTTGAACGCGATTCCATCGAAATCACACAGGATGCGTCAGAGTTATGTGATTCTAACGGATATGCTATCGCGATCGATCGCGCCCAGTCACCTCTGAGCATTGGCCATGGCGATCATTGCCACACGATCGACCTTCCCAACAGAGTTGAGCGGCATGAAGGGGAGCGACTTCACCACTTCTGGCGCCTTATAGCCAACCCGTTCTCTCACAAAGGCAATCAAGTCTGCTGGCGCCACGGGTGGAACCCCTTCCTTGAAAACAACAAATGCCTGGACATTTTGTCCATGCAAAAGATTGTCGACACCAACCACACAAGCCTGATCAACGGCTGGATGATCCATCAAGGTCTCTTCTACCTCTTGGGGACAGATATTCGATCCGTCATGAACAATGATCTGCTTAAGCCGACCGCAAAACCATAGATATTCATCATCATCGATGCGCATGACGTCACCGGTATTCAGCCATCCGTCTTGAATCGTCTCATCTGTAGCAGTTGGATTATCCCAATAGCCCACTGTGATTGACTTAGACTTAATCCAAAGCAAACCCTCTTCTCCGTTCGCCAGCTCTTTCCCATTGGAATCTCGGATTGAGGCTTCATAGCCAGGGGCAAGTTTTCCTACAGATCCGATCCGATTTTCGTTATCTCTCGGCGACAAGGTCGCGCAACCAACCTCGCTCATTCCCCACATCTCATCGATCTGCAAACCAGATGCATTCTGAAATTCAAGCTGCAACTCATGGGAGACCTTGTCACCTCCACAAATACAGAGACGCACAGCAGCAAAGTCCTCACGCTGCAGACCATGGTCGCGGACAAGACTGAACAGAATTGTCGGCACACTCCAAACCACTTGGGGATGGTGGTTGCGCAGCAACACATCCAGGCTGTTACCCGTCAACGTGTTCGGCACCAACACTGTGGTTCCTCGACCAAGAGCCCCCATGGCAAGAATCAAGGCGGCGATATGGGACAAGGAGCTACCGGCTAGGAAGCCTTCGCCACGGGCAAAGCCACACGATTGCTGCAGTGACGCCAAGAGCCACCCCAGGCTGCTCCAGGTGTGGGTGACACCTTTAGGACGCCCAGTGCTGCCGGAGGTAAAGAACAAAAAGCACGGTTGATCGGGAGCCTGTTTGCTCCAAGGCAACGAACCAGCGACCGAATCCAGCTGATGGGTAAAACCTCCATCTGTTGCGGTAATCAAACCGAACTCGCAAAGGCTTGAAGCCTGGCTGGCGTCGATGTCTGCGGAACGTTCGCAGTGATGCAGAAAGGCCTTCGCACCACTCAACTCCAAGGCGTAATTGATGTCGTGAACGGCATAGCGGTAGTTCAAAGGGGTAAGAACAAGCCCGCAGCGCAACCCCGCCAGGTAGTGAATCAACAACTCAAAACAGTTTGGCATCAGCGAGGCAATGCGATCACCCGGTCGAAGACCGATTTGCCGGTAGTACAGCGCCAGAGCCTCACTGGCTCGATCCAGCTCGATCCAGCTGATGGACTTGTGCAGGTCCCATAACGCAGCCGCGTCGGGGTCCGCACCCAACCCGGTCTCGAGCAAAGAGCTCAGATCAAACGCTTCAGCCAGCACTTCCCCCGAGACAGCCATGGCAACACTTCAACCACGATGACATCCTAGAAACGTTTAGAGACGCCCCTGCCTACCGACCGTTTTTTGCGGTTTTAGGTGTCCCCAAGGGATGAAAAAGACTTAACCAAATCAAGACTTGATTCAGGTAACTTCTTGCGGTGATAGGTCAATCGCGGCAATACCAAGCTTGCGCGAGGAGACAAGCAAGGTACTTACTCTGATGACAAGATCACAACCCAACTAGGCAATCAATCAACGGCTGAATAACTTATGACTGTTCGTGCAGCACAGCAACACAATATGCGCCAAATATTTGCTAGGTCCTGCATATTATCTTAGCTTGATTTTATCAATCAGCAGATCTATTCGACGACCTGCTGATGGAACTCAAGAGCAACACCCACAGGAGCAGAAGGAAGGGCGGATAATGAAGACCAGCAGCACCTGCTGCTGGTCTTCATTCCAGAATGCCTTGGCCTCAACCCATTCCAAGTGGGTTGAAGCCAAGACAAAGCAGTTGAGTGGTAGTCGGCAGCCCGTCATGAGGCACATGCTCAGGCACAACGCCATGGAGGCCTGGCAGACGATGACAAGAGGGCTAGCTGAGGCCTTCTTCCGCCAGTAATCACATTTCTTCTGTAATCAACAGCTGAAAACTTTGATCATTTTTCACGATTATTTCACACATTACATGCGCGTGTGGCTCTCCTTGGCCTGAACTGCGTGAATTCTTTCTTAAAGGCAGTTGGGTGGAGCGCGGGAATCACAGCCGAAAGCCAGTTGATTAGCTATCAAATAGGCAAATTGTATGCACTTACACCATGCCTACAGATGATTTCAAAGATTGCCTGACAGTAGAAGACATCTGGTGCCGTATGCAACGGCGAGTGCCGCCTGTTGTCTCCGAATACTTCCGAGGTGGTGCTGATGCAGAAATCACACTGCATGCCAATGTCCGAGCCTTTCAGCAGAGCTTCGTCAATGCTGAGGGAGCTACGCGCTTTGAGACAGTCGACACCTCCACCACGGTCCTGGATCATAGGATTCAGCTCCCTTGGTACATCACTCCTGTAGGCAGCCTGCGCACGCTCTATCCGAAAGCGGAAGCAGTTGCGGCAAAAGTGGCGGGGGAGTTCGGCACCGTTATGGGCCTTTCAACCCTTTCAGGCACACTCATGGAGGAGGTAGCGCAGGCTTCCAGCAATTCCTGCTGGTTCCAGCTCTATCTCTGCGGAGGCAAGGAGACAGCACTTCGCGGCATCGAACGCGCGAAGAAAGCCGGCTTCACAGCACTGGTCCTGACCATTGACACCAGCGTCTCTGGGCAGAGGCTGGTGCATGCCCGGATGAAGCCGTTGGAGGCAATGCGATCCTGGGAGGGATTGACTCTGCAGCAAAAACTGAGATCACTGCGGCGAATGATCTCGCTTGCTCCACAAATGCTGCCAAGGTTCAACTGGTTGATCGACTTTTTCTCCGATCACGGCGTGATGGAGTTTGTCAACATCATTGATGCTGAAGGTAAGCCGATGCCCTTTACCGATATCGGCACTCAGTTGGCTGAATCAGCAATCACCTGGAGCGATCTGGAGTGGATCAAGCAGGCCTGGGGCAACGACGCCCCCCTGATCATCAAAGGTGTGCATTGCGCTGAGGATGCTCAGCGTGCCGAAGATTGCGGCGCCAATGGGGTGGTCTGGTCAAACCATGGTGGTCGACAGATGGACCGGGTTCAACCAACACTACATATGCTCCAAAACGAGATGCCGAAGCTGAAGGATTCGAAGCTTGAATTCTTGATGGATGGAGGTATTCGCAATGGCACCGATATTTTTATTGCCCTCACCTATGGCATTCGTGCAGTTGGGATTGGCCGTGCGATGGTAGCTGGTATTGGTGCTGGAGGTGATAGCGGACTCAGGCGGGTGTTTGAAATCCTCAAGGCTGATTTGGTACGAGCGATGCAGCTCACAGGAGTCAGTTCGGTTGAAGAGATCCAAGCAGCTGGCGCATCACTTCGACGCGAGAATCAACTCCATGGGAATGACTACCTTCCACCTTTTGTTTACTAATCCACCATTGCTGAAGCCAAGTCATCAATTCAAAGTACTGGCTCACGCATTAAGTCAGGCTATTCATGAGACCTTCGTCCCTCAAATCCAAAGGCTGCAAAGATACTCAGTCGGCAACAAGGACTGTATAACCATGGCTAGCTGCTCAGCTCTGCGCTAGAGGCGATGCGATAGCAAACAAGCTGCGGCACCAGTTCTTAAGAGGTAGATACATTTAATCAACACCTTCGCGATAGACGCAATGATATAGAATCAAGCCAAATAACAAACACCAGCAGAGCCAGCATCAAAGCACATACATGGAGAAACTAAAACCTTGATTGAGCGGAGAGCCATAACTTCCGCTCAACAGCCATATCACTAAGCGACCAAAGTAGGCACATAACAGGAGCGAACCCAACTCAGTTTTCGCTCCACTTCCTGAATCATTTGACCGGCAAGATCCTTACCCGTCGCCGTTTCAATTCCCTCGAGCCCAGGGCTGGAATTAACCTCCAGAAGCAAGGGCCCACGCTCCGAGCGGATGATGTCCACACCGGCCACATCAAGGCCGAGAGCCCGTGTCGCTGCAACAGCCAGCTTGCGCTCCTCAGGTCGGATGCGCACCGCCTGAGCGGAACCACCCTGGTGAATGTTGGAGCGAAAATCGCCCACAGCAGCTGTCCGCTCAATTGCCGACACCACCTTGTTGCCAATCACGAAACAACGCAGGTCCTTCCCGCCAGCTTCTTTGATGAATTCCTGAACCAGAAGGTTGGCGTTCAGGCTCTTCATGGCATTGATCACACTTTCTGCAGCCTTCTGGGTTTCTGCCAAAACGACGCCGCGCCCCTGGGCTCCCTCCAGAAGCTTGAGGATCAACGGTGCACCGCCCACCATCTTGATCAGATCTTTGGTGTCGAGCGGAGAACTGGCAAAACCGGTGACCGGCATGTTCAGCCCATGACGAACAAACAGCTGTGATGCCAGAAGTTTGTCGCGGGATCGTTTGATCGGTTCAGCGGCATTAAGAACACGAATGCCCATCGACTCAAACTGACGCGTGATCGCGCATCCGTAGAAAGTGACGCTCGGACGGATGCGAGGAATCACCGCATCGATTCGCTCGAGCACATTGCCGCCCCGGTAATGCATCTCGGGGTTTTGCGGATCTAGCCGCATGTAGCACTGCTTGACGCTGAGAAACTCCATGCGGTGACCACGCTCCTCACCCGCCTCCAGCAATCGGCGGTTGCTGTAGAGATCTGGATCAGAAGCCAACAGTGCAATGCGGAGCCCCGTGCGTTCGGTGCGCAAGGCCGCATACATCGCTTCCAGCTGTGACGGTTCAACGTCGCCCAGTTGATGGCTCCCCTCAGGATCCACAAGCACACGCCCCACCATCGCCTCACGACCGAGGAGCATCCGGTAGCCCATCGCATCCCGGTTGGTGAGGGTGAGTTCAATCGGCCAACGCTGCTCGCCGAGCACCAACTCTTCCCGAATCACGTAGCGGTTTTCAGAAATGCCGCTGGTGTTGCGCACGCTGCGTTGCTGCAGCACCGGCGCCTCATGGCGCACCACCACACTGCGGTTGTTCTGAAGCGGATGCACCTCAAAACTGATCCACAGCTCACCATCCCTCTGGAAGGGGACGGATGTTGAAGGCATGCAACGACGACGTCGCCGCGCCGGAATCGACGCGTGCCTTAATCGCCGGCAATCCAAGCCCTGGCAGTGAGCACCACTCCTCACTGCCGACGATGAGTTTGTTGGTCAAGGCCGCTGTGGGTCCTTATCGAGAGATCGGAAATCCTAGGTCCTTCAGAGAGTCTGAGAAAACAATTCAGGGCTTGCCGCGAGATCCCAGGGTTGCCAAGCCCAAACAGGGAGGCCGCCCCTCCCAGGTGGAGAGACGGCCTAGCTCGCTCGCTTGTGCATAGCAATCGACCTAATCAGTGATGCTGTATCCGTGAAGCGTGGTTGCTTACCGAAGAACAGTGAACTGAAAGAAGAAGGTCGAAGCGACTTGGCTATGGCATCCCTGGGGCCATGACGTCCAAGTGTGTGGCGTTGGATCCCCGGGTCACCTTTTGCGCGGTGATGTGGGGTGTCGATTGACGTGGCGTACAGCTAAGTGCCTGCCAAAAGACCGTGCCTCACGGGTGGGTGGAAACTGTTGGAGCAGGGGCCAAAAAGTCAGTCTGCTTCTCAGCTTTGCTCCGGTGGAGTGTCGGCTGTCATCAGCGCCTCCGATCTCGATGACCACACTCTCCACCCAGATCGCCGTACTGCCTACCCGTTGTCTTGCTCATTGCCTTCAGGCCGGACTCCACTGAAACTGAGACCGGCGTGCCCAAGCAAGAGAAAAACCCTGACGGGAAATCATCAACGCCGCCATCCCCGTGGCGTTGATGCCGTGCTCAAGCCACACAAATTCGACAGTTCCCTGATGGCACCGACAACCGCAGCAGGCTGCCCACGTCTTGCCGCATCACCCGCTGTCTCCTGCAACGTATGCACAGCCCAAGCCACCAAGTCCTTGCGATCAAGTGGCTGCACATCAGCACGGATCTGTTCCCATGCACGAGCTAGGAGCCTGTGACACTGCCGCTGACTCAGGCCCCATTCGTCTGACGCAAACCTGACGGCGGTGCTGTTGCTGCTGCCGCTAAGGATCATTGCCTTGAGTGTTGCGACCCGATCAGCGATCTGCTTGTTGGTGGATCGGGGCATCGCACTCGGTTAGTTGAACTTGAACGGTCAGCTCACGCAGGGTGACTCTCATGGCGCCTGCAAACAGCACAATCAGATCGAGAAGCAGTTCCGTGAGGGTGCCTTGCTGATCAGCGGTGTCAGCAATGGTGCTGTCAATGCAGGTCAGATCCCTGTTCACGCTTCCCTCTGCAGAATCCCTGCAAGCCGTTGGCGCAAAGCATCAGGCACTGACTGTTAGCAATCAGTGCCCCACGCTTGGCAATACACCTAACCAGCAAGGCGATCTGATTGGCCCGCCAAATCTGGACATATTGCCAATTGTAAGCCGACAGAACGACACCATAAATTATTTGAGCATGTAATCATTTATTCTAACCTTGATTCACATGAATCTTCGGCTAAAACTATTCTAGACGCCTCGCAGCAGCTCAATCCCAACTCACGAGCAACACGAGACCTTCGACTTGCGCTCTTTTCCGTATAACAAGCACCTGCAAATGGATAACAGTCAAACTGCTCTTCAATCAAAAGCCCAGGAGATTCAGCTTGAGGCGCAAGCTAACACTAAAATCATTGAAGAAATTGCTGGTCTTGGGCGATATATATCCGAAACATACGTCTCAAGAGTATTTTACGAATTAATCCAAAATGCTGACGATTGCAACTCGAGCTGCTTTGTCGCAAAAAAGCTTGGCAGCAATCTTTTTTCTTGAACAATGGAACACCATTTACTTGCAGTGATTTAGAATCCATATGTAGAAGCGCTTTTTCAGCGAAGCAGCGGGGCGTAAATATTGGATATCGCGGAATAGGCTTTAAGTCTACGGCGGGTGTCGCGGAAGAGATTTCAATCTATAGCGGCAATCTTGAGGTTTACTTTTCAAAAAATAAAACTAAAAAACTATTTGCCAGTGATGCAGATGTGCCACTTCTTCGTGTTCCTCACTGGGGAAGCATAAACAGTCAAATCAAGGAAGATGCAAAAAACTTACTTGCAGAGCATTCATGTACGACTTGCTTTGTCCTCCATGATGTCAACACAGATCAACTCTTACAGGACATGAGAGGTATCAAATCGAATGCCATTACATTTCTAAATTCAATTTCAAATATCACGATTAGCATGGCCAACGAGTGCTGCATTTCGGTCAGCAAAAGCGCAGCACAAGACCAAGAATTCAAAGGAAAAGTGCCATTTCAGGATATAAATATTGACTTCAAAAGTGAGATAAACAAGAAATCATACGACGAAAACAAGATAGCTAGGATTTGGAAATACAAATCCATTTCAATCTCTTCGGATCTAGAGGATGGGATACCAAAAAGACTTCCCAAAACCAAAGCATACGCCCAAGCATTTTTACCAATGCTTACCGTGACTGGCCTAGGAGCAATTATCAATGGAGACTTTAGTACAGATCCATCCAGGACAAGAATTGCGACCGATGAGCACACGAAAAAAATAATGACGGATGTTATTGAACTTATCAGTGAACTTCTATATCAGCAGAGTATTGAACAACTAAGCCCTGAAGATTCTCAACTTCTTGAAATAATAATTCCCTGCCATAAAGCAGATATTCTAGACATATCACCCTCCATTATTGCTAGCTCAATAAAGAATGCGGCAAAGGATGCAGGCATTGACTACTCCTCATTTCTCATCAAGCCGTCTTGGATGACCATAGATGATTACAAGAACTATTGCTTATTAAATTCCAGAAAAGCGGTTTTGTATGAGCAATTAAGCAACCAAGATTACTATGGTTTTTTTTAAGTTAATAGGAGCTTCAGAGATTTCCCTTATCATGCTTTTTGATCAACTAGAGGCGAGGCCCCTTTCGCTACAGACCACGATGAACATTATAAAATATATTAACGACGACATAAGAGAGCTCAGATACGTCAAGGCGCTTGAAAATGAATATCTTCAAAATGCAAAACTTATAGTCTGCACTAATAAAGAGATTCAATCAGCAAACGAAATAAACAGTAGTAAAATCCTGCAAGTAGATGAATTTGCCTTTGATTCAATCACACGATTCTGCGGGGGCCTTGGCTGTATTGATTGGCATCTAATGCTAGGACTTGATCCCTCACATTTCCCGGCAAAACTCATAGAAAGACAGAAAGAGTCAATGAAAAGAGATGGCAATCCTATTTACCATCCAGTGCTTGAACTTATGCAAGAGAAGCCAATACAGGCGAGTCAAGATTCCTCATTTTTGGCAAGATCAACTGCTGAAGCTGTTTATGTAAGTAATCAGATTTTTTCGAAAGAGGGCGGTTATTCTCGAGGTCTATCGGCGAATGACCAGGCATCTTGGAGAAAGGCAGAAGTTTTTGCTATTGATATACTTTCTTCGCTGGGGATTGATGCTAAGGACGTTTCAAAAAGGAACTGTGGATGTGACTTGATTGGCCTTGAAAATGGTAGCGAGCGAGAAATATATGTTGAAGTTAAGCTGATTGAGTCCATCGGTGCAGAATTCCGGGTTACCGACAATGAAATATTTGCAGCAAAAGAGAAAGGTGACAATTATTGGCTTCTTCTTATTGTGCAGCCTGACAAGAATCAACCCCCAACTCATGTTGCTGTGACAAAGAACGCCTATGAGATGATTGCCGACAATGTCGATAGACGATGCATAAAGTATGAAGCCTTCTGCTCCGAATACAAGGCCAAATTTAGCCAGATTGTCTTCGGTTGATTCGGGCAATCATAAAGTGTATTGTTTAATCTCAAAAAAGTCTATGCAATTTTATTTGGAAAACATCTTTTCATTGGCTTAGGTGTTGACGCTACTCGGCGAGGCGTCGTTGGTCGATGTTATTCTCTTGCCATAATTCCTTGAAGCAGTGTTGCACTTATTTTCTTATTGTAATGTTCATTTCACTCGCCAGCCTGAATCTCTCTGACAACACTGTCAATAGCATCGTTTAGTTTTGCCTCTCCGCTTTGTCCAGCTAGTTCAGAGAATCGTCTTCCCTGAGGTATCAACCTGCTTTGTGCTGATCCAACTGCTTCGTTGTAGCTCTTGTTGAGTCGAGCCAGGTTGCTGCCAACAGTGTTGAACTTGTCCACGAAGGTCAAGAATCGCTTGTGTAGCTCAACAGCGTTGTTTTGGATCTCCTCAATATTGGTGGCGATCTCAGCCTGCTGTATGGACATCGCCAGACCCTTCAGGATCGCCAGCAGGCTTGTTGGGAAGGTCAGGATGATGTTCTTACTGAAGGCGTACTCCAAGAGATCTGGGTCGCGTTCCAGTGCCATCGATAAGGCACCTTCCACAGGAATAAACAGCACCACTCCATCCACGACCTGACCCAGGGAACTGAGCTTGCTGGCGTAATCCTTCTTACTCAGCAGATCAACGTGGCTGCGCACCTTCCTCAGATGCTCCTTCAGTGCTGCTTCGCGTTGTGCCTCATCGTTTGCTTGCAGAGCATCCAGATAGCTCTCAATCGGTGCCTTGGAGTCGACGATCAGCCTTCTTGATCCAGGAATGGTTATTACGCAGTCAGGTCTGTAGGCACCGTCCTCTGTTCCGACATGCACCTGCTCATCAAAGTCGCAGTAGCTGATCAGCCCCACGAACTCCAAGATCCTTCGGAGGTTGACCTCCCCCCAGCGCCCTTTGACGTTTGGAGACCTCAAGGCTGAGGTGAGCTGTTGGGCTGCTCCTTGGACGTCCTCGCTGCGTTGCTTTAGGTCGATGGTGGTCTGAGCAAGCACCCCAAGCTTTTCGACCGATTCCTTCTGAAGCACCTGCATCTGCTGGCGAAGCTGCTCCATCTGCTTCGAGAAGGGCTCGCTGACGGTCTCTTTGGTGCTCTTGAGCAGAGCTTCCCTCGACCCATCCAGCATCTGCCCGCTAAGAGAACGGAATTGGGTAAGCAGATCTGCTCTTGCTTGCTCCAAGAACTGGGTTTGGCTTTCCTGCGACCTGAGCATTTCTGAGACCTCAGCTGCTTTCTTGCTGAGGTCCTCCTTGGCTGAACGGATCTCTTCAAGGTCTGCGCTCAACCGCTTTTGAGCCTCTCTAAGCCCATCACGTTCCTCGGTTATGGCATTCAGCTCAGTCCGTGCCTGGTTCTGTTGAGACTTCAGTTTCTCGGCAGCTTCCGCCGCTTGGGTGTTCAGCTCCTCTTTTTGGAGGCGGGTTTCCTCCAGCACCACCTTCGTGGTGGTTATGGATGATTTGAGTTCGTCCCGCTCCTGGCTCAGAACCTCAATGCGCTCCAAATGAGATTTGAGTTTTTCAGTAGCTTCAGCAGCTTGTGCGCTCAGCTCCTCTTTTTGGATCCGTGTCTGTTCCAGTGCTGACTTTGTACTTGCTTCTGACGACCTGAGTCCATCGCGCTCCCTTATGACGGCATCAAGCTGTGTTCGACTGATTGCCGCGGCCTCTTTGGCTGCCTGTAGTTGCAGCTGCTGTTCTTTGATCTCTGCGTTCTGTGCTTCAAGCTGAAGACTGAACTTCCCCAGACCTTCATTGGCCTGCCCAAGGCGTTCTTCTAAAAGCCCCAGGTCTCCAGTATTTGCAGCTGGTTTGGAACGACCAAACATCTTGCTGAGGATGAAGCCGACGATCACGCCGGCTAGAACTCCGGTGATGAACAGAAGGACTGCGGACACAGAGGCGACAGCTTGACTTTTCTATTCCTAATCCGAGACGGGAGCAATGCGCTTAATCATGCGCAAAGCGCATAGCCCAGTCGGATCTCAGTAAAACCCTCCCACAGGCATGGGATCATGGGACTCGGTACGAGTAGAGCGTTGTGACCCAAGCCCCCCTATGCATCCATCGGCAAGGTCTTCCCGGTCAAGCCAGAGCCCTCTGATCTCCGTAAGCAATACGACCATCTACGGAAAGCTGCAATAACCGTTAACCGAAGCAGAAGCCAGTACATCCGCCAGGTCAAGGAGAGAGACGTACTAATTGACCAGCTGCAAGAAGAGATCAGCAGCTACGCCAATGACGCGAAGCTGGATTATCAAGAACGTGCACAGCTCCTAGGAATCCTCACCAAATACAGGGATGTTTTCTCCAGCCTTGAAAAGGCTGGAGATGAGATTGTTGAGGGTATAGAGGAGTATCAAAAAGGACCAGGCACCTACCAAGGAGCACGCCCTATCAAACGATTGCTTGCTGCTTGCTACGCATTCATGCGTGCTTGGAAAGCAGCCAAAGACATCCATGACATACAGCAGATTGAGGCAGGTGTATGAGTTCAATCACTGATGGGTTAAATCATCTGATTGACCGGATGGTTGAGACCGACAGGCGAATGGCTCGCCGAGCTGGTCAACACATCGACAACACGAATCGGATCCTGGAAGATGCCCGTCAAAGCAGTCAATCTCGTTCGTCATCATTCAAAGCATTGCCATCGGCGATGCCAGTTCCTTTCGCTCCAGCGAAAAGGAAGATGACCAAGACATGGCTTAGTGAACTTGTCAAACCTTACAAGCAAGCTGATCCAAAAAAGTTTCAGGGGATAACAGCTGCAAAAAAGATGTCAACTGAAAAGTTTGCATCCTGGCTAACAGAAGGAGACATTGCTGTGATGGAGTGCTGGGAGGAGTGCCTGAACTTTCCATCACCGATGGAGCTTCTTGCCTATTGGCGGGGACAGGGATCCCCTCAAATCACTCAAAAGCCATAGTTCAGACACACCAGGCATTGGTCACTCGGCTAGTCACCCCGTAGTCCCAGGCTTATGTTCCGCCGCGTGCGTGCAGCGGGACCCAGGACGCACCCTGGCAGATAGTCACAGGCACGAAGACAACCATCAAAGCAGGGCCATATAAGTCCTGGAGACCCAATAATCAGAGCAGCATATTGCTAAATTGGCAGTGTGGGGGTGCCCTGCGATTGTAATAAAAAAAGGGGGGCTGGTGAATAACCGTCCCCCTTTTTTATTACAATCGTTATTAAAAACGACTTAGCGCAACTCTGCTTACGAAACTCACTACTAAACCAATGAAGTGTCAGAAATGAAACCTTCCATTAGCCCAGCCGCAAAGAAAAACTGTCGCCAGGCTCAGCAGCAACGTAATGGCCTGTCGTGCCAGTGAACTGTGTCCGAGGGTTGCTTGAAGCGTGAAGACATCAACTCCTCTCCTGATGGCATGAGTGGCGTGGGTATGGCGGCAACGGTGCGGATAGAGCCGGACGTTTGCTTCCCGGCCCCACATCGCCATGCGAGCGGCCACCGCCTGTCGGGTCAATGGGCCATTCCTCCTATTGGAAGGGAACAGCCACTCTTCGGGTTTGCCGCGGCCCAACGACTTGAACAGCTCCAGCGTCGCCGCGCTGACATGGATGGTGCGGGGCTTACTCCCCTTACCCAGCAGCCGTACGTTGCCGCCTTCACCCAGCGGTTCGAGGTCCTCCCAGCGCAGCCGGCACAGCTCGGACACCCGGCAGCCCAGCAGGTAGGAACCGCGGACCATGACGTAGTCCCGCGCTGCGATGGCTGACCCCTTTACCTTCGCGGCACTGATAACTCCGAGAACTGATGTCAGATCCGACTCAGCCAGCGGTTTGGCCAACTTTGGTGCCGACATTCCTGTTCTTCGGGGGATTGGGTTGCGCGGCACTCCTGTCACAGCTGCTCGCGTAGGCTCCGACGCCCATCGGTAGAGGGCGCTCACCGCGCTGACCCGCCGGTTGAACGAGCGGGGCTTGAGTTCGCCCGCCTTCACTTGTTCCCGCAGTCGGGACACCCAGTCATCCACCAGCGCGGGATCGAGTTCCCTCAGGTGCATGTGTGGGTGATTCTGGTCACGCCAGCGGGTGAAGTGCTGCAGCTCTCGCCGATAGCCGTCCTTGGTCTCCTGGGAGCCAGTGCGCGAGCACTGCTCAAGGAATCGCTTCAGGAGGAGCTTGTCCCCCCAGAGAACGGCGCCGGCTGCTGCCGCATCAAACAAGCGGCTGACGTAGGCCAGGGCCTCCGCCTTATCCATGCCCGAGAAGACGAAAGGAACGTTGGCAACAGTTTTGGCAACACCCCTATTTCTTGGTGTTGACGTAAGTGCCGAGTTGTCAGTATTGAAGGGGCCTTCCAGCCCCCATGAGTCAATTGGGTGATAAGGCTGACCTCACCCCATCTCCCTTATTGGGTCAGGCAGCAACAGGGGCTGCTTGACGGGAGAAACGAACGATGTTGTTCGCTGTTACGGGTTTGCTCTTACCGAGCAGGCTTCAGTCACCCTCCTTATGCCCCGTCGAAACCATTGCAGCCCCAGAAAAGGGGAAATGGAGCTGAGCGGAATCGAACCGCTGTCCGAAACACCGGTGTGGATCACCTAGTCCGGCCGAAACCGGACCTTGCCATTCTGACAGCAGTGGTGAACCGGAGCACACGCACTTGGCGAGGGAAAACCGTCAACGCAGAGCGATGCATCACGGAGTGGCCGTGCTGCCCCAGGGGCTGGAGGACGCAGGAGTCGAGGAGCTCATCGCCCTGGGAGCCAAGGCCGTGCGGCCATTACGACGCGCCGCGGCCTTCGAAGCCGACATGGCCTGTCTGTATCGCCTCCATCTGCAATGCCGCCTTCCCTTCCGATTGCTGCGAGAGCTGGCCAGCTTCCCCTGTGATGGCAGGGATTCCCTTTATTACGGCGTGCAGGAGAGCATGGAATGGGAGCGCTGGCTGCACCCTTCGATGAGCTTCCGTGTCGATGCCACCGGCAGCGCCCAGGGACTGAACCACAGCCACTACAACGCCCTGCAGGTGAAGAACGCGATCGTGGATCGCCAACGGGAGCTCTGGGGTGAGCGCTCCTCGGTCGACCTGGAGGACCCCGACCTGCACCTGCATCTCCACCTCGGCCGGGGCGGGGCGGTGCTCAGCCTCGATGGCTGCGGCGGCAGCCTCCATCGCCGCGGCTATCGCGCTGCCATGGGAGACGCTCCCTTGAAGGAAAACCTTGCTGCAGGCCTGATCCGCCTCACGGGATGGGATGGCACCACGCCGTTGGTGGACCCCCTCTGTGGCTCTGCCACCCTGCTGATCGAGGCAGCCAGCCAGGCAAGGAACCTGTGCCCGGGGCTTGAACGCCGCTTCAGCCTCGAAGGCTGGGCCGATTTCGATGCCGAGCTCTGGTCACAGGAGGAGGAGCGGGCGCGCAAACGCGAACAGCATCAGCGTCTGCTGCCGCCGATCATCGGCAATGAACAGGACCCTCACATTGCCGACCAGGCGCGCAGCAATGTGGAGGCGGCTGGACTCAGCGACTGCATCACCATTCAGTGCGGTGATTTTCGAGACCTCACCCTTCCTTCAGGCCCCGGTGTGTTGGTGTGCAATCCGCCCTATGGCGTGCGCGTGGGCCGGGACGACGCACTGGATGATCTCTACGGAGCACTGGGAAACAGTTTCAAAACCAAGGCCTCTGGCTGGGATGCCTGGGTGCTGAGCGGCAATGCGGCAGTGACAGGCGCCTTGCGGATGAAAGCATCAAGGCGTATCCCCGTCAGCAACGGCGGCATCGATTGCCGCTGGCTCCACTATCAGGTGCACTGACCACAGACCGTGTTCAAGCCCGCAGGAACACGGTGTCGAACCAGGTGATCAAGAATGGACATCGCAGAAACCCTATGCCCATCCCCCATGCTTCTGATGCCACTGGGTACCGCTGAGCCTGGAGGGAGTTCGTCTCTGCATGCCGTTCCAATCGAAGCGCAGCTGCTGTTTATCGGCATCATTTTTCTCGGCACACTGATTGTTAACAAGTTCTCGATTCGCATCGGCATTCCAGCCATTTTAGGCGTCTTAGGACTTGGCCTGATCATCAATATCCACATTCTCGATGTCAGCCATGCGGAAGTTGAAAACCTGCATACCTTTGCCCTGGCACTACTTCTGTTTTATGCAGGCCTGAAGACAGATCTGCAATCCATTCGTGGATTTCTGGAGTACGGATTACTGCTGGCCGTTGGCGGCGTTGCCATCTGCACGGTCGTTCTCGGTGCCGCGATCTACTGGCTGAGCTCATCCACCGGCACCACATTGGCGCCGGGCACCGCGGAAACCATGCCCCTTGGCGCCGCCTTTCTCATCGCTGCCTGCCTTGGCTCCACCGATGCCGGCGCAACCCTCAGCGTGCTGCGCAAAGCGCGAAACGATGTTCCACAGAAAGTTCTGCAACTGCTTGAATTTGAATCAGCGCTCAACGACCCCTCAGCGCTGATCATCTTCAGCATTTTCCTGAGCCTTTTCATTGCCTCCAACAACGCCAACGACTCCTTCCCATCGCTGGCACTGGCCGCATCAAGCCAGCTGCTGCAGAAACTTGGCTCTGGACTTCTCGTTGGCATCATCTTCGGCTATATCTCCAAACTGACCATCGATCATTTCGTCACAGACAAAGAGCAACTCCTGATTGTTGCCATGTCCATTGCACTGATCGACTACGGCTGTTCTTTTTTCCTGGGAGGGTCAGGGTTCGTCTCCGTTTACGTCACCGGAGCCTTCATGGCCAACCTTCACTATCACGATCCGAAGGTCAATCATCAAAGCATCCAAGATGTTTTACTGCCGTTCAATACCATGACAGAAATCAGCATCTTCCTGTTATTTGGCCTACTGATTCACCCGATCGACCTTCTGCCGTGCATCCCCGCTGGCATCGCAGCGGCAGCGGCACTGATGCTTGTGGCACGACCGCTCAGCGTCGTGTGCTTTCAACACTCTTCCCCCTTCAATCGCCGCGAATCAGCCATCATCGCCTGGTGCGGCTTACGCGGTGCCGTCCCTCTGGCACTGTCGTTCACGGTGCAAGCAGCGATTGCGAATTACCCCGGCCTCGAACCGCAAACTGCCGCACAACTGGCACAGAATTCGCAGGGAATTATTTTTATCGCCGTGATCCTGAATCTGTTGGTTCAAGGCATCTCGATCGCACCGCTGTGCAGGTCACTCAGCGTCCCATCACAGCCCTAGTGGTCTTGCTGATCCCCTCGAGCGTCTGCGGCAGGTATGGCCCCTTGGCCAGCTGACCGCCGATCCGGAGACTGAGACCGGCGAGCACCACATCACCGATCGCCAGCGCCAGCAGGGACCGCATCAGCGACCATCCCCAGGCGTCGCGCATCCAGATCACCAGCACCACCTCAACGGCGATCAGGGCCAGCAGCATCAGCGTGCCACCCATGGCGAGAAACAGCCCGCCACTGATCAGACGACGCTTCTCCCGATCCACCTCCTGCAGAGCGATGCGCACGTGCAGATCCATCACCGAGGCGGCCAGGGCCGACACCCTGGCGGCCGCACCGAGCCCCCGCGGCCTGGCCCCTTCTGGCCGATAGCCCTGATCACTCGATGGATCTGTCATCGGGTCCGCCTCCCACCAGCCAGCAGGGACCCGATCACCATGCCGACGCCGGCAGCAAGGGCCAGCGACAGCAAGGGACGCTGCCGCACAGGCCGTTCAATCCTTGGACGCAGGCTTTTGTTGAGGTCATCCAACAGCCGCTCAAGCTGTTGTTCCAACGGTTCAAGGCTGCCACCGATGTCGCCTTTGTGGCGACCAATCGACTGGAGCAGATCCTCCAGCTGGTGGTGCACCAGATCAGCAGCGCGTCCCGACTGCAACGCGATCACTTTCACCGCCTCATCGAGGCTGCCGCGTGTGGCCTCCAGCGTCTGTTCCGCCACATCGGGCCAACGGCGCTGAATTTCCGGCAGCAACGCATCGAAATGCTCCCGAAACTGCTCGGCTACCGACGGCCTGGGGGGAGCAGACGTCGTCGCCCCGGACTTGCTGTGGTCATCCGCAGGGGATGGAGCCGACTCCATGCGTTCACGTGTCTCCACCTGCAGGTTAGGGATGGTGACGATGACCGGAAACCCCCATGCCGCGCTACGTGCTGCTTGAGCACACCGGCGCCCCGGATGATCCCCGGGGATGCCATCTGGATCTTCTGCTGGAAGACGGTGACGCCTGCCGCACCTGGCGCCTTGACCATCTGCCGTTGCTGGATGGACCACCGCTCACCGCCACACCACTGCCTGCGCACCGACTGGTGTGGCTGGACCGTGAAGCCGCCGCTGTCTCCGGTGGTCGTGGATGGGCCAGACGCATCATCGGTGGTCATTACACAGGCCAGCTGCCTCCCACCACCACGGAGGCGGTGACCGTTCAACTCAGCGGCATGGAGCCTCTGGGCCTTCCCAGCCCTGTCACCCTGACCATCAACGCTGGCTCCTGCCGGCTGAGCGGCCCTCCCGGAGCCCCTACCCCTTGAGCTTTGCGGAAGGTCCGCTAGTTTCAGTTCGCTGACAGCCCCCCTGATCCTGTTGGTTCATATCAATCAGGTCGGGTTCAAGCACTTCAAGTCCTTCGGGGGGGCGATGAGCATCCCCCTGGAAACCGGTTTCACCGTGGTGACCGGGCCCAACGGGTCCGGCAAGAGCAACATCCTCGATGGGGTTCTCTTCTGCCTGGGCCTGGCCACCAGTCGCGGCATGCGCGCGGATCGTCTGCCCGATCTGGTCAACAGCGGCATTCTCAAGGCTGGCAAGGCCGCCGAAACCCTGGTGAGCGTGAGGTTTGACCTCAGCGACTGGGAACCCGACGCTGCGGAGGAAGGTCTCGAAGCACCCGAAGAAGGGCCTTGGATCAAGGCCGATCAGAAGGAATGGACGGTGACCCGCAAACTGCGGGTGATGCCGGGTGGCTCCTACAGCAGCAGCTACACCGCCGACGGCGAGCCCTGCAACCTCCAGCAGCTGCAGACCCAACTGCGCCGCCTGCGCATCGACCCAGAAGGCAGCAACGTGGTGATGCAGGGGGATGTCACCCGCATCGTTTCGATGAGCAACCGTGAACGCCGCGGCCTGATCGACGAACTGGCCGGCGTGGCCCTGTTCGACACGCGGATTGAGCAGACCCGCCGCAAGCTCGATGACGTGCAGGAGCGCCAGGAGCGCTGCCGCATCGTGGAGCAGGAGCTGCACACCGCTCGCCACCGGCTTGAGAAGGATTGCGCCAAGGCACGCACCTATCAGGCGCTGCGCATCCAGATGCAGGAGGGCAGGCAGCAGGAACTTGTGCTGGCCTACGAAGGAGCGCAGCGAGCCCTGCAGCAACTGCAGGAGCGGCACCGCAGTCTGGGGGAACAGGAGATCCGTGACAGCGAAGCCCTGCGCGCCAGCGAAACGACCCTGACGGCAGCGGCCGCCCGCTTGCAGGAGCTGCAGGAAAAGGTCAAAGACCTGGGCGAAGACAAGCTGCTGGCGGTTCAGGGGGAACTGAAGGGACTCGAGAGCCAGGAACGGGAGCTGAAACGGCAGTCTGACCAGCACCAGCAGGAGGGCGAAAAGCTGCAGGGTCAGCGCCACGACCTCACCAACCGACGCAGGCAGCTGCAGGACAACGCCTCGACCTTGCAGCAACCCTCGGAGAACGACGCCCTCTCCGCCGCCGAACAGGCCTGCCAGCAGGCCGAAGCGGCAGTGGAGGTGTCGCGCCGGCGCCTGGGGGATGTGGCCGGTCGTTCGGGCACCTGGATGGAGGAACAGCGCCAGCGCAGCACCCGCAGGCTGGAGCTGCAGAGCCAGATCACCCCCCTGCAGGAGGAACAGCAGCAGCTCAAGGCCCGCCTTGAGCAAGACCGAGATCGGCTGCAGGAACTGGAGCAGGAGCTGCAACAGGACGGCTCCGAAGACCAGCGCGTCCAGGAGTCCTTGGCCAAGCTGGAAACCGAATGGCAAACCCTGCTGCAGGCGCTCCAGGCAGGCAAGGAGCAGGTGCAGCAGCTGGTGGAATCGGTGGCGGTGCAGCAACGCACCCGGGCGCGGCTGGAGCAGGAGCAGACCAAGCTCGAACGCGACATCGCCAAACTGGAAAGCCGCCGCGAAGCCCTGCAGGAAAGTCGAGGCACCGGTGCCCTGCGCCTGTTGCTGGAGGCAGGCCTCGATGGCATCCACGGCCCCGTTGCCCAGCTCGGGGAAGTGGCCGAACAGCACCGGCTGGCCTTAGAGGTGGCGGCTGGGGCCAGGCTCGGCCAGGTGGTGGTCGACGATGACCGCATCGCAGCCAAGGCGATCGCGTTGCTGAAGAGCCGCCGTGCCGGTCGACTCACCTTTCTTCCCCTCAACAAGATCCGGGCACCTGGTGGTGGTGGCGGGGCGGCCATGGCCCGCGGCCGCAGGCCGGATGGACCCAGCGGCGGTGGGCTGATCGGCCGCGCCGTTGATCTGGTGCGCTACGAGCCGATTTATGGCGACGTGTTCGCCTATGTGTTCGGAGACACCCAGGTGTTCTCGGATCTCAGCACGGCGCGCCAGCAGCTGGGACGTCACCGTGCCGTCACCCTCGAGGGTGAACTGCTCGAGAAGAGCGGCGCCATGACCGGCGGCAGCTTGTCTCAGCGCAGCAACGGCCTCAGTTTCGGCACCGCCCAGGACAGCGATGAAGCGGAACCCCTGCGCCGCCGCCTGCTGGAGCTGGGGGAGACGCTGGTGGCCTGCCGCCGGGAGGAACAGCGACTGACGGCCGCCTTGGAAGCAGCCAGGCCGCAACTGCGCCAACACGAACAGCGTCAGGCTGGTCTGGACGCCGAGCGCACGGCAGCCCGTCGCGCCCATGGTCCGTTGATGGAACGCTTCCAGCAGCGCCAACAGCGGCTGACCAGCCTGCGCAGCGGCGAAACCACAACACGCCAACGTCTGGACGTGCTGCGGAACACACTGGCCCCCCTGGAACAGGAGTTCCAAGAGCTCACCCATCAGGAGCGCAATGCCCAGGCGGAGGGAGACCTGGAAGCCTGGCAACAGCTCCAGAACGATCTGGAGGCCGCCGATACTGCCTTGCTTGCCGCCCGGAGCCGCAAGGACGCCCTCGTGCAGGAGCAGCGCCAGCGGGAACTGGCCCTCGAGCGCCTCGGCGATCAGCAGCAGGTCCTCGAGGCCGAGGAGGGTCGCCTCAAGGAAGCGGTCGCCGCCCTGACCGAGGCTCATGGCGCCTGGAAGCAGCAGCAGCAGGAGCTCTCCACCCGTCGCACCAGCCTCGAAGCGGAACAACAAACGCTGCAGACCGCGTTCGGTGAGCAGCGCCGCGCCAGGGATGAAGCAGAAGCCGCCGTGGCGGAACAGCGTCAGAGCCTGCAGCAGGCCCGTTGGGAGTTGGAGCGCCTGCAGGAGGAACGCGAGGCCGTCGCGGAGCAGATTCGCAGCGGCAGCATTCGTCTGCAGGAACTGACGCAGACCCTGCCAGACCCTCGCCCCGCGATCCCCGATGCCGTGCGCGATGCAGGCCTTGAGGCCCTGCAAGCGACCCTGCAGGAGCTCCAGCACAAGATGGAAGCGCTGGAGCCCGTGAACATGCTGGCGCTCGAGGAACTGGAAGAGCTCGAGCAGAGGCTCGGAGACCTGGGCGAGCGCCTGGATGTGCTGAGCCAGGAGAGGGAGGAGCTGCTGCTGCGGATCGAAACGGTGGCGACCCTGCGTCAGGAGGCCTTCATGGAGGCCTTCGAGGCCGTGGATGGCCATTTCCGCGAGATCTTCGCCAGCCTCTCGGATGGCGATGGGCATCTTCAGCTCGACAACACCAGCGATCCACTCGAAGGGGGACTGACGCTGGTGGCTCACCCCAAGGGCAAATCCGTTCGCCGCCTCGCAGCGATGTCTGGAGGGGAGAAGTCACTCACAGCCCTCAGTTTCCTGTTTGCGCTGCAGCGCTTCCGGCCCTCACCCTTCTACGCGCTGGATGAGGTCGACAGTTTTCTCGATGGCGTCAACGTGGAGCGACTGGCAGCCTTGATCGCCAGGCAGGCCGAAGATGCGCAGTTCCTGGTGGTCAGCCACCGGCGTCCGATGATCGGAGCCTCGCAACGCACTATCGGTGTCACCCAGGCCCGGGGCGCCCACACCCAGGTGGTGGGGCTTCCCGATGCCGCTTAAGACGGTCCCCCTTACACCATGGATGGTGAAGAAGCCGCCCCTGCCTGAACACTCAACGCGAGCGCCTTACGCCAAAATGGTTCGAAATGCCACGGCTGAGGCCTCAATTTGACCTCGACCCCAACCCCAAACGACCCCCTGGCAACGGTGCCCAGCGACAGGCTGTGGCTCCGTTCGGAGCTGATGGGCACCCAGGTGATCACCCGCGACACCGGCCGCAGGCTCGGCGTGGTGGGAGAAGTGATTGTGGATATCGATGGCCGCGAAGTGGTGGCCCTGGGCTTGCGCGACAACCCCCTCACCCGCTTTCTGCCGGGGCTTCCACGCTGGATGCCCCTCGACAGGATTCGTCAGGTGGGGGATGTGATCCTGGTCGACTCGATCGATTCCCTCAGCGAATCGTTTTCCCCCGAGCGCTACAGCCGGGTGATCAACTGCCAGGTCATCACCGAGTCCGGGAGCGTGCTGGGGCGGGTGCTGGGCTTCTCCTTTGATATCGAAACCGGGGAACTCACCACCCTGGTGATGGGCGCGCTGGGTGTGCCCCTCCTGGGCGAGGGAGTGTTGAGCACCTGGGAGATTCCCGTCGACGAAATCGTGAGCAGCGGCCCCGATCGGATCATTGTGTACGAGGGCGCCGAAGACAAACTCAAGCAACTCAACAGCGGTGTGCTCGAGAAACTGGGCGTGGGAGGGCCCAGCTGGGAAGAACAGGAACGGGAGCGCTATCGGGTCAATGTGGTGCCCGTGGAAAACCAGCTCACCTCCGGCCAGCCGGTCGAAGCAGAGCAACCACAACTCCAGGCATCGGAGACTGCGGCCTTTGCTCCCGAAGACGAATTCGAATACGTCGAAGTCGACGCACGACGGAACGAATCACAGACCCGTCGTCGCTATCTCGATGAGCTGCCGGAGCAGGACAGCTACAGCGACCGCGAAAGCTACGACCGCCCCTCCAGCCGAAACCAACCTGACCCCCTGGAGCCACAGGCCCCCTTGTCTCGGCCTCCGGCCTACGCCGAACGGGAGCCTGAGCCGATCGATCCGTACGCCAACGACCGGTACAGAGGCGAGCGCCAGACGGCCGACCCCATGGGCTGGGACGACGCGGATCAGCCCCTCAGACAGGAACGGTTCTACCAGGACTCACCCGATCGCCTCGACGCCAGGCCCAGGCCCGCAGCCCGCCGATCCGTTCCCCCACCGGGTGCACCCCTCGACGTCGAGCCCATGGATCGCGATCTCCCTTCGCACCAGGCAGCTCATCCCTCCCAGGGCCATCCAGGCAACAACGACGTGGATGACCCCTGGTAACGACAACGCGGTGACAGGCTCAGGGGCCGCTCAGCTGTCCCCCTTGAACTGCAGGGAGGCACTGTTCACGCAATAGCGCTGTCCCGTGGGTGCGGGCCCATCCGTGAAGACGTGACCAAGGTGGGCATCGCAGCTGGCACAGTTGATTTCCGTGCGCACCATGCCATGGCTGACATCGGTCTTGGTGGTGATCGCTTCAGGCGTCACGCCATTCCAGAAACTTGGCCAACCGGTGCCGGAATCGAACTTGGTGGACGAGCTGAACAAGGGCGCGTCACAGCAGACGCAGTGATACATCCCCGTCGCTTTGTTATCCCAGTAAGCGCCGGTGAAGGCTCGCTCGGTGCCCCCTTGACGCGCCACCTGGAACTGCTCAGGCGTCAGCTGCGCTTTCCACTCCTCTTCACTGCGCTCCACCCGGGTCGTGGGATCGGACTGAGGGCCGGAACTGGCGGACATACGGGCGTCTGAAAGGGAGCTCAAGCTAGTCGGCAAGAGCCTTTGGCAGCAGCGACCGCACCTCATCAGCCAGGGCTGCCACAGCGCCCGGTTGCCCCCTGAGGCTCCGCAAATCCTCTTGCTGACCCTTCAAGCGTTCCGGCGAGGCGAGCCAGTCGGCAGCCTCAGCCGCGATCGCTTTGGGTTCGATCGCGCCGACCCGTTCCGGCACGACAACACGCCCAGCGGAAATATTGGGCCAGGCCAGAAAACCGTGATGACGCAGGCGCCATGCACTGAGCAACGTGCCGATGCACCAACGCAACCCCGGCAGCCGTGCCAACACCCCCAACCAACCATCCCAGGCCTGCATCACCCCGAGGTGCTGCGTGGGCACGATCACGATCATCGGCACGCCAAGCGCCCCCAGCTCAGCAGTGTTGGCCCCCACCGTGGTGAGCGCCAGCGTGCACTGGCTTAAAGGGCCATGGGCCGGCGGATCTTCCTGAAGGTGAATTTCGGTGCCGGCCGCGGTGATCAAGCGACGCCAGGGCGTTGCAGCGTTCGGTGCCTGGATGGAGGCGATGCCCGAGTGATACGAAGCCGCAATCGGATTGGATGCCCCCGCAAAACGCTCCAGATCCGCGACGGAGGTGGTGGGAGCGACGGGCAGCAGGAAACGACAGTCCGGACGCTGTTGCGCCAGTCGATCGGCTGTTTCCAGCAGAAACGGCATCCCTACAGACAATTTGGCGGCCTTCGAACCGGGCAGCAGCGCCACCCATTCCCCCTCTGGCAACGGGGCCTGTTTGCGTGCATGGCTGGACAGATCCGCCATCAGATCCCCGACAACGACACAGCGATGACGAAACCGCCTGGGCAGTTGATCGCGCACCGCTGGCGCCATCGCCGCCAGGCGATCGTTCCAGCGCGGCCAGCGGGCCACCCACTCCGCATAGGTGAGATGGCGATAGCCCAGGCGGGCCGACAGCAACACGCTCCAAAATTGATCCCCACCCAGGAACACCACAACCCCCTGAGGGGCCCAGACTCCAGCCCGACGTGGGTTCAGCAGCAAAGACCAGAACCGTCGGGCGGGGGTGATGCGGTCAAACACCCCCCAGCGGCCAGCGGCCTCGGCTTCATGGCCTGTGGCATTGGGACAAGGCACCAACACCAGCTGGAGGCTGACCAAGGACTGCGCCGCCCGCGGCCGCAACTGAAGGCTGCGATGCAACTGTTCGGCCAGAGGGCGGACCCATGTGCTCAGCTCTCCAGGCCCGTTCGAGACAAACACGATCGAGAGGGTTGGAGCGGATGCCACACCGTCAGAACTGGTGGTTTCCAGGGGCATCTGACCAAGGACCGATCGTCCAAAAAAATAGGGCCCAGCCAAACGCCTGAGCCCGTTTCAACAATGCGGATGGCGAGACTTGAACTCGCAAGACCGAAGTCACACGCCCCTCAAACGTGCGTGTCTACCAATTCCACCACATCCGCGTGGCTGACGTGACCCCTCGAGTCTCGTCGAGGAAGGATCATACCGGGCGATGGTCCATGACATCCCTGCGACGTGGATCAGCGCTGATCAAGGCCTTGATTTCGGCCTTGAAACGTGAGCGCTGATACGATCCGCCCTTGATGTGGAACGTGCGGGATGCCCATCGGCAAGGTGCTGATCGCCAACCGCGGCGAAATTGCTCTCCGCATCATTCGGAGTTGCAGGGAGTTAGGCATCGCCACGGTTGCTGTGTACAGCACCGTTGATCGCAATGCCCTCCACGTGCAACTGGCCGACGAGGCGGTCTGCGTGGGCGAATCTGCCAGCAGCAAGAGCTATCTCAATATCCCGAACATCCTCGCTGCAGCGACGTCTCGCGGGGTTGATGCCATCCATCCCGGCTACGGCTTCCTTGCCGAAAACGCGCGGTTCGCGGAAATGTGCCGCGACCACGGCATCACCTTCGTGGGACCGTCTCCCCACGCCATTCGCTCGATGGGAGACAAGGCAACCGCCAAGAGCACCATGCAGCGGGTGGGCGTTCCCACGGTGCCGGGCAGTGAGGGATTGCTCTCCAACCCTGAGGAAGCCGCCACCCTGGCCGACCGGATGGGCTACCCGGTGATGATCAAGGCCACGGCTGGCGGCGGTGGTCGAGGCATGCGACTCGTCCCCGGCCCCGAGCAACTCACCACTCTGTTCAAGGCCGCCCAGGGCGAAGCCGACGCCGCCTTCGGCAACCCTGGCCTCTACATGGAGAAATTCATCGACAGGCCTCGGCACGTCGAAGTGCAAGTGCTGGCCGACCGCCACGGCAATGTCGTCCACCTCGGGGAGCGCGACTGCTCCATTCAGCGACGTCACCAGAAACTTCTCGAAGAAGCACCCAGCCCCGCCCTTGATCCTGAGCTTCGCCGCCGGATGGGCGAAGCCGCGGTCGCGGCGGCGCGGAGCATTGAATACGAAGGAGCGGGCACCGTTGAGTTCCTGCTCGATCGCAGCGGCGGCTTCTATTTCATGGAGATGAACACCCGCATCCAGGTGGAGCATCCCGTCACCGAAATGGTGACGGGAATCGATCTGATTGCGGAGCAACTGCGCATTGCCGGCGGAGAGCCGATCAGCGTCAGCCAAGACGAGATCCATCTCAGAGGCCATGCCATCGAATGCCGGATCAACGCCGAAGATGCTGCCCACAATTTCCGCCCCGCCCCCGGAAAAATCACCGGCTGGCTGCCGCCTGGAGGGCCAGGGGTACGCGTCGACAGCCATGTGTACACCGGCTATGACATCCCGCCCTTCTACGACTCCTTGATCGGCAAGCTGATTATCTGGGCCCCCGACCGGGAACTGGCTCTGAAGCGCATGCGCCGCGCCTTGAACGAGTGCGCCGTCACGGGCATTCCCACCACCGTGGAGTTCCACCTGCGCCTGCTCGACCGTCCTGAATTCCAGAACGGCGATGTGCACACCAAGTTTGTTGAGCAGGACATGCTCTGAGGCATGCATCAAGTTGGCTGACTAAGCCAGCCCGGACGTGCGCATCAGCATCTGGGACACCAGGCCTTGTTGCCCCACAAGCAGTTCGCGCACCAGGCTCACCAGGCCGACCCAGATCACCGGTGTGACATCCACTCCCCCAATCGGCGCAATCAGGCGTCGACTCGCCGCGAGAAACGGGTCCGTTGGGACCGCCACCAGAGGCCACAACCCGGTCTTCAGGTCCACCTGGGGATACCAGGTGAGCACGATCCGGACCAGGAAACTGAGGGTCCAAAGCGCCAGCAGCAGGCCCAGCACCAGGTGCACCAGCGGCAGGATCGCAACCAGAGTTGGCGTCACAAAGCTCAAAGCATCCGAAGGTGCATCGTAGAAAGAGACCGACACTCCTTAAGATCCTCCAATTCAGGCCGTCGCTTCCGCGCTATGACCCCCTCCCTCGCCAACTTTCTGAGCAGCCTCGTGTGGGGTGCCGTGATCGTGGTCATCCCTGCCAGCATCGGCCTGTTCCTGCTGAGCCAGACCGACCAGGTCGACCGCAAGCTCTGAGCCACTGGCGCACTCCGTAAACTGACGTGAAAGGGCTGCATCGTCGTAGCCCAACGCCGTAGCCAGGGGGCCCGCATCTGTGGTTAATGCCAGTCTGAATTGGGCCAGCATCGTTGGCATCGTGCTGGCCGTTGGCGGAGCTCTTCTCTACTTCATGCGCAGCTTCAAACCTGCGTTGGCACGTGATTACGACGTGTTTTTCGCTGCCATCGGCCTTCTCTGCGGCGGCATTCTTTTCTTTCAGGGCTGGCGCCTCGACCCGATCCTGCAGTTCGGTCAGTTTCTTCTCGCCAGCACCACGGTGTTTTTCGCCTACGAAAGCGTGAGACTGCGGGGCGTGTCGACCGAACAGGCGAGACGCTCTGCCTACTTCGACGAGGAGTCCATTCCTGCCCGAGGCCCTGCGGGTGGCCTGAACGGTGGATGGGAGGCCCCCTACGACCGATTCGACGAACCCGAACCGCAGCCCCTGCGTCGTCGCTTCCAAGGCGGAACCGATGACGATTACGGCGATGGTGGTGAGCGCGACTTCTACCGCCCACGCCGCACCTCCAAGGCTGCGATCCCCGAGCAGGCCGCCAGCCGTCGCCGCGGCCAGGGCGATGCCGCCGACAGCTGGAACGACACCAGCGAACGGGAACGTCGCATGGCCCGCTTCGGCCGCAGCGACGATCCCTCTGATCGCCGCTCCGATTTCGGCTCCCGGCGCAATGAACGCCAGGATCAACGCCGTGGCAGCCGTCCCAGTGCGGCGCGTTCCCCAGGAGCAGCTACTGAGGAGAGAAGCCCTCGGGATCGTGGCCCGTCTCCATCCTCCGGCCGTGCTGTTCCCGGCGGCAGCAGCCCCACTCCTGCAGGGGTTCCCCAGGGGACACCTATGCGCAAGGCCCCGGAAGATGCAGCCTTCAGCCCATCCTCCCGCGGCTCCAGGCCCCAGAGCACGTCTGCCCCGCGTGGGGGGAGCGACCCCAGCAGTCCATCGCGCGCGGCATCGAGCCGCCCCAGTTCCAGCAGGGGGGAGGCCAACCGGCCAGCACCGCGAAGCTCCCGCCCACGTGACAACAGCTCGCGCTTTGACGACTGACCGCAGGTGGACTGAACCGTGAAGGCGCTCCTGCCCAGGATGTTGCGCCTGATACGTCGGTCTGCATGGGTGGCCGCAACATGCCTGCTGCTGATGGGATGCGGCCCCGACGCACGACGCGCTCCCGGCGGCGTCACCGACCGTCAGCAACAGGAACCAGCCATTAGTGGCAGTGGCAACATTCTGGCGGTGCTTGTTGAGCAGCGGGGGCGTCCCACGGTGCAGTTACGCGACCTGCGCACCGGTCAGCCCTTGCCCACCCGTCACCTCAATCGCCATCAACCCCACAGCTCACCGTCCCTGAGCTGGAACGGTCGCTACCTCGCGGTCATCACCCAGCGAGGCAATCGCCGCATGGCAGTGATTGAAGATCGGCTCACCGGGAGTGCCCATCCGCTTCGCTCACCGGGCAACCATGATCCCGTGCGCCTCAGCCTCAGCCCCGACGCCCAACGGCTGGCGCTGCAGGTGTCCGATCGCGGTCGCTGGCGGGTGGAGCTCCTGGATCTGAGCGGGGTGCTCGAGGCCGATCGGCCTGGTGGGCTGCGGCTCAGCAGCGACGAGCCAACGCCATGATCCAGCCCCGCTGGGCCCACGCAGGCATCGCGATCGCTTGTGCTCTGCTCTCGAGCTGCGCCGGCGATGAGGTGCGCCCCCTGCATTCCCTCAACAAGGCCCTGGAGCGCAGCAGTGAAGCCCGGCGCGACCCCAGCCTCGTCCAGGGCTGGCTGGCGACCCTCGCCAGCCGGAACGGCAGGGAACGCATTGAACTGATTGACCTGCGCAGCGGCAACCCCGTTGCCACGCCGGGGCTCAACCGTGCTGATGCTCAACCCGTGAGCATCAGCCTCAGCAGCGACGGCGAACGGCTGGCTGTGGTGCGGCAGAGGGATGGCCGCACGGAACTGGTGCTTTATCGACGCAGCATCGCCGCTGTTCAACGACTCGATATCAATCCAGCAGGGGTGCCCCGGCATGTGAGCCTGAATGGAGACGGACGCACGCTGGCGGTCCAGGTGAGCCGAGGCGGACGATGGGAGGTCGACATCATTCGACTGCCCTGAGGGCAACCGCGGATCGCCGTGCCGTTCAGGGGATCAGGCCCGCCCAATGCAGAAAGGTGTCATGACAAAGGGCCTCCACCACCAGCACGGCCATGAACCCCACCATGGCGAAACGGCCATTCACCCTTTCGGCGTAGCCACTCCAGCCAAACGCAGGGACATCGGAGGTGGTGGCACTCGTTGGCGGAACTGACCGGGTCGACGACTCCTTGGGAGTCGCGTCAGCACTGCTGGAGGTCATGCGGCGAGGTCAGGAATGCCCAAAGTCATAGCTCGCGGCCGGCAACAGCTGCCAGCCACCCTGACCATCCAGGGCCAGAACACTGTCGTGATAGGCCTTCAGCGTTGGCCGGTGGCCGATGCTGATCACCGAGACATCCCGCGCCTTCAGGAGCTTGTAGAGACGATCCTCCGTGGCCACATCCAGGGCGCTGGTCGCTTCATCAAGCACGACGAAACGCGGAGCGTTGAGCAGAAGACGGCCGAAGGCCAGTCGCTGCTGCTCACCGAGTGAAAGGATTCTCGGCCAGTCCTGCTTCACATCCAGATCGGGATAACGACTCAACAAGGCACCGAGGTTGACCTCCTCCAGAACGTGGCGGAGCTGGTCGTCGCTGTAACGACTTTCCTCGGCTGGATAGCAGAGTTGTTCCCGCAGGGAGCCCAGGAGCATGTAGGGCTTCTGGGGGATGAACAACAGATCGCCTGTCTCCGGACGCTCAATCTCGCCTCTGGTCGGAGGCCAGAGACCACTGATCATCCGCAGCAACGAGGTCTTGCCGCAGCCTGAGGGGCCGACCACCAACAGGCGCTCTGACTCACCGATGGTGAGGCTCAGATCCCGCAGAATCGGCGTGTCTGACCCAGGTGGCGTCAGATCGGTGTGGCGCACGACAATGGCGTCAGCAGACGTTTGAGCTTCCGGGATCACCTCCCTGCCCACCTGCTCCACCTTGCTCTGGAAGCCCTCCAGACGGCTGATTCCTGCGGTGAACTTGGCAAGCTCCTCAATCTGATTGACAACAAAGAAGAGGGAGCTTTCAACCATGTTGAAAGCAAACATTGCCTGCGTGAAACTGCCGAAGTCAATATCTCCCGCAAAGTACGGGACAGCCATGATCACATAAGGGAAAAAAACGCCTGCATAGTTGGTCGATCTGCGCATCACATCAATGATGACCTGCCAGATGATCAACAGGTTGAAATTCTGGACGACCGAACCCAACCGACGCGTCGTCTCTGCCGACTCCTGAACTTCACCTTTGTAAAAAGCGATCGACTCCGCATTGTTTCTGATGTGCACCAGACCGAAGCGGAAATCAGCCTCATAGCGAAGCTGATCAAAATTGATTCGCACCAGGCGACGCCCAGCCAGCACCAGCACCGAGGTGGCAAACGCCGCATATCCGAACAAGGAGAACGTCAGCTTTGTACTAATGCTCCAGAGAATCAGGATATTGAGGGAAAAGGTGAGCAAGGCATCAAAGATCCCAAGCGTGAATCCCAGACTCTGAGCCGTGAACGCACGCGTGTCGTCTGTGATGCGCTGATCAGGGTTGTCAACATCGGTTGCCTGTTCATCATTGGGATTGAGAACGTAATACGCACGGTTGCGCATGTAGTCGCCAATCAGGCTGCGCGACAACCAGTCACGCCAGATGATTCCCAGCTTCGCCGTCACGAACAACTGGGTGACGCGGATGGGCAGGGCCACCACGAAGCAACAGGCGTAAATGATCAGAATCCTGTAGAAGCCATCCTCCTGCCTGGCGACCAGGGCATTGTTCAGATCCCTGGCGATGAAGCCGATTCCTGCATTGATGCCATTCACTGTGAGCAGCATCAGCACAATCACGCCGAGCATCAGCCAGTGCAGCCAGCGCCTGTTGCGCAGCTGCTGACGCATCAGCAGGAATGACACCGCCCCGACGAGAAAAAGGCCTGAGAAGGCATCGCCCCACCAGCCACCCCAGATCCCATCGATCGTGGAGGCGACACCTCCGAAATACTTGTCGGTGAGCTCGGGGAGCAGGCTTTCCGAGAGGTTGGTCAGCCCCGTCAGGGCAAAGAGCACAAGGCCGCCGACACAGAACAGCAACGCCAGCAGCAGTCCGGAGAACTGCCAGCCGGTTGCCTGGTCGAGGGGCAGAAAGAACGGCTGCGCAAGTTTGCGGATCTTCCGCAGCTGGATCGCCAATCCGGAGGCCGCTGCGATGGGGGTGGTGGTCATGCCCCCATTCTGTCCAACCAGCCCCTAACCGGGTGGCCAGGCCAGGGACCTGCCACCGATCACATGAACGTGGAGGTGGAAGACGGTCTGACCAGCCTCAGCACCGGTATTGATCACAGTGCGCCAATCGGTCAATCCCTCCTGCTGGGCCACCTTGGCCGCCACCAGAAGCAGGTGACCCAGCAGGGCTTCATCACTGGCCTCCGCCTCCCGCAGACTTTCGATTGGCTTGCGCGGAATCACCAGCACGTGCACAGGCGCCTGTGGTGCCACATCACGGAAGGCAAGACAGCGGTCATCGCTGTACACCTCATCGCAGGGGATATCTCCCCGCAGGATGCGCCCAAAAATCGTGTCACCCGCCATGGCGAAAGCCTGCTCGAGTCAGTGATTGGAACAGTTGCTGAGACAGGTGGGGCATCAGATCGATGCATCACCTCACAACAATGCTGGCACGTTGCCAAAGCGCATCCCTGCTCGGCCTCGACGCCTGTCCGGTCACGGTTGAAGTCGATCTGGCCCCTGGCCTGCCTGGTCTCCAGTTGGTGGGTTTGCCGGATACCGCCATCCAGGAGTCCCGGGAACGGGTGCGGGCAGCCCTGCGCAACAGCGGCTTTCGCGGCCCGTTGGTGCGAGTCGTGGTCAATCTGGCACCTGCAGACCGACGCAAGGAAGGTCCCGCCTTTGACCTACCGATCGCCCTGGCGCTCCTGGCCGCAAGCGGCCAACTGGATGCTCCCCTGCTGAAGGACCTCTGGTGTGCAGGTGAGCTGGGGCTGGATGGGAGCCTGCGGCCGTGCCGAGGCATTCTTGCCGTGGCCTGTCTTGCCGCTGCAAGGGGAGCACGAGCGCTCGTGGTTCCAGACAGCAATGCCCAGGAAGCGGCCCTGGTCCCCAAATTGACGGTACTGAGCGCCAGTTCCCTTCAGCAGCTGGTGGCACTCCTGAAACAGGGACCCGACACGGCCACAGACCGACAGCCCAGCCACCCCAGCGTCACGAGCAGGACTCCCGACGACACTCCGGAAGACGTCATCGTTGGCCAGCCTGTGGCCAGAACCGCCTTGGCCCTGGCAGCGGCCGGTGGTCATCATCTGCTGATGGTGGGCCCACCAGGCTGCGGCAAAACCCTGCTGGCCCGGCAACTGCCCAGGCTGCTGCCACCACTGAGCCGGCAGGAATCCCTGGAGGTGAGTCGTGTGCACTCGGTTGCCGGCGTGCTGGCAGCCGACGAGGGCCTGGTGCGGCAGCGACCGTTCCGCGCCCCACACCACAGCTGCTCGGTGACGGCACTGCTGGGTGGCGGCATCAAGCTCCGCCCTGGAGAGCTCAGCCTCGCCCATGGCGGCGTGCTCTTTCTCGACGAGCTAGCGGAATTTCCCAGACGTGTCTTGGATCAACTCCGTCAACCCCTTGAGGAAGGGGTGCTGCTGCTCAGTCGGGCCCGCATGAAGTGCCACTTCCCATGCCGCGTCACCTTGGTAGCTGCCACCAATCCCTGCCCGTGTGGATGGCATGGCGATGCCGACCGCGCCTGCCGCTGCACAGCCCTGCAGCGGCAGCGGTACTGGGCACGACTCTCAGGCCCCCTTCTCGATCGCCTCGACCTGCAACTGCGTCTTGAGCGCCTGAGCAGCAGCGACATCCGCTCCAGTGTGAGCAGCAACCCGAGGATGCAGCCCTGTGACGACGCGCCAACACCGGATCAGATTGCTCTGGCCCGGCAGCGTATGGGGGCCAGGAATCCCAATGGATGCCTCAACGCAGAGCTCAGCGGTCGTGCCCTGGGAGAGAGCGTGGGTGGTGACAGCGCTGTGCTCGCACGATGGGAGAGGGCCGTAAGGCAGCGGCAACTGACCGCCCGCAGCGGGGTTCGTGTGCTTCGCGTGGCGAGAACCCTGGCCGATCTACGCGATCGAGCCAGCATCACCGAAGGGGATCTGGCCGAAGCACTCTGCTTCCGCAGCTTTGATGCCTCCAACACCGATTAGGTGATGAAGGCAACGCATCACCGCAGCGTCGACTTACTTCGCCCGCTCAGGTGTATCACGGAAAGGCTGCTCACCGATCGGTGGTGGAAGGTGCATCTTCTCTTCCCGTGGGTTGCCAATGGCATGAGACAACGTCTCACCGACCCATTGGCGAATTCCCTTGAGCTTCAGATCCATCACGGCAGGCACCGGGCGTCTCTGATCAGTCTGATCAGAGACAACCAGCGAGCCAACCAGTGGAACTACCGATTCCTCAGTGAGGAATCGACTCTGAACCAATCAGCGACGACGGCGACGCTGCTGTGCTTTGCGCTTGTACTTCTCGATCGGAGTCTCGTGATGACGCAGACGCTTGAGGTCGGCAAAGATCCCAGCTTTCGACACCTGACGCTTGAAGCGACGCAGCGCTGATTCGATGCCTTCGTTTTCTCCGACCGTGACCTGAGTCATGCAACAAGCGTGGATTCCAGCCCGTCAATGTAGCAACCGACCCCCCCCTCAACTGCGCCCGTCGATCTCAGTCTCCCCATCAACCTCCCCGTCTTGCCGAACAGACTCCGGCGCGGGCTCCGGCATAGCCTCGGGCTCGCTGCCGGGCCAGGTGTCTCGGAAGACGTAGAGATGGCCCAATGACCGGGTGCCGTAGTGACGACGCATCAGGCTCCAACCAGGCTCGAGCGTCAACCGCAGGAAGCCAGCCCCCGAACCACCGGCACGGGCCACCACCATGGTGGGGCGAGAGGGATCCCGGGTCGGAATCGCCAGCAGCTCCACATCACGATTGGTTTTCACCACCGACAGGCGGTAGCGCGTTCCGAAGTCATCACCACCAATGCGCAGGGAATACCCATTGCCATCGATGTAACGGTTGCAGATGCCCGTGAAATCAAAACTGGCCAGCAGCGGATCCACGACCGCTGGTGCGCCGCCGGCCACCGCAAAACAGGGGCGTTTGCTGGTGCGCTGCTCATAGATGTTGAGCTGCGATGACTCACCATTCCCGATCGGAGCAGCCACCAGGATGAAATTGGTCTGCTCCACAGGCACGGCCGTGAACAGTGAGCCCTGGGCCTCTACTGGGCGATGCAGCCCCGACGCCAACGTGGCCCCGGCCACTGTGAAAGCCAGGGTGACGGGGAAAGGGCGAACCATCAGGAGGGAGACTTCTTGGGCGGATCGTATAAGTCGCAGCGCCGACCGTCAGGGGGGTTCAGGCCGGTTTGTTGAGCCGAATCGCGACAAGAAGTGACCCAACCGTGCCGGGGGCACTGAGGCCGAGGATCCACGAGGTGGGAGCGACCCCGAGTTCAGGATTGCCGTAGGCCAGCTCAAACACCGAACCCGTCGCAGCAATGCCCAGCACACAGGCGAGGGCCAGGAACAGTCCAGCCAGGGGTTTCATCGGCATGAGATCGGGAGCTGAGGATCAGACGAGAGAACGCACATCATCGGCTTGAAAGCCGTGATCCTTCAGTTCTTTGTTGAGACCACCAGCATCCGTGACCCGATCAACGAACAGCACGCCTTTGAGATGGTCCATCTCATGCTGGATGCAACGGGCCATCAATCCATCGGCCTTCATGGTGCGCGGTCGCCCCATTTCATCGCGATAGCTCAGCTGAATCGCGGAGGGACGCACCACATCGAGATACACACCAGGAATACTGAGGCAGCCCTCTTCATAGGTGTCCACCGTGGCGCTGGCTGAGGTGATCTCGGGATTGATCAGCACCAAGGGTGGAGAGGTGGGGGTCTCGAGATCAAGGTCGATCACCAGGAGCTGCTTGTGCACGCCCACCTGAGGTGCGGCCAGCCCGATGCCTTTAGCGGTGTACATGCTGCGCAGCATGTCGCGGGCTAGCTCCCGCACCGATTCATCAACCTTGCTGATCCGCTTCGCCTCCTGACGCAGCACGTCATCACCCAGCTGATGAATCTCGAACGGCGAAACGTCGAGTGCCTCCTTCGCCACCACCACCGACGAGCTGCTCCTCTCAGCCGACCGTGCCAGTTGAGCGAAGCTGCGAGCCAAGGTCTGTTCCACACGGAATGATGAGTCATTTTAGGCAGACCTCGCGATGTCAGCTCGTCGTCAAGGCCACGACATCCACCGCCGCCAACCCAACACACCAGAACCGTGCCCACCCCACCCGTTCCGGAGCAGACCGCCCCGCTGGCTGCCGACATCGCCCTGGGCCGCAGTCCGGTGCTGCGGGACCCCCAACTGCTTGGGGACTGGGTGATCTGGCTGGAGCAACGCCCCAGGGAAAAGGGACGCACCACAGCGCTGATCCGACCCTGGCGCACCCAGACCTCATCCCCCCAGGAGCTGACACCAGCGCCCTACAACCTTCGCAGTCGTGTGCACGATTACGGCGGTGGCGTGCTCGCCTGTCATCGCGACGGTGACGAGCTGCTGCTCGCCTGGATCAATGACAGCGATGGCTGCCTCTGGAGCCAGCGCTGGGTCGGACTGGATCAACACGAGTCCGGTCACGACGCACTGCAAGCGCTGGCCCCCGCGAGGCGCCTGACCCAACCCGGCGCCCCCTTGGCCGACGGACTGATTGACGCCACACGTCAGCGCTGGCTGGGCGTGATGGAGGCCGACGGCCAGGACTGGCTGGTAAGCGTCGCCATCGATGGCGACGACCAGACACCGGAAGTGCTGCATCAGCCCAAGGATTTCGCGGGCTATATGGCCTTGAGTGCCGACGGCAACAACCTGGCCTGGGTGGAGTGGGAACAACCAGCCATGCCCTGGGATTGCAGCACCCTCTGGTGGACACCCCTCAGCGATGACGGCCGAGTGGAGCAGCCAAGGCCACTGGCAGGCAGCACACCGGACGCAACCAAGCCGATTTCCGTCTTTCAGCCCCAGTGGCTGCCCGACGGTCGCCTGCTGGTGGCAGAAGACAGCAGCGGTTGGTGGAATCTGATCCACTGCCGACCAGAGGCAGAGTCGGTCTCGTGGGAACGCCCCTGGCCTCTTCAGGCTGAAACAGCGATGCCGCAATGGATCTACGGCATGAGCACCACCGCATGGGAGGGGAACGCGGTGCTGGCAGCGGTCTGCGAGCAGGGCCGCTGGCACCTGGACCGTCTTGGTACCGATGGAACGGTGACCATGGTTGAGCAGCCCTTCGACGACCTGGCAGGCCTTCGGGCTCGAGACGGACGGGCGGTTGCCATCGCCAGCCATGGCGGTGCCGGCATGGGTCTGCTGGAGCTCGACCTCGCCAGCGGCGAATGGAGCCACACACAAGCCAGCCCTGCGGTTTTTCCCGCAGCGCAGATCAGCCATGCAGAGGCCCTCTGGTTTGAGGGCGCTGGTGGCCAACGCACCCATGCCTGGTATTACCCGCCGATGACGGGTCAGACCTCCCCCGCTCCCCTCCTCGTGAAGGGCCACAGCGGCCCAACGGCAATGGCACGCACAGGCCTCAATCTCGGTATCCAGTTCTGGACCTCCCGGGGCTGGGGCGTCGTGGATGTGAATTACGGCGGATCCACCGGCTTCGGACGTGCGTACCGAGATCGCTTGCAGGGAGGCTGGGGCGCGGTGGATGTCGAGGACTGCGCCGCTGCCGCCAAGGCCCTGATCGCCCGTGGCAAAGCCAACCCCGATCAGATCGCCATGGAAGGCGGCAGTGCCGGCGGCTTCACCACCCTGGCCTGCCTCTGTTTCACGGACATCTTCCGCGCCGGCGCATGCCGCTATGCCGTCAGCGATCTGAAGACCATGGCCTCCGACACCCATCGATTTGAAGCCCGTTACCTGGATGGCCTGGTGGGCCCATGGCCTCAAGCTCAGCAGCGCTACGAACGTCGCTCCCCCCTGCAGCATGCCGAACGGATCCGCTGTCCGGTCATCTTTTTCCAAGGCCTCAAAGATCAGGTGGTGCTGCCAGAGCAGACCGAACGGATGGCCTCAGCTCTGCGCAGCAATGGGGTGCCCGTGGAGGTGTGCACCTTCCCGGACGAAGGCCATGGCTTCCGCGACAGCGCGGTTCAGGTGGCCGTACTGGAGGCCACCGAAGCCTTTTTCCGCCATCACCTGGGGCTCTGATCAGGCTGGCCGTAATGCAGTCCATGGAACTGGGCATGCACGGCGTGCATCTGCTCAGGGCTGAGCAGGGGTGGCTCCCCCAGCTGCAGCGCCTGCAGATACATGCGTGCCAGCGTCTCCACCTCCACAGCGAGGCGAAGCGCTTGGTCAAGGGTCGTCCCCAGACTCACCAAACCATGGCGTGCCAGCAGACAGGCCTGACGCTCCTCCAGGGCTTCCACCGCCAACGCCGACAGCTCCCTTGTTCCGAAGGTGGCGTAGGGCGCACAGCGAATGTCATCACCCCCCGCAACGGCCGTCATGTAGTGAAAGGGCGGAATGCCGCGGTCGTGGCAGGCGAGGGCCGTGCCATGGATGGGATGGCAGTGGAGGACCACTTGCACATCGGCGCGGGCAGCCAGCACATCCACGTGCAGACGCCATTCCGAGGACGGGCGGCGGCCGTTGTCCTGCAGGGGCCGTCCCTGCAGATCAAGGGCCACCAGATCCGCAGGCTGCATCTGCTCATAGGACAGCGAGCTCGGGGTGATCAACACTCCCCCAGGAATGCGGACCGAAAGGTTCCCGGACGTCCCCTGGTTCAGTCCACTGGTATTGAGTTGACGGGCGACCGTCACCAGCTCCTCCCTCAGACCCTGCTCAGACATCGGCATAAAGCCCCCGCAGTCCCAGCTCACTGGCCTCAGCCACACCCCGTTCAGTGATCAGGGCCGTGACCAAGCGCGCGGGGGTGACATCAAAGGCTGGATTGAAGCCCTCACTGCCATCGGGCGTGAGCTGCACGCTGGCCAACGCACCCACGGATGCGCCGTCCTGCAACCGTCCCTGGATGCGGGTCACCTCAGCCGCGGTGCGGGCTTCGATCGGGATCTCGGCCACGCCGTCATCGATCGACCAATCGATCGTGGAAGCTGGCAAGGCCACGTAAAACGGCACCTGGTTGTCGTAGGCGGCGAGAGCTTTGAGATAGGTGCCGATCTTGTTGCACACGTCGCCACAACGGGTGGTGCGATCGGTGCCCACGATCACCGCATCCACCTGGCCGTGCTGCATCAAATGACCTCCGGCGTTATCGACGATCACCGTGTGGGGAATCCCTTCTCGCCCGAGCTCAAAGGCGGTCAGCGAAGCGCCCTGATTGCGCGGACGGGTTTCGTCCACCCAGACATGCAGGTTCATCCCGGCACGGTATGCCTTGTAGATCGGTGCCAAGGCTGTGCCCCAGTCAACCGTGGCCAGCCAACCGGCATTGCAATGGGTGAGCACATTGAACGGCTGTCCCTGCCGCTCCACCTTCCTGGCGGCGGCCAACTGCTGAAACAACCTGAGGCCGTGATCACCGATGGCCGCGCACATGGCCACATCCTCATCAGCGATCCGTGCCGCTTCCTCTCGGGCCGCCGCGGCCCGCTGTTCGGGCGGCAACGACTGGACCACATCGCGCACCCGCTCCAGCGCCCAGCGCAGATTCACCGCTGTGGGGCGCGTGGCGTTCAACTGTTCAACGCTGTGCGCCAGGGCTGCGTCCGATGGGTCGTGCTGCAACGCCAGCATCAGGCCATAGGCGCCGGTGACTCCGATCAGCGGTGCACCACGCACCACCATGGAGCGAATGGCCTCAGCGGCCTCATCACAGCTGCGCAGGGTTCGCGTCGCAAAGCTATGGGGCAGCAAGGTCTGGTCAATCACGCCCACCGAGCGACCGTCAGGCTCGAGCCAGATCGTGCGCCAGGCCTGGCCATCAATCTTCATGAGCTGCAGATCAGCGAGGAATCATCCATGCTGCACCTCGATGGAACCCCCAATGCGCTGCGATCGCCGACAGCTTCTCAGCCTGGCTGCCGGTGGACTGAGCCTCATGGCAACCGCGTCGTGGCGCGCAAGAACACGTGCCGCGCACCGTCCGGGAGCTGAAGCTGATCAGGCCGATCCGCAAAACCATGCAATGCGGATCGGCCTGATCAGCGACCTCAACAGCAGTTACGGCTCCACCCGCTACGTCCCCCAGGTCAACCAGGGCTTGCAGCAACTGCTGAAGCTGGACCCAGCTCTTCTGGTCTGCGCCGGTGACATGGTCGCCGGACAGAAACACGGGCTGAGCAGCAGCCGACTGGATGCGATGTGGGATAGCTTTGCCCGCACGGTGCTCCACCCGATCCGTCAGGCCAGGGTTCCGTTGCTGGTGGCCATCGGCAACCACGACGGCGCTCCTGGCTTCGCAGCCGACCGATCTGCCGCAAGGCGTTTCTGGTCACAGCGGCGTGAAGTCCTCGGGCTCAACTTTGTCGATCACGCCGACTTCCCTTTTCACTACAGCGTTCTGCAGGACCATGTGTTCTGGCTGGTCTGGGATGCCAGTTCAAGCCGGATCCCGGCCGAACAACTCCACTGGGCCCGCCGGCAACTGAACAGCCGCGTCGCTCAGAAGGCTCGAATGCGCATGGTGGTGGGTCATTTGCCACTCTTCGGCATCAGCCAGGGGCGGGATCGACCTGGAGAAAGGCTCCAACAGGCCGAAGCGATCCAAGCCTTGCTGCAAGAGGGAGGGGTGCAGGCCTACATCAGTGGACATCAGCACGCCTGGTATCCAGCGCGCCAGGGCCAACTCGACCTGATTCATCTCGGGGCCCTCGGCAGTGGCCCGCGTTCACTGCTCCAGGGAACCATCCCCCGCAAACAGACCTACACAAGCCTCGATATCAACTGGAGCACCGGCTCTTTGCACGAAACCACCTATGCCGTTGACACCTACGAGGCGGTGCGCTGGGACGATCTCCCCGCGGTCCTGAACAGTCAGCGCGGTCGCCTTCAACGCAATCGTCCAACGCGGCACATCGAGATTCGTGAGTGAGTTGACTCCGGACTGGCGAGCGAACCCGATCCAACGCTGCAATCGACCACCCGTTTCAGGCGTGCGCCTTGAGGAAACGGATGGTCGATTGCAGTTCATCGGCAAAACGATCGATTTCGTCGAACGTCGTCGTGAAGCTGAGGCTTGCCCGCGCTGAAGAACTGACGCCGTAGTGGCGATGCAAGGGCTGGCAACAGTGGTGACCACTGCGGATGCAGATGCCACTGAGGTCGAGCATCGCGGCGAGATCATTGGCATGAAGCCCATCCACAAGGAACGTGGCCAGAGCGCCGCGACCTGACTGCTGGTCGGGGGTGGGGCCCAGGATGCGCACGCCCTCGATCGCCTGCAGGCGCGAGAACAGATGGCGGGTGAGCTGCGCCTCCCACTCCTGGATCGACGTCAGTCCCAACGCCTGGAGATAGCGAATGGCGGCACCCATCCCGATCGCCTCGCCGATGGCGGGGGTGCCGGCCTCGAATTTATGGGGAAGCTCGGCCCAGGTGCTGTGATCCAAGAACACGTCTTGGATCATTTCGCCACCACCCAGGAAGGGGGGCATCGCCTCCAGCAACTCCTCGCGGGCCCAGAGGAATCCCATCCCGGTAGGTCCACAAAGCTTATGGGATGAGCCGACAAGAAAATCCACCCCGAGCCGGCGCACGTCGACCGGTTGATGAGCCAGGCTCTGACAGGCATCAAGAAGCACCCGAGCACCAACGGTCGAGGCCAGCGACACCACCTCCTCAACAGGATTGCAACACCCGAGCGTGTTGCTGATATGCACCAGGCTCACCAAGCGAGTGCGGGCATTGAGCTTGCTGCGCAGATCCTCCAGATCAAGGCTGCCCTGCTCCGTGACCCGCACATGACGCAACACACAATCGGTGCGCTGGGACAACTGCTGCCAAGGCACCAGGTTGCTGTGGTGCTCCATCACGGTGAGCAGCACCTCATCACCCTGCTTCAGCTCGGAATCACCCCAGGTGCGAGCCACCAGGTTGATCGCTTCACTGGCGTTGCGGGTGAAAACAATCTCACGAGGACTGGAGGCAGACACAAATTCGGCCGTGATCACCCTGGCCCCTTCGAAGGCATCCGTGGCACGGGCACTGAGTTGATGCGCGCCGCGGTGAACATTGGCGTTGTCCTGGCAGTAGTAAGTCCGCAGGGCCTGCACCACGGCCTCAGGCTTCTGGCTCGTCGCCGCATGATCCAGATAGATCAGAGGCTGTCCCGACGATGAGAGCTGCGACAGGATCGGGAAATCAGCCCGCGTGCGATCGGCCATTGTCAGGCCAACACCAGGGTCCAGTGCCATCGTCATACCTCAAAACCCTTCAGAACCTGCGCGATCACAGGCCATCGCTGCGCCATGGACGGCAACAGATCCACCACCTCTTGGCAGTATCCCCGGAGCAACAGGGAGGCTGCGCGGGCAGCCGAAATACCACGGCTGCGCAGGTAAAACAGCTCGTCTTCCTGGAGCTGCGTCACGGTGGCGCCATGGGCGCAACGCACATCGTCGGCCACGATCTCAAGCTCAGGCTTGGTGTCAATCCTGGCCTTGTCCGACAGCAGAAGGTTGCGACTCAGCTGAGCCGCATCAGTGCGCTGCGCTGCCCTGGGCACCTGCACGGCGCCGTTGAAGATGGCATGGGAGCCGCCACCGGCGACGGCCTTCTGCAACTGATCCAGCTGCCCTTCCTCCCCTTCGAAGCGCATGGCCGTATGGGTCGCGAACTGCTGGTCCTGATTGGTGACCACCAATCCCTTCAGCACGGTCGCTGCCCGTCCATCAACCTGCACCACACGGGGCTCAAGCCGACCAAACGCCCAGCCCCACGACACGGTGGTGAGCTCATAGGTACTGCGGGGCTCCTGCTCGACCGCCAGGTGAGCCAGCAACGACGAACGCCCCGATCCAGCGGCCACAACGCCGTGGCGCACTTGCGCCTCCTGTCCCAGATGCATTTCCAGCAGATGGCTGTGGGCTGCCTTCCCCGGAGCCTGAAGCACCTCAAGGATCTCCAGCTGAGCCTTTTCTTCCACCACCAGCAACAGCCGAGTCGGCACCACGCAATCGGCCGCCGCATCGACAAGCAACTCCAAGGGGGGAACAGCACCCCGAACCCGCAGAGCCAGCACCTGAGTGGTCAGGGCATGGTTGAACTCCACCGGCCAGGCCGTGGCACAACCACACCGCTCCAGGGTGTGACCCACTGCCTGCTGGAGCTCAGCCCCATCCAGAACGCTGACCCCCTCTGGCAAAGACACCCCATCCAGAGGATCCGACATCCCATCCAGCCGTAAACGCCAACCACCCGCTGGAGCGTCAGGAACATCGATTCCAGTGGATTGATGGGATTGTCGGGAATGGCCACAACCGAGAGGCAGCGCCAGCAAATCAAGAAGCCGGCCGAGATCGGTGAGGCGCCAGTCCTCCTGGCGGCGGGTGGGCAGGCCAACCCTGCTCAGGGCCTCTCGACCACGCTGTTGCACAGGTTGCAGCAGTCCGGAGGGGGCCGGGAGCTTGGTCAACCAATCGGTCGCCACGGTGTCGGGAGCGGCAACCATGGTCAGGCCACTCCCTGACCCGTCGCGGCCAGCTCCTGATCAACCCAGTCGTAGCCGGTTTTCTCCAGCTCAAGAGCGAGTTCACGACCACCGGTGCGCAGGATCCGACCGGCCGCCATCACATGCACGTAATCAGGCGTGATCTCATCGAGCAGCCGCTGATAGTGGGTGATAAGCAGGGTCGCGTTGTCGGCCTTGGCCAACTGATTCACCCCGCCAGCCACAATGCGCAGGGCATCGATATCCAGGCCCGAGTCGGTCTCATCCAGGATGGAAACCACAGGCTCCAACAGGGCCATCTGAAGGATTTCATTGCGTTTTTTCTCACCACCGGAGAAGCCCTCATTCACGCTGCGCTCGAGGAAAGCCGGATCCATCTGCACAACGCTGAGGCGCTCACGCACGTGATCTTCGAAATCAAAGGTGTCGAGCTCCTCGAGACCCTGCTTGACACGGCGGGCATTACTGGAGACACGAAGGAACTCCAGATTGCTTACGCCTGGAATTTCCACGGGGTACTGGAAACCGAGAAACACCCCCAGCCGAGACCGTTCCTCCGGTTCAAGTGTCAGAAGATCGTCACCGCGATAGCGAACGGTGCCGCCGGTGACGCGATAGGCGGGATGGCCCGCCAACACCTTGGACAGTGTGCTTTTACCGCTGCCATTACGACCCATCACGGCATGAATTTCACCAGCACGCACCTGGAGGTTGACCCCCTTGAGAATGGGCTGATCATCCACGGATGCATGCAAATCGTTGATGTCAAGCAGCAGCTCAGCGTCTGGGCGGATCACAGGGAGAAGCGGATGTAAAGGGACGGGATCGACAACGGGTGGAGCGAGACCACAAGCGCTCGCTGAGAGACGATGAACTAACCCACGGATCCCTCAAGCTTGAGGGCAAGCAGTTTGTCGGCCTCAGCAGCAAATTCCATCGGCAGCTGATTGAACACGTCCCGACAAAAACCACTCACCATCATCGAAACAGCCTCTTCAAAGCCAATGCCACGACTCTGGAGATAAAACAGCTGGTCTTCGGAAATCCGACAGGTGCTGGCCTCATGCTCCACAGCGGCCTGGGGCTGCTGTGAACGGATGTAGGGGTACGTGTTTGCCGTTGCTTCATCACCAATCAGCATCGAATCACACTGGCTGTAATTTCGCGCTCCCTTTGCGGCCGATCCGATCTGAACGAGCCCTCGATAACTGTTACTAGAGCGCCCTGCACTGATGCCCTTACTCACAATCGTTGAGCGCGTGCGGGGGCCGACGTGGATCATTTTCGTGCCGGTGTCAGCCTGCTGACAATTATTCGTGAGGGCAACGGAATAAAACTCACCAACCGAGTCAGCGCCTTGCAGAACACAACTGGGGTATTTCCAGGTAATCGCAGAACCTGTTTCCACCTGCGTCCAGCTGATGCGACTGCGCGCTCCACGACAGTGGCCGCGCTTAGTCACAAAGTTGTATATACCCCCGACACCATTTTCGTCACCGGCATACCAATTCTGAACAGTGGAATATTTGATCGAAGCGTCATCAAGAGCGACAAGCTCAACCACAGCAGCATGAAGCTGGTTCGTGTCAAACATCGGCGCCGTGCATCCCTCGAGGTAGCTAACGGATGCACCTTCCTCGGCAACAATCAAGGTGCGCTCAAACTGTCCAGTGTCACCGGAATTGATACGGAAATAAGTCGACAATTCCATCGGGCATTCCACGCCTTTTGGTATGAAGACAAAGGAGCCGTCACTGAAGACAGCTGAATTCAGTGCGGTGAAATAATTATCGTTACTCGGCACAACCGTGCCGAGATAACGCTCGATCAGTTCCGGATACTCCTTGACCGCCTCACTGATCGAGCAGAAAATCACACCATGCTCAGCAAGCTTCTCTCGATACGTGGTGGCAATTGAAACGCTGTCGAAAACAGCATCAACCGCGACGTTGCTTAAACGCTTCTGTTCACTGAGAGGAATCCCGAGCTTGTCAAAGGTCTCCAGCAGCTTGGGATCCACTTCGTCGAGACTCGCCTTTTTCTCCTGCTGCTTAGGGGCCGCGTAATAGATGATGTCCTGATAATCAATCGCGGTATAACCCAATGCAGCCCAATCAGGCTCTTCAAGGGTGAGCCAGTGCCGATAGGCGCGCAAACGATAATCGAGCAGAAACTGAGGCTCCTCCTTTTTCGAGGAGATCAGTCGCACAACATCTTCACTGAGACCCTTGCCGATCTTTTCGGTCTCAATGTCGGTGACAAATCCGTACTTGTACGGCTGACCAACAAGATCACGCGTTGAGGCACTGGAGGTCATCGAAGTCAGCCCGCGGCGGCGTGGATTTCCTCAGTGGTGATGGTCTGCGCATCACCACGGAAGGCGTTGTCCTCAGTCAGGAACAGCATGCAGTGGCATTCCTTGCGCTCACGCATCGGCACACAGGGGCAGTTCCAGAAGGCCTGAGACACCTCTGCCTCCTTGTCCTCGTAGTGGCGACAAGGGCAGAGAGCACCGCCCAATTCATCCTTATGTCGAGCCAAACCCTTCAGCACCACTGCCGTCACGCCTGGATCACTGCAGAAGTAGGTACCGGTGCGCTGTGCGTAGGTCTGAGCGAATTTGCGGATCACCTCAAGGCTCTCTGCAGTTGGCTCAGCGTTGCCGGCGGGCGTGTCAGACATGGTCAGAGGTGGTGGGAGCGGCCTACGGAGACTGGCCGCAGGCCCGCAGACTTCGAGGAAAAGGAATACGAAACCAACCTGTTTCGTATTTCGAGCCTAGGGCACGAACCCTGCCGTCGCCGGTTGCCGGTCCATGCGACGCGAGCCATTGCCCCATCACGTCAATCCTTCGAATTGCGTGGCAAGGTGATGACACGTACCTCGACCCATGGCCGCACAGGCTCAGGCTCCAACTCGTGAGAGCACACTCACCTTGCTGCTTCGGCAGGGTCAGATGAGTGCGTCGCTGCTTGCAGGACAGCTGGGCATTTCCGTGCAGGCGATGCGGCGTCATTTACGCAGCCTTGAAGACGAGGGACTGGTGGAGTCCACACAAGTCACTGCTGGCCCGGGTCGACCTTGCAACCAGTGGCGACTCACCGATCTGGGCCATCAGCAATTCCCTGACGGCAGCGAACATTTCGCCCTCGGCCTGCTGCATTCCATGGCAGCGACCCTCCCGCCGGAAGCTATGAGCTCCCTGCTTCGCCAACAGGCGACCGAGAAAGCCGGACGATACCGACAAAGGCTTGGCTCAGGCAGACTGCAGCATCGCTTGGAGCGCCTGGCGGAACTCCGACGTCAGGAGGGCTACATCACCGAGTTGCAGCAGGATGCCGATGGCCAGAGCTGGTGTCTCAGCGAGTTCCACTGCTCTGTACAACGCATTGCTGAGGAATACCCCGTGATCTGTGACCAGGAACTGGAACTGATTCGACAGACCTTTGCTGACTGCCGCGTGGAGCGGGTGCACTGGCGCCTGAAGGAAGGCCACTCCTGTGGATTCCGCATCACTCCTCAGTCATGACGGATTCCGATCTCACTCCCGCCGGAAGTCCACTGACCAGGGAGATGGTTGAGGCAATCGATGCCACACTGCTGCCCACCCTGGAGCGCCACCACCTGCGTCTGCTTGCCCACTGCCTGGCAAGTTTCCAGACCATGAAAGCGCCTGCAACCACCGGTCCGATTCCAAGCCTTGACCAGCAACGCAGCTGGTGCAGTCAGCAACCTCAGCTGCGCGACGACCCTCAGTTCGGGGATCTTTTGCTGCAACAGTTCCAAGGGGCGGCCAGACATCTGGAAACCCTGGCGGAATACAACGGCATCACGCCGCTGGAATTGACCCTGTCCCATCTGATCGATGAAGCGATGGCCCTGGCCAAGGCCAGGCATCAGAGTTCCTAGGCCCCTTCGGCCTGCGATCATCCAACACAACCCAGCGTTCTCCGTGAGCAGCGCATGAACCTCGACATTCCCGATGCCCTCAGCTTTTTTCAACACAGCTGCGGTCGCTGGCGGTCGCTGCGCAGTGTTCATCATCTCCTCCATCGTCGGGCCGAGGCCGGAGGCTCTTTGATCGTGGTCGATGACCTGGAGCGCGCCGATCCCCGCCTCCAGGAGCTGGCCATCACCCATGGTCAAGACCCCGCCAAGGTGGTGGGTGGCAGCTTCGTGCGCTGGAGCGCATCGATGGCCTGGGACCAGAGCGAAGACGGTCACGACGGGGAAACCTTCTTTGGTCTCATTCCCACCAGCGACGACGGCCGGTCCGGCCTGCTCCTGCGCACCATGGGGTATGCCGAAAAAGCGCCAGCATCCTCCCTGTTCACGATGGACGCAACCAACGGTCTGATTCTCGAAACCAGCTACGAAACGATGACGGTCTGGGAGCGCTTCAGCTTCGTGAACAACGACGTTCGGGTGCGCTCCAGCACCGTGCAAGGGCTGTCCAACAACGCATCCTACTGCGTTGAATGCCGGACGAGCGAGGAGAAACCCGAGGTGAACACAACACCGCCGCCCACCAAGCAAGACGGGCAGCGAACGCTCTCAGCACTGGGCTGGTAGTAATTATTACGGTCTGTAATCGCTTTTCAGGCAAGTCAGGAGACGACTCTGAGCCTCGATTTACAGTCCGGCTCAGTGTGCGTTGAAGCTCGCGTGGCCATTCCTCTTCTGAAGTACGCGCCGATCACTCAGAACTCCCTCAGAACAGGAGTTCCGAACATCCGCATCGGCTCTGACGAGGGATCCAGGGCCTACTCCATGGAGATCGCCATGGATGCGGACAATCTGAAGACGGTGATCGAAAGCGCCTACCGCCAGATCTTCTTCCACGCCTTCAAAACCGATCGGGATGTGAATCTCGAGTCCCAGCTCCGTGATGGCCAGATCACGGTGCGTGATTTCATCCGTGGGTTGGTGCTGTCCGACACCTTCAAGCGCAGCTTCTACGGCTTCAACAGCAACTACAAGGTGGTCCGCCACCTCTGCGAGCGGATCCTCGGCCGCAAGGTGAACGGCAAGGGCGAAGAGCTGTCCTGGTCCATCGTGATCGCCAGCAAGGGCCTCGAGGGCCTGGTCGATGTGCTCCTCGATAGCCAGGAGTACCTCGATGCCTTCGGCTACGACACGGTTCCCTACCAACGCAACCGGGTCCTTCCTGGCCGTGACCTGGGCGAGACGCCTTTCAACATCGCCACCCCGCGCTACGACGAGTACTACCGCGGCATCTTCGGCTTCCCCCAAATCGTGTTCACGGGTACGGCCAAAGCCCTGCCTGCCCGCGCCAAGATCAAGCGTGGTGGAGCACCGGCGGATTACATGGGCTGGGTGGCCGGCATCGCCAACGCCCGAGCAGCATCCCCCAACAGCAATACCGACATGGACTACATGGCGAAAGTTCCATATCGCAGCGTCGGCCGCTGAATCTCGGCGGAAATATCCACACAACGGGGGCTTTGAGCCCCCGTTTTTTTTGCGTCTGCAGAGGTGCGGTGGTCAGGATCCTCTGACCCTGCGGCAGCAAGGTGATCGAAACGGAGAGGTTTCACGCAGACTGATCCCAAAGAAACCTGGTTGACTCCTTTCGTGACGCAAGCACTGTCTTCGTTGGCCCGCCTCACACTGCGTCAACTGCGCCAAATGGCCAGCGATCTGGGCGTGACGCTCTACAGCCGCAAAAGCAAGGACGCTTTGGTGTCCGCCATCGCTGAGCGCCAAGAGCGCAAGGTGGTCGATGAAGAACCCATCGAATTGGCGTCCTCTGCGCCCAGTCACATCGAAGCGTCGACCCGAGTTGTCTTTCTTCCCCGCGATCCCCAGTGGGCCTACGTGTTCTGGGAAATCGCCGACACCGATCGCAAGCGTGCCCAGGCCGATGGCGCCGGTCATCTCAGCCTGCGCCTGGCCGACGTGACCGGGATCCAAGACGGCAGCTCCCACCCCCACACTCTGCAGGAAGTTCCCGTCGACAGTCACAGCACCGAGTGGTACCTCCCGGTTCCCCTCTGTGATCGCGACTATCGCGTTGAACTCGGTTACAGGGCTGGTTCAACCTGGATGTCCCTGGCCTTCTCTTCGATCGCTCGCGTTCCTGCACTGCACCCAAGCGAACAGATCCTTGACCAGTTCGTGCCCTTCAGCCTCGACTCCACCCCAGCGGCCGCTGCGCCTGCGCCTGTCCAGGTGAAGCCCACCGAATCAACGGACAGTGGATTGCATGAACGTCTCTATCAAACCGCCACCACGCACTTCCGCAGCCGTCGGGTCGGCTCAGAGGTGCTGCACGAGCAGGAAGGCCTCGGCAGTGATCAACGGGGCCTGAGTGATTCCGGCGCTGGCCTGTGGGCAAGTGGCCGCAACGAATCAGGCCTTGGCGGTGTCGCTCCTCGTCAGCGCTCGTTCTGGCTGATTGCCGATGCTGAACTGATCGTTTACGGCGCCACCGATCCTTCCGCCCGTCTCACCATCGGAGGAGAGGATGTGCCCCTGTCCAGCGATGGCACCTTCCGGATTCAGGTGCCCTTCCGCGATGGCAAACAGCTGTACCCGATTGAAGCGACTGCAGCTGATGGCGAACAGACGCGAAACATCACGCTCAACTTCGAGCGCGTCACACCGGAAGACAACACCAATCCGGCGAGCGAAACTCAATTAGAATGGTTTTAACTTTATGAACAGCGAACGTTCAACTCTGCGTTGGATCGTGGCCATCACTCCGCTTGTCGGGGCGATGGCCTTTCCTCTTGCGGTGCCCCTCACCATCGCGAGGGTTGGCATTGGTGCCGGCGTCGGCGTTGCCCTCGTCCTAAGCACCCTCTGGTTTGTGGCGATGCTTCTCACAGCAGAGATGCCGCACTGATGGCCCCACGGGTCAGCGAGTCACCCTGATCCCTCCAGGATGCTGCGGGGAATGATCCTCTCAGGGGTGCGGGATCCGATGAACCACAACACGACAGGCACACTGAGGACGGCTCTTCTCGCCTTGCTTCCCTTGCTGTGTGTTGGTTGCAGCCAACCCGGGGAGCTGCTCGGTAGAGCTGCGGACGATCCGCCACTACCCGACCACATCACCTTGGCGTTCAACCACCGTGATGGAAGCCGCTATCGCAGCCCCCTCGATGGCCACTGGCGCAACGGCGACAATCTCGAGCAAATGGTGATCGATGCGATCGATGCCGCCGAGAAAGACTGCTTCGTTGCAGTGCAAGAGCTCAGCCTTCCGGCCATCGCCGAGGCCCTCGTCCGGGCCCAGCAACGGGGCGTTGATGTCCGCGTCGTGCTGGAGAACACGTACAGCACCCCGTGGAGCGACCTCCATGAAAGCGATCTCAACAAGCACGAACGGCGACGCCTGCACCGACTGCGTCAACTCGCCGACAGCGATGGCAATGGGCTCATCACCACAGACGAAGAGCAACAAGGAGATGCCTTGGCTCAGCTCGACCGTGGTTCCGTGCCCAGAATCGACGACACCGAAGACGGCAGCAAGGGAAGTGGTCTCATGCACCACAAGTTCGTGGTGGTGGATCAACGGGTGGTGATCAGCGGCAGCGCCAACTTCACGAGCTCCGGCATGCATGGCGATGCCGGAGCACCTCGCACCCGCGGCAACGTCAACCACCTGCTGCGGATCGACAGTGCTGCCTTGGCCGCCGTCTTCACGACTGAGTTCAACCGGATGTGGGGCGATGGCCCCGGCGGACTTGAGAACAGCCGTTTTGGCCGCGGCAAAGGGGATCCCAACGGAGCAACCGTGAGGGTTGTAGACAGCCGTATCACCGTGCTGTTTGCTCCCCATGCCAGACACAATCCCAAGCACGGCCTTCACCTGATCAAGCATGAACTCAACCAAGCCAGGCACAGCATCGATCTGGCGTTGTTTGTCTTTTCCGCCCAGGAGCTGACGGACACCTTGGCCGACAAAATCGATGAAGGCACCGACGTGCGGCTCTTGGCCGATCCAGGCTTTGCAAGCCGGCCGTTCTCAGAGGTGCTTGATCTCCTTGGCCTCTCCATGCCCGACCGCTTCTGCAAACTGGAGGCAGGGAACAAACCCTTGGAACGCCCCCTCAAGGGTGTCGGCACCCCACGTCTCGCCCACGGCGACAAGCTGCACCACAAGTTCGCCGTGATCGATAACAAAACCGTGATCACAGGATCGTTCAACTGGAGCCCGTCCGCAGCCCACACCAACGATGAAACGCTCCTGATCATCGAGTCACCCCAACTCGCCAAACACTTCACCCGTGAGATGGACCGCCTCTGGCGTGGGGCGGAACTTGGCATCACCGCACGGATGCAGCGGACACTTCAGCGACGACGGGAGCAATGCGGCAGTGGGACCCGGAGGGGATGAGTTGGCTCGGGCATTGACCTAAAGAAATGATCCGCAAAACTCGTCACAAAGAAAAGGGCAAAGCAGCGTACTTGGTTGTCAGGACGCGACGACAGCCATTAAACAACAGATCCACAACTACTCAAATCGCTTTCTTGTCGACATACATTCCCTTATCAGCATCAGACCAGGCATCATGAACAGAACGCTGAATGGAAGTAGAACCGATTCCCACGGCTGCGTTGATTTTATCGTCCTTCAATTGCTTCTTGACTCTGGCTGTTAATGCCTCAGGCGAAACCTCAGTCCCACTAAAAATCAAACCAAATTCGTCACCGCCTAAACGTGCAACAAAATCCTCTTCACCTCTCAACACAGAGGCCAAAGAACCAGATGCTTTTTGCAGCAACTGATCACCATACTCATGGCCCAGTGAATCATTGATCTCCTTAAAAGCATTCAGGTCAACAACAATAACATGAAACTGTCTTTTTGAATTCAAACGCTGAAGTTCAGAAGATTTCAAACGCTCATCCCAAGACCGCCTGTTTGGTATTTTGGTTAAGTTGTCAGTTCGACTTTCGGCAAGAACAAGGTCGTGCCGACTTTCAAAGTATGACTGCAGCCTGTAGACCAAAGCGGCAATCGCCAAAGACATCAGAACACCTAATATTGCAAAAGGCAGGGATGCACCAATAGACGCTTTTTCAAAAGAGTCAGACGAAACAGCAGAAGAAATTGAATATATGTTATTTGCAAATGGGAGAATTTTATGTGAACTCAACGTATCTTCTGAATCTAGAAGGAAAGGGAAGGCTTTAACAAGGCGAGCAGATGTCTTAGCACTATCAATTGGGACCACATTGACTTGTACAGACACCTCGCCTGCTCCCGCTGGGAGGAGTGACCTGAGAGGCGTTCGTTTTCCGTTTATCTCTACGTAATGAGGTGATATTCTTGAGATTGCGAAAGAGTAACTTGGTTTACCGCGAGAATCTTGCCAAGGTCCATACAGGAAGAGCATCCAGGTGTCATCGGCGCGTGGATCTTGCGCAAGAGCTTCAAATTGAGCAAAGTCCAGTGCATAAATATGTACATTTTGAGGAGAAAGCCCATGCTTTAACTGCTCACAAGCCGACTCAGAGAGATATTTATTAGGAGCAGATATAATAGGTGAAATTTCTACTGATGGACGAGAAGACGTTGCAGTAGTGTCGGAATGATCATGAATCTTGTCAGCATTAGCGTCTAACTTATCTTTGCCAATAAACGACTCAATAATCTGCACAGACTGCCGAGAGGCTGGTACTAAGGAATGAAAATCACTAACTCTACCATCCATGGGCGAGTATGTTCCCAAAATGACATCAACTGCGGGGATGGTATCGCCATGTCCAGCATGTGATTGGTGATTTTGAGCCCTTAAGCGATGCACTGTTAACTCAGAAAGAAGCTCGTGCGTTTTTTTGCAATTCCAAGTGGAAAGGTAGCTTGTTGTTGTATTACCCAAAGAACGCAATGAGGGATAAATGAGGTCATATGTTCTGCGAGCGATGAGTAGGCTGAAGCCGATTCCAGTTACAGCAATAGCAGCAGATATGCAGAGCTTGGAAGACAGCCGCGGGAGAGTACTCACGTCATCAATCCACTAGTCTCATTTAAGACAATAGCCCAAGCCCGCACGAAAAAACAAGAAAAAGGTTTGCTATAAATTTTTTTTCTTTGCGTAATACACCTAAAGCTGTAGGGGTAAATACTTAAAAATTATCTTATTGGACAATTACGAAGATATGCTTTGATGGTCATGCATCTGCAGATCCCTCAAAAAACTTCATTAAGCGCATGATCGGATCAACCCAATTCGCTGCCTTCATCATGCACGAGATGGAATGGGTCTGGCATTGGGAGGAAGTCGGAGTCGCCGCACGGATGCAGCGGACACTTCAGTGAACAGTGCGCCAGCAGAATGGAGAGAGACTGATTTGAGCTGGGTGAATCTTGCAAGAGTAAGATATCCAGGATACAAACTTACCGGTGAATCTGACCAGCCATCAACAACGAGCAAGTGGAAAATTTAGAAAAGAAAATATTCTCCACATACAGCCCACTACATGGACGAGAGGAAATCGGTAATGGGTGATGGTCTCCCATAGAGAAAGCCCTGATGCAGCACGATGCCCAAACCTTCCAAACAGGCTGCTTCGTCAGTGGACTCAATGCCTTCAGCTATCAATTCAAAATCAAGAGATTCAGAGAGAGACCTTAACGACTCGATGATCCGTTGATTTTTAAGATTCTCGCGAATGCCAGTCACCAAAAACTTGTCAAGCTTGACAATATCAACCGGTAAATTTGATAAAGCAAAAATATTCGACGAGAGAACACCAAAATCGTCGAGTGCGAGCCTAAAGCCCTTAGACTTCAAGAGTGAAATACGGTCCAAAAGAGAGGATGAATACTGAGTAGCCTGGAAGGTAGTTTCGGAAATCTCAAGTACAATCCGATCCTTGTAGTCTCCCGTACGACATTTGAGAGCATCTAGCAATCTCTCAAAGCAATTATCACTAAGGTCAACCTCATTCACATTATAGGAGATCCAGAAATCACCACCATCTGGCAATTTTACAAATAGATCTGCAAGCAGATCATAATGATCAATTACATAATCAGAACGCGCAGAAAGCTTATACAAGGAGTCCAAAAAAGCAGCAGGAGAAATCAAATGACTATCACGATGCAGACGGACAAGTGCCTCATAGCCAACGAAAGAACTCAAAACGGTATTAAAAACTGGCTGAAGATACAACTCAAGATGGCCAGCGTTAAAAGCCTCCTTTGTCTCTGTAAGACTGAGGCTAGCTTGATGTGATATGGAGAAAAGGCCATCAATTAACTTATTTTTTTCAGCCACGACATATGCTTTTTTCCCACTTTTTTTAGCCTGGATTAGAGCCTCATCCGCACGCTTCAACGCATCCGACAAACATTCAGAGGAAGCAAACACCGTTGATCCAAAAGAGAATGTGTTGTTAATTGGACGCTCCATATAAAGAAACGAAATTTCCGACAAAGCATGTAAGCTCTCACTGAAAGAAGACAACAAATTAACATTGGAAACCTTCAACAGAACAACAAACTCATCACCACCAAGTCGATAGACTTCACCCTGATTACGAGCACTAAACGCAGCCAAGACCGATGCAAATGCAAACAAAAGCTGATCACCAGCATCATGCCCATAAGAATCGTTGATATCCCTAAAGTCATCGAGATCTATCAGAAAGAGGCAATACTGATCTTTGCGTGATACCCCTCCATAGGTTTCAAATAAATATCTACGAGAGAATGCCCCAGTGAGAGAGTCTCTACTCAACTGCTCAGCTAAATAGCTTTTCTGGACAGAAGATTGTGTTTCATCAAAAAGACTAAAAAAGAAATTAGAAGTCGTAGAATTACGTATAACAGAAATAGATGAAGCAAAAACCAAGGTCTTCTTGAAGGCGACATTCAAATCCCTCAAAGACACCGAACCCTTAAATTCATCTATGTTTAATTGAGACAAAAAAGACACAATACGCTCTGCCGAATCAGAGGAAAAGAAGCATGTCAAGTCAACAGACGAATCATTATGAGCTCTGTCAGTACTCTGATGATCGGCAGTATCGAGGAGAAGACCGCTCAAGGAATCAGAGATAGAGGCAATCCTAAAGTTTTGATCAACAATAATATAGGGATTCGGACTAGATGCAATGATCTTGTCAATCAAGCGATCTGTCTCATAACGTTGCCTCAATGCTTTGCGATAGGAATAAATTGAAGCAGATGCGAGAGCCCCTAAGACCAAAAGAGTTCCGCCAATATAGCTAACAAGACGATTTTGATCGACTACATTAGAAACAGATTCGCCATCAATGTATAATTTCAAAGATAGTCCTGAAGATTTTTGCAGCTTGTCCTGAATTACAATTGGATCACCTCCAGAAAAGCAAAATTGACCTGGTGGATAAAAAAGCGTATATGATTCCCCCTCAATAGAAAGACATTGAGCATTTGCATTTAGAGACAATAGACGCAACAAATCCTTCGCTTTTTTATCCTGAAGCAAGGATAATTTATCCGAAGAAAAACCTAAAGAGGTGCCTAATAGCTTGTTGGCGAATGCCAACGATCTAGCCGAGGAAGAATAAAAATCGTCGTAGGTATTTTTTGCCTGATACTCAGAATATGCGAAAAGGACAGTATAAAAAACAACAACCCCCACCAGTGACGGAAGCGCTGCCGAGAATTTGATCCGTCTTAATTTGTGTAAACGACTAAAGTCCAACGGTTAAGGCCAAGTGAAGAGATCAAGAGATAAGTCAATGCCCTCCCTTAAGCCAACAACCATTTATTATAGCTAAGGATGCTAGAAGAAAATCTATGAGCTTTACAAAATCATCGTTGGCACTTGCGATTCTGTTGCTAACGGGCTGTGAATTTCAAAGCGAATCAACCAGTAAAGACGAGGATGCCAGTCCAGCAAATCCCACAGAGCAATTAGCAGAAAATCAAAACATTGCCAACAAAGAATTAGAGAATGGCGGGCTTAAACTTTCATTACATTCAAAGATGCTTAATTTTTTAGAGACTTTAGTCGCCGACGAATCATTTGCCTACCTCAACAATAATACGGGGGCAGTAGAATCGCTGTATATAGTTAAGCATCACCCAGAAATTTTTATTCATGAGAACAAAGACAATTTTGTACTCTGCGTTTCAGCCAAAAACATCGGGGGGGATTTGATACCAGTTGACGTTTATATTAAGCGTGGAGCAGGCGACCAACTATTTGTATATGACATGCGCGTTGGGGAAGAAGATCGTAAAGCTCTAATGGGACTAATGCAAAAGTCAGTTTTCAGTCGGTTATAAACTTAACCCAATGGCTATCGAATTTAAACGCAAGCAAGGCTACTACGCACAGATTACTCTTGCTACTCTTTTATTTGTATCTGCTTCCATTCAATCAATAAGATCCAACAGAATCGTTGACGAGCAAATATCAAATAGAATAAATGATTCTATTAGCGCTTTGGTAGAACAAAACGAAGCGAACGTTTATGACTGGGCTAGCTGGGACGACACAGTTGAGTTGGTTAAACAGCGATATGAGAATTACTTTATCGACAACTTTAATGAAGATACATCGAGAGTTATTCAGATAGCGATTGTCATCAACGAGGCCAAAGAGCCGGTTTCTGGCAAAGTTTGGAGCGAAGACACTCAGTCGTTTGAATCTATAAATCCCGAAACCACTAAAGAAATTTCCTCATCATTCCAAGAATGCGGAAGTAGCTTTACGGCAATTTTTGGCAGCACATATCTAATAAGCTCATCACCTATCTCGCCAACAGAAAGTAGCAAAAGCGAGGTTAATTATGGATGCCTTTATTTTGGCAAAAGAATACCTGACCCAAGGCTAAGTGATATTTTTTCTAGCCTTATTAATCATTCAAGCCTTAATATCAAAAGTATATCAATCCAGCCATCATCAATCGAGAAAACCATTGACAAGTATCGAAAGGGCGTCCTAATTGTGAAGGGAAGTCGTTCGGGGATGTTTGGTTCAGACATCATTATCGAAAGACAAATACCCTTTCTGTCATTTTATCAGCTGCTAATCATCAGCTTGTATACGTTGCTTGTTGCAATACTAGCGAGAGAACAATACCGAAGAGAATCTTAAATTATGCCGCCAATGCTCATCGGTAAGTTCGATTCATAAACTCAAATCTTTTAAACAAATTGACAAGAGAATGATGGCCGGAAACAGCAGCAAGATCCGCAGGAGAGTTCCCCATTGCTAAGGCGTGACTCAAGAAGGAATGGCGTTGGGCATACAAACGCCTTGGCATCAGTCCAACCCGCTGCTGAGATCGCTTCCACACCTTCTCCAACCCTGAGTCATAGAGGTGACGGTGGGTTCTGTGGGTGACGAACACCAGTCCCCTCTGAACATCCAGTCCCAGACACTTCATCCGCTGCTGGTGCACCTGGAGCAAAACCACCAGATCCTCCCGGAGAGGAACCACGCGACTCCTACCGGTTTTGGTGGTGCTCCAGGTGCGTCGATGCGTCGCTGTTCCATCGCGCTTCAGGGTCTTGTGGATCAGCAGTTCGCCATCCTCCAACCGCACTGCATCCCAGCTCAAACCAATCACCTCCGCGTTCCGCGAACCAGTTCCTAACCACAGTGCAAACACTGGATAGAACCATCGTTCATGCGTCTTGAGATCCTCCAGAACCGCCTGGATCTCATGCCTGCTCGGCACTTCCTCCTGAACTCGTCTGGCAGGCACCTTCACCCTCACCGCCTGCAGGGCGTTGTTTCTTGGTTGCACACTGCGGATCGTGCTCAGGATCGTTGACTGCGTTGATGCAGCAAGGCCTTGCTGCTGCATCCAAACCACGACCCCCTCCGCTTCTGTGCTGGTTCTGATCGAGCGGCCATATCTCTGAACTGTCCGATACGCGTGGGTCACCCGGCCCTGACGCTTGATCTCCATCAAGTGCTTGAGGCCTCGGATCAAATCGGACTCCTCTTCCTCCACCAAAGGGCGATACCGGCTCAACGATGCATCCAGTTCACCCCGATGGATATCGCTCCAGATCTCAGCAGCAATCGCCTGGGCTCTGGCAACCGCTACCGGATCATCCCAGCGGCATAACCGATAGATCCGCTTGTCTTCCCCATCGATCCGCACCCGGATCACAATGCTGCCGTTGTTCCGCCGCAACGCCGGCTTGTTACTCAAGATCCAGCTCCACAACTGCAATCCGGCCTATCAGCTCCACCACCGCAAGCCAAGCCAAAACCCCATCTGAACCCTCCAAAACACCCCTGGTTGGCTCGTCTTTTGGCTCACTCATCCTCAGCTGCTCTGAAACCTCCCATCACCAGGAGCATCTCAGGGATGTCGACCACAAGTTCGCCGTGATCGACAACAAAACAGTGGTCACAGGATCGTTCAACTGGAGCCCGTCCGCAGCCCACACCAACGATTAAACCCTGCTGGTGATCGATTCACCTCAGGTGGCAGCCCATTTCACCCGTGAGATGGATCGCCTCTGGCGTAATGGTGAACTGGGGATCACGCCTTACATGCAGAGAAAGCTTGACCGTCAGACAGGGCGATGTGGAGAGGGAATACAGAGAGACTGAGCGGCTGAGCAATCAGAAGTTTGCTTTAGAGGTACCTGGAGAAATCGCTCAATCACAGTAGAATCGATCTTGAGCAACGCCAATTGCACTCGGTGGACAAAAAGATCATTCAGGAATTATCAACCACTGGACGCCATCCAGAGTGCCTCCAGGCTTGCCAACAACTGCTTCAAAGCGAGCCCAATAATATTGACGCCTGGAAGTTCGCCGCAAAATCATTACGCGCTTTGGGGCAACTTGAAAAGGCTCAAGAGTGCCTATCCAAAGCTCACAATCTAGACAACAACGATCCCGAGACACTCAAGGATCTTGGCAACATCTTCAAAGCCCTACAGAACCAAGCGGAAGCAATAAAATATTACAAGGCAGCTCTATTGATTGATCCAGACTATGCACCAGCACTCAACAACCTTGGCTTGATCTACAAAGACCAGGGAGACCTTGGCACCGCAAAAGAGTTAGTCAAAAGGGCTCGCAATCTCGATCCTGCTTTCGCAGTTTATCACCTCAATTTAAGCAGCATCTACAAAGATCTTGGCAAGCTCGAGCAAGCAATTGCCTCCACCATTCAGTACTTAGAGCTCAAGCCTGACAACCCTGATGCGTACACGAACCTGGCCAGCTTTTACAAAACACTTGGAAACTTCGAGAAAGCGATTGACTGCGTCCTTGAATCACTCAAACTCAAACCTGGCAACGCTGATGCATACATCTACCTGGGCAGCATCTATAAAGAACTCGGCAACCTTGATCAAGCGATTAATTCCGTCCTTCAGTCCCTGGAGCTCAATCCCAATAATATTGACGCCCACATGTTCCTGAGCAGCATTTATAAAGACCTCGGCAACTTCAATCAAGCACTGACTTCCACCCGTCAATCCCTGGAGCTTAATCCTGATAACCCCGATGCCCACATGAACTTGGGCTGCATTTATAAAGACCTCGGCAACTTCGATCAAGCACTTGCCTCAACACTCAAATCACTCGAAATTAAGTCTGACAACGCTGATGCCCACATGAATCTGGGAAGCATTTATAAAGACCTCGGCAACTTCGATCAAGCACTTGCCTCAACACTCAAATCAATCGAAATCAAGCCCGACAACCCTGCTGCTCTCGTAAATTTGGGGAACATCTACAAAGACCTCGGCAGCCTTAATCAAGCACTTGCTTCAACACTCAAATCAATCGAAATCAAGCCTGACAACCCTGCTGCCTACATGAACCTGGGCTGCATCTACGAAGATCTCGGCAACCTTGATCATGCACTTACTTCAACACTCAAATCACTCGAGATCAAGCCCAATAACCCCGATGCCCACATGAACCTGGGTAACATCTACAAATCCCTTGGCAACCTTGACCAAGCACTTGCCTCCACTCTCCAATCCCTGGAGCTCAAGCCCGACAACCCTGTTGCCCACATAAACCTGGGCAACATCTACAAAGACCTCGGCAAGCTTGACCAAGCACTTGCCTCCACTCTCCAATCCCTGGAGCTCAAGCCCGACAACCCTGCTGCCCACATGAACCTGGGCAGCATCTACAAAGAACTTGGCAATCTTGACGAAGCACTTGCTTCTACCCTCAAATCACTCGAAATCAATCCTGACAATCCCGAAGCACTATCAAATCTAGTGAGCATCTACAACGAAGGAGACATGAAAAACCTTAGAGAATTCGCCCAAGAAGCAATCAGTCAGAATAAAAATAATCTCAACAACTTAACCTACGTAGAGGCTATCTCATCCCTCGGTGAACAATTCATCAAAGACATAGCCTGCACAGACAGATCGATTAATCAAGCGAAGAGCTCTCAATAAGACTAATCTCATAGGACAAGGCTTTGTGCAATTGAGCTTGGGCGCCCAACCCAGGCCCTTGAAACAGACCAATCAGATCGCAGCGGGCCTTAATATTGGCTTCGAGGATTCTTGAGAACAACTTATTCGCAGTCGCTTGCGATAAGCCAACCGAAGCTAAAATCGAAGAAAAGTTAGAAAATGGAAGGCCAACGGATAAACAACCCACCGGCAAAGACTTAATCAATAGCCTGTTGCCAACAACAGAGAAGTTTTTCCCATCCTTAGAATCTGAACCAAGCTGACCGGAGCAACTGACCGAGAGAGGTTGATTGTCAACAGTCATTTCAAAAGGAATGCTATAAGCCACAACGCAACTGCACGCAAATCCATATTTTCTCCACATGCCCATAGGGCTATTTTTTGCACTATATTTAAAAAGAATCTCTCCTGAACCCCGCTCCATTGGTGGTGTTTCGACTCCATGAGGAGTTACTCTAAGCGGAGGCACAAACGAACTGTGATTCACAAATTCCCATACAGGAGCAAGCACATTACGGCCATGAAATTCGACGACCCTCTCATCAATAAATCGTTTTAATAAATGATCGCTATCGTCACAGTAGCCAAGAAGCTTGCGATCAACAAATCCATTGACAAGAAGCTGTTTCTTGATCGTGCTTGACAAAGAAGCAATAAACTTCAGGAAAGAAGCAGAGTCACTGTTTCCATTATTACCCCACGAATAATTATTATAGTAATCTCCCAAAAATGCCGCCTCCTGGGCCGTATAACGAGCTTTGTCTTTGATCATAATTTCACCGCCACAAATCCCCAGATTGCCGCTGTCAACAAGAAGGTTCTTGGGGGCCATGATTTTCGCACTGCGCGATGCATCAACGGGAAACATGCCGCGCCCAAAGTCCCCTTCTCTTTGGCAAACATTTTCTGCAACACCTCCCAATGCTTCAAAGCGTCCTAGGCATTCCTGCAAGCTCTCTTCCATCTCAAAAAACTGATCTGATGAATTTTAAAGTGACCGCAAGAGCAATGGTCGCTTTATATAAAATTGCAACCAATAGAGTACGCAGCAATGCCTAAGCCAAACAGCAAGCAATCGACATTCACTTGCAATTGGCTCGTTGCCAATAAATCGAAACTCGAACAAGGCTCATACTCCACAACACAAAAAATATTTGGGCACTTTTACGAAAGCTGTCTCTACTAAGGCATAGCATCCATACATTCTCAACCTCTCCTATCAGCGAGTTTTACGAGGTTTTTGCCATTACTAGTCATGGCACTAGTCAGCACTTTAAGCCAATGTCATTCTTGGCGACCTTGCCGCAAGGCGACCTGGCAAGACCAGCCCTAAGCCCCATGGGCTCCGCATCCAACGAAAAGCATACACTTTCCATCAACAAAAAAAACAAACCATCCAGGAATTACCTGGCCTTGCATGGTGCATGAAAAGAAGTAATCGTGCCAAGATCAAAAGCCTTTAAGCGTACCCAGGGAATGAAATCCCAGGGCGAAAGCAAAGCCCTCTTCAACAAGGAATTGATATCTCCTTGCAGAAGCTTGATCCAGACAACAATGATTTCAATGCACGACCCCTAACTCAGCAACACTTTGACCTTGAGATGAAAGAGAGAACGACACCTCCTCCTTCTAAGGGACTGCAACAAGATATCTGGCAGATCTCCATGCAGCGTTTTCAAAGGCAGTGCCATCGCACCGAGCTTTATTTTTCCCAAGAGTTTAGAAAGGGGGGAATTGAAACTTCATCACCGTGATGCCTGAAGGAAGACAAAGGCAGCATTTCCACACTTCTTACCAAGAGAACCAACAAAAAGGCCTCCATCTGCTCCGACCAAAAGCCTCTGCGGTTTTTTATTGGTACCAAATCAGGCAGCGCGAACAGCCACGAAAGAATGCATGGAAGCATCTCCAAGAAGTCAAATCAAGAAAAACAAACGATCGGATCTCACCGTAAAACATCACACAGTCTGCAATGGGAAAGCACTTTTAGCCACCCGAATCATCCTTGACTAAACATGGGAAGCAAGCTTGGGGCCAACAACAAGTTCCCAACACTGCTGAAAACTCTGAGCAAAGATCAATCAATTCAATCAATCACGTCCTCCGAAGAACACAGAGTGAGCTTTCCACCATGAGGGCATCTGGATTTTCACCTCCTTATTTCAATGCAATGGTTTGTGCTCTGCGTCGCCATGAGGTTGACATCTGACATGGGCTGTCTCAAGACCCATCCAGGCAGTCCAGAATCAGTGCATGATGACGGCATGACTGCAATTCCCATGCGACCAACGGTGCCCGCCCTGATCTGTGTGCTGATGGCGGTGCCAGCTGATCTTCACGCCAAACCGGTCTCCGTGCCTCTTCCCACACGGGATGCCCTCAGGCAAATCGAACTCAAGGCCTACGCCTGCTCCAGAGAAAACAAAAAGGCATCCTGTGATCAGACCAGAACCCTCAGCAACCCGCTGATGGATCACCCGCGCCTATCAGCAGCCTGCAAAGACACCGTCTGGGAACTGCTCCAGGTCGCCACGGTCGTCTCCCTGAACAGCTACAGACGCCGCGACAGCATCGATCGTCCGGCCCGCAGGTTGTCGGTGGTCTGTGGTCCCAAGGAACCCGCACAACCGGCACCCACTACACCAGGGGGCGTCAGTCCCAATCAAACGTGAACCGTTGCCCGGGCAGGAGCCGCCCCACCTCGTCCCGAATCTTCTGCATCAGCTCAACGCTGATCAGAGGATGTGCCTTCAACTCGTGCACCAGATCATCCACGTTTGACGGCGTGAGGCCATGGCTGGACACCATCTGCTCGAGCCGCAAACGAAAGCGATCCAGAACCTCCACCTGCTCTGCAGTGAGGGGGGCTGCATTGGGATGATCGATCTGCATCACCTTGGGCTCCTGGTGCTGGAACGTTTCTCTCTGAGCAATAGCTACGAGAAGTGGTCATGGCCATGGTGCTGAAGCACATTCCCGTGTTTATCTGCCGCAGATCCATCTGTTCTCGTGATGACCAGCTCGGCAGCCTCGGAACCCTGCCTACGGCAGGTGTGCCTGGCGATCCCCTTTAGCGATCAGAAGCCAGGCACCTCAGGCCTACGCAAAAGCAGTCAGCAGTTCGAGCAGTCCGATTACCTGGAGAGCTTCGTTGAAGCCATCTTCCGCACCCTGGAGGGTGTCCGGGGAGGAACCCTGGTGCTGGGAGGTGATGGCCGTTACGGCAACCGCAGGGCGATTGATGTGATCCTGCGCATGGCAGCAGCCCACGGCATTGGCAAGGTGATCACCACCACCGGCGGCATCCTCTCCACCCCGGCCGCCTCCCATCTGATCCGCAGCCGTCAAGCCATCGGTGGCATCATCCTCTCGGCAAGCCATAACCCTGGTGGTAAGGATGGGGACTTCGGGGTCAAGGTGAACGGGGCCAACGGTGGGCCCACCCCCGCAACCTTCACCGACGCGGTGTACGTCTGCACCACCACCCTGGAGCAGTATTCGATTGTTGATGCACCGGCCATAGGTCTGGATGCACCGGGAAACCATGCCATCGGCACGATGAGCGTGGAGATCATTGATGGTGTGGATGATTACGTGCAGCTGATGCAGCAGCTGTTCGACTTCGACAGCATTGCTGAGCTCATCCGCAGCGATTTCCCCCTGGCCTTCGATGCCATGCATGCGGTTACAGGCCCGTATGCCCAACGCATCCTTGAGGGCCTGCTGGGGGCTCCCGCTGGCAGTGTTCGCAACGCCAGCCCCCTGGAGGATTTCGGCAAGGGACACCCGGACCCGAACCTCACCTACGCCCATGAGCTGGCCGATCTGCTCCTGAAGAGCAACGACTACCGGTTCGGTGCCGCTTGCGACGGAGATGGCGATCGCAACATGATCCTGGGCCAGCGATGCTTTGTGAATCCCAGCGATAGCCTGGCGGTGCTCACAGCCAACGCCACCCTCGTGCCGGCCTATGCAGGCGGTCTGTCTGGCGTTGCCCGCTCCATGCCGACCAGTGCTGCGGTGGATGTGGTGGCGAAGCAACTGGGCATCGAGTGTTTCGAGACCCCCACGGGATGGAAATTCTTCGGCAATCTGCTCGATGCCGACCGAATCACGCTCTGCGGAGAGGAAAGCTTCGGCACCGGCAGCAACCATGTGCGTGAAAAAGATGGCCTCTGGGCCGTGCTGTTCTGGCTGCAGATTCTCGCCAAACGACGCTGCAGCGTCGCCGAGATCATGGAAGAACACTGGAAACGGTTTGGACGTCACTATTACTCCCGCCACGACTATGAAGCCGTCGCCAGCGAAGCCGCCCATGGTCTTTACGACCGCCTCGAGACCATGCTCCCCTCACTGGTGGGGCAAGCCTTCGCAGGACGCACTATCGCCAACGCTGACAACTTCAGCTACGTCGATCCGATCGACAACTCTGTCACCAGCGGACAAGGTCTGCGGATACTTCTGGATGACGGCAGCCGGGTGGTGATCCGCCTGTCCGGCACAGGCACCAAGGGAGCAACAATCCGTGTCTATCTGGAGAGCTATGTGCCCAGCAGTGGCGATCTGGCCATGGATCCGCAAACCGCTCTTGCCGACATGATCACGGCCATCAACGAGCTCGCGGAGATCAAAGAGCGCACTGGGATGGATCAACCCACCGTGATCACCTGATCACGGTCACTTGACACGCCGACCACGGTGACGGTTGGGATGGCGATAGACAGGGTCTGTCGCCTGCTCCTGCAGCTGACGGGTTGATTCAATCGCGAATCCGGCCAAGCCACAGGAGGTGATCACCATGAGGAAGAACAAGCGCATCCGGCGGATATCAATCTCCGCCGGCGTGTTGTCGATCAACACTTTGAGGAAGTACGCGAGTAACGCGCCCACCGCAGCACCGATCGCGATGGCCACCAGCACTCGCGAACCGTTAAAGCGTTGTTTTGAGGACTTCTCGGTCTGTTGAACCGAAGAGCTGCGATCAAGCATCAACCCACCTCAGTGTCAGCAGCTGGCCTGGCTTCAGCCTGACCTGTCAAGGACTTCATCACCACGTAAAACACCGGAACCACCAAGGTGGACAGGAAGGTGGCGACCAACAACCCCCCGAACACCACCAGACCAAGCGAAGACTGACTCTGGGCACCGGCTCCGCTGGCCAGCATCAACGGCAGAAATCCTGTCAGCGATGAAATCGCTGTCATCAAGATCGGCCGCAATCGCGACTGGGCGGCAAACCGCGCCGCCTCCAGCGCAGAAGCCCCTTCACCCATCTGCTGATTGGCGAGGTCGACGATCAAAATCGCGTTCCCGCCTGCCAAACCGATCAGCATCACAAGACCGACCTGGGCGTAGATGTTGAGCACCTGGCCAGCTGCCCCAAGGAACACCAGTGCACCGAGCAACGCTGTGGGAACCGTGAGCAGAATGATGATGGGGTCGGTGTAACTCTCGTACTGCGCCGAGAGAACAAGAAACACCGCAAGAATGCCAAGGGCAAAGATCACCACAGCCAGAGATCCTGCCTTCACCTCCTCTCTTGAGATCCCGGTCCAGTCAAAACCAAGCCCTTGGAAGTTGCCATCGGTGAACAGGGTCTTCATCGTCCCAATCGCCTGACCGGAACTCCTCCCAGCCGCTGGCGTCCCTTCAATCTTGATCGAGCGGTACAGATTGAAGTGGGGAATCACACTTGGGCCATTGGTGGGCTTCACCGTGAAGAATTCAGCAAGGGGAATCTGATCGCCCTTGATGTTCTTCACATACAGGGTGGACAACTGTTCAGGCGTGGCGCGATTGGCCTCATCTGACTGCACATAGACGCGGCGTACCTTGCCTTCCTGGAACGTGTCATTGACATAAGCCCCACCAAAATTGACACTGAAGGCCTGCATCGCCGTGCCGAAGTCAACGCCGAGCGAGGCCATTCTGTCGCGGTCCACCTTGATCTCAATCTGAGGAGATTCAGGCGAGAACAAGGTGTAGACGCGATTCAGCAGCGGGTTGGCATTACCGGCCTGAATGATCTGACCGGCAGATGCGAAGAACTGATTGAGGGCATAGGCACCGCTGCTCTGATCGAGCAACTGGAATTCAAAGCCACCCCCAGCGCCATAGCCGGGAATGGACGGGGGCTCCACCACAAACACCCGACCACCATCCACCGTCATGAACAGCTTTTTGTTCAGACGTTCAACGATCGCCTTGACGCTTTGCTCATTGCCGGATCGCTCATCCCAGTGTTTGGTACCGAAGAAAAACAGACCCTTGTTGGGAGCATTGCCATCGAGGCTAGCCCCACTGAACAATGCAGCCGCTTTGATGTCGTCTTCACTGCGCAGCACCTCTGCGACCTTTCTGTTGATGGCCAGAGTCGTTTCGTTGGACACGCCATCCGGTGCCTGAACAAAACCAATGGCATAACCCTGGTCTTCGATCGGGACAAAACCTCCGGGGATTCGGGTGAAGGCGAAGCCCGTGAGCAAGATGCCCACCGCCAACGCTCCCATCACCACGGGGCGTGCCTTCAGCACCAGATCCAGCAGTTTGGAATACCGCTGTTCAAACGCGGCATAAAGGATGTTGAAGCGGGCAAAGATCACAGGAACAAACCAACCCACACCACCCCCGATCGCGGTGAACAACACCACAGGGATCAGATTGGTGACACCCACCACCACCAATCCGACAACAGCGCCTCCAACGGCACCAGGCAGACGCAGGGAAAGTCCAGTGAGCTTTGAAAGCACAAAGCCCAGCAGGGCTCCAACCACTGCAGGAAGGATCACCACGGCGGCACCGTCACCGGCACTGAGCAAGCCGTACACAAACCCGAGACAGACACCTGCCGTGGCGTATTGCTGCTTGGTGAGCTCCTTGGTCTCCCGTGAGAGCAGAAGCGCCGCCAGCATCGGAGAGAACGTCAGGGCATTGAAGGTGGAGATACCGATCGAAAACAGAATCGTGGCCGCAAACTGCTTGTAGATCGTTCCTGTCGCTCCAGGGAAAAAGAGAACCGGCAGAAACACGGCCATCTTCACCAATGACGTGGCGATCACAGCGCTGAACAGTTCATCCATAGTGGCCATGGCCGCCTGCACCGATGTCAGGCCTTCTGCCTTCTTCGCCGATGTATCTTCAACCACGGTGATGGCGTCATCCACCACCAGTCCAGTCGCCAGAACCAACCCGAACAAGGTGAGCTGGTTGAGAGAGAAGCCGAAGGCCAGGACGAGAGCGAAGGTGCCGATCAGTGCCACTGGAATGGCAATGGCAGGAACCAGCGTTGCCTTCCAGTTCTGAAGAAAGAGGAACAGAATGAGGACGACCAGAATCACTGCATCGCGCAGAGAGTTGGTGACCCCCTTAATCGACTGGTTAATGAAGTCCGTCGTGTCGTAAATCACCTCGGACTCAAGCCCCACCGGCAGGGTTTGCTCGAAGTCAGCGATCACCTCCTTGACGCCGTTCGACACTTGGATTGCGTTACTACCGGAAAGCTGATAAACAGCCACACCAACCGATGGAATGCCATTGAGATCCATGGCATCGATGCCGTAGGTCTCACCGCCGAGGCTGACGCGACCCACATCGCGGAGCTTGATCAGTCCACCATCCGCAGTGGTCCTGAGCACGATGTTCTCAAACTCCGTCTCTGAGGTGAGGCGCCCCTGCAGTTGCACCGTGAAGGTGAACTCCTGGCCGTCAGGTGCGGGAGCACCTCCCACTTTGCCGGCAGGGACCAGTCGGTTCTGGCTCCTGAGCTGGTTCACCACATCGGTGGGAGTAAGGCCGTTGGCGGCGAGCTTTTCGGGGTCAAGCCAAAGACGGAATGCCACCTTGCGATTACCGAAGTAGGTAACCTCGCCCACACCTGGGACCCGCTTGATGTTGTCCGTGAGGTTCTTATCGAGGTAACCGCTGATGGTCTCAACGCTGTATTCCGTCTTGTCAGGATCGGAATTAACGAAGTTATAAACAAGCAGAATGGAATTCGAAGCCTTGTTCACCGTGACACCGGCTTTGCGCACCTCTTCCGGAAGTTGCGGCTCAGCCAGCGAAACGCGGTTCTGAACATTCACTTGGTTGATGTTGCCATCGGTGCCACTGTTGAATGACACCGAGATCGAACTCACACCATCCGATGAACTATTGGAGGTAATGAAATCCATCTCCTCGACACCGTTGATCTGCTGTTCCAAAACGGTGGTGACGCCCTGTTCAACCGACACAGCATCAGCCCCTACGTAGGTGGCCTGGACCTTCACCGTAGGCGGCGCAATATCCGGCAGATTCTCAATCGGCAGGATCGGAATCGCGATCAAGCCAACGATCACGATCAGAAGACTGCAGACCGTGCTCAGGACCGGTCTGGTGATGAAGTTATTGGATGCAGACATGCCTCAGCCTCAGTTCTTAGGAGCAGAGGCTGAGGAGGCCCCAGCCGGTTTGAGCTGCACCGGCATCCCATGTTTGAGATTGAGCAGGTTGGTGGTGATCACCTTCTGATTCAGGCTCAGCCCTTTGGTGATGGGGTAACGATTGTTTTGCAACTCGCCCACCGTGACGGGGGTCTGCAGCGCGAAGAGCGTATTGGCCGGCAACTTGCCCAGTTCAATGCCCTTGCTGATCCGTTCGATGTCGGCTTTACCGGGATCGGACTTCAGGTCCTCAAAGCTGCCCATCCGGAACACGAAACTCTGTCCGGAGGTCTGCGTCACGGCCGCAAACGGCACCGACATCTTCTGCTGAGACTGCAACTGCACACGCGTGCGCAGCCGCTGGCCGCTGCGCAACTTGCCATCGTCATTCGCAAACAAAGCCTTCACCAGGAGCCCCTGGGTCAGAGCATTCACCTGGGGGTCAATCGAATCGACTGTGCCGGTGGCCAGCACCTTGGAGCTGCCTGGAGCCGTGAGCAGAACGGGCTGGCCGATGGCGAGACGCTCACCAAACACCGCCGGCACTTCGACCCGTGCTTCCAGCCTGTTGTTCTTCACCACGCTGGTGAACGGCTGGTTGCGTTGCACCACATCGCCCACTTTCACCTGCACATCGGCCACAGTGCCGCCCGTAGGGGAGCGGAGGTTGCTGTAACTCAGCGTGGCCTCAAGCGATTTCACCTCCTCGGCGGCGGAGATGTATCGCGTGCGGTAGCTGTCCCGCTGTCGCAGCGACGAGGCGCCAACCCGCGCCAGGAACTCCTCCCGCTGCCAGTCGAGCTTGGCCGTGGCCGCCTTGGCTTTCTGCGCGGCCAGGTCGGCTCGCAGTTGGGTCTGATCCAGCACCACCAACAGCTGGCCAGGTTCAATCTGATCGCCCTGGCTGATCTTGAGCTCCAGCACCCTGCCGGAGGTCTGAGCGGCCAGCTGCACCAGCTCATAGGCCTCAAGCGTGCTCACCGTATCCACGTCATCCGTGAATGTGGCGTTCTGCACAGGAGCCTGTTCCACCGCCACGGGTGGACGCTGCGGGTCGGAAGGGCCACAGGCCGTGAGCACGAGTCCCAGCGACAACAGACCCACGGCTCGAACGGAACGGTTCACAGGCACTCCATGTCCAATCGAATTATGGGTATGCAAAACAAAAAAAATGATCCGAACAGGGTCAAAATTGGTGAATGGAAATCTCGCCATGACGGCAGACCTGTTCTCCCATCAGGGCGATCAGCTGCGCCAACGCCAGGCTCCACTGGCGGATCGGATGCGGCCGCGCACCCTCGATGAATTCGTCGGTCAGGGCGCGATCCTGGCGGAGGGACGCCTACTCCGACGCGCCATTGCCGCCGATCGCGTTGGCAATCTCCTTCTCCATGGCCCACCAGGAGTCGGCAAAACAACCCTGGCGCGCATCATCGCCAACCACACCCGCGCTCACTTCAGCAGTCTCAATGCCGTTCTGGCGGGGGTGAAGGATCTCCGCAACGAAGTGGATGACGCCCGGCAACGGCTCGAGCGCCATGGTCTGCGCACCATCCTCTTCATTGATGAAGTGCATCGCTTCAACAGCGCCCAGCAGGATGCACTGTTGCCCTGGGTTGAAAACGGCACCCTGACGCTGATCGGAGCGACCACCGAAAACCCCTATTTCGAAGTGAACAAGGCCCTTGTGAGCCGTTCACGCCTGTTCCGTCTGCAAACCCTTGCCCCCAACGATCTGCGCGATCTGTTGCAGCGCGCCCTGAACGACCAAGAACGGGGTTACGGCGAACGTCAGGTGCACATCAGCGACGAAGCGAGCGATCATCTTGTGAACGTCGCCAACGGTGATGCCCGGAGCCTCCTCAACGCCCTCGAGTTGGCAGTGGAGAGCACACCGCCCCATGACGACAACAGCATTCAGATCAACCTCACCATCGCCGAGGAGTCGATCCAGGAGCGGGCGGTTCTGTACGACAAACAGGGCGACGCCCATTTCGACACCATCAGCGCCTTCATCAAATCCCTGCGAGGTTCCGATCCTGACGCTGCCCTCTTCTGGCTGGCACGCATGGTGGAAGCAGGGGAAAACCCGCGCTTCATCTTCCGGCGGATGTTGATCGCAGCTGGAGAAGACGTCGGTCTCGCCGACCCTCAGGCCGTTGTGGTGGTGGAGGCCTGTGCAGCCGCTTTCGAACGCATCGGTCTTCCGGAGGGGCTTTACCCCTTGGCCCAAGCAGCGCTGTATCTCGCCAACACGGAGAAAAGCAACAGCACCATCGGTCTTTTCGAAGCGATTAAACACGTCCGCGCCAGCGACCGGCAGGACGTCCCAAGCCATCTACGCGATGCCCACCGCGACGGCGACGCCTTCGGCGATGGCAAGGGCTACCGCTACCCCCACGCCTTTCGGGAGCATTGGGTTGCACAGCAATACCTCCCGACTGCGCTACAGGGAGAAGTGTTCTGGACCCCCAGTCAGCAAGGCTGGGAAGGCCAGCGACGGCAACGGATGCTGGAACGCCGTGCAGCCCAGCTGGCTGCCGCGGCCGAAGCTGTCGAAGAGCACCCCCTGCTGGTGAGCAGCGGTCCCGAGGTGCCAGAGATGGAGCGGTGGCTGCAGCGCCAACTCAGTCAAGATGGCGAACGACTGCAGGATTTACGCAGCAAGCTCTGGCAAGACCTGCGCTGGAAGCGCACGGACCGGGTCCTGATGTTGGGGGGAACCTCCTTGCTCTGGAGCCTCGATCCCCTGGCCAACGTTGCTGAGGGCGGGCTCACCATCCTCTGTCCAACCGACAACGCCATCAATCGCCTCAAGGCACAACTGCAGCTGCTCGACCCCCTTCAACGCCCAAACTTGGTCGGCGATCACCGGGATCTGGAAACACTCCCACCTGATCACTGCTTTGAAATCGTTGGCGGAAGGCTGAATCGGCAGGATCTCGAGCGACTCAGCCATCCGGCGATGCTCAAGCAGCTGCAGAGACGATGCGGCGCAGGTTGCCAACTGCGCCTGTTGTTCACCAACGCCGGCCTTGGACCAGCCGCAGCCCTGCGTCAACTCAAGGGACTCTCTCCTCTCAACACCGAGGAGCAGGAACTCCTGCACCAGCTCCTGCAACGAGAGCAGACCTGGCTGAAGCCACCGGGCACTCAGGCGAGCTTCCTGGAAGCACTACAACATCAGGGTTGGCAACTGCAGCATGACCAGTGGGAGGAACGACTCAGCCTGCCGGTCGACAGCGCACTTAAGGAGCGTTGGCTGGGGAAGGATCGTCCCTACCGTCAGCTGCTTGCCGCAGGGACACAAGGCAAGCGCGAAGTCGCCTTGCTGACCAGGCTGTTGAACCAGGCCGGCTCACAACAACTGCCACAAGTGCTGAATCATCAACGCATCGTCGGCATCAAGCCACCATCGCCTACATAAAGCCGACATAAAAAAAGCCCCGGCGATGCCGAGGCTGCAGAATGGTAATGGCGCTTGCGCCAATCACCAGAGGCCACGAACCGGTGCAGAAGGACGCACGGGAGCGGGGTCGACCACCTGATTGGCCTGCACGCAAGCGGGCAGGAACACATACCAAGACAGCAGGGAGGTGTCGCGAGGCGCATCCAGACCAGGCTTACAGACATTCTGAGCCCCATCGGAGGCACCGTTGTCTGCCAGAGCGAAATCAACAGGCAGATTGCGCATGATGCCGGCGGACGACAGCTGACCATCGACGGAGTCGGCGATGATGGCGGAACGCAGGGCGACCACAGCTGTCTTCTTCTTCATCCAGTAGGGGAAGTAGCTGCGGGTCTGCTCGTCGAGGAACTGCTCGCCTTCCTCGGAATAGAGGAAGCGAGAAACGCCGATCAGATCCACGTCATAGTTTTCGGTCATGCCGTCGCGGATTTCATCCGCGGTCCAGCCGGAACCGTTGATGCCTGCTTCAAGACCACGATCGGTGATCTCACCATCTTCGAAGAAGGTGTTGAAAGCAGAGGAGGTAGTGGTCCAAACAGCGCCACCGGTCTTCCAACGCACAGGGCGCATGGTGCCGGCTTCAGCTGCAAGAGCGAAGGTGGAAAGAGTTGCGCCAGCGAGGAGGCCGGCTGCGAGACGATTGAACACGGACGGCAAAAAGAGGACGTCAACCCTTTTTTAGACAACACAAAAAAAACTGCCAACACTTCTGTCATCAAGACGGCCAACAATGATCCGGCAGGGATCTTCGCTGCCTGGAATCAATTCCCACATCAAGGTTTTTGCGTTTGCAACAAACGCAGAACTTCAATGCCTCACTCCAAAAGACAACACCAAATCAACTGCTTTGGAGACGAATCAGCCCTGGTCATTGGCAATGGTTTGCCATCCCTGCGGGCATCCCGTGTCGATGCGCAGCTCCTCCCCAGGCATCGGGACAGGGCCCCTGCACTGCCAACGGGCCAAGCGTGGCCCCTGTTGCCGAACGACAGCGGCATAGGCCTCTTTGCCACGTTTAGGCATCAGCAACAACTCACTGCCTTCAGGGCTTGAGACGACCCGGGCCCGTAGTTGAGAACCACTGCTGATCCCCAGATCGGCCAAAGACGAGGCGAAATGTCCCCAATAGTGACGCGTCATTTGTCCACGAATGAACTGACCCAGCAGTTCCTCCGCTTCACGACGCTGATGCAGGGTGGTTTCGCGGTGATGCAATGCCTCGTCAATCGCAGCCCAATCCGGCGGCGGCGCCGCAGACACAAACGGAACCTGGGAGGGCGACAAAGGCTGCCGCATGCCCAACAATCCGAGACCGATCAGCGCAGCAGCGGCCACACAAGACGGCATTGCATGCGCACCGAACCCCATCACAACCACCCCAACGGAAGCCACCGTTCACGCTAGGCAGAGCAAGGCCGAATGCATGGGATTGGCACTCTCGCCCATGTCCGCCGCCTCTCCCACCAGGGCAAGGGACCAATCGGCCTGTCTCCAGCGTTGGGCCTGTAACTCCATGCCATGAACGCGATGGATCACAGCGCTGCGATCCGCTTTGCAGCACCAGTCGCTGAGATCTCGACCGAGACTGCCCCTTTGCCACTTGATGGCTGCTTCCTTCAGCAACCAGTGCTCGAGCACTGCTTCCCGCTGACGTGGGGGCTCCATTGCGAGCAGCGCATCGCGCTCGTGAGCACAGAAAAAGCGCTTCACCAGGGCGGTCACGGACAGGGCCCGATCGGTCCGTTCCAGATCCACCCCGATCCGCCACGGTGCCCAAGCCACTGCAAGCGCGTCCCGGCAGTGGCTGAGGCTGACAAAACCCCAGCCGTCAGCCAAGCGAGGAGGCTCCCCGGGAGGCGCAACGAGCGGAAGAGCCGCTGGGGACACCTGCAACAGAGAAGCCAGCAAGGCACGCATCCATTGGCGTGACCAGGTGAACTGAGCGCACCTGGGATCAGGCAAGGCGTTCCCCCAGGCCTGCTCTTGTGCCGATAGCGAAACAACCGGAAGCGGACGGCACTGCGGCACCAGCCAGAGCGCAGGTACGCTGCGCCGCGGCCTTTCAGCTTGTCGCCATGGCACTTCAGATCGGTGATCCCGCACCAGATTTCAAACTCCCGGACCAGAACGGTGCATCGTTGCAGCTGTCATCCCTGAGAGGGAAACGGGTCGTGATCTACTTCTATCCGAAAGATGCCACTCCGGGCTGTACGAAGGAAGCCTGCAATTTCCGGGATCGCTGGGATGCCTTCAAGGCTCATGACATCACCGTTCTGGGCATCAGCAAAGACAACGCAGCCTCCCACCTGCGCTTCATTGCCAAACAGGAGCTGCCCTTCACCCTGCTCACCGATGAGGAACCCTGTGCGGTGGCAAGCAGCTATGAGAGTTATGGCCTGAAGAAATTCATGGGTCGCGAATACATGGGCATGATGCGCCACACCTTTGTGGTCGATGCCAACGGCCAGTTGGAGTTGATTTATCGAAAAGTGAAAGCCGACAGCATGGCTGATCAGATCCTCAGCGATCTGGGCCTGGGCTAAGCAAACCCACCATCCCCTGCATCACAAGATCAGGGGCATGCACCACAGCGATCCCCCGCTGTTCAAGCGCGTTGACCAGCACGGGGGCATCGCCACCACAGAGCCACAGTGGCCATTGGCAGTGGCGCTGGGCTTCCAGCAACAGGCCCAGGAGTGCCTGAAGACAGCCCTGCTGCATGGCCGCCAACGTGTCCTGCGGAAACACCTCCTCAGGCCATGGGTCACAGCCATCCGACTGAGGTAAATCGCGGGTGCCAGCAGCCATCGCCTTCAGTTGCAAGCGCAGTCCTGCAGCCAGCTGCCCCCCCGCGAACCCTCCGTCAGCCGTCACCCGGGTGAGGCTGAGCACAGTGCCGGCATCGGCAACGATCACACCAGCGCCAGACGACAACGGTGCAGCAGCCCGCCATGCGGCCCACCCAGCCAAGGCACGGTCAACACCAAGCCAAGGAGGCATCCCTTGCAGCGGGACATGGGTCAGACCCAACTGCTTGGGTGCGGTCAGAGAACCATGGTCAGGGACCGGCCCCACGGCCGCCCAGCGGTCGAGAGGCAGTCGGTCGAGGCGACAAGGATCAGGGGCGGTGTGGTCGAACCTCCACCCTGCGTCCGTGCGCGTTGCCCAGTGCCAGCGGCTGTTGCCGATCAGCAGACAGATGCCGCCGTCAGACATACCTAGATTCCGTCACCCATCACACCCGGCAGATGAATGCCACATTCCTGTTTCAGGCCACCAAAACGGGTCTGGCGCCCTGACTGGTCCCCACCATCAGGGGCACTGGAATGCCAGTCACCGACAGTGGAATAACCCTGCTCGAACAGGGGATGCTGCGGCAACTCATGCTCCTGCATGTAATAAAAAACGTCTCTTGGCGTCCAGCTGAGCACTGGTCGCAAGGACAATCTGCCGCGGATCGGCTCCAGCCATCCCATGGTGCTGCGGTGATCGGTCTGTCCCCGGCGTACACCACTGGCCCAGCAGGTGATCTTGAGGGCGTCCATGGTGGCTTCGAGGGGCTCCACCTTGCGTAATTGGTGATAGAGCTCCAAGTCCTCCACCTTGCCGGTTTCCCACAGACGGCCATGCAGAGCCTCCATCCGGGCTGGTGAGATCACACTTTGGGCGATCTGCAAATTGAGCTCGAAGCGCTGACACAACTGATCGGCGTAGCGATAGGTCTCGGCCGGCAGATAGCCCGTATCGACCCAGATCACTGGCACATGCTCAGCCCCCTCCAGGGTGCTGAGCATGTGCAGCAACACCGACGACTGAATGCCGAAGCTTGTGGTCAGCGCGAATCCCTCGCCGAAGCGCTGACGGGCCCAATCAAGGCGTTGAAGAGGCGTCAGGGCCTCAAGAGCCAGGGAATCGTCGGCGACAGTCGCTGCGGAGGGGGCATCAGTCATGCATCCATCCTCCAATGTCGCCGGTCGGGATGCGGTGTCTATGGTCGCAATCAGTGTCCGGCCGTTGTCATGTCAGCCCCATCCACCGGCCATGCATCGGCAGATGCTCCGCCGGTCGTGATCGTTGGCGGAGGGTTTGCAGGCCTGACCCTGGCCCTGCAACTGAGTCGTCAACGTCCCAGGCCCCCCATCGTGCTTGTGGAGCCTCAACCACAGTTCGCATTCCTTCCCTTGCTCTATGAGCTGCTCAGTGGCGAACTCCAAGCCTGGGAAGTGGCCCCCCGCTACGACGACATTCTGCAGAGCTCAGGCATCGCTCTGATTCAGGATCGCGTCAGCGCCATTCACTGGCAGGACCACGCTGTGGTGACCCTCGGAGGCCAACGGTTGACCTACGGGCAATTGGTGCTGGCGACAGGCTCGGAACCCAACGATTTCGGTGTTCCCGGGGTGAAGGAACATGCCCTCCACTTCCACAGCCTCGAGGATGTGTCCAGGGTGCGACAGCTTGTCAGAACCCTGAGCAGAACCGGCTCAACGGATGAAGATCCAACCCCGGCCCTGGTCATCGTGGGAGCAGGGGCGACCGGCGTGGAGTTGGCCTGCAAACTGGCCGACCTGCTCGAAGGCCGGGCCAGCATCCACCTGATCGAGCAGGGTGATCAGGTGCTGCCGTTGGCGCGTGCCTTCAACCGTGAACAGGCCCTGGTCACTCTCAAACGACTGAAGATCCATTGCCACCTCCAGGCGCGGGTGGAAACGATCAGTGCCGACAACGTCCTCTTCTCTGAGAATGGACGGAAGACCACCCTGCATCACAAGGGCCTGATCTGGACCGCCGGCAGCAAGCCGCGACGACCTCCTTGCGTCCCTGAGCTCTCCCAAACCGAGGGGCGCTTAGCCGTGGATGAACAGCTGCGCAGCGAGGACCTGCCCGATTGCGTCGTCATTGGCGACCTAGGCATCCATCAGCCGGCTGATGGCCATTCCAAGCCTTGGCCCAGCACCGCCCAGGTCGCCATGCAGCAGGGAGAGGCTGCGATGGCGACGGTGATGGCCATGCGCCGAAACCAAGAACCGCCAGCCTTCCACTTCAACGATCTCGGTGAGATGTTGAGCCTCGGCAAAGGTAACGCCACCCTCACAGGCATGGGCATGACCCTGTCCGGCCCCCTTGCGTTCAAGCTCCGGCGTCTCACCTACTTAGCCCGCCTGCCCAAGGCATCATTGGGCCTGCGGTCGGCAGGAGCCTGGTTGCTGAGTCGTTGAAACAGACCCATCTGGCCGGCCGCACCAAAGGATTGCGCCCCTCTCAACTACGGCGGGCAGAACGCCTGGGGCACCGTCGCCATCCCCAGGCCATGGGGGCCGACCCGCTCGCCCTTGAGCGGCTCGCCGAGCTGGTGATCGATGTGGAGCAGCCTCTGCATTTATTGATCGATGGCCGTGGCCTCTGCCGATTGCTCTGGGTGGGTCCCCTGACGGAGTCAGGTCAACTGCTGTCGCATCTTCAGGGCCCATCCAAACGACGCAACGCAGACCAACGCCGCTGGCGCCTGATCAGCTGTCTGAAAGCCACAGCTGACGCCAACCTGACCCCCGAGTCGAGAGAAGCGGTGGTTGCTCTCGATCTGCAACCGGAAAGCTGGATGCGGTATCCCTGCCGACCCCTGCCGGGAGGACGCTGGCGAGCAGGGGCATGGCGACCAGACGCCAGCGCCGACCAGGGCTGGTCGGCCGTCGGCAGCGACCAGCTCTTAACCCTGTGCCAGGAAGAGCTCCTGCCGGTGAACAACGACACTGGCTCACAACCGCATGCAGCCCCAGCCGCCAGCAGCGAAGAACGCGTGCTGTTGCTCACCTTGATCGGCACCGATCCCCATCGCAATGCCCGCGACCTGGCGGAACTGGAAGGTCTGGTGCGCAGCGCTGGGGCCCGTCCAGTCATGGTGTGCCATCAGAAGCAAGGCACGGCCAACCCCCAGACCCTCTGGGGAACAGGAAAACTGCAGGAAGCCGCCCTGGAGGTGCGCCGCCATCGTGCATCGCTGGTGATCACCGACCGAGAACTGTCGCCCGTTCAGGCCCGGAACCTCGAACGCTGGCTTGATTGCCCTGTGATGGATCGCAGCGAGCTGATTCTCGATATTTTTGCCCAGCGGGCCGCCAGTGCGGCTGGGCGCATTCAAGTGGAGCTGGCCCAGCTGCGCTATCGCCTGCCGCGCCTGCTGGGGCGTGGCCGGAGCCTGTCGAGACAGGGGGGGGGGATTGGCACCCGCGGGCCCGGAGAGACCCAGCTTGAAAAAGATCGGCGCGCCATCAGCCGTCGGATTGAAGCCTTGAGACGTTCAACCCGGCAGCTGGAAGAACACCGCGCCCGTTTGCGCGACCGTCGCGACGGCTTACCCAGACTGGCCCTGGTCGGCTACACCAACGCAGGGAAGTCGTCCTTGCTGAATGCTCTCTGCACCAAAGGGAACCACAAAGCCGTGTTGGCGGAGAACAAATTGTTCGCCACCCTTGATCCCACCACCCGTCGACTGTCGCTGCCCCAGCCGGGCTCTGCCGCTAGGGAGCTCTTGCTGACCGACACCGTGGGGTTCATCCGCGACCTGCCGGAGGCCCTGGTGGAAGCCTTCAGAGCCACCCTTGAGGAAGCACTCGACGCGGATCGTTTGCTGCTGGTGGTGGATCTGGCCGATCCCGACTGGCAGGCTCAACTCTGCGCCGTCCAGCGGCTGCTGGATGATCTTGGCGGCGACAAGCCCAGACTGGTGGTCGCCAACCAGATCGACCGCTGCCCCGCAGAAGCGATCCAGGCCATCACCGATCTGGAGCCGGACGCCATCTTCATCTCCGCGACTGATGGAACAGGGCTTCAGAGGCTCAAGCAACGGCTCGAGCTGGAATTCTGGGATGCCCCCGGAAGCCTGGACATGACCCCAGGCACCGATACAGATACGGTGTCACAGCTGAGTCCGACCGATCACGCCCCTCCATGGCCGAACTGAGTGCGGCGCTTCAGAACCCACAGGCCCTGATCACCCTGGCTGTGCTTTTGCTGGCGATCGTGTTGTTCGTCACCGGTGCCCTTGCCCCTGAATTGACAGGCCTGCTGAGTGTGGCGCTCCTGGTGAGCACGGGTGTGCTCACCCCTGAACAGGGGCTGGCTGGATTCGGGAGCCCAGCACTGATCACCTTGATGGGATTGTTTGCCGTCTCGGCGGCCCTCTTTCGCAGTGGGGCCCTTGATCGACTGCGCGAACTGATTGCCTCCGAGCGAATTCGCTCGCCGCGCCGGATGGTCGCCCTGCTCACCATGGTGGTGGCACCGATCTCCGGTGTGGTTCCCAACACCCCGATCGTGGCAAGCCTGTTGCCAGTGCTTGAGACCTGGTGTCAACGCCGCCAGGTGCCTCCCTCCCGTGTGCTGCTCCCCCTTTCCTTCGCCACCTTGCTGGGGGGCACGCTCACCCTTCTGGGCAGCTCGGTGAATCTGTTGGCCAGTGATGTGAGCCGACAACTCGGCTATGGCGCCCTTGATCTGTTCAGCTTCACAGCCATCGGCATTCCGGTGTGGCTGGCAGGGTCGGCCTACATGCTGCTCGCCCCGCGTTCGTTCCTTCCCGACCGCAGCCCCCCTCCTGATCAACTCAGCAGCGACCCGGCACAAAGCGGTTACTTCACGGAAGTGACCATCCCCGCCAACTCAATGCTGGTGGGCCAGACCTTGCGCCACAGCCGTCTGCAGAGGCGCTTTGATGTGGATGTTCTCGAACTCCAACGCGGCAGCGAGCGCATGCTGCCCCCCCTTGCGGATCGAGGCATCGAAGCGGGTGATCGCCTGCTTCTCCGCGTCACCCGTTCCGATCTGCTCAGGCTTCAACAGGAACACACGGTGCAATTGGCGGCAGCCAAGCAACCAGCGAAACAGCCCATCGGCCTCGGCGGCGGTGACTCCACCCTGTTCGGCAGCGAAGCCACTGGCCAAAAAACAGTTGAAGTGTTGCTGCCGGCTGGCTCCACCCTGGCGGGCGCGAGCCTGAGGGAACTGCGTTTCCGTCAACGCCACAACGCCACTGTTCTGGCCTTACGTCGCGGCCAGCAAACGGTGCAGGAACGTCTCGGCCAGGCAGTGCTTCGTGAAGGTGATGTCTTGCTGCTTCAAGCACCCCTCGACGCCATCCGGGGCCTGCAGGCCAGCAACGATCTGCTCGTGCTGGATCAACTGGAAAACGACCTGCCCACGGTGCGACGCAAACCTCTCGCCATCAGCATCACCCTGCTGATGCTGATGGTGCCCTCGCTCACCCCCATTCCGTTGGTGGCGTCGGTGCTGTTTGCAGTGGTGGCTCTGGTGCTGGGGGACTGCCTGCGTGCTGGCGAGGTTCAGCGATCAATCCGACTGGATGTGATCCTTCTGCTCGGTTCGCTGTCGTGCTTCAGTGTGGCGCTCCAGACCAGTGGTCTGGCCCAGGGTCTCGCCTCCGCCATGGAGCGGTTGCTGTTGCACTGGCAGCCCTATTGGGCCCTGGTGGTGATCTTCCTAGTCACCAACGTGATCACCAGCGTGATGAGCAACGCCGCCTCGGTGGCCTTGCTCATCCCTGTGGCGACCCAATTGGCTATCCCGCTGGCCATTGCCCCTCAAGCCCTGCTGTTGGTGGTGTTGTTTGGGGCCAGCCAGTCTTTTCTCACACCGATGGGATACCAGACCAATCTGATGGTGTTCGGCCCGGGCCGTTATCGCTTCCTCGATGTGCCTCGCTATGGCGTCGGGCTCACAGTCTTGATGACACTGCTTGTTCCAGCTTTGATTCTCTGGCAGTACGGCGCCGGGTAGACGATGCCGATTCCTTCTGCTCTCCACCGCACCCAGGCCTGGTACCGCAAGCTCACGGTTCCGCAGTTCACCGTGGTCACTGGTTTCCTTGTGGTGGCCGCCGGCAGCTTGATTCTGGCCACACCATTGTGTTCCGGCCCCAGGGTGGGGCTCTGGGAGGCTTTCTTCACAGCTGCCTCAGCAGTGACGGTAACCGGACTCAGTGTGATTGATGTGGGCCGCGATCTCACCGGCTTCGGCCAGGGGGTCCTGGCGCTGATGATCCTGGTGGGAGGCCTCGGGTTGATGGCCATCACCACCTTCCTGCAAGGCTTTGTGGTGCGTGGCACAGCGTTGCGCCGCCGTCTCGACCGTGGGCAGACCCTGGATGAATTCGGCGTGGGGGGGGTTGGCACGACCTTCAGAGGCATTGCCCTCACCGCGACGGTGCTGATCCTTCTCGGAGCCATCGTTCTCTACTTCTTCGGGTTCACAGACCTTCCCCTTGGCGGCGGCCGGCTTTGGGCCGCCCTGTTCCACAGCATTTCGGCCTACAACAATGCTGGTTTCGGTCTTTGGAGCGACAGTCTCGAGCGTTATCGCACCAATGGGATTGTCAACGCCGTGGTCATCCTGCTGATCGTGCTGGGCGGCCTCGGCTGGCGCGTGACCAATGACCTGTGGATCAATCGACAACGGTTGCGGCGACGCAACCTCAGCCTGCATACACGGCTCGTCCTCAGGGCGAGCCTGCTGTTGATTGCGATCGGAACCCTGGGGCTGCTGGTCACCGAAAGCCTGACCCAAGGTCAGTTGCTCACCAAGCTGGCCTGGCCGGAACGATTGATGAGTGCGTTGTTCGAATCGGTGAGTGCGCGGACAGCAGGGTTCACCACCGTGCACCTGTCGCTGAACAGCATCTCCGATTCCGGCCTGCTGCTGATGATGACCCTGATGTTCATCGGCGCCAGCCCTGGAGGCACCGGTGGCGGCGTCAAAACCACCACGGTGGTGGCCCTGATGGCAGCCACCCGTTCCACCCTGAGGGGTCGGGAGGAAGTGGTGATTCGCAACCGCCAGATCTCCGACAAGGTGGTGCTGAGGGCCGTGAGCATCACCGTGGCGTCCTTGCTGTTTGTGCTGGCCATGGCGCTCCTGCTGGCACTGAGCAGCAACCTCAAGGGAGATGAACCCTTCACCTTTCTTGAGCTGCTGTTCACCTGCATCTCAGCCTTTGCAACCGTCGGCCTTGATCTGGGGGTGACCGAAAACCTCAGTCATTTCGGTCAGCTTGTGCTTGTGGTCGGCATGTTCGTCGGACGGCTTGGCATTCTTCTGCTTCTCAGCGCAATCTGGGAGAGCCTCAACCGTGACCGGCTCAATCGTCAGAATCGCATTGGGTTTCCGCGCGAAGATCTCTATGTCTGATCAGGAGGGGCGGGCATGAGGGAGTGGTGGCATTGGTCCCCCAGTCAAGGCGAGCGACTGCAGAGTTTTGGCATCGTGGGCGTGGGCCGCTTCGGCAGTGCGGTCTGTCAACAACTGCTGCAGAACGGCGCCGAAGTGCTGGCGGTGGATCGCTCCGCTCGAGCGATCGAAGAGCTGCGCCAACAACTCCCATCCGCTGAAGCCAGGGTTGTGGACTGCACCGATGAAGAGTCCCTTCGGGAGGCTGGCATCCTCGACATGGAAACCGTGGTCGTCGCCATCAGCGAACCGATCGAGGCCAGCATTACCGCCACCTTGATTGCCAAAGATGGGAAGGGCACGCGTGTACGGCGCGTCATCGCTCGTGCCACGAGCGATCTGCACGAAAAGATGCTGAAGCGTGTCGGAGCCGACCGCGTGGTGTTTCCCTCCCGCATGCAGGGGGAACGTCTGGGCCTTGAACTGGTGCGTCCCAACCTGATGGAGCGGCTGGAGCTGGATGAGCGCCACTGCATCGAGGAAATCAAGGTGCCCAGCAGATTTGTGGGGCGCTCTCTGCGCGACTTGAATCTGCGCAAAAATTTCAGGGTGAATGTCCTGGCAGCTGGCCCGGCGAAGGAACTCACCGTCAACCCCCCGGCGTCCCACATGCTCGTGGAGGGCAATGTGCTGGTGGTGATGGGCCTGATCGACGATCTCCAGAACCTGCCCAAGGACTGAGCTCCATGCGCGTTGTGGGATTGATGAGCGGCACCAGTGCCGATGGCGTTGATGCTGTTCTGGCCAGTTTCAACGGCTCACCTCACCGGCCGCGATGGTCCCTGCTGCGCCACGCGACCGTGCCCTACCCCACCTGTCTTCAGGAACGGATTCTGGCTGTGGGGCAGGGACTGTCGCACTCCGCCGCCGCTCTGCTGGAGCTGGCGGAAACCATCACCGACTACCAAGCCGCGGCAGCCAGGGCCTGCGATCCCGATGCCACCGCAGATCTGGTGGGATGCCATGGCCAAACGGTCTGGCATCGCCCTCCGGAGCACACAGGCCACGACCTGATCCGTCGAGGAGCGAGCTGGCAGATGCTGCAGGCTCCCCTGTTGGCAGAGCTGTTGCGACGACCAGTGGTGCACGACTTCCGCGCTGCTGACCTGGCTCTCGGAGGCCAGGGAGCCCCCCTGGTGCCGATGGCCGATGCGGCTCTCCTCGGAGCAGGTCCTTTCTGGAGAGCACTGCTGAATCTGGGAGGAATCGCCAACCTCACCCTGATCCCTCCCCGCGTCGGCCCCGATCGCCATGCCGCTGTCTTGGGCTGGGACTGCGGACCCGCCAACACACTGATCGACCTGGCGGTGGAACACTTCAGCGGCGGTGAGGAACGGGTGGACCGCAATGGGGAGCGAGCCGCGGCCGGGCGGGTCGATGAAACAGCACTGCAGCGCTGGCTGGAAGAGCCCTACCTGCTCCAACCACCTCCCAAATCCACTGGCCGAGAGTTGTTTGGCCGCAGCGATCTCAAACGACGTCTGCAGATGCTCGGCAACCAGTCGCCCAACGACTGCATCGCGACTCTCACCGCCTACACCGCAGCGGTCGTCGCCCAAGACCTCGACCATGTCGTTCGCCGTGGACATCCCAGGCCAGTGGAACTGGTGGTCGCCGGTGGCGGATGCCACAACCCAGTGCTGATGAGGCAACTCGAACACCGCTGCCGCGGACTGCGCGTGCGCCGCAGCGACGCGTTTTCCCTGCCAGCCATCAGCCGCGAAGCCCTGGTCTTTGCCCTGCTGGCCTGGTGGAATCAGTGTGGGCATCCGGGCAATGCGCCGGCGGTGACAGGCGCCTCACGACCCAGCATTCTTGGGGTGACCGTCAATCCTCCCGGGATACAACGGTGTCAGCCGGGCCGGTAGAGCCGCAGACGACGAGGCGCTCCCCGCAAACGCCGGGGCGGCTGTGACTCCAGCTTGGAACGGATCTGATCGGCACTGCGGGACAGGTCCTGCGCAGACATCGATGCGGCTGGTTGCGCAGGCGGTTGAGCCTGCAACTGGGATGCAGCAGCAGGCTTGCCCTGCTCCATCCGCTGCACCCCCTGCTGGATCAACACCTTGGCCATATTGCTGACGGTGCGGGATTCAGCTGCGGCGAGGGCAGACAAACGCTCACAGAGATCTTCAGGCAGCACCACCTGAATCCGAGGGGACTTCGGCTTGCCACTGGATGAGGTTTGGCGTGTGGCCATGCCCCTGTAAGCGTCAGAGCTACAGCAAAGTGTACTGAGATGCGCAAGGATAGTATCCAGCACTATGCTGTGGTCACGCTTCAGCACTTCGCTCACCCAGCCGGAGAGCCCATGCCCCGTTCAGCCAGCAAGACGTCCCGTGCCGGGGAACCCGCAACACAAACCAGCACCGATGCGGCCAAGTCGTTCGCTGGCAAGCCATCTGCAGGCGACAGCCTGCAGATGCCGGACCTGCCGAACCCTGCTCCACGACGACGCCAGCCGCGCAGCAAGCCATCAGGGCGCACCAAGCCTGGCGCGGCGCGACGCCGGCAGCTCAGCCAAGACAACAGCGATGTGCTCGTTTCAGCGGTGATCAGCACCTATTTGCTGACGCACCTTCACCACGTGCTGCAGCGGGCTGAATTCAGCGCCGTCCAAGATGGACGCAGCTCGCAGGCCGCCAACTACGCCCAATTGCGGAAAGTGCTGTGCATGGATGCACGCAGCATGGAAGACGCCTCGGCAACAGGCCTTCGCGAGGCTGACCTCGATCTTGCAGCTTGAAAGAGATCGCAACAGCCGCCATCGACATCCTTCCCTCCGGAATTAGCGTTGAACCAGGACGCACCGTCTCCATGAGCAACGCCGCTGAGCTTTATCGCCGGATCGAAAGCGACCGTGAGCTCACCAACGGGCTTTTCCGCCAAGCCCTGCAGAATCCTTCCGGCGCCATCGCTGCCATCTGCGAGATCGGTCAGTCACTGGGGCTTCCAGTGTCCTCAGACGAGGTGAAAGCGCATCTGGGCAGTCTTGATGATGACCTCACCAAGCAATGGTTGATCAAGGCGCGAGGGGGGCTCTGAGGCTCTCTTCGCTTCCACCCCAGCTCAACCTGACTGAGGGCTGGCAGGTTCAGGGAGACTGCCTGGACTGGACCCGTGCATCGGCCGGGCTGGGCGACTGCCTCTGCGGGCTGTATCCACCTCCATCCGCCCAGCTGAAGAACAGCCAATAACTCACGATCGCCAGACCTGCCGCCACAACCAGAGCCGTGACCTGTTCGAGTCGCCGCATGGCCCAGGGACTCCATTCACGTCCCACCAGTCTGCCTCGCACCGTCACACGGGATGATGAAGAACGCCTGCCCCCATCCCTGTGCTGAGACTGGAGCGCGTCAGCAAGATCTACCCCACCGGTGAGGTGCTTCGTGATGTCACATGGGAGGTCAAAACGGGGGATCGGATTGGCCTGGTGGGGGTGAATGGTGCGGGGAAATCCACCCAGCTTCGACTGATCGCAGGCATGGAGGATCCCTCCTCTGGCCAAGTGGTGCGACAAGGAGCCCCCCGGATCGCTTACCTCCAGCAGGAGTTCGACGTCGACCCTGAGCGCACCGTGCGCGAAGAACTGTTCCAAGCCTTTGGGGAAGCCGCTGAGGTGCTGAACCGCCAGCGCGTGGTGGAGGCGGAGATGGCGTCTGACAAAGCAACCAACGATCCCGATCATCTCGACCGGTTGATCCATGAGCTGGGCCGCCTGCAGACACGCTTTGAAGCACTGCATGGCTATGAGCTCGAGGCCCGCATCGACAAACTTCTCCCCACCATCGGCTTCAGTGCTGAAGGGGCCGACCGCACCGTTGCCGACTACTCCGGTGGCTGGCAGATGCGCATCGCCCTCGGCAAAATCCTGCTTCAGGATCCTGATTTATTGCTGCTCGACGAGCCCACCAACCACCTCGATGTGGAGACCATTCAATGGTTGGAGGGCTACCTCACCGAACAGACCGCTGCCCTGGTGGTGATCAGCCACGATCGCACCTTCCTGGACAGGGTTTGCAATCAGATCGTGAGCACGGAGCGTGGTGTTTCGCGCACGTATCTGGGGAACTACACCGCCCACCTGGAACAGAAAGCCCAGGAACTGGAAGCCACCCAGGCCGCCTTCGACCGACAGCAGAAGGAAATCGCCAGCCAACAGGCCTACATCGACCGCTTCCGAGCCAGTGCCACCCGCAGCACCCAGGCGAAAAGCAGGGAGAAACAACTGGAGAAGGTCGAGTTGGTCGATGCTCCGATTGAAAGCGTCAGTGGCCCCAGCTTTCAATTCCCACCCGCACCTCGCTCCGGCCGACAGGTAGCCTGCATCGAGAATCTCACCCACTCCTACGGCGAGCAGATTCTGTTCCTGGGGGCGGAGCTGGAGGTCGAGCGAGGCGATCGCATCGCCTTCGTCGGCCCCAACGGAGCAGGAAAGTCCACGCTGCTCCGCTTGGTGATGGGCCTGGAAAACCCCGACGAGGGCCACGCCGGTCTCGGGGAGCACAACATCATTGCCAGCTACTTCGAACAGAACCAGGCCGAAGCTCTCGACCTCACCAAAACGGTGATCGACACGATGTTTGAAGCCGTCCCGGACTGGACCCAGACCCAGGTGCGCTCGCTGCTGGGCAGCTTCTGCTTCAGTAACGACAGCGTGTTCAAGGACGTTGGAAAGCTGAGTGGCGGCGAAAAAGCGCGGCTGGCGCTGGCCCTGATGCTGCTCACTCCCTGCAACCTGCTGGTTCTCGACGAACCGACCAATCACCTCGACATCCCAGCCAAACAGATGCTGGAAACGGCCCTCTGCAACTACGACGGAGCTGCCCTGCTGGTCTCCCACGATCGTTACTTCATCTCCAGAGTCGCCAACCGGATCGTTGAGCTCCGCGATGGCGAACTGATTCTTTATCGAGGCGATTACAACTATTACCTCGAGAAGAAAGAGGAGGAGGCCGCGCTGGCACTCCAGCAGAAAGCCGCGGCGGAACGGGAGGCCAAACGCAAAGCGAATCAGCAGAAACAGAAGCAAAAAAAAGCGAAGCGCAAGCAGGAGAGGTAACGCAAGACAGCGCCTGGACGAGACGAAACTTCACACTGGGTTAAGCAGGAAAACTCATTTCGCTTTACCCAGAATTTTTGTGTGCATATGCTGACTTCACTGATTCAGGACTGCCATGGAAAGCAACCAATCACTCCATGAAGACCTGAATCAGGACGCCACCACGGAACGCAGCCATGGCGACGACCAGAAGCACGAACAAACGTGGGACTCGGTCGAGACCTACTTCGAGTGCATTACGACTTGCTCGCTAGATGATGGTGAATGCATCACCCGCTGTGTTGATCAACTTCGCAATTCAGACGACTAATCAACGCTGAAGCGCACGCATGTCCACAGGGATAATTGTTAACTGCAGACGCCGATCGGCACGCCGAACCACAAGGTCCAAAGGCTCACCGACCCCTTGGCGATCGATGGCCGTCACCACATCTTGCGGCCCCTCCACCAACGCTCCACCGATGGAGATGATCACGTCTTTCACTTGAAGTCCCGCCAGGACAGCGGGGCCGCCGGGCACCAAGGTGCGCACAACAGCCCCAGGAGGTGCACTGCCACCGGGCTGGATGGAAGGCACAGGCGACAAGCCGACGCCCACCATCGGATGGCTCGCCCTGCCGGAGTCAACCAGTTGCCGAGCAATGGCGCGAGCTCGGTTGATCGGGATCGCAAACCCCAGGCCGGCTCCGGGGCCTGAACGCACCAAGGTGTTGATGCCGATCACCTCGCCAGCAGCATTGAGAAGAGGACCACCGGAATTGCCCGGATTGATGGCCGCATCGGTCTGAATCAAATCCAATCGCTTCCCAGCGATTCCCAGCTGCGACACATTGCGGTTGAGATTGCTGATGATTCCAAGCGTCACCGTGTTTTCCAAGCCGAATGGGTTGCCAACAGCAATCGCCCAATCACCCACCTCCAACTGATCGGAGTCACCCAGGGGAGCCAGGGGCCACGGCCCCTGTTGATCAAGTCGAATCACAGCCAGATCGGTGAGGCTGTCCTGACCCACCACTTGCCCCGACACACGGCGACCATCGGGGAGGCCCACCATCACTTGATCAATGTTCTCCACGACGTGCGCATTGGTTAGCACCAGGCCAGACGCATCAAAGATCACTCCACTGCCCTGATTCCGCTCAATGCGAGCTGACTGAGGCCGAGGAGCCTGCAGGCCAAACAAACGCCGGAAGAAGGGATCCTGCATCAGCCCGGTTGGGACACCTCGCGAACGGGCGCTGGACACCGTCCGACTGGTTTCCAAGGTCACCACAGCAGGTCCGCTCCGCTTCACCGCTTCCGCCACGAACGATCGCGGGGCCAGGAGGGCTTGAGCGGCAGACGCTGCCAGCACGGGTCGAGGAGGGAGCAGAGGGATCGCAAGAGCAGCCATCGAGACAAGCCAAGCAGCGGAAGAGCGTCTCGTCATGACCGTGAGCGATGAACACAGCTCACAGACCGTAGGCAAGATGCACCCCCCGGTCAGCAGGCAAACAGTGCCCATCGATGACCAGATGCAACCAGACCAGCGATGATTGGGGAACGCTCCAGACCTGGCACAGCCGACGACGCCCACTCAACTGGCACTCCACCATGCTGAACAGCCTGTTTCCACTGATGTATGGCGCAGTGTTTGTGCTGCTGCTGTGGCAAGCGTTCAAAGTGATGGGAACTGGCTTCAAGGCAGTCCGGCCAGACAAGGATCGAACCGGCAAAGTCACCGTTCACCCGGAATTGCTCGATCAAGACGGTCGCCTCACCGAAGAGGATCTGCTCACTGTGCGATTCGGAGGCGATCAGGATTCCCCCGCGAACCCCGACTGAATAAGGTTGGTGCCACGGCGGCCATGACAGCGCCGATTGGACTCGTAGGGGGACTCCCAGGTGGATCAACGAACACGGATCGTGGCGGCGGTGATCAAATCCGTGAAATTACCTCCGCGCTTCCGCCTGCGCATGCTGAAGGACGACCCTGTACGGCTGGAGCTGAGCCTTACACCCGCCTACGGCAAGCAACCCGTGGTGGTGGGACTCGTCGAATCCCTCGACCTCGTGGCCCGAAGAGACCGCGAGGGCCGCATCCCCCGTGATTTGCAGGGCACCTGGGATTGGACCGTGAGGCACGGCAAGGTGAGCACCGGTGGCTGGAACCCCTATTTGAAGGAAGCACTTCAGACGATGTTCGAAACCGGCCTGCCCGCCATCGTTTACGAAGAACTCACGGGCGAGGAGTACCACCCCGTTGACGGCGCCCGACATGTGCGCTGACCCTGCTGGACACAGCCTTGACGACCGCGGTTGTGAAGGCATGCAAACCCACAGCAGCCACCGACCCAAGCTGAGTTAGACAGAACGAGTTCGGCCCTTAAGGTTTTCTTTATGGCCACTCGAGTTGCTTCCTTCGGGTCATTTGTGCGGCTGCTCGCAGCCTTCGGCACTGTGAGCAGTCTCTTGCTGCTCGGCCTTCTTAACCTGTTCAGCTGAGTCAGCGTGCATTGAGCTCCGATCCATCGGGAGCCTTCCCGATCGACCCCGTCCTACCCGCCTTACGCGAGAGCCTCACGCCAGGATCCCTGGTGTTGTTGCAAGCCCCACCGGGGGCAGGAAAAACCACGCGCGTCCCTCTGGCACTTCTTGGGCATTGGCCGACGATTCCAGTGATGGAAGGGATGCTGCTGATGCTCGAGCCCAGACGTCTCGCCACCAAAGCGGCGGCGTCACGCCTCGCCCAACAACTGGGCGAGGCGGTCGGCGAGCGCGTTGGCTACGCCGTTCGCCACGAACACCAGCGCAGCAACCGGACTGAGCTGGAGGTAATCACAGCCGGGCTTTTCCTTCGCCGCCTGCAGGCCGACCCTGAATTGAAGGGGGTTGGCTGCGTGATCTTTGATGAATTTCACGAACGGGGCCGAGACAGCGATCTCGCCCTCACCCTGGTGCGCGACACCCAGGCACTGTTACGCCCCGACCTGAGCCTGCTGCTGATGTCAGCCACCCTTGACATCAGCCATCTTCAGGGACGGCTTCCCCATGCAGCCGTCGTCACCAGCGAGGGGCGTTCATTTCCTGTGGAGACTCAGCATCTCCCTCCCAGGCCCGACGAACCCCTCCACCGCACGGTGCTGCGCGCGATCGAAGAGCACGGTCTCGCGTTGACAGCGCCTCAAGGCCAGCCCGGCGCCGACGATGTCCCCACGGTGCTGGTGTTTCTCCCAGGCCTCAGAGAGGTCGAGCGATGCCGGGAGCTGCTGGAAAAGGCCTCCTCACTCCTTGATTGGGAGATCTGCTGCCTCCACGGCCAGCAGTCCCTGTCCGCCCAGGCCCAAGCCCTCAGGCCTTGCCGCAGCGGCGTCGATGGTCGCGTCGTTCTCGCCACGGCCATCGCTGAAAGCTCTCTCACCATCGATGGCGTGCGTCTCGTGATCGATAGCGGCCTCAGCCGCCAGAACCGCTACGCCCCAGGCAGCGGCATGGAAGGCCTCGTGACCGTCCCCTCCAGCCTGGCCAGTGCAGACCAGAGACGGGGGAGGGCGGGCCGCCAGGGTCCTGGCCAGTGCGTGCGCCTCTGGTCTCCAGCAGAGCAGCAGCGCAGACCTCGGCATGATCCGCCCGAGCTGTTGCGATGTGACCCACAGCCGTTGGTGCTCGACCTGGCCGCTTGGGGCGCCGGCCTGGGCGAGGAGCTGCCATGGCTGGACCCCCCGTCCGCCCCCGCACTGCGCGAGGGCCGTCAACAGCTGGAGCAGCTTGGGGTGCTGACCAAAGCTGGATCCCTCACAGCGGCCGGGAAACAGCTCACGGGCCTCGGCACTCACCCGCGTCTGGCCATGCTTCTGCTGCAGGCGCGAGCCTGGGGTTACGACCAGCTGGGGGCCGATCTTGCAGCCCTGCTGAGCGAAAGAGACCCTCTCAATACCCGGAACGATGGTGTCGATATCGGCGCCCGCCTTGACAGGCTCAAGCACCACATCGGGGAACGGCTGAGCGTGATTCAAAGGCTGAGCCGGCAATTTAGAAGCCAACTCAAGGGTGTGGCGGCATCACCTGATTCAACGCTGGACGATTGGGATGAGGGCCCCTCCTGCCATGACACCGATGCCGCTGTGGCGGCGCGCCTGGTGGCTTGCGCATTCCCGGAATGGTTGGCGCTTCAACGACCCGGGCAACCGGGGCGTTATCAACTGCGCCAAGGACGAGGAGCCTTGCTGCACGCGGAGGATGCCCTCATAGGGGAACAGGTCCTAGCCGTTGCACGGCTTGATTTAGGGCAGAGCAATGCACGCATTCAACTCGCCCTTCCTCTCCCAGCGGAATGGTTACGGGAACGCGCAGAACTCGAAGGCGAATGGCAAACCGATGTTTTTTGGCATGCCGCCGGCGGCAGCGTCCGCGCTCGCAGCACGCTGGTACTGGGGGCGTTGACAGTGGCAACACGAACGGAGCCAAGGCCTCCCTCCGAAGCAGCCTGTGAGCTTCTGCTGGAGCAACTTCGCGAAGGTGGCCTGAGCCCCCTGCCCTGGAGTGATCGCAGCCAGCAACTGCGAGCCCGCATGCAGCTGCTGTACAGCAAACGTGGGCAGCAGGAAGACTGGCCCTGTCGCGACCTCAACCACCTTGGCCTGGCACCTGAGACCTGGCTCGCCAACGCACTGTCTGGCTGCCTGGCCTGGCGCGATGTCTCCGAAGACATGCTGATCGAAGCGCTCTGGGGCGACCTCCCCTGGACAACACGTCAACGCGTTGACCGCCTTCTGCCCGAGCGGATCCAGATCCCAACCGGCCGTTACGCCCGCCTTCACTACAGCGACGACAACGTTCTGCTGGCCGTGAAACTGCAGGAGATGTTCGGATGCGAACAGGGACCTTCGGTGCTCGATGGAGAGCTCCCCGTCACCTTGGAGCTGCTGTCCCCCGCCGGCAGACCACTTCAACGCACCCAAGACCTCGCCGGCTTCTGGCAAGGCAGCTACCAAGCCGTCCGCCGTGAAATGCGTGGTCGCTACCCCAAGCACCCTTGGCCTGAGGATCCCCGCAGCAGCGAAGCCACCGCCAAGACCAAAAACAGACACAGCAACAGGGTCCCTGGCAAAGGCCCGCACCACAAGGGCTGAGCGACACCGACGCCCGACCCGCGGAACGAGCGCCTAAAAGCTCAACAAAACTCAATCTTTTGTTACTATTGGCAAGTCTTGAAGTTACTCCCATGTCTGACAACTCCCGCTTCGGCTTCGTGAACTTCGCTGAGACCTGGAATGGCCGTCTCGCCATGCTGGGCTTTGTGATCGGCCTCGGCACCGAATTGCTCACAGGCCAGGGCATCCTCACCCAGATCGGCCTCGGTTGAATCTGGACAGTCCCGCACCACTGCACAAGAAAAACCCCGTCAGTGATGACGGGGTTTTTTATTGAGCTGTCTCACCCCACTGCGCAAAAGTGGGGTGATCTGCTTTGCCGCTTTTGCCAAGACTGTTCGTCGACAACCGTCGAGATGGTGCACGCCTGATCAGCAGCGCCCTGGTGCTCTTCACGATCAGCGCCACCCAGCTTGGTCAAGCCTGGGGGCCACCCTTCACCCTGTTCTTCACTGTGCTGTGCCTCTACTGGGGCATGGCCTACCGACGTCTTGACCGCTGACGCTCCACCCACCTATTCCGTTGCGGAACTCAACAGTGCGATTGGCTCACTGCTGGAACGAGGCTTTGCGCCCCGTTTTCTGGTTCAGGCCACGGCGTCGAAGCCGCAGATCAAGAAGGGGCATCTCTGGCTCACTCTCACAGATGGAGAGGCGAGCATCACTGCCGTGGCCTGGGCCTCCAAGCTCAGGCAATTGAATTACATCCCCGCCGATGGCGAGGGCGTCACGGTGGTGGGGAAAATCAACTTCTGGGCGGCCAGGGCCACATTGGCGGTCCAGGTTGTCGACATGCGGCCCAGCCTCTCGACCGTCTTGCGCAGGTTTGAGGCTGTGAAGGCAACAATGGGACAAGAGGGTTTGATCGACCCCTCGCGCCGGAGACCACTCCCAGCATCGCCGCAACGACTGGCGATTCTCACCAGCATTCCCAGCTCCGCCCTGGCGGATATGTTGCGGACTGCCCGGGAACGCTGGCCGTTAACCGAGTTGCTGGTGGTGCCCATTCCCGTGCAGGGAGACGTCTCCGATCGCATCAACGCAGTGCTGCAGCGCCTTCGTGAAGCACCACCCACACTCCAAGCCGATGCCCTCGTCATTGCCAGGGGAGGTGGAAACAGGGAAGACCTGATGGTGTTCGACGACGAATGCGTCTGCCGCCAACTTGCCCACTATCCAGTACCAGTCGTGACCGGGATCGGGCATGAGGATGACCTCACGGTTGCCGATCTCGTGGCGGATCATCGAGCAGCGACGCCAACAGCGGCGATCGTAAGCTTGCTGCCGTCTCGTGAGACCACAGCGCTGCTCCTGAGTGAGCGACAACGACAACTCACTGGCGTTCTGCATGCCTGGTTGCAACGACACCGCCAGCGAATCAACGACCGACTCGAGCGCTGGAAAACGATCACACCGACAACGCTGCTGCAGCAGCGACGCAGCCAGTTCGCTCAACGCCAGCAACTCCTGATGGCACTCTCTCCTCAACGCTGGCTGGCAAGGGGATTTGCCATTCTGGAATCCCCGTCGGGAACAGTGATTCGCAGCATTGACCAGGTCAAAACGAACGACCCTCTGATCGTGCGACTGAGTGACGGTGCTGTGAAGGTCGAAGCACGAGCTACTGAAGCCTTGGACCGTGCAAGCCCGTAGGGTTTCACAACCGGAGATCAGACAATGGCCCCTAGGGCAGCAAAAGACCCCATCAAACAATGGCGAAAGGATGCTCAGACCCTGACCTATGAGGAAGCCTTGCAAGCCGCTGACATGTTGCTGAACCAGCTTCAGAACGAGAGCACGCCGTTAGCGGAACTGCAGCAGACCTATCAACGCGGACAGATTTATCTGGAACGCTGTGAAGCATTGCTGCAGGAGGTGGAGCAATCCGTGCTTCAACTGGATCCCGACACAATGACGACGTCACTTATGGACAACACAAACCATGGCTAATGGCTTGCGCTGGATCTATCTCTTCCTGGCAATCGCAGGAGCTGTGCTCCCCTGGCAAGCCAATCTTGATTTCATGGAAGACCATGGGTTCAACAGCTTCGACATTCAACTCTTCATCCGTGATGCAAACATCAATGCAGCAGCTCGATCCTTGAGTCGAGATCTGGTGATTGGAGCCACGGCCATCAGCATCTGGATGGTTGTGGAAGGGCGTCGTCTACACATCAAGCACTGGTGGATAGCACTGATCACGAGTGTGAGCATTTCTTTCGCCTGCGGCGCGCCACTATTTCTCTATTTGCGTGAATGCCGTCTGGACGAAATGAAGAAAAGCGAACAGACTGAACCTTAAAACTGAACATCAATCGATATCTTCAGCATTGATATCGATTGTCACTTCGCTTGCCGGCACTGAACCATCATCCTGGTTGTTGTCATTGGCCTGGTTCGGCATGACCCCAGAGAGATCGGCTCCACAGATTTGACACTGACCAGAATTGGCCAGTGCGACTGTGCCACAGGCAGGGCACCTACACATACGACTCTGAAGAATCCTCCAACCAAGCCAGCCGACTCCTCCAAGGATGACAGGCAGAGCCAATGCAAACAGCACCAGACCACCTGCCACATCCAACAGCACTCTGCCGGCAGCTGTTGGCAGCAGCAGCAAGCAGAGAGCTGCAATCCAAAGCCAAGGAATCGGAGAACGCAAGAGCCCCTACTTCGATTACAGACCAGTTTCGCTGATTCCCGCACTCGTAGCAGCCGTCAATGCGTACGGATCACCGTTGCGCTGCAGACGTCGACGAGCCAGGACAACACTCCAACATTGACCAAAATAAATCACGACTCCAATCATCCACACCCACAGCGTGAGCACAAGCACGCTTCCGATCACTCCATAAGCCTGGAATCGGGAACCCAAAGAAAGGATGCTTCGACTCACAGCCAAATTCAAAACCGTCAGCAAAAAACCAATCAGAAATGCACCTGGAATCAACGGCTTAAGCGGAACTCTCCTCGTTGGCAAAAGAAATTGCAGCATCAACGACATCGCCGCAAAACCAAGACAAGACATCAACAACCGACCGAACGTCAGAACAGGAACAAAACGCAAAATGCCTTCTAACCAGGGCAAAGACTGCACAAAGCCTGCAAGGGCCGCGGCGGGGATCATACGCAAGTTCGCACTAATCTGATCAAGCACAATCAGTACTCCAATCAACAGAACCAGAACAAAAGCCTCGAGGCGCACCTTGATAAATTGCCAAACCTGGTACTTCCAAGGCGCATCCCCTTGCTTCTGCGGCAAGACGCCATGCCAAATCCGATCCGCTCCCCTTTGCAACGTGAGATAAACATTCCCAGCAGTGACAAGTAACGCACCGGCGCCAAGCAAGCCTGCGCCGAAACCTTGGCGAACAAGCTTTTCCAATGTTGCTCTGACCAAGTCGACAACAGTCGGAGGAAAAACACCAGCCGTATAACTGACGATCTGTTCACTCAATCCCACCTGACGACCAAGAAGCCAAGACGCAATTGAGAGAATGATCAGGATCAAGGGAAAGATCGACTGAAGCGTGTAGTACGCAAAGGCTGCACTGAGATCGACACAATCATATTGACACCAGCGCAGATAAGCCCGCCACAGCGAAACGACAAAACGCTTCATGGCAGATCGCCGGCCCATCAAGACAATGAGTTTCTATGAGCAACGCTAGCAATACACCCCGAGCACGCTTCAACGAATCTCAGGATTGGCCTGGAAACCTCTTTGACTTACACTCCTTGCCAAGGCACAGAACACAAAAAAAGCCGCCCCATCAGGAACGGCTTTCTTCGCGGGAGTCAGACAACAATTGTGTTGTTCAATCTGAATCCAACAGTTAGTCAAGAATTGGTTTTACCTGGCATCGAGTTATTTTCTCAGGGGGCTACCCCCCAAATATCGTCACCGCTGCTGCGTTTCACAACCGAGTTCGAGATGGATCGGAGTGGGACCACAGCGCTATGGACACCAGGATAGTCTCAATTCTCAAGGATGAACCCTGAGAACTGCATAGGTTCTGATTACTGTCGTAATCACATCATGAAAAGAATCAAGCTTGCTTCAAAAGGCAAGAACCAAAATGTTGGTCAAGCCCTCGGTCTATTAGTACTCCTCTGCTGCATCCATTACTGGACTTCCACATAGAGCCTATCAACGGGTGTTCTTCCCGTGACCTTACTGGGTTACCCCATGGGAATACTCATCTTGAGGTGGGCTTCCCACTTAGATGCTTTCAGCGGTTATCCACTCCGCACATGGCTACCCAGCGTTTACCGTTGGCACGATAACTGGTACACCAGAGGTGCGTTCCTCCCGGTCCTCTCGTACTAGGGAGAAATCCTCTCAATATTCCTACGCATACACCGGATATGGACCGAACTGTCTCACGACGTTCTGAACCCAGCTCGCGTACCGCTTTAATGGGCGAACAGCCCAACCCTTGGGACCGACTTCAGCCCCAGGTTGCGATGAGCCGACATCGAGGTGCCAAACCTCCCCGTCGATGTGAACTCTTGGGGGAGATCAGCCTGTTATCCCTAGAGTAACTTTTATCCGTTGAGCGACGGCCCTTCCACTCAGAACCGTCGGATCACTAAGGCCGACTTTCGTCCCTGTTCGACTTGTAGGTCTCACAGTCAAGCTTCCTTCTGCCTTTGCACTCGTCAGCTGATTTCCAACCAGCCTGAGGAAACCTTTGCGCGCCTCCGTTACCTTTTAGGAGGCGACCGCCCCAGTCAAACTGCCCACCTGATACTGTCCGCTCCCCGGATAACGGGTGAACGTTAGAACCCTAGCTCTGAAAGAGTGGTATCTCACCATTGACTCCCTAGCACCCACAAGCACTAGATCAACGTCTCCCACCTATCCTGCGCATTCAGAGCCCGGGCACAATACCAAGCTACAGTAAAGCTTCATAGGGTCTTTCTGTCCGGGTGTATGTAGTCCGCATCTTCACAGACAATTCTATTTCGCCGAGCCTCTCTCCGAGACAGCTCCCAGATCGTTACGCCTTTCGTGCGGGTCGGAACTTACCCGACAAGGAATTTCGCTACCTTAGGACCGTTATAGTTACGGCCGCCGTTCACCGGGGCTTCAGTCGCCAGCTTCGCTTACGCTGACCGGCTTCCTTAACCTTCCGGCACTGGGCAGGCGTCAGCCCCCATACATCGTCTTGCGACTTAGCGGAGACCTGTGTTTTTGGTAAACAGTCGCCTGGGACTCTTCACTGCGACCACCTCGCGGTGGCACCCCTTCTCCCGAAGTTACGGGGCCATTTTGCCGAGTTCCTTAGAGAGAGTTACCTCGCGCACCTCGGTATTCTCTACCACCCCACCTGTGTCGGTTTCGGGTACTGGCAGTTATGCCTTAACGGGTATAGAGCTTTTCTTGGAAGCATGACATCACCAACTTCGCTGCCGTAGCAGCTCGTACTCACGCCTCAGCTCGGATCGTTTTCGCCGATCCTCAACGCCTCGAACGCTTGAACCAGTAACCAACATCTGGCTTGGCTAGCCTTCTCCGTCCCTCTTCCCAAAACATAACCGGTACAGGAATGTTGACCTGTTATCCATCGACTACGCCTTTCGGCCTCGCCTTAGGTCCAGACTAACCCTCCGCGGACGAGCCTGCCGGAGGAACCCTTAGGGTTTCGGTGCATGGGATTCTCACCCATGTTTTCGCTACTCAAGCCGACATTCTCACTTCTATGCAGTCCACGCCCGCTCACGCTAACGCTTCACCCCACATAGAACGCTCCCCTACCATAAATCCGCAGCTTCGGTACAACACTTAGCCCCGTTCATTTTCGGCGCAGGATCGCTCGACCAGTGAGCTATTACGCACTCCTTTGAGGATGGCTGCTTCTAGGCAAACCTCCTGGTTGTCTGGGCAATCCCACCTCCTTTATCACTTAGTGTTGATTTGGGGACCTTAGCTGGCGGTCTGGGCTGTTTCCCTCTCGACCATGGAGCTTATCCCCCACAGTCTGACTGCCTCGCTACACACAGGGTATTCAGAGTTCATCTCGATTTGGTACCGCTCTCGCAGCCCGCACCGAAATGGTGGCTTTACCCCCCTGCTGGAGCACGAGACGCTACGCCTCAACGTATTTCGGGGAGAACCAGCTAGCTCCGGGTTCGATTGGCATTTCACCCCTAACCACAGCTCATCCGCTGATTTTTCAACATCAGTCGGTTCGGACCTCCACTTGGTATCACCCAAGCTTCATCCTGGCCATGGTTAGATCACCCGGGTTCGGGTCTATAAACACTGACAAACGCCCTATTCAGACTCGCTTTCGCTATGGCTCCACCATTTCCGGTTTAACCCGCCAGTGCCTATAAGTCGCCGGCTCATTCTTCAACAGGCACACGGTCACCCTATCAGTAGGGCTCCCATTGCTTGTAAGCTCACGGTTTCATGTTCTATTTCACTCCCCTCCCGGGGTTCTTTTCACCTTTCCCTCGCGGTACTGTTTCGCTATCGGTCACACAGGAGTACTTAGCCTTACGAGGTGGTCCTCGCGGATTCACACGGAATTTCACGTGCTCCGTGCTACTCGGGATCCAGCTAGGTCAGTTCAGTTTTCGTGTACGGGACTTTCACCCTCTGTGGTGTGCCATTCAAACACTTCCACTAACATCCCTTTTCCACATTGCTGTCCCACAACCCCGATGGTCGAAACCATCGGTTTAGGCTCTTCCCCGTTCGCTCGCCGCTACTTAGGGAGTCGTTTTTACTTTCCTTTCCTCCAGCTACTAAGATGTTTCAGTTCGCTGGGTTGGCTCGCGTCCGCCTATGGATTCAGCGGACCGTTCTAGGGGTTGCCCCATTCGGAAATTCCCGGATCAAAGCGTGTTTCCAGCTCCCCGAGACTTATCGCAGGTAACCACGTCCTTCATCGCCTCTGTGTGCCAAGGTATCCACCGTGAGCCCTTTGTAGCTTGACCAATTAACATCCAACACGCTTGCCGTCGTTGAAACGGATTCTTTCTGATTCATTGCTGAATCAGAAATCAAACTCCCAATTGCTCGACACAATCAGAAGAACGTGATGGAGTCTCGGCTCTTGCTCAAGAATCAAACATCATCCAAAAAAGAATGATGCATCCATGAGATGCTTTATTCTTTCCAGACTCACCTATGCAGTTGTCAAGGTTCTGCTAGAACTTCAAACTGATTGATCAGTTTGAGCCCAGCATCTTATCAACCAAAATCAAAGTTGTTTTCTGACTTGGAATGACAGGAAGCTGGGATCGTCCAGCGGACACATCTAAATCACACTCCATTCGAGCTCAACTCCATACTCTGAAGTTGGGGACAAAGTTCGGTCAGTGGAGGTTAGGAGACTCGAACTCCTGACATCCTGCTTGCAAAGCAGGCGCTCTACCAACTGAGCTAAACCCCCAACACCGAATGGGCCATCCTGGACTTGAACCAGGGACCTCACCCTTATCAGGGGTGCGCTCTAACCACCTGAGCTAATGGCCCAGGAGTCTCATCCCTTTTGGGGTGTGACCTAGACAAAGTTTAGGAACTGAAAATCTCCATCAAGCAACTCACATCGCTGCAAGTTCTTGACTTCAAAGCTGAGGTACCGATCGACCTAAGGTGACAGGATTTCGGCCTAAGAATAAAAGCACTCAGGCATCAAAATCATTGTGTTGTCTCCCTGTTAGGAGGTGATCCAGCCGCACCTTCCGGTACGGCTACCTTGTTACGACTTCACCCCAGTCATCAGCCCCACCTTCGACGTCCTCCTCCACAAGGGTTGGAGTAACGGCTTCGGGCGTGGCCAACTTCCATGGTGTGACGGGCGGTGTGTACAAGGCCCGGGAACGTATTCACCGCAGTATGCTGACCTGCGATTACTAGCGATTCCTCCTTCACGTAGGCGAGTTGCAGCCTACGATCTGAACTGAGCCACGGTTTATGGGATTTGCTAGCTCTCGCGAGTTTGCTGCCCTTTGTCCGTAGCATTGTAGTACGTGTGTAGCCCAGGATGTAAGGGGCATGATGACTTGACGTCATCCACACCTTCCTCCGGTTTATCACCGGCGGTCTCTCTAGAGTGCCCAACTGAATGCTGGCAACTAAAGACGTGGGTTGCGCTCGTTGCGGGACTTAACCCAACATCTCACGACACGAGCTGACGACAGCCATGCACCACCTGTCACTGCGTTCCCGAAGGCACTTTCCGGTTTCCCAGAAATTCGCAGGATGTCAAACCCTGGTAAGGTTCTTCGCGTTGCATCGAATTAAACCACATACTCCACCGCTTGTGCGGGCCCCCGTCAATTCCTTTGAGTTTCACACTTGCGTGCGTACTCCCCAGGCGGAACACTTAACGCGTTGGCTACGACACCGGAGGGGTCGATTCCCCCGACACCTAGTGTTCATCGTTTACGGCCAGGACTACAGGGGTATCTAATCCCTTTCGCTCCCCTGGCTTTCGTCCATGAGCGTCAGTTATGGCCCAGCAGAGCGCCTTCGCCACTGGTGTTCTTCCCGATATCTACGCATTTCACCGCTACACCGGGAATTCCCTCTGCCCCTACCACACTCTAGCCCAGAAGTTTCCACTGCCATGATGGAGTTAAGCTCCACTTTTTAACAGCAGACTTTCTGGGCCGCCTGCGGACGCTTTACGCCCAATAATTCCGGATAACGCTTGCCACTCCCGTATTACCGCGGCTGCTGGCACGGAATTAGCCGTGGCTTATTCATCAAGTACCGTCAGATCTTCTTCCTTGATAAAAGAGGTTTACAGCCCAGAGGCCTTCATCCCTCACGCGGCGTTGCTCCGTCAGGCTTTCGCCCATTGCGGAAAATTCCCCACTGCTGCCTCCCGTAGGAGTCTGGGCCGTGTCTCAGTCCCAGTGTGGCTGATCATCCTCTCAGACCAGCTACTGATCGATGCCTTGGTGAGCTCTTACCTCACCAACTAGCTAATCAGACGCGAGCTCATCCTCAGGCGAAATTCATTTCACCTCTCGGCATATGGGGTATTAGCAGCCGTTTCCAGCTGTTGTCCCCCTCCTGAGGGCAGATTCTCACGCGTTACTCACCCGTCCGCCACTAACCCGAAGGTTCGTTCGACTTGCATGTGTTAAGCACGCCGCCAGCGTTCATCCTGAGCCAGGATCAAACTCTCCGTTGTAGATCAATTCCTCTCGGACATTCTCATATCCTCAAATTGATTTGCTTCACCCACACTGCAAGCTTCCGCTCAGTGCAGTTGTCGCCTCCTCTCCGCTGACACAGAAAGGGTTCTTAAGAGTGCACTTCTAGATCTCTCTATCCATGACTTTCCAGGATCTCAGATCCGGTTGTTGCTCCACCATTTGCACACCGGCAACAAAGAGGCTCGTGAAAACCTCCTCGTTGCAGCAAATGACTTCTTCGCAACGAAATTGTTTGACGGGACCTCACACCTTTATCGCAATTTCATTTAATCTCTCCCCTCACCTCGCGGCTTGGCTCAACATTAAACGCGATAAAAGCGTCAGTTCCTAAACTTTTCAATTGTCCAGGTTCTCGCCTCCCTTCTCCCTCTCAGGAGTCGTTCAGCGCTGCAGCCTCGCGGCCGCTTGTTGAACTTACAACACCGTGGGATCTCTCTCCCGGCCTCATAAGTGACGCGGTCTCTCAACCGCTTGATGAACCTACAACATCGTGGGATCGCTCCCCTTCCGCTCTCGGCTCACTACCGTCAAACAAGCACTCGCGTACTCGCTTCCAGCAGTCCGCACGCTCGCCTCTCGGCTCCCGCGCAGTCCAAAACCATAACCCATACATCCCCCTACACGCAACCCTTTCCCGTTGCCATCAGACCAACAGTCATGAAGCCAGCAAAAGCCAGCTAGCGATCCACGAGCGCTTCACCCCATTCACGCAAGCGTTCCAGCATGGGGTCATTGCCTGCCACGACGACGTGAGCTGCTTTGAAGCGGAGAGCGAAGGACACCTTGTCGAAGGTCTGCCCTTTCATCACTTCTACTTTGACTTAGATGCCGACAACAGTGCGACTCGATCTCCCATCACTGTGACCATGGCAAGGCCACATCTGCGTTGGCTGAACGACAACGCTGTGGTAATTAGCTACACACGGCTGACTCAAAAGATCAACAACGGAACCCCGACCACAGCAACGTGCAGTGAAACGCGCGTCAGGCAGCGTCTGGAGCATAAATGGCAGCAAGTGCACGTTCACCGATCCTGAACTTGCCATCAACAACGACTCCGCCCGAAGTGATGGGAGGGCGGCGTCGTTATCAAGCGCTGCACTGCGGCGGGTTGGAGAGACTCACCTTCATGGGTGAGAAGCAGACCGAGTGCAATGCCGCAAGCAGCGAGACCGAGTCCGGCGGCAGTTTCAGTACCGCTTGTTCAGAACCAGAGGGCGATCTCTCATCAACACGCAGCAAACCAGAACACAAAAAAAGCCGCCCCATCAGGAACGGCTTTCTTCGCGGGAGTCAGACAACAATTGTGTTGTTCAATCTGAATCCAACAGTTAGTCAAGAATTGGTTTTACCTGGCATCGAGTTATTTTCTCAGGGGGCTACCCCCCAAATATCGTCACCGCTGCTGCGTTTCACAACCGAGTTCGAGATGGATCGGAGTGGGACCACAGCGCTATGGACACCAGGATAGTCTCAATTCTCAAGGATGAACCCTGAGAACTGCATAGGTTCTGATTACTGTCGTAATCACATCATGAAAAGAATCAAGCTTGCTTCAAAAGGCAAGAACCAAAATGTTGGTCAAGCCCTCGGTCTATTAGTACTCCTCTGCTGCATCCATTACTGGACTTCCACATAGAGCCTATCAACGGGTGTTCTTCCCGTGACCTTACTGGGTTACCCCATGGGAATACTCATCTTGAGGTGGGCTTCCCACTTAGATGCTTTCAGCGGTTATCCACTCCGCACATGGCTACCCAGCGTTTACCGTTGGCACGATAACTGGTACACCAGAGGTGCGTTCCTCCCGGTCCTCTCGTACTAGGGAGAAATCCTCTCAATATTCCTACGCATACACCGGATATGGACCGAACTGTCTCACGACGTTCTGAACCCAGCTCGCGTACCGCTTTAATGGGCGAACAGCCCAACCCTTGGGACCGACTTCAGCCCCAGGTTGCGATGAGCCGACATCGAGGTGCCAAACCTCCCCGTCGATGTGAACTCTTGGGGGAGATCAGCCTGTTATCCCTAGAGTAACTTTTATCCGTTGAGCGACGGCCCTTCCACTCAGAACCGTCGGATCACTAAGGCCGACTTTCGTCCCTGTTCGACTTGTAGGTCTCACAGTCAAGCTTCCTTCTGCCTTTGCACTCGTCAGCTGATTTCCAACCAGCCTGAGGAAACCTTTGCGCGCCTCCGTTACCTTTTAGGAGGCGACCGCCCCAGTCAAACTGCCCACCTGATACTGTCCGCTCCCCGGATAACGGGTGAACGTTAGAACCCTAGCTCTGAAAGAGTGGTATCTCACCATTGACTCCCTAGCACCCACAAGCACTAGATCAACGTCTCCCACCTATCCTGCGCATTCAGAGCCCGGGCACAATACCAAGCTACAGTAAAGCTTCATAGGGTCTTTCTGTCCGGGTGTATGTAGTCCGCATCTTCACAGACAATTCTATTTCGCCGAGCCTCTCTCCGAGACAGCTCCCAGATCGTTACGCCTTTCGTGCGGGTCGGAACTTACCCGACAAGGAATTTCGCTACCTTAGGACCGTTATAGTTACGGCCGCCGTTCACCGGGGCTTCAGTCGCCAGCTTCGCTTACGCTGACCGGCTTCCTTAACCTTCCGGCACTGGGCAGGCGTCAGCCCCCATACATCGTCTTGCGACTTAGCGGAGACCTGTGTTTTTGGTAAACAGTCGCCTGGGACTCTTCACTGCGACCACCTCGCGGTGGCACCCCTTCTCCCGAAGTTACGGGGCCATTTTGCCGAGTTCCTTAGAGAGAGTTACCTCGCGCACCTCGGTATTCTCTACCACCCCACCTGTGTCGGTTTCGGGTACTGGCAGTTATGCCTTAACGGGTATAGAGCTTTTCTTGGAAGCATGACATCACCAACTTCGCTGCCGTAGCAGCTCGTACTCACGCCTCAGCTCGGATCGTTTTCGCCGATCCTCAACGCCTCGAACGCTTGAACCAGTAACCAACATCTGGCTTGGCTAGCCTTCTCCGTCCCTCTTCCCAAAACATAACCGGTACAGGAATGTTGACCTGTTATCCATCGACTACGCCTTTCGGCCTCGCCTTAGGTCCAGACTAACCCTCCGCGGACGAGCCTGCCGGAGGAACCCTTAGGGTTTCGGTGCATGGGATTCTCACCCATGTTTTCGCTACTCAAGCCGACATTCTCACTTCTATGCAGTCCACGCCCGCTCACGCTAACGCTTCACCCCACATAGAACGCTCCCCTACCATAAATCCGCAGCTTCGGTACAACACTTAGCCCCGTTCATTTTCGGCGCAGGATCGCTCGACCAGTGAGCTATTACGCACTCCTTTGAGGATGGCTGCTTCTAGGCAAACCTCCTGGTTGTCTGGGCAATCCCACCTCCTTTATCACTTAGTGTTGATTTGGGGACCTTAGCTGGCGGTCTGGGCTGTTTCCCTCTCGACCATGGAGCTTATCCCCCACAGTCTGACTGCCTCGCTACACACAGGGTATTCAGAGTTCATCTCGATTTGGTACCGCTCTCGCAGCCCGCACCGAAATGGTGGCTTTACCCCCCTGCTGGAGCACGAGACGCTACGCCTCAACGTATTTCGGGGAGAACCAGCTAGCTCCGGGTTCGATTGGCATTTCACCCCTAACCACAGCTCATCCGCTGATTTTTCAACATCAGTCGGTTCGGACCTCCACTTGGTATCACCCAAGCTTCATCCTGGCCATGGTTAGATCACCCGGGTTCGGGTCTATAAACACTGACAAACGCCCTATTCAGACTCGCTTTCGCTATGGCTCCACCATTTCCGGTTTAACCCGCCAGTGCCTATAAGTCGCCGGCTCATTCTTCAACAGGCACACGGTCACCCTATCAGTAGGGCTCCCATTGCTTGTAAGCTCACGGTTTCATGTTCTATTTCACTCCCCTCCCGGGGTTCTTTTCACCTTTCCCTCGCGGTACTGTTTCGCTATCGGTCACACAGGAGTACTTAGCCTTACGAGGTGGTCCTCGCGGATTCACACGGAATTTCACGTGCTCCGTGCTACTCGGGATCCAGCTAGGTCAGTTCAGTTTTCGTGTACGGGACTTTCACCCTCTGTGGTGTGCCATTCAAACACTTCCACTAACATCCCTTTTCCACATTGCTGTCCCACAACCCCGATGGTCGAAACCATCGGTTTAGGCTCTTCCCCGTTCGCTCGCCGCTACTTAGGGAGTCGTTTTTACTTTCCTTTCCTCCAGCTACTAAGATGTTTCAGTTCGCTGGGTTGGCTCGCGTCCGCCTATGGATTCAGCGGACCGTTCTAGGGGTTGCCCCATTCGGAAATTCCCGGATCAAAGCGTGTTTCCAGCTCCCCGAGACTTATCGCAGGTAACCACGTCCTTCATCGCCTCTGTGTGCCAAGGTATCCACCGTGAGCCCTTTGTAGCTTGACCAATTAACATCCAACACGCTTGCCGTCGTTGAAACGGATTCTTTCTGATTCATTGCTGAATCAGAAATCAAACTCCCAATTGCTCGACACAATCAGAAGAACGTGATGGAGTCTCGGCTCTTGCTCAAGAATCAAACATCATCCAAAAAAGAATGATGCATCCATGAGATGCTTTATTCTTTCCAGACTCACCTATGCAGTTGTCAAGGTTCTGCTAGAACTTCAAACTGATTGATCAGTTTGAGCCCAGCATCTTATCAACCAAAATCAAAGTTGTTTTCTGACTTGGAATGACAGGAAGCTGGGATCGTCCAGCGGACACATCTAAATCACACTCCATTCGAGCTCAACTCCATACTCTGAAGTTGGGGACAAAGTTCGGTCAGTGGAGGTTAGGAGACTCGAACTCCTGACATCCTGCTTGCAAAGCAGGCGCTCTACCAACTGAGCTAAACCCCCAACACCGAATGGGCCATCCTGGACTTGAACCAGGGACCTCACCCTTATCAGGGGTGCGCTCTAACCACCTGAGCTAATGGCCCAGGAGTCTCATCCCTTTTGGGGTGTGACCTAGACAAAGTTTAGGAACTGAAAATCTCCATCAAGCAACTCACATCGCTGCAAGTTCTTGACTTCAAAGCTGAGGTACCGATCGACCTAAGGTGACAGGATTTCGGCCTAAGAATAAAAGCACTCAGGCATCAAAATCATTGTGTTGTCTCCCTGTTAGGAGGTGATCCAGCCGCACCTTCCGGTACGGCTACCTTGTTACGACTTCACCCCAGTCATCAGCCCCACCTTCGACGTCCTCCTCCACAAGGGTTGGAGTAACGGCTTCGGGCGTGGCCAACTTCCATGGTGTGACGGGCGGTGTGTACAAGGCCCGGGAACGTATTCACCGCAGTATGCTGACCTGCGATTACTAGCGATTCCTCCTTCACGTAGGCGAGTTGCAGCCTACGATCTGAACTGAGCCACGGTTTATGGGATTTGCTAGCTCTCGCGAGTTTGCTGCCCTTTGTCCGTAGCATTGTAGTACGTGTGTAGCCCAGGATGTAAGGGGCATGATGACTTGACGTCATCCACACCTTCCTCCGGTTTATCACCGGCGGTCTCTCTAGAGTGCCCAACTGAATGCTGGCAACTAAAGACGTGGGTTGCGCTCGTTGCGGGACTTAACCCAACATCTCACGACACGAGCTGACGACAGCCATGCACCACCTGTCACTGCGTTCCCGAAGGCACTTTCCGGTTTCCCAGAAATTCGCAGGATGTCAAACCCTGGTAAGGTTCTTCGCGTTGCATCGAATTAAACCACATACTCCACCGCTTGTGCGGGCCCCCGTCAATTCCTTTGAGTTTCACACTTGCGTGCGTACTCCCCAGGCGGAACACTTAACGCGTTGGCTACGACACCGGAGGGGTCGATTCCCCCGACACCTAGTGTTCATCGTTTACGGCCAGGACTACAGGGGTATCTAATCCCTTTCGCTCCCCTGGCTTTCGTCCATGAGCGTCAGTTATGGCCCAGCAGAGCGCCTTCGCCACTGGTGTTCTTCCCGATATCTACGCATTTCACCGCTACACCGGGAATTCCCTCTGCCCCTACCACACTCTAGCCCAGAAGTTTCCACTGCCATGATGGAGTTAAGCTCCACTTTTTAACAGCAGACTTTCTGGGCCGCCTGCGGACGCTTTACGCCCAATAATTCCGGATAACGCTTGCCACTCCCGTATTACCGCGGCTGCTGGCACGGAATTAGCCGTGGCTTATTCATCAAGTACCGTCAGATCTTCTTCCTTGATAAAAGAGGTTTACAGCCCAGAGGCCTTCATCCCTCACGCGGCGTTGCTCCGTCAGGCTTTCGCCCATTGCGGAAAATTCCCCACTGCTGCCTCCCGTAGGAGTCTGGGCCGTGTCTCAGTCCCAGTGTGGCTGATCATCCTCTCAGACCAGCTACTGATCGATGCCTTGGTGAGCTCTTACCTCACCAACTAGCTAATCAGACGCGAGCTCATCCTCAGGCGAAATTCATTTCACCTCTCGGCATATGGGGTATTAGCAGCCGTTTCCAGCTGTTGTCCCCCTCCTGAGGGCAGATTCTCACGCGTTACTCACCCGTCCGCCACTAACCCGAAGGTTCGTTCGACTTGCATGTGTTAAGCACGCCGCCAGCGTTCATCCTGAGCCAGGATCAAACTCTCCGTTGTAGATCAATTCCTCTCGGACATTCTCATATCCTCAAATTGATTTGCTTCACCCACACTGCAAGCTTCCGCTCAGTGCAGTTGTCGCCTCCTCTCCGCTGACACAGAAAGGGTTCTTAAGAGTGCACTTCTAGATCTCTCTATCCATGACTTTCCAGGATCTCAGATCCGGTTGTTGCTCCACCATTTGCACACCGGCAACAAAGAGGCTCGTGAAAACCTCCTCGTTGCAGCAAATGACTTCTTCGCAACGAAATTGTTTGACGGGACCTCACACCTTTATCGCAATTTCATTTAATCTCTCCCCTCACCTCGCGGCTTGGCTCAACATTAAACGCGATAAAAGCGTCAGTTCCTAAACTTTTCAATTGTCCAGGTTCTCGCCTCCCTTCTCCCTCTCAGGAGTCGTTCAGCGCTGCAGCCTCGCGGCCGCTTGTTGAACTTACAACACCGTGGGATCTCTCTCCCGGCCTCATAAGTGACGCGGTCTCTCAACCGCTTGATGAACCTACAACATCGTGGGATCGCTCCCCTTCCGCTCTCGGCTCACTACCGTCAAACAAGCACTCGCGTACTCGCTTCCAGCAGTCCGCACGCTCGCCTCTCGGCTCCCGCGCAGTCCAAAACCATAACCCATACATCCCCCTACACGCAACCCTTTCCCGTTGCCATCAGACCAACAGTCATGAAGCCAGCAAAAGCCAGCTAGCGATCCACGAGCGCTTCACCCCATTCACGCAAGCGTTCCAGCATGGGGTCATTGCCTGCCACGACGACAGGAAAATCAGTGGCCGAAAGATCCTCGCCGGGCGCAATGGTGGTCGGATGCTTGTTGAGCCAAATCACAGGGCAGCCCAATTCGCTGAGGACCAACCAGGCAGCCGCCAGATCCCAGATTTTCGGGGTCGCCTCAAGAGCACCCACGGTTTGTCCCATCGCGACGCTGAGCAAATTCAGACTCGCCACTCCCAGCAATCGGATCTTTCCAGGGAAACGACGGTCAGGACGTTGCTGCAGCACACGGATGGAGCGACTGCACAGGGAAATACAGGCGCTGTTGGCATTGGATCGCATCAAAGCGGTCAGACGCTTGCCATTCCGCCAAGCCCCTTGACCCCGAATCGCAACAATCCTCTGGCGCAACGAAGGCACATCGAGAAAGACCTCTGCTGGAGCACCATCGACCCAACGCGCAACAGAGATGGCCCAGTAAGGAATCCCTGCCGCAAAATTGGTCGTGCCGTCGAGGGGATCCACCACCCAGAACGCCCTGGTTGAGGGAACACGCTGAGACCCTTCCTCGCTCAGAACCCCTTCACCCGGAGCGATTGCAGTCAAGCCCGAGAGAATCTCTGCATCGCTCCAACGGTCACAGGTGGTGATCAGGGTGCCGTCGGATTTGAGTTCAGAGGAGCTGCTGCCAAAATCTTGTCGTTGCCGTTCAGCCACTCGGTCGAGCAGCTGATGAACGGCAGTGAGCTGTTGCTCACTTAACTGCAGCGGAGTGCCTTGAATTACCAAAGACCACGGATAGGGGTGGACACAGGAGCCGGGGCAGGAGTGGAGACAACGGCAGGGGCCTGACAAGCCGGCAAGTTCGGTATGGGTTCAATGGGGATTGTGTAGTCAGTATCTTCAACCGGCTTGATTGCACTGAGCGAAACAGCAGGGCAAGCCTTCACCTGGTCAAGACCCGTACGTCGGCGCAATTGAGCCAGAGACACGTTGTAAGTGGTGATCGCATCGGCGTAGCGAACCTCAGCCTGCGTCAGATCGCGCTGCGTATCAACAACTTCTCGTTGTGTCGTCACGCCAGCCTGGAAACGAAGACGTGACAAGCGTAATGATTCACGTGACGACAAAACTTCGCGCGTCGTCGTCTGAATGTTTTGATTAGACGTTCGTAGATCATAAAAACTGTCTTCCACTTCCTGACGAATTCGATCGCGCTCCGTTGCGAAATTAAATTCGCTTTCCTGTGCAGCTTGCTTATTCCGACGATAATTGGCACGGGCACGTCCACCATCGAAAATATTCCAAGTTGCATTCAAGGCCACAACATTATTGGCATTCCAGGAGTAATCAGCCATATCAGGGTTCCCCTGAACGTTTGTCTGCCCTTGGGTGCGGGAAGTTGAGAACGTGTTCACCAAGCTGAGAATCGGTTGCACTGCCGCCAGAGCCACGTTGGCATTGCTGTTGTTGATCGAAATGTCGAGAATGAAGCGATCAAGCTCTTCGCGGAAGGCATAGGCCGCAACAATGCTTTCTTGAAGGGAGGGCTGCCAGATCCCAGTGATCCTTGCTGGCGAGGCCGCTGTTGGTGTGATGTCTTGTGGCAAGTCCAGAAGTGCTGCCAGGCTTCGTCGCGCCTTGGCTTGGCTACCAAGTCCACGGCTGAGAAGCAGTCGGTCACGTGCAAGCTGTGTTTCAGCTTCAAGCACTTCCAGCTTGGTGGCCACACCTGCTTCGAACCGAGCCCGTGCATCGCGGAGACTGACGAGCGAAACACGCACGGATTGCTGACCGATGCGCACCTGCTCATCTTGGCGCTGCAAATTGAAATACTCAGTGGCCGTATTGAGCCTCAACTCACGAAGACTGATCAGATACGTGTCTCTCGCTTTCTCGTAGGTGTCCCGAGCTGCAGCGATTGCAGGGACCCGGGCTGGATCAATCAGATTCCACTGCACCTGAGCCTGAAAATTGGCTGACCACTGGGTGCTGGAGGTGTAAGGACTGAGTGGCTTTCCGGTATCAGGGTCAATGCGCGTCTCCCCAAATGCGGGATTGTCTTTATTGCGAACTTTCAGAAAATCGGGATTGCGGTACTGGTCTGCCGCCAGGTACTGAGGAAGGCCATTGGCCGTGAGATTCACCGTGGGATACCAGGCCGAAATAGCCGCTAGCAGCCCTGACTTGGCCTGCTCGACCTGGCTGGCGGCTGCCTTCAAACTCGGATTGTTGACTTCGGCCAGTTGCTCAGCTTCCTCAAGTGTCAGAGGACGCAACTCGCGAATCTTGACCTGGTCAGGTTGATCCGGCAAGGCCAGCGGTGGGGGAGCCGTCAGGGGAACAAGTTCTGGAGGCAACGAGGTGGCCGCCGGGGGCAGGACGGAGTCGTCGGCCTTTGGACGTGACCCATGGACCTCGATGGCGCTGGGGAGATCTGTTTGATCCTGAGGGCCAACATTGGTGGCTTGCTCAGGCGCCGATGATGACTGCTTGTCGAGTGCTTCAGCACGGACGAGATGAGCATGGTCAACTGTCAGGGCCCCGGCAATCAACAGGAGAGGAGCGGCAAGCTGTCTCACAGCATCATCAAATCTTGTCGGAGCTTAGTGGCTTTCAGCGGTTTGGCCCAGAACTGAAGCCACGATGTCAGCTGCTCCATTCACAATTCGAATCGGAACAGACAATTTCCCCTCCAATTCAGCCAGAGTCATATCGTCGAGAAACACGGGATCTCCCTGACGCAGCATCACTGAAGGCAAAAGCAATTGGTCACCAAGATCGCAGCCCTCCAGACCTTGGAGGAGATCCTGTCCCGTTAAGAGTCCAGTGACGACCTGATCTTGCCCCCAATAAGGGCTGGGTAACCCATAAAGATTCAGCGTCACCCCATCCACTGCGTTCAGTCGCGTGGTCACTGGTGCAAGCGCTCCATCCACGAGGCGGCCGACGACCCAGCTGCTGTGTAACGGCCCATCAATGCGTTCCGGCAACTGAATGCTGGCTTGATCAAGCGACTCCAGAAAGGCGCGAATGCTGCCCACACCATTTTCCTGCTGGGGCAAGTCTTCGTAACTGGCCCTCGGCGGCAGCGGAAGCCCTGCCATCAGATACCACTCATCCGACAACCAGGCAAATCGACTGCCCAAGCGGCGCTGAAACTGCTGCTGCATGGGCTCCACCCGCGCGATCACAGCGCGCGCATCCCCCGGTGACACAGGCACAAGGCCATCATCTGCGGGGCGGAAGCGGGTCAAACCAACAGGAACCACTGCCGCAGACAGCACGGCAGGCCTCTCCCCATCCGCGAAACCGGCCAGATCCGTCAGAGTGTGTTCCAGAGCCTCCCCGTCGTTGATGCCTGGACAGACCACCACCTGAGCGTGGATCTGCAACTGCCGCTGGGCGAACCAGTGCAACTGCTCCATCAACTGGCCAGCGCGTGGATTCTTCAACAGCCGTGTCCTTAATTCCGGTGCCGTGGCATGCACCGAGACAAACAAGGGCGACAGGCGCTGCTGTTCGATCCGTTGCCAGTCCGCGTCAGTGAGATTGGTCAGGGTCAGATACGACCCATAGAGGAAGCTGAGGCGATAGTCATCATCCTTGAGATACAGACTGCTTCGCCGTCCGGGCGGTTGTTGATCGATGAAGCAGAACGGGCAGGCGTTATTGCACTGACGCAACCCATCAAAGAGGGCCTCACTGAACTCCAGGCCAAGCCCGTCGTCGGCGTCTTTTTCGAAAGCGACCTGGTGAAGGACCCCAGCCGCATCACGCACTTCAAGATGCAACTCCTCCTCGACACAGAGGTAGCGGTAATCGATCAGGTCACGGGGCCTGACGCCATTGATGCTGAGCAACTGATCACCCGGTTCAAATCCCAGGTCTTCACCAATCGAGCCTGGCTCCACAGCCACAACCACAGCGGGCGCCGGCTGACGCGCTGATGACTCCGAATCGAGCGCCGCGACGGCGACGCCCGCAGAGGGTTCATTCCACACGGCGAAACCGCTTCTGAACTCAGTCTGAAGCCGCGGTCGCCCACCAGGCCAGCAACGCCACACCAAACAGGAGCCGATAGGCGACGAAGATCCACGTGCTATGGCGCTGCAGGTAACGAATCAACCAATCAATCGCCAGCCACGACACCACAGCGGCGGAGACGATCCCCACCAGCAGAGGAACCACGCCACCGGCATTGGGATCGGCAAGGGCATCTTTCAACTCGACCAAGCCAGCAATCGTGATCGCTGGGATCCCGAGCAGAAAGGAAAAGCGCGCGGCATCGGCCCGCTGCCAGCCATCAAACAACGATGCTGTGAGGGTGCTGCCAGAGCGGGAGACGCCAGGAATGATGGCGAGGGCCTGGGCCAAACCCACAACGAAGCCATCGCGACCCTGAACCTGCGGCAACGTTTTCAGTCTTGGGCCCAGCCTCTCCGCGAGAGCCAGCAGCAACGCCATCAAGATCGAGACAACCGCGATCGAAGGCACGCTCCTCAGGGGAGAGGAGGAATAGCCAGGCCAGAACCCCTTGATCAGGAAACCCGCGACCAGAATCGGCACGGTTCCCACCGCCATCGCGAGGCCGAGGCGCGCCTCAGGTTCGCGCCATTGCCCCCGCCCAACGGCCTGTCCAATCCCCCGCAGCACTTGCTGGAGATCAGAGCGGAAATAAGCGATCACCGCAGCAATGCTCCCCAGTTGAATCACAGCGGTCACCGAGACCCCGGGATCCCCCCATCCAGCCAGGACAGGCACCACCTTGAGATGGGCCGTACTGCTTATCGGCAGAAACTCCGTCAGCCCCTGCACCACGCCAAGGATGAAATTGCGCCAACAGGCTTCCAACAACCCGGGTGTCGCCACAACGTCAGTCATCGAAAAGGGCAACAGCGCAGTGACGCTATGTCGATTCAGGCCATGGCGCCACCCCCTTCTGCACAAGACTCTTCTAAGGTTTCGGTTCTTTCTTCACAGTTCAGGAGTCATCCCCCTTGCCCAGCGGTCTGATCCAACCCAATGCGCTGGATCACCCCAGGCTCGAGACTCCATCGACACTGGCAAACGCAGGTCCCGGCAGCGGTCAGCATCGGGGCTTGCAGATCTGGGCGGCTGTTCTTGTGGTGTTGCCAGTGTTTCTTCAGGCACCCTGGGTACGGCTGCATCCTTTCAGTGCCTGTGTTTTCACAGCAGTGCTGCTGGCTCTGGCCATCAGTCTGGAGTTGCAGCAGCAACCGCCACTGCGCCTGGGAGGTTCCCTGCTCCTGGGATTCAGCGGGAGCTGGCTGGCGGGGAGTCTGTTCTGGGGGTGGCTGAGAGCGCACCCCAGCTGGCATCTACCGGTGGAAGCGATCGCCCTTCCCCTGGCACTGACCGGTCTGAGCAGTCGCTGGCGACTGGGATGCGCCTTCTATCTCGCCTCATTGGTGGGTACCGCGATCACCGATCTCGCCATGGCACTGACTGGGGTGATGCGCTTCTGGCCGGAGGTGGTGCAAGCAGAGCTTGCAGAAGCGGGGCCCATGCTCAACACCGCCGCCGCATCTCTGCGTCATCCGCTGCCACTGCTGGTGATGATCGGATTGGCCGCTGCGATTCTCTCCATGGCCAACAGCATGCAAAGCCGCAGCCGATGGTCCTTGATGCATTCCGAATGCTGGGCTGTCGGTGCCTCTGTGCTGGTGACCACCGTGATGGTGGATGGATTGTTCCTGCTGATGGCCCTCGTTCATCCCAGCTTCAGCGGCCTGATCTGAAACGAACTGCAAAAGGTCGCATCAAGAGCAGGAGATTGGCCATTGCTCACTTGTAAGGTGCCCCTACCGGCAATGCCGGAAGTCTCGTTCCGATTCCCGACGGAGTGTTCCGATGAAGCGGCTGGTCTCCTGGCTGACTGGTGTTGTTTTGATGGCAGGCCTAGTGCTGGGGCTGATGCTTCCGCAGGCCACCTATGCCGATGAGATTCGCAACGTGGTCGACGACAAGATCGCTGAGCGTGGCGACAAGGTCGACCTCAACAACTCGTCTGTGCGGCGGTTCCAGCAATTCCCAGGCATGTATCCAACCCTCGCCGGCAAGATCGTGCTGGGTGGCCCTTACGACAGCGTGGACGATGTTCTCAGCCTCGATCTCACCGATCGACAAAAGGAATTGTTCTCCAAGTACCGCGACAATTTCGTCGTGACAGCCCCCTCGATTGCTCTGAATGAGGGCTTTGACCGCATCAACGATGGTCAGTACCGCTGAGGGTCTGTTCTGAACCCATCGTTCCGAGCTGAAAGGTCCCAAGTCAAACCGTCGGCGATGCCGACGGTTTTTTTGGTGGAATGATGAGCTCCCATGCTGGGCGTCAAGCCCCGATTCCAAGTGGCCCCTGGGATGTGGTGGTCGTCGGAGCCGGTGCCGCTGGCTTGATGACCTGCCTGGAACTTCCAGAGGGCCTGAAAGTTCTGCTGCTCAATCGCAACACCAGCCGTCGCTCCTCGAGTCGCTGGGCGCAAGGGGGAATCGCGTCGGTCACCCGTGAGAACGACAGCGCGGCCAGCCACGCCAGCGACACGATTCAGGCAGGCGCTGGCCTCTGTGACGGGGATGCCGTTCGACTGCTCGTGGACCAGGCACCACAGTGCGTTGAGAGGCTGCTGCAAGTGGGCATGGCCTTTGACCGCAACAGTGATGGCAGCCTGGCCACCACCCTGGAGGCGGCCCACAGCCATCACCGGGTGCTGCATGTGCAGGATCAAACCGGCCGAGCCCTTGTGGATGTGCTGCGGGACCAGGTCGAACAACGGCCTGGCCTGCTGCATCGACGCGGTGTACGGGTCAGCAAGCTTTGGGTCGACAACGGACGCTGTTGCGGCGTACAGGTCCTGGACGGGCCCCTGCTGCACTGGATCAGAGCCAGGGCGGTGGTGCTGGCCACCGGCGGGGGAGGGCATCTCTACACCAACACCACGAACCCAGCCCAGGCGGCAGGGGAAGGCATTGCACTGGCCTGGCAAGCCGGTGCTGCCATCGAAGATCTCGAGTTCGTGCAGTTCCATCCCACCGCTCTTCATGTGCCGGGGGCTCCCTGCTTCCTGATTTCCGAAGCTGTGCGCGGCGAGGGAGGGGTGCTGATTGATCGTGAGGGTGGAAGCCCTGTCGCCGGACTGCCTGGGGGCGATCTGGCCCCCAGGGACCAAGTCAGTCGTGCCCTGGTACACAGCATGCGCCGGCTCCGCACGGACCACACTGGCCTCGACCTCAGGCCAATCCCCCGCGAAACAGCAGAGCGTCGGTTCCCCACAATCCTGGAACGCTGCCGTGCGTTCGGACTGCACCCCCTCGAACGGCCCATTCCCGTGGCCCCAGCCGCCCACTACTGGATGGGGGGCATTGCCACGGATCACCACGCCGCCACCAACGTGCCCGGTCTCTATGCGGTTGGGGAAGCAGCGTGTACGGGCGTCCATGGGGCCAATCGCCTGGCCAGCAATTCACTGATGGAATGCCTCGTCTACGCCAGGCAACTGAGGCAAATCGACTTGCCGGCCTGGGGCGACCTCGCACCGCTTCCCTCCGTCCAAATGCGTCAGCCACTGCGCTCCAACCTGCGCAGCAGCATGAACACCGAGGACATGACAAAGGCCATCAACCAGCTGCGCGGTCAGTGCTGGGCAGTGGCTGGAGTGGACCGGTCGGTGCGCGGCATGTGTGACCTCCTGAGAGAGACCCTGCAGACAATGCCGGTCTTGGAGGCTGAAGCGGCCCTGACGCTGCTGAACAATCAAGCCTGCGACCAGGACTATCTTCTCGAGGAGCCCAGTCGGCGGGATCTGAATTTGCTGCTCGACCTCCACCACCGCCATCGCAGCAGTGCCCTGCTCCTGGAAGCCTGCCTGTTTCGGCAAGAAAGCCGGGGTGGTCATTTCCGTGGTGACGCCCCCTTGGCTATGCCGCAATGGCAATGCCATTCCAGGCAGCAGCGTGGACGCAGCATCCACACCCGGCCGGTCAACACCTAACAACCAAAGCTTCAGAAGGCCTTTGAACCCTTGTAACCCGACAGATCGGCCAACGCATCCAACGGTTTGACACCGGAATCAAGCTTGCCTTCGATCTCCCAGGAGGGGAAACCCTCAATACCTTTGCTGGCACAGAGCTTGGGCTGACCGTTCACCCCATCGGCAGCACACTCCACGATGTTCAGCTTGGATGAAGCCTCCTTGCCGAACAGCTGCTTCTGGTCATGGCAGTGGGGACACCAATACGCGGTGTACAGAACAGCACCTTCGGCTGTGAGGTGATCGGCAAGGGCCACCTTCGCCTCAGAACTTCTGGTAGTGACGCGAGGAGCAGTTTTTCCGTCTGGTGTCTGAGCCGGGCGGTCTGGATCCACCACCGATGCCCAGATCAAGCTGCCCAGCAGCACAGCCAAGGCCAGCAACACGCCACGGAACAGCAACTGGCTGATGTCGTCCCAACCACCACCCAGCACCGACAGCACCAGCAATGACAAAGAGATGACCGCGGACAAGACGCAGAAGAAACACCAAACGGAGCCAATCGCCTGGGGATCAGGCAAGGTCAGAGGAATCTTGAAGACCATGATCCCCATCAGCACCAGGCTGAACACCGTCATCCCCAAAGACGCCGAAAACATCCCCCACCAGGTACGGCGGGACAGGTCGGTCTTGTTCTCAGCCAATCCGGGAAGAAGCGGCAGGATCGCCATCACCAGCACGACCGCGTAGGCGAGCAGACCAGCAAACGACAGCGGAATCGTGAACCCATCGCCCTTGAACAGGGTCCCCCAGGCACTGCTCAGCACCTGATCGCACCCATCTCCACCCGCAGGGCAGGTGAGATCACCAAACAGTCCCCACCGTTTGAGGGTGATCGAACCGGTATCAATCACGCCAACCGTGGCCAGAACGGCCATGGCGATGCGAACCCATTTGGACCCCGGATCTTGACGGCGACGACTGGTGAGGCGCGTGGCGGCCATGGAAGCTGGTGAAATCAGAGCCAGTGTGACAGGAATCGCCGCAGGGTTCAGCGGGGCAGATTCAGCACTCACGCAGGGTGACCCTCAGGGCCTGGCTGCGGGTGCAACCGTATGGTGAAGAATTATTGGTCAGCCCATGGCCGCAGAGGCGACGCGCGTCAGCGCCCAGAACACACGACCCACCGTGGCGTTCTCACACCTGGGCTGTGAAAAGAACCGTGTTGACACCGAGCATATGCTCGGCCTTCTCTCAGAGGCTGGCTATGGCGTCAGCAGCGATGAGAACGACGCCAATGTGGTTGTGGTCAATACCTGCAGCTTCATTCAAGATGCCCGCGAAGAATCCGTCCGCACCCTGGTGGGCCTCGCGGAACAGGGCAAGGAGCTCATCATTGCTGGCTGCTTGGCTCAGCATTTTCAAGAGGAACTGCTGGAGTCGCTGCCTGAAGCCAAGGCGATCGTGGGCACCGGCGACTATCAACACATCGTCGATGTGCTTCAACGGGTGGAAGCCGGCGAACGCGTCAACCGGGTGAGCCAGACCCCGACATTCGTGGGCGATGAGAACCTGCCTCGCTATCGCACCACCGGCGAAGCGGTGGCCTACCTCAAGGTGGCGGAAGGCTGCGACTACCGCTGCGCTTTCTGCATCATTCCCCACCTGCGGGGCAATCAACGATCAAGACCGATTGAGTCGATCGTGGCGGAAGCCCATCAGCTTGCTGCCCAGGGCGTGCAGGAGCTCATCCTGATCAGTCAGATCACGACCAATTACGGCCTTGATCTCTACGGAAAACCGCGACTGGCGGATCTGCTCAGGGCCCTGGGTGAGGTGGAAATCCCTTGGATCCGTGTCCACTACGCCTACCCCACTGGACTGACACCAGAGGTGCTGGCTGCATACCGCGACGTGCCGAATGTGCTGCCCTATCTCGATCTGCCCTTGCAGCACAGCCACCCGGATGTGCTGCGGGCGATGAATCGGCCCTGGCAAGCGGATGTGAATGAGCGTCTGCTCGACCAGATTCGTGACCAGCTCCCCGACGCGGTGCTCCGCACCACCTTGATCGTGGGCTTCCCAGGGGAAACCGAAGAGCAGTTCGAGCACCTTGCTTCGTTCATCGAGCGCCAGCGTTTTGACCATGTGGGCGTGTTCACGTTCTCCCCTGAAGACGGCACGCCGGCGGCGACCCTCCCCGATCACGTTCCGGAAGAGATCGCCATCGCCCGCAAAGACCGGCTGATGACCCTGCAGCAACCCATCTCCGCCGCCGGCAACAGCCGTTGGGTGGGCCGCACCGTTGATGTCCTGATCGAGCAGCACAACCCCAGCACCGGAGAGATGATCGGTCGCTGCTCCCGGTTCGCCCCCGAAGTGGACGGAGAGGTGCTTGTCCATCCAGGCGACAACGGACTTCAGGCCAGCCCCGGCACGATGGTGCCCGTGCTGATCACCGGCTCCGATGTCTACGACCTCACCGGAAAAGTCGTGGGTGCAGCTGCCATGGTGGCGGCGGTGCGTCACGGCTCGTGAGTGATCGATCGTTCAGTCTTCAGCAGCAGCGCACACTGTTTTTGATCGCCTCAGGCCTGAGCACGGCGGGATCCTTCGCCGGGCTCACAGCCAAGGGCTGGATCCTGATGAGCGGCACCCAGAACGCCATGCTGCTGGCGTTGCACTTTGCAGCGCTGTCCCTGCCGACCCTGTTGGTGAGCGGTCCGGCCGGAGTCCGCACCGACCGGCTGGGATGTGAGCGGGTTCTGGTGCAGGCCCAGTGGGCCCTCTTGGGTGCAGGGTTGCTGGCCGCCATGGCCATCCCGCTGCTCAGCGGTCAGGCACAGGTTCTGATTCTGCTGCTGAGCACGCTGTTGATGGGCATTGCCAGTTCCTATGAGCTCACCGCCCGCAACAAATACTGCGCACTCCTTGTGGACGAACCAAAACAGCTGGCGCCTTACCTGACCAGTTTCTCGGTGGTGTTCAACGTCGGAAAACTGGTGGGACCACCTCTGGGGGGCTGGCTCGTGGCCTTGACAGGTCCTGCAACAGCCCTCAGCCTCGACGCCCTGAGCTACCTGCTGCCGATCGCCAGCGTGATCTGGTTGCTGAACCCCAACCGCGCCCTGGAACAACGCAGCACCCAGGCCGGCACAACATCCCTGCAGTCGGCATGGCGAGACTGTGGACCGATCCTGCGCCATGCGCTGAAATTCACGGCACTGATCTGCGTGGTCGGCTTTTTCCACCCTGGGCTCGCCCCGCTGATTGCCGCCAAAACCTTGGGAGAAAGCCCTCAAGACCTTGGGCTGTTCACCAGCGTTCTGGCGGCAGGAAGCATCGCTGGCGGAATCGTGTTGCAGCGCAACAGTCATCGTTTCAGCCGTTTGCCGGCCATGACCCTGGGGTGTTTTGGTTTGATCACAGCTCTGGCCCAACTCGGGATGGCCAGCAGCAAGGCAATCGGGTGGGTGCTGGCGATGGCCTTTCTGATCGGTGCTGGAACAGCAGGGCTGCTGAGCGCAGCCAATCTGATCACCCAGATAGGAACTCCCCAGGTGATTCGCGGCCGGATGGCCGGTCTGAGTCAGATCGCCTTTCTGGGCGGAGGCGGAATGAGCGGATTAATTGCCGCAATGATTGCCAGCACACTCGGGCTTCAGGCCACATTCGCCACCGCTGGAGGCGTTGGTTTGCTGGTGGCGTCTTGGGAAATCTGGAGACGCGGTGGAACAGTGCTACCCGAGGTGGGGAGCACCGTTCCAAAGCTGCAATGACAATCAGATCAGCTTGATGCCACGCAGCACCGCACCGATCACAGCGGCCGTCACCAGACCGGCACCGACAAGACCCAGATAAAAGACAACGCCCACGGCACTGATGGAAAGACCTCCCTATTAGATCAGACCTTGGGGCTGTCTTCACCGGATACCCCCTAAGGTTGATGCATTGTTTGCCCCGAACTCAGACGGGTCCGCACCACGGTCGGCCACCTGCTCCCTCCTCTGCAGCTCACCGTTCTCACCATCAACCCGTCACGACGTTCCCATGCGCACCCTGTTCCTTTATCCCCAGTTCCCGAAAACCTTCTGGAGCTACGAGAAGATCCTCGAACTGGTGAATCGGAAGGTCCTCCTACCTCCGCTGGGCCTGGCCACGGTGGCTGCGCTGCTTCCCCAAGAGTGGGAGATGAAGTTGGTCGACCGCAATGTGCGGGAAGTTACCGAAGCGGAATGGCAATGGGCGGAACTAGTGGTGATCTCGGGCATGATCGTCCAGAAGGACGACATGCAGAGCTTGATCGGAGAGGCGAAACGGCGGGGCCTCACCGTGGCCGTTGGCGGTCCTTATGCCAGCTCCACCCCCGATGCTCCGGAAATCGCCCAAGCCGATTTCAAGGTGTTGGATGAAGGGGAGATCACCCTTCCGCTTTTCGTGGAAGCCATTCAGCGCGGTGACACCAGCGGTCGCTTCAGCGCTGAGGGGGACAAGCCTGATGTGACGTCCACCCCGATTCCACGCTTCGATCTTCTTGAGCTCGACGCCTACGACTCCATGAGCGTGCAGTTCTCCAGGGGCTGCCCCTTCAATTGTGAGTTCTGCGACATCATCGTGCTGTATGGCAGAAAGCCTCGAACGAAAACACCGGAACAACTGATTGCCGAGCTGCAATATCTCTACGACCTGGGTTGGCGTCGCTCCATCTTTTTGGTGGATGACAACTTCATCGGCAACAAACGCAACGCCAAACTGCTGCTCCCGCAGATCAAGACCTGGCAGGAAGAGCGCGGCTACCCCTTCAGTTTTGCCACCGAAGCCTCCGTAGACCTCGCCGACGATGATGAAATGATGCGAATGATGCACGAAGCGCGCTTCGAAAGTGTGTTTCTTGGCATCGAAACACCCGATGAATCCAGCCTTGAAACGGCACGTAAGGTTCAGAACACGCGCAATCCACTGGATGCGGCCGTCGATCGCATCACTGCCAACGGGATTCGCGTGATGGCAGGGTTCATCATTGGCTTTGATGGCGAAAAAGATGGGGCTGGTCGTCGCATCGTCGACTTCGTCACCCGCACCGGCATTCCCGCCGCAATGATGGGCATGCTGCAAGCTCTGCCTAACACGGCACTGTGGGCTCGCCTGGAGAAAGAAGGTCGCTTGATCCAAGACAAAGACGCGGCAAAAGGGGTCAATCAGACCAACCTTCTGAACTTCAAGCCCACACGACCCATCCGCGATATTGCCAACGAATATGTGGAAGCCTTCTGTGCCCTCTATGAACCGAATGCCTACATGGATCGGGTGTATTCCTATTACCTGAAAATGGGAGCTCCCCGGTGGAAAGGCAAAGCGAAACTACCCACCTTCACCGACTTACGTGCGCTTTCCATTGTGATTTGGCGCCAGGGAATCAAACGCAACACCCGCACCCGGTTCTGGCGATACATGCTTGGGATGGCACGCAACAATCCAGCCATGCTGGAACAGTTCCTCGTGGTTTTGGCCCACAACGAACACTTCCTTGAATATCGCGCCATTGTTCAGCGCGAAATCCGCGAACAGCTTGAATCGCTACCGCCGGAGGAGCCCCGCAGCACCCGCGAGCTCCAACCTGCCTGACACGCCGATGAGGCCTCTGGTTCGGTCAGAACGGGACCAGAGGTCAGTCCTGGACGTAGTCGAATCCTTGATGAAGGGCGCGTTCAGCACGCTGCAACTCTCTGCCCAAATACAGAGCATGATCTAAGCAGGTGAGCGGATGGGGACCATCCCCTTCTGTGAGCTGGATTCCCATCTCTTTGGCCGTACGGGCGCGATACACCCCCGACGGAGCGCGCACCGATCCACCACGACAAGACAACACCTCACCGGTTTCAGGGTCCGTGGCTAAGCCCTGCTCGTTCAAGTTGTTGCTGAAATGCTCAACCACAAGCTCCCTGGCATCGCGATCAAGTCGAATCAGAAAATAGCCGGCAGGATCCAGGGAGATGAACCGTTGCGATAAACGATCATCCAGATCATGAAGCTCCTGCGCAAGAGCAGAGACGGAGGTGAAGTCGGCCATGCCCTCAGCCTACAAATGACAAACCGGGGAGATCCGCGTTGAAGGGCAAGTCTGCGTTGATCGCATCGATCTCTTCCAGCATCAGGGCATTGGCTTGCGGCAACCAGCCGCGAATCAACTGATCCATTCCAGCGTGATACCAACGGTGCAAGCTGGCATGCGGTCGGGCAACAAAACCACGGCGACGCTTGTGACCCCCGCCTGCTCCGGGATCAAAGCACGCCAACCCCCGCTTCAAAGCCCATTCAATCGGCGCGTAATAACACACCTCAAAATGCAGGCAATCGATCTCTTCATCGCTTCCCCAGTAACGCCCCCAAAGCCGCTGATCATCCTGGATGCACAGAGACATCGCCACAGGATCGAACGCATCACCGCGATGGGCACTGAACAGAACAACCCGATCACGAAGCGCAGGGAGGCTCAACTGATCAAAGAAACCAGGCTCGAGATACTTGCTGCCCCACATCCCCCATCGGGCACAATGCTGCTCATAAAAGGCATGCATTCGCTGCAACAAGGACGCATCCAAGGCGTCACCCGTTAAGGGAGTCACCGCAAGACCAGCGCGCTGAACAGCACGACGCTCACGCTTAATATTCCGCCTTTGATTGGCATTGAAGCGGGAAAGATAGTCGCTGAATGTAGACTGGCCTTCGGAAGACCACAGGCTCTGCTGATTCATCCACGTGGCACAACCGGCCGCCTCCGCGAAAGGCCGCCAAGCCGGATCCACATACAGAAAATTGCAGCTCAAGATTCCATGCTGAGCGGCAAATTGGTCAATCAGCTTCAACATCAACGCCGTGAGCTCAGCGAGATCTTCCCCAGGAGCGACATGAAAGCGATAGCCCTCGACCGGGCTCACAGGACTCATCCCAACAAGCTTGGGGTAGTAACGCTCGCCTAAATCAGCTGCCAACCGAGCAAAAACCTGGTCGAACACAAATTCGCCATAGCTGTGCCCCTTGAGATAAAGCGGTGCAACAGCCACCAGCTGGCTTTGGTCACGCCAAATCGAGAGGTGCAGTGGCTGCCAACCCTGCTCAGGGATGATGCTGCCTGACTCTTCAAGAGCGACCAGCCAATCCCAGCGGTAAAAGGGTGTCGCTGCATCGCCGACAAGCTGTTGCCATCGCTCTTCGGGGATCTCCCGCAACGAGCGATGCCAACGGGCAGACAGCGCAGTCATGACCGGGGGAGCGAGGCGATGCCGATGGACCCTAACCACAGGTGGAGTGCGCAGTGGTCATCCGCCGCTGTGCGGCATCTCCGGTGGGCCGGCCCGCACATCAAACTGAATCACACGTGTGTGCACTGATCGAGCGCCGACGGGAATAACGCACCAGAAGTTCATCACCTCCCAGAGGCACGGCCTCCTGCAGAGCCCATGCATTGGACGCCGCAAGCCCGTTGGGCAGTTTGATCCCGGTCAAGGGAACCCAGCCATAGGGTCCACCCAACACACGCGGGGTCAGAGTCAGCTGGAGTTCGTCCACGACATCGGCTTGCAGCAAGGCTGCCGTGAGACGCGCTCCTCCCAGCAGCACAATCCGCTCCAAGCCATGGTCCGCCAGCGAGGCCTTGGTGCTCGACCAGTCAGCACACAATGGCTGCACGTGATCGAAGCCCTGCTCGAGCCTGTCGGGGTCGGTTGGGTCTTCTGGCCGCAACAACCAACGCTCCAGCGGCTGCTGAAAGAAAGGCCAATCAGCGGGAAACTGGGGTTGAGGTTGCCCGCTCACCACAACAGCTTTGGGCTGGGCGGAGCGCCCCGATGCCAGACGCTGATCGAGAAACGCACGGTCGTGCACAAGACAGGTGCAGCGATGGACGCGCAAGGTGCCAGCACCGATCAGAGCAGCATCAGACCATGCCAGAGCCTGCTCCAGCACCCTTCGATCCCCACTCCCACCTAGCTGAGCCGCTCCACCATCAGGGGGGGCCAGTCGCCCATCCAGACTGATGGCCAGCACCAGACGGAGTGTGCAGGGGGGCCTGTTCCGGAAAGACGCTTTCGCCGGAGCAGGCTCAAGCGATCCCTGGTTCAGAGCAAGCGCGTTCGCAGCAACGTCTGGACGCGAATGGTCGTAGCGCGACACATCCATGGCAACGAAAGCACGCCGTGACCTAAGAGGCCATCACTGCTTCCATCGCCGCTGGCTGCATCTCCAATTGGGGAACTTCCGCATACACCTCTGCGGCGTTGTTGGGACTTTCCTGCAGCCGCACTTTGTGCAGGTGGGCACCGATGGCCCGGATCGGACCACTCAGGCGATCGGCAATGTGCAAGGCGATGTTTTCAGCCGTTGGCACACAGGTGGCGAAGTGGGGAATGTCTTTGTTGAGGAAGGTGTGATCGAACGGCTCCACCACAAGGTCATCCACCAGGCGTTGCAAGGCGGCCAGATCACACACCATGCCGGTGCGTGGATCGATGCCACCTCGCACGGTCACATCCACCAGATAGTTGTGACCGTGCCCATGGGGCCGGGCACATTTGCCGTAGATCGCTTCGTTGTCTTCCTGGCTCAGTTCCGGCCGTGCCAAGCGATGGGCTGCAGCGAAATGGGTGCGAATGGTGAGGAAAGCGTCCATGCCGTGTCCGAGATAGTCGGCCCAGAGGCCTGGTGATTCGTAAAGCCGCAGAGCGACAAGGGGAAGGTGTGCCGTGAGACGCTGCCAGATCACCCGAACAAGGGCTTCGGTGGTGGGCAGACAGCCGCTGGGCTGGCTGAGATCGAATTCCGGCCAGGCCTCATTGAGGAAACGGAAATCCAGCTGGCCGGTCACCTCGGTGCGAATGGCGTGCTTCACATCGGAAAGATTGAGCACCATGCCATCGGCATCGAGGGAGCCACCCATCGACACAATCAACTCATAGTTGTGGCCATGGCCAGGAGCCAACCCACAGGGACCGAAGCGAGCGGCGTTGTCATCACTGCTCAATTCGGGTAACCAGTAGCGATGACTGGCACTGAAGCAGGCTCGGCGGGTAATCACGCAGCCCCGGCCTTGGCCGTGAGCTGCTGCGTTGGCTCGATCTGCGGCACTCGCCACCGCTGAGGATTCAGTCATGGCGTGCTCAGACCAGAAGGCATCCTAGGGAGTCTTGAGGCGCGACCGAGAAGCCCCGCCCTAGACCCTTTCCCGCCAACCGCGCGCCATGACAGACCAACCCCGGACTCAGCCCCACCCGCTGCGCTCCCGTTTGGGGGGCCGCAATCTCTATCTGGTGGGAATGATGGGCAGCGGCAAAAGCAGCAGCGGCCGCCCCCTGGCGCAGCAACTGGGGTATGGCTTCGTCGATGCCGACCCCGTGATCGAGCAGGCAGCTGGCTGCACCATTGCGGAGATCTTTGAACAAAACGGTGAAGCGGGATTTCGGAGCCTTGAGTCACAGGTGCTCCAAGCGATTGGTCAACGTCATTCCCTCGTCGTGGCCACCGGTGGCGGCGTGGTCACCCGACCGGAGAACTGGGGCGTGCTGCATCAAGGTCTGGTGATCTGGCTCGACCCAGGCAGGGAGCGACTCCTGGCCCGCCTCCAGCGCGATGCAGCGCAGCGCCCTCTGCTGCAGACCGACGACCCTGCCGCGGCCCTGGACAGCCTGCTTCAGGAACGCATCCCCCTCTATCGCGAGGCTGATCTGCATCTGACGGTCGGCGATCAAACCTCCGATCAGGTGGCGGCCATGGTGCTGGAAGCAATCCCCACCATCCTCAGGCCTGATCAGGGGGCTCCAACCGCACCGCGAACCACTGCAGGTTGAGCCCTGGCTGCAGTTCCAGATCGCAGGCCGTTTCCAACAGGCGGCGAGCCACAGCGTGCAGGGAGTCAAGACCGGTGAGGTCCTCTGGTAGTGAGTCGAGAGCTCCCAGATGCCGCTCCAACCATGCGAGGGTGTCGGCGGCGCTGAGCAGCTGCTCCGGTTGACCCGGCTCCAGCACCACGTAGTGATCACAGGCACGGATCAAGGGGTCGGACATGGGGCACCGCTTGCTGACAACGATCATCGGCCTGCTCTGGGTCCCATGGATGGTCTTGACGACCGCACCGGCCGCCTGGAGCGCGGATGGATGGTTGGAGGAGCGCCTGAACTCCTGGCCGGAATGGCAGTTGCCGGCTCCTCTGCCACGACCAGGACCAAGGGAGGATCTGGTGTATCCAGATTGGTTTCGTGGCGTCTGGCAGGTGGAGAGCACCGACAGGGGCAACGGCAGCACCCTCACCCACAAAGCCCGCTTTCAGGCCACCGACACCAGCCGTGGTGCCGTGGTGGGCGACCGCAGCTTCAATGCCAAAGCCATTGGCCAGGCCCTCCTGGGTCCGCAAGTGCTGTCAGTTGAACAGGCACCCGGACAGCTCAACCGACAACTGGCCCGACTCTCTCAGGATCGACAACTGGAAACCACGGTGATCGGCAGGAGGGAGAGTCCCATCCATCAGGCCAGCTTCATCAGTGATGAACTGGTGCTGCAGATCCTCCATGGTTCAGGGGCTCCGCGGGTCAGTCGAATCGAAACCCTCAGCCGGTACAAGCGCTGCAACGACACCTCAGCCATCAACACGGTCGAGACCATCTGTGGTGAACAGTGGCAAGCCCGCTTTGCTGCCCCCGGAGAAGGCGTGACGGCCAGACCCCTGAGTGTGCATCGCTACGAGCTCAGGTTGACAAAACCGCTGGATCCGACTGAACCAACTCAGCGTCCAGCTGATCACGCCAGCTGAACAGGGGCTGGAGTTTGGGGTGGTCGCTGATCCCCGCCACGCCGCGGCCCGCCAACTCCTCCCCCGACGAGGCAGGGAACCGAAGCAGCGACAGCTGAGCCGCCACGGCAAGATCAGCGATGGAGCGCTGGTTGCCCACGAGCCAAGGGCTCGCCGCCACGGCATCCGCCAACTGAAGCAGGCTGGACAGCATCGCCGCCCGTTCCCCCTGGTCAACCACCTCGCCAAGACCCTGCAACCAGGCTCCGGGCAGTGCTCCCACCGTTTGGCGCACAGGGGATGGAAGAGCCTCGGGAAGCAGGGCGACCCGCAAGGCGCTGTCGGCAACGGCTGCCTGGGCAAGGGCAAGCCGGGCGGCCGAGGCAAGGGTGGTATCGGCCCAATCTTCGAGGAGATGGGCCTGGGCCCGCTCCTTGGCGCCTGAGGGAATCAGAGGCGGTTCCGGGCAACGCTGTTCGAGATGAAGGGCGATCGCACTCGAATCGGGCACCACCACATCGCCATCCACCACCACCGGCACCTGACGCTGGCCTGAAAGCCGAAAGACATCGATCTGCCCCACTCCTGGGGTGACCTCAACCGTTCGAAAGCTCAGGGATTTGGCCTGAAGGATCATCCGCACCTTCAGACAAAACGCGGAGTGACGGAACTGATGAAGCTCCAACATGGCCGTTGCTGCCCTAAGACCGGCAGAGTAGCCATCAGATTCGTGAGGGCGTCAGCAGCATGCGTGAGTTTTTCGTCAACGTGACGCGCTATCCGCGTTATCTGATTGCCTTCGGCCTGGGCGTGATGAACTCCGTCGCCGAGCCTTTGGCCAGGAGACGCAGCAATCCTGTGACTGCCGTGGCACTCACGGGGGCCCTGATCAGTGGCGCCATCAGCATGGGGTTGGTGCTCCGTGCCATGGTGACGCCATCACCTCTGGCTTGATTCCCCATGGCACCGGGACGGCGTGTGGAGCGGGTTGCGGCCCTGATCAGGCGCGAAACCAGTGAACTGCTGCTCAATGGCATTCGCGACGAACGGGTGCATCAGGGCATGGTGAGCATCACTGAGGTTGAGGTGAGCGGTGATCTGCAGCACTGCAAGATTTTCGTGAGCATCTACGGGGAAGAGCAGCAGCGGCAGCAGGTGCTGGAAGGGCTACGCGCCGCCAGTGGCTACCTCCGCGGTGAACTCGGTCGGCGTCTGCAGATGCGACGGGCCCCTGAGGTGGTGTTTCAGCTGGATCGTGGCATTGAGAAAGGCACCTCCGTGTTGAATCTTCTCAACCGGCTCGAAGAGGAACGCGAGGAACGGGGTGCGATCCCTCCTGACAGTGACGATGATGACCGAGCAGGCCTGAGCAACGGAGCCGACCAGGGAAGTCTGTGAATGACAACGCGCTGCGCAGGCAGGTGGCCAGCCTCGTGGTGGTGCGTGCCAGTGGCCATGCCAGTGACCGCCAGCGGCGGTATCCCCATTGGGAACTCGCCAATGCCAACCTCAAACACCTCCTGGAGAGCGGTGTCGGTGGGGTGATCCTGCTGGGCGGTACCGCTGTGGAACTGCAGCAACGCTGCCGGCAGCTGCGGCACTGGGCCCAGGGACCGCTCCTGCTCTGCGCCGACGTGGAAGAGGGGGTGGGGCAGCGGTTCGAGGGGGGCTCATGGCTGGTGCCACCGATGGCCCTGGCCCGCCTGCACCGCTCAGATCCTGAACGAGCCGAAGCCCTGGCAGAACGCTACGGCACCTGCACGGGCCGACAGGCCAAACAGTGCGGGATGAACTGGGTGCTCGCGCCGATTGTGGATGTCAACAACAACCCCGCCAATCCGGTGATCAACGTGCGGGCCTGGGGCGACGACCCCATCACCGTGACCCGGCTCACCCTGGCCTTTCAACGTGGACTCTCCCAGGCTGGCGTGCTGGGTTGTGCCAAACATTTCCCGGGTCATGGCGATACCGCCGAGGATTCTCATCTGCTACTGCCGGTGCTTCCCCACAGCCGGGAACGACTTGAGAGCCTGGAACTGAAACCCTTCCGGGCCTGCATTGACGCGGGCATCGACACGGTGATGACCGCCCACCTGCAGATCCCCGCCCTGGATCCCGACCGACCAGCCACCCTCTCGAAACCGGTGCTCACCGGCCTCCTAAGGCATGCGCTTGGCTTTGAAGGCCTGGTGGTGACCGATGCCCTGGTGATGGAAGCCATCCGTGAGCACTACAGCGCTGGGGATGCGGCATTGCTGGCCTTTGAGGCGGGCGCCGATCTGGTGCTGATGCCGGAGGATGCCGGTGCCGCCATCACAGCGATCTGCGATGGCGTCCAAAGCGGACGCATCAGCGAAAAGAGACTCAACGCCAGCCTGCAGCGACGCCATCAGGCTCTTGAACGGGTGGACCCGCCAGCAGCCTCTGCAGTGTCCCCGCCTCAGTCGACATCCAGAGAGCCCTCTCTTGACGTGGAGCAAGCCGAGGAGAGGGCCCTGGCACAGACGTTGGTGGAACTCACCTGCGAAAGCCGAGGCCAGCCAATCCAGCGTCAACCGCAGGGCACAGGACTCAACCTGATTCGCGTGGATGGTGTGCTGTCGTGTCCCCAACTCCCGGCAGGAGCTCCAGCGCTGCTGCTGCCGGAAGAGGCGGGATTCCGGCCTTTGCTCCACCATCCGATGGCCGTCTCGATCTGGAACGAGAGCGATCGATCAGCGCCCCTCGCCCTTGATCGACTCGGGGAAGGCCCTGTTCTGCTGCAACTGTTCCTGCGCGGCAACCCCTTCCGGGCGGGGCGCGACCGGCAGGAGCCCTGGGGTGACGCGATCGAGCAGCTGCAGACCCACGGGCGTCTTGCCGGTCTGGTGGTGTACGGCAGTCCCTATGCCTGGGACAGCCTGCGCAGCCGTCTGAAGCCAGAGATCCCTGCGGCGTACAGCCCAGGCCAGATGCCTGATGCCCAGCAAACTCTGATGCGCCGCCTCTTCGAGGGTGATCAAGCAAGCGGAGCACCCCAGGGGCCCGGCGAAGGGTTCACCGACTGAAGGCCAACCACGGCAACCGCCCAGGAAGGGCCGTAACCTCAGCCCCAGCCGTGTTCGCCCCCATGCTCAGCCTCTCGATGATCGTTCGCGATGAGGCCGAGCGGATCGAAGCTTGCCTCGCCTCCGTCAGGGATCTGGTCGACGAGATGGTGGTGGTCGACACCGGCTCCAGGGATGACACGGTGCAGCGGGCACAAGCCGCCGGCGCTCGGGTGGAGCAATTGCCGTGGCCAGGAGACTTCGCTCCGGCCCGCAACGCGGCGCTGGAGATGGTGACAGGTGACTGGGTGCTCGTGCTGGATGCCGATGAACAGCTTCTGCCTGAGGCCATTCCGGCACTCAAGGACTTGATGGCCGACCCAGCGGTGCTGGCCATCAACCTCCTGCGTTATGAGCGGGGCTCTGCCATGGCTCCCTATTCGAACGTAAGCCGCCTGTTTCGTCGCCACCCCGCTCTGCAGTGGTCGCGGCCTTACCACTCGATGATTGACGACAGCGTCGAAGCGCTGATCCAGGCGGAACCCCAGTGGCGCGTGATCGACTGCGGGGTCCCGGCCCTCCTCCACGACGGCTATCGGCCCGACTTGATTGAAGGCACAGACAAAGCCCAACGGCTGCGCCAAGCGATGGAGCACTGGCTGAAGGAGACGCCTGGAGACCCCTACGCCTGCGCCAAGCTGGGGGCCCTGGAAGTCAGCAGCGGCAGGCGAGAGCGCGGGCTGGCCCTGCTGCAGCAGGGCCTTGCCTCCATCGACGGCGACCAAGAACACCCTGCGGAGCGCTACGAGCTGCTGCTGCACCTGGCCATGGCCCAGGCAGACCAGGACACTGAAGCAGCCATTGCCACCTACCGCGAAGCGCTGGCGCTGCCCATCCCTGCAAGGCTCAGCCTTGGAGCCCGGCTCAACCTGGCTGCTCTGCTGCTGAAGAACCATGGCCTCGACGAAGCGATTCGTCTGACCACCGAGGCCACCCAGGCGGCCCCTGAAGTGGCTCTGAGCTGGTTCAACCTGGGGCTGATGCAACGGCGCAAAGGCAACATCACCGCGGCCATCCAGGCCTATGGCGAATCTCTCCAGCGGCAGCCCGACCATCCGGAATGCCACCAGAACCTGGCCATTGCCCTGCTGATGGGGGGCGATGTGGACGGTGCCAGGAAGGGCTTTCACGTGGCCATCGCGCTGCTGGAAGAGCAGGGACGCCAGGATGAAGCCGATTCGCTGTTCAACCAACTGAAGGGCATCGTCAAGCTGGATGAGGTGGCGGCATGACCCTGCCGCTCCAGGGTCAAACGGTTCTGGTGACCCGGGCACAGGACCAGCAGGGCGAAGGACGGCAACGGTTGCAGGCCCTCGGTGCCACGGTGATCGATCTCCCTGCCCTGGTGATCGGTCCACCGGATGAGTGGGGTCCGCTCGATGATGCCCTGGAGGAACTGGATGACTTCCACTGGCTGCTCTTCTCCAGCGCCAACGGCGTCACTGCGGTGGAGGAACGTCTGCAGCGTCTGGGCCGCAGTCTGGCCAGACGACCGGCCAGCCTCAAACTGGCTGCGGTGGGTCGCAAAACCGCAGCGCAGCTCGAGGCCCTGGGGGCAGAGACTGATTTCATCCCCCCCGACTTCGTGGCCGACAGCCTGATCGAGCATTTCCCAGTGTCGGGATGGGGGCTGCGGTTGTTAATTCCTCGGGTGCAGAGCGGTGGGCGCACCCTTCTGGCAGAAGCCTTCGGAGAAGCCGGTGCCCGTGTGGTGGAGGTAGCAGCCTATGAGTCCCGCTGCCCCAGCGACATTCCGTCCGCCGCCGCCGCCGCCCTGGAATCGGGCGCCGTGGCAGCCGTCACGTTCAGCAGCGGCAAAACGGTGAACCACACCGTGCAGCTCCTGCAAGAGCGCTATGGGTCCACCTGGGACAACCATCTGAGGCGAGCCAAGGTGGTGTCGATCGGACCGCAGACCAGCAAACGTTGCAGGGAGCTCTTAGGCCGGGTCGACCAGGAGGCCGACCCTCATGACATCGAGGGATTGGTGCAGGCCTGCGTTCAGACCTTGACCTCTTCATCGACCTCTTCGTCATCCTCCATGCAAACCAGCTCCTGACCCTTGCCCTCCACGGTGTAGGTCAGACAACCCCGCTGCAGATCGATACTGCGCACGGTCCACTCCTTGGGAAGCAGCGCTTCGCCCGCCGTGCCGCCGCAGCGGCCCTCGGGGCCAACACAAATGGCTCCAGAGCCGACCGAAGTGCGCACAAGGGCCTGCAGCTGCGAGCCGACGGCCATCACCCCCTGAAGGCTGATCGCACCGCCGCCGCTGGCGCCAGAGCCTCCTCCCGCCCCGGGCCCAGCCTGGGGTCCGCGAACGGGAGCGAACGGATCAACCCGACCACGGCTGACCGAGTCCTGCACCTGAGCGGTGGTGGGCAACGGCTTCAACACGTCGGGAGGCCTCACAGGCACCAGAGGCTCTGGCGGAGCAGTGTCCTGCGGTGCTTCGGCCGGTTTGGCACGGGACACCGATGGAGTCGGAGGGTCGACGGGAGGGTCGGCTGGGGCGCACCCCACCAACAGAACAGGGGCGAACAGCAAGACCCGCAGGAACGACAGCTCAGGTCGCAACGGCGTAATCGCTTTCAACCAAATCGCGGAATCGGTCAAGGTTGGCTTGGAGTTCCTTCGTCACAATCCCACCCAGGATGCTGGGTTCCATCAATGGTGCCAAGACCCCAGGCAATTCATACGTCACGCTGAGTTTGACCGCCGTGCACTCGTCTGCCTGCGGGTAGAAGCGAACAGCCCCTTTGGTCGGCAGGCCGCCAACCGATTCCCAGTGGAGTTGCTGGGCCTCGACACGGGTGGTGATCCGCGCCTTCCAGCTGAAACGAAAACCCTGGGCCGCGAGGGTCCAATCGGTGAGATCCGGGTCATTCAGGGTCTTGACGGATTCGATCCACCGCATCCATCGCGGCATCGCTTCCAGGTCACTCCACACCGCCCAGACACGGTCCACGGGTGCCCGCACCTCTGTGGTGACAGTGTGTTCAAGCCAACGTCCCATCGATATCCTCAGGCAACAGCGGCATTGGTGGCCAGCTGGGCCGACCGCCCCAGGATGGCAGCTGCAGCCAGATGACCGCTCATGGTGGCCCCCTCCATGGAATCGATGTAGTCCTGGCGTGTGTAGCTGCCTGCCAGGTAGAAGTTCTCCACCGGGGTGCGCTGGTCGGGGCGATACGGCTCCATCCCAGGAGCTTCCCGATAGAGAGACTGAGCCAGCTTCACCACGTTGCTCCACACGAGCGACAACCCCTTGGCTGAGGGGAACAACTCACGCACCTGGGCGTCGGTGTGGGCGACGATCTCCTCCACCGATCTGGGAATCCAGGGATCACCAGGGGTGAGCACACACTGCAACAGGGAGCCCACGCCAGGCTTGCGGTAATCCTCGGGGCTGGCCAGAGCCAAGTCAGCGAAGCAGCTGAAATCAGCATCTGCGGTGTAAAGCAGGTTGTTCAACCCAGCGGGCGTGGAGAGGTCACGACGGCGCTGCTCCTCTCTGGCCCCATCCCCCAGTTCCGTGACCCATCCGTCGTAGCGCAGCTGCACGGTGGCGACGGGAACCGCCTCAAGATGGTGAATGGCCTCAAACAGGGGGAAGCGTCGCCATTCCGCAGGCAGCAGGCGCTGGATGCCAGGCACATCACAGGCGGCCAGGTAGGCATCGGCGTGCACCTTCATTTCGCCCTCAGGGGTCCCGAGGGTGAGGCCTGTGACCTGGGGAGCATCCCCTTCGGTGCAATGCACCTGTTTGACCCGATGACGCAGGTGCAACGTGGCGCCGCGAGCCTGGATGTAGTCAAGAATCGGGCCGGTGAGCCAGCGGTGCGGAGAGCCTTTGAGCAGGTTGAGCTTGGAGGCTTCGGTCTTGGCCGCGAACATCATGAAAATGGTGAGCATGCAGCGGGCCGAAATCGCCTCGCAATCGATGAAGCCAAGGGCATAGGCAATCGGATTCCACATGCGGCGGATGCTCTCCATGCTCCCGCCATGACCCACGAACCAGTCTTGAAAGCTGACGGAATCAAGGGCACGGATCGTGCGCATCGCACCCTCGTAATCCACGAGGCCGCGCACGATCGGACTGGTGCCCAAGGCCAGGGCATTGCGGAGCTTGTCGATCCAGGTGAGCTGCGGCGTCGTGAAGAACGCCTTCAGGCCGTTGAAAGGAGCCCCGAGGGCAAAACGGAAGTCCAGTTCGCGGAGATCACCACCGCGGTTGCAGAACAGATGGGTGTGATCCTTGGGCAGAAGATTGTCAATCGCGCCCACTTTGCGCATCAATGCAAAGAGATTGGCGTAATTGAAAAAGAACACATGCAATCCCATCTCGATGTGATTGCCGTCGTCGTCTTCCCAGCTGCCCACCTTGCCGCCCATGAAGGGGCGGGCTTCGTAAAGATCGACCTGATGGCCAGCGTCCACCAGATCCACAGCCGCTGACAGCCCTGCCAGACCCGAACCAACGATCGCGACCCGCACCAGCTGCATCCGCCAACAACGGCATGACTCTATGAATGCGGCAGCCAACAACGGGCCTCCATACAGTGAGGAGACCGGATTAATCCCACGCCATGACCGCCATCGCCCACACCGCCAAGGACGGCAAAGGCATTCAGATCACCGATCCGGCGATGCAACAACTGGCCAAGCTCTGTGGCGAGCAAGGCGACAACCAGATGCTGAGGGTTGGTGTCCGCTCCGGAGGCTGCAGCGGCATGAGCTACACCATGGATTTCGTTCCCAGCTCCGACATCCAGGAAGGCGACGAGGTCTACGACTACACAGCCCCTGACGGTGCCGGCTTCCAGGTGGTGTGTGATCCCAAGAGTCTGCTCTACATCTATGGCATGCAGCTCGATTTCAGTACGGCCCTGATCGGTGGCGGGTTCAACTTCACCAACCCCAACGCCAGCCAGACCTGTGGCTGCGGCAGCTCCTTCGCCGTTTGAGCCGGCTGCATGGGAACCTGAAAGCACTGCAATCCCAAGCGGAACGGTGACCGAAGCGCACGAGGAAAGTCTGTTCGAGCAGGCGATGGACCGCTACCAAAACGGTGCTGACGCCAGCGAGGTGCTTGAAGACTTTGTCGCCATCACCAATGCCGCACCCCGGCAATCGGCCGGTTGGACCTGCCTGGCCTGGCTGCAGTTGCTCTGCGATCAACCGGAGGAAGCCCTGCGCTCCGCCCGGCTGGCGGTGAAGCTCAATGGCCAGGATCCCCAGGCCCGGATCAACCTCAGCCTGGCCATGCTGGAAACCCATGCCAAAGGCGTGCGTGATCAGGTGCAAGTGGTGCAGCAAGTGCTCGCTCTGGCACCGGACGTGGGCGATGAACTGAAGGCATCGATCGCGGATGGCCTCAACCGCAAGCCCGGCTGGCCAGCTCTCACCAAACTGAAGACCTGGCTGGAGCTCTGAGGTGGCCAGGCTGCTGCTGCTGAGCAACGGCCATGGAGAAGACCTCTCCGGAGCACTGCTGGGCCAGGCACTCCTGAAGCGAGGCCATCAGGTGGATGCCCTGCCTCTTGTCGGCCGCGGTCAGCCCTACAGGGATGGCCAGATTCCCGTGGTCGTGAGCACGCGTGAATTCAGCACCGGCGGCCTGGGTTACACAAGCCTGCGTGGACGACTGACGGAACTGATCCAGGGCCAGGTGCTGCATCTGCTGCAGGCCCTGCTGAGGCTGCTGCGGATTCGTCGTCGCTACGACCTCGTGGTGGTGATCGGCGATGTCATTCCGGTGATGGCCGCCTGGCTCTGCGGACGGCCAGCGGCCACCTACCTGGTGGCCTACTCCAGCCATTACGAAGGTCGGCTCAATCTGCCCTGGCCCTGCGGCGCTTGTTTGGCCAGTGAACGGTTCCATGCCGTCTTCAGCCGAGACCTGCTCACGGCGGAAGACCTCAGTGAGCAACTGGGTCGGCCGGTGCGATTTGTCGGCAACCCCTTCATGGATCCAGTGCTGACAGAGGCCCCACCCCTGCCGGGACGACGGCGCCTGGCCCTCCTGCCCGGCAGCCGCCGGCCTGAACTCGAACACAACCTGCTGCTGCTGCTGCGCGTGATTCAGGACCTGCCAGCTCCCCTGTTCAGCAAAGGAGAGCTGGCGGTCGACCTGGCCTTGATCCGCGCCCTCAGCGATCAGAGCCTGGGTGCACTGGTGGCAACGTTGGGCTGGGAGTTACACCCAGCCAGCCCCTCATCCGCAGACGCCAAGCGGCTTGTCAAGGGCCCCCGTCAGGTGCTGGTGCACCGGGGGGCCTTTCCGTCGGTGGTGCAAAACGCCAACCTGGTGCTGGCGATGGCCGGCACAGCCACGGAACAGGCTGTCGGCCTCGCCAAACCCGTCTTGCAGATGGCTGGAGCGGGACCGCAATTCACAGCCAGCTTCGCGGAAGCGCAGCGGCGGCTGCTGGGGCCCACGGTGTTCTGCGCGGACGGTGACAGCGGGGAGGACGCCACGGTGCTGGCCACCGTCCAGCTGGCACTGGACCTGCTGGAGCGCAGCGTTCATGATCAGCAACTTGAACAGCTCTGCCGCCAACAGGCAGAGGAACGACTGGGCCGCACAGGAGGAGCTGAATCCATGGCGACCGCCATCACCCACCTGCTGACCACCAAGCCAACCGCCGCCCCGCAATCACCATGAGTGCCCCAGCCAAGCAACCCCTCTGGAAACTCTGGCTCGACCGCCTGCTGGTGCTGGATGTCTTTCTGGTGCTGGCCGGCGCAGGCTGGTTTGGCGCCGCCATCGTGGCCAGCAGCCAGGGTGTGAAAGCACCGCTGCGGCTGTTTCAGCAGCTGTGGGATCCTCTGTTCACACCAGCCATCGGCCTGTTGATCGCGTCAGCCCTGGTGAGCGGGATCACGTCGTGGTGGCAGCGGCGAGGGCTTCAGGCAGGTGGGGGTAGCGAAACCTGAAGCCAAACTGGGATAAGCGCTCCGAGCGCACCTGCTGACCATCGAGCACCACCCGGGCACCATCCCCCAGGAGCAGATGCAAGACCGGGCCTGGCACCGGCAGCAGGCTGGGGCGTCCAAGGCAGCTGCCCAGAGCTGAGGCAAAGCTAGCCATGCTCACAGGCTCAGGAGCCACACCATTCACCACCCCGTCCATGGCGGTGTCGGTGAGAGCCTGGAGGATCAAGGCACACAGATCGCTGCGGTGAATCCAGCTCATCCATTGGCGACCTGAACCAATCGGTCCACCAAAACCAGCGCGGAACACCGGCAGCATTTTGCCAAGGGCACCGCCATCGGCGGCGAGCACGATGCCGATGCGCACCACTACCAACCGGGTGCCCTCAGGACGGACTGACGCAGCAGCCTCCCACCCGGAGCAGAGTCTGCCGAGCACGTCATTGCCTGCTGGGCTGGATTCCACGAAGGTGGCTTCGTCGCTTGTGCCGTAGAAGCCGACGGCAGAGGCGTTCACCAGAACGGAAGGGGGCTGATCGAGGGCCTGCATCGCTGACGCGAGGTGTTGGGTGGTGGCGATGCGGCTGTCGTGCAGCAACTGCAAATGGGCCGCCGTCCAGCGTTGTTCAGCGATCGGCTCACCAGCCAGATTCACCACCCCATCCGCGGAGGCCAGAGCCTGATGCAAGGCACCGCCGTTCTGCCAGCTGGAGTCGGAGGCGGGATCCTGCTGCAGCCAATCCACCCGTAACGAACGTGCCCACGCCAGCGACGCCTGGGGCCGACGGCTCACCAGCGTGAGCTGATGACCTGCGGCCAACAATGTTGGCACCAGTTCACGCCCCACCAGACCGGTGCAACCAAGCAGCAGCAGACGCATGGGATCCCTTGTCTTCAGGGTCCGAGGCTACGAACCATGCTGCTCCACCGGCGGCAGGTTCTAGCCTGGCCGTCAGCACCTCCCGTCTTGATGGCCGATACCGACACTGCGGCGCCTGCCAAGGCCAAGCCCACCGCCCTCAAGAAAGGCGCCTTGGTGCGGGTCAAGCGTCAGGCTTATGCCGGCAGCGTTGAGGCTGGAGCCAGTGACCCCACCCCCCCGGAGTACATCTTCGAGGGCCCCGGTGAAATCCTGGTGGTGAAAGGCGACTTCGCCCAGGTGCGCTGGCGGCGCCCCGTGCCTGATGTGTGGCTGAAGCTGGCTCAGCTGGAAGGCTTCGCCTGAAGATCGGCCTCCACCTGCAGCACCGCCTTCGGAAGCGACTGCACCAGCCCCGGGAGACGCCAGAGCGCTCCGGCCATCACGGCGCTGAGATCATCCAGGGCGATCAGGATCGGTTGATCGGGGTGCCGCTCACGGGCGGCAGCCGTGATCGCGGCTGCACGCCAAGGGTTCCAATCGGCCAGGGTCACCACGGCGCGGTACGCACTGGGCCACGGATTCGCAGGCTGCGCCTGCTCCAACACCTCAAAGTGCGTGGCAGCGTCAACGGGGCGATTGGCCAGCACCGCCAACAGTGCGAGGGTCCAGCGGGCCTGAAGATCATCAGGATTGGCGGCGAGGCGTTGCAGTGCCTGTCGACGTGCCCCCTGTCGGTAGAGGAAATGGCCGTCGAGCATATGCTCGGTCGCCACGGCTGCGAACAGGGGATCCAAGCCCTGCGGCCCTGCCGCCAGGCCTGAAGCAAAGCGGGGGAAACGGCTCTCGAACCCAACGGCGGCGGGGGCTTCGGCCCGGCGACGCCATAGCGAATAACTGCCTCCCCCCGGTCTTGGGAAACGTTCCACCTCCTCAAACACACCGCTGCTGCGCACGGCCTGATCCAACTTGCGGGCAGCCTTGCGCACCGATCCCTGATCCCCCTCCGCCAGCACCACCCACTGGGCCTGGGCCAGCACCGGATCGCGATCAAGGCGGCTACCGCCCAACTGGCGGCCCACGACCTGGCCACCATTGCGACGGCCGTAGTAACTGACGTTGTGCTGATTGAGATCGGCTGTGCTGGGCACCACGATCACCGTGCTGCGCTCACCATCCGGAACGGCCCCTCCGGCCCGGCGCACGATCTGATCCAGAGGGCCCACGCGACGATCGGCCAGACGTTCGAACTGGGCAACGGCGCCGGCCTGGGCTCCGGCACCAAGGCCAAGCAGCAACAGCCCCGGCGCCAACCAGCGGCTGCGGCGGGGCCAGTGTTGCTGAAGCCAAAGGCCCCACTGCCACCACCCCCGCGCCAAGAGCAGCAGCAATGGCGGCAGCAACGGGGCGATGTAGCGGTCGTCCTTGTTCGGACTGAGGTTCGTGACGACAAATCCAGCCACCAGGCTGATCAGCAGCCAACGCCAGGCGAGGGGATCATCCCCACTGGTTGGAGACTCTGCTGCCGCCTTGCCCTGCCGTTGCCGCTGCCAGCCCCAGAGCACCACACCGGCCAGACCCACCACCAACACCACACCACCCACCTGCTCAGGCAGCAGACGTGGATACCAGAGCCAACCCTGGAGGCTGAAGGGCCCTGGATCACCCTCGCGGGCAGCCGACTCGAGCACCGCTCGATTGGTGCCACCGAGGGTGGTGATCCAGTTGTGGTGCAACCACGGCCACAAGCCCGCTGCCATCAGGCCCGTGCCCACCAGCAGCTGCAGGCGACGCCCCTGACCCTGCCCCAGGGCCTGGTGGATCAACACCACCAGCAGCGGCATCAGCACCAGGAGGGCACTCTGTTTCACCAGAAGCGCCAGCAAGCAGGCCATGGCCGCCGTCAGCGCCTGCAGCCAGCGACCACCGCTGATGGGATGCCACCAGCGACTCAGCCGCCAAAGAGCCAACGTCACCATCGCCGTCAGCGGCATCTCAAGAACGTAGTCAGCGCGAAGATCCAGCAGAGCGGGTGTCAGCGTCACCAGGGCTGCAGCCAACAGTGCAAACCCCCGCGCTCCAGATAATGGGCGACGCAAATCCAGCGCCCACGCCGCCACCACCAACAACAACAGGCCGTGCCAGAGGCTGAGGCTCCAGGCAGCCTGCGCCGGCGCATCACCGGCCAGCGCCATCACCGTGCCGTTCACCAGGGACGCCAACGGAGGAATCTTGGGCGACAAATCCAGCAAGGCATCCCAGCCTTGCCAGCCACCGCCTGGCAGGAGGCCCAGGGCCCGACCGTGATCAAGGGCACTGTTGAGGTAGTCGGCCTGATCCCAGGCGGGAATGCTGTTGCTGTGATGCCACCAGAGGCGGTCCACCAAGGTGGCCAACAGCCAAAGCAGCAGCAGCAGCAACCGGAACACCCAGGCGGCCATCAGCCAATCTCCAGACGCCGGCGTTCCTGCTGAAGACGCTGCCGCCGCTGTTTGGCTTCGCGCAGCATTTCACGACCGTCGTGGAGATAGCTGTCCACGTAGCCCATCGTGTAGCGCTCCAGCTCAGTGATCGCATCCTCCACCTCGGAGAGGCAGTGGTAGAGGCTGAGGCCAAACCCCCTGGCGGACTCCGGCACCGGTACCGACTGATAGAGGCTCTTCACCTTCTCCAGTTTCTTCTGGCTGACCTCGAGATACGCACAGAACGCCTCCATCAAGGCATCGTCGTAGGGATCAGCCGACAGCGCCCGGTACTCCGCCGGAAAAGGATTGATCACCTGACCGAGCCAACGATCCACCGGGGCATAGACGGTTTGCAGCCACTGCACCAACGCATCGTCCGCTGCGGCCCCCTGACCACTGGCCGCACTGGCGGCTCGGCTGGCCCTGGCGTTGCGCGCACCCCGGCGGCGGGCCTCTGCCACCGCCATGCCATGGACGCTGTCGTAATGATGGCGGCGTTCCGTGTCGCCAAGCACTTCCCAGGCGGCATTGAGCACAAGAATGCGCCGATCATCGCCACCGGCATCCGGGTGATGCTGCTTCACCAAGCGGCGATAGGCCGCCTTGATTTCAGCCTGACTGGCCTGAAGCGACACCCCCAACACCGCATAGGGGTCGCGGTCTTGGCCCTCCAGGGCGCCCGATGCACTCATAAATGTCCACCCAGCCGCGGCGGCAACGACGCTGACGAACTGAACATCGGTGTGGAGAGATAACGCTCGCCAAAGCTGGCGAGAATCACCACGATCCGTTTGCCGTCGAACTCCGGACGCTGAGACAACTGCAGCGCCGCTGCCATCGCAGCGCCACTGCTGACCCCGCAGAGCAGGCCCTCCTCACGGGCCAGACGCCGGCCCATCACCATCGCGTCCTCATCGCTGACCGCAATCACCTCATCAATCAGCCCCTGCTCCAGCACTGGCGGCACAAACCCTGCTCCGATGCCCTGAATGCGATGGGGGCCGGCAGGCTGGCCGCTCAAGACCGCACTGCCTGCAGGCTCCACCGCCACCACCTGCAGCTCAGGATGTCGCGTCTTGAGCAGACGGGCACAACCGGTGATCGTGCCACCGGTGCCCACACCAGCCACGAGCACATCCAGGCGGCCCTCGGTGTCGGCCCACAGCTCCTCTGCGGTGGTGCGTTCATGGATCGCGGGATTGGCAGCATTGACGAACTGTTGAAGCAGGTAAGCCTCGGGGATCTCCGCCACCAACTCCTGGGCAAGATCGATGGCCCCCTGAATCCCTTCCGAACCGGGGGTGAGCTGCAACTCAGCGCCGTAGGCCCGCAGCATCGCCCGCCGCTCCGTGCTCATCGTGTCGGGCATGGTGAGGATGAGTCGGTAGCCCCGAGCCGCCGCCACCATCGCCAAAGCGATCCCGGTGTTGCCGCTGGTGGGCTCCACTAGAACCGTGCGACCCGGCGTGATCGTGCCCTCATCCTCCGCGGCCTGCACCATGGCACCGGCAATGCGGTCTTTCACCGACGCGGTGGGGTTGAAACTCTCCAGTTTGGCGAGCACCTCCGCCTTGGCGCCGAAGGCAGCCGGCAGACGATTGAGGCGCACCATCGGAGTGCGTCCCACTAAAGCCGTGATGTCGGAAGCAATCCCCATTTCGCCATCCAATCAGATGATCAGACCCTGATGCTGCTCCTTAGAACCACGACGACCTGGAAGCGGTGGCAGCCAAACCAAGTGATTTGCAAACAAAAATCCGCCCAATGTGGGCGGATTCGGCATCAACCAACCAGCAAGGCTCCCAACCAGCGGGAGCCCTACACACCAATCAGATCAGAATTTGAAGGTGGTCTGCACCAGCGCTCCAAACACATTGAACTGACCGTCATAACCACTGCCGTTCTTCACCAGATTGCTGGTGTACTGACCCATGGGGCGGGACAGATAGAACACTGCAGGCGTGATGGCGATGTTGTCGGTCACCTGGAAGTTGTAGTACCACTCGAAGACATAGTTGCCGTCGAAGGGGGTGTTGCTGCAGGTGCCTGCCTTCCTCGACGCCTTGGAGCATCGTTCGACACTCGTCGCGAAGGTGGGCTGTCCAACCGCAAAGCCCATGTCGTTGCCTTTGAGGAACACGTCGTCCCACTTCAGGCCGACCATCCAGCTCTGGGTTTCAACCGGAGTGCCCTCGACCAGACGATCGGCACTCACCGTGTTGATTCCCCAGCCTGCGGAGATGGAAGGAATCCAACCGGCCTCCTCGGGTTGCCAGTAAGCGTTCAAGGCGTAGCTGTTGGCGCTGCTGTTGTAACGCTTCTCCACGCCGTTGTCGTTCTCGGCAACGCAGTTGTTGTTCCAGGTGTTGTTCTTGGCGAACTCGGTGCCGCGACGCAGGCCATTGCCGCTGTCGCACTGGCCATAGCGATAGGCAAAGGCGAGACCCCACTGAGGGCCGCCGTAACCCAACTGAGCCAGGAGGCTGGCTTCAGAGTTATCGGTCATGAAGCCGCCATTGCGAGCGTTGGAGACTTCACCGTTACCGCTATCCGCCACATAGTTGACCGACACACTGAAAGCGTTGGCCCCCTTGTCGACTGTCTGCTTCCAGTAAGCACCAATCAGCGGACCGGTTTCCTTGTTGTAGACACCGCTGGTGCCCATCAAGGCCGTCCAATCAAGGACCTTGGCACCGCCTTTGTTGTAAACCGAAGGCCAAAGCGCCACAGCTTCAGTGTTGCGGCCTTCGGCACCGACGAAGGCTGTGAACTCGCTTCCCACAGGGAACCTGTAGTAAACACGATCCAGGATCACATTGTTCGCAACGGTGTTGGAGCCACTCACTCCGGAATCGGTTGCCACATCAAGGGCGGTGAGATTCACACCAGAACCAGAGAAGGCGTTCTTTCCTTTGATGAAATTACCGGCACGAAGTCGGACCAGCAGTTTGTCTTTGCCTGTGAAGCTGGTATCAAAAGCCAGTTTCTGGTCATAGTTGAAGGTGAAGGCACCGAAATTGCGGTTGTAGGCCTTCGCCCCACCTTGACTGCCTTTTTTATTGAAATTGGGATCATTCCTGGGGAAGCCGTTGTCACCACCCGCGGTGGTGGCGCCCAGCACGAAGGTGGTTTTGCCCTTCAGCCGGGTGGTGGTGGAGAACTGGGTGGCTTCCAGCTCACCCACGCGGGCTTCCAGACCGTCCACGCGGCCCTTGAGGATGGCGAGTTCCTTCTCGAACTCCTTCATCAGGCGCTTCAGCTCGTCGGTCACTTCGGTGATCCGGTCGAGGCAGGCGTTCAGCAGTGCGGCCGCTTCAAAGCGGGTCATCGCACGGTTGCCGCGGTAGGTGCCGTTGGGGTAGCCAGCCACACAGCCGTAGCGCTCGATCAGGTTGCTCAGAGCCTGATACGCCCAGTCGGTGGGGTAGACGTCGGAGAACTGGGTGATGCTGGTGACCTGCTCGAGGCTGCCGGATGACGACTCGCCGGCGTAGTCAGACACACCATCGATGTTGAGGTCGCTGGCGTTCACCGCTGCAGGAGCCAGCAGGCCCAGTGCAGCAGGAGCGACCAGCAGTTGCTGGAAGAATTTCATTGGGACGATCTCACACCAAAAGAGAACGCAACGTCAGGGCGCTGCGAACAGATCTTACAGAGAAGGGTTCTCAACAACAACAAGAACAGATCAATGCTTGTTGATGGGTTGGTTAAGACGCCAACAAAAAACCCTTCCACCGGAGTGGAAGGGTCCATGAGGAGTGGATGGCTGGGCTCCACGTCGTGGAGCCCAAGCGGTGCTTCGATCAGAACTTGAAGGTGGTCTTCACGAGACCGCCGAACTGGTTGAAGCTGTTGTCTTGGGTTGCGGCACCCAGGGGACGGCTCAGATAGAAGAGCGCAGGGGTGACGCTGATGTTGTCGGTGACTTGGAACATGTACCACCATTCCCAGGCGTACTGACCGTCACGGACCAGGATGTCCTCGGCATCACCGGAACTGAAGCCATCAACATCGTCGCCGGAGAGATCAAGGGCAGTGACGAAGCCCTGCTGACCAACGGCCATACCGGCCTTGTTGCCCTTCAGGAAGACGTCGCTCCACTCGAGACCAACAGACCAGCTCTGGGTCGTTGCTGACTTGAATTCGTAGCCAATGAAGCTGGCGTAGCGATCAACACCCAGGTACTTGCCGTAGTCAGAACCGGAGGTGCTGTTCAGGCCCCAACCTGCCGAGATGGAAGGAATCCAACCGGACTCTTCAGGACTCCAGTAGGCACTCAGACCAACGGAGTTGGTGTTGCCGAGGGCACCGATTTCGGAAGCCAGAGGAGTGGCGACACCCTGGTAGAGGTTGCCGAAGTTCTGGGAGCTGTAGTTGTAGGCAGCAGCGACACCCCAGTTGTCAGCTGTATAGGCCAGCTGAACGGTACCGGTGCCGGCAGCACAATCGGTGGCGATACCACCGCCGTCAGAGCAGTTGCGGGTGCCGTTGGCGTTGTAATCAACGTTGCCGAAGGCATCTCTGTTTGCGGACGGCTTGGAGTTGTTGCCGTTGCCGGACACGTAGTTCGCAGACACGCTCCAACCGTCGTTCTGCCACCAGATACCAGCACCTGCACCGAGGTTCAGGTTGTAGGCACCGGGAGCACCGGCGTAGGTGAAGAAGTCGAGGACGGTGTCAGAGGGGTAAGCACTGGGCCACACGGCCAGCATGTCGTCCTGACGAACCAGACCACCGGCGGTGACGGTGAAGTTGCTGCCCAAGGGGAACTGGTAGAACACGCGGTTGATCACCACGTTGTTCTTGACATTGTTTTCCTGGAAGGCAGCCTCCAGACCGGAGGCGGTGGTGTAGGTGCCGCCTTGAGGATTGACGATTCCGGTGTCAGCTGAGAAGCCGAAAGCACTCTTGCCGAAGTTGCCGGCACGCAGGCGAACCTTGAGGAGGTCCTTACCGGTGAAGCTGGTCAGCAGGTCGAGCTGCTGGTCGTAGTTGAAGGTGGTGCCGCCGAGGTACTCGTTGGCCACATCGGCCATGTCGTCAGCGTCCTTGATAATCTGCTTGCCAACAGAAGTCTTGCCGATTTCGCGGTTCTGGAAGTTGAACTGATCGAGAACGGTGTTCTTCGCGTTGCCACCGAAGGTGTTGGCACCAATCACGAAGGTGGTTTTGCCCTTCAGCTTGGTGGTGGTGGAGAACTGGGTGGCTTCCAGCTCACCCACGCGGGCTTCCAGACCGTCCACACGGCCCTTGAGGATGGCGAGTTCCTTCTCGAACTCCTTCATCAGGCGCTTCAGCTCGTCGGTCACTTCGGTGATCCGGTCGAGACAGGCGTTCAGCAGTGCGGCCGCTTCAAAGCGGGTCATCGCACGGTTGCCGCGGTAGGTGCCGTTGGGGTAGCCAGCCACACAGCCGTAGCGCTCGATCAGGTTGCTCAGAGCCTGATACGCCCAGTCGGTGGGGTAGACGTCGGAGAACTGGGTGATGCTGGTGACCTGCTCGGCAGAGCCGGCGTAGTCAGACACACCATCGATGTTGAGTTCGCTGGCGTTCACCGCTGCAGGAGCCAGCAGGCCCAGTGCAGCAGGAGCGACCAGAAGCTTCTGGAAGAGTTTCATGAATTCCTCACACCAAATTTGAGGGATTTTGGGTGTTAACCCGATCACAACTTATGGGCTTGCCTTCCGATTGCACAGTCGGCCAACCACGAAGGTGTCCATCTCCTGGGTGATCACGAACAAAACGATGCCCCCGACCGGAAACCGGCCGGGGGCTCTCGCCGGGTCCGCTCTGGCGCGGAACCGATTGATCAGTCAAAGAAGTGCCGTCAGCCGGCGTTCTCCGCGATCAGCAGACCCTGCATCAAAGAACTGGAACTCATGGACACCTCCTCCCGGATGGATCAGTGATCGCCGGCGATGCCTTCGAAGTCAACCTGGCCGCGGACGGCCGAAGATGCCTTCACATCACTGCGATCTGGACCTTTGAACCTTAACGGACTCGCAAGGCCTGTGCTGCTGTGGATCTTCACCCTCGTGTTGTGGTTGCCGGGACTGGGGAATCTGCCTCTGCGGGACTGGGACGAAGGGCGCGTCGCCACCGTGGCCCGGTCCACCGTTGCGCGATCGCCATGGATGCCTGGGCAGCCCGGCGGCACTGGACTCGACAGCTCCCTGCTCGATGGACTGCTGGCCTTCAAATGGGATGAGGCGTACCTCAACAAACCCCCTGGCCTGCACTGGCTGATCGGCGGCGCCATCCACCTCGGCGGCGAACAGGAGTGGGTGGTGCGGCTGCTCCCTTGCCTGATCGCCAGCCTGGCGGTGCCACTGATTCTGCTGCTGCGGCGTCAGCTGGGGGGACAGAACCAAGGCAACAGCGCCGTCCTGGCTGCACTGATCCTCGCCACCCTGCTGCCGATGGCCCGCCACGGCCGTCTCGCCATGCTCGACGGCAGCCTGGTGACGGCCGTGCTGCTGCTCTGGACCGGCTGGCTGAGCAGCAGACACCACCCTTGGCATGGGCTGCTGGCCGGCCTGGGGGCCAGTGGCATTCTCCTGCTCAAGCCACCGGCCTTGCTGGGATTTGCCTTGATCACCGCCGCCATCAGCCTGTGGGACCGAAGGGACGGCCACTGGTCATCCAGAAGCCTGGCCTGGCTCGGCCTCGGCTTGAGCCCTGGCCTGGCCTGGCACCTGTGGCACTGGCATGAGCGCGGCCGTGACGCCTGGCTGATGTGGGGCGGGCAAGGCCTCGGCCGCATCACCGAGGTGGTGGGCGACAGCAGCGGCGCCTGGGTGATGCCGATCACCGAAGTGATCGAGGGAGGCTGGCCCTGGCTGCTGCTTCTACCGGTGGGTCTGCACCAGGCCTGGCGGCAACGCCATCAAAGTGCGGGGCGCTGGTCGATCGGGCTGTTGCTGGGAAGTTCCGTTCTGGTGCTGCCCCTGCGCACCCAACTGCCCTGGTACAGCCACCTGCTCTGGCCGGCGATCGCCTTGGTCTGCGCCGACGGCCTCAGCCAAGTGCTCACCAGCGGCCACCCTCGCTGGGTGAGCAGGATCTGGGCCTTGCTGGGGGCCGCACTGCTGCTGACAGCGGTGCCGCTCATGCTCATGGGAACGACCCTTGCATGGCCCTGGGCCTCCCTGGTGTTGGCAGGTGCAGGCCTGCTGGCGGGAGGGATTCAGTTGCTGCAGCCACAACGGCAGCAGCGGCAACGCGGGCTGATCACGTTGCTGCTGGGCTGGAGTGTTGCGCTGCTGGCCCTCTGGCACAGCCAGCTCTGGCTGTGGGAATTGAATGAAAGCTGGGATCCCCGCCCGGTGGCCGCCGCCATCCGCCGGCTACCCGCTGACGCCACCATCGTGCTCAAGGGGCCCACCAGACCTTCCCTCGGTTGGTATGGGGGCCGAGAACTGCTGCCCGCCAAGACCCGCCCCGACGGCGAGCACTGGGTGGTGAGCCGCAAACCACCCAACCGCTGCTCCCCGGTGCCAGACACTCCTCATGAGAGCTCGTCCTGGGGGCTGTGGCACTGCCCCCCGTCAACGCAAGCGGAGACACCATGACCTGGACACCACACCACGGTCAGACCGGCAATCAACGGCAGGCACCCCTGCCGATTCCAAGCCAACTGTGGGGTCTCAGCCTGCTGGTCTCCTGTATCGGCTGGGGCCTGGCCGCCCTGCGCCATCACTGGCTGCAGAGCAACGCCTACGACCTTGGATTGTTTGACCAATGGGCCTGGCTGATCAGCCAGGGGCTGCCACCAATCTCCTCGATGGAGAACGTTCATCTGCTGGCAGACCATGGGGCCTGGGGCTTCTATGCCGCCGGAGGGCTGTATGCCCTCACCCCCTCCGTGCAGTGGTTGCTGGCCTCGCAGGCGCTGATGCTCAGCCTCACCGCTCTGCCGCTGTGGCTGCTGGCGACCCAGGCACAACTCTCCCGTCAGATCTGCTGGCTGGTGTGCCTGCTGTGGTGGCTTCAGCCCGTGGTGTTCAACAGCAATCTGTTCGACATGCATCCGGAGGTGTGGGTGATGCCCGCCTTCGCCCTGGCCCTCTGGGCTGAGCGTGCAGGCAAGCCTCGGCTCTGGCTGACCTTGCTGGTGGTGATGCTCAGTTGCCGCGATGGTCTTGTCTTGATCACCGCCGGGATCGCCCTCGACCTGGCCTGGCGCCGCCGGTGGCGCTGGAGTGCCGCGGCCGCAGCGCTGTCTGCAGGATGGCTGTTGCTGTTGACGCGCTGGCTCTATCCCTGGCTCCGCGATGGGGAAGGGCCGAAGGCCGCAGGGCGCATGTTCGGCCACCTCAGCGGTGGACTGAACGCGGCACTGGGCGCGATCGACTGGCCCGGTGGTGCGGTGTACCTCGTGCTGCTCTGCCTGCCCTGTGGCCTGTTCTGGAGACGCCGCTCCCTGCCGGTGCTGCTGATCGGCCTGCCGCTGGTCCTGGTGAACCTGCTCTCAGCGTCTCCGAGCTACCGCACCCTGATCCACCACTACAGCCTGCCGCTTGCCGTGGTGGCGGTGACCGCCGCCATCGATGGGCTCTGCGCCGATCGAGAACGCGGCCACCCGCTTGGACGGCGCCCACGAGCCTGGCTGCTCGGCTGGACCATCCTTTGCTGGCTGGCACTGGCCAAACCCTGGTTTTTCACCGGTCCCTATCTGCAACGCCTGGCCTGGCGAAGCGATGTGGATGCTGCCATCAGCCGCATCCGAACCAGCGATACGGTGCTCACCACCAGCTACCTCGTGCCCCACCTGAGCCAGCGCAGAACGGTGGCTTTTCCGAAGAAGAGCTTCGATCGTCCCCTACCCAGAGACCGCTTCTCCGTGCTGTTGCTCAACCCCAACGATCCCGGCTGGGGCTCAACGGCAGGCGTCCAACGCCGGCTGCTCGATCAAGCCCAACGCAGCGACTGGTTGTGCCAGCGCTGGTCCTCGGGCCTTGAGCTGTGCCTCGCCCCTGAACAGACAACGACCTGACCTTTGGATCACAGCGCGCTTGATGAGCAGCGGCACGTCATCGCACCGATCGCCAAGGTGCTTTGCCATCAAAAAGGCGCCCTGAGGCGCCTTTTCATGAACTCTGTCGATGACCGATCAGAGGGCGTTGCCGCGGGGCAGAACCTCTTCAGGGAAGACGAAGTTTTCGTGCGGCTGGTCAGCCGGTGCCATCCAGGCACGCAGACCTTCATTCAGAAGGATGTTCTTGGTGTAGAAGGTCTCGAATTCGGGATCTTCTGCAGCGCGGATCTCCTGGGACACGAAGTCATAGGCGCGCAGGTTGAGGGCCAGGCCGATGATGCCGATGGAGCTGGTCCACAGGCCCATCACAGGCACGAACAGCATGAAGAAGTGCAGCCAGCGCTTGTTGGAGAAGGCGATCCCGAAGATCTGACTCCAGAAGCGGTTGGCGGTGACCATCGAATAGGTCTCTTCTTCCTGGGTGGGCTCGAACGCCTTAAAGGTGTTGGCCTGCTCGCCGTCCTCAAACAGGGTGTTTTCCACGGTGGCGCCGTGAATGGCGCAGAGCAGTGCACCGCCGAGGATGCCGGCGACGCCCATCATGTGGAAGGGATTCAGGGTCCAGTTGTGGAAGCCCTGAAGGAAGAGGAGGAAGCGGAAGATCGCAGCCACACCGAAGGAGGGCGCGAAGAACCAGCTGCTCTGACCGAGGGGGTACATCAGGAAGACACTGACGAACACCGCGATCGGACCGGAGAAGGCGATGGCGTTGTAGGGGCGGATGCCGACCAGACGGGCGATCTCGAACTGACGCAGCATGAAGCCGATCAGAGCGAAAGCACCGTGCAGGGCCACGAAGGCCCAGAGGCCGCCGAGCTGACACCAGCGAACGAAGTCGCCCTGGGCTTCAGGGCCCCAGAGCAGAAGGAGGCTGTGACCCATCGCATCAGCGGGGGTGGACACAGCAGCGGTGAGGAAGTTGCAACCTTCCAGGTACGAAGAGGCAATGCCGTGGGTGTACCAGGAGGTGACAAAGGTGGTGCCTGTGAGCCAGCCACCGATGGCCAGGTAGGCCGTTGGGAACAGAAGGATGCCGGACCAGCCGACAAAAACGAAGCGGTCGCGCTTGAGCCAGTCATCGAGGACGTCGAACCATCCCCGCTGAGGCGCGCGTCCTACAGCGATCGTCATGAGGCGAGCTTCATGAAGCTTTACGTGACGAGCCTAGTGGGCACAAGACGTTCTGGGGGAGCGTCCCAACCAAGCCGTCCGTTGATGAGTGGAAATACCTACCAGGCTGCATCACTTCAGGCGAGGTCAACTTTCGCGAGAATGCGGCCGTTCGCAGCATCCTCACAGTGACCATCGTTGAATTGGCCATCAAGATGAGCCCGATGCCGGTGTCGGTGCAGCGCAAGGACAACGCTGACGCTGAACAGCTGTATCAACAGGTTCGCCAAGCCATCGAACAGGGCCAGCCACGTCTGCTGGAACTCACCTGCGAAAAAATGGAAGGCAAGCGGGTCAGCGTGCTGACCAGCGAGATCCTGGCGGTTCAGATCTACGAAAAAGTCGCTGGTGGTGGTGGCAGCAAGCGACCTGGCTTCGCCTTTGATGGCTGACCCCTCTGCACCGGGCCTGCAATTCGACCGGGTCAGCGTTTGCTGGCCCTGCGGCACGCGCGCACTCAACCAATGCAGTTTCTCCATCCCCGGACCCGGACTGTGGATGCTCGTGGGCAGCAATGGCAGCGGCAAAAGCACGCTGTTCCGAACCATCGGTGGGTTGATTCAGCCCCAGTCGGGTCAGATTTCCTGCCATTTGCGGCCGGCCCTGGTGTTCCAGAACCCAGACCATCAGCTGCTGCTGCCCAGCTGCGGCAGCGAGCTGCTGCTCAACCTGCCCCGCCATCTCAACCGCGACGAACGGGAGACGCGGATCAGGCACCTGCTGGAGCAGGTCGGTCTTGCCGGGATGGCGTCGCGACCCATCCACACCCTGAGCGGCGGGCAGAAGCAACGGCTAGCGATCGCCGGCGCCCTTGCCAGCGAGGCAACCCTGCTTCTGCTCGATGAACCCACAGCCCTTCTGGACCCTGGCAGCCAGCAAACCGTTTTGGCCGCTGTGCAGCAACTCTGCCATCGCTCCAAACACCCTCTCACGGCCCTCTGGGTCACCCATCGGCTCGACGAGCTCACCCATGCCGATGGGGCCGCGCGCATGGAAAAGGGGCGCATCTCCCCCTGGACAAACGGCGAAACACTGCGCCGGCAACTTCAACCGCTTGCAGGGCGGAGGGGCTGAGGGTTAAGTTCTTCGGGTCCGATTCGTCGGGCCATTCCTCGGTAGCTCAGCGGTAGAGCGGTCGACTGTTAATCGATTGGTCGCAGGTTCGAATCCCGCCCGGGGAGTTTTGGATTTCAACCACAGCCCTGTGCTGTGGTTTTTTGATGGCAGGTCGATCACCCATCCGCGCCCAGAGAAGCCTTGCCCTGTCGGTCGAATCCGTTACAAACCGGCCCGGAATCCGAAGATTTCCTGAAAACACCGGCGCGCGACAAACAGGGTCTGGCAAGAAAATCGCTGTGACGGGAAGGGATTGGCGCTTGTTACCGCACAGCGCAAGGGCATGCAGAACCACGTCAGATCCCCTACAAATCTTGTGAGAATCCGAATGATTCACCTTTTTCTCATTCAAGGCCTTTCTTTGTTCACTGCTCGCTCGCTCCGATGAAGCCCTGCATTCTCCTAATCGAAGACGACAGCGACATGCGTGAGCTGGTGGCAGGCCACCTGGAACACGGTGGCTTCGATGTTCAGCGCGCTGATGACGGCATCAAGGGCCAGGCTCTTGCGCTGCAATACACACCGGATCTGATTCTTCTCGATCTGATGCTGCCCAAGGTCGACGGCCTCACCCTCTGCCAGCGCCTGCGCCGCGATGAACGCACATCAGCGATCCCAATCCTGATGCTCACGGCCCTGGGGGGCACCAAAGACAAGGTGAGCGGCTTCAACTCGGGGGCCGACGACTATCTCACCAAACCTTTCGACCTCGAAGAGCTGCAGGTTCGGGTCAAAGCACTGCTGCGTCGCAGCGACAGGGCGCCGGTGGGAACCGCCAACCACAACGAAATCCTCAGCTACGGGCCGCTCACCTTGGTGCCCGAGCGTTTTGAAGCGATCTGGTTCGACACTCCGGTTCGTCTCACCCACCTGGAATTCGAGCTTCTTCACTGCCTGCTCCAGCGCCACGGTCAGACCGTGGCGCCGTCGCTCATCCTCAAGGAGGTCTGGGGCTACGAACCCGACGACGACATCGAAACCATCCGGGTGCACGTCCGCCACCTGCGCACCAAACTCGAACCCGATCCCCGCAAGCCTCGCTTCATCAAGACGGTCTATGGAGCCGGCTACTGCCTGGAGCTCCCCACCGGATCCCAGCTGGAAGATCTCCAGGACGCGCTGGCCCAGGCCCGCGAAGAACGGGATCAGAAAACAGAACAGAGCAAGCGGGCCAGCGCCTGACGCCAAAGCCGAGCCGAGCCGAGCCGAGCCGAGCCGATCAACCGGTGTCGGCCCTGACTTGAAGAAGATCCAGGAGGGCCACCTCCCACGCCAGGCGTGGCTGCACATAGGCCAGAAGATGTTGACGCAACCGTTCGAGACGCTGCAACGACTGGGCGTTTCCTTCGGACACCCAAAGATGCTGTTGAAACCATGAAATCAGCCAGAGTTGCTGCTCACCACTGAGGGCATCACAGAGATCCCGAGCCAGGGCGAGCGCGTCCACCGGCTTGGTGGGAAGAGTCACCAGACCACGGCGCAACGGTTCAGGCACAGACTGCCAATGATCGGCATGGCTCAGTAGAGCTCCCGGAGAACCAGCCGCCAAAGCCAACAGCTCCGGCTCCGCCATGGCCATGGAGGCTTTGGCGGATTGCTCAGGGTCCAGGCCCTGGAGCACAACCTCCATCTCACTGGAGCTGAGAGGCTGAAAGGTGATCTGCTGGCAGCGGGAGCGGATCGTGGTGAGCAAGCGATCCGGTGCCGCCGAGAGCAGGATCAACAAGCCATGGCCTGGTTCCTCAAGGGTTTTCAGCAGGGCATTGGCGGCGGATTCAGCCATCGCCTCAGGTTCTTCGAGCACGACCAACCCCCGGGGCGACTCAAGCGGCTGACGGGCCAAGAAACGACCCACCTGGCGGATCTGTTCCAGACGCACCTGGGGGGGTGTCCGTTGACTCACTCCCGCCTCTTCAGCCTCTGAACGGCCGATCAAGCGACCCTGGTGGGAATAGGTGGGTTCCACCCAGAGCAGATCAGGATGGTTCCTGGCTTCCAGACGCCTCCGCTCTGGGCGGTGCGTCTGGCTTCCCTGCAGAACTCCCTCCAGAAAGCGCAGGGCCGCCAGACGCCGCCCCACCCCGTCGGGCCCTGCAAACAGGTAGGCCGGGGCAACACGCTCGCGGGCCAGGGCTGCCTCCAGCAACGCCACCGCCTGCGTCTGGCCCACCAGATCGGAAAACAACCTCTCCATCAATCGTTGCGGGCAAAAGCTTCGCTGAGGCGATGGCAGATCTGAGCCGTCACCGCAGGTGCGGCCTGAGCTGCATCGATCGCCCACCAGCGTCGCTCCGCCGCCAGCTCCGCAAATCCTTCGCACACCCGCTGCAGAAAGGCCTGACCAGCAGCTTCGATCCGGTCATTGGCCTGGTTGGCCCGACGATCCAGGCTGAGCTGCAGGGGCAGCTGCAGCCAGACCGTGGCATCAGCCTTCAATCCGCCGGTGGCGATCTGTTCCAGCTGCGTGATCAAGGTGCGATCCAGCTGGCGTCCATATCCCTGGTAGGCGAGGGTGGATCCCGCAAAGCGATCACTCACCACCCAATCGCCGCGCTCCAATGCCGGACGAATCACCCGTTCCACATGCTGGGCCCGATCGGCGGCATACAACAGCAATTCAGCCACTGAACAAGGAGCCGCCGCTTCAGGGGGGTGCAGCAAGAGCTGCCGCAACGCCTGCCCGAGGGCCGTGCCCCCGGGCTCCCGCGTCTGGATCAGGTCAGCACCGGGGGGCATCAGGCCACTGCCTGGAAGCCACTGCATCAAGGCCTGCAACTGGGTGGTCTTGCCGCATCCATCGATGCCTTCCACCACGACAAACCGTCCACGGCTTGGGGTCATGGCAGACGCAGGCTCAAAGCATTGAGCACCACAGTGATCGAACTCACCGCCATCAGTAGAGCCGCAAGGGGTGGGGACAGCAGAACCCCGAATCCGGGCAACAGAACCCCTGCCGCCACTGGCAGGGCCAGGAGGTTGTAACCAAAGGCCCAGTAGAGGTTCTGACGGATTTTGGTCATGGTGCGCTTCGCCAGCTGCAGGGCTTCCGGCACTGCCTCGAGCCGATCACCCAGGAGCACCAGATCAGCTGTGTCTTGGGCGATCTGGGTGCCAGTGCCGACAGCGATGCCGAGGTCAGCCGCCGCCAGGGCCGGGGCATCGTTGATGCCATCCCCCACCATGGCCACGTTGCCGCTCTGTCGATAGGTCTCGAGGCGTTTCAGCTTCTGCTCCGGCAACAACTGCCAGGCCAATTGATGCGTCTGGAAACCGAGCTGCTCGCCCAGACGCTGCACCGATGGCTGGCGATCACCACTGAGCATGGCCAGCTCCAACCCCTGGCCGCGAAGGCGCTGCACCGCCACAGAGGCATCAGGACGCAAGCGGTCATCGACGCTGATCAAACCGAGAGGCTCATCCCCCACAGCCACAGCCATCACTGACTTGCCCTCGGCGGTGGCCTGATCGAGGGCCTGCTGCAGGGTCTGTGGCCAGGCCACGCCTTCTCGCTGCAGCCATTCAGGAGAACCCACTCTCACCATCGCCTCAACGGCCTCCACCTGTCCGCAAACACCGGCACCGGGAACCGTGCGGCTCTCCGTCACCGGCAAGAGCGTCAGGTTCATGCGCTGCGCTTCCTGCAACAGGGCATGGGCCAGAGGATGGCGGCTGGTGTGTTCCACACTTGCCGCCAGCTGCAAGGTGCGGGCAGGATCAGCACTGACCATCACCTCAGACACCAGAGGGCGACCCAGGGTGAGGGTGCCGGTTTTATCGAACACCACCCGATGCAGGGACGCGGCGAGTTCGATCACATCCCCGCCCCGAAACAGCCACCCCTGCCGGGCCGCCAATCCCGAAGACACCGTGATCACCGTGGGGGTGGCCAGACCGAGGGCACAGGGACAGGCGATCACCAACACGGCAATCGCCAGCTGCAGGGCCAGACCCAAAGGGGTCTCGGCACCAGCTCCGAGGGGGGTGTGCAGACCATGGCCGTGGGCGGCATGCTGATGGGCCGCATGCATGGGTGCCGTGAGCAGATCAGGCCAGAACCGCGGCCCCACCTGCCACCAGAACAGAAACGTGACGGTGGAGAGGCTGATCACGCCATAACAGAACATCCCAGCGACCCGATCAGCGAGGCCCTGAATCGGGGCTTTGCGGGCCTGGGCCTGCTCCACCAGGGCAATGATCCGGGCCAACGCCGTTTCCGCCCCCACCCGTTGCACCTCGATCTCCAGGGTGGCTTCCAGATTGAGGCTTCCCGTCGACAGCGCCGAACCAGGTGCTGCTTCCAACGGCAATGGCTCCCCGGTGAGACTCGACACATCAACTGCCGAGCTGCCTTCGGTGACCACCCCATCCACCGGGATTCGATCGCCGGCCAGCAGCTGCAAGCGTTCCCCTGGACGTACAGCCTCCACAGGCACATCCCGCACGCTGCCATCAGCCATCACCAAACGCGCCTGGTTGGGTTGCAATGCCGCCAGCTGCTGCAGCGCCCGGCCCGTACGCAGCCGCGCTCGCTCCTCCAGGAAACGACCCAACAGGACGAAGCCGAGCAGCATCACTGGCTCGTTGAAAAAACATGGCCAGGACGCCTCGGGCCAGACCAAGGCCACGATGCTGGCGAGATAAGCACTGCTCACCCCCAGACCCACCAGCGTGTCCATGCTCGGTGTCCCAGCCCGCACCGCCTTCCAGCCGCCGACCAGGATCGGGCGACCAGGGCCGACCAACGCCACGGTGGCCAGAGCGGCATGGAAGGGAAGGTCCCCCAGCACCGGCACGCTGAGATGGCCGCCTTCCGCCAGGTGCCCCACGACGGAGAGCACCAGCAGCACCAACGCCACGATCAATTGGCGCCATTGGCGCCACCAACCCCAGCTGCGAACGGGATCCTGGGCTGCTCCTGCCAAGGCCGAGGCGGTGCGGGGCCTGGCCGGGAAGCCACGGGTCTCGAGGGCGCGCAGCACACCCTCGAGACAGTCATCCCCAGCATCAAGGCAGAGCCAGGCACTGCGGGTGACGAGATTGACGCTGGCCTCTTGCACCCCCGGCTGATCGAGGAGGGTGCGCTCGACAGCCCTGACACAACCACCGCATTTCATGCCCTCCACGTCCAGAAGAACGGTGGTGGTGGGGCCGGCGGCAGCGGTACGACTCACAGCAGGGATTGAGACAGAAACACGCTAGGCAGGGCCACGTGCCTCAGGATGGGTGCATTCCAGCAGGCCCGCCGTGCCCCGCAGCAACCGCAACGACAACTTCATCGACAAGAGCTTCACGGTGATGGCGGATCTGATCGTGAAGCTGCTTCCGATCAACGCCCGGGCCAAAGAGGCCTATGTGTATTACCGCGACGGTCTCTCGGCCCAGAACGATGGCGACTATGCCGAGGCCCTGGAGAACTACGAGGAAAGCCTGAAACTTGAGGAGAACCCGATCGACCGCGGCGAGACCCTCAAGAACATGGCGATCATTTACATGAGTAATGGTGAGGAGGACCGGGCGATCGAGACGTATCAAAAAGCGCTCGAAGAAAACCCGAAACAGCCTTCATGCCTGAAAAACATGGGTCTGATCTTCGAGAAGCGAGGCCGCATTGCTGAGGAAGACGGCCGCCGCGACGAAGCCGACAGATGGTTTGACCAGGCTGCTGAAGCCTGGACACAGGCCGTGCGTCTCAATCCAGGCGGCTATCTCGATATCGAGAACTGGCTGAAATCAACGGGGAGAAGCAACGTCGACGTCTACTTCTGAGCGGAACCGTCGCGGAACGCAGCACGCTCTGCGCTTCTGAACCACCGCAAGATCCTGGCCATCCTGCATTCAAGAGGCGTCTTGCCCCATGGCGACGCCGTCGCCCAACGCCATCACCAAGGCTTCGGTGATCCGCGAGGCCTCCAGCACGGCCAGGCCCAGTGCCGCCGCTGCAGGGCCGATGCCGCTGCCCTGGGGAACGACCGCCCGCCGGAAGCCAAGGCGGGCCGCCTCCTGCAAGCGCAACTCCAACTGCGGCACGGGACGCAACTGGCCGCCAAGGCCCAGCTCACCCAGAAGCACCGTGCCGGCGGGAAGCGTGAGGTCGCGGTAACTGGCCACCACCGCAGCCGCCACCCCCAGATCCGCCGCCGGCTCCTCCACATCAAGACCGCCTGCCACCGCCAGATAGCAGTCGTAACGAGACAAGGGCAGGCCCATGTGCTTTTCCAGCACTGCCAGGATCTGGTGCAAACGATTCACCGCAATCCCTGTGGCGGTTCGCCGGGGGCTGGCATAGCTGGTGGTGCTCACAAGCGACTGAAGGTCCACCACCAGAGGACGGGTGCCTTCACAGGCCACGATCGTGGCCACACCACTGGCCTGTTCTCCGCTGAGGAAGAGCTCACTGGGATTGCCCACCTCAGCCAGGCCCTGGCCGCGCATCTCAAACACCCCCAGCTCATGGGTGGCGCCAAACCGGTTTTTGACAGCCCGCAGCAGGCGATGGCTGGCGAAACGGTCTCCCTCAAAGGTCAGCACGGCATCCACCAGATGCTCCAGCACCTTGGGCCCCGCCAGCACGCCTTCCTTCGTGACATGGCCCACCAGCAACAGAGCCGTGTCCTGACGTTTCGCCAGGCGTTGCAGAGCCGCAGCGCATTCCCTCACCTGGGCCACGGATCCCGGGGCACTGGTGAGGTTGGCGTCATGCAAGGCCTGGATGCTGTCGATGATCGCCACATCAGGTTTGAGAGCTTCCAGTTCTTCCAGCACCAGCTCCAGGTCGGTTTCCGCCAGCAACTGCAGGTCGGCGCCACTGCCTTGCAGACGCTGCCACCGGAGCTTCACCTGCTGAGCCGATTCCTCTGCACTGACATAGAGCACCGAGCGATGGCGGGCCATCGACGTCGCGCTCTGCAGCAGAAGGGTGCTTTTGCCGATGCCGGGGTCGCCGCCGACAAGGACCAGAGACCCAGGCACCAGGCCACCACCGAGCACCCTGTCGAGCTCGTCGTAGCCACTGCCGAGACGCTGCATCGGCTGATCCCCCAGCGCTGCCATGGCCGTGGAACGCCGCGCAACCGGCTGCGCCTGCGGGTCCGCCGCGGCACGGTGCCGACGGCCGTCTTGCCTGGGCTGCGACTGTTCCACCAGGGAGTTCCAGCTTCCACAGCTGTTGCAGCGCCCAAAGAACTGACGGGTCTGTGCCCCACAGCTCTGGCACACAAAAATGGAGACGGAACGGGCCACAGCGGGGACGCCTGGGAAGAAGTCGAACTATGAAGAAATCTGGCGGCAAGTGAAAAGGCGGGGCCACCAACCCTTTAGGTGTAACGAGTTGTTGTACAGCCTGCGGGCCTGATGACAGTCTCCAGTCCTGCCAAGGAAACCATCCTCGTTGTCGATGACGAGGCCAGCATCCGTCGGATTCTGGAGACAAGGCTGTCGATGATCGGGTACAACGTGCTCACCGCCTGCGACGGCAACGAAGCCCTGGCTTGTTTCCGCGATCACGAGCCTGACCTTGTGGTGCTCGACGTGATGATGCCGAAGCTGGATGGCTACGGCGTCTGCCAGGAGCTGCGCAAGGAATCGGATGTGCCGATTGTGATGCTGACGGCCCTCGGTGATGTCGCCGACCGCATTACCGGGCTGGAACTCGGCGCCGATGACTATGTGGTCAAACCGTTCAGCCCCAAGGAGCTGGAAGCCCGTATCCGCTGTGTGCTGCGGCGGGTTGAGAAGGAACAGGTCGCCGGCATTCCCAACTCCGGGGTGATCCAGGTCTCCGATCTCCGCATCGACACCAACAAGCGCCAGGTGTTCCGCGCCAATGAGCGCATCCGACTGACGGGGATGGAATTCAGCTTGCTGGAACTGCTGGTGAGCCGGTCAGGTGAACCCTTCAGCCGCGGTGAGATCCTCAAGGAAGTTTGGGGCTACACCCCAGAGAGGCATGTGGACACCCGGGTGGTGGATGTTCATATCTCCCGGCTTCGCTCCAAACTGGAAGATGATCCGGCGAACCCCGAGCTGATTCTCACGGCTCGAGGCACCGGCTATCTGTTCCAGCGCATCGTTGATTCCGTTGCCTCCGAAGGATCCTGATTCCGCCGCGACGCCCTCTATGGATTCCTCATCCACACGGATGAAGCCTCTTCGCTCCAAGGCTGTTCGTCGTTTGGTGATCTGGTACAGGCGCAATGCCGCCGTCACCACCCTTGTTGACACGGCCACCACGTCAGCCAACGCAGCTGGGTCTGTGGCCGGCTCAGTCGCGGGCAGTGTGGTGGCCGGTGCAGGCAGCGTGCTGCAGCCCCTCGTCTTTGACCCACTGAGACGCCTGCAGGGTGGGAACGGAGATGGCGACATCGAGATTCACGACAGCGAACGCCTCTGGGTGGCCGTGGATGGCATGGGTGGAGACCATGCCCCGGGGCCGATCCTGGAAGGATGCCTCGAGGCCATTGCCCGGCTTCCCCTGCGTATCCGCTTCGTTGGGGAGACCGACCGCGTGCGTGCAGCTGCCGAGGCCATGGAGCTCGGCGAAGCCCTCGAGTCCGCCATCAAGGCCGGTCATCTCGACCTCGTGGCCAGTGGGCCCTCGGTGGAAATGCATGAGGAAGCGACGGTGGTGCGGCGCAAACGCGATGCCAGCATCAACGTGGCGATGGATCTCGTGAAAAGCGGGGAAGCGCTTGCGGTGTACTCCGCAGGCAACTCCGGTGCGGTGATGGCCTCCGCCATCTTCCGGCTCGGGCGCCTGAAGGGCATCGAGCGACCCGCCATCGGCGCTCTGTTCCCCACCAAAGACCCAGGTCAACCCGTGCTTGTCCTGGATGTGGGAGCCAACATGGATTGCAAGCCGTCCTACCTGCACCAGTTCGCCCTGTTGGGGAACATCTACAGCCGCGATGTGCTCCAGGTCGCCACACCCCGGGTGGGACTGCTCAACATCGGCGAGGAAGAGTGCAAAGGCAACGACCTAGCGCTGAAAACCTACGCGTTGCTGAAGGATGAATCCCGCCTGTCCTTCGCCGGCAACTGCGAAGGCAGAGACGTACTGTCCGGTGAATTTGACGTGGTGGTCTGCGACGGCTTCACCGGCAACGTATTGCTCAAGTTCCTGGAATCGGTGGGCAGCGTGCTGCTCGGCGTGCTGAAGATGGAACTACCGCGCGGACGCCGGGGAAAGGTGGGTTCAGCCTTCCTGATGAGCAACCTGAAGCGGATCAAGAAACGCCTCGACCACGCCGAACACGGTGGAGCACTTCTGTTGGGGGTGAATGGCATCTGTGTCATCGGCCACGGCAGCAGCCGCGCTCTCTCGGTGCTCAGTGCCTTGAGGCTGGCCCATTCCGCCGCCAGCCATGGCGTGATGGACGATCTGGCGGAACTCGGCAATGCACCCGCGGGTGTGGCAGCAGCCGGCAACTGAAGCCCCCCGTGCCACCGCTGCCCCAAAGCTGTGGTTGACTGACGCCACTTCCTCGACGTTGCCCTTGGCCGCCTCCAACCCACTCTCCGGTAGCTCCGGCGGCGTGGCCCTGGTGGCCAGCGGCAGTGCCCGCGGCCACCAGCAGATCAGCAATGATCAACTGGGGCAGCGGGTTGAGACCAGCGACGAGTGGATCCGGACACGCACCGGAATCCGGACGCGACACATCTGCGGACCTGACCAGTCGCTGTCGAACCTCGGTGCTGAGGCAGGCCGGCAAGCCCTGGCGATGGCGGGATGGGAGGCCGACAGCCTTGATCTGGTGTTGCTGGCCACCTCCACCCCCGATGATCTGTTCGGCTCAGCGCCCAAGGTGCAAGCCCAGCTCGGCGCCAGCAACGCCGTGGCCTTTGATCTCACCGCTGCCTGCAGCGGCTTTCTGTTTGCCTTGGTCACCGCCTCCCAGTTCCTGCGCACCGGAGCGATGCGCCGGGTGATGGTGATCGGAGCCGATCAACTGAGCAGCTGGGTCGATTGGGACGATCGCCGCAGCTGTGTGCTCTTCGGTGATGCGGCTGGTGCTGTGCTGCTCGAAGCCTGCTCCGTTGACGATGACGGCCTGCTGGGCTTCCAGATGCGCAGCGATGGCAACCGCGGGGCCTGCCTGAATGTGCCTCTCACCGGTGACCGTGCCCCACTGCTGGATGGGAGCAGCGTGCAGAGAGGTCATTACGACCCCATCCAGATGATCGGGCAGGAGGTCTACAAGTTCGCCGTGCGGGAAGTGCCGGCGATTCTCAAAACACTGCTCAACGCCGCCAACACCTCAGCCGACCAACTGGATTGGCTGCTGCTGCATCAGGCCAACCAGCGCATCCTCGATGCGGTTGCAGACCGCTTTGCCATTCCCCACGCCAAGGTTCTGAGCAATCTCGCCCACTACGGCAACACCTCCGCCGCCACCATTCCCCTGATGCTCGATGAAGCGGTGCGGGATGGCCGTCTCCAACCGGGGCACCTGGTGGCCAGCAGTGGCTTTGGCGCAGGTCTGAGCTGGGGAGCAGCGCTGTTGCGTTGGCGGGGCCCCTCGTAGGCTCCCCCCACAACCGCACGCTTTTCCATGGCGATCGCCTGGGTGTTTCCCGGTCAGGGGTCTCAGAAAGTCGGCATGGCCGACCCTGTGCTCAGCCTGCCGGGCGCTGAAGAACGCTTTGCCCTCGCCTCGACGATGCTGGGCCGCGATCTGCTGGCCATCTGCAAAGGCGAAGCCAGCGACTGCGAAGGGCCTGCGGATCTCAATGACACCCGCAACACCCAACCCGCCCTCTTTGTGGTGGAGACGTTGATCGTGGATGAACTGCGCCGTCAGGGACGTGAAGCAAGCCTTGTGGCAGGCCACAGCCTGGGTGAATTGGTAGCGCTCTACGCCGCCGGCGTCTTTGACGCGTCCACCGGGCTCGATCTGATGTTGCGTCGCTCCACCCTGATGGCCAGCGCAGGGGGCGGTGCCATGACAGCCGTGATCGGCTTTGACAGGGATCAGCTCGATTCACTGGTTGCGGAGCAGGAAGGCGTGGTGATCGCCAACGACAACAGTGCCGCCCAGGTTGTGCTCTCAGGCACCCCTGATGCTGTCAAAGCCGTGAGTGAGGCACTCACCTGCAAACGCGCCATTCCATTGCCTGTCTCAGGCGCGTTCCACTCCCCCTTCATGGCCGAAGCAGCGGCTGCCTTCTCCAGCCATCTCGATGGTGTGCCCTTTGCCGATGCCCGCGTGCCGGTGCTGAGCAACACCGATCCAACCCCCAGCTGTGATGCAGGCGTGATCAAACAGCGCCTTCGCGATCAGATGACCACGGGTGTGCGCTGGCGCGAAACCATGGAGGCCATGACCGGAGCCGGCGTCGACACCTTGGTGGAGATCGGCCCTGGCAACGTGCTCAGTGGCCTGGCCAAACGCGCCCTCAGCGGCGTGCTCACCAGCCAGCTGGCCAGCGCCGCTGACCTGGGGCTCTGAGGTGACCCATCCTCCACGCCCGAGCCTCACCTACCGGATGGTGAGCAGGCTCTTGGTCTTTCCTCTGTTCCGCATCCTCTTCCGCGGACGCGTCAGCGGTCGGCACAACGTGCCGACTGAAGGCCCCCTCGTGGTGGTGGCGAACCATGGCTCCCATCTCGACCCGCCACTCCTGGGCCATGCCCTGGGAAGACCCGTGGCTTTCATGGCCAAAGAGGAACTCTTCCGGGTCCCCCTGCTCGGACCGTTGATCCGTGCCCTGGCGGCCTATCCGGTCAAGCGGGGTTCGAGCGACCGGGAAGCGATCCGCACCGCAACGGCCCGCCTCAGTGAAGGCTGGGCCACAGGCGTGTTTCTCGACGGCACCCGACAAGCCGATGGCCGCATCAATCAACCGATGCCAGGCGCTGCCCTCTTGGCTGCTCGCAGTGGTTCACCCCTGCTTCCGGTCGCCATCATCAACAGCCACCGCGCCTTGGGCACCGGCCAGTCCCTGCCCAGGCTGGTGCCCATCCAGCTGCGCATCGGCGAACCGGTGCCACCCCCGGCCAGTCGCCGCAAGCCCGACCTGGAGGCCACCACCCTGGAACTGCAACGGCGGATCAACGCCCTGCTCGATCAGGGGCTACTGAGCAGTCGGCCCAGCTGAGCCCTGGCCCAGGGCTTCAGATCTCGGCCCGTCAACACCCAGGCCAGCGCTCGGAGGCCATCACCCCACTGCTTGCCGGGGCTTTCTGGGCCGCAGGGACTGGCACACGCCACTGGGACACCCGAGAGACGGATGCCACGGCTGCCCGCCACCACACCTCCCACTGTCATCGCCCTTGGCAGGTGATCTTCACTGGTCACCAATAGCACATGACGGATGCCCTCACGCTGGAGATCGTCGACCAGGGAGGTGAAATTTCCCAGGGTGTCTGCAGCTCGATAGTCGAGCACCACCTGCCCTGCCCGCAGGCCCTCCTCTTCCATCAACCAATGGGCGTATTCAGGGTTGCTGCCACCGCTCACCACCAGCGGCAACTGCATCCGCCGCGCCAGTTTGAGACCCACCCGCTCCCGATCCACATCCCCACCCAGCACAAGAATCCTCTGGGGGGTCTGCTGGGTGAACAACGCCTGGCCATAAGGCTGCAGCGGCCCCGCACACAGCACTCCCAGCCCAGCCGCCAAACCAAACCAGATCCAGCGACGTGCCATCGCGCCTAGACAACCCCCACTGGCGACGTGGGGTAGTGGGGCAGCACTCCATTCCAGGGGGCAGACACCCCTGTCCGGTGCGCCTCGAAGCACAGATCCAGAAGCTTGCTGACGTCAGCGTCAACGTTCTCCTCCATCGAAAGCGCCGGCGATGGCTGGGCGTCCTCCGCCAACAGATGGGGCGTTTCCATCTCCTCAACCTCGCCATGGGGGCCTAAGCGGTACGCGCCGGCGACCCTGCCGCGGCGTGGCAGGGTCTGAACGATCCAGAACGGATCCGCCGTTGAGGCAAGGTCAGCATCCCGAGCCAGTCGCGGCGCCATCAGAGCGAAACTGCTCACCCCATCCAGGGGGCACTGCAACTGCTGCGCCAGGGTGCGAGCCATCACCACCGTCAAACGGGTACCGGTGAAACCGCCAGGCCCCGTTGCCACCGCCAAGCGAGAGATTTTGTGCCAGTGCTGGGCCGGGAGCAGCTCCTCCACAGCTCCGAGCAACCCATTGGTGAGTTCCCGCCCAGCCGGCCTGGTCAGCACACAACGGGTTCCCTCAGGATCCTCAAGATGAAGCACTGCCACCCCAAGCACTGGGGTGGAGCTGTGGAGTGCCAGGAGCCAACCCGTCATCGCGGCAACTCCACGCCCGGGCGCAGCCGTTGCCATCGCCCGGGCTCGGCCTCAAAGCTGCCGCAGCCACGTACATCCCACTCCACACCGGCGCCACCGCCGGGGAGGTCGAGCACACTGATATGAATGCGGGGCTGATCAGGCACCAGATCGGGAGCTTGACAGAGGTGGACAGCGCCATGCTGTCGTTCCACAGCGTGATAGGCCTGACAGCGATCCACCCAGCGGCAATCCACACAGATGCACATGCCTCCTCCCGCCGCTGAGGGTTCCATTCTGGAGGCTGAACCGTCTGTTCAGGCGAGTCTTCTGCTGAAACGTCTGGCGCCAGAGCACTGGCCGGTGCCGCTGGAGGCGTTCCCCGCCGGCAGCGCGCTCGTGGGAGGCGCCGTGCGCGATGCACTCCTCAACCGCCTGAGCGCCACGCCGGATCTGGATCTGGTGGTGCCCGACAACGCCCTCGGCCAGACGCGAACACTGGCCCAACGCCATGGAGGCGCCTGTGTCGTGCTGGATGAAGCCCGCGATATGGCACGCCTGGTGGTGAAGGGCTGGACCATTGACCTGGCCCGGCGCGACGGAGGGAGCCTCCACGCGGACCTGCAGCGACGGGACTACCGCATCAACGCCATCGCCCTGGAGCTTGCCCCCACACCATGCCTGGTGGACCCCACCGGTGGCATCAGCGATCTCAGAGCTGGGCTGCTCACGGCTGTGGCCGAAAAGAACCTGATCGATGATCCCCTGAGGTTGCTGCGGGGCCTGCGTCTGGCGGCGGAGCTCGGCTTTGCCGTTGCCGGCTCCACCTTGCCCTTACTGGCTCGCCATCGCCACCTTCTCCCCAAAGCAGCACCGGAACGGATCCAGGCCGAACTCAGCAAACTGGTGCGTGCTCGCTGGGCGGATCGGGCACTCCCCCAGCTCCTCGCCAGCGGCCTGAACCAGCCTTGGGCTCCAGCCGCAACCGTGGATGGAACAGATCGGGCGCTGAGCAGCAAGCTGGACACCGCACGGCTGCGTGACAACGAGCGTGAGCAGGCCCTTCCCCTGCTGAGGCTCACAGCCCTGCTCAGCGATGAGGGGCTGCAGCAGTTGCGCTTCAGTCGCAGGCAAATCCAACGTTGCAAGCGCCTGCGCGTCTGGCAGCAGCGGGATGATGGCCAGGCCTATGCCGCGCTGCCTGAGGAGGAACGACTCCGGATGCACACCGACCTCGGCTCAGACCTCCCCGCTTTGATTGTTCAGTTGCCTCAAGACGATCAAGCAATCTGGCTGGAACGCTGGCGCGACGCCCACGATCCTCTGTTTCACCCCCGGCCACCGATCAACGGCTCCATCCTTCAGCAGAAACTGGCCATACCGCCTGGGCCCACCCTCGGGCTGCTGATCAAGCACCTGGCCGTGGAGCATGCGTTCGGCCGCATCGACGGACAGGAGGCGGCCCTCGCAGAGGCCCGGAGCTGGTGGCAAACGCACAGCAACAGCTGATCCGGTTGATCCAGCGCATGACCACGCTGTGGTTAACTGCCCTAGCAGTGTCGACACCGATCGAACACGCCGTATTTCTTCCCCCCTTTCCATGAGCGTCCGCCTTTACGTCGGCAATCTGCCGCAAAATTTTGATTCCAAAGAGCTTGAAGCTCAGCTCGCCGGCATCGGGGAAGGGATCCGTTTCAAAGCTGTGTTGGATCGCGAAACAGGCAGCTGCCGCGGTTTCGGTTTCGCCAACGTCAACGACGAGAAAGTCGCTGATGCCGTGATTGAGCAACTCAACGGCAAAGAGTTTGGTGGCAACTCCCTGCGGGTGGAGCGTTCCGAGCGTCGCGACAACAACGCCGGTGGTGGTGCGCGCCGCGGTCCCGGTGCCTCCCATGCTCCCTGTTCAGCCCGTAAGGCCGTCAACAAGGTGGTTCATAGCGACGCCAAGGCAGAAGAAGCTCCCGATCCCCGCTGGGCAGGCGAGCTGAGCAAGCTCAAAGATCTCCTGGCCAACCAGAAAACCGCGGTCTGAATCTGAGCCATCGTCGAGTCAGATCGTCCGATTGAACGCAGGCCCGGTTTCAAGTCCGGGCTTTTTCATGCTCAGCGGGTCTGAGCAATCACATACGAGCGAGGAAGCTCCAGCATCTTTCCTAAACGCCCCACATAGGCGCGATGCTGGAACACGTCGTAATCAAGCTGCTCAATCGCATCCAGAATGCCGCGATACAGGCGTAACGAGGTCCACACCGGCCAGCGAGCATCCGCCGAGAGCCAACGGACGCCCGCCTCGGATCGCGCGAACCAATCCCGTGCGCGCTCGAGCTGAAACGCCATGAGCTGGCGCCAGGCCTCGTTCAAGCGGCCAGCAAGGAGATCGTCCTCGCTGTAGCCAAACCGTTGCAGATCTTCCTGAGGCAGATAAATACGTCCGCGCCCACGGTCTTCGCCAACATCGCGAAGAATATTGGTGAGCTGATTGGCGATTCCCAATGCCACAGCAGCGTCGGACGTGTCCGGGCAGTCACTCCACGGGGCTGTGGTGTAGGCACGATCAACGCCCATCACACCCTGGGTCATCAGCCCGACGGTGCCTGCCACCCGGTAGCAGTAGAGCTTGAGATCTTCGAAGGTGGGATAGCGGGTCCAGGTGAGATCCATCCGCTGCCCCTCGATCATGTCGAGATAGGGCTGAATGCCCTGGGGGAACCGCTCAAGGGTATCTACCATCACTGCATCGAGATCGTCCTCCACAACCCCGTTGAACAAGGCACGGGTCTTCTCCTCCCATCGATCCAGGCGGAGTGCCAACTCCTCCAAGGGGCGCGCCTGCGCCTCTTCGCTATCCATCAATTCGTCAGTACGCCGACACCAGACGTAAATCGCCCAGATCGCACGACGCTTATCAGGCGGCAGAAGCAGGGTGCCGAGGTAAAAGGTCTTGGCCCAGGTCGCGGTCTCTTGCCGACAGCTTTCGTAGGCAGCGTCGAGATCGGAGGCGGCGAGGGGCATAACTCAAGCCGACACCGGCGTGCTGCAAGTTGTCGATGATGGCAGCTGATCTCGCTTGGAGTCCACAGCTTGGGCACAAAGTTTGCCGCTCAGCACAGCACCTTCCATGGAAGCGAGATAGCGCTGCATGGTGTAGTCACCCGCCAGGAAGAAGTTCTTGATGGGTGTGGTCTGGTCCGGACGAAGCTGCTGACAGCCCGGCGTCGTTTTGTAAACCGACAAGGGGGTTTTCACCACCTTGTACTTACGGAGCGTTGCAGGGTTATCCCCTCCGAAATGCATGGGGAAGAGCTTTTGGAGCTCACCCATCGTGGCCTCAATAATCTCCTCATCCGGACGACCAATCCAATCCTTTGCAGGAGCGAAGACCAACTCCAGCATCGACTTGTCGGGGTCTTCGTATTCACGACAGGTGATGCTCATGTCGGCATAGACACTGAGCAGCGGGGAGCGACTGAAGAGGAGGTGATCAATATCCGTGAGCTTGCGATCGAACCACAGGTGCAGATTGATCACAGGAACCCCACGCAAACCCTCCAACTTCCTGAAGACCTCCATCTGCTTCCAGGGCTCCGGCAGCAACAACTTGAAGGGATCCACCGGTAGAGCGCTCACGTAGGCGTCGGCCTCGATCTCGCGGCTTTCCTGGCCGTTGAGGCCGCCAATCCGGAACGAGGCCACGGTGCCATCGTCGTTGAGCTTGATCTCACGCAGGGGGCTATTGAGATGAACCTCCCCGCCACGGGCCTCGATGTGCTCAACGATCGGCTGACACAACCGCTCCGGCGGAGCGCCATCCAGAAACGCCATCTGGGATCCGTTCTTCTCCTGCAGAAAGCGGTTGAGGGCGGTCAGGACCACCGTGGCTGAAATCTCATCGGGATCGATGAAATTCAGCGCCTTGCTCATGGCGATGAACACCTCATCGTTCACCCGCTCGGGAATGTTGTGCAGACGCAGCCACTCTGTCCAGGAGTACTTGTCGCAGTCCTCGACATAACCCTGACCCCGCAGCATGGCTGGCACCAGACCCAGGCCGAAGCTGATCTTCTCGGGCCAGGTGAGCATGTCGTTGTTGCCCAAAATGGCGGCGACGCCATTCACAGGTGCCGGAAGATCGGGGAAATCAAAGCGGCTGTAGGTACCTGGCTCCTCAGGCTGGTTGAAGATCATCGAGTGGCTCTTCCACTGCAGACGGTCTTCGATGCCGAGCTCCTTGAAGAGCTGCAGCATGTTTGGGTAGGCCCCGAAAAAAATGTGCAGTCCGGTCTCGTACCAGTCACCGTCTGCATCTTTCCAGGCAGCGACCTTGCCGCCGAGCACATCTCTCGACTCGAGCACCACCGGAGTGTGACCGGCATCCGCCAGATATTTCGCACAGGAGAGTCCTGCCAGACCTGCCCCTGCAATGGCGATGCGCATGGTGGTGTTGGAAATTGCAACTAACCTTAAAAGCTGTCCTCCCCCGCTTGCTTCCTAAAGTCGGGCACATTGCCGTTCCGGTCCCTGTGAGGACCTATCGCTGCCATGGCCGAGACCCTGCTCAAGTGCACGACCCGCCATGTGCGCCTGTTCACGGCGAGGGTGGAGGACAACAACCTTGTGCAGGATCCTGGGCAGCTCACCCTCGATCTCGATCCCGACAACGAGTTCATCTGGACTGACCGTGCGATCTCACGGGTTCAGGAGCGGTTCAAAGAGCTCGTCGACCAGCACGACGGCGCCGAGCTCAGCGATTACAACCTGCGCAAGATCGGTTCGGAGCTGGAGGGATGCATCCGCCAACTGCTTCAGAAGGGTGAACTGAGCTACAACCCCGATTGCCGGGTCTTGAATTATTCGATGGGCCTGCCCCGCTCTCCAGAACTGCTGTGAGTCGCTCCCCCTACGGCCGCCCCCGGTACAGCAATGATGACTACGGCCGTCCGCGTCAAGGGCGGCCAAGACCATCCGGGCCACCTCCCGGGGGGCCGCCTGGAGGCAACACTGGCGGCATGAAATTCAACACGGCCACCGCAGCCGTGTTGGCAGGTGTGCTCGTCGTGGGGATCGGCATCGGCAGTGCCGTGACAAGCACCACCCAGGGCGATCAAGGCAACATCGCCAGCAGCCAGCAGCTGGATATGGCCGTCCCCGATCCGGAATTCTGCCGGCAATGGGGAGCCAGTGCCTACGTGATGGACGTGGAGATGTACACGACCATGAACCCGGTCAGCAGCTTCGTGACCCAGCCGCTGCTTCAGGCAGGCTGCGTGATCCGGCGGGAGAACTGGGCTGTCTTGCGCAAGGAAGGTGCTGTCACACCGGCCCAGGAGCGAGAATGCAAGCAACGGATGAACACCTTCGCCTACATCGGTTCGATCCGGGATAAGCCCATTGTTCGCTGTGTCTATCAGACCGATAGCCGTGAGAACAAATTCATCACCAAGGGCGTTGCGGATGATTCCGTGGGCATCACCCCGGAAGCGGATCAGTTCTGAGCCGCATTGGCCGCTTCTTCAGCCGAGGATCCCTCCACCTGGGAGTGTCCCTGAAGCTGAGGGGCTCGCTGACGAAGAGGGCTGTCCGCACTGGCGAAGAGGGGCAGCACATCGCGACGAAACGCGTCGGAGGCCCTGGAGCAGTAACGCGCCGGATGGCTGATCAACTTCAGCTGGCGGCGCACCTGCAGGTCAACCACCGACGGTTTGTGCAGGGTGCCGGCATTGAGTTCCCGCTCAATTGACACCACCGGCAGAAAGGAGGCTCCCAGACCAGCCTGCACCGCGTTCTTGATGGCTTCCAGGGAATTGAGCTCCATCTCGATGCGCAGCCGCTGCACGTCGAGCCCGGAACGAACCAGCAGTTGGTCAACCATCTTGCGGGTGGTCGACTGGGAGTCGAGGCAGACGAAGCCAAGACGGTAGAGATCGTCTTTGCTGAGCTCCATCAGCCGGGCGAGCGGATGCTTCACCGGCAACACCAACGCCAGTTCATCGCTGGCATAGGGAACCACCTGCAGCAGTTCATTCAGCTCCGGAGGCAGTTCGCCGCCGATGATCGCCAGATCGATCTGACCATTGGCCACACTCCAACCCGTACGTCGGGTGCTGTGCACATGCAACTGCACAGCCACATCGGGATATTTCTGGCGGAACAGGCCGATCATGCGCGGCATCAGGTAGGTGCCCGTGGTCTGGCTTGCACCCACCACCAGCGATCCTCCTTTGAGGTTGTGAAGATCGTCGAGAGCCCTGCAGGCCTCATGGCACTGACTGAGAATCCTGTCGCAATAACCCAGAAGGAGATGCCCTGCCTCGGTGAGCTGGGCCTTGCGTCCGCCACGATCAAAGAGGGACACCTCCAGCTGCTTCTCGAGGTTCTGGATCTGCAGACTCACGGCAGGCTGAGTCACGAAAAGGCTGTCGGCAGCCTTTTTGAAGCTGCCCTCGCTGACGATGGCCCGGAGGATGCGCAGTTGATCCAGGGTGAAGGGCAGATCAGCCATGGGGGCCTGCCCACCCGGACAGGGACGAACCTCAAAACCTTAGGTGGGATCGCTGAGGAGAGATCACTCAGCCCCGAGGAGGATCCTCCACCTTTCAGAATCGACGCACTTGCTCAGCCTGCAGCCTGTGACCGACGCCCTACCTGGCACTCTGCATCACACCAGCCTGGTGATGCTGCTCTTGCTGGTGCTGTTCGCCGTGATTCACAGCGGTGGTGCCGCCCTGCGGACCCATGCCGAGGCGCGGATCGGCGCCAGGGCCTGGCGCCTGTTGTTCGCTGCGGCCAGCATCCCCTCTGCCGTGGTGGTGATCGGCTACTTCCTCGCCCATCGCTATGACGGCATCAGACTCTGGAACCTGCAGGGCGTGCCAGGGATCATTCCCTTGATCTGGGTTCTGACGGCGATCAGCTTTCTGTTTCTCTATCCCGCCACCTACAACCTTCTGGAGATCCCGGCGGTGCTCAAGCCCGAGGTGCGCCTCTACGCCACAGGCATCATCCGCATCAGTCGTCACCCCCAGGCCATCGGACAGATCCTCTGGTGCGTCAGCCATGCCCTCTGGATCGGCAGCAGCTTCATGCTGGTGACCTGCGTGGGCCTGATCGGCCATCACCTGTTTGCGGTCTGGCATGGCGACCGACGTCTTCAAGCGCGCTTCGGAGAGGCCTTTGAAGACCTGCGGTCATCAACCTCAGTGCTGCCGTTCCGCGCGGTCCTGGATGGACGCCAACACCTGGCCTGGCAGGAATTTCTACGGCCGGCGCAGCTCGGTATTGCCATTGCGGTAGCCGTGTTTTGGTGGGCGCACCGCTTCATCCCGATCGGCACCACCGCGTTTCTTCACTCACAACTGGAAAGCCTGCTGGGCTGAGCTGCCTACACTCATCGGAAGCCTGCCTCGCCCGAATGCATTCGGCCGCTGATTACGCCTGGTTGATCCCCGTGCTTCCCCTTGTCGGAGCACTGATCACGGGCATGGGACTGATCAGTTTCAACCGCACGATCAACCGCCTGCGCAAACCCGTTGCAGTGCTCCTGCTGAGCTGCGTGGGAGCAGCGGCCGTGATCAGTTACGCGATTCTGTTTGAGCAGCTCGGCGGATCACCACCGGTTGAACATCTGTTCGTATGGGCCAGCGCGGGCAGTTTCAGCCTGCCGATGGGGTACGTCGTCGACCCGTTGGGCTCCGTGATGCTGGCCCTTGTCACCACCATCGCCTTGCTGGTGCTGATCTATTCCCACGGCTATATGGCGCACGACAAGAGTTACGTGCGCTTCTTCACCTATCTCGCCCTGTTCAGCAGTTCGATGCTCGGGTTGGTGATCAGCCCGAACCTTCTCGAGATCTATGTGTTCTGGGAGCTGGTGGGGATGTGCTCCTACCTGCTTGTGGGCTTCTGGTATGACCGCGATGGCGCAGCTCACGCGGCCCAGAAAGCCTTCATCGTCAACCGCGTGGGAGATTTCGGCCTCCTGCTCGGGATCCTTGGTCTGTTCTGGGCGACCGGCAGTTTTGATTTCCAGGGCATTGCCGATGGCCTGCAACGGGCCATCAGCAGCGGCGGAGTCCCCGGATGGGCAGCTCTGGCCCTCTGCCTGCTGGTCTTCATGGGTCCGATGGCCAAATCGGCGCAATTCCCTCTGCACGTGTGGCTGCCTGATGCCATGGAGGGCCCCACTCCGATTTCAGCTCTGATTCACGCCGCCACGATGGTGGCCGCCGGTGTGTTCCTGGTGGCCCGCCTCGAGCCGCTGTACGCCCAGTTCCCAAGTGTGGGACTGGTGATCGCTGTGGTCGGCACGATCACTTGCTTCCTGGGGGCATCGATTGCCCTCACCCAGATGGACCTGAAAAAAGGACTGGCCTACAGCACCGTGTCGCAGTTGGGGTACATGATGCTGGCCATGGGCTGCGGTGCTCCCGTTGCCGGGATGTTCCATCTCGTCACCCATGCCTTCTTCAAGGCCATGCTGTTCCTGGGGTCAGGCTCAGTGATTCATGCCATGGAAGACGTCGTGGGGCATGAACCGGTGCTGGCGCAAGACATGCGTCTCATGGGAGGCCTCCGCAAAAAAATGCCGATCACGGCCATCACCTTCTTCATCGGCTGCGTCGCCATCAGCGGCATTCCACCGTTGGCCGGTTTCTGGAGCAAAGACGAAATCCTCGGCCAGGCTTTCAACACCTACCCCCTGCTCTGGGCCGTTGGTTTTCTCACCGCGGGCATGACCGCTTTCTACATGTTCCGCCTTTATTTCCTCACGTTCGAGGGTCAGTTCCGTGGTCACGACACTGCGATGCAGCAACAATTGATGGCAGCCGCAGGCAAGAGCCTCGACGAGGAGCATGCCCATCACGGTGGCAGCGTGCATGAATCCGCCTGGCCGATGACGTTCCCCCTGGCGGTGCTGGCGGTTCCCTCCGTGCTGATTGGCCTGCTGGGCACGCCTTGGAACAGCCGTTTCGCCGGTCTCCTCAATCCCGAAGAAGCCGCCGAAATGGCAGAACACTTCAGCTGGGGAGAGTTTCTGCCTCTGGCCGGCGCCTCCGTGGCCATCTCCGTCACGGGCATCTCCATCGCTGTGGTCGCCTATGCCCTGCGCGCAATCGATCTCGGTGAATTGGTGGCCGCCCGTGTACCAGCGGTGAATGCCTTCCTCGCCAACAAGTGGTATCTCGACGTCATCAACGAGAAGTTGTTCGTGCGCGGCAGCCGCAAGCTGGCTCGGGAAGTGCTGGAGGTGGATGCCAAAGTGGTGGATGGCGTGGTGAACCTCACTGGCCTGCTCACCCTGGGCAGCGGAGAGGGTCTCAAATACTTCGAGACCGGTCGGGCCCAGTTCTACGCCCTGATCGTGTTCGGAGGTGTGATCGCTCTGGTGGTGCTGTTCGGTGCCCTTGGCGGACCGGTCGCCTGATCGTTTCGAGGTCCACAGCGCCAGCGTTCTCTGACGCTGTGTGTCTCAACGCCAATCATTTGGTGTGAAAACTCTAGGCGTTTCTACACTCCAGCAAGACTGAAAAGGCTTGCACGTGCTGGAGTTTGCCGTCAGCCCACCCTTCGATCCGCAGCTAGCAGGTCTGCCTGCTGATGTAATCGCAGCGGGGGTTCCCTGGCTGAGCCTTTCGATCCTCTTCCCGATCGTCGGTGCTCTGATTGTTCCCTTCTTCCCCGACCAGGGCGAAGGCAAGCAGGTGCGCTGGTTCGCCCTGGGAATTGCCCTGATCACCTTCCTGATCACCGTGGCCGCCTACCTGGATGGCTACGACCCCAGCATCAGCGGGTTGCAGCTGGCGGAACGGGTGAGCTGGCTACCCGCCCTCGGCCTCACCTGGGCTGTGGGAGCGGACGGCCTCTCGATGCCCTTGATTCTGCTCACCAGTTTCATCACGGCCCTGGCCGTACTGGCCGCCTGGCCGGTGACGTTCAAACCGAAATTGTTCTTCTTCCTCATCCTGGCCATGGATGGAGGACAGATCGCCGTCTTCGCTGTACAGGACATGCTCCTGTTCTTCCTCGCCTGGGAGTTGGAGCTGATCCCGGTTTATCTCCTGCTCGCCATCTGGGGTGGGAAAAAGCGTCAGTACGCAGCCACCAAATTCATCCTCTACACCGCGGGCAGTTCGCTATTCATCCTGCTGGCGGCCCTGGCGATGGGCTTCTTCGGTGGCGGCACTCCGAATTTCGAATACAGCGTTCTGGCCCAGAAGGGCTTCAGCACTGGCTTCCAGCTGCTTTGCTATGCCGGCCTGCTCATCGCCTTCGGCGTGAAACTGCCGATCGTGCCGCTGCACACCTGGCTGCCGGACGCCCATGGAGAAGCGACAGCGCCCGTGCACATGCTGCTGGCCGGGATCCTGTTGAAGATGGGCGGTTACGCCTTGATGCGCTTCAACGCGGAGATCCTTCCCGAAGCCCACGCCCAGTTCGCACCTCTGCTCGTGGTGCTGGGCGTGGTGAACATCATCTATGCCGCACTCACCTCCTTCGCCCAGCGCAACCTCAAGCGCAAAATCGCTTACAGCTCGATCAGCCACATGGGCTTTGTTCTCATCGGCATTGGCAGCTTCAGTGATCTGGGTACCAGTGGAGCCATGTTGCAGATGATCAGCCACGGGCTGATCGGCGCCAGTCTGTTCTTCCTGGTGGGTGCCACCTACGACCGCACCCACACCCTCCAGCTGGATGAAATGGGCGGCGTTGGGCAGAAGATGCGCGTGATGTTTGCGCTCTGGACTGTCTGCTCCCTTGCATCCCTTGCCCTGCCTGGCATGAGCGGCTTTGTGAGCGAACTGATGGTGTTCGCCGGCTTCGCCACTGACGAGGCCTACAGCCTCACCTTCCGGATCGTGATCGACGGCCTGGCCGCCATCGGCGTGATTCTGACGCCGATTTATCTGCTATCGATGCTGCGGGAAATCTTCTTCGGCAAGGAAAACGCCGACCTGACCTCCCACTCGAATCTGGTGGATGCAGAGCCTCGTGAGGTGTACGTGATTGGCTGCCTTCTCGTCCCGATCATCGGGATCGGCCTCTATCCCAAGCTGATGACCGACAGCTACCGCAGTTCGATCGAAGCACTGGTGAGCAGAGATGTGGTGGCCATGCAACGGATCACCCAGCCCACAGCTCCGCTGATCCGCACCGCACCGGTTGCCCCTGCCGTACTGCGGGCACCGACGCTGCCGGGGGCGTAACGAACTTCGTCTGTTCTGCCATCGGAAACGTACGGAGACAGCCAAGCCCCGTACGTTTCAGGCTTGAGCACTTCTTGCCATGCGTCAGATCAATTTCGGCCTGATCTTCGCCTTCGGTCTGGCGATGGTGTTCTTCACCCTCGAAAACACTGCCGCCACCACCGTGCACATCCTGCCCGGAGTGCATTACACCCTGCCGCTGGCGGCTCTTCTGCTGGTTTCGTCGGGGGTGGGAGCAGCCTCTGCCTGGCTCTTTGCCGCTTGGAGCGGGATGCTCAACACGGTGGAGACCCTCAGCAAAGATGAGGAAATGCAAGCACAGCAGGTGCGTATCGAAGAACTGGAAGGCGATCTCAACCGTTATCGCTCCACCGTTGAAACCCAGCTCGGTCTTCTGCCTTCCGCCAAAGCCAGCGTCAGTGACGACACCAACGACTCCACCGATCATCTCGACATCAGTGCCTCCTGAACCGGCACTCCGTTCGAGCCAGACAGTGGCCAGACAGCCGTTAGGCCGATACCTTTCAGGCAATGCTTGAGTGAGAGTGCCTGACATCAGCCGACCTCAACGCGCTGATGCGGGAGCAAGACTGGCGATCCGTCTGCTGCAGGATGCCGCTCAACGGGGCGATCTCGATCCCTGGGATGTGGATGTGATCGCCGTTGTTGATGGATTTCTCGACCAGCTGCGTCAGCGGATCGAGGTGCCACGACAGGTGGAGGCCGCTCTTCAGGGCCGTGGTGGGAGTTACGAACGCGACCTGGCCGACAGCAGTGAAGCCTTTCTGGCTGCCGGAGTGCTGGTGGGCCTGAAAGCCGAGATGCTGGAAGCGCAGACCTTCCCCCCAGAGCCCCTGGTGGAAGAAGAGTTCGAAGCCGAACTCAGCGATCAAGGCTGGCTCGATCCCGATTTCAACCTGCCGCGCCGGCCGGAGCGACACCTCGAACGTCGTCCTGTGGCCCCACCGCCCCTGCGCCGCCCGGTGACCCTCGGGGAACTGATCGAGCAACTTGAATCCATCGCCGAACAACTCGAGACCGATGAGCTGGAGATGCGCCGTCGCCAGAAGGCCAAGCGCTTCAGCAACCGTGAAGCCATCGCCCAGGTGGCCGCTCTGGCCCATCGCGAAAAACTGCCGGAAACCACTGCGGCCCTTGGAGTGTTTCTGCAGAACTGGGAAACCGTGCTGCATTGGACCGACTTTGAACAGCTGGTGACGCAGTGGTGTGAGGTGGCCCCCACAGATCTCGATACCGACCGGGTCGGTGTGTTCTGGGCCCTGCTGTTTCTCTCATCACAAGGCCAGGTGGAACTGCAGCAGGAGGGCAACCTGCACGGCCCGCTGCAGCTCAAACGACTGTTGGCTCCCGGCACCGCAGCCCAGCTGCCGATCAGCCAACTGGACGTGCCAGATGCTGTGCCGGCCGAACAAGCGATTGCAGCCTGAATGGACCTTTAAGTTGATTGATCGATCTAGAGCCTGAAGCGTCCATGAAGGCGATGATCCTGGCGGCCGGAAAAGGGACGCGGGTCCAGCCGATCACTCATGTGATCCCCAAGCCGATGATTCCGATCCTGCAGAAGCCGGTGATGGAATTTCTGCTGGAGCTGCTCAAGGAGCACGGCTTCACCGAAGTGATGGTGAACGTGTCTCACCTGGCGGAAGAAATCGAGAACTATTTCAGGGATGGCCAGCGGTTCGGCGTGGAAATCGCCTACAGTTTCGAAGGAAGGATTGAAGATGGCGAACTGATCGGTGATGCCCTCGGCTCCGCGGGCGGACTCAAAAAGATTCAGGATTTTCAGACCTTCTTCGACGAGACCTTCGTGGTGCTCTGCGGCGATGCCCTGATCGACCTCGATCTGAGCGAGGCAGTCAGACGCCACCGCGAAAAAGGAGCGATCGCCAGCATCGTGACCAAACGCGTACCCCGCGACCAGGTGAGCAGCTACGGCGTGGTGGTTACGGATGATCAGGGGAGGATCAGTGCCTTCCAGGAAAAGCCCAGTGTGGATGAAGCACTGAGCGACACGATCAACACCGGGATCTACATCTTCGAGCCGGAGATCTTTGAGCACATTCCCTCGGGCAAAGCCTTCGACATCGGCTCAGATCTGTTCCCTCTGCTCGTGGAACAGAAAGCTCCCTTCTATGCCCTGCCGATGGATTTCGAGTGGGTGGATATCGGCAAGGTTCCCGATTACTGGCAAGCCATCCGCAGCGTGCTGCTTGGCGAGGTTCGCCAGGTGGGAATTCCAGGGAAGGAAGTGCGACCGGGCGTCTTCACCGGACTCAACGTTGCCGCCAACTGGGACAAGATCAATGTGCAGGGCCCGATCTACGTGGGCGGCATGACCAAGATCGAAGACGGCGCCACGCTGATCGGACCCTCGATGATCGGACCGAGCTGTTCGATCTGTGAAGGGGCCGTGATCGACAACTCGATCATTTTCGATTACTCCCGCATCGGCCCCGGGGTCCAGCTGGTGGAAAAGCTTGTGTTCGGCCGCTACTGCGTCGGCAAGAACGGCGACCATTTCGACCTCCAGGAAGCCGCCCTCGACTGGCTGATCACGGACGCACGCCGCGCTGACTTGATCGAACCGTCTCCACAGCAGAAAGCCATGGCTGAACTGCTTGGCACCGATCTCACCCCGACACCGGGCTGACCCCCGCTTGATCGAGGATCAAAGGGATCCGTTCCTCAGCACGAATCGCCATGAGATGCACCCCCTGGGCCACCCCCAGGTAGCGACGCACCTGCTCAGCGGCGATCGCAATCCCCTCTGAAGCCGGATCGTCGGCATGCTCCAGCCGGGCGATCAACGCGTCCGGAATGCAGGCTCCAGGGACCATACGGTTAATGAACCGAGCATTCTTAGCCGACTTGAGCAGAAACACGCCTGCAAGCACAGGCAGGTCAAGCGGAGCGGCCAACTCCGTGCAGAACCGCTCCAGGACGGCGCCATCCATCACCATCTGAGTCTGCACAAAACGAGCACCAGCCTCCCGCTTCCGCTCCAGTCGCTTGAACAGACCGCTCTGGCTTGGGCAGTGGGGATCGGCAGCGGCGCCGGCAAACAGCGCCGTAGGACCATCCGGCAAGACCCCCTTGACGGGATCGTCGCCGCGGTTGAAGGCCGTCACCTGCCGGAGCAGGCGCACGGACTCCAATTCATTCACAGGTCTGGCCTTGGGTTGATCCCCCGCCCGCACGGGATCCCCCGTAAGGCACAGCAGATTGCGAATGCCCAAGGCATGGGCACCAAGCAGATCAGCCTGAAGACCAATGCGATTGCGGTCGCGGCAGGCAAGTTGCAGCACGGGTTCGATCCCAGCGTCCAGCAGCAATCGGCACACAGCCAGGCTGCTCATCCGCATCACGGCACGGCTGCCGTCGGTGACGTTCACCGCTTGCACTCGCCCCCGCAGAGCCTTGGCCATGGTGAGGGTGTGAGTGGGATCACCCCCGCGAGGGGGCATGACCTCGGCGGTAATCGTGGGCGTTCCCTCGGCAAGACTGCGCTGCAGCGCCGTGCTCTCCATCCCTGTTTCTATGGCCACAGGTGACACTATGGGCGACCGGGATCAAGATCCGAAATCATGCCTAGGATGAAATGCAGAGCATGAGGCGGGGACGATGAGCAATGGCAGCATCCCCGGCTCCATGGACGTCTCCCTCTCCAACCGCGAACTGGAGATCATCGGCCTGGTGGCGGAAGGGCTCACCAACCAAGAGATCGCAGCTCAACTCACGATCAGCAAGCGCACAGTGGACAACCATGTGAGCAATGTCTTCACCAAGACTGGCTCAAAAAACAGAGTGGCCCTGCTGAATTGGGCGATGGATCACGGCAAGATCTGCCGTGATGGTTTCAACTGCTGCTCACTCCCCGACGACGAGAACGACGCCTGCTGAAGAGCGGCTCCTGAGGACGCGGCATCGGCATCAGAGAACAACTGGACAAGGGGAGAGCAAACAGTTGGGCATAGGCCTTGCAAGCGTGCACATCGGCTCCCATGAAGCGAAGAATGCCGTCTGCGTCGTAAAGACCCACCACCGCTGCCCCCTCCCGCCGCTCGAGCAGCCAATGACGCCGCAGCCGACGCCTGTGGATCAAATCTAAAGCAAATCGAAAGAAGCTTTCAAGGCCTGTGGCCATGTCGCCACAGGATTCAGCGCTAAAGCGGCATTGCTCCAACGGTTGTCACCGGTGATCTCACGTCCGCACCAGGGGGGTATCTCCAGAGGAGCATCAGCCGAAGGCAACTCCACCTCCGCCAGCAACAAGGGCGCATTGCTGCCTTCAAAGCAGTCCACAACCCAATCACCACCTGGAAAGTCGAGGGCAAAGCGCGTCTTCACCAGGCGATGGGGCGCCAGATCCCAAAGAGCTTCGGCATCCTCCAGAGGCAGGGGGTACTCGAACTCATGACGTGCGAAACCACCGGCAGGAGCTTTCAGGGTGAGCCAGGCGGCCTTCTCGGCACTGATGCGCAGACGCACGGTGACCCCCTGCTCAGAGCTGGCCAGATAGCCCTGGCGCAACGCTTGGGGCGCACCTGCATGGCGACGCCATCCCTCGGCACAGATCAGGAAGCGGCGTTCGATCTCGAGGCCCATCACACCACTCAGTTGGGGGAAGGAGCTGAGGCCACCAAACTGCCAGCCCAGTGAAGCTTCTGAGCCAAGGTGCGGTAATAGGAAGGCTTGCGATTGAGCTGGAGCATCAGGGCATCGTGAGGTGCTCGTTGCACCACACAGCACTCACCAGCCTCGAGCACGGCCCCTGACACCCCGTCCTTCCACAGCTTGACAGGACGCTCCCCCTCTCCCAGAGGCCAGATCATCAAGCGAGAACGGGGAGGGACCACGACCGGGCGGCTTGAAAGGCTCATCGGGCAGATCGGGCTGACGATGATCGCATCAATCCCAGGGTGGAGAATCGGCCCCCCCGAGGCCATCGCATAGCCGGTCGACCCCGTTGGCGTGGCAAGAATCAGACCGTCACCGCGCACTTGGTCGACCACCTCCCCATCAATCTCCAGCTCGAGGATGCATGTGGGTGCGAGATCCTCACCATGTGGCCGTAGATAGAGATCATTGAGGGCCCAGTGGCATTCCGGGGGATTCTCGTCCCCATCGCTGCCTCCGCGTCCCTCCTCCATGGCACAACGCAGATCACGTCCGTGATGAACCGTGGCCTGGAGCATCATCCGCCGCTCCATGGCGAATTGATCCTGAACCAGGCGCTCCCAGAGCTCCACACTGCCCAGCAGAGAGGCGTCATGGGTGAGAAAGCCGAGATGACCGCCGACGTTGAAACACAGGATCGGCACGTTGTGCACCGCCAAATGGCGGGCCGCCCCCAGCACCGTTCCATCCCCACCCAGAACCACGGCCAGGTCGGGAAGGTCCGACGTGGTAGCCAAGAGGCCGGGGAACGGATTGGCCGTGAGTCCGCTCATCGCCAGGGTGACCTCGGTCCCGAGGGAACGGAGGTCCCTGGCACATCGCCTGGCTTCACGCAAAGCGACCGGACTCTCCGCCCGGTAGATCAGCCAGACCCGGTCAAGACGCATGGGCTCAGGCGCAGACGATCACCAACGCAGCAGATTGAAGCGTTCCATATCGACTGTGACACGGTTGCGATAGAGCGACAGCAAAATCGCCAGTCCGACGGCTGCTTCCGCGGCAGCCACCGTGATCACGAACACGGCAAACACCTGACCCCGGATGAGATCGCCATCGACATAAGACGAAAACGCCATCAGGTTGATGTTCACAGCGTTCAGCATCAACTCAATACTCATCAACACGCGCACGGCATTGCGGCTGTTGATCAGTCCCCAGACTCCAGTGCAGAACAGCACAGCAGCCAAAAGGAGATAAGCCTCAAGGGGAACAGACCCGTTCAGCAACTCAGACATGGGGTGCAGATAGTCGGAAAGAAGAAGGAAGAGAACTGAATCAGACGGGAGGCTGATCCGCCAGGAGGGGAGTCCGGGACTTTTCAATCAGGCCCTGATCGGCCGATTCGCCCGTGCCCAGATCCGTGGACTGGACATCGCGACGGGCCAGAACGATCGCCCCGATCATCGCCATCAACAGCAGAACAGAGGCCAGCTCGAAGGGAAGCAGATAATCGGTGAACAGATGCTCACCGATGCGAACGGTTGCACCTTCACCCACGGCCTGGGGACCCGGCACAGCCCAGGGGGTGGTGAGCGCCACACGCACCAAGAGGGCGAACAAACCGGCACAGACGCCACCAGAAATCAGCCTGCGGGTCTGCAGCCCCTGAATCGGGGCCAGGTCTTCTCGTTTGTTCACGAGCATGATCGCGAACAGGATCAGCACATTCACAGCACCCACGTACACGAGCACCTGGGCGGCGGCGACGAAGCTGGCATTGAGGAGCAGATAAAGGCCAGCCACCGCCATGAACACGCCTCCGAGAAGGAAAGCGGAATAAACAATGTTGCTCAGCAGCACCACACCCAATCCACCGATGGCGACAACGGCAGAGAGAACGAGGAAGCAGATCAGCTGGGTCGACGCAGCAATGGTCATCCTGCGTTCTCCTCCTTGGTGGGGGCAGACGAAGGGGATTCTCCCCCATCTGCGGTCGTCTTGGGCATGGAGGCCAGCACCTGCTCCGGCAACTGGCCGGCGCGAGGGCGATCCGCTGCCACGCCATGGGGATCCATCTCACCTGCAGGCAAATAAGCGAGTTCGCGCAGCGGCTGAACGGAAGGATCGGTGGTGACGCTGGTGGGCAGACGACCAAGGGCAACGTTGTCGAAGTTGAGGCTGTGGCGATCAAAGGCAGCCAACTCGTATTCCTCGGTCATCGACAGGCAATTGGTAGGGCAGTACTCCACACAATTGCCACAGAAGATGCAAACCCCGAAGTCAATCGAATAGTTGCGCAGCTCCTTTTTCTTGGTCTGCTTGTTCATCACCCAATCGACAACCGGCAGGTTGATCGGACAGACCCGGACACACACCTCACAGGCGATGCACTTGTCGAATTCGTAGTGGATCCTGCCGCGGTAACGCTCCGACGGAATCAGTTTTTCATAGGGATACTGCACCGTCACTGGACGGCGCTTCATGTGATCGAAGGTGACGGCCAGACCCTGCGTCAGATTGCGGGCCGCATCGATGGTGTCCCTGGTGTAGTCACCGACCTGCTTGAGGAATCCGAGCATGACCTGGAAGCGGAGAGAAACAGTGAGCGGATGAAAGGTTGAGCAGCTTGATCAGCCGCCAAAGGCCACAGGAAAGGCCAGCTTGAGGGCGGCAGTGACAAGCAGATTGACCAGAGCCAAAGGAAGCAGAAACTTCCATCCCAGATTGAGAAGCTGATCGATACGCACCCGCGGAGTGGTCCAGCGCAACAGGATGGCAAAGAAAACGAGCAGATAGGCCTTGAGCACTGTCATCACAATGCCCACGCTGCCCGTGATCACCTGCACCAAGGGCGCATCCACCGACTGGCCCATCCAGCCAGCAAGCCATTCCACCGGAACAGGGAATCCCCAGCCACCCAGATACAGCACCGACACCAACAGAGCGGAGAGAACGAGGTTGATGTAGCTGCCCAGGTAGAAGAGGGCGAACTTCATGCCGGCATACTCGGTTTGATAGCCGGCGACCAGCTCCTCCTCCGCCTCAGGCAGGTCGAAGGGAAGACGCTCGCATTCAGCCAGGGCGCAGATCCAGAAGATCAGGAAACCCACTGGCTGGCGCCAGATGTTCCAGCTGAGCAGACCTGCACCGGTCTGCTGGTTGACGATGTCAATCGTGCTGAGGGAATTGCTCATCATCACGATGGCCAGCACCGCCAGGGCGAGGGGAATCTCGTAGCTGATCGACTGAGCCGCGGCCCGGAGACCACCGAGCAGTGAATATTTGTTGTTAGAGGCATAACCACTCATCAGCAGACCGATGGGCTGAATGCTGCTGAGGGAAATCCAGAGAAAAATGCCCACGCCGACATTGCTCACCAGCAGGTTCTGACCGAAGGGAACGATCAGCCACGACAGGATGACCGGCACCACCACCAGCACCGGTCCGAGGGTGAACAGAAGGCTGTCGGCCCGCGCCGGGATGATGTCTTCCTTGACGAGCAGCTTGAGGCCGTCGGCCAGAGGCTGCAGCACGCCGAGGGCACCGGCGTATTCAGGGCCGATCCGCTGCTGCACCGCCGCAGAGATCTTGCGCTCCAGCCAAACGGTGACCAGAACCCCCACCACAGCCGCCACCAACACCAGCAGCATCGGCAGTGGCAGCCAGATCAGATGGGCCACATCGGCTGGCAGACCAAAAGCCTGCAATGCCTGACTGAAGCTGAGCTCAAGGTCGAGACCGGGGCTCACCAAGGCCGTCGTTGTGGTGGCGAGGGGGGTCACCATATTCACGGGTGAGATCAAAGCAACTTAGGCGCCCGCAGCCGGAATCCGGCTATTGAGTGGGATCCAGTGACGCTGATTGCTGCCGGTGTAGATCTGCGAGGGCCTGAAAATACGGTTAGCCCCGAGCTGCTCACGCCAGTGAGCCAGCCAACCGGCCACCCGGGAGATGGCAAAGACCGGCGTGAACAGATCGCGGGGGATGCCGAGCTTGCGGTACACCAGGCCGGAATAGAAATCGACGTTGGGATAGATGCCCTTGGGGCCCAGACGCGTCTCCGCCGCGGCCTCAAGGGCGCGGGCGACGTCGTAAAGCTCGTCGTGGCCAAAGCGGTCAAACATTTCCTCAGCCAGAGCCTGGAGGATCACCGCGCGGGGATCCTTGACCCGGTACTCACGATGGCCGAATCCCATCACCTTGCGCTTGTTGGCGACAGCCTCATCCAGATAGGCAGCCGCCTGGTCAGGGGTACCGATCTCCTCGAGCATGGCCAACACATCCTCATTGGCACCACCATGCAGGGGCCCTGCCAGGGTGCCCACAGCGGAGGCCACCACGGCATAGGGGTCGGTGAGAGTGCTGGCCGTCACACGGGCACTGAAGGTGCTGGCGTTGAGACTGTGCTCGGCGTGGAGCATCAGGCAGCGATCGAAGATACGGGCGGCAAAGGGATCCGGCTCCCGCTCCGTGAGCATGTAGAGGAAGTTGGCCGAGTAGGCGAGATCGTCGCGGGGCTGGATCGGATCCTGACCTTTGCGAATCAGCTGAAAGGCCGCCACCATGGTCGGGATCTTGGCGATCAGCCGCACCACAGCGGCGTAGATGTATTTGGGATCGTCAATCGCCCGGCGGGAATAAAAAAGGCCCAGGGATGCAGCACTCGACTGCAGGGCATCCATCGGATGGCCCGTTGCCGGAAAGCACTTCATCATGTCCCGCACCCGGAAGCTCACCCTCCGGTGCATCTGCACCTCGTGTTCGAACGCCCTGAGCTGATCGGCCGTCGGCAACTCGCCCCAGATCAGCAGATACGCCGTTTCCAGAAACGTGCTTTCAGCGGCGAGCTCCTCCAGCGGATAGCCGCGATACGACAACAGCCCCTGTTGGCCATCGATATCACAGATCGATGACTGGGTGGCAGGGACTCCATCCAGGCCCGGACGAAAGACAAGCCCCGTCCGCTCGTGGCGAATCTCCTCACCTGACACCTGAATGCTCCCTTCCACATCTTCAAGGCAACCTAATCGGCGCTGCGCCGGAGCAGCCCCGGCCGCAGCAGCCACTCCAATTGGGCCTCCACGGAGCCTCCAGCACCGGTACGGGACAGGCGCAGGTGGCAGCACCCGGCCTTGCGAAGGCGCAGTCCTCCCGGGGATGCCCCGATCAGCAATGACGCCCAGGCACTGAGTTCAGGCTCATGCCCCACCAGCAGACATCGCCCCTGCAACTGCGGCAGCAGACGCTGCAGGTCGCCTCGCGGAGCCAGATGAGGCGAGAGCTCAGGAGCTGGGGAGAGTCTCGCCTGGTGCACCAGCCAAGCGGTCTGCAAAGCACGGGTGTAGGGGCTGGAGATCAAGCGGTCGACCTCCAGGCCTGAGGCTGCAAGCCACGCCAACATCGCCTGGGTCCGCGTCTTCCCCTGGCTGGTCAGCGCCCGGGAGGGGTGATCGAGCCCCTCGCGCCGGGGCTCGGCAATGCCATGGCGAAGCAGAAAGAGATCAACCGAACTGGAGCAAGCCACGCAGGCGCAACGTGTCACTACGAGCAGCCTGATCACCACTGGGCCTGCTGTCAGTGCTCACCTCCGGCCCCATCGCCAGCGCCAGTCCCTTGACCGGCTCGCGCAACGAACGGCCAGCGACGGTCTGAACGAGGGTCCAGGGACGCCATCCCCCCAACCGCTCTCGGCTGACATCCGCCGCCAGAGCCAACTGCTGGGGCAGACGGGCATCACGATCGGCCAGGGCTTTCAACTGCTCAAGGCGGGGCTGAAGGGCTCGCTCATCGCGACGTTGCTGCAAGGCATTCAAGCTGGATCCCCACCATTCCTGGCCTGCCTCCCTGGCCAGGGCCACCGCCAGTTCGGCCTGCAGGGACTCCTGTCCACGGCTGCGCTTGCGCCGCAAGCGCGTCCAGACGGTCAGCGGACCGCGATCGGTCTCCAGCGACGACGAGGCCAGGCCACGCTCCTGGAGCACCGCATCAACCGCCTCGGAGCCCGGCTGACCAGCGCGGGTTCCCAGGAGCCACCCATCAGATTGGCGTTCCCAAAGCATCGGACCGTGATTGGCGGTGCTGATCGCCTCCAGGGCTGGCGATGCCAGGGCCGTCATCTGCCGGGTGAGCAGAGGTCCCAACCACTCGGCCTGGGGATCCTCACTGCCGGGATCCAGCAATGCCGCAGGGTTGTCCAGCACAGCCAGCACATCGGCCGATCCCCCAGCCGATGCCAGCAGAGCCTCATCCGCGGAACTGTCACGGCGGGCTGAGCCTGATGCCACCACAGGCGATCGGAAGCGCAGCATGCCATCGAGCACCAGGTCGGAGCCCTGCAACCCGACGGCGGCGACCAACCCATCAAGATCTGGATGGTTCGCCAGCTCTGCCGGCACACCCAGCCAGGTCTGCAGGGCCCGAGGCGAGGCGGTCACCAGAGCCGCTCCCGAATCGAGTCTGCGCAAACGGCTGTTGAGATCCTCATCGCCCAACTGATGCATCGCCTCGATCTGCGAGACGTCCAGGGCCTGCTCCAGCACCCCCCGGCCGGAGGCCAGCAGCAGCAGGTCGTCATCGATCAGTGCCGTCGCCAGCGGCTGAGGCTCACGGCCAAGCAAGGCTCCCCGGCCGCTGATCACACCGATACCGCGATAGCGACTGATCTGCAGGTCTGTCCCCGCCAGGCTGCGGGTCTGCCAGAAACGCTGGAGAAAGCGCTTGGCACCGTCCTGGTCGCGACTGGACAGGGCCAGCACCCAACCCAGGCGCCCATCAACAGTGGTGGGCTCCAGCAACGACACACTCACCTGAGGGCCGATCCAATCCGCCAGTTCGTTCGTGAAATCAAGACCGGCCAACGCAAAGGCCCCGTCCCGCAGTTGCTGCACCGACTCCCGCGCGGCGCGGCGCTGCTTCGCCGGCGCCACCGCCTGGGCATAGGCCGGCAGACGAGCCGGGTCCATCAACCAATGCAGGCTGAGGGCGGATTGCCGCGGCACGAAACGCGCAGCCCTCGGCAGCGCGAGGGGCTGCTCTGCAAGCCGCAGCGGACTCTGACGGTCCATGGCCCACCACACACCAGCGGCGGTGGTGAGCAACAGCACCACCGCTGCGGCAAGGGCAAGAAGAAAGGAGCGGGCCTTCATGGGCCGGCAACCAGGTCACTGGGCCACATCTTTGTCCATCCCGGCGCCAATGCCAGCGGGCTTCAGAATGAATCGATGCCCAACTCTGACGCCGGCGCCCAACCGAGGCCCCTCTCTGCCAAGGATCTTCAGCACCTTCTGGAGACCGACAACCCTCCCCTGCTGGTGGATGTGCGGGAACAGCAGGAACTGACCCTGGCTCCCTTCCCCAACGACGTCCTGCATCTGCCCCTCAGTGGCGCTGAGCAGTGGATGAACACCCTTGAGGGCTGTTTCCAGGTCGAACGGGATGTGGTGGTGCTCTGTCATGCCGGTGTGCGCAGCTGGCAATTCGGCTGCTGGCTGCTGGCCCAGCAACCCGCGCTGACGGTGTGGAATCTGGAGGGCGGCATCGATGCCTGGAGCGTCCAGGTCGACCCCGGCGTGCCGCGCTACTGAATCGATGCCCATGCCTTAGACGTCAGCCAAACAGACCGCGCTCGCTGACACAGGAATCGCCGTAGGATTCATGTGGCTGATCCGGATCGTGTGGAGCCCCTGTCCAGCCGACAACAGGAGGTGCTTCGCGCCACGGTGCATCACTACCTCGACACGATCGAGCCGGTTGGGAGTCGCACCCTTGTGCAGCGCTTCGGACTGAAGACCAGTGCAGCAACGGTGCGCTCTGCGATGGGAGCCCTCGAACAGCATGGACTGCTCACCCAGCCGCACACCTCTGCGGGCCGCATCCCCAGTGCCCTGGGTTACCGCCACTACGTAGACCGCCTGCTGCCCAGGCCAGGCGCCAGTGCCCGGCATCTGAAACAGGAACTCACCCACCTCAGCCTGCGCTGGGCTGCCCTCGACGACTTTCTGCAGCAGATGGCCCGTCGACTGACGGACTTCACAGGACTGATGAGCCTGATCACCCATCCACGACGGGTGCACCAAAGCCTGGAAACCATTCGCCTCGTGCGCAGCGACGATCGGTTGTTGGTGATGTTGGTGCAGGACTCCAGCCAAGCCAGTCATCTGAACCTGCGCCTCCCCCATGGCAACGATCGCCAGATCGAAGCGATGGAAGCCTGGACGCGGCGACAGCTCAACCAGAACGAGAACGGACGCCTTCAATGGTCCCAACTGCCCCGGGAACTGCAGGCCTGTGGCCAGATCTTGCGGGATGGCCTCGAAAGCCATCAACAACTCACCGCCACCCGTGAAGCCACAGCCCTGTGTCATGGCGTCTCAAGACTGGTGGCGGAGCCGGAATTCAGTCGGAGCGCAAGGCTGCAGCCTCTGCTGGAGTTGATCGATCAGAGTCCAGCCGCACTCACGCCCCTTGGGCCAGAACCCGGCGGCGGGGTGTGGATCGGCCATGAACATCCTGAGCATGCACTGCATCACTGCTCCGTGGTGCGGGCGACCTATCGCAGCGGTGCTGACGGTGTGGGCCAGGTGGCGCTGGTGGGGCCTATGCGGATGGCCTACGCGACGGCGCTTGCTGCCGTGCGCAACGCCGCCCACCATCTCGATTGCCTCCTGAACTGAATCAGAGCGCTGCCGTCACCTCTGACCCTGGCGAAGCCAGCGCCTTCAAAGCTGATGACCCAGCTTCTCCGCCACGGTGTTCACATCCTTGTCGCCGCGGCCACTGCAATTGAGCACCACTTCCGTACCGTCCGGCAGGGTCGGACAGAGCGTCTCCAGCCAAGCGAAGGCATGGGCGGTTTCCAGCGCAGGAATGATGCCCTCCAGCTGACTGACCAACTGCAGCGCTGTGAGCGCCTCAGCGTCGGTGACAGCCCCGTATTCGGCACGGCCGATCTCGCGAAGGTAGCTGTGCTCAGGGCCGACGCCGGGGTAATCCAGACCAGCACTGATCGAGTGCGCTTCCTGAACCTGCCCGTCGCCGTCCTGCAACAAAAGACTCATGGCACCGTGCAGGACACCCACACGCCCTTCGGTGATCGTGGCGGCGTGTCGTCCTGTGGCGACACCATCACCGGCAGCCTCCACTCCGATCAGACGCACGCTCTTGTCTTGCACAAAGGGGTGGAACAGACCCATGGCATTGGACCCACCACCCACGCAGGCCACCAGCACGTCAGGTAGACGACCAAAGGCTTCCTGACACTGACGCTTGGCCTCCTGACCAATCACAGCGTGAAAATCACGCACCAACATTGGGTAAGGGTGCGGACCCGCAACGGAGCCGAGGATGTAGTGCGTGGTCTCCACATTGGTGACCCAGTCACGAATGGCTTCGCTGGTGGCGTCCTTGAGTGTTGCGGTGCCTGCGGTGACGGGTTGAACGGTGGCCCCCAGCAAACGCATCCGGAACACATTCAGGGCCTGACGGCGCATGTCTTCAGCGCCCATGTACACCACGCACTCGAGGCCGAAACGGGCACACACCGTCGCCGTTGCCACCCCATGCTGGCCGGCACCGGTCTCCGCGATCACACGCTTCTTACCCATACGCAAGGCGAGCAGAGCCTGGCCCAGGGCGTTGTTGATCTTGTGGGCACCGGTGTGATTGAGGTCTTCCCGTTTGAGCCAGATGCGGGGACCGCCATCGGCACGGCGGTAGTGGGCCGTCAGACGTTCAGCCTCGTACAACGGCGTGGCACGGCCGACGTAATCACGCAGCAACCGATCCAATTCATCGGTGAAGGCCGGATCATTCCAGGCCTCGGCGGCGGCGGTTTCCAGTTCGGCCAGAGCTGGCATCAGTGTTTCCGGCACGTACTGACCGCCATACCGGCCGAAGCGACCGCGATCGGTGGGCCTGGCGCTGACGGCCAGATCTGCATCGGTGGGCTGGGAAGGCAGGGTGCTGGTCACAGAGCAACTGACCGCGTCTACGGCCGCTGAAGCGTTGGGTCAGCGTAAGCAGACGATCACACGATGCCGCGGATCACAGGCACTCACCTGCAGGCCATGGAAACCGGCAGACACCAGGGTCTCCTCCATCGGCAAAGCGAAATACTCCTCGATGTAGGGCTCGGTGCTCTTGAGCAAGGTGGCCACCGGCGCCGGCAGTGTCTGGAGCACCGAGGACGCCGGATCCTGATCCACCATCACCAGAACACCACCGGGCCGCAGCAGTCGGGCCGCCTCTGCCAGCACCGCCTGCGTGGCGGTCTGGGGCAACTCATGGCAAACAAACTGAAGGCTGATCAGATCGAACAAGCCTGCGTCAAACCCGGTGTGCTCCGCAGCACCATGACGCCATTCAGCCACCAGGCCTTGGGGATCCCGCACCCGTGCGACCGCCAGCATGTCGGGAGACAGATCGAGCCCCACCACGCGCGGAGACGCCTCACCTCGAGCCGCAGCCCGGGCCTGCAACCAATGCGCCAGGGCCTGGGTGCTCACACCCACCGAACAGCCCAGATCCAGCACCTGATGCACCGGTCCGTTCAGAAGGGGCTCCACCGCAGCATGGATGGCATCCCGAAGGCGCTGCTGGGCCACCTCGGGAGTGAGCCTTTCATCTGGCCAGACGCGCAGTGCCATCGCAGCGGTGGCCTGTTCGGCCTCCGCTGCGGCCTGCCAGCAGAGGTTGCCCTGCTCGTAGGCGTGAAAGCGCACGCGGTAGTAATCGGGAGGCTTGACGCCGGGGCTGGTGCTGGAGGCCAGCAGGGGCGCTGCAGCCTGCTGCAACTCCGACCGGCGCTGACGCCAGGGGATGCCGTTGCGTTCCGCTGTGCGGATGATCAGCTGGCGAGCCTGGAAAAACAGGGGCTTGCGCAGCAGCCCAACACCGATCAGGCGTTCAATCCAGCGCCCGAGGCCCTGGCTGGAATCGGCCCACTGAGGAGCTGTGACGGGGGCAGTCATCGCGGAAACGGCAGGATGGAAGGAATCGCTGGGGATGGCAATGTCGAAGGGAGGCTGGCAGGAATTCAGCAGTGCCGACAGTCTGAAGCGCCCCAACGGGCCAACGGCGGAGCCGACCCCGAAAGCGCAACAGCAGGTGCGGGTCCAGCCCACCCGCGGCGGACGGGGCGGTAAGACCGTCACGGTGATACGTGGGCTGGAACTGGATGCCCCAGGCTTCAAAACACTGCTGAAGAAGCTGAAGAGCCGCATCGGCAGCGGCGGCACCGCCAAGGACGGCGTGGTGGAGCTGCAGGGGGATCAGGTGGATCTGGTGCTGGAACTGCTGAGCAACGAGGGCTATCGACCCAAGCGCGCCGGCGGCTGAGGGAGAATGGCGAGCCGATTCGCCCCCGCCCATGCCTGCCTCGCCCACCTACGGCCAGCTCACCGACCAGGGCGCATCCACCAACATCGCCTGGCACCACGCCTCTGTGGATCGAGCCGCCCGGGCGGAGCAACGGGGCCATCGCAGCGCCATACTCTGGTTCACAGGCCTGAGTGGGGCCGGCAAAAGCACCCTGGCCAATGCGGTGAACCAGGCCCTGTTCGAACGGGGGCTGGCCACCTACGTGCTGGATGGCGACAACATTCGCCACGGCCTGTGCAAAGACCTCGGCTTCTCCGATGCGGACCGGGAGGAAAACATTCGCCGCATCGGCGAAGTGGCGAAGCTTTTCCTCGATTCCGGCGCGATCGTGCTCACCGCGTTCGTGTCGCCTTTCCGGGCCGACCGCGACAAAGCCCGGGCCCTGGTCGAGGACGGCGATTTCATCGAGATCTTCTGTGCCGCCGACCTGAGCGTGTGCGAAGAGCGCGACACCAAAGGGCTCTATGCCAAAGCCCGGGCGGGTGAGATCAAGGAATTCACCGGCATTTCCAGTCCCTACGAGGCACCTGAGTCCCCGGAACTCGCCGTTGACACAGGCGCGGCAAACCTGGAGACCTGCGTGGAGCAGGTGGTGAAGGCCCTGATCGAGCGGGGGCTCATTCCGGCTCAGGGCTGATGGAGCCCTGCTGCCAGGCATCCGCAAAGGTCTTGATGCAGCTGGCCGCCGGGACGGCCAGCAGCAAGCCGAGCAGCGATCCGAACCCAAACAAATCTCCGGCCCTGGCGCCGAGGGGCAGAACGATCAGCAACCAGGCGGGCTGCAAGCCCAGCAGGTTGCCCATCAGGTTCGGCTGGATCACCTGGTCGACGATCTGTCCGACCCCGATGGCCGCCGCCAGAATCTCCAGACCTGTGCGTGGATCCTGGACAGCCAGCAGCGCACTCACCGCAACGATCGTGAGGGCGCTGGCATAGGGCACCAAGGTGGTGAACCCGATCAACACAGCGAACAACACCCCATAGGGAATCCCCAGCAACGTGAACACGGCGATCTGACCCACACTGAGGATGAGGGCTAAGAGCACCTGGCCAGCGAAGTAGCCCCGAAACGTGCGCGTGATCGTGGTGACCACCAGCGCCCGCCAGCCATCAGGCAGCCAACGCACCAGGCCGGCGGTGATTGCCTCGCCGCCGATGAGAAAAAACACCGCAAGCACAAGCACGATCACGATGTTGATCGTGGTGCTCAAAGTGGTGCCGAGGATGCTGAGCAGGCGCTGACTGAACTGACTGGCCACGCGGCTGAGCCGGGAGATCAGATCACTGCTGAGATCACCGAAATCGCTCGGCAATCCCCGGTGCGCCGACCAGTCCTGCAAACGATTGATCCAGGCGTCTGCCTCCACAAGCCAGCCAGGCAGAGCATTGATCAACTGGGCCAACTGGTTGATCAGCAGTGGCAGCAGGGTGATGCCCGCCACGACCAGGGATCCCACGGTGACCAGAGTCACCAGAAGAATCGCCAACCAGCGCGGTAAGCCCTTGGCCATCAGCCAACGGATGGGGAGATCGAGCAGGAAGGCAATCAGGGCCGCCGTGAGGAACAACCCCGGGAAGGGCGCGAGGGGCAGCAGCAACTGCCGGCACGCATAGAGATTGAGCGTGACCAACGGCAGAGCGAGAGACCAGCGCAGCCAGACAGGCCAGGGCATGGCGACGGACACGTTCGCCCCATTGTGCTCAGGCCTTCAAGGCCTGTGGGATCAATGGCCAGGCATGGCGTCGAGGTAGGCGCTGGCGCCGAGGTGCTTCAGCCGCTCGTCCTTGGCCACCACGGAGTCATGGAGGGTCTGCCGATAAGCCTGCAGCCGGGCACTGAGCTCGGCATCGGTCACGGCCAGAATCTGGGCAGCCAGCAACCCGGCATTGAGGCCTCCACCGATGGCCACCGTGGCCACGGGAATGCCGCCCGGCATCTGCACGATCGAATGCAAGGAGTCCACCCCGGAGAGGGCCCTGCTCTGCACCGGCACACCGATCACCGGCAGCGTGGTGAGGGCCGCCACCATGCCGGGCAAATGGGCCGCACCACCGGCACCGGCAACGACCACCCCAAAGCCCTGGTCACGGGCCTGCTGGGCAAACGCCACCATCTCCAGGGGCGTGCGGTGGGCCGACAGCACCCTCACCTCCACGCCCACACCAAGGTCCTCAAGGGCCTTCACCGCAGGATGAAGGGTGGGAAGGTCGGAATCACTGCCCATGATCACCGCCACCCGGGGCTGAACGGCAGGGGCGGGTGAGGAAGAAGACGTCACGGGACTGACAGAGGAAGAGCGGACTGGCGAGACTGTCATCGTCCCGTATGACCGCCTTCACCGGCCTCTGCCATGCGACGGATCACCAACGTCCGCCTGCCCCGTCGGCCCGATGGAGGCGACCGCAACACGTCGGCCCTCTGGTGCATCGACCTCGATCACCAGCAGCGCATCGCGGCCATTAAACCGATGGGCGACAGCCCAGCGGCGACAGACGATTGGCAACAGGACTGGCTCAGTCCGATGGGGATCGATCTGCAGATCAACGGTGGGCTCGGGCTGGCCTTTCCCGAACTCACCAGCGATGACCTGCCAGGGCTTCTGAACCTGCTGGATCGACTGTGGCAGGACGGCGTGGAAGCCATCAGCCCCACCCTGGTGACCTGCGGTGTCGGACCGTTGCGCCAAGCTCTCGCCGTTCTGCGGGATGCCAGAACTCATCATCGTCCTGGGCGCTGCCGCTTGCTGGGAGCCCACCTGGAAGGGCCTTTCCTGGCGGAAGCCCGCCGAGGCGCCCATCCGTCTGAGCATCTCTGCGCCCCCAGTCCGGCGGCTCTGGCTGAACGGATCAACGGTTTTGAGACGGAGATCGCCCTGGTGACGCTGGCACCGGAGCTGAACGGTGCCGACGCCGTGATCAAGCGCTTGCGGGATCTCCGGATCCAAGTGGCCCTCGGCCACAGCACCGCCACTGCCGATCAAGCCGGCAACGCCTTCGACGACGGCGTCGGAATGCTGACCCACGCCTTCAACGCCATGCCAGGCCTGCATCACCGTGCCCCTGGGCCGGTGGGGGAGGCTTGCCGGAGGGGCACGATCGCCCTGGGATTGATTGCCGATGGCGTGCATGTGCACCCCACCATGGCCGTGCTCCTGCAACAACTGGCGGGCGATCAATTGGTGCTGGTGAGTGATGCCCTGGCGCCGTACGGGCTCGCCGATGGACCGCATCGCTGGGATGACCGGATGCTTCTGGTTGAGCAGGGCACCTGCAGGCTCGAAGACGGCACGCTGGCGGGAGTCACCCTGCCACTCCTGGAGGGAGCCTCCCGCCTGGCGGGCTGGGGACAACAGCCCGAGGCCTCGATCTGGGCCGCGACGGTGGCGCCCCGACAGCTGCTGGCCAATGGCGCAGAGTTCGATCCGCTGACCACCCTGATCGGGCAGCCTCTGCACGGGTTGCTGCGCTGGCACTGGAGCGCAGACGCCTGCCGGCTCCATTGGCGGCACGCTGCCTAGGATCCCTTGCCGATTCACTCCACCCCTTCCCATGGCTCCCGAGCAGCTGCTGAACGACAAGCAGACCGAAAAGCAGGAGGTGAAGGGCTACTTCGAAACCACCGGCTTTGATCGCTGGAATCGGATCTACAGCGAATCCGACGATGTCAACAAGGTGCAGCGCAACATCCGCATCGGCCATCAGAAAACCGTGGATGAAGTGCTGAGCTGGATCCAGGACAGCGGCGAACTCAGGGATGTGAGCTTCTGCGACGCAGGCTGCGGCGTGGGCAGCCTCAGCCTGCCCCTGGCCGCGATGGGCGCCGGATCAATCACCGCCAGCGACATCTCCGAAGCCATGGCCCAGGAAGCGGACCGCCGGGCGCGCGAGGCCGGCCTCGACATGGGCAAGCTCAGCTTCAGCGCCTCCGACCTGGAGAGCATCAGCGGCTCCTTCCACACCGTCTGCTGCCTGGACGTGTTCATCCACTACCCCCAGGAACCAGCCGAGGAGATGGTGAAGCACCTGTGCCGCCTCAGTGAAGAGCGCCTGATTGTGAGCTTCGCCCCCTACACCCCGCTGCTGGCCCTGCTCAAAGGCATCGGCCAGCTCTTCCCCGGACCGAGCAAAACCACCCGGGCCTACACCCTGAAGGAAGCAGGCATCGTGGCGGCGGCCGAAGCCTGCGGCTTCAAGCTGGTGCGCCGCAGCCTCAACCAGGCCCCCTTCTATTTCTCCCGTCTGATCGAGTTCCGCAAGGCCTGAGGCTCAACGCAAACTCATCGGCTGAACCCGACCTTCACGGAGCACACCCAGCTGAATCGGACGGGGCGGACCATGCCGAGGCAACGTCACCTCAACCCAGAGCGGATCCGTCGACGGACGGCGTGACGGATCCTTCACATCGGGCGGAATGAACAGGGCCAGAGGCTCCGTCAACCTCACCAGGACCTGGCCATCCCGATGGACCAACTGGGCGGGATACCGCTCCCCCTCCCCACGGTCTCGAGCCACCAGCCGGTCATCCTGCGCCTGCAGGATGACCGTCTTCGGCGGGGACTGTGTTGCGGAGGCAGGCGCCTCGGCTCCCAACAGTGGCACCAGCAAACGCAGGCTTACATAGCGCCCACGAATCGGCAGATTGGGATCCACCGGTTGCACCAGGGCCCAGAGCCGCGGTGAGGTGAGGCGCTCCATCCAGAAGCCCAACCCAACCGACACGAGCAGGGCGCCTTGGAGCAGCGCCAGACACACCCCTGAACGCCACCTGATCATTGGGGCCTGACCTCCCGAACGGGCAGAAGCGATCGACGCAGACGGTTCAACCCCCATCCCCCCGCCAGAAACAACAACCCCAACCCGAGCAGGCTCAACGAGCGCTCCAGGCGACCCATCACTTCAGCGATGTAAAAGCCGATCAAGGTGATGGCGAACAAGGCCGTGCCGGCATTGATCCTTTCGGCACGGGCTTCGACCGTTCCCCACGCCATCAGACCGATGGCACCAAGCCCCCACCACAGAAAAAAGAGTGCTGTGAGCGTCGGCCCCTGCACCTGCAGGGCCACGAGAATCCACACCAGTGCCAGGGCCAACGGCCAGGCGCGATGGCGGCGCAACAGCCAGGCCAGCAGCATGGGCAGACCCAGCATGAGCCCCCAGGCCAGCAGCATGGGCCAGCCGGTCGGCCATGGCAGTGGCGCTGTGGAGGACGCCGTGAACAACAACAGGATCAGTCCCGGAGGCAACAGAAGACCGCCCACCCACAGCAACACGCGCTGGGAGGGGCTGGCCACAGGTCGCATGGGCGCCGTGAAATAGGTGAGGGCCAACAGCACACTGCCCACCAACCAAGGCAACCACACCGAGGTGTTCAACGCCGGATCAAACCGCTCCAGCTCCAGGGCCAGCAGCACCCCCAGCCATCCGGGCAACAGCAAACTGAGCAGCACCAGCTGCGGCCCCTGACGCAGCAGCCACCAGCCGGCCGCCGCCGCCAGTGACCACAGCAACAGACCCCAACGGAGCGACCAGCTGACCTCGAGGTGAAAAATCTGCGCGCAGAGGAACACTCCCGCCCCGAGGCTGACGGTCCCGACCGCATGCAGGCCCTTGGACATCACCGGCAGACGCCGAGAAAACCAGTGGCCTCCGAGATGCATCGCCACGGTGCACAGCCAGACCAGGCCAAAGCGACTGAGGGGTGACAGCTGATCCCAATGGGCCGCGACAAACAACAGCACGCCGGCGGCAAGAAGCAGGGCGCCCACCAGAACCAACAGCCGCACTGGCCAGGTCAGCGCAGGCTGTGGTTCAGCCGAAGGGCCCTCACAGTGCTGCTGTTCCCAGGCCACGATTGACGTGGCCACAGCGTCATCAAGCAGACCCGCGTCTTGCCATCGCCGCAGGTGAAGCAGCCAAGCCGGGGCTGAATCAGGCATGGAGATGAGCAGCGAACCAGGCTTGGATTTGTTCTAGGCAGCCGACGGAGGAAGAACAAGGGGAGGAAAAGCGCAGGCCCGAGCCAAGACCGAACAACCTGAAAAGCTTGAGGTGACGTCGAGGCGTTCTGAGCGATGGGATGGTGGATTGCAGCTCTGGTGAGCGCCTTGGCAGCCGTGGGCTGTGGCCTGGGACGGCGCCAGCAGGCCCGCAAGCTCTCCCAGCTGCTCCAGGCCAGGGCGACAAGCGTGAACGCGTTGATCGATGTTCACGCAACGGTCGTGAACGAGCTGGGGGCTGGAGCCTTCCGAGATGTGGTGAAGCTGAGCGGCACCATCCGTTGTGGAGCCCCCCTCACCTCGCCCTGGACAGGCCAGAGCTGCGTGGCGTTCTGCGCCACAACCACTGCACTGGTGGAGGTGCAGAAGCAAACCACCACAACCGACAGCGATGGCGAGCAACAAACGGAATGGACCTGGGAACGCCGCGACGAAGTGCTCAATCGTGATCAGCAGCACTGTCGCTTCGAGCTCGAGCAGGGGAACCAGGGCATCAGCGTGAATCCCCAAGGAGCGGACCTGGATCTGGAAACCGTGTTGTCTGAGGTAAACCCCCCGAACCACAACGGCAGCCATGGCAGGCGCGTGATCGGCATTCGCCGCGAAGAGGCGATCCTTCGCCCTCAAAGCCAGGTCTTCGTGGTGGCCAGCTGCAGTGATGCAGGTGGTTCCCTGCAATTGGAAGCCCCGCCGAGCAGCGGACTGTTTGTGGTCAAACGGGGCAGCGAGGAAGCCTTCAGCAGCAGCCTGCGTCGCTGGCAGAGGCGCTGGACGCTGGGCAGCTGCGGGCTCAGCGGTCTCACCCTGGCGCTGGTGCTTGCGGCCCTGCGGACGTCAGCCTCCTAACCGCCGACCAAAGGCGTCAGGGGGCGGGGCTTCCAGCCGCAAGGTGCGATCGCCCGGTCCAGGCAGTCCCTGCAACCGCCAGGCATGCAAGTGGTAGCCACCGTCACCTGGCGTGGCCTGCGGCTGCAGCCCCCGGTCAGCGCGATACAGCGGATCGCTCAGCAGTGGACAGCCCAACTGGGCGAGATGGATGCGGATCTGATGGGGACGACCGGTGGTGATCGCCACCTGGAGGAGATCCCCATGGGAACGGCGGGACAACAGGCTGAGCTCCGAGCGAGCCGTGAGCCGTCGTCGCACCGGCTCGTCCCCGGCGGGTTCCGGCCCCCAGATCCACCCGAGCAAAGGATGGGACCGTTCCACGACATCGGTCTGCACCACAAGGGGGCGTCCCGACACCAACGCCTCAACGCGATGGCTCCAGGCCTGATAAAGCTTGCTGCACCCGCCCGCAGGGGTGAACGCACGGGACAGACGAGCGCGAGTCTGTGGACGCCGCGCGCACACCTGCAACCCCGAGGTGAAGCGACCAAGACGATGAATCGGCTTTGGAGCCTGCCCCTCTCCCGCCGCCCGGCTGCGCTGCTCCAGCAGAGACGCGAGGGTGTGCTGAAGAAAGCCACCACCTGGCATCACCGGCAGTCCTGAGGGTTTGTTGAGCACCAACAGGTCGCCATCATCCAGGATCACCTGCCACCGATCCGGTACGGCTGCCTCGCGCCATGGGGGACGCTCCCAGCTGATGCGATCACCGCGCGCGAGCTGCACATCACCGCCCAAGCGGAGGCCGTTACGCAGCAGCTGGCCAGCCTCCAAACGCTGTTGCCATTGCGCCGCAGTGGAATGGGGATGGCGGCGACTCATCAGCTGCGTGAGCCACTGGCCCCCCTCATCGGCGCGGATCTGATCGTGATAGGTCCAGCCCTGGTTGAAGGCCGCCGGACGCCATCCGGCTGGCACCGCATCCATCGGCGCCATCGTTACTCCACCAGATGATGCTGCAAGGCAAACCGCACCAATTCCGTGCGGCTGGAGGTGCCGGTCTTGATGAACAGGCGGCTCACGTATTTCTCCACGTTGCGGATGGAGGTTTCCAGCTGGCGGGCGATTTCCTTGTTCATCAACCCTTCCGCCACCAGCTGAAGCACACTCGCTTCCCGCGGCGTGAAACTGAGCTGAGGGGTGTCCGGCGCGGCGGCCGCGTCGCCACTGCCCGACAGCATCGAACGGATCTCACTGATCTGGCGGGCCATCTGTCCCACATCAGCATCCGCAAAACGGGCGGCTTCGGTGAGCAGGCGATCCTGGCGGCGCACCACATTGCGCACCCGAGCCACCAGCTCATCGGGGTCAAAGGGTTTGGGGATGTAATCGTCGACCCCGGCGAGATAGCCCTGGGTGCGATCGGCCGTCATGCCCTTGGCGGTGAGAAAGATCACCGGGGTGCCCCCGAGGCGTTCATCCGCCCGCAACTTCTCAAGCAACCCGTAGCCATCGCAGCGGGGCATCATCACGTCGCTGATCACCAGATCGGGCATCTGCTGCTGAGCCTTTTCCCAGCCATCCAGCCCATCCACCGCCGTGGTCACCTGAAACCCTTCGTCTTCGAGATAGGCCTGCACCGCCGTGCGCAGACCTGGCTCATCGTCGACGAGCAGCAGCCGAGGTGCCGGATGGCTCGCGTCGGCAGCGGAGTTGGGGTCTGCATCCACAGGTGGGGTGGAAGTCATGGCCCTGTCGCGATCTGAACGGAATCTAGGAGTGGTGTCCGTCAGGGCAAGCGCAGGATTTCCGTTGACTCCGTCAAAAGGGTCGAATAGCCGAGCTCCAGCGCTTTGGCCTTCAACGTGGCGGGGTCAACACCCGCCTGATCCGGTGCACAGGCAGCCCACCACACCAGATGATCTTCCCGATTGGCCGCCGTGACCGTCCCGCCTGGATTCAGACGCCGCACGTAAATCGCCCGGTCATCCCGGGTCGCGCGCAGGGGACCCTCCGTGCTGCAGTTCACCGACTCGGTGGGCACCACCAGATCGGCGGGGTATTCCTTCCAGAGTTTGTAACGGCGTAGGTCCGGATCCGCCTGATCGCCTGACAGAGCAAACAAGCCGAGGGTGTACGTACCACCATCCACCTGGCGGGTCTCCAGGATCGCCATCGACTGGGGACGCATGCGCTTCATCTGGTTGAGCAATTCAGTGCGATCCATGGCGGCAGCAGCCTGCGCCGAGAGCACACCTGCCGAAAGAAGCAGCAGACTGAGGAAGCGTTGTGCAGCCTGCATCACGTCGGGAGCTGAAGTCTGACCATGCTGCCAAAGTCCGCCCATGGGCACGCCAGGCGCGCCGGCCCCCTGGCCCTCGACTTCCAGGCCACAACCCCCTGTGCGGAGGAGGTGATCGCAGCGATGGAGCCCTGGTGGCGGTTGCAGTGGGGGAACCCCTCCAGCCGGCAGCACCGGCTCGGCCTCACGGCCTCTGCGGCGGTGAGTGATGCCCGCGACCGACTCGCCGCCTGCCTCGGGGTCGCGGCGGACCAGTTGATCTTCACCAGTGGCGCCACGGAAGCCAACAATCTGGCCTTGCTCGGCCATGCCAGGGCCATGGCTGAACACAAGGGGCGTCCAGGCCATGTGATCAGCATCAGCACCGAACACCATGCGGTGCTCGATCCACTGCAGCAACTGCGCCGCGAAGGATTTCGACTCACCCTGCTGAACCCATCGCGTGATGGCCTGATCGACGTGGGGGAACTCGAGGACGCGTTCCAACCCGACACGTTGCTGGTGAGCGTGATGGCGGCCAACAATGAGATCGGCGTTCTGCAGCCGCTGGCGCAGATCGGCGCTGTCTGCAGGGATCGGGGGGTGACCCTGCACAGCGACGCCGCCCAGGCCTTCGGACACATCCCCTTCAAGGCCGACTGCCTTCCACTGGATCTCGCCAGCATCAGCGGCCACAAGCTCTACGGCCCGAAGGGCATCGGCGCCCTGGTGCTGAGGAAGGACCTGGCCATCCAACCCCTCCAGTTCGGGGGCCGCCAGGAACAGGGCCTGCGCCCCGGCACCCTGCCGGTGCCGTTGATCATTGGGCTGGCCCGCGCCGCTGAACTGGCCGTGGAGCACCAACAGACCACCGCCCCGCAGCTGCAGCGCCTGCGCGATCGCTTGTGGCTGGGCCTGCAGAGCGCTCTGCCGGGACTGACGCTGAATGGGGCCCTCACCCCGCGCCTGCCGCACAACCTCAATATCACCATTGCCGACGTGAACGGCGCCGCACTGCACCAGAGGCTGCGCTCCACACTGCAGTGCAGCAGTGGCTCCGCCTGCAGTGCCGGCCAACCCTCCCATGTGCTCCGGGCGATCGGCCGCAGCCGCGAGGAAGCCAGTGCATCCCTCCGTCTGAGCCTTGGCCGCACCACCACCGCCGACGACATCGAGCAGGCGATCTCCGGGCTCAGCGAGGTGGTTCAACGGTTGCGCTCAGGACGCTGAAGCGGTGAATCAATCGCCGCCGCGACGGCGTGCCAACCGCAGCTTGGCGCTGCGGCTGCGGGGATTCGCCTCTTGCTCCGCCTCCTCGGCCTGCAACGGCTTCCGGGTGATCCGCTGCAGGCGTTCGTCTTGGAGAAACGCGGTCTTCACGCGCCGGTCTTCGAGGGAATGGAAGCTGATGATCGCCAGCACACCACCGGGATTCAGCCAATCCGGAGCCTGCTGAAGCAGGCGATCCAGGACCCCCAGTTCGTCGTTGACGGCGATGCGCAGAGCCTGAAATGTGCGCGTGGCGGGATGAATACGGCCGCGACGTGCCTTGGGGGGATAACAACCAGCCACGGCATAGGCCAGGGCAGCCGTGCCGCTGTAGGCCCCGTTCTGCTCGAGATCCGCCTTGAGCCGACGGGCGATCCGCCGCGACAGCCGCTCCTCGCCGTAGGCATAGATCAGATCAGCCAACGCCGACTCCTCAAGTCGATCGATCAGCTCTGCAGCGGTTTCCCCACCCCCCTGCGGATTCATGCGCATGTCCAGGGGACCATCCAGGCGAAAACTGAACCCCCGCGCTGCTACATCCAGCTGAGGACTGCTGACACCCAGATCGGCGAGCACCAGATCCACCGGCTGTTCCGGCTGAAACAGCGCGAAATTCGTGGCCACGATGCGAGCCCGGTCAGCAAAGCGCTGCAGCCGTTGTGCTGCCGCCAGCCGAGCGGTGGGATCTTGATCAAGACCGATCAGCTGCATCCCGGGATAACGATCCAGCAGCAAGGCGCTGTGTCCCGCACCCCCTAGGGTCGCGTCGATCAAGGTGCCGTTCTGCCAGGGGGAATCGGGGCTCTCCGCCAGGGCTGTCAGCAACGGCTCCGCCAGCACCGGCACATGAACGAAGTCATCTGTGGTGGGTTGAGGCTGATCGGGCATGGGTCCTTCCTAAGATCCCGAAGCGAATGCAATGCCACGGCCCCATGACGCAGCTCGAAACGCGCACGGAGCCGATGGTGGTCAACTTCGGCCCCCACCACCCCTCGATGCATGGGGTGTTGCGGCTGGTGGTGACCCTCGACGGTGAAGACGTGGTGGATTGCGAGCCGGTGATCGGCTATCTCCACCGCGGCATGGAGAAGATCGCAGAGAACCGCACGAACGTGATGTTCGTGCCCTATGTGAGCCGCATGGACTACGCGGCGGGCATGTTTTACGAGGCGATCGTCGTCAATGCCCCTGAGCGACTGGCCGATATTCCAGTGCCGAAGCGCGCCAGCTACATCCGCGTGCTGATGCTGGAGCTGAACCGCATTGCCAACCACCTGCTCTGGCTTGGCCCTTTCCTGGCGGATGTGGGAGCCCAGACACCGTTCTTTTACATCTTCCGGGAACGGGAAATGATCTACGACCTGTGGGAGGCCGCCACAGGTCAGCGCCTGATCAACAACAACTATTTCCGCATCGGCGGCGTCGCCGCCGACCTGCCCTTCGGCTGGCTTGAGAAATGCCGCGACTTCTGTGATTGGTTCGGGCCCAAGATCGACGAGTACGAAAAGCTGATCACCAACAACCCGATCTTCCGCCGCCGGATCGAAGGGTTGGGCACGATCAGCCGAGATGAGGCGATCAACTGGAGCCTGTCGGGTCCCATGCTTCGTGCGTCCGGCGTGCCCTGGGATCTACGCAAAGTGGATCATTACGAGTGCTACGACGACTTCGATTGGCGTGTGGCGTGGGAAAAAGAGGGCGACTGCTTTGCCCGCTACCGCGTTCGCATCGAAGAGATGCGTCAGTCACTCAAGATTCTGCGTCAGGCCTGCGACATGATTCCTGGCGGCCCCACCGAGAATCTCGATGCCAAACGCATGGCAGAAGGCAAGAAAAGCGAATTTGCCGGTTTCGATTACCAATACGTGGCCAAAAAAGTTGCCCCCACGTTCAAGATTCCCGACGGCGAGCTCTACACCCGACTGGAATCCGGGAAAGGCGAGATCGGCGTGTTCATCCAGGGCAACAACGATGTCACCCCTTGGCGCTTCAAGATCCGCGCTGCCGACAGCAACAACCTGCAGATCCTTCCCCACATCCTCAAGGGCCACAAGGTGGCCGACATCATGGCCATTCTGGGCTCCATTGACGTGATCATGGGCTCGGTTGATCGCTGATCCATCCACGGCATGAACACCTGGCTCAGACGGCTCAGACACGCTGGTTATCTGGTGCCGACTGCTGCCACCAGTTACCTGGTGGTGAAGGGATTGCACCCCGGGATCCCAGGTCTTTCCTGCCCGTTCCGTGCTCTCACCGGCGTTCCCTGCCCTGGCTGCTTTCTCACCCGCGCAACAGCGGCCGCCCTGACGGGCAACCTGAGTGGATCCATCGAGCTGCATGCCTTCGGTCCGCTCACCGCAGCCCTGGCTGTGGCCTGGAGCATCCAGTCGCTGCGCACCAAACGCCTGTTTCCCAGAGACCTCTCCCTGGCCTGGATCCCCATCGGCGCCTCGGCACTGTTCAGCTATTGGCTGCTCAGAGTGGTGCTCACCTATGCCATCCCCACTGAAGGTGTGTGGAACTTCCCGGCCGCTTAACCAGGCCATCGCCCATCAAAAACCCCTGATGCGATGAACACACCAGGGGCGACTCAACTCAGGCTGCAGCTCGCCGCACCAAACCATTCACCACGATGTATTTCTGCAAGAAAAAGGTGACCACTGGCACATAAACAATCAAACCAACCAAGCAGAAACCACAGGTTACGATTGCAAGCACAATCGAAAGCGCCTGAATACCAACAAACCCCCACCCCTTCTGCGAACCGAATGCAGCCGAGAACGAAGATGTAAAGCAGGTGATCACATCATCATCAGTCGTGAAAACCTTATTCACATAAATGGGCAACACCGTGACGACAGCAATTCCGGGAACCACACAGAGAACGAATCCCACTGTTGCAACCACAGAATAAAGAACACCAGCCAGCACATACCGACCAAGTCGCTTCATCAAAAGCGCATAAGCATCCGAGAACGACACCACCTGACCCTTTGAATAAAAGACTGCAGGGATGGCGGTGAACATGACACCGATCAGATTTTGAACAATCAGAAAAGGCAGCTGAGCGAAACTGCTGACGAATGCTCCAATCAACTCCGCAGACTCGGACCCGTCACCAACTGCACCAAAAACAAGGCTGATCACGAAGCCGATCAAGACGGTGACGACATAGACGACGATCGCGCACAGCCAGGTCAGAAGAAGCGTTGGCACGTGGGCCAGGGTGTCAGTCCAGGCCGCGTTCAGCGTGGCCCGCGGTTCCGCAGAAGCAGTCAAAAGAAAAATCGCAAAACTTTGGCAGCTTAAACGAGAAGCAACTGCCTTAAAACAAGCTTCAGAATAATAATTACAATACTCAATACAACCAAAGCGTGAAAAGGATGATGCCCATCAGCAGGGAGGCGAATCATTCCGATCACCTTGCTCGCCATCTTTGCTTTCGAGGTCATCCATGCATTGCGAGAAGCATGGACAACCAGTCACCTCTGCTGGCAACAAACAATTTTTTCCCTAACCCCGGGATTCATAGTGATGACCCTGCTGTGCATCCTCTCCATAACGCTTTTTAGCGGCTGAACGTCAAGCTGATGTCTCTCCAATGGCCTGGCGCCCGCTCAAATGCAAGGTGCATGTCGGCGAGATGACAAAGCCTGCCAACAGTCGCGACAGACATCAGGATCCAGAGATCGATGAAGCCATGGCGATGCCCCTGAGCCGACGACAGGTCCTGCAACTCATTGCCGCCAGCGCTGGCACTGGTGGCATGGCAGCCCTGCGTTCACATGCCTATGCACAACCCAATGTTGTTGCAGCATCGAAGGGCAGCCATTCAAAGCCGTCGACACTCTTGATTTACATATCAACGGGGGAGCTTCTCAGGCGTTTCAGCAACCTCGAGCTCTCCCCAGTTGATGTTCTGGAAGCCCAGATCAAACGCTTTGAAGAGGTTGAACCCCTGGTCAATGCCTGCACGTACACGCACTTTCCATCGGCGCTGAAGGCCGCCAAAGAATCGGAATTGCGATATCGCAACAAAACTGCCCGGCCTTTGGAAGGAATCACCGTTGCCCTGAAAGATGAATATGACGTCAAAGGATGGATCACCACGGCGGGCTCACGGGTTCTCCGAAACAACGTGGCATCCAACAACCATCCAGCGGTGGACAAGCTTCGCGATGCCGGTGCCGTCCTGCATCTGCAGACCACGGTTCCGGAAATGTATTTTGCAGCCGTCACCTGGACCGATCTCTGGGGTGTGACACGCAATCCGTGGAATCTCCGTTACACGGTGGGGGGATCGTCCGGCGGCTCCGGCGCCGCGCTTGCAGCGGGAATGACCACACTGGCCACTGGTTCCGACATGGGGGGATCAACCCGGATCCCTTGTGCCTTCAATGGTCTCTACGGCTTCAAACCGCCTTATGGCCGCAATGCACCACCCCCGGGATCGACCTTCCTGATGCCCTCCACAGAAGGTCCCATGGCACGGACATTCGAAGGCATGGTCCGCCTCCAGAATGTGATGAGCGGTCCCGCCCCCTACACAGCAACAGCCTTACGACCCAAGCTGGAATTGCCTCTCCGCTATCAACCCATTCGAGGGATGCGGATCGCCTTCAGCATGAATCAAAGCTGGGCCGAAGTGGATGAAGACACGCAGGCCAACACCCGTGATGCACTCAGCGTCCTCAAAAACAAAGGCGCCGTGATTGAGGAGATCGACCTCAACCTTGGGGTCGATGGACCACAACTGCGTACCGCACTCGTGAACGCTTTATTGAGTGGAGGATTCGGGGAAGATCTGAAGCAACTCAATGCCTACAGCGAACAACTCACGACCTACGGACGTTATTTCGCTGAAATCGCGGCCGGAGACCGTGGGACCGCTGAGGCCAAACAGGCAGAGGAGATGATCAACAGGCTGTATGCCCGGATTCAGGATGCTGTATTTCTGAAGGGCTACAGCGCTGTTTTGATGCCCACACTGGCCACCAGCGATGTGCCTGCAGCCTTCGACCCAACCACTGACGCCATCACGATCAACGGAACCGTTGTTGAACCCAATGTGGGGTGGATTCTGACGGCGCTCTGGAATCTTCTCAACTGGAATCCCGTTGTTTCCGTTCCCACTGGACTGAATCGCAATCAGATCCCGACCGGCCTGCAAATCTGCACGACCACTTACGACGACATCACGGCGATGCAAATTGCGGCAGCGTATTCATCAGCGGCGCCAGCTCTCTTCAACGGTGATCGATTCCCAGAATTTCTCAACAGCACGGAAGCACGAAAGAGCCAACCCTGAACGTCGCAGGCGTTTGCAGCACCACGATGAAACACTGCTCACCGACGAGACTGCCATCGCCTTCTCCCTCGCCCTGCCCGACCGATCGTGCCCACCCCTGACCACTGGCTCCAACTCAAACGCACGGTTCGCTTCGGCGACACCGATGCCGCCGGCGTGATGCATTTTCACCAGCTCCTGCGCTGGAGCCATGAAGCCTGGGAGGAGAGCCTCGAGCAGTACGGCCTCACCACATCCAGGGTGTTTCCAGGCAGCCGCGGCCAACAACAACCACCCACCGTTGCCCTGCCCGTGGTGCACTGCGAAGCGACGTTCCGCCGACCCGTGCATGGCGGCGATCACCTCGAGGTGACAGTCCAACCGACGCGGCTCAACCCCGGCAGCTTTGAAGTGCGGTGCACCTTTCACCACAACAGCGAGGAGGTAGCTCAGGGCCTGATTCGCCACCTCGCCGTCCACGCCAGTTCCCACCAGCGCTGTGCACTGCCTGAGGCGATTGACCGCTGGCTTGAGGCGTCCTGCCTGGGGACGATCGCAAGCCTCTAGTGCTGTCCCTCGCGATCCGCTCAAGCCTCAACGCAGACGCTCCGGCGCACGACAGCACGCCCAGAGCAGAGCCGCCGCCTGCAGCGGCAGCATGCAGGCGATGACCACGACAGGATGAAATCCACCGTGCGAGTGCAACGACAAGGACGAGAGCGCCAGCCATGCTGAGGCCGCCAGGAGGGGCGTGGAGACCGATCGCACCCAAGGCGATCTGCGCATCAGAACCACTCTTTCTGATTGTCGATATACATCTCACGAAACTCTTCGTTTGACTTCGTGAGATAAATGATGCCCTCAATCATCCCGATCACAGACATCACACCGGTGGCGGCTCCACAGGTCACAACCCCGCCGGCAAGGCCGACGGCAAGCATGATGATGCCGGCATTGTTGTAGCCAAGCACAAATTTATGGACGCCAAACGCTCCAAAAAAGATGCCCAGCAAACCAGCAGCTGTTTTCTTATTGCTGATCTCGGAATCACTGAGCGAAGTCATAAGCAGACATTGAATCCTGCTTAGTTTTGCAGGGTGAGCCAGGCTTGCCAACGGGCCAGCTGCCACTTGCCTGCAGCGGTGGCCTCCAGTTCCTGACAGCGGTACCAGGTCTCGGGGCGTTCGGCGGCACGCCATGGCTGGCTGAGGCGAGCCAACGCTGCCTGCAGCTGAGGCCATGGCATCGCATCAACCCCCTGGTGCTGCTGTTTCACCAGCGCCACGAGTCTCTGCCCCCACTCCTCACTTTCCACGGGTAGAAACAACACCGCCTCCAGGGGCAGCCCCACCCCATGGGCCTGGCGCATCAACCGCTGCGCCAGCTGCTCAGGGAACACGGTCTCGCCACCGGAATGAATGGCGCCATCCATCCGCCCCTGGATCTCCAGACAGGAATCGCCTGCGGCGCCTGCGGTGAGCACAGCGGCATCCCCGGTCTGCCACCAACCTTCCGCATCCGTCAGTGGTGCCCACCCTCCGCCTCCATGGCGCCAACGGGCGAGGGCCAGCCGTGCCGTGCGCACCCTCAACACACCATCGGCATCGACCGCCAGCTCCACGTCGTCCAACGCCCTGCCACACCCGTCTTCTCCCTGAAGAAATCGGCCAGGCGTCTGAGCGGCCACCATCGCTGCCGTTTCCGTGGAGCCATAACAGGGCGACAGGGGCAACCCCTGGCTGCGCGCCCGCGCCGCCAACGACGACGACAGCCCCGCACCGCCGACCCACACCAGCGCCAACTGCTGCAGCCAGGCCACCCCATCGGGGTGGTCCATCAGCCGCTTCAACTGGGTGGGCACCAGCGACACCACGGCGGGCTTCCGTCCCCAACTGGGCCAGCGCTGACAGGCCGCTCGCAAGGCCTGGGGCTGTTTCATCAACGTGGCAGAGAGCCGCCGGTGCTCAGAGCCCCACAGCCGACTGCGCCACAGCGGCATCAATCCACTGATGTGATCAGCCGGCAGGGGGTTGAGCAGCAGCGTCTGGGCCGGATCAAAGTCCAGAGCCTCCAGCCAACGGCCACAGGCGGAGGCGGAACGATCGAGGTGATCCCAGGGCTGGGCACACCAACTGCGGCCTCCCTGACTGCCCCCGCTCGCCACAACCACACCGCCGGGACGGCCCTCCACCAGCCGATGAGGAGGTGGAGAGGGCAGGCCATCGTTGCTCTCCCCACCCCGGGCAGACACCAACCACAGCCATTCGCCGCTGACCAACGCCTGCTCAAGCCGTTGCAGCAGCTGGGCATCACCCTCAGGCCCCGAGAGAGCCGTCATGCCATCACCTCCGCCGCCGCCCACACCTGCTCAGGCTCAGGACTCCAGAGCGCTCCCTGTGGGCACCACCCTGGTGCCAAGCCAGGGGCCGCCGGCGTGGGTCCCCGCTGCTGCAACGCCGACAGATGGGCCAGCCACCGAGCTCCGATCCCCGTTTCAAAGGCGGTGCTGAGCATCAAGCGAGGCACCCCTTGCTGCAACTGCCGCAACAGGGGACGGGGATCACCTTCCAGCACCGGCCTGCGCACCTGCCACCCCATCCAGACACCGCGCCATTCGGGGTGATCCCGCAAGCTCTCGTCAAGCGCCACCGGCACCGCACTCAGGAGCTGCTGATGCCCTGCCAGGTCGCCGGGAGACAGCGGCTGCTCCAGCCACTCCAGGCGCGGTTCTCGCTGGAGACGGACGGCCCAGCGCTGGGCCTCGTCCATCCCCCAGCCGCCATTGGCATCCAGACGCAGCCGAGCCCAGGGGGGCAGCGCCGCCAGCAGCTGAGCCAACAGTTCCTCCTCCTCGGCCACCGACCCAGCCGCCACCTTCCATTTCACCGTCAAAGGGGCCTGGGCTGAGGCCTGCGCCAGCAACTGGTCGAGAGCCTCCGGCATCGCCTGGCCCGCCGGCAGCAACCGCGCCGACGCGGGGGCCGCCAACCAGGCATCGTCGCCGTCGGCGACCACCAGCCCCTGCAGCTCCGCCAGGGCCGCCCCCAAGCCAAACGCCACTTCGGCAGGACTGCCCTCCAACAGCTGCTCCACCGCATCGACAGACGCCAACGCGGCTGCGCCGTTCCTCTGCTCGGTCAACCAACGGCCGCAACGCCCATGCCGCTGCGGTGTGAGCGGTGACACTTCGCCCCAACCACAACGACCGCAGCCGTCTTGGATGCGCAGCAACCAGCCCCGTCGCTGCTGCCAGGCTCCAGCCGCGGTCTGCAGAGGGCGGGTGAGCGCAAAGGCATAGGGCCTGATGTCGAGCCTCAGACCCATGTTCGTCATCACCCCGCCAGCTGTGACGTCGACGTCCATCCCAGCAGAGGAGCCAGCGCCAGACCAGCACTGAGGCCAAGACCGTTCAAGGCCTGAAAGCGGAGGGCCAGAAATTTGCTGTGCTGAATGCGCTCTGGTTGGTGGTGGTGGTGACGCAGCAGCCGCATCAGTGCCGCCCCGGCCGGGAGGCCGAGAACGCCAGCCAGGGCGGAAGGGGGCCAGTGGCCCTGGAGCACCGGCATCCACTCCAAAGCCAAGGTGCCAGCCACCAACCAAGGAATCATCGCCGCGGCCCTGGCCGTGCCCAACCGCACCACAGGGGACCGCTTGCCGTGGGCCGCGTCCTCCTCCACCTGATGGAAATGGGAACAGAACAGCACCAGGCTGGTGGCCAGGGCCGGGCCGGACCCCAACCTGAGGGCCACGGCCCAGGGGATCACGGTCGAAGGGTCAGAGGATGGGGCAGGGGCCAGCACCAGCAGCGCTGCGGCGGTGGCGAACGGACCGAAGGCCAGCCAACACAAGGGCTCTCCCAGGCCCAGGTAGCCAAGGCGAAACGGCGGCCCCTGATAGAGGTAGCCGATCACGCAGCTGACGCCCACCAGGGCGAGCACCGCCAGGCTGCTGCGCAACGCCAGCATCAGGATCAGCAGGAGCCCGAGGGCCAGTGCCAGCCAGGCCAGCAGCCGCACGGGCCGCTTGCGACCCAGCAGTGCCACGACGGAATGGGGCTTGCCGATGGCATCGACACCGGTGTCGGCATCAAAGAGATCGTTGCTGAGGTTCTCCCACAGCAGCAGCAACACGGCCGCCAGAAGGAAACCCATCCCCTGATCCCAGCGAACGGGAACTCCCGCCATCAGGCGCCAGCCGGCTGCGAGCAGCACGGGCATCACGGCCACGGAGTACATCGGCCACTTGATCGCGGCCTTCCAGAGACGCCTCCGATCAAGGCGCGGGGCGTGAAGGGATGCAACAGCCTGCGGTTCTGGCATGGATTCAAGCCCTACAGCCCGAAGGAAGGCCCATACATTTGAGCAGCACGATGTCTCATCCACGACGGATGCTGGCTGCCTCCGCCTCCAATTCGGCCAACGTCCGCTTCGCGGATGTGCTGGCCGCCGCGTTGCGCACCTGGGAGAAACACCAGGGCGAGGACGGGGTCTTCACCATCGCCGTGCCCCTGCCCGGCATCGACCCCCTGCATCAGATGTCCCTGCTGGACGCCGGCCAGGCATTCCGGTTTCTGTGGGACAGCGCACCGGGGCTGAGCCTCGCCGCCAGCGGGCGCTGCCATCACCTCGACCTGGCCGGCCCCCGACGGTTTGAACTGGCCCAGCGCTTCAGCGATGCGACGCTGGCCCGGCTGATTGATGCCAGTCCCGAGGCGCCGGCCCAGGCGCGCAGCCGGGTGCTTCTGGCCTTTTCCTTCTTCGCCCACCCCGGTGAGCAGCGGTCCAGTCCCGCCGCATCCGCGGATGCCGTGCCATCGGTTCAGGCGGTGCTGCCCCGCTGGCAGCTGAGTCGTCAGGGACGACAGGGCTGGCTGCGCGTCCATGGCATGGCAAGCCAGAGCAGCGATGTCCGGGAACTCGTGGAAGCGCTCTGGGGGCTGAGTGAGCGGCTTCAGACCCACGCCCACCCGTCCGACCCCACGACCTGGCGAAGCCCTGCCGGAGCGGTGAGCAGCGCCATGCCCTGGCAGGAGTGCTACGCACCGGCGCTGGAGCGGGGCATCGAACTCGTGAATCAGGGAGACCTGCACAAACTGGTGCTGGCCGTCCGCCAGAGCATTGCCCTCCAGCACCCTCTGAACCCTCTGCCCCTCCTGAACCGCCTGCGTCAGCAGCAGGCGGGCAGCTGTCGCTTTCTCTGGCAGCGCGACAGCGATGACGTCTTCTTCGGGGCGTCGCCCGAACGGTTGCTGAGCATGCGCAGTGGCCAGCTGCGCTGCGATGCCCTGGCCGGCACCGCCGGCCAGGGGGAATCAGGCGATGCCCTGCTGCAGTCCGACAAGGACCGCAGGGAACATGAGCTGGTGGTGCAGACCATCACACAGCATCTGCAGGAGCAGGGGCTGACCCCCAGGCGTCCGCGGCGCCCGCAACTGGCCCGACACGGACATCTGGTGCATCTGCACACGCCGATCACAGCCGCAGCCCACCACCATCCACCCCTCGGCCTGGCCGGCGTTCTCCATCCCACACCGGCCGTGGCCGGTCTTCCCCGACGGGACGCCATGACCTGGCTGCGAAGCCTCGAACCGTTCGAACGCGGCGGCTACGCCGCACCCGTGGGCTGGATCGACAGCGCCGGCGATGCGGAACTGAGGGTGGCGATCCGCTGCGGCCATGCCCGCGGCCACCGCCTCGATCTCACCGCCGGTGCCGGTCTGGTCCGCGGCTCGATGCCCGACCGGGAGCTTCAGGAGGTGGCCCTGAAACTCGCCGTGCTCGCTGATCAGCTCGACCTGCAGTCAGCGCAGGGCCACCAGGCGCTCGATCACCCGATCCGCTAAGGGTTCCGCCATCAACCGCTCCACCTCGCGGATGCCGGTGGGACTGGTGACATTGATCTCACTGAGCATGCCGCCGATCACATCGATGCCCACGAAGAACAGCCCCTCCGCCCGCAGGGCCGGGGCCAGAGCCGCGCAGATCTGACGTTCACGCTCGCTGAGCTCAGTGGCTTCTGGATGCCCCCCCACCGCCAGGTTGCTGCGGAACTCCCCTTGCCTGGGCTTCCGGTTCACAGCCCCCAGCGGTTCTCCATCCACCAACAGGATGCGCTTGTCACCATCGGTGACCGAGGGGAGAAAACGCTGAGCCATCACCGGCAAACGGCCCTGCTCGGTGACGAGTTCCAGCAGGGCCCCCAGACCCGGTGCCTGCGCCGAGACGCGCACCACCCCGAGGCCTGCACGCCCCCCCAGGGGCTTGAGCACCACCTCACCCTGCTCATGGGCGAAGGCCTCCAATTCCGAGATGCGTCCCGCCACCAGGGTGGGAGCCATCCAACGGCTGAAGCGCAGGGCGCCCAGCTTCTCGTTCCAACTGCGCAGCGACGACGGGCGATTGAGCACCAAGGCTCCGGCACGCTCCGCCACCTCCAGCAGGTGCGTGGCGTAGAGGTACGCCTCATCAACGGGCGGGTCCTTGCGCATCCAGATCGCATCAAAGCTGTGGAGCTGCTGGCGCTTGGGGGCCCCGAGCGTGAGCCAGGGTTCCGCCTGAACAGGCACGGCAACGGCGAGCGGCTCGTCACCAAGAGCGATCAGATCCGAAGGCGTTGAGGCCCACACCTCATGGCCGGCCCGTTGTGCGGCCTGCATCAGTGCGGCGGTGGAGTCCTTGGCCGGGTTGATCCGCTCCAGCGGATCCATCACAAACAACTGACGCATCACAGGCCCTCAGCTCTGGGCCAGCAGGGCATCGAGCTCTCCAGAGCGCTCCAGGGCATGGAGATCATCACAGCCACCGACATGGCTGTCGTTGATGAACACCTGAGGCACGCTCCGACGTCCATCGCCGCGGGCAGCCATCGCATCACGGCCTGGTTCGTCGCCATCGACGCTGTGTTCGGTGTAGGCCACACCCTTGCGATCCAGCAGCCCCTTGGCCCGGACGCAGAACGGACAGGTGCTCCAGGTGTAGATCTCAACCTTGGCCATGGGAGCTGAATGCAGCGAAGCGGCGATCCTATGCAGGCCGACCACGCTGATAGCGTCGATCCAACAGATCAACCCTCCGTTGCTCGACCTCACCGACTTCAAGCGCGACCTCTCCGAGCTCACTGACCGCCTGGGCAATGCCCAGGACTGTCTTTGACGTTCCTGCACTGAAAGCCAGACAGCAGGATCTCGAACAACTCGCTGCACAACCTGATTTCTGGGACGACCAGCAGAACGCTCAGAAACAGATGCGTCGCCTCGACGAGGTGAAAGCCCAGTTGGAACAACTGGCGCAGTGGCGCAGTGCCGTTGACGACGCGGACGCCACCCTCGAGCTCTACGCCTTGGAGCCCGATGACGAGATGCTGGGCGAAGCCCAGGGCGGACTCGACCAGCTGCGCAGCGACCTCGACCGGTGGGAACTGGAACGGCTGCTCAGTGGCGAGTACGACAAGGAGGGCGTTGTGCTCTCCATCAATGCCGGTGCCGGCGGCACCGACGCCCAGGACTGGGCCCAGATGCTGCTGCGCATGTACACCCGCTGGGCCGAAGACCACGGCATGAAGGTGAGCGTGGACGAACTCTCCGAGGGTGAGGAAGCCGGCATCAAGAGCGCCACGATTGAAATCGAAGGGCGCTATGCCTACGGCTACCTGCGCAATGAGAAGGGCACCCACCGGCTGGTGCGCATCTCCCCCTTCAACGCCAACGACAAGCGCCAGACCAGCTTTGCGGGCGTGGAGGTGATGCCGAAACTGGAGGAGGAAGTCGATATCGACATCCCCGAAAAGGATCTGGAGGTGACCACCAGCCGCTCCGGCGGTGCGGGTGGTCAGAACGTGAACAAGGTGGAAACGGCTGTGCGGATCCTGCACATCCCCACCGGTCTGGCCGTGCGCTGCACCCAGGAGCGTTCCCAGCTGCAGAACAAGGAAAAAGCGATGGCCCTGCTCAAGGCCAAGCTGCTGGTGATCGCCCAGGAGCAGCGGGCTGCGGAAATTGCCGATATCCGCGGCGACATCGTGGAAGCCGCCTGGGGCAATCAGATCCGCAACTACGTGTTCCATCCTTACCAGATGGTCAAGGATCTGCGCACGCAGGAGGAGACCACCGATGTGCAGGGCGTGATGGATGGGGATCTCGATCCCTTCATCCAGGCACTGCTGCGCCAGGGTGTCGACAGCCCCGGCCGCGACGATGAGGCTTGATCCATGAGCGACACCACCCCGCCTGCATCAGACACCACCACGCCACCGCCGAGCTTTGTGAAGCAGGCGATGCGCAACATGGTGCGCAAAGGCCGCAAAAGCCTGTTGCACTTCGGCCTGACAGCGATGGGCTTCCTCGGCTTCATCGTGCTGGTGGCCTGGCTCGGCAGACCGACCCTGCCGCAATGACCAACCGCAGCGACGCGTCACCCCCGGCCACAGCCACGCTCGCGCTGGATCTCGCCTTCGACCCAGCCCCTGCAGCGGTGGGTGACACCACCGACTCCGCCGCCCTCCAGGCACGCCTGATCGACCCCACGGGCTGGGCCGATGAGTTGCGGCTGTGGCTGCAGACGATCCAGAGCCACCACGCCCTCAGCTGCCCCGCTCCGGCACTGAACGCCCGCAGCTTCAGTCTGGGGCTGCAGCTCACCGATGACGCCACCATTGCTGAGCTGAATGGCAGCTGGCGCCAGAAGGATCAACCCACCGACGTGCTCTCGTTTGCCGCTCTCGACGCTGCACCGCCCCTGACCGACGACCCATGCCTGGAGCTGGGGGACATCATTGTATCGGTGCCGACAGCACGGCGTCAGGCCATCGAGCATGGCCATGGGCTGCTCAGGGAGCTGCGCTGGCTGGTGAGCCATGGCTTCCTTCACCTGCTCGGATGGGATCACCCGGACGATCAAGCCCTGGCCGCCATGGTGCAGTGCCAGGAGCAATTGCTGGACTGCAGCGGTAGGGTTCAGGGCATTGGAGAGGGAGGCTGTGACACAACTGCAGAATCCACTGCAGCCCTCTGAAGAGCAGGTGCCGGTGATGGAGAATCTCAGCCACTCCAGCCCGACACAAGCCCGCAGAGCGGCCCGCCATGCCGCCCATCGCGGCGCCTGGGCCATTGCCGGCGATCTTCCTGCCAGCTTCCGCTATGCCGCCCAGGGCCTGGGCTATGGCTTCATCAGCCAGCGGAATTTCCGCATCCATGTGTTCACCGGTGTGGTGGTGTTCGGCCTGGGGGTCTGGCTGCAGCTGGGCTTGCTCAAACTGGCCGTGTTGGTGCTCACCGTGGCGGCCGTGCTGGTGCTGGAACTGCTCAACACCGCCATCGAAGCGGTGGTGGATCTGGCCATCGGCCGTCGTTTCCATCCCCTGGCCCGCATCGCCAAGGACTGTGCGGCGGCGGCGGTGCTGGTGGCCGCCATCAGTTCGATGCTGATCGCCGGACTGCTGCTGCTGCCACCACTGCTGGAACGCCTTCAGGGATAATCGGCGCCATGCTTCTGGTCATCGACAACTACGACAGCTTCACCTTCAACCTGGTGCAGTACCTAGGGGAGCTCGCCAGTCAGCACCCGGTGGCCGCCGATCTGCGGGTGGAGCGCAACGACGCCCTCTCCCTTGAGGAGATCCGCGCGCTGAAGCCCGAAGCCATTCTGCTGTCACCCGGCCCAGGGGATCCCGACCAGTCGGGGGTGTGCCTCGATGTGCTGCGGGAGGTGTCTCCCACCGTGCCCACCCTCGGCGTCTGCCTCGGTCATCAAGCCCTGGCGCAGGTGTACGGCGGTCGGGTGGTGCGAGCCCCTGAACTGATGCACGGCAAAACCTCCCCTGTGCTGCACAAGGGGGAAGGGGTGTTCGCTGGCTTGCCCCAGCCCCTGACAGCCACCAGGTACCACAGCCTTGTCGCGGACCGCGACAGCCTGCCCCCATGCCTCGAGGTGACCGCCTGGCTCGACGACGGCATGGTGATGGGCCTGCGGCATCGCGACTATCCCCATCTGCAGGGCGTGCAGTTCCACCCGGAAAGCGTGCTCACCGAATCCGGCCACCAGTTGCTGGCCAACTTCCTGCGCCAGGCGGAGGCCAGCTGAAGCGATCAGGCACCACTGCTAGCTTCCAGAGCCCGTCCGGTTCCCTTCATGCCCGCCCGTCAGCTGACCCCGGCCCGCCGATCCGCAGCGGTCGTGCTTGGAACCTCCCTCAGTCTGATGGCCGTGCTGCCGGTGCACGCGGGCGGCGTCTCGATCACCAGCTATGGCCACAGCGCGCTGCTGATCCGAGGCGGCGGCCAATCGGTGCTGGTGAACCCCTTCAAAGCCGTGGGCTGCGCCGCGGGCTTGGCGGAACCCCGGGTCAGCGCCTCGGTGATCCTTGCCAGCTCAGAACTCCCCGATGAAGGGGCTCGCGTCGCCAAGGGGACGTTTCTGGTGAAGCCTGGCTCCTACCGGGTCGGGGGGCTCACGCTCGAAGGCTTCGGCGCACCCCATGACCGCATCGGGGGCCGCCGCTATGGACAGTCGACGCTGTGGCGATGGCAGCAGGGGGGCCTGAGCTTCGCGCATCTGGGGGGCACCGCCGCTGATCTGAGCGGCGACGACAAGGTGCTGCTGGGACGCCCGGATGTGCTGATCATCGGCGTCGGTGGCGGCGGCAAGGTGTACAACGGCGAGGAAGCCGCCGCGGTGGTCAAGGCCCTCAATCCCCGCCGGGTCATTCCCGTGCAGTACGTGAGCGGCACCACTCCGGCGACCTGCGATCAAACCGACGTGCAACCCTTCCTCGATGCCATGGGCGGCACCACCGTGAAGCGGGGGGGCACCAGCCTCAATCTGCCGGCCAGCCTCGGCGACAGCACAGAGATCAATGTGATGCGCTGATCCTTCAGGGCACCAGGCCGAGCACGCCCTGCAGCATCCGCTCCAGGGCCTCATGATCCTGACCAGCAATCAAGGCCAGCAGAAGCAGCACCCGGGCTTTCTGGGGGCTGAGCGAACCGGCGGGCATCAGGCCAAGCTGGCCATGCTCATCGCAGTGATGCACGGGCCCGGAGCCGCAGCGATTGGCCCGCAGCATCAGCGGCAGGGAGCCTGACCACTGCGCCAGCGCCGTGCGTTCAACCGCCGACAGCTGACCGGCCCCGGTGCCCGTGAACACCAGTCCCTCCACCCCGGCCTGCAGCAAGGCGGGAATCAGCGCCGCCGGCGGATCCACACAGCCCTGAAGGATGGCGACCTGGGGCCACTGCGCCGGCAACGCCAGACCAGCGAACGGCACCGGTCGCTCTGCCGCGGCACTGGGCAGATGCACACCCGCATCGTCGACCCATCCCAGCGGTCCCCGGCCGGGACTGCGGAACGCTCCCACCCCCTGGGTCGCCACCTTGGTGACGGCCTGGGCCCCATGGATCTCACCATCCATCACCACCAGCACCCCCCGGGCGCGGGCACTGACCGCCACCTGCGCCGCCTGAAACAGGTTCAGCGGGCCATCGGCACTGAGGGCCGTGGCCGGTCGCATCGCACCGACCAGCACCACAGGGCGCGGATCCTCAATCACCAGCTCCAACAGCCAGGCCGTTTCCTCCAGGGTGTTGGTGCCATGGGTGATCACAATCCCGGCCAGGGAAGGATCCGCCGCAAAGGCCTCACGAATGCAGTGCACCAGCGCCGTCCAGTGGGTGAACTGCAGATCGGCACTGTCGACGTCGGCCACGCTGATCACGCGGATCGTGGCCACCTGCTGCAGCTCCGGCACGGCCGCCAACAGCTCCTCCCCCCGCAAGGCTCCGGCGGCATAGGTGTTAAGCCTGGTGCTGCCGTCACCGCGGCCGGCAATGGTGCCACCGGTGGTCAGCAAGAGGAGCGACGGCTGATCAGACGGCACGGCCAAGACCGTCCACCTGCTGATACGTCTCCCAGAAGCGCTGCATCTGCTCCATGGTGCCGACGCTGACCCGCAGCGCCCCGTCGATCTGGGGCTTGCCGGCCATGGAGCGCACCAGGATGCCGGCCGCCCGCAGCTCCGCCTCCACCGCAGCCGCATCACGGCTTGGCCAGACCAGCAGGTAGTTGCCACCATCGGCGTGGTGGGACACACCAGCTCGCGTCAGTGCCGTTGCGAGCCAATCACGCGCCCGTAACACCTCCGCCACGTAGTCGTCGGTGTAGGCCTGATCCCCCAGGGCGGCGAAGGCCGCGGTGACCGCCAGGCTGTTGACGTCGTAGGGGCCGGTGACGCGGCTGACGCGATCGACCACATCGGCATGGCCGATGGCGAAACCGATGCGCAGCCCCGCCAGCCCGGCGGTCTTGGCGAGGGAGCGCAACACCAGCAGGTTGGGCAGGGCATTGAGATCGGCGCTGGGGAGGACGCTGTCGCCGGTGAAGGCTTCATAGAGCTCATCCACCACCACGAGCGTATGGGGCGCCGAGGCGGCCAGCTGGAGCACGCATTCAGGAGCCAGACGGGTGCCCGTGGGGTTGTTGGGGTTGCAGAGCATCAGCACCCGGGGACGTCGCGCCAAGGCCTCACGGATCCCCTCCAGTGGAAAGACGAACCCCGGCATCGCGTGGGGCACCGCCTCGATCGTCATCCCCTGCATGCCGGCGCAGGGGGCGTAGTAGCCAAAGGTGGGGCTGGTGGTGAGCAGGGTGTCGCCGGCCGCGCCGTAGGCGTGCAGAACGGCGTGAATCGCCGCGTCGACGCCGTTGAAGACGCCGATATTGGCGGCAACCAGGGGATGGGCGAGGCCCACCGGGGCCGCGGTGAGGTTGGCGACCACCGCTTCCCGCAGGCCGTCGTACTCGGGGTAGACAGCGAGTTCCTCCGCCGGGATCGCCCGCAGGGCCTCCACCACCCGGGGGCTGGGGCCCACCGTGTTCTCGTTGAAATCGAGGCGAAGCATGCCGCGTCGCCCCTCCAGTGGAGCGCTGTAGGCCCGCAGGCGCTCCACATCCGGGCGGGCAGGCAGTCCCCCGTCAGCAGCGGGTGGCGGCGTCATCACATCTCCAGAAGGCGGGCTTGCGTGCGGGCGTAGACCCGTTCAGCGGCATCCAGGCTGGTGCCGATGCAGGTCATCCCAATCTTGCCGTGCTCCGACAGGCAGCCGAGCAGATGAAACACGCTGCCGCTCTCGCGCAGGGCATCGAAATGCAGGCCCGCATCGGCCACTGCATCGATCAGATCCACCGGCAGCAATCCCCGCAGCCGGGGGTCAATGAAGTTGTCGGTGGCGATGTAGTGGAGGGTGGAACCACGGGGCGAGAGGAAGGCGCCGGTGGCCGGATCAAGGCGACCGTTGCTGAGGAAACGGAGCACCTGATGGGGATGGGTGGTGCCCCCCTTGCGCAGGTTCACCTCGATCGCCTGCAGATCCCAGCCCGACCCGAAGCGACGGGCCAGGGCGTCCACCGAGAAATGGTCGAGGGCACCGAGGGCGGCCAGCTGCGCACCGACGGCCTCCCCCCAGCGATGCAGCTCCATCCGGTAGGCCCCATGGGCCGGGAACTGACAACCCTGGTAGGTCTGGCCGCTGGGGCCGCCCAGACGCTGCTCATGGGTCGAGAGCACCTCCACCCGTCCGCCGGGATGGATCATCCCCTGCACGCTAGGCGAGGTAACCTCATCACCTCCAAGCAACCAAGCCTCCACCAGGGCTCCCTGGGTGGGCAGCAAATCTTGCCAGTGGGGCGCGGGCATCGGCAGCACGGCCAGGGCCTGGCCCAGCCGCTGGCGCCGCTCCGACTCGGAGCAGTCCGCCAGGGCGAGGGTGGCCAGCTCCAGGGGGGCATTGCCCTCGCCGCTGAAGCCCTCGTTGAGCTTGACGACGGCCCGCGCCAGCTGGGGCTGCCGGCCCACCAGCTCCAGGCAAGCCTCGAGCAGATCCTCCTGGCTGTGGACCAGGGGAGAGCCATCGGGATGGGGCAGACCGCAGCGGCGGAACAGCTCACGACCGCCTGCCTTGCTGCCCCAGTGGCTGAGGCCGGGGTCACACCCGAGCAGGGGGATCTGCAGGGCCTCGGCCAGGCGACGCTCGAGATCCCCCACGTTGAAGCAGCTGATGTAACTGCGGCCGGGCCGCAGGGAGGCGGCGAGGCGGGCCAGCAACCGGGGGCGTTCCAGCAGCTTGGCGGCCAGGGGCCTGGGGCTGGCGTCGTCGGTGTCGAAGAGCCGTAGACGCTGGCGGGCATGGGAGATCGGCACCCCCGGCAGCAGCTCCAGCACCGAATCCACCACGAGATCCGGCAGCAGCTTGCTGGTGACGAACACCATGCGGGCCCGGGGCTGGCGCAGCCGGATCAGCTCGAACAGCTGACGTTCCTCGTAGTGATGCACCCCCTTCACCAGGGTCATCTGCTCCGGGCTGAGGTTGATGGAGGGAATCACCAGCACATCCCAGGGATCCCCCGGCGCCGGATCCTGGGCGGCATCGGGCTGCAGGGCACGCTGCAGGTCCTGAAACGACTGCGTCATCTCAACCACTCCCGTGCGCGGTACGTCTTCACCTCTCCCCGTCTTAGGGCCGGCGAACCGATGATGGGAGTCCGCAGCAGCGCCATCGATGCCCGCCACCGCCACGTTCCCGGCATTTGCAAAGCACGCGGACTATTCCCTGCTGCAGGCGCTGAACCGGGATCCGGACGCCACCAGCGATGGCCATGACCACCGGGCGCGGGAGGTGCTCTCCGGCCATTACGTGCCCGTGACCCCCACGCCGCTGCCGGAGCCGGCATACGTGGCCCACAGCAGCAGCCTGTTCCGGGAGCTGGGGCTGAGCGACGCGCTCGCCCACGACGCCACCTTCCAGCGCTGGTTCTCCGGTGATGCCAGCGTTGCCACCGGAGCGATGCCGGCCTACGGCTGGGCCACGGGCTACGCCCTCTCGATCTACGGCACGGAATACATCCGCCAGTGCCCCTTCGGCACCGGCAACGGCTATGGCGATGGCCGCGCCCTCTCGGTGTTCGAAGGGGTGTTTGCAGGCCAGCGCTGGGAGATGCAGCTGAAGGGCGGTGGCCCGACCCCGTATTGCCGGGGAGCCGATGGCCGGGCGGTGCTGCGCTCCAGCGTGCGCGAGTTTCTGGCCCAGGAGTTCATGCATGCCCTGGGGGTGCCCACCTCCCGCTCGCTGACGCTCTATCGATCGCAGCGAGAACGGGTGCTGCGCCCCTGGTATTCGGAGCAGTCGCGATCGCTCGATCCCGATGTGATGGTCGACAACGCCGCTGCGATCACCACCCGGGTGGCGCCGTCGTTCCTGCGGGTGGGCCAGCTGGAGTTGTTCGCCCGCCGGGCCCGGAGCGAGGCCCATCCCCAGGCCCTGAAGGAACTGGAGCTGATCACGGCCCATCTGATCGATCGCAACTACCGCGAGGCGATTGATCCGGCCCTGCCCTTCGCGGAGCAGGTGGTGGAGCTGGCGCGCCAGTTCCGCCAACGCCTCACCCACCTGGTGGCCGAGTGGATGCGGGTCGGCTACTGCCAGGGCAACTTCAACAGCGACAACTGCGCCGCCGGTGGCTACACCCTCGATTACGGACCCTTCGGGTTCTGCGAACTGTTTGATCCCCGCTTCCAGCCCTGGACCGGCGGCGGCGAGCACTTCTGCTTCTTCAATCAACCGGCGGCGGCGGAAGCCAATTTCCAGATGCTCTGGAGCGCCCTCAGGCCGCTGCTGGTGGGGGACCCGGCGGCCCTGGAGCAGCTCGACCAGATCCGCAAGGATTTTGCGACTGTGATGGAGGAGACACTGGATGGGATGTGGGCCCGCAAGCTGGGCCTCAGCCAGCCCGACCCCGCCCTGGTGCGGGAGCTGCTGGCGCTGATGGCGCAATCACGGGCCGACTACACGCTCTGCTTCCGGGCGCTGTCGACCCTCCCTGCATCGCTGGAACCTGTGCAAGAGAGCTTTTACGTGCCGAGCTCCGAGGCACTCGATCAACAGTGGGAGACATGGCTAACGCAATGGCGCCACCAGCTCGGCGACAGCGACGCCCACGACGCGGTTGCGGCCGCCATGCAAACGGTGAACCCGGCGATCGCCTGGCGGGAGTGGCTGATCGCCCCCGCCTATCAACAGGCGGAGGGGGGGGAGACGGCGCTGATCCAGGAGCTGCAAGCGGTGTTCAGCAACCCCTACGCCACCCCGTCTGAGGCGATTCAGGCCAAGTACTGCCAGCTGCGGCCACGGGAGCTGTTCCATGCCGGTGGCATCGCGCACTACAGCTGCTCGTCATGACGGCAAATCCACCACAAACAGGAATCAGATCAACACCAAAAACAATGCAGCCCCACGCAGAACTGCGACCATAGCTTCCGGAAGAAAGCAGATAGCAAAATTAATATTTTTGCGGATTAGGGCAAAAACAAAACAACATGATTAGACATAAAGCCATCTGCTTCACTCGCGCAAATGTCGGGCAAATTGATATTGTCACTGGATGGAGGCGGCATCAGAGGCGCAGCATCTGCTCGGTTCCTTAGGCGAGTAGAGGACGATCTACTCACGCACCACAGCAAGTCGCTAAGAGACTGCATTGATTTTTACGCAGGTACGAGCACTGGCAGCATCATTGCGATTGCGCTTGCCACAACAGACCTTTCAGCCAAAGAAATCGACGAGCTCTACAGCCACAAAAATGCGAAAAACATTTTTTCCAAGCGCAGATTTACCAGCAGGCTGTTCAGCCCAAAATACAAAGGAGCAGGAAAAACAAGTGTCCTCAGCTCCTACCTTGGAAGCAGCAGTATTGGCGCAGTCCCGGACGACAAGCACGTACTTGCCTTGACCTACTCCCTGGAAGACAGAAGGCCCAGAGTAATTAAATCAACGAAAGAAAAATATCTCAATCTAGATGCTTATCGGGTAGCAGACGCGTCGAGCGCAGCACCAACCTTTTTCCCAACAAACGAGCTACAAAACCCGGACAACGGCAAAAACCAATGGCTGGTCGACGGGGGAGTGACCGCAAACAATCCAACAATGTGCGCGATTGCCGAAGCAAAGCGGGCGTGGGGAATGCCCATAAGCGAGCTGAGAGTTGTTTCAGTTGGCACAGGCCATCGCACAGAAAAAATCAACGGCAAACAATCACAAAAATGGGGGTTCCTCGACTGGTTTTTCAAGGGGAAGCTTCTAGAGGTGCTGAGCGACGAGCATGTCGTGGCTTATCAGGCCATCACTATTGCCGAGCCAGGTAACTACATCCGCGTGGACTCGGAGATCAAAGCCCAGCGAGGACTGACGGAAACCGACGTACCCGACAATGCAATGGATCTCGTCAGCCCCGACAACATCATCAAGTTGAGAAAAATGGGAGATTTTTGGTATCAACAATATGGAGAGCATGTGGTGAAGCTTCTGCTCAACCAATATCACGGAGCATCCCTGGATCGCATTGATGCGAGCACGGGCCAGCCCATCGAATTTCCAGGAAGTCAAATCAGCAAGGAGCAGACTTGACCTCCCATGCTTGACGCTCGATCAACGACAACGATTCCTGACCGTTATGACTACCAAACAACTGCGTCGGCCGATCGTTCGAAGACAGCAACACAAGCCTTGAGGCAGCCATGCGGCGGCCCGAACTGAACACTCTTCACCATCGAGGAAACGACGATGCAGAGCCCTGCAGCGAGACTGCGTAGCCTCCTTCAGGACAGCACCTGCCTGGTGACGCCCTGCTGCTTTGATGCCCTCTCGGCCCGGCTGGTGGAGCAGGCGGGATGCCCGCTCACCTTCATGAGCGGCTTCTCGGTGGCGGCTGCCCGCGCTGGACTGCCGGACACCGGCCTGCTCACGGTGACGGAGATGCTCGATCAGGGCCGATCGATCTGCGATGCCGTGTCGATCCCCGTGATTGGTGATGGCGATACGGGCCACGGCAATGCCGCCAACGTGCGGCGCACGATGCAGCAGTTCGCCAAGGCCGGGTTCGCCGGGATCATGCTGGAAGACCAGGTGGCCCCGAAACGCTGCGGCCACACCCGCGTGAAGGAGGTGGTGGATCGCGACACGGCAATCGCCAGGATTCAAGCGGCCATTGATGCGCGCGATCAGGGCGCCGATCTGGTGATCGTGGCGCGGACGGATGCCCGCTCGGCGATGGAGGCAAGCCTGGGGCCGGAGGCTGCCCTGAAGGAAGCGCTCTGGCGATTGAAGGCGTTCGCGGAACTGGGGGCGGAGGTGTTGTTTCTGGAGGCCCCCCGCAGCGAGGCGGAGATGCTGAGGTTCTGCCAGGAGGTACCGGGGCTGCACATGGCGAACATGCTCGAGGGGGGCATCACCCCCTTGCTCACGCCGGAGCGTTTGCAGGAGATGGGCTTCGACCTGGTCGCCTATCCGCTCACCCTGCTCTCCACGGCCGCTTTCGCCATGCGCCAAGCCCTGGTGGAGCTTCAGGCTGGCCGCACCCCCGAGCTGATGCTCTGTTTCGAGGAGCTCAAAGCGTTAGTGGGGTTTTACGGTCCACCGGAAGGAAACGGTCCTAACTGAGGGGAGCAGGACAGTTCCGCCTCTGATGCTGATGCGGCGAGGTAGGCGATGGACGCCATTAGCGCGGGGCAGATATTGCAATCAAGGGTGACTGTTCGCCGCAATGGTGTGTCTCCATCTCGGGATCGTTGCTCCAATCACCTCATCCCCTCCGTTGCAGCGAAACGAGTGACATGAGCTGTTTCCCCTATGACTTTAGCCATCCATTGAAGAGCTATACCCTGCCAGATCAGTACAAGGAAATTTCAGGGATCTCACCAGTGGAGGACAACGGCAGAGTTGCGTTTGTTCAGGATGAGACCGTTCAGACCCATCTCCTTGACTTGAATACCGGAACAATCACTAAACTTGCCAAGCATGATGATGGCGATTCAGAAGACATTGCCATTGCTGGAACGACCGCTTATCTCCTGAAGGCAGGCAAGCAGCCAGCCATTTTCAGCGTGACGGGGTTCCAAGGCAAAGACGCCAAGGTTCAACGTTACGACTTAGGACTACAGAAAAAACACGACCCGGAAGGCTTGTGCCATGACGCCCAAAGACATCGCCTGTTGATCGCCTGCAAAGGGTCGCCGAACAAGAACGACCCCACACGAAACATCTATGCCTTTGACCTGCAAACTATGCAGATGAAGTCTTTGCCGGTACTCACCATCGACAGTCGTACCTTTCTGGATGGCTCAGAAGACGACTTCAACCCGTCCGGCCTTGCGCTGCACCCTCAATCGGAAGATCTCTACATCATTGGTTCCAAAGGCAAAAAAATGATCGTCTGCTATGGGCTGAGCGGCGATTTCAAAGAAGCGCTGACGTTGAACAAGGATCAATTGATCCAACCTGAAGGCATTGCCTTTCTGCCATCCGGAGACCTACTGATTTCTAGCGAAGGTAAAAAGGGCAAACCGGCAAAGCTGTTGACTTTTCGGGCGCTAACCATTCTCGAATCTCCATGAATACCAAGTCATTGTCATGGAGGCCTATACATCTCACCCTGCCAGAACAAGGCGCCGCTTGAAACCACTCAGACTGATGCCCCCTAAAGCCATTGCAACACATTGTCGATGCCGTCATAGGAAATCAACTATTAGATCCATACCTTCTAGCCCATTCCTACCGGCAAGTTTTCTTAGGTCGACTCAGTGGAATGAATTCCGAGAGTACGCACACTCAATCTGCACCTCCATGGGAAAGTCGTACAGCTCGGATGCCATGGCAAGAATGCTTCAACGCTTATCGAAGAAAGCAAAAAATTTTGAAGACAATTGCCATCAATGTCAAAGAATGGTGAAACTTCATTCATGCATCGACACGAGAGAAGTTGATTGGATCTATGCGAGTGGGCTTGCAACTTGCACGATGCCGAAACCGTGCAATCAAGACTCACGTGGCAAGCAAAAATGCCAGAACAGTTTGCCAAATATTTATAACATCCACCAAGGGAATGGCATTCCTATTGATCAAGCTCATAAGGACTGCATCATGGCCAACTTTGCTCAAATAGGCGATCACTACGATCCATTTCAAGAGAATGTACGGGCGGGGGAAGGCGAAAAGAAACTGAACTCATAACAAGCATAGTGGCAAGCGACATCTAAATAGCCGGAGGGGCCCTTTTCATCCCAACCGAACTGTTGCAAGGCCAACCTGTCAAAGACTTGATTACAGGCGAGATACTTTCCAGTAGGCCTTTGCCAATAATCATCACAAGAAAAAGTGCGCTAAATTTCAGCCAGCTGTAGCAAAGCAGACTAATTAGCACACATTGCCTCCAAAAAATTAGCAAAGTAGCGCAGGCATCCTCACTGCATCTCAGAAAATTCGATCAAAAGCTATGATGCTAATGAAAATAAATCTGCTTTGGATGCTTGATCATCCAAAAGACTACAGTACTCATCAAATTCAAGAGGTTTAGAGAAATAGTATCCTTGGAAAATTTGATAACCCATATCACAGAGAGTGGCGAACTGTTCCTTTGTTTCGACCCCCTCAACAATTGCTTGAGAACCAATGGATGTTGAAAGAGCAAGACTAGCCTTCAAAATAGCGATAGATGGCTTGACAGGAGAAACGATTGCCAAACTGTCGGGCTCAGTTGAATGCAACTTAGCGACAAAGCTCTGATCTAACTTGAGCGAATGAATGGGAATCGATAACAGGCTAGAAAGGCTGGCGAAGCCAGTTCCAAAATCATCGATATGTAGACAAATGCCAGCGTCGTACAAACCCTTCAGACGGCGAATCGCCAAGTCATCTAAAAATCCAGACTCGGTGATCTCAACATGCAATTGATTAGGTGATACCTGAAAGCGGTGCAGATTTCGCAACAAACACGTCAAGACATCATGTTGGCGCGAAGAAAGTTGACTTGCTGAGATGTTAATGGAAAGAGTTGGAGGATTATTCATACGCGCTTTCAGGGTCGAGAGTGCTCGACAAGCGTTTTCAACAACCCACTCTCCAATCTGATGAATTTGACCAGTTTGCTCAGAAAGAGGTATAAAAATGCCAGGCCCAACAGGGCCAAGACTTACACTCTTCCAACGCAATAGTGCCTCAGCACCAATAATCTGGCCGGATATATTCCATTGTGGTTGATAAAGAAGCCTAAATTCATTTTTTTCAACAGCCTGGCGTAGGCTGATTTCAAGGTTTAATAATTCAGCCGTTCTTGATGTGATGTCATCACCGAATACAACCACTGACTCAGTGGCAGAATTGATTCGTCTGGCCTGATCCAGTGCAGAGGCTGCAGTCGACAGAATTGAATCCTCGTCTTCGCCATGCTCTGGATATGAACTTATCCCGGCATGAAATCCAAGACGATAATAAGCGTTGCCACCCGAGTCTAATAATGATGGTAAGGCATCCAAAAGGTGAAGAGCAGCAGAGTAAGCAGCCTTAGAATCTCGACCACTTAATACGACAAGAAATTCATCCGAATCAGGTCTGATTAAATGATCACCATCTTGGATCCAACTCTTCAAGGCAAACGCCGTAGCACGAAGAATCTCATCACCTGTTGTGCGACCGAGATAGGTATTGAGCCGCCCAAAGCCCTTCAAATCGAGCCAGACAAGCGCAAAAGGCAAGCTTTTAGCAATGAATGCATTTAACAGGGGATAAGCACTCTTCAAGTTTCCAAGACCTGTCAATTGATCGCGATAAAGACTGGTCTGCAAAGTCATCAACGACTCTTGCTGTAGATCCACGTTCAGCATCAGTCCTTCGCAAATCAAAAGGTCCTTTTGAGGGCGAACATTCATGCGCACTTCATACCAAGACCAACGTCCATCATGAGACACACCACGAAATGGACGACTTGTAATGTCTTTACCAAAACCATCACTATCCAATAATTGCTTGGCCACACTTCTCATGTACTCACGGTCTTCTGGATGAACATCTCTTAGGAAGGCTTCAAGTAGATGAATTGCGGATCCAGTTTCAGCGACTGCTTCCTCAGTGAAATGACAATGAATATAATCATCAGACTTAAAATACTCCTCCATTTCATCTCCCTCAGGAGACAATGGAAATCGAAAGAACTCTACGCCAGCACGCCTGAGCAGATCGACCACATCAGAACGAATAGGCAGATGATCGACTGACAAATCGCTTATCGGGTGATCTGAGTTAGTCATCGTTAAACAATGAAGAGACGTCTTTCATTCATCAGAACAGAGCCTAGGACGTACTAGGACATCAAATTCTGAAACCGTGATTCCATGTTTTGAAGGATAACCGCACGTACCTGGGACCCTAGACAAGTCATAGCGGACCAATAATTCACGAAGCACCGCTGGTATTACAGACATCACAATATATTTACCTGCACAGACATGATGCATATGACCAAAGTGCAAATAGTCTCTAGCAGGTCTAGCGGGATTGAATTGCCAGGGCTTATCAACATATTTTGGATCGAACATTGCAGAGGAATTCCATGCCATCACCAAGGTATTGGCAGGTATGGCAGAATGAAATGGCCCATTAACTAACTTTACCTTCTTGCGACAATGGCGATATATCACAGGATCACCCGGTGCAAAACGAAGAGCTTCGGATACAAATCCCTGTAACAAAACAAGGTCGGATTGATCCGCAGCGCGTGTGGCTTTTTGAAGAATACGAGGTCGAGACAACAACTGATCGACAACCTGGCAAATCGTGTTGATCAGCGGCAATACTGCCCCCACAAGAAATCCCGTCAAATTAATCCGAATCGCAAGATTATCCATTCCAGGAGTACCAGATTGCTGAAGTCTGATACATCGAGACAACACAGTATCGACATGCTCCAAAGGCTCGCTTAATTGTTGTTTCGCACTAGCAATCTGTTGATCTAGGTCTTGATTAAACAAAGCTGCAGATGCAAGCGCAATGCTTCTACTATCGTCACCATTGAGATCGTAAAAGATATAATGGAAAAGATGCGAAAACCATAAAAGATTGTAGTCAACTGCAGTCGTTCCGTCGACATTTAGCGCTTGGAGTGGAAGGCGAATGCCAAAATACTCTTCAACAAACGTTTTGATAACAGGTAAAACAAGATCCTTCGGTAAACTCAGAACTTTGGCCCCATCAAGATCGAGGGGGACATCTGCTCGGATATCAAAGGCAAGAAAACTGTCAACAGATGCAGTGGAGGCAATGGAGTGACATCTACCAACATCATCACGGCGAAAGATTAATCGCATATTAGAAATATCACGTGTGTAGGTTGGAGATAAGGCCTGCATGCCAAGAAGGAAATTTCCAGACGGATGCCCATTTTGAGTGATATCGCACATTCTCGGGCCATAGACAACATGAAAGTCCTCAGAGCGCTCCAAGACTTCTTCGACATCATGACGCTTTAAAAGGTGAAGGTGACGCTTCACAGGGAATTGGTCGCCATGACTCAGTTCCTTGATCCTGATGCCAGGAAACCACGAAGGCACAGTCAAGCGATGGACAAACAAGCGAACGAACGATAAGTAAAAATAAATAGTGACGTGCCGATGTTTTATGATGGTCAATCGTTGCAGCAAAGAGGGGTAGAACGCCTTACTTAAATAGTGCTTACTATCAGTGACTGAATCTGGCCCAAAAATCGAGGCAAGACCGAGTGAACGCATCCAATCAAAAGGCAGAAGCAAGATTTCCTTCGCCAGACGTAAAGATATAGAGACAAGGGAAGAGATCGCATTTGCTTGATAGCCGTAAGCACGATTAATTCGATAACGAGGGTTAACCCAACATAGCGCTGCAAAGACATCACCAAATAAGTGAGTTACCCTAACGGTCGTTTCAATTAGTTGAAGAAAATACAAAAACAGAATACGCGCGAAACGCATGAAAAAATATAAAAGAACAACAGCCAGCAGAAGCAATTCAATGCGAGACAACAACGCATGAACAAAAGACTCAATCAACAGACCAAAAGACTCAAGATATGAACGAAAGCTTTGTTCAGTCAAATTAGCAGTAGCAAGAACAACTGACGATGCCGGGAAGAAAAATATGCTGCAGAATGGCGTCAAAAAAGATGGAATAATCATGATCATTAGTTGGTAATGTTGTTTAGAAGCGATTGTCAGCTAATAAACGGATAGCCGAAAGGCTAGGGACGAAGAAATAAGCTCCACCGCGACACACCACTGGCCTCGATGATGGACTGACAACGAAGGGAGGCGTGAGCGTTCCATCGCGCCTCTCTGATGTCATCAAAACCTTGGAACTGGACAGATGACTGTCCAAAGAAGGATGGAGTGCTCCGGCAATCGGACAAATATCATTACCTAAATTAAAATCAGATCCATAGTTCAACCATTGTTGCTGCATGAACTCAAATTGCCTAGCTAGATCAGAGCAAATTCCAACAAAGAAAGTACCTTTTTCTTTTTCGCTCGAAGGAGGTTCGTGATTTCCGCTAGCAACATTTTGCTGTAAATCCGGTGGTGGCCCATAGGTCATACCACGCCTTAAAATTCGACGTCGATTCACCAGCAAAGAACTTGCTTGAGACCTTTCTGACCGGTCGGCATCGTTGCGAACCGATGGATCACCACTGTCTCGAGGATTGCTGCGACGAATGTGTGAAGCAAATGGACACTTGATCCCCTTATCATCATCAGACTCAAAAGTGAAAAGTGTAAACTTGGTCTTAAATTCTTGCCAAGCTTCTTTCGCCATTGATCCACCTTTTCTGGCTTCTCCAGCCAATGTCAGTAGACGTTCACGAAAGCTAAGCCAGGATTCATACGTCGGTGCATGCACCAACGGCGTGCCATCATCCCAACGCCCAACCAATTTGGCACGAAGTAATTTTAACGCTTTGGGGAGATGCTTAGGGATGGCAATTTGATCCGGTGAACTGATGTCTTGATACTCATCAAGCCAGTGATCCAACAACGGAGTCTGCTTCTCCAAAGCCTTATGAAAGGCAGAAACATTCTGATCTAGTTTACGTACAGCCATGAAGGTTCCATTTCTACTAAACGAATAAGGCATGGGATGGCATGTAGTCTCCTGTGCCTCATTGGGATAACCCAATAAAAATTCTCCAGGTGCAATCGGTCTCCACTTCCCGCGTGAGAGGTGGCCTTGCCCCTGAGCCATTTCATCCTGAAAAGAAGATGGATATTGACCATCAAAGACAGGATCACCAATACCATCAAAAAATCCGAAATGCTCATATTCGCTATAGCGGAGATCGGTAAGCTTTGCCGATGAAGAAACATAGCCCAAATCAATTTGCTGATTTAGTTGAACCTCGCATTGTTCGTCACTTAGCCCAGCGATAGCAAGATCTTGAAGCCTGGAATGGCAAAGTGATTCACACTCAAGCCATTTAGTATTGGGATTCATAGTGGAATGACCTGTGAGAGCAACTAAACCATGCTGCTCTGTCTGATTCAGCAAGTGGTTCGTTTCGCGATCCAGATGCTGAATCATTCTGGATCGTGCCAGCCGAAACGTCTCTTGACGATGATAATCAGACTTTGAATAGGTATCATGTCTAGCTGAACAGACTTCTTTCAAACAAGGATTGAAGGCAACACGCAAGCTAACCATCAAATGAGTAATATTTACCTCTTCATCATCCTTCCAAGCATGATTCCAGTCTGATCGATTGTCATTTAATAATTCCGATCTATTCCACATTCCATCTAGAAAAGCATCTGGAAACTGGCGAAGAGCTGATTCTGGAACACCAAAAGCCCTAAGCCCCGGTGCCGTAAAGGCAATATTCAGCAGGACATCTGGATTGTCCTTCCTCATTTGCTCAGCAGGAATCTGCATCTGAACAGAACGTTTCGAGGGAAAAAACTGAGCTGTAGTGATTGAAGGCAGAATTAAGTGTAAAAATCTTTGAGCTTTCGTCTTATCACTACTATGAAAAATAAAATGACGAGCAATCGGATAAGAAGAACGTCCATAGGGCAAAAGAATATTTCCCTGAATATCAAGCCGGTCAAAAGTTGTAGCCATGATCATTCAGGGAAAGTGGAAAAGTATTTGCCAGGCTTCAAAGAGGGAGCATGTATGTCTGAGGGTTTCGTCTTGTCGAGAAACCTTGCAAATCGTTTACGTAAACTGGATCGATCAAAGCGATCATGTTCCTGCCATATTTTATACATATTAAAGAGCTCAGACTGAATGTAAAGAGATTTCAAGATCGATTTCAAGTCGACACCATTTATTGGATCAAGAGATTGATTCGCACTGGAAACAAAATATCGCCAAGCAAACATAAACAAGATTAAAGAGGCAATGGAAAGGCAAAAGCCAATGAGCCCCCATTGATTCCAAGCTGAATAGAAATTACTTAAGTCTATATCTGGGAATGCTGCTTGATACAACAGATTAAAAAAGAAGCTGCCCATGTAAAAAGGTAGAATAAGCAGTGCCAGAGAAATAAGTATTAAGGGTAGAGTGCCTACGAGAATCAATCCCCATCGATTGCGGAATCGAGAAGGTGAAACTTGATCTGTCAACGGATTCCATCGACGCACATTTTCGGCGGCCCAAAAGTATGCAGAAAATGGGTAAGTTGTCTCAACCTCATGAGACAAGATTAGTCGTTCTACGACTTGATAAAGATACCAATCGTTGGCATATGTTTGACAGAATTGATCATTAAAAGGCGATGGCAATGCGAATCCCTCACAGTGCCAAAAGATCTCAGTCAATTCATCTTGAGCATAAGGCCATAGCTCCGACAAATAATCTTGCACGCAAGTGGTCGAACCATGACTGCAGTCAAAGTCAATAGCTACAAGAAGATAAGAAGAGTGCAACTGGTCAATCCTGTCTTTTCTCGAAAGCACATCTTTGTTTAGCATCAATCTGACAAAATCCACAAGGGAATCATTCCGACGCCTTCCATTGTAGAAAAGCTGATCAATCACAACAAATCTTGCAAAATGAGTGCGGCTCGTATGATCAAATAAATGAGGAATACTTGGGCCCGAAGGATTATCATCAATCTCTTGCAAGTATGAATCTGACAATTTGTTCAGGTAAGCTTTCAGATGATGAACATATGAGCGGGTGCTTTCAAATGCATTAGAAGCATTATTCTCGCCCAATAAACTTGAGTAAGTGCCCGCTTTGATCGGCAACAGAGCCGTTAACTGGTAGAATCCCGCTTCATTACTGGGCATATAAATCTTATCCGTTAAAGATTGAGCGAGTTGACAAGCCTTAACAAGAAATATCGTGTGAATGCAGAGGTGGCTTACCTGTCGATGGGAAATGGTTGGCCAAATTAGCCATTACAGCCTGAAATTTTTCAAAGAATAAGTCATCTTTTGCAGATTCAGATAGCTGGTTATCCTGATCAAGCGCAGACAAATGAGCCTCCAAACAGCCAACCGCTTTACGCACTTTTAATGCACTCGCGACATCTCTAAGAGAAAATCCAGGAAGAGAATTATAATAGTAAGAGCACTCGATTGAGTTGTCGTCGATATAAGCTTTGAATGGAGAGCTAGGTATGGACTTTGGATAGCCGATGCTGCGATACCACATTGTGTCCATTCCCAATGAAATCACATCTGAAAACTCATCGAGATAAACATCCCAAGTACCATTGAAATTGGAGGCAAATAAAAGGTATGAATAGCGTGTCTTAAAATCCCTAGAACGCCCTGGCCACCGATCTTTTGGCAGAATAACCCATCTCGCGAAATGGATCATTTTAAGATTGACCAGTGGGAAGAATTGAGCGGGAAGAGAACGATATAAAGCAAACAAAAAGCGGTTAATCCAAGAGCACCACAGAGGAGTGATCACCGTCAAAGCCGATGACTTACCTGCGATATCACCCAAAGGCATTGAAAGGATATTCTTCTTTTTTAATGGTAGAAAAAGCCGCGCTCTGGCGCAGATTAGCAACAAAACGCTACAAACTGACTGCAAGAGCAGTGCATCAATGCAATGAATTCATGCTCAGGGCAGGGGTTGAGAGCCCCAAAAAAACAAGAATGAGAACCAATTTCACAGCGTCTGCGGATGAAGTCGTCGTATCTGCAGGCATTGGCTCATCGCGTACCAACCCAAGTAAAAATAAACAAATGTGCATGCAAAGACTTCCTGGCCATCAAGATATCTAGATCGCGAATCTCAACACCGACTTTCTTCTCTCAGGTCCACATGGAATAAGAAGACCAGCCATCCATAGATAACGACATTTAATTAAGTACCTTTGCTTGTATGCGATCGATTTGAGATCCACGGGTCGACTTCCTTTTGGAGAGCTTGAAAGCCCAGACCTGGGACAGACCCAACACCCTTCAGCGACCATCACTGCCATGACGTCTTCTGGATCAGACCCAAGCTCCGAGACGCAGAGGGCACAAGGGTTGGATCCCCTCGTGCTGGAGCAGTGTCGTGATCTGGTGGGATTGCTCTTCCCATGGGACATGAACCGGGCCCTGGAACTGGCCTTGCTGAAGACCTTCTGCCTGCCCTCGATCTCAGGCTTGCTGCATCAAACCGGTGAGTTCGAGCAACGCCCCCGGAAGCGTTACGACGATACGGCCTTGATCGTGGCGGAACTGGTGCGGCTCGGCCCCGATACCCCCCAGGGGAAAGCCGTCATCCAACGACTGAATCGAATTCATGGCACCTACGCCATTGGCCAGGCGGAGTACGCCTACGTGCTCTCCGGCTTCGTGGCTGAGCCGATTCGCTGGATCGAGAGGTATGGCTGGCGCGCACTCCAGCCCCTGGAACAGGAGGCGTTATTCCAGTTCTGGGATCATGTGGGCAGCCTGATGAACATTGAACAACGGCCCAGCAGTCTGCAGGCCTTAATGGAGCTCAATCAGCGCGCCAATCATCAACTTTTTGCCTGTGCCGAAAGCAACCAGCGCGTTGCAGAGGCCACGATCACAATGCTGCTGGCAGCTTGGCCAGCGCCCTTGCACCGATGGCTTCGGTCCATTGTCTGCAGCCTGCTGGAACCGGAAACCCTCAGCAGTCTCAACTGGCCAAAAGCTCCGGCCTGGCAAGTCAAGGCCGTGCGGTTGGCACTCCACTGCCGCAGCTTCCTCCTGGGCGCCGTTCGCCGTTTCTGGACTCCCCAACGCAGACGCTTTTTCTCCCAGCGCCCCACACCCAGCTACGGGACACAGTTCCGTCTGGAGCAGCTCGGCCCACCCTCACTGCTGCAACGGCTGAACAACGCCTCCCGGCGTGATGACGACGACAACAAAGGCGTTGGGAACCCCTGAAACGGACCTCCCAACGCTGCTACCGATGGGCCTGAGCTTCTCGCTCATTCAAGGCCTAAGGGATGGCACGCAATCCCAGCGCGCCATCAGTTCAAGCCATTCTTTTGCATCTCCACAGGGATGCGGGGAACAGGGAATCCGGCCTGGCCCAGAACGTCAACAATCATGCGATTGGTGTCGAAATAAACCTGCCAGTAGTTGCTGGTATGGGTGTAAGGACGAACGGCCAGACGTGGCCCCCGCTCACTGAACTCAAGGACCTCAATGTCGGCGTCCTGCCCATTGACTTGATGGGGAACCGTCTTGATCCCCTCCTTCAGCAAGGTGATCGCCTTGGCCACATCAGCGCTGTTGTCGAGTTGGGCCACCAGCTCAACCCGGCGAAAAGGCGTCGCTGAGTAATTTTTGATGGTATCGCCGAACAGCTTGGCATTACCGAGGATGTTCACCACATTGTCAGGGGAGGTGATCGAGGTGACAAACATGCCCACCTCCTTCACGGTGCCTTCCACACCGCCACCTTCGATGTAATCACCGACTGAAATTGGTCGAAACAGCTGCAGGAAAACACCCGCAGCGAAATTGCCCAGCATCCCACTCCAGGCCGCACCGATCGCGATACCAGCACCGGCAAGGAGGGCAGCAAAACTGGTGGTCTCAATACCAAAGAAGCCAAGAATGGCAACAACAAGAACAACCCGCAGCACCACGCCAATGATGCCCAACAGGTAATTCGCCAGTGTGGGGTCGAGCGTGCCCTGCCTGAAGAAACGCCTAAGAAGACGGAGCGCCAAGCCAATCAGCCAACCGCCCACAATCCAAAGGGCAGCCGCACCGAGCAACTTGAAAAGAAAAGGAACGAGCAGCGCTGAAACAGCATCAACGTTAAACGCTGCAAACACTGAAGGGTTAACCCCCATGACACTCAGTTTGAAGGAATCACAACAAAACAAGCATCGCCAAGCGCTGCAGCAATGCCGCCATCTTTGACGGCATTATTCACAAAGTTTTGAGACCCACATTCAACAGGACGATCCGATCAATCCCCTAAACGACGCACGGTACAGAAGGAATCAGCGAGAACCCAAGAAACCAAAAAACCACCGACTTTCAGCAGCCTTTAAGTCAATTCTCAGCATGATTTAATCACGTCAATGCCAGCTTCAGTCACTCGAATTCGCAGTTCTCTCCGAGCGCTTGTCAGTGCGGAGAGGCTTGGTAGTTGGCGAAATGAGTGATGCAACAAACCTGGGAGAAAAATTGGATCGTCGCACTCATCTTCGAAAACTTCTTTCTGGAAAGAACACTGAACAAGCACGCCTGGGATTCTCAGCCTGACCCGCAGTCGCAAGCCTTCACCAACTCTCCGATACCATCAACACCAGCGAGACAAGCTCTCTCTGAGGTCCTAAGTGACACCTTAGCTTTTGAGGCACGTGATCATTTCCTTCCAAGGTGCAGTTGGATTCAAACCTTCTTGTCGACCTAGGCGAGCAAAGTCAAGAGCAGTTCCCATATCCTCAACTTCACACTGGGGATCTGCGCCATGCTGCAAAAGAGACCTAACAACATCAAGGTGACCGTTATAAGCCGCGGCAATCAAAGGCGTGAACTCTTGATCACGACGTCGTAGATCAGGATGTGCTCCTGATGCAAGAAGGCATTGAACCACTTCGAAACAACCCGCTTCTGCAGCAGCACAGAGAGCCGTATGATTGAAAACATGATTGGGGTTAGCCCCCCTTCCTAGCGCAGAGATAACGCTCTCAAGCTCACCACGACCAGCACAACAAATCAATTCATACTCAGGCACTCCAGCTTCAGAAGCGTGATGATCACGCAGAAAATCAATGGCGCGAAAATCACCCGATTCATAGGCATAAACAAGCGCAGAGTTTCCATCGAGATCAGCTGCGCTTAAATCAGCGCCTTTCGAATAAAGAAACTCCAGCTCATGAACTGGACTGCCACCGACAATTAACTTTGCAAGAGATGCCATCCCATCCACATCAGGGATATTTGGATCTGCGCCACGACCCATCAGAAGAGACATCATAGGCAACTTATCATTAATCAACCTGGAACTCGATACAATCAATAAGGGCGTTAAACACTCATTCAGCCCCAATTCATTTGTTGTCGTGACTGAGTTTGGGTCGGCACCATGGTCAAGCAAAAATGAGGCCTTCTCACCAAAGTTCTGCTGAGCTGCATAGTGAAGGGGTGACAAGCCATTCACGTCAAAGCCATTAACATCGGCACCTTGACCCACCAGTCGCTGAATCTCAGGCAGGTCAGAGAACAAGACACCATCAATTAGCGCACAATTCAATGCATTCGACTGAGATGCATGTTCAGCCATTTGAGCACCAAGAGTCAATCCAGCACCCAAAGACTAGGCAAGAAAAAAATACGAGCAACATCGAAAGCGACAACAACATTCAGCCAATACCAAAGCCCCTGCAATCAAGTTTGCATGCCGACCAAGCACAGAATCGCCGCCAGCTATCAACACCCATGACCTGATCTCGCCAAACTCATGTCCAAGAATTTTAGTAATCGCGTCTAGTGATGCATTTCCAGCAGTCTAGAAGCCAAAGTTTTGAAATCATCAGACCCACCAAGACCACGGCATCAGGGATCTCTTGACTCAATCAATTCAAAGCTGCTTAACCTCCAGCATCAGCCCTCATCCCAGCAATCAGCGGACCGTCGCCAACAAGTCTTCGAGATCATCTGCACGACTTGGCTTGTGAAAATGATAGCCCTGAAACAGGGTCTCGCAGGCTTGATCTGGAGCTGAAGTGTCGCCATCAAGCCCCTTGATGTAATCGAATTGATCAGCAGTTTCAACGCATTCGGCCACGACATCCACCTTCATTCCTTGAGCAAGAGAAACCAAGGTGGAAACAATGGAACAATCCGAAGCAGAATGGGGAAGACCCTGAATAAATGAGCCGTCGATTTTAATGCTGGTCACAGGCAGGATCTTAATCAGCGACAAGGACGAAAAACCGGTCCCAAAATCATCAACACTCAGCTCCACGCCAATGGAGGCAAGATCATCGAAGAGTTCCTTGGCCCTATCCAGGTCTTGAAGCAAGGCCGTTTCAGTGAGTTCAACCTTGAGAAGAGAGGGGGAGATGCCGTATTGATAGCAGATTGAAGCGATTTCCTGCTTGTACGAATGGCCAGAATTCCTTGCGTATTCAACCTGGGTGCCAGAAAAATTCAATCGAAGTTTTGGGAGAGAAAGTTTTCGTTTCTTCCATGAAGCCAATTGACGAACAGCATCGTCCAAACTCCGCTTCCATAGCTGATGAATATGCCCACTACCTTCAGCAATGGGTATGAAGACATCCGGCGGAATGGTCTCACCATTCTTGCTCCATCGCATCAACACCTCAAGCGAAGAGAGACGACCATGGACGTCGACAATCGGCTGATAAAGCTGATGAATCTCTCGCCGCTCCAGCGCTACGTTCAGATCTGACAACAACTCGAGCTCATCGTCTGTTCTTGTCAGCCTGACTTTTGGAAAAATCTTTTGCAAGGGAAGTGATTGAGCATTGCCGCGTCCATCCTTTTTGGTGCGCAGCATCTTTGCATCTGCATCTCGGAAGGCGTCTAGAAGATGGCCATGGTTAGCCGCCATGGCAATGCCAATGGATGCATTGATTCCAGAGGAAACGAAGCTGTAGACGATCCGCTGCTGAATCAACTGGTTGATATTTTTTTGGGTTGGAACGACCAGGCAAAATTCATCGCCGCCGATCCTAAAAACAAGGTCCTGATCTCGCGCCAACGCAAGAAGCGACTCGCCAACTCTTTTCAAGATTTTATCGCCCGCCTCATGGCCAAATTCATCGTTGATCAACTTAAAATCATTAATGTCAATCACAGCAATCGCATAACCACTGCCAGGGCGATGTGGCTCCTGCGGGCTCTTCGTGAATTCATCCCAAGCAACACGATTCAGGCACTTCGTGAGCGAATCGGTGTTGATATATTTTTTCTCGGTTATATCTGTAAAAAACCAGATTCGGCAAATGCCATGGGTTTCATCTTGGATGCCAACGCCGCGACGCTTGAAAACACGACCATCAATAAATTCAATCGTATCATTTGTTTCTTCAAGGGTACCCTGAACACGGTGGACGGTTTCAACGAATTCGTCAGGATTTTTAAGATACTTGGCAGCGTACTTACAGCCTATTTCTTTGTGCTCTGAAGTGTATTCAGAAATCACTTTTTCTTCGACTTCCCAGATCTTAAAAAGCTTGTTGTTATAAAACAAAGTCTCCCTTGTTTCACTGGTCACCAAGACCGCATCATTGATGCACTCGACCATCGAAGCGAGCGTATCAATGCTGACCTTGGGGAACTTACGCTGCATGCAAACAAATACGCTAACACTGCGGATGAGCAGTCAAGCCAACACTGAAGCCTATTTCAATAATGCTTGACTTTTTACATTACTCAATCAACGCATCGCTGACAACAGAATGGAGATTTTTGCAAGTGAAAACTTGGCTACCAATAATTCCTTTAGTTCTTAGTGATCTTAGTCATAACAATCCATAGACCTGGCTCTTTCATCGACATCTCAGGCAGCGATCACCGGCTTTTCACGCTTTGGGCCCAACAATCCCAAAACCCTGAGAGGCGATGAATCAAGACTGATGTGATGAAGCAAAGCAGCACTGACCGGAGGCTGAGGGTTGCTTCATCACATCCGCTCGAGGGTGGCAATCCCCAGCAGCCCCAGGCCGGCCTTGAGTGTGTCGGCCGTCAGCCGGCAGAGCGCCAAGCGTGAAGACAACGCCTCAGCCTCAGCCTTAAGCACTGGCACCTGGTCGTAGAAGCGGTTGAACACCTGGCTGAGCTCAAACAGGTAGCTGCAGAGGCGATTGGGGAGCAACTCCTCCTCCACCTCAGCAATCACCGCATCGAACTTCAGCAGTTCCCGCACCAAGGCCCATTCCTGCGGCTCACTGAACTGCAACTGCGCCGTTGCGGCCGCATCAAGGTCACCGCCCTTGCGCGCAATTCCAGCGATACGCACCACCGCATACAGCAGATAGGGCGCCGTGTTGCCCTGCAGCGCCAGCATCCGGTCAAACGAGAACTGGTAATTCGTGATCCGGTTCTGGCTCAGGTCGGCGTACTTCACCGCCGCCAGGCCCACCGTGGAAGCCACATGGTGGATGAACGCCTCCGGCTCACTGCGATCTTCCTCCTTGAGGCGAGAGCGCAGATCGGCCTCAGCCCGTTCCACCGCCTCATCCAACAAATCCCGCAACCGCACCGTGTCGCCGGCCCGGGTCTTGAGCTTCTTGCCGTCTTCTCCCTGCACCAACCCGAAGGGCACATGCTGCAGCCTGGAACCATCGGGGATCCAACCGGCCCGCTCCGCCACCTGGAACACGCCAGCAAAGTGGTTCGCCTGGCCGGCGTCGGTGACGTAAATCACCCGCCGGGCCCCATCCCCCTCCGGCGCTGCCGCAAAGCGATAGCGGATCGCCGCCAGGTCGGTGGTGGCGTAGTTGAAGCCGCCGTCGCTCTTCTGCACGATCACCGGCAGCGGCTTGCCGTCCTTGCCGCTGACGCCCTCCAGGAACACGCATTCGGCCCCGTCGTCGGTGACCAGCAGATCGACGGCCTTGAGCCCCTCAATCACCGCCGGCAGGAACGGGTTGTAAAACGACTCGCCCCGCTCGCTCAGGCGGATGTCGAGGCGATCGTAGATCTTCTGGAATTCACGTCGCGACTGGTCGCAAAGCAGGCCCCAGGCCTTCAGTGAAAGGGGGTCACCCCCCTGGAGCTTCACCACCTCCTCGCGGGAGGTGGTCTGAAACGCCTCGTCGTCATCGAAGCGTTTCTTCGCCTGCCGGTAAAAGGCCACCAGATCGCCGAGGTCCACCGCATCGGCGGTCTCGAGCGCCTCGGGGGCCACCTGCTTGAGGTGGGTGATCAGCATGCCGAACTGGGTGCCCCAGTCGCCCACATGGTTGAGACGCAGCACCGGGTGGCCGCGAAACTCAAGCACCCGCGCCAGGGAGTCGCCGATGATCGTGGAGCGCAGATGCCCCACATGCATCTCCTTGGCGATGTTGGGGCTGGAGAAGTCCACCACCACCGGAGCCGGGTTCTCCACGGCCGGCACCCCGAGGCGGTCATCCCCGAGCCGCGCGGTCACCTCTGCCGCCAACCGCTCCGGGCGGATCGTGAGGTTGATGAAGCCCGGCCCGGCGATCTGGGGCGCCAGGCAGAGGTCGGTGAAGGCGGGATCGGCCTGCAGCTGCTCCACGATCGCGTTGGCGATCTGGCGGGGCGCCTGCTTCAGGGGCTTGGCCAGGGGCAGGGCCCCATTGGCCTGGAAGTCGCCGAATTCAGGCTTGCTCGCCGGTGCCAGCTGCGGATCGAGCCCGGCCCCCGCTGCGGCCTCCCAGGCCTCGGGGAAGGCCCGTTGCATCGCACCGCGCAACTGGGTGTCTAAAGCGGTGGCGATGCGCAGCATGGACAGCAGCGATGAACGAAGTCAGCTCACGATCATCCCCCGCCAGGGTCTGACGGCCGGACTCAGACCAGGCCAGAGGAGCAGAAGCGCATGCTCAGATCCAGCCAGCGGCTGCGGGTGACCGGTGCACTGGTGGAGATCAGATCGATGCCGGTGGCGGCATAGGCCCGCAACTGTGTGGGCTGAAGTCCTGACGCTTCGATCACCACCGGCCCAGCTCCCGGTCGCTCCTGCGCCAGCTGCCGCAGCCGGGGCACCAGATCCCTCAGCGCCTCCGGGCTGAACTCATCCAAAAGCACCCCATCGGCGCCGGCGGCCACCGCAGCTGCCGCTTCCGCCTCGGTTTCAGCCTCCACGATCACCCGCGCCGGCCAGGGGGAGGCGGCCCGCACCGCCGTGATCGCCGCGTCCACTCCACCGGCCCAGGCCAGGTGGTTCTCCTTGAGCATGGCGGCGTCATCCAGCCCGAGGCGGTGGTTCACCCCGCCACCGCAGCGCACGGCGTATTTCTCCAGCTCCCGCAGCCCCGGCGTGGTTTTGCGGGTGTCCGCCAGGGCCACCCCCGTGCCCTCCAGCTCCGCCACCAGGGCAGCGGTGGCTGTGGCGATGCCCGACAGCCGCATCGCCAGGTTGAGCGCGGTGCGCTCCAGGGCCACCAGCAGGCCAGCGGGCCCCTCCAGCTCCAGCAGGCGATCGCCGGGGGTGACCGCCGCGCCATCGGCCACCAGCCGACGCAACTGCCAGGCCTCCGTCTGCGGCTCCAGCTCCCGCAGCAGCGGCTCCAGCAGCAGCCCACCGCAGAACACCCCCGCGGCCTTGGCGATCCAGTGCGCCTCCCCCCGGCGGCCCTGCAGCGCCGCCGCACTGAGATCCCCGCGGCCGAGATCCTCCTGCAGCCAATCCGCCAGCTGCCGGCGCAACCGGGGGGTGAAGGTCAGTTGGGATGGAACCCCCTGGAGGGGTGCTGCCGTGCCGTCCATGCTGAGGTGTCGCAAGCGCCGCCGATGCCTGCCTCTCTACAACGCGTCCTGGGCCCGTGGCGGCCCGGCGACCTGGATGGCTTTCTCGCCCTGGGGTTGAACAACCTGATTCAGATCCTGCTGATCATCAGCCTCTGCCGTGGGGTCCTGGGCTATCCCGATGCCCTGCTGTTCGGAACGATCCTGCCCGCCGCCGGCGTCAGCCTGCTGGTGGGCAACCTCGCCTACAGCCGCCTGGCACGGCGCCTGGCGGTGCGGGAGCAGCGCGACGACTGCACGGCCCTGCCCTACGGCATCAACACCGTGAGCCTGTTCGCCTACGTGTTTCTGGTGATGCTGCCGGTGAAGCTGGCCGCCCTCAACGCCGGCCTGGACGAAGCCGAAGCCGTGACCCGGTCGTGGCATTCCGGCATGGTGGCCTGCATGGGCTCGGGGCTGCTTGAAACGGCCGGGGCCTTCTGCGCCGATCGCCTGCGGCGCTGGCTGCCCCGTGCCGCCCTGCTCTCCACCCTCGCGGGCATCGCCCTCGGCTACATCGCCCTCGGATTCCTGCTGCGCAGCTACGCCCATCCCCTGGTGGGACTCACCAGCCTGGCCGTGATCCTGCTCGGCACCTACGCCCGGGTGCAATGGCCCCTACCGACGGGCCTGATGGCGGTGCTGGTAGGCATGGTGCTGGCATGGAGCAGCGGCTTGATCAGTGCCGATGCGGCGGCCTGGCAGAGCAGCCTCAGCACCGCCGGCCTGCATGCACCCACGTTGCAGCTGGGCGGCCTCTGGGAGAGCCGCGGCGAGCTCCTGCCCTGGCTGGGGGTGATCGTGCCAATGGGGCTGTTCAACGTGATCGGCTCGCTGCAGAACCTCGACAGCGCCGAGGCCGCCGGTGATCGCTACGCCACCCGCAGCTGCCTGCTGATCGACGGGATCGGCACCCTGAGTGCCGCGGTCCTGGGGTCCTGCTTCCCCACCACCATCTACATCGGCCACTCGGGGTTCAAGGATCTCGGCGCCCGCTCGGGCTACTCCTGGCTCAACGGTGTGGTGATGGCCTGCGGCTGCTTCCTGGGACTCTTCGGGATGGTGGCGCTGCTGATACCGATCGATGCCGGCATGGCGATCGTGCTGTACATCGGTATCGCCATGACCGCCCAGGCCTTCCAGGCCACCCCTGCCCGCCATGCCCCGGCGGTGGTGCTGGGCCTTCTCCCCGGCCTGGCCGGCTGGGGCGCCCAGCTGCTGAAGGCGGGGCTACGCGCGGGCGGCCTCGGCACCGAGGCGAGGCCCTTCAGCGACGCCCTTGTGAGCCAGCTGGCGGCGGGGGATGTCTGGGCCGCCGGCGCCTTTGCCCTCGAACAGGGGCAGATCATCACAGCGATGCTGCTGGCGGCGCTGCTGGTGTTCGCCATCGAAGGCCGCTTTCTGGCAGCGGCGGCCTGCAGCGGGTCCGCCGCGGTGCTGGCCTGGTTCGGTGTGCTGCACGCCTGGCGGTTTTCCAGCGCCGACACCGTGCTCAATCTGGGCTGGGGCACGGGGCAGCCCTGGGCGCTCACCTACGCCCTGATCACCCTGCTGATCCTGCTGGCCCAGGTGCTGCCTCGCCACAATGAATCACCATGAGTATCCGGCCTGTCCTTCGCCTTGGGGATCCAGCCCTGCGCCAGCGAGCGTCTGCCGTGCCGGACAGCTGGTTCGGCTCCGGACGCCTCCAGGTCCTGATCAACGACCTGATCGACACCAAGGCCGCCCGTTCCGGGGCAGGGCTGGCCGCCCCGCAGATCGATGAGCCCTGGCGGGTGGTTGTGATCGGCATGGCGCACAATCCCCGCTATCCGGAAGCCCCACCCGTGCCTGAACGGGTCTTGATCAACCCACGGATCACGCCCCTGAGCGAGGCGACCATCCGCGGCTGGGAAGGTTGCCTGAGCGTGCCGGGGCTGCGGGGCGAGGTGGCGCGCTGGGCCTCCATCCGGCTGCAATGGCGCGATCCACGGGGCCGCAGCCACGACGAGACTTGCAGCGGCTTCGAAGCCCGGGTGCTGCAACACGAGTGTGATCACCTCGACGGCGTGCTCTTCCCTGATCGCCTGCATGCGCCCACGGCCTTCGGTTTCGAAGACGAACTGGAGGCCGCAGGTCTGCTGCCCTGACCCCCTGCCCCGCTGGACTCATTTGCCGATGCAGAAGCGGGAGAAGATGCGGTCGAGCACCGACTCGGTCAGCTCTTCACCCGTGATCGACCCGAGGCACTGAATCGCCTCACGCAGATCGATCGTCCAGAAGTCCCAGGGCAGTCCCTGCGCGGCCACCGCGTCGCTGCGCTGCAGAGCCGCCGCTGCCGTGGCCGCCAGATCCGCCTGGCGTTGATTGAGTGCCAGCAGCAGAGGCTGCTCACTCAACGCACCGCAATGCTCGAGCAGCGCCCGCACCAGTGCGGCCTCACCGTCGCCGGTGTGGGCGCTGAGACGCACATCCGCCTCAGGTCCATCTCCGGCCACCACCGCCAGATCGGCTTTGTTGCCCACCCTCAGATGGGGCACCGCCGGCGGGATGGCCTCCAGCAGCGTCTGATCCGCCGGCGTCCAGCCCACCGTCAGATCAAAGAGGAGCAGCACCAGATCGGCGCTGGCCAGGGCGTCATGGCTGCGGGCGATCCCCAGCTGCTCCACCGCATCGGAGGTTCTGCGGATGCCTGCGGTATCCAGAAGGGTGATGGGAACACCCTCCAGCACGATCTCGCTTTCGAGCAGATCACGGGTGGTGCCGGGCAGATCGGTCACGATCGCCCGCTCCCGGCGACTGAGCCGGTTCAGCAGCGAGCTCTTCCCCACATTCGGGCGTCCCACCAGAGCCACACGCAGGCCGCTGCGCAAGGCTGCACCTCGCTCCCCATCAACGACCAGGTCGAGCAGATCCGCGCGCACGGCCTGAAGCTCCGCCAGCAGGGCCGCACCATCGAGGGGTGGCAGATCCTCCTCGAAATCCACCCGGGCCTCCAGCTCGCTGAGCTGATCCAGCAGCCGTTCGCGCAGGGCACCGATCCGGCGCTGGATACCGCCGTCGAGGCCTGCCATCGCCAGCTGTGCCGCCCGCTGACTGCGGGCCGCCACCAGGTCGGTGATCGCTTCGGCCCTGGTGAGATCAAGGCGGCCGTTCAGCACCGCGCGCTGGCTGAACTCCCCCGGCAGTGCCCGGCGCACGCCTGGCTGCTCCAGCACCCTGGCCAGCACCCTCTGCACGGCGATCACGCCGCCATGACAGTGAATCTCCACCACATCCTCAGCGGTGAAACTGCGCGGCGCCTGCATCACCAGCACCAGCACTTCATCCAGTCGCTCCATGCCATCGGCGGCCAGCACATGGCCGTAGAGCACCCGATGACTGGCCCACTCCTGGGAACCAGGACACTGCACGATCGCCTGCACCGCCTGCTGAGCCTGGGGGCCCGAGAGGCGAATCACCGCAATTCCCCCCTGACCTGGCGCCACCGCTGTGGCGACGGCCGCAATCGTGTCGCAGGCACGAGGGTCGACGCTGTCGAGGGCAGGCATCAGAAACGCAGCGGCATCGGCGGCCACCGTCCAGGGGGGCATGGACGTCAACACCCCCTTCCTACGATCCCCAGCGTTGTTCCATCGCCCCCTGGGCGGCCTGCTCCCCATGCGCCGGTGGCTGCGACGACTCAACCAACGCTGTCGCCGCTGGATTCGCTGGGTCTGGCAACAGGAGGGCACCCCTGGGGAGCGGGCTCGGGGACTGGCCGCTGGCATCTTCTGCGGCTGTTTCCCGTTCTTCGGGCTTCAGACCGTGCTGGGGATCGCCCTGGCCAGCGTGGTGCGTGGCAATCACCTGCTGGCCGCCGCTGGCACCTGGATCAGCAATCCGCTCACCTACGTGCCCCTCTACTGGTTCAACTACCGCGTTGGTGATGTCCTGCTCCGAGGCGGAACCGCCTCAGCAGACCTGAACCTCACGCCATCCACCCTCTGGCATCAGGGCTGGGACTTCACCAGCCGGATCCTGCTGGGCTCCACCGTGGTGGGGCTCGTCTGCGCAACCGTTGGAGGATGGCTCAGCTGGCATTGGCTTCGGCGAGGTCTTCGATGAACGCAGCCCTGATCACAACGGCCACGCTGCTGTCGTCAGCAGCCCTGAGCGCGCAGCCATCCAACCGACTGCCAGCCGACCTGCAACCACTGGCCCAGGCCTTGGAGGCCAAAGGCTTCACCATTCGCATCGCCCTGCCCCCCGTCCAGCGCAGTTACGGACTGTTCCAGAGCCAAAGCCGAACGCTCTGGATCTCGCCCCTCACGTTTCCCCTGGGCATCGCCCGACAGACCTTTCTGCATGAAGCGGTCCATGCCGTGCAGAGCTGTCCAACAGGCCGCCTGACGCCCATCGGCTGGCGCGTGAAGGTGAGCCCGGTGATTGAAAGGGAAATCAGCGGCATCCTTCTGCGCAGCTACCACCACGGCAGTCGCGCGGTGGAGCGCGAAGCCTTTTTCATGCAGGGTCAGCGTGATGGCGTGAAACAGGTGCTCGCTGCCCTGAAGGAGCGCTGTCGCTGACGCGCCAGCAGCGGCTTATCCCTGCCCTGTGCGGGCAATATCGAGCACATCCGCCATGCAGCGGATCTGACTCATGGTGCGCTGCAGCAGATCAGCACTGCCCAGCTCCACCAGCAATTCAATCCGTGCCGGTTTGCCATAGGCGGTTTTCACCCGGGCATCACTGACGTTGATCGAGCCGTCCGACAGGCGCATCAGGATGTCTTTGAGAATGCCAACCCGATCGATCACATCGATGCGCAGATGCACCGGGAAGCGTTGCCCTTCGCGTGTCGCCGCTGGATTCCAACGCACCGGCAGTCGGCGTTCACTCGGCGTCGTCTCGATGTTGGCGCACTCCCGGCAGTGGATGGTGATGCCATGGTTGCCGAGGGCCACCGTACCGACGATGGCCTCTCCCGGCAGCGGACTGCAGCAGCCCCCCAGGCGGTAGTCGAGGCCTTCCACCCCGAGAATGGGTTGGGTTTCGCTGTGACGACTGCGGCCTGATGCGGCATCAGCCTGCTGCTCCACCAACTTGCGGGCCACGTCCTCATTGCTGAGGGGCTGGGTCTGGGTATCGGTCTGAAGGCGGATCTCCTCCCGCAGACGGTTGAGCACCTGCTGCAGAGTGACGGCACCGAAGCCCAACGACGCCAGCAGATCTTCGGTGGACTGCAGATTGCAGCGTTCCGACACCCTGGTCATCGCATCGCTGGAGAGCAGGGCATCGAAGCCACTGCGCCCCAGCTCCCGCTCCAGCAGCTCCTTGCCACGCTCGATCGTCTCCTCACGATGGCTGCGCTTGTACCACTGGCGGATGCGGTTCCGCGCTGTGGGCGTGGCCACGAAGTTCAACCAGTCAAGGCTGGGGTGAGCCGTTTTGCTCGTGAGAATGTTGACGAAGTCACCGTTCTGCAGCGGCGTCGACAATGGCGACAAGCGGTCGTTGATCCGGACGCCATGGCAGTGGTTGCCCACTTCGGAATGGATCCGAAAGGCAAAGTCCACCGCCGTGGACCCCTTCCGAAGCCCCACCACCTCGCCCTTGGGGGTGAACACAAACACCTCCTCGTCAAAGAGGTCTTCCTTGATCGACGCGAGGTAGTCGTTGTGGTCGTCGTTGCCACCTTCCTGCTGCCAATCCACCAGCTGCCGGAGCCAGTTGAAGCGCTCCGTGTCACCGGCGGCGGCGGGGGAACCGCCCTCCTTGTATTTCCAGTGGGCCGCGATGCCGAATTCCGACACCTGATGCATCTCTGCGGTGCGGATCTGCACCTCGATCGGTCGATGGCGACCAATCACCGCCGTATGCAGCGACTGGTAGCCATTGGGCTTGGGCAAGCCGATGTAGTCCTTGAAGCGTCCGGGGATCGGCCGGAAGGTGTCGTGCACCACCGCCAAAGCCCGGTAACAGGTTTCCAGACTCGGAGTGATGATCCGCACCGCCGCCACGTCGTAGATCTCGTGGAAGGCCTTCTGCTGGCGCTGCATCTTGCTCCAGATGCCGTAGAGGTGTTTCGGCCGGCCATTCACCTCACAGCTGTCCAGCCCGACCGCCGCCAGCCGATCGCTCAACAACTTCAGGGTCACGCCGAGTCGTTCTTCCCGTTCGCTGCGCTTGGTGGCCACCTCTTCGCTGATCTCCCGGAACGCCTCCGGTTCCAGCAGCTTGAAGGCCAGGTCTTCGAGCTCCCACTTGAACCGACCGATCCCCAGACGGTTGGCCAGCGGGGCATAGATCTCCCGGGTCTCACGGGCGATCCGTTCCTGCTTTTCGCGCTTCAACGACCCGAGGGTGCGCATGTTGTGCAGGCGGTCCGCCAGCTTCACCAGCACCACGCGGATGTCGCTGGCCATGGCCAGAAACATCTTGCGCAGGTTCTCCGCCTGGGCTTCGGTGCGATTCGTGAAGTGAAGGCCGCCGAGCTTGGTGACCCCTTCCACCAGAGCCCGTACCTCAGGCCCGAAATGTTCTTCCAGCTGATCAGCGGTGAGGTCGGTGTCTTCCACCACGTCATGGAGGAAGCCGGCGGCAATCACCGGAGCACTGGCGCCGATGTCGCGCAGCAAATCGGCCACCGCCACCGGATGGACGATGTAGGGATCGCCGCTGGCGCGGAACTGCCCCTCATGGAGCTGAAAGGCGAAATCGAACGCGGCGGCCAGCAGCGCTTCTGAATCGGTGGGACAGCTGTATCCCGCACCCGGGGGCACATGCCCAAGACACTCCCGCAACCAGGGGGGCAGGTCGATGCCGTAATCCTCGATGCTGCGAATCGGATGGGCGCGAACCGTGGGCAGGCCCGCAGTGGGCTCCTCACAGACCGCATCGATCTGTGTCGGTTCTGTCGCAGAGGCGCCTTTCAGCATCCGACCCGGCAGGGTTTCACCATGTTATGGGAGTCATGCGCCCATCACAGCCCTCCATGAGCCAGCGGCCAGATCCATCCCGTGCCTCCGCGGCTGTGCTGGAGCTGGATCAACTGCGCCTGCGCTACCCGGGAAGTCGCCAGTGGACCCTCGATGGTCTGAATCTGCGCATTGCCGCTGGGGAGCATCTGGCCCTGGTGGGACCCTCCGGCTGCGGCAAGAGCACCGTGGCCCGCACCGCCCTGCAACTGTTACCGCCCGGCAGCACCTGTGACGGTGGCCTGCGCCTGAATGGCCAGGATCCCCGCAGCCTCAGCCGCGGGGCCCTGCGCCAGCTGCGTGGCGAAGCGGTGGGTCTGGTGTTTCAAGACCCCATGACCCGGCTCAATCCGCTGATGACCGTGGGGGCGCATCTGCTCGACACCCTCAAGGCCCATCGCCCCGACCGGAGTGCCGCCAGTCGGCGGCAGCGGGCCTGTGAGCTGCTGGAGCGGGTGGGCCTCGGTGCCGACCGCTTCAACGCCTATCCCCATGAATTCAGCGGTGGCATGCGTCAGCGCCTGGCCATCGCCCTGGCCATCGCCCTGGAGCCGCCGCTCCTGATCGCGGATGAACCCACCACCAGCCTGGATGTGGCCGTGGCCGGACAGGTGATGGCGGAACTGCGCCAACACTGCGACGACCTCGGCAGTGCCCTGCTGCTGATCACCCACGACCTGGCCATGGCCCACCGCTGGTGTGATCGCATGGCCGTGCTCGATGGGGGCAAGGTGGTGGAATCAGCCAGCAGCACCGCCGTCCTCACCCAGCCACGCTCCGCCATCGCACAGCGCCTGGTGTCAGCCGCCCGTGCCCGGGAGGGGGGGCGTACACCGGAGCAACCGGATGCCTCCACGCTGTTGAAGGTGGAGGAATTGCGTTGCTGGCACAACCTGGGCGGACCACCCTGGGCACCCCGCTGGCTCAAAGCCGTGGATGGGGTGAGCTTCCAGCTGCAGGCCAGTGAATCCGTGGGGGTCGTGGGGGGCTCAGGCTGCGGCAAAAGCACGCTCTGCCGGGCCCTGATGGGACTCAACCCGATCCGCGGCGGAGCGGTGTGGCTGGAAGGCAACAACCTGTTGCGGCAACGCGGCAGCCGTGAACGGCAGCTGCGGCGCAGGATTCAGATGGTGTTCCAGGACCCCCTCGCCTGCCTCAACCCAGCCCTGCAGGTGGGGGATGCAATCGCCGACCCCCTGCTCATTCATGGGCTGGCCAGCAAGGCCGCCGCCCGGGAACGGGCCCGCGAGCTGCTGGAGCTGGTGGGGTTATCGCCTGCGGAGGACTTCCAGAACCGGCGACCCCGACAGCTCTCCGGCGGCCAGCAGCAGCGCGTGGCGATCGCCAGGGCCTTGGCCCTGGCGCCGAAGGTGCTGATCTGCGACGAAAGCGTGAGCATGCTCGATGCGGAGATCCAGGCGGATGTGCTGGCCCTGCTGCGTTCGCTGCAGGATCAACTGGGGCTTGGGATCGTGTTCATCACCCACGACCTCGCGGTGGCGAGTGGCTTCTGCCATCGGGTGATCGTGCTCGACCAGGGCCGCATCGTGGAAGCCGGACCGGGCGATCAGCTCCTGGGCTCTCCCCAGGCCGCCATCACTCGAAAGTTGGTGGATGCATGTCCACGCCTGCCCGCCGCCTGAGCACCGTGAGCAACGTCTCCATCACCGGTGGGAGCGGTGCTTCAAACACCATGCGTTCCCGCGAGATCGGGTGATCGAGACCCAGTTGAAAGGCATGCAAGGCCTGGCCTGGCAGGTCGATCGGCAATTTGCGGCAACGGCTGTAGGTGGGATCCCCCAGCACCGGGTGGTTCATGTGGGCGCAATGCACGCGGATCTGATGGGTGCGTCCCGTGTCGAGCTTGAAGCGCAACAGCGAGTAATCGCCGAGACGCTCCACCAGCGTCCAGTGCGTGCAGGCGTAACGACCGCTCTCCCCGCTGACAACGGCATATTTCTTGCGATCGGCTGGGTGGCGACCGATCGCCCCCACGATCGAACCGTAATCCCCCTGGGGCAGACCATGCACCACGGCCATGTACTCCCTTGAAGCGATCCGTTTCTGGATCTGCACCTGCAGCTTCACCAGCGCCTCCTGGCTCTTGGCAATGACGATGCAGCCGGTGGTGTCCTTATCGAGCCGATGCACGATCCCGGGCCGGAGTTTGCCGCTGATCCCCGGCAGATCGGGGCAATGGTGCAGCAGGCCATTCACCAACGTGCCGTCCTTGTTGCCCGGTGCCGGATGCACCGTGAGACCCGCCGGTTTGTTGATCACGATCAGGTGCGCGTCTTCAAAGAGCACATCGAGATCCATCGGCTCCGGTTTCAGGTAGGGCAGCGGTTCCGGTGGGGGCATCCACAGCTGCACTTCATCCCCCTCGCGCAAGGGCGTTTTGGCTTTACCGGTCTTGCCGTTCACCCGCACGAAGCCGGCGTCGATGAACTTCTGAATGCGCGCCCGGCTCTGCTCGGATCGCTGACTCACCAACCAGCGATCGAGTCGCATCGGCAGCGGTTTGGGATAGGTGAGCGTCAGCAGCTCTCCTTCCCCCTCGCCAAAGGCCTGGGTGAAGGTTTCCTCCGGCAAGGGGGGACGTTGGCGCCGATGGCCCTGACCGCTCACACCCGCTGCTCCACCGGCCGCTCCTTCGGCAGCTCCAGGGCAATGCTGCCCAGGGCTGACTTGCGGAAGTCATCCATCAGGCGCTGGGCCATCCGCGAGGTGTCCGCCGAGGTGTGCTTCTCCGCAGCGGCCTGCATCCACAGCGCCGGATCAACGGTGTCACCGGCCACAGGGATGCCGTAGCGATCCGCCAGACGCGCCAGCGACACCCCAGCCCCTGGGCGCTGCTCCATCTCCGTGAGCAACCGCAGAAAGGCCTGAGCCACCAGCTCACCGTCGTAGGCCGCCTGCCCGATGTCATCGCAGAGCGCCAGAAACAGCGCCGCTTTCTGATCATCCAGCCGCGGCGGCAACACCCCGGGGGCATCAAGCAGATCGAGGTCCTGGCCCAGACGCACCCAGCGAAGGGTGCGCGTCACACCAGCCCGGCGGGCGCTGGCCACCACCTTCTGCTTGACGAGCCGATTGATCAGCGCCGATTTGCCCACGTTGGGGAAGCCCAGGGTGAGCGCCCGCACCGGACGGGGACGCATGCCACGGTTGCGGCGCCGCTCGTTGAGCTGATGGCCGGCACGGATCGCCGCCTGCTGGAGCTGCTTCACGCCGGTGCCGACCTTGGCGTCACACCACACCGTGGCCTGCCCCTTGCTCTTGAACCACTGCTGCCAGGCCTCCCGGGCCTCCGCGGTGACCATGTCACGGCGGTTGATCACGAGCACATGCTGCTTGCCCTTCACCCAACGGTCGAGATGTGGATGGCCTGTGGCCAAAGGAATGCGGGCATCACGCACCTCGATCACCAGGTCGACCTTGTCAAGGTTGCGTTTGAGCTGCTGCTCAGCCTTGGCGATATGGCCGGGATACCACTGAATCGGCGGTGTACTCACGGCACCACCAAAACGGGGCAAGGCGCCAGCTGGATCACCCGCACCGCTGTGCTTTCCGTGTCGTCTTCCAGATTCACGCCGCGGGTGCCCATCACGATCACATCCACATTCAACTCGTCGGCCACATCGCAGATCACAAAGGCCGGCTTGCCCTCCCGTTCCACCAGCTCACAGGCCACACCCGCCTGCTCAAACTGCTGACGGGCCTGGTCGAGCAACGGCGCCACCGTGGCGTGGTCGTGCATCTCCGGCCGCTCCGGCTGCACCACCGACAACAGCACCATGCGGCTGCCATGGCTTTTGGCGAGATCCAGGGCCTTGCCCGCCGTTTCCAGCGCCTCCCGGCTTTGGTCGATCGGGAACAGAACGGTGCTGAACATGCGTTCCTCCACTGGGGCAGAACCGATATGGACGGTCTAGCGCCAGATCAGCACCACCCGGGTTAATCTCCCCTCGTTTTCTTACCGCGCGACACAACCCCATGGCGAAGCGTTCCCTGGCCAGCCTCACCGGCGCCGACCTCAGCGGCAAACGCGTTCTCGTGCGGGTTGACTTCAATGTGCCCCTCAACGATGCCGGCGCAATCACCGACGACACCCGCATCCGCGCCGCCCTGCCCACGATCAACGACCTGATCGGCAAAGGCGCCAAGGTGATCCTTTCGGCCCACTTCGGCCGTCCCAAGGGTCAGGTGAACGAGAGCATGCGCCTCACCCCCGTGGCTGCACGCCTGAGCGAGCTGCTGGGCAAGTCGGTGGTGAAGACCGACAGCTGCATCGGCACCGATGCCGAAGCCAAGGTGGGCGCCATGGCCAGCGGTGATGTGGTGCTGCTGGAAAACGTGCGTTTCTTCGCCGAAGAGGAGAAGAACGATCCCGGCTTCGCTGAAAAGCTGGCCGGCCTGGCTGAGGTGTACGTGAACGACGCCTTCGGCGCCGCCCACCGCGCCCATGCTTCCACCGAGGGCGTGACTAAGTTCCTCAAGCCTTCCGTCGGCGGTTTCCTGATGGAGAAGGAGCTGCAGTACCTCCAGGGTGCCATCGATGCCCCCAAGCGCCCCCTGGCCGCGATCGTCGGCGGTTCCAAGGTCAGCTCCAAGATCGGCGTGCTGGAAGCGCTGATGGACAAGTGCGACAAGATCCTTGTCGGCGGCGGCATGATTTTCACCTTCTACAAAGCCCGCGGCCTCGCCGTCGGCAAGAGCCTGGTGGAAGAGGACAAACTGGAACTGGCCAAGGAGCTGGAGGCCAAGGCCAAAGCCAAAGGGGTGGAACTTCTGCTTCCCACCGATGTGGTTCTGGCGGACAACTTCGCCCCTGACGCCAACAGCCAGACCGCCCCTGTGACCGCCATCCCCGACGGCTGGATGGGCCTGGACATCGGCCCCGATTCCGTGAAGGTCTTCCAGAACGCCCTTGCGGATTGTCAGACCGTGATCTGGAACGGCCCCATGGGCGTGTTCGAGTTCGACAAATTCGCCGCTGGCACCAATGCCATCGCCACCACCCTGGCGGACCTGAGCGGCAAGGGCTGCTGCACGATCATCGGCGGTGGTGACTCCGTGGCTGCGGTGGAGAAGGCTGGCCTGGCCGACAAGATGTCCCACATCTCCACCGGCGGTGGTGCCAGCCTCGAGCTGCTGGAAGGCAAGGTGCTGCCCGGCGTAGCCGCCCTCGACGCAGCCTGATCAACATCCGCTGATGCATACCAGCGGATGGGCCGCTCCATCAGGAGCGGCCTTTTTGATGGCGATGGCGGCCGTCACGCCGCTGCAGAGGTTTGGCCAGGGGTGCGAGGCCGAGACGTTGACGTTCGGCATTGATCACGTTGCGGCCCTGCCGAAGCAGTGCCCGGCGGGCCATGCGGTTCTGACGTTTGCACTGGCGGAAGGCCTCCGGCACAGCAGCGCCCTCCAGGCAGCGCTGCGCGTTCTTGAGCAGCGCCAGACGCTGGGGATAGGTCTTGAGCACCCAGTCGCGTCGGACCCTGAACAGGGCGTCCCGCTGAGACGCCGTGAGCTCGGAAGCCTGAGCGGAGGCGCTCCCCGCCTGCAGGGCGGCAGCCGTGAGCACGGCACAGGGGATCAACAGAGCCCGCTGCCAGGGCATCGATGCAACAGTCATCAGAAGAAGGAGAAACGTCGGACCCGTCCATCGTGGGGCGGGTGATCGGGCTGAATCTGACCAGGACGATGGCAAGCCATGACAAGGTCTGACCAGCCCTCAGCGCAGCCAATCCACGCGGAGGATCGGCTGCTGGCGGTGAGCATGCGGATAGCCATGGCGCCGATCACGCCAGGAAACGCTGGATCCATGGCGCACGGCCTTCAACCGCAACCGGCGACGTGCGTGATCCATGGCGCGGGACCGGTCCTTCTCCAGGTGGTTGAGAGCACGGGCGAACTCGTCTTTGCAGCGCCGCAGGTCCCAGGGGCTCCTGGCATGGCGAATGCAACGGCGTTCATTGCGCCACATGGTCCGGCGGCGCTCAAAACTGTTCAACTCCCACTCACGCCGGTCCCGAAACAGAGCACGGCGCTCTGCGTGATTGAGCTGATCTCTGGAGGCCACGGCAACGGGGTGGGCCTGGGCCGATGGATGGAACGGCTGCAGTGCGGCTAAGGCCAGTGCCGTGCAAGGGCCAAGCCACAACCGCTGCCAACGAATGGCTGCACTCATCGCTTCATGTGCGTGGAACAGCTCAAGCGTGCGTGAACTCCATCGCCCAGGTCTGACTGAACTGACGGCCAGGCATGACCGGATCTGACCGATGGAAGACAGCGCGCCCCTCAGCCTTTGGCCAAGAGCCCCAGCCACAACAATCCAACTGCCGCGATCCATGCCGGTGGGGTGATGAACAGATGGGCAATGCCGTCGTCAAAACCACCGAAAGACGACCAGCCACGTCGATGCAGACGGTCTCGCCTTGAGGGTGGCAAGCGTGGTGCCAACCGCCAACGCAGCGGCGATCAACGGGCGCAGAGTCTGCACAATCGGGGGCAACGCGTCGCGATCGCCCCCCTGATGATGAAGCCTGAGTTGCAGCCCCCTTGCTCCCTTGCCGTGGTGGGTCTTGGCGCTCTGGGGTTACCCATGGCGATCAACCTTCGCAGCGCCGGCTACGCCCTTCGCGTGCACACCCGCAGCCGCGGCGCCGAGAGCGATGCAGCCCTGCAACAGGGTGACGCCAGAGCAGCAGCAGTCGGCTGCGCGTCCCCCACCGAGGCCGCCTGCGGCTGCCAGGCCCTGGTGCTCTGCGTCAGTGATGACGCCGCCGTGGAGACGGTGCTCTGGGGCGAACAGGGGGCAGGCCCCGTGCTGGCCGAGGGGAGCCTGGTGATCGACTGCTCAACCATCAGCCCGGCCACCTCCCAGGCGATGGCACAACGCCTGGCGGCACGGGGCGTGGGCTATCTCGATGCCCCCGTCACCGGCGGCACGGAAGGCGCCAAAGCCGGCACGCTCACGGTTCTCTGCGGTGGAGCATTCGCCGATCTGGAGCGGGCCCGTCCTGTGCTGGACACCATCGGGGGGTCCATCCACCACTTCGGCCCCGTGGGCGCTGGCCAACAGGTGAAGGCGGTGAATCAGGTGCTGGTGGCCGGCAGCTATGCCGCCGTGGCGGAAGCGATGGCCCTGGGGCAACACCTGAAGCTGCCGATGGATCAGGTGGTCAGCGCCCTGCAGCATGGCGCGGCGGGGTCGTGGGCCCTGCGACACCGCTCAAGCGCCATGCTTGCCGATCACTACCCCCTCGGCTTCAAGCTGGCGCTGCATCACAAAGATCTCGGCATCGCTCTGGAGACAGCTCAGGTGACGGGGCTGGAATTGCCGATCTCCGCAGCGGTACGGGACCAAGAAGCCGCCCTGATGGCACAGGGGCTGGGCGACGCTGATGTCTCAGCGCTGCGCCGAAGTCTGCCGCCGGCACCCTGACCACCGCTTGTCAGGGTGCTGTCATGCCAAGACCGAAGCTCAGAGTTCGGTGCGGTCGTTCACGACCCGCACCTGCTTGGTGACGGTGATCACACCATCGGGATGCACCAGCATCGCCGCCCAGGTCTGCACCCCTGGCTGCAGCGGCGCCTGCACCGACTTGAACAGGCCCCCGCCTCCCAGGGGCTCGAGCTGAATGGCTGGCGTTTGCTGCTCACGAATCTGGCGCGGCGTTAACGCCGCCAATCCACCGGCCACCAGGGCCTGGCCCAGGGGCTCATCCAGCACCACGTCCACGTCGTAACGACTACCGGTGAGCACCGCATCGGGAATGACCAAGGTGATCGGCAGGGGTTGACGGGCGCTCGTGAGCACCGACTGGTCTTGCACCAACTCCTGACCACTGATCAAGCCACCCTCCAGACGCAGACGCAGTTGCTGACTCGCCTGCAGGGAGTACTGCAACCCATTGCTCGTTGTGCTGCCGCTGACCGCCACAGCCACCGGCACCGTGCCATCAGACAGAGGCTCACCCGCCGTGAGACGCCAGCGGGCATTGGTGAAACGCTGGGCGAAACGACGCAGGCGTGGCCCCAGCTGATCCCGTTGATCCGGAGCGAGCAACGCATCCAGACCCTCCTGATCGGGGGCATTCAGGGCCTGCTCAAGCCGGGCCACCACGGATGGCGCGGACGCAGATGGCGCTGGGTCGGCCTGACTGGCGAAGGCCTGCGCCCGAAGCGACACCGGCAGCGCAGCCGAGGCCATCACACACAAGCTCAGCAACGAAGTCAGATAGGGCCGCACGCAAGCAGAATCAGCATCACCCTTAAGTTAGGGCGCCTCTTCCTGCCGCGCCCGCTGCCATGTCACGGCTTTTGATCGCCGCCAGCGGCACCGGTGGCCACCTCTTCCCGGCCCTCGCCGTCGCCGAGGCTATGCCCGAGCACTGGCAGGCCTGTTGGCTCGGCGTGCCCGACCGACTGGAAACCTCGCTGGTGCCGGAGCGTTATCCGCTCACCACCGTGCAAGCCGGTGGCCTGCAGGGACGGGGTCTGCGCAAAGTGATCCAACTGCTGCAATTGATCGCCGCCAGCCGCGGCGTGCGTCGCCTGATCCGCCGCGAGGGCAGCCAGGTGGTGTTCACCACCGGCGGCTACATCGCCGCTCCGGCGATCCTGGCGGCCCGCTGGTGTGGCATCCCGGTGGTGCTGCATGAATCCAATGCCGTCCCTGGCCGCGTCACGCGACTGCTCGGGCGCTTCTGCACGCAGGTGGCCGTTGGACTCCCCGCTGCCGTCAAACGCATTCCTGGCTGCACGGCCGTTGTCACCGGCACGCCGGTGCGCGAGAGCTTTCTCACGCCCCAACCGCTACCCGCCTGGGTGCCAACGGGTGCGGGGCCTCTTGTGCTGGTGATGGGCGGCAGCCAAGGAGCGTTAGGCCTCAACCGCATGGTGCGCGCCGTGCTGCCGGATCTGCTCGGCGCTGGTTGCCGGGTGGTGCACCTCAGCGGCAGCAACGACCCGGAAGCCGGCACAATCCAACACCCCAACCTGGTGGAACTCCCCTTCAGCGATGAGGTGCCGGGGCTGCTCCAACACGCCGACCTGGCGATCAGCAGAGCCGGAGCCGGCAGCCTCAGCGAGCTGGCGGTGACCGCCACCCCCAGCGTGCTGGTGCCATTCCCGCAAGCCGCCGACCAGCACCAGGACGCCAACGCCGTCTGCGCTGCGGCCCTCGGAGCCGCCGTGATCGTGCATCAGCACACGCCCGACCACCATGCCCTGAAGCGCACGCTATGGCGCTTGCTGGGTCCACGGCTGCGCCACTGCGAGGCTGTCGTTGATCCGCTCGTCACCATGGCCGCCGGCATGGAACGTCTGGCGGTGCGCGATGCAGAAAGCCGCCTGGCGGACGTGCTGCAGGACCTGGTGAACTGAAGGCCCGCACAGCCCTGGAACATCCAAGCTTCACACCAGGGTTCAAACCAGAGGCCGACGGGGGAGTTCCTGATGCAAGGCCCGGAGGATGCGGCGGTTGCCGCGCCGGTTCTGCAGACCGATGCGCAACCAGTTCTCACCCAGACCTTCAAACGAACGGCAATCGCGGAGCAACACCCCATGGCGCCGAGCGACCGCATCCCGCAGAGGCACCAGGCTCTGAGCGGCTTGGATCAGCACAAAATTGGCCGCTGAAGGCAAAGGAACCAGGCCCGGCAGGGCATGCAAATGCTCCGACAGCCACAAGCCGTCACGCGCCACCCACTGATGCACCCGCTGCAGCCATCGAACGAATCCCTGATCATCGGCCAATACCGCTTCTCCAACTGCTGAAGCCAGCCCATTCACAGGCCAAGGGTCACGCCACCGCTGCCACCGGCCGAGGCGCTCCGGCTGAGCAACGGCATAGCCCAGGCGCAGACCAGCCACAGCCAAGATCTTGGTGAGGCTGCGAATCACCACAAGATTGGGGTAGGCCTCCACCAGCGGCAGCAAGGACTGCCTCTCTCCGTCGGGGACAACGGAAAGAAAAGCCTCATCGCAGATCACGAGGGCGTAGCGCTCCAAGAGAGGCTCAAGCGAACTCCGGCTCCAGAGCTGACCGGTGGGATTGTGGGGGTTAGTCACCCACAGCACGGCATCGCGGCGCGAATCATCATCTTGTTCAGGGAATGATTGAAGCGGCCCGGTGAAGCCGTTCAGAGGAAGACTGACGGAGCGCAGTGGGGCCTGCCAGCACTGCAAGGCTCTCCGGTAGTCCGCGAAACCAGGTGTGGGCAACAGACTGCATCCGAGAGCCGCAGCATCACGGGCGGCCCAGGTGAACAACTCCGCAGCGCCATTGCCCGGCAACACGCAAGCGGAGTCAAGGCCATGCCAACGAGCGATCGCGTCGCGCAGGCCCCGTTGATCGCGATCGGGATAATCGCGCAGCGCACTGCCGCGAATCGCCGACGCAAGCGCCCGCTGCAACGAGCGAGGCGGGCGAAACGGCACCAAGGAAGCGCTGGCATCCAGAAGCGTGGAGGCATCCACTCCCAACCGACGCGCCTCCGCAAGGAGGTTGCCGCCATGGGCAGGAACAGCGCCGCTCACGAATCAGACCTGCAATCGCTCTATCCTGCCCAGCCAGGTCCCTAGCCACTCGACCCAGGTCGACGCAAGCGCCGGAACCCGATACAAAACAGAAGCCTCCAGCGCACCATCCATGACAGCTCGTCACCCCCTGTTGCTTGGGTTGCTGCTTGCAGGCGCCTTGACCATCCCTTGCAACGCCCGCGCCAGTGACGATCTCCTGCAGCTGCTGCAGACCAAACGTTGCCCCCAGTGCTCCCTGGCGGATGCAGACCTCGTGCACGCGGATCTACGGGATGTCGATCTGAGCCAATCCCGCCTGCAGCGCGCCAACCTCGGCCAGGCCCGCCTTGATGGGGCCAACCTCAGCGGAGCCGATCTGAGCTTCACCAGCCTGCAAGGGGCATCCCTGCGCGGTGCCGACTTGCGAGGAAGCCGACTGCTGGGAACCGATCTAAGGGATGCGGATCTCACCAGCGCACTTCTCGATGCCAACGCTCTTGAAGAAGCCCACTGGACTGGTGCCACCGGCCTGGAACCCGAAGCCCAGAGCCATGCGGCCCTTCACAACGCCGGCGTCACCGCCGGTGAATCCAATCGCTGGACGCAAGCGGAAGACCTGTTCGGTCTGGCGATTCGCAAGCAGCCCGATGCTGCGGAGAGCTGGGTGGCAAGGGGCATCGCCCGCGAAAAGCTCGGCAAGCGCCAGCTGGCCATGCAGGATTTCACGTACGCCAGCAGCCTTTACAGCGCCGCGGGAGGGCAGGTTCAATCCGCACAACTCACTGCTGCCGCCAAGGCACTGCAAGACAAAGTGCACCAAAAAGAGAGCGGCAACGGCATGGGCTCGGCTGTGTTGGATGGACTGCTCTCCACCTCCAAGGCGCTCCTGCCGCTGGCGATGAAACTGTTCATGCCCGCGGCAGGATTCTGATCTCAGCCCGGTCCCAGCAACTGGCGTGCCTCGCGGGTGGATGGACGATATCCGTAGCCATAGGTTCCACCCTGTTCATCATCAATGATCGAGGGCGTCACCAAGATCACAAGCTCACTTTTCTGCCTGCTACGTGCAGTGCTCCTGAAGAGCTGACCAATCACAGGGAGATCACCGAGGATCGGCCATTTCTGTACTTGCTCCCGATCAGAATCTTGAATCACTCCTGTCAAAACAAGAGTTTGCCTGTCCCTCAGGCGAATACTGCCTGAACTCAATTTTCTTCCTTCAATATTGAAAATCGCAACACCCTGATTCGTACCCGCTGGCACCGGAACCGAAACCTCAGGGTTCAATTCCAGACTGACAAAACCATTATCATCAATCTTATTTACCTTAACCTCAAGATTTAATCCAGCATTGGTTCTGGAATACGAAAACTGGGTAGAACCGTTCGCGGTGTCAGTTGTCGTGACGTCAGTAATCACACTTGTACCAGTCTCTACAGACGCCTCCTCTCCCTCTTGGACCAAGAGAGTTGGCTGAGCAATTGTCTTGGCGCTGGAACTAACAATTGCCGCTTCCAAGTAACCATAAAAAGAGTTTTTCGGGTATTTAAACCGAGCAGGATCTTGGCCTGGAATATAAATAGGCTGACCATTAGCATCGTACCTTTCAACCAACTGAGGAGACGCGGCTGGATCTGTTGTTGGAACATATTCAGGACGACCAAAATTATCCAACCTTGGAACCAGCTCCTGAGTCACAACTCGGTTGCCATTGGAATCAAAAGTAGTAACGTTAATGAATTCTTGAGCCTCAACAAATGGAGGGTCAATAACTCTTTGTGCTGCCTCTTGCTCAATGCCAGCATTATAAGCTCCCGGCTGGATGTACTCAGTTCCATCCTCAACAACCCCAGTCCCAGCCCTACCGCCGGGCTTGTAATCCCCGAAATTCACAAAAGCCCTCCCACTCTCGCTGACCAAGAACGTATTCCCGATTTGAGCAGAAAAACTAGAGTCAATGGATTTGTCATTTGACAAATCCACATTAAGAATCTGAACTTTGACAGCCACCTGTCTCTGGCGAAGATCAATCTGCTTGAGATAGCCTTCAGCCACAGCCACCAATCGCGAATCCCCCACCAGAGTGATTGACTGCAGGCGTGAATCCGTCGTTCCCGTCAAGCCACGCAAGGGACCAGTGGCAGCGCCGTAGGTTTCCACCTCTGTCAGTGTCGAGGTGGTCTGTGAGACCTGATTACTCAATGTCGAGCCACCACCCGCAACCGGCTCACCTGTCGTTGTGCTCTGCACTGTGACCTTGCTGATCTCAGCTCCAAGGCTGGCCAGATAATCAGCCGCAGAGGAAACATCGGCCTGATTCAGGCGATACACCTTCGAAACTTTGGGCCCAAAAGTTTTACCAGAAACGTTTGGACCCACCATCAGAGTGCGACCATCCAACTTGGCCTGCAGGCCAGACGCCAAGAGAAGAGAATTCAGAGCCCGTGCGTAGGTTTCGTTGTTGAACGCCATGGTGACCGGAGCAGAAACAGTGTTGGCTCCTGTGCCCTGACCTTCATCGCCCATATAAATGAATCCGTAATTCCCCAAACGCGCCAACGACAAAATGGCATCTTTCGCCGGTGCTTGATTCAGCGTGAGCGTGACCGGAGGACCACTCACATTCACAAAACTGCGGTTCTGCAGCACCATCGTGCCCACGGCCATATCTCCCAGCGGTGGAGCGACGGCCCTTGGACGCAGTGGCGGTGCGTAGCGGGGCTGCGGCACCCGACCCGGCGTGGTGAGATCCAGCGTGGTCGTTTGCAGTTGGGGTGTGCCCAGGCCAGCGAAGGTAAGGATCAGATTGCGACCATCAGCCGTCACGACAGGGTCGGCAAGGGATTGGCCTTGAATGGCACTGATGACAATGCGATAGCTATCGCCACCACCATTGAGCGACACACTCTCAATGCCAAGCTCGGGCAGGCTCAGTGTCTGAGGTCCCCGCAACAGGCCCGGTTGGCCCTGGGTGCGCAGCTTGGCCTCCCAGATGAGCCCGTTAAGCCGCTGCTGCAATTCGGGCTCAGCACCCACACCCTCAATCACCACATCCAAGGCGTCGGCACGGCGCTTCAGACGCAATTGCATCACGCCCTGCTGACGCTGACTCTGCGCCAAGGCTCCACCGCGCCCGCCCTGAACCAGACCCGAGCAATCCAGCGCAGTGCTTCCTACTGCCAGAGACAAGCCCAATGCCAGGGACTTGAAACGACGGGAAGAGGATCGGGCCATGCCAAGAGCACTTGCAGTAGACGGATGGTATCGATCAAATCCAGCGATAGCTAGCCGCCTGTCACCAAGCCCCAAAGGTCATCAAGGTCGCCGTTGGGGCTCCTGATCCTTGGACTGAGGCTCAGCGCCATCGACCCGATCGAAGAAACTCAGTCGCAAATTAAGCTCTGTATTAGGCTTCTCTAATTCTACGGCAGTGGATCGGACTTTAATCTTCTGCCCTTTAGAAGACGATTTCAGAGCAAGATTACTGGGCTGAACAAGCAATTGCAACGACTCCATCCGTCTCAAAAACGACTGCAATGCTTCATAGGGGCCTATCGCCTTGAGCAACACACTGGTTTTGACGTAACCAAGCTCATTAAGGGGATCTTTTGGAACGTCTTTTTGTTTTGATTTGCTGGATCGACTCCGGGACTGGGGCTTGGGGGGCTTGGGCGCAGGGGGAGCCGAAGGTTCATACAAACTGACCACAACGCCTGTTGCATCGGCAACACGACCCACCTCAGCCAAAAAGGTTTGAATCTGGTCACGACCAGCAATCAGGTCCACCAATAAGGCCTGCTGCTGGGCCACCTGCTGGGCCCGGATTTCCTGCTTCGCCAGCTGCCGTCGCAATCCAGGCAACGAGGCCTGCTTGAGGCGCAGCTCCTGCAGTCGCTCTCTCTGCTCCTGAAGACGACCCACCCGCGGCCATCCATCGAAAATCAACAAGCAGGCCAACACCACGACACCAGTAATCACTGGGGTGCCAATCAGCACGCGTTCGCGACTGAAGCGTCGCTTCCAGACAGAAACTGAAGCGGAGAGATTCGTCAAAATTGCACCCCCTGTTTCTCCAGCATCCGCAGACGCGCAGCCATGCCCGTGGCCCCCAAGGCCTCCAACTGCTCCACGGTGGGTTTAGTCGAGGAATCAAGAGTCCAATTGAGGTTGAAACTCACTGATCCGCGCGCGCCATCTGAAGTACGTCTTGCATTAACCAGCGAGACTCCATTGCTTTTGCTCTCCGGCAGTTCAGACAGCGTGATCAGCAAAGAATTGATGCGCTCCAAAGGGCCTGGGGTGCCCGCTCCGACAACAACTCCGCTCAACTTGATCGAATTTCCCTTCACACCCAAATCTTTGAATTGAACTCCCTGTGGAGCAATCTGACGCATTTGCTCCATCAACGCCGAACTTGAACGTACAGCCACCAAAGTCTGGGCGATCTTTTTGTTGTCGTTCGTGATCGTGGTGATGCGTGTTTCAAGACGCTTGAGTTTGGCTTCTGTTTCCAGCACCTGCTGCTCCACAGGCAACAGGGCCTCCAGTTGTTGAGCCTGATACCCCTCCCACCAGGCCATCGCCCCGATGCCGAGCAAACCAAGCAACACGAGGCCACCGCCAAGGCCGGCCCCCTTCAATAACAACGAGCGACTGTCTTCCACCACCGGCGTCGCAGCGGGCAGGCCAAGCTCAGGTCGCCGTTCCTGCAACAGATCCATTGATGCGCTGCCCTTGAGCGCCAGCGCAATCAGAGGCTCCGGAGCGTCAGCATCCTCAAGCTGCAGATCCCCCTTGGGGACGCCAAGGATCGGCCCATGCACCTCCCGTGCCATCCAATCAAGCCACTGGGCCTGGTCGGCCAGGCGGGCTGAGATCCACCAGTAACGCTGCCAGTTGGCCTCACCGGCCTTTGACGTGGTCTGCACGTCCCACGTGCTGAGGGTTCGTTCCAGCTGCTGGTGCAACCCCTTAGATTCGCTCAATGCAGGATCGAGCTCCTTGTCAAGGATCAAGCGATCCAATTCGGGTAAACCGTTGTTGAGCAGCAAGACACGCCATCCACCGCTCCCACGGAGCAACCAGACCAGGTCCTGAGGGATGCCCACATCAAAGGATCCCACCAGTCCGCGCCAGGCTGACGCCATCAGCCAATCGACGCGACGCAGAGAGAGATCAGCCGCCTCGACCACATCCACCCAGGCCTGAAGCATCAGGCGCTGCACACCCACCAACAGCTGAGCGTCCGCACCATCGGGGGCGGGCATCGCAGCAAGGTACGCATCATCAATCTGAAATGGCCACTCCAGCAACGGTTTCTCACCCCGCAGATCCGCCAGGGTCGACGACGCAGAAACGCCCTCTCCAGCGAGGAGGCGCCAATGGCAAGCCTCCAGCGGCAACAGCAACTCCAGATCCACCAACGCTGGCGGTAAACCGTTGTCGAAAAGAAGCTCCGCGCAAAGCTCCCCCAGCGACTCGCGCTGCATCGGCAGACCATCGCGGCAGAGATCCTTCGGCATCCCCACTCGGCGCCACTGCCGCTCACCAGCCTCCATCCAGGTGAGGGTGAGCGTGTCGTCTTGCACCGCCATCACCACCGCATGGCGACGACTGAAGACACGAGGCACCCCTTTCAGGCGCGCCAGCGCCGGGGTGCGATCGAGAAAGTCAGCCCGCGTCAACGAACCTTTGCATCTGTTCCCGAAGGGTACCGGTCATTGCCAGGGCACGCCGCTCCCCACCGCATCACGGAGATGGCGGAAGCCGTGGCGATCGAGCTGATCGCTCAGCCCGTCAAGGATCCTGGGCACCAAATCCGGCCCCTGGAAAATCCAGCCGGTGTACAGCTGAATCAATGAAGCCCCGGCGGTGATCCGCTCCCACGCCACTTCCGGGGAGTCCACCCCGCCCACACCAATCAAGGGCAACGATGGTCCGGCCATGGCCCGCAGACGTCGCATCACTTCCAACGCCCGCTGGCGCAGGGGGGCACCACTGAGACCTCCGGCCTCTTCAGCCAGGCTGCGACCGGTCTGGGACAGCACCCTCTGCTCGAGGCCCAGCCGGTCCAGGCTGGTGTTCACTGCAATCACCCCGGCCAGGCCCTCTTCATAGGCGAGACGGGCAATGCCATCAATCGCCTCGTCATCGAGATCGGGCGCGATCTTCACCAACAGAGGCGGGCAAGCCTGCAGCCGCCGCAAGCGCTCCACCAGACGGCGCAGCTGGTAAGCATCCTGCAGGTCGCGCAACCCGGGCGTGTTGGGGGAACTGACATTGATCACGGCGTAATCGGCCATCGGCGCCAGCAACTCCAGCGAGGAGGCGTAATCGTCGGGGGCCAGCTCCAGACTGGTGATCTTGGATTTGCCGAGATTGATGCCCAGCACCGCCGGCCGCTGGCCGGGCGGCGGCAACTGCTGGCGTTGGAGCGTCCGCACCATCACTTCGGCACCGTTGTTGTTGAAACCCATGCGATTCAGGGCCGCCTGCTCCGCCGCCAGACGGAACAGCCTGGGCCGGGGGTTACCTGGCTGGGCATGCCAGGTGACCGTGCCCACCTCGGCAAAACCGAAGCCGAACCGGTCCCACAGCCCAGCAGCCACCCCATTTTTGTCGAATCCTGCCGCCAAACCCACGGGATTGCTGAAGCGACAGCCGAACAGCACCTGCTCCAGACGGACATCACGACGCTGCAGATCAGCAGCGACGCCCTCCAGCATGGTGGAGATCCCCGGCCAATGGCGCCGCAGACTCGCCTGACCCAGTGCCGTCAGCGCCGTGCGGCTGAGTTGCTCGGCATCCAGGCCCTCATCATTCGCCAGCACCGGACCCAACCAGCGTTGATAGAAGCCCCCAGCTGACAAGGGGCCAGACGAACCAGATCCCTGCGACCCCCGCCCCGTCCGCGACGGCTGACCCATACCGGCCTCATCCCGTTTGTGTTGATCCTGCCTCGGCACGGTGCAAACACCACCGCCCCTCGCCATCCAAGGGCTGCACCTCCCAGTCGCGCCAACGCCAGATCCCCTGCCGCTGCTCAAGCTTGGCCAACGGTTGCTCCACCAGCTGGGCCAGTTCGATCAGGGTGAGTGAATAACCGCCCTGGGCCAAACGATCAGCCAGCTCCAGACGACTGAGCAGGCGCTGCAGGGCGGGAGGTGCCGGATCGTCCACGGGCTGATCTGACGCAGCCTCCACCTCCTGGTCATTCCCAGCAACCGGCTGAGACTCGCCCCCCCGTTCCGGCACCGGCTGCTGGCCACGGGAAAACGCCACGGCGATCTGATCCACCCGCTCGTTGTCAGGGTCACCGCTGTGCCCCTTCACATAAGCCAACGGCACATCATCCAGGCGCGCACGGTCAAGGGCCTGCCAGAGATCCTGGTTGAGAACGGGCTTACCGGCGGCCGTCTTCCACCCCTTGCGCTTCCAGCCCTTCATCCAGGAGCCAAGGCCATCGATCAGATATTTGCTATCGGTTCGAAGGCGCAGATCGGGATGACGGGGCAGCTCCTTCAGACGCTCCAGCACCGCCAGAGCGGCCTGCAACTCCATGCGGTTGTTCGTGGTGGCCGGTGCTGATCCGCCGAATTCCTCCACACTGCCGTCTTCAAAGCGCAGCAACGCACCCCAGCCCCCGGGGCCGGGATTGCCGCTGCAGGCACCATCCGTCGCAGCAGCCACCACCCGACCCCGACCCTCAACCATTGGTCTCTCCGCGCCAGATTCGGTAGAACACAGATTCGTTCCTTGGTGGAGCTTCAGCCATGCCGCGAACCTACCCTGACCGCCGCCCATGGCCGCTGCTGGGGCATGGCCATGCGCTTGCGCTGATCACCACCTCAGCCGTTGCCGCCGCCGGAATTCCCCTCGCAGCGGCCAGTCTGTTTGACAGCCGTCCCTTGGATCAGGATCGCTTCGCGGTGCTCGCCCAGGCCGTGGGGAGCAATCGCTGGAAGCTCCTGGTGCTGGAGCAGATCAAGGCCAAGCCGCTGTGCTGGGAAGAACGGCGAGATGGCCTGGTGACCCCATCGCTGAACAGCTTCGATTTCACCGGTATCTGCAGCCGCTATCTCGACAGCAATGGCTATTCACTGCGCACAGCGGGCAGCGACATGGCGTCGTCTTTCCGGCTGCGGCTGGACACCGATCAACAGGGACTCAAGCTCTCTGCCATGGATCCCGACCGAGGCGTGCCGATCGTGGTGGCCCGCGCTGAACGGCCGGTGCGCAATCGCAATGCGTTTGTGAAACTCAAACTCGAACCCGGCTGGAATCTGGAACGGCGGGCCTACAAGGGCCGCACCCTCAGCCACGTGTACTTCGCCCATGCCGACTCCACTGAGACCCTGCTGGCCAGAGCCGGGGAGCGACCGACAACACTGACCTTCAAAAGCCCTGGTCTGCGTGCCCCGCAGCCACCGAAAGCAACCCAGTGGGCCTCGCGTCGCACCAATCAAAACAGTGACGGTCCAATCCGGCTGCAGGTGATTCCGTTCCGCCCCTGACTCTGGCGAGCGCACCCACGCCACAAAAAACCGGCTGTCTCCAGAGGAGCAGCCGGCACGGAACTGAGAAAAGAGGCCGAAGCGAGCTTCGACACGGTGATCACTTGAGGGTGACCTTGCCGCCTGCCTCTTCGATGGCCTTCTTGAGGGCTTCGGCTTCGTCCTTGGACGCGCCTTCCTTGACAGCCTTGGGGGCAGCCTCGACGAGAGCCTTGGCATCGCCCAGGCCCAGACCGGTGGCTTCGCGAACGGCCTTGAGGACCTTGATCTTGGCGGAAGCGTCGAAGCTCTCCAGCACAACATCAAACTCGGTCTTCTCTTCAGCAGCCTCGCCACCGCCAGCAGCGGCGCCGGGAGCAGCCATCACCACACCAGCAGATGCAGCGGCGGACACACCGAAAGCCTCTTCAATCTGCTTGACAAGCTCGGAAGCTTCAAGCAGGGAGAGCGACTTCAGTTGCTCGAGAATTTGGTCGGTAGTAGCAGACATGGTTGGGAATCAGCAACAGATCAAAAAAACAGTCGGGTCGAAGACGATCAGCTGTCGCCGGATTCGGCGTGCTGCTTGAGCGCCCGAGCGAGACCGGAGGGAACTTCGTTGATGCCAACAGCCACCTTGGTGGCCACTGCGTTGACGGCACCGGCAATCTGGGCCATGAGTACTTCCTTGGAAGGAAGGTCGCCAATGGCTTTGATCTCGGACTGAGACAGGAGCTTGCCTTCGAAAAGGCCTCCTTTGGTCTCAGACTTCTTGGTGTCCTTCTGGAAGGCTTGAACAGCCTTCACAGCACCACCGACATCGCCCTTCACCAGAACGAATGCGTTGGTCCCCGTCAGCAGGGAATCGAGTTCCGACCAAGCACTGTCGCCATCAATTGCACGACGCATCAAGGTGTTTTTGGTCACCTTGCACACACCGTTGCTGGCCTGCAGACGCGTCCGCAGATCAGACATCTCCTTGATGGAAAGACCCTGGTAATCCAGGACCAGTGCCATTTCGGCCTCGCCAAGGAGCTGCTTGAGCTCTTCGACGATCTGTTGCTTGCTCTCCAGCGTGCGGCCCATAGGAATTGGATCGGATCGAGGGGAACAAGCTGGGCATACGGCCGATCAAATCTCCTGACGGAGACGAGGCCGCGTGCCGATCCAATCCCAAAGGGAGAAATCGTTGCGTCTGCCTCGGCAGGGCTTATGTCAACTGAGCGAAACCGAAGGTTCCAATTCAGCGACGACCTGCTGTCTTGGGCCGGGCGCATGCCCGTCTGGCTTTCGCCAGTCTTTCAACCTACAACAAAGCCTTCCCCGCAAAGGGAAGGCCTGTGATGGAGCCGCTGCGGGAGCGGCACCCATCCATGCGGAAGATCAGCCTTCTTGGTCGATGCCCTGGAGGGCGGAGATGTCAACTTCCACCGATGGACCCATGGTGGAGGTCACATACAGGCTCTTCCAGTAACGACCTTTCGCACCGGAGGGCTTGTTGCGGTCGATGGTTTCCTGCAGGGTTTTGAGGTTGGTCAGCAGCGCCTCAGCCGAGAAGCTGGCCTTGCCGAAACGCACGTGAACGATGCCGGTGCGATCAGCACGGAATTCAAGTTTTCCGGCCTTGAATTCCTTGATGGCTGCTGCAAGATCGGTGGTCACGGTGCCTGCCTTGGGGTTCGGCATCAAGCCGCGGGGGCCGAGCACCCGGCCCAGCTTGGCCACCTTGGGCATCATGTCGGGGGTGGCGATCAGCAGGTCGAAATCCATGTCGCCCTTGGCGATGGTCTCCACCAGGTCATCATCACCAGCGAGTTCAGCGCCAGCGGCTTTGGCCTCAGCCACCTTTTCACCGCGGGCAACCACCGCGATCCGGACGGTTTGACCAGTGCCTTCAGGCAGAGCCACCGTGGTGCGCAGCTGCTGGTCGGTGTACTTGGGATCAATGCCGAGGCGGGCATGCGCTTCGATCGTTTCGTCGAACTTGGCGTTCGCGTTGTCCTTGACGATCTTGATGGCGTCAAGGGGTTCGTAGGCACGGTCCTCGATCTTGCTGACGAGGCTGGCCAGACGCTTGGAGAGTTTGGGCATAGTCAGGGGTGGGGTTCAGGCGACCGGAACGGTCTCCCCCAATGGGGTGAACGGAATGCGGAAAACGCTGTGACGCTGCGCGCGTCAGTCGCTGATGGCGACGCCCATGTTGCGGGCGGTGCCTTCGATGATGCGCATGGCCGACTCAACGCTGGTGCAGTTGAGATCGGGCAGCTTGGTCTTGGCGATTTCCTCGAGCTGGGCGCGGTTGATGGAACCAACGCTTCCCTTGGCGGACTCACCGGAACCTTTGGCGATTCCAGCGGCTTTGGTGATCAGCACCGACGCCGGAGGCGTCTTGGTGATGAAGGTGAAGCTGCGGTCTTCAAAGACCGAGATCTCCACCGGGATCACGAACCCAGCCTTGTCCTGCGTGCGGGCGTTGTATTCCTTGCAGAACGCCATGATGTTGACCCCGTGCTGACCGAGGGCAGGGCCCACGGGCGGTGCAGGGTTGGCTTTGCCGGCCTGAAGGGCCAGCTTGATCACAGCTACGACTTTCTTGGCCATCGGCTAGCAGGGTTGGACAGCTGCGGATCACCTGACCCTTAGGGCAGGCGCGGCGAGATGGAGAGCCATCCCTCAGGCCGCCCTCCACAGGGAGACGGCCGCCGCTGAATCAGCCTTGTTTGCTGACTTGAGAGAACTCGAGTTCGACCGGGGTTTCCCGGCCAAAGATCGAAAGCAAGGCTTTGAGCTTGCTGCGCTCGCCGGAGACTTCGATAACCTCTCCCTGGAAATCCTTGAACGGGCCTGCCGTCACCAGGATCTGATCGCCCTCGGTGAGATCCACCTTGACCACAGTCTTCTTCTCGGCAGCGCGCTTGAAGATGCGGTCCACCTCCGAACGGCTGAGAGGCCTCGGTTTGATGTGGCCGCGTGCCTTACCGGTGGCACGGCGATCTTCAGCACCGACAAAATTGATCACGTTCGGGGTGCTGCGGACGGCCATCATCGTGTCTTCGTCAAGCACCATCCGCACCAACACGTAGCCGGGGAAAACCTTCTCTTCCGTGGATTGACGGCTGCCGTCCTTCTTGATCTTCACTGCCGGGGTTTCGGGGATCTCAATCTCGAGAATGCGATTGCTCACACCAAGCGTCACCGCCCGCTGCTCGAGGGTGGCCTTCACTTTTTTCTCACAACTGGAGGCCACCTGCACGGCATACCAACGGGCGACGGATGTGCGTGCCTGAGACGCCGTACCCTCCTCACCCTCATTGGGAGCGGGCAGATCCAGCACCTCGGAGCTTTGGGCAGTGAGATCGACGTCAGACACGGGCGAAGCAGAAAAAAGGAGAAGAGCGCAACATCAGGCAATCAGACACGAAGAAACGCTGATCACCGGAAGACCTGAGCTGAAGACCAGCTGAAGAAACGACTGACCGAGGCAATCGCCGCCGCCGACAGACTCACCATCAGGATCACAGCGATGGATTCGCTGAACAACTGCTGGCGGGTGGGCCAAACCACGAGCTTGAGCTCTGCCAACGTGGCAGCCACAAATCCACCCTTGCGGCTGTCGCCAGAAGGTTCCTGCGGTGTGGTCGCTGTTGTGTCCTCGGAAGTGGGGGTGGTCACGAATCGGGGGCCGGTGCTGACGCCGGTGTGAGAAGCACCTGCCGGCAAACAGACACCTTACCGGATGCCTCTCTCGTCAAGACTCTGCCGTAAATCGGAACGGATCAGCGCTGCTCTCACCGGCACTGATCCGCACCACCTGCGCACCGCTGAAACGCTCCTCCAGCAATTCCGTCGCCAAGGGGTTCTCCAGATGCCGACGCAGAACGCGGCGCAGGGGGCGGGCCCCGTACTCCGGCTCATGCCCCAGTTCGGCCAACGCACGTACGACAGGAGGATCCACCGCAAGCTCCAGCCCCTGCTCCGCCATCAAGGTCGAGAGATCCTTGAGCTGCAGACGAACGATGCGTACGAGATCGTCCACAGCCAATGGACGGAAGCGAATCACCTCATCGATCCGATTGAGAAATTCCGGGCGGAACTGCCGGCCAAGGGCCTCATCCACCTGAGCTGTGAGCGTGGCCTCCAGTGCCTGAGCATCAGCCCCTTCTTGCTGGCGCTGGCGCGCGCTGTCCAGAATAGCGCGACTGGCGAGGTTGCTGGTCATCACCACCACCGTGTGGCGGAAATCGACAGTGCGGCCCTGCGAGTCAGTGAGGCGACCGTCGTCGAGCACCTGCAGCAACACATTGAACACATCGGGGTGAGCCTTCTCCACCTCATCCAGCAGCAGCAGCGCATAGGGACGACGACGCACCGCCTCGGTGAGCTGGCCCCCTTCCTCGTAACCCACATAGCCAGGCGGCGCACCCAGCAAACGGGCCACGGCATTGCGCTCCATGAATTCGCTCATGTCGAGGCGCACCAACGCCTCCTCCTCGTCGAAGAGCAGGGCAGCCAGCGCTTTCGCCAGTTCGGTCTTGCCGACCCCGGTGGGTCCCAGGAACAGAAAAGAGCCCACAGGTCGGCGCGGATCCTTCATCCCGGCCCGTGCACGTCGAATGGCCGCTGCCACCGCCTGCACCGCTTCCGGCTGACCGATCACCCGCTCACCCAGATGCGCCTCCAGATCCAGCAGCTTCTGGCGTTCCCCCGCCATCAGACGCTGAACGGGAATCCCGGTCCATCGAGCGACCACATCAGCGATATCTCCTGCCTCCACCTGCTCACGCAGTAAGGCCGTGCCAGACGACTGCGCCTCCGCCAGGGTCTGCTCCAGATCGCTGCGTCGCTGCTGCACCCGATGCAGCTGGTCGTACTCCAGGCGTGCGGCTTCCTCGAGGTCACCACCGCGCTCTGCTTCCGCCATCGCGTGGCGCAGATCCTCATCGTCTTGCAGCAACTGACGCAGTTCCGACAGCTGATCCCGTTCCGCCTGCCACCGCTCGCGCAGATCCTCCAGGCGATTCGAGGCCTCAAGCCTTGAACGCTGCAGCTGAATCCGTTCCGCCTCAGGGGCCTGTTCGGACGCCAGCAAAGCCAACTCCACCCGCCGAAGCTCAGCCTCAGCATCCTCCACCACCTGGGGTTTCGAGGTGACGTCCATCTTGAGTTGCGCGGCCGCTTCATCGATCAGATCGATCGCCTTGTCCGGTAGGCAGCGATCACTGATGTAGCGATCGGCAAGCCGGATCGAGGCCACCACGGCCTCATCGGTGATGGTGACCCCGTGGTGCAGCTCGTAGCGCTCCTTCAGGCCCCGCAGGATCTCGACACTGAGCTCGAGGGAAGGTTCAAGGATCGGCACCTGCTGGAAGCGCCGATGCAGGGCCGGATCTTTCTCCACGGTGCGGCGATAGTCCTCAGGTGTCGTGGCGGCAATGCAACGCAGATCGCCACGCGCCAGGGCTGGCTTCAGCAGACTGCCGGCATCCGCACTGGAGCGATCACTGCTCACCACTGTGTGCAGCTCATCGATGAACAACACCACACCGGCATCGGGATCACTCACCTCCGCCAGCACCGCCCGCAAGCGCTCCTCAAACTGACCGCGGAACTTGGCGCCGGCGATCAACGCCCCCACATCCAACGCCACCAAGCGCAGCCCTTGCAACGACTCCGGCACCTCACCAGCCACGATCCGCTGGGCCAGCAATTCGGCGATCGCGGTTTTACCCACACCCGGAGCACCGATCAAGACAGGGTTGTTCTTGCCACGGCGCGACAGCACCTTAATCAGACGGCGAATTTCGCTGTCGCGGCCGATGACCGGATCCAACGTGCCGGCCGCTGCTGCTGCGGTCAGATCGCGGCCGTAAAGATCGAGGGCCATCGGCTCCGCCTCAGGAACCGTGTCCGGTGGTGCTGCATCAGCGGGCTGGGGCGTAATTCTGGGGCGCTCAGCCCCCGGCATAGACGGCTCTGGGGCGAGGCGAGATCCACGACGTCGCTTGATCTCCTGCGAAGTCGGTTGCCTCGGCTCTTCCGCGACCTGGGCAGACCCCGCGGCTCTCTGCTCCACGGAGGCCCTCTGCGCCGGGCGCCACTGCCTCACCTCCGCCTCGAGACGATCCGCCGGCAACCCGAGGCGCTCAAACAACTCCGCCCCCAGGCGTGGATCCCGCCCCATGGCCATCAGCACATGGGAGACCTCGATCAGGCGAGAACCCCAAAGCGCACGCTGGCGATCCGCCTGCTCCAGCAGGTCTTCGAGATCGTCACCGATGAACAACTCATCACCACGAGCCATCGGCTGATCTGCGAGAAACCCCTCCAGGCGATCCAGCAGTTCCTCGGGATCAAGGCTGAGCGCACGAACCAGGTCGCCGTAACGACGATCGCTGAACAGCACCTGCAGCAGATGCTCCACATCGAGCTCGCCATGGCGCCAGCGGCGCGCCAGATCCTGGCCTGCAAGCAATAACTCCCAGGCGTCGTCACTGAAACGATCAGGCTCTGCCGTCAGGCTGGCAGGTGGTTCAACGCTGGTGCGGGCCGAAGAGGTCATGGCGGGTTGAACCTTGGTTAAGCAGCGTCCGAGCGAGACGAAAGCTGGATCAATTCCACTTTGTAGCCATCGGGATCCTCAACAAACGCAATCACCGTGTTGCCGTGCTTCATCGGGCCGGGCTGGCGCACGACCCGACCGCCCCGGTCCGCAATGGCGGCACAGGTGCCAACGATGTCCTCCACACCCAGGGCAATGTGGCCATAGCCATCTCCAACGTCGTAGGCCTGGGTATCCCAGTTATGGGTGAGCTCCAGCACCGTTTGCTCCGATTCCGGCCCGTAACCGACAAACGCAAGGGTGAAACGACCGGAGGGGTAGTCCTTACGCCGCAGCAGCTGCATACCGAGCACCTCGGTGTAGAAGCGCAGAGAGCGCTCCAGGTCACCCACCCGGAGCATGGTGTGAAGCATGCGCATGCGCTGCAGTTCCGCCTGTTCTCATCGCATGGTGCCAAAGCGCGAAGGGGGGCTGCAGGGGGCATTCCATAGGATCTCTTCAACTTTGACCAACTGCACGTGCTCGACTCCCTCGATCTCGTCATTGACACCATCGTGGCCCGGGAGGTGTTGGATTCCCGCGGAAACCCAACGGTGGAGGCCGAGGTGTTGCTCGAAGGCGGTGCCAGCGGACGGGCGATTGTGCCCAGTGGTGCCAGCACTGGCGCCCATGAAGCCCATGAACTCCGTGACGGCGGCAGCCGCTACATGGGTAAAGGTGTGCTGAAAGCGGTCGATCACATCGAAGAGCGCATTGCACCTGCCCTCTGCGGACTGTCAGCCCTGGACCAAGGGGCTGTGGACAGCACCATGCAGGAGCTCGATGGCAGCGACAACAAAGCCAACCTTGGCGCCAACTCGATCCTGGCCGTGAGCATGGCCACCGCTCGCGCTGCGGCCAACGGAGTGGGACTTCCGCTCTACCGCTACCTGGGCGGCCCGATGGCATCGCTGCTGCCGGTGCCGATGATGAATGTGATCAACGGTGGCGCCCATGCCGCCAACAGCCTGGATTTCCAGGAATTCATGCTCGTTCCCCATGGCGCTCCCACGTTCCGGGACGCCCTGCGCATGGGCACCGAAGTGTTCCACACCCTCAAAGGTCTCCTCAACGATCGAGGCCTCAGCACGTCGGTGGGAGATGAAGGTGGCTTCGCTCCCGATCTGGGCAATATCGAAGCCGGGGATGTGCTGATCCAAGCCATTGAGAAGGCTGGCTACAAGCCCGGCGACGAAATTTCCCTAGCACTCGATGTGGCCAGCACCGAGTTCTTCAAGGATGGCCGCTATGCCTTTGATGGCGGCAGCTACGACAGCGCTGAGATGGTCGGTCAACTCGAGCAGCTGGTGAATCGCTTCCCGATCGTGTCGATCGAAGACGGCCTGGCCGAAGACGATTGGAGCGGCTGGAAGCTACTGACCGAACGCCTGGGCAACAGGATTCAGCTGGTCGGAGACGATCTGTTTGTGACCAACAGCAAGCGTCTTCAGCAGGGCATCGACAACGGCACCGCCAACTCGATCCTGATCAAGGTCAATCAGATCGGTTCCCTCACGGAAACCCTGCAGGCCATCGATCTCGCAGGACGTGCCGGCTACACCAGTGTGATCAGCCACCGCAGCGGTGAAACGGAGGACACCACAATCGCCGATCTGTCGGTCGCCACCCGGGCCGGCCAGATTAAAACCGGCTCCCTCAGCCGCAGTGAACGGGTCGCGAAATACAACCAGCTTCTGCGCATTGAGGACGAACTGGGCACCCAGGCTGTCTATGCCGGGGCAGTCAACCAGGGTCCACGCGGCAAAGGCTGATCATTGGATCAGCGTTGTTCCCTGGTCATGGTGAGAGGCGTTTGTCCGGTGGGATGGACGCCTTCAGCGAGCTGAACCGGACAAGCCCTCCACGCGGGCATCACGCCGCAGCTTGAGTTGCGACTTCAACCACCCCATGCCGACAGGCACGCCAGCCACAACAGGCAGCAAGGCCCAGACAGGGCGGGGACTGGCGCCCAGGAGAGCCGCCGACAGGGTCAACGCCGCAAGCAGCACCGATTGCCCCAGGGCGTGCTGAGCCGTCACCATCCGCCTGAACTGGCGATCAGACTCACCCATGCGGATCTGCAGTTGCAGATCCCCCTGCTCCAGCCGCTCCAGGCTTTCATCCAGTCGCCGAGGGATGCCAACGGCTTTGCTCCCCAGGGCTCCCACCTGGCGACCCAGCTCATTGAACAGGTCATTGGAGCTGGATCCACTGGCGGTCATCAGAGGCAGCAGGTAGGGCTTGGCGATACCCACCAGGCTAAAGCCGGGATCCAGGCTGCGGCCCACCCCCTCGAACGTGGACAGCGCCCTCATCACGAAGATCAGTTCCACGGGCAAGCGAAACGGCTGGCCATACACGAGCTCGTAGAGGTCTCCGGATAGCTTGTCGATCACGTTCGAACTGAAGGGAGGGGTGAGGGCCTCCTTGAGCATCACGCGCACCAAGCGACGCACGGGCCCCACATCGATGTCGGCAGCGATCACACCGGCCGCCTGCATCTCCGACACGAGCCCTGCCGCATCACGGGCGGCCGCAGCCCGCACCATCGAACCGAGCCGGCGTCGCAACCCCTCCGACAGCAATCCCATCATCCCGAAGTCGTAGTAGATGAGCGCTCCATCACTGGCAACAGCCAGATTGCCGGGATGAGGATCGGCATGAAAGAACCCGAACCGCACCAGTTGCTGGAGATAACTGGCAGCACCTATCTCCGCAACAGCAGTCGGATCGATACCTGCTGCCAAGAGCGCTGGGCGGTCATTCACCTTGATGCCCGGCAGGTAATCGAGGCAAAGCACACGCCGGCTGCTCAGCTCCCAGATCACTCCTGGCACACGAACACGGGGCTCATCCAGGAACTGCTGACGGAAACGGGCCGCGTATTGCGCCTCCATGCGGAAATCAAGCTCCCGCAACAACACCCGACGACATTCCTGGGCCATCGCCACCCAGTCACGCCCACGCCCCCAACTGGGGTGACGCTGGAGCACGGCAGCCACCTGCTGCATCACTTCAAGGTCGAGGCGGAACAGCTTTTCGAGACCAGGCCGCTGAATCTTGAGCACTACCTGGCGTCCACTTCTCAGGCGCGCCCTGTGCACCTGAGCCAGCGATGCTGCACCAAGGGGCTCCTGATCAAGGTCGATGATCTCGGCACAACGCTGGCCCAGCTCCTCTTCCAGCAACGCCTGGGCTCGATCGAAGGAGAAAGGGGGAACCCTGTCTTGCAGAGCAGCAAGTTCACTCACCCACCCGGCAGGCAGCACATCAGGCCGAGCCGAGAGCAGCTGTCCAAGCTTGATGAAGGCGGAACCAAGCCCCAGCAATTCGGCCGTCAACCACCGGGCACGCCGTTGTTGACGAGCCATCTTCCGGGCTGGCGTGCAGCCACCGCGATACGTCCAGTCACGACCATCCCACCAGAGATAAACAATCAGCGTGAGGACTGAACGCCAGATACGCAGGCCCCGCAAAGCACGGCGCAGGGGCGAGCGCAGCCACTGGAGAGTCATCAGCGCGTGCCGTCCAGGCGGATGTTGAGATCAGCCACCTTGGCGCGCAAGCGGTCGATCTGCTGTTGCGGTGACTCCGTTGGTGAATCCGTTGCTGACGGCGGTTCAGGGGCTTCAGGCGACGGTGGCTGATCGCCGTACTGCAGGCGCTCTGCCTCAGCCTGCACTTCTTCCTGAAACAGGTCCCATTCGCGCCGCAGCCGCTCCGGCGCATCCTGTGCCAGAACCGCGGCCTCCGCAGCAGCCTCTGCCAGGCCATGGCCCAGCCGCGCAGCCAACCGACTCACCGTGGCCTTGAGCAGCACATCTGGAGAGGGCATGACCTCATTGCCGGAATGCCCCGACTGTGGCAGATCTCAATCCAGGAATGCTGAAGGGGCGCGCGTCAGGGAGCAGGCGGGGCCGCTGGAGCGGGCACGGCTAAGGGAACCGGGATCGGTGCAGAGGTGACCTCCGGGATGGGTGCTGCGGGGGTGACGGGAGGTTCGTCAAGGGGTTCGACCGCCAACGGGGCCACTGGATCCTGGGCAGGGAAGGGGAGCTCTGCCGGCAGCGGCTGGATCTCAGTCGGTGCTTGCTCTTCCTCAGCCTGCGGTGGCAGTTCAGGCGCAGCCAAGCTCTCAGACTCATCGAGCACCGTCACCGCGGCTGCGGGCACCACAGGAGCTCTCAGGGCAGCGGTGCTCTCGCGGCGCTGTCGAGCCTCATCGGCCAGACGCGCGGCCTCTTGCTGGGCCTTGTCGATTGTTTTCTTGGGTTTCGGTGGTCGGGTCTTGGCAAGCTCGGCCTCACGGGCGGCCACATCCGCAATCAGAGGTCGCTCCGTGTCTGCAGGAGCCGTTGTGAGACTTTCAAGCGAATGCCCAGGGAAACGCTGGGCGCCAAAGGTTTGCTGAGCCGTCGGCGCCTCCCCCCCCTGGAGTGCCAAGAATCGCTGCGTCACCCCAAAACCGAGAGCGAAACAACTACCGGCCACCACCGGACCGATCCAGAACTGGGGCCGTCGCTTCGTCTTGTGTTCGACTTGGGGCTGGTTCTCCACGGGTACAGCGACGGGATCGAACAGCGCAGCCATCTTGACAGCTCTGCTGATGGTTTGCCCTGGCGGATTTCGTGATTTCCAGGGCGTGTAATCGACGTTGATGGATACGTATCTAGGTTTCCTAGTGCTGGAGACAATGTCCTCCAGGTCGATACTTCAGAGGTATCAGCAAAAGCGCCGCTGCCAACACGAAGGCTGTGAATCGGTGCGACCTCCAAGGAGGGCGTGCTCACAACGCTGATGTCTTTAGAGATGGGCGGCGTCACGGCAAGTGGTGTCTTGACTTCCTGAATAAGAAGAGAGGCAAGAGGCATCGCTTCTCACTGAAGAAACCCAATCGGTTCATCCCTGGTTCGACACCAGCAGGTCTGTCTTGGAGCAAGGGCGTCAGCAGATTCAATAAGGACGGCAAACCCTTGGGATTTCACCCCATCTCCAGGGGTCCCAACAAGGGCAAAGGCATCAGCAGTTGGCACGGGCGAGGCAACAGCTGGAGCCCAGGCAAATGCTCGAGCTCACGATGCGGATCTCGACGTCAGATGAGGTGGTCACACGTCAGTGCCAACCCAACCCTCAGCACTGAAGACCAAAATGTGTGGTGTCGATCGAGGTGGCAGCGGAAAACACCAAGACAGGTCGTTGGCATGAGTTCTCAGCACCAGTCGTGGCGCACCGTCGTCAACCGAGAAAGAACACGCAACCCACGTCCAAGAGCAATCTGCTCTTCACCAACAGGAAGACGGGGAAACCCCTGAGCGATCACCTTTGAAGAGATGGTCACTTCGAGGCGATGGTCGAAGCAGGACTTGCTCAGTGGCCTGAAGGCGACTTCAACAACCTCAGGAAGATCGACAACCACTCAGGAAAACTCTCCCCTGGTCTTCCTTCAGCCACACCTTCATCACGCTTGTCTTGGAGCGTGGGATGCCACTGACAACTCTCCACAGAACGCATAGGCCTGAAGACAGCCATCGGCAATGACTGGATGGAGGGAACCTGGATAGGAGACACCTAAATGGTCACTGCCTCCGACGCCACAGGATCCTTCTGATGGTGGCGAGACCAAGCCTGTCTTCTCTCGGATCACTCTGTAAGAGTCACAAGACGTCCGTAGGGAAGCACCAGACCTTTTCTTGGCTAACTGGTCCTGGGACGTCCCCCAAGGGATCCGCCAGTGCTCTTGCGATGAGCAATAAAATCCAGCGTCCTTTCCCTGATCAGCTCCGTCTCAACCTCGCAAGACTCATGAGTAGTACCACGACCAGTGCTGCCATCTTCCCGAGAGAACGAGCGTGGATCAGACCATCAAAGGTACGGACGTGGATGCCTGACTGCCGAGGAGAGTAGAGCCGATCGCCCGAGGCGCCAAAGTGACGACAACCAAGCAAGGTTGGCATCGATTTCACATAAGCTCTCAGACAAACCAGGCAGGCACGCATTACAAGATGAGCAATTGGGATTATTTCAAAAATGAATTCATCAAGCTAGGCGGAATTGTTGACAATCTGATCTGTCGAGATGGCGACAACGGCAGAGGATTATTCAGGGAAGGCAACAACGACAAGCCCCGAATCCTTTGCCCACCACATCTTTTGGCAAAAGTGGACGACGTCATCCTGACTTCCGGAGAATTTCGGCTTAAAGCAGAGTCCGACCACACGCCAGAAGCAAGAGAGTTTATAGAAACTTACTATCAAAACTTTTCCTGGGGAGAATCCGGAGAAGAAGAGGCAACAAAGTTTCTCAGAGAAATGAATCAAATACCCGAAGAAGTGAAAATCTCCCTTAATGAAAACAAGCTATGGACTTACGATCCCTTCATGTCCAAGCCAAGCCTGCAGATTTCGCTGCAAAGATTTATAGAATCAAGGCACGTAAGATATAAAAATCAATCTGCCTTGGCACCGATCTGGGAGCTCGTCAACCACAGCCCATTCGCAAGCCCCTTCAAAGTATCAAGAATTGGAGCAGAAACACCAAACGATCCAACAGAATGCACAACCAATGAAATTCTCCATGCATACAGACTCAAAACAAGCCCCATGGACATGTTTTTTAGTTATGGCTTTGCAAGTCATGAATTCTTCGCATATTCACTTCCCGCAGAGATCAAGATAGGCGATAGAGGGCCAACAATAAGAATAGAAGGCGGCCAAGAAGGAATCGAATCAACGGACAAAAAGATATCACTCAAACAAAATACTCTTACAATCCCAGCGCTGCCTTTAGGCTCAACTTCGAGGAAACTTCCCGTGGCTTTTTTCTGTTCAATTACCCAAAAGCATGGAATTAGCGAGAGCACGACATCAAGCATAATACAAACACTACAGCAAGCCAACATAGCCCAAAGAAATAAACTCAAAAGCCAATTAAGCGTCCACTTAAATGACACAACAAAGGCTCTTATCAAGTCAATTGATATGGAAATAGCCTTGATAGAGACCTCGTCACACAATGCCTAATGAGGGTTGAAAATGGATTCAGCAATATCTTGTCCCATAGAAGAAATCCTCGCAACCAATGCAAGATTGCTTGCTAAAGAAGGCGTAGCTTGATAGGCATATTTCAACAGCTCGCGCGCCTCAACCGCTTTCCCCTCTTCCTTCAACACATTATCCAAATTCAGATACGCATCTGCAAAATCTGGCCTCAGTTCGATTGCTTTCCGATAACTTACGATCGCTTCCTCTACCTCTCCCTCTTCTTTCAACACATTACCCAAATTCAAATACGCATCTGCAAAATCTGGCTTCAGCTCGATCGCTTTCCGATAACTTGCGATCGCCTCCTCTACCTCCCCCTCTTCATTCAATGAGTCAGCAAAATTGTAGTGCAGCTCAGACGAACGAGGAGCAAGCGACAGCGCAAAACGATACTGCTCAATCGCTGTAATATGCTGATCCTTCTCAGACAACAACTTACCATAATTAATTCTAAGATACACATTATTTGGAGCATGCTCCAAGGCTTTTAAAAGCAATTCCTCGGCTTCTGCCAATTCACCATCATCGGCGAGCAGACATCCCAAGTTCGATGCGGCTCCAATATGAGCTGGATTCAATGTCAACGCATGTCGATATGCCTGTTTGGCTTCTTCTGTTTTCACAATCTCCTTAAGGGCATTGCCCAAGCAAAACCAAGCCTCAGGGATCTCCTGGTTTCTCTTCAATGACTCCTGGAAGACAGCCGCTGCATTCTCATGCTGTCCAGCAATAAAAAGAATCTTCCCCAAATCGAGGATTGGCATTGGGTTGCTATCATCTTCTCGAATCGATGCCTGGATGAACTCAACAGCCTGCTGCAGTTGCCCACGCTCACTATAAATACAGCCAAGAAGATGTAAGGAAGTCGGCTCTTTTGCGTTAACAGAAAGAATCTGCTTAAACATTGCCTCAGCACGATCAAGATCCTTGCCCTGATATGCCTGCACTGCAGCCTGGACCTGCTGCGTCATCTCCTCTTGATTCACAACGCATCTCTCACCTGTACCGATTTTACGGTGACTTCTCTCCTCGCTTCACTGCCCCATTCCCCTCCCAGCGATTCAGTGAGTCCTTCGTCACCGAGCGGAAGCGTCGAAAACTCATTCAGCGACCTGCGTTGCAGAGGCGTCTTGCCTTAACGATGCCCCGCTCGAACGACTCTTGCTGACGTTGCCGAAGGCGTTAGATCAGAGCAGCGCCGTGACACCTCTCAATAGGCGTCAGGTAGTCGTCTGCTGCTGTTGTGGGCAGGTCGCTTTCTGCCGTGTTGGTGCTCTTGTCCGCTGAGTTGTCAGCGGATCTGATACCGATGCTTCTTGAAGTGTTGGAGATCGTGATCAATGGCATCCTCTGGATGGTCTGCTTGATCAGTGATTGCTGCTTGACACTTACCTGGACAGTCATCGGCGACCACCCATCGGGAGATCACCAGCAACCTGTGGCTTAAGCAGTGCCCAGAAAAAGATCGGAAATCTACCGACGTGCAAGTTGGCGGCATCGTCATCAACAAGATCCAGAGTTTCCTGGTTTTCCTGCTTCATAGACAACTCGACAAGTGCTAGAAGATCAGCCACTTGCATCTTCTCTACTCTTCAAGAATTACGTAATTGTATTTACCTTTGCAGCACCATTTTAGATCAGCAGGTGTGTGACCAATCAACCTGGAGTGGCCGTCGTCATCGACAACAGATGCTGGATCAACATCAGCACATTGCTTAATGAAACATGCAATCAAACCGATCAACATCCTTGGGAGAGAGCGCAGAAAGCAGCTGAGCAATCACAAGATAAGCATCACCGCAAAGATACCAATCTCACAAACATCAAGGTCTTTCACGCTGACGCATCCGTGCCCGCAGCCACACTCCTTACGATTCTTATCTGCCTTATCAAGGCAAAGCATTAAACCAACCTCCTCTCAAGAAAAGGGAAGCACCCTATCTGGCATTTTCATGCTACTTAGCCCTTGAAAAGAGCATTCACTGCACCCATTTGTGCCAATCAACTGAATCGTAATACCTCAAATTACGTTAGGCACCTGGAACAATCAGCCCTACATGTGCCCTCTGACAATCTCTCAACCCTCTCGCAACCACAACGCTCTACTGACGACGTGGACCTCAAGTGGTGTAATCGGCGTTGATGCGCACATATTGATCCGAAAGATCACATCCCCAGGCTTTGGCCCGACCAGGGCCATCACCCACCTTGAGACGAATACAAACGCAGTCATTCTCGAGATAGGCCCCTTCAACGCAAGCCTGCAGGTACGCCGAGGCGGCGGATCGGTCAAACACCATGGGCTCGCCTGAGGCCATCAGCTGATGGGTGCCAAGCCACAGGGCAACGGAAGCAGGGTCAAAGGGCACACCGGCGCGACCGGCCGCCGCAACAATGCGCCCCCAGTTGGGGTCATGACCATGAACAGCGGTCTTCACCAAGGAGGAACCACACACAGTGCGTGCCATCTGCAACGCATCGGACTCACTGGCCGTCCCCTCCACGTCCACCTCAATCAAACAGGTTGCACCCTCACCATCGCGGGCGATCGCCCGCGCCAGATGTTGAGCCACAAGCGTGACCCCTTGCTCAAGCCCTTCCAACGCCGTGTCTGGTAGAGGATCGCCTGCCGCAAAAGCCAGAAACGTGTCGTTCGTGCTGGTATCACCGTCGACGGTGATCGCGTTGAACGAGCGATTCACCGCCCGGCTCACCATCGCTTGCCACACCTCCGCAGGCACGCCGACATCACAGGTGAGGTAGCCCAACATCGTGGCCATGTCGGGATGAATCATTCCCGATCCCTTGGCCATCCCGGCCACACGGACCCTGCGCCCTGCCAACTCGGCCTCCAGGGCGATCTGTTTGTCAACCAGATCAGTGGTGAGGATGGCCTCTGCAGCTGCAGCACCTCGGTCCGTTGCAAGGCCCTCCACCAATGGATCCACAGCCGCCAGAAGGGTGTCCATGGCAATCGGCACACCAATCACTCCTGTGGAACAGATCAACACCGCTTCCGGTGGGAGGCCCAGACGATCCGCCACGGCCTGCGTCGCCCGCAGGCTGTCGATGAGGCCTCGATCGCCCGTGCAGGCATTGGCCTGTCCGGAATTGGTCACCACAGCCCGCGCCAGCCCGCCGCTGTCCCGCAACCGGTCTGCACAGAGATCAACACACGCCGCCCTCACCACCGATGTGGTGAACGTGCCGGCGCACACAGCGCCTTCAGGAGCGAGCAGGAGCGATAAATCGGGTTTCCCTGAGGCCTTGAGCCCTGCGGTCAGCCCCTCCGCCTGAAAGCCGTCAGGAGCGGTGATGCCCCCACCGATGGGAGTCCAGCGAACAGATTGCGCCATCGAAGCTGAAGGCAAGACGAACCACACCTCCTATTCAAAAGCCATCCATCTGCCTGCCGTAGTGCCACCACGACAGACTGAGCCCAGATGCCCTTGAGAAGCCCGTGAGCGCAACGCCCCATCATCAAGGAGCGCAGCGGCGTATCGGGCTCACGGGCGGCATTGCCAGCGGCAAAAGCAGCGTGGGCCGATACCTGGCCGTCCACCAATTACCGGTCTTGGATGCGGATCGTTATGCCCACGACGCACTGGCGCCAGGCAGCCCAGCCTCCGAGACGGTCCTGGATCGCTACGGGGCCCAGGTCGAAGCCGACACAACCAGCCAGAACGCAACGGCAAGCCCTGTCAACCGAAGCATCAACCGCCGAGCCTTAGGCCAAATCGTGTTCAACAACCCCAGCGAACGGCGATGGCTGGAGCAACTGGTGCACCCATTGGTGCGTGAGCGCTTCGACCAGGAACTCAGGCAGCACCGCCAGGCTGAGGCGGTGGTACTGATGATTCCCCTCCTCTTCGAGGCTGGCCTTTCAGGGCTCTGCTCTGAAATCTGGGTGGTGAACTGCACCCCGGAGCAACAGCTCGAGCGTCTTCAACAGAGAGACGGATTGGATGACGCTGCAGCGCGCGCACGCATCCAGGCCCAATGGCCATTGAGCGAGAAATGCAAGCTTGCGGATCTGGTGCTCGATAACCGGAGCCAGCCTGAGCGCTGGCAAACCCAGATCCGCGAGCAGCTGGACCAGCTCGGCTGATCATGGCTTCAAGGCCTGGAGACCCTCCTGGATGAGAGGAGCCAGGTCAACCTTTGAGCTTCTGACTGAGGATCTGGTTCGCCAATTTAGGGTCGGCCTTGCCGCCGGTCTGTTTCATCAGCTGACCCACGAAGAAGCCCTGCAATTTGTTCTTGCCGCCCCGGAACGCTTCCACCTCAGCGGGATGGGCCGCCAGCAACTCATCCACGATGGCCGTGATCGCGGCAGGGTCACTGATCATGCCGAGACCACGCTCGTCCACGATCGCCTTGGGTGAGCCGCCTTTGTCGAGCAGCTCCGGCAGGATCTCCTTGGCGATCTTGCCGCTGATCTTGCCGCCATCGATCAGCTTCACCATCTCGGCCAACTGCTCAGGCCGGAAGGGCAGTTCGGCATAGCTGAGGCGGTTGCTGTTCACGTGGGCAGCGATGTCGCCGGTGATCCAGTTCGCCGCAAGCTTGGCGTCAGCGCCAGCGCCCACAACCGCCTCGAAGTAGTCGGCCATCGGCCGTTCGTCGGTGAGAACCCGGGCGTCGTACTGCGAGAGACCGAACTCCTCGGCATAACGGTGGCGCTTGGCGGCCGGGAGTTCAGGCAGTTCAGCCCGCCAGCCCTCACGCAGGGCCGCACTCACCTCAATAGGACCGAGATCAGGATCAGGGAAATAGCGGTAATCGCTGGCTCCCTCCTTGCTGCGCATGCTCTTGGTGAGCTGCTTGCCCTCATCCCACAGACGGGTTTCCTGCACGATGGCCTCACCGCTTTCATAGGCCTTGATCTGACGCTGAATCTCGTAGTCGCAGGCTTTCTGAATCGCCGAGAAGGAGTTCATGTTCTTGATCTCCACCTTCGTGCCGAAGGGCGCATCCGGTCCCCGACGCACGGAGATGTTCACGTCGCAACGCAGGGAGCCCTCCTGCATGTTTCCGTCACTCACCCCCAGATAACGCATGATCCGGCGGATTTCCGAGGCATATTCCGCCGCTTCGCGGCCGGTGCGCAGATCGGGCTTGCTGACAATCTCAGCCAGCGCCACGCCGGCTCGGTTGTAATCCACCAGTGAGTGAGTGGAGCCGGCCAGACGGTCACTGCCCGCGTGTACAAGCTTGCCGGCGTCCTCCTCCATGTGCAGGCGCTCGATGCCGATCGTTTTCAGATACGTGTCTTTCCCTTTCTCAGCCACCTCAACCTCGATCCAACCCTCTTCCGCGATCGGTTCGTCGTATTGAGAGATCTGGTAGTTCTTCGGCAGATCGGGGTAGAAGTACTGCTTGCGGTCGAACTTGCTGTGTTCGGCGATGTTGAGGTTCAAGGCCATCGCAGCCTTCACTGCATACTCGAGCACCTTCTTGTTCAGCACCGGCAGCGTGCCGGGCAACCCACACACCACCGGATCGATATGGGTGTTGGGGTCATCACCAAAGGTGGTGGAGGCAGCGGTGAAGATCTTGCTGTTGGTCCCCAGCTGCACATGGGTCTCCAGACCAATCACGGCTTCCCAGGCTTGGTCCGTTACTGCAGGTGCCGCCATCCGCTGTGAGGATCGTTCAGAGCACGGCAATCCTATGGAAAGGCGCCACAGGACAGGCTGGGAAGCTGTCTGGGTGCGCACAACGGCCCCCCATTGCCCATGACCGCTGCCAGCAGCTCTGCTCAAGACCCGGTGTTCATCCTCGGCGGTGGTCTGATGGGGCTGGCGATCGCCCACCAACTGGCACGGCGGGGCATGGCGACGACCGTGCTCAGCAGGCGCCGTAGCGAAGCCGCCGGCTTCGTGGCGGCCGGCATGCTGGCGCCCCATGCCGAAGGCCTGAGCGGGGATCTTCTACGCCTCGGGCAACTCAGCCTGGGGCGCATTCCAAGCTGGGTGGCTCAGATTGAAGCCGACAGCGGCCTCCCCTGCGGCCTGCGCTCCACAGGAATCGTGGTGCCGCTGCACAACGCGGAGGAACGGGATGCCTATCCGACAGCCGCCTTTGGCGAGGCCCTCAACCGCCGACAACTGGACCAGGAAGTGCAGGGCCTCGCCCCGCAGTGGCAAGCAGGTCTGCTGTTCGCCCAGGACGGTCAGATCGACAACCGCCGACAACTGATGCGAGCCCTGGAAAGTGCCTGCGTCGACCGAGGTGTCCAATTCCAGGAAGGGGTTGAAGTGCTCGAGCTGTTGCAAAACAACGGCTTTTTCCTAGGCGTTCGGACCCGCGACTCCGAGGGGAGGGAAGCGACGCTGAAGGGACGCCATGCGGTGCTCTGCAGCGGCGCCTGGAGCGCTCAGCTGCTCCCAGAGCTCCCTGTCTTCCCAGTCAAAGGACAAATGCTGTCGCTGCAGACCCCCCGCGGAGCCCTGCGGCGCATCATTTTCGGCCCTGGCACCTACCTCGTCCCCAGGGAAGACGGTCTGGTGGTGGTCGGCGCCACCTCCGAACGGGATGCAGGCTTCCGAGAAGGCCTGACACCACAGGGGCAGTCCACGCTTCACCACGGCATTCACTCACTCCTGCCCGACGCCGTCAACTGGCCGCCGATGGAACGCTGGTGGGGATTTCGCCCCTGCACCCCGGACGAGGCTCCCCTGCTGGGGATGGGGCCCATTCAGGGCTTACTGCTCGCCTGCGGTCACCATCGCAATGGCGTCCTGCTGGCAGCCATCACAGCAGAGTTGATCGGCGATCTGGTCAGCGGGTGCAGCCCACGCCGCGACCTCATGGCTCTGCTCCCCAGCTTCAGCTGGGATCGCTTCAAATGAAACAACCGCCAAGGCAGGTCTGCCTTGGCGGTTGTGAGGTGTCACCTGACAACAAGCGGGGACACCCAGGGGCTGATCAAGCCTCGACGCGCCAGCCCTGATCGGAAGGGGTCCACGCATTGAGCTCAGACGGCTGGAACCAGAGACCGATCTCGAACTGGGCGGTCTCGGCGGCATCGGAGCCGTGAATCACGTTGCGACCGATGTTGACCGCCAGATCACCACGAATCGTTCCGGGCTCAGCCTCGAGAGGCTTGGTGGCTCCGATCAGTTTGCGGGCACTGGCAATGACGCCATCGCCCTCCCAGACCATGGCCACCACAGGGCCAGAGGTGATGAACTCAACCAGGCCCGCAAAGAAAGGACGCTCCTTGTGCACGCCGTAGTGCTGCTCAGCCAGCTCCCGGCTGGGGGTGATCTGCTTCAAGCCCACCAGCTTGAAACCCTTGCGCTCAAAGCGGCCGAGGATCTCGCCCACCAGCCCGCGCTGGACACCATCGGGCTTGATGGCGATGAACGTGCGTTCGGTGGCCATGAAGAAGACATCACTGATAACCGGGCCATGCTCCGTGCTCAGCCTCCCCCTTGGCAAGCACAGCACCGCCGCACGTGTTGCTGCTCCATGGATTCATGCTCCTTAGATTTGCCGCAACGTCCTCAGCACGTCAGACCGCATGGTGCTCGCCAACCCCAACCCTCTGGGCCATGAGGCGAACGCCAGATCTGCTGCTGCGAAGCCGGCCTGGAGCATTCAAGACAGCGCTGAGTTGTATGGCCTCGAGCGCTGGGGGAACCCTTACTTCTCCATCAATCTGCGCGGCCATGTGAGTGTTCAACCACGGGGAGAGCGCGGCGGCAGCCTTGATCTGATGCAACTGGTGGAAGGGCTCCAAGGCCGGAACCTCAACCTTCCCCTGCTGATCCGCTTCGACGACATTCTCGAAGACCGACTGGAAAGCCTCCACGCCGCTTTCGAACGGGCCATCACCCAGTACGGCTACAGCGGCCGTTATCAGGGCGTCTTCCCGGTGAAGTGCAACCAGCAGCGTCACGTGGTGGAAGAGCTGGTGAGCTGCGGCAAGCGCTGGCATTTCGGCTTGGAAGCAGGCAGTAAAGCCGAACTGCTGATTGCTCTGTCACTGATCGACGACCCTGAGGCGCTATTGATCTGCAACGGCTACAAAGACCGGCGCTACATCGAAACCGCCATCCTTGCCAGGCGCCTGGGACGACGCCCTGTGGTGGTGATCGAGCAGGCCGATGAGGTACCAAGGATCATTGAAGCCAGCCGGGACCTTGGGGCTGCGCCTCTGATCGGGATCCGCGCTCGTCTGGCCAGCCGCAGCACAGGGCGGTGGGGCAGCTCTGTGGGCGACAAAGCCAAATTCGGCCTTCCAGTGCCGGAGATCCTCTCCACCGTGGAAGCCCTCCACGAGGCTGATCTTCTCAGCGAACTGCGTCTGCTCCATTTCCATGTGGGCAGCCAGATCAATGACATTGCGGTCGTCAAAGACGCGCTCCAGGAAGCCTCCCGCATCTACGTGGAGCTTCACAACCTCGGAGCCCCCATGGGCTACCTCGATGTGGGTGGCGGCCTGGGTATCGACTACGACGGCAGCCGTACCGCCACAGCCGCTTCCACCAACTACTCCCTGCAGAACTACGCCAACGACGTGGTTGCGACGGTGAAAGAAGGGTGCGAGTCAAGAAACGTTCCCGTACCAACGTTAGTGAGCGAAAGCGGTCGTGCGATTGCCAGCCATTTCTCCGTGCTGGTGTTCAACGTGCTCGGCTGCGGAGGCTTACAGCAACCCACGCCCAGACTTGAACAGGATGAGCCCCTGATCGTTCGCAATCTGCGCGAAACCCTGCAAGGCATCGAAGGCTTAGCCACGGACGCGTCGGCGGAACCATCTCGTCTGCAAGAAGCCTGGAACGATGCACTCAAGTTCAAAGAGGATGCCTTAGCCGCATTCCGACTCGGCTATCTGAGTTTGAAAGAACGCAGCATGGCGGAACAACTCACATGGGCGTGCGCCAGGGCATTGCTCAACCGTCTCCCTGATGCGACGAAACTGCCCGATGACCTGAAAACACTTCCGGCTGTTTTGGCGGAGACCTACTACGCCAACCTGTCCATTTTCCGCTCCGCCCCGGACACCTGGGCCATCCAGCAACTCTTCCCGTTGATGCCCTTGCATCGTCTCAACGAACAACCCACTCGTCTCGGTCACTTCGCCGATTTAACGTGCGATTCCGATGGGAAGCTGAACCGATTCATCCATGACGGTCAGAACAAACCCCTGCTCGAGCTTCATCCACTCAGGCCCGATGAGCCCTACCTGATCGGGATGTTCCTCGGTGGTGCCTATCAAGAAGTGATGGGCAACCTCCACAACTTGTTCGGCAGCACCGATTCCGCACATATCCGACTGGCACCAGGCGGGGAGTACCAGGTTGATCATGTTGTTCGTGGCGACACCAACGCCGATGTGCTGGAAATGATGGAGCATGATCCCGATGCATTACTGGAACGCTTGCGCATCGCCAGCGAGAAAGCGATTCACAGCGGACAGCTGCGAATCAGTGAAGCCAGGCGTTTAATGGATCATCTTGAAAAAAGCCTGAATCAAAGCACCTACCTGCAAAGCTGAAGCGACACCTCCAAGACAAAGCAAGACCTGTTCAAGGACAACTGAACCAACATCACATTCACAAGGATGGCTTGGCGGCACGACGCGCGTTGAACCAACGAGACTCCCAATTTTTAATGAACACATAAACAGACGGAACAACAGCCAAGGAAAGGATCGTTCCAACGAGAAGACCGCCGAACACAACGGTTCCGATCGATTGCTGCGCATTCGCTCCGGCATTCCTTGCGACCACCAGAGGGAAGAAACCAGCCAAAGAGGCCGTGGACGTCATCAGGATCGGACGCAGTCTCGATTGAGCTGCCTGGAGCGCTGCTGGTGCTGCCTGCAAACCTTGAGCCATGCCCTGATCCGCCATTTCCACCACAAGAATGGCGTTTTTAGCCGCCAGTCCAATCAGCATCAGCAATCCCACTTGTGAAAATAAATTGATATTCATTGCCCTCATTTTCACAAACAACAGACTTCCCAAGATGGCAAGAGGCGCTGTGAGCAAAATTGTCGTGGCGGTGATGTAGCTCTCATAGGTTGCCGAAAGAATAAAGAACACTGCCAGGCCAGCCAAGGCGAACAGCATCAAGACCTGCCCGCCAGACTCAACCTGTGTGCGGGCCAAACCATCAAAGGCATAGCCAAGATCCTTGAAGTTATTCTCAGCGAACAATTGAGCAAGGCGATCGATCACCTGCCCCTGCGAGACACCAGGTGCGGGCTGAATCATGAAGCGAACCGAGCGGTTAAAGCTGAAATGCTCAATGGATGAAGGAGCACTGATTAGTTCAGCATCCGTAAATTGCCTCACTTTCACCATAGTGCCATTGGCTGAGCGCACGGAGTAATCCAGAAGATCATCGATGTCGAGCCTTCCCCTTGAATCACTAATCAGTTGCACATCTCTCACACCACCAGGAATTGAGGTTTGATTCACCCTGCTGCCACCGGCAAGCTCCGCCAATGCCCTCGTCGCCTTATTGAAATCAACACCTAAAGACGAAAGCTTCGAGCGATTGACCGTTAACTCATACGCAGGAGCATCCGGAGCAAAGATTGTATAAATACTGGCAATCAAAGGATCACGCTGAGCCGACTCTTGAAAGCGCCGTGCAAATTCATTCAATTCTTCAAATGTGTATGCACGGTTGCTCTTGTCAACAAGCAACATGGAAATCTGAGTATTGGCCGCAACATTGATCATTGGCGGCTGATAAAAAGATGCGGGGCGTGCCGTAGGGAGAGGCAACAAGGTCGCACCGAGAGCTCTTTGCTGTGCATCAGCAGCCTGCGAAGGATTGGGCCTCTCCTCAAGCGGCTTCAGCGAAGCATAAAAACCCAATTGTTCAGCACCTCCAAGGCCTGCAATGACCACTGCATCCTTGATTGCAGAGTCTTTCGACTGCTGCTTTTGCCTCAAAAGAGAAGATGCCTGGGCAGCAACCTTGGCCGTTTCCATGAGGGATGCACCTGAGGCTAACTGCGTCCCACCCGTCAAAATACTTTGGTCTTCTTGGGGAATTAAAGCCGAAGGAATTGAACCAAATAAAGCAATCGTAACGATGAAAGCTGGCAGCAAACAAGCCGTAACAAGCCGATTTTTGCGAATCAAAAAACTCGAAATACCTGCAAATTTCACCGCAAAAGCAGTGTAACCGGACTCAAAAACCTGGAACACTTGGGCGAGACAAAACCCCAGAACCCCAAAGAAACCGATCGCAATTGGCACAATCAAATCACCAAAATTTGAACGCGTAAACACTCCAAACAATGCACCCGTCAGCAAGCCACCCGCGCCAGACAGCCATCGAGATAGTTTGATTTGACTTCCCGACCTGAGCATCAAGGCCGCCATCATTGGCGAAAATGTTAAAGCATTAAACGTTGAAATTGCGATTGCAGCCATAATCGTAATGGCAAACTGCTGATAAATTTTTCCAACTGATGAAGCGACCAAAGTGACTGGAACAAACAACGTGATTAAAACAAGTGATGTTGAGACAACGGCACCAGAAAGCTCATTCATTGTTGACAACGCAGCTTGCCTGGGGGGCATGCCCTCTTCGATCTTTTTAGAAACCGACTCAACAACAAGAATTGCATCATCAACCACTAAACCTGTCGCCAGAACAAGACCTGTCAGAGTGAGAAAGTTCAGACTGAAACCAAAGAGGCCTAAGAACAGAAAAGTCCCCACGATGGCCACTGGAATAGCCAAAGCCGGGATCAGAACTGTTCGCCAATTTTTCAGAAACAACAACAGTGTCACCAACACCAAAACGACAGCCAGCCCGAGGGCGTCGGAGACGTTTTCAATCGATTCATTCACAAAGGACTTTTTATCGTCAAACTGTGAAACTCGAATCCCAGGCGGTGCAATTTTTTCAAAGTCGGCAATCACTTCCTCAACATCGCTGGCCACCTGCACAGCATTACTACCTGATTTTTGATTGATGACTATAAAGCTTGCTGGATAACCATCCAGAGTTTTCAGAGAGACCGACGGGCTTGCAATGTACTCAACCTTGCCAATATCTTTCACACGGATCAGGGCTCCGGAAGGAGCCGTTCTCACCGCAAGATTTTCAAATTCCTCAACGGTCTGAATATAGCCACCGTCCTTCACCAGGACTGGATACGTGTAGGAGGCTTCGTCACCGAGAAGGGATGCTCCGACGTTGCCAGCGGATGAGGGAAAATTTTGTGATCGGATTCGCTGAGCAACTTCTTCACTTGTAATATCGTAGGACTTCAGAAGATCAGGATCTAAAAACACCTGAAATCGGGAATCCGAAGGGTAAATTCTGACTGTGCCAACACCATTAATCAGCTGAATCTGTTTTTTTAGATTGCCCTCAATTAACGACGACAGATAAGCCGAATTGTATTGCCCTTGATCAGATGTAAGCATATAGCTGCTGAGCGTGGTGTCAGTTGACTGGCTAATACTCACACCCTGATCCTTTGTCGCCTGGGGCAGGTTTTGAATCCCTTGTTGAATGCGATTTTGCGCATCCAACATAGCCGTGTCTGCAGATATTCCTGGCTCTAAATACAGCTGTATCGTACTTGAAGTTGCAGTGGAATTTGATACTAAATAATCAACACCTGGAGTATCAGAAAGCAAATCCTCCAGCTGATCCGTCACTGATTTCTCAACGATGCTGGCATTACCACCAGGAAAAGCAGCAGAAATCCGGATCTGAGATGGTGCAACATCAGGCACGAATTCGATTGGCAGATCTGAGACAACAACCAATCCGGCAATAAAAATAGCAATGCTGCAGACACTCGTGAGGACGGGCCTTTTGATAAAGGGATCTGCAAACGACATCAGATTAGTTGGAGGGTAGATCAGGGAGAATTGTCACTGGCATTCCAGTAAACAAGACTTTTGTCTGGCTAATGGCCACCTGATCGCCAGGCGCCAATCCTTTCAGGACTGGGAATTGATTCTCCTGAAGCTCGCCTAAAGTCACAGGCGATTCCATAGCGATTAACGACTCAGAAGGCAATGCTTTGAGAGGTTGGCTTTGTTTTTCATCGAGATTGTTCAACCGAAGAAAGGTGGTAACAGGAACCAGTTTGAAAACAAAGGCTTGCTGAGCCTTCATGGTGATTGCAGCCGTGGGAATTGCCGGCAGGTGGCGAACTCCCGTTTGAATTTCAGAACGCAACACCTCACCAGGCTTCAGACCTGCCTGGACATTTGGAAACGAGGCTTGAACCGTTAATGTATTGGTAGGGGAAGTACCATCAGAGCCAGAATCAAAGTACGGTGCTACATAATCAACTTGTCCTTCGGCAATAGATCGATCCGAGCCTCCCGAATAAATCCGAACAACCTGACCCAATTGAATGGATGCTGCCTGAGCTGCCGGGACATTCATTTGAACAAAAAGCTCATCGTTATTAACAAGCCCCCCCAAGATGTCACCTGATTGAATATAAGTTCCGACATTAACAACAAAATTAGTTCCAATCACACCATCAAAAGGTGCCTTGATGGATCGATGACTCAATTGAACTCTTTTATCGATCGATTCATTGTGTCGAGCGATGGCCGTAATCCTGTACTGTTCCGCTTCTTCGAGAGTGGCCGCCCCGGCAGCGTACAAGAACTGATAGCGAGAGGCTTCAATCTTTGCCTCCTGAGCTTTAGCCTTCGCGGTATCAAGTGCGGCACGTTGCGACTCATGTTCCAAAACAAACATGACCTGGCCCTTCTTGACCTTTTGGCCGGCCTTCACCAAAACTTGGGTGACAATGCCACTTTGTGAGGGCCTAAAGGGAACATAATTATTATTTCCTATCATCCCTTCAGCATTCACCACCTGCCGAAAGTCTTTCTTAACAATCGCATCTGCATACAGCGGCAAAGACTGGGGAGCTTGCGCTTGAGGACGACAACCAACGAACAAAAGGCTGAGCGAAAGACAAGTCAAAGACCAAGGGAAAGCATGGCTTGACCTCAACATTTTCCCGAACGATTTCATCGGCAAAATCATCGCTTTGCGAATGAATCAGACTCTAGAGATTAGGCCAGCAGATTGCATGACGTTTCCATGAGAATGCGTTGTTGATGGCCAACACCAAGACCTGATCGATGCATCTCCTGATACCTCAAGTTGGCAAAGAAGCGATTGTTTGTGAGCGAACTCAGATCAATGCCTTCGCGGAGGATCAAAGACGTCTCCAACAGCACAACGCCAACGATCAAGCCACCTTCATTTCAACGTTGTCTTCAATTCAGCAGACGCCATCTTGAGTGCCCCATCCAGAGCAGCACCATCCCGTCCACCGGCCTGAGCCAGGTTGGGACGCCCGCCACCGCCGCCGCCGCAGAGCTTGGCGATTCCACCAATGAACTTGCCTGCTTGAAGTTTGGCAGCGATCACCGCCTTGCCAAAGGCCGCCACAAGGATCACCTTGCCCTGGTCAGCGGGGTCAGGCAGCCCCCCGATCACCACAGCAGCCCCCTCCCCCAGCTGGTCAGCCAGGTTTTGTGCCGCGCCTTGAAGACCACTGCCATCCACACCATCCAGGCGTTCCACCAACAACTGGAAGTCTCCGACCGCCACAGCCTTCGCGGCCAGAGCCGCTGACTTGGCCACGGCCAGCTCGGCCTGAACCGCTGCAAGGGCCTTTGCCGTGGCCTTGAGTTCGTCCTGCAGTGTGATCACGCGCTCCACGATCTCGGAGGGCTGTGCCTTGAAGCGATCGCCCAGTTGCTTGACAACGCCATCCCGCTCATTCAGGTAAGCGAGCACAGCGCCACCGGCCACCGCTTCGATGCGGCGAATACCAGCAGCGACCCCACCCTCCGAGACGATCTTGAACAAACCGATCTCAGCGGTGTTGGCCACATGGGTGCCGCCGCACAGCTCCATCGACACGCCAGGGACATCCACCACCCTCACCACATCGGCGTATTTCTCGCCAAACATCGCCACGGCACCAGCGGCCTTGGCCTGCTCGATCGCCATCTCCTGCACCTCGAGGGCATGGGCCTCACTGATCCAGCCGTTGATCAACGCCTCGATCTGCTCCAGCTCTTCCTGCTTCACGGCCCGCGGGCAATGGAAGTCGAAGCGCAACCGCTCGAAGTCCACCAATGACCCAGCCTGACCAATCCCCGGATCCACCACCTGCTTCAACGCGGCCTGCAGCAGATGTGTGGCGGTGTGATTGGCCTGGGCACGGCGGCGGCAGGCACGATCCACCTGACCATGCACCACGTCGCCGATCGACAAACTGCCCCGCTCCACGCGGCCGCTGTGCACGAACACACTGCGATTGCGGCTCACGGAGTCGATCGCCACAATCAAACCGAGGCCATCGGGGCCATCGCCGACGAGGACTCCGCGATCGCCCACCTGGCCTCCGCCTTCGCCATAAAACGGCGTGGTGTCGAGCACCACCTGCACGGCATCACCAGCGACAGCCTGCGCTGCCGGTTCACCGTTGACCACCAGAGCCTGCACGCTGCTGCTGTGTTCCAGAAGCTCGTAGCCCCGGAAACTGGTGGCTTCCAACTCAGAGGCCACCTGATCGATCGCATCCTGAAGCGTGAGATCAATGCTCACCGCCGCCGCCTTGGCCCGCTGGCGCTGCTCGTCCATCGCCGTTTCAAAGCCAGCCAGATCGACACTGAGTCCATGCTCCTCAGCAATCTCCTGGGTGAGTTCCAGGGGGAAGCCGTAGGTGTCGTACAGCTCAAAGGCCTGGGCGCCTGAAATCTGTTTGGGCTTGGCGGCGAGCACGTCGGCGAGAAGCTTCTCGCCCCGTTCCAGGGTTTCCAGGAAGCGGGCCTCCTCCCGCTGCAGCTCCGCCAGGATCACGTCCTTGCGGTCCAGCAGCTGGGGATAGGCCTCCTGCATCAACGCGATCGAGGCTTCACCCATCGCAGGCAGAAACGGCTTGTCGATGCCCAGCAAGCGCCCATGGCGCACCACCCGGCGCAGCAAACGACGCAGGATGTAACCCCGTCCGAGGTTGCTGGCGGTGACGCCATCGCAGATCAACTGGCAGACAGCTCGGCTGTGGTCGCCGATCACTTTGAGGCTGGTCTGACCCCGATCATCGAGTTGCTGGTAGTCGACCCCGGCAAGAGCAGCGGCCGTTGTGACCAGTGGGTAGATCAGATCGGTCTCGTAGTTGTTTGGGACCTGCTGAAGGATCTGCGCCATCCGTTCCAGGCCCATGCCGGTGTCGATGTTGCGGTTCTCCAGCGGCGTGAGGGTGCCCTCTGCGTCGCGGTTGTACTGCATGAACACCAGGTTGTAGAACTCGATGAAACGGTCGTCGTCTTCCAGATCAATGCCCTCATCGCCAAGCTCAGACCTGAAGTCGTAATAGATCTCCGAGCACGGACCGCAGGGACCCGTGGGACCGGAAGCCCAGAAGTTGTCGGCCTCATCCATGCGGATGATTCGCCTGGGATTCACCCCCACCACATCACGCCAGATCGCCTCGGCCTCGTCGTCTTCACGGAAGACACTCACCACCAGATGCTTGGGATCCAGGCCGAACACACCGGTGCTCAGTTCCCAGGCCCACTGGATCGCCTGCTCCTTGAAATAGTCACCAAAGGAAAAGTTCCCGAGCATCTCGAAGAACGTGTGGTGACGTGCCGTCCGTCCCACGTTTTCAATGTCATTGGTGCGGATGCACTTCTGAGAGCTGGTGGCACAGGGGGCCGGACGCTCCTGCTGACCCAGAAAAATCGGCTTGAACGGCAGCATGCCGGCGATGGTGAGCAGCACCGTGGGGTCGTCCGGCACCAGCGAGGCACTGGCCATGCGCTGGTGACCGCGCTGCTCAAAGAAACGCAGGAATGCCTCCCGGATCTCTGCACCACTGCGAGGACGGGCTGCATCAGAGCGCGACGATCGTGCAACAGCCATGGCGAAGTCGGGCGGCGAAGTCGGGTCCAGCAGCCATGATCACCCCTGAGCCGCCGCCGACGTTGGCCGCCCCGCTTCCCGACACCATCAGCACCCCCACGGTCGAGACCGCTCCGACCCGTGCCGACCTGCGCTGGCGGTCCATCGGCTGGGCCCTCACGGCAGGGATTGCCGCCGCCTTGATTGGTCTGCTGTTCAGCCTTGAATTGGCCGTGCGCTCTGCAGGTTGTGGACTGTTTTATGGCCTGCTGGCCTTCCATCTCGAACGCGTCGATCCCGAGGACTCCCACCTCCAAGCCGGCCTCGTGGGAGCCATCTGCGGAGTGCGCAGCCTGGGCATGGCCTTGCCCTCGCCCTTGAACGGGGCAGACGCTTTGGCATCATTAATGCAGGAACTCCTTCTGGCGTGGTTGCCGTTGATCGGCAGCGCACTCCTGCTTCACGGAACCCAACGCATGCTGTCCGCGTCGCGGCCATGAGCCTGCTGCACGCCACCTGGCTCCCCGCCATCCGTACTCCCACCAGTTCCGGACGTCCGGCGCTGCTGGTGTGGGCTGACACCTGGCGGGTGGCTGAACCGGCAGGCCCCGGCATCACGCCAGCCACCCATCCCTTCACCCTCAGCCCGGAAGACCTGCGGGCCTGGCTGAGCGAACGCGACCTGTTGCCTCAAGGCATCATCGATGCCACCGCCTGTCTCACGCTGCCCAGCCGCACGGTGAAACCGAAACGGAAACGAGGCGAGCCCGCCCCGGACACCGAAGGCTGGACAGGCCTGCCTCTGCAGGCGGGCGAACCGATCCCCAAACAGATCCAGTGGTGGCCGTGGCAGGTGCAAGGCCTCGCCGTCGAACCCGGCGCAGCCACAGCCTGGCTGTCGAAACTCCCCCTCTCCGGCCGCCACCCCGACCTGGCTGATGAACTGCGCTGGTGGAGTCACATGCAGCGCTGGGCCCTGAGCCTGATCGCCCGGGGGCGCTGGATTCCCCAGGTGGAACTGAGCCGAGGAGAGGGCTACCCCCACCGAGCCCGCTGGGTGCCCCTGCTGAACCGTGAAGACGACCGACGGCGACTCGAGGACCTCGCTGCGCGGCTGCCACTGGTGGCCACCTGCGCCCTGCCCTGGCGTGAACCCACCGGCCGGCGCAGCAACCGCACCACACGGCTGCGACCGGAAGCGATGCGCGCCGCCAACCCTGTGGCCAGCTGTCGCCCCCGCAGCGGACGCCTGAGGGTCGCCACGCTGTTGGAAGACCTGGTGGACGCCCAGCTGCGCTCCGGCTTCACCCCCGACACCGAAGGACTGGATCCCCTGCTCAGTGCCTGGCAGGAGGCCCTCGGCTCCGACACCGGTGTGATTCATCTTGGCGACGAGGACGCGGAACGCCTCGCCACCGCGAGCCACCACTGGCGGGAGGGTGTCGCCGGCAATGTGGCCGCCGCCCGCGCCTGCCTCGAGCTCGAGACCCCTGCCGAGGGGGACGACCTCTGGACGCTGCGTTTCTCTTTGCAGGCTGAAGCAGACCCCACCTTGAAGGTGCCGGCAGGCGTGGCCTGGGCCGCAGGCATTGAAGGCCTGCAACTTGGAGAAATCGCCGTGGAGCATCCCGGCGAATTGCTGCTGGAGGGCATGGGCCGGGCCCTCACGGTGTTCGAACCGATCGCGCGAGGCCTTGACAGCTCCACACCCGAAGCGATGCAGCTCACCCCTGCGGAGGCCTTTGTGCTGGTGCGCACCGCCGCCCGCCAGCTCCGTGATGTGGGCGTGGGCGTGGAACTTCCCCCCAGCCTCTCCGGTGGCCTGGCCAGCCGCCTCGGCCTGTCGATCAAAGCGGAACTGCCGGAGAAATCCCGGGGATTCACCCTGGGCGAACCCCTCGACTGGGAGTGGGAGCTGATGATCGGCGGCGTCACCCTGACGCTGCGGGAACTCGAGCGGCTGGCGGGCAAACGCAGCCCCCTGGTGCGCCACAAAGGGGCCTGGATCGAGCTGCGACCCAACGACCTCAAGAACGCCGAAAAATTCTTTGCCGCCAAACCGGACCTCAGCCTCGATGACGCCTTGAGGCTCACAGCGTCAGAAGGCGACACCCTGATGCGCATGCCGGTGCATCGCCTCGAGGCAGGACCGCGCCTGCAGGCGGTGCTGGAGCAATACCACCAGCAGAAAGCACCGGATCCCCTGCCAGCACCGGAAGGGTTCTGCGGACAACTGCGGCCCTATCAGGAACGGGGCTTGGGCTGGCTGTCCTTCCTGCACCGCTTCGATCAGGGCGCCTGTCTGGCCGACGACATGGGCCTGGGCAAAACCATTCAGCTGCTGGCCTTCCTGCAGCACCTGAAAGCTGAGCAGGAACTGAAACGGCCGGTGCTGCTGGTGGCGCCCACCTCCGTGCTCACCAACTGGAAGCGCGAAGCAGCTGCCTTCACCCCTGAACTGGAGGTGAAAGAGCACTATGGCCCCCGCCGCCCCTCCACCCCGGCAACCCTAAAAAAAGCCCTCAAAGGGGTGGATCTGGTGCTCACCAGCTATGGCCTGCTGCAACGGGACAGCGAACTACTGGAAAGCCTGGACTGGCAGGGCATGGTGATCGATGAGGCCCAGGCGATCAAAAACCCCAGTGCCAAACAGAGCATGGCCGCCCGCGACCTGGCGCGACCGGGCCGCAACAGCCGCTTCCGTATCGCCCTCACCGGCACACCGGTGGAGAACCGCGTCAGTGAACTCTGGGCCCTGATGGACTTCCTCAACCCGCGCGTCCTGGGGGAAGAAGACTTCTTCCGCCAGCGCTACCGCATGCCGATCGAGCGCTATGGCGACATGTCGTCGCTGCGGGATCTGAAATCGCGTGTTGGCCCCTTCATCATGCGACGCCTGAAAACCGACAAGGCGATCATTTCCGACCTGCCAGAAAAGGTGGAACTAAGCGAATGGGTGGGTTTGAGCAAAGAGCAGAAATCGCTCTACGCCAAAACCGTGGAAGACACCCTCGATTCCATCGCCAGGGCACCGCGCGGCAAACGCCATGGCCAGGTGCTGGGCCTGCTCACCAAGCTGAAGCAGATCTGCAACCATCCCGCCCTTGCCCTGAAGGAAGAGGCCGCCGACGATGACTTTCTCCAGCGTTCCGCCAAGTTGCAACGGCTGGAGGAAATCCTCGACGAAGTGATCGAAGCAGGCGATCGAGCCCTGCTGTTCACCCAGTTCGCGGAATGGGGACATCTGCTGCAGGGCTACCTGCAACGGCGGTGGCGCAGCGAAGTGCCCTTCCTCAGCGGCAGCACCAGCAAAAGCGAGCGTCAGGCCATGGTGGACCGGTTTCAGGAAGACCCCCGCGGCCCGCAGCTGTTCCTGCTCTCCCTCAAGGCAGGCGGCGTTGGCCTCAACCTCACCCGCGCCAGCCATGTGTTCCACATCGACCGCTGGTGGAATCCAGCTGTGGAGAACCAGGCCACCGACCGCGCCTACCGAATCGGACAGACCAACCGGGTGATGGTGCATAAATTCATCACCAGCGGCTCCGTGGAAGAGAAGATCGACCGCATGATCCGCGAGAAATCACGTCTCGCAGAAGACATCATTGGCTCAGGCGAAGATTGGCTCGGCGGGCTTGATATGGGTCAGCTGAAAGAACTGGTGAGCCTCGAAGCCACTTGATTCCATGACCATCACCCCTTCCACCCACGGCATCAACACCTCCCTCGGCGATGAGGGCCTTGGCCAGCAGCCCTGGTGGGTGGAGCAGTGGATGGAGCTGATCAACTCCTACCGCTTCAAAAAACGGCTGGAGCGGGCCTGGACCTACGCCCGCGAAGGCAACGTCACCTCGATTCGTTTCGAAGGTCGGCGGGTCCATGCCCGGGTGCAGGGCACCGGCGAGGACCCCTACAAGGTGAAGCTCTGGCTCGACGTGCTCAACGACGAGGACTGGCGCTATGTGCTCGAGGCCCTCACCCAGAAAGCCCGCTGGTCAGCCCAGTTGCTGGCTGGGATCATGCCTGCAGACATCGAACGGGCCTTTGCCGCCAGCGGGCGCCGGCTCTTCCCCTTCAAGCTGCAGGAGGTGCGCAGCGAGTGCAGCTGCCCCGACAAAGCCAACCCCTGCAAACACATCAGCGCGGTGTACTTCCTGATGGGGGAACGCTTCAGTGAAGACCCGTTCGTGCTGTTTCAGCTGCGGGGACGCACCCGCGCCAAGCTGCTGGATGACCTCGCGGACTACCGCCGCAGGTCCCTTGAGGCCCGCGCCGAGGCCGCGGCCGAGGAGAAAGAACCCGCCGCATCACCCAAGGCGAGCAACCACGCACCAGACGAACAGGACCAACCCACACCGCCCCACCCCGCAGTGCTCGACCCCAGCCTGTGGTGGCGTTACGACGCCAGCCTCGATAGCGACCTGGTGGTGATCACCCCAGCGATGGAAGGAGACACAGGCCTGGATGCCGCCGGTGAGCTGCCCCTGGCTGAAGAGCCGCGCTTCCCCGACGCCAAGCAGCAATTCCTCCAGCATCTCCGCGACCAGGGCCAGACCCTGGGTCAGCAGGCCATGTTGGCCGCCATGACCGCTGGCGGTGGCTGAAGCCAACGCTCCCTGGCTCACTCCTGAGGCACGCCGGTGGGCAGGGATCATTCAGACATCCCACCGAAGAGCCTTCGGGCGTTCCCTCCTGGCGGGTGAGCAACCAGGTTGGCTGGCCGCAGCGAGCACCGCGCAGGAGCTGTTTGCCTTCTCCAGCCCCGTCCTGGCCCATCACGGCCACCCCGATCCCCGACTGGTGTATGCCAACGCCGCGGCCCTCCAGCTCTGGTGCCGCCCTTGGACACAGATGGTGGGCATGCCCTCCCGACTCACCGCACCGGAGCAGGAGCGCAAGGAGCGGGCCAACGCCCTCGATCGCGCACGGCATCGCGATGCTTATCGCGGCTACAGCGGCATTCGCATTGATCGCGACGGTCGCCAGTTTGTGATTAACAATGCCCGCATCTGGAGCCTTTGGGATGAACAAGGGTGCCGTTGTGGCCAAGCCGCCAGCTTCTCCAGCTGGTGGTGGATTGATACAGCCAACTCTGAGTGAGATGTCTTTTCGGTTGACACACCAATGCACTCGTAGGAACCGAACTCAGCCGTTAAGACCGAACCGAAAAGGACGGTTGTCCCCCTCCTCAGATCAATCCAGCCAGCACAGATTGGCATTGCGGGTGACACGAACACCCCGTTTGTTTCCACCCTTTGGAGAACCATCCATGATCACGCTTCGCCAATCTCCCTTCGATCTTTTCGACCGCCTCGAGCAACAGGTGGCCCAGGCTGAACGGGTGCCTGCTGCGGAAGTTCTTGAGGATGCCAACGGTTACACCGTTCGTCTCGAACTGCCGGGCGTCGATCGCGACTCGATTGACGTGAAGGCCACCGATCGCACCCTGGTGATCAGTGCTGAACGACGCCCTGCCAAGCCGGACGCTGCCGACACCAGCGCCGCCGACCCAGCAGCAGCTACCAACCCCACCCAACAGCTCCTCAGTGAGTTCCGTCCCGGCACCTGGAGCCGCAGCTTCCGCTTCGCCCAACCGCTGGATCGGGATCAACTGCGGGCCACCTACCGCGACGGCATCCTTGCAATCCATGCCGTCAAAGCCGACAACCGCACCACCGTGTCTGTGCAGGTTGAAAGCTGATCGTGGTGCAACGACGCCACGCTCACACCAGCCCCAGCAACAACAACGGTTGGGCCCTTCGCACAGCGGAGGGCTTTTTTTTGCCACAAAGACAAAGTGCTGCTGTGCAGCATCGATAAGGTGCCAGCAAGCCACGTCGCCTTCCCGGCGACCTATGCAGGAGCACGCCATGCAACGTCGGCAGCTGCTCCGGAGCAGTGGACAAGCGATCGCCGCTGCTGCTGGAGCCGGAGCCCTCAGCGCCTGCACGATCCGTCGTGCCGAAACCAGTCGCAGCGGTGGGCTCCCTCAGGTGCGCTGGCGCATGGCGACCAGCTGGCCGGTGTCCCTCGACACGATCTACGGCGGTGCCACCACCATCTGCGAGCGGGTCGCCGCCATGACGGGTGGTGCCTTCAGGATCGAGCCCTTTGCCGCAGGCGAAATCGTGCCGGGGCTGGAGGTGCTGGATGCAGTGCAGGCGGGCTCGGTGGAGTGTGGCCACACCGCCAGTTACTACTACGTGGGCAAGAACCCGGCCTTTGCGTTCGGAACGGCAGTGCCCTTCGGCCTCACCGCCCTTCAGCAGAACGCCTGGCTCTACTACGGAGGTGGTCAGGAAGCGATGGACGAGCTGTTCGCTGATTTCGGAACGACAAGCTTTCCGGCGGGCAACACCGGTGCCCAGATGGGGGGATGGTTCAAACGTCCGATCGAAGGCCTGGCGTCCCTCAAGGGGCTGAAAATGCGCATCCCCGGGCTGGGGGGAAAGGTGATGGCCAGCCTCGGCGTCAATGTGCAGGTTCTGCCCGGTGGAGAGATTTACCTGGCGCTCGAACGGGGAGCCATCGATGCGGCTGAGTTCACAGGGCCCTACGACGACGACAAGCTGGGCCTGCCGAAGGCAGCGCCTTACTACTACTACCCAGGCTGGTGGGAACCGGGGCCGACGCTGATGGCCCTGGTCAACCGCAAAGCCTGGTCGCAGCTGCCGAGGGAGTACCAGGAGATGTTCAGCACCGCCTGCTACGAATCGAATCTGAGCATGCACAGCAAATACGAACAGCGCAACAGCCAGGCCCTGCTCAAGCTGCAGCGACAGGGCATCAGGCTCGAGGCCTACAGCAACGACATTCTTGAAGCAGCGGCTGAGGCCTCCAGCGCCATGTTTGCCGATCTGGCCGCGCAGAGTCCGAGCTTCCGGGATCTGCTCGAACGCTGGCGACTGTTCCGCGACGCGACGCAGAACTGGAACCGCATCAACGAACTGCCCCTGGCCCAGTTCAGCGCACGCTCCGCGAGGGTCGCAGGATGACGCGATCGTTGGTGGCGGCCCTCGTCCAGCTCATCGATCGCGTCAACGCCGGAGCTGCCTGGCTGGCCCGCTGGGCCGTGTTGGTGATGCTGGCGGTCGGAATCTGGAACGTGATCGGTCGCTATCTGGGCTCAGGCCTTGGTCTCAACCTGAGCTCCAATGGCCTGATCGAAGCGCAGTGGTATCTCTTCGATCTGATCTTTCTGCTCGGGATGGGCTGGACCCTCCGGAAGGATGGGCACGTGCGGGTGGATGTGCTGCAGAACCGCTGGTCGCCCAGGCGTCGGCGACGTGTGGAGCTGAACAGCCTCCTGTTGCTGCTGCTGCCCTTCGCCTTCGGAGTCATGGCCATTTCCATCGACCCCGCCCTGCGCTCCTGGAGCATCGGGGAGCTCTCGCCCGATCCGGGAGGCCTGCCGCGTACCTGGGTGAAGTCCCTGATACCGCTTGGGTTTCTGCTGCTGGGTCTGCAGGGGATCGCCGAGGCGTTGCGTCTGGGCACCACCCTTCAGAACGGCGCCGCTGCGCCGTCACCCAGCCGCGGGGAAGACAACGGAGGACCGACGTTGTGATCGAGATCGAATCCCTCGGGTGGGTGGTCAGCATCGATCCCTCAGCCATCCTGGCGCCGGGAATGTTCCTCGCCCTGATCGTGGCCTTGCTCAGCGGCTTCCCTGTGGCTTTCTGCCTGGGAGGGATCGGAGTGATCTTCGCCCTGCTGGGCATGATCAGCGGGGAGATCGAACCCCAGTTCGTCACGGCCCTGCCCCAGCGGATCCTGGGGATCATGGCCAACTTCACGCTGCTGGCCATTCCTGCCTTCGTCTTCATGGGGGCGATGCTGGAGAGCTCCGGCATCGCCGAACGCCTGCTCGAGACCATGGGTCGCCTGCTGGGGCGGCTGCGGGGCGGCCTTGCCCTGGCCGTCGTGCTGGTGGGATCGTTGCTGGCAGCGACCACCGGGGTGGTGGCTGCCACCGTCACCACCATGGGACTGATCTCCCTGCCCGCCATGCTGCGGGCTGGTTACAACAAAAGCCTCGCCACAGGCGTGATCGTGGCCTCAGGAACCCTCGGCCAGATCATTCCCCCCAGCATCGTGTTGGTGGTGCTGGGCGATCAATTGGGCATCTCGGTGGGAGATCTGTTCATCGGCGCCCTAATCCCGGGCCTGCTGATGGCTGCGGTGTTCGCCGCCTATGTGCTGGTGATCAGTGCCCTGAAGCCTGACCTGGCACCGCAACGACCTGTCGATCCCAATGCCTCCACCAGTGCTTGGCAGGTGCTCCAGTCAGTGCTGCCGCCGATCGCCCTGATCATGGCCGTGCTGGGGAGCATTTTCTTCGGCATCGCCACCCCGACTGAGGCCGGAGTGATCGGAGCCGTGGGCGCCATGATGCTCGCCGCTCTCAACGGTGGCTTCAGTCGGCAACAGCTCTCCAAGGTGTGTGACAACACGATGCGCACCACGGCCATGGTGATGGCGATCCTGATGGGCTCAACCGCCTTCAGCCTGGTGTTCCGGGGGGTGGGCGGTGATCAGTTGATCTCCGAGCTGCTGCTCAACCTGCCAGGAGGCCGGGTGGGCTTTCTCGTGTTCAGCATGCTGATCATCTTTGCCCTGGGCTTCTTCATCGATTTCTTCGAGATCGCCTTTATCGCCGTGCCGCTGTTGCTACCTGCCGCACGCCAGCTGCTTGGGCCCGAAGCGATGGTCTGGTTCGGCGTGATCATTGGGGCCAACCTGCAGACCTCCTTCCTGACGCCACCATTTGGCTTCGCCCTCTTCTACCTGCGTGGCGTGGCCTCTGACGAGATCAGCACCCGCGACATTTACAAAGGCGCCCTGCCGTTTGTCGGCCTTCAGGTGGCCGTGCTGGCCCTGATCATCGCCGTGCCTGGGGTGGTGGAGTGGTTACCCCACCTCGCAGGGGCCATCACACCCGGACCGCTCACCTGACGATCTCCGTAGAGTTCAATTTGAGCGCGTTTTGGTCATGGTCACGGCAAGCCTGAACAGCACAGATCCCTCCACTGCAGCCCCTCGCCTGTCGCTGCAATGCGAGGTCATCGCCGATGACACCGTCACCATCCGCTCGCTCGATTGGGATCGCAGCCGCTTTGACATCGAGTTCGGCCTGCGCAACGGCACCACCTACAACAGCTTCCTGGTGCGAGGTGAGCGCACGGCGCTGATTGACACCAGTCACGCCAAATTCCGCGACACCTGGATCCCCCTGCTCAAGGCGCAGATTGATCCCAAAGCGATTGATGTGCTGATCGTCAGCCACACCGAACCGGATCATTCCGGCCTGATCGGTGACCTGCTGGACCTGAACCCCGAGATCGAAATCGTGGCCTCCAAGGTGGCGATCCAGTTCCTGGAAAACCAGGTGCACCGGCCGTTCAACTCCCGGGCAGTCAAGAGCGGTGAGGAACTCGATCTGGGCACCAACCCTGAAAGCGGCGTCCATCACCAGTTCGAGTTCCTCAGTGCCCCCAACCTGCACTGGCCCGACACGATCTTCTCCTTCGACCATGGCAGCGGCATCCTCTACACCTGCGATGCCTTCGGCCTGCATTACTGCTCCGATGCCGTGTTCGACAGCGATCCCGGCGCGATCGCTCCCGACTTCCGGTTCTATTACGACTGTTTGATGGGACCGAACGCCCGCAGCGTTCTGCAGGCTCTCAAACGCATGGATGGCCTGCCGACGATCAACACCATCGCCGTCGGCCATGGCCCTCTGCTGCGTGAACACCTACAGCACTGGATCAGCGACTACCGCGACTGGAGCGGCCAGCGGAGTAAGGGTGAGAGCTATGCCGCCGTCTGTTATCTCAGTCAGTACGGTTTCGCCGATCGCATCAGCCAGGCCATCGCCCACGGCATCGGCAAGGCCGAGGCCCAGGTGCAGCTGGTGGATCTGAGGGCCACTGACCCCCAGGAACTCACGGCGTTGATCGGTGAAGCCAAGGCTGTGGTGGTGCCCACGTGGCCAGCCTCGCCTGACAGCGAGCTGCAAAGTTCCATCGGCACTCTGCTGGCCGCCCTGCACAGCAAACAGTGGGTGGGGGTCTACGACGCCTTCGGTGGCAACGATGAGCCGATCGATTCGGTTGCTGGCCAGCTGCGCAGCCAGGGCCAGAAGGAGGCCTTTGCCCCTCTACGCATCCGACAGTTGCCGTCGGGTGCCGACTACCAGCGCTGCGAGGAGTCGGGAACTGACCTCGGCCAGCTGCTGACGCGCGAGAAAACGATCGCGGCCATGAAAAGCTTGGATGGCGACCTCGACAAAGCCCTGGGCCGTCTCAGCGGAGGTCTTTACGTCGTGACGGCGAGTCAGGGGGAAGGCGAAACCCTTCGACGCAGCGCCATGGTGGCCAGCTGGGTGAGCCAGGCCAGCTTCCATCCGCCAGGGCTCACCGTGGCCGTGGCCAAAGATCGTGCGATTGAAGCCCTGATGCAGGTGGGGGATCGGTTTGTGCTGAATGTGCTGCGGGAGGACAATCACCAACCGCTGCTGCGCCATTTCCTCAAACGCTTCCCGCCAGGGGCCGATCGTTTTGAGGGGATCAGCATCCTTGAAACTGTCGCCGATGGAGGTCCCGTCCTGAGCGACGCCCTGGCCTATCTGGGCTGCCGCGTGGAGCAACGCATGGAGGGGCCCGATCACTGGATCATCTACGCCATCGTGGAACAGGGCAACGTGGCCGACACCGAAGCGACGACCGCCGTGCACCACCGCAAAGTGGGGAACCACTACTGATGGTGAGCGCGATGGCCTCCACACCGCAGCAGCCCAGCAGCAGTGATGCTCGACAGGTGATCACCCTGCCGGTGAGCGATGGACTGATCAGCCTGCGGGGCCTCAGCCCTCAGCGCCTGCGTTTCGAACTTGAATACGCGCTCGAGCGGGGCAGCACCGCCAACAGCTTCCTGTTTGCAGCAGGCCTCGACACGACAGGTCATCAACAGGCGGCTGTGTTGGTGCACCCCCCCGGTGCGGCCTACGCCGATGTGTTTCTGCCGGCCCTGGCCGCCGCCCTCCCCGGCAACTGCAGTGAACTGCTGGTGGTGGTGGGTCACGTGAATCCCAACCGGGTCGCCCTTCTGCGCAGCCTGGCCGAGGTCTATCCCCAACTGAGCCTGATCTGCTCCAACCCGGGAGCGAAGCTGCTTGAGGAGCTCTGGCAGCAGCGCAAGCCCCTCCCTCCAGGGGAAGTCGACAACCGACCACCGCTGCCGTCACTACCCACGCTGCAGGTGATCCGTCATGAGGACACCCTCGCGTTGAGCCACGGACACACCCTGCATCTCCTCCCCGCCCCCACACCCCGATGGCCTGGCGGCCTGCTCGCCTTCGAGGAAAGCGAGGGTCTGCTGATGAGCGACAAGCTTTTTTCGGCTCACCTCTGCACGGCTGAGTGGGCGGAAACCGGACGCAGCGCGACCGAGGAGGAACGGCGCCACTTCTACGACTCCCTGATGGCATCGATGGCCAGCCAGGTGGATGCCGTGGTGGAACGCCTGGAAGAACTCGACATCCGCACGATCGCACCCGGGCATGGTCCTGCTATCGAAGCCAGCTGGCGCAGTCTGCTGAACGACTACCGCCGCTGGGGAGAAGGACTGCAGAACGCGAGCCTCACGGTTGCCTTGCTGTTTGCCAGCGCCTATGGCAATACCGCAGCCATCGCCGATGCCCTGGCCCGCGGCGTCAGTCGCACAGGTGTGCGGGTGACCAGTCTCAACTGCGAATTCACCCCAGCGGATGAACTGGTGTCCACGATCCGCTCAGCTGACGCGATCCTGATCGGCTCACCGACCCTGGGAGGGCACGCACCCACCCCGATCGTCTCGGCCCTAGGAACCGTGCTCGCGGAAGGCGATCGCAGCAAACCCGTGGGTGTGTTCGGCAGCTTCGGCTGGAGTGGTGAAGCCCTCGACCTGCTGGAGAGCAAGTTGCGCGACGGGGGCTTCAGCTTCGGATTCGAGCCGATCCGCATCAAATTCAGCCCAGACGCCTCCACCGTGCGCACCCTGGAGGAAACGGGCACCCGCTTCGGGCGTGACCTTCAGAAGGAGCAGCGCAAACAGCAGCGCCGCAGTGCTGGCGGTCTGAGCGAAAGCCGCAGCGATCCGGCGGTCCTGGCGCTCGGTCGCGTTGTCGGATCCCTCTGCGTCCTCACAGCTCGCAAAGGACAGGGAGATGCTGCCCTCAGCGGCGCCATGGTGGCGAGCTGGGTGAGCCAGGCCAGCTTCACGCCGCCGGGGATCACGGTCGCGGTGGCAAAAGACAGGGCCGTCGAAGCCTTGCTGCACAAGGGCGATCGCTTCGCCCTCAACGTGCTTGCGGAAGGCCGTGAAAGCGGACCGATGAAGCAATTCCTCCAGCCCTTTGCACCTGGCGCCGATCGCTTCAGCGGACTTGAACTCGACAGCAGTCCCAACGACCAACCCCTGCTGCCCGAAGGCCTCGCCTGGCTTGAGGGTGAGGTGAAACAACGGATGGAATGCGGCGATCACTGGTTGATCTACGCCGAAGTGGGCCATGGCGGCCTGCTCGACAGCGACGCCACCACAGCCGTTCACCAACGTCGCAGCGGCGCCAATTACTAAGCCAAGCAGGGGGGGGAGGCGACCTGGCCCTCGCTCACTAACTCATACTCGTTACGACTTTGGGTTAATGTGTGGCCATTGCTGAGGCATCGCGATGGATCTCTCCAAGCCCTCCACCCACGCCAACCTCGAGGCCGCCTTCGGCGGCGAGAGCATGGCCAACCGCAAATATCTCTTCTTTGCAGACGTCGCGAAGAACCTCGGCCACAAAGACCTGGCCAAACTGTTCCGCGACACTGCCGCCCAGGAAACTGAGCACGCGTTCGCTCATTTCCGCCTGCTCCATCCCGAACTGGTCATCGAAGACGCCGACAGCCTCAGTGATGAGCAGAAACAAGCAATCCTTAGCCGCTGCCTGGAACTGGCGATTGAAGGGGAGACCTACGAGTACACAACGATGTATCCCGAGTTCGCCGATCAGGCGCGCCAGGACAGGGATGGCGGCGCGGAAACGGAATTTGCCGAGCAGGCCAACGAATCTGCAGAGCACGCCGGCCTGTTCCGAACCGCAGCCAAGAACTTCGGCCTGCTCACACCGATCGAGAAGCATCACGCCGAGACCTACGGCGTTGCTCTCGAGGCCCTGCAAGGCAAAGGCACTGCAGGGGAAGCAGCCGACCCCGTTCCTGGCAAGTGGATCTGCAAGCTCTGCTCCATGATCTATGACCCCGCTGAAGGCGACCCCGACTCGGGCATTGCCCCCGGCACGCCCTTCGAAGCGATCCCCGACGACTGGAGCTGCCCCATCTGCGGTGCCCGCAAGGCCAGCTTTGTGCCCTACCGGGGAGCGGAGCTGATGTCCGCTTGATGACGGTTCCAACAGGGGAGCGGCCCTGTCCAGCACCGCTCCCCTGCTTCACCATGCTGGTCTTGATCCACAGCCCAAGCCACCTCGCACTGCGATGCCCGCCCCATCAACCGATCTGCTGGTGATCAGCGCCAGTAGTGGCGAAAACCTCAAGCTGGCGGATCGGTTCGCGATGCACGCCAACACACTGGGGACAACCGCACAGGTGCTTGATCTCACCACGATCGACCTGCCCCTCTTCACTCCTCGAACCCAAGCTCAAGGCTCACCTGCGGCGGTTGCCCCCCTGCACGAGCAGCTGCTGCAAGCCCCCCGCTGGGTGATCTGCGCGCCGGAATACAACGGCTCCATTCCGCCCAGCCTCACCAACGCGATCGCCTGGCTCTCGGTTCAAGGCAACGACTTCCGGGCACTGTTCAACGGCAGACCTGTGGCCATGGCCACGTTTTCCGGAGGCGGCGGCATGGAACTGCTGCTGTCACTGCGCATCCAACTCACCCACCTGGGCGCACAAGTCGTGGGTCGCCAACTGCTCAGCAATCACGCCAAACCGCCCCAGGACGACAGCATTCACGACTTACTGCAACGCCTGCTGCAGATGGATCCGCTGAAGCTCTGAACCAAGCCCGACCGCATGATCGCCTCGGAATCACGATGACCCAAACCACTTCTGCCAATCCGTCATCACTGCTGTTCCGCCCCGCCGGCGAACGCTTCCACAGCCAACGGGACTGGCTGGATTCGTGGCACAGCTTTTCCTTTGCCGGCCATCACCACCCCGATTGGATGGGCTTCGGGCCCTTGCTGGTGATCAACGACGACACCATCGCCGCCGGTGAGGGCTTCGGCATGCACCCGCACCGGGACATGGAAATCATCACCGTGATGGTGGAAGGACAGCTAAACCACCAAGACTCCATGGGCAACAGCGGAGTCATCCGCGCTGGCGACGTGCAGCGGATGACCGCCGGCACCGGCATCGTGCACAGCGAAATCAATGGCGGCACCACTCCCTGCCGGCTACTGCAGATCTGGATCGAACCCGGGCAGGACAACCTTCCCCCGAGCTACGAACAATGCTGCTGCCCGCCAGGACCAGACTGGACGCCCCTGATCGCTCCGGACGACGCAGAGGTGATGGCCATCTCCAGGCCGTTGAGGCTCTGGCGCGCACAACCGAGCCACAACCAGAGTCTGACGCTGCCGGCGATGGAGCCCCAGAGAGGATGGCTTCAGATGATCAGCGGGTTCTGTGAACTCACCACCCCCGCCGGTGACAGACTCACACTGGAGCCCGGTGACGGCCTCGGATTCGACGATCCGGCTGCGATCGGGAGACTGACAACACAAGGCCGAGCCAGTGATGTGCTGCTGTTCGGCCTCAACGAGGCATGCCCCCACTGACACCACCGATGGTGCTTCAGCCGCTGGGCCAGCGCACTGAGGTTTCCACGGCAGGCTCCCATCCAGCACCGTCCCACAGCACTTCTTGTGGATTTCAAGACGCGGATGCCAACGACTTTGACGCAATCAGTGACACACCACATCTGGTGTCCTGAAATATGCCCGACGAGCTCTACACACCTGAATGCAACCAGGGTCTAGCCCCCGCACCTTTCGCTATCGCGGGTTTGTGCTGATGGAAGAACCCAACCAGGGCTGGAGGATTCATCCGGAACGGAGTCCGATCTCCGTGCTTCCGTTCCGCATACCCTCCTGCTCGCTGGAGGACGCGAAAACACTTGTGAATTTGAAACTGGCTGAGGCAGAACCACTGATCCGCAGCGCCTAGACGCCCCAGCCGATGTGCAACCAAACAACCCTTCAGGCGGCCTGAGGAGGAGGTGTGGGCGAGTCCATCACCTGAAACGGAATCACCAGCGTGGCCCAGGTGTCTGGGCGATCGGGGCGCTGACGACGGGGCCGACGGACGCCGAAGGGGACTCTCACAACGTTCGTCCCTTCAACCTGCAGGGTGTGTCCCCGCTCCAAAGCTGATTCAAGGCAACCGGGAAGTTCCGGCTTGGTGGTTTTGGTGGCCATGTCCCCCCCTGCGTGAAGCAGATGCCGATCAGTGTGGAAACACTTTTCGTTCTGCAGAGAAAACCGAAAGGTATTTTTCCGATTTGGATGAAAATTTACCGCGCAGGCACCAGATCCGCCAGTTCCGCGACCGATGGACAGGTGCAGATGAGATTGCGATCCCCATAGGCGTTATCGATCCTGGCCACAGAGGGCCAGAACTTGTTGTCGCGCTGGTCGACCAAGGGGAAAGCCGCCTGTTCACGGCTGTAGGGGCGATCCCAGGTCTCGGCAGTCACAGCGGCCAGGGTGTGGGGAGCGCGCTTGAGGGGATTGTTGGTGGCATCACTGACGCCGGATTCAATCGCTGCGGCCTCTGCACGGATGGCGATCATCGCCTCACAAAAACGATCCAGCTCAACCAGACTTTCGCTTTCCGTAGGCTCCACCATCACCGTGCCGGCGACCGGCCAACTCACGGTGGGGGCATGGAAGCCGTAATCCATCAGTCGCTTGGCAATGTCATCGACATTGAGATCAGCGGTTCGCTTCAGGCCCCGCAGATCAAGAATGCATTCATGGGCCACCAGGCCCCCCTCACCCCGGAACAACACCGGGAAATGGGCATCCAAGCGCCGGGCCAGATAATTGGCGGCGAGCAGCGCCACCGCCGTGGCACGACGCAACCCGTTGGGCCCCATCAACCGCAGATACATCCAGCTGATCGGCAGGATGCCGGCACTGCCCCACGGCGCCGCCGACACCGCGGTGATGGATTGGCTGCCACCACAGGCCGCCAGGGGATGCCCTGGCAGAAAAGGCAAAAGATGTTCCGCGACACCGATCGGACCGACCCCAGGACCTCCGCCCCCATGGGGGATGCAGAAGGTTTTGTGCAGATTGAGATGACAGACATCAGCGCCATACGCTCCGGGCCGGCATAGCCCCACCTGAGCATTGAGGTTGGCACCATCGAGATACACCTGACCGCCATGGGCATGCACACAGGCACAAATCTCCCGAATCCCAGGTTCAAACACCCCATGGGTTGAGGGGTAAGTGACCATCAGCGCCGCCAGCTGCTCGCTGTGCTGCTCCGCCTTGGCCCGTAGATCTGTCAGATCCACATTGCCCTGGTCATCGCAGGCCACCGGCACCACCCGCAGGCCTGCCATCACCGCACTGGCAGGGTTGGTGCCATGGGCGCTCGTGGGGATCAAACAAACGTCTCGCTCCTGCTGGCCACGGGAACGGTGCCATGCACGGATCACCAGCAAACCGGCGTATTCCCCCTGGGAGCCCGCATTGGGCTGCAACGACACACCAGCGAACCCCGTCAGGGCGGAGAGCCAGGATTCCAGATCCGACACCATCCGGGCCAGGCCCGCCAACTGCTCTTGAGGTGCAAACGGATGCAAGGCAGCGAAGCCATGCCAGCTCACGGGCGCCAGCTCGGCCGCGGCATTCAGCTTCATGGTGCAGCTGCCCAGCGGGATCATGCTGTGCACCAGTGAGAGATCGCGGCTTACCAGGCGCTGGATGTACCGCATCAGCTCGGTTTCACTGCGATAGCGGTGAAAGACCGGTTGCTGCAGCCAGGGACGTCGGCGCAGGGGGAGACCCGGCAGCGCCTGCTGCAGAGCCTCATCTCCATCGAGGGCCTGCTCCAGCAGCACAATCGGCGGCAACGGATCGGCTCCGACCGCTTGCGCCAGCAAACCCAGAAGGGTATTCACCTCCTGTCCATCACTGCATTCATCAAGGCTGATGCCGAATCCCTCCGCCTGAGCTGGATCAGCGCCATCGGGGAGCACCCGCAGGTTGAAGCCCTGCTCCGCCGCCAGGCGATGCACGACAGGAGCCTGGGAGGAACGCACATCAATGCCGTCAAAGCGGGAGCCCTCAGCGAACGAATAGCCCAGTTGCTGCAAGCCGGCTTCAAGGTGGCGGCGCAAGAGCACCAGGCGGCGGGCGATGGCTGTCAATCCATCCGGCCCGTGGTGCACGGCATAGAACGACGCCATCACAGCCAGCAACACCTGGGCTGTGCAGATGTTGCTGGTGGCCTTGTCGCGCCGGATGTGCTGTTCACGCGTCTGCAGAGCCAGACGCAGGGCGGGGCGACCCTCCGCATCCCGCGACTGGCCGACAATCCGACCTGGCACCTGACGCTTGAACGCTTCACGGGTGGCGAAAAAGGCAGCGTGGGGCCCACCGGCCCCCATGGGCACGCCAAAACGCTGAGCACTGCCAACGGCAATGTCAGCCCCCAACTCCCCCACAGGAGCCATCAGCACCTGGGCGAAAGGATCAATCGCGACGGTGGCCAGGGCGCCATGACCGTGGGCCTGCCCGATCACCGCCGAGGGATCCCAGAGTCGCCCGCAGCGACCGGGCAATTGGAGCATCACACCAAAGACATCTTCATCCCAGCGAAAGTCCTCAGGCTCGGTCTGATCGATCACCACACCGAGAGGTTCGGCGCGGGTTTGAAGCACAGCCAAGGTCTGGGGCAATGCCGCTGCATCCACAAGAAAACGCCGCGCTTCAGGGCGCTTGCACGCCGCCAGACTGAGGCCCATGGCTTCAGCACAGGCGGTGGCCTCATCCAGAAGGGAGGCATTGGCAATCGGCAGGCCTGTCAGCTCGCTGATCAGGGTTTGAAAGTTGAGGAGCGCCTCAAGACGCCCCTGGGCGATTTCCGCCTGATAGGGGGTGTAAGCGGTATACCAAGAAGGGTTCTCCAGCACGTGGCGCTTGATCAGCGCGGGCGTGGCGGTGTCGTGATAGCCGAGGCCGATGAGGGAGCGCTGCACCCGGTTCTGAGCCCCGATGCGACGCAACTCCGCCAGGGCTTCCGCTTCGCCACAGCCCAGGGGCATGGCTTCCGTCGGTGGATCGGGATCAAGGATGGCGCCTGGCACAACGGCACTGACGAAAGCATCAAGATCCGCATACCCAAGGGTTTGAAGCATCGTCTGCTGGTCCGCCTCGCTCGGACCGATGTGACGCTGAACGAAGGGTGAGAGCTGGGCTGGAGCAGAGGCAGACCCGGAGCGTTGATCGTGCTGCGTCAAGTCGCTCTCGCCAGTAATGGGGCAACTCTAAAAAAACTGCTCAGGCGGCAGCGACTTTGGCGGCATAGGTGGCGGCATCCATCAACTCCTGCAACTGGGCTGCATCAGTGGCGCGCACCGCCAGCAGCCATCCCTTGCCATGGGGATCGTTCTGCAATTCCTCCGGACTGGCCAGCACCGACTCATTGCGCTCCACCACTTCCCCACTCACCGGGGCATACATCTCCTCCACCGCCTTCACCGATTCGACCGTGCCGAAGCTGCTGCCGCGGCTGAGGCTGCTGCCTACATCAGGCAAATCAACAAACACAATGTCGCCCAGTTGATCCACCGCGAACGCGCTCAGCCCGAGACGAACGAGGTCGCCATCTGCATGGGCGTACTCATGGCTGTCGGCGTAGCGGAACTGCGCAGGGAAATCAAAGGCCATGGGGCCGGGACCAGGCGAAAACCTCACTCAGTGTGGGGCAGATCCACCAGTCGTGCCGTATGGAGGGCCGCCAGGGCCCGCACGAGCGCCAACTCAACATGGGCGCGATGCGTCCCGCCTTGCACATAGAGATTGAAGGGCTCCCGCAGGGGGGCATCCGCCGAGAATTCACTGGTGCTGCCATCAATGAAGGTGCCTCCAGCCATCACGAGATCACTGGCATACCCGGGCATCGAGGCCGGCACTGGATCGAGATAAGAACCGATCGGCGAGCAGGCCTGGAAAGCACGGCAGACCGTCTTGAGGGCCTCAGCACTGCCGATCTGCACCGCCTGAATCAAATCGCCACGGCGATCCGAAACCTGGGGCTGAACGGCAAAACCCAAGGTGGCAAAGGTCTCGGCCACCAGGTCAGCGCCGATCAAGGCCTCGCTCACCATCTGGGGCGCCAAGAACAGTCCCTGCAGCAGCAACCGGTTCAGGTCAAAACCAGTTCCCCCTTCACTGCCGATGCCGGGTGCGGTGAGGCGACAGCAGGCCTGTTCCACCAACGCAGCCCGACCAGCCACATACCCTCCACTGGGGGCGATGGTGCCGCCAAGATTTTTGATCAAGGAGCCGGCCACCAGATCAGCCCCCACGGCTGGGGGCTCCTGCTCCTCGACTAGTTCGCCGTAGCAGTTGTCAACGAAACACACGCAGTCGGGCTGGCGGGCATGAATCCGCGCACATAAACGACCGATCGCCTCCACCGAGAGGGAAGGGCGCCAGCTGTAACCGCAGCTGCGCTGGATCAAGATCAAGCGCCGAGGCACTGCCAAAGCGGCATCCAGAGCCTCGAGATCAACAATGCCACTGGCTGCGAGCTCAATCTCGTCGTAGACCACGCCGAATTCAGCCAGGGAGCCCTGACCCTGCCCCCGGAGGCCGATCACCTCCTCCAGGGTGTCGTAAGGCCGACCTGTGATCGACAGCATCCGATCGCCAGGTCTGAGCACGCCAAACAGCGCTGCAGCAATGGCATGGGTGCCGCTGACGAATTGAAGTCGCACCGCAGCCTTCTCAGCCCCGAGCACCCGTGCGAACACCCGGTCGAGGACCTCGCGGCCCTGGTCGCCATGGCCGTACCCCGTCAGCGAGGCGAAATGCTGGGTGCCCACCTGTTCAGCGCTGAACGCCTCCAGCACCCGCTCCATCCGGGAGGCCACGGCTGCGGTACGGGCTGCGGCCTGCGGCGCCAGTCGTCGAGCTGCCGCTGCCACCAACGCCTGGGCCAACCGCTGCGCCTCCACTGGATCGCGCTGCTGTGAATTCATGAGGAGGACGTGAAATCCGTGCCATTCGCTACATCATGCTGCGCTCTCCTACATTCATTTCTCCAGCCAGGCGCTCGAAGGCACCGATCCATCAGTGTTGATGACGCTCTAGGCACGTGGAGATCTCCTTGGTCACAACCTCTCCGGCATCAACCGCCACCGAACGTGAGCTCCGCATCCGCGCAGCGATGATGGCTCCCCGGGAGCCTTTGCCCCGCAAACAACGCAAGTTCAAGGGCGGCACCACCGCATTCATGGTGGTGATGCACGTGCTGGCGACCATTGCCCTGCTGCCCGACTTCTGGAGTTGGCAAGGGATTGCGGCGTTCGGCCTCCTCTACTGGGTCACCGTGCTTGGGGTCACGCTTGGCTTGCATCGGCTGGTGGCCCACCGCAGCTTCGAAGTGCCCCGCTGGCTCGAACGGGTGCTGGTGGTGATGGGCACCCTTGCCTGCCAGAGCGGCCCGATCGACTGGGTCGCCCTGCACCGCCACCACCACAAGTTCTCCGACCAGGCCAACGATCATCACGATGCTGGTCGTGGCCTCTGGTGGAGCCACAGCGAGTGGATGCTGCATGAGATTCCCGCCCTGGAGCACAAGGAGCGTTTCGGTGGAGACCTGCTGAACGACCGCTTTTATGTCTGGCTCGACCGCTGGTTCCTGCTCCTTCAGATTCCCCTGGGCCTGGGCCTCTATTGGTACGGACAGGCAGCTGACGTGCATGGCGGTGGGCTTGGCTTGGTGCTCTGGGCGATCCCCCTGCGGCTGGTGGTGGTGTATCACGTCACCTGGCTGGTGAATTCCGCCACCCACGCCTTCGGGTACCGGAACTTCAACTGCCCCGACCTGTCCCGTAACTGCTGGTGGGTCGCGGTGCTGTCGTTCGGTGAGGGCTGGCACAACAACCATCACGCCCATCCAGCCAGTGCCCGCCACGGCCTCCGCTGGTTCGAAGTCGACATCACCTGGATGCACATCCAGCTGCTCCGTCGCCTCGGCCTCACTCGGCGGGTGCGGCAGGCGCGCTACGTACCCTGACCTTCGTCCGCTTCAAGACGTCATCGCAACCCTGGAAGCGTCCGATGACTCGGCAGTTTCCAGGGTTGTTGCATGGGCACGAAGCTGCTCCAAAAAGCCCTGCGCTCCCAAACGCGCTGAACCGCCAAGCGCCTGGTGGGTCGCGAACAAATCGAGCAACTCACCATCAAGCTCTTCAGCGGTGTAATCGCGCATGCCAGCCATGACCGCCGCAAACCGTTCCCGGCGCTGGCTTTTACTCACCGGATACGCCGCCATCACCTGATCACGGCAGAAGCGCCAACTGCGCCCAGCGCAAAGCTGTTCCGCCAGAGCTCCACTGAGTAGGGGCGCTTCGTCTGCGTCAATGCGCCAATCGAACCCCGGAGGGAGGGGGGCGAGACCGACAAAAATCTCAAACAACGCGCCAGCCCCCAACGGATGCCCAGCTCCATCGACCAGAGGGGCATGACCTTCAGCAAGCACCTGCAACAGCTCCGGATGCACCTCCTCCAGACGAGCGCGAATGGGATCAAGCCCTGCCATCAACACAACATTGGCTTGACCTAGCGCAAGAAACACCTCAGGGCCGGGGGCAGCCAGCTTGCCGTTGCGCAGGTTGGAGATCTGCGAGTTGTGCACGCGACCGAGGTCGAAGGCTTCAGCCAGGGCAGGCAAGACCTTGTGGGACCAACCGTTGCGCTCGTGCCAGACGTGCACGAGATGGGCCATGGCCCGACGCCCTTCCGCAAGACATTCTCGATACCCCTTGGTCACGCAATCAGAGCCAAGACCAGAATCAGCCACTTGATACGGATCCTTATCGCCTATAGTTTAGAGGTAGTGATCGGATCAGAGATGCTATCGAGTGTGGTCACGGCGCCGTCTTCTCCAAGTCGGCCTGCAGCTTCGCATGAGGCTTTAAAGCTGTCAGCATTGCTACACCAGCCCAAAAAAGGGCACAGCAGCGTGCAACCCGATCAAGGCATGCGATGGGGCACGATCGGATTCATGATCACGATCCATGCCCTCTCGATCGTGGCACTGATGCCCCGGTTCTGGTGCCCCCAAGCCATCGGCGCCCTGCTGATCCTCTATTGGGTCACCGCCTGCCTGGGGGTCACCATCGGCTATCACCGCCTGCTCTCGCATCGCTCTTTCCAGGTCCCCACCTGGCTGGAACGGTTCTTCGCCACCTGCGGGGCCCTGAGCTGCCAACACGGCCCGATCGACTGGGTAGGCCTGCATCGCCACCACCACAAGTTTTCTGATACGGATGCGGATCACCACAACAGCCATCGCGGCTTCTGGTGGAGCCACATGGGCTGGATGTTTCAGCCGATTCCAGCCATGCAAGCGGTGCCTCGCCTGAGCGGTGATCTCGCCGGTGATCCCTACTACCGCTGGCTCAACAACTATTTCCTCCTGCTGCAGCTGCCCCTTGGCCTTCTCCTCTTTTGGATTGGCAGCAGCACGGGCGTCGGCGGTTGGGCCATGGTGCTCTGGGGCATCCCCCTTCGCCTCGTGCTCGTGTATCACGTGACCTGGCTTGTGAACTCCGCCACCCACTGCTGGGGCTCCGTGGCCTACGAGAGTGGAGACGGTTCCCGCAACAACAAATGGGTTGCCGCTCTGACGTTCGGAGAGGGATGGCACAACAATCACCATGCCTTCCCCCACTCCGCTCGCCAGGGCCTCCAGCCCGGCCAGATCGACCTCACCTGGCAGCACATCCGTCTGATGCGAACCCTGGGCCTCGCCAGCAAGATCCGACTGCCGGTCGCGTCGTAAAGTTACCGATCGCTCAATAGAAGTCGACAGGACCGTTCCCCATGGCCAAGCGCGTACAAGTCGTTCTGAACGAAGACTTTCTCAGCCTCGGCCGGGATGGCGACATGGTGGAAGTAGCCCCTGGCTACGCCCGCAACTTCCTGCTTCCCTTTGGCAAGGCTGTTCCAGTCACCCCAGCAGTGATGAAGCAGGTGGAGCACCGGCGCGCCAAGGAAGCCGAGCGCCAGGCGGCCCTGAAGGAAGAGGCTGTGGCGTTCCGCACCGCCCTCGACACGATTGGTCGATTCACCGTGAAGAAGCAAACCGGTGATGACGACGTGCTGTTCGGCACGGTCACCAATGGTGATGTGGCTGAGGCCATCGAGGCCGCCACCAAGAAAGAAGTGGATCGCCGTGACATCACCGTGCCCGACATCCACCGCACCGGCAGCTACAAGGTGAGCGTCAAGCTGCACAGCGAAGTCACCGCCGAGATCAACCTGGAAGTCGTCAGCTACTGAAGCTTCTGACACTCAGCCAAGCCCTGAATTGATGGGGCCGTCAAAACCCACCCTGTTGCGCACTCCTGCGTGCGCCAGAGTGGGTTTTCGCTTTTGAACGGCCAACCACCATGGTGACCGCCCCCTTCCCAGAGCCCAGCGGCGAATTCGCAGAGGGAGGCAGGCGGGGCTACGGCAAAGGGCGTCAACGGGATGAGCCCAATTTCGAGGCCTTGCCCGATTCCATCCCACCCCAAAACCTCGAAGCCGAGGAAGCGGTGCTGGGTGGCATCCTGCTCGACCCGGATGCAATCGGCCGTGTGGCCGACGTGCTGCAACCGGAAGCCTTCTATCTCAATGCCCATCGGGAGATCTTCCGCACCGCGGTGATGCTCCACAGCCAAGGCAAACCAACCGATCTGACAGCGATGACCGCCTGGCTGGCGGACACCGGCTCATTGGAAAAAGTGGGCGGCAGCCCCCGCCTGGTGGAACTGGTGGAAAGGGTGGCCTCCACGGCCTCGATCGAACAGGTGGCTCGCCTGGTGATGGACAAGTTCCTGCGCCGGCAACTGATCCGCTCAGGGAATGAAGTGATCCAACTGGGATTTGACCAGAGCATGCCCATGGATCAGGTGCTCGACAAAGCCGAACAGACGATCTTCGCGATCAGCCAGGAAAAGCCAACCAAAGGCCTCACCCCCACCGCCGAAATCCTCACCACCACCTTCAACGAGATCGAAAGCCGCTCGCTCGGCACTTCGGTGGCAGGAATCCCGGTGAACTTCTACGACCTGGATGCGATGACCCAGGGCCTTCAACGCAGCGACCTGATCATCGTTGCGGGGCGACCCGCCATGGGCAAAACCTCGATCGTGCTCAACCTGGCGAAGAACGTGGCCCAACTCCACGACCTGCCGGTGTGCGTGTTCTCCCTGGAGATGAGCAAGGAGCAGCTCACCTACAGATTGCTCTCGATGGAAGTCGGCATCGAAGCCGGCCGGCTGCGCACCGGGAGGCTGCAGCAGGAGGAATGGCCACTGTTGGGCCAGGGGATCAACACCCTGGGACAGCTGCCGATCTTCATCGACGACAAACCCAACTCCGGTGTGTTGGAGATGCGCTCCCTCTGCAGGCGTCTGATGGCCGAACAGGGCAAGGAACTTGGCCTGGTGGTGATCGACTACCTGCAGTTGATGGAGGGCTCGAGTCCTGACAATCGCGTGCAGGAAATTTCCCGGATCACCCGGGCGCTGAAACAGATGGCCAGGGAGCTGAACGTGCCGGTGATCGCCCTTTCCCAGCTCAGCCGTGGCGTGGAGTCGCGCACGAACAAACGTCCGATGCTCAGTGACCTGAGGGAATCCGGCTCGATCGAACAGGACGCGGACCTGGTGCTGATGATCTACCGCGACGAGTACTACAACCCAGAAACCCCAGACCGGGGCATCACGGAGGTGATCGTGACCAAGCACCGCAACGGCCCGGTGGGCACCGTGAAACTGCTGTTCGAGCCTCAGTTCACCCGTTTCCGCAACCTCGCAGCCTGAGCCATTTCCGATACTGGAGCAATGACAGGCAGTCCCGTTCCTACCGAAAGCTTCGACGTGATCGTCGTCGGAGGTGGGCACGCAGGCTGCGAAGCCGCGATCACCTCTGCTCGTCTGGGACTGAACACGGCCCTGTTCACGCTCAACCTCGATCGGATCGCCTGGCAACCATGCAATCCGGCCGTCGGCGGGCCCGCCAAGAGCCAGCTCGTGCATGAAGTGGATGCCCTCGGGGGGGTGATCGGACGCCTGGCGGATGCGACGGCAATCCAGAAACGCATCCTCAACGCCAGCCGCGGTCCCGCCGTCTGGGCGCTGCGTGCTCAGACGGACAAGCGCCAGTACTCCCGTCAGATGTTGCAGCTGCTGCAACACACCCCGAACCTGGCCCTGCGCGAGGCGATGGTGACAGGCCTGGAGATCGAAGGCGATCCCACAGGAGGGGGTGAACGCTGGATTCCCAGTCTGGGGCCAGCCGCCCGTATCACCGGTGTGCGCACCTATTTCGGCAGCGTCTACGGGGCCACAGCGGTGATCCTCACCGCCGGCACCTTTCTCGGAGGACGGATCTGGGTGGGGCACCAATCCATGGCGGCCGGCCGCGCCGGTGAGCAGGCCGCCGAGGGCCTCACCGAAGCGCTGCAGCAGCTCGGCTTCCACACCGACCGACTCAAAACGGGCACCCCGGCCCGCGTCGATCGGCGCAGTATTGCCCTTGATCAACTGGAGGAACAACCCAGCGACGCCGCGGATCGCTTCTTCTCCTTTGATCCAGCTGCCTGGACCAGTGGCGAGCAGATGAGCTGCCATCTCACCCGAACAACACAGGTCACCCATCAGCTGATCCGGGACAACCTGCATCTCACCGCCATCTACGGCGGCGTGATCGACAGCAAAGGACCGCGCTACTGCCCCTCGATCGAAGACAAGATCGTGCGGTTCGCTGACAAGGAGAGTCATCAGATCTTTCTCGAACCGGAAGGACGGGACACCCCTGAGATCTATGTGCAGGGCTTTTCAACGGGCCTGCCGGAACCGATCCAGCTGCAACTGCTGCGCAGCCTGCCCGGCCTTGAGCACTGCGTGATGCTGCGCCCCGCGTATTCGGTCGATTACGACTACCTGCCCGCCACGCAATTGCTGCCTTCGCTGGAAACCAAACGGGTGGAAGGGCTGTTCAGTGCTGGACAACTCAACGGCACCACCGGCTATGAGGAAGCCGCAGCCCAGGGGCTGGTGGCGGGACTGAATGCCGCCCGCAGGGTCAAGGGCCAAGAGGCGGTGCACTTCCCGCGCCAGGGCAGCTACATCGGCACGATGATCGACGATCTGGTGAGCAAGGATCTGCGCGAGCCCTACCGGGTGCTCACCAGCCGCAGCGAATACAGGCTGGTGCTGCGAGGCGATAACGCCGACCGTCGCCTCACCCCCCTGGGACGGGAGCTGGGCATGATCGATGACCGTCGCTGGCAACTGTTCCAAGCGAAGCTACGCGCCATGGAAACCGAGAAACAACGGTTGGAGACCCAACGACTGAAGGTGAGCGATCCTGTTGCACCAGAAGTGGAAACTGAGACCGGCGCACCGATCAAGGGATCGATCACCCTTGCAGATCTGCTGCGGCGCCCCGGCATGCATGCCGCCGATCTGGTGCGCCATGGTCTGGCGGACGCCGACCTTCCCCTGCCGGTGCGGGAAGGCGCCGAAATCGACATCAAGTACAGCGGCTATCTCCAGCGTCAGCAGCAGCAGATCGATCAGGTGAAACGCCAAGGGCAGCGCAAATTACCTGCAGCGATTGACTACGCCAGCATCGGCACCCTCTCCCGGGAGGCCCGCGAGAAACTCTCAGCCGTACGCCCATTCACGCTGGGCCAAGCCAGTCAGATTCCTGGCGTCAGCCAGGCCGATCTCACCGCACTGCTGGTGTGGCTGGAGCTGCAACAACGACGCAGCAGCGATTCGCAGTCACACCTCGCTTCCTCCACCCAAGCTCGATAAGGTTGGGTCCGTGGCTGGTTTCCTGCATGCCCACCCGCCTGACTCGATCCAGAGCCTTCTGGAATCTGCGCGCCGAACAGGTGATGGATCAGGTCTTCCATCCCTCAGACGCGGCCCTCAAAGCGGTGAAGGTGGCCGTTCTTCCTCAGACATCAACGCCACGCCCCAAGACTGATCCAATCCATCCGGGAGCGACCCGTCGCCAGGGACTTTTCATTGGCACCGCCATGCTTGCCGTGCTGGGCATCGGCACCAGTCTTTGGCTGGCGCAGAACTGGCAGCGCACCTTGCAGAGTCTCAATCGTGAACGTGATCTGCAGATGATCGAGCGCCTGCGGGGCATGCCCGTGGCCGGTGAAGTCGCCACAGCCACAACAGCCGCAACAGCAGTCGCACCCGAAGCGGCCACCCCCGCTGCAGTCGAAGCCTCTCCCCAGGAAGCTCCCCCCCGCACAGCCAGCCTTGAACCGTTAACCATTCCACTGGCAGCCAGCCTTCCTGTTCCGACCGCAGCGGACGCCCTCAGCGACGACGCCATCGCGGCCGCGATGGTTCCTGCCGAGCCGCTGCTCGTCGGCGTGGTGCACGCCGGTGGCGGTCAGGGCTCCGCCATCTTCCAGCTCGATCAGCTCTCGCTTTCAGCCATCCCGGGTGAAGCGATCGGCAACAGCGGCTGGCGGCTCAAAACCGTTGAATCCAATGGAGCGGTGATCGAACACAACGGCGAAGAGCGCAGCCTCAGTGTCGGAGGCGCCTTCTGAATCCTCCCGGAACACTGCTGCCCTCTCCCACTCCGCTTTGGGAAGCAGCCACGGAGGCCGTTTTACGCGGTGAAGGACCCAGCCCTTTACCAGGCCCCTGGCAATTGATGCTGCTGGGTGACGGCAGTCCAACGCGCCACCTCCGCCTGCTCACGGGCCATCCAGTGGCCGTGCGCGTCGTGGCCATGGAACCTGAACCGGAAGCACCCGGCACCAACCCATCCCAACTGCCAAGGGAGGTTCGTGAGCTGGAGCCCCCTTTGCTGCGCCGCCAGGTGTGGCTCGAGTGCGACGGACAGACCCTGGCCTGGGCGGAAAGCTGGTGGAACCAGGCCTCAGCTGAGCAGCAACTGCGAGACCGCAGTTTGCCGATCTGGCTCAGTCTCACCCAAGGACGATCTGAACTGTTTCGGGAGGTCGACGGTCTCGCCCTGGTCCAGAGCACGTGGCTGGAAGAAGGGTTTGGAACAACAGGGCCGTTCTGGAGTCGGCACTACCGCTTCTTTCGTGAAGGGCGAGAACTCACCGTGATCCGCGAGGTGTTCAGCCCACAACTGGAGGAATGGCTAGGGCCGGCCTCGCGCCAGATCCTTCATCTCAGTTCATGAAGGCATTCGGCGATTTAGACCGCTTTGTTTCTTGACAACTTGCACCTTTTCGTGCTTGGAGGATGATTTGCTCATCTTGCGGTGATCAACCATGGCCACGCCCACCTGGCTGAGCCTCACCGAGCTAGGTCAGCTCTTCGGCATCTCCTCCACACACTGCGGACGCGCCCTCGATCGACTGGGCTGGCGCGATCGGCATGGACGACCGACTCCGGCAGCGGTTGACGCCGGGGCAGCGGCCGCAAGCGGCCCAAGCCTGCAAAACCGCTCACCGCTGTGGAACAGCACTGTGTGCACCTCCCTGCTCAAGCGTCAGGGCTATCAACGGCTGACGCGCGCGGAACACGTGAAGCAATGGGCAGCCCTGCTGGAGGCCCTGAGCGAAGGTTCCAGCGCGATCACCACCACCCCGGAACAGATGGCGGAAGACCTGCCAGCCGAACTGGTGGACGACGTCAACCACCAGCTCAGCCGTCGAGGCTGCCTTTTTCAAGCCTCCACCAAAGCCAGCGCCTGAAGGCTTCAGGCGCGTCGGCGGCTGGAGCGGGGCAAGGGTCGGCGATTGACGCTGGGCCTTGACCCTGCACCTGTCTGTGACGGCGCATCGTCTGCGGAAGCGGTTTCAGACAGTCGACCGGAGGCTCGCGACCAACGATTCACCCGAAAGCTGTCGTCATCTGGCCATCCTTCATCACCACCCTCCACCACCTGTGGAGAGGCGGCGGATTGGGGAGCCGCAGCCATCAGCGGAGGCTGACGCCGGGAGATGGCCTGCAGAGGACGCTTGCCCCTCGCTGAAGTCTGCACAGGTCGTGCTGAGGCAGCCAGCGGCGGAGACGCGGGCTCTGCTTGAGACACGCCACGAGAACGAGCGGATGGCACAGTCGCTTCCACATCCCAGGGATCACGCCAGTCGTCCTCTTCGTCGAGCAACCAGTCGATCTTGTCGCCCATCCAACGACCCACGGCATCAAGACTTGCCGACGCCGAGCGGCCGGATCGGGCCCCGGCACCACTGCGACGACCGGGGCGAGCTCCAGACACGCCGTCCACCAGTTGTCGACCGGTTTCCAACCACTGATCCAACCGACGATCGAGCGGATCATCACTTTGCGACCGCGGACGGCGCGACTGGAACTGGCGTTGAGGATCCATTCCCTGACGTTACCGACGGCGACGGGCCAACCAACGCTCCCGCCGGCAACCAATCAAGGCGATCGACACACCACACACCTGCAGCACCAGCAAAAACTGATTGATCTCAGCCATCAGCACCATCAGCAGAGGAGGGAGATGCCGTGATCGGCTCGAAGCGCAACAGACAACTGGCATGCCAGACCCCGCCATGATGCCGGTCGCAGCAAGGGCGGCAGGCAGCATTGCGAACACGGCGGCGATAGGGCGCCGTACGACCGCAATTCGGACAGACCGCCAACCAACGAGCCGGGGTGACAGGGACTGGAAACGAATGGCGCACGCTCACCTCAAAGCGCCCCTGCATCCGGTTGATCAAGGCCATGCGTTGCCGGAAGTGGGGACCGTGACTTTCCCGCACTCCGAGCACCAGATCCACCCAGGCATGGATCATTTCGTGGCAGAGCGTGCTTTCGGTCGCGGAGCGGGGCAAGGGATCCAGCAGCGGCCTGGAGAGCACGATCTCTCGACCCAAAGGAGGCGCCACCCGCGGCCCACGGCGGTACATCCCCGCTGTCCGGCGCATGCGGCCATCACTCCAACGCACAGCCAACAAGGGCTGCACGCCCTTCACCAGCGCCCCATCAAAGTGCTCCCTGTTCAGCCGATGAAACAGGGGCAGCAACGGCTCCAGAGGCATGGGGCAGTGAATCGGTGCGGGGATCCAACCCGCGCAGTCTGCCCGCGATGGGCACCCGTCAGTCAGACTCACAGCGATTTTCAATCGTGCGGCGTCGATGGAACTGGCTCTGGTTCGGGAGATCGGAAGCAAGGCCTTGCTGGCCGGAGCCGGGGCCTTACTCCTTTATTGGACGATCACAGCGGTGAAGCTGGTGCTCAGCGCCCGCGGCATCAACCCCCTGATCAAGCAATTCTTCACTCAGGTGGCCGCTGGTCGTATTGATGCCGCCTACTTGCTCACCACCAAGAGTTACCGCCAGCATGTCAACCGCCAGCAGTTCATTCGATTTCTGGCAGGGCTGAAGCTCAACCGTTTCCGCAATCTCAAGTCGGGGCGGCCCCGCATGCAGGAGGGCGACATCATCCTCACCGTGAAACTCAAGGCCGAGAACGACGAAGAACTTCCCCTCGATTTCACCTTCACCAAGGTGGATGACGCCTGGCGCATCGCACGCATCACTCCCGTGAAGGCCTGAGCCCACCAGCGTTGAACCCCCGATGACGGACGCATCCGCGCAACGGGCAGGCGAGCTGCGCCAACTGCTCAACCGAGCAGCTCACGCTTACTACGTTCTCGATGCCCCCGTGATGGAAGACCCGGTCTATGACCGGCTTTATCGGGAGCTTCTGAATCTGGAGACAGCCGATCCCTGCCTGATCAGTGCCGACAGCCCCACCCAGCGAGTGGGCGGCACTGCAGCGGAGGGTTTCACCAGCGTGCGCCATCGCATCGGTCTTCTCAGCCTCGACAACGCCTTCAACAGCAAGGAGCTCAAAGCCTGGTATGACCGTCTGCTGCGCGTGCTCGATCGTGAGCCTGTAGCAGGCGAGGCCCCTCCAGCCCTGGCGATGGTGGGAGAGCTCAAGATTGATGGCAACGCCCTCGCCCTCAGCTACGAGCACGGGGTGCTGGTGCGTGCAGCAACCCGTGGAGATGGAGAGCAGGGAGAAGAGATCACAGCCAACGTGCGCACCATCAGTTCGGTGCCGCTGCGACTGCAACTGGAGCCAGCCCCGGCCTGGCTGGAGGTTCGCGGTGAGGCCTTCATCCCCGATGGCACCTTTGCTGCCATCAATGCCGAACGACAAGACCGGGGCGAAGCGCTGTTCGCGAATCCGCGCAATGCCTGTGCCGGCACCCTGCGCCAACTCGATCCCAGGGTGGTGGCGTCGCGACGTCTTGATTTCTTTGCCTACACCCTCCATCTCCCCGACGACTGGAACGGCGAGCGACCTCAAAGCCAATGGGACTGCCTGCAATGGCTGAAGAAAGCCGGCTTCAAAGTGAACCCCAATGCCGCCCTGCTGCCAGACCTCAAGGCAGTCGACACCTTCTTCAGACACTGGGATACGGGCCGCAACGACCTTGATTACGCCACCGACGGCGTGGTGGTGAAGCTGAACGACCTGCAGCTGCAGGATGCGGCCGGCTTCACGCAGAAAGCACCACGCTGGGCCATCGCCCTCAAATATCCCGCCGAAGAAGCCCCCAGCAAATTGCTGCGTCTCGCATGCCAGGTGGGCCGCACCGGTGTGATCACTCCTGTAGCGGAATTCGAAGCAGTCCCCCTGGCGGGAACCAGTGTCAGTCGCGCCACCCTTCACAACGCTGATCGCCTGAAGGAACTGGACCTCCATGCCGGCGACACGATCGTGGTGCGCAAGGCCGGGGAAATCATTCCCGAGGTGGTGCGGGTGCTGCCGGAGCTGCGTCCGCAGGATGCGCAACGCCTGCATCTGCCCCACACCTGCCCGGAATGCTCCTCAGAGCTGGTACGGGGAGAAGGAGAAGCAGCGACCCGCTGCATCAACAGCAGTTGCCCAGCCATCCTGCGCGGAGCCTTGCGCCACTGGGTGAGCAAGGCAGCGATGGATGTGGATGGCCTTGGAGGCAAATTGATTGAGCAACTGGTGGACCGCGGCCTGGTCCACTCGATCGCCGACCTCTACCGACTGGATGCAGCGCTGCTCAGCAGCCTGGAACGCATGGGCCAGAAAAGCGCTGACAACCTGATTCAAGCGCTGGAGCACTCACGCCAGCAAGGCTGGGCACGGCAGCTCTATGGCCTTGGCATTCATCACGTGGGGGAAGTGAACGCCAAGGCACTGGCGGCCACCTTCCCGGATGCCCAATGCCTGGAAACCGCTGCTCTGTCTGCACCGGACAGCATCACCGCAGTGTTCGGCATCGGCGACGAAATCAGCCAGAGCCTGCAGCAATGGTTCCGCAATCCGGCCAACCAATGCCTGTTGGAGGATCTGCGCAGCCTCGCGTTCAGCCTGGCCCTCAACGCTGAGGAGCTTCAGAGCCAGGCAACCACCAGTGCTCAGCGCCACCTGAAGGGATCCACCTTTGTGCTCACCGGCACGCTGCCCAACCTGACCCGCTCCCAGGCCAAGCAGCTGATCGAAGCTGCAGGCGGCAAGGTGAGTGGCTCGGTCAGCAAGAAAACCAGCTACGTGGTGGCGGGCGATGAAGCCGGCAGCAAACTGACGAAGGCCAAAGGCCTGGGGGTCACCATCCTGGATGAAACGGCCCTGCAGGATCTGGTGAGATCGCCACAATCCCGGTAGATGGAACCAACCCATGAGCACCCTGCTCAGGCGTGCCATTGACAACATCACCGGCGAGTGGCGACTGAACCTGGAGACCCGGGTGCCGCCCAGAGAGCTCTACAAGGCACGGATCGCCTCGTCCAAGCCATCGCTTGGCTTTTTCGTGTTGCTGATCTGCTCGGCGGTGATCGCCACGCTGGGATTGATCTCCAACAGCACCGCTGTGGTGATTGGCGCCATGATCGTGGCTCCACTGATGGACCCGATCCTGAGTCTTGCCTTCGGGCTCTCCATCGCTGACAACCGCTTGGCGAAGCGGTCGGCGATCACTGTGATCATCGGCATCACCACAGTGGTGTGCACGGCGTGGCTGTTGGCGCTGGTCTTTGGTGCCAGTGAAGTTAACCGTGAGATGACGGCTCGCACCGCGCCGAACCTGATCGATCTTGTGATTGCGGTGGCTGCTGCCGTCGCCGGTGCCTTCACCATCACGCGGGACAAGTTGTCCAACTCGATCGCTGGGGTCGCCATTGCGGTGGCCTTGGTGCCTCCCCTCTGCGTCAGTGGCATCGGCCTCAGCCTCGGCCCGGAACTCGTGGCCGTGTTCGGGCGAGGCACCATCGCCGGACTCACCAATCAAGTGGCTGAGGGGTCCTTTCTTCTCTTCCTCGCCAACCTGATCGGCATCACCGTGGCCAGCCTCATGGTGTTCATGGTGCAGCGCTACGGCACCATTCGCAAAGCCTGGCGACACCTGCTGGTGTGGCTGGGCCTGCTGGGGCTGCTCTGCATCCCGCTGTCCTCAGCACTGCACGATTTCAGTGTGCGTCAACAGATCAACAGCCAGTTTGCCCACTTCAAAGCCGGCCTCATCCAACAGCGCCGACCATCGGGAGCGGATCTGCAGACGTTGCGGCGCATTCGTTTGCTGTACAGCAATGTGCGCGTGGCCAACAACAACGCCACCATCGACATGGTGTTGAACGTTCCCACCAGTCTCATCAGCAAACTCGGGCTTCAAGACATCCAAGAGGACATCCGCCGTCGTGCCATCCATGACTACGGCATCCAGGCAGTGGAAATCAACATCAGCGTCATTCCCACCCAAATCCTGCGCTATTCACCCGAAGCTGACACCACCCCATGACTGAGCAGCCCATCCATCGCTGGATCAAAACTGACTGCGGCCGCGCAAAGTATGCCGAGCTCGCGAGGCGGCCCGGAACGATCGCCAAGCTTCGCCTGCTTTGGTTTGTGTTGATCGCCGCAATCCGCGATGCACGCCTGAGGGCACCGGATCAATCCTGAGCCTTGGCCGCTTCGTTCTCCAACACACGCCGAGCCGATCGACCCACCAGCCACACCGCCCCGATCGTGGCGATCACCCCCACCAACCGCAGAGCCCAGGCACCCGGTGAGGCTTCTCCAGCCAGCACATCACCAAACCGTGCCACATCACCCGCCAGAGCCCCGAGCGCACAAAAAAGAACGGTGCCAGGAAGAATTCCCAGCAAACCGAGGCTGTAATCCCGCAGCGACACTTCACTGAGGCCATAGGCGAGATTCAACAGGGAAAAAGGGAAGGCTGGCGAGAGTCGGGTGAGCAGAACGAGCTTCAGCCCCTCACGGCTCACGCCTCGCTCCACGGCCTGAAGACTCGGGAATCGGGCCAGACGGGCCTGCGCCCAGCCTCGCAACCAGTGGCGACCCAGCAGAAACACCACTTCAGCCCCAAGGCAGGCGCCGACGAACACCACACCGCTACCCCACCAGGTGCCGTAGAGCACACCTGCCAGCATCGAAGCCCAGACGCCCGGCAGCAGCAACGTCACCCACACGGCGTAGAGCGGGATAAACAGCAAGGCCCCCAACGGGCTGCGCAAGGCATCCAGCCATGGCATCAGCGATGACGAGACCTCAGCCAAGGAACCAGCACGTACAGCCGCCGCCATGTTGACCGATCTGGGACCAACCCAGACCTTGATCCAAAAAGGGCAAGCTTTCTGACCAGTTCATGCCACAAGGGCCAGACCTGGCAACACTGCAGACCGACACCAGCCACTGGCCCCCATGGCTGCCCACCCTTCCATCTGGACGCGCGTAGCTCTGCTGGCACTCCTGGCAGGGATGGTGAGTGGCTGCAACCCGGGGCTACCACGGGTTCTGCGCGTGGCCAAAAGCACCACTGATCCGGGCGAGCTGAACATGGAGGAATCCATGCGCGACCGGCACGTGGTGAAAGAAGTGGCGACCCTGCTGCAGGACTTTGATCCTGGCTTGCGTCTTTACCCCACCAGCATCTCGCAAGCCAATCTGATCAAGGAAATCAGACGGCAAACAGGCAGTGGACTCGGTCCAGATCTGATCATCACCAACGGAACCAATGCCCTTGCGCTGCTGGATCAGACGCTCACCGAGCCAGTCACACTGACGCCGAAGCAGAAAGCTCAGATTTCACCGATCGCGCTTGAGCGGGTGACAACGCCCGGAGGGGTGATCGCCGGCATCCCCATGAGCCAGTACGTGCAACTGGCCTGCTACGACAAACGACGCCTTCCGACGCCCCCCAAAACGCTCAAGGCGCTGGAGACAGCCAGCAGCCAGGGCAAGGTGTTCGGCTTCGCCATGCATCTCGAAGATCTGTACTGGACCCTGGGGGGCTTCGCAGCCACATCGGCCCTGCAGACGTCGCTCGATCAACAGGCGACAAGCGCAGCAGACAGTCGGCGCCTGCTGGCATGGCTGGATTGGATGCGATCGGCGAGTTTCCAGCAGAACGTGTTGTTTCTCAACGACCAAATGGGGTTGAGGAGCCAGTTCATCCAGGGGAAACTCGACTGGATCACCTGCTGGAGTTCCCAACTGCCGCAGCTGAGGGCTGAGCTGAAGGAACACCTAGGGATCACAACCCTGCCCAGCGGACCCATCGGCCAGGCCACACCGATCACCAGGCTCCAGGTCTGGAGCCTGGGCCGGAACTCGAGCGCCCGTCAACGGCGCGAGAGCATTGCACTGCTTCAGTTCATGGTGGAGCCCTGGGCCCAAAAAACCATGGCGCTCAAATACCGCACCTCCTTTCCGATCAACCCCCAGGTGGCACCGATCGTGCAGAGGCAACTCGCTGGTGAGCATTTCATCAGCAACGACAGCGTTGAGCTCGGGCTCACCGACAAGCCCAGCACCCGCCATGCCAATGCCCTGCTCGCCGCCCTAGGCGCCAAACCCGAGCAGATGAAACAGGTCAACAGCATCCTCAACAGCGTGGTGTTTGGCACAAGCACCAGCACAGAAGCCGCCGAAGCTCTCCAGACAAGCCTGCGCGAGGAACAACCATGACCTTGATTCCGTTACTCAGCACGGTTGCCCCTGAAGCCGTTGTCGAAGAACTACTCAGCTGGCTGGTGTACCTGCAAAGGAGCGTGGTGCTGCTGCAACTGGCCGTGGTGATCGGCGTGCCGTTGTTGATCCGGAGATGGAAACGACTGCACCAGGCGCCGCTGCGCAACCGACCGAACCTGCAAATCCTGATCGGGCCGTTGCTGCTGCTGCTGATCAGCGCAGCGTTCTCACTCCTGCAAGTGCCCGGCGGACTGATCCACTACTTCGGCCTGCTCTGGCTGGGCTGGAATCTATTCACACCGCTGAGAACGCTGCTCCTCCACTTCAACAACACCTTTCCAGTGGATGAGCTGCAAAGCACATTCCTCAAACCCGTTTACGTGATCCTGGCCACGCTCTCCTTCATCCGGCTGATGGGCAGTCTGGAGAATTTGGCCCGGATCCCTGTGGCTTATCTGTTCAATGTGGAATTGAGCCTTGGCAAGATCTACACCGCGATCATTGCCGTGTACGTCATCCTCACCGTGGCGTCGCGACCAGCGGCATTCATGGCCTGGTTGAGCGGTCAGATCTTCGGGGTGAAAGAGCAGAACCGCAAAGGCATGGAATTGTTGTTCCGCTACAGCGTGATCGGCGTGGGCTTGCTGGCTGTGGCCTATTACGTGGGCATCGACGGCACCGCGTTCATTGCCATCGCCGGGGGGCTGTCGGTGGGCATCGGCTTCGGCACCAAGGAAATCATCTCCAACTTCATCAGCAGCATCTGGCTGCTGTTTGAAGGCTCCGTACGGCCAGGAGAAATCCTGATGATCAACGGCGATCCCTGCACAGTGCACAAGCTTGGACTGCGGGCCACCCAGCTACGCCGTGGTCGGGACGGGGCCGAACTGCTGATCCCGAATCAGATCTTTTTCACCGAGGAGGCCACTTCCTTCACGGCAACGGAAACCTCTCGTCGCGACAAAGTCGATGTGAGTGCGGCCTATCACCATGACCCCGAACGGGTGGTGGCTTTGCTGGAGTCCGTCGCCATCGCCCACAACCTGGTGCTCACCTATCCCCCTCCCCAGGGCTTCGTAACTGAGTTCGCGGATTCGTCTGTGAACTACAGGCTGCTGTTTTGGGTCGGCAATCCCCTGCAATCCTTCAGCGTTGCCAGCGCCTTGCGTCAGGCGATCTGGAAACGATTCGAACAGGAGGGAATCACCATTCCGTTTCCACAGCGACAGGTGTATCCGATGCGCTGGCCCCCTTCAGCAGAGCAAAGCCTGCCACCCAACGACAAAGAGGCCGATGAGCAGGCACAGGAGCACCTGCCGGAAACGCCCGACAACGGCAACACCCAAAGGCCATAAGCAAAAGACGATCGCCACTGGTCAGAGAAGGCATTGAGCCCGGTATCATCTGCCTCCGACACGGGTCAGGTTGACAATGGAAGGATGGATCACCGATCTCATCGTTGGCATTGCCGTCACAGCGATCCTGGCCTTTTTCATTCGCGGCTTGCTTCCCAAACTGACCTCCAGAAGCAAGAGCACATTTGACGACTTCGTCGTCAGACGACTCTCCAAATATGTCATCCCGCTCGGAATACTTTTCACGCTGTTCCTGCTTCAGGACAACTTATCTCTTGAGGCGAACCTGCTGCAGACCTGGAGAATCCTGCTTCGATTCTCAACGCTGATCATCCTCGTCAGGATCTTCAACAGCATTCTGCTGCGCAGCCTGGAGATCTTCGCCAGGAGAAATGCAAAAGACGGGCTCGACACCTTAATCACATCGATCACGCCTCTGATCAGAGCCGCGATCTGGACCATTGCAATCCTGACCTGCCTTCAGTCACTCGGATTCCCGATGGCGGCTGTCTGGGCAGTGTTGAGCGCAGGCGGCATCGGCATCGGCCTGGCCCTCAAGGAGCCGGCCCAGGAACTGTTTGCTTATCTGATGATTCTGATCGACAAACCATTTTCCGTTGGTCAGTTCATCAATGTCGGCGACGTCTGGGCAACAGTTGAAAAAGTTGGCGTACGGTCTTCACGGCTGAGAAGCCTGCGGGGAGAGACGATTGTGATGAACAATTCTTTTCTGACCACCTCGACGATTTCTAACTTTGCAGAAATGAAAGAACGCCGCATGATTTACCGACTCGGCGTCACCTATCAGACCAGCCACGACACGCTTGCAAGAATTCCAGAGTTGATTCAACACGTGATTGATGGCACAAGCCACGCACGTTTTGAACGATGTCACTTCGTTGAGTTCGGAGCAAGCAGTCTGGATCTGGAACTCGTTTATCACATCGACACCCAGGATTATGGAACCGCAATGGATACGCAACAGCGGATCAATCTGGACATCCTGAGACGCTTTGAAGAGAAGGGGATTGATTTTGCCTACCCCACTCAGACGCTCTACTTCGAAAACGCTTCCTGAGTGGGATGCCATTCACAAGCGGGGATCACGCCAAGCAGCATCAGCTCGAAGCGGATGTGTAGAACCGCAGCGCATACAGCCAGAAGGATCGGGCCAGCGCAAAAAAGCCAGTGGCCAAGCCGATACCGAGGCACAGGATCGGCGCATGAGACCTGCCCAATAATGCTTCGGCCGGCACCGTGGTCAGGAACGCGACGGGAAGAACCAGCGTGAACAGCAGACGCAGAGGAGCCGGATAAGCGTCCAGGGGATAGCGACCTGAAGCCAGCAGGGTGCGCAGCACCTCGGTTGCATTCCAGGTCTTCACAAACCAGATGCTGGTGGCGGCAATCAGAAACCAGAGCGCATAAAGGATCAAAGCACCGGCCATAAGCATCACCAACATGGTGAGCCATGCCGGCCAGGTGAGCGCCACATCAGCCTGAGCAGCGCCCCAAAGCAGCAACGTGAACCCGAGGCCGATTTCCGGCAACCCCGCTGGCGACAGCGTTCGCAACGAGAGCCAGAACTGACTGTCGATCGGCTTGAGCAGCACGAAATCCAGGGTGCCCTCGCGCACATGGGTAACGATCGCCCCAAGGTTCGGACGCAACCAGGTGCTGGCCATGCCATCGAACACGGTGTAGAGCCCCTGCACCATCAGGGCCTGGGCCCAACTCCAGCCCCCCAACGTCTGATCAGGGCCATAGAACAACGAGAGCAGAAACAGGCTGCCGCTGAGGCTCATCGCCACCGCCAGCAGCTCGATCAACACATTGGCCTGGTACTCCAGCTGCACCGCCACGGCCGTGCCCCAGAAGCGACGGAGGGTTCGCCAGTACCGCCCCATCAGGCCCCCATGGCGCTGTAGCGCCGCACGCCGGCCCGCCAGAGCAGGAGCACCAGGGGCAACAAAACGGCAATCCAGACCAGTTGCGCCCCAAAACCCTTCATCAAGTCCACCGGTAGCCCCGCCAGCACCCGCGCCGGAAAATCAATCAGGTAGGGGAAGGGCGTCCACTGGGCCCAAGCCCGCACCGCCGGAGGGAAGGCGGTGAGGGGGGCCAATAAGCCGGAAAGAAACACGAATGGGATGAACTGGAGCCGTTCCAGAGCGCTGGCCTTCTCACTCCAGAAGCACAAGGCCGCGATCATGCTCTGAAACAGAAAAGCGATGGCAAACGCCAGCCAGGTGGCCAGCCAGGCCAACAGAAACCCGCCCAAGGAGGGCAACCAGAAAGCCTGGGGCTGCACCGCCAAGAACACCGCCGCAATCAGAGCCGCGAAGGGAAGACGGGTGAGCTGCTCACCGAGGTGGGCCGCCACATAACGCCAGAGCGGGTGCAACGGTTGCAGCAGATAGGGCGAGAGCCGGCCGAGCAGAGCGTCTTCCTCGAAGGCATAGACCACCCACACCACCGAGAACTGGCGCACCAGAAAGGCGCTGAGGAAATAGCGATCCAGGGCCACACCATCCAGCCCCAGCCCCGAACGCGCGTCGCTGCCGCTCCAGACGCTGAGCATGATGAACGGCAGCACCCCGGAAAGAGCCCAAAGGGCGATCTCGGCGCGGTACTCGAGCATGTGGGCGTACTGGGAACCCAGCAACACGCGGATGATCCGACGGTTCAACCCGAAGATCCGCATCAAAGGCGCCCCTGACGGAACAGCCCACCGATCAGTTCCTCGATCGGTGGATCGGTCACATCCAGATCGCGCACCGGGAAGCGATCCAACAGCTGCGCCACCACAGCAGTGAGCTGATCGCGAGGCACCAACAGACGCACATCACAGCCCTCCAACTGCTCCAGACGCCCCAACCCCGCCAAGGCATCCGCTTCCACCGGAGACTCCAGTTCCAGTCGCACCTCCCGCTCCGGCGCCAATTGATCCGCCAACGCCTCAAGGGGACCGTCGTGGAACAACCGCCCCCGGTGGATCAGCAGCACCCGGGGACAGAGCGCCGTGATGTCAGCCATGTAGTGGCTAGTAAGCAGCACCGTTGCTCCCGTGCGGCGGTTGTACTCCGCCAGAAACTGCCGCACCCGGGCCTGGGCATTCACGTCCAGTCCCAGGGTCGGTTCATCGAGAAACAGCACCTCCGGCTCGTGCAGCAGCGCTGCCAGCAATTCGGCCTTCATTCTCTGACCCAGGGAAAGCTTGCGCACCGGCCGTGTGAGTTCCTCCCCGAGCTCCAGCAGGTCGGCCAGATCACTGATTCGCCGCCTTGCCACGCCATCGGGGATGCCGTACACCGCCGCATTCACGCGCAGCGAATCCATCGGCGGCAGGTCCCAGAGCAACTGCTGCTTCTGGCCCATCACCAAGGTGATCCGGCGCAGAAACTCCGCCTGGCGGGACTGCGGCCGGTGACCCGCCACCAACACCTCCCCAGCGCTGGGATGGATCAGGCCGCAGAGCATCTTCAAAGTTGTGGTCTTGCCGGCGCCGTTGGCACCCAGAAAACCCACCATCTCGCCGGGCTCAATCCGAAAGGAGACGTCCTGCACCGCCGTCACATTCCTGGTGCGGCGGCGGACGAAATGGCGCAGGGTGCCGGCCAAACCAGGCTGCTTCTCGGCCACCCGGTAGGTCTTACTCAGCCCCTCAACCTGAATCACCAACTCAGCTCAGATCCGCCAGGCGCTTGCGAGCCAGATCGGCCTGAGCCTGCTTCTCATCCAGGTTGGCCTGGCATTCCGCCACCACCTCCGGCGGTGCCTTGTCCGCGAAGTTGGGATTGCCCAGCCGACCGGCCAGGCCCTTGATCTCCTTCTCGGCCTTGGCGATGTCTTTCTCAAGGCGGCCCTTGAGCGCATCGAGATCCACAAGCCCTTCGATCGGCAGCAGCACCTGCAGCTCACCGCTCACCCCCGCCAGGGCCTTGGCCACCGGAGCTGCATCAGCTTCCGCCGGCGCCATCACCGCCACCGACTCGGCTCGCGTCAGCGCCGTGATGTCAGCCGTGCCCTGGGTGAGCACAGCCGCCAGCTCGCCGCGGCCGGTGACGAAACGCACCGGTACCGATTGGGAGGGCTTCAGGCCCGCCACCGCCCGGAGGTTGCGCACCACACGGATGGCACCGATCAGCTCAGCGAAGGAGGCTTCCAACGCATCATCCAGAGCGCTTTCATCCAGGGCCGGCCAGGGCTGCAGGGCCAGGAAGATGGTCTCTGGCTCACCGGTGACGCTGTGCCAGAGCTCCTCAGTGAGGTGGGGCATCAAGGGATGCAGCATCAGGTGCATCTGGCTGATCACCTTGGCCAGCACCTGCTTGGCCACCCGCTGATCAGCAAGGGCCTCGGCGGAGGGGTTGTCGCCTGGGTTGAGCCGGCGCTTACTCAGCTCCAGATACCAGTCGCAGACGTCATTCCAGGCGAACTCATAGAGGCCCTTGGCGGCTTCACCGAGGCCGTAGCGGCTGTAGCGCTCAGCCGTTTCCCGGTTCACCCGGGCCAGGCGGGAGAGGATCCAGCGGTCCGCCAGCTGCAGGGCTGCGGAATCGGGGTCCCCAAGTTGAGCCGGCGTTTCGCCGCCGAGGTTCATCAGGGCGAAGCGGGTGGCGTTCCAGAGCTTGTTGGCGAAGTTGCGCGAGGCCTCCACCGTGGCGGAGGTGTCCTTCTTGCGGTCGTAGTCCAGGCGGATGTCCTGACCCGCACCGGCCACTTCCCGCACCAGGGCGAAACGCAGGGCATCGGTGCCGTAGCGGTCGATCAACAGCAGCGGATCGATGCCGTTGCCAGCGCTCTTACTCATCTTGCGGTTCTGCTCATCCCGCACCAGGCCGTGGATGTAGACGTCCTGGAAGGGCATCTCGCCGGTGAAGGCGCCAGCCATCATCGTCATCCGGGCCACCCAGAAAAAGATGATGTCGAAGCCCGTCACCAGGGTGCTGGTGGGGTACCAGCGCTGCAGGTCGGCGCTATCGGCATCGGGCCAACCCAGGGTGGAGAAGGGCCAGAGGCCACTGGAGAACCAGGTGTCGAGCACGTCTTCGTCCTGCTCGATCTCCGCCGCCGCGCCGTACTCCGCCTTGGCCTTCTCCAGGGCTTCGGCTTCGTTGCGGGCCACCACGTAGGGCGTGGTGTCGGTGTACTTGCCGCCGGTTTCGCTGATCACGAACCAGGCGGGGATGCGATGGCCCCACCACAGCTGGCGGCTGATGCACCAATCGCGGATGTCGGTGAGCCAGTCGCGGTAGACCTTCTCCCAGCGCTCGGGGATGAAACGGGGGTCCTGCTTCTCGAGGGCCTCACGACAGCGAGCAGCCAGGGGCTCGGTTTTGACAAACCATTGGGTGGAGAGCAGAGGCTCCACCGGCACCTTGCCGCGATCGGAATAGGGAACGCTGTGGCGGTAGTCCTCCACCTTCACCAGCAGCCCCAGCTCCTCCAGGCCAGCCACCACGGCTTTTCGCGCCTCGAAGCGATCCAGCCCCTCGAACTGACCGGCCTCCTTGTTCATCGTTCCGTTCTTGCGCATCACCGTGATCTGGGGCAGACCGTGGCGCTGGCCGATGGCGAAATCGTTGGGGTCGTGGGCCGGCGTCACCTTGACGCAGCCGGTGCCGAACTCCTTCTCCACGTGGTCGTCGGCCACGATCGGAATCTCCCGCTCCACAAAGGGAAGGGTGAGGGTCTGGCCCACCAGGTGGGCATAGCGCTCGTCAGTGGGGTTCACCGCCACCGCCGTGTCACCCAACATCGTTTCCGGCCGGGTGGTGGCCACCTCCAGGTGGCCATCGCCGCTGCTGAGGGGATAACGGAAATGCCAGAGGTGGCCGTCCACCTCCTTCATCTCCACCTCCAGATCGCTCACCGCCGAACCGGAAGCGGGGCACCAGTTCACCAGGTACTCACCGCGGTAAATCAGCCCCTGTTCGTGCAGCCGTACGAAGGCCTCCTTCACCGCCTCACTCAGGCCCTCATCCAGGGTGAAGCGCTGGCGCTTCCAATCCACCGAATAACCCAGCCGCCGCAGCTGACCCACGATCCGGCCGCCGCTTTCGGCCTTCCACTGCCAGGCCCGCTCCAGGAACGCCTCACGGCCGAGGTCGTGGCGGGTCTTGCCCTCCTCCTTCAGCTGCTTCTCGAGGATCGTCTGCACCGCGATCGAGGCGTGGTCGGTGCCGGGCAGGCAGAGCACGTTCTTTCCCGCCAGGCGCTGGTAGCGCACGATCGTGTCGATCAGGGCCGTGTTGAAGGCATGGCCCATGTGCAGGCTGCCCGTCACGTTCGGTGGCGGGATCACCACCGAAAACGGTTCGCCAGGAGCCTTCGGGTCGGGATGAAACGCCCCCTGGTCCTCCCAGGCCTGCTGCCAGCGGGCCTCCGTACCAACCGGGTCGTAGGTCTTGGCCAGATCAGACAAGGGACGCGCGTGCATTCAGCCGACCATGCTCGCAAAGGGCCCCCAGCTTTGAGACGTCAACACGGCTGAAGGCGAACGATGATCAAGGGGTCCGCGTTCCCCCTCCATGGACCAGAACACCGAGCAGGTGCATTCGGATCTGCAGGCCTTGATCGAAGCAGCGGTCAACGATGACGCCCTCGAGCGCAACCTGCGCATGGCCACCACGGCCGGTGCCATCGCGGAGGTAGCAGCCCAGGCGGGAATCAAGCTCCACCCGGCAGCTGTGGTGAAGCACTACGCCCTCCAACTGGTGGAATCCGACGACGCCACAGCCGTGGAAAACTTCGACCTCTGCAGCTGGGATGCGGGCGAGTTGCTCTGGGCCATGCGCAACTGGAAGCCATCAGCCGGGGCCTAGTCCTTGGCCAGACGCCGCAGATAGGCCTCGCGGGAACCGGCGTTGATCCAGCCAGTGGCAATCGTCTTACTGGCTGTGCTGTTCACCCGACCGCGATGAATGTGAGATGGCCCAGCCGGAAAGATCACCAGCTTGCCGCGCTCCGCCGGCTCGTGATGGTCTTGCCAGTGAAATTCGGTTCCCGCCTCCTCCACGCTGTCGCAGTAGAGAATCCAGGCCAGCACCCGGTGCACGGGCTCGGTGGCCTCATCGCTGATGGTCCAGTCGCAGTGCCACTGCTTGAAGCCCTCTCCTGGTGCATAGCGCTGGAGATTGAAGATCGGCATCACGAACAGTTCCTGGTCGGGGCAGACCGTGCGGAAGAGCGGTCGCTCCTGGAGGTAGCGCTCCAACGCCGCCGTCACGCCACGAACAATCACCTCAGACAGGGCATAGGCGTCCGGATCGCTGCGATCGATCGCCACCAGGCTGATGTCAGTCGACACCTTCGCCGGTTCGCCACCACCGCCAGGGCCAAAGGCCACTCCAGGGCGCTGCAGGTCGCTGCGACGGTCAAAGAAGGCCATCACCCCATCGGCCACCGCTTCGAACCCGGCGTTGCGGAAGCGTCCGATCAGCGTCATGGCTGCATCTCCTCGGCATCGGCAGCAGCGGCCACGGCTTGCCACGGAATCGCCACGACGCCTTCCAGGTGTTGCCAACGCGTGGGGTCCTGCACCACCCGATCCAACAGCCCAACCCGTTCCAACGCCTTGGCAACGCGATCCACCGCCAGCAGTGCAGCATCACCAGCCACCTGGGGCAACACCAACACTTGCTGCTCCGTTGGGTCCGCCAGCACCTGCAACTCCAGGTCGTTGAGTTCCCGCTCAAAGAACACGCGGCGCAACCGACTGGTCAGTGGTGCCCCCAGTGCAGTGGCGAACCGTTCAAGGCTCTCCCGCTCCCCCGACAAACCGCAGTTGAGTGCCAGCCAGATCAACAATTTGGCCCAGCTGTCCACCGTCCACAACGGTTCAAAACTCTGCCGGTTCTGGCGAATCAACTCGAGGACGGCGAAATCCAACAAGGTGGCCTGGAGCTGCACAGGCTCTGGTGGGGATGGAGACGTCGACGTGGTCATGGCGTCATCCTGACCGAAGGCCTGCCGTGGTCATGTCATGGTCCTGCTGCCCACTGCCAATCCACAAGGCAAACTGTGGGCAGTTGAAGCCATCCGATGACCCTGGATCTGAACGATCCCGAACTCGAGTTTTCGGACCTCGTCTACGCCTACCAGAGCTGGGTGATGGCGGTGATCAACGATGAAAAACTCGACAGTGACGACACGTTGCTGAGCGACGAGATCACGGAAGATGCGCTCAATGCGATGCGCTTTCTGCCCGGGGAAGTCACCAGCGCCATCGAGACAAGCCTGGCCAGGGTCTACGACGTGGATGCCGACGAACTGGCCGGCCTGCTCTTCCCCGAAGACTGACCCGCCGTTCCAAGCCGCCCATGCCCGACTCCAGCTATCTGCTGGGCACCCACGCCGACGAGCTGGAGCGGCTTCGATTTCAGAACCAGCTCTGGCAACCCACGGCCCGCGCCGCCTGGCATCGAGCGGGTTTGCGGGCAGGGGAGCGGGTGCTTGATCTTGGCGCAGGGCCAGGCTTTGCCGCCCTGGATCTTGCCGCGATCGTGGGTGCCAGCGGGCGGGTACTCGGCCTGGAGCTGAGCAACGCATACGTGGAAGCGGGCCAAGCTCTGGCGGCTGCAGGGGGTGTGGACCAACTGGAGCTGCGCCAGCACGATCTGCTCACCGATCCCTGGCCGGAGGAGCGCTTTGATCTGATCTGGAGCCGCTGGGTGGCGATGTTCCTCAAGGAACTGGAGCCACTGATCGCAACAGCGGAAGCCTGCCTGCAACCCGGCGGTCGCTGGGTGCTGCACGAATACGTGCACTGGGACACCTTCGGGCTCCATCCCCATGGCCAGGCCATTCACCGCTTTGGCCAGGCCTGCCAGGCCAGCTTTCACACCGCCGCTGGCCAGACCGATGTGAACCGGATCCTGCCGACCAGGCTGGCCGAGCGAGGTTGGAGGATCGAGACGCTGCAGCCACTGCCGGTGCTGGGAAACAGCACCTCCATGGCGGGACAATGGATGGAACGGTTTGTGGAGGTCTATGGCCAGACGTTGATCAGCTTGGGGCGATGGACGAGCGACGATGCTGCTGAAGCCAGGGCTGAAATCGCCCGCAGCCACCAGCAGCCAGGAAGCTTCTGGGTGGGGCCCACCACCTTGGAAGTGAGAGCCAGTCGGCCGTAGGCCGCCATGGCGCTGCAGCATTGGCCATGATCGACGCGCTGCCGATCCCCGACCCACCTCAGCATGGCCTGGACCGTCGCCGATATCCCGAATCAGCAGGGGCGCATCGCGCTGGTGACAGGAGCCAACAGTGGCTTGGGGCTGGAAACCACCCGAGCTCTGCACGCAAAGGGAGCCACGGTGCTGATGGCCTGCCGAAGCAAATCCAGGGGAGAAACAGCCCTTCAGCTTCTGCAGCAGACGAGCGGCGCTGGCCGCCTGGAGCTACTGGAGCTCGACCTGGCGGATCTCTGCAGTGTGCAGCGCTGCATCGAGACGGTGACCAGCCGCTACGGGCGCCTGGATCTGCTGATCAACAATGCCGGGGTGATGGCGCCGCCAAGGCAGGTGACCAGGCAGGGCCTGGAACTGCAGCTGGCCACCAACCATCTCGCCCCGATGGCCCTGACCACCGCGCTGCTGCCTCTGATGGAAGGGCAACTCTCCGCCCGCGTGGTGACTGTGACGTCGGGAGCCCAGTATTTCGGACGGATCAACTGGGATGACCCCTGCAGCGAACAGCGCTACGACCGCTGGCAGTCCTACAGCCAAAGCAAACTGGCCAATGTGATGTTTGCCCTGACGCTGGAGGAGCGTCTTCGCGCGCAAGCAAGCACGATTCGCTCCCTGGCTGCCCACCCCGGCCTCGCCCGCACCAATCTGCAGCCAGCCTCCATCGCTGGGAACGGATCCAGGATCGAAGCTTTCGCCTACCGGCTCATGGACCCGTTGTTCCAGAGCGCTGCGATGGGCGCCCTGCCCCAACTCCATGCCGCCACCGCTGCCTCCGCCCAGGGCGGCGAGCATTACGGTCCGGATGGTTTCGGAGGTCTGCGCGGCTGGCCCCAACGTCAACCGGTGGCACCCGCTGCCCGTGATCCAAGCCAACGCGAACGGCTCTGGAGGCTCAGCGAAGCTTTGCTCCAGGGAGCAACAACCCCAGACACGCCACACCAATCAGCGGACCTGGCGGCAGATTGAGCAGCAGCGCCAGACCGAAGCCCGCACCACTCAAGGCCACACCCACCAATGACGCCCGCAGCATGGCGGCCCGAAGGCTGGTCACGCGCTGCAGACCAGGCAGCACAGGTGCACACAGCAACGCGATCACCAGCACCACCCCCACCGCCGCCATCGCGCTCACCACCACAAGGGCGGTGACCACCGCCAGAGCCAAACGCAGCCCCCGCACCGGCAAACCCACGGCGGCAGCACCGTCGGAGTCCACTCCTAGGAACACCAAGCTCCGGTAGGAGCATCCCACCAACACCACCAAAGACGCTGCCGCCAGCAAGGTGCGACCTAGATCAGTTCCTCCCACAGCCAGCAGGTCACCAAACAGCACGGCCTCCAGATCAAGGCGCAGATTCAACAGAGGGATCAACAGCACTCCCAAGCCGAGAAAGCCAGCCAACACGGTGTTGATCACCGCTTCATGGCTGCGTCCATCCCGGCGCTGAAGACGCTCCGCCAACAAGGCACCCAACACCCCACTCACCACGCCGCCAAGGGCCGGATCGATGCCGACGGCCAGGGCAATGGCCAGCCCGGGAAGCACCGCATGGGAAATCAGATTGGCCTGCAGCAAGCGACGCTGGGTCACCAGCAATGTGCCGATCGCCGGACACAGCGCGCCCACCAGCAGGGCCATCAGCAACGGCAGCAGCCACCAGGGCATGGCATCAACCACAGCAGTGATTCCCCAGATCAGTGAGCGCCGTGAGGGCGTGCCGCACATCCGATGGCGTGCCATCGGCCTGCACCCGACCGTCGAGCACGATCACCCGGTCGTACACGTTGAGAGCGTCACCCCAATCGTGGCTGCTCACCAGGAGGCTGTAGCCCGCATCGGCGAGCTGACGCATCATCTGCAGCAACTGCCGGCGGGCCGGCGGATCGATCGCCGCACAGGGTTCATCAAGCAACAACACCCTGGCCGGCTGCATCAGAGCGCGGGCCAACAAGGTGCGTTGCTGCTGCCCGCCGGACAGAGCATCAAGACGCCGATTGGCCAGGGCGAGAAGGCCCACGCGCTGCAGGGCAGCCTCAATGTCACAACAACCGGCGCGCGGCCCCTGGACCTGCCCGAGCGCCACCATCTCCCGCACCGTGATCGGGAACGACCAATCAATCCTGCCTCGCTGCGGCATCAACGCCACCCGGGAACGACAACGCTGAATCGGTTGATCTCCAAGCCAGACCCCGCCTGCCTGGGGCAGGAGTTGACCCTGCAACAACTGCAGCAAGGTGGACTTCCCGGCACCATTCGCGCCCACCAACGCCGTCAAGGATCCGGGCTCCAGGAACAGATTCACGTCACTGAGGGCCTGCTTACCGTCGTAGGCGTAGGCAAGGCCCTGAGCGTGAAGGCGGGCCACCTCGGCGGAGGGAGAGCGCATCGAAAGCTGCTGTGTCAGCGTGACCGCTGCGGCAAGGCCTCTCCATTGTGGCCAGTTGAATGCGGCGCCACTGCGATTGCGACAGCAAACGACTGCTGAAGAGAAAAAAACGATATCAACCAGGTTTACGCACGCAGCTCAAGCAGCAAGAGCACCAACCAAGCCGCCAAGGCATGACAGGTGAATGATTGAATGCGTTTGATGAAGTAATGAAGCCCCAACCAGAAGCGAAGTCTTTAATGGCCGCATCTTGCGCCCAACCGATGCCACTGCTCTGGGAAAACCTAGCCAATCAGTTAAACAGCGTCCGCGCATCAACGCCTTACGCATACAGCTTCAATGCCGGCACAACAGCTGAGCCTGATCTGGCGACGAGTACTGAAAGGCTCAAAGCAGCACTCGAGGCAGCAACCACAGCAGGCAATCAGCAGATGATTGAATCTGTCAAAGCTGCACTGGAAAATCGCGAAGCAAAAATGGAATTACCCTCCATGGAAAGCGGCCCACAAGCATTCCTTAAAGCGCTCAATAACAACAAAAAATAGACCGCCAAAAGACAATCAAGGCGGCCATCATTCCATCCAAAACCTGCTCATCAGCGGCATGATGAAGCCACCAGTTTCATGGCTTACCCATCAACTGATCAACCCCGGCCTGGCATCCACATCCTGACGCGTCTTTGATCACTGAAATGGCGACTGCGCCTTCATCAAGCAAACCGTCAAAAAGACTTCGCTACAACCATGAACGGGCCGAGCAGGCTTCTAATCCCTCTTCGCCTGGCGAGACAGCCCGCAGAGACCAAAGGGGCGGCCTCCAGCCAATGCTGGACAACATACAGTTCACAACGATGGAAGATATTGAAGCATTGAACGGTTCATTCTGGGATGACGAGTAGGACCCTCACGTTTTGACAGTCAAACTCGAGAGTGGGCGATGCCGAGCTCGAATCAGCGACAATCTTCATCCAAGTAGAACATCAACCACGGTCCCAACAAGCAGCCACCTCATGAATAAAGGGCTCAACCCCCCCCCAGACCAGAAACAAAAGCGTTGGGCCTATTTACCAATCCTTAATCCCCGTCACCTAAGTTTCTATGAGATTGATATGCCATGATGTCGCGCGCCACTCGCTTGATCAAGCGCCTTGATCAGGCTTTAGGTGAGATCGATTCCTTCGGGGCAGATCCTGAAGCCTTTGTTGATGAGTTATTTAATGCTATTTCAGACGATGTCGAAACTCTTGTAGCGAAATCAAAGCCATCCCATTGGGCTGAACTCTATGTGGAGCGCGATCGGTCTGTGGTCAAACAGCACGTACTGAACAGAGCGATGTCCCTTGGGGAATATGACCAGAAATAAGCGGGCTGAGGGCCAGTACAGCGATCTGATCAGTTGATCGAACGTCACCCGATCGAGACACTGACCATGCACCTAAAAACGGCTGACATCACTGGATCGAAGTTGAGAAACGATCCAGTTTGAAGCCGTCAGTAGTTGAATAGGCGCCATTAAAAAGACTTTCATTCGAGAGTTGGTGTTGCGGTTGAGCATCAAAAGCTCAATTCAACAGCGAAGCCAGGACGACTCAAGCCAATGGGTCGAGAGTTGCATAGATGCTGAGATCTGCTGCGAGATCGCTCTTCAGGTATTCATCACCATTTCCATTGTCCAGCATGGCTGCAAAGTCGAAGAGCTCCACAGAGCTGGAGTCATACTCTGAACTCACGCCCAGCAGTAATCGGCCTGTAGGGCTTTGAGATGCCTCAATGACTTCCAGGCCTTCGGGGGCCCGGCTGACCTGCTGGTAGGTGATGAAGTCAACATCATTCAAATGGGTAACGTCATAAATCACCAGAAGTCCACCCTCTTCAACATTCGAGGTGCTGATGACTTCACCAGTCAGGTCATCAACAACTTTGTCTCCTGCATCAGTGCGCTCCAGCGAAGCAACTGCATAATTGTTTTCTCCGTACTGCACAATCACAACCGACTCAGGCTCAACGCCTTTGTCATCACTGCGACCATCGTCGTAAATTCCAGCATATTCAGCGATGTTCTGAAGGCTGGTGTTGTAATCCCCTCCGGCAATTGTATCGGTCATCCAACTGTCCCAGACCAGTTCTCCAGTTTCACCATCGAAAATGCTGATGCTGCGGGAGCCAAAGCTCACAGGTGTGCCACTACGTTCTTCAATTTCCACATCATTTCCCTCAGAAGTAAAGTCGTCTAGAGGGCTTAATGAATCCTCATTGAGCACCAACACACTTTGTCCGGATGTTGCTTCCTCGCTCTCAAAATAAACAGTTTCGCTGACCAACTTCAGCCTGCCGGGGACATTGTCATAGCCCGGGTTGAGATCCTTGTTTCTGATCTCATCCAATAAAACATCATCTTCCTCTCCTTTTTTCGTGTCGTATTCACGAGCGTCGCCTTCGTTGGCAGTAATAAAGTAGATACCTCCCTCCTGCTCCCAGGCATCCATACCGTCAGCCATGCGAAGGCCTACGACATTTTGGCCTTCAATGGGATTGAACCCGTCTTCAGAGGCCACGTCATCTTTGATGTCTTGGTTGGTCAAGTCAACGCTTACCTGGCTGTAATCAACCCAGCCGAGTCCGATGTAGGCATCAACTTGATTGGTTGTCAGGTCAATGCGTGCGACAGTATTGCTCTCCTGAAGAGTGACGAACAGATAGTCGCCCGCGGCAGCAACATACTCGGGCTCGGCATCTTTCTGCCAATCTCCTTCAAGGCCGGCACCTGTTCGAATGCCGCTTCCAAGAAGGTCAATGTTTGGATCATCAAGATCAGGGAATTCGACAGTAACAACGTCAAATTCAAGCGCGCCACCTTGCCCGGAAAGGTTGATGATTGACACGCTACCTTCGGGATCTAGGTCGTAACCATCTCGGGGTTGGCCTTCATTGGCCACATACAGCTGTGTGCCATCTGCGGAGAAGGCAATGCCATCTGCCAGATCGCCTACTTCAACTCGACCAACCTCCATGAGTGTTCCGGAGGGATTGATCAAATAGAAAATGATATTGCTCTCAGCAGCATCGTTCCCAGATTCGTAGGCCTCAGGTGTTGCCGCAACAGCCAATAGATCACCATAACTCGCTACGGAGGTGGTGAAGTAGCCCTCAAGAGTGATCTGGCTCACCAGTTGAGGATTGGAAGGGTCACTCCATTCGCTGAGCGAGAGAGTATCGCTACCGCCGCTGGACAGCGTGTACATCTTGTTGCCAACCCAGACGGAAGCACTGATTTCAGCGACTAAGCCATCTTCTTTGGGTTCGGGATCTTTTGATTCACCCGTGAGATCCAGGCGACCGAGGATCACGTCTTCGTAATCCAGTTGGGAGAGGAAGCGTCGCCTTTTGGAAACGGCTGGATCCATCAAGGATTTGAGGGGTCCTTGAGACGGCGTGGAAAACTGAGCAGCCATAAGTAAAACCTTGATGACATCAACTTGCCTTATTCACCCCTACCTCGGCTTAATGGGCAGGTTAAATATTGACCAGCAACGGTTAAATTTCACTCTGCTTAGACAAAGAAGCGCCTAAGAGCCATGAGCCGCAAGGCAAGCAGAATGAACTTTCACCAAGCTCTCATGGGCTTTTTCTCCTTTTTTAGGCTATTTGTTGTGTTGCTCTTAGCCTGAATGGCAACTCGCGTCGATGACCCATTGCCCATCCGAACCAGGGCAGACATCGCAGAAGCTAGTGTTTGGCTGGAAACGGGTTCTTTCGCGACTTAACGCTCCACACCTTCACGAGCTTGTGGCCGCTGCATGAAGAGGAAATCCTGCTGAACCAAGAACTCAAGCCGAAGGCAATCCTTCTCTTGAACGCCAGAACTTCGTTGCATGGGCAGTCCACACGCTGCTGGAGACACAAACCAAGTCGTAAGCGTCAGGCAGGCACCTCCTTGCCACGTGCCAGCGACTCGGCAAGGCCTAGACCGCAATGCTTTACCTCAATGTCGGTGATGAGTTCGAGATCAAGCTTGGGCGCCATCAGATCCATCTGGTGCCCATGGGTGGCAGCGACGAAGAGGAATGAGTTACGCCAACTCATGAAACGGTCGAGGGGCTGCTTGTGAGGCGGTCCTTTTTTTGTACTCAGCATTCCGATGGCCACAAGCAAGTGGTGTAGCAGTGGGCTCCGCCGTAATCATCGGTGATGATCCACAGCTTCGAGAAACCTGAGCAATGGCAGGTACTCATCAATCGTCTGCCTGGGTCATCGTCTGATCACCAGTGCAAGGTGACAGATTCGTGGCGACATGCAGCACCTTAATCGCCAGAACTTGATCGCCTCGTCGATCCAGATACTTCAAGAGACAGCGCGTGATGCGGCAAGACGAGGTCGCCTACTGCTGTCGACGGTGCTGTCAGTGAGTTGTCGATTCTGTGCTGATTGAGCACCAAGGCAACGCCACGGGGTTGGCGGAGTTGAGTATTGACGGGAGGAAAGATTCCGACTGGTCCAGCACAACAGCCAATCGCTTCTCTGATTCACCGCGATGTCTCTCCCTAAGACGGCTTGCGATGGTCAGGATCATTCGCAAATTCAAGGTCGTCCCAGCTCAGCCCCACCCAATTGAGGCCCTCCACAATTTCTTTCTTGAGGTCTTCAGCTTCTTCATAAGAGCCGTCTGCAACTAGACCCAGATACTTCTGGTGCTCAGCCATCCACGTGACGAGGCTTGGAGTGCTGTTAGTCATTTTGGGATCATCAGACTCTTTGGCGCTGATTGTCGTAGTGGCCAATACGTCAGCCAGTGAGCAGATCTGTCAGCTGCTAGCTGAATCAACATTCTGACAAGTCAAAAACGTCCACAGTTCCGGCCACAACATGGTGAAAACAAGGGTTTTCAGCCCTGAGGCGAACGCGTCAAACCTGAAGAAGGAACTCGTAAATGGGCGATACTGGGATCGAACCAGTGACAATCTCCTTGTAAGGGAGGTGCTCTACCGCTGAGCTAATCGCCCGGGGCCTCCATCTTGCCTGAGCGCCATGGCCCTTGGCCGCGACCATGACCGGGCCACGTTGGTGGCATGCATTCCCTTCGGACTGATCCTCACCCCGTGGTTGGGCCTTGAAGCTGGTTTGCTCGGCGCAGGATCCTTTCTGGTGGGAGGGCTCTGGCTGTCTCCCGACCTCGACACGCACTCCAAACCCCTGCATCGCTGGGGGGCATTGCGCTGGATCTGGTGGCCCTACCGACGCCTGATTCCTCACCGCTCACTGTTGTCCCATGGGCCCCTGATCGGCATGGCTCTGCGCCTGCTCTGGCTTCTGAGCTGCAGCCTGCTGGGGTGGCTGCTGCTGAGGATGCTGCTTCAAACACTGCTGGAGCTTTCTCTGGCCAGCCCACGCGAACTGACAGAGACCCTGCTGGCGAACGCCCTCTCCCGCCCGCAGCTGGTGCTCTCCATGGCCCTTGGGCTTGAGACCAGCGTCTGGCTCCATCTGCTGATGGATGGCGACCCCTTACCGGTGGAATGGCGCCGCTGGCGCCGCCGCAAAGGGCATCGACAGTGAGAAGGTGAGCCCAGGCAGTCCCTCAACGCTCCATGGCCGGCAACAACGCAAAGGCGTCCCAACACCCGGATCCGCTGCGGCGCCTGGAAGAGGTGGTGGCCCAACTGCGCGATCCAACAACAGGCTGCCCGTGGGATCTCGAACAGACCCATCAATCCCTGGTGCCCTACGTGCTGGAGGAGGCCCATGAAGTCGCTGATGCGATCCGACATGGTGATGACCGGCATCTGAGAGAGGAACTGGGCGACCTGCTGCTGCAGGTGGTGCTGCACGCGAGGATTGCCGGCGAAGACAACCGCTTTGATCTCGATGCCATTGCCGAAGGCATCAGCGACAAACTGATCCGGCGCCACCCCCACGTGTTCGCTGACGCCGAAGCCAGCGACAGCGAAGCGGTACGCCGCAGCTGGGAGGCGATCAAAGCCGCAGAGAAAGGTGCACAGGCGCCGTCCACAAGCCCGCTGAGCGACCAGCTGACCGGCAAGGTACGCGGTCAACCCGCCCTGGCTGGAGCCATGACCATTTCCAAGAAAGCCGCCCAAGCCGGCTTCGAATGGGATGACATGGCCGGCGTTTGGGACAAGGTGCACGAAGAGCTCGATGAGCTCAAGGAGGCTGTGGCTTCCGGCAACAACGCCCATGCGCAGGAAGAGCTTGGGGACGTGCTGTTCACCCTGGTGAATGTGGCGCGCTGGTGCGGAATCGACCCGGAATCCGGCCTGGCGGGCACGAATCAACGCTTTCTCAACCGCTTCTCCCGCGTGGAAGCAGCCCTTGGGGGCAATCTCCAAGGCCGCAGCATCAACGAGCTGGAGGGCCTATGGCAGCAAGCCAAGGCGGCGATCCGGGAAGAAGAACAACAGCCTTAAGCTCTGCGGCCAAGCAGCGAAGCGCTCAGCGATGAGCGTCACGGGCCTGCACATCAGCACGGGGTTTGCAGAGGCACGCACTTTTCTCAAGCGAAATCAGGCGCACAACCCTGCGCCATGTCCGATCCATCCATTGGCCATCACTCCTCCATGGAAGGTCGCTGACGACGCGACTGCTTGAGTGCACTTCGACGCCCCTTCGCCTCCAAACGGCGACGCACAGCTACACGGCCCGGTCGGGTGGGCTTGCGTTGCGGCGGCGGTGGCTTCAACCCATCCCGCAACAGATCTCCGAGCCGCACCAAAGCACGCTGACGGTTTTGCCATTGGGAGCGCTCTTCCGCCGCCACCACCCGCACACAACCATCAACAACCCTTGAACCCAACGCATCGAGCAGCCGCTGGCGCCGAAAGGCCCCCAGCACTCGGGAACGCTCCAGATCGAACACCAACTCCACCCGGGAGTCAGTGGTGTTCACGCCTTGCCCCCCGGGTCCCGAGGCTCTGGAAAAACGCCATTGCAACTCAGCAGCAGGGATCACCAAGCGCGCATTAACGGGCAGGTCCTGGGCCATGCGCCCACCCTGGCAGTCGACCGGAATGGGTGAGCGAACCATTGCGCTGCATTCACCGACACAGACAACTCGCTCCACCATGGGTAGTGTTGCAGCAAAATCAAACACCTACCTCTGGTGCTGAGATTCCTTGTTCTTGCGATTGTCTGCCTGCAGACCTGGGCCATCTACGAGGCCAAACAAGCTGCAGCAGAAATCGAAATGACCCACGAAGGCGTCAAACGCCAGCTCACGCCCGGTTGGTGATTTGGTGAGTCCAACACGAGGGGCTTGATCACCCAAACAGATTGCGGCCCAGCCCCTCGGCCTCGAGGTTCCGTTTCATTGCAGCCTCAGGGATCCGATAGTCAATGGCATCCCATACAGGAACCGATAGGTAGTGAGCCAGGAGCTCCGCGTCCGCTCGGATCACCCGTAAGGAACCGTGGTCAGTCACGTTCAACCGCGTGGCATCGCGCAGCACCAGATTGAGTTCATAGCTGTAGTAGCGACTCTTGTACGTGCTGCCGCTGTTGCCGCTGCGCACTGTTTCACGAATCAACTGAATGGCCTGCACATCTCGCAAATCGTGCACGTTGCTGGCCTGCATGAACCGGCCGGAGACTGGCTCGAAGCAACACTCCCTGCGGCGGAACCAGCCAAGCAACAGGCATCCCGCGATGAAAAAAACACACGAAACCAGCCCCAAGAGACCCATGCCGGCATTCACCCCTGGGGCCGCCATCAACTGAGTCAAAAAAGCAAGTAGAAGAATCAGCCCAACGGCCATAAACACACTGCAAAAGAGATAAGCAGCCCAAGTGGTCTTGAACACGAGTTGCGAGCCACTCAGGCTTTGCTTGATCTGAGCTCGGTGAGTGCAGACATTCGAGCCACCTCGCACCAAGGGAGCCCATGACACTTGCATCGCGACTGGATGGTTGAAACAGGTCACATCCAGCAGTTCTCGCTTATCCGTACACAACGACAGCACCCATTGCAGCCATCCCATGCATTGATGTCTGCAGCTGACGCCATGCTGACCCCAGGCTCAGGGTTCTGCCATGCGCTGACCGGCGCTGGTTTTAGCTGGAAGACGCAACGACCTGAGCAACAACGGCCCATGAGCAGCGCAGCCCAGCCCAGCGGCGGCTGGATCGATGAACACCACAAAGGCGTGCGCTACGGCCTGGAGGGGCGGGTGCTGGTGGAGGAAACAAGCTCCTTCCAGCGGATCACCGTGATCGAAAGCAACCGCTACGGCAAAGGCTTGCTGCTCGATGGCTGCTGGATGACGGCTGAGCGACAGGAACGGCACTATCACGAATCCCTGGTGCATCCGGCCCTCTGCTCGGCAGCATCGATCGCCCGGGTGCTGGTGATCGGAGGTGGTGACGGCGGCACCGCCCGGGAGTGTCTGCGTCACCCCGGTGTCGAGCACCTCGACATGGTGGAGATCGATGGCCGGGTGGTAGAACTGAGCCAGGAGCACCTGCCCGGCATCGGTGGCGGCTGCTGGCGTGATCCCCGCTTCCACCTGCACGTGGGAGATGGCATCGCCTGGGCAGCCAAGGCGGAGGAGGCCTCCTACGACGTGGTGCTGGTGGATGGCTCCGACCCCGCCGGCCCTGCGGAGGGCCTGTTCAACCGTGCCTTTTTCAGCCACTGCAAACGAATCCTCAGACCCGGTGGCGTCTTCGCAACGCAAAGCGAATCCCCGGAGGCCTTTCGTCAGGTTCACATCGACACGGTGAAGCTGATCCGGGAGCTGTTTGGCCACGCCGCGCCCCTGTATGGATGGGTACCGATGTATCCCAGCGGCTGGTGGAGCTGGACCTTCGCCGCCACTGATCGCGCCCGTTACCTCCAACCCCAGAAGGATCGGGCCGCGGCGGTGGCAGAGGGCTGCGAGATCTGGAGCCCCCGGTGGCAACGAGGCGCTTTCGATGCCGTACCGGCCTTTGTGGAACGGGAGTTGACCTGATGACCAACCACGCAACCATCGCGCTCGACCAGGTGTTCGACCGGGAAGGGGCGATTTACATGGGCGCCCGTCGAAATCCAGCCGGCTGCCGCGTTGGGCTCTTCGGCGTGCCCTACGACGGCACCACCTCCTTCCGCCCGGGCACCCGCTTCGGCCCCGCTGCGGTCCGCGATGTCAGCAATGGCCTCGAGGGCTACTGCCCACAGCTAGGGATGGACCTCGACGATCTGGCCTACGCCGATCTCGGCGCTGTTGACATTCCCTTCGGCGCACCTGAACCGGTGGTGCAAGCGGTGCAACAGGCCACCAGCACCGTGCTGGAACTGGGTCTCAAACCGCTGATGCTGGGTGGTGAACACTCGATCAGCAGCGGAGCGGTCGCCGCCGTGGCCCAGCACCACCCCGACCTTGTGTTGCTTCAACTAGACGCCCATGCCGACCTGCGCGACCAGTGGCTGGGAGCACGCCACAGCCATGCCTGCGCCATGCGCCGCTGCCTGGAGGTGCTGCCCAGCGGAGATCTGCTGCAGCTGGCAATCCGCAGCGGGACCCGCGACGAATTCATCGAGCTGGAACAAACCCGGCGCCGAATCGATCACCGCCCTGATCAGAGCGGCCGTGAACTCGCCGCCACGTTGCGCACCGCCCTGCAGCCCCATCGCCATCAACCGATCTATCTCACGGTGGATCTCGATTGGTTTGATCCAGCCGTGATGCCTGGCACCGGCACACCGGAACCCGGCGGATTCCTCTGGCACCATTTCGCCGCGCTGGTGGAGGTGTTGCAGGAGCATGCACTGATGGCTGCCGACGTGGTGGAACTGGCCCCACAGCTCGATTCCACCGGGGTGAGCAGTGTGCTCGCCAGCAAGGTGACCCGCAGCCTGCTGATGCTGCTGCACGGGAACGAGAACTGATCAGTAGTAATGACGAGACGCCAGTCGCTGCTCACGCAGTCGGCTGTGCTGTCGCTCCAACAAAGCCAGCACGATGGTGGGATGGCGAAGGATCAGCTCCACAAAGCTCCCGCGTGGTAAACGCACCACCGCAACCGGAGTCAGTGCGATGGCATCGTGGCTATGGACCTGCTGCGAACCAGCCAGGTCCTCATAACTGAAGATCTCGCCTGGACCATAACGCTGCCTTCCCGTCACCCCGGCAGCGCTCAACTCAACCATGCCGCGTTGCAGAGCGTAGACACACTCAACGGAATCACCGGCGCGATAGATCAAGCCGCCGGTCGGAACATTGAGGTCATCACCGTCCTTGTGGTCAGCGAACAGCTCATCGGGTGTTGGTAGCGATCGCGCAGAGAGCAAGGACGAGTGGCCGTTGTGTTCTTCCTTCATCATTCACGCGCCTTCACGCCAACCTGTGTGACTCACGCAACAAATGAGCAAGAACACCCACAAGGATTCTAGGCTTCCTCCCTGAACCCAGCAGGCCTAATCGGCCTCTGCACCGTGAAGTTCCAACTGCAGACCAGTCGGCGGCAACACGGTGTCCTTCACCCCCAAGGAGGGCAACGCCGGCGGTCGCGCGGTCCAGTGAGGACACCAGGCCACCCTGGCCAGCTCAGCATGCACAGGCAGACGACGAAGTCGGCACCAACCCACAAAAGGCCCCGTCGCACCGCTGGTGGAGGCAGTGCAGTGGTGGCAGTTGTGGCAGCAGGCCTCCGACAAAAAGGTTGAAGAAGAGGACGCTCAACGTAATGACGTGCAGGCGAAGGCACCACGCACAAGGCTGAATCTGCGGCTTTGCTTCCGTTTCCCACCCTGGCGAACTGAGTCCATAGGATCCGAACCACTGGATCGCGGCCTGTGACCGATCTCAAACGCACCCCGCTTCACGACCTCTGCCAGACAGCCGGGGGACGCATGGTGCCGTTTGCCGGCTGGGAGATGGCCGTGCAGTTTTCGGGGCTGCTCGCCGAACATGCCGCCGTGCGCGAACGCGTGGGGATGTTCGACATCTCCCACATGGGCGTGGTGCGCTTCAGCGGGCCGAACCCCAAGGACGCCCTCCAACGGCTGGTGCCCACCGATCTGCATCGCATCGGCCCGGGCCAGGCCTGCTACACGGTGTTGCTCAATGACACCGGGGGAATCCTCGACGATCTGATCGTCTACGACATGGGCGACAGCACGGTGTTGGCCGTGATCAATGCCGCCTGCGCCGACAGCGACCGCGCCTGGTTGGAGCAGCAACTGAGCGGCAGTGGTCTCACCATCAGCGACGAAAAAGGCGACGGCGTGCTGCTGGCCCTGCAGGGTCCAGAAGCCCAGGCCGTGCTGGAGCAGATCAGCGGCAGCAACCTCAACGAACTGCCCCGCTTTGGGCAACGCCTGCTGACCCTGCCTTCCACAAACACCACTGTGCTGGCAGCCCGCACGGGCTACACAGGTGAAGACGGCTTTGAACTGCTGCTGCCTCGCGAGGCCGGCCGTCAGCTTTGGAGCCGGCTACTGCAAGAGGGAGTCACCCCCTGCGGGCTGGGCGCCCGCGACAGTCTGCGGCTGGAGGCAGCCATGCACTTGTACGGGCACGACATGGACACCTCCACGAGTCCTCTGGAGGCAGGTCTTGGCTGGCTGGTGCACCTGGAGAACCCCGTGTCGTTCATCGGCAGGGAAGCACTGGAAAAGGAAGTGGAGCAGGGCAGCAGCCGGCGGCTGGTGGGCCTGCAACTGGAAGGCCGGGCCATCCCCCGCCACGACTATCCGATCCTCGATGGGGATCAGGTGGTGGGCAAGGTGAGCAGCGGCGGTTGGTCCCCCAGTCTCGAAGCAGGCATCGGCCTGGGCTACGTGCCAACGGCCCTGGCCAAAGTGGGCAACACGCTCACGGTCGAGATCCGAGGCAAGCGGCAGCCGGCCACCGTTGTGAAGCGCCCCTTCTACCGACGCAGCCGCTGAACGGAACAACGCATCAAGCACCTGACGGGTCCTGTGGGAAACTCGCCTCTCATCACTCCTCGACGGCTCCCATGCGCAGCAACGGATGCGGCGACCTGCGCAAGCAACAGATCGACGAGCAGGTGCAGCTCTGCGGCTGGGTGGATCGACGTCGCGACCACGGTGGGGTCATCTTCATCGACCTGCGCGACCGCAGCGGCACCGTTCAGATCACCGTGGACCCTGATCTGGGAGCCGAGGCCTTTGCCGTCGCCGAGCACCTGCGCAGCGAAACCGTGCTGCAGGTTGCGGGGAAGGTGCGGGCCCGCCCTGCTGAATCACTGAACGACAAGCTGGCGACCGGCGCCGTTGAGGTGCTGGCCAGCAGCATCACGGTGCTGAACGCCGTGAAAGGGAATCTGCCCTTCCCGGTGTCAATCCACGACGAAGAGAACACCCGCGAAGAACTGCGCCTGCGCCACCGCTATCTGGATCTGCGCCGCAAGCGCATGAACGACAACCTGCGCCTGCGGGCCCAGACGATCCAGACCGCCCGTCGCTTTCTGGAAGACGAAGGCTTCATCGAGGTGGAGACCCCGGTGCTGACCCGCTCCACGCCGGAAGGCGCCCGCGATTACGTCCTGCCCAGCCGCGTTTGCGGCGGTGAGTGGTTCGCCCTGCCCCAGTCACCGCAGTTGTTCAAGCAGCTGCTGATGGTGGGTGGCATCGAGAAGTACTACCAAGTAGCTCGCTGCTTCCGCGACGAAGACCTGCGCGCCGACCGCCAGCCGGAGTTCACTCAGCTGGACATGGAGATGAGCTTCATGGATCAGGAGGAGATCCTCGCTCTGAACGAACGGCTGATCTGCGCCATCTGGAAGACCGTGAAGGGCATCGAGCTGCCCCGACCCTTCCCGCGCATGACCTGGCACGACGCCATGGAGCGCTACGGCACCGACCGGCCCGACACCCGCTACGGCATGGAGCTCACCAACGTGAGCGACATCGTCAAGGACATGGGCTTCAAAGTGTTCAGCGGTGCCGTGAAGTCCGGCGGCGCTGTGAAGTGCATCGCCGTGCCCGGTGGCAACGATGCTCTCTCTAACGTGCGGATCAAGCCCGGCGGCGATGTGTTCAGCGAGGCCCAGAAAGCCGGTGCCGGTGGCCTCGCCTTCATCCGGGTGCGCGATGGCGGCGAGATCGACACCATCGGTGCCATCAAGGACAACCTCAGCGATGAGCAGAAGCAGGAACTGCTCAGCCGCACCGGCGCTGAACCGGGCACCCTGCTGCTGTTCGGCGCCGGCGACACGGCCACGGTGAACAAGGCCCTCGATCGCGTGCGCCAGTACCTGGCCAAGGAGCTGGGCATGGTCAAGACCGACCGCGACAACGACCAGTGGAACTTCCTCTGGGTGGTGGACTTCCCGATGTTCGAATTCAACACCGATGAGAACCGCTACGAGGCCCTGCACCACCCCTTCTGCGCCCCCAACACCACCGACCTGGGCGATGACGCCTCCCAGTGGGCCGACACCCTGCCCGGCGCACGGGCCCAGGCCTACGACCTGGTGCTGAACGGGCTGGAGCTGGGCGGTGGCTCGCTGCGTATTCATGAGTCAGCCCTGCAGCGCCAGGTGCTGCAGACCGTGGGTCTGCCCCTGGAGGAAGCCCTGGAACAGTTCGGCTTCCTGATCGCAGCCCTTGACATGGGCGCCCCACCCCATGGCGGTTTGGCGTTCGGCATCGACCGGATGGTGATGCTGCTGGCCGGCGAGGAGTCGATCCGCGACACCATCGCCTTCCCCAAGACCCAGCAGGCCCGCTGTCTGATGACAGCCGCGCCGGCAGGTGTGGCCGACAAACAGCTGGAGGAACTGCATGTGGCCAGCACCTGGGTTGATCCCAACGCAGACGAGGAGGGCTGAACCGACGATCTGCAAACCGAAACAGATTCGGTTCATTCCGACCGCTCTGGCAGCAGCAGCGGAACCCTGAGGGCAGTCCACGGGGAGCCCTTTGGCCACCGGTACGCGATCGACGGGTCCATCCCGCGTCCGCACTGGAAGCGGCAACGACTTGCTGCGCCTGTATCTGCAGGACATCGGCCGGGTTGACCTGCTCACCAACGAAGAAGAGGTTCTGCTCTCCCGCCAGGTGCGCAGCCGCGAGGCACTGCTGGAAGAGGAGCGGGCCCTGGCCAGCGAGCACCCACCGGTGCAACGGCTGCTGGAGCTCGAACAACTGCAGCAACGGGAGGCCAATCACCTCTGCCATTGGCCAACCAGGCAGGAATGGGCCAAAGCAGCGGGCCTGACCCCGCAGGAACTGACCACGGTGCTGCGGGAGGGCTACGGCATCTGGTCGGAGCACAGCCCCCTGGAAAGCCGCGAACTGCAGAAACGGCTGCGCGACGGGCGCCGGGCCCGCGACCGCATGATCCAGGCCAACCTGCGCCTGGTGGTGACCGTTGCCAAGAAATATCAGCAGCGCGGCCTGGAACTGCTCGACCTGGTGCAGGAAGGCACCCTCGGTCTCGAACGGGCGGTGGAGAAGTTCGACCCCACCCGGGGCTTCCGCTTCAGCACCTACGCCTACTGGTGGATTCGCCAGGGCATCACCCGCGCCATTGCCACCCAGAGCCGCACCATCCGACTGCCGGTGCATGTCACCGAGAAGCTGAACCGGATCAAAAAGGTGCAGCAGGAGATCGCCGCCAATGAAGGGCGGATTGCTTCGCTGAGTGATCTGTCACGAGAACTGGGGGTGAGCGAAGAGACGGTGCGGCTGACGCTGATGCGGGTGCCCCGCTCGGTGTCGCTGGAGATGCGCGTCGGGAAAGACCAGGACACCCAACTGGGCGACCTGCTGGAGGATGGCCACGCCACCCCGGAACAACTGCTCACCCGCGACGCCCTCCACGACGACCTGGAGGACCTGCTGAGCGAGCTCACAGCCAGGGAAGCGGAGGTGATCCGGCGACGCTTTGGACTGGAGGACGACACGCCTCGCACACTGGCGGAGATCGGCGAAGGCATGGGCTTATCACGGGAACGGGTGCGTCAGATCGAAACCCGCGCCCTCCTGAAGCTGCGTCAGCCCCAACGCCGCAGCAAAGTGCGTGACTACATCCTCGGCCTCGAAACATGAGGTGGTGACAGCGCAACTGCACCAAGCCGCAACCCATGGCTAAAGCAGGGGCACCCCTGCGGAGATGCAGCGATGTCCACCACGTCAGCCATCGGGATCGGCATCCCGAGAGCCCAGCGACAGGAGATCGCCGATGGCCTGGCTCGGCTCCTGGCCGATACGTACGTGCTCTACGGCAAAACCCACGGTTTCCATTGGAACGTGACCGGGCCGATGTTCAACACGCTCCATCTGATGTTCATGGAGCAGTACACCGAGCTCTGGAACGCTCTGGACGTGATCGCCGAACGCATCCGCGCCCTCGGGGTCCTGGCACCCCATGGCGGCAGCACCCTGGCCAAGCTGGCCTCGATCCCCGAGGCGGACCAGCAGCCAGCGGCACTTGCCATGGTGGAGGAACTAGTGCAGGGCCATGAAGCGGTCGCCCGCACCGCCCGCAGCCTCTATCCATTGGTGCAGGCCGCGGGGGATGAACCCAGCGCCGACCTCCTTACCCAACGCCTGCAGATCCATGAGAAAACCGCCTGGATGCTGCGCAGCCTGCTGGAGGGATAGCGACCGCCCCGGCGGGGACACCTTGAGGGTGCTCGGTATGTTGAAGACACGCCCTGGAAGTTATGGCCAAGTTCGTCTTCGTTACCGGTGGTGTGGTGTCCAGCATCGGCAAGGGGATCGTGGCCGCCAGCCTTGGACGCCTGTTGAAATCAAGGGGCTACAGCGTTTCGATCCTGAAGCTGGATCCCTATCTGAATGTGGACCCAGGGACGATGAGCCCGTTCCAGCACGGTGAGGTGTTCGTCACCGAAGACGGCGCTGAAACCGACCTCGACCTGGGCCACTACGAACGGTTCACCGACACCGCCATGTCACGCCTCAACAGCGTGACCACCGGCTCGATCTACCAATCGGTGATCAACAAGGAGCGCCGGGGCGACTACAACGGCGGAACCGTCCAGGTGATCCCCCACATCACCGGTGAGATTCGCGAACGCATTCACCGGGTGGCCGCCAACACCGGCGCCGATGTGGTGATCACCGAGATCGGCGGCACGGTGGGTGATATCGAATCCTTGCCCTTTCTTGAAGCCATCCGCGAATTCCGCGGCGACGTGGGCCGCAACGACTTGGCCTACATCCACGTGACACTGCTGCCCTATATCGGCACCTCCGGAGAACTGAAAACCAAACCCACGCAGCACTCGGTGAAGGAGCTGCGCTCGATCGGCATTCAGCCCGATGTGCTGGTGTGCCGGAGCGACCGGGAGATCAACGACGAGCTCAAGCGCAAGATCGGCGGCTTCTGTGGTGTGCCAGAGCGGGCCGTGATCCAGTCGCTGGATGCCGACAGCATCTATGCCGTGCCCCTCACCCTGGAGGAGGAGGGCCTCTGCCGCGAAGTGCTGGATGTGCTGCAGCTGCAGGACCACGACAGCGACATGGCGGGCTGGGCCCAGCTGGTGCACAAACTGCGCAACCCCGGTCCCACCGTAAAGGTGGCCCTCGTCGGCAAATACGTGCAGCTCAACGACGCCTACCTCTCCGTAGTGGAGGCCCTGCGACACGCCTGCATCGCCCAGGACGCCTCCCTGGATCTGCACTGGATCTGTGCGGAGCAGATTGAAAGCGATGGCGCTGATGTCCTGCTCAAGGGGATGGATGCGGTGGTGGTGCCAGGCGGCTTCGGAAACCGTGGCGTTGACGGCAAAGTGGCGGCAATCCGCTGGGCCCGCGAGCAGCGGGTCCCTTTCCTGGGCCTGTGCCTGGGCATGCAGACAGCGGTGATCGAGTGGGCTCGCAACCAAGCCGGTCTCTCAGGTGCATCCAGCGCCGAGCTCGATCCCGAGACGTCCCATCCGGTGATCCACCTGCTGCCCGAACAGCAGGATGTCGTGGATCTCGGCGGCACGATGCGCCTTGGCGTGTATCCCTGCCGCATCGCCGAAGGGTCGATGGCCGAGCGGCTCTATTGCGATGCCGTTGTGTATGAGCGCCACCGCCACCGGTATGAGTTCAACAACGCTTACCGCAACCTGTTCCTCGAATCCGGCTACCGCATCAGCGGCAGTTCCCCAGACGGCCGTCTGGTGGAACTGATCGAACTTCCCGGCCATCCTTTCTTCACCGCCTGCCAGTACCACCCTGAATTCCTGTCGCGGCCCGGCAGCCCCCATCCCCTGTTCCGCGGCCTGATCGAAGCCGCCCAGCAGCGGCTGCCCTCGAGCCCCAGTGAAGCATTGCGTCAGGCCGGGCAAGCAACAGCCAGCACTAGCCCTTGAACCAGCTGCTGCCTGTGGTGGAAACCTTCCATTCCCTCCAGGGGGAAGGGCTCCATGCCGGCCGCAGTGCCTTCTTCATCCGACTGGCGGGCTGCACAGTGGGCTGCAGCTGGTGCGACACCAAGCACTCCTGGCCTGCTGATGCCCATCCCCTGCAAGGGGTCGAAGACCTGGCCGCTCAGGCAGCCCAGGCAGAGCAGGCCGGTGCTGCTTTTGTGGTGATCACCGGCGGCGAACCGCTGCACCACAACCTCAATGCCCTGACCGAGGCCATCCGTCAGACCTGCAAGCTCCCGGTGCACATCGAAACCAGCGGTGTCGATCCCCTCAGCGGATCTCCTGACTGGATCACTCTGTCTCCCAAACGACATCAACCACCCAGGGCTGAGCTCCTGAGCGCCTGCCATGAACTGAAGGTGGTGGTGCATGAAGCCGACGATCTGCTGTTCGCCGACGTGGTCGCAACCCAGTCCCCGCAAGCCAGCTGGCTGCTGCAACCGGGTTGGCAAAGCGACGAAGGCCAGCAACTGGCAATTGCCTACGCCCAGGGGCACCCCCAGTGGCGCCTCAGCCTGCAGAGCCACAAATGGTTGCAGGTGCGTTGAGCCAAGCGCTCGCTCAGAGCTTCACTCCATCCAACTGCGTCGTCTCAGCTTTCCAAATCCGCCAGCGCAAGTCAGCCCCCTTCGGCAGATCCACCACGATCGGGACGGAAGGGTTGTAGGGCACCAGGTAAGGCTGCTCACCCAGGGTGAGAAACCTGCGTTGACGCGCTTGATCAGCCGGACACGCCATCCGCGTGCTCAAGACGACCAACGGCCCGTTGACAACAAACAAAGCCTGACCGGAAGCATCAGGCAGACGCTGCATGCGCAAGGGAGGCCCCGACAGCCGGGTGTTGTTGCAATCAACCTCCACCTCCTGACCCACCATTAACTGCACCCGCCAGTCATGGGGGTTCGCAGAGACCAGGGGATCAGAGCTGTTGGGCAACAGCCCTGAGGGTTGAATCACCCAGCGCTGCATACCTGGCTCCGGTGCGGGGTAGCCGCTCAGATCCAGACGGGGAATGGCCTGCGCGGCAGGAACCACTGCGAACGCAACGGAACCAAACAGCCCAACGGCCTGCAAACGAGCACACCAAGAACGTGGTGCGTTGAGACCACCCTTGGCCATGACCCGCGCGGCAACAGAATGCCAAGCATGACCGATCCAACCGCAATTGCCCTGCTCTCGGGTGGACTGGATTCAGCCACTGCTGCAGCCCTTGCCATTGAGGCCGGTCATCGCGTGATCGGCCTGTCGTTTGACTACGGTCAGCGCCATCGCCGGGAACTCGAAGCCGCCGCCTCCCTTGCCAGCACCCTGGGTCTTGTCGAACACCACACCATCCAGGTGAATTTGGCGAGTTGGGGTGGCTCGTCCCTCACCGATACCCAACAAGCCATCCCCAAATCGGGGGTGGAGGAAGGGGTGATCCCCAGCACCTACGTACCCGGACGCAACACGGTGTTCATCAGCATCGGCCTCAGCCTGGCGGAAGCCCGTGGCGCTGATCGCATCGTGCTGGGAGTCAATGCCGTCGACTACTCCGGCTATCCCGACTGCCGGCCCGACTACCTGGCCGCCTTTCAGACCCTGGCCGACCTGAGTAGCAAGGTGGGCCGAGAAGGCGAGGCCCCCCAACTCTGGGCACCACTGGTCACCTGGACCAAGCAGACCATCGTGGAAGAAGCCCTGCGCCTGCAGGTGCCGATTGATCAAACCTGGAGTTGCTACAACGGCGGAGCAACACCCTGCGGCGTCTGCGACAGCTGCCGGATCCGCGATGACGCCCTGCGTGCTGCTGGCCGTCCAGACCTGTGCAGTCCAGGCCCTTGAACGACCCAGCTGCAGCCGCGACACCGACCCGTCAGGTCCTGCCCTGGATGGAACCCGCCCGGATCGCCGCAGCCATGGCTGCGCAATGGGGCGAAGCGGGTCTGGTCTGGCTCGATGGCGACGGCAGTGATCTGGGCCGCTGGATCACCCTGGCCGCCGACCCGGTGGAACAACATTGCTGCCGTGGATTACCCGGAGAAGCGAATGCACGCAATCCTTTCTCCACGCTGCGGACCCTCACACCAGGGCACTGGACCGGCTGGCTCAGCTACGACGCTGCCGCCTGGAGAGAACCAGGCAACCCCTGGCGCAGCGATCCCATGGCCAGCCTCTGGATCGCCCGCCATGACCCGGTGCTGCGCTTCGATCTGCAAAAACAACAGGTGTGGCTGGAAGGCATCAACCACGAACGCCATGCCGCCATAGCGGCATGGCTCACGACTCTGGCCAGCAGCGAAGGAACTGCGAACGCCAGAGATCCCAAGGACGCACCGGGACGACTCGGACGCGAACGCGTGTTTCGCCCGCCCTTGAACACCACCTGGACCCGCCGCACCAGCCGCGATGACTTCGCCGGCGGGGTGGCCCGGATCCGCGAACTGATCGCCAGCGGCGACCTGTTCCAGGCCAACCTCACCGCCTGCGCCGACAGCCCGATTGAGGCAGGGCACTCGAACCTGTCCCTGTTTCAGCGCCTGCGGAGCCGCTGTCCTGCACCCTTTGCGGGCCTCGTCGTCGCCGCCGGAGACGCCTCAGGCGAGGCCCTGCTCTCCACTTCCCCCGAACGCTTCCTGGAAGTGCAAGCCGACGGACGCGTCGAAACCAGGCCAATCAAAGGCACCCGGCCACGCGACGGCGATCCGATCCGCGACGCAGCGAACGCCGCTGAACTGGTGTGCAGCAGCAAAGACCGAGCTGAGAACGTGATGATCGTCGACCTGCTGCGCAACGACCTGGGACGGGCCTGCGCACCAGGCTCCGTGCAAGTGCCCCAACTGGTGGGGCTCGAAAGCTATGCCCGCGTCCATCACCTCACCTCGGTGGTGACCGGGCAGCTGCGGGAGGGCAAGACCTGGGTGGATGTGCTGGAGGCAAGCTGGCCGGGGGGGTCGATCAGCGGTGCCCCCAAACTGCGGGCCTGCCAACGCATCGCCGAGCTGGAACCCTGCAGCCGGGGGCCCTACTGCGGCTCCCTGCTGCGGATCGACTGGGACGGCCGCTTCGACAGCAACATCCTCATCCGCACAGTGCTGCGCAAAGACAACCAACTGCGGGTGCATGCCGGCTGCGGCATCGTCGCCGACTCCAACCCCCAGGCGGAGGCCGACGAACTCGATTGGAAACTGCTGCCCTTACTGGAAGCCTTGGCATGACGAGCACAATCGCCTGGATTGACGGTCGGTGGGGTCAGCCCTCAGAGCTCAGGATCCCCTTAAGCGACCGCGGCCTGCAGCTGGCCGACGGTGTGTTTGAAACCGTGTTGATTCGCGCGGGTGAAACGCAACTGCTGGAGGCGCACCACGCACGTTGGCGAGCTGGTGCACAAACCCTGGGCATGGCTCCGCCGCCGTGCCTGGAGCAACTCGACCCCTTGCTACGCGAAGCGATCATGCGGGCCGAGCGCAACACTGACACGGTCAACCCAGACAGACAATGCAGCACCAGCCATCGGGATGGAGCCTTGCGATTGAACTGGAGCCGCGATGGTGCTGAGGCCAGAGGGATCCAATGGCCCACGGATGAACCCGACGCCACGCGGCACCGCTTCTGGTTCAGCCTCAGCCACCACACACCGCGTTTCAGCAGCGTACGCACCTGGATCAGTCGCCATGAACGGCGCAATGCCAGCAGCCAGCTGAGCCATTGCAAAACCTTCGCCTACGGCCAGGCGATTCAGGCCCGCCGGGAAGCGGTCGAGCAAGGCGCCGATGAAGGCCTGCTGCTGAGCACCACCGGTGAACTGTGCTGCGCCACCACCGCCAACCTGCTGGTGCGGCGTGAGGGGCAATGGCTCACCCCACCCCTGAGCAGCGGCTGCCTGCCAGGCGTGATGCGCCAGCAGATGCTGGAACGAGGCATCGCCCGTGAAGCAACCATCGAAGCCACACCCGAAGCGGACGACTGCTGGCTGCTGATCAACAGCCTTGATTGCCGCATGGTGAGCGCAGTGAACCACCAGGTCCTCTCAACGGCCGTGGAGGCCAAGGAGCTTTGGGAGGAACTCCTGCGAACGGACCACTAGACAGAACAACCTGGCCAATCTGAGAGCAAGCACCAAGCCGATGCGCATCTTGTCGTCAGACGCTCAGGAACTGATCCACCACCGACTGGCTGAGGTCACTGGTGGGCCCACTGGCAACAATTCCACCCCGCTGCATGGCGTAGTAGCGATCGGCCTGACGCACAAAGTGCAGGTGCTGCTCCACCAGCAACACGCCAATGCCGGTCTCGGCAATGATCCGCCGCACCGCGATCTCAATGTCATGCACGATGTTGGGCTGGATCCCTTCGGTGGGTTCATCGAGCAACAGCAGCTTGGGCTTGCCGAGCAGGGCCCGGGCGATCGCCAATTGCTGCTGCTGCCCACCGCTGAGGTCACCACCTTTGCGAGGCAGAAACTCCTTCAGGATCGGGAACAGCTCATACACCAACGGATCGATGCGCCGGTTGCGGCCCAGCCCACCCGGCAAGGCCTCCATTCCCAGCAGGAGATTTTCCTCCACCGTGAGCTGGGGAATGATCTCCCGACCTTGCGGCACATAACCGAGGCCAGCACGGGCGCGCTGGTGAGGAGCATGGCGGTCGAGACCCTGTCCATCGAACACGATCTCACCGCGGCGGGGACGCAGCAAACCGATCAACGACTTCAGCAGTGTGGTTTTTCCCACACCATTGCGACCGATCAGGCAGACCATCTCACCGCCCCTCACGGTGAGGTCGACGTTTCTGAGGATGTGGCTTTCGCTGTAATAAGTATTCAGACCGCGGATCTCCAGAAGTTCCGTCATCCGTTCTCCTCCTCCGTGGTTCCGAGATACACCTCAATCACCCGTGGATTGGCTTGGACCTGATCCATCGTTCCTTCGCAGAGCACATGGCCCTGGTGCAGCACCGTCACCGGACTCTCCAGACGGCGAATGAACTCCATGTCGTGCTCGATCACCAGTACGGTGTGATGCCCCGCCAACGATTTGAGGAGCTCGGCAGTGAAATCGGTCTCCTCATCGGTGAGACCAGCCACCGGCTCGTCGACCAGGAGCAGATCAGGATCCTGACCCACCAGCATTGCAATCTCAAGCCACTGCTTCTGACCATGGGAGAGAGCCCCGGCCGGCCAGGTGGCACGTTGCTGCAGATTGACGATGCTCATCAGATGATGCACACGATCGCGAAGAGCGAAATCAAGGCCCCGAAACAGCAAATCCCAGGGCTGCTTGGGCCGACTCACCGCCAGCGCCAAATTCTCCTGAACGCTGAGCTTTTCAAACACACGAGGACTCTGGAACTTGCGGCCGATGCCCTGCCGGGCAATGCGATGTTCCGTGGTCCCCACCAGGGAGCGACCCTTGAACACCACGTCACCTTGGGTGGGAGATGTTTTGCCTGTGATCACATCCAGGAAGGTGGTCTTACCGGCCCCATTCGGCCCGATCACCGCCCGCAGTTCTCCAGGCTGAAGGCTCAGGTTGAGATCCCTCAGAGCGAGAAAGCCGTCAAAACTGACGGTGATCTGACGCAACTCCAATAGAGGCATCGTCATAGCTGCACCTCCTCGTGGCCTTCAAGATCGAGACGGGGATACGTGGCACTGCGACGAACGATCCCCAACGCGTTGAGCCCCTGGCCCTGGCCGATGAGCCAGTCGCCCAGGCGACTGAGACCATTGGGCGCTGGGAAGCGATGGTTCAGGTTCTGCCCCCAACGGATCAACGCCTGGCCAAACAGATTGAGCCCAGATCCCAGACGATTGATCCAGTTCTCTGGCCCTGCCCCACGGCACCAACCGATCACCCCCTCCGGCAGGGCCGTCACCACCAGGATGAAGAGAGCCCCCTGGAAAAACAGCCAGCTCTTGGGCCAGACCTCACTCACGAACGTTTCAGCGAACTGAATGCCCACGGCGCCGAAGATGGCGCCAACCAGGGTGCCGCGGCCGCCAACAGCCACCCAGATCACCATCTCAATCGACTTGGGAACGCTCATTTCCTGTGGGGAAATGATTCCGGACTGAACCGTGAACAGGGCGCCACCGATCCCCGCCAATCCACCCGCAATCGCGAAGACGATGGTTTTGAACAGCGTGGGATTGAAGCCGGTGAAGCGCAGCCGGGGTTCGTCGTCGCGAATGGCGATCAGCACGTCTCCGAAACGACCACGTACCACCCAGCGCACGAACAGCCAGGCCAGGATCACCACAGCGGCGGTGCACCAGTAGAAGCTCCGCTGCATCTCAGCGGAGCCCACCATCTGTCCGAACAGCTGCGTCACATCGGTCTTCAGACCATTAGTGCCGTTGATCAGCTTCTGCTGGCCGTTGAAGAAATTGAAGAAGACCAGCAGGGCCGCCTGGGTGAGGATCGAGAAATACACCCCCTTGATGCGGTTGCGGAACACCAGATTCCCCAGCACTGCAGCCAGCACAGCGGGAATCAACCAGATGGCGATCAGCGTGAAGACCGGAGAGCGGAAGGGCTCCCAGAAGAACGGCAACCGATCCACGCCATAGAGGCTGAAAAACTCAGGGATGCCATTGGGGTGCTCTGCCGAGCTGTTGAGCTGCAGATACATGCCGGCGGCGTAGCCCCCCAAGGCGAAAAAAATGCCCTGACCAAGGCTGAGCAGACCCGTGAAACCCCAGATCAGATCAATGCCGAGAGCAACGATTGACAGCGAAAGGAACATCCCCAGCTGATTCAGCCTGAAGGTCGGCAGCACCGCTGGGGCGGCCACGATCACAGCGATCAGCACAACCCAGAGCAGCAGCCGAGGCCATCGCCGTTGTTGGAGCGTGTGGAACATCGGATCAGGCCTCCACCATGCGTCCCTTCTGCGGGAACAAACCCGACGGACGGAACTGAAGGAACACCACAATCAGAGTGAACACCATCACCTGAGCCATGCTCGTGGTGGCAAAAAAGCTGACCAGCTGTTCGAGGGGAGCAGGCATCCCGGGCCAGAGGGTGAGCAGACGACCAGCACCGATCAGATCGGTGAGCCAACCAATGGCGAAGGAGGCGATCACCGTGCCGAGCAGATTGCCCACACCTCCCAGCACCACAACCATGAAGCAGCCAACGATGTAAGAGGTGCCCACGTTGGGGCCCACGGAGCCCAGCAACGACACGGCGACCCCAGCGACGCCGGCTAATCCGGAACCAATGCCGAAGGTGAGCACGTCGACGGTGTCGGTGGGGATGCCGAGGCAATCACTCATCTCGCGGTTCTGGGTCACCGCGCGGATGCGCATCCCCCACACACTGCGGTTAAGGAACACCGTCACGCCCACCACAGCCACGAGCGTGATCACGATGATCACCAAGCGGGGCACCGGAAAGGTGAGATCAGCAAACTCCAGCCCACCGCGCATCCACCTGGGCGCCGTCACATCAACGTTGCGCGAGGTGGCACGGGCGATGCGGCTGACCTGCGAGGCCAGGCCGTTGCCAAACATCACACCGACCAGCGCAGAAACGCCCCAACTGCCAGCCCGAATCCACCGGGCGCGCGGACCTTGCACCAGAGCCTGAGGCAACAGCAACGGCAGGCCAAACCCAAGCAGCAAGGCCACAATCACACCAGCGGCCTGGGCCAGAGGAACACTGCGCACAAACTGCTGCAGGATCAGGCTCACACCCCAGGTCGCCAAGAGTGTTTCAAGGGGATTGCCGTACAAACGGCGAATCACGGTGCGTTCAAGCAAGATCCCCACCACACCACTGCTGACGAACGCGATCGGAATCGCGATCAGCACGTAGCTGTCGTAAAGGGGTTGAAGCGCAGGCAACTTGAAGATCAGCTGCACCACGTAGGTGGTGTAGGCACCGAGCATGATCAGCTCGCCGTGGGCGAGGTTGATCACACCCATCAGGCCAAACACAATGGCCAATCCGAGGGCAGCCACCAACAGCACCGAGCCGATGGCCACCCCGTTGAACAGGCTTTCGAAAAGCAGTTGCACGAACGTTGGGGGAGAAGGCGGTCAGACAAACCACGAAAGGAGGAGTCCCAGACAGGACCCCTCCAGAGGAAAATCAGGCCCGAGACGGGCCTCAACCAAGCGATCAGAGCTTGTACTTCTCACCCTTGGAAGCGTCGGTCCAGTCGCAGGCGTATCCCTTGGAACTGGGCTCGAATTGATTCCAGGCCTGAGGCGAAACAGGGCCATCGGTCTCTTCGAGGATCTTGAACTGACCGTCAGCGGTGATCTCACCGATGCGCACACGCTGGGACAGGTGATGGTTCGGCATCACTTTCACAGGCCCCTGAGGAGCATCAAACTCGATGCCAACAAGAGCCTCACGCACCTTGTCGTCGTCGAAGCTGTTGGCTTTCTCGACGGCCATCTTCCACAGGTAGACCATGTTGTAGGCCGATTCCTGAGGGTCAGCCACCTGACGATCAGCCCCGTATTTGGCCTTGAAGTCGGCTGCGAACGTCTTCGACGCCGGAGTGTCGATCGACATCATGTAGTTCCAGGCACCGTAATGACCTTCAAGGAACTCCGGTCCGATCGTGCTGATCTCTTCTTCCGCGATGGAATAACTCATCACGTAGTAGCCATTGGCAGGGGTGATGCCGGCATCCTGAATCTGCTTGAAGAAGGCAACGTTCTGGTCGCCATTCAGGGTATTGATGATCACACCGCCATCGGGAAGAGCTTCCTTGATCTTGGCGATGATCGGCGCCACCTCGGTGTTGCCCAGAGGTAGATAATCCTCACCAACAACCTCGCCACCCAGTGACTTCAGCTGCTCAATCGTGATCGTATTGGAGGTGCGTGGGAACACATAATCAGACCCCACAAGGAAGAAGGGCTTGCCAGCGGCAGGCGACTTCTCGAACATGAATTTGGTGGCAGGCTCCGACTGCTGGTTCGGCGTTGCACCGGTGTAAAAAATGTTGTTGGAGCACTCCTGACCCTCGTACTGAATAGGGTAGTAAAGGAAGGCGTCCTTCGATTCATAGACAGGGAGCATGGCCTTACGGCTCGCCGAAGTCCAGCCACCGAAGACGACAGGAACCTCATCTTGATCGATCAGCTTCTTCGACTTCTCCGCGAAGGTGGGCCAATCAGAAGCACCGTCTTCAACGATGGTTTCGATCTTGTATTTCTTGCCATCAACCTCAATACCGCCAGCGGCATTGATCTCATCGATCGCCATTTTCTCGGTATCCACAAGGGTG